>NZ_CANLSU010000034.1 GCF_947493875.1 uncultured Marinococcus sp. | reverse complement strand
CTGTGGTGTAGCGGTTAACATGCCTGCCTGTCACGCAGGAGATCGCGGGTTCAAATCCCGTCAGGCCCGCCATTTTACTATTATTCATATTGACAAACAAAATGAATAAGGTATAATTTCATTCGAGTCGTAAACATGTCACTCGAAATCAATCATGCAATATGGCTCGATAGCTCAGTCGGTAGAGCAGTGGACTGAAAATCCTCGTGTCGGCGGTTCGATTCCGTCTCGAGCC
>NZ_CANLSU010000033.1 GCF_947493875.1 uncultured Marinococcus sp. | reverse complement strand
GGCCGCCGGCCGAAACAGCCGGCAGCCTTGTGTTGCTTGTGTGTTGGTCTCGGTATTCGGTTGTCAAGGTCCAACGTGCAAAAAACAAATAGAGAGATCGTGTCTCTCAAAAGGAAAGCCAAGCCAGGCCCCTGCCCGGTCCCTGCGGGACCGGGGTCCTGCTCCATAGAAAGGAGGTGATCCATCCCCACCTTCCGGTAGGGATACCTTGTTACGACTTCACCCCAATCATCTGC
>NZ_CANLSU010000032.1 GCF_947493875.1 uncultured Marinococcus sp. | reverse complement strand
GTGAAGTCGTAACAAGGTATCCCTACCGGAAGGTGGGGATGGATCACCTCCTTTCTATGGAGCAGTACCCCGGTCCCACAGGGACCGGGCAGGGGCCTGGCTTGGCTTTCCTTTTGAGAGAACAATTCAACTACATATCACCCTATATAGTTGGAGTTTGTAATGGGCCTGTAGCTCAGTTGGTCAGAGCGCACGCCTGATAAGCGTGAGGTCGGTGGTTCAAGTCCACTCAGGCCCACC
>NZ_CANLSU010000031.1 GCF_947493875.1 uncultured Marinococcus sp. | reverse complement strand
GGAGGATTAGCTCAGCTGGGAGAGCACCTGCCTTACAAGCAGGGGGTCGGCAGTTCGATCCTGTCATCCTCCACCATATACTTTATATCGCGGGGTAGAGCAGTCTGGTAGCTCGTCGGGCTCATAACCCGGAGGTCGTCGGTTCAAATCCGTCCCCCGCAACCAATAGGGCCTGTGGTGTAGCGGTTAACATGCCTGCCTGTCACGCAGGAGATCGCGGGTTCAAATCCCGTCAGGCCCGCCA
>NZ_CANLSU010000030.1 GCF_947493875.1 uncultured Marinococcus sp. | reverse complement strand
CTGTAGCTCAGTTGGTCAGAGCGCACGCCTGATAAGCGTGAGGTCGGTGGTTCAAGTCCACTCAGGCCCACCATTATAACTCGGGGCCTTAGCTCAGCTGGGAGAGCGCCTGCTTTGCACGCAGGAGGTCAGCGGTTCGATCCCGCTAGGCTCCACCATAATTATTACCGAACGTTGGACCTTGACAACCGAATACCGAGACCAACACACAAGCAACACAAGGCTGCCGGCTGTTTCGGCCGGCGGCC
>NZ_CANLSU010000029.1 GCF_947493875.1 uncultured Marinococcus sp. | reverse complement strand
CTGTAGCTCAGTTGGTCAGAGCGCACGCCTGATAAGCGTGAGGTCGGTGGTTCAAGTCCACTCAGGCCCACCATTATTTCCATTGACATTTAGTTGATCAAAGGTTATAATTTATGTGTCACTTTAAAAGGTGTTGACAGTTTAATTGCACCATGTTAAATTGTTTAAGCTGCTTTTTTGAGCGGCAGATCGTTCTTTGAAAAGGAAAGACAAGCCAGAGCCCCAAAGAAAAGAATCAAATTTAGGGCATTTC
>NZ_CANLSU010000028.1 GCF_947493875.1 uncultured Marinococcus sp. | reverse complement strand
GGTGACCCGTACGGGATTCGAACCCGTGTTACCGCCGTGAAAGGGCGGTGTCTTAACCACTTGACCAACGGGCCTTTGAAATAAATATGTATGGCGGAGAGCGAGGGATTCGAACCCTCGAGACGGGAATGCCGCCTACACGATTTCCAATCGTGCTCCTTCGGCCACTCGGACAGCTCTCCAGTGGCTCCGCAGGCAGGATTCGAACCTGCGACCAATCGGTTAACAGCCGATTGCTCTACCACTGAGCTACTGCGGAAT
>NZ_CANLSU010000027.1 GCF_947493875.1 uncultured Marinococcus sp. | reverse complement strand
TTCCAGGCCGCTTCGCCTATCCTCCCCGCCTGCCGTGCGGGGGTCCTACAACCCCGGGATGCAAGCATCCCGGTTTGGGCTGATTCCGTTTCGCTCGCCGCTACTCGGGAAATCGCGTTTGCTTTCTCTTCCTCCGGGTACTAAGATGTTTCAGTTCTCCGGGTCTACCGTCCGGCGCCTATGTGTTCAGCGGCCGGACGCCTTCCCATGACGGAAGGCGGGTTTCCCCATTCGGACATCTCCGGATCAAAGCTTACGTACAGCTCCCCGGAGCGTTTCGCCGTTCGTCGCGTCCTTCTTCGGCTCCTAGTGCCAAGGCATCCACCGTGCGCCCTTTTCTTCTTAACCACTCGATACGCGGTCATTCTTCGACGCGGCCGCCGGCCGAAACAGCCGGCAGCCTTGTGTTGCTTGTGTGTTGGTCTCGGTATTCGGTTGTCAAGGTCCAACGT
>NZ_CANLSU010000026.1 GCF_947493875.1 uncultured Marinococcus sp. | reverse complement strand
TTCTTTTCTTTGGGGCTCTGGCTTGTCTTTCCTTTTCAAAGAACGATCTGCCGCTCAAAGCGACAATTAATATCATATCAACTGTGCTTCACAGCGTCAATGATTTTTTCAAAAAAAGTTGGTGGAGCCTAGCGGGATCGAACCGCTGACCTCCTGCGTGCAAAGCAGGCGCTCTCCCAGCTGAGCTAAGGCCCCATATATTAGATGGTCGGGAAGACAGGATTTGAACCTACGACCCCTTGGTCCCAAACCAAGTGCTCTACCAAGCTGAGCTACTTCCCGTTATTGAATGAATAATTGGTGCGCCCGAGAGGACTTGAACCCCTAGCCTTCTGATCCGTAGTCAGACGCTCTATCCAATTGAGCTACGGGCGCATAAATGGAGCGGGAGACGGGATTCGAACCCGCGACCCCCACCTTGGCAAGGTGGTGTTCTACCACTGAACTACTCCCGCAAAATCATGGTGAGCCATGGAGGATTCGAACCTCCGACCCTCTGATTAAAAGTCAGATGCTCTACCAACTGAGCTAATGGC
>NZ_CANLSU010000025.1 GCF_947493875.1 uncultured Marinococcus sp. | reverse complement strand
GCGGAGATCGCCGATCTCCTCGAACGCATGTACGGCCATCATTACACGCCGCAGACCATTTCCAACATGACCCAGACGATGGAAGCAGAGGTGGAAGCCTTTCGACGCCGGCCATTGGCGAAACGCTATGCCTGCATCTATCTGGACGCCACGTTTATCGCGTTAAAACGGGATACGGTGGCCAAAGAAGCCGTTTATATCGCTGTCGGGATCCAGGAAGACGGCTCTAAAGAAGTCCTGGCGTATCTGCTGGCTCCGACCGAATCGGCGGGCAACTGGCAGGAACTCCTCGAGGATCTTCAGGGTCGAGGCCTCGAAGAGGTGCTTCTGGTCGTGTCTGATGGTTTAGCGGGCATGACGGATGCCATCCATGCCGTCTATCCGGAAGCCCGGCACCAAACGTGCTGCGTGCATGTCTCCCGCACCCTTGCCCGCAAAGTCCGCGTGCAGGACCGTCCAGCAGTTTGTGCCGATTTTAAAACCGTGTACCGGGCTAACAGCCGCGAGGAAGCCGCCGAAGCCCTCCAAGCGTTTATCACGGCGTGGTCGCCGCGCTACCCATCGATTCGCCGGGTGCTCGACGAGCACCCCACGTTACTCACCTTTTATGATTT
>NZ_CANLSU010000024.1 GCF_947493875.1 uncultured Marinococcus sp. | reverse complement strand
GAGAGCGTAAAATATTTTGTGTAAACGAGCGAACACGAAAAAAGGAAGTCCTTTTCTAGTAGAATGAAGTTAGCCGACCACATTCACAGAAAAGAGGACTTCCCTATGAATAATTTTACTACAGATATTGCTCACGCTCTAGTCCAACATCAGGATGTCAACGAGATCTTCCGATCTCATTTGGAACACGCCGTCAATCAGCTGCTTCAAACCGAATTAACGTCTTTTCTGGATTACGAAAAATACGATGCGGCCGGCATTGGTTCCGGCAATTCCCGCAACGGTACGTACGAGCGCACCCTGAAAACCGAATTTGGAGAGCTGTCGTTGGCGATTCCCCGGGATCGGAACGGTGATTTTCACCAACAGACGGTCGCGCCGTACAAACGGACGAATGACACGCTGGAAGCGTTTGTGATGCATATGTACCACAAGGGAGTCACCACTGCGGAGATCGCCGATCTCCTGGAACGCATGTACGGCCATCATTACACGCCGCAGACCATTTCCAACATGACCCAGACGATGGAAGCCGAAGTGGAGGCGTTTCGATGCCGGCCATTAGCGAAACGCTATGCCTGCATCTATCTGGACGCTACGTTTATCGCCTTAAAACG
>NZ_CANLSU010000023.1 GCF_947493875.1 uncultured Marinococcus sp. | reverse complement strand
TCCTCTTCCAGCCTTGAAGTTAACCCTGCCGTTGAAACATATCTTCCAATTGATGTTGGGCCTGGGCGAAGCCCAGGTGACAACGGGTGGAAAACTTTTGATTGTATGCATCGAACCGGCTGACCAAAAACCGTTCGATGGACGCTTCATTCGGAAACTGTTCTTTGCGTTTAACGTATTTTTTCAGCTGCTTGTTGAACGATTCGATGAGGTTGGTGGAATACAGGCTCCGCCAGATGGCGGATGGGAAATCATAAAAGGTGAGTAACGTGGGGTGCTCGTTGAGCACCCGGCGGACCGATGGGTACCGGGAAGACCATGCAGCGATAAACGCCTCGAGGGCGTGGGTCGCTTCCTCCCGGCCGTTGGCCCGATACACGGTTTTAAAGTCGGCACAGACCGCCGCACGGTCCTGCACCCGGACTTTACGGGCAAGCGTGCGGGAGACATGCACACAGCACGTCTGATGCCGGGCACTCGGATAGACGGCGTGAATCGCATCGGTCATGCCTGCCAGTCCATCAGACACGACCAGGAGTACTTCTTCGAGGCCGCGGACCTGAAGGTCCTCCAGGAGTTCCTGCCAGTTGCCCGCGGATTCGGTCGGAGCCAACAAGTACGCCAGGACTTCTTTGGAGCCGTCTTCCTGGATCCCGACCGCGATATACACGGCTTCTTTGGCCACCGTGTC
>NZ_CANLSU010000022.1 GCF_947493875.1 uncultured Marinococcus sp. | reverse complement strand
GATGCCACAGCATCAAACTTTTTACGGAGAGTTTGATCCTGGCTCAGGACGAACGCTGGCGGCGTGCCTAATACATGCAAGTCGAGCGCGGGAAGCCGGCGGACTCCTTCGGGAGGAAACCGGTGGAACGAGCGGCGGACGGGTGAGTAACACGTGGGCAACCTGCCGGACTGATGGGAATAACCCCGGGAAACCGGGGCTAATGCCCAATACGCCCTGACCTCGCCTGAGGTCAGCGGTAAAGCAGGGATCTTCGGATCCTTGCACAGTCCGATGGGCCCGCGGCGCATTAGCTAGTTGGAGAGGTAAGGGCTCCCCAAGGCGACGATGCGTAGCCGACCTGAGAGGGTGATCGGCCACACTGGGACTGAGACACGGCCCAGACTCCTACGGGAGGCAGCAGTAGGGAATCATCCGCAATGGGCGAAAGCCTGACGGTGCAACGCCGCGTGAGTGATGAAGGTTTTCGGATCGTAAAGCTCTGTTGACAGGGAAGAACCCACGTCAGTCGAACAGGCTGGCGTGCTGACGGTACCTGTCCAGAAAGCCCCGGCTAACTACGTGCCAGCAGCCGCGGTAATACGTAGGGGGCAAGCGTTGTCCGGAATTATTGGGCGTAAAGGGCACGCAGGCGGTTTCGTCAGTCCGATGTGACAGGCCACGGCTCAACCGTGGAAGGCCATTGGAAACTGCGAAACTTGAGGACAGAAGAGGAGAGTGGAATTCCACGTGTAGCGGTGAAATGCGTAGATATGTGGAGGAACACCAGTGGCGAAGGCGACTCTCTGGTCTGTACCTGACGCTGAGGTGCGAAAGCATGGGGAGCAAACAGGATTAGATACCCTGGTAGTCCATGCCGTAAACGCTGAGTGCTAGGTGTTAGGGGTTTCGATACCCGTAGTGCCGAAGCTAACGCATTAAGCACTCCGCCTGGGGAGTACGACCGCAAGGTTGAAACTCAAAGGAATTGACGGGGGCCCGCACAAGCGGTGGAGCATGTGGTTTAATTCGACGCAACGCGAAGAACCTTACCAGATCTTGACATCTTCCGCTACGCCTCGAGAGAGGCGGTTCCCCTTCGGGGGACGGAATGACAGGTGGTGCATGGTTGTCGTCAGCTCGTGTCGTGAGATGTTGGGTTAAGTCCCGCAACGAGCGCAACCCCTAATCTTAGTTGCCAGCATTCAGTTGGGCACTCTAAGGTGACTGCCGGTGACAAACCGGAGGAAGGTGGGGATGACGTCAAATCATCATGCCCCTTATGATCTGGGCTACACACGTGCTACAATGGATGGTACAACGGGATGCGAACCCGCGAGGGGGAGCCAATCCAGAAAAGCCATTCTCAGTTCGGATTGCAGGCTGCAACTCGCCTGCATGAAGCCGGAATCGCTAGTAATCGCGGATCAGCATGCCGCGGTGAATACGTTCCCGGGCCTTGTACACACCGCCCGTCACACCACGAGAGTTTGCAACACCCGAAGTCGGTGAGGGAACCCTTCTGGGACCCAGCCGCCGAAGGTGGGGCAGATGATTGGGGTGAAGTCGTAACAAGGTATCCCTACCGGAAGGTGGGGATGGATCACCTCCTTTCTATGGAGCA
>NZ_CANLSU010000021.1 GCF_947493875.1 uncultured Marinococcus sp. | reverse complement strand
ACCCCCGGCTATCATCAACGCTGAAGAGCTTAACTTCCGTGTTCGGCATGGGAACGGGTGGATCCTCTTCGCTGTTGCCACCGGACTGGCCCGTCGGGCCCTGACAACCAAATACCGAGACCGCAGCCACCGCCGCGTATCGTGCTGTGCGTGGATAAGACTTCGACCGATTAGTATCCGTCCGCTGCACATGTCGCCATGCGTCCACGCCGGACCTATCTACCTCGTCATCTTCAAGGGGTCTTATCTCCGTAGAGGGGAAAGGTCATCTTAAGGGGGGCTTCATGCTTAGATGCTTTCAGCACTTATCCCGTCCACACGTAGCTACCCAGCAGTGCTCCTGGCGGAACAACTGGTACACCAGCGGTGTGTCCATCCCGGTCCTCTCGTACTAAGGACAGCTCCTTTCACCTTTCCTGCGCCCGCGACGGATAGGGACCGAACTGTCTCACGACGTTCTGAACCCAGCTCGCGTACCGCTTTAATGGGCGAACAGCCCAACCCTTGGGACCTACTTCAGCCCCAGGATGCGATGAGCCGACATCGAGGTGCCAAACCTCCCCGTCGATGTGAACTCTTGGGAGAGATTAGCCTGTTATCCCCAGGGTAGCTTTTATCCGTTGAGCGACGGCCCTTCCATGCGGTGCCGCCGGATCACTAAGCCCGACTTTCGTCCCTGCTCGACTTGTAGGTCTCGCAGTCAAGCTCCCTTGTGCCTTTGCACTCTGCGAATGATGTCCGACCATTCTGAGGGAACCATTGGGCGCCTCCGTTACTGTTTGGGAGGCGACCGCCCCAGTCAAACTGCCCACCTGACACGGTCCCGAGGCCGGATCACGGCCTGCGGTTAGAATGTCGATACCACCAGGGTAGTATCCCACCAGCGCCTCCTCCGAACCTGGCGGTCCGGATTCGATGGCTCCTACCTATCCTGTACAAGTGGTACCCACATCCAATGTCAAGCTACAGTAAAGCTCCATGGGGTCTTTCCGTCCTGTCGCGGGGAACCTGCATCTTCACAGGTATTATAATTTCACCGGGTCTCTCGTTGAGACAGTGCCCAAGTCGTTGCACCTTTCGTGCGGGTCGGAACTTACCCGACAAGGAATTTCGCTACCTTAGGACCGTTATAGTTACGGCCGCCGTTTACTGGGGCTTCAATTCGGCGCTTCTCCCCCCGAAGGGGGATAACGCCTCCTCTTAACCTTCCAGCACCGGGCAGGTGTCAGCCCCTATACTTCGCCTTACGGCTTCGCAGAGACCTGTGTTTTTGATAAACAGTCGCTTGGGCCCTTTCACTGCGGCTCCCTGGGGCTATTCACCCCGGGGAGCACCCCTTCTCCCGAAGTTACGGGGTCCTTTTGCCGAGTTCCTTAACGAGAGTTTTCCCGCGCGTCTTAGAATACTCATCCCACCTACCTGTGTCGGTTTACGGTACGGGCACCACGTTCCTCGCTAGAGGCTTTTCTTGGCAGGGTAGGTGCCGGCCCTTCGGGCCCCGTAGGGCCCTCCTGGTCACCGCTTGGCCGTCTGGGGGAGGGATTTGCCGCTCCCCCGGCCTTGCCAGCTTCAACGCGCATGTCCAACAGCGCGCGGCCGTGCCTGCCTGCGTCCCCCCATCACTCAAATGGAACGGAGGTGGTACAGGAATATCAACCTGTTTTCCATCGCCTACGCCTTTCGGCCTCGGCTTAGGACCCGACTAACCCTGAGCGGACGAGCCTTCCTCAGGAAACCTTGGGTTTTCGACGGAAGGGATTCTCACCCTTCTTTTCGCTACTCATACCGGCATTCTCACTTCCAGGCGCTCCACCGGTCCTCACGGTCCGGCTTCCAAGCCCCTGGAACGCTCCCCTACCATCTCTCCCATGCGGGAGAGTCCACGGCTTCGGTGCTGCGTTTAGCCCCGGTACATTGTCGGCGCAGAGTCACTCGACTAGTGAGCTATTACGCACTCTTTCAATGATGGCTGCTTCTAAGCCAACATCCTAGTTGTCTAAGCAACTCCACATCCTTTTCCACTTAACGCAGACTTAGGGACCTTAGCCGGTGGTCTGGGCTGTTTCCCTCTCGACGACGGATCTTAGCACTCGCCGTCTGACTCCCGGGCAGCAAGTCGCTGGCATTCGGAGTTTGACTGAATTCGGTAATCCGGGAAGGACCCCTCGTCCAATCAGTGCTCTACCTCCAGGACTCTCATACCCGAGGCTAGCCCTAAAGCTATTTCGGGGAGAACCAGCTATCTCCAGGTTCGATTGGCATTTCACCGCTACCCACGACTCATCCCCGCAATTTTCAACTTGCGTGGGTTCGGGCCTCCAGCCAGTGTTACCTGGCCTTCACCCTGGTCATGGGTAGATCACCTGGTTTCGGGTCTACGCCCGCCTACTGCATCGCCCTCTTCAGACTCGCTTTCGCTGCGGCTCCGCCTTTGCGGCTTAACCTTGCAGACGAGCGTAACTCGCCGGTTCATTCTACAAAAGGCACGCCGTCACCCCTTAACGGGCTCCGACTTCTTGTAGGCACACGGTTTCAGGATCTGTTTCACTCCCCTTCCGGGGTGCTTTTCACCTTTCCCTCACGGTACTGGTTCACTATCGGTCACTAGGGAGTATTTAGCCTTGGGAGATGGTCCTCCCAGCTTCCGACGGGATTTCTCGTGTCCCGTCGTACTCAGGATACCCCCGGCGGGGGGAGGATGTCGGCTACCGGGCTGTTACCGTCTCTGGCGGGCC
>NZ_CANLSU010000020.1 GCF_947493875.1 uncultured Marinococcus sp. | reverse complement strand
GCATGACCGAAGGGAATGGAAGGGGCGGGCTTCCCCCGTACCATTCCTTTCGGCATCTGAGCGATAGCGTAGCCCCCAATTGCAATTGGGGGTTGGGGGTTAAAACCTTAAGCGATCCAACGGGCTTCCGTTGGTCGGCGTGTGGGCTCGAAAGCCCACGAATGTAACTCAGATTTTTCTTGTTACATTTAAAGAAATTAAACCTTGTTCGAGATAAAGAAGGGGAAAGTGCTGTAAATACTGGTTTTAAAGGCTTTTTATATTAATCATGTTGCATGAGCTGTGCAACATCTATGTTGCATGAGCTGTGCAACATCATACAACATGATTAACTTTTAATGAAACATAAGGTTGCAAAAATGAACGGTATTATGTATCATTAATGCAACTAGATGATGCAGCAATGGAGGTAATTATTTATGCAAAAAAATGACGAAAAAGTAACACTAGAATTAACCAAAGAAGAATTTCATAGGATTCAAAAGTTATTAGAAGTGCAAGAAAAAGAAGAAAACGAAGAAGAAAAAAGAGAAGAAGACAAAAAGAATATTAATTTTGTTCAACTCTACAAAGATCATATGCCAGAGGTTCGTTGGCTAATGAACAACCATGCTTTTGCCAGCAGTTTATTATTTTTTATCTTAGAACACATGGACAACAGGAATGCTCTAGCTTGTTCATATAATGTTTTTGAAGATTACTTTAGTAAACACAGATCGACTATTTATAGAAATTTAAAGACTTTGCAAGAAAATGGGTTTTTAGATATTTACCAAATGGGTTCTAGTAATGTTTATGTTATTAACCATGATCTCGCTTGGACTAGTTACAATACAGAGAAAAAATATGCTAAGTACGATGGAAAAATTCTTATTAGTAAAAAAGAAAATAAAGATTATGAATACCGTAATCAATTCGATCGTTTAAAATCATTGAAAGAACGAGAAAACCTTTAAACATCATGTTCAATAGACTGAACATATATGTGTGGTATTGAGAAAACCCCGGAAGTTAAAAATTTTAACTTCCGGGGTTTTCTCTCAATTTAACTAAAAAAATATCCATTGGCTTATCAAAAGCAAAGGCACCGCAATCCCACTGGTTGCTAACCCATACTTAAACGCATCGCCCCAGTACGACGCCATCGCTCCCTTCTTGGCTTTAGCGACTAAGTCCCTGCTGTCGTTTTGGGCGTTGGACACGATTTTGTTGAGTCCGCTCTGCATGTCGTTCGTGCTTGTCCTGATCTCGTTGTTCAGCGCGTTCAGCCTGTTTTGAATGTTCCGGTCCAGTTCGTCTAGTTTGGCCAGCGTTCGATGATTGTTCTTTTCGATCGTATCCTCTCCGGTACTCAGCACGCTCCGCAAGTGCTCGTCGTTTGCGCTCAACATCTTTTCTTGCTTCTGCAGCATCGATTCCATTTGCTGATGGACTTTGACCGATGTGGTTCGAATCTTCTCCAAGTGATGATCGACCGACAGGCTCGTTGCTCCGTCCTCGTTCATCTGCACCCGAATGTAACTCCGCATCAGTTCGTTGAGTTCTCTGGTCTCTTTCAAGAGTTCCTCCATGCTTCTGTTCTGCTCCAGCTTGTCGTTCAAAGCCACGCTCGACTTCCTCCTTTTGATATGCCGCCCCTAGTTTGTTGGCTCGCACGGCTTGCTGACGATCCGGATGTTTATAGCTCAACGTGGATCCTCGTAACCGTGTTTCAATCTCATATTCCTTGCTCAAATGATCTCGAAAGTCCGTCATGTTCTCCGTTTGTTGTTTCGCTCGATCCACCGCCTGCCGGATTTCGTCTTTCCAGCTGGGCTCGCCTTTGGTGAGCAATTCCTGTTCCGCTAAGGTATGCCGGACCTCCGCCTGCTTTTCCGGTACGGAGAGCCCCCGGTTTCGACAAATCTCATCGTTCATCTGCTGGGTTCGCTGAATCGCTGCTTGGCCATGCGCTTGATACTTGGCTCCCGTTTCCGCATGAACCGCATTAATCACCACATGGTTATGCGTATGTTCCCGGTCCGTATGCGTATAGATCATGCATTCATGCCCTGGAGCCATGGTTTCCGCCAGCTCTCTTCCCACTGCATTGGCTTCTCTCGGACTCACCTCGCCCGGCTCGAAGGATTGAATGACCGTATGCGCCTGAATGCCCTGGTTCTTGCCATGAAGCTCTCTGGTGGCTTTCATTTGCGCCTGGGCGACCTTCGGAAGGCAATCCAGCCCGGAAGCCACTTCTGCTTTTTTCTCGGCATAGCTGAGGGCTTTATTCGCCGTCTTGGTTGTTCCTAGCTTAACTGTTGCCATACCCGACTCAGCTCCTCCTGCACCCGTTGTAGGTTCTCCTCCAGCCGTTCCATATCCTTTTCTTCCAATGCTTCCTCCTGCCGCTGATTGCACCAGCGAGCGATCTGATTCACATTCTTCCCAATATCTCGTAGCTCCCGACTCAATTGCATGCCGGTTTCCTTCTCCAATTTCGGCATCACCAGCTTGGCTCCCTGCGCCTTCTTTTTCACGAAAGCCGGCACGCTCATGCTCAAGGTTTCCGCTGACTGCTCCAACTTGAGGTATTCGCCTTCCGTTACTCGAAAACTGATCTGCTTGGCTTCCTTCCGACCTCGCTTGTGCTCGTCATCATTCGCCTGCTGATCGTTTTCCTCATAACTCTCTCCCATATTTCGCACCTCCAAATATTCCAGCCAATGGTTCGACGTTGTCTCTCCATTTCACTGTCATAATTACGGTTTGGCAAGCTCTATATTTGCTAGCCACTTCGTGGCACAAATAAGCCCTTGTTGGGGGGGAACGCTTCGCTTATCCCCCTCAAACTCCCCCTTCAACACCTGTCGAAATAGCTAGCTTTATGCTAGCTTTATCCTAGCCTAAAATCCCAAAGAAGGACCGCACCTTTTTGAAAAAAGGCGCCCCCAAAAACTTCCCCTCGCCGGTAGGCGAAGCAAAAGAATGGCTTCTTTTGCTAGCTCCAAGAGGGTGCAAACCGTGTGTGCTTGTCCATTCCTTAATGCTCCCATGGCTAACGCCAAGGTCCGCTTATCATGGACAAGCCTATTTTACTCGGTTTTTCATAATCTATTTTATGCCTGATATGATTCTTTGGTTAAATTCGTTTCAAAAAAGTTTTTTATTTCTTCGTCTTTTATAAAATAATAAACCATTTTCCCTTTTCGATATTTATCTAGAACATCGTTTTTATACAAAAGCCTTAGATGGTGAGATGTTGAAGCTATTGTCATGTTTAAAATAATAGAAATATCACAGACACACATTTCTTTTGTTTTAAGCAGTGATAGAATGATTTTCACTTTATTGCTATCGCATACCTTATGGAAAATAGCCATAAGGTCCTCAGATGGCGTTTCTCTTAAAAAGTTTTGGGCATCCTCAACCTTACCCTCATGAACAGATATAATCTGGCACTCTATATTTTTATTCATTGGACCACCTTTTTTTTAATTGAAGAAGGAGATTAATGTTTGTATGGTTTGATTTTCATAAACAATGAATACGCCTAAGCCAATGTATACAATGCTCATGATCCACCTACTAAATTTTTCTACAACTTCTCCAACTCCAGGAATATTCGATAGCTTTTGAGCTGTAAATACTAAACCAAAAATAAGAATCACAAACACAAGTAACGTTACTACTAGTTCTACGATATTCAATGTTACAAAATAAGGCACAAACAGTCCTATATTATCGGCACCACAACTAGCTATAGTAATTAGTGTAACCGTTCTTGCTAATTTACTTAAGCCTCTTTGATCTAGTTGCCTTTCGACTTCTTCTTCATCATCATCGCCAGTAATAGCGACTTTAAGACCTAAATAAATAGGTATTAAACCCAACAGTCCCAACATCCATTGTTCCGGCACAAAGCTTAAAACATAAGCTAAAACCAGACTGATACCAATTAATGTTAGGGAGCCTAGATACTGTCCTATGTAAATATCACGGTATTGCCTTTTGGTATTCGTTCTTGCAAAGAAAATTAATAAGATAACTAACAAATCCACAGCCGTGGCCACATATAAAGTGATGGCTGTGCCAATCGTTTGAATCATAAAAAGCACCTCATTCAAAAATATTTTTGAATGACTTATTTTACTCCACGAGATATATGATTACAAGAGTTTTAAAAAAGAACCCGGAGTCTATCAGATGAAATCGTCTTGCATAAAATGCCGCCATCGCTTCCCTGATCGCTGCTAAGAGTCAGACCCTATTTATCCCTGTTTCTCTATGTCAAATCGCTCAGAGAAGCTCAGAGAAGCTCCCAGCGTTTGATCTTCGTCAACGGTACCGGACCGGAGGGAGGATAAGGAGTTGACGAAGCCTCTGGTTTGCAAGCTGGCATGACCGAAGGGAATGGAAGGGGCGGGCTTCCCCCGTACCATTCCTTTCGGCATCTGAGCGATAGCGTAGCCCCC
>NZ_CANLSU010000019.1 GCF_947493875.1 uncultured Marinococcus sp. | reverse complement strand
CCTGTTACTTTTTTAGAACACGAGAAAAATAAATGGATTAATCAAACCCATATTCTTCATCAAACGAAATAAAAAAAATCTACGGAAGACCGTAGATTTTCTGAAATTAAATTTGGTTTGGTACGACAGAGACAATCTCCCTGTGGGATACTCGCATTATTATTTTGCACTGCTATATCAGCTGCAGTGCCCATGCGCGGGAGCACGAAGTACCAAGCATTCGCACTATCACGATAATAAGACATTTTTGCTTATCATCGTAAACTTATATTATCAAATTTATTTTTTTTATTCAACTAATTTGTTCGGAATGGGGGAAGCTTATATGATCGAATTTTATTGGTCTAAAACACATATACTCAAGTCGAGACGATTTGTTTGTGGTTACTGTAGTGCAGAGGTTGCTTCAAAAAATGGTTATGCGATTGGTGAGTTTGAGGACGGTAGCCGTGTTATTGAAGGCTATGGGATTTATCTTTGTCCCTCCTGTAAACATCCAACGTTCTTTTCTCCAGATGGTGAGCAGAAGCCTAATTTCTTAATTGGTGATGAAATAAGTCATTTACCTAAGGAGATTGGTACTTTATATGAAGAAGCTAGACAATCTTTTGGAGCTAGAGCTTATACGGGTGTGGCGTTACTTTGTCGAAAGTTGTTGATGAATCTTGCAGTTCAATTGGAAGCAGATAAAAACTTAAAATTTATAGAATATGTAGATTATCTTAAAGATGAAAATTATATACCTAAATATAGTAGAGATTGGGTAGACCATATTAGGAAGTCAGGTAACTTAGCTACTCATGAAATTGGAAATATAGATCGAAATGAAGCAGAAATGCTTTTGAAATTCACTGAGATGTTATTAAAAATAACTTATGAGTATCCAAGTTTTGTTAAGAACAGACAGAGTTAATTTTATTTGGTCCATTCTTTTTAGCTTTTTTATCGTCAATGTAACCGGACTTTGGCGAAGCCAATGGAGGATTAAGAATTGACGATTATTGATGGTTTCCAGGCTCTTGGCGACAGCAAAAAGGAAAAACACTTTTTTCCCTTTTTGCTTCGTCCTCGACAGAGCCCCCGGAGGGATAAAGAAAGTTTTTGGCTGCCCCTTTTTTCAAAAAGGGGCGGTCTTTTTTTTGGCCATGCGGAGCATGGCTCGGCGCAGCCGACATGCCTCGCAGAGCGCTTTCGTTTTGACACACCTGTCAAAACTCAGAAAGCGTTACTTTGGCAAAGTAACAAATATCTGGTAGGCTCAGAGGTAGCGAGGTGATCGGAATGGGCATGAGTATCTCCCTCAAAAAGGATACGAGGAAGACCAACATTAAACATAATAATCGGGAGTTCACGGAACGGGGAAAAGAACGAAATGATCACATTGACTTCTCGAAATCGGATCGGAATGTCTACTTGGTGAAGATGGATCTTCGGGAATTATATGAGCGAGAGTTTGGAGCAGCGAAAGATCGGTATAACGACAAGCAGCAACGCCGGGACCGAAAAATTGATGATTACTACAAGCATGTCCAGCAGAGTAAAAAGACGAGACCCCAACAGGAAATGATTGTACAGATCGGAGAGCAGGATCAGTTTCAGGACAATGAGGCCAACCGGGAAATGGCGAAGGACGTGCTCCAGGAATGGTTCCAGGAGTTCCAACAGCGTAATCCCCAACTGAAAATGTACAATGCGGTGATTCATGATGATGAAGCAAGCCCCCATATGCATATGAACTTTGTGCCAGTGGCTACCGGGTACCAAAAAGGGATGGATACGCAGGTGTCGTTTGACCGGGCGATCAAGCAGCAGGATGTAACGTTGAATCAGACGCATCCGTTTGAAGACTGGCGGGAACGAGAGATTGGATTTTTAGAAGAAAAAATCAATGCCCGGGGGATTGATCGGGAGCTCGTGGGAACGAATGACTATGAGGACATGAATGACTTCAAAGCGAAGACGAAAGAGCTCGAAGACCTGGAGCAACAGATTGAAGAGAAACAGGCGATTCTGGAGCCGATGAAGGAGTTTGAGCAAAATTTCCACCGGATTACCTCAGGAGCGAAAGAAAAGCGTGCTATGGGCTTCACAGGAGCTCGTAAAGTGGAACTGTCCAAAGAGAGCTATGATGAATTGTATAATCTGGCAAAGGGCTCGTTTGATATGAAAAATAAAAACCAACATTTATACAGAGAATTAGGGAGTGCCCAAGATCATCTGCGATCGGCCCAAAGTTCGAACGAGGAATTGCGGGATGAAAATGAGCAATTGAAAAAGAACAACCGGCATTTAACGAATGAAAATAAGATTTTGCATAAGGCATTGGACTTGCTGAAAGAGCAGTTCTACAATCAAAAGCAGCAGTTTGCTGATATGGTTGGTCGAGCCAAAGGGAAAGCTATTGAATCGTTCAGCTTAAAAAAATATCCAACTAGCTTGAAGCGAGACGATGAAGAATCAGCAATGAATCAGGTCTTTCAAGAAAAACAGCAGCAACGAAAAGAACAACAGCAAAAAAATCAGAGAAAAGGTCCGGATTTAGGCATGTAAAATCATCTGGGGGGATAGACGCCATGGCTAGTAAAGGCAGCATATCAACAGCAAAAAAACTATTAAAACTTGCACAGAGCGAGGAAAAATCAGATCGTACTTATGCTCACTTGCTTTCTAAAGCAATCGATAGACGAATAGCTTTAGGATTAACTCAGGTCATGGTGGGGGAGAAAAGCGGATTGGATGGAAAAACTATTTCAAGAATTGAACGAGTAGATACCCAGGTCACAGCAAAGACATTTTTTCGATACTTAAACAGTCTTGATTTGGAATGTAAGTTAAGAGAAAAGGATAGTTGAGTGAAGGAGTAGGATAGCCTAATGGGAGCACGAATCAGCCATTCGAGTTGGGAAAAGTTATTTCAGTTGGGGGAAAGTCAAGAAGAGACCGATCAGGCCTATGCCAAGATGTTAGAGACTGCGATGGAGATACGAGTTGAATTGGGATTGACGCAAGCTATGCTGGCGGAGAAGAGTGGCCTAACATCTAGCATGATCTCTAAAATGGAAAGTGGAAATAATCATCCGACCATGAAAACATTTTTAAAATATCTTCGAGGGTTAGAAATTGATTGGGCATTAATGCAAAAAAAGTAGTGCCTGCGATACGATGCTGCAAATATAAAAAATATGCTTGGAGGAATATATTCCTCCAAGCATATTTTTTATATTGTTTATGTTTTTAGGAATGATTGAGCGAAGCGAAAATCAGTTCCTACTTATCTTGATACTAAGGGTAACTATTTACGGCGATAGGTAAGTCTCAAATCCTTTGAGCGAGTAGGTATAAAACGAAAAAAACTTGCGTTTTTCAGCATACTGTTTTACCCTTTAAGGTAACCACACCAAAAAAAGGAAAAGCAGGGCTGAGTGCAAGTTTTTCGTCCTAATGAGGGTCTCAGCCCTCAGAAAGGAATATCATTTGTTATGGAAAAGTATAAAGAGAAAAAACTTAAAAATCAAGTATTGGCAAGGTTTATTCGTAAGTTTTTGTCCGAGTCGTCATGGGAGATTGTCCAGGATTGTAATACATTTATGATGATGGTGGCTGATGAAACGTTGGAAAATAAAAAACAGCATAAAGGAAATACCTGCAAAAACCGATTTTGTCCTATTTGTTCCTGGAAGAAAGCAAGGAAAGAAGCGTTGGCCTTAGCGATCCAAATGGAATATATCAAAGATGCATATAACAAGGATTTTATTTTCCTCACACTGACGACACCGAATGTGAAGGCTGAAGAATTACACGATGAAATTAGAGAATATAATCACGCTTTTCAAAAACTAGTGAAGCGAAAAGAAGTTCAAAGTATTGTTAAAGGCTATATTCGAAAGTTAGAGGTTACATATAATCAAGATCGAGACGACTACAACCCTCATTTTCATGTGCTGATTGCGGTGAATAAAAGCTATTTTAATGATCGTAAACAATATATTACTCAAGCACGATGGTTGGATCTCTGGCAGCAGGTTACTAATAATCCGTTGATTACGAACGTTCATGTGCAAAAGGTTCGAACGAACAGCAAAAAAGAAGTGGCTGAGCTGGCCAAATACTCGGCGAAAGATAGTGACTACCTGGCGAATGAAAAAGTCTTTGATGCTTTTTATAAAGGGTTAAAAGGAAAGCAATTGATGGTGTACTCCGGACTTTTCAAAGAATCGAATAAGTTGTTTAAAGATGGCGAACTCGATCACTATAAAGAGCAAGATCCAACAGAATATATCTATGCGTTGCTTTATCATTGGGGTAAGGGAAATTATGTTGAAGATGAAAAAAGGATGTTAACAAGGCAAGAACAAAAAGAAGTCAATGGTTTGATGTTTGAGGAGGATGCAATTGAGTGATCGAGTTAATGAATTAACACTTCAGGAAATCACAGAGTTTTATCGAGATAATTTTGTTGGAAAAGTTTTGAGATATGATGTTAGACATAAATCGACTCCTTTTTTAATAAAATTCGATGAGGGGCATTTAATGCATTTATTAGGTTTACACAAGTTTGGATATAAAAGAGGTGAGAAAATTTATAAGGATTTATTACGGGGGAAAATAAGTTATAAAACTTTAAATAATAGGGATGAGGGTCGATTTAAAGCATACCATTTTAGAATGAAATATTTTTGTTTCTTAACTGAGGTTATGGAAAATTCTAGAATAGCTATATATGATCCAAAGAGGACAGAAAGTCGTATAAATGCTGATTTTATATTTTATAATCAAGTGTTTGATCGTTTTTTATCTCTTGGAATTAGAAAAGAAAAAAATGATAGCGAGTTTTATATTCCTGTTACTTTTTTAGAACACGAGAAAAATAAATGGATTAATCAAACCCATATTCTTCATCAAACGAAATAAAAAAA
>NZ_CANLSU010000018.1 GCF_947493875.1 uncultured Marinococcus sp. | reverse complement strand
AATCATTCATAGGGAAGTCCTCTTTTCTATGGATGTGGTCGGTAACTTCATTCTACTAGAAAAGGACTTCCTTTTTTTGCGATCGATCGTTTACACAAAATATTTTACGCTCTCGGCCGAGGTTTTTATAAAAGTACTGATGATGGAGAAAGTTGGGAACAAGCAGATGCGGAGGGCCTTCAAGGGGGCGTATTATCATTGGCAATCCATCCGTCAGATTCCAACTTTGTTGCAGCAGCGACTTCTACCGGCATCTATCTGTCAGAGGATGGTGGAAATCAGTTTAAAGCATTAACAGATCCAAGGGAGGCAGGAATGACCGTATATTTTTATGGGGACGATTTATATTATGCGATAAATAACGAAAATGTTGAACTTCACAGAAGAAATGTTAAAAATGACGAAGAAGCCATCATTGATACACCGGAATTGAAGAATGATGGAATTGCATATATTGCTCGAAACCGACAGAATGAAAAAGAACTGGCCATCTATACCGTAAACGGCGATGTATATGTCTCTGACGCCGGGTCAATTGCATGGGAGAAAGTTCTAAATGAGAGTCAAACCAGATAAGCATAAGTTTTGAGGTCATCTTTTTACTCTGTTGTTAGGCACTCGAAGTATTATTGTCGAAGAGAGGAGGCTGTGATGCTAAATCAATTATCTTTGAAGATAGGGTTGTTATTTTTTGTAGTAATTATCACTGTTGAAATCATATTATTCTCCATATTATATACAAACCTGGTCAATGATCGTGTCGACGAAGTGATGAGAGACTTGTTGGCCCGTGGAAATACCCATCGGGATGTGCTGGAAGAAAATTACACCTCATCAACCTTGAATCATGTCGCCATCATGGAATCCGAATCTGATTTTATTGTCGTCATTACAGACCGAAATGGAGAAGTGGTTACCAGCTCCAACCCAATGGAGCCGAAAATGGCAGCGGTAATCGAGCATACAGATAACGACCAAGTGCCAGATGAAGGCGTCATACTGGAGTCGGATTGGGCGGATGAAAAATATGTGGCGACAGACAGCCCGATTATCATGGAGGGTACACATAGTGGGCATGTATTCATGTTTGCCGACAGCAACCATATCAAAGAAATCATCAGCAGTCTCACTCGGCAATTTTTATTCATCGGATTGGTCACTGTCATTTTAACCATCATCACGGTGATTGTGCTTTCAAAAGTCATTACACAGCCATTGGTCAGAATGAAGAAGGCCACAGAAGCGTTGAGCAGAGGCAACCATGAAGTGGAACTATCCACCAGTCGAAAAGACGAACTCGGAGAGTTGGCAACTGCTATCACACGCTTATCAAAAGATTTGAAGCGTTTGAAAAATGAAAGAAATGAATTCCTGTCGAATGTCTCCCATGAACTCCGTACACCACTGACCTATTTGAAAGGATATACAGATATCATCAATCGGGAGACCACATCCGAGGAAGATCGAACCAGATATACAAAGATCATCCAGGAGGAGACAGAACATCTGGCCGGACTGATAAAAACATTGTTTGAACTGGCCAAAATAGACCAGAATGAATTTGCCATAAAAAAAGAAAAAGTGGAATTTGATGCGCTAATTCAAAAGATCGTGGAACGGATTTATCCAGCAATTGAAGAAAGAGAGATAGAATTTTCATATTCCTGTCCAAGTAATGTGGTCATTTCCATTGACCCGGAAAGAATCCAACAGGTGCTGTTGAACATACTCGATAACGCCATAAAATACACTCCGCGCGGAAATCATGTCAGATTGGAAGTGGTTCAAACTAAACATGAGGTCTTAACGGTTATTTCGGATACGGGGGATGGCATTGCCGAAGAAGATATGCCGTATATATTTGAGCGGCTCTATCGTGCAGAAAAATCCAGGTCCCGTTCCAAGGGAGGATCCGGTCTTGGGCTGACAATCGCCAAAGAGATTGTGGAACTCCACAACGGCAGGATGGAAGTCGAAAGTGAACTAGGTGAAGGAACGGTTTTCAACATATCTTTGCCGAAGGAGGATGCGTATGAAAAAGGCATTGTTGATTGATGATGAAGAGAGGATGCTGGAATTGCTGGCGTTGTATCTGGAACCCTACCAATACGACTGCAGAAAAGCGCTGGGGGCGAAAGAAGGGCTCCAATACATCGAAGAAGAAAGATTCGATATTGTACTGCTCGATATCATGATGCCTGACATGGATGGGTGGGACGTATGCAGAGAAATCCGTCAGCATTCGGATGTGCCCATCATCATGGTGACTGCACGGGAGCAGAAGACGGATATCGTCAAAGGCCTCAGATTGGGGGCGGATGACTATATAACAAAACCCTTCAATGAAAAAGAACTCATTGCACGGATGGATGCATTATTAAGGAGAGCGAAACCTGGCAACCATGTTGAGGTGGATGGACTGCTATGGGACAAGGATCGATTCGAACTGTCCTATAAGAATCAGTATATCAAGTTGACCCCCAAAGAATTCTCGTTGATTGGGTTGCTTATGCAGAACCCGGGGCGGGTATATTCCAGAAATCAACTGATCGACCTGGTGTGGGGGATGTATTCAGAAACTGAAGGCCGGACTGTGGATTCACATGTTAGAAACATGCGGGAAAAAATCAGGGAAGTGGGTTTTCCCATCGATGATTATTTTCACACAGTATGGGGCGTGGGCTACAAGTGGATTAGAAAGTAGCTTTCTCATATTATCGATTGCTTAAAAATGTAGATTTTGAGCACATTGCTAAAATTAATTTGAAATATTTTAAAAACTGCACACTAACTGCACAAACCATGGGCATATGTTTTAGAGACTATTATTTCTGAGGTGATGCTAATGAGCGAATATAAAAAAGACAGCTTATCTCTGACTGGTGCGATCGGTCTTGGGACAGGGGTTATGATCAGTGCCGGAATATTTGCATTGCTGGGTCAGGTTGCCGCACTTGCCGGCATGTGGTTCCCGATCATGTTTGTCGTCGGAGGGATTGTAACTGGATTCAGTGCGTATTCCTATGTCAAGATGAGCAATGAATATCCTTCAGCAGGGGGTATCGGCATGTTTTTGGCAAAAGCGTATGGTCAGGGTACCGTCACTGCTTCTGCAGCGATGCTGATGGCCGTATCCATGGTCATCAACCAGAGTCTCGTGGCCCGTACTTTCGGTACCTATACGTTGCAGATTTTCAATATGGATGCAACCAGCTACCTGGTGCCTGTGCTCGCTGTTGGTCTTTTGCTCTTTGCATTCCTGGTTAATATTTCTGGCAACAGTTTCATTCAGACGTTTACTTCGATTGTGTCCCTGCTTAAAATAATTGGACTTGTCGTCTTTGCGATGGGCGGGTTATGGGTCGCCGGTTTTTCCATTACACCCGCAGAGGGCAGTGGAAGTACGGAAGACGCAACTATTACCAGCATGATTGCAGCTGTGGCACTCACCATCCTATCGTTCAAAGGGTTTACGACGATCACTAACAGTGGCTCTGAAATCGTTAAACCCCATAAGAATATCGGCCGGGCGATTGTCGCATCCATTTCCATCAGTCTTTTTGTGTATCTGCTGGTTGCATGGGCGGTATCCAGCAATCTGCCGTTAAACGAAATCATTGCAGCCAGAGACTACTCGCTTGCAGAAGCCGCAAGGCCAGCATTTGGAAACTACGCTGTATGGTTTACCGTCGGCATTGCGATCATCGCAACAGTATCCGGTATTATTGCCAGTGTCTTTGCGGTGTCACGCATGCTTGCCATGATGACAGATATGAAGCTGATTCCACATAAGCACTTTGGCATGCCAGGACGGATTCAAAAGCATACGCTGGTATACACAATTGTACTTGCGATGGTACTGGCCGTCATTTTCGACCTCAGTCGTATCGCCTCAGTCGGGGCCATATTGTATCTTGTGATGGATATGATTGTGCATTGGGGTGTATTTAAACATCTGAGGGATAAGGTGGATGCAAATCCAGTCATTGTCATGACCGCATTCATACTTGATGGAATTGTACTGGCAGCTTTTATGTGGGTCAAACTGATGAATGACTGGCTGATTGTTGTCGTCTCCATCATTTTCATTATCATCATCTTCATAGGGGAGTATGTATTTCTTAAACACCGTAATGATGGGGAAGAAGGGCATGCGCATTAAAGCATTTTTAATCTCGAGCCATGCGTGTTCTTCTAAAAGGGAAGAGTATCACAGTTACAAAAGGGGGTGATGCTTTTTCAGGAAGGTGAATCAATAGAAATTTAAAATGATTAGAAGGCATTGGATTGCTTGTATCATTTAAGGTAAATATCTCTTAGAAAAAATACCAGGGAGGAATGTAAAATGAATAACAGATTTACAAAAATAGTCGTCACACTCGCAACCGTTACTGGAATCAGTTTCTCAGCAGGACAAGTTTCGGCAGATTCCATCAACGCAGCTCCCCAAGCCAATGGACAAGCACAGGGGGAAGCAAAGGTTGAAAAGAGACTGGATAAGGTTGAGAAGAAAACGGACGCTATCCAATCTGAGCTGGAGGCAATCGAAGGATCTATCGAAGGCCCTCCTATAACAGTTGATGAAGTACAGCTCTATAAAGAGTATCTGGACAAGCTGGAATCTCTGCTGAATCGCTTAAACGCCGCTGACAACCATTTGGATGCTGTGACCAAAAAAATGGAAAACCAGGATGCATCCATTGAAGAGACTGAAGCAGAAATTAATGATATACGCACCAGTATTTTAGAAGTGAAAGAAACGATTCAATCCATTTTTGCTGAACAGATGTCCAGCACTGGTGTAGTCCCTGACGGTCTGGAGGAAGCAGAAGATCCAACTTATGAAGTGGGTAGCCAAGCCATTATCAAAGCCGATCATATGCCAGGTATGTATGGCGCTGAAGCAACAATTGCAGGCGCATTTGATACTGTTGCTTATAGTGTCACTTATTACCCTACAACTGGTGGAGACCCAGTGGAGAATCATAAATGGGTCATCCATGAAGAATTGGAAGGTCCAGGAGAAGCACCACTGGAGCCCGGCACTGAAGTGACCTTGGATGCGGATCACATGAAAGGCATGGATGGTGCAACCGCTGTGATAGAATCTGCTGAAGACACTACTGTATATATGCTTGACTTCACAACAACAACTGGAGAAAAAGTAGAAAATCATAAATGGGTGACAGAAAGTGAATTGTCACCTGTTGAATAAAAACAGATGATATTAAAGAGCTTATCTTTACTGGATTATCTATCTCAAATGGATAATCTGCATGGATAAGCTCTTTTTATTATATGAATTAACAGATACATTAATGACTGTTTTGAAGGGAATTCGGTTTACTCCTCCTTGCAACGATGGTTCTAAGCGAACTCAACTGTTTTTTATAACCTTGTCTAAACTAAGGCGTCTCTTATAAGTATTGTCAAAATCAAGGGCGCTCTTAATTAATAATGCAAATACACCTTAATGTATATTTTCGTTAAAATGCTGGGTACAATCTTAACCGGAAATAAAAGAAGTGGTATGTCCAGAATAAGTTCCGACATACCACTTCTTTCTAAGTGTTGTGCTTAGGCGATTTCTTTACAAGCCTCTGCACATTTGAAGCACGCATCTGCACATTTCTGGCAGTGATCGTGGTCATGTTTTTGACACTCGTTGCCGCATGCTTCGCAGACCTTGGCACATACTGCCGCCAGATCAGAAGAAAATGGTGAATTTCTTGTCAGAGCCTGTTCTAAAAATGCACAGATATCTGCACATTCACGATCCAATCGGATACACTCCGCCATCATTTTTACGTCTTCTTCCCTCAGACAGGCATCGTAACAGTGGTTACAGGCTTCCATACATTCATGTAACGTCTGAATCAGTTGTTGATGTTGTTCATGAGCCATTATAAATCCCTCCTATAGAATTGAATGCACTTACATTAATTGAATTCCCATCCATTTCGCATATAAACCGATATGGTAAAACTCCATAGAAACTGCACATAATTTTAATGATGATTGTCCTTCTCCAACTTACTCAATATTGTAATTCGTCTAGAAAAAATCAAGAAATAGTTCCTTTTTTGTTATTAGATTGAAGCTTTGGAGCTTACTCTACTTTAACCTGTCCCATCATCCCATTGTCCTCATGTTCAAGTATGTGACAGTGGAACATATATATGCCTTTATTTTTAAACTGAATGGCAATTTTTACAGTCTCATCCGGGGCAACGGAAAAACTATCTTTCCAGCCTCTTTCGTTCTCAGGTGGTGCTTCTCCATTCCTGGAAAGGATCTTAAACTGAGCACCATGGATGTGGAACGGATGAATCATGCCGCCCATCATGTCAGGTTTATTATAGATTTCCCATACTTCTGTAACACCTTGTTCCTGCGTAAAATCAATTCTTTCAGGATCAAATTTTTTTCCGTTTATCGTTACCTGATCCATCATGCCGAAAAGTTCAATTTCTTTTGTCACTGGCAGGTTCTTTTCTTCTTCCGTAACTGAAAAGTCATTCATTTCATCAGGTATATCCATGTTCTTACCTGTTTGATCTGTGATTTCAAAAGGTAAGAGCGTGGCACCATCTTCATTCATTAACGCTATATTTTCATTACCATCGACTTTAGAAAAATCAATGATTATTTCGGCCCGCTCTGAAGGCGTGAGTGTGATTTCTTCCATTGAGACCGGTTCATTTAAAAACCCGCCGTCCGTTGCGACTTGTACAAAAGAATCCCCTGTATTTAGTTTAAAGGTGTAATTTCTTGCATTTGATCCATTTAAAAGTCGAAGCCTTACTTTTTCTTTATCTACAGTTAATTTTGGATTCAATGTGCCGTTAATTAATGATGTATCCCCGACTGTGCCATCTTCATTTGCTACGGCTTTGTAATTCAGTTGTTTTTCATCATTAAATACTTTGTCCTGGAAAACGAGAGGGATGTCATTTTCTCCATATTCACTTGGTAATTCGAGATTTTTTGAATTTTGGTCCTCGATATAAATTAACCCAGCAAGTCCGTTGTACACTTGTTCAGAGGTTTTTCCTTCCGGGTGGGGATGGAACCACAATGTGGCAGCTTCCTGTGTCACTTCAAATTCAATAGTACTCTCTTCGCCTGGCTCCAATACATTGTGTGGACCACCATCGTCATTCCCTGGCACTTCCAATCCATGCCAGTGAAAAGTGGTATTTTCATTGAGTTCATTGATTAAGTTTATTTTCACAGTATCTCCTTTTTCAAATTGAAGCATGGGACCTAGAAACGAGTCATTATAGCCATATGTTTTTGTTTGAACGCCATCAAATATTTCTGTTTCTCCTTTTTGCGCGCGTATTGTATACTCAGTTCCTTTGTTGCTGTCGCTTTTGAGTACAGAGGGGATACTCAGTTCGTTCTCTCCTGTCGAATCAATTAGACCTACCACATCATCATGATCCATATGACCATTACCCATGGAACCATTATTCATTTCTCCTTCACTGGAGGAGCCATTCATATTTTCTTCCATAGAACCTTCATTGTCCTCATTCATGTTCATCTCTTCATTTGAATTCTTTTCATTGCTAGTATCTTCTACAGATGCTTCTCCGTCATTGCTTGTACAAGCTGATAAAACAATGACCATCATTAGAGAAAACAAGCTTATCAATAGGTTCTTTTTTCTCATACTTTACAATCCCTTCTTTCTACTTTTAATAAAGAACTTGTCATTCCTTTATGTATTAGACTAGATTATAATTTTCGAGAATCCGTGCATAAAATGAGTATTTAATATGACAAAAACTATATGTAAAATTAAGTTTAAAAAACGACCGTTTTACACACAAAATAGGGACCGTCAATAATTTTGTGTAAACGGCTGTCCTTTTCCAGCCGGGAAGTTAACCCTGCGGTCGGAACATGTCTT
>NZ_CANLSU010000017.1 GCF_947493875.1 uncultured Marinococcus sp. | reverse complement strand
GATGATAGCCGGGGGTTCTCCCCCCGTGAAAGTAGATCGCTGCCGGGCGAGTTAAACCGTTTCCCTTTTCGGAGGGAGGCGGTTTTTTTATATTTTTTTCCTTTTTCTCTATGCTACAATAAACATACTAATCATCAGGAAAAGGGGAAAGTTGTATGGATATTTTGCCTATTGGGGATCATGCCTTGAGTGTGCAATTTGAAAATGTGATTTCCCCCTCCGTAAACCGGAAGGTCCACCGGCTGTATGAAGCTTTAAAAAAAGAAAAGCCAGCAGGGGTAAGTGAGTGCGTCCCAGGCTACCGGGCATTGACCGTATATTATGATCCGCTGCAAATACAGTATGAACGTCTTTACAAGTTCATTTATCACGTGTTTGGGCATATGGACGAAGCATCGGAAGGTGCAATGAAAACGTATTATCTGCCAGTTTGTTATGACGTATCGTTTGGACAGGATATCGAACGTCTTGCATCAGAGAAAGAACTATCTGTAGAGGAAGTCGTAGAGCTGCACAGTAGTGTATCCTATTTTATTTATATGCTGGGCTTCACTCCGGGATTTCCTTATCTCGGCGGGCTTGACGAACGACTTCATACCCCCCGCCTCGAAACACCAAGAGCGAAAGTGGAAGCAGGCTCAGTTGGTATAGCCGACGCTCAGACAGGGGTTTATTCGATTGACAGCCCGGGCGGGTGGAATATCATTGGTAAAACTCCCGTTCCTTTGTTTAACGCAGCGAATGACGAACCTGCGCTTTTAACCCCGGGCCATCTGCTCCGGTTCGAGCCGGTGGGATATAGAGAGTATGCTGAAATTGAAAAATCTGTCGACCGTGGAGAATACAGCATCCGTGTAGAAGAGGAGGAAGAGGCGTGACCATTGATTTAAATTGCGACCTGGGAGAAAGCTACGGCATTTATACACTGGGTATGGATCAGAAGGTGATTCCTTTAGTTTCATCGGCAAACGTTGCCTGCGGCGGCCACGCGGGAGATTCGGCAGTGATGGCGCGTACTGTTGCCCTTGCCAAACAGTATGGCACGGCTGTCGGTGCCCATCCTGGCTTTTGGGATAAGGAAGGGTTTGGCCGAAGATACATAGCAATGGCCGAGGATGATATTTATCAGCTTTGTCTTTACCAGATTGGGGCGCTCCATGCCTTTTGCTGTGCAGAAGAGGTGCAGATGCAGCACGTAAAACCGCACGGGGCTTTATACAACGCGGCTCTTCGCGATCCAGCGGCTGCAAAGGGAGTGGCCCGGGCGGTGAAGGATTTTAATGAGCATCTCCTATTATTTGCCCCTGTCCATACAGAACTGCAGGCAGCGGGGGAAAGAGCCGGCCTTAAGGTAGCAAAGGAAATGTTTGCAGACCGTACGTACACTGCTGAGGGAACATTGACTCCAAGAACGGAAAAGAACGCCTTTCTCGATAAACCTGAAGAAGCCGCTGCCCAGGTGCTCGAGGTCCTTCAAAAGGGAGCAGTTAAAGCAGTGGACGGCACAGAAGTAGCTATGGAGGCAGATACCATATGTGTACACG
The DNA here is from genome assembly GCF_947493875.1 of uncultured Marinococcus sp. Lineage (GTDB taxonomy): Bacteria > Bacillota > Bacilli > Bacillales > Marinococcaceae > Marinococcus. The sequence continues at coordinate 21,623 of NZ_CANLSU010000017.1, read as the reverse complement.
GGGATAACGAGCAGGCGGTTCTGTTTATTCAACATTTAAGGGAGCAGCTGGAGCATCACGGAGCTTCAGTGCAGGCAGCGGGGGAATTTATATGAACAAAACGCCTGTCTGCACCGTGCGAAAAGCAGGACTCTTTACGACCATCCAGGATACAGGCCGGATCGGATATCAGCACCTCGGAGTGCCGGCATCTGGGGCGATGGATATGTATGCACTTCAAATGGGGAACGCTCTCTGCGGTAATCCTCTGTCCGCAGCCGGGCTGGAGCTGACCTTAATGGGACCGGCCCTTACATTTCATGAAGATACGGTTATTGCGGTTACAGGCGGAAATTTGCAGCCACAGATAAATAACGAATCGATTCCAATGTGGGCCACGAGAAAAATTTATGAGGGTGACGAGCTGACCTTTAAAGGGCCGGCACACGGAGCACGTGCCTACCTTTGCGTGGCAGGAAGCCTGGAGGTGCCAATGGTCTTAGGCAGCCGCTCGACATACACAAAAGCTGGCATAGGGGGCATGGAAGGCCGGGAGCTTGAAGGCGGCGACATCTTGTATCGGGGCACCGTGCATGACAGCCCCCGCCCCTTTGAACGCCGGCTCCCCAAAGCGAGTATCCCGGTCTATGAAAAACAACAGACGCTCCGGGTGGTGGCCGGCCCGGAATTTGATACATTAACAGCGGAAGCTGGGACGAGGCTGCTTCGGGAAGCTTACGTGGTGACCCAGGAAGCTGACCGTATGGGTATCCGGCTCGAGGGCCCGGAAGTGTCTTTTCATCACACTGGGGATATTATATCGGATGGTGTGGCGTTTGGAACTGTTCAACTGGCCTCAGACGGTCAGCCGATGATTTTAATGGCCGACCGGCAGACGACGGGAGGTTACGCCCGCGTGTTAAATGTCATCAGTGCCGATTTGTCGAAAGCTGCCCAATTGCAGCCAAATGCTTCTGTGATGTTTGAACAGGTGACGCTTGAGGAAGCGCAGATTGCTTTCAGGCAGCTGCATCGTTCGCTCGAAGACGTGTACTTTGCAGTAAATAATAAAAAATGGCGATAAAATATTTAAAAACCCCTTGTGTTCATATGTCCTGCGTGATAAGATTATAATTGTCTTGTTGAGAGACACCATACATAGTGCGGTGACAACAGCGAAGAGGATCCACCCGTTCCCATGCCGAACACGGAAGTTAAGCTCTTCAGCGTTGATGATAGCCGGGGGTTCTCCCCCCGTGAAAGTAGATCGTCGCCGCGCTATACCAAATCGCGGGATAGAGCAGTCTGGTAGCTCGTCGGGCTCATAACCCGGAGGTCGGAGGTTCAAATCCTCCTCCCGCAACCAATTATACTAATCCATCAAAGCCGGCAAGGCTTTTTTTTATGAAATAAGATACAATAACGAAACCGGAAACCAGACTACCCTTTGTGCAGAAAGCGCAGAGGGTAGTTTTTGGATAAACGTGAAGAGGTCCTTTTCGTTTACTGTACGCGATTGCAAGAATGCGATAAACTAGCAGGAGACTATTAAGAGAGATCATTGAGGAGCAGTTTATGCCAAACGATGAATTTGACTGGATTAACGAACGCAAACCAACACAAATCTTCCAGGAGCGTCTGGAGGTAGGGATAGGTGATGATGCGGCGGTATACCGGCCGCTTGCGCAGATGAATGAAATTGTCTGTGTGGATACGATGATTGAAGATGTCCATTTCCGCAAAGATACCATGAATCCCTTTGACATCGGCTTTAAAGCACTGGCTGCAAACATTAGCGACGTCGCCGCTATGGGCGGGGTGCCACATTTTTATGTGATATCGATTGCGGTAACGCCCAGCTGGTCCGAAGAGGAACTAAACGAACTGTACCGGGGAATGAATGAACTGGGCGCACGATATCATATGGATATGATTGGCGGGGACACAGTGTCCTCCCGGCGCGACTTAATGGTGAGCATTACAGTGATCGGGGCAGTGGAAGAAAAGCAGCAGTTGCTCCGAAGCTCTGCAGAACCCAGTGATATTGTGTTTTTAACCGGCCCTGTCGGTATGTCGGCAGCCGGGCTTGAACTTCTGCTCGAACGGACAAAGGATGCGGCTTACTCTGAGCGGGAACAAGCATTAATTGCCTATCACCAGCGCCCGGTGCCCCAGGTAGAGGCGGGGCGGCTGCTGGTGGAATACGGCGGCCGTACGGCTTTAAATGATATAAGTGACGGGCTGGCAAGCGAATGCTGTGAGATTGCAGAAGCAAGCGGTGTTTCGATAGAACTGGACTTTTCCGGGCTGCCCGTCCACGAAGCGATGGAGCAGCTGGAAATGCAAACAATGAAAAAGCATATGTTTTACGGTGGAGAAGATTTCGAGCTGGTCGGAACAGCACCTTCTTCCGTTTGGGAAGAACTCAGCAGCAAATTCCGGAAAGCCGGACTTGCGCTGTATGCGATCGGGAAGGTTTCAGCAGGGAACGGGGAGGTCTTCCTGCAGGAAAACGGCTCCCGTACCAGGCTGGAAAAATCCGGCTATAACCATTTTCGTTCATCATAAGCAGCAGAAAGGAAGAAGCGCTATGTCAGAGTGGATTATCGGCACTTCGTCTCCGGAGGAAACGGCGGCGTGGGGAGAGCTTTTGGGCCGGTATGCGGAGGCAGATGATAAGATATGGCTGCTCGGAAGCCTTGGAGCAGGAAAAACACATTTTGCCAAAGGCTTTGCCAGAGGCCTGGGAGTTACCACAATGGTAAATAGTCCAAGCTTTACGATCGTTAAAGAATACGGAGGGCGGCTGCCTTTGTTTCATATTGATCTTTACCGGCTTTCAGAAGAGGAAGCGGAGGAAATCGGAATTGAAGAATACTTTGAGGCAGGCGGAGTGTCACTTTTAGAATGGCCGGTCCGCCTGGAAGAATGGCCGGAGGATCGTCTGGAAATAGATATTCAGTACACCGGGGAAACGAGCAGGAAATTGACTTTGACGGCCGTTGGCGAGCGGTGGAAGGCAAAGATGAAGGAGTTGCAGAATGATGAAAATGCTCGCAATTGACACGTCCACGCACGTGCTGGGTATCGCCCTTGCAGATGAACAGAAAATCCTCGGTGAATATACGACCAACATTAAAAAAAATCACTCCGTCCGGCTGATGCCGGCGGTGGAATCACTGATGAAAGAAAGCGGCCTTGCCCCGGACGATCTGGATGCGGTAGCAGTAACGACGGGGCCAGGCTCCTACACCGGCGTGCGCATCGGAGTAACGACGGCTAAATCAATGGCCTGGGCCTTAAATATTCCGCTCTATCCTGTATCGACGCTTCAGGTATTTGCCCAAAACGGTCTCGGGTTTCCAGGCCTCGTTTCTCCCCTGATTGATGCACGGAGAAATCAGGTCTATACAGCGGCTTTTTCCGGAAGTTCGGGAGAAAACGCCGTAGCACGCCAGATAAAGGATCAGATCATTCTGCTTCCGGACTGGCTGGAGACGCTCGAACAGATGGAGAAGCAAATTCTGTTTGTCGGCGAAGACACGGCAAGCCGGCAGGAGCTGATCCAGGAACGGCTCGGCAGTAGGGCGGTTTTTGCGGACTGGACGGCACAGACGATCCGTCCGGCTGAGATCATCCGTGTGGCCCGCATCGCCGGCAAAGCAATGGATGCACACGCGGTGGTGCCGGAATATGCCCAGCTTGCTGAGGCAGAAAAAAATTGGCAGAAAGCCCAAAGCGGGAGATCCGAATGAAAGCAGAAATACTGATCCGTATGATGAGTGCCGACGATATCGACAACGTGATGGAGGTAGAGCATAATGCCTTTTCAATGCCATGGAGCCGGCGTGCGTTTGAAAATGAAATATACAATAACCAGTTTGCCCATTATCTGGTGGCAGAAGTCAAAGGCAGAATTGTCGGCTACTGCGGGGTATGGATTGTTATTGACGAGGCGCATGTAACCAATATTGCGGTGCATTCACGCTACCGCGGACGGAAAATCGGGCAGGAGCTGCTGGCCAATTTAATGGAAGTTGCCTATACTTACGGAGCCCGGACGATGACGCTTGAAGTGCGTGAAACCAATGAGACCGCCCGGAACCTGTACGATAAATTCGGATTTGTGCCCGGCGGGGTCCGAAAAAATTATTACATGGATAATAATGAAAATGCGATAGTAATGTGGGTGAATATGAATGAACAAGCGTGAACCAATAGATATTCTGGCTGTGGAAACGAGCTGTGATGAAACAGCTGCTGCAGTGATCAGAAACGGTACGGGGATCCGGTCCAACGTTGTCCTCTCCCAGATGAAAAGTCATAAACGCTTTGGCGGCGTTGTGCCGGAGGTTGCTTCGAGACATCACGCAGAAGCTATCACCCAGGTCATGGAGCAGGCGCTTGAGGAAGCGGGAAGCACGTTTTCCGATTTGTCCGCCGTAGCGGTAACGGAAGGTCCCGGACTTGTCGGTGCCCTTCTTGTCGGCGTAAATGCCGCGAAGGCGACAGCGTACGCGAAGAGGCTGCCGCTGATCGGCGTCCATCATATTGCAGGCCATATTCAGGCGACCCGGCTTGAGGAGGAATGGGAATACCCTGCTCTTGCGCTCGTCGTGTCCGGGGGCCATACCGAGCTGGTGCTTATCCAGGAGGAAGGGGAGTATGAGCTGCTTGGCCAGACCAGAGATGATGCCGTGGGAGAAGCATATGACAAGGTCGCGCGTACTCTCGGCCTGCCGTATCCCGGCGGACCGGAGCTCGATAAGCTGGCTAAAGCCGGAGCTCCGGACGTACCGCTGCCCGTTGCCTGGCTCGAGGAGGGCTCGTATGATTTCAGCTTCAGTGGCTTGAAATCTGCTGTTATGAACACGCTCCACAACGCCCGCCAGCGCGGGGAAGAATTAGCTCCGGAGGACGTTGCGGCAAGCTTTCAGCAGAGTGTCATTACCGTGCTGACGGAAAAAACAGCCCGGGCAGCAGAAGCCTTCGGGGTGAAGCAGGTGATGGTAGTCGGAGGCGTGGCAGCGAACAGCGGTCTTCGGACAGCGATGGAAGAGAAATTCAAAGACAGCGGCATCAAGCTGCAGATACCACCGCTGCATTTATGTACCGATAATGCAGCCATGATCGGAGCTGCTGCCTATATCAACTGGAAAAAAGGGAATTTTTCCGGTATGGATTTAAACGGCGTGCCCGGCCTGCCGCTTCATACGTAACAAAAAGCCCGTGTTCTCTTCTGCTGAGACACGGGCTTTGCTGTATAAAGGGAATATGATTAGGAGCTGGATTCTTCGAGCTGCAGTTCTTCCCATTCTTCCATCAGCTGTTCCAATTCGCCTCTCAGTTCGTTAATCGACGACTGATAGCCGGCGGCCTTTTCATGGTCTTCGTATACGTCAGGTTCGAACAAAGCGGCTTCCTGCTCCTCAACGAGCTGCTCTTTGGCTTCAATATCCTGTTCAATCTGTTCAATGCGGCGCTGCCGCTTGCGGGCCTCGCGCTTGGCTGCTTTATCGTCTGCAAATGAAGACTTTGCTGCGCCGGTGTCTTCAGGCTTCGGTCCTTCACGCTCTGCCTGGAGCGCCGCTTTTTCCCGCTCTTCCTCCTTTTTGAACAAATAATAATCATAGTCCCCGATGTAATTGCGGACGTCGCCGCCGCCCATTTCAAGAATGCGGGTCGCGATCCGGTTCAGAAAATACCGGTCGTGGGAAACGAACAGAATTGTTCCCGGGTAATCGATCAGGGCGTCTTCAAGCACTTCCTTGCTGTCGAGATCAAGGTGGTTGGTCGGCTCATCGAGCAGCAGGAAATTCGACTTCTGCATCATCATTTTAGCAAGCGAAAGGCGCGCCTTTTCCCCGCCGCTTAAGTCAGACACCTGCTTCAGCACGTCCTCGCCGGTAAATAAAAACTGGCCGAGCACCGTGCGGATGTCCTTTTCGTTTTCAAGCGGATATTCGTCCCACAGCTCCTGCAGCACGGTCTTGCCCGAATTCAGCTCCGCCTGCTGCTGATCGTAATAGCCAAGATCCACTTTACTTCCGAGCTGAATATGCCCTTCATCCGGCTCAAGATCTCCCTTGATCGTTTTTAAAAAGGTACTTTTGCCCGTTCCGTTCGGTCCGATCAGCGCAATGCTCTCGCCGCGCTGGGCGCGTACATTTAAATGCTCAAAAACGGGCGCCTTATCATCAAAACGGAAGGTAAGGTCTTCTGCCTTTAGTACATCGTTTCCGCTCTGCCGGTCAATCTCAAAGCGCAGGGAGGCGGATTTGCCGTCCCGTTGCGGTTTATCGAGCTTGTCCATTTTCTCGAGCTTTTTCCGGCGGCTCTGGGCCCGTTTGGTTGTAGAGGCGCGCACAATATTTTTCTGCACAAAGTCTTCAAGCTCGGCAATTTCCTTCTGCTGTTTTTCATAGGCCTGCATTTCCTGTTCAAACAGCTCGGCCCGTTTTTCCTGAAACGCACTGTAATTGCCGTAGAACAAACGGGCTTTTTTATGAATGATTTCATACACCTTCGTCACAATCTGGTCCAGAAAATACCGGTCGTGGGAGACGATCAGGACGGCACCCGGATAGCTGCTTAAATACTGCTCGAGCCAGCGGAGGGTATCCATATCGAGATGGTTGGTCGGCTCGTCAAGAACCAGGAGATCGGGCCGTGACAGCAGAAGCTTGCCGAGGGCAAGGCGAGTCTTCTGACCGCCGCTTAGCGACTGTACCGGCGTTTCGAGAGAGAAGCTGCCAAAGCCGAGGCCGGCCAGCACCGTGCGGATGTCGGACTCATAGCGGTAGCCGCCACGGGCTTCGAATTCCTGCTGGCGCTGGTCGTAGTCAGCCATCAGCTTTTCGTAGGCGCTGGTGTCGTCAATAATACCAGGCTCGGACATTTTTGCTTCCATGCGGCGCAGCTCGGCTTCAGCTTTTTGCAGATGGGTAAAAACCTCGAGCATTTCATCCCACATGGTTTTATCGCTGTTTAAGCCGGTGTGCTGCTCCAGATACCCGAACGTCGTGCCCTTTGGCATCGTGATGGAGCCAGAATCATACGAGGATTCCCCGGCAAGAATTTTCAGGAGGGTGGATTTGCCGGCCCCGTTTTTGCCGACCAGTGCGACCCGTTCGCCTTCCTTTACTTCGAGTTTTATTTGATCAAGTACGGTTTCTGCACCAAAAGACTTGGTGACACCCGAACATTGAAGTAAAATCATATTTATATAGCTCCTTTAATAACATCTCTGATATTATCAGTGTATCGTACTTTTCCGTGAAACGCGAAACAGGATAAGCCTCGCGCGTGGTAAGCGTTTCGGTACGTTTTCGTGGGGACACATGCTATACTGTCTACAGACGATGACAATACATTTAGGTGGAAATAATTATGAATACAGACCAGCAAAAAATTCCGCAGGCTACCGCAAAGCGGCTGCCCCTATATTATCGATTTCTGGAAAGCCTGTATGCAACAGGGAAAACCCGCGTGTCCTCAACCGAATTGAGTGAGGCGGTCAAGGTGGACTCGGCAACGATCCGCAGGGATTTTTCGTATTTCGGTGCACTTGGCAAGAAAGGGTACGGCTACAATGTACAGTACCTGCTGTCGTTTTTCCGGACCACCCTGGACCAGGACGAGGCCACCGACGTAGTGCTTCTTGGCGTGGGGAACCTGGGAAGGGCGCTGCTTCGTTACAATTTCTCCAAAAATGAAAACACCCGGATTGTGGCTGCATTTGATATCAATAAAGACATGGTCGGAGAGCAGATCGGCAACGTTCCGGTGTATCACACCGACGATCTGGCGGAAAAGCTTGAAGAGCATAACGTTTCCGTAGCGATGCTCACGGTGCCGTCCGCTGCGGCCCAGACGACCGGAGAAAAACTGGTGGAGGCAGGCATCAGCGGCATTTTAAACTTTACCCCGGCCCGCCTGTCGGTTCCTGCGACTGTGCGCGTGCATCATATTGATCTTGCCATCGAGCTGCAGACACTCGTGTATTTTCTGAAAAATTACCCGCTGGAAAGCGAATAGGCCGACAGTGGGTAATGTATATTGATCCATTAAAAAGGGACCGCCTGAATGCTGGCCGGTCCCTTTTGCTATTTCTTCTTTTTCTGCTCCGACATGAGGCGCAGGTAGTTAAAGCCCATCACGAGGTCATACGCGGCAAAGGCGGCGAGCAGAATGCTCCAGAACGACCAGGAGGACTCACTGACGGAAAAGTACGTAAACATCAGCAGCACTCCGCCCAGCACAAAGTAGAAAAGAGCAGCGGTAGAAGCTTTCATATTACATCAACCCCTGAACAAGCAGAATAAGTGCACTTTCAGCTTCACGCATCATGCGCTCAATTTCATCCTGGAACAATACCTGAATACCGACTACAAATGCATTCATGATAGAGTGGACGATTATCGGCACGATGATCCGGCCGGTTTTGACATACAAATAAGCGAATACAAAGCCGATCATGGTGTAGACAAGCAGATGAGTGAAATCCAAATGCACGGCAGCAAATATCAGGGAGCTGATAATAGCGGCAATAAAAAAGTTTGTCCGTTTGTACAGCGAGCCGAATATGGCTTTACGGAACACAAGCTCTTCGAGAATCGGGCCGATCACAGCTACAATAATGACAAAGGCCGGCATGCTGTTAACAAGCTCGATGATCTGCGCCGTGTTTTCAGACGCCGTATCGATGCCGAGCAGGTTCTGTTCAATCAAACCGGCGGCGATCTGGCCGGCGTAGGCGAGGGCGAACCCGATAAAAACCCAGGCGATGGAGTTTGGCCAAGGCATTTTTGGTTTATTAAACGCAAGACTTTGGCCTCTTTCAGGAATCAGCAGAATCAAAATAACAATCAAAGCGACGATAAAGCTCGCAAAAATCCAGAAGTACGAAGCCTGCTGTGCGGAATCAAAGCTGCCTACAGCCAAAAGGGCCGGGACGGCAACGATGCCCGAAAGCTGCATAAGTACATAAATAATAACAATGCTCCAGTAACGTGCGGCCATGGAAGGGGATCACTCCTAATCTCTCTCGGTTAAATCCAGTTTCGAACGCTCTAATTGTATCACAGGTACCTGCAGGAAGAATAAAGAGAGCGCTTGCGAATTTATGACAATTTTGAAATAGAAGATTAATAAAATAATTAGCAGGGAATGTGAGTGAAGGTGCCATCAAGCGCCGGAATGGGAAAAGAAAGAAAAAATTTTCGCTTCCCTCTTGCAAACAAAGCCCAGGTTGATTAATATAATAATTGGGTTTAGCACTCGGATAGAAAGAGTGCTAACAACAATGTTGTTACTGTCGTTCCCGTTACATATAACGGACGATGAAAATATTCTAAGGAGGTTGTTTTCCTTGTTAAAGCCTTTAGGTGATCGACTCGTACTCGAACAGGTAGAATCAGAAGAAAAAACCGCTGGCGGTATTGTGCTGCCGGACTCCGCCCAGGAGAAACCACAGGAAGGACGCGTGGTGGCTGTTGGTGCCGGAGCTGTAAAAGACAACGGTGAACGCGTAACGCCGGAAGTAAACGAAGGCGATATCGTCGTTTATTCGAAGTTTGCAGGCACAGAAGTGAAATACGACGGCAAAGATTATTTAATCGTCCGCGAAAGCGACATCCTCGCTGTAGTTCAGTAATCAGCTTCATTTCGAAATCATTATTACATTAGGAGGATTTCATCATGGCTAAAGATATTAAGTTTAGTGAAAACGGCCGCCGCGCGATGCTCCGCGGTGTGGACGAACTCGCAAACGCTGTAAAAGTGACGCTTGGACCGAAAGGCCGCAACGTTGTTTTGGAGAAGAAGTTCGGCTCCCCGCTTATCACCAATGACGGTGTAACCATCGCCAAAGAAATCGAACTCGAAGACAACTTCGAAAACATGGGCGCGCAGCTCGTATCCGAGGTTGCCAGCAAAACGAACGACATTGCCGGTGACGGTACAACAACAGCAACCGTTCTTGCCCAGGCTATGATTCAGGAAGGCCTGAAAAACGTTACCTCCGGCGCGAACCCAATGGGTATCCGCCGCGGCATGGAGAACGCGACCAAAGTAGCGGTCGAAGAGCTCCGTAACGTCAGCAAGCCGATTGAAGGCAAAGAATCCATCACGCAGGTTGGCGCGATTTCTGCAGGATCTGAAGAAATCGGCCAAATCATTGCAGAAGCCATGGAGCGCGTGGGCAACGACGGCGTTATCACAGTCGAAGAATCCCGCGGCCTTGATACGGAGCTTGAAGTTGTGGAAGGCATGCAGTTTGACCGCGGCTATGCGTCTCCATACATGGTTTCCGACAACGAATCCATGACGGCAGAGCTTGATAATCCGTATATTTTAATCACGGACAAAAAGCTCACAAGCATTCAGGAAGTACTTCCGCTGCTTGAGCAGGTTGTACAGCAGAACCGTCCAATCCTCATCATCGCAGAGGATGTGGAAGGCGAAGCGCTTGCAACGCTCGTAGTTAACAAGCTGCGCGGCACATTCAACGCAGTAGCAGTGAAAGCACCAGGCTTTGGCGACCGTCGTAAAGCAATGCTTGAAGACATTGCTACACTTACCGGTGGTACAGTCATTACAGAAGATGTAGGTCTTGATCTGAAAACAGCGACGATCGATCAGCTCGGTCACGCCAACAAAATCACGATCGATAAAGACAACACCACGATCGTAGAAGGAAGCGGCGATCCACAGACAATCGGTGCCCGTGTAACACAGCTCCGTACGCAGATGGAAGAAACGACTTCCGAATTCGACCGTGAAAAACTTCAGGAGCGCCTCGCGAAGCTTGCCGGCGGCGTAGCCGTTGTTAAAGTCGGCGCAGCTTCTGAAACGGAAATGAAAGAGCGCAAACTCCGTATCGAAGACGCCCTCAGCTCTACACGCGCAGCAGTAGAAGAAGGCATTGTCTCCGGCGGCGGTACCGCGCTGATGAACGTCTACAAAAAAGTAGAAGAAGAAATGAACAACACTACAGGCGACGAAGCAACCGGCGTGAAAATCGTTCTCCGTGCCCTCGAAGAACCACTCCGTCAGATTGCGCATAACGCAGGCCTTGAAGGCTCCGTTATCGTTGAGCGCCTGAAAACAGAAGCAGTCGGACACGGCTACAACGCAGCGACCGGCGAATGGGTAAACATGATTGACGCAGGTATTGTCGATCCTACAAAAGTTACCCGCTCCGCGCTGCAAAACGCATCGTCCGTATCCTCCATGTTCCTGACAACCGAAGCAGTTATCGCCGACATCCCAGAAGAAAATGGCGGCGGTGCCGGCGGCGGCATGCCAGACATGGGTGGCATGGGCGGAATGGGCGGCATGATGTAGGCCAACAGGATGTTGGTCACCCGGACGCTGCGACAGGACGTCGCGGTTTTCGTCCGGGCTCCGTTCAATCCCATGCTATAACCCAGCTTTAATGAACATGAGCAGAATGCTAACATTTTGCTAACATTTAAATAGGATTTACTTTAAGCTTCTCATGAGTTCACTGAACTTGTGGGAAGCTTTTTTATGGCTTTTGCTCATGTGAACGCCAAAGTGCTTGCCTGTTAGGCAATCAATCCAACCACTAATAAAGCAAACTGGACACTCAAGGAATCCGTTAATCGCAAAGTTTCCAATAATCTTTTCAGACCTTCTATTCGATGCAGCCAAAATCATATAAAGGCGCTACCGCAGTGTATTGCCAGCTTCACTTTACCATGGTAAAATGTAACCAATATATGTAAAAGGAGGGATTTTAATGAGGTATAAAGAAAAGAAAAAATGGTATAAGCGGATTCCGGGGTATCGTTCCGGGGTGAAGTGGAAGATGATTATAGCTTCAATTATTTATGCTTTAATTTTATTTGTTATACTAGTTCCAACTGATTCTTCTACAGAAATAGCTAGTGAAAAAACGACTGAAGATGCTGTTGAATTGGAAGCAGAAGATGCCACAGCAGCTTCGGATGAACAAAAAGCTGATAAGCAAAAGAATGAAGAAGAGAAAGAAAAAGAAGCCAAGGAAGAGGAAGAGCGTCAGGCTGAGGAAGAAGCTGAGCAGGAAGCAAAAGAAGAGGAAGAACGTCAGGCTGAAGAAGAAGCCGAACAGGAAGCGAAGGAAGAGGAAGAGCGTGAAGCTGAAGAAGAATCCAGCGGATCTGTTTCTCAGGAACAGGCAGTGAGCCAGGCTCAGGACTACCTAGATTACACTTCATTTTCTAAATCAGGGTTGATCGAACAATTGGAATATGAGGACTTTAGCACGGAAGATGCAACATATGCTGTAGAAAACATCTCAGTTGACTGGGAGGAGCAGGCGGTCGCTCAGGCCGAAGATTATCTGGAGTATACGGCATTCTCTGAATCAGGATTAATCGAGCAATTAGAATATGATGGTTTCAGCTCCTCGGAGGCTGCTCATGGTGTAGAAAACATTAGTGTGGATTGGCAGGAGCAGGCAGTTAGTAGTGCGGAGGATTATCTGGAATACAGTTCTTTTTCAAGACAGGGCCTGATTGATCAATTGACCTTTGAAGGGTTCAGCACGGAGCATGCCACATATGCTGCCGGCCAGGTCGGTTTGTAATTGACATATTGATTTTAAGGGAACAGCAAAAGCTGCTCCCTTTATTCATAGGTAATGATTTTTACAATAACATGGATATCTTCTCTTGTAGGATTCTTTTATCTTATATGATTTAATTTGGATATCGGGTTTATATATGCAAAATCCGTAAAGTGAATTTCATTTGGGAGGAAACGCTATGAAAAACATACGATGGGGCATTATAGGGTGCGGCAATGTGACAGAGGTGAAAAGCGGTCCTGCCTTTCAACTCGCCGAAAACAGCTCCCTGCAGGCGGTAATGAGAAGAAATGGAGAAAAGGCGAAGGATTATGCGAAACGCCACGGGGTTCCCAGCTGGTACGATAAAGCGGAGGATCTTATCCACGACAACGAAGTGGATGCCGTTTATATTGCGACGCCGCCTTCTTCGCACAAGCAATATACGATCATGGCTGCCGAAGCAGGCAAGCCTGTATATGTGGAAAAGCCGATGGCAGGCAGCACGGACGAATGCGCAGAAATGATAAAAGCCTGCGAAAATCATGGTGTGCCGTTGTTTGTTGCCTACTATAGAAGATCTCTTCCTCGTTTTCGAAAGGTGAAAGAGCTGCTGAATGCCGGAAGCATTGGAGAGGTGCGGTTTGCTTCTATCCAGCAGACCCAGCCCATCGTTCAAAAAGATGAAAACGGAGAATGGCCGTGGAGGGTAATCCCCGAAAAAAGCGGCGCAGGGCTATTCTATGATGTAGGCTCTCATACGCTGGATCTCTTTGATTACCTGCTCGGCCCTTTAAACGAGGTAAAGGGTTCTGCGGTGAACCTGGCTGATTCCTACCCGGCTGAAGATACGGTAAGCGGCACATGGAAATTTGAGAACGGTGGTGTCGGGATAGGGGTATGGAATTTCTCCTCCTATAGTAAAGAGGACGATAACCGTATCGTCGGCACAAAGGGGGAAATAACGTTTTCGACGTTTGACGACAAGCCGATTATCCTTCTAAACGAAGCCGGCGAAGAGTCTTTTTATATCGAGCATCCGAAGCATATCCAGTATTACCATATTCAATCTATTATTGATGAACTGCTTGGAAAAGGAGCCTGTCCAAGCACTGGCAAAACAGCGTTCCGTACTAATCAGGTAATGGCGGAATTAGTAAAAGAATATTATTAAAGGGTCTTTGCTGAGCGTTATTTATTGACGTTTGGCGAATTTTATATTAGCATATGCTTATATAATAAAACGATGGTAGGTGAACGTATGGAAAAGATCAAACCGGAAATTAAAGACACTGCTTCTGTGCTGAAGCTTTTGGGCGATAACACCCGTCTTTCCATTGTCGGCCTTGTACAGAACCACGAGTGCTGCGTATGTGAATTTGTGGAGCTTCTGGATATGTCGCAGTCGTCGGTGAGCCAGCATCTCAGAAAGCTCCGGGACGCCGGCCTGGTCAAAGAACAGCGGAAGGGACACTGGATTTTTTATTCGTTTAACCAGGAGCATCCTTCTGCCGGTATGGTAGAGGACATTCTCCGCCATGTGCCCGACCAGAACGAAAAGCTGCAGCAGCTGGAACGGGATGGTCTGCGTATTAATTGCGACTGAGGACCATCACCGCTGAAATTAATATTTTGTGAAATGAGGATGCAGCCATGAGCAAAAAGAAATTGTATTTTTTATGTACGGGTAATTCCTGCCGCAGCCAGATGGCAGAAGGGTTTGGCCATTATTTCCTGGGAAATGACTGGGAGGTCCGTAGTGCCGGTATCGAAGCCCATGGCCTGAATCCCAAGGCGGTCGAAGCCATGAACGAAGTCGGCATCGATATTTCCACGCAGGAGTCGAGCATGATCGACCCGGAATATTTAAACAACGCGGACATGGTGGTCACGCTTTGCGGCGATGCAAACGATAAATGTCCAATGACCCCACCGCACGTAACGAGGGAGCACTGGGGCTTTGACGACCCGGCAAAAGCAGAGGGTACAGAGAACGAACGCTGGATAGTTTTCCAGCGTGTACGTGATGAAATTAAAAACCATATTCAGAGATTTGCTGAAGAAGGAAAGGAGTCGTTTTATGACTGAAGAACGGATTTATGATGTAATTATCGCGGGCGCCGGCCCGGCCGGCATGACCGCGGCGGTGTACGCCTCCCGGGCGGAAATGGACACGCTCATGCTCGAGCGCGGCGTGCCCGGCGGCCAGATGGCCAACACCGAGGACGTGGAAAACTACCCGGGCTTTGACCATATTCTCGGGCCCGACCTGTCGACGAAAATGTTCCAGCACGCCCAGAAGTTCGGCGCCGCGTACGCCTACGGCGACGTCTCCCGTGTCGAGGACGGCAAGGAATACAAAACCGTCTACGCCGGCAATAAAGTGTATAAAACGCGCGCGCTCATCATCGCGACCGGCGCGGAGTACAAGCAGCTCGGCGTCGAGGGCGAAAAAGAGCTCGGCGGCCGCGGCGTGTCCTACTGCGCGGTGTGTGACGGCGCCTTCTTCCGCAACAAGGACATCGTGGTCGTCGGCGGCGGGGATTCCGCCGTCGAGGAGGCGGTGTATCTGACCCGGTTTGCCGATAAGGTGACCGTCATTCACCGCCGCGACGAGCTGCGGGCACAGAAGATCCTGCAGCAGCGGGCGTTTGTGAACGACAAGATCGACTTCAAATGGAGCACGGTCGTAAAAACCATCAACGGCGACGGCGGCAAGGTCGGAAGCGTCACGCTCATGGACCTGAAAACCGGCGAGGACTACGACTTCGAAACGAGCGGCGCGTTCATCTATATCGGGCTGCTGCCGCTGAACGGGGCGTTTCTCGACCTCGGCATCACGAACGACGAGGGCTATATCGAAACGAACGAGGAAATGGAAACGAAGATTCCGGGCGTGTTCGCCGCCGGCGACATCCGGGACAAGTTCCTGCGCCAGATCGTGACGGCGACCGGCGACGGGTCGCTTGCGGCGCAGACGGCGCAGCAGTACGTGGAAGAACTGAAAAACGCGGTCAAAGTGTAAGCGCTCCGGCCCGGTAACCTATAATTAACCGCTCTGGCTGTCAAATGGCAGCCAGGGCGGTTTTTTATGATAGTATTATGATAAGAGTAAGTGGTTTTCCAAGACCTTGTGCCGTTTTCATGAAAGGAGAGGTGAAGTGATAATCCATCCATGCAGAAAAAATACAATCGGACTGCTGGTCTTCGGAGCAGTGTTTCTTGCCGGATGCAGTGCGGAGGAGAACGATGGAGGACCGGAAGAAAATGCTGAAGAATCCGGAGAGCCCGCTGATTCAGTTTCTGAAGCACAAACAGGAGACTGGGACGTAGAAGTGGTGGCGGAAAATCTCGATGTCCCGTGGTCGTTAAACATTCATGAAGACAAGTACTATATGACCAACCGCGGGGGCGAGATGATTGAGGTGAGTGATGGAGAAACAGAACGCCTTTCGCTTAATACGAGTGATGAAGTAGCAAATGAAGGGGAGGGCGGCTTGCTTGGCTTTGTGCTGGCCGAGGATTTTGCTGACTCTTCGGAAGGCTATGCGTATTACACGTATCGTAAAAATGATGGGACACTCGCCAACAGAGTGGTTGCTGTGGAGCGGGAAGACAGCCGGTGGAATGAAACAGAGGTGCTGCTTGATGACATTCCGGGGAGCCGTATTCATAACGGAGGCCGGCTGGAAATCGGGCCCGATGGTTATTTATATGCTACTGCCGGAGATTCGGACGAGCCTTCGCTTGCGCAGGATGAAGAAAGCCTGGCAGGCAGCATACTGCGAATGACGTTCGACGGAGAGGTGCCGGAGGAGAACCCGTTTGAAGATTCTTATGTGTACAGCTACGGGCACCGGAACCCGCAGGGACTCGCATGGAACAGCGATGGTCAGCTGTACAGCTCGGAGCACGGTCCGAACGCCCAGGATGAGATCAACGTAATCGAACCGGGAACTAACTACGGCTGGCCGGAAATTACCGGCAGTGAATCAGCAGAAGGGCTGGAAATCCCGGTGATTCAATCGGGAAATACTACCTGGGCGCCTTCCGGTACTGCCTTTTTCGAGGATACTCTTCTGGTAGCAGGACTTCGGGGTGAGAGCCTGTATGTCTTTAATGAAGAAGCAGAAGAGATGAGTGCCGTATTTGAAGGAGAAGGCAGGCTCCGTGACGTTAAAACCGAAGATGGAGATGTTTACCTTCTTACAAATAATACCGACGGAAGAGGGACGCCGGCAGAAAACGATGACCGTCTGCTGAGGCTTACTCTGGATGAATAGTTATTTACAGTATTTTCGCTGATTGGCATGATAAAAGAAATTGAATACTGGAATAATATAAAAAAGGCTGAACCGACCAGTATTTGTTGCTTCAGCCTTTTTGCCTGCGAATGGATACTGCAGGGCAGGTCCTTAAAAAGATTTTCAGCAAACAATTCTAGGCAATGATTCTGTTATTTTTTAGGCGGTAAAGGGTTAGCCAGGAGGGTAAAACAAAGCCCGCAATAGCCGGCTATGATTAAAGTGGCTATCATGTTCGCTGCTCCTTTCTTTTATAGTAATAATGCTTAAAGGCTGGATAGTCCTACTATGAAGCTTGTTTAGGATCTGAAGGTACAAAAAAAGCCATTCCTAAAGAAGGTTTCTTTTAGGAATGGCTTAAAGCGAAAGCATTCTCATCTTTGCTTCGGAGCCGTTATTGGTTGGAAATGAATAAATATGTTAAAAATATGATTTCCTCTACCTCTAGTTATAGTGGCTTTTTTCTTTCTGTCCAAGACATCTTTTTCTATATATATAGTAATGCCCGGCAACATATTTTTCAGCTGGGCTGCAGGTTTACAAAACGACGATTGCCTACAGTCTGTATGCTATACAGGGTCCGTAATGAAGACGACGAGGCTCCGGTCCCGGTCAAAGTCCCAGTCGACGAAAATATCGCGGACTGTAGTGCCAAATATAGAATCAAATTTTTCTTTATAGAGTTCTTCTTTTTCAAGAAGGCGCTTCGTTGATTTCAAAATATCCAAATGCCCGGTTCTGATTAATTCTTTTTCAATTAAAATCAGACCGCCCGTGCGTACAGCGAGCATCGTCCGCTCGTTTACGGGATGGACAGTGATTTCATCCGGGCTTTTCCCTACTTCTTCACTGACACGCTGGATCGCCTGCTTAATATCCTCCTGGCGCGGCGTGCGGTTCTTTTCCTGCTTTTCTTTCAGTTTATCAGGATGGAAGCCGGTAATGACGCCCGATTTGTTTTCGATGTTCCAGTCAAAATAGAACTCCCAGCCTTCGATATCCAGGAGAGTGGAAATATAATGCTCGATTTCAGGAAGCATTTTTGCCATCATGGTTTCTCGTAATTCCTCCACGGCACTTTTGTCTCTCTGGTCGAGCATTACTTTTTCAATTGGAGATAAAAACTTACGTATATGCATGACAATACAGCAGGGATCAACGCTCACATAAACGGATTCCGGCCCTTTGCCGAAATGATCGCGAAGCACTCTGCCGAGATAGCTTCCGATTTGTTTTTGTTGTTCTTCTATTTGTGCAGGCGCAGAATGTTCGGCCATATTTTCACCTCTTGTTCATTGTCTTGAATTGATTAAACTAATGCAGTTGATTAAGTACAGCTGCGGCTTGGCAGCACCTGATGCTTTTATAGCGTACAGGCGGTGACAGAGCCGCTGCCATGAGTAATCAACAGCCTCGCCTCCCCGGCGTAATATACAAAAGCCTCGGGTCAAAGTGGTTGAATAGTACAACTTTTTATTTTCATACCCAGAATTTGTTCATAAAAACACCTTTAAGCGTCGCTGAAGGCTTTTTCCTGCTGCTGTTCATGGGTGTATAGGACGGGGGAAGCCGTGGCGGTCTCTTTATCTATATGCTCGCCTTTTTCGAGCTCTTCCATCAGGCTGTTAAAGGATTCGCGCTGCCCGGCAGCTTCGGACACAGCCCGGAGGTAGCTGAAGCATTCGCTCTGATCATAATCAAACGGCATTTTGCCTTCGAAATTCCGGGCAATGCTTTGTGCATAATGCCAGCACACGCCTGGTGCTTTTCCACCAAGGGAATCAGCCAGCAAATAAAGAGATTCAAGCACGCAATTGGTAATTTTAATATCCTTTTTAGCGGCTTCTGCAATAGGTGAGAAGGCGGCGTATACATAATAGGCGAAAGTACTTTCCTTCATCACGACTCGTGCCTCATCCTTTGCATCGACCAGGTATGGTCTGTGGGAGGCAGTGCCGGAAATGGAACTGATTAAATCAGCGAGCTGGTAAATGGCATCCTCCGCAGTGGAAGGCTCATTGTTTCCGATGGCTTTCAAGGCAATCTCTGTTAATTTTCGTACACTGAAATTCATATCCTGCATCTCTGTTTTTTTGTTACCGATAAACAAAAACTGCAGATAGGTCTGTTCATTTACAGGAGTTTCTGGCTTTTCGTCGTACCGCTGGTAGGAAAACAACGTATCCCCCTCGAGCAGATAATCACCGACCCTCCGTTCAAGATACACGACGAGTCCGTCCTTTTCTGCCTGAGCGATCAGACGTTTAAAATCAACGAGCTGCAAAAAGCCTCCAGAAGAACAGGCAATGGAATAAACCGGCGAATCCTGAGGAAGACGGTATTCCTTATCCGGATACGGGCGGTGCTCTTGTAAATCCTGCTCATTTGTAGCTGTAATGATATTCTGTGAGCGTTCGTTCAGGTTGTTAGTGAGGTTTGCCACCTGCATCCATTTGGCAGCATGATTAATAAATAAAATAAAATTGATTGCAGATACTGAAGCGGCCGTAACTCCGAGGACTGGAAAAATAACATATTCGCTGATAGAAGAATCCAGCATAAAAAAGCTAATAAGAATATAAAAGTAGGATAAATTAAAAACACCAATGGCATGCAGGGTCCGGCGGTCTGCAATAAAGCTGAACAAAACGCGGGGTGTGAACTGGCCGGAAAAGCTGGTTAAAACGATTAAAATCATATTGAACGTAAACGCATGAATCATTAATATTCCGTAGGCAAGCGTACTGTATATCATTTCTGTTAATGCGTAATCAACTGTGAGAAAAGATCCCAGGGGCAGCGCCGGGTGAAAACCGAACTCAATACCATAGGCGGCAAAGGCCGCGATCACTGCAATCAAGGTGTAGATCATTGGGAGTGGCCACAGGCTTGAGCGGAGCTCATACCACCGCTGATTTTTGGAAATGCTTTGTATTTTTTTGATGAATTTAGGCATTAATTGGCGCATACTTTCCTCCTTTCTTTACTGTGGCAATATAGATCAAATTTTTAGGTTATTCTGTCCGGGGATAGGCATCTAATGCAGCCAGCCGGCTATTCCGGACGACCCGTACTTCACAGGATGCTTTGCCAGCCACGGCCCGGGACCGCCTCCCGCGCAGGAGACGTTCAAAAGCAGGTCCTCCGGTTTCTCCAACGAGGATTAAATCGGCGCTGTACGCACGACAGAGGTGACGGGCCAATTGCTTTTCCGGAACGCCGGCATCAACTACTGTTTGAACATCTGTAACGCCTTTACGCTTCGCTTCTTCTTTGTAAGCCTGAAGATGATAAGCCGCCTTTTCTTTTAAATAGCGAACAGCTCCGGGATCGATGTGCTGCAGATTTGCATACCGGTGTTCTTCAAAAACAAAAGCAAGTACTAAAGATGCCCCGTGTTCAAGAGCCATAGCGCATGCTTCTTCGAAAGCATCGTACGAAGGAGTTTCAAGGACGTCCAGGCCAGCCAGTATCTGTTTGTAACGACTCATAGCATTCTTCCTTTCCAGAGACGGATTTTGACAATAAAAAAAGCCAGAAAAAGAAAGTCTCTTTTTCCGGCTTATGTTAAAGGGCTTTATTATCCCAACATTGCTGCCATCATCGAATATTTGGTAAATCAATATTGTTTTTGGTATTTCCGTAAGAAAGAAAAGTAAGGCGAAAGCCGGCGGCGGTACAAAAGGTTCTGCTTTTATTTAAATCAGAATCCCTGGGGGGAAGAGCCGTCTCATAAAAAAGCCACAAAGGAGGAAAACCTCTTTTGTGGCTTATGCTTTAGCTTTATATCTAAGCATTCCTGCCGGATTTATTTATCTTTAATGAAATAACCAATTAAGATCTTACCATAATATTATAATAACCGGAAGTGGAAAGCTTAAAACATATTTTTGGGCAGCGGTATCGCTTGCCGGGGAACGTGTGCAGCAGGTACACTGTCAGTGAAGAGATAACAGCTGGGGGAGTTCATCATAAAACTATCGTTGAAAACAGCAGGCATAGTCGCAGGGGTTAGTCTTTTGATTGTACCAGGAGTGCTTGCACTGCTGCACTTCTTTACTCCCTTCAGCCTGGGAAAGAATACAACAGAGGATGGCGTCGTGTTAAAGGAACCGAAGGAAGCAACAGAAGACGTTTCCGGTATACATACAGAAGTGAGTACTCATATACAGCAGGCTCACAGATATTGGAACGAACAAACCGGCTATGGGGCCATTGATAATGTGACGGCGGACAACTTTGGTGATATCAGCACCCGGATTGAAGATACTGAGGAAATAATAGACAAAATTGAGAACCCACAGCTGCGAAAGGATTTTGATAATGCTGTCCGCTGGCAGCAGGTTATTGAAGCAAAGCCTGAAAAAGAAAAAGTTCAGCAGGCTGCCCGTTGGACGCACCGTATTTATCATGATTTGGATGAGTACGTTAACGATTACGATGAGGCTCCGTTGTTTGGCGCCACTCATTTTGATAATGGAAGCATTGCCGAAAGCGATAAAGTGCTTGAGCAGGTGGAGAAGGCGCCGGAGGATTAAAGCAGATAGACAAAAAAGGACGTCATACAAGGCGTTCTTTTTTTGTATTGAGGACGGGTGTTAATTCAGTGTTTCGAATTGGATGCCCTGGGGGAATTTTTTAAATAGGTTTATATAAATGTAACCAAATCTATTACCCGAAGTAAATAAATTTGGGACCGTCAATAATTTTGTGTAAACGGCTGTCCTCTTCCAGCCTTGAAGTTAACCCTGCCGTTGAAACATATCTTC
>NZ_CANLSU010000016.1 GCF_947493875.1 uncultured Marinococcus sp. | reverse complement strand
CGGCTAACTTCATTCTACTAGAAAAGGACTTCCTTTTTTCGTGTTCGCTCGTTTACACAAAATATTTTACGCTCTCATAAATTTCCGGGGAATGGTAATTAAGAATTAAATGTGTAATAATATAATTTATTTTATTCTCATTTAGGAGGATCTGACACCTATGGATCACAGTCATGAAGAGCTTGTGCAGCGCTTGAAAGAAAAATCATCGTTTGTGAAAGAAGGCAGCGCAGAATTAGTTTCAAAAAGCATCCCGTTTTTTGAGCAGGAAGAGGGTTTTGATCCGAGAGTGAAGCAGTTTTTGGAGCAGGAAACCGACCCGGAGCTGAGACGCCCTATGTCGCACGACGACCTTGAAATCATCCGCAACCGTAAAGAAAAAGAGAGCCGGGATTTAAGTCCCGATATTCGTGTGGAGACAAAACTCATTTCTTTAGAGGGCCGAAACTTAGAGCTGAAAGTATATAACCGGTCAAAAAATACCAAGCCGATGCTTGTTTACTTTCACGGCGGTGGATTTTTTGAACGTGATGAAAGAGTAATGGACAATATATGCAAGCTGTTGGCTGAAAAGGCGGAAGCTGTAGTGATTGCGGTCGAATATCGGCTCGCCCCGGAGCATAAATACGCAGAAGGCCTGAATGACTGCTTTGACAGCGTACGTTATGTATGTGACAACCGGGACGAATTCGGCGCCGATACCGGACGGGTTGGCCTGGTGGGCGATAGTGTTGGAGGCAATCTGGCGCTCGGTGTTTATCATTTGAGCCGTGAAAAATCCTGGCACATTTGCTATATGAGTTTATTGTGTCCGTTGCTGGATCTATCCGATGTATCCGGGGGAAACCGGAAAATGGAACAGTACAATCCTGGTGCGGACAAAGAGCTTGTACGTCAGGAGCTTGTAACAATGAGGGAGTCTCTATCCTTTATTCAATCTCTGTATGTCAAAGATCTTGAAGAACTCGATCAGCCGCTTGTCTCCCCGCTGCGGAGTAAGGAAAGCGTTACGTATCCCCCGATGACGGTGATAACGGCTGAATTTGATTTCCTCCGGACGCAGGGAGAGGAATTTATGAGAAAGCTTCAAGAGCAGGAGAGTCCGGTACGCTATGTTGAATATAAAGGTATGGTTCATACGTTTTTAAAGAAACTCGGCTATTATCCACAAGCTGCTGACGCAGTCCGGGAAACGGCCGTCCACTTTCGGGAAGTACTGCAAAATAATAAGCAAAACCATTAACTAGAGCCGAAAGGGAGGGGATTCCCTCTTTTCGGCTCTTGCTTCGAATTTTTGCAAAACATTTCTGCCTTATTGCATTTTCTGTTAAAAACTTGTTTGTGCTCAGTAAATAAAAAGGCCAGGAATCGAAGTCCTGGCCAGCGGCTATCTCTTTTTTTCTGGTTCCAAAGCAAGAATCATATATCCTTTATCTTCTTTAAAATCCCAGTCGGTGAATACATCTGTAATTTGCCGCTGCAAAATTGGCTGCATATGCTCTTCACCGAATAAACGCCTTTCCATGGGGCGCTTGGCAATTTTAAGCTGTTCTTCAAAGCCGGCTTTGATGAGTTCCTTCTCAATTTCGACAAAAACGCCGAAGCGGTAAACCATTATCGAGCGTTCGTCAATCCAATAAGCCTTTGTATAGGCGGGCTCCTTCTGGCCTTTAATACTCAGATTCACGATTTTTCTTTCAAAGGCCCGCTGGCTGAGGTGCCTGGGCCAGGAGTCCTTTTTTGACAGTTCCTCATCCATTACCGCCCAGATCATGCCGCTGTGCGCCTTTAAATTCCAATCAAAGTACCATTCTTTAATTGTTCCATTTACCATGCCTTCAATGTCCGGCTGAATCCGTGGGCAGAATTCATTCATAATAAATTTTCTGGATTTCGCAATGCGCTGTTCTTCATTTTGCTGTAATAGAATATTTTCCATTGGACCCAAAAAATCTTTAACGTACATTATTAAAAAAGGTCGCTTATAGGAAACATGAATGTTTACCGGGCCTTTTCCAAAATGATCCCTCAATGCTTTGCCGGTATAAGCTGCAATCAATTGGGCTTCAGTTTGTTGTTGTTCCATAAGATCTCCTTTTTTAAGAAGAAGGGTTCTTCCTAACTTATTACCATTATACTACCAAATGAGCTTTTTAAATACGGATTACCGGTTTAATGAAACTAAAGGGCTATGACTAAAATTATTATTGTACCAAGGATTTTTGAATTTATGATAAAGCAGCACATATTTGTATCCGAGACCTAGCAGACTCGAGCGCCCTCTTTTACTTTAGAAAAGACTAAGCGTATCATATGAAGTGGAAGGCACATAGAACGGTGGCTTCTCCGTAAAAGAGCTCTTCCTACGCCGGCAGGAAGAGTTTTTTATACGTTATAGACGGAACCAGGAATAAAGATTCCTGGTCTTTTTTATGAAAAGTAAATATTAAAAATGAACAAGTACACTTGTTGTTAATGATGTATATACCTAGTATGATAGAGTAGACACGTGGTCACAAGTCTGCGTACGAAAAGCATACAAAAACAATTTTACCTATTGATGGCGGTTAACATTCTGGACAAAAGCGCCAGTAATGCACTGCCCGGTGAGATTGTTTTCCCGCATGATGTTATTCATATAGAAAAATAATGGACAGCGGGGCAAAAAGACTGTAGAGGAAAAAGCAGGCAGTGCCTGCCTATTTTGGTATGCTTTTAAAAACAGGCGAAGGTTGGTCCAATATTGGCCTGCTGCCACACGGAGCGGAAGTCATCAGACAATTAGCGCTGATGAATAAGCTGCAGGGAGGTTTTTTCTCTGTGGTTTTTTTGTGTTTTTTAAACCTATTAGGAGTGAAAATTATCTAGTGTTTCTTATCGAAACAGCGATTGAAGGGAGGAGAAAGCTGAACGAAAAAGACACATATTCAGAAGAGCAGGTGGCAGTTGAGCGCCAAACTGTATAACCATTTGTTTTTCAAAAGGGGCCAGTAGGATGGAAGAGACAAAAAATGAACATGGGGAAATTGCAGGCTACATTGGCAGACTAATCAGAGAAAATTTTGGAAAAGGACCCACGTCTGTATATGTTACGCTTGAACATCCCTTCCTGGTTATTCATTTGCGGGATTTTTTGGCACCAATGGAAGCTATTCTGGTTTCTCAAAGCGAGAACAAGCGTGTGGAAGAAACGAGAGATCTCTTATTCGACCAGCTGCAGACGGAAATACGTGCCCAATTGGAGGCTATTGCCGGGATTACTATTCAGGAAATGTATTTCGACTGGGATCTCCATAAAAAAAGAGGGGTTATCCTTGGTATTATGTCCGAAGACACTTCGGAATGCCAGGCCAAGTGGCCGGCGCATTTGGATCATAAGCGGTTTAACGACAAAGTTATTGAATTCAGTGAGTGGGGGCAGAAGGTACCGGCAACGACAGAATCCTTCTGGCTGAATGAGCGTACTATTGTCATTAAGAGGACGGGTGTGTTTGTTGAAATCGAAAAAGAGCTGATCGCAGCCGGTTACACAAATGAATTAAAAGAAGTAAAGAAGCCGTTAGAGCTTCGGATGATTCACAAAGCCAGCCTGGAGTCTTTTATTGACGGTAAAATAACAGAAGTGTTTGTTGCCTGGCATTTCACTGGAGATAAAGGTTATGCTGTGCTGGTCGTACAGCCAAAAAAATAATAAGTTTCATTTGCTGGCCGGAAAGATAAATAACCAGCGAGTGATAGCTAAATTGGACTGGCAGCTACAGCTGTCCTGTGAATTGAAGTAGAAATTTTTTCTGCATTGTTTTATTTCTCATAATGGAAGAAAATACTGGTCAGTTCACGAGTCGTTGAGCTTATGTGAGAGATTAAACCTTTCAGCTTTCCCTTTATGCAAATAATTTTGTGGATTATTCAGCAAGCTGTCACAATCTCGGTGGTGGTGTCATTATGCTATGGCTGTGGTTCTTCCTGATGAAACAAAAACGGTTCCGGCAAGCAGCCGGAACCGTTTTGCTTTGTTGCGTAAGCAGGCAGGCCGCCCTTTAAAAACCAGCCGTCCAGCCGCCGTCTGCGGTTAGCACGGTGCCGTTGATAAATCCAGCATCGTCGGAAGCTAAAAACAGTGCTGCACTCGCAATTTCGTCGGCCTGGCCGACGCGGGGAATCAGTGACTGGGTCTTCTGAGTCCGGGAGGAGCCGAATTCACTCATCTCCTTCATTGTAGAGCCAATGTTGGTTTGGACTGCTCCCGGAGCGATGGCATTACAGCGGATGCCTTTATCTGCATACATAAAGCCTGTATTTTTAGTCAGCCCGACCACGGCATGCTTTGAAGCCGTATAGGCCGCTCCGGCATGCCCTCCATTTAAGCCTCCGGTTGATGCGGTATTAATAATAACGCCCTTTTCTTTTTCCAGGAAAATCGGAAGCGCGTAACGAATGGCACGCATTACGCTTTTTGTATTAATATCAAACAGCAGATCCCATTTTTCGTCGCTAATGTCCCCGGCCGCTTCCATACCATCCATAATCCCAGCGTTGTTGACCAGGATATCGAGGGTGCCGTAAACGTTAACGGCTGTATCGATCATGTTTTTGATGTCCTCGATCTTCGTCACATTCGTTTCCACCGCCTGAGCGGTGCCTCCATTTGATGTAATCGATTCGGCCACTTCTTCGGCTCCCTGCTTATTCACATCTGCCACAATCACTTTTGCTCCTTCAGCAGCAAATCGTTCAGCGATCGCTTTCCCCATTCCCGATGCAGCTCCGGTCACTACGGCCGTTTTTAATTGTAATTTCATTTTTCTTCCTCCTCCGGGTTAATGTATTCGTTTACAAATTGAATTTATTCAACACTTGTTCAATAATTAATTCTAATTGTAGTATAATAGACACATGTCTTTAACTACAATCATCAAAAACAGTGCCTATTGTCGGTTAGTATACAAATGTCGGTGCTATTGTTTATAATTTTAAAATTATAGAAGAAAGGAGGAGGTTTATGAAATCATCCTCTGAAGCCACAGACCGGAGAGTGAAAAAATCAAAAAAAGCGATGCAGCAGGCGCTGCTTGAATGGATGGAGGAAAAAGATTTTAAATCCATTACGATCACAAACATTGTCCAGCGGGCCGATGTAAACCGGGGGACGTTTTATAAGCACTATAATTACAAGGAACAGCTCCTCGAAGAAATCATGGACGGGGTTACAGCTGATTTAAAGGAAGCATTCCGAAAGCCGTATAAAAGTAAAGCAATGCTGGAGCTGCCGGAATTAACGGTGTCTTCAGTGAAAATATTCGAGCATGTATTGAAGCACGAGCGGTTCTATACCCTCGTTATTGCCTCAAATGCTCTCAACGGCTTTCAGTACAAATTAGCTTCGATTCTCCGGGACCTCTTGCTCGAGGATCTTTTACAAACCACAGAAGACGATGGTATCGACCGGAAGCTTCAGGCCGGCTATCATTCTCACGCCATTTTCGGAATGATTGTCGAATGGGTCCGCGGAGGATTTGAAGACCAGCCGGATTATATGTCTGAGCAGCTGCTGTTAATACTCAGAAGCCGCCCGGTTCACGTCGTGTTTAAAGCAGAAAGCTGATTAAAAGCGCAACAAGTTGTGTGCATCAGTATCGTGAAAGCTGTTTGATTAAATCGTTTACGAGATTTTCAAGCACCGCAATTCTTTTTTTCGTATGCATGACAGTCGGTACACGTGAAATTGCCGTTTTTAAGGAGGTGGCTGCTTTAGAACCGGTAACGGTGACCGATTTAGGCACTCCCTGGAAGGTGTTCAGGCATAGCTGGTTAAATTTTTGCAGGAATTGTGCTGAAGCCTCCTCCTGGCTGGTGGCGATGTCGTGAGAGAGCACTAGTTCCGATTTTTTGTCTACAAACATGCATATCCACGGATGAACCGGGGAGCCTGAGGGGGAATTGCCGAGGGTAACGGAACCCACCCTGAATATGCCTCCGTATAAATGAGTATTCCGCATAGGAAGCTTCTCTAAGGACGTGTTGTCCGGGACCTCGACATCTCCGGCAACTGGTGGACCTTGGCCGCCGGCCTCTATAGAAAACAAGGGCTCGAGGCGTACATTATGAACTTTCTCGTAGGAATTTCGAAGCTCCCCCTCGTCGAATACAGGAATTACATTCGTTTCGGCTCCGTTCAAGGCCTGGGGGTTGGAGTCAAAATAATCCAGTATCATTGGCACGAGCGGCAATACATGCAAAAAGGCAAAAAGGTCGTGCGCTTGTAAAAACTGGGGGCTCTTTCCAGGCGTCAGCTGTCTGAATGTCGGCCAACGATCATGGTCGTGGAATGCGTAGCCAGTCTGAATGATCAACTGGTGATCGGACGGCTCCAATTCCTCTATATCGTCAAATGAAAGAAACAGTGCTTCCAAATCATCGGCAGTAAACGAAGGATCGAAAAACTGTCTGTATAAAGCCCGTTCTCCTGTATCTCCGGTATACAATGCCAACCCGTAGACCTCCTGTTCATCTCCGAGCACACTGGCAATAAAGCGTTCCCCGGTCTCCGGCAGCGTGAAACCGAATAGGTCGGCAGAGGCAATATCCCTCCACGGAGCGTCCCAATAGAACTCCCTTGCTTCATCAAACAGGTCTGCCCATTCTCCTAACGTGGCAAGGTCGTTCTCCTTTACGCCGGGAAGAGGAACAAACTTTTCCCAATCCGATTCATCTGAAGTGCCGAAATTTTCAACGAAGTAAAGCAGGTCGTTTAAGTAATGGCGGAACCTCGTTTCGCTGAAATTTCCCTTTGGCGTCCGCCATGTGTCATCAGAAACCTCTGCACGGGGGTTAGGCTTTGTCACGTTTAAACATACAGGAGAAGGGTCGACAGATTCTCCGGTTATGATTTGTTCGAGCAGAACCTCGTGCCCGTGGTCATCTCCGAAGTCATATAAATAGCTGATCTTCTGCCCCTCTTTCCAGAGCCAGTCGAAGATCGTTTCATTTCGTTCATCAAATACGCCTGGTTTTTCTTCGATATCCGGTAAGTCCATGCTCGTAATTTCATATACGGCAGGCTGGTCCGGCGCCATGCGCTGCTTCATCTTCAGGTACTCGTTCTGGTCCATTGAGCGGGCGCTTTTCATTGGTTCAAGAACCTCTTTTTCGAAATGTTTTACCTTTTTCTTGTACTCCTGGTGTTTTATATCACTGCTATCCTGCAGGTAAAAGGTGTGCAGGTGGCTCTGCTCCCATAAAAAAGCTGCCTGAATTAAGTTATGCAGATCAAAAAATGTAAACGAAGACGGCAGCTCAAATCTTCTCCAGACAGGAGGTTTCGTGTCCAGAAGCCGCACTTTTAACTGTAGTTTCAATATAAGCACCTCCTAAAGGTTATATCTACAGTTTAGCAAAAAAATTTAAGGAAACGGAAAAGCTTTTCCCTTGTGATATGATAGTGAAAACTGATTCACTCTATATTCATTTTGCCAGCTGAAAGGAGCTTTGACCTTGATCGTCTACGAAGCAAATAAACAAGAATTTCTTGAGGATGTTTTTCACGATGAACTGGTTACCAACATATGCAGCAATTATACGTCCAAGGTCGGTAAAATCAACGAAGCAGAGGTTAGGTCCTGGGATAATTCGATGCAGTACATGTACCGTGTGCTGATGGATGACGAAATTCCGGACAATGCCGGAGTTGCGATTGAATTTAAAATTCCTTATACGTCAAAGCGGGTGGACTTTTTAATATCGGGCAAAAATAATAATGATCCTGCTATCGTTATTGTCGAGCTGAAGCAGTGGAGCAGGGCGGAAAAAATTACGGGGAAAGAAGCGATCGTTAAAACGGCAATGGGAGGCGGACTGGTGGAAACAACTCATCCTTCCTATCAGGCCTGGTCATACGCCTCTCTGATTAAAGATTATAACGAAAATGTACAAAAGGAACGTATTGAACTGCACCCATGCGCTTATTTACATAACTACCTGCTGCAGCCGAAAAATGAACCGCTCACCGATGATGTCTACACCTATTACGTGGGCCAGGCTCCTGTATTTGCAAAGGGAGGGGCCGGCAAGCTCCGCGCGTTTATTAAACAATACCTGACGCATGGGGATAACAATGAAAATATCTACAAAATTGAAAAGGGGAAAATCCGCCCGTCGAAATCGCTTCAGGATACGCTGAACAGCATGCTTGCGGGAAACGATGAATTTCTGATGATTGACGACCAGAAGGTTGTATACGAAACAGCGCTGCAGCTCGCAGAAGAAGCAAAACGCACGAATACCAAGCAGGTGCTCGTCGTTGAAGGCGGCCCGGGGACGGGGAAATCGGTGCTTGCGGTTAACCTTCTGGTGGAGCTGACCAACAGAAATCAAACTGTCCAGTATGTAACGAAAAATTCAGCGCCGCGAAACGTGTATGCCAATAAACTAAAGCAGGACTACCGCAAAACCCATATTGATAATTTATTTAAGGGGTCAGGCAGCTATGTGGACCGGCCGAAGGATGAACTAGATGTGCTGGTCGTAGATGAAGCCCACCGCTTAAATGAAAAGTCCGGTTTGTTTCAAAATCTCGGAGAAAACCAGATGAAAGAAATTATCCATACATCGAAGCTGGCGGTATTTTTCATGGATGAACATCAGCGGGTCACTTTAAAGGACGTGGGGACGACGAAGGAAATCGAAGCATTCACTGAGCAAGCAGGAGGCGCCCTGCACCGGATGAAGCTTGCCTCCCAGTTCCGCTGCAACGGCTCCGACGGGTACCTGGCCTGGGTGGATGATACGCTCGGTATTCGGGAAACAGCCAATGAACATTTCATGGGAAACGATTACGATTTTCGGGTATTCAGTGATCCAAATGCCTTGTACGAAACGATTGCTTCGTTGAACGAGCGAAATAACAAAGCAAGGCTTGTCGCCGGATACTGCTGGGAGTGGCCTAAAAAAGAGCGGGCTTACTCGGACGCGCACGACATTACACTTCCCGGGCACAGCTTTGGCATCAGCTGGAACCTCGATACCTCTAATACATGGGCCATTGATGCTGGCTCTGTCACAGAAGCAGGATGTATTCACACGTGCCAGGGGCTCGAATTCGATTACGTGGGTGTTATTATCGGGGATGACCTCGTGTACCGCAACGGGGAAGTACAGACCGATTATACGAAACGGGCCAAAACCGATCAATCGCTGCGCGGGATCAAAAAAATGATGAAGGAGGAGCCGGAAAAAGCCGGAAAGCTTGCCGACGAAATTATCCGGAACACCTACCGGACGTTAATGACGAGAGGGCAGAAAGGGTGCTTTATCTACTGCACGGATAAGGAGCTTGAGCAGTATTTTAAAGAACGGCTGGCGCTTACGGAGCTCGGGTACAAGCCGGAGAGTTTTTTCAAAAAGGACCTGGAGGTAGCTGAAAACTATTCCGAGTATGAATAACACTAAAAAGTATCCCTTCGCCCTGGTAAAAGGCAGAGGGATACTTTTAATTTTTCAATGCCTCTCTTTTTCTGATCCATTTAAACAGCCACCGAAGTATTGGGGGCACGGCTATAAAAATGAACAGAATGCGAAACAGCTGGTAGCAGATGACAATGGAAATGTCGGCGTTTACCTCCCGGCCGATAATGCCCATCTGGTCCATGCCGCCGGGAGCTAGACTTAACAAGGCAGTAGCGGGAGAAACATGGTGCAGGTGCTCCAAAATCAGGCTGAGACTGAATGCCCCGGCGATCAGAACGACTCCGCCCGTTACGGTCAGCGCTCCAATTCTTGCTTTATGCTGAAGCTGTTCGGGCCGGAGCAGCAGACCGAAGTAAGTACCAATCAACAGCTGGGCTCCGTTCATTATGACAACCGGAAGGGCTGGCGCCTGCAATCCGGCAAGCGTAACACCAATCATCACAAGCATAGGAGCGAGCATATAGGACGTGGGCAGCCGGAGCTTTTGTCCTGTCCAGGCCGCGGCGAGGCAGAGGCCAAGAAACAGAAGAGCTGAAGGAAAAAGGCCGTTCCAGGAGGCCGCGGTCTGAACGGAGCTTCCGCCGGACGCCGCATTTCCGTCTGTAAATAAAGGACTCACCGCAAGCACGGGGACTAAAAACATTATTAAAATAATCCGGGTCACCTGCATAAAGGTCACGATCGTAATATCAATCTGCTTTTCTTCTTCCGCGAGAGTCACCATCTGCGACAGACCGCCCGGAATGCTTCCGGTCAAAGCCGTGGGCAGGGAAACCCCGGAAAGAGAAGCAAACCCGAAGGCCATCAATCCGGAAAACAAAAGAAGCAGCATCGTCAGCCCAATCATCATCGGCAGCTGAGTGCCGATCTGATAAAAGGTCTCCATCGTAAACGCCAGGCCGATCGTATAGCCGACAATTATTAATCCGGTATTACGAAAAGACTGTGGCCAGTACATCTGCGCGCGGGGAAGCTTCGAAAGAAACAACACAACCGCCATCGGTCCGAGCAGCCAGGGCACCGGAATATTCAAGAGGGAAAAGAAGAAGCCACCGGCGCAGGCAGCTGCTGCAGTAACAAAAAGACGCAGCCAGACCGGCTGCACACATGTAGAATCAGAAAACATACAAAGACCTTCTTTATTGATTAGTAGCATAGATTAAAGTGATTGTAGCATAAAAATAACCAGGCTTCGAAGAACAGTAAGGATACAAAGAGAAAAAGACGGAAGACGATACCCGCGCTTTAACATGGTACGATAGAAAATAATGGAATTCATCAAAAGGGGAGATATTATGGCGGAACATAATAAAGAACTGGATTTTTACACGACGAAAAAATACCTTCGCAAGCAGACGCTCGCTACCATCCTGGATCAATTCGATGACCGTCTGATGAATCTGAATAAAACCCGCCGCAAGGCGAAATACGTCAAGATGAAGCAGGACCCCTACAGCTTCTTCCGGGGGAGTGCGTATTTGTTTTACTACGATGTAGTTAACATTCCGTTCCGGCATCATACACCAGAAGACAGGCCGACCTGGATTATGGGCGATATGCATATGGAGAACTTCAGCAGCTTTCAGAATGAAAATGGAGAAATTGTTTTTGATGTGGATGATTTTGATGAGGGCTATCTTGGTTCTTATCTGTATGACGTGCTCCGTATGGTGGTCAGTATCCGGCTGTTTGCCGTGCAGCAGGGATTTGGCGATGAGGAGCGGGACGCTTTAGTGCGGACGTATTTAGAAGCGTACTACAAGCGTCTGAAAAAATTTAAAAAAGGTAAAAAGAATCCGGTGGAAACACAGTTTACTTCAAAAAATACAAAGCAGCCAATCAAAAAGACGCTTGAAAAGCTTGAGGACCGAAAAGCTACTCATGAGCTCGACAAGCAGACCATTGTCAATGACAGCGGCGACCGTGTATTTGAACGGGAAAAATCAAAACTCGATTCAGTGACTGACAAAGAACACCAGGAAATAATAAAAATCTGGGATCAGTATTTAGGCAGTCTGGCAGAGGAAAGCTATCAGAGCGAAGGGCATTATGAAATTAAAGATATAGTGAAAAAGACAGGAGCCGGCATCGGGTCCACCGGTCTGAAGCGCTTTTACATTTTGATTGAAGGCGGAGAGGACCATGTTATTTTGGAAGCAAAGGAAGCGCGGACGCCGATCCCGGCTTACTTTTTTCCGTATGAAGAAACGTTCTGGACGACAAATAAGCATCAGGGTAAGCGGGTAATTAAAACCCAGCGGGCGATGCACCACCTGGCTGACCCTTATTTAGGCTATTTTACGCTTCAGAACCGTGACTACTACGTACGGGAACGGTCACCGTACGACAAAGATTTAAAGAGCAAGCATTTGGAAAAGCCAAAACGAATGCACCGTACGGTGAAAACTATGGGGAAAATATCGGCAAAGGTTCATGCCCGGGCGGATGTTGATATTGCTCAGGGGCTGCTTGATTATCACAGCGAAAATGAAATATTAAAAGCCATTGGAGATGACGAAGAAATTTTTATTGAGGAAATGGTTACATGGTCAAGGTTTTACAAGGAGCGGGTAGAAGAGGATTATGAGCTCTTTCTTGAATGGCTGAAGGAAAGCTTCGAATAATGAGAAATCAACGGCGCCGGCGGAAAAGCCGGCGCTTTTTTCTATACATAAGCAAGAAACTGAATAATTTCTTCACTGGTGTACTTATACAGCAGGTGAGTCGAAGCCTGCGGAAGGTCGAATTCCGGGGCATCCACATGAAGCACTCTTCCTTCTGCGAGCTCCCGCCTTACTGCAGAACGGGGAAGAAAAGAAACACCGAGCCCTTCCTCGATAAAGCGTTTTGTTACGTGACTCTGGGAAACCTCCATCGTCTGCAGGGTGGGAAAGCGGGTGCGCAGCTTTCGAAGCAGTGTTTCCCAATAGCCTGGATGGTTGTAGGTGAAAACAACATTTTCCGTCAGGACCTCCGCGCTATCGAGCGGAAGAGCTGTTTCAGCATCACCCCCGTCGTGAGGGGCGATTAAAAGCACCGGTTCCTGATGCAGCAGCTCGTGGTGCATACCGCTGCCAGAAGCAGGAAGCAGAGAAAGACCGATGTCGGCAGAACCGTCATGGAGGCGGCGTTCAATGAGAGCTGAATCCTGAACGTCGATAACCACGTCGATGTGCGGATAGGTTTTTGTGAAGCTTCGAATAACTTGAGGAAGCATCGACACCGCAAGGAGCGGGGAAACGGCGATCGTCAGTGTTCGTGTTTTGCCCTGCCGCCACTGCACCATATCATCGAGTCCCGAGCGATAGCTTTGGAGAAGAGCCTGCGCGTGGGGAAGAAATCGGCGTCCGTCCGGACTCAAGGCAACCCGTCGGCCTTTGGAGACAAATAATTTAAATCCCAGCTGCTTTTCGAGATTCTGGATATGGATAGTTACCGCAGGCTGAGTAATAAAAAGTGCTTCAGCCGCCTGACGGAAATTTTCATAAGCAGCTGCGGTAGTGAACGTCTCCAGCCACTCTATCTTCATAACGTACCTCTTTTAATAATAAAATATTATCAATAATAGTGACTTTATTTAATATATATTATTGTATACCCGCGATAAACTAAATGTAACAGCTATTATAAAGGAGGACGGAGCAATGGGAGGAAAAGGACTGGAGAATGTAGTTGCTGCCGAAACTGCTGTCAGTATGGTCGACGGAGAAAAGGGAAGGCTGATTTATAGAGGACATCCGGCAGCAGACTTAGCAATTGAGTCGTCGTTTGAAGAAGCTGCTTATCTGCTGCTTGAAGGAGAAAAACCCAGTGAAGAGCAGCTTCAGACATTTACAGAATCGCTAAAAAATAAGCGGAAGGTGCCGGAGCACATTCATAAGATGATTGAGCATTTTCCCAATGATCTGGATATGATGAGTGTTCTCGAGGCTTCAGTGGCTGCACTGGCAGAAAGGGAGCAGCTCGAACAGCCTGCACGCAGCCAGGCTGAACGGCTGATTGCTGTACTTCCGGTCATCATCGCAAGCCGTCACCGCCTGCTTCAGCAAAAAGAAATTGTTCATGCGGACGCCGGCCTTTCTCATACTGCTAATTATTTGTATATGCTTCACGGCCGAAAACCGGAGAAGGCAGAAACCCGGGCACTTGAAGCGTATTTAATTTTAACGATGGAGCACGGCATGAACGCTTCCACCTTTACTTCCAGAGTGATTGCTTCCACAGAATCAGATTTCTTTTCAGCAGCAGCCGGAGCGATCGGAGCGTTGAAAGGGCCGCTTCACGGAGGCGCTCCGGGCGGGGTGATTGATATGCTTGAAGATATAGGAGCGAAAGAAAAAGCAGAAGCCTGGCTGCGGACGAAAATAGAGGCCGGGGAGCGGTTGATGGGCTTCGGCCACCGGGTATACAAAACGACAGACCCGAGGGCAGAGGCATTGAAGAAAATATGCGAAAGCATTGCAGGTAAAAATGACTGGCTTGATACTGCTTATCATGTTGAACAAAAGGCTGTGCAGCTGCTGCAGGAATACAAGCCGGAAAGAGAGCTGTATACTAATGTAGAATTCTATGCAGCCGCTGTTTTAAAGGCAGTCGATCTTCCTAAAAGCTTGTTTACTCCCACATTCGCTCTTTCACGAAGTGTTGGCTGGAGTGCTCATATCGCAGAACAACGGGAAAACAACAGGATTATACGGCCTCAGTCTATGTATATTGGCAAATAAATAAAAAGTAAAAGGAGGCCGCTGAGAAGCGGTCTTTTTCTATAAATAAGCATAAAAAATTTTCATACTAAACAAATGAATTATAAGACAACGAGTAGTAATAATGATAGAATAAGACTAAAGATCTACATATTTGGAAATCTTATATATTAAAGCATTGATTATTGTTGAAAATCCCTTTGTGAAATCTCCTGCTTATATTTGATTGTGCGATAGAGGAGAGGTGAAAGCCTTGAATGAACAAAATTCAGAAATGCAATTGTATAAAACAACTATACATTACGCGTTACACATCACCCTCTGGGCGCATATTCTTTGGTTTCTTTGTTTTATATGGTTGGACATGTATATTTTGGCGGGAGTTAATTTTATAAGTGCAGTATTTTGCACATTCGCGTTTTTGCTGGTGAAAAAAGGATATTATGCACTATATTTCCTTATGACTATTCTAAATATTTTTATTCATGCCACCATTTCAGCTGTCTATCTTAGTTGGGATTCAGGGTTTCATTATTATATATTTATCATTGCGTTTGGGGTATTTCTCTTCCTGGGGGCCCGCCTTATTAAGGGGCTTGCCGCTATTATACTTATTATTTATTATGCTCTTTTGTATCATTTTACACAGACGGGCATTCAAACGATGGGCGAGGAATTGACTTATATACTTCACCTTATTAACATGGTCAGCGTTCTTTGCATTATCGCTTTATTAGGATATATTTTTCGTAGTAATATTGATCAAATGATACAAAATCTTCATCAAATGAACGGAGAGCTTGAACGTATGGCAGCGACTGATACGCTCACTGGACTTTTTACAAGACGGAAAATGTATGAGCGTATAGCCGAGAAGATGGAAACAGAACAAAATTTCTACGTTATGATGATTGATATTGACTATTTTAAAACGATTAATGATCAATACGGACATGCTGTGGGGGACGCTGTCATCGTGCATGTTTCTAAAGTTATTGCAGCAAATCTTGAGAATAAAGGCTTTGTCTCCCGTTGGGGCGGAGAGGAATTTTTGGCTGCGGCGGAGGCTTCAGGTGACAAAGAAGCAGGCATGCTCGCAGACAATATTAAGCAGGGAATGACCACGCCTTCCCTCCTGCACTATAATGAAGCAGTATCGGTAACGGTATCAGTAGGGATAGCGAAATGGAACAAAGGACGCAATATCGAGGAAGTTATTAACGAGGCTGACCGGGCACTCTACAGCGCGAAGCAAAAAGGCCGGAATCGTACGACTATCCATGAATCGGTGGAAATTTAAAAACTCTTCAGCTTAAAAAAGCTGGAGAGTTTTTTTCTCAAATACAGCCCGCAGCAATAAAAGGAGAGTATGATAAAGAAGAGATGTGCAGTGATTGGCATTTCGAGGAGAACTACAATGAGAGGCGGGATCAGGATGAGCAGTAAAATTATGAGCGGCAGATATACAACGACAGAGGACCGGGGAGTAACTGTATTTGTTATAGGGATGAGGATTAATAAATGGCGGGCCATCCATAAGTGGCTTCCGGTATTGCTCTCGATGCCCCCGATGATCAAAGAACTATCCATAAACAAAGAAATTGGCTGCCTGGGCATGCAAAGCTATATTCAGCTTCCAACAACGATGATGATCCAGTACTGGAATTCCAAGGAGGAATTGTTTGCATATGCGAGGGGGCCAAAGCATTTAAAGGCATGGCGGACATTTAACAAAAGAACAAAAGGAAACAGTGCGGTCGGTATTTATCATGAAACATATATAGTACCCAAAGGGGCTTACGAATCGATTTATGTGAACATGCCGCCCTTCGGTCTCGGCAGGGCGCTTGGCACTGAGCCAGTAACCAAAGCGACCGGCACAGCCAAAGAACGAATAGACCGGACGGCCGGAAAACAGCCTGGTTCATAGGGAGGGGGAAAAGGTGGAGGAAGAGAGCCGCAAAACAGCAGGCTGGCTGGTAATAGTATTGCCCACAGTTATTTACGGAGGCGTTAGTCTGCTTCAAATGATTGTTTCTAAAGATACAGGCTACGTAAATAATCCGCTCCGGCAGGATTTATTTCGTGCCGGACATGCGCACGCAGGGGTGCTTCTTATCCTTTCACTGGTCATACTCTTATACGTGGATCGTACTTCCTATGGGCCGAAGGCAAAAAGATTTATCCGCCACAGCATTCCACTGTCGGCCATACTGCTGCCGGCCGGTTTTTTCTTTTCAGTACTGGATCCGCAGGCGACAGAGCCTAACGCATTTATATATGCTGCTTACGCAGGAGCAGTACTTCTTGTCGCTGGTTTAATAATGCTTGGGATTGGATTAATAAAAAATAAAAATTCCAGCATAAACTAGGACTTACCTCTTGCTATAGCGTATAATAATAACAGCATCATCCCTATATAAAATATTAAGGGCATCTTCGACAAAAAGTGAGCCGATTATATGAAAAAACTATGGATCGCCCTGACGCTTCTTATTGCGGGGGGTATTACAGCAGGAGTATTAATCTTTTCAGAATGCACACAGGCAGCCGCTAACTCCTGTCTTTATGTAGCAACGGACGGGGATGACAGTAATGACGGCAGTAAGTCGGCACCGCTGCAGACGTTGAATGCAGCCTCTGAACAGGCGGAGCCTGGAACAACCGTCTATGTCAGAGGGGGAACGTACGAAGAACCGCTGGAGGTCTCGCAAAGCGGCAGCGCCTCGAACCCGGTTACATTTGAAGCATATGAAGACGAAGACGTAATTTTAAGCGGTGAAGAAATGGAAGACGAAGCAGGTATAACAGCAATGATTCATATCGAAGAACAGAATCATATTACCATTCGTGGGTTCACCATTCAGAATTTATCGACAGAGCTTAACAACGAAACACCGGTAGGTATTTTCGTGCATGACAGCGCCGAAGGAATTACGCTCGATAATAATCACATCCGTGGTATTGAAACGAATGCAGACAGCGGTAACGCCCACGGTATCGCAGTATATGGCCGGGAAGCGATCACCGATGTCGAAATTATTAACAACACGGTGGAAAACCTTGTACTCGGCTCAAGCGAAGCAGTCGTTTTAAATGGAAACGTAGAAGATTTTACGATTGCTTCAAATACCGTACGCCATAACGATAACATTGGAATTGACATGATTGGGTACGAGGACGTTGGAGACGACCCGGAGCTTGATTACACCCGGGATGGGACAGTGGAAAACAATACCGTTTACGATAACTCTTCGTACGGCAATCCGGCGTATGGGGAGGGGGATGTTTATGCCGCGGGGGGCATTTATGTAGATGGCGGCAACGATATTGACATTCAAAACAACACGGTATACAGAAACGATCTGGGTATAGAAGCGACCTCGGAGCAGGACGGGGAACAGGCGGATAATATCAGGATTACCGGGAATACAGTTTATGAAAACATTTTTACCGGGATCTCCATCGGCGGCTATGATGAAAAACGGGGCGGGACAAAGAACAGCACGATTACAGAAAACATTATATACCGTAACGATACAAACGATTTGGACGGCGGACAGCTGCTGCTGCAAAATGATACGGAAAACAACAGAATTGAAAATAATATATTAACAGCAGGAAGCTCCCGTGTATTTGTGGCAAACTACTTTGAAGACAACACGGATAACGAATTTGACCGGAATGTGTATCACCGGGAGAAGGGCAAAGAAGGTATTTGGATTTGGGAAAACGAGCAGGCCTCCACGCTTAAGGAATTTAAGTCCCTGATTGGCAGTGACAACGATTCCCGTTATGTGAACCCGCAGTATAAAAACGCCTCTAATTACAATTTTGAATTGCCCCAAAAGTCCCCGGCACGTGACGTCATTGAATAAAAAAGAGCCGGGCGGATAACTGCTATCCGTCCGGCTTTTCTTATGCGTTTAAAGGATAGTCCGCTTGTTCATCCACTGACTGAGTTTAGTAAACAATGTCGGTGGATTTGGGCGTTCAAGGTTATTCGGGTTGCAAAAAGCGAAGTAATCGACTTTTTCAATAAAGTACGCGAGGCGCAGCAGCGCAAACAGCAGAGCCCCACTCGATCCGAGCGCGAAGCTTAGCCCATAGCCGTTAAACCCGAAAGGAAGCAGCAGGAAGGTGAGGACGGCGTTTAACGAGAAAAACAGGATGGAAGTAATCATCGCGCCACGCCGGTCTTCAAAGTAAAGAAGAATGAGCGTCAGTACAAGAACCATAGCGTTTGAAAATGCCCCGACCGTCGTAAAGCGGAAGATCGAGATAATGTCGTCCTCGATCGGTACAAGGGTCGTAACGTAGCCGATCGATAGAATGATTACTATCGAAATCAAGCCCTGGCTGCGCACAAGCCGTTCAAGCTCCTCCTTTAAGACATACTGCATGGATTCTTTTGATGTTTTGATCTGCTGAAGCGTACCACCCTGGTTAATGTAGCCGTAAAACGAACGGTACCGCTCGTAGAAACGGGTCTCTACCGAGACGACAAATATAATCAACGTAGGAATAATCGTGAGGTATGACCAAAAAATTGCTGTATCATATACCCGGTTATAGACGAAAGAATCGAGAAGAATGGATCTGCCCTCCCCAAACCAGATAATCCAGTTACACACCCAGATGCCTACATTATATAAAAACCCAGTCCAAAATAAAGTTGGGTATTTGTCGAAATAGCTGACGTAGTGAAACTGGCTGTCTGATGTATGAAGCGGAAACGTAATAAGCATTGAAAACAGCAGCCCGAACAATGTGACAATCATGCCGCTCGTAAAGCCGAGCACAAGCATAAAGCTCGTAGCGTGCGGAATAAACGTAAAAGCTTCTGCAGAGCGGCCGAGAAGAAATACCATACCGACCGCAATTACTGCACCGGACAAAAAGCTGTAGGCGACAGCCTGGTAAAACTTTGCGGCACTTAAAAATAAAAACAGTACCCAGATCAAGTTAATGGTAACAAATAATACAAGGAGCAAAAGCTCATACAAAAATGGCAGAGAGCTTATCCATATAAAGATAAGCCAGGCGGTTAACGCCAGAACAAGAGTTACTTTCGTCATGCCGAGAAATGTTGGAAACACTTTATTTGTCTTTTTTTCATAAAATAGATCCGCGATGTACCGCGTGACTACCAACTGCTGGATGCCAAACAGCACCTGGGAAAATATAAACGAATAGGAAATAGATAAATTGAACAGCTCTCTTTCCTGCAGCGTGACAGGAAGAAACACCATGGAAAACCATTGGATCATCGCAATCGTAGCGATAACGACAATCCAGGGCCCGGCCGTCACCAGGCCGGCGAAAGCATAAGCTTTCATCCTGGAGGAAAAATAGTCTTCCTGGAACAGCTGCTGAAGCTTAAACCCTATGCCGGCCATATTCGAGCCCCCTTTGATGATAACGTTCCGTGTATTCCTGAATAAACTGGTGAATCTGATAATACGCTTCGACCCGGTTCTGCCCGTTTCGGCCGAACTTTTCCGCTTCCTCCGGGTGTTGATAGATCCATTCGCAGCGCTGGGCAACCTGCTCCGGGTTAACCGGGGGAACGACAAAGCCGGCGGGCCCGTAAGGATCACCTTCCCGGCCGTGAATAAGTTCCGAGCAGGAGCCGACATTTGTTGCAATAAATGGAAGACCTGCTGCCATGCCTTCGAGAACGGCAAGAGGCTGGCCTTCAGAAATACTTGTCAGCAGGCACACATCAAAGGTAGGCAGGTAATCGGTAATGTTAACTTTTCCGACAAGAAAGACGTGATCCTGGAGACCAAGCTGGTCAACAAGGCGCCGGCACTCACCGGCGTACTCGAGATCTTCATCTAGCGGCCCCATAATGGTGAGCTTAAAAGGAACGGACCGGCTTTTTAAAATATTGCCGGCATGTATCATCGTCTTAATGTCTTTGATAGGAACTACGCGAACGATGGCACCGATATGAACGTACGAACGATGGTGCTTGTCCTTTTCTACAAGTGATAAACGGGAATAGTCAATTCCGTTTGGAATGATCTCAATTTTAGCCGGATCGGCGCCAATTTCCTCCTGCAGCTCTCCGTTACGGGCAAACAGTGTAATGACGTCGTCCGCTTCTTTATACGCCTGGCGTGAAAGATGGTGAAAAAACGTAATCCAGCGCTGCTTATAGTAATCCGGTATCCAGTCAGCCTGCAGAATTTCTTCCTCCCGCTCCCTGGAATAAATTCCATGCTCGGTCAGCAGGTACGGGATCTCCTGCTGTTTTTTGATAGCAGCAGCCACCATACCGGCGTATCCTGTTGAAGCCGAGTGAACAATATCAAGTTCAGGAAAAGAAAATTGAAGCAGCTCGATAACGGGCGCGAACATGCCGCGCCACATCCAGAAATAATCGATAAATGAGCCGGACTGTCTTTCTTTATCGTAGCTCTGCTGCACAATCTCCCAGAACAGGCCGCTGGAGAAAAAGTTTTCTGTGCCTCCAAGCTTTTGGCCTAAAGCAAGAAGCGCATCCGAACGGACGGATTCAAACTTCATCCACTCGGTGATGGCTTCTTCGTCTGCCGGGGTCAGGGAGAAATTCCGCTGCCGCCTCGGCTGCTGCATATTAAGCGGGAGATTAAGC
This sequence comes from uncultured Marinococcus sp., assembly GCF_947493875.1. GTDB lineage: Bacteria > Bacillota > Bacilli > Bacillales > Marinococcaceae > Marinococcus. The sequence continues at coordinate 7,527 of NZ_CANLSU010000016.1, read as the reverse complement.
ACCTGCGAAATGTTGCCTGGGAGTTCGTAGCGGTAATCCTCCGGTGAAATCGGCTCCGGAGTGATGGCGATAATGACGAATTCATGCTCGGGCATCTGTTTAACGAGCATCTGCACCCAGCTGGCCACCCCGCCGCTGACGTACGGATAGCTGCCTTCTACAACCATGCCTATTTTCATGAAGCATCATCCTTTAATGGAATTTCGGCCTGTGGCTCTTCAAGAGTCAGGCGGTACAGCGTGCCGGTCTCGCCATAGGCTTCGATTGAACCGAAATCAAAGCTCCCCGTGTCGATGGAAGTGCCTTTATCGACACGAAGCATCATAGTGGATGGCTCAACCAGGTCTTCTCCCTGGATCGTAATCCTGTCTTCATTGTACGTGACTTCAAGGCTTGAGGCCTGATAGCTTTTCATCCGTTCGGTCGCCTGAGCCTGAGTCATGCTGTCGAGGTAAGGATAGGTTGTTTCCACAAATTTTGCCATGTTCTTAAGCTGAACTTTCATGTCCGGCCAGCCTTCCCCATAGGCACGGTCCGGATCGAGCACGTCATCCGGGTGAATAAAGTGGGAAAAGACGCCGAAATTCGCAATTGCGTCGGCTTGAATAAACTGGTTCTCCGCACTTTCCCCATACCCGCTTGATATACGTGGGAAGTGATAGATGGATGGATACTCCTCGTCCTCCTCGAATTCCTGGATAAAGCTTCCCTCACCCTGACCAGTATATAGGGAGGCGATCGTATTAATGCTTGGCAGTGTCTCGTGCAGAGCCTGAATTCCAGTTCTATTTAACACGTTGGAAGGAGGAACATAGGTTTTAAAGTCTTCTTCCGGATAATAGTGATGGAATATTTTCTCGACCCGCGTAAGTGATTCGTTCATTTGTTCTTTGCTTTCCCACGGTGTATATAAAAGCTCTGGATCCATCGGCTCGTCTCCTGTTACAAGCGGCTGGTGATTGTATCCATGGAGGCCGATTTCTCCGTCGTGACGATACACATTTCTGCCGAAAAAGAGCATTGGATAGCGGTCTCTGTCAATAAGCTCTTCTGCAGTAGCATCCATCGTCCCTTCGTATGTTCCAATCATGAGACCGGTATACGTAAAATCATGATCTATGCCGATTTGTTTCATATCCTCCCACCAGACATCGGTGTAAAAATCTTCAACAGACATATCGTACTGCTCGGAAATCTGCTCATTATCCTCTGCCGGTGCAGGTGCCGGGAAGTCATCAATATGGACAGTTTTAATATCTGCCTGTGCGCTCGCAAAAGCAGGAGGCAGAATAGAAAGGGACTGCAGCAGCAGGCCGCGTGTGTTTTTCCCTGCCATAGCGGTCGTGTTCCAGAACAAAGCTTTGCCGTCACCGTATTCATTGGTCCACATTAGTGGATCCCCTTCTACGGAAAGATAAGGCTCGGCTTCTTCACGAAGAGTCATGTTGGCAATGCTGTGTGAAAGAAGTAACGAGTCGGGCTCAAGGTCAGTGTATCCCGGAAAAAGTTCCTGTTCAAAAGTCAGACCGGTGAGGCCGCCTTTAAAATCGTTCACATCGTCAATACCAAGCATTTCATTATATCTTGTATCAATAAAGCGGGCGCCAATGTAAAGACGGCCGCCCTCTTCGACGAACGATTCTATTTCTTCAAAGGGCCATTCCTCTGCATGTTCGCCGGCAAGCACGAGCACATTGTAAGGGGAGGGCTCCAGATTCGAAATTTCTTCCCTGGAAATTTCGGTATACGGCACCTTGGCGTAATCAAGGGCGTATTCAAAATTATTTAATGTATCTTCAGAGAGGTCACTGTCATTTTTGTGCACATAGATATTCATTTCTTCTCCCGCCACTTCTTCACTGCCGGCACTCATCGTTTCGGTTTCCTCCGTGTTAGAGGCCTGATGGGGGAGCCACAGCTGAAAACGCTCGAGCCTGATAAACTGGAGAATAAGAAGAATACTTAAAATTACAACGAAAAGCCCGATCGTTGACTTCATCATCTGTTTTTTCATGAAACGACCCCTCCCATCTGCCGGACAATGTACTGACGGTTTTCCGGTATTTTTTCTGGCTCCACATGCTCATGCATACGGGAAAGCACCTGCTCAATTCCGGTCCAGTCTTTTTGGTTATAGTAGTATTCAATCAAATTTAAATAGCCGTCAGCTTCATGTGGAAAAGCCTGAAGCATATACATGTACGTATTAACTGCCTGGGTCGGGGAATCAAGCTGCAGATAGACATCGCCGAGCTGGTTAAAGGTCTCCATGTGACTGGGGAAATCCTTGGCTGCCTGTTCCAAAAACTGAAGGAACACATAGCGGAGATGCTCCTGCGAATGATCGTCCAGCAGATGGCTATCCAGATAACCCCGGTAGATGCCCATCAATCTGCTGAGAGATTCTTCACTTTGAAAATGCTCATGCTCTGCTTTCGCAGTATCAAGGCTTTTTTCGTAGCGGTCGACAAGAAGATTCATCGTTGTGGCGGCATAATGGACGGTCTCTGAATCATCATTATTGAGCCCGAGGTTCAAATACTTTCCTTTGTCTGAAATGTTGGAGTTAATCAGCTTCAGCATTAAGTTCTTACGGTCCGGCTGATCATCATTTGTGAATGCTTCCGTTAACGGAGTAAGGTTTTTGTTGTCCTTGGCTTCATGACGCAGGTGCTCCAGGTTAATCGGCTGAAACTTCACATATTCTGTATAATCAGAGACGATTTTGTTTGAATCCACGCGCCTCGAAGCCCACCAGGCAAGGAGACCGAAAGCTTCCCCGAGCAAAGGGAGAAAGAAGCTGATCATCACAATCCAGATAACGGCTCCGTACTGGTCCGGCTGCACTCTTTTTTTCGCGGCTTTTGCCGCAGCAAATAAAATACAGGCGTGAACGATGTAAAAAAGAATAACGAGTATCGTCGGCTGTATAAGGTTACCCAGCATGAGTGCCTCCTTTTTCTTTTAAGGCTTTCTTGATTCGTTTTTCTACGACCTGCGCATTTTCAGCATCGGTCCCGGGCAGGAGGAAGTAAAGATTACTCTGCCTGGAATCAAATCCGATAATATCTATTTCACGAAGATAAGTCCGCAAAATAACTTCAGCCTCGGCAACAGACATTCCCTCAAAGCGGTCAAATTGTATGATTACGGTGCTGTAAGGCACACCGTACTCCTCCTGGCGCACGTCCTGCTGTGCAACGTGAGCATCAAAGGCATCTTTATAATAAATATTTGTACCTGGAAGCATTTGCTTCTCTTCATCCTTTGCCTGCCATTCACGTGCTTTTTCGATACGGTTGGAAATCCAGTCGAGCACAAAGGACATAATTTGGATTTCATGGGTAGTGAGACGGGAAAAATCGAGCTGGTCGATAATTAATACTTCCTGGATTTCTTCGTTATAGACGATCGGCCCTGCAATTACCGGGGCATTTTTTTCGTCTTTGACGTTTCGCAGGGTAATTGCTTTTTCCGTAAATAAGCGTTGATAAAAAGAAGATTCCTCGCTTAAAAATACGGTTTGCGGAAGTGTCTGCGAGCTCCCCTGGCGTACTCTCAGCCGGAGGGACCTTTTCGATGAGTCTACGTGATAAATCGCAATGTCATTTGCTTTAAACAAATCGGCGATAATTGCGATCGCTTCATTTCGCACAAGCTCCGGTGTAGGCTGGTCCAGCTTGATGCCCACCTGGTAAATCTGAGCAAGGGTATGCTCGGAATCCAATACTTTTTCCTGCATGACCCGCTGGGAATCCTCGAGTTCTTTAATTGTTTTCGTAAGCTCCTTATTATCATCCTTTAATTCATCCTGGGTATACGTAAGGCTTTCATAGCGCTCCCGGTAGGACGAGCTGTAAAGGCCGCATATAACAGCGAGAAGCAGGGAAAACAATAAATAAAGATAGTCCCCGGTATCATAAAACAGAAGGAACAGGTCATCTCCCGCTGTAAACGTGGCGATAACGTGATACACAAGAGTAATGAAAAAACTCAGGATAGCAATGTTAATACCGTACCGCAGAGAGAAAAACAAAATCACAAACAAAAACGGGTTTAGTGTCCAACCAAGCATTCCCAGCTGGAATACCTGGTCGATAATCCCGAGTATAAGAACGACGACGAGCAGCTCCACAACTTTTCTCCACACATTTTTCTGCGTGTAAATCATCCCATCACCTCTTCAAAAAGTTATATTAGATTTATGTGCCATGTTGCTATTGCCGCCCAATCAGAGTAAGCTTAGTAAAACTTTATGCTCACAAAAGAATTAAAATTATGATATTTAGGGTGCAATGACATGGTTCATAAATCCCTGCAATTAATAAGGGCCAGTCCTGATTACGGGCTTTGATACTTACTTGCTATCTGTAAGGAGGAGCGTTATGGGTATTATCTCACAAAAAATGATTTTTGTTACAAATTTTTATCTATTTTTTTATGAGTCTTTTCTAATGAAGGTGAAACCCGCTTCTAGCAGTGTTTTTTCCATGACTAAAATGAAAAATTACAAGATTTTTTATGATTCCCCAAATAAAAACATACTCAGGGAAATGAAAAATTATGATGTAGTGATCATCGAACCGGTGTATTATACAAAGCAGCAGGTGAAGTACATTCAGCGGAAAGGCACAAAAGTTTACGGCTACATTAATGCAATGGAAGCAGACCGTTGGAATGAGGCTTTGTATACACAGATGGAGGAAAAAGATTTTTTTCACCGCGGGGGAAGTCGCGTATATTATAAACAGTGGGATTCCTACCTGATGAATATGGACGAAGAGCATTACCGGCAAGTCCTTATGAATGAAGTCGCCAAGCAGGTTCACGCCAAGGGGTGTGACGGTGTATTTTTAGACACAGTGGGAAACATTGATGACGAGCATGAAAACAATCCCGAAACACTGCGGGAACAGCGCGTGGCAATGGCTTCATTTATGCGGAGTATTAAAGAAAAGCATCCGCAGCTGGCCATTATTCAGAACTGGGGTTTTGACACACTCAGCACCACTACATATCCGTTCGTAAACGGTATTATGTGGGAAGGGTTTGAGTATTCAGCGATTGTGGGCGATGAATGGGCCCAGCAGAAAATTGCCAAATTAAAAAAGCTGCGGAAAAAACATAAAATTCAAGTATTCACGGTGTCGGCACATGAAGAGGAAGAAAGCCGGAGGTATGCTGGGTCTCAGGGCTTCTGCCATTTTCACTCCCCACGTGGATATAATGTATGGTAGGGGAGCTAAGAAAAACTAAGTAGCACAGAGTCTCCTGCGGAGAATAGTATTGTTATTCAAAAGAAAATGATGTAGTTTGGAAATAATAAATAACCAAATTTTGGGGGAGATCAGCGATGATTCTAGTAACCGGCGGTGCGGGATATATAGGAAGCCATATTTGTGTAGAGCTGCTGGAAGAAGGGCATGAAGTAGCAGTAATCGATAATTTTTCCAACAGCCGCTCTGTTTCCCTGGAGCGGGTGGAGGAAATCACTGGTAAAAGCCTTGAATATTTCCATGTTGATCTGCTGGACCGCGAAGGGATGGAGAATCTATTTGAAAGATTCGAGATTGAAGCAGTTATTCACCTGGCAGGGTTGAAGGCGGTTGGGGAATCTGTGGAAATCCCGCTCAAATACTACCATAACAATATTACGGGGAGCATTATTCTTCTTGAAACGATGAAAAAGTATAATGTGAAGAAAATGATTTTTTCGTCTTCGGCTACAGTGTACGGAACGCCGAAAACAAATCCAATTACGGAAGACTTTGAGCTGCAGGCAACAAATCCCTATGGCAATTCAAAGCTGATGATTGAAGATATTCTCCGGGATCTTTACGTGTCCGATCACGAATGGAGCATTTCCATACTCCGGTATTTTAATCCGATTGGTGCCCATCCGAGCGGACGTATCGGGGAGTCGCCAAGCGGTATACCGAATAATCTGATGCCATATATAACGCAGGTGGCGGTAGGGAAGCTTCCGCAGCTGAACGTGTTCGGCGATGATTATCCTACAAAAGACGGCACAGGAGTACGGGACTACATTCACGTGGTAGACCTTGCGAAGGGTCATTTAAGCGCCCTGCATAAATCGATGGAGGGGCCGGGAATTGGAGAATTTAATCTTGGCACCGGTCAGGGATACAGCGTACTGGAATTGGTGGAAGCATTCGAAAAAGCGTCCGGGAAAGATGTGCCGTATGAGATTCGGGACCGGCGCCCGGGAGACATCGCTGTTTGTTATGCTGATCCAGCTAAAGCACGTAATGAACTGGGCTGGACCGCTCAAAAAGGAGTGGAGGATATGTGTGAAGATTCCTGGCGTTGGATTAAGCATAATCCAGAAGGTTATCCGTCTGTGTAAATAGTAATGACTTCAAAAAAGCCTGTTATTACAGGCTTTTTTTGCTTTTATTTCTAAATTTAAAAGATATTTCTAAAAAAATGTACTTTATATGTATGAAATATAGTTCTTAGAGCACGGTACTTATTACTATATTTAAAGTATAATAAAGGAAATAATGAATGGTTGTTCACTCATACATATGCCGGGTAACCGGCATAACTAAATAAATGGGGTGAGCAGGATGGGTATGAGATGGTTAAAAGCCGCTGTTATTCTGGTATTTTTGCTTGTTACCTGTTTCTCGTTCCCGGTGCAGGCGGACGCTGCCAGTTCAAAGTACGTAGTGAAGGGCAATACTTCAAGCAAGGTGGTGGCACTGACTTTTGATGACGGTGCTGATGGCACGAATATTTCCAGAATTCTTCAGACGCTGTCCACCCACAACGTAAAAGCGACGTTTTTCTTAACAGGCTCTGGGACGAAAGATCACCCGCAGTCTATTCGAAATATCGCAGCTACCGGACACCAGCTCGGTAACCATTCATTCTCCCATCCTGATTTCACTACCATTTCCACTACGAAAATGAAAAAGGAATTAGCGGACACGGAGGCCCTGGTGAAAAGCACTACCGGTAAATCAACTAAGCCAATCTTTCGGGCTCCGTTCGGTGCCACCAATTCCACCGTGCTTAAAACAGTAGGAGACGCAGGCTATACGCATACTCTGCACTGGAATATCGACACAATTGACTGGAGAGGGCTTTCAAAAACTGAGGTGCTGAATAAAGTAGTGAATAATATCGAACCAGGTTCTATCGTATTAATGCATACCGGGGCAGGCGCGCCCGGCACACCTGCTGCCCTGCCGGAAATGATTACGAAGCTGAAAGCACAGGGGTACAAGTTCGTAACGGTATCTGAATTACTGCAAATTCAGGGTTCGCCGTCGACCGGAGAAGCTTCCTATAAGGTAAAATCGGGCGACACGCTGTACAGCATCGCCAGCCGCAACGCTGTAAGCGTGACCGAGCTGAAAAAAGCGAACGGCATTCCGACGAGCTCGAACGTGATACGGATCGGTCAGGTGCTGAAAATCCCGGGCAAGGGGACCACTACTCCGCCTCCGGCTGAATCCGGCTCGTACACGGTAAAATCGGGTGACACGCTGTACAGCATCG
>NZ_CANLSU010000015.1 GCF_947493875.1 uncultured Marinococcus sp. | reverse complement strand
ATATTGTACACAAAGCCGTGAACAAGCTGTACACAAATCTGTGACAAAATGCTTTTTTGGCGTACCCACGAAACGTCCGGCACTGCCGGACACCCCAGCTCGTCTGGGGTCAATTTTCCCTTATGCTCTTTCTGATTTTTAGCTTTTGCAGGTGGGCTGTTCTAAAGTGAGCTTGTTTCATGACAGGTAGGGTGTTTGATTTTTGCTGGTCTTCTTCCCAAATGGAACTGAGTGTGGATCATGAAACGAAGATTCACACTTGGAACGATTCCCTCTCACAATGGCAAATAACTGCCAGCTGGGACTCATTCCATGAAACATCATTCAAGGAAAGAACATCTCTATCTCAAACCCAAAGAAGGGTTGTTGTCGTTATTCGATCACTCGATCAGAGAACCATCTCTACATCACAATGAAAACAGGAGTGTTCTATCCATCGCTAAGAATAAGGAGGACGGAAACATGAAAACCCTTGGTCTCTTTGTCGGTCTTATGATTGTTAGTACCATAGCCTGTGTTGGCTTTCGCCTGTTGGGCAATACGATCACGGATACCCCTTTAGCTCATAATTTGGATTCATCGATCATCAGCGGGGTCATTCTAGGATTGTTAACCCCCATATGGTTACGGCAAAAGCGCCGGGAAGATCACAGCAACACGTCGATCGATGACTAGCGTTTCCGTTTAGACATCCAGATGGCGAACAACCTCCTCGCAAACGATTCATTTTGAATGGTTTCGAGTGAGCATGCGGGGAAGCCAAACCGTGGTCAGGAGGTACCCCATCGTTACACCGATAAATACACCGATAAACGACGGACCGTCCACGCGAAAGTCGTTCAGGATGAACGAAAAGCCGACGGCTAATCCGCCGCTTAGCATGGCCAACAGCCAAGACGTTATTGTTTTCCTTCTACTCCCTATCACGACCTCAGGATTCCTCAGAAGATCGTTGCTGCTTGGCGTTATCTTCTCGCAGCTTTTGAAGGGCCATTCGGTCGTTCACTTCTTCTTTTGCGGTCTGATACGGGGTCGACATCACTTCACTCGTCGGCATGATATCTCGAATACCGTTGTTCAACATGAGCCCATTCATCAGTTCCAGGAGCATTTGCGAATTTCGGTCCGTCCGATTCACCCCGACCTGCAGCTGCTTGAAATGCCATTGGAGTTCTTCTTGCACTTTTTCCTGCATGCTGTCCATCATCATGGACGTCCAATAGGCTTGTTCCGCTTGTCGTTCCTCTTCGTTTTTGTGTTCTTGCAGCAGGTGTTCAATGGTTTTGGTTAACGAGGATAAGCCTTTCGCTTCCTGTTGTTCTTTTACATAGGTGGCCGTATCTTCGGACAGTTTTAAACGTGTATCAATACGTTTCATGCGATCCTTCCTCCTTCTATTCGCCAAACACTTGAGTTAACCACATGCCATGGTCTCGTTTTCAATTAGTGCCCTTTACATCTGCCAGGATGTTGATCACTATCTCTTCTTCGGTGATATCTTTCGTCACGCGTTGTTCGTTTTCTAATCCAAGAAAATCCTGTTCGATGAACCATGATTTCATGCTGGCTTCCCCAAAGTCAGGCTGGGTTTTCGTCTGATGCCTCGCTACCGTTTCTTCGAAGGGCAAATCATAGTAATAAGCAATCACCTTTTCGGAAGCAGCTAACGTTTCTCTAAGCATCATTCCATACTTGTCTTCCGCTAATATGCCTTCAATAATCACATACGGACAATGACTCATGCCGTACTCGATCATCGCTTGTATTAATCCGATGGATAAGTTGTTGGGCCTGTCCTTGACTCCCAACATCTCCCGTCGAACGATGTCTTGCGAAACCAATAAACTTCCTGGACCTAATATGGTTTGGATTCGTTGGGCTACCGTCGTTTTTCCACTGCCCGAATTTCCACGTATTACAATGACCTTCGTCATGATTCTCCTCCCTGTTCCTCGTTTTAGGCGCATGAACACGTTCCAAACATGCTCAACAACCTCCCCATGATAAGCGAAGTACTTGTGCAGAAAAACTCCCTAACCTCTCTTTTGTTCGACGAAGAGGGAGATCAAACAAACGCTCTTTTTGCTCATGCCTCTGCATGATATGGCGATAGCAACCTGACGAAAGATGCCTCCTTTTCCAACTACCTACTGGTTATCAGCCATTCCAGTTGCAGGACACCTGCCCTGCAAGATCAAAATAGTTGCAAGAGCATAAGGGAAAAATGATATCACGTCGTTCTATCCCCGGCAGTGCCGGGTTTTTAGAGTGATATCGTCAAAAAGGCCATTTGTCACAGATTTGTGCACAGCTTGTTCACGGATCTGCGTACAAAAAAAGAGCATGTTCGACACTTTTGCGTACTAGTTTTGAACGGTTTATGGCCAGAAGCCGACCCAAATAGGCACGGATCCTGGCTCTTGGATCCCGGCAATCAGAACGTTCATCGTTCTTTTCCCGATCTCTTTCAACGGCATGGATGGAATACGATCACGAATTTTTCGAGAGCTGTTTTTCATTTTTTAAGCATATAGGCGATTCGTTGGTTCCCCCTATGCTGTGATGATGGGGACGAGATCCTTGCTGCAATCAGTGACGGTTGATCGATAAACAGAAGCTTCGGTGATGTTTCGATCGGTCGGATCCATACCACCCATCTTGAAAGGCTCTGAGAAGCCACAGGAACGTTTGGCTGTTCTTTCGTTTTTTAACATCTAAAAACAGGCAAATGAGGCTCATGCGCTTCCTGTGTTGGCTCTAAGAGGTACTCCTGACCAACGAGGCTTACGTTGCCTCGTTGCCAAAGGCCTTCCACAGTTTCGGGATCTTGTTGGCTTTGTGCGACGACACGACGTAATGGGTAAACGGCTGTTTGGTTTCCGGATCCTTATAGGTATTGATATCATACGTCTCGGTAGGAGCAGTAACCACAACTTCGGCAGCCCACTGCGCCCGTTTTTTCCCTTTGGATCGACGATCACTCACCGTAATTCCGGGAACCTGGCCCTCATTGACGATCAGGTACTGCATAGTGCCATTGGAAACAGCTTCGACCTTGACGCTAAAACCAATAGTGGTTAATTCTTTTTCCAATTGTTTTACACTTCGATTGATTTTGGAGATGGTTCCTGCCATCGATTTCTCCCTCCTCCATGGGTTTGTCAGCTATCCTGTAGCCAGTTATAGTTCAGCGGATGGTCAACTGGTAAATGCGGGTAAGGCTGATCAATCATATTTCGTTTTAAATGGTTCTTGTGTAAAGTATTCTCCAAACAACGACGGTAATATGCTGATAAATGACGCACTTGATTCTTGTTCGATTCGACTTCTTGACGAACTCGTTGAATGACAGCAAGAGATAACCCTTTTTGATGAAATTCTCGTTCTATTTGGTCGAATTCTTTTTCTTTTGAAAAGAAATTATTAGAAGAATATACATTGTTAACCTGTTTATTCTTGTTAACAAGAACTTCTTCAGTATCGTTTGATTCAGTATTACTAGATTCAGTATCGTTAGAGTCTCGTTTTGAAACTTCCGGATATTTCATTTTGAAACTTCCGGAAGTTTCATTTTGAAACTTCCCTACTGGCCCATGGGATTCAGTCTCTTCTTCAGATTGTGAATCCATATCGTCCATTTCATAAACATCTTCTTTACTGATTTCTGGCCATTTTAAATATATACGATTTGCTTTATTTTGGCCCATTCGTTTGGTATGTAATAAATCTAATTCTTTTAATTGTTTTTGTACGCGCTGCCATTTTGAAACCGAAACTCCCAAGCGTTTACAAATTTCTTCTTGGGTAAAAATAAAATATATATCACCATTATCATCAAACCATCCGTTTTTTTTGCTTAAAGTCCAACGATCTCTTAAGATTGCCCAGGCCATTTTTGCATCATTAGACATGTTCTGGTATTGGCCTTCACCAGTCAAAAATACTTTAGGTACTTGAACATGTTTCAGTTTATACTCTTCAAAAATATTTACAAATCTAGACATTAAAAAAACTCCCAACAATTAATTTTTGTTTGAGAGTTTCTCCTGCTTATAAATACATTATCCAAAAAATGTTATGTATAAATAGATGAACGTTTCCCTTGCATAGATAAGAGAATATGATACACTATTTACAAATCATATCTTTTCTGTTGGATTAGCAGGAAAAACTCTGAAACAGTCAGGTTGCCGCCTGGCTGTTTCGTCTGTATTAAGTACATTTTAGCGGAATGCCTAAAAATTAGCAAACCAAGTTTAAAGTTTTAATATCCAAATAGACGACTCCAAAATCCTTTTTTCTTTTCTCCAGTCTTTTCCTCTAAAGAAGTTGAATTTTGTTCTTCTTTCTCTTCCTCTTTTTGTTGTATCTCTTCTTCTAATTTTTCTTTTAACAATTTTTGCTCTTTTTGCTCATCTACATAATTTTTCAGATGCTCAATAGTTTCTTGTTGCTTTGTCATAAACTGTCTTTGTTCATGAATGACCTCATTTTGCTCTTTAAGCAAATTTTTTATGTCATCCATCTTGTCATTTAAGCTTTGCATATAATTCACAGGATCATTTATACTTAAATCACTTCTATGATTATTATAATCGCTTCCGTTTATGATAATTATAGAACGCTGCACTGCATCTTGGAGCTTTAATCCTTGTTCGTCTCGTAGCTCAATCATTTTTTTGAAAAGCTCAACGTCTTGTCTATTGAATACAATATAACTCTGCTTATTTCTATCAAATTTATGGCCATTCTCTTCGAATAAACCATAATATTTTCTGGCAGCTGATTCAGTTATATTTAATTCTTCTGCAAGATGCTTCAATCTATATTCGACTTCCATAATAATTATAAACCCCCGTTTTTATAATAATCATATAAGGATATTTTATGTCCATGGTTTAATAATATCACTGTATGATAATTATAAAAACCAATTTTTCATAACTTATTTGTATGATAATCATAAAAATGTTTTTTGGTGTTAATTATGATTATCATAGAAGCTTTAGCTTCCGATAAGGGCCGTTATGTTTATAAGATGAAAGCAAGGTATCCAGAGGCACCATCAGGTTGCTCTTGGATATGCGTATAGCTATCTTTACGTTAGTGGTTTATAAGAATAATATTGTAATCAACAAAAAGGAGGAACACACCCTATGTTTGGATGCGAATTAAAAAGAAGCAAAGGAGCAAAGAGGGCGGTCTCAGGAATATCTCGCGAAACAAATCTATGTTAGTCGTCAATCTATTTCAAAGTGGGAGACGGGTAAAAACTATCCGAGTATCGAAGTGCTCATCAGCCTAAGTGATTTATTCGGTATCACTGTCGATGAGTTATTCCTGGAAATGTTACGTATAAATATTATCGTATCCCGTTGGAAGTATTCATGGGTGGATATAGAGACTGATATTTTGTCTAGCTTAATTTGACGATTTAAATTAAAAAAAGAAAGTGCTTGAACACCACCGTTAGGCTAGTGCTAAAACCTCAGGGGTGTTTGTTTAAAACAAAACTGCTTCGGAAGCATAGAGATATACGACATTATATTCGTAGATCGACTATTAGCTTCCTTCTTCCTCTCAAATAGTCTACTCAACGACCGTTTTCTATAGCACCATGCCTCCATAGAAGGCAAAGTACTAGTCTTAATCTGACATTTGCTACTGCCTGCGGAAAAATCTTTCAGGCGGTTTTTTCTGTTATCTAAAAAACCGGTTTGCGATTTTATCATGATGATCGACTTGGCGGTATACGTGAGAGAAAGAACCTTGGATTTTTTTATCATGAGATAAAAGTTCTGATGATGATTATTTGATTCAAAATATGCAAAATTTCTAAGATTATAAGACGAAAAAATAGAAATAACAACGATTATCAAGCAATTGTTACCTTAAGAAACTTTGAGAAAGATATAAACGATGTATGCTTGTTATTTTATTGATTTGTATTCATTTGGAATATAGTAATGAATAAAAAATTAATATTTATGCAAAAACAAAAATGAAATAGGTTTTTATGTTCGTTAGAGAGAGTATATCAATTTATACTTGCGTAAATATAAGTTGATAGCTTTTCAATTCAAATAATGGAGAAAAATAAAGAAAAATAACGAAATTTGGAGATTGGCATTTTTTAGTGCTTGTTAAACTTTCTGCGGAGGTATACAAAAGCTGAAAGAAGGATGAACGACATGGCCGAATGGTCATACGCTTGATACGATAAATATCCATCGCGTTTTAGGAAAGAAGGACGGGCAATGGAACGTGATAGAACAATCAAAGGAGTTTGAGGGTATCGATGGAACAGAAATATCGGGAACGCTTGAATCATCAATTCGTCATGTGGCGGACGCATGGTAGACTGACGATGGGCACCACCACTCTTACCCGAGTGATCGACTATATTTTTATGGGGAACTTTGACCAAGCACTTCAGGAACTTCAGGGGTTTCGAAAACAGAGGGAAGACCCCACGGGGGACTCGCATACGTAGGTCACCAGTTGTTGTTCGAACAGTATCATCAACGTTTTATCGAAAAATATGGCTTTTCGTGGGATGTATGGATGTCGGTGGAAGCGAGGCGTGCCTGTCTCGAGGAACCCAACCATGGGGTGGATGAAAACTTTATTTTGCGTCGTTTTCAAGAGCATATCCAAACTCGTCCACAGGCCAAGACAGCGGCGGTTCATCTTCAAGGCGTGGACAATTACATTCAGCATCATTTAGAGCAAGATTTATCGCTTTGTCAATTAGCGCAGGTGGCTGGGATTTCCGAGGATCATTTATCTCGATTGATGCATCAAACGTGGGTTGTCGGGGTTCGCGGCTATATACAACAGCAGAGGCTTCGGCAGGTTAAAGTATGGTTAGAAACGACCAATGATTGTATTGATGCGATTGCCTGCCGATTACGTTTTCCCAATAGTAGCTATTTGGTCCGGCAGTTCAAAAAAACCTATGGTTGGACGCCGAACCAGTATCGGCAAAATCACTGATGGAAGAAATAAGGAGAGAATATGATGACAGAACTAAATGAGCCGTACATGGTTGTGATTCTGGATGCGGAGGGACAGGAAGTGAATGTCTTGACCAGAGAGATCCAGGAGCCCAGGGATTCTACAGCCAATATCGTCTCTTTTTCGACATATGAACAGGCTCAAATGTTTTATGATCAATGCAAACAGGAGTTTCCTGATTGTTCGATCAAAATTTTGCCCCGACGGATGTAAAAGAGAGGCTTTCATCGAGAATTGGGAGAGGTAATCAAACGAAGTTTTAATAGGATAAGGAGGCCGTAACCATCATGACTGTAAAGGAAAAAGGTTCGTTGATGAGTCTCACTGGCCATTTGCCATATATGAAAGAGGAAAAAGACCACGCGAAGCAATCTGCTTCATGCCATTGAATATAACGTATGGCGGGAGTAGAGAGAGGCATGGAGCAGGGTTGAAGATCCCCGTAAAGATACGTCTATCCAAGCAGCCATCAGGACTGTCAGCCATCATCAATCTTTGACAATCGCTGCCGTGGAAGAAATCATTTGTTATACCGAGCGAACGGTAAGGAAAGCCAAGAAGGTTTATCGTTTTAGAGAAATTCAGTCAACGAAAAGATATCGCGTCGAGGCTAGCAGAAAAGGATTATCATTTTAGGAGGAGATAACATGAACAATCAATCATTTTATACATTTATCGGTGGCGTGGCTACAGGGATTGTGATTGGGAGCATCACGGCTGCGCTGTTTGCACCCAAAAACGGACAGGAAACGAGAGATAGCATCGTCGTTAAAGGTCAGAAATGGCAGCAACAAGCTCAGGATACCAAGGAAGACGTTGCAGCCCGAGGAGGAGCACTAGCTGCTTCGATGAAAGACCGCAAAGAACGAGTATCGTCCACGATCCAAGATCAGGTCAAAGCCGTGAGTGATCGTGCAAAGCAGGCGATGGAAACGACCAATCAAGAGTGGCAAGCCTTGAAAGAGGAGTCGTTGCTGGCGGCCAGTAACGCACGCGAAGGGGTCCAAGAAGAAAAAGAACGGTTAAAACAAGATATCGATCAAGAAATTCAGGAAGCCAAACACGCTGCTTCTTCTCGTCCATCAGCGTCCTCGTCCACCGACGAATCCTAAGAAGGATTGGTGGCAGGTATAACATGGAAGAGGAAAGAGCATGATTACCCCTTTCTTCACAGCTGTTGTATCTGTTTCCGGACAACGGAACTATTCCCAAGAACTGTTCCATCATCAGAAAGTTCTGGGACATCAAAAATTCCAAGCATTAGGAGGAAGGAACCGCACAGGTTTTGCCCTTCCTCTTGATGTTGATGGCAAACGAAGCGTAACTATGAACGAAGAGGAGGCTTGAGCCTGATGGCTGTATTTGTGATTAATTTCGAAACTGATCCCTCCATGGCGGATCGGTTGCTGTTGAGTGAGACCGTCGAACAAACGTTTCCAAGCCATCTCCGGCTGACAAATAACTGCTATATGGTGGAAGCGGCACCAGGGGATCATCCACAGGATGTGTTGGAAGCCTTACAAGGTTCGCCCAACGAGAATGTTATTGCCCATCGGGTGGTGGTTCTTCGGTTAGACGATGCGCCACCATTGCATACCACCCTGGCATTTACCAATGCATATGTGTCCACCGCCGAAGGGAAGAATTTCATTCATCAACGAAAACAACGTTAACAGGCATGTGATGCCTGAACGCGCATAAAACACGATCGTAGAAAAAATAGCTGATTTCACGCCTCCTAACTATTCGAATCACTAAGAGTTGAACAGAAAGAAGATCGCCATGATAGGGGTTAGATCGTGATAAACAAGAATAGCAAAAGAAGGGTAACAAAATGTAAGCGGAAAGGAGAGGGAGTATGGAGCAAGAACAGCACCTTTTACATCACATTTATCCTCCGTTAATCGTGGAATTCATGAGTTATGTGGATGCGCATTTGACATCGTCGTTATCAGTGGATGAATTAGCCCGCGCATTACATGTTTCAAGCGACCGCTTAAGCGCCGAGGTGAACCATCATCTTCAACGGACTATTCCAACCTACATTATGCGACGGCGTGTTGAAGAGGCGGCTGTGATGCTGGCACAAACAGAAGAGTCTATTCGAGGAATTGCCGAACACTTTCAATTTACTCGTCAGCATTATTTTTCCACCGTGTTTCGTCAGCGGTTTCAATGCTCGCCGAGCGCGTATCGCCAACGGTATTGGGAAGCCCAGCATGAAGAGAATATCTAATAAAAAGAAACAGAGAAGAACAGGAGAAAGCATGAATGGATCATGGAAAGGATGGCTATCGCATGCATTTTCACTCCTTTCAATTACTTGTCACCAATTATGAGGAATGTATTCATTTTTACCATGACGTCTTAGCCTTGCCTTTCGTTTCGTCAACCGCTCTGAAAGGCAGTGGAGACGTCGTTTTTGAGCTGAGTCAGCACCAGTGGCTGATCATACGGCCTAAGGCCTCCATGGCGAAAGCGATTGGCACCGGTGATTTAAGTGAGCTTCCGGAGATGCAGGATGGTTTTGCATTCACTTTTCATGTTCGAAAATTGGAAACAACCATCGAACACATTCGTTGGCACGGTGGAGCCTGTAGTCGTATTCAAGCAGATTCAACGGGCCGAAGGCGAATGGTTTATTTACGGGATCCTGATGGGAATTTGATTGAACTTATTGATTTTCGACGCCGAGGCTCCTGATAGATTGCACGGAGATTTATTGCTTTTAGAGAAGATGTTTAATACGAAGTTGATATACAAAAAGCGCCCTGGGTGCCGGGCGCTTTTTGTTAAATGAAAAAGGGGGAGGAAAACACCTCTCATGAAGGCGTTCCTCTTTCACCATAGTAAGGAAGAAACACTAACAAAGCAACCGGACAAAGGTTTGAAATATACGGAAAAAATCTTTCCATAACCTCTATTGGGAATAGATCAATGTGGAAGGTTACCCTTATTGTTTGATCATAAGACGAATAGGTGGAGACATTTAATAAGAACCGACGGCTAAAAGAACCAGAATGAAAAAGATGCTTAAAGCGAGAGTGAACAAAACATATCGTGTGCATTGTTTCCACATGCTATCCCTCCTCGACAAGCATTACTTGAATTGGGAATCCACATCTACCTCTATGGATCAAGAAATATGTTTTTCCTGTGCGGACAATTCATGGATAATATTTAACGATGGATTATTGTCATTAAGACGTTTATAACCTGAGCATATCGTATATATAAAGGTGGTGAAAGCATTTAATAGTTTAATGTTGGTAAATTATTGTTTATGTGAAAAATACATTATGTGATAAAAAATCTCCCTTGGTGAAAACCAAGAGAGTGTGCAGGGTTCATAAAGATAGGGAGACCTTCATCCTGACCCAATGGTGGCTCGGGGACCCTGCAAATATATCATTGCCATATTGTTCAACAAATAAACCAAAAATACGGGGTTCGGTGTTTAATATCCCGACTGAACAGGTACAATCTTTAAAATAAGTATTTTATTGGTATATTTTTTTATACCAGGAAGAAGGGGGAGGAGGACGTGTATGCAGCAGCCGTTGTTTTATTGTTGAGTGGCATCATACTGGCGAGTATCGGTCTTTATATTGCAGTGAAATACAGTGATTAGAGAGCCTGTAAGAAAAGGAATCTAATCATACCTTACAGCGGAAAGGTGACAACATGAAAAAAGTAAAAACATATATCACGGATCTCATGAATGAATTCAAAGAAGACCAAGTGCCTTTACTGGCAGCGGCTCAAGCCTACTATTATATCTTATCAGTGTTTCCCTTATTGATTTTTGCGTTAACCATCCTTCCGTTTTTGAATTTGGACCCCAACATGGTAATGAATTTTATCACGCGATCCGTGCCTCCGGATACGGCGGCGTTATTTGAAGAGAATATTACCACGTTGGTGCAGGAACCTCAGGGAATTTTGTTCGTGGTCAGTTTATTGGGCGCTTTATGGTCGGCCTCCAATGGGATTAATGCTTTTATCAAATCGTCCAATGAAGCCTATGATGTGGAAGAAACCCGTTCGTTTATCAAAGTACGGCTGTTGGCGATTGCGTTGACCTTTAGTATGGTCCTTACGCTAATTATAGCCATTGTCCTGCCCATGTTTGGGAACGTCTTGATCTCGTTTCTTACTTCGTTGTTAAGCTTACCGCCACAAACGGAATTATTATTCCAGGTCCTTCGTTGGGCGATTGGGATCACCGTCATGACAGCGATGTTGCTGCTGTTGTATCGATTTGCGCCAAACAAAACATTAAAATGGAAAGAAATTTTAGTGGGCGCTTTAACAGCAGCCTTGTTATGGCAGGTAGTTTCCCTTGGATTTTCGTTTTACGTCAGCAATTTTGGCAGTTATTCGGCGACCTACGGAAGCCTCGGTGGCGTGATTATTCTATTACTGTGGTTTTTCCTTACCGGACTGGTACTGATGATCGGAGCCGAAATGAACGTGATTATTCACCGCCGAAAAACGAAACGAGCCAACCAACAAAACAACACAGAAAAAGAAGCTACATGATCATCATGTAGCTTTGCCATCGAAAGGAGAGGCCCGTTGCTTGCTTCCTGGATCTTTATATTGAGTATCATGCTGTTGACGCTTATGATTTTAGCGTATGAAACCCGGGACTATGCCTGGACCGTAGAGGCCAAACGATTATTAGGAACGATCATGATATTGATCACCATCTTATTACTGATGAGCATTGGCTTATTGGCTTATGAATAGCACTTACGGGGTATTCGACGGCCCACGGGAATGAGCGTTGGACGAAGATTCATGGTCCTGGAATCCCTGACGCGCTTCTTCTTTGGCTTGTTGGGCTTCCTCGACGGCTTCTTTTCCTTGCTCCTGAGCAACGTCCTGCAATTCTTCGCCGGCCTCTTTGGCCGTTTCAACGATCTCCTGAGATTCTTGTTTGACGGTTTGCAATTGGTTAAGCAAATCTCGACCATAACGGTCATAGATGGTTTGGAGCTGCGTTACCACGCTTTGAATCAACGACCAGGAACGTTGAAGGCGGGTTTTGACTTCTTCCGTGTCGATTTGTTCTTGGGCCTGTTGCAAGCGTTCTTGAACATTCGTGCTTGCATTGTTCGTCTTGTTTTTGGACGAGGAACGGGTGGCCCACCACGCGATGCCGCTTCCAATTACCGCCGTGGATAAAAGAATCGTAGGGACGAGGGCTTTGTTTGATGTGCTCATGCACGATCACTCCTTTAAAAGAATAGGATTAACACGTTTTCGGTGTTGGTCATCGTCCGAGAAGCCGGCGTGTTTTCGATGATAGTTATACTTATTGCCCGCCCTTCCCTTATTCAAACATTTGAATGTATAACATCAATCATAAGTACTGTGTCTTGTTTGAATGGATGAACGGGGTGGTAGGTGTTAGAAATAAGTCGTTCATGAAGATCGATACCAAAGCGAACGTAGGATTCAAGTCCTTCGCTTTTCGAAGGACTTTTGATATAGATAAATGAAACAAGGAGGTTAAGATTTATGTCATTAGCAGGTCTTGGTTTATTGATCATTGCCGTGGCGTTTTTGCTTATTGCCATTTTCGTCGTGATTACATTAAAAGCGGTGACGAGCACCATGAAGAGCTTATCCACCACGGCCGATCAATTTCAGCAGCAAATTCAGGGGATTACCACGGAATCTGAAAATGTGCTAAAGGAAACCAATGAAATCACGCAGCATCTGAATGAGCAGTCGGAATCGTTTAGCGAACTGGCGGACTCGTTACGGAATGTTAGTACAACGGTTAATAATATCAATAGTTCGTTGGAAGGGATGTCGGAAGACGCCGCTCGAGCCTACGAGCAGCCGAATCCCCAAGCGATTCGCTGGATCCAGTGGGGAGACGCTGCGATGGAAATGTTTCGTCGGGGGAAAGCTAAACAACAAACATCGAAATCAAGGGGGAATCAGTAATGGATTTGGTTGGTATTGGCGTTTTGATCATGGGCCTGGCCTTTGCGGTCGTTGCCATCTTTTTAGTGAAAGCATTGAATAATCTGGCCAAGGTACTCGGTGGGGTTAATGAAACGGTTCAAGAGCTGCCGGAACAGTTGGACGGGGTGATGAAAGAAACATCGGTCGTGCTGAACAACAGCAATGAAACACTGGCGGATGTGAATGAAAAAATTCATGCGTTGAGCCCGTTATTTTACATTATCGGTGACATCGGCGAATCGTCTCGGCAATTAACCTCTTCCTTGGTCCACGCGACAGAGACCATGCGTGAGCGGCAGGATCCGGAAGGTAAAAGCAAATTAAGTAACGAGCAGGTGCGCGGAGCGTACAGTGCGGTATCGACGATCTATTACTTTCTCCAGAAACGAAAAGCGATTCAGGAAGCTCGAAAACAGCGTCAGGAAACTTCTTCCAGCGCGGCGCCGGGGAGTACCGTTGATCATCCACCACAACAAACGGAAGATACGCTCCCTAAAAATCCATAATGATTTGACAGAGATCATTACCTGATCGTTGAAGATCAACCATGAACGAGTGCCAATACGCCTAGGCAGGCATTGGTGCTCGTTTTATATCCCAAAAGAAACCAAGGAGGCATGCCGAAATGACGAAGCCCGAACCAATCTCCCATGCATTGACCTTTTCCTCCACCTTCTCGTGCCCGGCGGTGGTGTTGTTTGATGTGTGGACCAGTCACCAGCATTTTGCGCATTGGTGGCCCAACGACCACGCTTGTATGTATGTCTGCGAATCCGTACTTGCCCCGCAGGGGAAGGTCCTGTTTCAGCAGGTGGCACCAGAAGGGTATGACGTTTGGGAAACCTTGACCTACCATGAAGTGAAAGAACCTGATTCGATTACTTATACGAAGAGCTTTTCTTCTCCCGAAGGAGAGGCGCTTGTGCTGCCATGGATGTCTTCCTTCCCTTTAGAAGTATGGCATAAAGTGACCTTTCAAGAGGAAGGATCGGCCACCATATTAACGATTGAAGAAGCGCCGTATCGCGCCACGGAAGCGGAAAATCAAGCATTTTGGTTTTTGCGAGAAGCCATTCTTACCGTGTTGAAGAGGAAGATGGAACGGTTGGAGGAATATGTCGCGAAGCTTCCGAAGGAGTAAAGAAAAGAGCCGGATTCAAAAGGGAGAAAAAAAGTGCTTCCTATCGAGGCAGGAAGCGGTTCGCATGGTTAATCGCTCATGGAAGGACGAGATGTTTCTCGAATCCAGAGAAGCAATGTTTGTTGAATGTGTCGAAGACGGGTATGGATGGATGAAATGGGTTGATCGAAACGTAAAGCAAACACCGATAGTAATTGCCCGTAAGAAAGGTGACGTAGCAATGGATTCCGGCTATCCTGAAACCATTGCTGCCATAACGTGTAGTCATCGGGGGAGAGATAGATGGCCGCGTGCCATTCTTCCAGGGTTACGAAGAAGTCTTCTTGTTCGAGTTCCCGGTGGTGATTCATACGTCTTCCTCCTTTCACATGTATGTTTATCATCATTAAGATGAATATACATACTATATATGTACCCCGGAAATAAAGGAGAGAAACACCGAAAATACCATGGAGCCGTTGGCCGTTTCATCGCCAGAGAAAAAAGAATAGATGGTTATGGAAGAAAAAAGGATCGTCTGTGCAAGGGGGGAGATAATGGTATATGTATTTTTCATGAGCATCGCGGCCCTTATGGTTTTATTGCTTATTAATGGGTATCGAAACAAACAGTGGCCTCGCGCATCTGCGGCCATGTTGTGGATAGCTATTGGGGCATGTTTAGTAGCCGCGCTGCTCGTTGTGATTTGGAGTAACGAATAATGTTCAGTCCCAAGAAGAAAGGTTTTTTATCAAGGAGAAAAAGCCAACCATGAGTGATACCGTAAAGGATGGAGAGGATGAATATGAAACAGCATTCCGTCAGGATTAATTTGGAGGAAGGATTGCAGGCGAGAAATACCACTGCTTTAGTACGTCATGCCCTTGGTTATGATTGCGACATCATGGTTGGGAAGGAGGACCGCTGGGTTGACGGGAAAAGTCTGATGGGAATGATGAATTTGCATGGTCGAAAACACGAATGGTTGACGTTAGTGACGGACGGCAAAGAGGAAGCAACAGCCATGGATGCTTTAACAGCGTTTTTAACAACCGCTTCCTCCCCAAAGACAGGCTATAGTGGTTCTTCCTAATGCGTTTTCTGTGCGCTTTACGATGAATAAAATGAACGTATTCAACAATATTTCCCGCCCTTAACCGATGCAGGTATTCATCGTAAAAATATTTATATCTTGAATTATGATGACGATCGTACGCAACGCATTGCTGGAAACGTGAAAGCTAATGAAGCCTTAGACGACCAGATAGTTTTTATATTTGAACAAAATTTCAAACACCATACTTTTTTTTCAAAAATTCGTTTACAATTATAGGATTTCTAATGAGTTTACATTTTTATTTCCATAATTTATTATATCAAAAAGTACACGTTTTGATACATACGAGAAGCCTGGTCAAACCCAGGCTTTTTTCCTTTCAAAATACCTAGAAAACAGTTTTGGCATGTGCCATAATGAACAGAGAGGTTATGGGCTTATTTTTAGTCTCAATTTCCTTTTTCATCCATTTAAAAAAGGGGTACATCGATATGGAATATCGGAATTATGGATACATCCGCGTGAGCAGCAAAGATCAGAATGAAAGTAGGCAACTAGCTTCGATGCGTGAAGCAGGAATACTGGAACGGGATATTTTTATCGATCGGGCCAGTGGCAAAAACTTTCAACGGGACCAGTATCAACTGTTAAAACGAATCCTGCGAAAAGGAGACGTACTGTACATTCATTCGCTGGATCGGTTTGGCCGGAACAAGGAAGAAATTCTGCAGGAATGGAACGAAATAACGAAAACGATCCAGTGTGATATTGTGGTGCTGGATATGCCCCTGCTGAACACGAAAGAGCAGGACGACACCATGAAGACGTTTATTGTGGATCTAGTACTGCAAATCCTGTCTTGGATGGCGGAAGAAGAACGGACACGTATTCGGACCCGGCAGCGAGAAGGCATCGATGCCGCCCAGGGGCAGGGCGTGAAGTTTGGCCGACCGGAAACGCCGATCACCGAAGCATTTGAAGAAGCTTATCAGGAATGGAAAGCAGGGGAAATTAAAGCTGTGGATGCCATGCGGCGATTAGAGCTGTCGAACAGTACGTTTTACCGATTAGTGAAAAGGTATGAGAAAATCAAATGAAGAATAGGAGAAATATTATAACATGAGTATTATACCTTTATTAACATTCATTTTTTTACTTCCAGGGTATCTAACTCTTAAAGTAATCGCCTCCTATGCCGAACAATTTGGGAGCAAATTTACTACTATTGATAAAGCACTAGTTTCATTGCTATTTGACGTAGTTATTTTTGCAATTATACTATTCATATCTAAATGCACAGGTTTATTTTCAAGTTTGATTACTGTTCGTAGCATCGAAAGTTTTTATAGTAATGCTTATAATTTTCTCCTTTTAGTAATTCTCTTATTTGTTATCGCTTATATTCTTGGACTAATATCAGTGAAAATTATAGGTTCTTTAGGTGGTATATACGGAAATACTTACTTTAAAACATATTGGAACGACGAGATTGTTAAACCTAATTCTACTGCACCAGTAAGAGTGTATAACTTAAGTAACAATACAGAAAAACCTATTATGGAAGGATTTATTCATCAGCTATCTCTTACTAATGATTTCGATAATTTAGAAGTTATTGTTAAAGATACTGAAATTTTTCAGGAAGGAAGGCGGCTTAAATTAATAAGTTTGAAACCTAAGTATGTTTATTATAGCCCTTCTGGTGATATAATGATTGAAATATTCGAAGAAATTAATGCATGAATTAGGGGGTTTCATATTGAGCGAAAAACGTAAGGATGAGAATAATCGTAAAGATGAAAATAATAATGCTAATGAACAATTTGAAAAAAGAGGAAGAAAACAAAAAGATGATGATATGGTAGATAGAATCAAACAACAAATTGATAATAAGAAATCGAAATAATTGTGAGTTATTTTAATTTAAATTTATAATTACGATGCGTGAAATTATATTATCATTGTTTTAAAAGGGCTTTTCCAAAAATGGAGAAGCCCTTACCTATGTGTATAGGATGACCTCTTATGCTTTCTCCTAATAACACCCACGAACTTTTACGTCTCAAACAATATTGGAGGCCTTGCCCTCGAAAGAAATTTGATACGGATCATCGTGCCTCGAGAAGTCAAAGCAGCGTTTCGCTAGTAACAACGACATTATCGCCGAATCAAGTGGGGCTGTTTGTCACACCTCGCTAAATACGATTGATACCTAACGCTCGCTTATGGACAAAAGAACTTTTCTCAAACCGCCTTCAACGACTATCTTTCAGTTTAATGTATTCTTTCACTCTTAAGCGAAAATACTATTCCAGCTTTTTAAATTGGGATTCTTCCCATTGCTTAATTAACGATTTAGATTGAAAAAACATGTGAGCTATTTGTATTAAATCTGCAAACATTATATTATCAATTCTTATAAGGTGCGTTCGATAAGACGCCGATTCGACATTGCCTTCAGAACTTAAACTTTGGTTTAATCTTGATTCTCTACTTTCATTTTTATAGACGTTTATAGCTAAGTCTAAATGATTTAATTTAGCGTCTTGAAAAGGAACATTTAGAACATTCAAAGCGTCTAAATGTATATAACGTCCAATCAGCATATCATCTTTACAGTTTTGAATTTCTTCTAAAGACATAGTGAAATGATTTGCTTTTCTTAATGTAGCAAACGTTTCAAACATTTTAATTTGCTCAAGATAGTCTATTTGCTCATCAAAATCTTCACTATTTTCAATGGGGACAAATTTACTTCCTTTTTTTTCGTTTAGATGCAAACTAATATTTTCAATCCAATTTGGATCAGGGGGACGAAAAGTAGCTTTTTTAATATACTCTTCAGGTTCTTCTGAATATATTTCGTAAGGGTGAATACGAATTGAAATTTGATCACTATTATATTTTTCTAATAAAAAATTTGGAATTTCCAAAGGTAACCGTGAATCAACTGATAAATAATTACTGTTTTGCAGGAAAAAGTTGTCTCTACGTGAGTGATCAGGGTAGTTTAAAGAATTCAGATAAATTAAATCGTTTCTGTTTTCTATCCCCCCTCTTACCTTTTCAATAAGATTAGGAACTTTTTGAAATAATGGTTGTTCTTGATGATAATTCTCAAAGGATAGAGATAATGGTTCTTCTTGATTTCTACTCATCATAATCACCTCATTTTTCATAACCAATAAATTTCATCCATCAATAATAATCTTCTGATAGTACCCTATTAAACATAAAAACTAAGAAAGTAGATAAAAAGGAGTTTTCCTATTTTGAAGATAGACACTGCTCCAGATATTTTTAATATTAATTAGTATCATCTTGTTTAACATACCATAGAAACTGACTTGCTAATTCTTTATCTGTTGGATCTATACCTGGTATTAAATCCTCATAAGCTAATTCTTCTTCATTATATATTTTTTGAATTGAATTTTTTATTAGATTAATATCAATATATTTTTTTATTGATTCATACTTATCTTTTTCAAATTCCCCTTCTACAACCATATTTGCTGTATGAACTTTACTAAGAAAGGACCTTATTATTTTTGTCGCGTATTTTTCGTCTTTATCTAAAATTATTTTTAATAAATCATTCAATTCTTTTTGTTGACCATATTGTCCACATATAACAATGAGACTTGATAGTCTTACCGAAGAATTAATTTTTTCAATGTCCTCACTTAAAAGTTTGTAAGCTTCATTCAATAAGTGCTTACTTAGGTTACGTCCTATATCGTTTATTAAATTATCGCCGGACTCGGTATCGTCATGATCTCTTTTACTAATTGCTCCTATAGAATAGAAACAATTTACTGCAAAAGAAAGAACGGAACTTTCCTTAAAAACTTTTTCGGTCATTTCCCTGATCTCTTCTTTTTTTTGTAGACCATGAATTAATTGACCAGTAATAGTCGCACTTGTACGTAAAGGAGAATCTAAACCTAAAAAAGTAACAGGATCAGACATAAGATCACTTGTGCGAGCAAGTATTACACAGAGCTTTTTTCTTTGATCATCATCAATACGATCAATATAATCCTTGATTTTTTCCAAAACAATTTTGTCATTCGAATCATCAATTAATGTTCTTAAAAAATCTATGGAGTTTTCAATATTATCTTTTGATTGTTTTTCTAACCCAGTAAAGAATTGTTTAATTTTTTCATCTGCTACATCGGAAGGAGATATAGAATATAAAAAATACCTGTCAAAGTACAAGTTAGAGCAAATACGTTGTTCTTTCTGCCACTGTGATGAGGGTCCACCAGCAATGCTTATGTTTTCAAACGCAGGTGTGATAAATGGAAAAAGATTTTTGAGTACCTCAATTAAACCACGCCTTTTTTCAAAGCTATAAAACTTAATTGCTTCATTAATAGCATCTTTTTTTCTATTTAGTTCTTTCTTTTTTTCTTCATTATTCATTTTATTTTCAGCGTTATCCAAGAACAAACTTTTATTATTTCTAACTAATTTATAAACATCAGGCACAAATGACTTAATTGCTTCAATTAAGAGTAAATCTACTGTGTTTACTTCATCTTTCAGCATGGGTAATGAAAAATGCAGTAAATTAGAAAGTAGACCAATTTTTCTTGGAGTGTCTAAGAACGGTTCAAGTCCTCTGAATTCGTTTACGAAACGTTGAGCCTTACTTTCCGACAACTCTATTGTTGCACTTGATAGAGCACTATCTATACTTTTGAGTGCATGGGTTCTTAATATAGAAAAATCAATTTTAGGTAGCGGTAATGGAATTTGAACAATTTTTTCTAAAAAGTCATACCCAGCTTGAATATTATCATTACCATATTTATCTTTGATTGCTGAAGCTACTAAATCATTATCAAAAGCCAAAACGTATGTAATGTTTTTAAAGTCAGTAGTTAATTTTACGATCTTAAATATGCTATAGATTTCTTCTTTATCCAAACGGTCAATGTCATCTACGAAGATGACAATTCTTTTATTAGTATCCAATAGTATTTTTTCTATTCTTTCTCTAAGCTCATCGATATTCGCTTTTACAAAAAAGGCTGTTAATTGAGTGCCTATATCTGGAACTTTAGGAAAATTTGATAAAACTTTACTTATTGGTTTAATACGGTTTCTTATAAAATTACCTGTTTTTTCTTTTTTTGTTTCTAAATCTATCTTTAATTTATCAGCAAATAAGTAGAAGATATTTGTTAACATTTCTTCTTCATTACTAAATAACCACGGATTAAATCTAATTGTAAGAATGTCTGATTTCTCTTCTTCTTGAAAATACCCCTCTATGAGATTGAGTACAGATGTTTTCCCTTCCCCCCACTTTCCATTAATCCCGATCACTGTGCTTTCCGCACTTAAAGATGTTTCTATTACCTCTGCTACTCTTTTAGCAAACGGAGATCTATTAAAAAAATCTTCTTCAAAAGAATTTAAAGGTTTATCTGAAAAATAAGTGTGGTCTTCCATTAGATCCTCCATACAAATATTTTTAAAATCTATGTGACCTATTGTTGCAATGGTTATTATATCATTTGAAATTACATGGAAACCATTTACAATGATCGTATATATAACAAGAAAGGCTCCCGATGGGCTGGAAAGTCATTATTTCATTTAGTGATTTGATGTTTGTGTTCATCGGAGAAATACTTCAAGCGCATATGCTTATTGGTTGATAGAAAAAATGAGTGAAAAATTAGGATAGTCTTTACCAATTCACTCTTAGCAGTAGCAAGACAGAAAAAGGAAAAGAGGCAACGAATTAAAGAAAAACATATTGATAAAACTATGGAAACAATTACAATGGCTAGCAATCTTAGAAATTTAAAAGAACGTGCGGAATCAAAAATGAATGAAGGCAGGGCTAATAATGATAAAAATAGATAAAGAGGCTTTTATGCAAGTGCCTAAAAATCAATCTTATTCCAGCTACTATTCTCTTTCCTCCAATCAATTATTGGACTCCTTATCAAAAAGGTTGGATAGCATAACAAAGACAGGCTTTTCGTTTTCAGACAAATTAGTGAATGTTTTGAACAAATTAGACAAAGAAATGATAGAAAAGATTACTATAATCTCTTATGCTCTTCAAGATCTCTCTAATAGACTAGACACTGAAGTTATAGACGCTTTAATAGAGACCGATTGGGGGTATATGGAGGAAGTTCCATGGCATTTATATTATGACGTATTTGAAGTGAATGAAAAAACAAATATTCAATTGGAAAAACAAGAGAAAATTGATGAATTGATGATCAATTTTTTTAATAAAGCAAGATTAGAAGAAAACTCTAATTTCACTAAACAGAGTAAATCTTGGCGAAGACTAAGTCATCAATTAGGTGATGGTTGGGAAACTTTGGTCAATAGTCTATACAATAATATACAAAGAAAAGATATTGTAAGTGCAATTCCTCTTCTCTTTATTGTAATGGAACGTTTAATGGTTAACATAAAGAGTGAACACTTAGAAGAAAAAAATTCTACTCAAATAAGAAAAAATGTATGTGAGGAAATTGAAAATGAAAGAGAAGGGTTAGAAAAGATTCGACGTTATTATTCATCAGTCGAGGTGTTTAAGAAGCTCGTAGAAAACAAAGTATTTGCTAAGGCTCAATATAATGAACCGTATGACGGAATTCTCAGAAGAAATTTAGCAATGCATGGAAAATCTACGCCAGAAAAATGGACAGAAAAAGATATGTACCGATTGTTAACTATTGCGATGTCTTTTGCTGCTACAGGGGAAGCTTTAAAAACAATAAAGTCTAATAAAATTTAAATCGTCAAATTAAACTTATTCAATGACATGCAATTAAACCCCAGAATTTCTTTATAAGCTTAAACTGTACTAATATTATGGTGAGTATAAATTATTGTAAGGTGGGATGAGTAGAGTGCAAGATCCTATTAAAGAAACAGTAATTGATTACATAAAATTAAAAAAACCCGGTTATGCTGTTCTTATTAAAGGCCAGTGGGGGTCTGGTAAGACCCATTACTGGAAAAATAATTTGAGAAAAGAATTGGAAGATCATTACATTCCGAAAAATATCCAATACCTTTCTTTATATGGAATAAAAGATGAGGACGAGTTAAAAGCCAGTATTTACTATAAATTTTTAAATAAAGATTCAATCAAGGGAAAGGAAATGTTTAATGAGGGCTTTCAGTCGATTGCCGTAGGAGCATTAAGATATTTTCGCATGACCGACAAAGATATATCTTGGGAACCAAAAAACTTTATAAATATTAACCAAACTATACTTTGCATTGATGATTTAGAAAGAACTTCTATACCCATAAAAAATGTTTTAGGATTAATAGACCAACTACTCGAGGAAAACGATTTAAAAATAATTATATTAAGTAATGAAGAAGAAATCGAAGCAAACAATAATTATTACTACAAGAAATACAAAGAAAAGGTTATCGGCAAAACTATAAAATTAAACCAGTCTTCCTGGGATGTCGTTCACCATTTTATAGATTTTTATAATAAAGGGTATGGAAATGCTATTTCAAAAGTATTGTATAAAGACTTTTTAGATTTAGAAGATGAAATTAATCGGTACTTAATTCATACAGACAGCTTCAATTTTCGCGTGCTATACCAAGCATTCAATGATTCTTACAGTCTCTATAAAGCAATAGGCATTAAAAAGTTAAAAGAACTAGATAAAAAAAGAAGGAAAAATATCGTTGTTAATACAATTCAATTCACCTTTGCACAAAAAATAGGAGAATTAGATATAGGTAGTATACCTAAAACACAAAGTATAAGCTTTTTAAGCACATCTATAGAAGAACTAATTAAGCAAAAAAGGGAAACAGGGATTGAAAGAACAGGAGAAAATTACTTAAAGAATTTTCCTGAAGGAACTAATGGGATAGGGTATATAAATAATAACTTGCACATAATGGTATTTTATTTAGTAGGACATGGAGAACTGAATAATATTGTTATAAAAGAAGAAATTGATAGATTGTTACTAGAACAGAAAGAAGAAACCAGTATTCAAAGAAAGATCGATTATCCAGAAGATATAAAATCTGATAAAGAAATGATTGAAACTGTAGACCAAATTTTAGATAAATTAGACCAAGGCGAATTGCCTCTAAAAGATTATCGCAATGCCTTTCATTTAGTGCAGGGTTTGAACGATTTGGGTATATATCCAAAAATATCTGCACAAGAAGTTTACAATAAATTTGAAATTTCTTTAGAAAAAATACCACCTGAAAGAATAATTCGTGGTAGTGGGCTAATTATAAGGCCTAATTCCAATGATGAGTCTCTTCAAAAACTGTATAGAGTTATGTTTGAAACAATTGAAGCAAAGAAGGAACAGTTTTATGCAAACAAAAAGGAAGAATGGTTAGCTGAAGCGCAAAAAGATTCAAAAGTGATCATGGACTGGTTAGAAAACATGGGGCACCTGGACTATAAATTTGAAATAGAGCCGGAAGAATTGGTGGATATTGTTTTTTATTATACTAATCAAAAGAATATAGGAAGTATACACAGTCGTATCACGTCTTTAATAGAAATATACGTGAGGGAGGAGGATGAAATA
This sequence comes from uncultured Marinococcus sp., assembly GCF_947493875.1. Taxonomy (GTDB): domain Bacteria; phylum Bacillota; class Bacilli; order Bacillales; family Marinococcaceae; genus Marinococcus. The sequence continues at coordinate 10,490 of NZ_CANLSU010000015.1, read as the reverse complement.
AAAGTAGAGTGGTGGAAAAGCTTTTATCAAACTTTAAGAAGAAAAGTTGAAGAAGTTTCTAAAGATAGGGACTATCCAAAGATATTAATGCTTCACTATTTTATTTCACATATGGAACAGATTTTCTTTGAAAAAAACGAGAAGAACTGAGCCAATTTATCTCAATTAGCCCAATGTTATTGGCACGACCAAAGACTTTTATAAAACGATTGATCTGGAGCTTAGAAGATTCATAGACAGAATAAATGGAAAGCTTACTTTAGGATTTTATCATCTTTATAATTCTATTGATTTAATTTCAACGAAGAGATTCAGGATTCAATAAAAAAATTATTTCCGATCATAATTTTTTTATTTTTGTTGTCTATATAAACAAATACAAGCAATTCGCCACCTTATAGCGTGTTATAATAGCGTTTGTCGCCCATTCCTTTCAGGCGAACATCGTTTGAAAGGGGGTGTAACGGTGCTTTATTTGTTGTTGCAGGATCTTTTGTTCCCGATCCTCGTGTTAATAACAGGGAACAGTTTCGTTTATTGGCTAAGTAAACGGAACAAAAAGTGAATGGGCGGCGATTAGCCCACAAAAAACCCCTAGGTAGTGACGTACCTAGGGGTTTCGTGTAACGATGCTTTATTTTTGTTGTACGTTAATCATAGCATAGAAATATTAATGAGAAAAGTGGAGAGTTCAGGATTGAACCTAAGGAAAGCTCATTTCCTTAGGTTATTGGTATAAAATTCTTAAAAACTATTGAGAAAGGAGATTTTCTCAATAGTTTTAGGCATAATTATTTTTCAAGTAAGATTGCTTTCTAATTTAAAGGAGATTTTTCTAACAAACTTTTTAATTTCGATATTTGTTCATTAGTAGTCGCTTGTTCCCAATTTTCTGTCGATATCTGATCTGCTTTTCGCTTATACATCTCGTACTCAAATTCATCTTCTAAACCATAATAGGCCTCCGCTAAGGTAGCCATTATCCAATACTTATCGTCTCTTTCTTCAAATGTATCGGATTGGTGATGAGATTGACAAATGTCTATTACCCTTCTACGGATTCTATTGGCGATAATATAATCTGCTATCGACTGATTATGATCATGACTAATACTCCCTTTTAAATTATAAAGATAAGCTAAATTAATACCGTTATAATAATCATTTTTTATATAGAATCCTTTTTCATAATTGGAGATTGATTCTAATAAATGTTTTTCGTCATTCAATGTTTCCCATAAACGCTTATGAATAGCGCCTGCTAAACCTAAAGTTTCGGGATCGGTAGTATTTTTTAAATTCAAAGAGTCTAACATATTTAAAGCTTCATTTAAGGAACTTAGTCGATCTGGAGATTCACTTTTATAAGTAGCCAGAACTATTTTCTGCAAAATATATTCGTTGTGGGGATCTATTTCATTTGCATATTCTAAAAGACTTTTAGCACTTATAAATTCGTCATTATCTAATTTACTTATGGCTTGTTCTATTAATTCGCCCAATGTTTCATTGGAACTTTCAGCTTTACTTTCTGCTTCCATTTGCTCATTGAAATAAGGAGGATTTAAATCATTCAAATAAGTGTAAACTGGACTATCTACATCCTGAGTATTTAAAATTTTATCTATCGTTTCTTTAAGCTCCTGCTTAAATCTCAACACTTCATCATAGCCTATATCGCTTCCTAAATGTTCATATTGATGAATGACTGTATGATTTACATCAAATGGCGGCTTTAATTCTCTTTCTCCTATAGCAACAGTCGTTTTAGGCTTTAATGCGTGTCTAACTCCTAATTCATAAAAAGCATTAGAATTATTAGTCGAAAGGTCTGCTATAACAACATCTGCACTGATTAATGACTTATACATAGGAACGTCTATAGTACCAGAATGCTTAATCTCATCAGCTCTTACGCAATTTAAACCAGCTTCTTCAGCAGCTGGTTTTATAATATTTTTATACGTTTTGTCCAGGTTTAAATTTCTGCCTGTAGCATAGTCCGTCTTTATTCCATACCCCATAATTACAAAACAGGTTCCCCTAGAACTATCTGCCATCTCAATCACCCAATCATCACTATTAATAATTTTTTAATAAAATCTATCTTGTTGCTAATTCCTGAAGCTTTGTTTCACTCCATTGATATACATGAATGTTGTTTTCAGACAAACAATTAGGTATTCTGCCGTTTGTGTCTCTTAATCGCATAGCATATACCGGTTTGTCAGCTTCTAGTGTCATTTGCACTTCTTGAGGCACCCAATAACTTTGGTGCGTGTTATCCCCAACGAAAACAATGGTGCGAGAAGTTCCATTTAGTTTTTGAGAGATAGCTCCTCTAATCACAGACGTAGCTTCAGTATCCCAACGTTTTAACAAATCTCTAACTCGAAAATTCAGTGCCGAGTAGTTAGAATTTATTGCTCGTCCTTTAATAGTTGCTACTACATCTCTATCTTCTTCTTTAAAACTAAAAAATACTACGTTTGGCATTATAGCCCCCCTAAAAATTTAAAATTCTTCTAAAAATATAACATATTAACTACAATTTTTCCTTTAATTAGAAGAAACATTCATATCTCACATACGCTATATAGCTATGGTGTCGATAAAAGGCATTTTCCACGTGCTGGCGCTACGTAGGGGTTTTTCATTTTTGCTAAAGTACTTTAAGATGAATCTATCAAATAAAAAAGGATGTTATATATGCAATTACCAGTACATTTAAAGCATCGTCCGATACTTACAGTCGAAAACCATGATCATAATGATGGCAAATATGCACCTCACTCTGATGCGAAAGGATTAAGTTTGGGCTTAGCTCAATGGATGAATCCTAGAATTGGCCAAGATATTTCTGCCAAAATGTGGCGTTATACTGGAAATAGGTGGTCTCGACAATCAGAAGAACTTCCAATTCATCGCGTACTGGATTTATCTATTTTAATTTGCGAGATGAAAATTCATTTGAATAATCAAGACCAAGAACCACTTGAAAAGGAAATTGATCTTGGCTTGAATCAATATATGAAAATCAAAAAATGCTCGAATAACGAACAATTTCAAGAAGATAAAGAGACATTTGCCCAGGTATTTCAACAAGACAAGCATCTTGAAGGTCGATTAACTGCTTTACGGAAATCTCTTGAAAAAGCTGGTTATTAACCTTACTATTGTACTCTCTTAATTTATTGATTATTTATTTTCTTTTAGCATAAATGGTCGAACGGGGCACGCCCGTTACTTTCACAATATCGTTCACACTCATGTTATTGGTGGCTCGGTTCTCAAAGAGCTGTAAGGCTTGCTGAACTGCCTTTTCCGATTGACCCGGACGGCCCATATGTTTCCCCTGCGCTTTCGCGCGTTCTCTTCCTTCTGTAGTACGCTCCCGGATCAAGTCGGCCTCAAACTGCGCAAAGCTCCCCAGTACGTTAAACAACAGCGTCTGCATGCTATTCGTACCCTCTCCAGCATGAAACTCCATGTTATCTTTCAGAAATAATGCCGAAATGTCTTCGGCTGCTAGTTCATGCACGATGTTGTTGAGGTCGATAATGGAACGGGCCAGGCGGTCAATTTTCGTCACCACCAGGGTATCACCGGGGCGGGCGTACCGAATGGCTTCTTGTAATTGTTCTCGCTCGGTGGTTGTTGTTCCTGTCACCTTTTCAGTAAAGATTCGATGGCAGCCGGCTTCTTCCAACAGCTGCTGCTGGGAACTGAAATCCTGGTGAAAGGTCGAAACGCGCGCATAGCCAATACGTTGGGTCATGAGTGTCCCCCCAAAATGTCTAAAAGTCTGCTAGGTATTGTACATTTGATTATAGACGAACTTTTAGATGGAAAACACCCCGTTTTGCTGATAAAAACGGGGTGTTTAGTATGTTGTCTAGAAGTTAAGGGTTTTAGACATAATGAAATATAGTTAAACCAATCGAAGGGAGAGGGGAGAACGATACCCTTTGGCCTCTTAATAAAACCAACCGGGGTGTTCTGCTTTAGCCATAGGTAAGACCCCGGTTTTAAGGCGAAGGAGAGATGCACCAAGTATTAAATGAATAGATTGAAGTCCCCGGAGAAGGGACTTTTTAGAGGGAATGTCATTCTGCTGCTGCATGATATCGTCTTTATTTTCATAACACGATCATTAATATTTAATGGAAAGGACGACGCGTCTCATTAGCTGTTCGGTTTTTTCTTCGAGGGAATAGCCTTCGTCGGTGATACACCAATCCAGCATGACGCCCTGCATGATAATAAACAGGTATTCCGTCATTTCATCTTCGCTCATGGAGGAAGTAAAGACGTTGTCGGCCTGGCCGGTTTTAATGATTTTCTGCAGGGCTTCACTCATATACAAGTCCTTATAATACGGAACAGGGCCTTCTTTAAACAAGGAATATTTAATAATATTTAACCCTAAATCCGAAACGCTGCGGGCCAGTTGAAGAAAGAAGGTAATGAGAAGATCTTCCCCTGACTGTGGATAATCTCCAGGATTAAAGTCACGAAAAAGCTCTTCATCCAGTTTTTTAAACATGCTTAAATAAATATCTTCTTTCGAATGAAAATAATAATAAAAAGATCCGACGGACACTTCGGCTTTTTTACTGATTTCTTCTATCGTAACGTCATCAAAGCTTTTATGTTGAATAAGTGCTAAAGCGGCGTTATAAATATTCTGTTTTGTCTGTATCGCCTGCTTTTTTCTTTTTGTTAATTTGGCATTTTCCATTAAAAACGAACTCCTATTTTCATGATACGGGCTGAAAAAGATGTGTTTCCAGTGTATCGGCTGCAAAGGGGATTAGCAACTTTTTATGGAAAGAAAGAGCCTTAAAAAGCCCGAAAGAATCATTTTATTTTAACTGAATTAAATTCAATGAATACTTTTCAGTTAAATGGGGAAGCGGGTTAGTAAAGGGAGACGTTCTTTGCCTTTGAATGAAAAGGAAGAGGCAGAAACAAATGAAATGCTGGACGTGAGCTCTCATTGTGGGAAAAATATCAAAGCAAGGAGTGACGAATATTGGAAACGAATGCAGGAGCTCCGGCTCTAGTATATGTTTACGCTTTTGTACCTACAGCAGAATACCACGAAGCACCGATGGAGCCTGTGGAGGGGATGGAGCCGGATAACAGTATTGATTTTTTCGTGCAGGAAGAGATTACAGCTGTTATTTGCCAGGTGCCTGAATCGGAATTTGCCGAAGAACAACTCCAAAAAAATGTAGAAAATATGAAGTGGCTGCAGAATAAAGCATTTCATCACCATACCATCATGAATCATTTGCATGATCGTTATACGACCATTCCTTTAAAATTCGGGACCATCTTTGAAAAGAGGTCGAGTCTCGCAGCGATGATGGAAGATTATAAGGAATCCATCATATCGAAATTTTCCACTCTGGCCGGTAAAGAAGAGTGGAACGTTAAAGTGTATGCTGATCAGCAATTGTTCATCGAGGCTGTCGTGCAGGACAGTGAAGAGATACGGGAAAAAGAAGCAGAAATCGAAGCGTTACCGGCCGGGAGGCGTTTTTTTGAAAAGAAGAAAATGAAAGAATTTGTCGAAGGAAAAGCGGACGATCACATTGAACAGCACTGCACCTCATTTCATGAAGAATTAAAAGCAAAAAGTGAAGGAACCGAGATAAAGAAAAATTGGGAACGAAAAGTGACAGACCGGGAGAAGGATATGGCCTGGAACGCCGTCTATTTAATTGAATCCAAAGACCGCGAGGCATTTATCCAGTTTATTGAAGACCGTCAGGGGCAGGAAGAAGCAGCCGGTACCGGACTGGATTTGGAATGTACTGGCCCATGGCCATCCTTTCATTTTTCCGGACTGACAAGCAGGAGTGAAGCCAATGCCCAGGGATAGTCTTCAAAACCGGGAAGTGTCCCTGCTGGACGTTTTAGACGCCGTCCTGGAAAAGGGGGTCGTGCTGCAGGGGGATTTAACGATATCGATTGCAGGTATTGATTTGGTTTATGTTGATCTACGGGTGTTGATTGCCTCGGTCGAAACGCTCCGCCAGGCTGAAACGAAAACACAAAAGGAATTTGTTTCTCATTCGCCGGAATCTTCTCCCGTTGAATAAAGGAGGCTGAAACGATGGATAAAAACCCTCAAGTAACAGAAGCCCAGCAGCCCACCGGGCGTATTTCCCTGGACCCGGAAAAAGCTGAAGAAGGATTGACCCAGCTGGTCATGACCGTGGTCGAACTGCTGCGTGAACTCGTGGAGCGCCAGGCCATGCGCCGGGTGGAAGGCGGCGATTTGACCGAGGAACAAATTGAACAGCTGGGAGAAGCCCTCATGCAGCTTGAAGACAAAATGGAAGAAATGAAAGAAATATTTAACCTGACCGATGATGATTTAAATATTGACCTTGGACCACTCGGTAACTTAATGTAAAGCCCGACAAAGGAGGAGAGGAATCATGAGTGAACAACCCGTGCGCCGCTCGGCTGAGCCGGCCAACGTCGATAATTTGGCCGGAGGCCTCGTCGAAATACTGGAAACAGTACTGGATAAAGGCGTTGTGATTGCCGGAGATATAAAAGTAAATATTGCAGATGTGGAGCTCTTGACCATCAAGATTCGCCTCGTCGTCGCTTCGGTCGACAAGGCCAAGGAAATGGGCATCGACTGGTGGGAAACGGACCCGCATTATTCTTCTAACGCAAAAAGGCTTGAAGATGAAAATCAGCGCCTGCTCGAACGTGTGGAACAGCTCGAATCCAGCGAAAAACCGCAAGAAAAGGAACGGGCAGAAGAAACAGATAAAACCGAAGAGAGGGAACGCTGATGATTTTCCGCGATGTATCGAGAGATATTGGGCGATTAGTAAAGGATATGCAGCAGCAGGAAACATCCGGGGTTCGCCGGGTTGAGGAAAAAACAGTCGGAACACAGGAGGAAAGTCCTGCGATCCGTACCGAATATAACATGAAAATGCGTACGCTCCCGTCCAAAGAAGAATTGAATGAATATCAAAACGACATCCGCAAAAGAAACGGGGCAGGGAACGGACTTGTGGAAGACAAGAAACAAAACGGGGGAGAGTAAAAGGAACCCTCATGGCTTCTAGATCGCTGAACAAGGGGCTACCCAATTTTGGACCCCCCCTTTTTTTTGTGAAAACTGCTGATAATCGTCATTATGGTAATTAAGTTTTTAATAAGTACGGTAGATGAAATTTAGTCTGAAGCAATGCTTCTCGGGAACATGAAAGAACTTCGGAGGTCTTCGGCTTCCTTCTCGTTGCTACACGGCACGAAAAACCTTTTTCTTCTTCTCACAACGCTTGCATTGATACACCATTCTTGAATTCAAGTCTTCGTCTCCGCCTACCAGTTCGTACTGATGAAAACCGATACGACACCATAAGGAACGCTCCTCGTTCCGCTTATTGGCACGCCCCATGACTACGACTATCCCTGTTATCGAGAAAATGAAGCCAAAGAGGAGGTTGCGATCGTAGAACCAACCATATAGGAGGGAAATAATGCCGATAAGAACCAAGGACATGCCAAACGAATACCATGTCCGCCCTCCCTTTCCCTATCTAGGATCTCCCTGTTTCTTCAGAGGAAATGTTCGACGAATCCATATCCCGATCCCAAGGATCACGCCCAGCCCCAGGGCCATGTCGATGCGATCGGTCCATGAATGCCAAAAGGCCTGCTTGTTCATGAGATTGGCCACACCATGGATGCCTATTTGAAAGAGCATCGCTAGGACGCCCATGCTGATGATCATGCTGATAAGTTTCATCCTGGGACTTCTCCTTTCCTGTCCTTCTTCGAAGTATCTTCAGGGGACCAGGCGAAAAGAGAGCATCACCAAGAGAATCGCTGCCCCTAGCAGTAACCGCCAATAAAACGTGCAGATGCCCTCCGTCCATTCCAATACGGCGCGGACGATGAGCTGAGCCCCTACCCCGTAGACTAGGAGGAGCACTCCCATTCGCGTATATTCGAGGGCAATCAGCGTAAGTACGGCAGCCATCAGCAGCATGCCGGCCGTGACAAGCGGGTATAATTTTCGTTTCGGCAACGTCGTTCGGGATGGGGTCATGGTTTGTTCTCCTTTATCCTGGGAATTATTCCTAACATATCCTTACGGTTTTTATACCCCAACGTAGGAAGCGTTATCCATGATGTTCGTTCAATAAAGAGCATCCCCGCTTATGGGCATGGGGAAGACGGCCCTGCGTCCATGCATCGATGTGACGAATCACTAGGAGGAGAACTATGATCCCGGCCTACCTAAAAATCATTGTTGGTATTTTGATAGGAGTTCTTATCATTCATTTTTTATCATTGTTTGGCCTAATGTCGTTTCCCAGTGGTTACTTCAACCTTGTTTTTTCGATATTTTTGTTCAGTATGGCTCGGGAATTTTATCGGCAGTACGAGGAGGCAGGCCGGCATCTTCTCATTACGGTGATGATCGTTGTGGGGTTCATCAGCGCGAGCACTGGCTTGCTGAGTCTTGGACTCACCTATGGATGGATCCGGTAATACGGAGCGTTCGCATCATGAAAGGAAGAGAAGAAACCATTCATGAAGAAACATTTAGAGAAGCATAGGCAATACAAAAAGATTAGAAGCATGTTGAATGGTCTATGGCAGCCAGGAGGATCATAAAGATGAAAACACTGGGTATTTTTATAGGACTTACGATGGCATCTATCATTATCGGGTTAAGCTTTCGAATTCTTAGAAACATGATCATAAATATGCCCTGGGATCATGATTTTGACGTAGCTGTGATAGGTGGTGTATGTGGAGGCATAATTACTAGCATTATTTTCATCCAAAAGCTTAGGAAAGCAGATTAAAGGCACTATTGGAGAGAGTTGCTAAAAGATATCGATAATCTGCATTATGGCCACTCGATGTTGGTAAAACGATTACGGTAGATGAAATTCTGATCTACTATGTAAACAAAACCTAGCCGTTCGAAACGATGGAATCGCGAACGGCTACGTGTTTTCTATTTGATGTTTCTACTTCCATGCTCGATGCCCTCACACGTTTTCCGTGACTTTTTGTTCGGCAATATCGGGATGGTTCCAGTAAATTTCGAGAAGCCGGCGGGAAGAACCACTCGGCGTATTCGTCCCCTTTTCCCACGCTTCCACCGTTTTAGTAGACACTCCTAAAACCTGAGCAAAGACGCGTTGCGTAAACTGCAGTTGCTCGCGCAATTGCTTAATCTCTTCCGGCGTAAACACTTGCAAAGCTTTAATGGCGACGTTTTTTCGCCGGCCTTTCGTGTGATCGCCTTCGCCAAAAGCCACTGCTTCTTCCATGCTTTTTTTTATCTCGTCAAAAAGAGAAGATCCCATGTCTAACGCCTCCTTATGGCTGTCCATATAGTTGTTTCAACTGGATGGATAGCTTCTTTAATTCATTCTTTTCTTCTTTCGATAAGCTTGCTTGTTCCGATTTGGTGAAAATCAAAATACAAATCGTTCGATCGGTCACGGGGATATTGAGATAAACCACGCGGTACGAACCACTTTTTCCCTGATTCGAACGAGAAGGCGCAAAACGCATTTTTTTAATGCCCCCGGTCCCTGTTTCCGTATCTCCACGTTCCGGATCTTCGAGTAACAGTTGCTCCAGCTCTCGTAAATCGGTATCCGATAACTTCAGTCGTTCCCAGCGTTTATCAAACGTCGGGGTATAGATGAATTCTCGATGCATAAGCCCTCCTGATACCCTTCTATTTTACCCTATATGATAGGGTTATTCAATATGTACAGATGCTAGATGAATAACACCATGGATGGATCGTTATGCTTCTTGGGCGGGGGAAGCAGGCGCTCGTTCGACCACGCTCACGACTTTCTTATACATTTTTCCGGTCTCTTCAAATTCTTCGCGAAAGACGTTCATGACGACCACGGTGCGCCGTCCGTGATTGGTATTCACGAGCACGATGTCTCCCGGTTGAATCGGATCTTTGCGCAAGCGTTTGGGAATGTTCCAGGTGTATAGCTGGTTTGTGTTTAACACCAGCCCGCCGTTTTCTTCTCGACGGATGATATGAAAGGCAGCAATGGTATTATTGGTTTTCATGACTCTCTCTTCCTTTCTCGTTGATGATCAATGATGGATAACACGGTGCTGGCTGCTTGGCTCTGATAGAGGCTGTAGCTGAACCCTTTCGTGTTTCTTTTTCGTCTGTTTTTGTTCATGATGCTGCTTCGTTGGCTTGGCCTTATAAGTGACCATGGAAAGCATGTTTTATTGCTCGATCGGGAACATGATAAAAGCTCTTATGGTTTGCATATATGGGTTGTTTTTCGCTAATTTCTGGTTAGTAATGGCATCTTTTCCGGTTATTCAAGCTTCAAAACCAGTACGCTAAAGTGTCGAACACCCCCGATATTGTACACAAAGCCGTGAACAAGCTGTACACAAATCTGTGACAAAATGCTTTTTTGGCGTACCCACGAAACGTC
>NZ_CANLSU010000014.1 GCF_947493875.1 uncultured Marinococcus sp. | reverse complement strand
AAGATATGTTTCAACGGCAGGGTTAACTTCAAGGCTGGAAGAGGACAGCCGTTTACACAAAATTATTGACGGTCCCGGAAGAGGCCCTAGAGACGTCACTCTTCCCTTTATAATCATTTATTTATATTACCGCAAAGTCTCTACCAATCTTTAAACATTATTCTATTCCTTTCTCATTACAAAATCTAATGAAGCTTCGTTATAATCACCTTTACGTTCGAGTTTCGTCAAAAGATCATCACGAACCCCTTCAGCAACGTCTGTTTCAAGGTATTCATCACCGTCAAAGAAAACCTGTGTAATCAATATTTCATGGCCATCGGCAATGAACATGATATGAAGATGGGCAGGCCGCATAGAATGTTGTTCTGCATAGGCCAGAATTTCTCCTGTAGGGCCATCCGCCAGAATGAAATATGGAATCGGCGTTATAGTTTTCACTTCAAATTCGCCATTTTCATCCATATAAAAGTGCCCACGCAAATTGTAATCTGGAGCATCAGAATTAAAGTTAGAATACTTTCCTGAAGCATCATCGTGCCACATTTCTACTTTGTTAAATGTTTATAGAGCACAGCTCTTAAAACAACTAAGCATAAAATCAAAACCCTCAGTTTAATGTTAAAACTAAGGGCTGAAAATAATAGATGGGAAGGTCTAGCTATCCCATTTTGAACGTAATATACATGAACAGAAATTATTCTGAGGATATTCTGGTTCGAAATATTTGATAACGTCCGATTTTATATTTCCAAAAGTTGTTTCAGGCTTATGCTTAAACCCATCGTAAAAAGCTTTTATAACATCATGCTTAAAATCTCCTCTAGGAAATTTATTGACTATTGCTTTTCTTATATCATTAGCATATTGTTCCCAATTATCTCCCATGACATCCATACCTACGCCATGGTACAACAATGCCACGTTATCTTCTTTATGTTCGGCTACTCCTAACGTTGTGTGTAAAGCAATAGCATCCCAAGCTAGTTGTAAATCATGCTCATGATAATTATATGTTTCTAAAAATTGTCTTACAGTATTAGCGCCATCTACTTCAAACCTTAAGTCACTACTACTGTACTGTTCTGTTAAACCTAAATCATGAAACAAAGCCGTAATATAAAGCAATTCCTTATCGTAATTCAAATTATCTTGCATACCTTTTATTTCTCCAAATAAATAAACTCTATTTGAATGGTTCCAAATTAACTCATTACCATATTCTTTTACGATGCCTTGTGCGTCTTGAATAATTTTACTATTTGGCACTTTAATTTCGTCCAAATTACTAATCATTAGAAAGACTCCTTATAAAAATATAATATAAATATTTTCCCCATTAAAAGTTTTTGCTAAACCTTAAATAGTTAAAGCGTTCTTCCGTTTAAAAAGGTACAATGGCTTCGATCTTGGTATTCGCGTTTTTTAACAAGGCAAGCTTTGGCTATTTACTTTCAGCTGGCAGCAAGAACAGGGAGAAGCTCTTTTGCGGCCACGGAGCAGGAAACTATCTATGTGCTTATGAAGAGTACATCTCAGCACTTTGGGTAAACGCGTTTTCTTCGATTCTAAACCCGGCGTCCTCAATCATTTGAAGATCTTTTTTCCACGCCTGTCCCGGCGTTGTTAAATAATCGCCCAGAAAAATCGAATTCACCGCATACAAAGCAAGCGGCTGCATGCTCTTTAAATTTTCTTCGCGTCCGCCGGCTGCCCGGATTTCTTTTGAGGGAAGAATCATTCGGGCAAGCGCTAAAATGCGGAGGCACTCCTCTGGCCGCAGGCCCGGCTGGTGTTCAAAAGCTGTACCCTCAATCGCATGAAGAAAATTCACTGGCACGGAATCAGCACCGATCTCTTTTAAGGCATACAATACATCGATAATATCCTCGTGGCTTTCCCCCATGCCGGCGATTAATCCCGAACAGGGGGAGATGCCTGCCCGGATAGCCTCATTCACTGTTCCCGTCCGGTCTTCATATGTATGAGTGGTAACAATATTTTCGTGAAAACGTTCCGAAGAGTTGACGTTATGGTTGTAACGGTCTACACCAGCTGCTTTCAGCCGCTTGCCCTGACCCTCCTTTAAAATTCCCAGGCAGGCGCATACTTTTAACTGGCTCGTGGCTTTAATTTCTTCGACTGCTTCTTCCACGATCCGAAGCTCTTTTTCTGAGGGACCGCGACCGCTTGCCACAATACAGTAGGTCCCGGCTCCACGCTTTTCCGCCTCCCGGGCTCCCTGGACGATTTCTTTGGAAGGCATCATACGGTATTTGGAAATTACCGCTTTGGAATCAATGGACTGAGCACAGTAACCACAGTTTTCCGAGCAGAGACCGGACTTTGTATTGATGATCATATTTAATTTTACCTGGTTCTGATAGTAATGCGATCGGAGCAGATAGGCCGCTTCCAGCTGCTCAAGCAGCCGTTCCCCAGGTTCCTTTAGAAAGGCAGCTGCTTCCTCCCTTGTTAAATGTTTTCCTTGTTGTATTTCTCTGGCCCGTTCAATCCAGAATGTGCCCATGGGTTATGCAGCTCCTTTTGATGAGTTTGTTCCTCGTTCTGTTTTTCGTAAAATACGCAGAAGGCGGCGCGCCAGCCAGGCTGCTCCCACAGCTAATAGAATATCCTTCGGCATCGGTGCAAGCATCCACAGCCAGGCCGTGGTGTACGAAAATCCGCCCGGAGCGGCAAACCACCATTCGTAGGCCATATACATCCAATTCGTCCCAACGAGGTAATTCAGCGCTGTGCCTATAAGTGCGGCTGCACTAAAGGCCGTGAGTGAACGTTTTTGTTCGGATAAAACACCAACTACGTAAGCTACAAGAATATAAGAAAGTAAAAAGCCAAATGTCGGTGAAATGACCGCATCAAGTCCTCCCGACCAACGGGCAAATACCGGCATCCCGGCGAGGCCGATCAGCAGGTACAAAACCATAGCAATCGGAGCATATTTTTTGCCGAGCAGCAGGCCGGCTAAAATACATACCGCTGTTTGAAGCGTAATCGGCACCCCGCCAATCACAAAAATCGGAGCGATGGACGTGATATTTGCTCCAATCATCATTAAAGCCGCAAACAAGGCGGCTAAGACAAAGCCGTGTAGTCGTGACTGAATCATGAACTCCCTCCTTTTGTAGTACGTTAACAAGGATGTTTCTTTCACAATAAAATCATTTGCCCATTAGTATATAGGGACAAAATCATATTGTAAACCAAATAATTAAAATGGTTAACAAAATTACGTTCTCTAAGTTAACCACGTCGTTAAATTATGTTTTCTAGTTAGCGTTGGGTTTGGAAAAAGTCTAGGTACCAGTAGGGAAGAAATTTTTATAGGAGAAGTATATTTTTGAAAAATGTCATTACTTTTAGTTAGCAGAAGCTAAAATCACTGAATTCTATTAATAAAAAGAAAAAACGGACTAAAGAAATTAATTCTCAGTCCGTGTTACTTTATTGTTTTTAAGCTTTCTTTTTCCCAGAAGCAGAAATAGAGGATTTCTCAGATGGTTGTTCTATTTCTGGTGAGGTAGCATCTGTATACCATATAAATTTGCCTGTGAAGCCATATACTAAACTAATTATGATTACTAGAAAGTGATACCATAAGAATGGTAAATATGCTAAAGTAGCTACTCCTAATGTAGCCGCCATAAATACACCACCATCAGACCAGGGAACCATCGGAGTCGTAATAGTACCTCCAGCCTCAGTATTTCTTGATAAAACACGCTTCTCAATACCTAACTTTTCATAGTTTTTTTCTGTTATTTTACTACCTGTGATAACAGAAACGTAAGCTGCGCCTCCGAAGAAATTGCCAAAAAAAGCGGATAGCATAGTAGATGTGGTTAATTTCCCGGAATTTGTTGCCCATTTCGCTAGTGTGTTTCCGATGGTCCTTAATACTCCAATGGATTCCATCAGTCCCCCTAAACCAAGTGCAAGTAGGATTAATAAAATCACTTCCAGCATTGATACAATACCACCGCTATTTAGTAGGTTATCAATAAAAGGTACCCCAGAATTTGTACTATATCCTTCATAAACAGTATTAATTGAATCTAAAAATGCCATGTTTTGGAACCAATATCCCCACAAAACGCCTAATAGTGAGCCAAAAATGATTGTTGGTATTGCTGGTTGCTTTAAGGCAAGTAAGCTAATAATGATTACAGGAGGAATTAACATGTACCAACTAATTTGGAATTGATCGTTCAACGCATTCATAGTTTGAGTAGCTTGAGTTAAGTCAGCAGAGTTAGTTACATAGAATAAACCGGTTAAAAGGAAGAGGAGCCCTGAAATAATAAACGCTGGTACACTCACATACAACATTGATTTGATATGAGTAATAATGTTTACTTTGGTTAAAGAAGCAGTCATCACCGTAGTATCAGATAAAGGTGAAAGTTTATCCCCGACATAAGCGCCAGATATAGCTGCCCCTGCAACAAGCGGAAGAGGAATATCAAATCCTTGACCAATACCAATCATAGCAATCCCTGCTGTTCCTATCGTGCCAAATGATGTGCCAGTAGCTAAAGAAGTCACAGCACAGATAATCATTGCTGCAAGTAAAAAAATCGAAGGGTTCATAACAGAAAGACCATAGTAGATAATGCTTGGCACAATACCACTTGCAATCCAACTCCCGATTAATGCCCCAACTGAAATAAGAATTAAAACTGCTTCCATTCCATCTGATATTCCTTTAAGCAGTCCACTTTGCATGAATGAATATGATCTTCCAAGCCACAACCCTAGAGCCATTAACATGAACCAAGAAGTTAAAAGAGCTAACTGTATAGGTAATCCAAACCAATTCATGAAACTAAACATGATTAATATAAATAGTACCATTACAAGTAAAACTTGTTTTACCGACGGATCTTTTATTTCCTTCCTCATAGTTACCCTCCTAATAAATTTATCTTGCTTGCTTTATTACTTGCAAATTACATGCCAATTGCAAAATGAAAAAATAGCGCTTTCATTTAAATGAATCTTTTTATTATTTCGAATATAAACGCACTTGACATGTCTATTATGTTAGAAAATAATTAAAATTATCTAAACAATTAGAAAGGAGAATACGAGTGAAGAATTTTAGCTTTAGCTTACATGAATTTATAGACCACAGTTATCAAATTTTCTCCTCTTTAAACGCTGTATTAGCAGAGAAACCAAGCAAGGGCACTTATTTTTATGAAGAAAACAATGAATTTTATTGCGTTTATATGAACAATTCAGAGTTACAAATCACGAAGAAAATTATTCAGGCCTTCTCAAAAAAAGTTCCGACTCTCCAGATTAACGCATCTATCGCAGCTTTGCTGGATACGGAAGACTTTGTTGTATTGCTCAATGAGCATCATAAACCCGAGGGGATTATAAGTACGAGCAATATTTCCTCCAAAATATATTCTAGATATACCTTTATAGAATCGTGCTTCGAAACTATGATAGAAACCATAGACAGCTCTGTATCCATGATTGATGAAAAAGAAAATACTTTTGTATGGACTTCAGGGGCAGAAGAGATCTTTTCCATTAAACAAAAAGATATACTAGGCGAGAAAATGACCGAATTTTTTGATACCTCAATGTTAAAATTATATGAATCTTTCCAATATGGAAAAAGTTATTATAGACATCAGCATCAACCTCGAGAAGATTTAGTGGTATTAATCAACACTAATCCAATTACTGTTGAAGGGAAAATAGTAGGGGCAATCGCAGCTGAAACAGATATTACAAATTACGTAAGATTGAATAAACAATTATCGAAAGCTAACAAAACGATAAATGACTTAGAAGAAAAGATTCAAAGTAGCACGAACCCTTTCTCTATGATAGAAGGTCATAGTGAAAAGATCGAAGCAACTAAAGAAAAAATAAGAAAAATGGAAAATGTACCTGCTACAGTACTTATACGCGGAGAAACCGGCGTAGGAAAGGAATTATTTGCGAAATCTCTTCATTATGTAAGAGAAAAGAATGGAGCTCCTTTTATTGCATTAAATTGCGGAGCCATAGCTTCTAGCTTATTTGAAAGTGAACTTTTCGGTTATGAAAAAGGCGCTTTTTCTGGAGCTTTGAATAAAGGCAAAGAAGGAAAAATCGATTTGGCTCGAGGAGGTACCTTGTTTTTAGATGAAATAGGAGAAATGCCTTTAGAAATGCAAGTTAAATTATTAAGAGTACTTCAAGAAAAATCATATTATGCAGTTGGAGGCACTAAGGAGAAGCAGGTTGATTGCCGGATTATTGCTGCGACAAATAAAGACCTAAAAGAAGAAGTTAACGAAAATCGTTTTCGCGAAGACTTATATTACCGATTAAACACTGTGACCTTAGATATCGCGCCTCTTAGAGAAAGAAAAAAAGATATCTTAGATTTGACTCACAATTTCATTTATGAATTTACAAAAAAGTATAATCGTATCCTCCATCATATTGAACCAAGTGCTATGAAACGATTGCTTGAATATACTTGGCCTGGGAATATTAGAGAATTAAAGAATGTTATTGAAAACGTAATTATATTTTTAGACAATGAAACTATAACTACTCACGATCTTCCAAAAGAAATACAATATTTAAAACTAGAAACAACTGAAATAGAACATTCTTTATTATCAACTTCAGAATTTAAAATCGATGACCAAAAAAGTTTGAACCAGCAAATGGCGGAGTTTGAAAAATACATTGTCCGACTATGCCTTGAAAAACATGCTGGGGCAATTAATAAAGCAGCTACTGATTTGAACATTTCAAGAGCAACCATGTACAACAAAATAAATAAGCACCAACTTTCAAACCTTTTTTGATGCCAAGTACAAACTTGGCATCATTTTTGCATATACATAGATTGTACTTATACATTTAAGGAGGGGAAATAACATGTCGATTTTTCAAGGCGTGCATGTTGCATTAGTTACACCATTTAAAGATAACCATGAGGTAGACTACAAGGAACTTCAAAACCATTGCGATTGGTTAATAGAAAACGGAATTGATGGACTTATCCCGGGAGGATCACTGGGAGAGTACGCTACTCTTACGGTGGAAGAAAGGCAAAAAGTAGTCGAGACCGTATTAGCAATTTCAAAAGATAGAGTACCAGTGATGGTAGGTACTGGAGCTCCTTCTACAAAACAAGCTGTGTTCTGGGCAGAACATGCCAAAGAAAATGGGGCCACGAGTTTAATGGCTCTTCCTCCAATAAACTATAATCCATTAAAAAACGAAATTCTGGCTCATTATGAGGCACTGTCAGGAGTCGGCCTGCCAATCGTAGCTTATAATAACCCACACGATTATCCTACGGACTTAACCCCAGAATTGTTACAAGAAATATCTCAGTTCGATAATGTCCTGGGCGTGAAAGAATTTTCCGGAGATATACGACGTGTTCAAGATATTCTAAGATTGACTAATTTAGAAGTCATGATTGGCGTCGATGATTTAGCATTTGAAGGAGCATTAATGGGGGCCACAGGGTGGATTTCGGGCGTACCAAACGCTCTTCCTAAAGAAGGAAAACAATTATTCAATTATGGGAAGGAGAAGGAAATCGAAAAAGGCACTGAACTATATCAAAAACTTTTACCATTATTTCATTACGATGCGAACCCTCAATTAGTACAATCAATTAAGTACATGATGGAGCTCGCGGGACGCCCATGTGGCCCTACTCGTCCTCCACGTTTGTCCTTAAATGAAACGTATTATCAAGATATTAAAAAAGATTTCGAAACAGCTAAAAGTTTTATATTAAATTAGAAAGGCGGTTTAAGCATGTTACAAGGCCATAGCGTCGTAAACGATCAAATTAAAAAAGACGGGGAAACTATTCAAATCACAAACCCATCCAATATTGAAGAACTCGTAGGGGAAGTTACTTTAAGCGATCAAAAAGTCGTAAATCAAGCGGCAGAGGCAGCCAAACAAGCTCAAAAAGAATGGGTATCGAAAACCGGCGCTGAAAAAAGCGCTGTGTTGTATAAGGCAGCACAACTCATAAATCAATATGCTGATGAACTCGCTACGCTCGCTACTAAAGAAATGGGCAAACCTATCAAAGAAATGAAAGGAGAAGTTCAACGAGCCATACAGCTTTTTCGTTATTATGCAGCAGAAGGCGTACGTCCAGATGGAGACACGATACCAGCTAGTGCTCCAGGCGTTCATCAGTATGCTAAAAGGGTACCACTTGGTGTAGTAGCAATCATTACTCCTTGGAACTTCCCGGTAGCTATCCCCGTTTGGAAAATTGCTCCTGCTCTTGTCTGTGGAAATGCAGTGGTATGGAAGCCAGCGGAAAACGCTTATTTAACCGCAAGTAAAATGACAGAAATCTTAAATGAAGCTGGTTTTCCATCAGGATTGATCAATCTCGTTTTAGGAAGAGGTAGAGAAATAGGAAATTATATAGTAGAACAGGCGAACATCAACGCTGTTAGTTTTACAGGATCTACAAAGGTTGGTAAAGCCATCGGGCAAACATGCGCTCAGCGCAATATTAAATTTCAAACAGAAATGGGAGGGAAGAACCCAGCAATTGTCATGGCTGATGCTGATCTTTCCCAAGCAGCTCATGCTGTATTGAGTGGAGCATTTCGCTCGGCGGGACAAAAATGCACAGCTACAAGTCTGGTGATTGTTGAAGATGCTGCTTATGAATCATTTAAACAAGAGCTGGCGACAGCGATGAAAGACGTCCAGGTTACGCCAGCAGATCAAGAACATTGTTATCTTGGGCCTGTAGTTTCAAAGGCTCAATACGATAAAGTCAGTCGTTATATAGCCCAAAGCACGGAAGACGGAACGGTCGTCTCCCAAGGAGACATTCCTGATGCTAACGGATATTATGTTCGCCCTACGATTGTCGAAGGCTTAGATGAAACCCATCCAGCCTGGAATGAAGAAGTATTTGGTCCATTGATTGTGCTTCGTAAAGCTAAAGATATCAATGAAGCTATCGATGTTTGCAATAACACTGATTACGGTCTAAGCGCCTCTATCTTTACGCAAAATCTGAATCAATCCTTTTCTTTCTTAGATCGGCTAGAGGCCGGAATGGTTCGCGTAAATCTAGAGACCGCAGGGGTCGAATATCAAGCCCCATTTGGTGGTATGAAAGATTCAAGTTCGCATACACGAGAACAAGGTCAAGCGGCGCTTCAATTTTATTCAGAAACCAAAACATGCGCCATCAAATATCAATAAAACTTTAAGGTAAAAGTAGTTTTATACTAAGCAAAACGCCTCCGAAATTATTCTGGAGGCGTTTTTTTGCTTGATATAGGATTAACTGATTTCATTTAACCGAGATCTGTTCTTGTTTTTTGAAAGATGCTGCTTGTTCCACGTGCTCCTTCCAAAGCTTCTGCATTTCCTTTCTTCCAGATTGTATGTCTGGATGAAATTGAATAGGAGCTTCTGCTCTTATTTGTTTCTGAAGTCGAATACTATTTTCAATTCTTTCGTCTAAAGTTTTAGACTCTTTATCTAAAAATTTAGATATACTCTGTCCGGCAGTGGTACCTTGGACAATAGCTACTTTGGCAGACTCAATTCCAGTAATATTTCCAGCTACAAAGAGACCCTCTACTGTGGTCTCCATCTTTTCAGAGTGTAATGGCACATATCCTCCTAATGCAGGTATATTATAGAAGGAGCATCCAGCAATAGCTGCTAACTCCGCTAAAGGATATAAACCTCCAGAAATGCAGACAAAATCGAGCTCTTTTTGGTCGTAATTAGACTTGGCAATTTCCCCATCCGCGTGTATTTTATGAATCATAGCGCCTTCGACTTGCTCTCTCCCAAATATTTGCTGCACTGTTTTATTAAAATGAATAGGAATACCCCATACAGATATTCCTTTTGAAGGATAAAACTGTAATACTCGCCTTCTTAACCAGTCCGAGCCGATAAAATAACTGCCCATCCTTAAAAATATGGTGGGGGCAAGGCCAGCCATTCTCCCCATTTCATCCAAAGCATCATTGGGTGTACTATTCATAGCGTCGATATTCGGTTCATATGGACTTGTATAAATCCCTTCTACTTCCACACCGGCTAGTTGCAGTTCTCGGGCAATAGCCATGGTAAGAGCGTTAATACCTATAATGATGCCTTTATTACCTGGCTTTACACGATGCACATTGGTCATCACTTGAGCAGCTCCAATAGACATGACGCCTGGCAACGTCCATCCTGGCAGAGCAATTGGCGACTCGGCTGCACCCGTAGCTACCAACACACAAGAACTCTTGAATGCTTTTTTAGAAGTTTCAATTACCCAGTAATTATCGTCTTTATCGATATTGACCACAGAAGTTTCCATATAAAATTCTACTCCGGCCTCCACGGCTTTCTCATTTAATTTCTCTGACTCTTCGATTCCATTCCACCATTCATTTTTTGATTCTTCATGCAATTGGCCTAATAATCTTCCTCCCTTTTTCATAAATTCGTCGATCACAATAGTATGATGACCATAAGTAGCGCATTCAATAGCTGCAGCGAGCCCGGCTGGCCCAGAACCAATAATTGCAACATCTACTTGGCGTGTCTCCATTATATCCCTCCATCGTTCTCAAATGGTTTTGGCAAACTACCCTGCGTTTCTACTTGCATATGTGGCTTAACCATCGTCAAGCAAGCACGTGTGTTATTTTTTTGATCTACTTTCATACGACATTCAAAACAATGACCAATATTGCAATAGATTCCCCTTGGCTCATCCGTAGCTTCCTGCACTCGTAATTTTCGGATACCATTTGCTAGCAATGCTGCTGCTACCGTTTCTCCTTCTCTAGCCTCTAATTGTTTTCCATTAAAAATAAATGGAATGAGGCTGCCCTTTTCTATATTTTCTAATACGGGATGTTCGTAAATGCGTTCATTCATTATATTCACCTCTTTCAAAATCAAAACCAATAGGTCTTACTGGAGGCTGATACTTAAGGGGGACTTCTTCACTAGAAGCAAAAGCTGAAGCTTTTCCTACGTTTTTACTGATAGCTTCAACCATCGGTCTGCAAGTTCGTCCTCCGCATATTCCCATTCCTGCCCTCGTTCGTAGTTTCAATTCTCTTGAAGAGCAACCATATGTTTGAGCTGTCTCTTTTAATGTTTGATAACTTACTTCTTCACACCTACAGACAGTAAAGTTGTTTTCGCTCATATTACTTCCTCCTTTTCTTTAATACATGCAAATTTTAAGCCAACTTTTTATTTTATAAACTCTTTGGCATAAAAATTGCATTACTTATGAATAAGGAAAGGGAGGCGAGAAGCATGAAGCAGAAATGTGATGTATTAATTATCGGTGGAGGTATCGTAGGTGCTTCTATAGCTTATTATGTTTCAAAAACAGGACTGGATGTACAAGTAGTAGAAAAAAAAGAGATCGCCGCAGGCACTTCTTCCAAATGTGATGGCAATATACTCGCTATTGATAAGGATCCAGGTTTTGATAGCTTGATGTCTACGGAAAGCCAAAAACTAGTTTCAGATTTAAGCAAAACTTTACCTGAAAAATTTGAATACCGAAACCCAGGGAGTATTCTTGTCTGTGAAACCGAAGAAGAAATGAAAGCGGCCCAGCAATGGGTAGATCAACAAAAGCAACATAACCTTCCCTTTCGAATGTTAGATAAAGAGGACTTAAGAAACGAATCAAAATATTTTGCCGATGACCTGTTAGGAGGCCTTGAGTGCGCCAGCGATGCTACTGTGAACCCTTACCTTTTCACTTATGCTTTAATGAATGGAGCAACATCGCAGGGAGCTTTCCTTAGTACTCATACTACAGTTACTTCCATAAAAAAAGTGAACGACGCTTATCAAGTGGAAACAGATAAAGGAACTATAAAAACTAAAAGAATTGTGAATGCTGCTGGTATTTGGGCCCCTCATATTACTCACTTGTTGGACGAAAATATCAATGTTCCTATTGAACCTCGCAAAGGGCACATCCTTGTAGCTTCTCGCGATCGGCCAATTGGAAATCGAAAAGTAATGGAATTTGGTTATTTGTTATCTAAATTTGGAGGTGAACGCCAAGTAGATTCAGAATTAAAAAAGTATGGGGTTGCTCTTGTTTTTGAACCAACAGAAAGTCAAAATTTCTTACTTGGGAGCAGTCGGGAATTCGCCTCCATGGATTCCTCTGTTAATTACCAGGTAGTCAAAGCAATAGCTAGACGTGCAACCAGATTTTATCCAATTTTAAAAGATATGCTTATGATCCGTAGTTACGCTGGCCATAGACCCTGGACGCCTGATCATTTGCCTATTGTCTCTGAAGTTTCAGGCTATTCTGGTTTCTATGTTGCTGCTGGGCACGAGGGAGATGGTATCAGCTTAGCTGCCATAACTGGCAAATTGATACAAGAATTGATTCAAGGTGTTAAAAGCAGCGTACCACTTGAACCATTATCTATTGAAAGATTTCAAAAGGAGAGTGTTAAAGGATGAATTACACCAATGTTTTTCATACGATTGATAGTCATACAGCCGGAAATCCAACAAGAACCATCCTAAGTGGTGTGCCAGCCTTGAAAGGTGAAAGTATCGAAGAAAAAATGCTAGATATGAAAAAAAACCATGACTGGGTAAGGGAAGTTTTAATGTATGAACCGAGGGGCCATGAAGTGATGTCTGGAGCCATACTGCTTGAACCATGTAATCCTAAAGCAGATGTCGGAGTTATATATATTGAAACTGGCGGTTACCTTCCAATGTGTGGTCACGATACCATTGGATTTTGCACTGCACTAATAGAGACAGGGAGAATACCGGCAGTAGAACCTCAAACATCTTTAACATTAGAAACGCCTGCCGGACTCGTAGATGTGGACATTAAAGTAAAAAACGGAGAAGCTCAAGAAGTGAAATTTAAAAATGTTCCTGCATTTCATTTTGACACCATTAAAGTACAAACTCCTTATGCAAATGCTCCTATTCTTTGCGATATCGCCTACGGCGGAAACTTTTACGCCATTATTCGCGCCGAAGATGTTGGATTAAAACTTATACCCGAAAGTAGTATGGAAATTCTTGAAAAAGCTAAGCAAATTCGTACATTAATAAATCAAGAACATAACATTAGTCATCCCACAAAGCCTTATATTAATGAACTAACGCATATCGAATTTTACGAACCAGCTCACAGCAAGGAAGCAGATATTCGAAATACCGTGGTTATTCCACCCTTGGGTATAGATCGTTCTCCATGTGGGACAGGCACTTCTGCCAAATTGGCTACACTATATAAAAAAGGGGGAATTCAGCTGCTAGAGCCCTTTACGCACGAAAGTATTGTTGGAGGTACGTTCGTTGGCGAAGTAATAAATGAAACGACTGTGGGTGCTCAAGTAGGAGTTGAAACAACGATTGCCGGTACTGCATGGGTGACTGGTATGCATCAGTTTTTTATCAATCCTAATGATCCTTTTCGTCGAGGGTTTCTTTTAAATCAAATAGAGGATATTTCCGTACAACATTCGACTTGATTCACTAAAAAATATAAACCAATTCTATAAAATTTTTGTAGCCCAAATTGTTTAATTCGAACAAAACATTTGATATATATATATATAAAACACCCGAATCGTAAAGACTTTTATATGTCTACGATTCGGGTTATATTTTTTCTAATTAATTTTTAATTTACAGAGATGATTTTTCAGTTTGTATGTTTTCACCCGTGACTTTTATTTTCATGTCAGGTTGCTTGTTTACCTCAGAATTTCTTAATTCATTGGCAGTCATGATTGGATAATTTTTAAAAACAAAGGCTCCTGCGTAACCAACACTTAAACTTAAAATCGCACATATACTGGCTACTAAAATAACCTGTCCGGCGGGATTATAAGCAAACATGACGGCTAACCCAGCAATGGGGGTAGCGGAACCCGAAGCTTCATTGGTCATGGCTAATAAAGAAATCACAACGCCACTTGCAGCGCCCCCGACAAAATTTGTGATATACATAGGAATTGGATTGGCAGATATAAGATCTGCTTGAGTCAGTGGTTCAATCGCGACAGATAAATTATCTTTTTTGTCTCCAAACTTCATTTTCTTGAAAAAGATAAAATTCATGAAAGAAGACCCAAACACGGCCAAGGCTCCTATTGCCATAGGAGTACCTGTTAACCCCAAAACTGCTGTTAGCGCCATGGAGCTTAAGGGTGCTGTAGCTACGACAGTGATAACACCGCCCAAAATGATGCCCATAACAATGGGGCTGGATTGTGAGGTAGACACCAGTATATCACCAATATTTAAAAGGGTGGCATCAACTACCGGGCTAACACTTACCCCGATTAATCTACTAAGAGGGGCTGCTAGAATAATAATCACAATTAAATCTAACCCATTCGGAACCTTTTTTTCTAAGTATTTTACTACGAAGGCTACCAAATACCCTGCTAAAAAACCAGGAAGAATACCTAGGTCTGCACAGGCAATACCCACTAACACAGCATAAACCGGTGATACTCCAAGTGCTAAAGGAACAAGAGTAGCAGCTGCCACCCCTCCTAAACTCCCATTCGCTTCACCGACTGCTTTAAGAAAAGGGATATTCAACACATCTCCAAAGAAAAAAGCATGAAAAGCTTCAACCAAGAAACTTGCACAGGCTGCAGCAGCCAGTGCCCCCATCGCTTTACTCCCCTGAGGAGCTTTGTAATTGAACAAAGTAAAAAAAGCCAACACCAAGAACAATAATAGGACCCCAAACATCAACTCCATACATTCGCCTCCCAATGATTGATGACAAACGCAAAAGTAAGCGTTATCATTTTTTGATTGCAAAAATTATTTAACTTTTATTTCACAGGGTATTAAACTTAAATGTTTTCCACTTTTGTACCGAAACTTATTAAGAATGTTCATATAGTCATCTTTTTAACTCGTTAGTTATAGCATATTCTTTTAAGCATCAACGTAAATGTGAACAAAGCATGTAGGTATTTCTTTTATTAATACGTCGAGAAACATTTCCGAGTATTTCGCTGACCTTTATATTTTTGGTACTGCAGACGAATAAAAGATCAGCAAACGTTAAGATATTGAATATAAGGGAGGCCTCGTCTCGGTTTACTTCTCAGACGCTAACTATTTACATGACCTTTATAAGTCACTGACGCTCCCAAAGATTGGTCATCTAAAAAATTTTGATAAGATTTTTTGCTGAGGCGAGAGTTCTTAATGAATAGTTCAAACTTAAAAGACGCAGTGATTTATTCAAGAACAAGTATTCCTATAAGTTACATGGCCGTTGATAGACCCGTTGCGCTGCTTGCAAACCGGTCGGTGTTTGTGCAAGTCCTCCCTCAGCGGTTTCTTTTAAACTCCCTGGCATGTCTTTGCCAATGGTATGCATGGTATGAATGACTTCATCACAAGGGATCCGACTTTCAATGCCAGCTAGGGCCATATCCGCCGCTGAAAAGGCAATAGAGGTCCCGATCACATTACGCTTCACGCAGGGCACTTCCACTAACCCCCCGACAGGATCACAAACTAATCCCAGAAGGGATTTCATGGCCATCGCCACGGCATGTGTCACAGCTGCCGGAGCTCCGCCGCGCAATTCCGTTATGGTTCCCGCAGCCATTGCTGTAGCCGATCCTACTTCCGCCTGGCACCCACCGGCGGCTCCCGAGACAAAAGCATGGTTGGCAAACACATAACCAATGGCGCTCGCTGCAAACAGCCCCATCGTGAGTGCTTCATCATTAATATGATGATTTTCCTGCAGGGAAATCATGATGCCAGGAAGAATGCCCGCGGACCCCGCGGTCGGCGTCGCCACAATCACATTCATTTTTGCGTTGCTTTCAGAGGTGGCCATGGCTGCCTCCATCGCTTTGCTGATGGTGGGGCCGGATAGGGGATCGGTTGTCTGATTGTATTGATGCATCCGATAGGCGTCCCCGCCCGAAAGTTTGCTGGTCGTTTCCTCCAAGTCATTGATTCCTTGGGCCACAGCTTCTTTCATCACGCTCAGCCTTTCTTGCATCTGGGCGAATATTTTTTCCCGTTCACCCCCGGTCCGCTCTGTCTCCCGCTGGATCATCCATTCACCCAGTGAAATGCCTCGCTCCTGGCATGCCGCCACAATGTCTTTCATGGTTTCCGTCATACGTCCGAAACCTCCTTTTTGGTTTTTGCCACAATAGTATCAATATCCACGCCCGTGCCCAGGTTGATGCTCGCCTCCTGATGGTTAATGGCATAAATCATCGCGACGCCCCCGCCAATAGAGGCTCCTATGATGTGCAGGGTCCCCGCCCGGGAAGCGGCTTCCACCTGAACAGTATTCGGGTGATAGTCCGGAGGAGCATCGGGAACGAGCGTAAAATGGTAATCCAGATGACGATCCTTGGCTAATGCATAGGCGCTGCGAATATTAAGATCTCGTGACGATAACCCGAGCAAGCCGCCGATAATGGCTTTGTCCGATCCGTGGCCTTGGTACGTCGAGGCCAAAGAGCCGTAAAACGTAATGGTGACATGGTCCAAATCCCCTAGCCAAGTGTGCACAAATTTGCCAATAGAGACCACTCCAGCGGTGTGTGAACTCGAAGGGCCCACCATGATCGGGCCAATAATATCAAAACAGCTATCAAATTGCATAAATACCTCCTCAAATTATTTATTGTAAGCGTTTATAAAATAAAAAAAGACAGAGAAGTAGCGTTTACGCCACATCTCTGTCTGGGAGCCTGAAAGATTTCATCTTTTTACAAAGAATTCTCTTCTTCGGCAGGTAGATACCTTCTCCAGAGGTGCATCCTGTGTTAGTCCCGGAACCTGAGAGTTTTTCTTTTTAGGCTGTTTAAAAAGATTGCTCCTTCGGTGCTACAGCTACGCGCTGCAATCTCTCCCAACACATTCATTTGCTTAATTTAGATTTATCTATAATATACAGGAAAATTTATCCTTTCAAATAGATTAAGAGTACTAACCATGTCAATGTAAAGATATTTTTATTATAACTACATACTCGTTCGATTAAAAGGCCTATGTATGAAATCGCCTTCATTTTGATTATCTATCACAATGATAACGCTCACATTTTGTAAAAATTCACAAACTAATTTTGACTATCTTTTACTATACTTTGAATGAAACCGCTTCACAATGTCGAAAAGAAGGTAGGAGTTCATCTTTGCTAGATTTTATTCAATCAATTAACAACGTGCTTTGGGGCGTGCCAAGCCTGGTATTGCTCTTAGGTACAGGCGTTTTCCTAACAATTGTTTTAAAAGGAGTCCAATTTCATAAATTAATATATGCTTTTCGTTTAGCCTTTACCAAAGAAAAAGCTACGGAAAAAGAAGAACAGGAGGGAGATATTAGTAATTTTAAAACCCTTATGACCATGCTTACCGCCACCATAGGCAATGGAAATATTGCTGGAGTTGCTACCGCTTTAACGTTAGGCGGACCAGGCGCTATTTTCTGGATGTGGGTCGTTGGATTGCTTGGGATGGCTACGAAATATTCGGAGGCTTTATTAGCAGTTAAATTTCGTATCAAGAATAAATACGGGGAATATTCAGGCGGGCCGATGTATTACATCGAAAAAGGGTTGGGGAAAAAATGGATGCCTTTGGCTTTGGCTTTTGCTCTTTTCGGTGCTTTTGCTGCTTTAGGTATAGGAAATAGCGTTCAATCTAACACCATCGCTGACGTTATGGATCAAAGTTTCTTTGTGCCTAACTGGATTACCGGAGCTTTATTAGTCCTTTTAACTGCTCTGATTATCTTTGGCGGCATTCAACGAATTAGCAAAGTCGCCAGCTTTTTTGTGCCAATCATGTCTGTTTTATATATTTTCGGCGCAATGCTTATTATTATCATTCATTATGATCAAATTCTTCCTGCTTTCGGTTTGATTTTTCAGTATGCGTTTTCTCCTCTTTCAGCAGTGGGAGGTTTTACAGGTATTGCTGTGACGCAAGCGGTCCAAAGTGGTGTTGCCAGAGGGATTTTTTCCAATGAAGCGGGCCTGGGAACCGCTGCGCTTGTCGCAGGAAACGCTCGTACCGATTCACCGGTAAAACAAGCATTGGTAGCCATGACGGGGACCTTTATTGTCACCATTATTGTATGTAGTATGACAGCGATTGTGTTAATTGTAACTGGATTTTGGGATCCTACGGGTGGGCTGTATTCCGGTGTTTCGCATAATGCTTCATTGGACGGAGGCGCTCTAACTAGTGCAGCATTCGGGGAAACGCTTGGGGTTTTTGGCCAGTATATTGTGGCCTTTTCGGTCATATTTTTTGGGTTTTCCACCATTGTTGGATGGTATGTATATGGGGAAAAATGTTTTGAATACTTAACGAATTTTCGCCTATTAAATACGTATCGATTTATTTATCTTACCGCTACCTTTTTAGGCACGGTCGCTAATTTGGAACTCGTATGGGCATTTGCCGATATGGCCAATGCTTTAATGATGATTCCCAACTTACTTGCTTTACTGCTTTTGTATAAAATCATCCGTGAAGAAACGCAAAAGTTTTTCCTATATTAAGTTTTTAATAATATCCCTTTATAACAAACAAGTAAGATTTTTCATATGAAATGAAATTACAAAAAGAATAACTCTAATGAAATTGTGTTTTCGTAATGATGTCATAATCGTATATACATTCATATTTAGGAGGAAATAGTATGATTATAGGAGTACCCAAAGAGATCAAAAACCAAGAAAAAAGAGTAGCAATCACGCCAGCCGGAGTGCTGACATTGAAGAAAAATAACCATAAAGTTTTGATTGAGACCAAAGCGGGGCAGGGAAGCGGATTCGAGGACCAGGACTACGAACAAGCTGGGGCCACTATAATGCCACAGGCCAATCAAGTGTGGGCTCAATCTGATATGATCATGAAAGTCAAGGAACCCATTGAACAAGAATATCAATTTTTTCGTGAAAACCTTATTTTGTTTACGTATCTACATCTCGCTGCAGAACCCGCATTAGCAGAAGCTTTAACGGCTAATAAAGTTACAGCTATTGCCTATGAAACTGTACAAGAAAATGGGGCACTTCCTTTATTAACACCGATGAGTGAAGTAGCTGGACGAATGGCCGCCCAGGTAGGAGCCCAGTTCCTGGAAAGCATTTATGAAGGAAAAGGGGTGTTGTTGTCCGGCGTGCCCGGGGTGAAAAAAGCAAAAGTGACGGTCATTGGCGGTGGCGTAGTAGGCACAAATGCAGCCAGAATTGCTCATGGCTTAGGGGCCGACGTGACCATTGTCGATTTAAACCCTGCACGCCTTCGGGAAATTGACGAAACCTTCGGAGGCCAAATTCAAACCATCAGCAGTAATCCTTTAAACATTGCTCAAGAAGTTCAATCATCCGACTTAGTTATTGGAGCAGTGCTTATTCCCGGAGCTCGAGCGCCCAAGCTCGTCACCAAGGACATGATTAAAACCATGGACAAAGGATCCGTTATTATTGATGTGGCCATTGATCAGGGAGGCATCATTGAGACAGCAGAAAAAGTAACGACGCACGAAAACCCTACGTATAACATTGAGGGCGTCGTCCACTATGCCGTCGCGAATATGCCCGGCGCCGTCCCAAGAACTTCCACCATCGCTTTAACCAATGTAACCATTCCTTATGCGCTGCATATTGCAAATAAAGGCGTTTACCAAGCATTAAATGACCATCCAGCCCTTAGTAAAGGACTGAACACAGCGAATGGCCAAATCACCCATGACGCTGTGGCCAACGAATTAAATTATCCTTACTTCCATGTAGCCGACGTTTTGGAAAAAAATATTTCTTCTTTGAATTAATATAGGGAATGATTATAAACACTATCGAAGTCAAAAAATAATAAGTAACCTATTAAAAACTAGCTCAAAAAATCATTAACATGAACTAAAATAAGAACAAAGCAGGCCCCCAAGTATATTGACTGGGGGGTTTTTCTTATTTTAAAACAGCAGTTTGATTGCCTCACTCACAAACGCGCCACCATCGGGATTACAAAAACCATTGTCACTAAATACGCCTCGGAAGGTATTCGTGCCAATGCCGTAGCCTGAAGAAGTAGCGGAACTCGTGGAGTTCCTTTTGGGAGACAAATCGAATTATATTAACGGAGCAGTCGTTCCTGTTGACGGTGGTTTTACAGCGGTTTAACAATAACGAAAGAAAGGCAGCTTTTTTGAGCTACCGTTAAGAGAGGACTGATTCGTCCCGGGATCAGCCCCTGGTTTAAAGAGCAAGCAGTTGCGAACTGCTTGCTCTTTCACTTTTATTCGCGTGGCAATTTTAACAGATTATCGTTTTCGGTATCATTAGGAGAAGACCTTACATATTTTTGTTCCCCGTCCTTAGCTTTTATCAATTCAGGGTTGGGCTCAATATCAACGTAAATCTTGTCGTTCGGATTATCTCTTAAAAAATCGTAGAGATTTTCTTTTTTCTCCCACCCTTTTGGCGAGGTGTCTCCTTCAATATGAATCGAGTCAATTTCTTTTACGTCATCGGTATCTTTTTGTCCCACACGCATTCGGATAGCAGTAGCTTTTAGCATGGTTTTTCTCCTTTCAAGGATAAGAATCTGAGCGTTTCTGTATTTATTGTATGTTGTTATCAATAAAATTGTCCACTATGTGTAAGTGATTTCTCCACAAAAGGACTCTGTCTGCAGTACTAGCAGAAACGGAATAAACGTATTTCCTTTCGAGCATGAAGGAAGTTTATATTTATGGCTGAATATATGTTTCTAGCCATCTTTGACAACAGCGAAAACGAAAACAGAGCATTTACAATCACATTTCCTGATCTACCAGGTGGTATTAGCCAGGGAGAAGATATGTAAGAAGGTACATATATAACTCGAGACGTTCTCGAAAGATTTCTCTATAGTATGGAAGAAGATCAAGAAACCATTTCCACACCAAGTTCGCCAAAAGACATTACTCCTTCGAAGGATGCTTTTGTGGTTTTAGTGACGGCTTGGCCCCCGATAGAATAACGGAACCAAGCCGCTTAAGAGTTTTACTTATTTTCATTGTCTACTTGATGGGGGGGGGGGGGCAGTTCAGAGTGGGCTTTCTTTTTTTATCCTTGCCGCAAATCATAGAGATTTCCCTTTGTAATGTCACAAAAGTAATTAACTTCCGATAATTTACTTTATGTTAGCTTCTAACATAAGCAATCATAATTAAGATTTTCAAATCTATTCTTCTTGAAGAAAGCACGGGAACTATAAAAGGTAAATTGAATGATAAGTTCTTTTTATGATAAAATAAAAGCGCTTACAAAAAGTACAGGTATGGATGTAAGTGCTTAACGTTGCTGGTTTATGACTATGGTGAATTTTCGAAACATTTTGAATAAAATTCTGATATGAATGGAGGTACAATGATGCAAACGAGCGGAAAAATCAATTTACCTAAAGGGAAACGGGTAGCTGTCAATATTGGTGTTGATTTCGATGGTCCTTCCGTTTGGATGGGAATGTATAACCAAGAAAGCCCTGCCTATATGGCTCGAGGAGAATTTGGGGCAGAAGTAGCAGCACCGCGAGTATTAAAACTTCTAGATAAATATAATATCAAAACAAGTTGGTGCATCCCTGGTCACACCGTAGATACCTTTCCAGAAATAACGAAATCGGTAGTAGACCATGGGCACGAAATCGTTCATCATGGTTATGCACATGAAAACATTACTCCGCTAACGTATGAAGAAGAAGAAAAAATCATGACGATGGGACTCGAATCGTTAGCTAACCTTGGGGTTAAGCCAAGGGGATACAGATCCCCCGCATGGAATTACAGTCCAAACACCTTGAGCATCCTGGAGAAATATGGCTTTGAATACGACAGCAGTTTGATGGGGAACGACCTTTATCCTTATCGTCCTCGACCGGTGGAGGTTCATCACGACAAGGCTAATGTCTTCGGCCCGGATAGTCAATTGTTAGAAATACCTGTCTCCTGGCTATTGGACGACTTTCCTACCCAGGAATTTGCTCCGGGCATGGCGGACGGTCTGCAATCCGTTTCAGGGGTATATGACCGCTGGAAAGCCATTTTTGACTATGCATGTGATCACGAAGAAGGAGCATGCTTTGTGCTAACCACGCATCCCCAAACGATTGGCCGTGGGCATATGATTGTTGAATTAGAAAAGCTGATTCAATATATGGACTCGCGTGGCGCATGGTTTGCCACTCTAGCCGAGATTCATGATAATTTTGAGCAGGATAAATAATATAGTTCGATAATAAAAAAAGAGTTGATAGCAAAAATCTCCTTGGAATAGAGAGCAATCAGCAGCATCCGACTACCTAACGCCAGGGAGATAAACATTTAATATGATCAATTCCATAAAGTATTCACGATACCAATGGTTGTCATTATCATCGTTGAAGGATCCACGGAATTATAAAGAGGGAGGGTTAGGTGATGAGTTTTTACCGACACGAAAAGGAACAAATAGGAACAACGGATAATATTTATAATGGCGATATGTTTCCCGACCTTGCCATTAATACTTTTCGTAATATTGAACGTCTTTTTCCAACACGTACGATACCGGCTTCTTCCTCCCCAAAACCTTTACAATCATCCTCGTTATCGTTACATCCATTTAAATCCCAAATAAAGGACGAGTCGACTCAAATTGCTGATCAGTCTTATGATATCTATGACTATGTCACGCTCAATTCCATCACCGGCATGGTGATACTTAAACAAGGGGAGTTGGTGTACGAAAATTATCAGCATGGCAATGGCCCTGATACCCGATGGATGTCCATGTCCGTGGCGAAGTCCATTACTTCCACGCTAGTAGGACTCGCGATCAAAGATGGATACATCAATAGTATCGATGACCCCACCGTTAAATATGTGCCGAGTCTTCAAGGCAGCGCTTATGAGGGCACCACGGTACGTCATATCCTAGCAATGAATTCCGGAGTGAAATGGGATGAAACGTACACCAATCCGGAATCCGACCGCCGTGATTTTTTAAGAGCCCAACTTTCCCAAAAGCATGGCTCGTTGCTTCAAGTCATGGCCAACCTTCCTCGGAATGGCGATCCAGGCACCATTCACAATTACTCTACGGGGGAAACGACCATAGCGAGCGAAATCGTTATTGGAGCCACTCAGAAAAAGTTATCCACTTATCTTTCTGAAAAAATTTGGGAGCCTTATGGGATGGAAAGTCCGGCAGCATGGTGGCTGGATTCTCCAGGGGGCAACGAAATCGGCGGCAGTGGTTTTTCAGCTACCTTACGAGATTATGCACGGTTTGGCCAATTTTTCTTGGAAGAGGGGAAAATAGCAGGCACCTCTACCTTGCCAGACCAATGGTTCGAATTGGCCAGCCGACCAACCACGTTAGATAATGGAGAGACAGTTAATTATGGGCTGATGTGGTGGCCTGCCTGGACAGACCAATCAAAACAACATCGAGCATTTCAAGCTTACGGTATTCATGGCCAGGTTCTTCATATCGATCCGCACGAACAAGTGGTGGCTGCCATTTCCTCCGCTCGTCCCAAACCTCTCGGTACACAGTCTATTGACGATATGCTTTTTCTTGAAGACCTCATGAAAAATATTAAATAACACCTATGTTCACTTATAACGATTAGCATGTTTCCCACTTTTTACATGGAGGGTGAGACCAAATACTGAATAAAGTTTTGAAACACGGGAAGAATGAACTTAATCCTATAAAAATTCCTTAGGTTCAATTAAGATCATGGAGGCCCTATCCGTGACTTGTTTACTTTTTCTCAAAACGAGACGAAAAATTATCATAACCATTTGGAAAAATTTATTCATTTGATTTTTTTATCTTTTTGTATTACAATGTATTACATAGGAGGGAGATGTCATGTCCACTATTTCGTTACGCATGAATGAAGAGGAAGAAAAATTAATTAAAGAATATGCTAAAGCCAATAACGTTAGTCTATCCGAATTATTTCGTTCGTCCGTTTTAGAGCAGATTGAAAATGATATTGACTTGAAAATTTATCAACAAGCCCTACAAGAACATCACGAGGAGCCAAGCGATATTTCTTTCGATGAGATGATGAAGGAATTAGACGTAAACAAATGACCGAATACGAAGTACGATTCGAAAAAAGAGCACAAAAATCATTAAAAAAAATGGATAAACATCAGGCGACCATGCTTATGGCTTGGATCAATAAAAACTTAGTGGGTACAACTAACCCTAGAGCTCATGGAAAAGGGTTAACGGCAAACAGAGCTGGAGCATGGCGATATCGCGTAGGCGATCGTCGAATTATAGCCCACATCGATGATGAAAAGATCATCATTTTAATTTTAGAAATTGGTCATCGCCGTGATATTTATAAATAAAACAGCGAAGGTGACTTTTTTCAAAGAGTGGTCATAGACTGCCGATAAGCGCAATTATTTAAATGATCAAGAGAATTATGCATGCCTGGAGACATATATTCCTCCAGGCATTTCTAGCTTTTAATTAATAAAATCTCCTTTCTTTCATTTCTTTACCATTTCATAGATAGCGATTCCTACCCATCCCAACCCCATACCTAACCAAATACAAAATGTTAAAAAAGCTAAAGCAATTCCTTCAAAGACCTCATTTGCACCCAAAAAACTATAAATAATAATCCCTATTCCACCCAACACCAATAAAGCAGTCAAAACATACAAAAATTTCTCTGTTTTCGGTAACAGGTAACTGAAAAATATTATGGTGGCTATCACAATTAGGATAGCGATGAAAAATCCATACTGCGCTATAAACGTCACAAGTCATACCTCCAACGTCTCTTGTTAAATATATTCCACCTACTAATCCCTAATTTTACCATTACCATGGACAGGCCGTTTAGCATAAATCGTTGAGCGAGGAACGCCTGTCACCTTCACAATATCATTCACGCTCATCTTATTGTTGGCCCGGTCTTGGAAGAGTTGGAGGGCTTGTTGAACCGCTTTGTTCGATTGCCCCGGTCTTCCCATGTGCTTCCCTTGGGCTTTGGCCCGTTCTCGTCCTTCTGTGGTACGCTCCCGGATCAGGTCGGCTTCGAACTGCGCAAAACTCCCCAGCACGTTAAACAGCAGCGTCTGCATGCTATTGGTGTCCTCTCCGGCATGAAACTCCATATTATCTTTTAGAAATAAAACGGAAATGCCTTCGGCTGCCAATTCATGCACAATGTTATTGAGGTCGATAATAGAACGGGCCAGGCGGTCAATCTTCGTTACCACCAGGGTATCGCCCGGACGGGCGTACTGAATGGCGTCTTGTAATTGTTCTCGCTTGGTGGTGGTTGTTCCTGTCACTTTCTCGGTAAATATGCGATGGCAGCCGGCTTCTTCCAAAAGCTGCTGTTGGAAGCTGAAATCCTGGTGAAAGGTCGATACGCGGGCGTAACCAATTCGTTGCGTCATGGGGGTCCCTCCAAAGTGTCTAAAAGTTTATTGTGTATTGTACATTATATTATAGACGAACTTTTAGATGGAAAACACCCCGTTTTATCGTTAAAAACGGGGTGTTTATGTCGCTGTCTAGAAGTTAAAACTTTAAGACATTAATTTTTTTAGAATCATAATGGAACGATGGAGGCATCCTCATGATCAATTTGCCCATTGTCTAAATAGATGACTCGATCACAGTAAGCAAACAAGCGGGTATCATGGGTTACTATGATCGCCGCTTTCTTCGATTCCTTGACCTGATGGCGAAGGGTTTGAACGACTTGTTCTCCGCGTTCACGGTCTAAACTAGCCGTTGGTTCATCAGCCAAAATTAACGAAGGATCATTCATCCAGGCTCTTGCGATCGCGACACGCTGCTGCTCTCCGCCAGATAAGTGCCGGGGAAAGTGGTGCTGCCGATGCTCGAGCCCAAGCATGTGAAGCAGTCGTTGGATGCGTTGATTCATGGTTTGCTTTGTCAGACCCGCAAGTTTGCCAACATAGCGAAGCTGGTCCGCCGTTTTTAAATAAGGTAACAAATGAGCTGATTGAAAGATAAATCCGATGTCCTGTAAACGAAGTTTCGTTTTTTCTTGAGAATTTAAGCGCAGAACGTCTGTCTGATTAATCGATAGCGCTCCTGACGTTGGCTGAAGTAAGGCTCCTGCCATGGAAAGCAAGGTGCTTTTGCCGGATCCGGACGGGCCGGTTAAAGCCACAAACTCCTGAGGGCGCAAAGCGATATCAATGTGTTGAACAATAGGGTGCTGATCGGCTTGAGCCTGAAATTCGATTTGTTCCATGGTTAATACATCATTCATGCCTGACCACCTCCAATAGCTTTTAACGGATCAATGCGAATCACCTTGACCAAGGATAATAGAGAACCCAACAACGCGACGAATAAGAAGAGCCCCGCTAACAATAGGACGGTTCCTAAAGACAAGGAAAAAGGGATCGCTGTCGGTAAAACGGTAGCCATTCCTGCCGTGACTGCTACACCGACAATGATACTGACGGTCGTGAGCAGCAGAACCTGCAGGATCAATGATATTCCTAATGTTTTAGAGGTTGCCCCAATAGCTTTTAAAATCCCAAACTGGGACAGCTTTTGAATCGTCATAATGTAGTAAAAAGCCGCCAATACAATGGACGAAATGAGAAATAGAAAAACAATCATGGTCTGAAGCGACGTCTGCTCGGAAGTATAACCGGGAATGCCTTCAAAAGAAGCACGAATATCCATGACTTCAGCATTCTGCAGTTGATCATGCACTTGCTCCGGAAGTGCATGGTCTAAGATGACCGCACTGATCGGAAGCTCTCCTTGCTTCCAGGCAGAATCCCGAACGTGCAACACCGGCGTATGGCTGTACCGCTGATTTTCGGTAAATCCACTAATGGTTACTTCCGTACCGCCCGGCCGCTCCAGCGTATCACCTAGGCGGAGGCCGTTCTCTTTGGCGGAATGATCAATCATAGCTTCGGTCTCATCGGCAGGAAGTTCGCCGTCGGTCACTGAAGGAGCCAACTCACTGCTTAAGTCCATATACATTTCGGCGACGTCTATTTCTTTTCCATGACTTTGCACCGTTCCTTGACGAAGACTCAATACATGAGCTTCCGGTCTATCCTGTAATACCTCCAGGTCATGGTCGGAAAGGGCCGAACGTGATAACTGCTTGTCGGCTTCAGCTTCGAGCACTATTTTCTCGGCTTGCTTATCCATGTATTGCATGCTGGAGGCATTGTCGGAGGCTAATCCCTGCGCCAGTCCTGAAATCGACAGCACCAATACCGTTAATAAAAAGATGACCAATCCAATAAGGCTGAAACGTAATTTGGCATAGGTTAATTCACGCCAGGCTAAAAACATGATGAACTCCTTTCTTTTCGCTTTCTGGTGCTTATCGTAAACCAGAAAGATGAACGCAATATGAATTACGAATCGAAAGGAGTGTATGGAAGAACCACGGTAAACGTAGCTCCTTGATCTTCCGTGCTCGAAGCGCTGATGAAGCCGTGGTGACGTTCCACAATTTTTTGGGCGATCGATAGGCCAAGACCGTTGCTTTCATACGATCGACTTCGAGCTTTATCGGCTCGGTAAAATCGTTCAAAGATAAAAGGCAGCACCTCAGGCGAAAGACCAGGCCCCTCATCTTGAATGGTCACGACTACTTCCGTTGAACGAGGCTCCAGCCGGATAAATATCGACCCCTCCATCGGCGAATGACGGATGGCATTTGCAAACAAATTCATCCAAACTTCATACAGAAGGACTTCATCCCCCTCAATGATCGTCGGAGGAACGTCGATATCGACAAAAATCTGTCTTTCCTGGCATTGATAAGCCATGGATTGAACCATGGTTTTTAACTGCTGATCGAGCGCATAGGGGGCAACCGCCAATCGTTCTTCTTCCTTATCCAACGATGCCAGTATTAGCAGTTGCTTTCCCAGCGATGACAGTCGTCGGCTTTCCTGGTGAATAGTGCTCGCGTACATTTGTTGTTGCTCCGGCGACAGTTGATCATGTTCCAACTCTGCCGCCATTCCTTGAATAGTGGTAAGAGGGGATTGAATCTCATGAGAAACATTAGCGACAAATTCCTGACGCATGTGTTCTAGCTGTTCTAATTCTCGACTCATTTGCGAAAACTGTCGTGCTAGTTGACCAATTTCATCTTGGCGCTGAACCGGCACGGGCGGAGAAAAATCTCCTTTGGTAATACGTTTTGTAGCTTCCGTGAGCTTTACTAGCGGACGAACCAGATAGCGTGTACTGATGAGGACTAACAAAACGCTGATCCCGACCATCCCTCCAAACAGAAAGGCTAAAAAGTATCGGAATTCGCCCAATTGGTATTCGATATCCGGACGAAGGAACATCGCATACGTCTCGCCCTGAATCTCCACCGGCACACCAACGGTATTGGTCAGCTCATTATCAAAAAAGCCTGTAACCAACGGGCCAAACGGATGATTTTTGACGCCATGATACGTGTCACCGGCAAGGACGTTCTCGATGTTCTTGGGAGAAAGGGTGGACGAGCGAAACGATGATCCAAAAAAACGTCCATCCTCCTCAGCAGACGAAAATAAAGCAACTTGAAATCCTGTGTCGCCCACCTGTTCAAAATACGTTTGGGTATTGATGGACGGATGATTTTCATAAAACTGTTGAACCTGTTGAGCGGTCTGCGTGATACGTTCATCGTTCTCCGGCTTTAATTGATAATGATAGTATATATTGGTTCCGAGAAAGGCGATGAAAAAACTAACGGCCATGACGACGAGGGTCGTGAGCACGACCCGGGTATAAAGGGTCTTCATTCGATGACCTCCAGGCGATACCCAATGCCGCGAACCGTTTGGATATCAAAACCGGGATCCAAACGACGGAAACGCTCTCGCAATCGTTTGACATGGACATCGACGGTCCGTTCATCTCCTTCAAAGGTGGATCCCCAAATATACTCTATTAATTCTTCCCGGGAATAGGTTCTTTTGGGATAGCTAGCTAACTGAACAAGCAACTCAAACTCTTTCAACGGTAAGAGCAAGGCTCGATGACCGATGCTGACCTCATACGTCTTAGTGTTAATGAGTGTTCGCCCCACCTGAATTCGTTCTTGGGCGACTTGCTGATATCGCCGTAAAACGGCACGAATGCGAAATAATAATTCTTTACTCTCAAATGGCTTTGTTATGTAGTCATCGGTGCCCGATGCGTATCCCTGTTCTTTATCTTCGATTTGATTTTTCGCCGTTAAAAGAATGACCGGGATATCATAATCCTGGCGAATGATTGTCGTCAGTTCAAATCCGTTAGTGCCAGGCATCATCACATCAACAAGCGCAATATGGACATCATGTTCATCGAGAATCGCCCAGGCTTCCTCCGCATGACCGGCTTCGTAGACACGGTAATTTTCCCTTCGCAAATAATCACCGGTAAAAGCCAAAATGTTCGGATCGTCATCAACCAATAGAATAGTTAGGATGGCCAACACTTCCTTCCTGCACTTTTATAAAATGCTTGTTATATCTTTCAAAAGTAAATCATAGTACCAAAATAAAGTTCAATAACTAAATATAGTATAGCTGATATTTAATTAAACACATTATAACTACTAATGGTAAAAAAAGTTCTTATGTGAATAAAAAGCCATAATTATTCTTGGCATTCACTCAGCCTAATAAATGTTTGGAAACATTCATGAATATATAGAGAGCGAAGGTTCGTTGTTTTATAAAATAATTTGAAAACAAAAAAAATTGACAAAACCAATAATTTTTTAATAGGATAATATGTAACGGGTTACATAATCATTTGATGTAATCGAAAACACACATATACTATCTGATTTTAAATAACCTTATTAATGGAGACTAATAATTCTATGGCCACAATTAAAGAAGTAGCAAAAGCAACAGGGGTATCGGTCGCGACAATTTCAAGAGTTTTAAACAATAATGGTTATGTTAGTGAAGAAACCAAAAATAAAGTAATTGAGGCTATCAAAGAGCTAGATTACAGGCCCAATGAAGTAGCAAGAAGTTTATATCATAAACAGTCGAAAACCATCAGTTTAATCCTGCCTGATATAACAAATCCCTTTTTTCCAGAGCTTGCTCGAGGCGTCGAGGATATAATGAATGATCATGGATATACAATCTTTCTTGGAAATTCTGACGAAAAAGCAAATAAAGAAGAAAGATATTTAGACATGATGGAGCAGAAGCACGTAGATGGCGCTATTTTAGCAACAAATACATTAGATAGTAATCATCTTAAAACTTTAAAAAAACCGGTTGTTATTATAGACAGATCAATTAATTCAGATTTTCCAACGGTCTGTTCTGAAAACTTTCATAGTTCACAGGACGCTGTTCGGCACTTAAAAGAAGTTGGCTGTAAAGTGATTGCTCATATTGAGGGTCCTGCTCACATCACTAATTCAGTCCTTCGTAAAAACGGTTATATAGAGGTGGTCAAAAAAGAAAGCTGGTTTACAGACGAATACATTGTGAATGGGCACTATAATGATAAAGACGCTTATCAAGCAACTTTAACATTATTAAAAAACCATCCTGAAATCGATGGTATTTTTGCCGGGAATGACTTGATGGCCACAGGCGTATTAAAAGCAGCCAGAAATTTAGGTATCTCTATCCCGGAACAATTAGCAGTAATTGGATTTGATGGAATTAGAATGAGTGAAATTACATCTCCGGAGCTCACAACAATGGCGCAACCTATTTATAAAATGGGAGAAACAGCTGCATATATGCTAATTGACCTTATTGAACAGCGGCCATTAAGAGAGCGTTATTATAAATATCCTGTTCAATTAATCAAAAGGCAATCGACAAATGTTCAAAACCAATCGATAAATTAATTTTTAGAAATAAAAGTAATGAAAAGGATATTAAACATTTCAATATCACAAAAAAATAAAAATGCGCCAATATGTAACCGGTTACATATTGGCTTACCCTCATAAAATTTTGTCGTTATTATTTTATTAAGCTAAAAATTTAAAGGAGAATATGGATGATGAATAAACCGAAAATTGTTGTTGTTGGAAGTATCAATATGGATCTAGTTACCGAGACATCTACATTTCCAAGTCTTGGCGAAACGCACGTTGGAAATAAGTTTATGATGCTCCCTGGCGGAAAAGGCGCTAATCAAGCAGTGGCATGCTCCAGGTTGGGAGCGGATGTAACGTTAATTGGATGTATTGGTGATGATGATTTAGGTAGCAGGATGCTTAAAAATCTTAAAAAGGAGAATGTGAACACTACTTATGTGGAGACAATGAATGGCATGAACACAGGTACTGCTTCTATTACCATTGAAAATGGAGAAAATCGAATTATTTATGTCCCTGGGGCAAATGAAGCTCTCACTCCAGAAAAATTAGAACAAGTGGAGTCCGTGATCCAGAAAGCGGACGTCTTATTATTACAACTTGAAACTCCACTCGAAACTGTTGCTGCAGCCACAACCATAGCCAAACGTTATAAAGTGCCTGTTATTTTAAACCCGGCTCCGGCCGTACAAATCCCTGAAAAATTAATTGAAGATATAGATTTTCTAACCCCTAATGAACACGAATTAGCCATTGCATTAGGTTACTCGGACAATGAACTTTTTGTTAAAAAAACTTTAGCAGAATATCCAGGGAAAATTATCATGACAAAGGGCAAGGAAGGAGCTTACTATACGAATTCAAGTGGAGTGCTTAAAAACCAACCAACCTTTCTTGCAGAAACGGTTGATACTACAGGGGCCGGTGATACCTTTAATGCGGGAATAGCAGTGATGGTAGGAGAAAGACAAGACCTTAATACAGCAGTACGATTTGCAACAGCTGCAGGCACACTTTCAGTTACAAAAAGCGGCGCTCAAGGAGGTATGCCTCATCGTGGAGTAGTCGATCATTGGTTAACCGAGAATTAGCTTAAGAAATTTGTTAGAAAAAAGATAAATGCAAGAAATTTCATTAATAACATTTCAAAAGTGGAGCGGGGGAAACTTATGAAAAATATTATTTTGGATGTCGATACAGGAATTGATGACGCGCTGGCCATTGCATATGCTATCCACTCTCCAGAATTAAATATTCTAGGCATAACTACTAGCTTTGGAAATACTACAGTTTCAGAAGCGACAAAAAATACGCTGCAACTTCTGGATACTATAGGAGTAAAAATTCCAGTGATACCGGG
Source organism: uncultured Marinococcus sp. (assembly GCF_947493875.1). Lineage (GTDB taxonomy): Bacteria > Bacillota > Bacilli > Bacillales > Marinococcaceae > Marinococcus. Next base: position 7,690 of record NZ_CANLSU010000014.1, on the reverse strand, counting down.
AGTGAGCAAGAAATTTAATGGGGAGGACCCTCGTGAAAAAACCGTTACGATTCATGGGAACAATGGTATAGGCGAAGCTACCTTATCTCCAGCAGTTAGTAAACCCCACGAAATGCTTGCACATGACTTTATTATCTCTGCTATTCACCAACATCCAAACGATATAACGATTTTAACAACTGCAAGCCAAGTCAACTTAGCAGAGGCTGTCAAAAAAGACCCGAATATTATCCCCCTAGTCGATGAAGTTTTGGTCATGGGCGGCGCAATATCGGTCCCTGGTAATATAACCCCTTATGCTGAAGCAAATATTTATACCGATACTGAAGCAGCACAATTCACTTTTAGCTCTGGGCTGCCAATTACTCTTGTCGGATTAGATGTGACCACAAAAACGCTGCTCAAGAGAGATGTTTTAAAAAAATGGAAGAAAAAGAATTCTTCTTTGGCTCATGTATTAGCAGAAGCTTGTGAGTTTTATATGGACGCATATGCTAGGGTTGAGCCTGAACTTAATGGATGCGCCCTTCATGATCCATTGACAGTGGGCATAGCGATTGATTCTTCTTTTGTTCAAACTGCCCCTATGCATGTTGATGTTTTGACAGAAGGAAGCAAAGCAGGACAAACATTAGGAAAGAAAACTTCGAAGAATACCAATATCAATGTTTGTCTTGACGTTGAATCTAACCGATTTGTAACACATTTTTTAAATCGCATAGTTTAGTTAGAAGTTTCACATAGTTTCTAAGCTTTAAAACAGCGTATCATCAGAGGGGAGGTCTCAGCCATGCCATCACTCGATCAAACCGACTGGGATATTCTACGTGTTCTGCAGCAAAACGCTAAGGCATCTTGTTCCACTATTGCGAAATTAATATATGTGAGTGAAGGAACCGTACGGACCCGAATGCGCAAATTGCTTGAGGCTAAAGTTTTTAATTTTATTATTTATACTGATCCTAAAAAAATTGGTTTGGACGTCCAAGCTATTATTGGTATACACACTCAAACTGATCAACAACGGCACGTTGCCTTTCAATTACAAGCATTTGAGGCTGTTCGCTTTGTCGGCTCTTTTTCTGGCACCCATGACCTTATCATTCAAGTTTATTTTCCAACCAAGGAGGATTTAGTTTCTTTTATCAATACCGATTTAGCTGCCACTGAAGGCGTTATAGACGTAGAAGTAAATGTTGAATTAAAGCAATATAAAGATACTTTCTCGTATTAAATATGTAAACGAAAAACAGTAGTCCTATATAAAAAAACACCTTAGACTCTGCCAACTACCACCTGGGAAAAGCTAATGGCACTCTCCCAAGATGACCTCAGCTATTACGAAAACATGGACGTAAATGGCTTTATTAACAAAGGGTGCAGTGATGAACAACTATGTAAATGCTGATAGGAAGACTAGACGAGGACCGTACGACGTGGTACCACTGATTGATGGCTTCTAGAAGCAGTTCAACAGCAGACCAAACAGGGTAGGGGCGCCATAAGAGCGGAGAGAAGAATTTTGCGTCTCACACCTGCGGTCACTTGAACATTCAGAAAAAGTTCCTTACACATTTCTAAATCGACAATTAGCGATGAAGAGACACAGTTGTCCTCATTGTAGTGGGTACAAGCGCCATAATTTTTGCGTTCGCTAGCAATTTAAGTAACTGGCACCCGTATCACGGAGCTAAATAAGAGTGGCTGCGAGGCCAAAAGGATCGCTATTTTACCGATGTGGATGCCTGCAACGTGAGCATAAAAGAAATAAGAACCAAGGTATTCCTGTCAAGCTCATCTGACCGAACAATGTAGGAGGTACTTATTGATTTCATCCAAGTTTGTTTTGGCCTACTCACAATTGTTCTAACATATAGAAGTTAAGCCATGTTTTTAATTCAAAAATTAGAGTATAAAGTTTGAATATCTAAATTAACTTAGCGCTTTTTAAATTTTATTATCTCAAAATACGAAGACTACTTATTATATTGAGATAAAAACCGATAACTTCCGATAATACATCTTATGTTAACTATAATTTTTAAAGAACAACAACAAGCCAATATGTGCCCCTCTTCCCTTTGAGCGAATAGCTTAACAATAGCTGTTCACCCCACAATAAATTCAAACAGCGTGCCGAACAGTATAACTACGATGCCAGCGATGATCATAATCACGCTTTGGATCGTTTTGTTCCCGGTCTGTATTAAAAAGCCTATGATGATTAAGAACTGCCAACGGTCCTAACAAGATATCGCTATTTAAACGCTCATACATGCCATCAGCCCATATAGGGGTCTATTAACTTATATTCGTTAACTTTATAATTAATTATGTTTACTGAAACGTAAACGTTTCAGTAAACATTTCAGTAAACATTTCAGTAAACATAATTAAAACATTCATGTAAGAACAGAAAAGGATCGGTAACAAAAAAAGCGCTCAGATGCTGACGACATCTGGGCGCTCCCTTTGTTGGTGCTAAAATGACAATGAACTTTTATACGGCTATCTTACCATGTTATATCCAACATATAAACGTTATGCTACTAGAAGAAAAACGATTTGAATGATACTACACAACTTAAAATAAATCGAACATTTTAAATTATTTTATTGCCACAAGTATGAAAAGCATTTAATTATTTTAAGATTAAACATAATTCCTCATTATTCAAACGCATCACTGCGCTGCTCGCCTTCATCATATATCGGCGGAGGCTCATGGCGAAAACCAACCGCTTTGAGATAGATGCACGTATGATCTTCGTTGTACTTATAGATCAATCGCATATCGGGCTTCGCTCCTTTAGCCCCACGAATATGAGGCGAGGAAAACCATTTGCATGCATAATAGCCCTGGGCGGCCAGGCGACCATGCTGGAGAGGCTTAGACGCTTGATACGGCGATCGTTTTAATCGCTCGATTTCTTGTTCTAACTGTTGGAGTAGCTGATGAAAAGCCGTTGCTGGATCGGACACGGCCGATGCTTGGTAGAGCTGACGATAAATGCGAGGGAGATCCTTCGCCAACCAGTCCCGGTGGTATTGTTCTTCCATCAGCCCCTTACCGAGAGTTCTCCTGGTGAGAAGCATACCACTCGGCTAAGGACATGCCTTCGGGCTTCGAGGCCCACTGCTCGGGCGCTTCGTCCGGATCTTGACGATGCCCATACCGCTGTTCTAGCTCCAGGCTTTCCACTTTCGCTTCTAGCTCCTCCAACCGATCGATCAGCTCGTTATACGTCTCAATATCCAGCATCGTGGCTTTCGTCACATTATTAAAATTAAACGCTAACTTGCGTTCTTTTTCCAGCATTTCTAACAGTTTAGTTTGAGAGAGGGTCCGTAACTCGTTGGCCGCATGAATCTGTTGCGAGTTAAATTCTTTCGTGACCATGCCCCTCACTCCTTTCTCCTCCTACGTGGAGGGCTTTTCTTTATTATATCGTACAGCAACTCACTTGCCCATATATATGCACAAATATATGAGCATTTATTTGTGCATATAATTTTACATAAAAATCCGGCCATGACTTGGAAACGGTCATGGCCGGGGTCGAGAACCCGTATCTGCTGGTTGGTTGCCAATGATAAACGTGAGGTGGAGAGCTAAACCGAGAGCGATTAACGTCTCCGTGCTTGGCACGACGGCGCCGGTTTCTATCCGTCCAATCGTGGAAGCTGATTTCCCAATAACCTGGGCCAGGTCTTGCTGCGTCCAGACTCGCGCTTTTCGAGCCTCACGTATCTGAACGACCCAACGCGCGACATGCTTCGCCTGAGCCACCTTTTGTTCGCCAAAGAGGTCCAGGCGTCGTTGTTCTACATTGTCACGAGCCATATAACCTACGCTCCTTTCCCCGTTACTCTAGATCTTGTTTTCTTTATTAATAATAGTTTCTGGCTTAAATATACTTCTTTGCTATCTTTCTTATACAACAATCTTTCGTTCATAGGAAGTTACTAGCCTGTAGAACCACTGGGTACTATAAAATGGGTAAAAAAACATTTTGCTACTAGTTCTCTCGTATTCTCAAGGAGAGAGACCTTTTGCCGTTCATTCCATAAGGACTCATTCTTTTCCTCTTAATCATGGTTATCGCCTTCTTTTTTGCTGTGAGACTCTTTGTCACCTATTTTTTAAGCGATTTATATTCTAACGCGGCGAAAAAAATACAGTTACTGTTCAAATATCATTTTAGCAAAAAATAAAAATCTTTAAGAGTTATCTTCCCTCTTGTGAAAAAGTCAGTCGCTTCAAATGACATGTTTTACTATCTATAACGAAATTATGAAAACTAAAAAAGGACAATAAAACCTCCTCAGGTAATGAAGCAATAGAAAGCACAAAGTAGAATATATTCCCCGCACAGATGAATTTTACGTTAAATGCCTGTGATTAAGCTTCTCCTTGTTTCTAGAAATTAATTCTTAACACTCTAAAAGATAAAAAAGACAAAATCCGTATACATTTCTTTATATATCAAACTATTACATAAAAGTTTTAGTTTACGTAATAGTTTAAATGATTATTTACAAGACAATGTTAACTTACCAACTAAATCATATAATGAATGAAATATATTAATTTATGCTAATTAGCTAGTACACTAGTTTAAAAGTAGTTATGAGTAAGGCTATTAAACACCAAAGCCTTAAAAAATATAAAAGTCACAATAATTCTTAAAATAAAAGATTACTAAGTCCGAGGAAAAGCAATACAAAAGCAGTAATACAAATAATAATCGTTATAAGACCAATTAAAATACGAGCCATAGTGTATACAATAACAATGCCTAAAGCGAGTGCTATTGGGGCTATGATAGTAACCACTATAAACGTTTGTGGAAATATTAAAAACAGTAAAAAGACTATCAAAAGGAAGCCAAAGAGTAAGGAGAACCTTATACCTAATGGCTGTTCGGCAATCTTTTGTTTACCTTTATCTAATACTTCAATGCCCACCATAAATAATAAGTCTCCCTTGTTTAATGATCGTACCGTTCTTCTAAGTAGTCGATCATGTTAGAAATAACATTAGCCATAGTCGTTGTGTGTTTGAAGGATAGTTTTTTCAATAAACTTCTATCGTCTGGGTACACACGTATAGTAGTATGTCGATCGTTTTCTTCAATATTATTTTTGATACTCAAATCTTCTTTATGAACTAAATGAGAGACTCCCATTTCTGTTAAGTGAATCATGGTAGTGTCATTCATTACCGCAATGGCTTTAAGTCTATCACGATCTCTTCGAGTACAATTTACAGTCACATACTTGTTTTGATTTTTATTAAATGTCTCAGCTTTCTCAATCGGTTCTTTGTCAGACGTAATTTTTACATTACGCGCTGCCGTTGAAGTATTTTCGTTCTGCTTATCAGCTTCTTCAAACGGGTTCTCTGTCTCTTCAGTTGGGTTTCTTTTTCGGGTTCTGTTGTGAAATTCTTCATTCGTTAAATCACCGTTGCTTGAGTTCTTACTCGTCATATTTATGACCATCCTTTCTCAAATTTTAATTATATAAACCTTATCATTTTTAATACATTTATACAATTATATAAAAATGAATATACTATACGAAAACCACTAGCCAATTAGTTTTGTAAGGAAAACTCTATGCTTAAAAATTTTTCAGTTTAAAGATTCCTGAGATTTTAGAGATCATTTCTTTTCTTGATTCGTTTGACCGTAGACAGGCCGCAGTTCATCCGTTTGGCAATCTCCTGTTGGCCGTAGCCCTGCTCCAGAAAATTTAAAATCATGTAGTATTTGTCTCGGTGTTTACCTTCGGGACTAAATTCGGTTTGACGGCCTTTGTATTTGCCCTGTGCCTTTGCAATCGCTATGCCTTGATCTTGGGCTTCTTTTCGTTGCTTCCATTGTTCTTCGGCCATCCATGCAAACACTTCTCTTAAGAGGTTCATCACCATCTGGCCCACGATTTCCATTTTTCCGTACTTCCGGGTGTCTAAAATTGGCATGTTCAGCACCACGATATGCACTTTCATTTTCGTTAAGGCTTCCCATTCCTGTTTGATGCCTTCCATGCTCCGGCCGAGCCGGTTCAGATCATGGATGAATAGGGTATCTTCCTCCCGTAAAAAGGCTTTGGCTTCCTCCCAGCCTTTCCGCTTCATTTGCCGGCCGGAATCTTTATCCGTAAAGATTTTTTCGCATCCGGCTTCCCGGAGTAACTGCATCTGCCGCTCTAAATTTTGTTCGTTCGTGCTTACTCTTGCATAGCCGATATGTTTGCCAGCCATTCGGTTACTCTCCTTTGCTTAGTTCTTGGCATTGACTGGTTCGGTATGTGTGCAATTCGGATAATGATTGCATCCCATAAACGCCCCGTGTTTCGATGTACGCTTTTCCAGACGGCCGCCACAGGCTGGACATTTCCGTTCCTTCGGCTTCACGGTTTCAACCACAGTCTTGGCATCAAGGGCCGGATTGACCTGCAAGAGCCACCGCTGCAAGTCCTCCCGATCAAACAGCTTCACCCCGGTTTTATCAGCGCCCTTTCTGGCACTTTGGGTGAACAAGCTGTTCGTTAATACCCACGCTTCCTCGGCTTGGAAATAGGTTTGAGCAAAATACACTTCCTGTACGGCTTTGATACCCACTTTCTTGTTCACGCCGTACCGTTTGGCCTGTACGACAATCCGGTTCTCTTTATCTAAAATGAGATCCGCTCCGTAGTCGTGAGACGCCTTCGAGCCTTTGGCCCTGTATTGCAACTGCCGGAACAGCTCGACCAGAAAATACTCGAACTGCGCCCCGTCCATCTGGTCGATGGACGGAAGGCCGCTGTCGATGATGCGCTGGAACTGCCGCTTGTTCTGCCACCATCGGTAGAGATAAACCATCCCTTGCCCCAGGAACATCAAAACGATCAGTACGATCACGGCTGTTATAAGCATAGAAATCGAATAGCCTTCCATCATAACGCTTCCTTTCCTTTTATGATATTTCCCTTGTTAAACGGGAATCATTTCTTTCGCAAGAAACACGATCATTAACAAACCAATCCCTGTCATCCCAAGTTTTGTAGCGAGTTCTTTCTGTTGCTTCACGAAGAACAGAAAAGCTGTGCCTATAACCACGACCACCATAGCGATACTCCATAAAACATTAACGATCGTTTCCAGTGTCTCGATGGTCGTTGTGATCGAACCATCTATATCCATTCCATAGAGAATGATATTCACCACTGCAAGCACCGTTACCAAGCAGGTAATACCAAACGAAACCCATTCAGCTTTCCGGTAAAAGTGAATAAATAAGAACACAAATAAAATCAAACACACGATATTGCCAATAAGTATCACAGGGACCGTCAATAATTTTGTGTAAACGGCTGTCCTTTTCCAGCCGGGAAGTTAACCCTGCGGTCGGAACATGTCTTCCAATTGATGTTGGGCCTGGGCGAACCCCAGGTGGCAGCGGGTGGAAAACTTTTGATTATACGCGTCGAAACGACTGACCAAAAATCGTTCGATCGACGCTTCATTCGGAAATTGTTCTTTGCGTTTAACGTATTTTTTCAGCTGCTTGTTGAATGATTCGCTGAGATTGGTGGAATACAGGCTCCGCCAGATGGCAGACGGGAAATCATAAAAGGTGAGTAACGTGGGGTGCTCGTCGAGCACCCGGCGAATCGATGGGTAGCGCGGCGACCACGCCGT
>NZ_CANLSU010000013.1 GCF_947493875.1 uncultured Marinococcus sp. | reverse complement strand
TCGGCTAACTTCATTCTACTAGAAAAGGACTTCCTTTTTTCGTGTTCGCTCGTTTACACAAAATATTTTACGCTCTCTAATTATCAATGGCGAAAAAGGTTTTTATTAAACGAAAAATAGGAATACTAATACAAAATCCTTTAATGGAGCGTGAAAGCATGGAACAACTGATAACAATTGATCAAGCAGAGACATTGTATGGAACGCTCACCGTGCCTGAGAACAAACACGAAAAGGCTCCTGGCGTGCTGATAATTGGGGGAAGCGGGCCTGTAGACCGCGACGGGAACGCCCCTGGAATGAAATTAAACATTTATAACCAGCTGGCCTCCTGGCTTGAAAAACAAGGCATAGCGTCACTGCGTTATGATAAGAGAGGTACAGGGAGCAGTGAAGGGGATTTTCTTGAAACTGGGCTGCAGGATTTAATTGAGGATGCTTCTGCTGCCGTACGTCTTTTAAAAATGGTCCCGGAAATTGACGAAGAGAAAATTTTCATTCTCGGTCACAGCGAAGGCGGGGCGATTGCTCCTAAGGTGGCGGAAAAAGAAAAGGTGCATGGGCTGATGGCACTCGCGTCGTCGCCTAAACCGCTGTTTGATATTTTACTTGAACAGGGAGAATCGGTGGAAAGGGAAATAAGCGAGGGCAAAGGAATCTTTTACCGTGCACTGAAAACGGGAAAAGTGAACAAACGGATGATCAAAAAGCAGCATAAAGTGCTTAAGGAGCTGCTTGATGAAGAAGCATCAAAAAAATACAAAAATGTGAATGTAAAATGGTTTCAGGAGCACGCTGACTATGACCCGAGGGAAGCCTTTCACCGCATGCGCATTCCTCTGATCGCCGTAAATGGAGGCAAAGATGCCCAGGTGAAGGCAGAGGATGTCAGTGCAATTGCCCAGCATACGAGCGGGCCGGTTGAGGCTTATGTAGTCGAAGAGATGAACCACATTCTCAGGCATCAGCCCGAAGAGTTCTCGATCATGAAAACGAAGCGCAGGTACTTAAAGCAGCAGAATGACAACCTGTCCCATGAACTGCTGGACCACCTGCATCCCTGGCTGCAAAAGCAGATACAGTAGTAAACGCTGGAAAAATCAACAAGCGGATATAAAAAAATCGTCCCCAGGTTTTTAGACCTGGGGACGATTTTTCCAGGCTGTTTATAAAGTGATTATTTCTGAAGAAGTATGCAGTTAGTTGCTTCCACCTTCGAAGGGTCGCTTTCCGGAGGGAACTCTCTTTGCTAAACTGCCCTTCTTACAAGGAAAGCATGACTTCGCGCAGCCATATTCTTGGAAAGCAAAGAACGCTTTTCAAGAATTGTAACACCCTGGCTGGCTCCGCTCATGCTTCCCAATAAGATCGTTTGGGAAGCAGTAGGAATCGTTCTATCTCCTCCCGGAGTCGCCCCTTCTACAGCTCCGGCATCTTATAACATAGGGAAACGCTTATTTACGAAACATAAGAGCACGAAAGGTTTTCCAATAAAAAAGTTTATTTTTTCTGCAGTGTCCGGCAGTGACGCCGGTGGGATCGAAGCGCAGTATCTCAGGGCCAGTCCAATGACTTTCTGGACAGGCCCTGAGAGCATGAGGAAACCCAGGCCCATGCCTGCTGTACCTATACAGCAGGCATGGGAAACAGCTGAAGACGAGCATGCAAGCTTCCGCCGGTAAACGAAGGAGAAAATACAAGGAATAGAATAAATATGCTTATTTACTTAATCAACACTCTGAATTCTTATAAGCATGAAATTGATTCCATGAAGTAGCTGATTCATTTATCTGTTATAATAGCACTGCTTGTGTAAACGCTTTAATTTTTTAAGGGAATGAGGAATAGTGATGAAAAAAGTTGTAGTAACAGGTGGAAACGGCCTGCTCGGCACATGGGTGTTAAAAGAATTTGTATCTCATGGCTATCAAGTACTGAATGCGGACGTGAAAAAGCCGGAGGAAAATATCTGTGATACGGTAATCGTAGATCTGACCGATCTCGGGGAAGTATACGGGGCGCTTCAAGGTGCTGACGCAGTGGTGCATCTTGCAGCAATTCCAGTCGCCTATTCGCATCCAAATGAAGTAACGTTCCGCAACAATACCTTGGCCACCTATAACGTGCTGGAAGCAGCAGCAGGGCTCGGGATAAAAAATGCGGTTCTGGCTTCCAGTGAATCTTCTTACGGCATATGCTTTGCGAAAGAACGATTCGATCCGCAATATGTGCCTATTGACGAGGCGCATCCGCAGCTTCCGGAGGATTCTTATGGTCTTTCTAAGATAGTGAATGAAGAAACAGCTAAAATGATGCACCGCCGCACTGGCATGCAGGTAGTGAGTTTCCGTCTCGGAAACGTGATTGCTCCTCCTATGTATCAGAATTTCCCTTCCTTTATCCATGATGCTTCCCAGCGGGACCGTATTCTTTGGAGTTACATTGATACAAGAGATGCTGCTGCAGCATGCCGCCTGGCGGTAGAGAAGCAGGGACTTGGTGCAGTTGAGCTGAATCTTGCCGGTGACGACACAAGTATGGATATTCCCAGCCGTGATTTAATGAAAGCAGAATTTCCAAACGTGCCGATCAAAGAAAATCTCGGTGAATTTGAAAGTTTACTGAACAGCGATAAAGCAAAAGAACTGCTGGGCTGGAAGCCGGTTCATTTTTGGCGCGACAACGTGAAAATTAAGTGAAACACACATATCACGCTGTATAATTACAAATCAGGCTGTTGATAAAATCGCCATTAGGCGGCTTTTTTTCTTGATTTCTTCCGAAATCTTTGAAGAAAATTGCACACCACCGGGCAAAAACTGAAGCAGCATAAGACTCTTTGCATGCATAAATACCGAAGATAAGAAAAAATCTCCAGATTTTACATAAAAAGAACCAGAAGCCTATGTTGGAGATGCTTCTGGTGATAATAGTTAATCAACACTCTGAAAAAATCGCCCACAGGCATAAAAACCTGAGGACGATTTTTGTTTATTACATGGAGGCTTTCTGCAGACTGTTGATCATTGCCAACGATTTACCGGTACCGATCGCGACAGCTTCAAGAGGGGACGATGCAAGGTGAACCGGTACTACAATCTGGCGGCTCAGCCAGTCCTGAAGGTCGTTCAAAAGCGCGCCCCCGCCGGTGAGAACAATTCCCTGATCGACGATGTCGCCGCTCAGTTCAGGGGGACACTGCTCGAGAGTAACGCGAATAGTTTCCAGAATCTGATCGAGAGTTTCTGTGATAGCCCGGTGAATTTCCGGTGACTCCAGGGTGATGGTTTTCGGCAGCCCGTTTACAAGATCTCTGCCCCGGATTTCCATCGTACGGACTTCACCGTCGGGGATAGCGGAGCCGATCTCCATTTTGATATTTTCAGCGGTACGTTCGCCGATCAGCATATTATATTCCTTGCGGACGTGCTGGGTAATGCTCTCATCCATATGGTCTCCGCCTCGGCGGATCGCCCGGGAGGAAACAATGCCGCCGTAGGAAATAATGCCAACCTCTGTCGTGCCTCCGCCAATATCGACGATGACGTTCGCCTTAGGCTCGTCTACAGGCAGCTCTGCGCCGAGCGCTGCTGCAATTGGTTCTTCGATTAAGGAGACAGATTTAGCTCCGCAGCCAAGTACTGCATCACGGATGGCCCGGCGTTCTACGGAAGTGGAATCGCACGGCGTACATACGACAACCTTTGGCTTGCGGAGAGTGAAGCCTGATTCTTTTTGAATTTTCTTCATTATGTGGGAAAGCATGGCAGAAGTGATGTCATAATCTGCAATAACGCCTTCTTTCATTGGACGGGTGGCGATGATATTGGCCGGAGTTTTTCCAACCATTTCCTTTGCTTCTGTACCTACAGCGTAGACTTCTTTTGTATCGATATGAAGGGCTACAACGGAAGGCTCGTTAAGAATAATGCCTTTTTCTTTCGTGTAAACGAGAATATTCGCAGTTCCTAAATCAATACCTATTTCTGTTAATGCCATTTTATTTACTCACCTTTTCCGGGTTATTAGTCTCTAGTATTTAATTGTAGAGGAGTGGGGGTACTTAAATAAGGGCCTAAGGTCACGTAAAATATGAGTAATTACCCATTTTTACAAAAAATGCAGCTGGATTAATAAATTAAGTCCACTACTTCATCAATGGAAATAGCTCCAAAATACGTATACAGATCAAACTGGGATAATGTTTTATAAATGGCATCGCGTTCATACTTCGTACCCTGAAGTGCTTCCTGGAGATCCTCTACGTTTCCGGTACCAAAAAAGTCCCCGTATATTTTCGTTTCCTGAATCACGCCTTTTTTGACGTTGAAGCGGATGTCGAGCATGCCGGCATCGAATTTTTTGCTGCGGTGAATATCAAAAGCTGGGGATTTGCCGTAGTTCCAGTCCCAGTTGCTGTAACGATCATTAGATATTTTATGAATTTCCTTCCAGTCTTCATCGGTAAGGCGGTACTGCTCGATCTCCTCGTCGCTCCCGAAAATATACCGAAGAATGAGCTGTTTGAAGGCTTCTACAGACAATGGTTCATCCAAAAATTCATTGATATTTCCGACACGGCTCCGAATGGACTTAATTCCTTTCGAGCGGATTTTCTCGTCTTTTACATTCAGCGCAGCTACGACATTTTCAATTTCCGAATCAAGCATCAGGGTGCCGTGGCTGAACATTCTTCCTTTTGTGGCGAACTGGGCGTTGCCGGAAATTTTTTTTCCGTTAGCCTGTAAATCATTGCGCCCGGACATTTCGGCGGGAACCCCGATGTTATTTAGAGCGTTGACGATTGGCTGTGTGAATTTTTGGAAATTTTGAAAGCTGTTGCCGTCATCCTTTGTTAAAAAACTGAAATTTAAATTGCCTAAATCATGATACACTGCACCGCCGCCGGAAAGGCGCCGTACCACCTGGATGTTGTGCTTTTCCACATAATCAGTGTTGATTTCTTCAATGGTGTTTTGATTTTTCCCGATTATAATAGAAGGATTATTTACATAAAAAAGCAAATACATTTCATCCTTCTCGAGATCCATGTTTTTTAAAGCAAATTCTTCGATGGCTAAATTGATTCTCGGGTCATTTATACCTTCGTTATCGATAAATTTCATTTGTAGCCTCCTAAAAATTGTGCGTTGAACCAATGTTGATTTTGAAAGAAAGTTCCTTTTATATTATGCCATAAATACTGATGTGAAAGCTAATGCTGACAGGAAAAAGAAAATCGGAAAGTATTCCCGCGGAAATAATCCCTAGTTAAACGATTTGTATTGTTGACTTTGCAAAATGTACCCACTAAAATATACTATAAGCTAATAAACCTGATAAACTTACTAAGGATTTCAAGGCCTTTAAAATAAGATTTTCATTTTTTATGGAAACAGGTACAATATTAAAGGGAAAGGGATGGAAGCGCATGATAGTATACGATTCCCTGCAGACAAATGAACTGGAGCAAGTGAATAACGAAGTGCTGGAAGGACAAAGCGCGCTTGAAGTTATCCGCTGGGCCTACGGCGAATACGGCGATGATTTAGTGTATGCATGCAGTTTTGGAGCTGAAGGAATTGTATTGATTGATTTAATCAGCCAGGTGAAACCAGATGCAACCATTGCTTTTCTTGACACCCAGTTTCATTTTAAAGAAACGTATGATGTAATTGATGCAGTTCGTGAAAAGTATCCGGAGTTAAACATTAAAATGCTGAAGCCGGAACTGTCTCCTAAACAGCAGGCAGCCCAGGAAGGCGAAAGACTCTGGGAAACAGATCCGGACCGCTGCTGCGGTATTCGGAAGCTGCAGCCACTCGAAAATGAATTAAGCCAATACGGCGCCTGGATGTCCGGCCTGCGCAGATCGCAGTCGCTGACCCGCCGCAACACGCAGTTTGTAAACGAGGATAAACGGTTTGAATCGATTAAAATCTGTCCTTTGATCCACTGGACGTGGGATGATATCTGGGCCTATATCGAAGACAACAGCCTTCCTTACAATGAGCTGCATGAGCAGAACTATCCAAGTATCGGCTGTGTACAGTGCACGGCGAAAGTGCTCGAAGGCGACGATCTCCGCAGTGGCCGGTGGACAGGAAGCGGAAAAACAGAATGCGGCCTGCACCGCTGATGAATTAAGATGAAGAAGGGACGATGATCATGGCTTTAAGTACTCCACACGGTGGAAAATTAGTAAATCGTAAGGATTTAACCAAAGACGTTTCATCCATTCAAAAACAAATTGAGCTTGATGAGGTAGCTTTATCCGACCTCGAGCTGCTCTCCAACGGCGCGTTCAGCCCGCTTGAAGGCTTCATGAGCGAAGAGGACTACAACTCAGTGGTTTCTTCGATGCGCCTTTCGAATGGAACGGTCTGGAGCATTCCGATTACCCTGCCGGTCACAAAGGAAAAAGCAGAGGAATTGAAAGCAGGAGAGGAAGCCCGCCTGGTTTTTGACGGAGAAACGTACGGTACGATTGAACTTGAAGGATTCTATGCTCCGGATAAGAAGCGGGAAGCAAGAGAAGTATACCGCACCGAAGAAGAAGCCCACCCCGGCGTAAAGAAAATGTATGATCGTCCGGATACGTATGCTTCCGGCAAAATTACGCTGGTAAAAGAAATCAGCCATGAGCAGTTTGAAAACTATTATCTGGATCCGGAAGAAACACGCAGTGCCTTTGAAAGCCGTGGCTGGAATACGGTGGTAGGCTTTCAAACGAGAAATCCTGTCCACCGGGCACACGAATATATTCAGAAGGCAGCACTTGAAACCGTGGACGGCCTGTTTTTAAACCCGCTTGTCGGGGCAACAAAATCAGATGATATTCCTGCCGATGTGCGCATGGAAAGCTATGAGACCATCCTCGACGAATACTATCCTGAAAACCGGACATTTTTAGCGGTATTTCCTGCTGCTATGCGTTACGCCGGGCCCCGGGAAGCAATATTTCATGCCATGGTACGTAAAAATTACGGCTGCACCCACTTTATTGTCGGCCGTGACCATGCGGGTGTCGGTGACTATTACGGAACGTATGATGCCCAGGAAATTTTCTCCGAGTTTACGTTTGAGGAACTTGGCATTCAGCTGCGCTTCTTTGAGCATTCCTTTTACTGCCTGAAATGTGAAAACATGGCGACAGCGAAAACGTGCCCACACGACAAAGCTGACCATGTCATTCTTTCCGGTACGAAAGTGCGTGCCATGCTGACCAACGGCGAAATGCCTCCAAAAGAGTTCAGCCGTCCGGAGGTCGTGGAAGTATTGATCCGCGGCATGCAGCGCCAGACTTCCAATTCATAAACGACAGGAGGAAAACGATGGGGTCTAAATCCACAGATATCGTCTGGCACGACGCCTCGGTATCCAAAGAAGAACGTCAGGAAAAAAATAAGCATCAAAGCTTTGTGCTCTGGTTTACCGGTCTTTCCGGGTCCGGTAAATCCACGCTTGCAAACGCCGTCTCCCGGAAGCTTTTTGAACGCGGGAGCCATACTTATGTGCTCGATGGAGACAATGTACGTCACGGTCTGAATAAGGATCTTGGCTTTTCCCCGGAGGACCGGACAGAAAACATCCGCCGCATCGGAGAAGTGGCAAAGCTGTTCGTTGACAGCGGACAGATTGTCAGCACCGCTTTTATTTCCCCGTACCGGGAGGACCGCCACCAGGTGCGTGAACTGCTCCCGGATGGAGAATTTATCGAAGTATATGTAGAGGCGAGCCTCGAAGCCTGTGAAGAACGGGACCCAAAGGGCTTGTATAAAAAAGCGCGCTCCGGAGAAATCCCTTCCTTTACCGGGATCAACGCGCCCTATGAAGAACCGGAAAACCCGGAGCTTACGGTAAATACCGAACAAAAATCCATTGAAGAATCCGCCCAGGAAGTAGTGGACGCTTTAGTGAACTGGAATTATATCGAAGAACAATAAAGCAAGATACGTAGAGGACGCGGGCTGTTAAGCCGTGTCCTTTTTTACCATTTGATAGAGGGAAAGGAGGAGTTGGGTGGCAGATGGGAAAGTTTATTTAGTAGGAGCAGGGCCCGGAAATGAAGGCCTTCTGACCGTGCGCGGAGCAGAATGCATCCGCCAGGCGGATGTCATCTTTTATGACAGGCTGGTCAACCCGCTTCTTCTGGAACAGGCTCCGATTGAAGCGGAACGTATATACTGTGGAAAGCTGCCGCAAAAGCATATTCTGCGGCAGGAAGTGATCCAGAAAATGATGGTGGAAAAAAGCCGGGAAGGAAAAAAAGTAGTGCGCCTTAAGGGCGGTGACCCCGGCGTATTTGGAAGAGTAGGGGAAGAAGCAGCCGTGATGGAGGAAAACGATATTGACTACGAAATCGTCCCCGGAATCACATCCGGTATAGCTGCCCCGCTTTATGCCGGCGTACCTGTGACTCACCGGGATTATTCGGGAAGCTTCGCAGCGATCACGGCCCATACGAAGAAGGAAACAGGAGAGCCGGATCTGGATTGGGAGCCGCTTGCCAAAAGCATTGATACGGTCGCCTTTTACATGGGAGTCAAAAACCTTCCCTTTATTACGAAACGCCTCATAGAAGCGGGGAAGCCTGAGGATACGGCTGTGATGGTAGTTGAGTGGGGCACTTATTCAAAGCAGCGGACGGTGAAGGGCACCCTTGCAGATATCAATGATATTGTGCAAAAGCATGCGATTGAAAATCCTTCGATTACGCTGGTCGGCAATGTTGTTAAGGCAGGGCCGGTCTCGACCTGGTTTGAAGAGCTCCCGTTGTTTGGCCGATACATGTGGCACGTGCGTACAACACCGGGGGCAGGCAAATGGAGCAGCGAATGGAAAAGTCAGGGCGCAGAGGTGTATGAAGGGCCTGTATGGGAAGAAACACTGCCGGAGTTTACCAACCTGCAAAAGGATCTTCCCTATGATGAAATTATATTTGAAACAGCCAGTGACGTTGAAGCGTTTATAGCTCAGCTGAAGAAATGGCGTCTGGATCTGAGACAGGTGAACTGCCTTCTTACAGCTGCAACCCGCCGGGCGGAAGAAAAATGGAAGGATTACGGTATCCTTCCCGAATTTCGTCCAAAAGAGGAATGGAAATCTGCTGGGAATGTTCACGTCATTGGAAGTGAGGCATGGATAGAAGAGATCGCTCCTCAGGGCAGCAGTGATATTGGGCATGTGTTAAAGAGTGCCGCTTCTTCAGATCATACACTTGAGCGGCTGTTGGTGGATGACTCCATCAACACAGTGATTTTCCCATGTAGAAAAGCTGTCACGACTGCGGTGGAAAAAATAAACCACCTGTATAATGGAGACGCTGGACGATGGTGGTCACAAAAAACGGTGGTATGCATTGGTGAACGCACGAAGGAACAAGCTGAAAAACACGGAATCCATGTGGATATGACAGCAGGGGCTTCAGCGCAGGCGGTCACCGCCTCTATTCAAAAATGCTTCAGCCCTATTCTTTAAGGAGGAACCATGATGAAGGCTATTTTGTTTGTTGGACACGGAACGAGAGTCCCTGAAGGTAATGAACAGGTAAAAGCTTTTACAAAAAAAGCGGGAGCCGCTTTCCCGGAATACGAGCAGAAGACCTGCTTTCTGGAATTGGCAGAGCCGGATATCGTAACAAGTGCTGTGGAGTGCATTGAAAATGGCGCCGATACCCTGGCAGTTGTGCCTGTGCTTTTGCTTTCGGCTGGTCATATTAAAAAGGATATCCCGGAAGAGCTCGAAAAGGTACAGCAAATGCACCCTGAAGTAACTATTCAGTATGGTGACCCTTTTGGTGTTCATGACCGTATTAACGATCTTCTTCTGGACCGTCTCCGTGTAAAGGGCTGGGTTCCGGAGGAAGAAGCAGTCGTCCTGTTTGTAGGCAGAGGGGCGAAGGATCCCGGAGCCATCGAAGACTTTTACCGTATTGCCGGGGAGCTTGAGAAGCATACCGGCCGCTCAAGGGTGGAAACAGCTTTCCTTGCCGCCGCCGAGCCGGGTTTTCAGGAGAAAATGAAAGAGCTGGCTGAAGGCACACGCCCCGTGTACATTCTCCCCTATTTAATGTTTGTCGGCCTGCTCATAAAAGAAATGGACGAAGCAGCAGCCCATTATAATCAGGCTAAACCCGGACATTTTACGAGGTGCGACTTTTTAGGCTTTGACGAGCGGCTGCTCCCGGTGCTTGAATCCCGTGTCGCTGAAACGCTTGAGAAAGACGCAGGCATTCATGTCTGACTTTCTTCTTCCGTTAGCTGTGAGTATGCACAAAACAAAAGCCGTAATCATCGGTGGCGGTAGCGTGGCAGAACGCAAAGCCGGGAAGCTGTTAAAGGCGGAAGCTCTCGTTACAATTGTGGCCCCGGAGCTTTCTTCCGGGCTGAAAAAGCTGTGGGAAGAAAAGAAGGTGGGCTGGAAGCAAAAAACGGTCGAACCGGAGGATCTGGATAACGCCTGGCTGATTGTTTCCGCTTCCGGGGACAAGGCAGCCCAGCAAATGATTGCGAGGCATAAGCATCCCTGGCAGCTGGTAAACGGTGCCGATAATCCTTCAATCGGCAATGTAGCTTTTCCGGCTTCGTTTATGGAGGACGGGGTGCAGATCTCCATTTCAAGCGGCAGCAATAAGCCGGCAAGCGTAAAGGAATGGAAGCAGTATCTCCAGCGTCTTGTAAAAAAACGGTGAATCCTGCAGGTGTAATTTTAAAAGCAGCGGGTATACAGTAATAGTCACAGCATTTACAGAAAGAAGGTATACAACAATGGATTACGTAACTTTAAACAATCAGCTGCAAATGCCTCAGCTTGGCTTTGGTGTTTTTCAGGTAAGTGATGATGAAGCTGAACGGGCTGTCGCTCATGCACTGAAATCCGGCTATCGTTCAATCGATACGGCAATGATCTACAAAAATGAAGAAGGAGTCGGCCGCGCGATTAAAGCAAGCGGGATTCCAAGAGAAGAGCTCTTTATTACGACAAAGGTATGGAACTCTGATCACGGCTACGAAAACACACTGAAGGCATTTGACGCCAGCCTGGAACGCCTGGGACTCGATTATGTGGATTTATATCTGATTCACTGGCCAACGCCGGCAAATGACGATTATGTAGAAACGTACCAGGCGCTTGAAAAGCTTCACGAAGATGGCAAGGTAAAGGCTATCGGCGTAAGTAACTTTGAAGTGGAGCACCTGGAAAGAATTTTAAACGAATGCACAGTGAAGCCGGTATTAAACCAGGTGGAATGCCACCCTTACCTGGCTCAGAATGAATTAAAGGATTACTGCAAAAGGAAAAACATTTATGTGGAAGCATGGAGCCCTATCATGCAGGGTGGAGAAGTGCTGAATGATGAACACATTCAAAGCATTGCAGAAAAGCATGGGAAAAATCCTGCCCAGGTCGTTCTGCGCTGGCACCTGCAGAATGATACGATCATCATTCCAAAATCAGTGACACCGGAACGCATTGAAAGCAACATCGATGTATTTGACTTTACGCTTGAGGATGAAGATATGGCGACCATTAACCGTCTGGATAAAGGCGCCCGTAAAGGACCAAAACCGGCAGAAATCAACTAAAAAGAAATCCAAAAATCTTCCGGTCAAATTGGCCGGAAGATTTTTTAAAATAAGCATAGAGTATATAAGCAGCTGAAGAAGCTGCAGCCAGGTCTTTTAATCAAAGGTGGGTGTTTATGTTTTCCATTCCTTCTATGAAGCTTAAGCTTCTGAATGCTTTTGCCCTGGCGGTAGTTATTGCTGTAAACGGGCTTGCCAACGCCCTGCCGTTAAACGGCCAGACTACCGGCAGCATATCAGACAGCCTCAATGTATTATTCACCCCGGCAGGCTACGTCTTTTCGATATGGGGAGTTATTTATCTGCTGATGATTTTATGGGTGCTGCGTGCTTTTTTCGCAAAACCGACGGAGGAGCACATATATGCCGGTATCGGCTATACATTTATTCTGTCCTGTATATTTAACGTGTTATGGCTGTTTTTATTTCATTATGAAATATTTTACGGCACGATGGCGGGTATTCTGGGACTGTGGCTCAGTCTGGGGATTATCTATATGAAAATTAAAACGAGTCCCCGCCGCGGGCTTTTGCTGGTGCCCATCAGTGTGTATTTTGGCTGGGTTACGGTCGCTTCCATTACAAACATTGGTGTTGTACTAACGGCGAATGGCGTGCGCGGATGGATCATCGACGGCAGCTGGTGGACTGCTCTTGCGATTGCCGCAGCTTCTGCTGCCGTGATTTTATTTTACCGAAAAACGGGTGACATTTTATATACGCTAGTGTTTATTTGGGCGTTTGCCGGTATTTTTGTTCAGCGCTGGCAGGAAGTGGATCTGGTAGCCTGGACAGCAGCAGCGGCTGCATTGGTTCTGTTTGTCCAGCTGTTTTTCCGTCCGAAACGTAAATTCACTTATTTGTAACCATATTAGGTGATTAACATCAAAAAAGGAAGGGAAAATAGAACTTGATTACAAAGTTGGAAGTTCGTATAGAGTCAAAGGTTTCCGGCAGCCTTTCAATACGAAATGAAAGTCCAGCGGAATTGCTGGACTTTTTGATTGAATCCGGAATTACTTAATGTTGAGGTGATCAGGTTGGAAAATAAGCTTTACGATATAGCGGGAATCGGACTCGGGCCATTTAATCTTGGCATGGCCGCCCTGCTTGAACCAGTGAACGATATAGAAGCCGTGTTTCTAGATGAAAAAGATGAATTTGCCTGGCATCCGGGAATGCTGCTTGAAGGCACAGTGCTGAATTCTTCGTTTCTTGCTGACTTGGTGACTTTTGCCGATCCGACGAGTCGTTTCACGCTGTTAAATTATTTGCACAAGCATAACCGCATGTTTCAGTTCTTTTTTAACAAGCAGCTGAAGGTTCCAAGAAGGGAATATGATTCCTATGGAAAATGGGTAGCCGCCCAGCTTCCGTACTGTCTGTTCGGCCAGCAGGTACTTGAAGTTGCTGACAGCAGCTGGGACGGGGCCTCCTGCTACAGAATTACGACGGAAAATACGGGCAGTGGCGAAAAGGAATATTTTTATACGAAAAACGTAGCGGTAGGAACAGGAGCAGCACCGATGCTTCCTCCTAATATTGAAAGGCAGCAGAGTGATGACATTTATCATGCGGCCGATTATTCCTTTCGCAAAGAGGAGCTGAAGAGCGGAGACGAAGTTACCGTTGTGGGCTCCGGTCAGAGTGCGGCAGAGATTTTCCATGACCTTCTGCAGGACCAGAAGCATTTTCATTATAAGCTCAATTGGTTTACCCGCTCCCCTCAGTTTTTCCAGGCTGAGGACGCGAAGGTCGCCCGCGAAATTTTCTCCACGGATTTTGTCGAATATTTTCGTTCACTTGATATTAAAACAAGGCTCGAAACACTGCCCGAGCTTGACCATGCGAGAAAGGGCATTGAGCAGCCCACGCTTGAAAAAATATACGATCTTCTTTATCATCGTTCTATCGAACGTGAAGATCCAAACGTTGTTCTCCAGGCTGCCACTGAGCTGTCAGATATTCAGTCAGTGGAGGGGGGCTATCAGCTGAAGCTCCGTCAATGGCAGGAGGATAAAACGTTCCGCTGTTTTTCGGATAAAGTCGTGCTTGCCACCGGTTTTCAGCCGAGCGTCCCGGAGTGGATTCAGGAATACGGGGAGCTCGTGGAAAAGGAAGACGCGGACCATTATATGATTGATGATTATTACCGTCTTCAATTCAAAGACGGGCGTGACAATCATATATACATGCTCACAAATATTGATCACTCACACGGCACAGCTGCGACGAACTTATCTTTATCCGTCGTAAGAAATCAAACCATCATCAATAATCTGTGCGGCTTTGAGCGCTATCCGGTGCAGAAGGATACGGTATTCCAGCGTTTTTCAGCAAAAGAAGAATAAGGAAATGGACGTCTCTGCTGAGTGGGAGGCGTTCTTTTTTCCGCAGGGAGAGAGACAAATGGCGAAAAAGAAATGGTATGTAGTATGGAAAGGAAAAAAACCGGGCATTTACAGTACCTGGGCTGAATGCGAAAAGCAGGTAAAGGGCTTCAAGGGAGCGAAATTTAAGTCATTTCCTTCGTATGAGGAAGCGGAGGCGGCTTTTAACAACTTCGCAGCAAAATCTGAAACTGAAAACGGCAGTTACATAACCGAGAGTATTTCCGTAGACGCCGGATCCCACGGTAATCCGGGACCGGTAGAATACCGGGGCGTCTACACGAAAACAGAAGAAGTGGTATTCGCCCATCCCGGATTTAAGAAAGGCACAAACAATATGGCTGAATTTCTTGGAATAGTACATGCTCTCCAATATTTGAAGGAACAAAAAAGTGCCATGCCTGTGTATTCGGATTCAGCGACAGCCATCGGCTGGGTCGAAAGGAAAAAAGCGAATTCGACGCTAGTAAGAGATGCGGACAGCCGGGAAATCTGGGAAGATATCCGTCGGGCAGAAAGCTGGCTGAAGGAGCATACGTGGGAAAACCCGATTTATAA
Organism: uncultured Marinococcus sp.; assembly: GCF_947493875.1. Lineage (GTDB taxonomy): Bacteria > Bacillota > Bacilli > Bacillales > Marinococcaceae > Marinococcus. The sequence goes on along the minus strand of NZ_CANLSU010000013.1, from coordinate 33,705 downwards.
ATGGGATACAAATAACTGGGGAGAAATTAAAGCGGATTATCAGCGTAAGTAAAGAAAGAAGGGGAATCATGAAACTGAGCATACTCGATCAATCCATCATGCCCTATGGAGAAACACCGGAAAACACATTCGCCTGGACCGGGGAATATGCCCGGATTGCTGAAGAACTCGGATACCACCGATTCTGGGTCTCTGAGCATCACGGCACAAAGCATATAGCCGGGAGTGCCCCGGAAGTATTAATTGCCCATCTGGCTGCATGCACGACGCGTATAAAAGTTGGGTCCGGTGCGGTACTGCTTCCGCATTACAGCGCGTTTAAGGTAGCTGAAGTATTTGAGGTGCTGGCTTCGCTTTACAAGGGCCGCATTGATCTGGGTCTCGGCCGGGCGCCGGGAGCGATGCCGAACGTGACCCGGGCCTTACATGAAGGTGGATCAAGAAATGCAGCCAGGTATCCCGGACAGCTGAAAGAGCTGCTTACTTTTTTGTCCCCGGAAGGAAATAAATACGAAGGGCTGTACGATCACGCTCCGGTGACGCCACGGGCACAGGTGAAGCCGGAAGTCTGGATTCTCGGCTCAAGCCGGGACAGCGCTAAAACAGCAGCAGAAAACGGACTGCCGTTCTGCTTTGCCCACTTTATTAATCCGGATGAAGGCTTTCAGGCAGCTGATTATTATCATGAGCATTTCCAGCCGTCTGGCATCTGTCAGGCTCCCTATTTTATGCTGGCGGTCTCGGCCATTGCGGCAGAGTCCGAACAGCAGGCAGAGGAATGGAAGGCTGTGGGGGATTACGTCTCATCAGTAACCGCTAAGGGTCTCGGTCTGCTCGGTGTACCATCGTATGAAATGATCAAGGACGTTACGTATATGGACGAAGAAAAAGACATGTTTCAAAAGAGCCGGTACCATAACGCGATTGGAACGATAGACCAGGTGGAAGACAAGCTCAAATGGCTTGAAAAAGCTTATGGCGCTGAAGAAATTATGACTGTGGGCTTTACCCCTTCATTTGAAGAAAAGGCCGCTTCGATGCAAAGGATTGCCGACCGGTTTAAAATAAACAGCCGCCAGGTTTAGAATGAGCCGCGACTTGGGTAAACTTATCTGTGTGATCAAAGATTATATCCAGGAAAGGTGATATATGATGAGTAAAATAGCAGTAGTCCTTACAGATCTTTTTGAAGATGTGGAATTCACAGATCCGAAAGAAGCATTCGAAAAAGAAGGTCATGAGCTTACCGTAATCGAAAATGAAAAAGGCAAAACAATCACCGGTAAACAGGGAGAAGCGAAGGTAACCGTTGACGCTTCTATTGCAGATGTGAAGCCGGAAGATTTTGATGCTCTCCTTATTCCAGGAGGATTTTCTCCGGATCAGCTTCGCGGCGATCAGCGTTTCGTAGATTTTGCCAAGTACTTTATGGATCATGATAAGCCGGTATTTGCGATCTGCCACGGTCCACAGCTGCTTATTACAGCCAAAGCGCTGGAAGGTCGTAACGCGACAGGATTTAAATCCATCCAGACAGACATGGAATACGCGAAGGCAAATCTTCATGATGAAGAAGTAGTCGTATGCAACAACCTGGTTACAAGCCGTGAGCCTGACGATATCCCGGCATTTAACCGCGAATCTCTGAAACAACTAGCATAATAAGAGCGAAAGGCCGGCTGGAAAGCTGGCCTTTTCTTATTGAATGAGATTACCAGAAGAAGATTCAGGGTGAGCACATAAACAGGAAATCACATGAAGAAATGTTATAATTGGCATTACATGAGAGATTGGGGTGAATAACATGGCAGAAGAACAAAACACGAAGCTTGCCACCTTTGCCGGAGGATGTTTCTGGTGTATGGTAGGCCCATTTGAGCAGGAAGAAGGCGTCTACGACATTATGTCGGGATATACCGGCGGGCATACAGAAAACCCTACGTACCGGGAAGTGTGTTCAGAAACTACCGGTCACGTAGAAGCTATCCAGATGAAATATGACCCATCGGTGGTATCGTATGAACGGCTGCTTGAAATATTTTGGCGCCAGATTGACCCTACAGATCCGGGTGGTCAGTTTAATGACCGCGGGGAATCATACACGACGAACATTTTTTATCACGATGAAGAGCAGCACCGGCTGGCAGAAGCCTCAAAGCAGGAGCTTGATGAAAATGGTCCGTTTAAAAAACCTGTGGTAACGAGAATCAGGGAAGCCGGAGTGTTTTATCCCGCTGAGGAATATCATCAGGATTATCACCACAAAAATCGTTTTCATTATATGATGTACCGGAAGGGCTCCGGCCGCGAAGGATTTATAAACAATTACTGGAGTGAGCAGAATGAGCACCAATAAAAAATACAGTACAGAAGAACTGAAGCAGCGTTTAACCCCGATGCAGTATGAAGTAACTCAAAATGACGCCACTGAGCGTCCGTTTGAAAATGAATACTGGAATCATAAAGAGGAAGGCCTGTATGTAGACGTGGTCTCTGGAGAGCCTTTGTTCAGTTCGAAGGATAAATTTGATTCCAACTGCGGATGGCCAAGCTTTACTATGCCTTTAAAGGAAAGCGAGGTTAAAGAAAACTTTGATGACTCGTTAGGGATGAGAAGAACGGAAGTACGCAGCGACGAAGCAGATTCTCACCTTGGACACGTATTTCCGGATGGTCCTGAACCAACTGGCTTGCGGTATTGCATCAATTCAGCCGCCCTCAAATTTATCCCGGTTAATGAGCTTGAAGAGCAGGGTTACAGCGAATATCTGTATCTCTTCAAATAAAAAAGAGGTTTTTTCAGCCTGAAAAAGGGTAAAATATAATTTGGAAGGCTACAGCTATGAGAAAACATCAATTGCATTAAACAGACGACAGGAGGAATTTATTCATGGAACGCGTAAGAGAAAACGATCCTAAAGTACAGGAACTAATCGACGGCCTCAACGTCGACTTAGCACACGAATACGCAGCAGCTATCATGTATACAAACTATGCAGCAGTGGTTTCCGGCATTCATACTCCAATGCTCAGACCATTGTTTGAAGACGAAATCGGTGATGAGCAGGGTCACGCTCAATACCTGGCTTCTAAAATTCGTACGCTCGGTGGCACGCCGACTACAAAACCCGCTGATATTAAACAGACGTTCCAGGTTCGCGAAATGCTTGAAGCTGCCCGTGATGCTGAAGCAGACACAATTGAGCGCTACACTAAACGCGCCCAGCAGGCAGAAGAGCTGAACATGATCGAGCTTCAAAACAAACTTGAAGACCTCATTTCTGATGAGACCGGTCATAAAGAAGAAATTGAACGCATTCTCGAAGGTTCCGATCTGTAAAATACAGTAAAAAAAGCCGCCGAAAGGCGGTTTTTTATTATAGAAAGGTATTGTGCGAATGCTATTTGACAAAAAATTCAAAAAATAAAAGCTGGAATATATAAGGATGGCATGGAAATCTCCGGACAGCTGCCATCCCTGCAGCGATATTAATTGGCTCGTTTTTTTGTGCCCTGGCGGACATATACTTCTTTGGATTTTTTTTCATCAAGTCTGCGGTCGATTGAGTCAAGTGCCTGCTTGTTGCCTTTAAGCTCATTTTTATTTGCTTCCATTAAGTCTTCAAATGAAAGTCTCTGTGGTTTTCTCATGCGGACATCTTCCTTTCTTTCGATTATACGGCTGCTGACAATTAGTTTACCCTATATTACTCATTTGACAAACCATAAAATTATCAAAATGTGATAAAAAGCACGACACTTTTCCGGCAGGTAGATTTTTTTTGATAAGATAAAGTAAAAAAGAATAAATTCATGTAAAATGTGGTATAGGTAATAATATATGCAGAGTCGAAAGGATGGATAGTGATGACAGAGGAAAATGGAAACACAGCACTCAAAATCGGTTTAATTCTTGGAGGCGTCGTCTCCGTTATTGTCTTACTCAGCACACGTAAAACCCGTTCTCCTATTGTAGGAGGAACGAAACAAACAGCTTCTACATTGAACAGCACATCGCAATTTCTTTCAGAGAACAGGGAATCGATTATTTCCACATTAAGAGAAACCTCAAATTATTATTCTGAGCTGCTTCAGTCGGCAAGCACAGACATCCAGGAGATTGTGAACCGGGTGAACAGCCTGAAAGAAACACTGATGAAAGCAAAAACGACGACGCTTGAAACGACCGGCGAATTAAAAGAATTAAAGGAAGAAAGCACGGCTATTGAAGGCAGTTCTTCAAACAGCGGTTCAGGCCAGCTGCAGAGTGTTGAAAACACCCAGTCCTCTTCATAAAAAATGGCAGGTTCATTCATTTGAGCCTGCTTTTTTAATTGGTTTGCAAATATTACTGCATTTGACGTTTATCGTTCCTTTTCGAAGGAAATACACACTGTAGAATGATAATAGAATAGTTAACACAGTCACGGAAAGGGGCAACAGACAATGGGAATCACGAACAATTTGAAAAAGCTGAAAAATAAAGAGGATGAATATGGTTTTGTCTCCTTTTATCTGAACACAGATATTGGTGAAGGCGGACAGCCGAGCGAAGAGTGGAAAATTAAGTACAAGAAGGCTGTCAACGGCTTGAAGCAGTATGCAGATAAAAGCGAAACGAAAGATGAAAAAAACGCGATCAAAAAAATCACCGATGACATTGAAAAATACATTGAAGATCACCGCGATGAATTGCAGAAAAGCATTATCATTTTCGCTTCCGGTGACGGCTCGACCTGGGAATCGGACATTTTCCAGGTGCCGGTGGAAACAGAAGTTATGTGGGAGCCAACACCACAGACTGAGCAGCTCGAAAAGCTCGAGAAAACATTCCCGCCAACGGCAATTCTTCTTACAAACAAACAGGATGTTTATCTGATCGATACTTCCATGGGCGTAGTCCGCGAAGAAATGCAGTTCCACTGGGATGTGGACAAGGAAGACTGGCAGGAGTACAAGGGCACAGCATCGGCTGACCGTACTGCAGCAGGGTCGACCCAGGTGGATAAAGTCCAAAAGCGCTTTGAAGAAAACCGCCACCGTTGGTACAAGAGTTTGGCGCCTGTCATCAACAAACAGATGAAAAACCGCGGTCTGGATACAGCATATATTATCGGCGATAAAGAGTATGCCAAGGATCTCGAAGATAATATGGGTGAAAGAGTGAAAGAAGTTATTAATAAAAACTTGATCTCTACGCCAACACATGAAATCTTAAACGAAATTTATCCTGAAAACGTACGCTAAACAGTACGACTGCAGCAGCTGCTATTATAGCAGCTGCTTTTTTCATGAATAAAACAGCTTCAGGCTTCCGGGTATCTGCACATAACCCCTGAGTTTTTGATATAATACCTTTTGTTTGGAGATAGGCTTATATTTAGATAAGATACAACACGAAGGATACTATTGAAGAGGTGAATAGGATGAAGTTTTCGATGACTGATGGAGGATTCCAAACAAAAACAGACTACGGAGAGCTGTCTGTGTCGGGGGAGGAGGAGTATGGCTTCCGCCCTTTTCAGCTGATGACTTCTTCGATTGCCGTATGCAGCGGGGGAGTGCTCCGGAAAATCATGAACAAACGGCACCAGACAGTGCATGATATTCAAATAGAAGCAGAGGTAAAGCGGGATGAAAAGCAGGCAAATAAAATAACGGCTGTTCATCTGCACTTTATCGTAAAAGCAGAAAACGTAACAGAAGCTCAAATGGAAAAGAATATGGAGTGGACAAAGAAAAACTGTTCGATGGTTCAGTCAGTAAAAGACAGCATTGCGGTTACAGAAACATTCGAACTTCTTTCCAGCTAGCAGTGCGGGAGGTCTTGGAAGAGAATTGGAGAGAAAAGTATGGCAAACGCTGGACGTAACCAGTTAGATTTCACGGAAGGCAGTATCATGAAAAAAATGGTGATATTCGCCTTTCCTATTTTTATTGGGAACCTGCTTCAAAGCTCCTATCAAATTGTAGACAGTTTATGGGTTGGTAATTTAATCGGGGCAGAGGCCCTGGGGGCAGTTTCCCTGGCTTCCACCATTCTGTTTTCTGTGCTGTCTTTTATTATCGGCATCAACAGCGCAACGTTAACGGTGCTCTCCCAGAGGGTGGGGGCTGATGATGATGAGGGCCTGAAGCGTTCCCTGAATGCTTTTGTCTCTGTTTTAGGAACGCTTGCAATTGTACTTGGGGCGATAGGTTTTTTTGCAGCGCCTACCGTCTTAACTTGGATGGGCACGCCGCAGGATATCCTGGAAAGTGCAGTCATATACTTACGTATTAATTTTATCGGGATTGTCTTTTTATTTGGCTATAATTTTATAGGTACTGTCCTGCGTGCTGTCGGCGACAGTAAAACCCCGCTTCGCTTTATAATGCTAGCCGTTGGGCTGAATATCTTTCTGGATCCGTTGTTTATTTCAGGCTTTAATATGGGCATCCAGGGAGCAGCAATTGCGACGGTTATCTCTCAGGGAAGCGCGTTTGTATTCGGGGTCGTATATATGATTCTTGTAAAGGGGCTTCCGTTTGCCGTGCCAAGCATCCCTGAAAAAGCAGAATTTCAGCGTATTATGAAGCTCGGTCTGCCGGCTGGACTCTCCATGATGGCTATCTCCGGGGGGCAGCTTGCCATTATGACGGTAGTAACGTCGTTTGGATCTGTGGTGCTTTCCGGGTACGGAGCGGCCCAGCGGCTGGACAGTCTGATTATGCTTCCGGCAACAACGCTCGGTTCTGCCATTACAAGTATGGCCGGACAGAACATAGGAGCGAACCGGTGGGACCGTATCAGTTCAATTGCCAAAAATGCGCTAATTTTAATTCTCATCGTATCGATCACAATGAGCACTGCTGTCTTTTTACTGGCAGAATTTTTGATGGGGCTGTTTGTAAATGACGAGGCCACCATTCAATACGGTAAAACGTATCTGCAGATTGTCGCTTTCTTTTATCCATTTTTAGGAATAAATTTTGTGCTGAATGGTATTGTGCGCAGCTCCGGGGCGATGATCCAGGTGCTGGCCCTGAATATTATTTCTTTCTGGGTGCTTCGTTTTCCGCTTGCCTGGTTCTTTTCCGAAAGAATAGGAGAAAACGGGATTGCGCTCGGCATAGGAGCGAGCTTTGTGATCAGCGCTGTAATTGCGGTCAGCTATTATATATTTGGCGGCTGGAACCGTATTGATATCTTTAAAGAAGAAAAGAAAAAAGGAGGAGCTTGATGAGCACGCCCATAAACGACAAGAACCAGCAGCTTCAGTATATAAAACAGCGCCTGCAGCTGCTTTCGACAATGGTGGATAATATTGATCCTGAAGAAGGCTCCGAATCAGAAATGAAGAGGCTCGAGGAAATGGTGGAACAGCTGCGGATTAAATGCCGTCAGTTTCAGCCGGATTGGAAGGATGAGTAATGCCTGACGTTTATTTTATCCGTCACGGGGAATCGGAAGGAAACTATGCCCAGGTGCTTCAGGGCTCGATGGATTATCCATTGACCCCGCATGGACATGCGCAGGCAGAAGCGCTGGGCGGTTACTTTCAAGAGGTCCAGTTTGACGCTGTAATTGCCAGTGATTTAATGAGAGCCTCCGCCACAGCAGAGGCACTGGCAGGCTTTCAACAGGTAAATATATCCACCGACAAGCGGCTTCGCGAAGTACATTTAGGTGTTCTTGAAGGGAAGGCGAAGGAGGTTATTCAAAATGAATTCCCCGACCTTATCGGACGGGACCTTTTAACCGCTGAAGTGGAAGGGGCAGAAACAAAGAATGATCTGACGGAGCGGTGCGCCTGGCTGTACTATAAGCTGACCGAGGAATGGAAGGATAAAGACCAAATAGCGGTCGTTTCGCACGGAGGGTTTATTACGATTTTCTTTATGTATCTGTTGGCCAAAGACAACTGGGTATCGCTCGAGCGTTCCATGCGTATTGATAACACTGGAGTATCCCGGATCCACTTTCGAAAAAACCGCGCTTCTATTCAATACATCAACCGAATAACCCATTTGGAGTAATACGAAAAAAAGCAGGAGCTGGAGCTCCTGCTTTTAAACGTTTAGCCGTTGTATTCAATTGGGCCGTTTGGACCGAGCGGCAAGCCGGTGAGCATCCATACGACAAGCAGCAGGGACCAGAACAAAAGAAATGCGACGGAATACGGGAGCATAACTGCTATCAGTGACCCGATGCGCATGTTTTTGTCATACTGTTGGGCAAATGCGATAATAATTGCAAAATAAGTCATCAGCGGCGTAATAATATTGGTGGATGAATCGGCCACCCGGTATGCCATCTGCGTGAGTTCCGGTGAATAGCCAAGCTGCATCATAATTGGAACGAACACAGGAGCGAGTATGGCCCATTTGGCAGAGGCACTTCCGATAAACAGGTTGATAACCCCGACAATTAATATGAATACTAAAATTAAAGGAATGCCGGTGAGATTAACAGACTGCAAGAAGTCCGCGCCGTATACAGCCATGAATGTACCCAGGTTGGTTTCTTCAAAATAGGCCACAAATTGACCGGCCGTAAATGCAAGCAGAATGAACATGCCCATGCTCGCCATCGTGTCAGAAAGCTGATTAGCGACGTCCGTATCGTTTCTGATATTTTTTGTCACAATCCCGTATACAAGTCCGGGAATGAAGAAGGCTATAATAATTACGACAACGAGGGAGTCCATAAACGGTGATTGAACGATGGCTCCTCCTTCGCCGCGGAGCGGGGCATTAGATGGAACAATGAGCAGCGCAAGCAGAATAATGGTCAGAAGCGCTGACCCCATCGACCAGAAGATTCCTTTCTTTTCCGTTGCCGTTAAAGAAGTGAGACTTTCCCGGTAGTCACCCTTGTATTCTCCAAGCCGTGGCTCGACGACGAATTGACTCACAAGTGTACCTATGACTGCTAAGAAAAATGTGGATACAAAAATAAAGTAGTAATTCATCGCCAGATTCATCTGTTCGGCGTAGGCCGGATCGATGGTGGAAGCCGCCTGGATCGTCAGCTCACCGAGCAGGACATCTGTACCGGAAAGCAGAAGGTTGGCGCTGAAGCCTGCCGAAACCCCGGCGAAGGCAGCTGCAAGACCTGCGAGCGGATGCCTGCCGAGGGCAGCAAACAGGATAGCGCCCAACGGCGGAAGCACCACGTAGCCGGCGTCTGAAGCGACACTCGACATAATCCCGGCAAAAACAAGACCAAAAGTGATTAAAGATTTCGGAATAGACAGGATAAAACCGCGAAGCAGCACGCTTATCAGTCCGGTGCGCTCCGCAATGCCGATACCGATCATGGTAGCAAGCACCACCCCGAGCGGGGCAAAGTTAATAAAGTTGTCCACCATGCTGGTGAATATGTATTCAATTCCACTCGATGAAAGCAGATTGGTTACCTGAACCGTTTCTCCCTCTTCCCCGGGAGATTCCACCTGCAGCCCGGCAGCAGAAAGAATGGAAGATAATACCAATACAAGCGCAGCGAGAATGGCGAACAGAGTAACTGGATGGGGAAGCTTATTCCCAACTCGTTCAATCCAATTCAGCGACCGCTGCAGCATAGTCGATTTTGGTGCAGAAGAGCTCATAGTTTACCTCCTTATTTATTTGAAAACGACAAAAGTATTACAGGCACACAAAGATTATTGTAATGAATGAAAACAAGGGAAGAAAGCCGTTTCATCGAGAATAGGAAAATAGAATGGAAAGACTGATTAACAATTTATTTAAAATTAATGCTTTTATCCTAAAATGAAAACTGTGCTGAATTCTAAGTACATGAAGGAGCAGGTCGCATGAACAGGGACAAACGTGATAAAATAACAAAGCTTCATGAAAGGACGTAATTACCGTGCAGCAGATAACATGGCAGATCCCATCCGTATACGATGTTCAGCTGATGCTGAAACGGATGGCACTCGATCCGCTGTATAATGTAGACATCGATCAAAGACAGGTGAAGCTGCCTCTTTCGGGTGAGGGGCAGCTTGATACAGTAACCCTTATGTTTGCTGAGCATCCACCAGAGAGGTATGTATATATAGAAGCTCCGGAGAAGAGAGAGCAGGAAGCTCTGGACAAAATAGAGCATGTTTTTCGCTTTCGTCAGCCGCTTGAAGAGGCAGCCGGACATTTTCAGAAAACAGAATTAGAGCCGCTCTTCCACCGGTTTTACGGCGCGCCGCTCACCTGCGACTTTGACTTGTACGGCTGCCTTATAAAAACAATTATTCATCAGCAGTTGAACATGGCCTTTGCCTATACCCTTTCGACAAGATTTGTCCAAACGTACGGTACTTATAAAGACGGTGTGTGGTTTTACCCAGCGCCAGCAACGGTGGCATCTATTCATCCCGACGAGCTTCGAAATCTGCAGTTCAGCCAGCGGAAAGCGGAATATGTAGTGGATATTTCGAAAAGCATCGCAGAGGGCAGGCTTGATATTGATGCTCTTCAGCAAAAAACCGATGAAGAGGTCACACGGGAACTTACGAAGCACCGTGGGGTAGGGCCATGGACAGCAGAATGCTTTTTATTATTTGGCCTCGGAAGAGAAAACCTGATGCCGGCGGCTGATATCGGTGTTCAAAATGGATTAAAGAAACTGCTGGGGCTTGAGGCTAAACCATCTAAAGCGGACATCACAGAATGGTCCGGCCGGTGGAGCCCCTACAACAGCTATGCAAGTATTTATTTATGGCTTCATATAGAAACACCAGATAAAGGAGAAGATACACGTGCCGAAAAATGAAAAGTTTGAACAGCGCCAGCCGCTGCAGGAGGGTCAGGAATTTCCACTGACTATTAAACGAATAGGAATTAATGGAGAAGGAATCGGATATTTCAAACGTCAGGCCGTATTCGTAGAAGGCGCCCTTCCGGGAGAGGTGATTGTTGGCCAGGTCGAAGAAGTAAAACGGAACCGGGCGATTGCGAGTATTAAGTATATCCGGGAAGCTTCGCCGAGCCGGCAGAAAGCTCCATGTCCGGTGTATAAAATCTGCGGGGGATGCCAGCTGCAGCACGCTGAATACGACGAACAGCTGTGGATGAAGCAGGATCTGGTGCTGCAGTCATTTGAACGGTACGCTCCCTTCGTGCCGGAAATTCGTGAAACGATCGGTATGGAAAATCCCTGGCGGTATAGAAATAAAAGCCAGTGGCAGACAGGCGAAGGAAAGAAAGGACGAGTGGAAGCGGGGCTGTATTCGAGTGATTCCAATCAGCTGGTTGACCTCACCAACGTCGGCTGTATGGTGGAAAAGTCGATTTTAAATAAGATTACAAAAGCAATTACCGTATTTATGAAGGATGAAGAGGTGCCTGTACACACGAGTAAACAAAAAGGGGTTAAAACCATTGTCGTGCGGGCAAATGAACAAAAAAGCGAGGTTCAGGTGACACTCGTAACTTCTTCGGTGGATCTGCCGGAGCAGGAAGAGCTGGTGGATTTTCTCCGTTCTTCTTTCGCAGAAATAAAATCCATCCATCATCATGTGCAGAATGAAAGCAGCCCGACTGTTTTTGGTGGTACGACCAAACGGCTGTGGGGCAAGGATACAATCAAGTACAATATGCAGGACTTTTCATTTCATTTATCCCCGGAAGCATTTTTCCAGCTGAACTCGGAGCAGGCCTCCACGCTTTATGATGAAGCGAAAAAAGCAGCGAAGCTTACCGGCCGGGAAAAGGTGGTTGATGCCTACTGTGGCAGTGGCACGATCGGCCTTTGGATGTCCTCAGATGCTAAGGAAGTACGCGGCATGGATATGATTAAAGCAAGTATTCAGGACGCTAACAAAAACGCTAAACAGGCAGGAGCTTCCCACGCCAGGTTCTATCACGGCAAAGCCGAAGAAATGATGCTGCAGTGGCAGAAGGAAAACTGGAGCCCGGATGTAGTAGTGGCGGATCCACCGCGCACAGGCTGCGGGGAGGCACTGTTGAACACGATTGGGAAAGTGAAGCCTAAACGCTTTGTTTATGTCTCCTGTAATCCGTCCACCCTGGCCAAGGATGCTGCGTACCTGAAAAAAGCAGGCTACCATCCAGAATACGCCCAGCCGGTGGATATGTTCCCGCAGACATCCCAGGTGGAATCTGTAGTACCGTTTGTATATAAACCGGAGAAAAAAGGAAAAAAATAAATATGCGTGGTGAACAGCAATGTGTTTGTACTGGCTCGGTATCAGTCTGATTGTCTCCATTATTCTTACCATTCTGGCAAACCTGCTGCTCTACCTTTTTTTATAAACCAGGAAAGGAGAGCACACACCTATGTTTGAAAAGCAGCTTTGGCAGCATGCTGCCGAGTCATTAAACGAATTTGCCGACTTTATCAGTGAAGCACTCGGAGGCCCTGTGACTATTGAGGATTCAACGCACCGTCTGCTCGCCTACAGCGGGCATCCCCAGGTCACTGACGGAGCACGTACAGCGACAATTATGGGGCGGCGGGTGCCGGAAGAGGTGATTCACCGTCTATGGAATGAAGGAGTGATTCCAAGCCTTCACCAGCAGAGCGAGCCGGTCTCCATTTCCGCTATTGATGAAATAGGACTCGGAACCAGAATGGCGGTAGCTGTTAAGGAACAGCAGACGGTAATAGGCTATATTTGGGTGGTAGAGGGTGAAACGCCTTTTTCAGAAGAGGCAAAGCAGGATCTTCATTCAGCAGCTGTGGTCTGTGGTGAGCGTTTCCGACGGAAGTTTCATCCGAGAAATCCGGCCCAGCAGGATCATCAGGAATATTTCTGGCGTCTGTTAACCGGGGATGAGACCGATGAGCAGGCAGTAGAGCGTCAGATGCTTCGTTTTTTCCCGGGAAGGCCGCAGCAGTATTCCATCGTAATCATGGAGTTTTCGACACAGCTTGAACACAATACCTGGGAGCGGCTCACTTATCTGCTGACGATTTCGCAGCGGGTAAAGGTGATGCTTAAAACATATGACCAGCACCGGGCTATTCTCATGCTGTATGGACTTGAAAGCAGAAATATAGAAGCAACAATCTCAGCATTTTTGCGTCAGATGCATGAGCTATGGCACGAACGGTACGATGATACTCTAACGGCTATTGCTGCCTCTGAAATCTGTCATCAGTATATGGAAGTGGCGGGTGGATACAGGCAGGCACTGGCCATGCTTGATTTAAAAAAACAGGTTCGTCAGCTTCCCTCCCATTATTACTTTCTGCATGAAGCAGGCTATTACCGTTTTTTTCCTGTGCTTATACAGAAATGGGAGGAAGAAACATTTACACATCCTTCTCTTAAAAGCTTATCCGATTACGATGCAGAAAATGAGACGGAGCTTTTAAGCACGCTTTACATTTATCTCAGCGAAGACTGCAATGTCAATGCGGCTGCCAGGTTGCTTCATGTGCATCCGAATACGCTGACCTATCGTTTAAAAAGAATGCAGGCCATTGCAGGTGTGAGTCTCTCCAGTGCCCATGAAAAATGGACGCTGCTGCTGGAATTGGAACTGCTGAAAGAAAAACACACAAACCCATTGTGAAAAATCACAAATGGATAATGGAAATATTATTTTAATCCGCCAATGCTTATAGTCCGGAAACACGCTATACTAATAGAAAAGGTATTAGAGGAGGCGATGTGTCGTGATTATAGGGATTCCCAAAGAGATAAAAAACAATGAAAATCGAGTAGCGATTACGCCAGCCGGAGTTGTGCATTTAACACAAGCGGGTCATCAAATACATGTCGAAAATCATGCCGGGGAAGGCAGTGGATTTTCGAATGAAGAATATGAATCAGCCGGGGCAAAAATTATTCCGGAGGCTGCAGACGTATGGAAGCAGGCAGAGATGATCCTGAAGGTCAAAGAACCTCTGGCTTCGGAATATCAGTTTTTCCGGGAAAACCTGATTCTGTTTACCTATCTGCATCTTGCTGCTGAGCCTGAACTGGTGAAAGCATTGACCGAAAGCGGCGTCACTGCAGTGGCTTACGAGACAGTTGAGGAAAACCATACATTGCCTCTTTTAACACCGATGAGTGAAGTAGCAGGAAGGATGGCAGCCCAGGTTGGAGCGCAGTTTCTGGAAAGCGTGCATGGGGGCAAAGGCGTCCTGCTTTCGGGAGTACCCGGAGTGAAAAAGGCCAACGTAACGGTGATCGGCGGAGGGGTTGTCGGAACGAACGCTGCACGGATCGCCCACGGGCTCGGGGCCAACGTAACAATTATTGATTTAAACCCGGCGAGACTCCGTCAGATTGATGAAGACTTTGGTGGCCAGATTCAGACACTGAGCAGCAACCCTCTGAATCTGGCAGAAGAAGTGAAGCGGTCGGATCTGGTGATCGGGGCTGTTCTGATTCCTGGAGCCAAAGCGCCGAAGCTGGTGACAGAAGAAATGGTGAAAAGTATGGACCGTGGCTCTGTTCTGATCGATGTGGCGATTGACCAGGGGGGCATTATTGAAACGGCTGACCAGGTAACGACGCACGACCAGCCGACATATGAAAAACACGGTGTGGTGCACTACGCTGTAGCAAATATGCCGGGGGCGGTCCCAAGAACGTCTACAATTGCTTTAACCAATGTAACCATCCCCTATGCGCTTCAGATCGCAAATCAGGGCGCGGCAAAAGCTCTGACCCATAACCCGACGCTTGGCAAAGGTTTGAATACAGCGCAGGGGAAAGTAACGTATCAGGCAGTGGCAGAGGATTTAGGTTATCCTTACGCATCGTTAGACGAAATACTTCCCATGTTGTAAAATGTGGAACGGGGCGCCGGCGCGGATGCCCCGTTTTCTTGTGAGAAAATAACTGCAGCGGACAACTGCTGTTTGATGGAAGGGAGGGCTGCTGATGATTTCCTGTGCCGGTATTGATGCAGAAGGAAACACAATAAACAATATTACATTGAATGAATTTAAAAAATACGAATGGAAATGGTACTGGATTGATTATTCCTCTCCCACCGTGGAGGAAACAAACACGCTGGACTCGGTGTTTCATTTTCATCCACTGGCCATTGAGGACTGCTACATGGAGCGTCAGCGTCCAAAGCACGATTCCTATGACGGCTACAGCTTTTTCGTTCTCCATGCCCTTGATAAGGAAACGCTTGGAGCTGAAGAGATCTGTATGTTTCTTGGCCCCAATTTTGTCGTTACATATCATGAAGCCCCGTCTTCGGCTGTTAACCATTCCTGGAAAAAGCTGCGGACTGAAGGTGCCGCGCTTAATCCGGATGATATCAGCTATCACATTATAGACAAAATGACGGACGAATACTTTCCGGTCCTGGATCAAATCGAAGACCGCCTGAATGAGATCGAGGAAAGCAATGCGGAGTTGACCTATGGTAAGCTGATAGAAGAAGTATTTGATTTGCGGTCTGATTTGCTGAGGCTCCGGCGGACCATCGTTCCTATGAGAGACCTGGTATACAGGGTGTTGTTTGTGGAGCGCCTGCACCTGATTACCGAGCAGCGGGAATATTACCGGGATATTTATGATCACCTCCTAAAGGTTACAGAAATGATTGAATCCAACCGGGCAATGACTTCAGACATGAGAGACAACTTTCAGACAATGGCATCAAACAGAATGAATGCGATTATGATGACGCTCACGATCGTATCAACCATCTTCATTCCGCTGACCTTTATTGCAGGGCTTTATGGTATGAACTTTGTTTATATGCCGGAGCTCGAGTATAGATACGGGTATTTCATAGCACTTGGGGTAATGTTTCTGGTAGCGGTAGTGCTGCTGGGCTTGTTTAAACGAAATGGATGGTTTAAGATTTTTAGATAGAAGAGTAGAAAGGGGGCGTTCGGATTGTCCTACCGATTATATAAAGCACATTTTAAGCATCCAATGCACGAAGAAGATTTGATCGTATACTACGATAAGGATGAATCAACCTTTTGTTTTGCGACAAAAGATATTGAAGAACAATCCCCGGAGATATGTAAGTTCCAATACCCTGCCGATTCTCTGCACGATGTGAAGCTGTTCATCGAAAAACTGGGTGTTGACGCCCAGACGCTGACGTTTCGCCATTATCTCCTGCATTAATAAGCAAATCCCCTGATGCCAAAAGCATCAGGGGATTTTTTAATATTAATCAAGATCTGCCGGATATACACCGTTTTCGTCGTGAACTTCGCGGCCGCTCAGCGGTGGGTTGAATACACAAACCATGCGCATGTCTTTGCTGCCTCCGCGAAGCATATGTTCGTCGTTTTTATCGAGCGCGTACAGCACACCTGGCTCAAGCTGATATACTTTATTATCGCTCAATGTTTCAATTTCTCCGTCTCCTTCAATGCAGTAGACGGTTTCGAGATGGTTCTGGTACCAGATGTGAGTTTCCGTGCCGGCGCGGATAATTGTATCATTCACCGAGTAGCCCATGTTATCGTCTTTCATAATGAAACGGCGGCTGACCCAGTTACCGTCATCCACTTCACGTTCAGTACCGAGCAAGTCTTCAAGCTTAATTACTTTCATTGTCTATTCCTCCATCTTATCAGTTAAGGGTTTATATCATAAAAAGGCCGACCGTCGGGGTGCCGATCGATCGGCTTCTTTTTATCCAGATAGTCAATTGGTTAAATTAGTTGGCAACGAGGTTGCTTTCAGCGGTAACCTCTTCAATTGCCTGCTGAAGAATCGACAGCCCGCGTTCAAGTCCTTCATCGTCAATAGTAATTGGCGGGAACAGTTTAAATACTTCATCGTCTGCGCCGGCTGTTTCCATAATCAGCCCGTGTTCGAAGCATCTGCCGGCGATGTTATCGGACAGATCCTCGATAGGGCTCATTATGCCCTGCATAAAGCCGCGTCCTTTACGGACCCCTTTCATTTCAGGGTGCTTTTTAATCATGTCATCCAGAAACGAAGCAATACGCTCTGACTTTTCCTGGACGTTCTTTTCCAAACGGTCATCCTTCCAGTAATTCAGGGCCTCAGTACCCGTTACAAAAGCAAAGTTATTGCCGCGGAAGGTACCGTTATGCTCCCCGGGAGCGAATTTATCATACTCCGGCGCCACTAAAGTGATGGCAAGCGGTGAGCCGTTGCCGCCAATGGATTTGGAGAGGCATATAAAGTCAGGCTTAATACCGGCCGGTTCAAAGCTGAAGAAAGTACCGGTACGGCCGACGCCTGCCTGAACATCGTCAAGAATGAGCTTGATGTCGCGCTCGCGGCATATTTTTTCAATTGAACGAAGCCATTCGCTGCTTGCAGCATTTAAGCCGCCTTCACCCTGAACGGTCTCTACAATAAACGCTGCAGGCTTATCAAGGCCGCTGCCTCCGTTATCAAGGAAGTTCTCAATATATTCAACGGAATTATCGCTTTCCTTTAAGAACTTGTCATACGGAAGGACAGAGGTGTTTGATAAAGGCATGCCGGCCCCGTTACGCTTGAATTTGTTGCCTGTAACGCTCAAAGCACCGATAGTCATGCCGTGAAAGCCGTTAGTAAAGCTGACAACATTTGTGCGGCCAGTTACCTTACGTGCGAGCTTCAGTGCGCTTTCCACACTGTTCGCACCGGTCGGCCCGGGGAACATGATTTTATAATCCATGTTGCGCGGCTTCAGAATAATATTTTGGAACGCATCGATAAATTCGCCCTTTGCTTTAGTAGCCATATCAAGGGAGTGGGTAACCCCGTCCTCCTGAATGTAGGCGAGCAGTTTTTCTTTCATGTTGTCATCGTTATGTCCATAGTTCAGTGCTCCTGCGCCGGAAAAGAAGTCAACATATTCTTTTCCGTCCAGATCCCAGAGCTTGTACCCTTTTGCCTGGTGGAACACCGTAGGAAAGCCTCTGACATAGCTGCGCACTTCCGATTCGTATTCGTTAAAAACGCTAAGGTCATTTTTCATCATAAATGTAAGTATCCTCCTTGGGGATGTTATCGAAAAATTCAGTTTTTACATAATACATGACATGCGCTTTGCATGTCATGTTCGCTACTTATTTTGTAAAGGGTCCGACTCGAAATGTCAACTCTTCTTCATGTTCATCATCCGGGAACAGATCCTCCGTAAAGCATTCAGAAACTGTCACTTCAGTATCGCGTTTCTTGGCAAGCTTTTTAAACAAAGCCTGAGAGGCTTCATTGGAAGGAGTGATGGTAGCTTCTAAATAGAGCACTTCTTCACATACATCCCGTTCAAGAAGCGCATCCAGCAAACGTGAAGCAAGGCCTTTTCCCCGCTGGGAAGTATCCACGCCCACCTGCCAGACAAACACGGTATCCTGTTTTTCAGGTGGAATAAAGGCCGTTACGAAGCCCACTAATTCATCGTTTTCTTTAGCGACAACACATGTTTCGGCAAAAAATTCACACATCATAATATATTTATATGAGGAATTCAAATCCAATGTGGAGTTTTTGACAAGTTCCCACATGTCTGCCCCGTCTTCAACGGTTGGTTTGTCAAAAACGATTGAATCGACGGAACCGTTCGTTCCAGTCATTTTCGTTTCCATTTTCTTACCACCTTTTAAAATTAATAGAGGGCTACATGTACTATACCTCTTTATAAAAAAAACAAACGCAAAATTGCTTTGTTTTAAAATGTAATAAGATCTGCCACACTCACATTTCAAATCTTAACGCTAATTGTGGAAATGTTCAAACTCGCCTATCGGGCATTTATGAGTATTATTACTACTTATAGAGTGTTATGTAACCTGAACAGCGAAAACGATAAGTAATACTTGCGCAGATGGACAATTCCTCCACCTTTGATAAGAAAAGCCGTCTGGAAGGCCCAGACGGCTGAAGATTACTCCTTTAAAATATTGATCAGCGCAGGCTGGAGAGTCGGGAAATGAAAAGAGAAACCGTGATCCATGGATTTTTGGGGGATGACCTTCTGGCCTCCAAGGATCATTACACTCATTTCACCGAGCATCTTTTCGATAACAAATGATGGAACAGAGACCCAGTGAGGGCGTCCGGTCACTTTAGCTATCTCGCGTCCGAGTGTTTCCATCTGCGCCGGCTGGGGCGCAGTAATGTTCAAAGCACCTTTAATTTCCTTATTTGTAGCTGCGAAAAGAAGCATTTCGACAGCGTCTCTTAAATGAATCCAGGAAAACCACTGTTTTCCGCTTCCGATAGTACCGCCGCCAAACATTTTGTAGGCAGAGACAAGTGGAGGAATGAATGCCTGCAAAACGAGACCCATCCGTGCTTTTACTACCCGGATTCCGAGTTCTTCCGCTTTTTCGGCTTCATTTTCCCAGCGTACGGAAACGTCCTGTAAAAAGTTTGACTCTCCTTTAGGGGATTCCTCGGTAAATTCCTCTTCATCGGAAATTCCGTAATAAGCCACGGCTGAGGCACTGACAAGTACTTCCGGTTTATGGCTGCTTGCTTTAAAAATACGAATGATTTCTCTGGTGGAATCGATACGGCTGTTTAAAATATCTGCTTTATTTTGTTCCGTCCATCGTTGTGCAATCGATGAGCCGGCCAGATTTATGAAAGCATCCACCGGCGGCAATTCATACTCGGGTTTGCTGCCGGGGTTCATCCATTCAATAAAGGTGATATTTTCACTATTTTTTTTATTTTTACTGTTTCTTGTTAAAATATAAATATGGTGGCCCATCTGCTCGAGGTAGCCTGTGAGGGCGGAGCCTACATACCCGCTTCCTCCGGCAATAGCAATATTCAATGTATATTTCTCCTTTCAGTCCTTAAGGTGATGTAAATACGTCACTTTTGAAACTATTCAACTTTACCCAAAAGCGGGTTGTCATAATCATTTTCCACTATGCAAAAGGAGAGGGCCTTTGTGAAAATTACAAAAATTGAAGTGCAGAAAAATAATCCCGAGCGATACAATATTTTCACCGATCAGACCGGCCGGGAAGCATTCACAACCGGTGTGGATGAAGCTGTTTTGGTCCAGTGGGATCTTAAAAAGGGAAAGGAACTGACGGAAAAAGAGCTTGAACTTCTGATTGAAGACGATCATGAACGTAAGGCATGGAACCGGGCGCTGCATTACTTATCGAGTGTGATGCGGACAGAAAAAGAAGTATATGACCATCTAATAGAAAAAGAGTTTACAGAGGCCTCTGCATCGAAGGCGGTCGAAAAAGCGAAAAAATATAAATTCTTAAATGACCGCGAATTTGCCAAAGCGTTTGTGCGAACAAAAATTAACACGACTGATAAAGGGCCGAAAGTCATCAGAATGGACCTGGGGAAAAAAGGCGTTGCGGAGAGTTATATTTCCGAGGCGATGAAAACACTGACTGATGAACTGGCTCTCGACCGGGCCGTGACCGCTGCAGAAAAGAAGGGGAGTCAGAAAAAAGGTGAATCGGCCGGTGCGGTGAAACAGCGTTTGTTGCAAATGCTGCTCCGGAAAGGATATGATCATGAAACAGCTTCAGCCGCTGTAAAAGAGGCGGACTTTTCTCCTTCAGAGGAAGATGAGTGGAACTCGGTGCTCGTGCAGGGAGAAAAAGCTTACCGGAAATGGGAAGGCAAACTTGAAGGCCGTCAGCTTGAACAGAAAATCAAAGAATACCTATACCGGAAGCAATTTCCGATGGAGCATATCCAACGGTTTTTAGATGAAAAAAGAGAGGAGACCGAGCATGGGAATGGAAAAAAGATACAGCCAGATGAGCAGGTATGAGCTTGAACAGGAAATCGCAAGCTTAAACGAAAAGTCTAAAAAAGCCGAGCAAATGGGAAGAGGAAATGAATTTGCAGTTTATGAGCGTAAAATCGCAATGGCGAAAACGTACATGCTTGATCCAGCGGACTATCAGCCGGGGAAAACGTACCGCATCGCCCAGGAAGGGTCCACCTTCGAAGTAGAATTTATTAACGGCGTGTTTGCCTGGGGATACCGGAACAATTCAAGCCAGATCGAAGCACTGCCGTTTTCTCTGCTGGTTGAAAAATAAAGAATGGAGGCACGATTGGAATGGAAAACCAGAAAAATTATTTATTGGAAACTCTTCTTTCCGTCAATAGTGAGTTAACAGACGAAAAAGCCCGGGAATGGGTAGATTTTTTATGGGAGGATTTTGAATCCACGCAGGCGAGAGCAGGCCGCACGTACAAGGGGGAAGAAGTAACCGGGCAGATCGTGGAAAAATGGGTCCGTCAGTACGGTCCGCACCTGCACCGCTACGAAGCAACGAATGAAAAGTTTTTTGGCATTAATTAGATATAAGTAAAGAGTACGGAGATCGGCTCCGTACTCTTTATTATTGAGTATAATAGGAAAAGGCCCGGCCTTTGTCGAGTTTTTTGTGAAGCGTATCATCGCTGAAAATCCAGCCGGTGTAGGAAGTCATAATCTCTAATTCCTCGTTCAGTTGAACGACCGCTACAAACGGATAGTAGCCCTTGCTGCGGTAACGCAGGTCAATGAATTTCACTTCGTATCCCTCTTCTGTGTTTCGGACGATCCAACGGTACGTAGGGGAGAAGGACAGAAAAGAAGCAAGGTTCCGATCGTATCTGGCTGCATTAATAACCGGATCATCAGGAATTGGTTCAAACGGATACGTTTCAAAGTAGCGAAGCCGGCCGTTTCGGTAATTGGTGACAAATAACCTGTGCGGCGTACGAATAACCAAATGCCACCGGTACCAGTTGTACGTCGGTGAAATAAACAGGTGTGTGGCATCCGGATGCAGGCGCCGGGCTCTTTGCAAAACAATGTTTCGGGCCTGGAACCGCCACAAATAGTAAAAAAGCAAAAAAACGTATAGAACAATCATAGAGGGTGCTCTAGGTACATCAAACCACCAGAGAATAAATACAAACAGGTGGGAAAAAAAGAGTACTGAATCAAAAATATTAATCACGCCAAGCGCTATCCAACGCCTCGTAAACGGAGACAATGCCTGTGTGCCGTAGGCATTAAAAATATCAACAAAAACGTGAAGAGCGACAGCGATAAAGGACCAGAGCCATAAATGCGAAAAAGCAACGTCCGGAGAAAACATATATATAAGAGCGGCCAGCAGCACCGGCCAGATTAATACGGCGGGTATGGAGTGTGTCGGGCCGCGGTGGTAGCGGATATAGACGGCATTATTTTTCAGTTTTAATACGGTATCAAAATCAGGGGCCTGAGAGCCTATAATTGTCGCGATCAGGATTGTACCCATTGCTCCGCCTTCGGTTGAAATAGCAGGATCAATGGTGGCAAGGCCGCCGAGACCTATCCCCATTACAGTGTGAGTTGCTGTATCCATTGGCACCACCTTTAATTTATGGCATGCTGAAACAAAAAAAGCCTGTGGCATCAAACAAGCACAGACTGTACCAGTGTAGTTCCATCATACCCTAAACAGTTTGTTTCAAAAAGGAGAATTGTATGAATCCGCAGAAATACGTCGTTTTTATGGAATACCGGATATCAGAAGAGAAAAGAACTGAATTTTTAAGCGCCATGGAAGAAATTTCTTCTGCTATGCTCAATGAGCAGGTGAATAATTATGAATGGTTTGAGTCTGTGGATCAGGGCGCATTATTTGTAGAGATGTTTGCCGTTAATACGCCTGAGCAGTACAAATCCCTTAAAGCTAAACGAACAGAGGCAGAGCACAGCGTATACGCCCGCCTTGATGAATTCGTTCCCGGAGGGATGAAAAAAGTGCACTGCTGGTGTTTTGAAAAACAGGGACCGTATGGGAACTAAAATAAAGAGAAAGAGTGAACTGCTATGAACCCACTATTGGAGAATTTTTCGCCGGAACAGTTTCAGCAGGACTTAGTCGACTGGTACCGGCAACAAAAAAGAGATCTGCCCTGGCGAAGGAGCGCAGATCCTTATCACATATGGATTTCGGAGATTATGCTTCAACAGACAAAGGTTGATACAGTCATTCCATATTACTACCGGTTTTTAGAAGCTTTTCCCACTATCGAAGCCCTGGCAGAAGCAGAAGAGGACCAGGTGATGAAGCAATGGGAAGGCCTTGGGTATTATTCCCGGGCCAGAAACCTGCACCAGGCGGTCAAAGAAGTAGCTGAAGAATATGGGGGAGAAGTTCCGAGTGGAAAAAAAGAGTTTCGGTCGCTTAAGGGAGTAGGTCCCTATACAGCCGGAGCAGTACTCAGTATTGCTTTTGATAAACCGGAGCCGGCTGTGGATGGGAACGTAATGCGCGTGTTTTCAAGACTGTTATGCTTGTATGAAGATATCGGCAAACAGTCCACAAAAAGTACGTTCGAAGCAGTGCTTGGCGAGATTCTGCCGCTCACCTCACCGTCGGACTTTAATCAGGCAGTGATGGAGCTTGGTGCTCTTATCTGTACGCCAACCTCGCCGGGCTGTCTGCTGTGCCCGGTGCAGGAGCACTGTAAAGCAAGAGCAGCGGGGGTGCAGGAGGAGCTTCCGGTAAAAGAAAAGAAAAAGGCCCCGAGAAAACAGGAAATGGCAGCGGCGATTATTTGGAACGAGGACGGGGAAGTATTAATTCATCAACGGCCGGATAAAGGGCTTCTTGCCAGGCTGTGGGAATTTCCCAACACGGCAGTGGAAAATGAAGCGGAGCGCGCCGAAGAAATGGGTGCTTACCTTGAGGGGAACGCATTCATAAACCCCAAAATTGATCGTCCCGTGCAGCGTGTGGAACAAACATTTTCGCATTTGATCTGGAATGTGCACGTATATGAAGGGAAGGCGGAAAAAATCTTTCTGCCTGAGGGCTGGAAATGGGTTCCGCTGAAGGACATAGCGAACTACGCGTTACCTGTGGCGCACCAAAAAATCTATAAAACACTGGTTGAAGGGATGGAGTTAAAATGAGCAAGGCTTTCGAGGAAAAGAAAGTACTGGTTACAGGCGGTTCCAAAGGAATAGGAAAAGGCATTGCCCAGGCGTTTTATAACGAAGGAGCCCGCGTTGGTATTTTAGCGCGTTCCGAAGAAGGGCTAAAAGCTGCCAAAGAAGAGATTGGGGACATTGAGACATATGTCTGCGATGTTACTGTAGATGGTGAAAGGCAAAATACCTTTCAACGGTTTATCGAAACGTTTGGCGGAATTGACATACTGGTGAATAATGCCGGCGGAAGCAGCGGGGGAAAAATTGCGGATACCTCCATGGAAGAATTTACGCAGGCGATGGAAACAAATTACTTTCAGGCTGTACACTTCAGTAAAATGGCGTATGAACAGATGAAGGAACGCGGTGGAGCAGTTATTAATATTACGTCGATCTTTGGGAAGGAAGCTGGCGGAAAAGCTACGTACAATAACGCCAAAGCGGCGCTGATCAGCTTCACAAAAGCAGCAGGTAATGAATGGATAAGAGACGGTGTGCGGGTCAATTCGATTGCTCCGGGGTCCATTCTGCACCCTACTGGCAACTGGCAGAAACGGATAGAGGAAAATCCTGAAGCGATGGAACGGTTTGTGGAACAGAATATTCCTGCCGGAAGATTCGGCAATGTGGAGGAAGTGGCAGACGCAGCATTGTTTCTCGCTTCGCAGGAGGCACGTTGGCTTGTTGGCACAACGCTCACCGCTGACGGCGGGCAGTCCCGGATGAATATATAAAACCGAAGGCCTCGGCCTTCGGTTTTATGCTTAGTCGGAAATAGTGAGCACGAGGTTTCCGGAGTAGCGCTTATTTTCCAAATCTGTGTGGGCCTGGGCAGCTTCATCTATAGGATAGGTACGGGCTACATGCGGGGAAAAGACGCCGTGGTCATAAGCCCGTTGCACCCCGGAAGCTGCTTCCTGCAGGGCCGGGGCAGGTGCTGTGAAAAGAAGAATGCCGAGAATGGAAGCATATTTTTTGTTTAAAAGCTGCCATGGGAAGCTCGGCATATTATTCACCGGCGAGCCGACAGCGACGATTCGTCCTCCTGGTGAAAGGATCTGCAGGTCCGTGTCGGCATTTTCACTGAAAGACATATCAAGGATAACATCAGCGCCCGGCTGCCCTGAAGCTGCAGCAAAATCCTCCTTCCAGCTTTCATCATTTAGATTCAAAACCATGTCTGCACCTGCCCGGCGGGCGATTTCGTGCTTTTCAGTGCTGCTCGCTGTAGTGATAACAAAGGCGTTATGATGCTTGGCCAGCTGTATGGCGGCATGGCCGACCGCCCCGGCGCCGCCGTAAATAAGCACGGTCTCTTCAGGCTGAAGTGCGGCCCGGAAAAACAAAGCGAGATGGGCAGTGAGAGCAGGAATACCAAGAGATGCTCCTTCAGCAAAGCTCATAGCTTCAGGAAGCGGAAAAATGTTTGAAGCCGGGGCGGCTGCCCATTCTGCAGCGGCGTTTGGAATGTTGGTGCCCCATACCCGGTCACCCGGCTGAAAGCTTCCAGCACTGCTGCCAACTTCTTCAACTATTCCGGCAGCATCGAAATGTGGAATAGCCGGGAAGATGGATACGGGACGTTTCCCGGAGCGGAAATACGTGTCAACGGGATTAAGGCCGACTGCCTTTACCCGGATAAGGACTTCATCCAGCTGAATATCAGGTTTTTCCACCTCTTCTGTAGTCAGAACTTCCGGTGTTCCCTGCTCATAATAAATGATTGCTTTCACGAAAATCGTCTCCTTTCATTCTGCATATGATAGTTTTTTGCCTTCTCTTTCATCGTAACAGTTTTTCAGATCGACAGAAGAAATGTATAATGGAAGGTGATAGAAAAAAGAAGGCAGCAAAAATTGCAGAAGAAGGGAGGCGGGACACATTGGCCGAGCGTAACGAAATCGCCGCAAGCTTCCCGGAAACAGGTAAGCCTATCCAGGTGCAGAGTTATAAGCATAACGGATCGCTCCACCGTGTATGGGAAGAAACATTAATACTGAAAGGTACAAGCAGAGAAGTCATTGGCGGCAACGACCGTATTCTGGTTCACGAATCGGACGGAAGGGTCTGGAGAACGAGAGAGCCTGCTATTTGTTATTTTCATGCTGAGAAATGGTTCAACGTTATTGGTATGATCCGGTCTGATGGAGTGCACTATTATTGTAACCTGGGCACGCCGTTTGTCTACGACAGTGAAGCTCTTAAATATATCGATTATGATTTGGATATTAAAGTTTTTCCGGACATGACCTACAATTTACTGGATGAGGACGAGTATGCCCAGCATAAAAAAGAAATGAATTACCCTGCGCAGATAGATGAAAAGATGGACACGAGTATTCGGGAACTGCAGAATTGGATCTGCCAGAGAAAAGGCCCATTTAACTCTCATTTTATCGAACAGTGGTATGAGCGTTTTTTGTTTTTTCGATAAGAGGTGAAAAAGATGGGCAGTATTAAACGCTACATGCAGTTTGTGCGGCCGTACAATAAAATAATTGCGGTAACAGTGACCATTGGTATTTTCAAATTCGGTCTGCCGCTTTTAACGCCGCTCATTCTTGCTTATATTATCGACCACGTGCTGTTGGCCGATGGCATGGCAACAGCTGAAAAAGCACGAGTGCTCGCCTGGCTGGCAGGCGGAGCGGTTGTGCTTTTTATTATCGTTCGTCCGCCAATTGAATATTACCGGCAGTACTTTGCCCAGTGGACGGGCAATAAGGTTTTATACGATATCCGTGACCAATTGTTCAGCCATATTCAAAAATTGAGCCTTCGTTTTTATTCCAACCGCAAAGCCGGCGAAATCATTTCGCGGGTAATCAACGATGTTGAACTGACAAAAGACTTTGTCATTACCGGTCTGATGAATATATGGCTTGATCTTGCGACCATTATTATTGCACTTATTATTATGTTTACAATGGACGTGGAATTGACGCTGGTGGCGATGTTGTTTTTACCCATTTACGCCTTTTTCATCAAATATTTTTATTCGAGGCTGCGGGATTTAACAAAAGCAAGATCGCAGGCGCTTGCAAACGTGCAGGGACATCTCCATGAACGGGTGCAGGGAATGAGCGTGATCCGGAGCTTCGCTCTTGAAAATCATGAGCAGGGACAGTTTGATACAAGAAACAAACAGTTCCTGGACCGGGCGGTGGATCATACGCGCTGGAACGCTAAAACATTCGCAGCCGTTAACACCGTGACGGACGTGGCACCACTGGTAGTCATCCTGGCAGCCGGTATGGCTGTTTTGTACGGGAATTTGTCCGTCGGGGAAATGGTGGCATTCACCTCCTACATGGAGAGACTATACAGCCCGCTGCGTCGTCTGGTGAATTCATCCACCACCCTTGTGCAGTCGATCGCTTCAATGGACCGGGTGTTTGAATTTATTGATGAAAAATACGATATTACCGACAAAGAAACAGCCGTGCCGGTGCAGCACGTCAAAGGCGACATCAGGTTTGACCACGTATGGTTTAAATATGAAGAGGACACTAACGATGTATTAAAGGATGTCGATCTGCATGTGCGCCCGGGAGAAACCATCGCGCTTGTCGGCATGAGCGGCGGCGGTAAGAGTACGATCGTCAGTCTCCTTCCGCGGTTTTACGATGTCACCGGCGGTTCTCTGCTTCTTGATGGAAAAGATGTGCGGGATTACGAAGTGCGCACGCTCCGGGACCATATCGGCATGGTGCTGCAGGACAACATTTTATTCAGCGAATCAGTGAAAGAAAATATCCGGATGGGAAAACCGGATGCCACGGATGAGGAAGTCATACAGGCAGCGCGTATGGCGAACGCCGAGGTGTTTATCAACGAACTGCCGCTCGCCTACGATACTCCAGTCGGAGAACGGGGCGTGAAGCTTTCCGGTGGTCAGAAGCAGCGGATTGCCATTGCGCGCGTGTTTTTGAAAAATCCATCGATACTTGTGTTTGATGAAGCCACCTCGGCACTGGACCTGGAAAGTGAGCACTATATCCAGGAAGCGATGGAGCGGCTTGCCCGGGACAGAACTACTTTTATCGTAGCGCACAGGCTTTCAACGATTACCCACGCAGACCGGATTGTTGTCATCGAAGACGGCCGTGTAGTGGAGTCAGGCAGCCACGAGCAGCTAATGATGGCAGAAGGCTCCTACCAGCGGCTGTTTGACGTTCAGCACGTGTAAATAAAAAACTGGGAGGCGACCATGGAAGAAGTCAAAAATTATTTCAAGCATCATCGCAGCAGCCACTTAAACCAGCTAAAAGAATTTTTATCAATACCAAGCATCAGTGCAGACCCGGAGCATAAACCGGATATGGAAACAGCTGCCTCCTGGGTGGAGGAGAGCATGCAGTCAGCAGGTCTGGAAAACACGGCTGTTATGGAAACCGGTGGACATCCGGTCGTGTACGGGGATTGGATGCATGCCCCGGGAAAGCCTACGGTCCTGTTTTACGGGCATTATGACGTGCAGCCGGCCGATCCGGTTGAACTGTGGGAAACGCCGCCGTTTCAGCCGGACATACGGGATGAAAAAATTTATGCCCGCGGTGCGACTGACGATAAAGGCCAGGTGTTTATGCACCTTAAAACGATTGAAGCCTTTATGCAGACGAAACAGGAGCTTCCGGTGAATGTAAAGTTTTGCATTGAAGGAGAAGAAGAGATTGGCAGCCCTAATCTGGATGAGTTTGTGGAAAAGCACCGGGATCTGCTGCAGGGGGATGTACTGCTGGTTTCCGATACACCGATGCTCGAAAAGGGCCGGCCGACAGTCTGCTATGGACTGCGGGGACTTGCGGGAATTCAGATTGATGTAAATGGAGCTAAAGGAGACCTGCACTCCGGCCTGTACGGCGGCGGGGTTGCAAATCCGCTTCATGCCTTGGCTGATATACTTGCTTCCATGCATGATGACAGCGGCCGTATTACCGTTGATGGCTTTTACGACCGGGTCGTTTCGCTGACCGGCCAGGAACGCCAGGCATATGCAGAACTTTCATATGATGAAGAAAATACAAGAAAAGAACTAAACGTACCGGAGCTGTTTGGCGAGGAAGGATTTTCGTTTTTGGAAAGAACGTGGGCCCGCCCGACGCTGGAAATTAACGGGATGCATGGAGGCTTCCAGGGAGAGGGGATCAAAACGGTGCTTCCTTCTGCGGCTTCAGCCAAGATAACGTGCCGGCTCGTGCCTGACCAGGATCCCGATGAGATTGTGGAAAAGCTGACGGCGCACGTCCAGCATAAAACTCCTAAAGGGGTGGAGGTGGACGTGATTCCGTTTGATAAAGGCAGGCCGTTTGTGACTCCATTTGACCACCCGGCCATTCAGGCAGCCGGGAGAGCGCTTGAAACAGCGTACGGCACGACGGCAGCATATACCCGAATGGGAGGGTCTGTTCCTGTTATTGAAACGTTCTCCGAGATTTTAAATGTGCCGGTAGCTTTAATGGGATTTGGTCTTCCAACCGAAAACTTTCATGCGCCAAATGAACATTTCCATCTGGAAAACTACGACAAAGGCCTCGAGGCTTTAGCAGAATATTTGATAGAAATCAGTGAAAATTTATAAACGAAAAAGGAGGGCACCCATTAGCGGGCGCCCTCCTTTTAGTTTTCAATAGCAAAGAAGTCTTCGCTGCTGTGATAGCGGAAATAGGTCTCAACAAGCCGGTCGAGATGTTCAAGCTGCTCATTGTACTCGACGATGTGTGCGACAATGGGAAGAAGATGGAGCCATTCCGAGCGGTCGATATTCTGGTGATCATACATTTCCATAAGCTGATCGGTTAAAGACACTCTGCCTTCATCGACCTCTTCGGCCATTTCCTCTGTGAGATGGGTGGTCACCTTGCCTACATAACGTTGAAGAATTCTGTCGTGGTAATCCATAAGATGATCAAGCTGATTGCGTATGGCTTCCTGCATTTCTGAAGGCGTATGCTGCATATCGTTTTCAAACTTATCAAGCGTGCGCAGAATGGTCACGATTTTATTCATCGAAGCGATCATTTGTTTAAAAAGAACAACACGCCGGTCCCGGGTAAGCCTTGCCTTTTTAGTGTACACGCGTTCTTCTTTAAACAGAAGGTACAGGTTTTCGATGGAGACCGTTTGATCTTTAAGGGAGGAAAGGTCCTTTCGCAGCGTCTGACGGTTAGTTTCATGCCTTCCAAGCAGCCGGATCCACTGAATAGTATCCTGGGTCACATCCCGAATCTGCTGATACAGCTTGGTTTCATGCTTTGGCGGCAGAAACAGCATGTTGACTAAAAAGGAAGCAAGAATCCCGAGCATAATTAAAGCAAACCGTTCGGAGGCAAATAAAATAAAATTGCCGTCTCCGGGCCTGCCCATGATAATAATGACCGTCACAACAGCGATTGGAATGGTGGAGGCATCCAGTTTTAATCCTAGAATGCCTGCAATAATAATCATCACCGTAACTCCAATGATTACCGGATCGTGGCCGAACGCAAGTACCATAACAATAGCTGTGCCAGCCCCGATGATATTAGCCTGGAGCTGATCCAGCATTGTCTGGAAAGTCCGGGAAATGGACGGTTGAATAGCGAAAGTAGCGGCGATAGCTGCGAAAAAAGGAGGGTTCAATCCAATCCACGATGCTGCGTATATAGCGAGAACGATCGCAAGACCGGTCTTGAAAATTCTGGCTCCCAGCTTCATAACGGATTGTATTCCTTTCTGTATTGAACTTAGTGAATGTAGCTGCTTAACGCTGCAAAGGCCTGTTCCGAAGCTTCCAGCGTTTCCTCTATGTCCTCAATGCTGTGCTCAGTGGTGAGAAACCAGGCTTCATATTTTGAAGGAGCAAGGTGAACGCCGCGGTCGAGCATTTCTTTAAAAAAGATGCTGAATCTTTTAGAGTTTGAACGCTCGGCCCCTTTGTAATCTTTTACGGTTTCGTCTGTGAAATAAACGGTAAACATTCCTTTTAACCGATTGATTGTAACAGGTATGCTGTACTTTTCAGCCTGCTCGAGAAGACCTGTTTCAAGGCGTTCACCCAGTTGGTCTAATGTATCGTATACCCCGTCTTTTTCCAATACTTCAAGGCAGGCGATGCCTGCTCGCATGGAAGCCGGGTTTCCGGACATTGTTCCTGCCTGGTAGGCCGGGCCCAGAGGAGCGACCTGCTCCATGACATCCACCCGGCCGCCGTAAGCGCCGATCGGCAGACCGCCTCCGATAATTTTCCCCATAGCGGTCATATCCGGTTCCACCTGGAGCATGTTTTGGGCAGCACCGTAGGTGAAACGAAAAGCAGTAATGACTTCATCAAAGATAAGAAGAGAGTCCGATTCGTGTGTGAGTTTTTTAATCTCTTCAAGGTAGCCGGGCTCCGGTTCCACAAGGCCGAAATTACCTACAATAGGTTCGATAAGGACTGCAGCCGTTTCGTCTCCCCAGCGTTCAATGGCTTCGCGGAAGCTGTCAATGTCGTTAAACGGCACAGTAATGACTTCTGCGGCAATGTTGGGAGTCACACCCGCAGAGTCCGGGGACCCCAGTGTCGACGGGCCGGAACCCGCTGCGACCAGCACCAGGTCGGAGTGGCCATGGTAGCACCCTTCGAATTTGATAATTTTATGTTTGCCGGTATAGGCTCTGGCTACGCGGATGGTGGTCATTACAGCTTCAGTGCCGGAATTGACAAACCTGACTTTCTCAAGTGAAGGTACCGCATCTTTTAATTTACGTGCAAACACGTTTTCCCATTTAGTAGGGGTGCCAAGCAGAGTGCCTGTACGGGCAGCCTCATTGATTGCTTCAGCGATATGCGGATGGCCGTGCCCGGTAATAATAGGACCGTAGGCCCCGAGGTAATCAATGTAGCGATTGTTATCCTCATCAAACAAATGTGCACCGCGCCCTTCTTTCATAAAAACCGGTGTGCCGCCTCCAACTCCTTTAAAGGAACGGGAGGGACTGTTAACGCCTCCGACGATCAATTCGCAGGCTTCATTATAAAGCTCGACAGATTTTTCATAGGACATATTTTCCTGACTCTCCTTACTATCAACTATTTCTTATCTATTGTATCATGGAGAAGTAAAGCAAAAACCATGATATCATAAGATGAAAACAAGTGTTGAGGTGATCAATGTGAGTACAGAAGAAAGCAATGTAAACCCAGGAGATCTGGAAGGTAAACAAGCCCCTGATTTTGAACTTCCCGCTACTACCGGCGAAAACATTCGTTTAAGTGATTATCAGGGACAGAACGTGATTTTGTATTTTTATCCGAAAGATAACACTCCCGGATGTACAACTGAAGCCTGCGATTTCAGGGACGCTCTGCCAGAGTTGAATGATAAAAATGTCAAAGTGCTCGGGGTTAGCCCTGATTCAATGAAAAAACACGAAAACTTTACTGCTAAACACGAGCTTTCCTTCCCGCTCCTGTCTGACGAAGAACAGGAAGCAGCTAACGCCTACGGAGTTTGGAAATGGAAGAAAAACTTCGGTAAAGAGTACCTTGGCATTGTACGGTCCACCTTTTTTATTGATACAGAAGGAGTCGTGCAGAAAGTATGGGACGAAGTAAAGGTAAAGGATCATATTGGGGAAGTATCCCGGTATGTTGATGAATTCCTGTCATCTTCTAAAAAATAGCAGGCGGGTGAAAACATGAAACTGCTTCTTTGTATTATCGATAATTTTTATACCGATCAGGTAGAGATGGAAATGAAAGACAAAGGCTATCGCATGACAGAGATTGCGGGCAGCGGTGGTTTTTTAAAAAAAGGAAACACGACGTTTATGTTCGGTGTGAATGAGGAAGAAGTATCGAAGTTAAAAACAGATTTAAAGGATATATGTCTGGCTTACGAAAAACACAGAGGAAAACGGCCAGAGCATTCAAATAGGTTTACTTCTTTTCTTTTAGATGTATCGATGCTTCCTTTTTTTCAATC
This sequence comes from uncultured Marinococcus sp., assembly GCF_947493875.1. Classification (GTDB taxonomy): domain Bacteria; phylum Bacillota; class Bacilli; order Bacillales; family Marinococcaceae; genus Marinococcus. Next base: position 937 of record NZ_CANLSU010000013.1, on the reverse strand, counting down.
AGCCGAAACAGATGAGAATCACTGACCCCCTTTCATTGACAAGGATCAGGGGATTCCGATAAAATAGATTATAAGAATTACAAATAAAGAATCGTTTTACAGGAAGAGAGGTGCATGACGATGGCGAGCGCTAGCCTACAGGAAGCAGTAAGTGTCTTAAAAAGCACGAACGTTCGGATGACACCGCAGCGTCATGCTATTTTAGAGTTTCTGCACTCTTCAATGAGCCATCCGACTGCTGACGATATCTATAAATCTCTTGAAGAACGTTTTCCGAACATGAGTGTAGCCACAGTCTACAATAATCTTCGGGTTTTTAAAGACGCTGGCATAGTGAAAGAATTAACCTACGGAGACTCCTCAAGCAGATTCGACTGCGTTACTTCAGATCATTATCATGTAATATGTAATGATTGCGGGAAAATTGTAGACTTTCACTATCCAGGCCTGGATGAAGTAGAAACGTTAGCTGAACATGTGACAGGCTTTGATATTGAAGATCACCGGCTGGAGATTTACGGAACATGTCCGGAATGTACAAAGATGAGCAAACAGTAAGCTGTTTTAAAAGCCTTCATCTTTTTAATGGATGGAGGCTTTTGTATGCTTTTTAAACGCAGAGAGTTCTCTTAAAAACTAATTTAAAATTATTTTGCAAAAGTGGTTGACGGTCCTATAGGCCGATGTTATATTACTAATTGTCGCCAAAACGGCTGACAAAAAAGAGAATAACGAATTAAAACTTCTTCAAAAAGTTGTTGACATTCATTATTCAAAAATGATAAATTATAAAAGTCGCTGTTTAGCGGCAGATCGTTCTTTGAAAAGGAAAGACAAGCCAGAGCCCCAAAGAAAAGAACCAAATTTAGGGCATCACTGATGCCACAGCATCAAACTTTTTACGGAGAGTTTGATCCTGGCTCAGGACGAACGCTGG
>NZ_CANLSU010000012.1 GCF_947493875.1 uncultured Marinococcus sp. | reverse complement strand
GGCTAACTTCATTCTACTAGAAAAGGACTTCCTTTTTTCGTGTTCGCTCGTTTACACAAAATATTTTACGCTCTCAAGACTACTTATTATATTGAGACATTAATTAATAAATTCCGATACTAATGGCTATGTTGAAATACTTCTATCAGCTTGCTCTACTAACTCGATAGTCTGAAATGAAATTCCTAAAACGTCATTGATTCTAACAATGGGGCAAACAATTGAATCGAACTTTCCTTAACCACCCGCCCCCATGTCAATTATCCAGTGACTGCGCAGCATAAGAGCTCGCTCTGTTGCAGCTATTGCTGCTGCAATGCCGACGGCAATATTAGCCCAAACGGACAGCTTGATGGGAGATTCAATGGTGCCTAAATTTTCAGCCACCCACGGAATTTGGGCTATCGGTTCCAATAATTGAGATAAACTTAAAACAATGGAAACTAATAGGACAAGAGTCGCCAGGAGAGCAATGAAAGAACTGATTTTCGGAAAGCGCTGATGAAGCCCCAAACGTAAACCTCTTACAGAACGTTTGTCTGGATAGACAAAAAACATTTCATCTTTATCCGTAATATAATTGATTTTATTGATCCCGCTTCCCCCACTTTTCACCTCCAAAATGCCGTTTTCCATGGGAATAGCGGCTGGAAGTGTGGAAGAGGCAATATGCTTATTCTCATAATACAAATCAACACTGGCATTTTCCGCAAAATATCTAGATTTTAAGGCGTAATTCGTTTTCTCATTTTCATCATTTATGATGTGAATATGAAACAACGAATGAGTAAAAACATGCCAGAATCGATATGGTTTAAGTATGTGCCCATCCCCTTCTGTCACTTTTTTCAGACGTCTTTTACGATTGTTAAACGTAAGCATAAGATATTTTCCTTTCTATTTAAATTTGATAAATCATTTTTTATTTTGATTAACCAATCAATTTTCAGCCGAGCTGATTTGATCATTTTCTTTATACGGGCTTCCGGGCGTCAATTCAGGACTTTTACGGCGCGTTTGATAACAGACGACAATCGTGATAAAAATAATTACAATAGAAGGAAGAAGAATGATTTTCGATCCTGTCATTCCGGCTGATCGATCGACATCGGCCAGCAAATCTGTGCGCAGGACCGTTGCTAAAACATAGGTAAGTGCGTTATTTGCTGCGTGAATCACAATCGCGTACTCCAAGCCTCCTGTACGCCAGGTCAGCAAGGCAAAAGTAACACCGAGAACCATGTAATACAGGTTGAACCATGGATCGGGTGACAGATGAATACTGGCAAACAATATGCTGGAGACAGTAATACCGGTAACTAGCGATGCACGAGGACTGCGAACCCAGCTGGAAGCAATCTGAAAGACAAGTCCACGAAAGCCGTACTCCTCGCCCGCACTTTGAAGGGGGACAATCAATACGCTCAAAGCGAAAATAACAAGCAGATCATTAACATTCCATGTCGTAGTCGTATAAGGAGCAAACCAATTAAAAATAACTAAACATACGGTCATGATGGGAAGAATAAGCAGCACTGCACGTCCAAAGACATCGGGACGAAAAATTGACCGCACCGAGTGAAGGACAGACCCTTTCATTCCGTAAAGCCATCGTTGTATAAACATGCTCCACGGAATAAGCATGGCAATCGCAAGAAAGTTGCTTGCCATATAGACAGGAGTGTAGTCATTGCCCCCTCCCGCTGGATTAACCCGCCCAAACACGCGAATGTCAATTTCACGACCAAGCAACGAGAACGCTATAACAAAAAGATACATCCCGCCGATAAGCAGCAAAAAAGCTAGAAGTCCGCGCAAGATCCGACGTTTACTGCTCACCAGCACACGATGATACGGCACCTCTGCCGGTACAGCTCGTACTCCTTGTTTAGTATGCTTCATCATCCAACCTCCTCCTATTCATAAGATTACTTAATCATCTTTAAAATGCTCGAGATCATTTTTTCACTGTAATCTTCAAGGTTTAGATCAATGTCATACTGAGGCAAGGATACGGACCCTGATATACCACCGCGAATAATTGTCGCAACAACCTGGGGGTCAAACTCACCGAATTCATTAGATTGCTGCCCCTCATGGAGAATAACTTTTAATAAATCGTGTAGCTCATTATCTGTATCCGTTTCTACCAGATAGTAGGGTATATTGTCAGGCGTGCGGGCATTAAAAACGATTTCGAGTAATGCTTTTGTGTTATCCCGATGAATAACCTGGTAGGCCAAGCTGGCTTCAATAAAAGCCGTTAATTGGTCCTGATATGTTTGTTTTTGTTCTACTTTTTCCTTAATCATAGCCTTCTCTTCCTCTACCAAAAAAGCCAGCGTATTATTCATTAAATCTTCTTTCCCAGAGAAGTGATACGAAATCAAGCCGGTGCTGATATTTGCTTTTTTTGCTATTTTGGCAAGACTGGTATTGATGTATCCTGTTTCCGTCAGCACTGCTACGGCAGCTTTTATGATTTGCTCCTTTCGTGCATCAGCAATGAGATAGTGTTTATTGGTCATTTTCGAACCACCTTTATAAATATTGATCGTATGTTTTTTATTTTGATCGGTTAATCAAATAATACTTCAACCCACATAATAATTCAAGCCAAATTTTTAATTTGATATCGATTGAGCTCCTCCTATTTCTCCTTATTCCCGCTGTGTAAATATGTCTTGAGTACACGGACAAACCTATGGAATTCTGTTTCTTTTAAGGTGTGCCCTGCCTGGTTAAACACCACCACTTGCACGTTTTTCATTTTTTGCTGGTATTCTCTTACCTCTTCTTCGGATAGTAGCGATTCTTTTCCTGTCCCCCGCAGGACAAGCACCGGGCAGGAAATCTGATGAAGAGAAGAACGAAACGAGCGCTCTCTGGCATCTCGTTCGATTCCTCGAACAACCTGCTCATCCATGAGATCGCTCCCTCTTTGGTTTCCCCATGAACTCTGCAGGTAATGGTCGGCCCATCCCGCTCCCATTTGTTTATGGACTGCGGGATATTCGGCCAGGATTAATCCCTCCAGCCTGGAAGAATTTCGCATCACATATCCCAGGGCATAGGACACGCCGCGCGAATACCCCATCAGATAAAAGCGCTGAAGGTCAAAAAATTTCACAACTGCCTCGATATCCTCCACATGGTCCTCCAGGGTATACCCTGACGACGGTGCACTGCTTTTCCCTCTTCCCCGATGGGCAAAAACAATACACCGCCTGGGCTCTAACGCCCGGATCGTATCAATATAGCTTTCCGCTGGTTCCGACAACCCCGGACTGATAAGTAAGGGGGCTGCCTCCCCATTATCCGGACAGCTGTCCAGGCAGTGTAAAACCGTATTATCGTGAGGGACCCAGTATTCTTGCATCGATAGCTCCTCCTTTTTGCTGAAGTCCAGACGAATCATCATTTTTTGCTCTAGCTCTCACCCAAACATTTCACAAAGCTCGAGCCTTCGTGAAGGTATCCATGCTTTTGATAAAACTGATGTGCCGCCTTCCGCTCATTTCGATTGCCGCTCGAGACTACTACATCATCACATCCAAGGTTGTTCGCCCAGGCCTCTGCGGCTTCGATTAAAATTGTCCCAATGCCCTGGCGCTGCTTATCTCCTCTCACTGCCATAGCTAAAATAGCTCCATATGTGCCTGTTTTTTCAAAGTAATGCATATGCCCCAAGCCAACAAACCCGAAAATTTCTTCTTTATCATTCACAGCGACAATTGCTTCGTATTGCGGCAGCTGCATTAAGTGATCCATGCGATTAACGATATCCTCTGGCGTGCTGGGGTACCCCAATACGTCAAAAAGCAACGGTAGAGAAATATAGTCCCGTTTCCTGATCATTCGGCAATGAATCATCTTAGTGACATCTCCTTGTTTACTTATAGAAGCTTGAGAAAACTATTACAGACGATAAATGTAATCACTATCTCCCGGCAATAATACTTGTTGCTGATGGAGAGGCAGCCAAAAGAAAGAAACGTCTAGCCTTCTTCCACTCCTCCCCCGGTCGGTTGATCGATCCAGTGGTTTAACGGAATATTCCTTAGCTGAATGCCTCCTACATTTCTTCGGGTGCCTGAACACCAAGAATACGCAGCCCTTCCTGTAAAACAATCGCCACTGCATGTACCAGGGCCAGTCTGGCTGGTAGTTCCTCGTCCTCCGTCCGTATGCGGACCTGGCTGTAGTATTTGTTAAAGCTCTGGCTTAAGTGAATCAAATACTTGGAGATGACCGAAGGTTCACTTTGGTGATAGCTTCTTTCAATAACCGACGGAAAAGCTGCCAGCGTTTTGATGACATTCCAGCTCGGAGCATCCGCTAGCCCCTGCTTCACCGACGACGGGTGATAACCGGCCTTCCTTAAGATCGAACAGGCTCTCGCATGCGTATACTGTACATACGGCCCTGTCGTTCCTTCAAACCGCAGCATATCCTCCAGCTGAAATTCGATATTATTTTGCCGTTCGTGCTTTAAATCATGAAAAATAATCGCCCCTACACCGACCATACGAGCGGTTTCTTCCTTCTGCCCAAGCTCCGGGTTTTTGTCCTCAATGCTTCGCTGAGCCAGATCAATAGCCTCCTGAATCACTTCATCCAGTAAAATCACTTTTCCTTTTCTCGTCGACATTTTCTTTCCGTTTTGCAGTATAAAGCCAAACGGGATATGGACCATCCCCTTCGCCCAGTCGTAGCCCATTTTTTCCAGCACCAGAAACAGCTGTTGAAAATGCAGACGCTGCTCGTCTCCGACAATGTAGTACGATTGATCAAACCCGTACTGCTGATGCCGATAAATTGCTGCAGCCAGATCCCGCGTGGCGTACAATGTAGCCCCGTCGGATTTTCGAATCAGGCACGGTGGCAGCTGATGATCGCTCAAATCGACAACCTCTGCTCCTTCAGATGTTTCCAGCAGCCCCTTTTCTTGAATCAGCTGCGCCACGCCCTCCATCTGATCGTTATAAAAGGCTTCGCCCTGATACGTATCAAATTGAATACCCAACTGATCGTAAATCTTCGAAAATTCCTGCAGGGATTCGTACCGAAACCACCGCCAGAGACGGGCTGCTTCTTCGTCCCCCTGCTCCAACTTTCGGAACCATTGCCGTGCTTCCTCTTCCAGATGCGGCTCGTCCTCCGCTTTTTTATGAAACAGCACATACAAGTCCAGCAGCTCTTTAATCGTATTCCGCTGTACCTGCTCCTCCGATCCCCAGCGTGAATAGGCTACGATTAATTTTCCGAACTGGGTTCCCCAGTCACCTACATGGTTAATTTTAACCGGAGTGTAGCCGCACTTTTCTACAATGTTCGCCATAGCGTTACCGATTACTGTTGACCGTAAATGCCCCATGGAAAACGGCTTTGCGATATTGGGTGACGAAAAATCCAGCGTAATCGTTTTTCCTTCGCCCCATGTCTGCGTCCCGTAATGGCTTTTTTCTTGTTGAATACGCTGAAGAAGCTGCCCGCTGACGGCTGCTTTGTCTAAAAACCCATTCACATACGGTCCATCGGCCACCACTTTTTCAAACAATGGGCTGTGGATGCTGTCGGCGAGCCAGGCAGCGATTTCCTTCGGGCTGGTTCGGAAATGCCTGGCCAGCACAAAGCAGGGAAAGGCCAGGTCTCCCTGTCCGTCACGTTTTGGGTGTTCAATTAACGCCTGGATTTCCTCCATCTTCAGTACGTGCTGAATGTGCGGTAAAATAGCTTCGGCATACTGCTTTTCATATTCCATCATCTGCTTTTCCTCCTAAATAAGGCATAAAAAAATCCCGCCTCTGATTAGAGACGAGATATGACCCGCGGTACCACTCCGATTGTTCCGAAGAACCTTCTTGTCCATTGATAACGAAATGACCCGACGGTTCCTACTTGCTTTCAGACCGTTCCTCCGAAGTGCGCTTCATCATGCGCTGTCTCCCAGGCTTCCACCGTCCCTGAGTCGCTGCAGACAGGCCGCATCATTACTCTCTTCTTTCCCGGATATGATTTATTAATGATGAAGTATATACGTGAAGGATGGAAAAATCAACCTTAAAATCACAAATATGGCTTTCGAGACTGTGATTTTTCCATAAATTGTGATATTTTAATAGCAACCATATTAAAAGTATACAAAATTTCTATCAAATATAGCATGCTCACGAAAGGACGAAAGCTCATGTAGGCAGCTCATCTTTCCCATATAAAACTAAATACTAGTGGGTGATGTGATGAGCCATAAGCGTTCGTTCTTTTTGTTGTTGAGTAATCAGTCTATCGCCAGTGCCGGCGATATTTTTTACCTTGTAAGTATCATTAGTGTCGTTTACGAGCGTACTTCTTCCGTGTTTCTCGTTTCTCTTATCCCTTTTATCAATACATTTTCCCGGTTTCTTGGCGGGCTGTTCGCTCCCTGGATACTGGAAAAAGGGGACCTGAGAACGATTTTAGCTGCAGCCTCGACAGGCAAAGGGCTGCTGTTGATGATCCTGCCCATGCTTCTACTGGCAGACGTCGGGTCTTCATTCTTAAGGTGGGCGCTGACGGTTGTAGGCCTAATTGCCGTACTGGACAGCTGGATCACGCCAGCCCGGAATGCTTCTCTTCCCAGAATCGTCCCCCGGCATTCGCTGGTTCGGGCAAACAGCCTGATGGCCATGTCGGATCAATCGATTCAATTGGCCGGATGGCCTGTCGGCGCTCTGTTCATCGTACTGTTTCCACCAGGCGCGGTGCTTATGGGCACCTCCCTTACCTTTATGATGATTTCTTTTCTGCTTCTGGGTGTTCGTATTGAGGATAGCGATGCTTCTTTTCAAGCCCCGGCGGTACCATCAATGGCAGCAACCCTTCAATCGGGATGGAGGTATGTTTGGAAGCATCGTCCGCTGCGCACCATGTTTATCGTCGATGGCATCACTTCTTTAACAGGTGCCATCTGGATCGCCGCTTTATTGTATGTTTATGTTGCCGAGGTGCTACAGGAAAATGAACCGTGGTGGGGATACATCAATGCTTCGTTTTTCGCCGGACTGATAATTGGGGGCATGCTCTGCTTCCGGTTTGAAAAAGCTCTTCAGGCAAACGGGCGGTATTTTTTAATCGGCGCCTCCTTTTGTGTTGCAATCTTCACCTTTTGGTTCGCGTTTCCAGCTTTCAGCGTTTTCGCCCTGCTCATTTCCCTTTTGATCGGTATTCCGACGCAGGTTCAGGAGGTTACGCAGATTTCTCTGATTCAATCCCATACGGAGGAAAAACAGCTGGCAAAGGTATTTTCCGCCAGAGACGTAATTTTGACCAGTTTTTTTGGTTTCTCTTCGCTGCTGGTTGGTGGCTTGGCGGAAGTAGCGGGAGTGCGCAGCGTATTTGTCATCGCTTCGCTCCTTTTGACTATCAGCGGGCTGATATATGTACGGCACCGAAATGTATTGTCGACGTCTGCCGAAGAGGAAGAACTCTTTATTTAAAATAAACAGCGGCGCTTTCTGTATTTAGAGGGCGCTGCTGTTTGTATTGAAGCAAATAAATTTTTCATATTGTATATTAGAAAGGAGAATTTTAATGAATGCAGTTGACGTGATTGTTTATGCGGTTTGCTTTCTATTAATCATAAGCGCCGGCATTATTATGTTCAAAGAGTACAGAAAATCGAAAAAGGTAAGCCGACAGCCAAAGTTCACTATATCAATATGCTTTTTACTAGTAGCTTCTTTAGTTCAGCTGATTTATGGAATTACCACTAATTTCTAAGAGTACAATCCCGAACGTGCACTAAGTGAATTCAAATATTATTAAAAATTAATGACAGAATAGTTTAATAGCGTCCCAAAAGGTCCAGGTCCGTTTTCAAACACCCCAAAAATAATTTAAAACCTTTTGAAACGTATTGGTACTTTTTCAGGTTGGTATATAGAATGACTAAAAAGGTCTACTTTTTTTAACACTTTTTTTCAAACGAAAACAGCATGAGCAAATCATCGACAAATTGTACATTTAATTGTACAATATAAAAAAGGAGCTGATAACGATGACTGTCATGAATTACTCCAATGCGCGAAAGAACTTTAAGGGATTGATTGATAAAGTCAACGATGACCAGGAATCCGTCACCATCACAACCAAAGAACGAAATGCGGTGCTCATCTCAGAAGACGAATACAATCAATACCTTGAAACCATCTATCTCTTGAACAACCCGAGCAACGCCAAGCATCTATCGGAATCCATCAATCAATTGAACCAGGAAGAAACCACGACCGTCGATATCGATGAGTAAGTTGAACGTCTTATTCACTCACAATGCGTTTCAGGATTATCAGTATTGGCAAACCAAGGACAAAAAAACGCTCAAACGCATTAATCAATTGATTAAAAGCATTGAACGAGACGGGGCGTTAGATGGCATTGGGAAACCAGAGAAATTAAAAGGCAATTTAGCTGGTTTTTACAGTCGTCGCATCGATATCGAACATCGATTGGTGTATACCGTCGATGAACAGCAAATTAGCATTATTGCCTGCCGATATCATTATTAGATGAAGTTTGTCGAGAAATATCCTTATAATTTAGCGAACAAAAAGGCTTGCTGGTCCCTTCCAGGAAGCTTTTTTGCATGTCGAGGAATTGTATCAAAAAGCGTACTTTTTGAGAGGGTGGTAAAATACTCTATTATTTGCCCTGCTATTGTAAAAGCTATTTCTTATTATTTATCATTATGGTACCTGAAATTTTCTAATCAAAGAACACTAATCGACTTTGTTTTCTATCCAAACCTACTAAACCAAATTCTACCTTTTATAATGCTCTCCTCTATAATCACTGACGATCTTCCCGTTTTGAAAAGACACCTTCCTCTTGCAAGATGAGACGGATATCCGAGCGAATCTCTACTTCCTCCGCCACGAGCGTCTGTTCAAACAGCTGTTTGTTTGTGTCAAAAAATGACTGCAGCGTCATCGAAGCATCAAATGTAAACAACATTCATCCCCCCTGCTCGATGTAACGTTTAACGATTTTCTTCCGTAATTGACCATTGGATTATAGGAAATAAGGATCCGAATCTGTAGGAGCTTGTTTATATGTTCAGCACGCCTTTGTTCCCGGCGAACGCTACGGATCCTGATTTGTTCCTTAGAAGGTAAAAAACCACAGTTCTCCCCTAAAGAAGTTCTGTGTTGGGACATCGGCTAGCCGTGCTTTTATGTTTTTAAGAATGATCCGGAACCACCTCCGAAGCATGATTTTCTTTATTTTAAGATGTATTAGGAGATAATAAATGGGTTGAAGTTGGTATTAGTGTCCAACTTCAACCCATTGGTCGTTTTATAAAATGTTCATCAAAATGAATCCACCAATACCCACCAGGATCCCGTACAGGAGTGCCGGTCCCAAGGTTTTTCGGATAACGTTTCCTTCCTCTCCCTGCATGCCCACCACTGCACTTGCAGCAACCACGTTATGCACACAAATCATATTTCCCGCGCCGGCTCCCACTAGCTGGGCAGCAAGCACCACGTGGACATTCGCGCCCGTGGCCTCTGCGATATTGTACTGAATTGGGGAGAACGTAAGCGTGGAAACGGTAGCGCTTCCGGTGATAAAAGACCCCAGCTCCCCGAGAAACGGAGCAGCAAAGATCCACATCGGGCCGAAGGCGGCTGCCATCCCCTGCGCGATGTACTCCGGCATACTCATCAAATCGCTCGCATTCATCCCGGAATTACTGAACACATGAACCATGGCAAGCGTGGCTGCCAGGGTCACAGCGGTAATTTTAATCGTAGCCAACGACTGTGTGGCCGCCCGACCAAAGTGGCCCAGCGATTTTCGCTGAACGGCGACGGCCAAGATGGCCGCGACCGTGAGGACGGTGCCGGGAGAATAAAGTAGCTCCCACTCCGACGTGACCCCTTCCACCCCCAAAATATTCGTCCAGGTTAAATCGATGGCGGTCTGGGTGAATTCCTGAAACCAAGGAACAATACGGGTGAGAAGCAATAAGAGAACCACTATGATATACGGAAACCACGCCCGGATTAATCCCATCTCGGATCGCTCGTGACTCACCTCGAAATTCTCTTGCATAGCATCGGTCCATGTAGACGTCGGCAGCAACCAACCTTTTTTAGCGGTCACTGCGGCCACCACGAGGCCCGTTAACGAACCAAGAATTGCTACAAATTCCGGGCCAAACAAATAGGCGTATACTAGTGCGGATCCGTTATAGGTGATCCCAATAAGCAGGGTCCAAGGTAGCATTACCATAGCGTCCTTGATACCTTTCCCTTTACCGAAAAACAACGTCAAAACGAGCATCAGGATAAAAGGAATAAACGTGCCCGCGAATAAATCAATGAGGGTGACCGTAAAACCGACATCCTGATAAAAGGCAGCATCCGCTTCGGGTAACGTGCTTAAGCCGACCAACACGGGCGTTCCTACCGCTCCGAAGGCAACGGCAGTGCTGTCAGCAATGAGAGCTGTCGCCACCGCCGCCAGGGGCTTAAAACCTAGCGCGAGCATTAACGGCGCCGTCACCATCGCCGGGGTGCCAAACCCTGCTGCTCCTTCAATTAACGACCCGAACAAAAAGGCGACAAAGATCACCTGGACCCTCATATCCTGAGAAATACTTTGGAATCCCTGATTAATGCGATTCACCGCCCCCGTGTTCCGGAGAGTATTCAAAAGAACCAGAGCTCCAAACAAAATGAATAAAATAGTCAACGTTTTATGTACGCCCTGGAGGATCGACGAAGCAATCACTTGGCTTTCCATCCCCCACACGGTGATCGCTAATAGAATGACAATAACGGCACTAATGGACATCCCTTTAATTGCTGGCATTCGCAGCAGGACCAATAGCAAAAATGGAACAATTACGGCGCTTAAGGCCACGATCATTAACATTTGATTCCCTCCTCTTGATATCATGATGTTTTCGCTATTACCGCTCCCAAGGATGAGGCAATATGGTCATCTGATGACCATATTCCATATCGTAACCGCTTACATTCATAATTGCAATATATTTTATGACCAAAAGATGCTTTTTTATGGTTCTCTGTTCAAAAAACAGCTTAATAATTGAAAGCGGTTTCTACTAATGATACAATGAATGCATGCTTCTCATCTGATGACCATATCTATAGAAAATAAAATAGGTAGCTTTTTTTGCTTTGCTTAAGGTGACGGAGTGCGTCCAACGCTGACATACCAATGATCAAGAGCATAGGATGATCTCATCCCAGTATTCACGAGAGGAGAAGCTATTAGTGCCTATCGAACGGATTGAAACGAAAAAAATCGCTGAAGTGGTTCGAGAAAAAATTGAAGACATGATCAAACGTGGAGAAATACAACCCGGGGATAAACTGGATTCTGTTGTTGCGCTTTCGGAACAGTTCGATGTCAGCCGTTCCGCCGTTCGGGAAGCGTTAAGTGCGTTACGAGCCGTCGGCATTATCACGATTCGCCAGGGAGAAGGCACTTTTGTGAACCAGTACGATGCTTCCACCATCACGGAAATGATGAACAGTCCTTCCCTTCTTTCGACGCAAACCATGAAGGAGCTATTTGAAGTCCGTCATGTGCTGGAGAAAGGAGCTGCCGAACTGGCTGCGCTTCGACGGACAGATAGTCATCTGGAACAGATGCGTGTCGCGCTGGAACAAATGACGCAGGCGTCCAACGGTTCGGGGGATCTCGGCGAACAGGGCGATGTTCGTTTCCACCTAGCCATTGCTGAAGCCTCCGGAAATCACCTCCTCCAACAAATGATGAGTCGACTTTCTGACACCTTGCAAAAAACCATGTATGAAACCAGAAAGGTATGGCTATTTTTCGAACAACGCTCCTTTCAACACCTGATTGACGAACATCAACAAATCCTTCATGCCATCGAAGACCACCAGGCCCAAGCAGCTATCGAAGCCATGAGCAGACACCTCATCAATGTGGAAGATGTGCTGTCTAAAGGAACGAAACACCGAAACGAGTAGATGATCTACCATAAGCTTCTCCCTTCATTGCTTGGGCTCAGCGGAAAGCCAATCACAGCCATCAAGAGATAGGATTGGCTCGACAATTGATAACCCAACAAATACGTTCATTCTCAGCATCACAAACACATGCAAGCTTTATTTTCTGTATAAACTCAACTTGTGGCATTATCCAAAGGAGGAAAACGATGCGTAATCATGACACAACGACCGACGTCATTCTGATCGGCGCCGGCATCGTGAGCGCCACCCTTGCGACACTGTTAAATAAGTTAGCGCCCGAATGGCACATTACTCTGTTCGAAAAGCTCGATTCCGCCGGACAGGAGAGCTCGAATGAATGGAACAACGCCGGGACCGGCCACGCAGCTCTCTGTGAGCTGAACTATACCCCCGAGCAGCCGGACGGCTCTCTGAAGACCAGCCGGGCGGTTGAAATTAATGAACAGTTTCAGATTTCAAGACAGCTCTGGGCGCATCTGGTGGATCAGGGCGACCTTAAAAACCCGGAAGAATTTATCCGTCCCCTGCCCCACATCAGCTTTGTGTACGGACAGGATCACGTAAATTTTCTGAAGAAACGGTTCGAGGCCCTCGACGGCCATCCCCAGTTTCAGGGAATGGAGTTTTCCGACGATCCCGAACAAATCAGGCAGTGGATTCCGTTAATGATGGAGGGGCGTGACTCCGGCGAGCCGATCGCGGCCACGAAGGTCGATCACGGCACCGATATCAATTTCGGGGAACTCACCCGCCAGATGCTTGCCAACCTGGAGAAGCAGCATAACGTCGAGATCCGCTACAATCATTCCGTCGACGATATTGCCCAGCGACCAGACGGCACGTGGGAAGTAAAGGTCCGAAACCATCAACAGGAAACGCTCGAAGAACATACGGCGTCCTTCGCCTTCATCGGCGCCGGCGGCGGGGCCCTGCCGCTGCTGCAAAAAACCGGGATTCCCGAAAGCAGGCGTATCGGCGGCTTCCCGATCAGCGGCGAATTCCTCGTCTGCGACAATCCGGAGGTCGTCCGCCAGCACGATTCCAAGGTGTACGGCAAAGAACCGGCAGGCACTCCGCCGATGACGGTTCCGCACCTGGACCGTCGCCATATCGAAGGAAAGGATACGCTCCTGTACGGTCCGTTCGCCGGATTTACGCCCAAGTTCCTGAAGCAGGGATCGCCGATGGACTTGTTCGGCTCGGTCAAACCGACAAACGTGCTGACGATGCTCGCAGCCGGCGCGAAAAATACGCCGCTGCTCAAGTACCTGGCCCAGCAGCTGAGCATGTCCAAGGAACACCGGATGGAGGAGCTGTGCAATTTCGTCCCAAATGCGTCGAGTGAGGACTGGGAGCTTCTCGTCGCCGGCCAGCGCGTTCAGTTGATTGAGGATACCGAGGAAGGCGGCCGGGGCGCCCTGCAATTCGGCACCAAGCTGATTCATGCCGAAGACCGCACGATGGCGGCTCTTCTCGGTGAATCGCCGGGCGCTTCCGTATCTGTGTCGATTATGCTTGAAGTGCTGAACAAATGCTTCCCCGAGCACCTGGAGGCGTGGGAGCCGAAGCTGAAGGAAATCATTCCGTCCTACGGCAAGTCCCTTGAGGATAACCCTGAGCTGCTTGATATGGTGCACGACTCCACCTCGCGCACCCTGAAGTTAACGGCTCTTAAAGCATAAAAAAGACCATCAATAGAATCACGACAGAAAGGAAGCATCAGGCGCCAGTTGGCACGCTGATGCTTCCTTAACATAATCGCGATTATAAGCAGTTACTCATTTATAAATTATATTCCACAAGAATTAGAATATTTCCTTGAATTTTTACAAATTGATTTTAAGTATATAAAGATGAACGACAAGGTATTATTGCATCAATGATATATTGTTTCTAGCATTGAAAAGGGGCTGTCCCAAAAATAGGACAGCCCCTTTTCTGTGTGCAAATAAAGAAAGAAATCATCCTTCGATGATATGGTTAAGTCACCACAACCGCCATACGAAAAGGATGATTTCTTATGTTTACTAATGATAACACACAGCGTTTCCCGATACTAACGAGCCTGGAACCCATGATCCCCGATGGGGATCTGGTGCGGATCGTCAACGACACCATTGATCGGCTGTCCGAGTCGTTTTGGGGCCCCCAAGCTTCTTCGGCGGGACGGCCGGCCTATCCGCCTCAAACCATGACCAAAATTGTCATCTATGCCTATGCCCGGGCGTGGTATTCGGCCCGGGCGATCGAACAGGCCCTGCAGGAAAACCTCCGTATGGCGTGGTTGGCCGGGGGGCGAACGCCCAACTTCCGCACCATTAACCGGTTTCGCTCCGAACAGATGCAGGAACACATTGCCCCGCTGTTTCACCATGTGGTCCAGGAACTGCTCGATGAGCAGTTGATCACCGGAGAGCATTATTTTCTGGACGGCACCAAAATCGAGGCGGATGCCAGCCGGTATACGTTTGTGTGGCGCAAGTCCACAGTCCGGTACGAACAGCGTCTTCAGGAGCAGCTGGCCGCGCTTTGGCAGGAAGTAATCCCGTTTCTTTCCCTGCCCGACGGGCAGGAACGGATCGACGCCGACACGCTTCGGGCGGTGGCGGTCCAGATGGCCGGGCGTCAGCAGGAGGCCGAGCAGCGTCAGGCCGACGCGGCGTCTCCCGGCGAACGCCGGGAAGCCAAAACCGAGATGAAGTGGTGGCGGAAGCGTCATCGCCGGATCGAGCGGGATTATCTGCCCCGCCTGGTCAAATACGAGCGGTACCTGGCAACCTTCGACGGGCGGAACAGCTTTTCGAAAACCGATCCGGATGCCACCTTTATGCGGATGAAAGACGACCACATGGGCAACGGCCAGCTAAAACCGGGCTACAATATCCAGATGGGCACGGAAAACCAGTACATTGTGGGCTATACAGTGCACCCCAATCCCACGGACACCCGGTGTTTGCGTCCGCATCTGACGATGCTGGACGAGCGGTCCCTGCCGTTTCCGGGCCAAATCATTGCCGATGCCGGGTATGGCAGTGAACCCAACTACCTGACCCTGATCGAGGAAGGCCTTCCGTTTTTGATTCCGTACCCCCGCATGCGCCAGGAGCAGACCCGGGCCTTTCAGCAGGCCATCCATCCGGTGCAGAACTGGACCTATGACGAAAAGGACGACCTGTACTGGTGCCCGAACCACCGAAAAGTGCGGTTTCAAGCCTATGAGCGGCGCACCGACCGCTATGGCTACCAGCGGGATCTCAAACGGTATGAAAGCGAAGACTGCAGCGACTGTCCGTTGAAACCCCAGTGCACCAGCGCGGAGGGCAACCGGCAGGTCCGCATCAACCCGGTATATGAAGAGGGCAAGGCGATCGCCCGCCGGGCGTTAACGAGTGACGAGGGAGCGTCCACCTATGCCCGTCGCAAGATCGAAGCCGAAAGCGTGTTTGGGCACTTGAAAGCGAACCGCCGCTTTCGCCGGTTTGCCCTGCGGGGCACCGCCAAGGTGACCACGGAATTTGGGTTGTTGGCCGTCGCCCATAATCTGCGAAAAAAAGCGGAAACCATAAAAAAAGAAGCCGGAGAAAAGTCTCCAGCTTCCGCCTAAAAGAGCGCTCATTCGATTTTTGGGACAGCCCCCTGCTTTTTATACTGCTGTAAAGCTATTATCAATCGGAATGACGGCTCCATTAATCTAATTTGCTTTGTCTCCTAAAAGGAATATCATTGTTGGCTCTCATCATAAAAGTGCCGTGATCATTTTCAACATCACTACCACGGTGGCGCAGCCGTTCCTCGAAATATCTGTTCAAATCCATCATCTTAACATTATATAGATAATGAATTTTTTTCATTTACTTGAAGGTGACCTTTGGCCAGTTGCACACGTACGTCTGCTTTTTCTGCCACAGAAGGATCATGGGTCACTAAAATCACACATTTTCGTTCTTTAAATGCCAAATACTTAAAGATATTAATAATCTCTTCAGCGGTTTTTTCGTCAAGATTTCCCGTCGGCTCATCTGCAATAATCACTTCTGTTTCGCATGACAGTGCTCGCGCTATTGCCGTTCGCTGCTGTTGTCCTCCACTTAACGTGAGTACCTTCTGCAATGCCTGGTCCCTGCTCAACCCTACGCGTTCGAGTTGTTCCAAGGCCAACGCCCGGCGCTCTTTACGTGGCCGGTTTCCTGTAATGTCCATCGCTGTGCGGACATTCTGAAGCGCAGTCATATATGGCAGCAGATTGTATCCTTGAAAAACCATCGATACATACTGGCTTCGAAACTTCTGCAGACCAATTTGCTGAATATTTATTTCTTCCCACTGTACTTCCCCCTGCTTCGGCACATCGAGACCACTTAATATGGACAGCAATGTGGTTTTCCCGGCACCTGAGGGACCAGTAATGGCGTAAAAACGCCCCCGTTCGAAACCAACCGTTATGTCCGATAACACCTTGTTCTCTTCATTTTCATTGTACCAGTATCCCACATGCTCTAGATTGATAATTTTTTCCATAATGCTCCTCCTATTCCTGTTTGGTTAGTATTTGCTTCGGCTGCATACGCAGGATAGAAACAGACGGGAGCAGAGCAGCCACTACCGCAATCAGACCACCTAATCCAGCAAGCACACCGATATCTGACCAGGTCACACTCACATCCAGACTATCCACTACTTCTGCCTGTTCTCCTCCCATACCGGCATTGCCTTCACCCATGCCACCAGGGGGTCCGAAGGATTCCGGTGAAGTTTCAGTATTTTCTGTAGCGCTCACCTGCTGCTCCAACAGCTGTGTACCCAATTGATCTGCGACTACATTGCCGATTAAAACAGAAAGCCCTACAGCGACAGCAGCAACGATTAAAATCTCCGCCAGAAACTGGCCGGCCAATCTCGATTTTTTCTCCCCAATGGCCATCAGAACGCCCATTTCGTATTTTCGCTCACGGATGGACAGCATGACAATCAAACCAAGAATGGAAGCCCCTGCGGCCGTAACGATATAAACAATATTCGTGGAAAACGAAGCTACATTTTCGATTGGTCCAATCATCTGCTCATACAAAGAAATATTTGAAGTCAACGCATACGTATCGAAGTCCAGGTCACTGGCTTCTTCTGCGTCTGCGGTAAAGGCTTCGGCCTCCTCTGCGTCGTTCAAATAATAAACCGCACTATCGACCGTCGCTTCTTCCCCGGTTAACGTATTCACTTCTGTATAAGGAAGATAAATAGTATTCGATGGATCCTGTGCTGCAATGTTCATACCGGGGTTTGAAGAGCTTGTAGTGCTGCCCGATTCGTAGACACCTATGATTTCCACCTCTGTGCTAGCATCTTCTTCTGTACTTTCCAATGAGATAGTATCCCCAGTTTCTAAATCATTCGCTTCGGCAAGGGTTTCTTCAATCATCGCTACCTGACTACCTTGATCTTCTTTCGTAATATGCCGTCCCTCAACTAGGGAAGCATCCCCGTTCATAAAATCATCAACAGCATCCGAATAAAGAACACCCTGCAGGCTTACATCTCCCTGCATCATTCCTCCGCCTCCGAAGCCAGCTCCCTCCTCCGCGCTTTCCGAAGTGTCGCTACTTTCTTCCACCGCGTCAAAATCGGCAGCTTCAGCTAATGTCGACGTTAGATAATTGTATCCGCGCACCTGTTCAAGCTCCGCGATTGTTTCAGCTTCTTCTACTGCTACGGGAGAGCTAGCTATTTCCGGCGGCCCGTTTCCTCCACCTTCTTCCATCGCTGCTTCCCGGTCCACTGCAAGTGTGACTTCTCCTCCCAGGGATTCTTTAGCTAAGTCTGCTGATGCATTTGCCGCCGTTTTGACTGATAGACCTGACAGGATCAGCACGCAGATAACGGTAAATATCAATAGTTGCATCAGTGTTTTTCCTTTCTTTTCCTTCATACTGAGCAACGCTCTTTTCCATACACGCATATGTATCTGCCTCCTCGTATTTTTTCTAACCTGCTCATCGACAAATATAAATAACAAATATGAAAAAACTATGACAGGACAAAGTCAAAGGTATAAACTTTTTATACATCTGATAAATTTCCTTGCACCTGAAAGGAAGTCCCCTATAAATTAGGGATAGCTGATATATGAAAAAGAGGAGTAATGCTCATATGGATGTACTTGTGGTGGAAGATAATGAAAGTGTAAGCTCTATGCTCGAGCTTTTTTTCCTGAAAGAAAATATACGCGGAACATTTGTATTCAATGGATCCGAAGGATATAAAATGTCCCAGCAGCAGGAGTGGGATCTGCTGATCATCGACTGGATGCTGCCGGGAATGGACGGCATCACCCTTTGTCGTTCTATCCGGGAAAGCGGAAATGAAGTGCCTATTATCATGCTTACAGCTAAGGATTCTGAGTCGGACCAGGTCCTCGGCTTTGAGTTTGGCGCAGATGATTATGTGACAAAGCCGTTCAGTCCTCTAGCATTAATGGCCAGAATACGGGCTGTGACAAGAAGAGCCGAAAAAAAGCCGGCAGCGGATCCTTCCACTTCTGTTCTCGAGAGCCGTCATTTTTACATCAACCTCTCTACTCGTGAAGTTCGATTGGACGGGCAGTCGATAAATAATTTAACCCCAAAAGAATTTGAGTTGCTATCTTTTTTTGTTGCCCGTCCCAAGCAGGTTTTTTCCCGTGAACAGTTGATTGAACGAGTGTGGGGGTATCAATTCATCGGCGACGAGCGGACGGTGGACGTACACATGAAACGACTGCGCAAAAAAATTAGTACTGAGGCCAATGACTATCTGCACACGGTCTGGGGCGTCGGCTATAAATTTGACGAATGGGAAACGCAATGAAAATTAAATACGTTTACCAATTGCTCGCCAGTCACATCGGTATCCTGCTGTTGGCGTTTCTCATTCTAACGCCAGCATTCACTTATTATGTAGAACAATTTATTTATGATTACAAAGTCGATGAATTGAATGATTACGGCGATGCTATTTTACGTGACAAGTCGTCTGCACAGCTTAGTAACTCTGACGAATTGCTAGCGTCCCAAAACATTCGCTTCAGTGTGTTTGATCAGCAGTTTAATGCAACTCACCCTACCAGCGGTACAAATGCTCCCCCTCTCCGTCTGAGTGACAGCGAACTTGATCGACTGCAGCAGGGAGAAACCATTGAAGTCCGTCGTGATGACAAACGTTTTAATCAAACGTCGACGATTGTTATTATTCCAAATTTTCAAGGTGATTCGTTTGCGGGAGGGATTATTTTAACTTCTCCCGTGAGCGGCACAGCTGAGATTATTCGTCAAATTAACCAGATGCTTTTATGGACAGCCCTGGTTGCCTTTCTCGTTTCCGGACTTGTGAGCTGGCTGCTTGCCAGACTCCATGTCAAACGCATCAAGCGCCTGCAGACCGCAGCAAATCGGATTGCAAGCGGAGATTACAAGGTCGAAGTCCCGGAGTCTTCTTTGGATGAAATCGGGGATTTATCACGTGATTTTCATTATATGGCGGAAAAACTCCAGGTATCCAGAGAGGAAATTAAACAGCTTGAAAGCCGCAGAAGACAATTCATGGCGGATGTAGCTCATGAGATGCGCACACCGCTTACTACCATAAACGGCATTATTGAAGGTATTCAAAGCGGGATGATAGATGCTTCTGGCTACAGTAGAGGACTTGAGCTTGCAGGAAAAGAAACAAACCGCCTGACGCGACTTGTGAATGATAATCTCGATTACGAAAAAATACGTTCTAATCAAATTGACCTCAAAAAGGAATGGATGCCTGCAGCAGACGTTCTACAGACCGTGAAAGATCATTTCACCGAAGAAGCCGCCCAAAAGAATATTCAGCTAGTGTCCGACATTAAATCAGACGTATCAGTTTACGCTGATTATGACAGGCTTCTACAGGTTCTATTGAATATTACTAAAAACAGCTTGCAGTTCACTTCTCAAGGCACCGTTTCTCTCCATGCTTTTCCTTTTTCTGAAGGCACTATGTTCGAAATAGCGGACGAAGGCATAGGGATGAGTGCTAAGACGCTGGAAATGATATGGGAACGTTTTTACAAGGAGGATGATTCGCGCAGTGGTGCAGCAGGGAAAGGATTCGGTCTTGGTCTTACCATTGTGAAGCAACTGGTTCATCTACACGGGGGAACCATCGACGTGAAAAGTGAAATAGGAAAAGGAACTGTTTTCTATATCTATTTTCCATTTACCGACTATCAAATCAAAGACATTCTTCCGGAGTGAATGAAGTAACCTAAATAAAGAAAACAGATAAAAGCACCTCTCACGTCGTATTCGTAGTAGGATCGACAGATCGAGGTGTTTTTCTTATGGGAGAAAAGAAACGAAGATATCCAGCAGAAGTGAAACGGGAAGTCCTTTGGAACAAATGGGAAGAAAGATAGAGCAACCCGGCACTTACTCATGGCTACCTTCGGCATTAAGAACGTATCACCAATCAAGTAATGGGCCAGGCGGGTCCAGAACGGAGAGGAATATCGCCTTCTTTATCCAATTAGTCAGCAGTAAACCTACAGTCAAGACCCGCAGAATAGCGACATCGACCGGTTTCAGAAGCAGATGTAGTGCTATGATTTGTTGGTCCTTTCCTTATGGAAAAATAATTTTTTCTTTTTTCTGTACTTTATATCATTGTGATTATTAGTAGGTTCTCCCGGTCCGTCATATTTTGGTTTTTCAATTAACGTCTGGGCCTCCTTCACCTCCAACATGTGCTGAATGTGGATTATAATGGCTTCGGCATACTGCTTTTTATATTGCCTCATCTGCTTGTCTTTCTAAATAAAGCATAAAAAATTCCGCCTCTGATTAGAGACGAAATATCACCCGCGGTACTACTTCACTTGTTCCGAAGAACCTTCTTGCCCATGACCCGACGGCCCCTTTTTGCTTTCAGATCGTTCCACCAAAGTACGCTTCATCATGCGCTGTCTTCCAACCTTCCACCGCCCCTGAGTCGATGCAGAGCGTTCGCATAATTACTCTCATCTTCCCCAACTATGATTTAATAATGATGAAATATATACGTGAAAGATGAAAAAATCATTCTTAAAATAAAATTTGATTTAAACAATTACTTTGTATTAATTACTGTAAACATAACGGCCCTTATCGGAAGTTAATAAGCACTATAAGTAAGTACAATATTTTTTCTGAGTGGCGGTAGATAGAGATTACAGCTTTCAAAATCCAATATTTTGTAAGATCTGACTCCAATGTGTAGTATAAAAATAGTGTTTTCTCAATAATACATGCATTAAAGGAGAGGCGATTTGAAATGAAGTCGGAAACAATGAAAACCTTTGGATTTTATAAGCCGGGCTCTAAAGAAGGGGCACCTGATTTTGAACAGATAGAGCAGGAGAAGCCGACACCAGCAGGACACGATCTACTTATAGAAGTAAAAGCGATATCCGGTAATCCGACTGATATTCGGACACGTGACGGAAAACAGGAAGATGATGATTCATTTACAGTGGTTGGCCGTGATGTTGCAGGAGTTGTTGTAGCGACTGGTGAAGACAGTTCGCTATTTAAAGAAGGGGACGAGGTATTTTATGCCGGGGCGACCGATCGTCCGGGCGGCCAAAGCGAATTTCATCTGGTGGATGAGCGACTCGTAGGAAGGAAGCCAAAAAATCTTGATTTCCCTCAAGCTGCTTCTCTGCCTCTGACCAGCATTACTGCGTATGAAGCATTTTTTGACCGTCTGGGCATTTCAAAAGACGCTGCTGAAAATGCTGGGAAGAGCATTCTCATTATCGGGGCCGCAGGCGGAGTAGGCTCTATTGCTGTACAAATTGCCAAACTGGCCGGACTAACAGTCATTGGCACTGCCTCCCGTTCTGAAACGGTAGAGTGGGTTAAAGACCATGGTGCAGATCAAACCATCAATCATCACGAGCCGTTTGGCCCCCAGCTGGAGAATCTTGGCCTGAATGGTGTTGAATACATCTTCTGTTTAAATAATGTCGATGATCATATGGCAGAAATGGCAAACGTTATTTTGCCGCAGGGAAAAATTTGTTCTATTCTGCCGACTGAAAAACCGTTGGACACGGCGCTGTTCAGCAAAAGTGTCACTTTCGTTTTTGAATTGATGTTCACCCGCTCTCTTTTCCAGACGGCGGATATGGTGCAGCAGCATAGCCTGTTGAACGAGCTGGCCGATTGGGTGGAGGCTGGGAAAATCCACTCCACAGTAACGAAAACCCTTCACCCTATTTCAGTGGAAACGTTGAAGGAAGCTTACAATCAGATTCAAAAGGGAAGTACAATTGGCAAAGTAGTTCTGGAAGGTCCTTTCAAATAAAAGTAACTGTAGCACCGTTCCCTTTTCTTAAGGAGAACGGTGCTTTTAATATTTTTAACGTATAGTAATGTACATTGCACCCAGACATAAAATCTTTATTAAAGGATCTATCCACTACCGGATGGCAGCTCTTTCAAGAGCCAGCGGGAAAACAAGTTGGTTCTCTTTTTTTACGCACACGAAAGGCTTTCAACAAGAAAATTTTTTCGACCATTTGTCTATATGATTGAAATCATGAATCAAAATTTCGTCCCTGATCGTATGCTTCCTGCAGGAGATGGTCCACATGCTCTGCAGAAGGATCGATCCCCTGCACTAATAGATGAAATTGGGACTCGCAGATGCCGACGTAATTAGCCAAACCGACGTTGAAATAATGCTCCATCATGCGATCATAGTGTCGTTTTTCAAATCGCTCCTGGGGAGCACCGGCAATTGTTAATCATAACACCTTTTGATGCGGCAGTCGGGACGGTCCATACGCACACCCGTAATTCCAGACCCTGTCAATGTACCCCTTCAACATGGCCGGCATGCTCCACCACCATAAAGGAAACACATATACGAGGGCGTCATGGCGATTCATCCGCTGCATTTCTTCATCCACTTTTCGGGAATAGGTTTGGTTCTCCTGATTCCACGCTGGCTCGTCTACTTCCTCCAGGACCGGAGAAAAATTACTCCGATAAAGATCTAACACTTCTGTGGTGTGGCCGGCATCGGCTAATCCCCGAAGCAGCGCATGCATCAGTGAAAACGTTAGTGATTCCTCCCTGGGGTGGGCGACCGTGACTAAAATATTCATCTTGCTTCCTCCTTGTTATATTGCTTCCTGTTAAGGATAGCGATAAACTATCGATAGGTAAAATGAATGTTTTTCGTTCAAACGATCATAATTATCGATAGGAGGATATATATGGAATATCGTCAATTGGTTTCCTTTATCACGGTCGTACAGGAACATGGATTTCAACGAGCAGCCGATCGCCTGGGTTACGCCCAGTCCTCCATCACTGCCCACATTCGGCGGCTCGAGGACGAGCTGCGAGTCAACCTGTTCGATCGGCTGGGCAAAACGGTCTTGCTGACCACCAGTGGTCACCGTTTTTATCCGTATGCACTGGATCTGGTCCGTCGTCACCGACAGGCCTACGAGATGGTTCAAGACAACCAAACACCGGCTGGTCCGTTGACGATCGGGGTCACCGATACCATGATGAGTTATTGGCTCCCCACCAGCTTGCGGGTATTTTTATCCGATTATCCAGAGATCTTCCCTACGGTCACAGGCGTTGATTACCTCCGTATTCCCGAACAGTTGCAGCAAGGCATGTATGATCTGGCGTTACTGATAGAATCCCCGGACTGGCATCCGCCTGAATTAACGGTTCGTGCCTTAGCCGATGAGCCGCTTCAGCTGGTTCAGGCTTCCTCCACAACAAAAGAGCATTCGAGTCTCTCCGATCTGATGCTGATGACCAGTCATGCCTGCAGCTGGCGTCCGGTGTTTGAACACCTCCTTCGCCATCAAGCGTATGAGCATACAACCACCGTAGAACTGCCAAGTGCAGAAGCCATTAAGCAGTGCCTGTTGGCCGGCCTGGGAGCTTCCCTCCTCCCCCGCCTGGTCGTTAAGGATGAATTGCACACGGGAGAGCTTCAATCGTTTCCGCTAACACCGGCATTGGCCCCCCTTCAGGTATCGATATGCTGGCACAAAGATAAGCATCTGACCCCAGCGATGCAGGCGTTTATTCATTCGATGCAAGCATCAATATAGGGAGAAAGACCGAAAAATCGTTTATGCTTTTCGGTCTGATATTTTTACTCCCTATCCATTCTTAACATAATCATGATTATCTAGTAGCATTAAAAAAACAAGCATTTCCGGTTCTTCCGAATCCGAAATGCTTGTTTCTTCGTCCATATTGGATGTTTCTATGGTAATCGACAGCGTTGGGCCTGCTTGATGGTTCGCTGAATGAAAGGCGCTTTTGCTGCCGTATAACGTTTTCGGTCATGCGGATACAAACGAGCCAACGTCTGTTTTAACCGTTCATAATCCTTTCGCTTGGCTAGGGACCTGCGCAGCTCCTCTCGAAACAGCCACTGATTGTTCCATGCCTCGCTCTGGTACACATAGATGTGCAGATGATGCGTTCCGGCCCCTCTTGGCCCCTTTCGAAAAAATCGCCGCTCGGGCATGTCGGGGTGATGGACCTCTTCGTAGCCTATGGCCTCTAACTGCCCTTTCCACTCGTCGATCTGGCACAGTTTCTCGACCCCCAGCATCATATCCACCACGGGCTTCGCCGACAAGCCCGGAACAGCAGTACTACCAATATGTTCAAGCAAAAGCTCAGCATTCTCGAGAGCGGAGCAAATATTCATGGCTTCCGCAGCGTATTGGTCGGCCCAGGCAGCATCGTAAGTCTCGATATGGACCTCCTGGTTCATGGTGCTGACCTCCTTAAGAATCTTCCCTGTAGGAAAATGACCGAATATGGTTTTCCAATGCTCGTGCATTGCGCCCTTCCTTAAACATATATCGTATGCCCTTACCAGCCAGTCGTTCATCCTGATAGCGTGGAAGCACATGCATATGTGCATGACGGATATGCTGGCCCCCAATCTCGCCGCTGTTCCATCCAATGGTATATCCCGACGGTTCGTAACGATCATTCATATACTGATAAACATCCTGAAGCAATGCGTGCATCGCGTTCCACTCTTCGGACGTAAGATCAAATACCGTTTCCAGGTGAGCTTTGGGAATAAGCACCCCGGCTCCCTCTAACACCGCTCCTTTGCGATCAGCTTCCTCCAGCTGTAGAAAAGCCCACGTATCATGTTCAATGACGACATGCTGCCGGGGTTCCAGGCTCCAATCACAAAACACACAGGATGTCATCATATCCCCCTCCTTAAAACAGCTTTCTCTTGTCCGTGAAAGGCCGAAAGAAGAAAATCACGTTCCGGCACCTGGTAGGTCTCGTAGGAAGCCATCCAAGACGTTTTGTCATAGACCGCCTCTTGCCGGTCGATGGATAGATGCTCCTGCTCGATGGTGAGGATCGTATACGGAGCGAACGACGAGGGCTGGCAGCCAAGCGACCCTGGATTAATGTAAACCGTATCGCGATCCCGGAAATCATGTACCGGATGATGGTGTCCAAAACCAATCACATCTGCCCGGCAGTCCTGAAAAAGAGCCTGCATTTTTTCCAGCGCAGCGGGTACAATGCTGCTGAAGGGATCTTCGTGGATCGGCGCATCAACCTTTTGTTTCTCGATATGGTAATGCGTAAATAAGCATGTATGGCCGTGAATGGTTTGATGAATCTGGCGCGGCAATTGTTGAAGTTGGGAGATAAACGCGGGATCAATATGATCAGCTACCCATTGATGGTGACGTTTCGCATGAACGTGACTGGCGGGATAGGGATTGTTTTGTGCCAGGGCAAGGACCGCTTCGTCGTGGTTGCCACTCACCAATGATACGTCTTTCCGGGTGAACAACATCTCCAGCACTTGATTCGTATCTGGCCCAATGGCAATCATGTCCCCCAGACAGTACATATGGTCCACATCTTGCCGGGCGTCCAGCTCCTGAAGGACCGCTTGTAACGCCGGGGCATTGCCGTGAATGTCGGCGATGATGCCCAATTTCATCGAACTCTCCCCTTTCTTGATGCCAAACAGTGGCTGCAAATGACCCTTCGCTACTTCCATTATTAAACAGGTTAATGATAGGAATCTTCCTCTGTTTCAATGAAACGTTGTAACGCCCCCTGGCCAGTAATAGGTATCATAGGAATTAATTTGCGCATTCTAAAGGGCAAATTCTATTTTTCTACTGCCTGTTCCTCTAAAACAAGTTGAACGTCGTTACCTGTCATACGAATCCTCGCATGTATCCCATTAGGAATCGTCATCATGGGATCGGTGTGCCCGAAATCCACATTAGAAACAATAGGAAAATGATAACCTTTCGTTGCCCATTCCACTACCGACTGCAATTGAGCCGGATCCGATAAAGCAGCGTCCGCATGGAATCGGCCGATCACCATGCCATTAATCTTATCGAAGATGCCCAGATGCCTCAAATGATATAGGTAGCGATCAAAAGTGCCCGGATGATCATGGTCGTCTTCGATAAATACAATTTTTTCAGTGAAATCTGGAAAGAACGCCGTCCCAGCCAACGAAAGTATGGTTCCCAGATGCCCGGATAGAATATTTCCTTCCGCTTGCCCTTTTTTTAAAATGAATGGGCCTTTATTTTCGATCAATGTTCGTTCCCGTTGATCGTCTTGATCCCATGCCAAAAATTCACTCGACCAATAATCGCTGGACGAAAGGATTTTGGGCGTATCTGTGTGCATTAAGATACTTTGAAAAGCATGCAGCGTATAGTCCATCATTCCTCCGTATTCACCAAATTGAGGAAGGAGCGACGGACCCAAATAGGTGACCAATCCAGTTTCATGATGAATGGCCAATAACATCGCCGTAAAATCGCTATACCCCATGATAATTTTCGGATGCTTACGAATTAATTCATAATCTAATTGTTCTAATAATTGGTTGGAGTTATATCCGCCGACAGTATTGATAACCGCTTTGACTTCCCTATCTGCAATGAATTCGTGAAAATCCTGTAATCGCTCTTCCACCGTTCCCGCCAGATGCCCTGTGTTTTTTTGACAATGCTTTCCCTGCTTGACATTGAATCCGAGCTTCTTTAGTTCATCGATGCCACGCTGAAACCTTCTCGGGCATGTAGCAGCTGCCGGCAGCGATGTAGAAATAACACCTATGGTATCTCCATGTTCTAATTTCTCTGGTTTAATCATTCAAGAGCCTCCATGATTACTGCCTTCTAAAAACGCGGTGCTGTTAGTTTCTTCTAATGCTCAGTCGCATAGACATGTTTAATATCCCCGCTACTTAATTTACATTATGTTTGGGGCGAATCTGCAGAACGATAATAATTTTTAGCTTTACGAGGCTAAGACGTTCAGCCAGCACTTTTCTTGTCTGGCTGAATTATGATATAAAGACCGCCTACCAAAATTCCTGCTAAAAAACCGCCCACATGTCCGGCAATAGAAGCAAACGGAGTCAAAAACGTTAAAGGCCATCCAACGATACAAAGCCCTATCATGAATGACTGTACCGGAGGCTCTATCATGGTCCGGTCCCAAAGAAAGAACATCGTACCTACCCCTAATAAAGCAAAGCCAAAACCAGAAGATCCCACAACAGTTCCGGTCTGCCAGATCCATACTGCAAGACCGGCTCCCACAATACCGCCCAGGAATAATCCGAGATACCAGCGAAGTGGGAAACAGCTTTCCATCCATGCCCCCATGACAAGAATGGCCATTACATTTGCAGCCAGATGGAGCCAATTAAAATGAAAAAATGCGTAGGTTACGACCCGATAGGGGTCATCAGATAAAGAAACCTCCTGGCCAACGCCAATCCAAGGATTCCAGCTTTCAGCTCCAGTAATGATTTTCCCCGCCACGTCCAATACCATGATTCCTAATAATAGAACGGCGATCCCCCAAGTGATTGGAAATCGCTCTCGATATTCGCGAATCGAGGCCACCTCGGTCACCATCTATAGCAAACCTCCTAATAAAGAGTTAAATTTCCATTTATTGTATCATATAGAGTCGCTATACTGCCTATTTCAATTTGCAGAACCATGGGGCTGAAGTATATAAAAATTGCTGATGACTCTGCGACATATCCAATCGGTTTATCCTGGATAAGACACAAAACCTTACCCTCTTCAGTAAAAAATTTTCGCGATTCCATTATTTCGCACTTTAAATCGTCAAATTAAGTTAGACACCATATCATTCTCCATGTACCTCATGAATACTTCCAACGGGGTGCAATAATCTAACGATTTTCTTGGGATGTGATTTCTTCGGGAGGCCACAGCGGAAACATACGGCTGATCCACGTCGTTAAAATCCATGTGCTTGGGCAGGCCGTCTTTTCGGAGCAGACCGTTTGAATGCTCGTTTAACCCGCGCTGAGAAGGGGTTCCCGGATCCGCAAAATAAATGGCAAGGTCATGCTTGTTGCTGATTGACCGCCAGTTGGAGAACTCCTTGCCACAGTCGAAAGTGATGGATTTGAACAGGTGCTTGGGAAAGCGGCTGCACCACCGGCGCAGCGTGGTTTCAATATCTCCGGCCGTACGACCGGCTGGCTGAAGGGTAATAATCACTTTCGATAAGCGTTCGACCAGGGTAATCACGGCACTCTTGTGGTGACGGCCGACAATGGTGTCTCCCTCCAGGTGGCCAAATTCCTGTGGAAAGGCCGGGTAATCCTGCGCTCGGTCTGAAAGGGTCCGCCGAAACGACTGCTTTCCCCGGCGTTCCTGATGCCCGTTCGGTTTTCGCTTTCCTTTCATCGGCAGGGAGCTTCGATCCAGCACTCGGCGCTCGAATAGGCGGTACAGGGTGCGCGCGGAACAAGGCAGGGGGCGCTCCTGCCGGCCAATGATGACATCAGGCGTCCATCCGTCCCCGACTTTGTCAGTGACATAGGCTTGATCGGTTGCCGATAAGACCGTCGGTCTTCGACCACAACGCTGTTTATTGGCTTGATACCGCTGAACATAATCAAGGGCCCGATGCCCTTCCCGTAAGTAACTCACGACGTTGTGGATCGTTTGACGGGCGCGCCCGAGTTGCCTGGCAATCCGGGAAACTGAGAACTCATTCTGATTATACGCTTCTATGAGGACAACTTCATTCGTGCTAAGATGGGTGTAGGTCATTCGTGATCACTCCTGTGATTTCTTTGGTCGGAAATTCATTTTGAGTGTATCACGAGTGATCTTTTTCGTTGTCTAGCTTAATTTTACAATCGGCGCACTATAAAGATAACTATAATATGTTCAAATTTTAGTAAAGATATTCATTATAAAAACATTTGTAAAAGCACTATTTTCAAAAAAGAGTAACGTTTCGAAGAAGTCATCGGCTTATCGCCAGTCAATAACCCTTGGTTTGTAACAAGAGTCATAAATCTAAAATCTCTAAAGAGAGGCACCTATGACGTAATGTATTGGTTACGCACGCGTCCCCACCTATCACCAGGATTTTAATTCCCACTAGGTATTGGAAGAAGCCGGCTGTTATCGCATCTTTATCTAAAAGGTGACAGGCACGAACACCATCGGACAAGCATAAAAAAGGGCAGTCCTATTTCAGACCACCCTTCTCTCTATTATATTATAATTCTCAATTCCATATATTATAAGGTAACGCGTATATTGTATTCCACAAGCCAGGCATTAACTTGAATCAAGTAGTCCAGCAATCCTTTGGCACTGGAATCTTGTAGGTTTTCATCTTTTCCTTCAGCGATAAGACGGGTTTTTTCTACATTGATATAAGGAAGAATCGGAGAATTTGGATCATTCAATATTTGCAGCATCCATTCCTGGACTCTTTTTAAATATTCCTTATCCTTGGTGCTTGGATACGCACTTTTTTTGCGATAACGCACGTCTTCAGATAGATAGCCTTCAAACGCTCGCCGCAATACTCCCTTTTCAATGTTGTCTACATTTTTCATCTCAATCGGCACATTCCATAAGTACTGTACAAGTCTATAGTCACAGAAAGGAACACGAACCTCAAATCCTGTCATCATACTTGCGCGATCTTTGCGATCAAGCATAAAAGGAAGAAAACGGGTGATGAACATATAAGACATTCGGCGCTGCTTCGCTTGAAGCTCTGTCTCTCCCGCTAAAACGGGTACTTCATCTAATGCCTCTTGGTAACGTTCTTTTTGATAATTTGAAAGATCTAGTCGCCCTTTCAATTCATCAGATAAAATGTCGCCGATGCCACTCATATTCATAAGCCATGGAAAGGTATCCGCATCTAAAAACTCTTCCTGATGAAACCATGGGTATCCTGAAAACACTTCATCCGCCGATTCTCCAGATAATGCGACAGTGGCCTCTTTTTTCATTTCTTTAAAAAGTAAGTAAAGAGAAGTTTCAATTTCTCCTACCCCAGGCAGATCCCGTGCTCTCATCGGCACCAGCAGATTCTCTACAAGCTCATCCCCGTCCAGGACGACAGATTTATGATTCGTTCCAACCTCTTCGGAAACTTTTTTCACCCAGGGCTCATCTAAATCTCCTCTTAAAAAATCCTTTTCAAAATCCTTCTCATTGTTTTCAAAATCTATGGAATATGTGTGCATCGTTTTTCCTGCTTTTGAAAATTCGTCTCCGGCAATCGCGGTTAACCCACTGGAATCAAGCCCTCCTGAAAGCATGGATACGACCGGCCGATCAGCCACAAGCTGTTGCTTGACGGTGTCCTCTAAATAGGACCGAATGGTCGATACCGTCGTCTCGAGATCATCTGGGTGTGGATGACTATCCAGCACCCAGTAGCATTCTTCCGTTCGTGTGTCTTTCTTAAATGTGACATAATGCCCCGCCCGCACCTCTTCGATGTCTTTAAACACTCCCTGGCCTGGTGTCCGAATCGGGCCAAGGCCAAAAATTTCTGAAAGTCCTTGTTGATCAACTACCGGCTCCACCTCTGGATGGGCAAACATGGCTTTTAACTCAGAACCGAAAATAATGTCTTCCCCTCGATTGGCAAAATAAAGAGGCTTCACACCAAGGTGATCTCTACCAAGCATCAATTGTTCATTACGCTCATCCCAAACAGCGAAAGCAAAGATACCATTTAATCGTTCTATACAAGCTTCTCCCCATTCCAAATAAGCGTGAAGGAGTACTTCAGTATCACTTGAACTCATAAACTGATGGCCATTATCCATCAGCTCTTTTTTTAAGGCTGCAAAATTATAAATTTCTCCGTTATAACTTAAAGCGATCTCATACGAACCATCACGATAGATCATCGGTTGTTTTCCCCCATCGGGATCAATAACGATCAACCGGCGATGTCCTAAAGCTGCATGCTTCGTCAGCCACATGCCGTCACGGTCAGGACCTCGATGTGTCAAAGCATCTGTCATATTTTCTAAAATAGAATGCTGTTTACTTAGGTTTTGTGTCCAAGACACCCATCCAGTTATTCCACACATGATGAAAAATCCTTCTTTCTGATGTAAATCTAGTTTTCCTGTGTTTTTGGCACCCAATTCATCAAGTAGTTTCATTATACAACTTGATTATTGTATAATACAACTAAGTAAAATAAGTGTCAATGGCAAGAAATATGATATCATCAAAAAAGATTTCTTATATACAGGGGTGAAAAGCATGAATGATGACTCTCTCGAATTAATCGAAGAACAAGTGACGGATTTCATTCGACGCATTGTTCTTACAGAAAAAAGCCACGACGCTCTCGATCGCTCTACGTATATTTTATTACGCCATTTATCAACATACGGACCTTCTGGCGTGAAAAAGTTAGCCGAAGATTTGCATTTAGATATTTCAACCGTTAGCCGTCAAGCACGTGTGTTGGTACAAAAAATGTATATAGAAAAAGTCCCACACCCGGAAGACAAAAGGGCCTATTTTTATAAAATTACAGAGATTGGATTAAAAGAATTAGCGGAAAACAAAATACGCAGATATAATCGATTAGCTGATATTCTTGATGATTGGAATGAAGAAGAAAAAGCGGTTTTTGGTGAGATGTTACAAAAATACAACCAAAGCGTAAATGAAAAAATAAACTTAGAATAAAATTGTTTCTTTTACAATTATCAAATTATAGAGTTCGTCCTACGAATGCTTGGTTTTGGAAGCAAATCCAGAACGGGGACTGGCACAGCGATTTAGTGGTTGCTTTTAGCCTATTTGATTGCAGAGAACATAAGCATGTCCGGCTGCCTGCTTTTTCAGCCGTGTGCCGGCCTTATGCTTAGAACATTTCGAACAATTAATGGAAAAGATCGTTCTAAACTAGGAGGAAATCAGATGTTCACCTTATCCAAAAGTATATGGGTCAATCCGTCCCCAGAGCAGGAAACTGTTTTAACTCGAGACCACATTTGGGAAGGGTTGATCATGAAAGCGGAAGATGCCACCCCATTTGTGGAGGTCATGGACAAATGTCGTGTGCTGGAACGTGGGGATCGGTATTTACGACGCGAAATCGAAATCAACGGCACCAAGACTCAGGAACGAGTTACCTTTTTCCCAAAGCATATGGTCGTGTTTGAACCCTTGGAGAGCGATGGCCTCATTAGAAACGACATCGAAGAAGATGCGCATGGACACTTGTCGATTCGTTTTACGTTTGCTTTGGAAGTGCCTAAAGACGAATACTTGAGCGCCCAGAACTATGCACAACGCATGGAAAAGAACTATACAGCGGCAGTGGAAACGACTCTGGCTACCATTCGTACGTTTGTCAAAGAGGGAAAACTATAATTTTTTCCTGCAAAGGGACCCATCACCGTCATAGTGATGGGTCTCAATTGATATCAACAGAAAAAGTAGTTCTTTTCTTAGTTTTTGGAGCGATGGCTTTTTCAGAAACTTAATGAATCATGAATTCGCTGGGGGAATCAGTGTGAAATAATTGGCTATCACTGTTTATTTCAGCAGCTAGTATAAAGTAGAGTGTTTTCATAGTATTTGGTTAAGCTGCTACTCGGTTTCATTCCAGTTTCTTTTCGGCTTATAGCCGGAGTTTTGAAGAAAGTCTTTTTCAGTTTGGTTTGAGACCTGTTTTATATTAACGCTGCTCCCCATTGCTGTTACATGCATCTTTGCCGTGTATTCCAACGTTTGTAAAGCCATTCGTGCTTCCTTTAAATTTTTATCGTACACGATGACCCCGTGATTTTCGAGAAGCATGATATTCGCTGCCTTTGCTTTGTTCTCAACAGCTTCTGCTAATTCCTGACTTCCCGGATGATAATAGGGAACTCGTTCAATCTTCGCAGGTCCGTTTTTGCCCGTATAGAATGGAAAAATATCTTCTGCCTGGAAAAGGCGATACATAATCCAAGGTCGTTTCCTCCTATATGATACGGAGTTGGTGTTTTTATACCAAGTACTGCACTTGATTTAAGAGAATTTATATCCAGGCTCAGATAAACCTGCGTTTCTCCCACTTATTTTCTTGCGATTTATTGTTATTTTGACTCCAATCCATTGAAGATCCGTAAGCCATCCGGCTGGCGTTCAATTCTTTGCGGAAATAAACCTTGCACCGATATCACTTACCTGAATTTTTTTATTGAAAAACACCTGGGCAAACGAGTAGTTTTTGATATTAATCTAAGTCCAATGGTCGAAGAAAAAAGAAAAAGAAAACTACTATGGAGATTTTAGATCTTAGGGGGGAAAGTGTTGGTACACGATAACATTAGATAACGAATGGCTCACGCTCCCTTTCAAGCTCATTTTTCCTATTTTAACGCATGTGACAAGTGGTATAAGTGTTGTTCTAATTTTAAAAAAGAGATAGTTAGTTTGAGCATTTAGGGGGGATCTCTTACCCGTTCTTTGGGTGGATGAAAATCATTTTTAACCCTGTATACTGGAAATTAATAAGGGAGGAAGACCCTCTTATATTCTCAAGGCATATAGTTTGCCAGCACTCCTTCCCTGTGTTTTTAGGTCCCTGCTCTTCCACGTGGTGACCGCCGATGCCCCAACAAAGGAAAGGAGAGTGATGATGCCCTATACCATGAAGCGTTCCGTGGAAGACGCCATGACTCACGCCACGGAAGACACTCAGCCTTTCAGTATTGAGCGATATATCCATGTTGCCCAGGTTCACCAGCCGGTTGCTCTGGTTCTTCCCTTTTACATGTATATGTTTCGCCCACACGAATGGCAAACACACACGCTGCTTACTGCGGCCCCCTTTTTCCGTCATGCTTAACCATGCCACCTATACTGCGGTCGATGTCCCTTCGCTGCAAGCCTATCCTTCTATCATACGCTTTTTTTACAGCACGTCCATGCTCGCTCCTCTTCCCACTGACCACCCCACCGTTATGCCCTTTGAAGAATGGGTTTATCATTTGTTTCGTCAATACCATCAGCTGCAGCCCAACAATCATGTATAAAATCGTATGATCGCCTCGTGCTCTACGTTTTCATGAGGTGTCGTTTGATGAGATACATGAAGCTAATGATGAAATTCAACTTTTTCATAAAGCTATGCAGGAACAGAACTTGCCTCTAGCTTAGCGAAAGGAGTTGATTTCGCTGACTGGCCCCCAAATTTCTTCGATTATCTCCTATATTAGTGTTTTTTTTTGCTCCCGTTCTTGTCCCCTTGATTGTATTGATCGCAGGGAACGATTATTCCCGGTTCCATGCCGGAAGGGCCCTGACGTCCCACTTGATTCCTGCACTGATGTTTTTGGGTCTCAGCTTTTGGGTGTACCTGTCCAACGGCACATTTATGTATTCCTTTCTCTTCTGGCTCCTCTTTTCGGCCATTTCATTTATTCAGATCGTGATTATGATTTATAACGTTATTTGGGCAATACAGGTAGCAAAAAAAGCCCCACCAGAAGTTGAAGTGAAGTGACCTCAATAAATGAGACAGATGAAAGCACCTCCCATGTCGTATTCGCAGTCATACCGACAGGTGGAGGTATTTTCTTATGATAGAAAGCAAACAACGATAACCAGCAGAAATGTTCAGAAGGGAGTTTTCCCTATGAAAGCCAGCATGCATAAAACGTACGGTCCCCCGGAGGTTATGGAGCTGACAGAAGTAGAACAGCCCATCCCCAAGGACGATGAAGTACTGGTAAAAGTATACGCGACCACAGTAACGTCCGGAGACTGCAGGGTGCGGAAGGCGGATCCATTTCTTGTCAGACTCTTCTACGGGTTGAGAAAACCCAAAATCGGGATATTAGGCTCGGAGTTTTCTGGCGTGGTAGAAGCGGCCGGAAAAAATGTAACGTCATTTCAAAAGGGGGATGCTGTCTTTTGCGGCACACGCGTGAAGCTAGGCGCCAATGCCGAATATGTATGCGTGAAAGAAAAGGAAGCGATCGTCGCTAAACCCACTAACATGACATTTGATGAAGCGGCTTCTGTTCCTTTCGGTGCTACTACCTCTTTATTTTTTCTTCGGGATCAAGGACGAATTAAAGAAGGCCAAAAAGTGCTTATTTACGGCGCTTCAGGAGCGCTGGGCACCTATGCCGTCCAATTGGCTAAAGTCTTCGGTACAGACGTTACTAGTGTCTGCAGCACCAATCACGTAGCGCTTGTAAAATCGTTGGGAGCGGATCAAGTGATCGATTACACCCAGGAGGATTTTACGGCGTCCCACCATAAGTACGACCTTATTTTTGACACAGTGGGCAAAACCTCCTTTACGACATGCAAAAACCTTTTAAACACCAAAGGGATTTATGTAACAGCCGTGGCAGGAGCTCCTCAGTTTGCGCAGATGATGGTGACGTCCCTGATCGGCAGTAAAAAGCTGAAAGGCGGCTTAGCATCGATGCGTAAAGAAGATCTGCTGTTCCTCAAGGAATTAATCGAGGCAGAGAATATTCACTCCATCATCGACAGACGTTATCCCCTGGATCAAGTTGCTGCGGCTCACAGGTACGTGGAAACGGGCCATAAACATGGAAGCGTCGTCATCACATTGATCTCCTCTCCCGTCTCTTAATTGCCAGGAAAATCACTAGAAGAAGTTTGTCACCGTATTTTACGTTTATTACCGGGCATCAGGGTAGAAGGAAACCCTCAAAACAGAACAACATTATCAGCATGAAAATTGCAGCTTTGAAGATATAGACAAATAGAGAAGCCATTCTTTATAAAGATTGACTTCTCTTCAATAAAATAATTACGTATTGGCTTTTTGTAACCGACAAATTTAACGACACTACTGTTTTAATCAGCCGAACTTGTGAAAATGCTGAGCTTCAAGCTTAAAGACCTGCTACTGGTAGTTCACCACGGCTGGAGCGGGATCCAGCTGGATGACTTCTTCAGGACTCATGACCGGCTCATCTTTATCATAAAACACTTTAAACCCACCATACTGTACAGGTTCGTTCCGCACCAGGTCTCTGTATTTGGCCATTTTCACAGCAGAGCCTCCCCACCCGTCGAAGTTTAAAGCTACTTCCACGTGATCAGTTGGCTGAATGGCTTCCTTATTCGTCAGAGCTGCATCGGTGAACTGGTGAACGAGCACCATTTTGTCCGGAAGATTGTTCTCTTCCACCATCTCCGTAAGATAGTCCACGGCTTTTTGAACCTCCGCTCCGTTGACCTGGCCAAGCTCGACCCCCGGCGTTTCTCCTTCACCCACTTGGAATTCCGTGTCGATTGCCAGTTGAACATAAGGAAGCTTCAGCCATTTCTCCAGGGATTTCACCTGGTTTAACACCGAATCCTTGCCCAACTGGACATCTAGCATCAATAAAGCGTCATTTTCTTTGGCAAGCTTGGCATACTTGTCTATCTGCTCCGGTGAGGTCATGCGAACGTAGTTTCCGTCCGAGCCGGGATCTCGCTGAGCAGCGGTGGCTATGAGTTCAATGGTTGGAACAGCTGGATGAGATGGATCGGCGTTGGAATAGGCCTGGGTCTGTTCCTTTAATTTTTCCATTAAAGCGTCAGGCTCCATTTCTCCGAGGATTCCCATATTGGTGGAATTGGGATGCCCGTAATACGTAACCAGCCGATGCTCCTTCAACGGCCCATCCGTTTGGTCCTCCGTGCCTTTAATTTGTGTTTCCCCAAACGGAACCATCCTTGTACTTTCTCCTGTTCCTGCTTCAGATTCAGGCATCGATTCCAATTCTTCCTGCTCCAGTTGATCCTTTAACGGGATACTGTCACTCTCTGGTTCTACAGGCTTATATACCTGCTCAGGCTTCGTTTCTTCTGCTTTTTCCTCTGGTTCATCAGCTTCTGTCTCCTCTGTTCCATCACTCTCTTCATTGGCAGAGGAACGAGAAGCCTCATCCGTAGAAGATGAATGCGAGATCATCTCCGGCTCCCGCTGTATAAAAATGAGCGCCGATACGACAAGTATTACCGTCAGCCCGATCAGTAGAAGCTCTTTTCCTAACAGCAGTTTTCGTTTCATATGTATTCATCCTTCTTCCAGTTATCTATTGTAACTTATTGTAAGCATTTCATGATTATCGTACTACTTCAACCTTTGATTTACAATTACTAGAAAAAGAATTTCTTTCTTAAATTACAGCTTGGCCCATAGAAAAAATTTACATCACATCACTGCATTATATTTTCTGCCCCGCAAAGCTGGCACACCAATAACAGAAGAAGTGTTATTGGTGTTTTTCGTCCTCAGAAGCATTCTGGACCATATGCTGGTAGGCCTGAACCAGCTCCTGTTTTTTCGTTCCGGCAGCTTCTGCGAGCCTGAATGCCTTCTTC
Organism: uncultured Marinococcus sp.; assembly: GCF_947493875.1. Classification (GTDB taxonomy): domain Bacteria; phylum Bacillota; class Bacilli; order Bacillales; family Marinococcaceae; genus Marinococcus. Next base: position 11,169 of record NZ_CANLSU010000012.1, on the reverse strand, counting down.
ATCTGCTCTTTTTGTTCTTCACGAGACTGCTCCGGGTCCATCACGTGACGGAGAATCGAGTCGGTACAGGCATCCCGCGTGGGGCGTTTTTCCTTTTGATATTTCCATAGTAAAACCACCGCCCCAAGCACCGTGAGGGCGCTAAGCTTCCCTAAACGACGACACCGATAGCTGTCTGCATACGTTTTGTGCATCTACTCATTCCCTTCTGTTGCTGAACCACTAAATACTGCTGTTTTATTTTATCATACACGTACCCGTATATCGGATTCCAAATTTTTTTAGAAAATTAGTTGACACTCTTATAAATTTGTTTTAAAGTATTAATATACCCCACAGGGTAATATTTTTTTACGAAGGAAGGAACGCCTGATGGAATACACGGATCAAATGAAGCACCGGGTCAAACGTGTGGAAGGTCAACTACGTGGTATTCTCCGTATGATGGACGAGGAGCAGGACTGTAAGCAGCTGGTCTCCCAGATGAACGCTGCCCGTACAGCTTTAGACCGCGCCGTAGGCCTGGTTGTCGGCTCCAATCTCGAACAATGCGTTCGGGAACAGACGGAAAACGGGGAAAATGACGAAAAGATTATTCAGGAAGCCGTTAACCTTCTCGTGAAAAGCCGCTAATATTTTTTACCCTCTTTTATACCCTTACAGGTATATGTATAATGAAAATCAGAAAAGGAGTTGATTGGATGGCGGAAACAAAAAAAACCACCATTGTACTATTCAGCGGGGATTACGACAAAGCCATGGCGGCGTATATTATCGCCAACGGCGCAGCCGCGTATGACCACGAAGTCACCATTTTCCATACATTCTGGGGTTTGAATGCTCTGCGCAAACCGGAAAAGCAAAGCATCGCCAAAGGAAAACTTGAAGCGATGTTCGGTAAAATGATGCCCCGCGGCGCTGACCGCATGGGTCTTTCCAACATGAATTTTCTCGGCCTCGGACCGAAGCTGATCAAAAAAGTAATGAAAAAACACAATGCTATGCCGCTGCCGGAGCTGATCGATATGGCCCGTGAACAGGACGTACGACTGATTGGCTGTACCATGACTATGGATCTTCTCGGTCTTGATGAAAAAGAACTACGCGATGACATTGAATACGCCGGCGTTGCAGCCTATCTGGGCGAAGCCTCCGATGGGAACGTGAACCTGTTTATTTAAGCAGCGCTCGCCGGATTACCTAAGGATCAGAACATAAATGAATTCTGACCAGCATGAATCATAAAAAAAATAATTTAAAGGAGAAATGATGTATGGAACCAAAAACAACGATTGATGCGAAAGGACTCGCCTGCCCGCAGCCGATTCTGAAAACCAAAAAAGCCATCAAAGATATGGAGAGCGGCGAGGTGCTTGAACTGCACGCAACCGACAAAGGGGCACAGAGCGACTTAACGGCCTGGACCAAGGCTGGCGGCCATGAACTACTCGACCACACCGAAGACAATGGCGTCTACAAATTCTGGATTCAAAAAGGCTAATAATATCGTCACCCGGGGAAGTGATGGATCTGCTTCCCTGCCAGGGAGGTTTTTCCATTGTCACTACTATTTATCGTCGTGATTTTTCTGTTAGGGGTTGTCGGTTCCTTTGTGTCCGGCATGGTCGGGATCGGCGGCTCGATTATCAAGTACCCTATGCTGTTATATATCCCCCCGCTGCTCGGTGTCGCAGCCTTTTCCGCTCATGAGGTATCCGGCATCAGTGCCGTGCAGGTCTTTTTCGCCACCATCGGCGGGGTCTGGGCCTACCGCAAAGGCGGTTATCTGAATGGCCAGCTGATTCTTTACATGGGCACAAGCATTCTGATCGGCAGCTTTATCGGCGCCTATGCCTCGAATTTCTTCAGCGAAGCTGGCGTCAACATGGTGTACGCCCTGCTTGCGACCATCGCCGTGGTGATGATGTTTGTACCGAAAAAAGGCCTGGACGACCAGGACCTTACACGGATCACGTTCCACAAGCCTCTCGCGGCTGGATTGTCCTTTGTGGTCGGGATTGGGTCAGGCATTGTTGGGGCCGCCGGCGCGTTTATTCTGGTGCCTATCATGCTCGTCGTGTTAAAAATTCCGACCCGCATGACAATCGCGACATCGCTCGCCGTGACCCTGATATCTTCCATTGGAGCAACGGTTGGCAAGGTGGCGACCGGCCAGGTGCTGTACGGTCCGGCCCTGATCATGATTGTGGCCAGCCTGATCGCAGCGCCACTCGGCGCCAAAGCCGGCCAGAAGGTCAATACCAGGCTGCTGCAAAGCATATTGGCGGTCATCATTCTAGCTACGGCCATTCAAATATGGATTCAGATCTTTAGCGGATAAGGTGTTTAATTTTATACACCCCAGGGCATAGCAACAACTAGAGAGCTAATGAGGAGGTGTTCCCATGTTTCATTATACCGTCACCACGTCGAAACCTGTCCGTACAGCCGTCGAGGATCTCGAAGCCAACCTGAAAGACATCGGTTTTGGCGTGCTCTGGAATTTTGATCTGCAGGCCAAATTACAGGAAAAGGGCATCGACTTTCAGGATCAGCACCGGGTGCTTGAAGTGTGCAACCCGAAAGAGGCTGAACAGGTATTAAACAAAAACAAGCTGGTCGGCAATTTTCTTCCATGTAAAATAACCGTGTACGAAGAAGCAGGCTCTACGTATATCAGCATGCCCCGCCCTTCTGTGTTAATGGAGTTGGCCGAAGAACCAGCATTAACAGCGACCGCTGAAGATATTGAACAGCGCTTGAAACAAGGCATCGATCAGACCGTCTAAAATTTTTTGAATCGCTTGATACCCTCCCCCGTAAATGACATTTAGAAAATGAAAGCGCAAATGCAGGTATCATGAATAGAAAATAACCAATAACTATGAGGTGAATAACATGGCAGAGGAAAAGCGTATTGAAGAAGTCCAGCCGGCAGACGTTCAACAGGAACTCGAAAACAACAGTGGCGTTCAGGTGATTGACGTCCGGGAGGACGAAGAACTCGACGAAGGACGCATTCCCGAGTCGGTTCATATCCCTCTCGGTGAAATTACCGATCGGATGAACGAACTCGATCCTAAGCAGCCCTATGTGACTGTATGCCGCTCCGGCAAACGCAGCGCCCGGGCAGCTGAAGCGCTGCAGGATCAGGGCTTTACCGTCCGCAGCATGGCCGGCGGCATGAACGAATGGACCGGTAAAACCGAGTAACATCTATTCTAATTTGAAGGAGCGATGATTGATGTATTTGAAATATTTTTATGACACGTCGTTGGCCCAGGCTTCCTATATGGTTGGCTGTCAGGCCACCGGGGAGGCGGCCGTCATTGACCCTTCCCGCAATATTGAGGACTATCTGCAGATCGCCCGCGAACAGGGATTCCGTATTACCGGAGCGTTCGAGACCCATATTCATGCGGACTTTGTCTCCGGGGTGACCGAGCTTGCCCGCCGGACCGGCGCCACGATCTATTATTCCACGGAAGGCGCCGACAATGGCGGCTACGAGTGGAATCAGGATCTGCCGCTCCACGGCGTGAAGCATGGCGAAGACATTTATATTGGCAACATCAAGCTGAGAGCTCTGCACACGCCGGGCCATACACCGGAGCATGTCTCCTATGAACTCACCGACGGTGCCGCCGCCGATCGCCCCATGGGCGTCTTTACCGGCGACTTCGTCTTCGTCGGCGATGTCGGTCGTCCGGACCTGCTCGAAAAATCCGTCGGCGTGAAGGATTCTGCGGATACAGGCGCCCGGCAGATGTTTCATTCCCTCCAGCAGTTCAAGGAATACGGCGATTATATGCAGATCTGGCCGGGCCACGGTGCCGGCAGCTCCTGCGGCAAAGCGCTCGGTGCCGTACCAACAAGCACCGTCGGCTACGAGCGGATGTACAATCCCGCCTTTCAGCCGACCGACGAGCAGGCCTTCGTAGACTTTCTCCTCGACGGCCAGAGCGAGCCGCCAACGTATTTTGCCAAAATGAAAGAAGTGAACAAACAGGCCATGACGCCGCTCGCCGAGATCCCGGCGACCGTGGAAATGCAGGGCACCGGCGACGACGTGGCCGTCCTGGCCGGACAGGACCATACGATGGTCGTTGATACCCGCAGCGCCGCCGCCTTCGCAATGGGAAGCATTCCGGGCACGATCAACCTTCCGTTCCCGGGCTCGTTTGCCGAATGGATGGGCCGGCTCGCCGACTATGACGCGGATATTTACCTGATCGCTGATCCAGCCGACCAAAACCAGCTGCGCCGGACTCTTACCGGCATGGGCATGGACCGGCTGAAAGGATTCTTTGCCACGTCGGTGGTAGCCAGCGCCTCGAACCTGCGCACGTATACGAACGAAACGCCGAAGCAGGTCGAAGAGCGTCGCCGCCACCAGGACGTGCAGATTCTCGATGTCCGCTACCAGGACGAATGGGACCAGTCCCACGTCCCGGACGCGGTGCACGTGTCGCTCCAGCAGCTGCCAACCCGGACCGATGAACTTTCCACGGAGCAGCCGGTCGCCGTCCACTGCGCCTCGGGCAAACGCTCCGCCATCGCCGCCAGCATTCTCCAGAACCACGGCTTTGACGTGATTAACGTAGAGGGCGGCTTCATGAAATGGAAAAAGGACCAGCTCGAAACCACCAGCTAAGTGTGAGAACAAAACAAACGAAATACCGGGGGCTCTGTACGATACAGGGCCCCCTTTATGATGCTTACTTAAGGAGGAGATTGTATGAGTCACCGCTTTGACCCAGCCAAATCCCAAAAACTCCGGAGTGACGAACGGCAGCAGGCCCTTCCGATGACGAAGCTGCTGCCCCTGATGCATATTCAGGAGACGGATCGGATCGCAGATATCGGAGCCGGCAATGGATACTTCACGATCCCGATGGCCGAACAGGCCCATCACCTCTACGCCGTTGATATCGAGGACCGGATGCTAACCGAATTAAAAGCCTATGCCGAACAAGCCCGCGCCTCCAATATCACCCTGATCCTATCCGGCCTGGAGAAGATTGCCTTAACAGAGAACCAGGTCGATAAAATCGTCGTCGCCTTCGTGATGCATGAAATTGATGATTTTGACCAGGGGTTCGCCGAGCTCCGGCGTATTCTGAAGCCCGGAGGCACGGTCTTCTTTTACGAATGGGAAGCCACAGAAACAGAATCCGGGCCGCCGCTTGAAATCCGGTTACCGTCGGAGGCGTTCGCCCGCACCATCGAGAGCTACGGATTTACCACCACTATTCATGTCCTGAATGACGGCCATTATATGGTGGAAGCGGTGCAAACGTAAAACCTCCAATGAATTCATGTAAAGGCTCCACATTTTATCAAGCAAAGGAGGAATAAATGATGACATCCAAAGCGGCTTCCTTCGGTATCGTTGAAAACCGTCTTCCCTTTTTTCTATTAATACTCATTAACGTCTTTGTCGGCTCGATGGTCGGACTGGAACGCACCGTGCTCCCGCTGATCGGCGAAGAGCTGTTTGGCCTCGCATCAGCCAGTGCCGCCCTTTCCTTTATTGTCAGCTTTGGATTTTCCAAGGCCCTGGTCAACCTCCTGGCCGGTGCGCTTGCCGATCGCTTTGGACGCAAGGAGATATTATTAATTGGATGGGCATTCGGCCTCTTCGTCCCTCTCCTGATTATTTTTGCCTCCGCCTGGTGGATGGTCATCGTCGCCAATATCTTCTTAGGCATCAATCAGGGGCTGACCTGGTCGATGACCGTCAATATGAAGGTGGATCTGGCTAAACCGTCTCAGCGCGGGACGGCTGTCGGCCTGAATGAGTTTGCCGGCTATATGGGGCTTTCCATGATGGCCGCCGTTTCCGGCTACGTGGCTTCGACGACGTCCCTGCGCCCCGAGCCGTTCTTTCTTGGCTTCGGCATCGTGGGCCTCGGGTTCCTGCTTTCATTGTTCGTACCTGATACGAGCAGGCAGGTGGCCCGTCAGACGGCTTCCGGGGAATCCTCCCTACCCTTTTGGCAGGCGTTTGCCCAGACAACCTGGAAGCAGCCCGCCCTTTCGAGCTTCAGCTTTGCCGGGCTGACGACCAACCTCAAGGATGGCATGGCCTGGGGCCTGTTTCCCCTCTTCTTCGCGTCCGGCGGATTATCCGTCAGCCAAATCGGTGTGATCGTGGCGGCGTATCCCCTCACCTGGGGCATGGCCCAGCTGTTTACCGGTCCCTGGAGCGATGTTATCGGCCGCAAGCGGCTCATCGTCGGCGGCCTCTGGCTGCAGGCCTTTTCCCTGTGTGCGCTTCTCGCCGGAGCTTCCTATGGATGGTGGCTCGGCAGCTCCATTCTGCTCGGCCTCGGGACCGCGATGGTGTATCCAGTCCTCATCGCGGCGGTCAGCGACTCAGCCCCTGCGCCCTGGAGGGCCAAAGCGAACGGGGTGTACCGTTTCTGGCGGGACAGCGGGTACGCCTTCGGGGCCTTACTCGCCGGTCTGTTTGTGGACACGCTGAACGTTTCCTGGGCCATCGGCCTCGTGGCTGTGCTTCCGTTTGCCGCCGGCACCGTCACGCTCGTTCGTATGCAGGAGTCCCTGAAGAAGGATTAACAGAATACGGCTGTCTTATCTATGCTGATAGAATAAATAGCAGCAAAAAAGCCCTCTTCCAAACGAAGAGAGCTTTTTGTCTGCTATTGAAAATTTTTCGCGTACTGCTCGTATTCGGTACCTTCCAATTCATCAGCCGGAATAAATTCCATGGCTGCTGAATTCATGCAGTACCTAAGACCTGTCGGCTCCGGGCCGTCCTGAAACACATGGCCTAAATGGGAATCTGCGTGCTTGCTTCGCACTTCCACGTTCGTTCCTAAAATGCCAGTGTCTTCTTCATACGTAATATTGCCCAGCTCCAGAGGCTTCGTGAAGCTCGGCCAGCCTGTACCGGAGTCAAACTGATCTCGCGTGCTGAATAAAGGCTCTCCGGAGACAATATCAACGTATATTCCTTCCTGCTCATTATCATGATAAGCATTATCGTAAGCAGGCTCCGTGCCGTCTTCCTGCGTCACTTCATACTGCATGCTGTTCAATTCTGAAACGGCCGCTTCTTTATCTTCAACGGTAAACGGGGAGTCCGTGCTGACTTCATACTTTTTATCCTCTCCCCATACGTCATTCAAATAGGCATCGCGTCCGGAATTATTACGGTAATATTCATACCTTCCCGGGTTTTTCTTATAGTAATCCTGATGATAGGCCTCTGCTTCGTAAAAGGTATCGTATTCTTCAATGGACGTCACAATATCTCCATCAAACCGGCCGGAGTTCTCCATTTCCATTAAGGAAGCTTCCGCTGCCTGCCGCTGCGCCTCATCATGATAAAATATGGCCGACAAATACGGCTCTCCTTTATCCACAAACTGCCCTTCGTCATCCGTCGGGTCAATCTGGCGCCAGTAAATCTGCAGAAGGTCTTCGTAGCTGATCTTCTCCGGATCATACGTAATTTGAACTGCTTCCTGATGGCCTGTTTCTTTGCTTGACACTTCATCATACGTAGGGTTTTTTTCCTCGCCGCCCGTATAGCCGGATATCACGCTGACGACGCCGGGACGGGATTCAAATGGCGGCTCCATGCACCAGAAGCACCCCCCGGCAAACGTCGCCTGCTCCATGCCTTCCAGATCCCCCTGCAGTTCCGTCTGTTCCGTCGCCACCACTTCTTCATATTCTGAGGCCGTAAACGCCTGGTACAAATACCAGCCGCCGGCCAGCACAAGAATTGCCGTTATACTAAAAAACCACCGTTTTTTATTCATATAACTCCCCTTTTAGTATCTTTTCTTTCATTATAAGGAAAAAGAGAGAACTTTAACATTATTCCAACTTGTCATCATTCAAAATTGCTTTGGAGCGCTGAAAGTACAATTAAATGCCGAGACCTGATCTTTTATTATTATGGTAAAATTAGGTATTATCAGCATTGGCATAATTAAAGCACATACGCTGGAGGGACAAGTTCATGACGTTTATAGCGCAGTATGGATTCTTTATTGCTATCCTACTTGTTATCGCACCCATAATATTTTTCAGCTACCTGCTGCCGAAAACAGAGAGATTTGTGCATGCTTTGACTGCTTTATTGGTATTGGGAGGAACAGGGATTATTATTTATAGTTTTCTGGGGCCGGATGATCCCTTTACAGGGATTGCTTTAGCTTTTGTAACATTTTGTATCTGGTTAGGTACGGGGCTTGGATGGATAGGGATTGCTATTTATGAAATGATAAAGAAATGAAAGAACGGAAATTCTATTAACTAACGGCCAGCCTTTACCTTTTATTTTTATTCGATTTTTTGTCCCAGTAAAAGAGAAATACTGCGGATGTGATACTGCCCAGTACGAAAAAATACTCATCCATGCTTCAATCCTTTATCACCAAGGCTGTCTCTAAATCCAAATACTCCGTCTGATTAATTTATCAGCTGCAGCAGCAACGCCCCTACAAGCATGCCAATAAGAAAATACGCCAAAAACCGCATGGATTTATTTTTCATCTGTAGCCACCACCTCAATAATGCTTAATTCAGCACTAATATAAAATTTCATCGCCCGATGCTTTCTTGTTTTTTCTTTCTCTGGTCTATCCAAATAACAATTGTAGATATAAGGAGTACAGCTACCAAACCATTAAAAAGCCAGAATGGGATAGTAATAACTCCTGTAAAATCCAATCCCATTAAAATAAGAAACACAATACAAAACGCCTGGTGACATAATGTCATAGCCTTCATTTTTCATCTCCCCGCCTGTGACGTAATAAATTCTTTAATTTTATTCCTGCTCATCAAGCCTATATATTTTTACGTTCGACATGGTCTCCGGTTTCTCCATTTATTATGTCAGGATGGGAAAAGCTTTGGCAATACCAGCCCGCAATGCTACCAGACCTCTTAGAAGAAACAGTTTATACTCATTGTGAAAATTCCTAATAAAGCGGAGATGGAAATAATCCACCTCCGCTTTTTCTATTCTTCTTCGGATTCCAGCACGGTAAGTGTTCTGGCAATTTCCCGAATCTCTTCCTGCGACGGGGCCCCCTGTTCTTCCGGCACTTCAGCTTCGAATCCATATCTATTATTGTTTTCAAACATCCGAAGGGAAAATGTAAAGCTGTCCTCCTCTTCGGATAGCTGATAATATCCCGTGCCGCCCTCTTTTAGTTCCATTTCTTTGTATGAGCTGCTCTCTGTATACTCTGCCTTGTTACTGTCCTCATGACTTCCAAATACCAGAGCATTATGGCTGTCATCAAAATTCTGTAAAACCCTTCCGTCTCCGTTGTCCGCTTCCTGCTGCGGCTCCCAGTCAGACGGATAATCGATCCGGTAGCCAAAGCGGGCATTGACATATCGGTCGGTGTCTTCCGCCAAGGATTGATTTTGATTGCTGCTTGTATTCTGTTCCTCTCCGTAGACGGAGGTATACTCTCCGTTCTGATATACTTTAAACCGGTCCACGGTCCCCGTTCCACCGGCTTCTGAAAGCTCTTTTGATGTTAATTGAACTGTATAATAGGATCCCTGCCCGTCTTCCTGCAATTCACCGCCCAAATCATCAAAACGTATATCTTCGCCAAAGTCTTCATTTTGCTTCACTGTTTCAATGGCTTCTTCCCCTGAAGCTACTGCTGCTTTCTGTTTTTCGCTCTCTGAAGCATTCCCGCTTTTGCTTTCATTCTCAGTATGTTGATGTTCAACGAGAAAGTCCCATGTATTCCTCCCAAGGATGCTCTCAATATCCATCAAATATCCATGCGCATTTAAGGCAGCCCGCATGATCGCTATGCTTTTTCCTGGGTCCTCATTTGTTACCGCCATTTCCGATGCCATTGTAGTATGTACATTCATCATTGGTTCTTCTGATTCGTCATTGGTTGCCAGGGCTCCGGCCGGCGTCACGATCATACCGGCAACAGTAATCGTAGAGAGCATCCATCTCGAAATACGTTTCATTGGTTTGCCTCCTTTATTCCATCACCAACTTTTTTCCCATCTACATACTATTTCCAAACATTTCAAATCTTTCAAGTTGCATTTATATTATTTAATGATATAATATTTTATAACCTATCATTAAATGATATGAAAGGAGGCCTTTTTTTGGGACGCAAAGACAGTCTGGCTTCCGGCGACTTAACGGATACTCACTATTATATTCTTTTAGCTCTGATGAAGCCAAAGCACGGCTATGCCATTATGCAGACCATTGCTGATTTAACAGAGGGAAAGGTCAATCTGGGACCGGGATCGGTATATACAATGACCCAGAAGCTGCTGCATGCCGGCTATATCGAGCTATGGAAGGAAGCCGAGCAGCGAAAGGTCTATATTATTACAGAAACAGGGATGGACATCTTTCAGCAGGAGGTCCAGCGTCGGGAACAGATGGTATATCACGGAAAAGAAGCATTGGAACAGAAAGGAGTGCCTTTACCATGGCGAAACGAAAATACATAACGAGCGGCGGTCTCGCCTTCTCGGAACACAAGGATATGCAAAAATTAGAGCAGCAGTCCAGCAAAGGCTGGCATCTGGAGCAGTTTGGATTTATGGGCTACAAGCTGAAACGCGGTCAGCCTGCAAGCATGCATTACGAACTGGATTACCGTGTCCGCCCCGATTCAGATTATTTTCAACTGTATCAGGATGCCGGCTGGGAGCATGTGTGCTCGGCCGAAGAAACGACACATATTTTTCGTGCTCCACCTGAAACGAAACCTTTATATACGAAAGAGCAGGATAAGCAGGACGTCTACCTACAGCAAAAGCAGCAGCTTGGCCGATACGCGTTCGTATCACTGGTATTTTTTCTGCTTCTTGTTACTGTGCTTTGGATTCTATCATCGCTGCTTCCTTCCTCTTCGTGGTTTAGTATTATTGATACTGTTGCGACAATGCTTGCGCTAATGCCGCTCATTTTTACCGCATTACCTTATTTCGGTTATCTGTTCAAAGTGCGCCAGCTTCAGCAAAAGAAAGAGGCGTAGAATTATAAGAAACCTTTGTAATAAGATAAAGCTTTTAAGGTCTCTCTTATTTTCACCCTATCTTATTCTATGAGAGCGTAAAATATTTTGTGTAAACGAGCGAACACGAAAAAAGGAAGTCCTTTTCTAGTAGAATGAAGTTAGC
>NZ_CANLSU010000011.1 GCF_947493875.1 uncultured Marinococcus sp. | reverse complement strand
AAGATATGTTTCAACGGCAGGGTTAACTTCAAGGCTGGAAGAGGACAGCCGTTTACACAAAATTATTGACGGTCCCTTTGTTTTTTCTTACCTTAGAATGTCAATTAAAAAAATCAATAATTTATTAAGAGAGCATTGACAAATATATTCAAACAAGTTAATTTATAAATATCGGAATTAAATACCTATATTGTGAATTATAGAGTTTTTCTATTTTGGCTCATGAAGGAGGTAGTTTTTTGGAAAATGAGAAAAAAACTGTTGATTTACCTGTTTTCATCATAAGTGGAGGGGCTTTGATTTTATTTGTATTGGCAGGGATTATTGACCAAAACTTTGTAACTAAAATTGTAAGCGCTTCATTCAATTTTTCTGTAAAATATTTTGGTTCTTTTTATCAATTCCTTATGCTTGGAACGTTTATTATTGCTTTATATTTAGGTTTTTCTAAATATGGAAAAATAAAATTAGGGAATATGGAAAAGCCAGAAATAGGCAACTTTAAGTGGATTTCGATTATTATGTGTACTTTGCTTGCTGGTGGCGGGGTTTTTTGGGCGGCGGCTGAGCCTTTGAGTCACTATTTAAATGTTCCTCCGCATTTTGAAGGGGTGCCGTCGAAGGCCCAAGAAACGGTAACGCCGGCATTGGCAACGAGTTTTGTTGATTGGGGATTTCTGGCTTGGGCTATTTTAGGCACTTTGAGCACTTTCGTTTTAATGTATGCTCATTATCATCGTGGCGCTCCCCTTAAACCAAGATCTCTATTGTATCCAATCTTTGGCGACAAAGTTATAAAAAAAAGCATATTAGGCACGTTTGTAGATTCTTTTTCTATAATAGCGGTAGCTGCAGGAACCATAGGTCCCATCGGATTTCTTGGCTTGCAAGCCGGTTACGGATTGAACGCTTTATTAGGATTTCCTAATACTTTATTAACCCATTCTCTGATTATTATCTTTTTAGTTATTGTGGCGGCTATCTCTGCAGTGACGGGGATTCATAAAGGCATTCAAATCTTAAGCAGTTACAATACTATTCTAGCCATAGGTCTCGTTATAGCCATGCTGATATTAGGCCCCTGGTTGTTTATTGTTAATTCGTATCTAGAATCATTCGGATTTTATCTTCAAAATTTTCTAACAATGCATACTTACCGTAGCAACGAAGAATGGTTGAGTGGGTGGACAGTTTTCTTTTTTGCCTGGTTTTTAGGTTATGGACCTATGATGGCTATTTTTACTAGCCGTATTTCTCGAGGAAGAACTATACGCGAAATTGTATTAGCCGTAGCTATAATAGCTCCTATTGTTACAACTTTTTGGTTTACGGTTGTAGGAGGCACTGGAATTTTTCAAGAGCTTTCCCAACCTAATTCTATTTCGCAAGCACTCAACAGTAATGGTCCGCCCGCTGCAATGATAGCAATAACAGAACAATTGCCATTTGGGCTACTATTAGGTTTCCTCTTTTTACTAGCTACTATTATTTTTGTGCTAACAACGACCGATTCAATGTCTTTCACTATTTCTATGGCTATTACTGGTAGTGGAGACCCGCCTAAGATTATAAGAGTTTTTTGGGCAATACTTATGGGGGCGGTAGCAACTATATTACTAACAATTGGTGAAGGCGGTGTTAATTCTTTACAATCTTTTATAGTAGTAACTGCTGTCCCAGTCTCTTTATTACTTTTGACCACATTTTGGACTGCCCCACATGTTTGTAAAAAGCTAGCAAGAGAACAAGGATTGTCATTCTCTGTATCTGAAGAAGACCTCAAAAATGGGAAAAATAATGAAAAAAAGATTATTTAACCCATGAAAGAGCATGATTAAATAGTGAGGTGAATAGTTAATGACTATAAGCTGTGAAAAGCATAAGTTGCGTCCCGCTTCTGAAGTCATGACACAAGAAAGAATTGGTGCATTTCGACTTACAAGTTTGAGCTTTTTACGTACGATGTTAAGAAATATGATGAGAGAGAATTGGCAAATCGAGTGTACTACCTTTGATTTGAACGAAGAAGGCTATGGTTACGCTATATATAGCGTTCAAACCCCAAAACATTTGTTTTCTTTTATCGTTATTTCTACAAGAATTAATGAGGAAGAAAGAAGCGATCGGGTTATTTCAGAAAAATGGGACGTAACTTTTGCATTATGTGAGGGCACTATTTCGAGCGAGAAATTAGAGAGACTAAAAGTAGAATTGCCGAAACAAGAAGTTGGACGGAGCGATTCTTCTGACCTTGTTTGGTCTCGCGCAAATAAAAGCAATAGAGTTTTTAATTATGTAATTGAATGTTTGACAAAACAAGAGCAACCAGATCCACAAACATTAAATGAAGTTGGATATTTGCTTCGAACAACAGCTGTTTATGGAAATGGAAAATTTGGTTTAGCGCCTTATGAAAAGATTAAAAACGATCATCCCTTTAGTGGGCCTTTTCAAGCTCAAATGTTTGCTGTTTACATGTTACGTCATTTTAGTTTCCATTTAGTAGAACATATAGCGCATGAAAAAAACTCTCACTCCATTAAACTAGGGCCTGAAATTAAGCGTTTTATGGGGACTGGAAATGCTACTGGCTTGGGGATGGCGCCATTTTTGATTTCACATCCAAAATTGATTCATCAATGGATCTTTTTTCGAGAAAAAGCAATAGCAAGAGTCAAAGACATTCAGCCCTCACAAAGCGACTTGGTAATTTTAACTCAGTGGTTGGAACGTGTTTCTAATTATTTTGAGGAATCAAGATTAATTGATAGAGAAATTTTTGTTAATCCAGAAGATCTAGATAAAAATATTAAGCGTTTAAAAAGTCTCGTTGTAGAATACATGAGCACGAGAGAAATAGAAGGCCAACCAGTATTTGATGTATGGCAAGAATTAACTGAAATGGTTCCAATAGAAACACAAGAATTACTGTATACACTTTTATTAGAACTTTATGCCGAACATGTTATTGAACTAGAGCAATATATGGGTTCGGAAGAATCCTATCAAATTGATCCAAAAATGACGGTAGACCAATTAAAACAACTAATAAATGATCAATATGCTTGGGTTTTTGATTACGATTTTACTGATCCAGAAGAAAAATATTATTTTTGGTATCGGTCTGAAGAAAAAGAAGAGCCACGCCTAGGAATTCGTGGAGAAGACCCTGGAGAAGAGTTTGAGATGCCCTTGAACATTGCCGAACAAGTACAGGAAGTACATCAAGCATTAGAAAATGATTCTTCAGAACAAATGATTACTTCTTTTATTTTAAAATATCCAAAATATAAAGGAATTATAAAACGTATCCAATCTTTAAATGGTTATGAATATGGTGAGATTCGAATGAATTTATTAAGCAAAAAATTATCGCCAGTTAATTTATTAAGATGTAAGTTGTCTTTTTTTGGAGCGGAACGTTTTAATCCAAAATCTGATCGTTGGGTGCGTATTACTTTGTTTCAAGGCGCACCTCTTGTAGAAGAAATAGGGGAACCATTCGCAGATAATTGGGTTTTTCCACAAATACCTACTAAAGAAGGGGCATGTTATGACTCAACAAGAAATAATTACTATTGATGCATTAGAACTAAGTAATTGGGATCGAGACTTTTTGTATCTGCTTCAAGAGGGTGGTGTAACTTGTGTTCATGCTTGCTGTGGTTTGTGGGAGAATGCCCGAGAGACAATCAGTAAGGTTGGGGCATGGCATCAATTTTTTAAAGCAAATAGTGACTTGGTAATGCAAGTCTTTCAAGGTTCTGATATTTTGAAAGCCAAAAAAGAAGGAAAGATAGGTGTGATTCTGGGAACACAAAATACCTCAGCTTTAGAAGATGATCTTTCTCTTGTTTCTGTATTTAATCAGCTTGGGGTTAAAGTGATGCAACTAACTTATAACAATCAAAATTTAGTTGGAAGTAGTTGTTACGAAAAAATAGATAGTGGACTTTCTCGCTATGGCAAATTGGTAGTTGAAGAAATGAACCGAGTTGGGATGGTGGTTGATTTATCGCATGTTGGCGAACAAACTTCTCTCGATGCAATTGAGATATCAAATCGTCCAGTGGCAATTACTCATGCGAATCCTGATTGGCTTTATCCTACGAAAAGAAATAAATCTGAAAAAGTACTTCAAGCTTTGAAAGAGAATAAAGGCGTCATTGGAGTGTGCGCCTATCCTCATTTGATTAATGGAAAAAGTACAACATTGAATGAGTTCTGTGAAATGATAATGGAAACAGTAGATTTTATGGGAATTGATCATGTCGGAATTGGCACAGATTTAACCATGAACATGTCCAAGGAGTTTTTAAACTGGATGAGGATGGGACGATGGACTTTCGAAATTGATTATGGAGCTGGTTCGCAAGAAGATCCCGAGTGGCCTGAATGGCCAGAATGGTTTAAAACTCCAGCTGATTTTCCCAAC
Source organism: uncultured Marinococcus sp. (assembly GCF_947493875.1). GTDB lineage: Bacteria > Bacillota > Bacilli > Bacillales > Marinococcaceae > Marinococcus. The sequence goes on along the minus strand of NZ_CANLSU010000011.1, from coordinate 48,202 downwards.
ATTATAAGAGGTTTACAAGAAAATGGAATGAAAGATGAGGAAATATCGAAAGTGATGGGAGGGAATTGGTTACGTTTCTTCACAAATGCTTTTACAGCTGAAGAGGAGGCGCAGAAATGCGAGTTTCCTATCTAGAATTATTCGCTCATTGTAAAAAGGTGTTTTTGGCTTGTGGTATTCCCTATGGATATGCCGATGATGGAGCAGAAGCGGTAGCATGGAGCGAAATCGTTGGACTCAAAGGTCTTTCCATTTTACAAAAAGAAACCGATGATATATTAAAACATGGATTAAATAGCATAGAAATATCGAAGAAAAGTAATAATGTTTTATATTGCAATATCAGTAACGGGAGTGCTGTTGTGTATGGTAAAGCTATAGCAGACTGTGCGTTGAGTCTAAATTATGCAAATCAAATAGTTCAAGTATCTGTACAAAATACTGTACCTTCCCAAGCCCTGGCTAAGACTGCCAATTACGTTGCTTTCAGAAATAAAGGATGTTTAATCAATTATAGGAGCACAAGAAACACTGCAATATGGATGTTAGCAACCCCGGAAAATCCTTTTCCATTTATAGCTGAAGGAGAAGAAGTAGAGAATATTATGCAGCAAAAATTTTCGAAGGATCTGTTCCCGTTTGATAATAATACATTATCGTGTGAAGAGTTTTCGCTTTACTCTGCGATGGAAATAGAACTAATCAATTCATGCGTTAAAGAATTACGTCGTAAGAAAAATTGTGAAAGTGTTCAACTTGTAGAATCTGCATTATTAAAAGCGGAATTTGAAAAGGCTTCACATAATGGAGCAGAAGTCGATAACGCTATTTGGAAACATTTAGATCAAATTGGCCGTAAGATATTAGTCAAGTCTTCTGAGCAATCAAGGAGACGAGGCGCTGGTGAGAACACTTAACAACAAAAGTTGTTTTATGAAAATTAATATAAAACTAATCAAAGGAGAGAGAAATTATGGCAACTACTGCAACTGCAACAACACTGAAAAATTTTATAAATGGAAACTGGGTTGCGCCTTCTGGTAAAGATTTAAAAGAAGGAGTAAACCCTGCTAATACCCAGGAAGTTATTTCTTCCTTTTATCAATCAGATATAGAGGATGTAAATGAGGCGATAGATTCTGCAGAGAAAGCGTCAAAATTTTGGGGCACGACGCCTGCTCCTCAACGCGGAGAATATTTATATAACATTTCAAAATTAATGGAAGAGGAAAAAGAAGACCTTGCGAGAGCAATCGTTAAAGAAGAGGGGAAGACCTACAATGATGCTCTAAAAGAAGTTGGATATGCTGCAGGAATTGTGAAATATTACGCTGGAGAATGTCGTCGGATGAAAGGAATGATAGTTGAAGCGGATATCCCAAATGTCCAAATCGAAACTAAACCTGAAGCACTTGGTCCAGTTTTAGTAGTTACACCTTGGAACTTTCCATTATCCATTCCTGCTTGGAAAACAGCACCAGCTATTGCTGCTGGGAACACAGTGATTTTAAAACCTTCTTCTGAAACGCCTTTAACGGCAATGAAATTTATAGATATAGTCAATCGCGCCGGTGTTCCTGCTGGTGTAGTTAATTTCGTAATTGCGCCAGGAAAACTTGTTCCAGATATGATTAACCATAGTGCTATCAAAGCCGTAACATTTACGGGCTCTAATGCAGTTGGTAAAAAAATATACGCGGAAGCAGCTAAAGATATGAAACGTTGCTTGCTTGAGATGGGAGGAAAAAACCCTCTTATAGTTATGGAAGATGCAGATATTGACGAAGCGGTTCAGCTGGCTGTAGCGGGCGCTTACGGGCAGACAGGTCAAGCATGTACAGCAACAGGTAGAATCATAGTCCATGAGAAAATAGCTGAAGAGTTTACGGAGAAACTTGTGAAAAAGACTGAAGAGATAAAAGTGGGCAATGGCTTAACAGAAGGCGTAGACATGGGGCCTCAAGTAAATCAGTCTGAACTTCAATCTACGCTTAATCTCATCCAAAGTGCAAAAGATGAAGGGGCTAAGGTGCTTATAGGCGGAAACACTCCAAAAGGAAACGAATACCAACAAGGGTACTTCGTAGAACCGACCGTCATCAGTGAAGTAAAACCGTGGATGCAAGTCGCTAAAGAAGAGATTTTTGGACCAGTAAACAGTATTATTAAAGTACAAGATATCAATGAAGCAATTACAGTGGCAAATGATGTAGATTATGGGTTGTCTTCAGCAATTTGCACGAAAAACCTTGAGTATATGAATAAAGCACTTAATGAAATAGAAGCAGGAATTGTAAAAGTAAATATGACCACTACAGGTACTTTCTTTCAAGCACCTTTCGGTGGGTACAAGCAATCCAGTACAGGAACTTTCAAAGAACTTGGTAGTGAAGCGACAGATTTTTATCTTCAATATAAAACACGTTACATTAAAAGTGTTTAATGTAAAAATCAGTGGTTAATTTAATAATAGGGATAGTGTGGAAAGATCATAGTTTATCTTCCACACTATTTTAATATATATTGGGTTGGCCCTTTAAGAGTCATACTTCTTTTTGAAACATCCTTTCCGTGGTCTTCCCATATAAACAATTCATAGGCTGTGGTAAATCAATCTGGTGATAGGATTTCTATGCTTGATATGCCTGATACGTAATGAAAGACGGTTGGCGCCGGTGTTCACGGGAAATAGTCGATGGACATTTGCCTAGGAAAACTACAATCAGTCGGATGGACCAGCGGAGGCTCGTTAGAGCCTCTAGTTGTTGGTGTTCGATCATGGTAAGATGATAGTAGTTCCTAGTACCCCTTCGTGTGAGTATTTGATAGTACATGCCTCTTACTCAAAAATACCTGGGGTGTTTTTTATTTTTGTACATGTTGCACTTAATATTACAACTTAAAATATGAAGAAAATAAAAATTTAAATATATATATATAAATTAAAATAGGAGGTTGAAATGAAAGCAAAAATGGATACATCAGCCACGGTACTACGTGCACTTAAATTATTGAATCATTTAAAAGAAAACCCTGGGCCGCAGAGTATACGTTACATTAGTGAAGAGCTAGAGATGTCTTCTACAATCGTGCATCGTTTATTGACCACGTTAAAAACAGAAGGATTTGTTTTTCAGGATCCTCAATCTAAACTTTATTCTCTTGGAGTAGTGTTTTTGGATTACGCGAATAAAGTGGTTACAGAATTTCCATTTTCTTCTATTATAGAACCTTGGTTAATGAAACTACGTAATATTACTAACGAAACTGTCGGTTTTTATGTGCCCAACGGACAAACACGTTTATGTGTGTTGGAATATGAAAGTCAGCAAGAAATACGACGTTCTGTAGGGGTGGGGAAGCAATTACCAATTTATGCTGGAGCAACTGGAAGAGCGATTTTGGCTTTTCAACCTGAGGAACGTCAAAAGCAAATGATGAAGGACTTACCTTTCGAAGAACAACAAATTTTAATAGAAAAGATACATGATACTCAAAAGAAGGGTTATGCTGTCAGTGTAGGTGAAATCAGCTCTAATGTTTCCGCATTGTCAGTACCAGTTTATGATAACCAAAAGCATATTGTTGGTGCACTCTCAGTTTCAGGACCGGCTTTCCGATTTGATGAAGAATCGATTAATAAATATATAGACACTGTTATTCAAGCCACTACAGAAATTTCTGATTCTTTTCGTAAATGATAAGGTAGTTTTTCGCTTCAATTGTAAAAATCGGTTTTCAAATATTTTTATCGATTTTTTCATGTCAGTTTTTTTCTTCTACTATCCATTTTGTCTACGGTCTGTCCAAGCTGTCTTTCGTTTGAATAAAATATAGAATATTTACTGTAGCAAAAAGTTACTCTTTTAGATAGTGTCAATGCTAACCGATCTTGGTGTCTCTTAGTCTTTTGATAAAGTACCATACGAGCATAGATAAGCTTAACGATTATATTTTCACCATAACTTTGGCCAGGTATAGAGGATTTTTAATGCGACAGATCGACGTTGAACCGCCAATTTGTTGTTTCATCAATTTAATGAGGTTCGCATGACATTCCATGAGTCCATTTCTCCGGGGAAATGATGGGCGTCGGTCACGTCAATCCCGTACGAAACCAAATCAACGCCGACGTTTTGCATTACTGGAATGGACCTCGGAGTTGCCTGCTGGATTTAAGCTAACATGGACATCTAGTCGATTCGATGCTAACTTTGTTGCTGTAACGTTGCGACCAGGTATTTACGATCCCGTGGGGGGGGGATAAGAATCCCTGGTCGGACTAGCGTACACGAGTGAGAAAATTCTTCAAAGTAGAAAAGGATTTTGGGTAGCCTTGAGCTAGTGGAGCCGAGCGATACAGTTCCATGCTAGGGAGACAGTGGCGTCCGTGGCTCATAGAGGCCGAAAGAAACCGTATTTCCGCCCCGTCTTCCATTCCAAAGATGAATTCGGGCTGAGACGGGAGACCGAAATGCCTTAAAGATACTAGGCTTGGACCTGTTGAATCACCATGGCGTCCATAAGGCATCCAGCGTTAAGGTTCGGCTTTTGATGGTAGACATTCATTTGGCTCGACGACAGACCATCATATAAATAAGTACTGTCGAAAGCCAAGAAAAATTCGTTCATTTAATCTCCGCCTCTTCTTTGTGAGACCATTACCATTCCTCCTAAAATACCTTCGTTAAAAGATTGAGGGCACTAATTGCTCATCGGCTTTGACAATAGATATATAAAAGAAGGTAACTAGTGTTTTCTTATTACTTAAAAAAGCTTCAAAGATCAAATTTATTCAACCTTATTAAATGCAAACTAACAATAACAAACAGGAATAAGACATACTTTCTATCCACGGACAGAATATCTTCCGTATTTTTTGTCATTAAAATCGAGAAAATTAAAAAGCAACTCTTTTAGTATACTTACTGAGCGTTATTGTTTTTTACAAAATTAATTAATTTTCTAAAACTAAAAAATATGAAAAATAGAGCCATTAATTTAAATATTAGTTCTGCACTAAAATTTGTTAACGGTAAACCGTCACCGAATAGATCCCATCTAAAAAAAAGCAATCCTGAAATATACATAAAAATAATGGCAGCGTTAAGCTCTGAAGACCGAGTACTCAAAGATTTTTCCCTTTGGTTAGAGTAAGGCATATTTTTCTTCTCCTTAGTGCAAAAATTTCTTCTTACTAGAAAGAATACTAAAGTCGTTATTGCTCTTCCAAGCAATGAGGACTCGCTTTGTACCGCTGATAAGGACTGAGTGATAACGACTAGCCACTGTGACGGTGTTACCACCTCAACGATATCAAAAACATTCAAACGGCTTAAGCATCGATAGAACATGGAATCAGATCATTTAAAAGCTTTACTTATTTCCATATTTGCTTGACGGATATCCAATTATTTTTAAAACTGTCCCTATTCTTGTTTTAATCGTGTAAAGCATGCTTAATGTTCCAGCCGCCGGGGAAGTATACATGAAGAAGATACTGTATAAATGTACGAAAAGATGTGGAAGACTGTAGAAACGCTGAAAAGAATGATAGAAAATGAAAAAGACCGCTAGTTCTCCAATGGTGCAAAACGGGTTTGAAATGGAGACATCGGTAGAAAAAGGAGACGGGTTGGATATAGAAACGACTATTATTGTCCTTTTGGGACTCTTAATAGTGTTTATTGTATTCGTGCCGGCAGGGCTCGTGCTTTGGATGTATGTCAGGGACCGCCAGCAGAAACAGCACGCTATTTTGAAAAACTTTCCGGCCCTGGGCAGAATGCGCTATTTAATCGAGAAAACGGGACCGGAATTTCGCCAGTATTTATTTAACAATGATCTTGAAGGGAAACCCTTTTCAAGGGAGCAATTTGTTTCCACTGTCAAGGCTGGTAAGTACAAAACACGTATGCTAGGCTATGGTTCAAAAGAAAATTTTAATACGAACGGATATTACATTGTAAACGACATGTACCCAACGTTAGAAGAGGAGATACGCCGAGACCGTAAGGCGGATGCCGTGCTCAGCAAAGTATATGAGATCGATAATGAACGGCTGTTTACCCGGCAGGAGCATCATGTGGAGGAATCATTCGATCCATATCTTCTTGATGAAAAGGATACCATCACGCTCGGAAAGCATAGCGGGGTGAAGCAACCCTTCCATGTTAAAGGACTCATCGGCCAGTCGGGGATGAGCTACGGCTCGCTCGGGGACCGGGCGATCGAAGCATTGTCTATTGGAAATGCCCGGGCTTCCGGTTCCTGGATGAATACGGGCGAAGGTGGGCTGTCGGAATATCATCTGTCGGGAGGGGCAGATATTATATGGCAGATTGGCCCCGGCTTGTTTGGTGCACGAGATCAGGCCGGAAACTTCAACCCGGAGCTGTTCAGGAAGCAGGCGGCCCACGAGCAGGTGAAAGCGATAGAGATTAAGTTGGCCCAGGGGGCAAAGCAGCGAGGCGGTCACGTTGATGGAGCGAAGGTTACGGAGAAAATTGCTTCCATTCGTAACGTAGAGCCCTGGAAAACGATAGACAGCCCAAACCGTTTCAAAGGTATCGAAACAACGGAAAAACTGATGTCGTTTTTAGAAGAACTGCGGCGGTTGAGTAATAAGCCGGTTGGTATAAAAATCACCCTCGGCTCAAAACAGCATGCTGCCAGGCTGGCGGAGGAATTGAAAGCTTCGGCTATTCTTCCGGACTTTATTACGCTTGACGGAAGCGAAGGAGGTACTGGAGCCTCATACAAAGAAATGGCTGACAGTGTGTCTCTTCCGTTATTCTCAGCGCTACCGATGCTTGAAGAAGCACTGAATGAAACAGGACTTAGAGATAAAATTACTATCGTTGCTTCAGGGAAACTTTTAACGCCAAATAAGGCGGTCACAGCGCTTGCTTTAGGCGCTGATTTGATTCATGTGGCGAGAGGGTTCATGATCAGCGTGGGTTGTATCATGGCCCAGGTTTGCCATACAAATGAGTGCCCGGTCGGTGTGGCTACTACAGAGCCGAAGCGACAGGAAGCCTTGGACGTTGAAGAAAAATCGTACCGTGTCACTAATTTTATTATTTCGATGCGGGAGGGCATGCATAATTTAGCAGTGGCGGCCGGTCTCCATTCCCCCACCGAATTCCATAGAGGTCACGTTATCTATAAAGATGTAGATGGCCGTACGTATTCCGTAGAAGATATGGAAAAAAAGTATTAAAATTAGAGGAAAAGTGATATTGATTGCTACAACATTGCATTGGGGTGCTAATCTAGCGGTATTTTCCGCGTTTTCACCTCTATAATGAAGCATTTGGAGCATCTTCTTTCTTTATTTACAGGGTCATTAGTACTTTGGCATTTTTGTTCGTGTGGAAATTCGTTCCTGAGAGGAAAAATAAGCCTCCGAAGAAATCGAAGATATTTGGCTTAATAAAGTTAAAATTAGTGAAGAAAGAGTTCACGAAGGAAACGAATTTATACTTAAGCACCATTAACACCAATGTTTTTAGTATATAAGTTAATTAATAAAAACAAGGGCTCTCCTAAATACAGGAAAGCCCTTGTTTTTACAGTCTTCGGCTGTTCCGGATGTCTTAATCGAGAAATCAACTGGGGCCAATCCGCCCAAACTACGCGCCGAGCAGCTATGTTTGGCGCGTTTTTTATCAGGCCCCCAATAACCCGTGGGAGAAGAAAGGAAGAGGTACCATGCTAACGACTATCGGAACAGCTTCGGTGCTTTATGCAGCCACGGCAATTGATCTAGTGGTGTTACTCCTGCTCTTTTTCGGTTAGGCGACCACAAAGAAGCAGTATGGCCAGATTTATCTCGGGCACTACAGGGGCTCGTTGGTACTTATCGGTGTTAGTCTGTTTTTCGCTTTTGTATTACGCGTGGTCCCGGAGGACTGGATGTTAGGCTTGCTGGGCCTGATTCCGTTGTACCTGGGGATCAAAATCGCCCTCATGGGCGATGAGGATGATGGGGACCAGCAACTGCATCAGCACCAGCGAACAAACCTCTCCACGACGGTTGCCCTCGTTGTCATTGCTAGCTGCGGGGCCGATAATATTGGTTTGTTTGTGCCTTATTTTGTTTCCATCTCGGCATCGGCCCTGATGACCACGCTGGTCACCTTCGCTGTATGGATATTGATTTTAGTATTTAGTGCCCAGCAATTGAGTCGTCTACCCGGTGTATCGACCGCAATCGAATACGTGGGCCGCTGGGTCATGGCGGTCATTTACATCGGTCTGGGATTCTACGTACTGATCCTGCAAGGCACCGTTGCGGTCGTGTGGTCGTGGATCACTGGATAAGAAGCGTTGAGGAGGCGAGCCCTCGTTTGCCAAGACGCATGCTCTATGGTTTGGGGGAAATCATTCTCCTCCAAGCAATCTCCTTATCGTTCGACGTATTCTATGGTAGCAAGCCGGAGGGCTGTTTTTTCATACCTAATTAATGGTGAAAGGACAGTGTCACCGTTGATTAAACGGTGGGCTTGCTGCCAGGACGCGCCTGTATGTCTTGTCGATTCCGGTGTGTGTCGTTATGATAGTCATATTGCCATTGTTAGCCCGACTGTAAGAACAACGAATGGGAGGGAGGAGCCCTAAATGAAAAAAACGATGAAGATGACAATCGCGATGGTTCTAACTGCGGGATTACTAGCTGCTTGTGGGGAGAACGAGGAGAAGGATACAAGCTTTTTTGCTGAAAATGACTGGGCTGAGCTAGACGTAGTTGAAAAAGAAATAGGCTCAGATTTCGAATCTGTAAACGTAGAAAATGAGGAAGGAAATAGTCGAGTGATTGTTTATGCAAACAATGGCAATCCTGAATACAAATCAATATACATTTTGGATGAAGAGCGTTTAAAGATTGTTAGCATTGGAGAAGAAGGTGAAGGTCAAATTTATAATGACGTTATTCGTTGAAGTCGATCAAAAGCTGAACGATTGATTAAGTATAAATAGAAATATAATCATGAATTGAACTTTCATCGTCAAGTAGATAGCGAAAATACATCAAATTCTCAAACGGCTTGCCCTTGATATCCAAATGAGGCAAGCCGTTTAAAGTTCTTCGACGACGAAAACCAAGTAGAGAAGGAATTATCTAGAATTTGCTTCGCTATCAGAGAAATATAACCATCCTGCTTCAACTAGGTTCGCTTTGTTTCTAGCAGGTTGATTTTATCGAATAGTTTTAGTATTATCACTAGTGACTGACTGTCAGTCACTATTAGTGATAGAAGCACAAATTTACAGGAGGCAACCATGAAACAGACCACCTACGATCAATTATTGAAAGCGGCCATCACCGTCATTCATCGGGAAGGATTCGATCAAACGTCAGTCTCCCACCTAGTGAAGGAAGCCGGTGTAGCTCAGGGGACGTTTTATAATTATTTCGAATCGAAAAAAGAGCTCGTGCCGGCCATTGCTTCTCATATCCTAAACGAACAGTTGGCTCGCATGAAAGCGCATGGAGATGCAGGCACCCTCACCGAAATCATTGATATCGTGATCGCCATAACGTTTCAGATCACGGAAGAATTTCAGGATTCGATTAGCATGTGCTATAGCGGGATGTCGCTCTATTACTCCTTTGAGCGTTGGGAAGCGATTTATCGCCCCTACTATGATTGGCTGCAAGCGCAATTCGTGCAATTACAACAGCACCATCAACTGACGAATGAACTGGAGTTGAAGCTAATGGTTAACAACACGATCGGCCTGGTCGAGCACGCCGCAGAAAGCCATTATTTGTCCCGATCGGGGACGAACGATCAACGGCAGGCCAAGGCCGAACTGAAGCTCATGCTTGTACGAGCTCTCGCAAGATAAGGGGGTGATCGAATGAATATGAAACAAGAAAAGAAAATACTTTGGATCTCGATCATGGCCACTGTTCTGTTTTCAGGCACCGGTATGATCTTAGGCTTATGGGTCCAATCGCAAATGATTGTATTCGACGGGTTATATTCGCTGGTCGGGGTGGCGCTCTCCTGTGTCTCGCTAGCGGCGGCTACATGGATGGCGACGACCGACTGGAAACGATACCCCTTTGGGTTGGACATCGTGGAACCTCTCGTGGTGTTATTCAAGTACATGGTTATTCTGCTGTTGATCGCGGGTTCGGCAGCGGCCGCCCTGGTGTCCCTGTTCCAAGGAGGACGGGACATGCAAGTAGGACCGGCGTTTGTTTACTCGTTTATCGGATTGCTCGCGTGTGGAGCTGTCGCTCGTTATTTACACGTGCAGGCTTCCCGTTCGCAGTCGGCCTTATTAAAGGCGGAATCCAATCAGTGGCTCATGGATACGCTCGTCAGTATGGGAGTGTTTGTGGGATTTCTCGTCGCCTTTATGCTTGAAATTTTTCAGTGGTTCCCGTCGTTTATTCCTTATGTCGATCCAGTCATGGTACTGCTCGTATCCGTATACTTTTTGCGGTTCCCGCTGAAAGAAATGCGCCTAGCCCTTCGGGAGGTTTTGGCGATGAGCTCGCATGAAGGAATACGCCGTCGCATGGAAGAAACGTTAGAGGAGCTGGCTGCCGACTATAATGTCGAAGAAAGCTTTCTGCGGATAACCAAGGTCGGGCGTACTCTTTGGGTGGAAATTGATATTGTGGCGCTGGAAAGTAGCCCCCTCAATTCCCTAAAAAAACAAGATGAAATGCGAGAAAAACTGGCCGCAGTATTGACCGGCGCAACACCCAAAAAATGGCTGACGGTCTCGTTCATGGCCGATCGGCATTGGGCCCTTGATGACTAAAAGGTAGATAAACTTTGGGGAGTTATTCTTACAGGAAAACCGTTCTGATGAAGGATCACCCTGATCTTCAATGCGGTTAATCGTTTTGTCAGTAAAAATAATAGATAGGTAGATAGACAAACACAGTGTGCTACCGCCGGTCCCGGTGGCTGCATAAAGTAGAAGCTGAAACAGATGACGACGAATCAAGTCATTGACTTAGCCCATTTTTCACAATGTGTTAACACAAAGTAGATTATTGGAAGCAGGTCCCGCTTTTGCTGGCATCGACTATGATCCCTACCCTTCTGATAGCATCTATACTATCAGAAGGGTAGGGATATTCTTATGAGAATGGATGGACTAACGATGGTATATGATGTAGAAGCATTTGGAAATATTCCAGCGTCCGAAAATTGGCTGTTCGATGCGGCAACACAGGAATGGAAAAAACTAGATCTCTAGAGATTTTGGGACAAAACGGCAGATCAGTATATCTGGTATTGATCGACCCTCGAACATGACCCTTGCCCTCTGAAGAGAATCACACAGGGAGAGACACTATAACGCTGGGAAATCGATGGCCTTAAAACTGGCAAGCACCATTTGCTGCTTGTGATTCATGAAGGGCAGAAGGTGCTGCTGTTGCACAATTCAATAAGACGTATAACGGGGACGATCCGACGACCGGACATTGGCCCAGCTGAACAGTGTTACGACGCTTATGGTGCGAATGATTCCAGATAACAACGATAAAGACAAAGGAAGACATTGAGATGAGCAAAGCATTCGATCGTTACCAAGAAGTTATGGGAAAAGCATATATTGATCGATTTAAGCTGGAATCAGTCCTTGCGGCAACCATCAAAACTGAACGCCAACGTCAGGCTTTTTCCCAACAGGAGTTGGCAGATGCAATTGGAAAACCAAAATTTACGATTAAAGCTATTTTTATTTCTTAATTAAGAGAGGCGCTAGAATCATCGAAAAGACAAAACGTGATGGCAATAAATAGTCTACTAACTAAGGAAATGATGCAAGCATTCTATTTATAATGCTTTAACAAATCCTCCATCAGCAAGAATAGTTTGGCCTGTAATGTATGTATTCGCTTCAGAACAGAGGTATACCATTAATTTTGCGTATTCCTCTGAGGTTCCGTAACGCCCTAAGGGGATGCTCATTATGCTTTGATTTTTTATCTCTTCTGATAACATTCCCAACTTTTTTCCTTTGTTTTCATCAAGCTGTTTTGTTCTGTTGGTTTCAATTCGGCCTGGTCCAAGGACATTAATAAGAATATTATCCGGACCTAATTCTTGAGAAAGTGTTTTTGTTAAACCGAGTACGCCTGCGCGTAATGTATTAGATAATATTAAATTATCGATAACGCTTTTCACGGATGACGACGTAGAGTTAATTATACGTCCACCTCCCTGGGCTTTCATATGGGGAATCACAGCTCGAATGGATCGAATAAAACTTAATAAAACTAATTCATAAGCTTGCTGCCAATCTGCATCAGAAAAGGCAGTAAAGGGGCCAGCAGGTGGCCCTCCGGTATTGTTTACTAAAACATCAATTCGACCCAGTTCAGAAACGCTTTTTTCTACTACGCTTTCAATATCTTCTCGCTTTGTCATGTCTCCTACGGAATAGAAAACGCTATTATTATTTGTTGTACGCTTAATCTCTTCTACTGTATCTATAAGTTTATCCGACGAAGAGCTAAAAAGCATCACTTTGGCCCCTTCTTTGGCAAAATTACATCGCTCCAGCTTTTCCCAAACCAGTACTTGAAGCTAAAACTAATACGCCTTTTCCTTTTAATCCCAAATCCATATCTGCTTGTCCCTCCTTAAACCAATTCATGCACCTAGCAAGAAAGCCTATTATATGCTTAGATCAAGGATTCCATCGAATATATAGTAACTGATTTCAGTGGAACTTAAACATTTACGCTTGCTTTTTCTTTGCGTTCTTCTTCAACATGTATACGTTCTACAATATTCTTACCGATTTCTAGAGAAGCAGTTGCCGCTGGTGATGGTGCATTGCACACATGTAAACTTTTCTTACCAGAAACAATGTAAAAATCATCAACCATTTTCCCATCTTTCGTTAAAGCCTGGGCCCGTACTCCGCGCGGTCCTATTATAAGGTCTTCTTCCTGGACTTCTGGAATTAATTTCTGAAGATTTTGCACAAACTTCTTTTTATTTACGGAACGGATCATTTCTCCTATGCCTTCTTTTAAGTAAGGTTTAGCAAGCTTCCAGAATCCTTTGTAAAGAAGGACTTCAGATAAGTCCTTAATGTTGATATCCCGCTTTTTATATCCTTCTCGCTTGAAACCAAGAACGGCGTTAGGCCCAGCATCAACATTACCATCCATCATACGAGTGAAGTGAGCACCTAAAAAGGGGAATTCGGGATTAGGGACAGGGTAAATCAAATTACGTACGAGATCTCTTTTCTCTTCGACAAATTTATAATATTCCCCCCGAAAAGGTACGATTTTTAGGTCCAAGTGGTAACCAGCGAGTTCAGCTATCCGATCACTTTGCAAACCAGCACAATTAATTAAGTAACGGCCGTTATAGACTTCTTTGTTGGTGTTAATTTCTACGCTATCAGTGTTTTCCGAAATAGCTGTTACGGCAGTACCATATTTAATTTGGCCATTTTGTTGTTCGATGAGTTCAGCAAGCTTATTGGAAACTTTTGAGTAATCAATAATGCCAGTTGAAGGTACGTAAATTCCTGCTATTCCTCGAACATGAGGTTCTTTTTCTAAAAGTTCTGATTTGCTTAATTTTTCAATGTCCAATTCATTTTGAAGCCCCCGTTGATAAAGATTTTCAAGGTGGGGCAATTCCTTTTCTTCTGTGGCGACGATGACTTTTCCACAGATGTCTATCGGTATTTGATGCTTTTCTGCAAATTGACGCATGGATTTATTTCCCTGTTTCGCTAGACGAGCTTTTAGACTTCCAGGTGTGTAATAAATACCAGAATGAATAACACCGCTATTATGACCCGTTTGATGAAAAGCTACTTTTTCTTCTTTTTCAAGTACAGTGACGTTTGCATGAGGATGCTGCTTTGTTAGCTCGTAGGCAACGGACAAACCTACGATCCCACCGCCGATAATAATATAATCTTCCATTGATTTCTCTCCCTCTTTATTGATTGAATTAATAGTTAAAACGTTTATTAATTATTGCTTGCAAACTACAGTTATAGACGATTGAAAATACAACAAAGTGATGGGGAAAATTCTTTTCGTTATTTCTATTGGTGATAGGCTTTGTCTTAATTAATCTCCCATCGATTTAATTTCTTCCAATTTAGTTTTAACATTCATTAAATGAGCCTGCATTGTTGCTTTGATCGTGTCACTATCCCTTGCACAAAAAGCTTCGTAGATCATTTCGTGTTCATGATATACCTCTTTTCTTTTTCTAGGCTTTCCGAGGTTTTTTGATAAAGAAAACTGTAAAGAGTTTTGCAGAACGGTACTAATATTAATAAATGTTTGCTCGAAAAAAGCATTTTTAGCTGCTCTGATTAAAACGAGGTGAAACTGGTAATCTGCTTCAAACCCTATGCTTTCTTTGTTTGTCAAAGTACCTTTAAATTGATTGAGCGCTTTCAAAAGTTCAATTTCGTCCTCTTCTTCATGTCGTTGAGCGGCTAGGGCAGCAGCTTCTACTTCAAACACCATACGCATTTCGAGCAAATCAATAATTTCACTAACGTCAATCAAAGAATAAGGGATGACTTCTAACATGTTTACCAAATTAACTTCGTTGATTTGTCGGCCGCCCCCTTGTAAGGAAGTCACTACGCCACTAATAGAGAGAATATTTAAAGCTTCGCGTATAGCTGTGCGACTAACTCCAAATTGCTTGGCTAAGGTTATTTCGGGAGGGAGTTTATCGCCAGGAGCATATTCTCCTGTTCTGATTTTCTCTTGCATTAATTCTAAAACTTGAGTTGATACTTTTTTGCGATAGAGAGATTCAGGCATCTAATAGTCTCCTTTCTTAAAAGCCGTGTCGTAAGATCGACCTTGGTAATGATAACGATAAATTTGTATGGCTACAGCACCTCCCAAGAGTAAAACTCCAAGCATGATAGTAAATACATTTGTAAATAATAATAATATTATAGGAAAGACAAAAAGTAGTTGTTCCCACCATAATAAAGGTTTTAAGAAGTATTTTGCTAATACTATGGTTAGGGCAAATACGATCGAGGAAGCTAACAGCAGTGTTAGTATGATATCAAGAAAGTTGTTATTGCTTCCTTGCATAACTATGGCTGGGTTAAAAGCAATTAAAAACGGTATGATGAACCCAGGTAGTGCTAAACGTAAAGCACTCCAAGAGGTTTGCATGGCATCTGATTTAGCTATGCCTGAAGCGGTGTAAGAAGCAAGTGCTACAGGAGGAGTAATGCTAGAAAGCACCCCAAACCAGAAAACAAAGAAGTGAGCAGCAACATCATTAATCCCCATGTCAATAAGTACAGGAGCTACTGTGACAGACACAATAATATATAAAGCTGTGGAAGGGAGACCTAGGCTCAAAACGATACAGGTGAGCATTACTAAAAATAAAGCTATTAATAAATTTCCGCTTGAGATAGCCAAAATATTTGTACTAATAGCTTCTCCTAAGCCTGTCATCGATATAACGGCAATCATAATACCAATAGATGCACATGCCATGGTCACTTGCACAGTGCCTTTTGCTCCTTCATAAAGACCTTGAATCAATTTTTTAGGTGTGATGCGTGTCGAAGGATCTAATGTAAGCCAACTTACAATAATGATACTTATGATACCAACAAACCCAGCAAATAAAGGCGTCCGTCCCGATAGTAAAAAGTAAACTACTATTATCAGGGGAAGTAATAATAATCCTCGCTCTTTGAGTACTTTAAAAACTTGGGGTATTGATTCTTTACTAATACCTTTTAATCCTTGTTTCCTAGATTCAATGTTAATAGCAAGAATTAAGGCTCCGAAGTACAAAAAGGTCGGAATAATTGCGGCTAGCACAATGACTGAATAGGGGACTCCAAGAAATCCTGCCATTATAAACGCCGCTGCGCCCATGATTGGGGGCATCATCATTCCACCTGTAGATGCTGTAGCCTCTACAGCTCCAGCGAACCGTGATCTAAAGCCCACTGATTTCATTAAAGGAATCGTAAATGTGCCGGTCGTGGCAACATTAGCCACGGCGCTGCCGCTCAATGAACCTGTTAAGGCACTTGTTAATACAGAGACTTGAGCTGGACCGCCGCTATATCTTCCAGCAAAAGCTAGTGCGAGGTCATTAAATAATTTTGAAGCTCCACTCACACTAAGAAATGCTCCTAAAATAATAAAAATAACAATATATGTGGCAGCTATCGATAACGTCATGCCAAATATGCCTTCCGTAGTCATATATACGCGATATAATAGCCTTTCGATACTAAAACCAGCATGGCCAAAAACACCAGAAAAGTAAGGACCGACAATACTATACACCATAGCCAATATGATTAAAATTGGAATAAACCAACCTAGTGCACGACGAGTGGCTTCTAAGAGGAAGACGATCGCTATTGTGGCAAAAATATAGTTAATCGTAACTGCCTGGGACAAGCGATCGATATGGATATTGGAATAACCATATAAAATATATCCAATAGCAATCGCACTACCGAGGGCTAAAACGATATCTACGATAGAAAAAGGACTATTCTCGTTTTTCTTTGAAGAAGGGTACAAGAGAAATGTTAGAAATGAAGACAGCATGAGAAATACGCTATTTCTGTAAATTTCTTGCATATTCAAGAAGCTATTCGATACGATAGCGAATACTGCTAATATAACAGCTACGCTAACGACAAGGATTTTTCTCCAAGTGCTAGAATATCTCTCTGGCGTTTGTATGTTCTCGGTACGTTGGTTTGAATCTAGATTTGTATTGCTGTTGGCCATTTACATACTCATCCTTTCTTTTCTTTTGGCGGCATTAAATTTTCTGGCACTTTTACACCTTGCTCTTTGTAATATTTGTAGGCCCCTGAATGTAAGGGAACTGTTAATCCTTCTAAAGAATTTTCTAACGTTATATTTTTTGTAACAGAGTGTATTCCATGTACTCGTTCTAAATTTTCATACGTGTTTTTTGTGATTTGATAAACTGTTTCTTTATTTACGTTTGCATCTGTGCCCATGAAATTGCCTTGAGCTATGGTGCGTATTTCTTCTCTTTGATTTGGATAAGTTTCAGCAGGAATTGTATACCTATAAAAAACTTCTGAACTTGATTGGATTTTTTGTAATTGTTCATCGGATACGTCGAGCAAGGTCGCGTTCACACCACTTGCATACATATCTGTAATAGCAGTGGTAGGTAAACCGGCAGAAACAGCTCCTCCTTGTAGAGTTCCATCTCTCATTGCGGAAATCGTGTCTCCAAATCCAAGATAATCTTGATTGATATCTTTTTTAGACATGCCGAGACTGTTCATAATAATACGTGTGGTTTGTTCTGTACCACTTCCACGAGAGCCCAAAGAAAAATTTGTTCCTTCTATATCAGCTAGATTTCCTGTGGTAATTTGGCTATTTTTTAAAGGGAATTGTTCTGCGTTAGGCCATAATGTTGTTACAGCACGCAAATCTTCGTAAGTATTATCAGCGTATATATCTTTACCTTGGTAAGCAAAGTCCCCAATAACGCCTTGGATAGTGGCAAATTCAGCTTCTCCTTCTCTAAGTAAGTCAATATTTTCTACGGAGCCTCCTGATGATTGTCCTGTCACTCGAACATTTTCCCCTAATTCCTCTGTGTACAAGTTTGCTAACCCTACACCCACAGGATAATAAGTTCCCGCTGTGGTTCCTGTAGCGATCGAATAATATTCATACTTTTGGTCTGAAAAAGCATTTAATAAGAGAAATGAAACCGGTACCAAAAATAATAATAAAAAAAGAATACGTTTCATAATAAACCCCTTTCCGAAAAACATGTTATACTGTATAACAAATTTTAGTTGTTAACGCTTTCAATTACAATACAAAATTTTCAGAACTTTATATCTGATTTTAATTGAAGGCTAAATGAGATCACTCTACAATGAATATAGTCTAAGGGAGGTGTTATCAATTACGTTTATGAGTAACACTTTTTATTAAAGGAGAAATAGTAATCAAACAGAATTTATCGGAATATAATGTAACTTAAATTTTTAAGTCAAAGCAATTAAGAATTTATAGTCTTTTCAAGATAAATGAAAAATTTAAAAATTTACATTTTAAGTATTAACGACGTAAAACCAGAGAAATTTGTAAAAAATCTTTTTTAAGACGGAGAAATTAAAGAGTTAATACCAAATCATGATTATTTAAAAAAGGGGAATTACATATGGATAATGTGGTATTTATTGCAGGGCATGCTAGATTACCAGAAGGAATGGCTGCGCAAAGTATGTTTCAAACACTAACAGTCACTGTAGAAATTGATCGTGAATACGGAGTAATTTTAGAGTCTTCTTGTACATTGGCGACTGCTCACGGCAGAGAATTTATTAATCGACTTTTGAAGGGGTATAGTTTGCGAAATGGCATCGAAAAACCTATCAATCTTATTGAGCACAACTACTTTGGAAAGGCTAAGAATGCTATTATTTCAGCTTTGAAAGATTTATATAAACAATATAAAAATTTATAATCATCTACCTTTAAAATTGCGAAAAAGTAGAGGTCGTAAAAATTTTTAAATAAAGAATGAATAAAAGATTGACAAATAAATAAATGTAATTCAATATAATGTTAACGCTTACCGCAAGAAAGATTTTCTCTTTCTGTCCCGTAAGTGCAAAAAGTTATCATGATCATTTTAACGATAAAACTGTTTAATATGACGTGGACTTACTACTTGTATAGTTTGCCATCCGTCTATTAGAGCCAGTCTTTAAACACAAAGGTACCTTTGTGTTAAAAGGCTGGCTTTTATTTTTCCATTTATTCTCAATAATTAAGGAGGAACATCAAGCTATGGCTATTTCAGGAAACCATATTTTAGATTTTTCCCAAGAAACTCAGGAAGTGAAAATTGCTAAGCATCCACAGAACGCCCGTCTCTATCATATCGATATTAAAAAAGAGGCTTTAGCAAAATTCTTTGATCAAGTGAAAAACGTAGAAGTGCAAGAACTAGAATACGTGCCTTATATGCGATTTATTGTAGCTGGAGCATTGCAAGATGTGTTAAGTGAGTCTTTTACTACAACCGTTCGCAATATATTAATGGATCGTGCCACTGGGGGATTTACAATTGGTTTAGATCAAGAGATTACTGATACTGATAAATATGTTCTCTTTTCTACAGCCCTTACACACTTAATCGGAGAATGTAATTTTGATGCTATGTCTGGTAAATACTATGCTCGTTTTACCGTTAATCACACGGATACTAGTGATTCGTATTTAAGACAAGCTTATCGCCGTTTTACATTACACACAGACGGTACTTTCGTTGATGAATCTACAGATTGGCTCTTAATGATGAAAATGCATGAAGAAAATGCCATTGGTGGTGAATCCCGCTTGCTTCATTTGGACGACTGGCAAGAATTAGATAAATATTATAAACATCCTTTTGCCGAAAAAGAAATTGCTTACAAGGCGCCTGCCAGTAAAAATGTTAGCCAAGAAGTTAATAGAAAAACGTTTTTTCATGAGAATGGCGATCCGTGTATTTGCTTTATAGACCAATTTGCTAATCCTTCCTCTATCGAAGAGGCTAAATATTTGCGTGATATGTCCAAATCAATGGAAGAAGATCAAAGTGTTACGGAGTTGAACTTGCCAGTAGGTCATCTAGTAATGGTAAATAATTTGTTTTGGCTACACGGAAGAGCCGCTTTTGAAGTCAATAAAGATCTAGATAGAGAATTGCTTCGTCAAAGAGGAAGATTCCCGAACTAAGCTTTATATGGGATGACCAATTCATATAACAAATAGGAGGAAGCAAGATGTGTATATTTGTTCCAAATATAGAAACAGAAAACAAAAGTGAGATAGACTCTAAAGTTATAAAAACTTCTTGCTCATCAAAGTGTAACAAGTGTCAGAAACAAAAATAATAATCTTCTATTAATAACAGGAAAGATACCCCCTAATCCATGTGTGTTAAAAATATATTATCCAAATTAATATCTTTTTTGTTATCGAAAGTTTTCAACTAATGATAGTTCCCAAAAGTATTCTCAATTAAAATCACCCTTTTCCTGTAATAGTTGGATAAGGGTGATTTGCTACTTGCAAACAAAAAATGGTTATTATAGTGCAATGCGCAAATTAAAAATTTCTCTCTACATCTCAAAAAATATAAACAAAACATGTTGCGCTAGTCACCGATTACGGCCAGGCGCATCATATCCCTGTGGTAGATGCATTGGGTGGTTTCATCGAACAATTACTGGAAGCGGGAATGACGGAAGCGCAAATAATTTCAATGGTTCAAACCAATCCTCAAGCTCTCATTAGCCGTGGAAAGGAGCGTATGTATGGAAGCTAAATGGATAACCGCTTTAAAAAGCACGTTAGGGGAGAAGTATGTACGTACGGCCGTGGTGGATCGCCACAGTTACAGCTATGATGGCTCGTTTGGGGAATATGTGCCCGAGGCTGTGGTACAGGTGGCTTCGGCCCGCCAAGTAAGTGAAGTCATGAAAATCGCTAATCACTACCGGGTGCCTGTCACCCCACGGGGGCAGGGGACTTGCTTAAGCGGCGGGCCCCTGCCGGTCTATGGGGGCATGGTGCTGGATACAAGTCAATGGCCCGCAAGCATCGAAGTGTACGCAGACGATTTGATTGCGGAAGTGTCCCCCGGCACCCTTACGTCAGCCATCCATCAGGAGGTGGAAGCTTACGGTCTCATGTATCCGCCCGACCCCAGCAGTGCGCATGTTTCGACTATAGGAGGTAACTTGGCGGAAAATTCCGGGGGGCCGCGCGGGTTGAAATATGGAGTTACCAAGGATTATGTTATTGGGTTGGAAGTAGTCACCCCGGAAGGAGAAATTACGCGGACAGGCGGGCGCACGATCAAAAACGTTACCGGCTTGGATATCACAAAATTAATTGTGGGCTCCGAGGGGGTGTTGGGGGTGATTACATCCGCGACCTTGAAGCTCATTCCGAAGCCGAAAGCCGTTCAAACCATCATGGTGGCTTTTGCTTCCATGGAAACAGCCGGAAGGGCCATTTCCACTACGTTAACCTCAGGCATTCTGCCATCAAAAATGGAATTCATTGACCACGCCTGTGTGCAGGCCGTAGAAGCATACGAGCCATCGGGCCTGCCTCAAGATGCAGAAGCTGTGCTGATTATGGAACTGGATGGGCATGAAGAAACCATCAACAAAGAATTACAAGAAATACTGACCATCATGAAACAGCTGGAGGCGACAGCTGTTCAGGTGCCAGAAACCGCGGAAGCCGCAACAAGAATATGGAAAGCACGAAAAATGGTGTCCCCGGCAATCGCAACGATTAAGCCGACCAAGGTTTCGGAAGATGCGACGGTCCCCCGCAGTCAGATTCCTTTGATGATGAAAAAGCTTGGCGAGATACGTGAAAAGTACGAGATTAACCTGGTGGTGTTCGGTCATGCCGGAGATGGGAATCTCCATCCCAACATCCTGTGCGATGAGCGGGACCAGGCAGAAATGAAGCGTGTGGAAAAAGCCGTAGAGGACATTTTTCAGGCGGCCATTGATCTCGGGGGAACCTTATCCGGCGAGCACGGCATAGGAACCATGAAATCGCCCTTTATGGAAAACGAAATTGGAATCGCAGGAGTGGATTTAATGAAACGCATTAAGCAAAGCTGGGACCCGAATAACATCATGAATCCGGGAAAGATTTTTGCGGAGCCGGGACAAAGGCTGGTGTTAAGCCGTGAATGAGCCTGAAACGTTAAAAGACGTGATGAATTATGAAAAAGCGTTTGACTGTGTGCAATGTGGTTACTGCCTGCCGGCATGTCCCACGTATAAGACCATGGAGACGGAAACGCACTCTCCACGAGGACGCATCCAACTCATGAAGCTGGCAGCGGAAGGGCACATATCTCTTCACGAATTGGAAGACCCGGTAGAAAAATGCCTGGGGTGCATGGCCTGCATGACCGTGTGCCCGACGAATGTCCAGTACGATCAAATGCTCGAAGGCGCCAAACACGCCATTGAAAAAAATAAAGAAAAACCCAAGCATCAGGCGGCGCTCGAAAAAGGCTTGTTTGAGCATGCTGTCCCTTCCTCAAAGATAATGCATTCAGTGGGCAATTTAACATGGATGTACCAAAAAAGCGGGCTGCAGACCTTTGCGCAAAAGCTCGGTATATTATCGAAAACGCCCTTGCATCTGGGAGAGTTCGCCAGTGTTTTACCGCCGATGCCCTCGCCGAAACAACGGGCGTCGCGTGAAAAGGTGCAGCCAGCCCAGCAGAAAGAAAAACTGCGGGTGGCCTTTTTTACAGGATGTGTCATGGACAGCGTGTTTTTTACCATTAACGAACAGTCCGTGGAATTGTTAACCTTGGCAGGGGCTTCGGTGGTTATCCCGGAAGAGCAGACCTGCTGCGGGGCCCTGCATGCCCATGCCGGACGGCATGACGAAGCCGTCGCCCTGGCCAAACAGAACATTCAAATGCTTGAAGACCTGAACGTCGACCGGATTGTGAATAATGCTGGCGGCTGCGGGGCCCAAATGATTCGGTATGACCATCTGTTTGATGAAGGAAGTGACTGGCACAAGCGGGCGTTGGCTTTTGTGGCTAAGGTGGAAGACATTACGAAGGTGCTCGCCGAATTGGACGGGCTACAGTTCACCAAGCCGTTGAATTACACCATTACCTATCAACCTTCCTGCCATATGACCAACGTGCAGCGGATTACGAATGAACCGAGGCAGTTAATGAACCAATTGCCGGGGGTGTCAGTGAACGAAATGAATGACCCGGATTTCTGCTGCGGATCGGCCGGCATTTATAACATTGTGCAGTATGATGAATCGATGAAAATTCTCGATCGGAAAATGGGAGACGCCCAGGCCACGAACGCTCAAGTGATTGTTACCACCAATCCCGGGTGCTTACTGCAGATGAAATACGGCGCGGAACGGGCATCTAGCGGCCAGCGGGCGGTACATCTCATCGAACTCTTAATTGAAGCAGAACCAAAAATCAAACAGATAAAAAATGTATAAACATTCATATGTAAAGTAAACTTTTCTAAGTATCTCAAATCTTGATGATTGGGGTGCTTATTTTTTATAAGTGTGCTAATAATCGCGATTATGTTCATTAGAAGGACAGCGATTCTTCGAACGTTGGCTACTCATTAACGGAGACTCTTGAAAGCATGCATGAATGATAAAGACGTGCTATTTGATTCGAGGAACGTAAATGGAAATAAAGAGCAATACCTTATCATTAAATGCTTGCTTTTTAAGGGGGGAGCTTTAGCCGCGAATAAGGCTTCGTTTATCGCCCTTGTTGTAGATTGCACAAATGGTTCAAGCCTTGGGGCGATGCTCATGCTTCCAATTACGCACATGTTGCTGCTAATAACATATCCTTTCCATCAAAGAGGCTGGCTGCGACTTGGCATGTTTGCGTTTGATTATTTCACCATGAGTAGTAGGATTGCTAAAACAAAACATACTAAGCGACGGCAAGCTAATTGGTCTGGATTCTATAGCTTGTATAGACATGACGTCATTACTTATGGACACTGTCGGCTCTATCCTATCGAAAGCAGTAAAAGTTATTGCTTTGCACGACGATAGGTCTCATAAATAGCCATTTCATCAAAAGAAAAAAAGTGTTTCTTAAAGTTGCTCTTCGTTGTATTGGCCAAGGATGGCAGTATAATGATATAGGCAGGGGTCAACAAATATTCGTAGCACTAGTTATCTGTGCGATATCGCTGACACAAGGAAGAAAGGAGCGCGAGAAACATGCTTCAGCCGACAAAAAAGCTAGGGTTAATAACTGCGCCGGGATATGCAGCGAAACTAGGGGAAGCGTTACAAAGAGACCTTCCTCCGTTGCTGGCCCGTGATGTCGATGAAGAATATAGCTGGCAAATTGAATGTACCGAAGACCTCCTTACAGGCGAAACAAATGACTCTTTGGAAGTGTTGGAGGCTTTGGAAGCTACAAATGTTCATAATAAATGGGATTTTGTTATTGCTTTGACGGATTTACCGTTATTCCAGGAAAAGAAGACGATCTTGGCAGAAATGGCTGAAGATAAAAATAGTGCATTTATTAGCCTCCCTGGTCTTGGTTTTATGCCAATGTATAAGCGTGTTCGAGAGGCGGTTTTACAGTTGGTGAATGAGATGTATTATGGAAGCTCAGACCAAGCCCGGGCGTACGTTGAAAAGCGAAATCAATTGAAAAAGGGCCCCTCCCTGAACAGCAAAAATCAATCGTCAACAAGGTTGATGAGCAAACGTCTGTTGGAGATTTTATTTCCTATTACACGTGAAACTCTAAACGATCCAGCCTCGAAGGTCCGTGTACGATACATGGTCAAGAATCGAAGTAGTGGAAGATGGCGTATTTTTTCGGGAATGGTGCGGGCGAACCGCCCGTGGGATATGTTTCCTGCTTTTATCAAGGTTGTAGTGGTGGCGTTCACGACAGGAGCTTATGCGCTGGTTTTCCCCACCCTTTGGCAATTGAGTCATGAGTACAATGCCTGGCGAATGCTCATGCTTTCGGAAAACGCCCCGGAAAACAGGGACCCGAGTAAACTGCCGATGATAATACTGGTGCCCATGTATCCGATCAGGGAGGCATGCAGATACGAGCCCTTTCGATAGCCCCATACGCCCCCAACGGTCGCAAACAACACCTGCACCGCAATCGCCCCGGATACGTCATGGGCGGTAAACGAGCCAACGCCGAGCAGCGCCGGCACATACAACAGCAGCGGGTAATTGATAATGGAGCCGCCGACGCCAACCAGTCCGGAAATGTAGGAGCCCACCGCTCCTAGCACAAAAACCGTAATCAAAAACGAGACGGTCATGCTTTCGCCTTCTTTCTATTCCTTCTCTTCCGATGCAGGCCGACGGCCAAACCAGGCAAACACCCCGATAACGGCGCCAGCCAAAATCAAATGGGGAGCAATCATAACTAGAAAAAATTCCATAGGTTACTTCCTTTCTCCTCGAATGTAGGCGGCATCAAATAAAAATAACCGCATGAGCAAATACAGCGAGGGAATGAGTAATAAAAAGCCGGCAATAAACGCAGCGATCAGCGACCAGGCCATCGTCTGATTAACGAAACCATCATAAATGGTCAACTCATCATACAGAAGCCATGGCAGATGGGAGGCGCCATAGCCGAACCACGCGCTGAAATATTGCAGCATGACGAACACAAAAGCTGTTCCTAATCGCTTGCGCCGATAGCTGAGATAGACGACCAAGGAGAAAAACAGGAACGAAAGCCCAAACATCCACCAGATATTCAGCATGCTGGAAAAATGTTCCGGGTTGTGCTGACGAATACCGATAAAGACGAGGCCGCTGGCAACGATCGTTGGCAGGGACCAGAACAGGGTATACCGGCGAAATAATCGATACGACGTGTTATCACCCGCTTTTTGGGCGTAGTACTGCAAAAAGGCAGAAGAGATAAACAGCACGCTGATGATCGCCAGAATCACGACACTCCAGGCATACAAACTGGAAAATAATTCGCCGTATAACAGGCGAACCTGCCCGTTGGAAACATTGACGTACCCGCCCTCGGAAATGGTGAGGGCGATGGTCAGCGAAGCGGGGATTAAAAGACCCGTTGCTCCGTATAAAAATGAATAGACAGGGCTGTCTTTGGCTCCGTACGTATTAAAAGCGTAATATGACCCGCGAATCGCAATCAGCACGATCGATATACTGACCGGCACCAGTAAGGCAGTGCCAAAATAGTAGGCGGTCGATGGAAAAAAGCCAACGATGCCGACAAAGAAAAAGACGAAAAAGACGTTGGTGACTTCCCATACGGGAGACAAATAGCGCTGGATGAGCGAATTGACCTGGTGGTCCTTCCGCGAAATCTTATTAAAGAAGTGGAAAAAACCAGCGCCAAAATCAATCGAACTGACGATCATGTAGCCGTACAAAAACAGCCAAAGCACGCCCATGCCGAGGATTTCCAGGTTCATTTGTCATCCCTCCTGTCCCCGTACCGCTGTTCGAGTTCATGAGCGGCTGGATTTTCTTTAAACATCCGGCGGAGTACTACCGTGGCAGTCACTCCGAGGGCGATATACAGGGCAATGAACAAGTAAAGCATGATATCTACGTGTTCGGCCGTAGTCGCTCCTTCCGGCGTACGCATGATCTGGTGCAAAATCCAGGGCTGGCGTCCAACCTCGGCGAATACCCACCCGAATTCGATAGCTAAAATGCCTAACGGCCCACCGGCGACAATGCCGCGCATCAGCCATTTATTATATTGCCAGGCCGGCTTTATCCGGCGAATGAGTAAATACATAAAAGAAATCGCCAGCAAATAGATGCCAATGCCCACCATGCCGTCAAATAAGTAATGAATATATAACGGAGGGGTGTCGGATTCCGGGAATTCATTTAAGCCAATTACTTCTTCGTTGGGGTTGCTGTGGGCGAGAATACTAAGGGCATAGGGGATTTCCATTGCCCCGGTGACTTCCTGGTTGTCTGCTAAAAACCCACCGACAATCAGCGGTGCCTGTTCCTCCGTTTCAAAATGCCATTCGGCAGCGGCTAATTTTTCCGGCTGATATTCCGCCAGATACTTGCCGGACAGATCGCCAATCGCGGCTGTAGCTGCTGCGAACACGAAAGCGGACACCATGGTCAGGTGGAGCGCTTTTTTATGATAAGCATGACGATTGCCCCGAATCATTTTGGTGGCCGCTATGGCCCCCAGCACAAACGCGGATGCCAGGTAACAGGTAATAATAACGTGAGCCGTTTTCGTCGGGGTGGCCGGGTTGAACATTGCCACCAGAGGATTAATATCGGTGAGCACCCCGTTTACGAGTTCAAAGCCCTGCGGCTGATTCATAAAGGAATTGACGGTAGTGATAAAAAAGGCCGATAACGAGGCGCCGATCACCACGGGGATAACGAGTAAAAAATGACGCCAGCCCGATTTGAACCGGTCCCATGTATATAAATAAATGCCTAAAAAGATAGCCTCAAAGAAAAAGGCGAAAGTTTCCATAAATAACGGCAGAGAAATCGTCTGACCGGCGAGCTCCATAAAATTGGGCCAAAGCAGACTCAACTGTAAGCCAATCGACGTCCCGGTTACCACCCCGACGGCGACGGTGATCACAAACCCTCGGGCCCATCTTCGGGCGAGCAGGGTATAGTGGGGGTCCCGTTTCCGGAGGCCGGTCCACTCGGCGAGGGCAATCATTAACGGTACTCCAACCCCAATGGAAGCAAAGATAATATGAAATCCTAATGTTAATCCTGTCAAAATACGACTGTAGGTGGCTGGATCATAATCAATCATGGTATCCTCCCTCAGGATCAGCTATGAAAATAGCCGTCCAATTAATGAAAGTAAAAATAATGAAGCAGCAATAAAGGCCACAATGGCCAGCTTTTTTTCCTGATTGTCTCCCACGCTGAGGACCTCCTTGAAACGAGGCAAAGACCCCCGGCTGACCTCGCCGGGAGCCTATTCCTTATTTGATTTCTTTTTGGCAGTAGTACCAATCCACACAGTCGTATTCATCGCTGTTCATCCGCTCTTGCGCTTCTTCTTTGGTCTTCGGCGGACTCACGATGGCTTTGTCTCCGGAGTTCCAGTTGGCCGGTGTGGAAACGCCATGCTCATCCGTGGTGCGCAGCGCTTCGACGAGACGGACAATTTCTTCCATGTTTCGTCCGGTGGAGAGAGGATAGTAAATCACGGCCCGGATTTTTTGGTTGTCATCAATGACAAAGACCGC
The DNA here is from genome assembly GCF_947493875.1 of uncultured Marinococcus sp. GTDB lineage: Bacteria > Bacillota > Bacilli > Bacillales > Marinococcaceae > Marinococcus. The sequence continues at coordinate 20,389 of NZ_CANLSU010000011.1, read as the reverse complement.
CCGGGACGTTTCTGTGCCGGTAGATTCCGGCATGACCATGCCATACTGGGTAGCGACCTTTTGATCCAGATCCGCAATGATCGGAAATTCAATTGTTGTCTGGAAATTTTCTTCGATGTTGCGGACCCAGGCGATGTGCGAACTTACACTGTCAATGCTGAGCCCCAGCAATTCGGTGTTCATTTCTTTCAATCGCCCGTACACCTCCTGAAAAGCGACAAATTCCGACGTACACACTGGTGTAAAGTCTGCCGGATGGGAAAAGAGGAGGAGCCACTGCCCGGAATAATCGTTCAGCGAGATATTTCCGTGCGTCGTTACCGCATCGAAAACAGGTGCCTGCTCCCCAATACGCGGAAGGCCTTGGCCTTGTGTTTGTTGTTCTTGTTGTTCCATAAATTGATCATCTCCTTTTTTCTAAAATTATTAATAATGGTTTTTAGAAAGCCTATAGCCAATATATATCACATTGAAAACGTCAATTTCTGATTTCATCAGAATTGTCATTGAATGTTAACATTACGGGTGCGGGTATATAAGCATGTTGATAAGTATACTGAGGATTTATAAATACTGTTATGATGATGTTTTAAAAAAATTGTCATATAAGGAATAATAGATTTTATTTAACTATTGATTTTGTAAATAGAAAACGTTATCAATTTATGGTTGTCCTACATCCAGCGAGGGGTATAGTGAATGAAAAGGATATAGTTATTCTATCCTTGCATGTATTTTTAAAGGAGGATGTACCTATGGAACAGTTTCATCAAGTCGTCTTGTTGGGGGAGGAACCGTAGGGGTTACGGTTGCTGTCCAGTTAAGGTGATAGACGAAAGGCATTGATGTGGCCATTGTTGATCCAGCGGACAAGCACTATTATCAGCCGTTGCGAACGCTGGTCGGGGCAGAAATTTTGATAAGAGCAAATCAGAACGGAGCGAAGCCTCGTTTATTCTCAAAGGCGTCACCTGATATTTGCAGCGGACAGAGATTTTTCAGCCGGAAGGAAATACGAGCCAGATGCAAGATGGGTTTACCATACATTACAAATACCTGGTAGTGTGTCCGGGCCTGCAGTTCGATCGGCATAATATTGGGGGATTGGAAGAAAACCTGGGGAAAAATGGAGTGTGCAGCAACTATTCGTATGAGCATGTTCAGTACACGGGGGAATGCATTCGTGATTTTCAAAGTGGAAACGCCGTCTTCTCCTATCTGCAATCGGCTATTAAATGCGGTGGGGCACCGCAAAAAATTATGTATCTGGCGGAAGAAGCCTTTCAGAAACAAGGAGTCCGGGGCCAGAGCAACGTGTCATTCTATTCAGCGAATGCCGATATGTTTTCCGTCGAAAAGTATACTAAGGTCTTAAACCAAATTATTGAAGATCGGGATATTGCATGCGCATTTCCAACAGAATTTAATTCATATTGACGGGCAAAACGGAAAAGCGAACTTCCAGGATGTCAATACGCTCTTCGTTGGTTAACGCTTTTGGTTGCCGGGAGCGGCCGCGCCGGTCCTCCAGGGGCTTTCCAGCCACCCTGTGCATATTTCCGGGCCCGTCGGTAGATCTGATGGTAGGAAACCTGATGCTGCTCGGCGATACGGCTGTAATCGTTCTGTTGGGCTAGGCAGTCCTGCATAATCGTTATTCGTTCCTGCTAAATGGTGGAGCGTTCGTGTGTCATCGGAGAACCTCTTCGTTTCTTGGATAGGGCCCCTTGATGATATTGCATGATCCACCTCTGAAGCACGGGTCTATTCGAAATGCCGTAGATGTGAATAATATCCCGCTGAGGTCTCCCATTGTTCAGGTATGCTTCCACAGCTTCTTGTTTCCGTTCTGAGGAATATCGCTTCCACTGGGTCGCTTTCGTTAGTGCTACACCTCCATGGCGTTCGTACCTCTCCATCCAGTCTTTTAACGTTGATCCGCGAATGCCTCAACGATCACAAAAATCACCTACACTCTCCATTCATTGGTGAAAAGCGTGAACCGCGCTATTTTCTGCTCGTTGGTATATCCGCGATAAGACATAAAAAATGCTCTCCTCTAAGCAAAACAGATGATTTATTTCATCTGCCTACTTAAAGGGGAGCATACCAGGCACAGCAAGCCTTTCTATTTACTGTCTTACAAGGAAATTTTTCAACAAGCTTCATTTAATAATGATATTTGCAAGCAACGATACTGATTTGTGTTTCGTCCACGGTATACACTAATCGATGCTCGATATCAATACGACGACTGTAAAAGCCAGCTAAATTTCCTTTTAATTTCTCTGGTTTCCCCATACTTTCTAAAACCTCATCTCATTCAATACTTTTAATCAATTGATTCATACGTTAGAGCGTTTTTTTATCTTTGGTCTGCCAGTACTGGTAGTCCTGAAACGCATGATGGGTGAATAAATCATTCAGTTTACTTATCAATATCAACGGACGTGGTTTCTTCCTGATTTTATTAATTGATGGCTTCCGATAGATGTTTGGCGTTGCTAGGGTTGTTTAACAGATAGATGGTTTCAAGGTATTGACGGTATTCGTCATCGGAGATGAGCACCGCATTTCGTTCTTCGGTGGTAATGATGACGGCTTCGTTGTCGTCGTTGACTTTATCAATCAATCCCTTAAAGTTTTTTCGCGCATTGGAGTAATTCATGACGGTCATTGTTATCAGCTCTTTTCTTGTATTGTACAATTTGTTAATGATCTTCTCACGCAGCTTTCTTCTTAACGAACATTTGAATTTTATCATTGAAAAGCAGGGCTTTATAAGATGGTTGGTACAGGCGTCAAAAATCATTAGTACTTCTTTCAAAACTTGGGAAAGATTTCTAGTACGTATTAGAAGTGTGTTGGAAGTTATGAGAAGTTCTCAAAGTATCTTTATTCACAATGTATAAACAATTACGTTTACATAAACATAATTGTTTAATTTATTAAAAAACATATTTATTTGTATTTTTAACCAACTATAAACCATTTGGGAATGATAAAATAAAGGCTAAAGAAATTTCCTTAGGTTTTGGAATAAATACAATAATAATGGGGAGAGCATGAAATGAACCATCTTGTTTTACCAGGACATCAAACTCAAGCTCTTTCATTGAAGAGGTCTCGCTCGTTTCTGCACAGTGATTTGTATACAGATATCTCTTCACAAGGCTTCGAAGGGATAGAGTAGGGAGAGATACCTGACGAATTTTTAATGTACATCTATTTACATAAAAACAATACGCTTCGTAAACAGCGAAGCGAGCGGACAAAGCGTAAATATGTAGAAACGCTTGTCCCCTTCCTTACATATGTGCAAGCGTTCGGGGGATTAAAAGAAATTTCTGCGCAACGGGTCTACGCGTATCAGCTACATCTCAAGCGAGAGAAAGGATACAAAGCGAGCACGCTGGCACGTCATAGCACGGTCGTTAAACAGTTCCTGCGGTTCCTCGTGCAGGAAAACATGATGGACACCGCTTTGACGACAAAAAGGGCGCCCGTTGCTCAACCGAGAGAGGAGCTCGTAGACCGGGGTCTCCATGAGCATGAAGTTGAGCAATTACTAACCTATTTCAGCCAGAAAGATTCATTTGCATATACGTTGTTAGTCGTTTTAACGAGCACGGGGATGCGGATTGAAGAGCTGGCAAATGCCAAGTGGCGTGATTTGGAGTGACGTTCGCCAGAAGGGGCTTTTTTTCTACATATTACGGGGGAGGGAGAAAAGGAACGTCCGATTTTTCTTTTCGCCGATGTATTGCACATCCTCCAGAATTTCCGAAAAGAGCGGGAAATGATTACAGAGACCTTTACAGGAGGCTTTGCGTTCTTTCCAAAAAAATGGGGAAACTACTTAGGGGATCGTTTCAGCAAGCTCATGGCCTCAGCGCCATTTCCATTTGTCTAGCATCGTCGAGACCCAATTACACCACACACGTGTCGTCATTATACGACCTATTATATGTTAGAGCATGGAGCTGACCTTGCTTCCGTTCGGGATATGCTGGGCCATACATCGATACGAACGACAGAGCGCTATCTCCTTCGGAGAAGAAACTATGAGGAGCATGCTAGATTGAAAATGAATACGAATAATTTTACGAGTTAAAAATATTAGTGCTGGCTAAAATTTGTTAACCGTTTTTAATTCAAGGATGCTAACTCATTTTTGGGTTAGTTACTATAATTACGAGGGTTAACAATTTTACAGCCTTAAAGATAGAAATGAGAATTTTATGAATTGAAAGTATTGAAAACGCTTTTATTTAATGGTAATGTTATTCCTAAGTTAATATGAAGTGCTCAGAATGTTGAGATAGGCACAGTTTCCCTGTAATAAGGGACAACTGTGCCTTTTTTGAGTTTAAGAGAAAGGAGGGCGGAGAAGTTAAGAGGTTTACATCCAAAGGGGGATAAAAATGAAAAAGACAAAAAGTCGGGCCAAGTTACTGACGTTGATTGCTGTATTACTGTGTGTCATAAGCGGCATTGGAGCTTCGTTCGTTCAAACATCGGGTGCCCAGGTAGAAGTAAAAGACATGCGATGGGAAACGCCTTCGGGCAAAATGATGAGTGCTTTACTTTATGTTCCGAAAAGTGCTACAGAAAACAACCAAGCCCCGGGGATCGTCACCAGTCACGGGTGGTATAATAATCGAGAGATGCAGGACTTGAATTTCGTAGAGTACTCCCGTCGTGGGTACGTGGTGATGTCCATTGATATGTATGGCCATGGAAATTCGGAAGCAGTAAAACCGACAGAATGGGAACAAAGAGGCACAGGAATGTATGACGCCGTAGAATTAATGGCTGATCTGCCTTATGTGAACACGGAGAATATTGGTATCACGGGCCACTCCAACGGAGCACGTGCAGCAAATTGGTCTATTGATGTGGATAATCAAAAAGAAAATCCCCTCATTTCTTCGGTGTTGCTCGTAGGACATGATGCCGATTACACCAACCCTCAAAATGAAAATTATTATAACAAATATGGAGGACGCGATGTTGGTATTGTAGCGGCACAGTATGACGAGTTCTTCTTTCGTACCCAGCAAGAGGATGGGAGCTTCACGAAGCCAAGAAACTACATAAATACGGACAATGCGCAATCATTTTTACATTTTGGGGCCTCCCCAACAGACTATACCGATGAACGTGAAAGCTATACAATGTACGAACAAGAAATACAAGGCACCGAGGCATCAAGAGTTATTTATAACCCTGCCCAAACGCATCCTTGGAACCATTTTTCGGGTCATGTGGTGTATAATAGTTTAAATTTCTTTGAATCTTCTTTGGGAGCGCCTGATCCTATCCATTCCGGAAATCAAATATGGCAATGGAAAGCCTTATTTAATTTTATTGGTTTAGTCGGTTTCGTGATGTTTCTCGTAAGTTTTTGTAAACTATTATTATTCACCAAACCGTTTTCATCCTTACGGGCATCTTCGCCATCACAACCGTCAACCCTAATATCGAATAAGCAAAAAGCATGGTTTTGGGGCGGCCTTTTCGTAAGCGCTGTATTTTCAGGACTATCATATCTATGGTTGTTTAATTGGACGACAGCTATTCGACCAAGCTTTTTCCCTCAATCCTATACGTTTTATGTCGGTATGTGGGCGGCTATTAACGGGTTATTTGCTATAGGGGTCATCCTGCTGTCAAGAATAGTTACACCGAAAGAAGAGCGAAGTTCTTTAAAAGATATAGGGGTCACGATACAACCAAAGAGTTTAGGGAAAACGATACTATTAGCTCTCATTGTTTGTGTCGCCACTTATAGTTTGGTGTTCTTAAGTGATTATTTATTCAAGACGGACTACCGTTTATGGGTCTTGGGAGTAAAATCATTTACGCCAGACAAGCTAGTGATCGCTTTAAAATATCTTCCGTTTTTCATTTTGTTTTTCGTTGCTAATTCCATAGCTATTAACTGTTTTAATTATGTATGGATCGGTAAAAAAGAGTGGATTAATACCCTGTTTGTAGCGTTATTTAACGTTCTAGGGGTGCTGGTGATATTTGTCATCCAATACAGCACGTTTTTTATTACAGGAGAAGTATTCTTTTCCAATGTTTCGGCTATTGTTGGCATATGGCTAACCACATTTTTAGTTATTTTGCCAGGGGCTGCTATCGTTTCAAGAAAAATTTTCCGAGTAACCTTGAATCCATATTTAGGGGGCTTAATTTACGCCATCATGGTTACAGTCATATCCGTGACAAATACGCTAACGCAAATCTAATAAAAATAAAGATGAAGCAAACGGCTCGTGAAAAAACCTCAATATATCGTTGAGGTTTTTTTATAGTCTAAAACCTTAACTTCTGGACAATGATCGAAACACCCCATTTTTGCCTCTAAAAATGGGGTGTTTTCCATCTAAAAGGTCGTCTATAATAGAATGTACAATACCTAATAGACTTTTAGACACTTTGGAGGAAACAAAATGACGCAACGGATTGGTTACGCCCGCGTATCGACCTTTCATCAGGATTTCAGCTCCCAGCAACAGCTGTTGGAAAAGGCTGGCTGCCATCGAATCTTTACCGAAAAGGTGACAGGTACAACGGCCACCGAACGGGAGCAGCTGAAAGAAGCCATTAGCTATGCCCGTCCGGGCGATACTCTGGTGGTGACGAAGATTGATCGTCTGGCCCGTTCGATTATTGATCTGAACAACATCGTACATGAACTGGCAGCCGAAGGCATTTCCGTCTTATTTCTGAAAGATAACATGGAGTTTCATGCTGGAGAGGATACGAATAGCATGCAGACGCTGTTGTTTAATGTACTGGGAAGCTTTGCGCAGTTTGAGGCCGACTTGATCCGGGAGCGTACCACAGAAGGACGAGAACGCGCAAAAGCGCAGGGGAAGCATATGGGCCGCCCCGGGCAATCGGATAAAGCTGTTCAGCAAGCCCTCCAACTATTCGAAAACCGGGGCACGAATAAGATGAGCGTGAATGATATTGTGAAAGTGACGGGCGTTCCCCGTTCGACGATTTATGCCAAGCATAAGAAGGAACACAATAGATAATAATAAGCAAAAGAGAACTGGCGTTGTTTATTACAAGAAATAGATTTTTATTTTAAAGGGGACAGAATAATGGTAAAGCAAGAAACTACAGCAAATATCGGTTACGAAGAAAAGTTATGGCAGATGGCAGATAAACTACGGGGGAGCATGGATGCTGCGGAGTACAAACACGTGGTCCTGGGGCTCCTGTTTTTGAAATACGTGTCAGATAGCTTTGAAGAATTACATAATCAGTTAGAGGAAGAAGAATACGCTGATGAGGAGGACCGCGACGAATATTTAGCCAAAAATATTTTCTGGGTGCCTAAAGAAGCGCGTTGGTCCTATCTGCAAGCAAACGCTAAGCAACCTGAAATTGGTCAAATGGTCGACAGCGCGATGATCGCGATCGAAAAAGAAAACAAATCTCTAAAAGGGATCCTACCAAAAAGCTATGCAAGATCAGATTTAGACAAACGTCGGCTAGGAGAGACGATCGATTTGTTTTCATCTATTCAAGTAGGGGATGAGCAAAGTAAAGCAAGTGATGTCTTAGGTCGTGTTTACGAGTATTTTCTGGGTAAATTTGCGAGTGCCGAAGGGAAAAACGGCGGTGAGTTCTATACTCCAAGATCGATCGTTCAATTATTGGTTGAAATGATCGAACCTTATAAAGGCCGTATTTACGACCCTTGCTGTGGGTCAGGCGGGATGTTTATTCAAAGCGAAAAATTCGTCGAGAACCACCAGGGAAAGCTAGGAGACATCGCTGTCTACGGACAGGAATCGAATCCAACGACCTGGCGTTTATGCAAAATGAACTTGGCCATACGCGGCATTGATAGCAATCTCGGAGGTGAGCATGCAGATACCTTTCACAAGGACTTGCACAAAAGCTTGAAGGCAGACTATATTCTGGCCAACCCTCCATTCAATATCAGTGACTGGGGCGGCAACCGGTTATTAGATGATGCCCGTTGGAACTTCGGTATCCCGCCAGAAGGAAATGCCAACTATGCGTGGATTCAGCACATGATCTCGAAGTTGACTCCTTCTGGTTCGGCAGGTTTTGTATTATCGAACGGTTCCATGTCTACGGGGCCTGCCTGATTTGCTCGGGATCCTCGGAAAATTCCATGCCCTGAAACTGGGGATGGCCGTCGAGGGCCTCGAACCGTTTCTTCAGAAAATTTACGTGATCCTGCCCGTACACAAAGCTGATGTGAGGAAGGGGACGGATAAACTCCTCCGGGTTCTGAAGATCTCCCTGATCCACCAGGTGCGCCCAGAGCTGTCGTGAAATCTGAAACTGTTCATTAATTTCAACCCCCCGGCCGGTCTTCAAAGAGCCGTCCGGCTGCTCGGGCGTATAGTTCAGCTCACAGAGCGCCGCGTGACCGGTACCGGCGTTGTTCCATTCATTCGAGCTCTCCTGCCCGGCGGAATCGAGCTTCTCAAAAATAGTAATGCGCCACTCCGGCGCCAATTTATTCAAAAGCGTGGCGAGCGTCGCACTTACGATACCGGCGCCAATCAGAATAATGTCGGTCGTTGTGTCATGACTACGCATCGTCTTCCTCCTTTAGATGATGCAATAAGTTGAATTTATACAGAGAATAAAGCTTTCATGCTTCTGTGACGCTGATTTTGCAAATGTTTATCTTGCGAAGGATTGGCAGACCTAATCCCTCTTTTAATGATTATGATTGGCTTTCCGCTGAACCGAAGCAAGGAAGGCAGAAACGCATGGTAGATTGTCTACATGTTTCGATGTTTCATCCCTTGAGACAGCACATGCTCCACATTGATGAGGTGTCTGCTCATGGCCACAGCAGCGGATTCGTTTTGGTGGTTTTCGATGGCATAAAAGATTTGTTGATGTTCGTCAATCAGGTTTTGAGAGGATCGTTGTTCGAAAAACAACCATACTTTTCTGGTTTCATACATGGTTTTTTGCAAGGTATCGGAAAGCCGACTCATCATTTGTTGAAGGAGGTGATTTCCGGAGGCTTCGGCAATAGCTAGATGGAAACGAACATCACCCTGTTCGCCGAGATCCCCCGAACCGTTAGACGCCTGTGTCATTTGTTCCAGCGCGTCCCGCATCTGTTCCAGGTGACCGTCTGTCCGTCGAAGTGCAGCCAGTTCGGCAGCTCCTTTCTCCAGCACATGACGGACTTCAAACAGTTCTTTCATGGTTTGCGTCGAAAGAAGGGTAGGGCTGTTCATCATTTCTGTGATGGTGGAAGCATCGTATTGGTTCACAAAGGTGCCTTCTCCCTGGCGAATCGTGACAATGCCGACGGCTTGCAATGCACTTAAAGCTTCCCGAACGGCGGAGCGGCTGATATCGAACTGTTCCGAAAGCGCAATGACGGAAGCCAGTTTGTCCCCGGGTTGTATTTCTCCACGTTTGATCATTTCTTCAATTTTTTCTCGAACTACTTCAGCGATTTTTTTCGTTTCAATACGTTCGATAGGCATTAATGGCTTCTCCTCTCGTAGATGCTAGAATAGTCCTGTGTTCTTGATCGTTTGTGCATCAGCGTTAGCCTCGCCGCGCTGCTTTAGGCAAAGCATAAAAACGATAAGTATTTTATTTTCTAAAGATATGGTCATCAGATGAGAAGCATGAATTCATTTTATCATTAGTGGAAACCGCTTTCAATTATCAAGCTGTTTTTGAACAAAGAACTAGAAAAAGCATCTTTTGGTCACAAAACATATTGCAAATATGAATGTAAGCGATTACTATATGGAATATGGTCATCTGATGACCATATTACCCCCTATCCTTGATGAGCGGTAAGAGCGAAAGCATCATGATATCAAAGAGGAGGAAATCAAATGTTAATGATCGTGGCCTTAAGCGCTGTGATTGTACCATTTCTGTTGTTGGTCCTGCTGCGAATGCCGGCAATTAAAGGGATGTCTATCAGTGCCGTTGTTGTCATTCTATTAGCGATAACCGTGTGGGGAATGGAAAGCCAGGTGATTGCTTCGTCGATCCTCCAGGGTGTACATAAAACCTTGACCATTTTATTCATTTTGTTTGGAGCTCTGGTTCTTTTGAATACCCTCAGGAACACGGGGGCAGTGAATCGCATTAATCAGGGGTTCCAGAGTATTTCTCAGGATATGAGGGTCCAATTGATCTTTGTCGCCTTTTTGTTCGGATCGTTAATTGAAGGGGCGGCAGGGTTTGGTACCCCGGCGATGGTGACGGCGCCGTTAATGCTCGCGCTAGGTTTTAAGCCCTTGGCGGCGGTGGCGACAGCGCTCATTGCTGACAGTACTGCCGTCGCCTTCGGAGCGGTAGGAACGCCCGTGTTGGTCGGCTTAAGCACTTTGCCCGAAGCGGATGCTGCCTTTTATCAGGATGTCGGTTTTACGGTCACCCTCATTGATTTATTCGCGGGCATGTTCATTCCTTTTATCCTAATGCTCGTTCTGACGTTGTTCTTTGGTAAAGGAAAGGGTATCAAGGACGCTATGGTGATGCTTCCCTGGACCCTGCTTATTGGGATCACGTATAACGGATCCGCATTAGTATATGCATATTTGTTTGGCCCGGAGTTTGTAGCGATTCTTGGTTCGTTAACGGGACTGGTGGTGGCCGCGGTGACTGCTAAAAAAGGATGGTTGCTCCCAACGTCCACATGGACCGATGCTATGCAGGAGGATTTCAAGATAAGTCACGAACGATCCGAGATGGGATTAATCCGGGCGTGGCTTCCGTATATCATTGTTGTTCTCTTATTGCTTCTCACCCGTATTGTTCCTTGGTTTCAGAAATTCACCCAGACCGCCATTGATTTAACCTGGACGAATATTTTGGGGGTGGAAGGGGTCACGTCGGAATGGGAACTGCTTTATTCTCCCGGCACAGTCCTCACGGTCGCGGCTATCTTGGCCGTCGTCGTTCAACGAAAACGGCTGGGCCACTTTGGGCGGGCAGCCACGCAGTCGTTGGCTACGATTAAAATTACCGCTGTGACTCTTGCGGCCACGCTTGCCATGGTTCATGTGTTTAGTAATTCCGGGATGAATGCGAGCGATTTGATGAGCATGCCGGAGTACATTGCGCAGGGGATGGCAGCCGCCTTCGGCCCAATGTGGATCTTTGCCGCCCCGTTCCTCGGGGAATTGGGGTCTTTTATTACCGGAAGCGCCACCGTTTCCACGCTTACCTTCTCCCCAATTCAGTACAATATCGCAGAGGCCACGGGCGCGAATGTCCACGTGGTGCTTGCTGCTCAACTGGTGGGAGCCGGCGCGGGAAATATGATTTGTGTGCATAACGTAGTTGCTGCAAGTGCTGTTGTAGGAATGCAGGGAGAGGAAGGGAACGTTATCCGAAAAACCTTGGGACCGGCGATCTTGTACGGGATCCTGACGGGTATTGGCGGATTCATTTTGATGAACATTTTATAAAACGGCTAATGGGTTGAAGGTGGACACTAATACCAACTTCAACCCATTCACTATTTCTTGATATATTTTAAAATAAAGAAAATCATGCTTCGGAGGAGGTTCCGAATCATTCTTAAAAACATAAAAACACGACTAGCCGATGCCCCAACACAAAAATTCCTCAGGGGAGAACTGTGGTTTTTTACCCTATACTTCCAAGGAATAAACCAGCTAGATTTAGAGTCTTTTATCCTATCGTTATCCAATGTTCAACCGCGGGGGAAAAGGTGGATTATTGTTCTTTGATTGGAAAATTTCAGGTACCATAATTAAAAAAACAATTAATAACTCTTGCGATAGCGGGACAAATAATAGATTAATTCTGCCATCCTCTCAAAAAGTAAGCTTTTTGAGAGGGTTTTTCTTGTCACGCAAAAAAGCTTCCTGGAAGGGACCAGCAAGCCTCTCTCTTTTACTAATTATAAGAAAGTTTTTTTATGTGTTTAATCTAATAATGGTATCTGCAAGCAACTATACTGATTTGTGTTTCATCCACGGTATACACCAGTCGATGCTCGATATCGATGCGACGACTGTAAAAGCCGGCTAAATTTCCTTTTAGTTTCTCTGGCTTCCCAACGCCGTCTAACGCCCCGTCTCGTTCAATGCTTTTAATTAATTGATTAATGCGTTTGAGCATTTTTTTGTCCTTGGTTTGCCAATACTGATAATCCTGAAACGCATTGTGAGTGAATAAGACGTTCAACTTACTCATCGATATCGACGGTCGTGGTTTCTTCTTGATTTAATTGGTTGATGGATTCCGATAGATGCTTGGCATTGCTCGGGTTGTTTAACAGATAGATGGTTTCAAGATATTGATTGTATTCGTCTTCCGAGATAAGGACAGCGTTTCGTTCTTTAGTCGTGATGGTAACGGCTTCGTTGTCGTCGTTGACTTTATCAATTAATCCCTTAAAGTTCTTTCGCGCGTTGGAATAATTCATGACGGTCATCGTTATCAGCTCCTTCTTCTTTATTGTACAATTAAATGTACAATTTGTCTATGAGCTTCCCAATCTATTTTTGTTTGAACAAATATGGAAATTTTTAGTGTTTAAAAAGGGCTTTTATAAGACAGTTGATACACGGGCCAAAAACTATTAGTACTTCTTCCAAAACCCTATTGAAGCTTTCTAGTACGTATCAGAAGTGTGGCGGATGTTATGAAAGGTTTCAAAGTGTCCTTATTGAATATATAAACAATTACGTTTACATAAACGTAATTGTTTAACTTATTAATATTTGTATTTTTAACCAACTATACACCATCTAAGCATGATAAAATAAAGGCTAAAGAAAGCTTCAATTTCCTTAGGTTTTGAAACAAGAACAACAACTGGGAGGGCGTAGAATGAACCACCTTGTATTACCAGGAAATCAAACTCAAGCTCTTTCATTGGAAAAGTCTCATTCGTTTCTAAATAGCGACTTGTACACAGATATTTCTGCGCAAGGTTTCGAAGGGGTGGAGTGGGAACAGATACCTGATGAATTTCTAATGTACATCTATTTACATAAAAACAATACGCTGCGTAAACAGCGAAGCGAGCGGACAAAGCGTAAATATTTAGAAACGCTTGTTCCATTCCTTACTTATATACAAGAGTTCGGAGGATTAAGAGAAATTTCTGCTCAACGTATTTATGCGTATCAGCTATATCTCGAGCGAGAGAAGGGATATAAGGCGAGCACGTTGGCCCGTCATAGTACGGTCATTAAACAGTTCCTTCGCTTCCTTGTGCAGGAAGACATGATGGAAACCGATTTGACGACAAAAATGGCGCCAGTTGCTCAACCGAGAGAGGAGCTAGTAGACCGGGATCTCCATGAGCACGAAGTTCAGCAATTACTCTCTTACTTCAAACAAAAAGATTCATTTGCTTACACGTTATTGGTCGTTCTGACGAGTACAGGTATGCGGATTGAAGAATTGGCCAAAGCCAAGTGGCGTGATTTGGAATGGCGCTCGCCGGAAGGAGCTTTCTTTCTGCACATTACGGGAAAGGGCGAAAAAGAGCGGCCGATTTTTCTTTTCGCCGATGTATTGCGTATTCTCCAGGACTTCCGGAAAGGCCGGGAAATGATCACAGAGGCCTTTACAGGAGACTCTGCGTTCTTTCCAAAGAAAAATGGGGGACATTATCATGTAAACTATTTAGGGGATCGTTTTAGCAAGCTCATGGCCTCAGCTCCATTTCCGTTTGTCCAGCACCGTCGAGATCCTATTACGCCACACACGTGTCGTCATTATACGACCTATTATATGTTAGAGCATGGGGCTGACCTTGCTTCGGTTCGGGATATGCTAGGGCATGCGTCTATACGAACGACCGAGCGTTACCTACTCCGAAGAAGAAATTATAAAGAACATGCTGGACTAAAAGTGAAAAAAAATAGCTTTACGAATTAATTATATAAACTATAAAATTTATATCGTGATTATATAAGGGGGAGATTATTATTTATAGGGATTTTATATATTACAACGCTGATAAAATTGAATCTATACTTGCCCAAGTTAACAGTGGTTTATTAGAAAATGTAATTGAAAGTGAGCAAAAAGCAAATCAAGTAGGGGGAAAAGCAAAAACATCTTTAATAATGGAGTTATTAGGGTTCCCTATTTCTGGAGAAGCGAACTACAATCGTACAACAACTTCAAATTTACAAAACACCAAATCATTACACGATTATGCTTTTGAACAAATGAGACTAGGACTTGAAGAAAACAACTTGATGAATGATGTTACGAATTCAAAACATTTTTCTTCTGAAACTTCTAATAAAAATTTTGTTAAAATTTCAGGGGGAATAGAAATATTTGATTATGAAACTTTAGCTCAGAATCTTTCAAATTTTGGCCAGCTAGATAGAATAATTAATAACAAAAGTAAAGATGAAACATCAGATTTCGATTACGGCTCTTTTGAAAGCATGATGGATTTATTTAATGGAAATCAAAGTCAGCCTGATGAATTTGAACAATTCTCAAATTTAGTTTCGACTTTGTATTCTAACTTAACCACAATAGAAATGACCAATAGTAAAAACTTAACTTTTTCAGGCACTATTAATAAAGAGTATTTAAGAGAAACTATTAGAAACATAATTTATAAATATGGTTCTAATTTAGAAGGAAAATGGGAAATGGTTTGTCAAATAACTAAAATTCCTACAAAAGAAAGTACGAGCGTTACTGAAAAAATGAATGATTTTGGTAAAAATATTAAAAACCCTGATTTAGAAGCTGAAAAAACTTTAGCAGACTTTATGAATAGAATTGTAAGTGAATTTAATCAAATTCAAGAAGCATTTGCATCAGTAAATTTTCCTAAAATTGCAGTAGATCCAATAGCAATTTATAAAGAACATGAATAGATAGCTATACTTTTTCATAAATAAGTTTTTATTAAAAATTTATTTAATTTTATAAGATATTTTTTACGTAAAGTTTCTGTTTTCTCTATAGTTATACAACCACAAAAATTATAACTATTAGTGAATGCTTTTTCATCACTATATAACTTAAATAAACTTATTCATAAAAATGAATCGAAGAAGGAGGTTAATATGGATTTTTTAGAAGTAACTCACAATGATATAGAAAAATTATCAGATCAACAACTTACAGAATTGTTATCAATTTTGTTATATTTTGAAGCTGAAGAATGGGGTATCCCAGCTAGTGCAGTGGGAGTGGCTCTTAATATCAATGCTTCAGATGGTGGAGAGGATGGAAGAATCAAATGGGAAGAGGGAGTAGAGAGGACCAGTTGGCTCCCAAATCGATTTACGCTTTTTCAATGCAAAGCCACTGATATGCCACCTTCAAAATGTAAAGAAGAAATATTAATAAATGAACAAGAGCTTAAACCGATGGTTCGTCAGGTGATCGAACAAGAGGGTGCATATATTCTTTTCCACAATCATTCTTTGAATGAACAGCAAAAACAAACTAGAATTGATCGCTTTCAGGAAGCGATTGAGGAAGCTGAAGTCGAAGCTAAAAGTGAATCTATTGCTATATATATTTATGATGCAAATGAAATAGCCGCATGGACTAATAAATCTCTTTCAGCTATTGTCGCTGTGTGGCACTGGGTTGGAAAACATCTTCCAAATGGTGCTATGACATGGAAAGACTGGAGTGGTTATCAGGATAATAGTTATAGTTACATATTCAATGAATTAAATGAGTCTAATATAAAGCAATTAAGAAACCACTTTACTGGGGTAAAAAAAGTGGCGCGTATTATAGGTTTATCAGGCTTAGGCAAAACAAGGTTGGCTTTTGAAACTTTTCGCCCCCCAAACGATCCAAATGATTTAGATCAATTGGCTAGAAGCAAACAAGCTATATATTTAGATGCAGCTAATAATCCAACTAGTTTATCTAATAGTATTTCAACTTGGAGGGCACAACGCTTGAAGGGGACAGTTATTGTGGATAATTGTAACCCTGAAACCCATAAAGCTTTAAAGGAAGAAATTGAACATTCAGATAGTCAGTTAAATTTATTGACTTTGGATTTTAATCCTGAAAGATACAGTTCTGATCATCCTTATATCGAGTTGAAGCCAGTATCAGATGAAGTTATTGAAGGGATCATTTCTCAAAGTTACCCTGGTATAGTTTCAGAGGATATCGAAAGAATTATACATTTTGCTCAAGGCTTCCCCAAGATTGCTGTACTCTTAGCAAAAGCAAGACTTAATATGGAAGACGATATCGGAAGTTTAAGAGACGATGCTCTAATACATAAACTTTTATGGGATAGAGATGGAAAAGACAGTATAAAACTTAAAGTATTATCGGCATGCGCTCTTTTTGATCACATTGGATTTGAAGATGAGGCTTCGTCACATCGTCAATTCGTTACAGAACATATATGCAGAGTCAGCAATGAAGAATTTTATGAAACTTGTCAATATTTTATTGAGAGAGGAATATTGGATGTGCGGGGCAGATATATTAGGGTGACTCCACAACCTTTAGCTATACGTTTAGCTGCAGATTGGTGGAAAAAATGCCCACCTGAAACAGCATATCAAATTTTGACAACAGATATGCCAGCTGGAATGTCTGAAGCTCTCTGCGATCAAATGGCAAAACTCCATTTTCTACCTAAAGCCCAAGAATTGACTTCTAGTATATGTGGAGAGCAGGCCCCTTTTGGCCAAGCGGAAGTTCTAAATTCTGAAAAGGGTTCCCGTCTCTTCCGCTCTTTAGTAGAGGTGAACCCCACAGCTACCTCCCGTACTTTAAAAAGAGTTTTTGGCTCGATGAGTATTAAAGAATTACTACAAATTAAAGCTGGTAGAAGAAATTTAGTTTGGGCATTAGAAAAATTATGCTTTTGGGAAGATACTTTTGCCGAAGCCTCAAGGATTTTATTATATTTTGCTGCAGCAGAAAATGAAAGTTGGGCTAACAATGCTACCGCTCAATTTCTGCAACTATTTCATTATGTTTTATCTGGAACTCAGGCTCCTCCGAATGAGAGAATTGATGTGATTGATTATGCTTTGGAATCTAACAAGTACGAAGTTCGATTATTAGGATTAGAAGCGTTAGGTCATGCTTTACAAACACATCATTTTAGCCGAATGTTAGGTGTTGAAAAACAAGGGAGTAGACCAATAAGTCAAGAATGGAGACCTGAAACATGGGGAGAAGTGTTTAATTATTGGCAAAATGTGCTCGATAGGCTTACGCAATTAGCAATTAATGATGAAGAAATGTCTGAAAGAGCATTAAATTTAATTGCAAATAATATTCGGGGCCTAGTTTCCCATGGGCGAATAGAAGAGATTGAGAAATCTTTAAAAATAATTATTGGTAAAAAGGGCCCTTTTTGGCCAACGGCATTAGAAAATATCAAAGATACCATTGAATTTGATAGCTCAAAAATTCCAAGAGATGCACTAGAACGAATTGAAAATTGGGTGAGGTGGTTACAACCGAAAGACTTTATAAATCAATTGAAACTGATAGTAAGTCTTCCGAAATGGCGTCATGAAAAAAATGATGGTGGTCAGTACATTGATATCTCGAGTGAAGAAGCAAAAAAATTTGCTGCATATACTGTAAAAGATCAATATAAAAATTTTCTTGATAACTTGTATTTAGTTTTAGTTGGAGAACAAAGAAAAGCATATATTTTTGGGTATGAAATTGCTAGGTTGGTAGAGGAACCTAACTTTTTATTAATTGAAATAAAAAATCAATTTGACGAAATAATCAATCAAAAAATTGAAAATATTAATATATCTTTTGTGGGAGGTGTACTATCAGCTTTACAAAACGAAAACTTCGAGCTAGTAGAGAACTTTTTAGATGAATTTTCAGAATCTCCAAGCCTAGGGAAATATACAGTAGAATTGACACGATATATAAATATCTCTGAAAATGATATAGATAGAATTATTGAATCATTAAAAAATAGAAAAATAAATATTAATACTTTAAATACTCTGGCATATGGTAGTGTATTAGATCACTTAGAGTCAGAAACTATATTAAAATTGATCGCAGAAATCATCAAACATGAAAGTAAAGAATTTACTGTTAGTTGGCATATTCTATATATGTATGTCTATAATGATGCTGAAAAATTTAAAATGTTATCAGGAAAATTTAAAGAAATGTTATTAATTCCAGATTTATTAATCAATGATAAAATTCATAGTTATGAAATTAGCGAGATAATTAAAGGAATTATATTGAATGATGATAGTGGAAGGGGAGAGTTTATTTCTTCTTTCTCACGAAAAATAATGAACCTGCTATCAACAAAATTGAATTTTGATCAACTTAAAAATTTAAGAGAATATACTAATATTTTGATGAAGTATGGATGGGAACATAGTTGGCCAGTATTTGCGGAAGTTCTGCTTTGTGAGGATAAAATAATAGTTTATAATACAATAAATTTATTAGAATCAAAATCGCTAATATATGAAACTACTTGGCCCTTGGAAGCTGTCCCTCAAGAAATACTAATAGAGTGGTGTAAAGTTCATATAAAAGCTCCGGAAATGCTTTCAACTATAGTACCAGTTTTAGAAGATGACAAAAATAAAATAACTTCGATTGCTTATCATTTAGTTTTTGAGTACGGTGATAATGAAAGAGTGCTGCGAAATATAAGTAGCAGCTTAAACACGTTTAGTTGGAGTGGCTCCTTAATTCCTTATCTTCAAAGACAAATTGAAGTCTATCAAACATTTAAAAAACATAATTCATGGGTAGTAAAAGAATGGGCTCAGAACAATATAGAAAGATTGTATAAGAATATAGAAAATGAGAAGAAACAAGAAGAAGAGAATGATTTAGGTTTTTATTAATTGACTAATGCATTATAAATTTACAAACTCTTGGAATTAAAGCCCAGTATATAGCTGGGCTTTATTAACTAGCAGTGTGATAATAACTAAAATTTATTAATTTCACACACTGTAATAATTAAATTTAAAATTTATGTTTATTCTCAAAGAGAGGAATAAGTTAAATGATTTTTTAATAATACATTATAATATATTATTCTATACCTAAGGAAATATAACATTTCCTTAGGTTTATATCTCAGGTTCTGGAGCGGCCTTATTTTTTAAAATTTGGAAGTACATGTATTACCTTAACCATATTTTTGTTTATAAAATAATTATAGTATGTGAAATTAATAATAACCTATGCAAATATCAAGGTTGTCATAATAGTGACTATTATATATACTGTACTTACAATATATATTTTGAAAGATTGATGAACAGCTATTATTTTCAGAAATGAAAGGAGGCGTCTATAATGGCGCAGGCTGAGAAAAGATTTACACGTCGATTGAACCAATCAGGAAATAGTCTTTCAGCTGGTATACCTAAAGCAATTGCTGATCGATTAGAGTTGGCTAAGGGCGATGAACTTAATGTCTATTATAATGAAGAAACTGGGGAAATTATTATGAAAAAAGCGAATCGTTCTTTACCGGAAGGCGTGCGTCCAGACGTATTACAAGCAATGAATCGTGCCGTAGATAAATATGACGATGCTCTTCGAAACTTAAAAGACCGATGATTTTTGGAGGTATTAGTTAATGGAGGTATTTTACTTTTCCGAAGAGGAACTTCTCTTTATTCATTATACTGTTATGGAAATGTATAACGACAGCGATCAAGCTGGGGTTAAACAATACGAGAGCTTTCAAACGATGCTGCATCGACCAAAAAAAGAACTATACGGTGAAGAAATGTACCCTTCCATTCCGGAGAAAGCTTGCTGCTATTATCATTCCATTGCTAGGGGCGGTCATATTTTTCGAAATGGGAATAAACGAACGGCTTTAACAGTTTTCGATTCCTTTTTATCCCTTAATGGCTACAAGCTTACACTTACCTCCAAGCAAGCAGAAGATTTTACCGTTTATTTAGCCTATGATGATAAATTCAAAGGGAATGATTGTATTCACTATATAATAGAAGAAATAGGGGAATATATTCAACCTTTAGAATAATAGATCCTTTTTAAAAAATGGTCATACTAGAGAAAACAAAAATTAAATGTATTTTTTGCTTGAAATTTAACTATTTCAAGCTTTTTTAGTACAGTTTTTTCGCCGAGAATCGAGCTGTGTTGCATTTAGAAATAAAAACCTGGGTTGTAGTCTTCCAATTACAAATCTCAGATTTCTGCAAATAGACCAAAATAATATTTTCCATTTACATAAACGTTTCAGTATATGTGAATGGAAAATATATTAATTGTTAATTATTTAAAACAACAAGAATATTATACATAAAGGGAAGAGGGAGAGCGTAAAATATTTTGTGTAAACGAGCGAACACGAAAAAAGGAAGTCCTTTTCTAGTAGAATGAAGTTAGCCGA
>NZ_CANLSU010000010.1 GCF_947493875.1 uncultured Marinococcus sp. | reverse complement strand
TGAAGCACCGGGTCAAACGTGTGGAAGGTCAACTACGTGGTATTCTCCGTATGATGGACGAGGAGCAGGACTGTAAGGAACTGGTGTCCCAGATGAACGCGGCTCGCACAGCCTTAGACCGCGCCGTGGGCCTCGTTGTCGGTTCCAATCTCGAACAATGCGTTCGAGAACAGACAGAAAACGGGGACAATGACGAACAGGTTATTCAGGAAGCTGTTAACCTTCTCGTGAAAAGCCGTTAATATTTTTTACCCCCTTGTATACCCTTACCGGTATATGTATAATAAGAATTAGACAAGGAGATGATGGCATGACGGAAACCAAAAAGACCACCATTGTATTATTCAGCGGCGACTACGACAAAGCCATGGCGGCGTACATTATCGCCAACGGCGCAGCCGCGTATGACCACGAAGTAACTATTTTCCACACTTTCTGGGGATTGAATGCTCTCCGCAAACCGGAAAAGCAAAGCATTGCCAAAGGAAAACTTGAAGCGATGTTCGGTAAAATGATGCCCCGCGGCGCCGACCGCATGGGTCTTTCCAACATGAATTTTCTCGGTCTCGGACCGAAGCTGATCAAAAAAGTAATGAAAAAGCACAATGCCATGCCGCTGCCGGAGCTGATCGATATGGCCCGTGAACAGGACGTACGGCTGATCGGCTGTACCATGACTATGGATCTGCTCGGGCTTGATGAAAAAGAACTGCGCGATGACATTGAATACGCCGGCGTGGCGGCCTATCTGGGCGAAGCATCCGATGGGAACGTGAACCTGTTTATTTAAAAGGTGTTCGCCGGGTTACCTAAAGGTCGGAACGTTAACAGATTCTGACCGGTACGAATCATAAAAATTAATTTAAAGGAGAAATGATGGATGGAACCAAAAACAACAATTGATGCGAAGGGGCTTGCCTGCCCGCAGCCGATTCTGAAAACCAAAAAAGCCATTAAAGACATGGACAGTGGCGAGGTGCTTGAGCTGCACGCGACTGACAAAGGCGCGCAGAGCGACTTAACGGCCTGGACCAAAGCTGGAGGCCACGAACTGCTGGACCACACCGAAGACAATGGCGTATATAAATTCTGGATTCAAAAAGGCTAACAATATCGTCACCCGGGGAAGTCATGGATTTGCTTCCCTGCAAGGGAGGTTTTTCCATTGTCACTGCTGTTTATCGTCGTGATTTTCCTGCTGGGGTTTGTCGGTTCCTTTGTTTCCGGCATGGTCGGGATCGGCGGATCGATCATCAAATACCCCATGCTGTTATACATTCCCCCTCTGCTCGGTGTGGCGGTCTTTTCCGCTCACGAAGTGTCCGGCATCAGTGCCGTTCAGGTCTTTTTTGCCACTATTGGCGGCGTCTGGGCCTACCGGAAAGGCGGCTATCTGAATGGGCAGCTGATTCTGTACATGGGCACAAGCATTCTGATCGGCAGCTTTATTGGCGCCTATGCCTCGAATTTCTTCAGCGAAGCCGGCGTCAATATGGTGTACGCCCTGCTTGCGACCATCGCCGTGGTGATGATGTTTGTACCGAAAAAAGGCCTGGACGACCAGGACCTTACACGGATTACGTTCCATAAGCCTCTAGCCGCTGGATTGTCCTTCGTGGTCGGGATCGGGTCAGGCATTGTCGGCGCCGCCGGCGCATTTATCCTGGTGCCCATTATGCTGGTTGTGTTGAAAATCCCAACCCGCATGACGATCGCGACCTCGCTCGCCGTGACCCTGATCTCGTCCATCGGGGCGACCGTTGGTAAAGTGGCGACCGGCCAGGTGCTGTACGGCCCGGCCCTGATCATGATTGTGGCCAGCCTGATCGCAGCGCCACTCGGGGCCAAAGCCGGCCAGAAGGTCAACACCAAGCTACTGCAAAGCATATTGGCCGTCATCATTTTAGCTACCGCCATTCAAATATGGGTCCAGATCCTTAGCGGATAACGTGTTTAATTCTAGAGACCCCCGGGCATAGCAAGAAGTAGAGAACCAACAAGGAGGCATTTACATGTTTCATTATACCGTCACCACCTCGAAACCTGTCCGTACAGCTGTCGAAGATCTCGAAGCCAACCTTAAAGACATTGGTTTTGGCGTGCTCTGGAATTTTGATCTGCAAGGCAAATTACAGGAAAAAGGCATCGACTTTCAGGACCAGCACCGGGTGCTTGAAGTATGCAATCCGAAAGAGGCTGAACAGGTATTAAACAAAAATAAGCTGGTCGGCAATTTTCTTCCATGTAAAGTAACTGTGTACGAAGAAGCAGGGTCCACGTATATCAGTATGCCCCGCCCGTCCGTATTGATGGAATTGGCTGAAGAACCAGAATTAACAGCGACCGCCGAAGATATCGAACAGCGCATGAAACAAGGCATCGATCAGACTGTCTAAAATTTTTTGGCTCCTTTTATACCCTATCCGGTACATGGTATAGGACGAAAGTGAGGACAAACACAAGAAGCACACAGGAACAACATTCAACAATGATGAGGTGAATATGATGGCAGAAGAAAAGCGCATCGAAGAAGTCCAACCGACAGACGTTCAGCAGGAACTCGAAAACAACAGCGGCGTCCAGGTGATTGACGTCCGGGAAGACGAGGAGCTCGACGAAGGACGCATTCCCGAGTCGGTTCATATCCCTGTGGGAGATATCTCCGCGCGGATGAACGAACTCGATCCTAAGCAGTCCTATGTGACCGTCTGCCGCTCCGGCAAACGCAGTGAACGGGCAGCCGAAGCCCTCCAGGACCATGGCTTCAAAGTCCGCAGCATGGCCGGCGGCATGAACGAATGGACCGGTAAAACCGAGTAATATTTATTCTAATTTGAAGGAGCGATGATTGATGTATTTGAAATATTTTTATGACACGTCGTTAGCTCAGGCTTCCTATATGATTGGCTGTCAGGCCACCGGTGAGGCGGCCGTCATCGACCCATCCCGCAATATTGAAGACTATCTGCAGATTGCCCGCGAACAGGGATTCCGTATTACCGGAGCATTTGAGACCCATATTCATGCGGACTTTGTCTCCGGGGTGACCGAGCTTGCCCGCCGGACTGGCGCCACCATCTATTATTCCACCGAAGGCGCCGAAAACGGCGGCTACGAGTGGAATCAGGATCTGCCGCTCCACGGCGTGAAACATGGCGAAGACATTTATATTGGCAACATCAAGCTGAGAGCTCTGCACACGCCGGGCCATACGCCGGAGCATGTCTCCTATGAACTCACCGACGGTGCCGCCGCCGACCGCCCAATGGGCGTATTTACCGGCGACTTCGTTTTCGTCGGCGATGTCGGCCGTCCGGATCTGCTCGAAAAATCCGTCGGCGTCAAGGATTCCGCGGATAAAGGGGCCCGGCAGATGTTCGAGTCCCTACAGCAGTTCAAGAAATACGGTGATTATATGCAGATCTGGCCGGGCCACGGCGCCGGCAGCTCCTGCGGCAAAGCGCTCGGGGCCGTGCCAACAAGCACTGTCGGCTACGAGCGGATGTACAATCCTGCCTTTCAACCGACCGACGAGCAGGCCTTCGTGGACTTTCTCCTCGACGGCCAGAGCGAGCCGCCAACGTATTTTGCCAAAATGAAAGAAGTGAACAAGCAGGCCATGACCCCGCTCGCCGAGATCCCGGCGGCGGTGGAAATGCAGGGCACCGGAGACGACGTGGCCGCCCTGGCCGAGCAACACCATACGATGGTCGTCGACACCCGCAGTGCCGCCGCCTTCGCGATGGGAAGCATTCCGGGCACCATTAACCTTCCGTACCCGGGTTCGTTCGCCGAATGGATGGGCCGACTCGCCGACTATGAGGCGGATATTTACCTGATCGCTGATCCAGCCGACTACCACGAGCTGCGCCGGATTCTCACCGGCATGGGCATGGACCGCCTGAAAGGGTTCTTTGCCACGTCGGTCGTTGCCAGCGCCTCGAACCTGCGCACGTATACGAACGAAACACCGAAGCAGGTCGAAGAGCGTCGTCGTAACCAGGACGTGCAGATTCTCGATGTCCGCTACCAGGACGAATGGGACCAGTCGCACGTTCCGGACGCCGTCCATGTGTCGCTTCAGCAGCTGCCGAACCGGACCGATGAACTTTCCACCGAGCAGCCGGTCGCCGTCCACTGCGCCTCGGGCAAACGCTCCGCGATTGCGGCGAGCATTCTCCAAAATCACGGCTTTGACGTGATTAACGTGGAGGGCGGCTTCATGAAATGGAAAAAGGAGCAGCTCGAAACGACCAGCTAATCATCGCTGGAACGTGAACGATGTACTCAGGGGCTCTTACCTTATAGAGCCCCTTTTTTCATCGATCGGTAAAGAAGCATACCAAGAGCTCCGTTCGGCCTCTTCCATCTACGTGAGAGAGACAAACAACTATGCTGAACGTTTTTCTCCAAGACCCTTATACGTTAGCACCAATAACCATACGAATGTTTAAAACTAAAGGTGATCCCTGATGCCAGCCACTGCTTCTATTGGAATTGTTGAAAACCGGCTTCCTTTTTTTCTATTGGTCCTCATCAACGTCTTTGTCGGCTCCATGGTCGGGTTGGAACGCACCGTGCTTCCGTTGATCGGTGAAGAGCTGTTTGGCCTCGCATCGGCCAGTGCTGCGCTCTCCTTTATTGTCAGCTTTGGGTTTTCCAAAGCCCTGGTCAACCTCCTGGCCGGTACGCTTGCCGACCGCTTCGGGCGCAAGGAAATCTTATTAATGGGATGGGCGTTCGGCTTCTTCGTCCCTCTCCTGATTATTTTTGCCTCCGCCTGGTGGATGATCATCGTCGCCAATATCTTCTTAGGCATCAACCAGGGACTAACCTGGTCGATGACCGTGAATATGAAGGTGGATCTGGCGAAACCAACCCAGCGCGGGACCGCTGTCGGCCTGAATGAATTTGCCGGCTATATGGGGCTTTCCCTAATGGCCGCCGTTTCCGGCTACGTGGCTTCGACGACTTCCCTGCGCCCCGAGCCGTTCTTTCTTGGCTTCGGCATCGTTGGCATCGGGTTCCTGCTTTCATTGTTCGTGCCGGATACGAGCAGGCAGGTGGCTCGTCAGACGGCTTCCGGGGAAACCTCCCTGCCCTTTTGCCAGGCGTTTGTCCAGACGACCTGGAAGCAGCCCGCCCTGTCGAGCTTCAGCTTTGCCGGGCTGACAACCAACCTCAAGGATGGCATGGCCTGGGGCCTGTTCCCGCTCTTCTTCGCTTCCGGCGGATTATCCGTCAGTCAAATCGGTGTAATCGTGGCGGCGTATCCCCTTACCTGGGGCATGGCCCAGCTGTTTACCGGTCCCTGGAGTGATGTGATCGGCCGTAAGCGGCTCATCGTCGGCGGCCTGTGGCTGCAGGCCCTTTCCCTGTGGGCACTTTTGGCCGGAACTACTTACGGGTGGTGGCTCGGAAGCTCCGTGCTGCTCGGCCTCGGGACAGCAATGGTTTATCCGGTCCTCATCGCTGCGGTCAGCGACACAGCCCCCGCTCCCTGGCGCGCCAAAGCGAACGGGGTGTACCGTTTCTGGCGGGACAGCGGGTACGCGCCTTCGGGTCCCTACTCGCCGGCCTGTTTGTGGACACGCTGAACGTTTCCTGGGCCATTGGCCTCGTAGCTGTGCTTCCATTTGCCGCCGGCATCGTCACGCTCGTTCGGATGCAGGAATCCTTGAAGAAGCAGTAACAGGGGACGGCTATCTTTTCTATCTGCCTGTGCTGGCCGGTCCCTGTCGCCAGCGTCGTGCTTGTAGTATGGAGTCCATGGCTTTTTTCGCATATATGTGTAAAAAACAACGATTAATGGGAGGTGAAGTGAATGATGAACGGTAGCAGCGGCATGATGAGCGGTGGAATAGTTGGCTTTGGCTTTCTCGTGCTCCTTCTTCTGGTTCTTATCGTTGTGGTGCTTGTCTGGATGTTTCGGCCTTCGACCAAGCATTCGTCCCGGACCAAATCGGGCACCGCATCGGAACGGCTCGATCAACGTCTGGCGAACGGCGACATTTCTGAAGAAGAATACGACCGGTTGAAACGAAAAATCAACGACCATTAAATGGAAAGAAAGCAACGACTTCTCCTTTGATAGTTGTTGTTTTTTTGTTCCTAGAGGAGATTTATCACTTCTTCGATATAATTCCTATACCGTAAAATAAGGAATCCTTTTTTTAAAAGTAGTTTTTATACAGTATACGAAATTTTTAAGAGGATACTAACACCCAACGCATCGCCAACTTTTTGAAGTTTAATTTTCCGTTTAGCAAAAATGCTTTTATAGTAAAACACCCGAACACAAACAGTTTCGATGATTTTAAGGGATAGCTGTTGATAGAGGTCCAATTACTCGGTTTGGGAGTGATGGCTCCTTCGACAAGTCAGAACACTTGTTTCATTTGTTCTTTATGTATCTTCCGGAATGGCTCTCCGCCTGCAAGATACTGAAGTATAGACTGGCCCTGGGCCTCCGGCGAAGGTCGGGTTTGCTTTGACGCAATCCCCTGGAAACGGTAATTCCCCATGGGTACCATCATATTGAAAGCTCTTTTTATTGAAACTAGCGAAGGTCTTCACACTTTCTCCATATTTTTTTCATACAATCATAAATGATTTGCTCAAATTTAAGATATTCGTTACCTAATAGAGAAAGAAGGCCCGCTAGTGACCCCCTCTCA
The DNA here is from genome assembly GCF_947493875.1 of uncultured Marinococcus sp. Classification (GTDB taxonomy): domain Bacteria; phylum Bacillota; class Bacilli; order Bacillales; family Marinococcaceae; genus Marinococcus. The sequence continues at coordinate 48,966 of NZ_CANLSU010000010.1, read as the reverse complement.
CGATAATACTCCAGGGCAGCGTATCGACATGCTTGATCAAATACGCGGCGTAGCTTTGCTTGCAATTTTTATTGTCAATATTTCCGGGCTTTCCCGCGTCGTTATGACTGATCCAACATGGCTCGACACTTCCCTCAAAACCATTATTTCAATTATTTTTGAAGACAGTGCCCGGCCGTTGTTTGCAATGATGTTTGGCCTCAGCCTCGTGCTCATTTACGATCGGATGCATGACAAAAGCGGTAATCCCTACCCCACCCTTATCCGGCGGCTCGTCATTCTGTTTTTCGTCGGAGGGCTTCACGGCTACTTTGTCTGGGCCGGGGACATCCTGCTCATGTACGCCTCAGCGGGGCTCGTGCTGCTCGGTTGTCTCCGGCTTCCTCCCCGGTGGCTGTTGGGATTAGCATGCTTTTTTTGGATTGGTTATGCTGTCGGGATTGATCTTTTGAATGGGTACACATCTCTTCAGATGGACCCCGAACAATGGATGAAAGACGCCCTCCCTCCGAATCGAACTTATCCAACCGGGGTTGAATATCTGTTCATTGAATGGTCGTCGATGATCAACCATTTCGGCTATTTCTTTTTCGGCATGTACGCTTATCGAAGTAGCTTTTATTCAAAAGTACTTAAGAACCGGGGTCGCAAATGGCTATTCACTCTGGGCTGCTTTCTTATCGGCATTCTAGGAAAAACGGGGAGCTATATCAAAATCGACAGCCCTATCCTTTATCATTTGGACGATCTTTACGCCTTTCTGGTGAGTATCAGTATCGCCCAGGCACTGCTTCTGATTGGTACAAGCCATCAACGAGCTTCCACTGGGCTTTCGATGTTTACTGCTGTCGGGAAAATGACTTTCACTCATTACCTCCTGCAGTCGCTTATTTTTGTGAGCCTGTTCCGCCCAAGCGGTCGAACATTTTTCAACGGTTTTGGGGTTTTGGACCCACCGAGCTACGTGTACGCTTTAAGTATTGGTGTGCTGGTGTTTGCTATCCAAGTACTTGTTAGTCCATTATGGCTAAAATATTTTTACTACGGGCCATTGGAATGGGTTTGGCGAATCGGTACTTACATGAAATGGGTGCCTATGGTTCGCAGAAATGACCATCGTTATTAAAGGAACATTTCTACCATTTATGAAACGGGGGCTCCTTTTGAAAAAAAGTACCCTATAATAACATGACAGGCATCAAACAAGCTGCTTCCCAGGATATCAGGAAAGCAGCTTGTTTCATTACCTTGTTTTTTATTTTCACCTAAGCAGTTGAGCGTTAATAGCAACAATAACTGTACTGGCACTCATCAATACTGCCCCGACAGCTGGGCTGAGGAGAATACCCAAAGGTGCCAATACCCCAGCGGCTAAAGGAATGGCGACAATGTTATACCCTGCTGCCCACCACAGGTTTTGGATCATTTTCCGGTATGTCTTCCGGGATAAATCAATCACGGAGAGCACATCTAATGGGTTGCTTTGCACCAACACGACGTCCGCCGTTTCCATTGCCACATCCGTCCCGCTTCCAATCGCGATTCCTACATCCGCCGTGGCGAGGGCCGGAGCATCATTGATGCCGTCGCCCGTCATGGCGACCTTTCGACCGGACTGCTGGACCTTTTTCACTTGGTCCGCTTTGTGATCTGGGAGCACTTCGGCATACACTTCTTCAATCCCAAGCTGGTTGGCTACCCAATCGGCGACACGTTGATGATCCCCAGTCAACATGATCGGTTCGATGTTTTGTTGCTTCAGCCTTTCTACCGCTTCTTTCGCTGATTCGCGCACCATATCTGCGAGGGCAATCATGCCGGCGTAACCACCGTCAATCAGAACAAACACGACGGTTTTTCCTTCCGTCGAATACTGATCAAAGATCGCTGTGTCATAATCCATGCGTTCCTGCTTCATGTACCCGGGACTCACCACTTGGACCTGTTTCCCTTCGACCGTACCGCTTAGGCCTTTTCCTGTCATGGTTTCAAAATGCTGCACAGTCGGCGGGCGTTCCTGCTGCTCTTCCATCTTTCTCATAATGCCTCGAGCCAATGGATGTTCCGATTGTTGTTCCACCCCGGCCGCGTACCGCAAGACATCCTGCTTGTCATAGGCTCCGTCTGCTTCAATATCGGTAACCCCAAAATTTCCTTCTGTCAGAGTACCGGTCTTATCAAAAATAACCGCTTCAATATTGCGGGCACTTTCAAATGGCGGTCGGTTGCGAATTAACAGTCCTTTCTTGGCGGAAATGGCGGTCGAAACGGACACCACTAGCGGAGCCGCCAGCCCGAGCGCGTGTGGACAAGTAATAACCATAACGGTGACCGCCCGTTGAACCGCCATATCAATCGAATTGCCCAAAGCTATCCAAATGATGAAGGTGCCAATACCAGCCGCTAAGGCCAAGTAAAATAGCCATTTGGCCGCACGATTGGCTAAATCCTGCGCCCGGGACTTCGATTCTTGCGCTTCCTGAACCAAAGTGACGACTTGAGATAAATATGTCTCATCCCCCGTCTTGGACACCCGGATCGTTAAACTGCCATCCTGGTTGACCGCCCCACCAATCACTTCTTCATCCACTTTTTTTTCTACCGGCACCGATTCTCCGGTCAGCATGGATTCATCAACCGACGACGATCCATCGATAATAATTCCATCCACGGGCACCTTTTCTCCTGGCTTAATGAGCACCTGATCGTCTTTCTGCACCTGATCGACCGGCACGTCTTCGGTGCTTCCGTCGCTGTTTAATCGATGGGCTTCATTGGGCATCAGTTTAATCAGTTCTTTCAACGCATTCGAGGCGCCCATGATCGAACGCATTTCAATCCAATGGCCCAACAGCATGACGTCAATTAATGTGGCCAGTTCCCAGAAAAAATTCCGGCCGGACCAGCCGAACACGACCATCGTGCTGTAGCCATACGCGACCACGATCGCTAGGCCGATCAGCGTCATCATGCCCGGGTTCTTCTGCTTGATTTCATCAATGGCGCCCGTTAAAAATGGCCAACCGCCGTAGAAAAAGACGATCGTTGCTAAACCAAAGAGAATCCAAACATCATAAGGAAAGCCCCAGTCCAATCCCAGAAACTGTTGGATCGCATTCGTTAACAGCAAAATAGGAATCGTCAGGATGAGCGAGACCATAAATCGGCGTTTAAAGTCCTGAATCATCATCTCATGATGGTCGTGATGATCGTGCCCTCCGGAATGATCATGGCCATCATGCGAAGAGGCCGGCTCTTCTTCATGAGAGTGTTTCTGATCGTTATGTTCTGTCACATTATCCCTTCTTTCTACAATAAATATCTCTTATACCCTACCCTAGTATTTTTAAAAATAAACGTTTTAACCTTTTCTATACGTTTCGATGTCTTTGGAAGACCATCAATCATTTGGTATGAAGATCAATTCGTTTCCAACGTCACGTGAACCTTTCGTTTGAACGATATTTCCACATGATGGAGAAGGGGACATACGAATCTCAGATGACCACAGATCGCACATGTTTTATGGTATACATGCCCACCGACTGATCAATACTGTTCGAAGGATTTCTTCAGGCAACCATCTACCGAAGATGAACCTTTATTTTCATTAAAATAAGCCCAACTTATACCAGTTGGGCAAAAACCTAACATTAGGAACTTGCAGGTATACCCGCTCCCTCTTATTATACTTGCTGCTTGTCCTGAATGTTTTCTAGTCGACCCGTATTATCATTTTTAAATTCTGATGCTTTCAAGAACTTGAGTTCCTCTCTCAGCTGATGGTTTTCCTCTATAACATCTGCCATTCTTAATGGCACAGCTTCTCCTTCTCCCTGCGAAGAACCCTGGAAGTGATTGCTATTGTGTTCTTCAGCACTCTTGTTTTTGTCCCCACCAATCATCCCCTTCATACAGAACAACATTATAACGGGACAGGCCAATAATAAAAGAAGTGTCCAGCTCATTCATTTCACCTCCATTTCATGTAAGTATAAACCTCATTTGTGTAAAAAGTTTGAAGAATCCCATGAGCTCGATTTTTAATTCACTTCACTATTGTATGGACAGACAATCGGGTCTCCTGAAGCTCTCCTTATCGAAAGTCTGCGTCCAAAGAAAATGTCTTATACAGATGATGGCCAAACTGATAAACGCAGCTTTATGGATGTCCATATGACCCCTTATTATTTAATTAAGGTCCTAACGCCCCAGAGTTTTATTCTTCCTTTCGCAAAAAAAGATATCCTTAAAAAGAGTAATCTTTCATTATTCGATACTGCGTTTTCGGATTAGCGTTCCTTATAATTTAGATCCCAGCGCCGTCTTTGCTTAAGTATCTTGCCTTGGCAAGCCCCGCCCGTCTTCGATATATAATTAGGCTTATCGCTGCTACAATCAAGAGCACCGACATCAACTGTGCCACTCGAATCGTATCAAACAACATGAGGCTGTCGGTGCGCATTCCTTCGATAAAAAATCGGCCGAAAGAATACCACGTCACATACGTTAAAAACAATTCCCCGCGGCGGAGATTGACCCGGCGCATTCCTAACAATAGGAAAAATCCAGCGATATTCCAAAGCGATTCGTACAAAAACGTAGGATTGTAATAAGCTCCCTCAATATACATCTGGTTAATAATAAATTCCGGGAGCTGCAGTCCCTCTAAAAACGAACGGCTCACTTCACCGCCGTGGGCTTCCTGATTGATAAAGTTGCCCCAGCGACCAATTGCCTGACCCAAAATAATACTCGGCGCGGCAATGTCCGCCAGTTTCCAAAAAGAGATACGCTTGATTTTAGCAAAGACGATGCCCGTCAGCACGGCTCCAATCAATCCGCCGTGGATCGCGAGGCCGCCTTCCCATACCGCCAGAATACTTCCTGGATTCCGGGCATAATACCCCCACTCAAAAATCACGTAATACAACCGGGCACCGATAATGGATATTGGTATGGCAAAAATGAGCAAATCCGCAAAAATGTCATCCGGGAGTCCTCGTTTTTTCGCTTCATAAGACGCTAATATATACCCAAGCAGAGCACCCAGGCCAATGAGAATGCCGTACCAGTATATAGGCACAGATCCGAGTTCAAAGGCGATACGGTCGATCGGCTGCATCGATGAATAAATCATATTTTCTGCCACTCCTGACTGCTAAATGTGTAATATTAAAACTCTTCGTTCGTCCCCTACCACGCCCTGAACATTGACTAACTTTTCCTCTCTTTTATTTCATCATTTTCACCCTTTATGAACACCTCATGTAACTTTCCGAAACCTTTGTTCTGCTAGGGAAATTCATTGAAATCCTGCATTTATATTATAAGGGGATCCTGTGTAGAAAGTATGAAGATAACGTATAAATGAGCCTCACGCGATTATTTGGAAAAAAGTTACTCCGACAAACGATTCTTAAAAAATCTTCACAGTTTCTTCATACCTAAGAGGTACAACTAGTAGTGTACCCACTTTAATGCGCAAGGAGGAAGGCAAACAATGAAAAAACCAATAACATGGGGAGTCGCTGTGACCACTTTTGGTCTGCTGCTGGCCCCGGTAACCATGGAAGCTTCTCAAAGCGATAACGCCAACGCTCCTAACTCCATGGCAGATCATCACGAAGAAAGGAGTTCCTCGGGCATGATGGCCGAAGGAACACAGGGACCAATGGTCAACATGCTCCAGCAAACGTTGCATGATCGTGGCATTTCCACCGACGTAGACGGCATCTTTGGCCCCGAAACCAGCCAAAGCGTACAAACGTTTCAAGAAGAGGCTGATATCGCCGTGGACGGCATCGTTGGTCCCCAAACGATGATGGCGTTGCAAGACACTATGAGCGAAAACATGGGTATTTTACGTACCGGGGACGCCAACATGCATGTTCGCCACACCCAACAGCTATTAACCAACCAGGGGATTGCAACGAACACCGACGGCATGTTTGGTCCGGAGACCCGGGAAAACGTCATGCTTTATCAGCAGAAACACGAGCTGCAAGTCGATGGCCTGGTTGGTCCGGAAACCATGGGGCACATGATGGACAGCATGAACCCGGAAGATCGCCAACAAATGATGGGCATGATGAACAACGATCAGCAACACCAAATGAAAGACTCCATGGGAGGACATAGCGATATGCATATGAATCATTCCAGCTCCGGAGAAGTGCCGGATGATCTGCAAAAAGCTGAAAATCCTACATTTGAGGTAGGAGATACAGCCACGATAGAAGCCAATCATATGGAAGGCATGGAAGGAGCGACCGCCACCATCGTCGGAGCTTATGATACGACCGCCTATGCCGTAACGTTCCAACCAACCGATGGCGGGGACCTTGTCGAAAATCACAAATGGATCATCCATGAAGAATTGAATAACACAGGAGAAAAGTCACTACAACCGGGGGATACCGCCGTGCTTGACGTTTCCCACATGAAAGGCATGGATGGCGCTACGGCTACCATCGATACAGCAAAGGCAACCACCGTTTACATGGTCGACTTCACCACCACGGACGGGGAAGAAGTCACCAATCACAAATGGTTGACCGAAAGCGAACTGCGCAGCAACTAACGTCCCTTCCGTGAAGAAAACCATCGTTATAAGCAAACCAAACGTCCCCTCTACCATAGGGGACGTTTGGTTTACCTACCCGTAGTAGCGCCCGTGTCCAATAACGCTTATGGAGATACTTCTATCACTAGGAAAAGAGGGAAGGAGATAGACATGCCAATCAACGAGGACGACCGTCGATTATTTTTGAAAAACACCCTGGGTTTGGATCATGGCTACCGTTTGGGAGGGAAATTACACCAACCGTCCTATTATTCGTGGTTAGAACAGCTTTTCCACTCCCTGATGCAGGACGATACGACACGCCGATTATTTCAACAGTTGGCCGACTGGGATAGATATACGTACCGCCATTCCTTTGATGTTTTTCTTCTGGGGTCCCTTTTGGCTCACCAATTAGCATGGTCGAATATACGCGAGGTAGCGTGTGGGTTGCTGCTTCATGATATCGGCAAAACCGCTATTCCCCGCTCGGTCTTAACGAAACAGGAAACCCCCACGCTGGCCGAGTGGAAATTACTCCAAACGCATGCCAGGCACGGGTATGACATCCTGACCACCCAGGGGTATTCGGACACCATTGCCTCTATGGTCTACAGTCATCATGAGCGTTCGGATGGCAGTGGTTATCCATATGGAATGTCGGCATCCTCCCTCAAAGATCCTATTCGACTCCTAGCTGTCGTCGATGTCTATTCCGCCCTGTCTCTGGATCGCCCTTACCTTTCAGCGGTGCCACCTCACCAGGCGGTGTCCATGATACGAGACGAAGTTGGGCCGTTAGATCCCCAGTATGTTCGCGCTTTCTGCGAGCTGTTGGGCATTTTCCCCGCAGGGGCTACCGTTCAATTAACGAATGACGCCTCGGCAATTATCCTAGACATGGAGGAAGCCCTTCCCACGCTGCCTCTCGTTCGGGACAATCAAACCAACGAGACCTTTTACCTTCCCATCGATCAAACCATCCAGATCCACCAGTGGATCGACCCCTTTTAACGTTTTCAGTATCTCATGGCGTCCCCCTCACCTTCTCATGACAATATAAAAAAGAAGAAGCAAGGCGCCCAAAGGAAGGAAAACCCAGAAGCACACCAACGCCAACTGATGAATAAACGTATGCACCGTCATAAAAGGGGCCGCCCAGATGGCAGACATCGTCAGGCAACCGAGGCCGATAACGATAAACGCGACGACAATTACCCATTCCATCCGCTTCATTCCATGTTCCTCCCTTCGATCCATCTTATCCAGACCTAGGCCCGTCCCGACGCTTCAAACTTATACCCTACGCCCCAGACGGTGTGAATGGGGTTTTGTTCTTGATAAAAGGGGCTCAATTTCAATCGAAGATTTTTCATGTGCGTATCCACCGTACGCACGTCCCCCATGTAATCCATGCCCCAAATCTGTTGAAGCAACAGTTCCCGGCTAAACACTCTTCCAGGCTTCACGATCAGCGTATGAAGTAGGTCAAATTCCTTCGGGGTGCAAAGGACTTTTTCTTCCGAAACATACACCGATCGCTCCTCTGGATTCACCCGCAGCTCTCCTCGTTGAATCTCCGAAGACGGTCCTGGGGATGAGGAAAGATTATAATAGGACCGGCGCAGAAGCGCATGGACCCGGGCCGTCAGTTCTTTGGCTTCAAATGGTTTCGCCAGGTAATCGTCCGCTCCCAACTGCAGCCCTTCTACCCGGTCTTCGAGGCCGACTCGGGCGGTCAGCATCAAGATCGGCACCGCACTGGAGGTTCGAACCGTTTCACAAACCGTCCAGCCATCCGTTTCCGGCATCATCAGATCCAGGATCAACAGATCATACGACTGCTTTTGCCAGAGAGCCAATGCTTCTGTTCCTCCGGATGCTTCGGTAACCCTGTAACCAGCGTGCTGCAAGTAGATACGCAGCATCTGCCTCATGGGAAATTCATCGTCGACCACCAGAATATGATACGCTTCGTTTTTCACCTTTGTCCCTTCCTTTCCTCAGCAGTAGTATCCTATGTATGTTCATGATACAAGAAGAAAGCCGCCGGACGTAGTCCAGCGGCTCCCCGGGCCCTCCTGTTACGTGGCCATTTGTTCGCATGCTTCCGCACAACGATAGCAGGCATCGGCGCAGTCTTTACAGTGCTGATGATGCTCGTGCTTGGCACATTCATCCCCGCAGGCGCGGCAAATTTTTGCGCACAGCGCACAAATCTCTTTTGCAAAGGGACTGTTGCTCTGCATGGCTTTCGCTGCGAAAGCACACATATCCGCACACTCGCGGTCGAGGCGAATACATTCAGCCATCATCTTCACGTCATCTTCGTTCAGGCAGTCATCAAAACAGCGATTGCATTGCTCCATGCAACGAAGGCATTCTTGCGCACATTCTTCGTATGTCATTGAAACCATCCTTTCTTGTTTCGTATTCCCTCCCCCGCCACCTGTTGTGATTGTCCCCTTTGATTGTGAAGAAAGTGTGAAGAACCATCAAAAACTTTCTTTCTATTAAACATCTTTTCCGAGCGAAGGGAAGATAAGCATGAAACACGTGCCTTCTCCCGGCGTACTAGAAACATGAATATCTCCGTCATGCGCGTGCATCAATTGCTGCACGATGGCTAACCCCAACCCCGTTCCTCCACCTTCCCGGGACCGAGACTTATCCACCCGGTAAAAGCGATCGAAAAGAAACGGCCGTTCCTCCTCGGGGATGCCGATGCCTGTATCTGTCACCGTGATCACCGGCTGGCGATTGGAATTGGAGAAAGCTTGAATCGAGATGCTTCCGGTTTCCGTATAACGCAGGGCATTCGTCATCAGGTTCGTGAGTACTTGTTCCAGTCGCAGTTCATCTCCATACACCATCAGCTCTTCCTCAATGTCTATGTTCAGCTCCAGCCCCTGCTGACGGACAGGCAAGGCAAATCCATCAACGATGCGTTGGATCAACGGAGCAACAGCTACCCGTTGTTTACTTACGTTCATATGCCCATCATCCATTTGCGCCAGGTCGAACAGTTCTTCCACTAGTCGATTTAATCGTTCAGCTTCACTTGACAGAATCGCCAAGTACGCCTCTTGATCTTCCGCATGATCGTACAGCTTCTCTTGCAGGATATGGGAATAGCCTTTCATGTACGTCACCGGTGTTCGCAATTCATGCGAAACATCTGCCAAAAACGCTCGCCGGGCGTCCCGGTATTGTTTCAAGTCTCGGGCCAGATCATTAATCGCTGCACCCAGGGATCCTACTTCATCTTGGGACGCCTGCTCGACCCGAACCTCTAGCTCGCCTTTGGCTAGTTGACGGGTCGCTTGTTCCATCCGCACCAAAGGTAGCGTCAAGCGCCGGGCCAGCACAATGATACAACCAAACGCCAGCAGAAAACTCCCGACGACCGCAAGCGTCATTAATCGCTGAATCTCCTGGATGTCCGTTTCAATCGCTGATTGGGACGATAACAGATACAAGCTTCCCGTGACTTCTTCATTCGCCTGCAGGGCCCTGCCGACAACCAGGTAGTTTTCTCCCGTAGCGTCATCGGTATATGTCCGTTCCACCGTGCCCCCTGCTCGGATCTCCTCCCGTGCTTCTGGAGACAGCTCACCGGCAAAGGCTGTCGTATTGTCTCCCACGTGCCGGTTGGATTGAAAATGCTCATCCAACACGTATACATCCTGATCGGTGGCGGTCAACGTTTCCAGTACACTAGTGGCAATCGTGCCGTTTTCGTCGTACATGGACGCATAATGAGAAACCCTTTGCCTCATGTCCTCCACTTCTCGCTCAAAGAAAAGACCGGAAATCACTTCATGAATAACCAAAGCGAGGGGCACTAACACCACGACCAATAACGAAAACAAAATAGCGGCTAGTTTCACGGCAATATGTTTCCAAAACGTTCGCAGCCTCCTTCGCACCTTTTCACCCCTTCTCCTTCGCGAACGTTGATAGGTCCTCATCCGCCCCGATTTTGGGAGAAAAGCTTATCTCCTCTATTAATAGACTATCTTGCGAAAGAAGGGCCACACAAGCGAGAGCCCTCTTCCATGAGGAACGAGGGCTCTCTTCGGCCATTTATTTGTCTTTCTGAAGTACACGCCGTTTTTGTTCAAATTCTTCTTCCGTTAATTCCCCTTGGGCAAACCGCTCCCGCAACGTGTTCAACGAGGTATCCGACGAAGCCTGGGTCTTGTTATTTTTTTTAGAATTAATCGCGACGTGGATAAGCGTGTAAATAGCAACAACCACCAACGCGATCAACAGCAGCATCCAAAGCCACATCCCCATCGACATCATGGACATATCTCCATTCATCATAGACATGTTTTCATTCATCCTTGATATATCTTCGTTCCCCATAGTTATCCTCCTTGTTTCATTACATCTCTCCATCAAGGCAGACACATAGATATAAAGCCATACACGTTACCCCAAGCATGACCACTCGGCTACATATGTCTTTATTCCATACAGGAAATGATCGCATACCAATTTGAAGAAAACGTGAAGATGAGCCATGTTTCTTCTATCCTCGTGAAATTTTTACAGGGAACAAAGGAAAACCTACCAGCTCCTACTACCCACAGACCGGTTCAGCCCCTCTTCATAGGTTTTTACATCAACACTCCCCCTTTTAATCCTGTTTATCATCCCCATACCCCGTACCAGTATTTATTGAAACAAAGGAAGATTTATTCAGACTTAATCACGGTCATTTACGCTGATACAAGCATCGCTAACGTGCTAATGGTACCGTTAATAACTAAGATATAAACCCCCAAGCCGAAGTAAATAGATGCCATGATCCATCGACCAAACCTTTCCGTTATTTCTCCTACTCCTGGAATATCGGTCAATTTTTGAGCCGTTAAGACCAGCACGAAGATGAGTACCACAAAAGTGGTTAAAGTCGTCAGGAGTTCAGCCACCGTAATCGAGACAAAGTACGGCACAAAGAGACCGATATTATCCGCTCCACAGCTGGCTATGGTAATCAGAGCAACGGTGGTCGTCAGTTTTCCTAGCCCCCGCTGGCTCAATTGTTCTTCGACCGCTTCTTCATCATCATCGCCTACCAAAGCTATTTTAATACCCAGGTACATGGGGATAAGCCCCAAAAATCCTAGCATCCAGTCTTCCGGAACAAAATTCAACACATAAGCTAAAATCAGACTAATGGCAATGAGCGTCAACGAGCCGACATATTGCCCAAGATATATTTGTCGATATTGCTTTTTTGTTTTCGCTTTTCCGAAAAAGATCATCAATATCACAAGAAGATCGATGGCTGTCGCTGCATACAAAATTGTTGCTGTAACGATGGTCGAAAACATAGAATTCTTTCCTCTTTTCGTTTTAAATAGTTTTCTCCACTACCTATCCATGAACTGCATGCTCACCTTCAATTATTCTTCATCATGAGCATCACAAGCCTTAAGTAATATCCTATATTTAATCTACAAAGTAAAAATGTTATCTCTTCAGCTTACGATTGACATAATAAATCAACTCCTCTTGACCCCGGACTATGGTACACGGTTTATACTATCCCTAGAGGTGATTTCTTTGGAAATGAAAATTAGCGAGTTAGCCGACATTTGTAATGTGAACAAAGAAACGATCCGTTACTACGAACGCCAATCATTAATAGTTCAACCCTACCGAAACCATTCAGGCTATCGGATATATGGAACAGCCACAGTAAAGCGTATTAATTTTATTAAAAAAATGCAATATCTTGGTTTTTCACTAAGTGAAATACACAAACTATTAGGCGTAGTAGACAAAGATTCTGATCGTTGCAAAGATATGTATCAATTCGTTTCAGAAAAACAGCAAGACGTAGACAAGAAAATTAATGACTTACAACACATCCAAAAAGTTTTAAATGAATTAAAAGACTGTTGTCCGAACGAAAGAGACTTGTACGCCTGCCCGATGATAGAACACGTGATTGAAGATGTGGAAAAGGAAGAAGGGCCTGTATGAGAAAAAATAAATGGTTGATAGGAAGTTTGACCGGATTTTTCCTCACCCTTCTTTGCTGCGCCACACCTTTATTAGTCATCTTATTAGGAATACTTGGGCTAGGAGTATGGGTAGGTTACTTGGATTACGTTTTAATTCCCCTGTTAATAGTATTTTTGATCCTTGCATTCGTCTTGAATAAAAAAAGAAAAAACACATTATCCAATAAAGATTGCTGCTCTTAAAAATGAAGGGAGAATAAATATGAAAACAATTCGAATGGAAATCAAAGGGATGACATGTGTAAGCTGTGAAAATCATGTACGAGACACCCTTCATCAAAATGGCGCTGAAAATATTCATGTGAACTATCAAAAAGGGGAAACGGAATTCCAATTACCACATGGGTACAAAGAAGAAAATATAAAGAAAGAACTACAAAAAACCCCATACCAACCGGGGACGGTGATTCCTATTTCATCTGATAGTGAAAAAAAAGCTTCGGAGGGGTGGTACGATTATGATTTTTTAATAATTGGGTCCGGAGGAGCAGCTTATTCTGCAGCCATTCAAGCCTCTGAAAATGGGTTACGAGTAGCCATGGTAGAAAAAGGAGATATTGGTGGCACCTGTGTCAATATCGGATGTGTTCCTTCTAAAACCCTTCTGCAAGCTGGACACCTTCAATTCCAAACCGAACAACAGCCATTCCAGGGTTTGATGACTTCGGCTCAACAACCAAATATGGATGAGCTACAAACACAAAAAAAGCAATTGGTTAACCAATTGCGCCAAGAAAAGTACGAAGACCTGATTGAAGAGTACGGGTTCGATCTCATCAAAGGAGAGGCTTACTTCCGTGATTCACACACCATATCCGTAGAAGGGAAAGATCTAACGGCTGAATTCTTTTTAATTGCTACAGGAGCTTCTCCCTTCATTCCCGATATTCCTGGATTAAAAGAAACGTCCTTTTTAACAAGTACGTCTGCTTTAGAGTTGCGTGAAGTTCCTGACCATCTACTTATTATAGGATCTGGATACATTGCGCTGGAATTAGGACAAATGTATCGCCATTTAGGTGCTGAAGTGACGATGATGCAACGCAGTTCAAGCTTTTTGAAAGGCTATGATCCAGAAATTTCTGAAGCCATGGAAAATGTATTACAAGAAGAAGGCATCACTTTATTGAAAGATGTCCGTTATCACAAAGTTGAAGAAACAAACGGTCAAAAGTTTGTTCATATTGAAATGAAAGGAAAATCAACAATCGTTCAAAGTGATCATCTTCTAATTGCTGCAGGGAGAAAGCCCAATACGGAGCGACTTCAAGGAGAGAACATTGGTTTAAAATTTGGGAAAGATGGCGAAGTCTTAATCAATAACTTTCTTGAAACCAATATTTCTCATATCTACGCAGCCGGCGATGTAACACTTAGTCCCCAATTCGTTTATGTGGCAGCTCACCAAGGGGGCATCGTTGGACAAAACGTAGCCAAACAACCAGCAAAAACGCAAAATCTAGAATATGTCCCTGCAGTGACATTTACGACTCCCTCCATTGCTTCTATTGGACGAACAGAACACCAGGCCAAACAAGCGGGCTATGAGGTAAAAACGTCCGTGTTTCCATTAGGATCAGTTCCAAGAGCGTTAGTAAACCACCAAACTCATGGTGTTTTCAAGCTGATCATGGACGCGAAAACCAACCAAATTATTGGTGCTCATGTGGCTTCTGAAAATGCAGGAGATGTCATTTATGCCGCTACGTTAGCTGTGAAATTTAAATTAACCGCTCATGACCTCCAAGAGACTATGGCTCCTTATCTTACGATGGCGGAAGGACTAAAATTAACCAGCCTTACTTTCGATAAAGATGTCTCGAAACTGTCTTGTTGTGCTGGTTAAAAATCTATACCCTATAACTTCCGATCAACTATAGTTGATCATGGGTAAAATACTGAATTTGGCAGTTCAAAAAGTAAGCACGTGTAACATGAAAAGATATTAGGAGGGAAATAAAAATGATCAACAAATACGATCTTATTGTGATTGGTTCAGGTTCTGGAGGATCACTCACCGCAGCTAAGTGTAATCAAGCAGGATGGCATGTAGCCATGGTAGACGACCGCCCTTATGGAGGTACTTGTGCTTTACGAGGGTGTGATCCTAAAAAGGTATTGCACGGGGCCGTCGAACTATATGATTGGCACGAACGGATGAAAGGACTTGGAATTCATGGAGATACGACCATTCATTGGCCGGAGCTTATGCAGTTTAAAAGAACTTTTACAGCTTCTGTGCCCGATAAAAAAGAGCAGGCATTAAACCAAAAAGGAATAGATACGTATCATGGAAAAGCTTCATTTATTTATGAAAATCAATTAACGGTAGGAGAAGAAGTCCTTGAGGGGAAGTATATATTGATTGCCACTGGTGCTACGCCTAGCCCTTTATCGATTCGAGGTGAAGAATATTTAACCTATAGTGATGAATTTTTAGAACTGGACAACCTTCCTGAAAGCATCGTTTTTGTAGGCGGAGGGTATATATCCTTTGAATTTGCTCATATTGCAGCACGAGCAGGAGCAGACGTTCACATCATTCATCGTGGTAAAAGACCTTTAGAAAATTTTGATCCTGATTTAGTTGATTCTCTACTACAAAAATCAAGAGAATTGGGTATCCAAATTCATTTAGATCACTCTGTGGAAAGTATCGAAAGACGTCAGAATAAATTTTACGTACAAGCTCAAAGCAATGGAGAGAGTATATCTTTTCAATCCGAGTTAGTTGTGCATGGAGCAGGCCGAGTACCTGCCTTGGATTTAAATCTAGATAGAGGGAAAATTGACAAAGACAAAGATGGAATTGTCGTAAACGACTATCTCCAAAGTGTAACCAATTCGCATGTTTATGCCTCCGGTGATGCTTCCTCAACCAGTGGTTTACCTCTTACCCCCGTAGCAAGCATGGAATCCCATATAGTCGCTTCTAATATATTGAAAGGAAACATGAAAAAAGTAGACTATCCACCAATGCCATCTGTGGTTTTCACAGTGCCGAAGCTATCTTCCGTAGGAATGACGGAGAAGGAAGCAAAAAAATCAGAAAAAAATATTGAAGTGAAGCACCAAGAAGTGGAGGGATGGTTCACTTATAAACGCACGAATGAATCTCATACAAGTTTTAAAGTTCTTATCGATAAAGATGACGATCGAATTGTTGGGGCTCATTTGATGAGCGAAGAGGCTGATGAACTTATTAACCATTTTGCAACAGCTATCCGTTTTGGCATCTCTACAAAAGAATTAAAACAAATGACTTTTGCTTATCCCACGGCGGCTTCTGATATTGCTCACATGCTATGAATGTAGTACGACCTTAAAAAAATAAATAATAACTTTTAAATGTTCTTGCTAATACTATAACCCAGGGCTAAAGATGATGACACCACAGATAGGCCTGATCGGTTTCCGGTAAGACCGCCGGTTTTCGACCACAACGCTGTTTATAGGAAGATGCGATAGTAAATCAAGGGAAGAATTAGGTCGATGTTAGCATCCAAAAAATGGCGATCGTCCTGAACTTGGCCCCGTCATCTAAATGAATGGCTCTTCTCCTAGGACCGCTATAGAAACCGTCTTTAAGATCTAATGGGGGATTCGGGAGGCCACGAAGAGAAAAAACACAGCATATAAAGCCATGAGAAGATTTGGCCCAAGGAGCACGTATGCTTATTATTCTAAAACAAGAAAAAGTTCCATTAATGGATTAGGTGGCTGAAAAATTCCATGGAGAGATAGCCATCTGCTTTCATCTATATAAGCATTCCTATCATTGGTTGGTTTACCGAACTAAATAGTACTTTTTGTTTTTAATGATTTTTGATAGATCGAGGGCGCCATGCCGGTATAGGCTTTAAACTTCACCGAAAATTGCGTGCTGTCATTGTATCCCACGTCCAGGGCCACGTCGATCATCGAAAGATGCTGGTTGTGCAGCAATCGTTTCGCTTCTTCCAGGCGCAACGTATGAAGATACGCCAGGGGCGTCATGCCACGGATAGCTTTAAAGCTGCGATGAATATAGGACGGATGTTTCTTCAAGGCCTCGCCTAACTGAGCCAAGCGATACGGATCGTGATAGTGCGTCTGAAGATAGGCCGCTGCGGCTTTGGCCACTTCTTCCTGATAGCCCTCCCAGTCTTCGGCTTCCGGTTTACACCGGGTACAGGGCCGAAATCCTTCGTGGACGGCGGCTTCGACACTCCGGTAGATAAATACATGTTTCGGATTGGGCGTCCGGGAGGTGCAGGAAGGCCGACAGACGGTCTTCGTCGTCGACAGCGCATAATAGAAAATCCCGTCATAGGTTTTGTTGTTGGTTCGAATGGCTTCCCATTGCTGTTCATTCATGGCGTTTTTTCGCTCCTTTGAAATTCCAGGTCAATATGGCTAATGCGCCTCTCGAAATCGCAGGGTACACTGGCTTTAACGGTAGGTTGTGCACATCGTACCCTTTAGAAAGATAAGGGGGCTCATTTGATGAATATGATCGAAAAATCACAAACGTTTTTTATTCTAGCTGCTGTGGGTCTTGGGTTGTTTCTAGGGCAATTCACTTGGATCGAACAGCACGCCGAGGCATGGATTATGCCCTTTTTATTCCTCATGCTCTACGGGCTTTTTTTGACGATTCCGCTTCAGGGATTAAAACAAGCCTTTCACAAACGAACCTTTGTCAGCACCAGTGTGCTGATGAACTTCGTATGGACGCCTCTGTTGGCCTGGGGGCTTGGAGCTTTGTTTCTCTCTGATCATCCGGCCCTGTGGCTGGGGTTCATCCTGTTATTAGTCACCCCTTGTACCGATTGGTATTTGGTCTTTACGTCTATAGCCAAAGGGAACGTCTCCCTCTCCACATCTATTTTACCGGTGAATTTGCTTTTACAGGTAACATTATTGCCGGTGTACTTATGGATTTTTTCCGGAACGATGGGAACGTTTGAAGGCGCCATTATCCTGGAAGTAATCCTATTTTTAGCTGTGCCGTTTGTATTGGCTACGCTGACCCGCTACCTGTTCCGACAAAAGCAAAAAATCTTGGAACAAAAGGTCGTGCCTTTTTTTGCTTCGTCACAAATAGTGTTTCTATGTTTAGCGATTACGGCCATGTTTGCCTCGGAGGCATCGTATTTGCTTACCAATCTCCAGGTGATTCTTCTGATGCTGCTTCCCCTTGGGCTCTTTTATCTCATCAATTTCTTCCTGGCTCAAGGCCTGGGGAAAGTCTTTGCTTTTCCTGTGAAAGACATCATCAGTTTGAACATGACCACCATTGCCAGGAATTCCCCCATAGCCTTAGCGATCGTGCTGACCGCTTTTCCGGATCAGCCGCTTATTGCGCTGGCGCTGATTATCGGCCCTTTATTGGAATTGCCGGTCTTAGCCCTCCTTGCTCAGGTATTATTAAAGATAAACAACAGCCCCAAGCAATCTTAATTTTTCTTAGGGTGTTTTTCCTGCTGGTTATTCTTAGAGCAACACTCACCAATCACTCAACCTCACCGAGTTTATTAGCGGATACTGTTGGAAACTTTTATTTTTATATGATTACAGTACTTTTTGATAGGCTATACATTAAAGTCTAACGTTGCTATGTTTTGATGTTAAAGATCAATTAGGGAAGGCCCTAGAAACGTCTTTTACAATTGTCAAGAGAATGCCACTCATGTTTATTGTCTTTGATCGATGCCAGTGTTACGGTAAAAAAATACATACACAATGCAAGAAAGTAAAGGGGCGAAATGTTGGGACGTGAACAATACTAATACAGCAGTCAAACAGTCGAGCAGCATCAAAGCTATTATTTCTTTAATCTTGGGCGTTGATGCGTTTATTTTTCTTATAATTCTTTTTCCTTTCAGTCTTATTTTCGGCATAATTGGTTTATGGACTGCCACCAAAGCCTTAAAGGATATTAAAGTTTATCATTATCGTGGCAAAAAAACAGCTTTAGCTGGGCTATTTTTCAGCATAATTGGAATAACTATAGGGACCGTGGTTACGTTAAATGTGTTTATATTATAAGTAAAGACCGGCGCTTCTAGGTTGCTCTGACCTAAAAGCGCCGGTCTTTTTTCTAATTACTACGGTTTGATATTTTTCTATTCATAATGTTCCACTTCCTGTTGAAAGTGCTCTGATAGTAGTGTCAATCATTTAAAGAATTTATCAAAAAGTTGTGTTTTTTTCCTTACTATAATATTATTGCTTTAAGGCAACATTTTATCGTTAAAGAAAATAAAGTCTAACAACATTTTTCTAGACCAATTTAGATAATAAAGCGGACATTTGTATTTTATTCGGCCGAAGGAGTTTTCTAACGTGATGAATTGGTTTATGGAACTATCACCCATGTGGCAAGCATTTATTGGAACCCTATTTACTTGGTTCATGACAGCTGCTGGTGCCAGTCTCGTATGGTTTACCAATAAAGCGTCTACACGCTTTATGGATAGCATGCTAGCTTTTGCTGCCGGCGTAATGATTGCCGCTAGTTTTTGGTCCCTATTGGCTCCAAGTATCGAAATGGCGGAAGAGCAAGGGATGGTGCCTTTCCTGCCTCCTGTCATAGGATTTTTGCTAGGAGGAGTATTTCTATTACTATTAGATTACCTCATTCCTATGCTTAACCCGGACCGTTATTTTCCCGAAATTAAGGATCCTCGCTCCAAACACCGAACATTCATGCTTGTTTCTTCGATCACCTTGCATAATATTCCAGAGGGGCTAGCCATTGGTGTAGCTTTTGGCGCTTTAGCCAACAACTTTTCTGAAGCAGGTCTAGCAGGAGCTATTGCCTTAGCTATTGGCATTGGTATTCAGAACTTCCCAGAAGGAACAGCTGTATCTTTACCCCTTCAACGAGAAGGAATGAGCAGAAGAAAAAGCTTTTTTTACGGACAGTTTTCTGGATTTGTCGAACCCGTAGCCGCCTTGCTTGGAGCTTGGGCAGTAGTCGTAATTGAACCTTTAGTTCCGTATGCTTTGAGTTTCGCCGCCGGGGCAATGATCTTTGTCGTTGCGAAAGAAGCTATTCCCGGCTCGCAAGAACGCGGGCATATAAGACTCACGACTTGTGCCTTGATGATAGGGTTCAGCATTATGATGGTGTTAGATGTTTCTCTGGGATAACTAAAACCAAATGATCCTTCCAACATGGGAGCAACAAAACTATCAACTAATATCTTTTGTATATAAAAGAGCAAAAAGGGCTGTCCTATTTTTAGGAGAGCCCTTTTTGCTACGATATGAGACTGCTTAAAGTAATTGCTATCATTTTAAAAGTATATTACTTTAGGATCTAATTTCCTCATTGTCTAAATATCTGGTTTTAGAAAGCCCAATCCTTTTTCGGTACAAAATCAAACTTACGGCTACTATGATCAACAGCACCGAAATTAACTGCGCCACCCGGATGGTATCAAACAGCATCAGGCTATCGGTCCTCAGCCCTTCAATGAAAAAGCGCCCGAAGGAATACCAGATCACATACGTCAAAAACAGTTCCCCGCGCCGGAGATTGACCCGGCGCAATCCTAACAGTAACAAAAACCCAGCCATATTCCAAAGCGACTCATACAAGAACGTTGGATGATAATAGGCGTCTCCAATATACATCTGGTTGATAATGAACTCCGGCAGGTGCAGGCCTCCTAAAAATGAGCGACTCACTTCACCGCCATAGGCTTCCTGATTGATAAAGTTGCCCCAGCGACCGATTGCCTGGCCCAAAATCAGGCTCGGTGCAGCAATGTCCGCCAGCTTCCAGAAAGAAACGCGCTTGATTTTCGAAAAAATGATGCCTGTAAGCACAGCGCCAATCAATCCACTGTAGATCGCAAGGCCGCCCTCCCACACGGCAAAAATACTGCCCCAATCCCCGGCATAGTATTCCCACTCAAAGATGACGTAATACAATCGGGCGCAAATAATCGAAATTGGTATAGCGAAAATGAGCAGGTCTGCGAAAATATCGTCCGGAAGCCCCCGCTTTTTCGCTTCGTAGGAAGCCAGTATGTACCCAAGCAAAGCACCGACGCCAATAAGTATGCCGTACCAGTAAATAGGGATCGATCCAATCTCAAAGGCGACCCGGTCGATCGGCTGTATTGATGCATAAATCATGTCTTCCGCCACTCCCGCCTGCTAAATATGCACTAACTCCGATGTTTTTTATGAGTTATCGCATCGAACATTTATTTTTTTAAGTTTAGCTCGTTATCTAGGATATCAGAAATGCTAACAATAGTTCCTTTCGTTTTGAGTGCTTTATTTAACTTAGCAGCATAGGTCGCTATCGGTACTATTTCTTTATGCTTGAAAAAATGTTCGTCGATTTCAAGAGGACTTATATTTTCTTTGACTAAACGTTGTTGATGTTCCATTAATACCTGCTGAATATATAATGGCATTTTCAATCTCTCGACTTGTTGTTTAAAGGTTAATGACACAGTGTTTCCATCTACAAATTCTTCAAGAAAGTTATCTTGTGGCCGATTACATTTTACCGGAAGAAGTTGCAGCACCCATGCATCCTCTGATTTTTTTTGCACTGATGCCAACTGAAAGGCTACGAGCTCTTTCAAAATCTCAGGAGCACTTGTATGTGGTAATAGTTCCTGTAAATAGGATCGATTGATACTGAAAGGACGGCTCTCGACAGGAAAATAACCATGCCTGATTTGCTTCCAATCCGATATTTCTTGCAAAACAGCATACGCATATTTACTGCTAGCTGAAAGTTGTTGATAATGTTCATCGAATACAAAAGCCAATGGCAAAGTTAAATTTTTATTTTGATAAGTCATGTGGGCCTCCTTTTTCATTAAAGTATTATGCATACAACACTGCTTATTAAAACATATATTCTAATATTTACATATGTTATTATTTAAATATTTTTGACCATTTTTTGTCCGTTATTAAACTATTGTATGACGTTTCGTTAATGGCACTTACATACAGTCGTATAAACCTTTAAGATGAACCAACATTAGCTCAGGCATCATCAAATAGATTCCCACTGAATCTTTTTACATTGGGAGAGGGGCGCAATTATGAAATTAGGCCAAGATAAGATATTAGCTATTATTGTTTTTGTTGTAGCCTTTATTTTAATGCTTTCATTAATAGGGCGTTTATTTTAAATATAAGGAGGGATAATAATGTTTGATTTAGACCCGGCCACAGCTAGCCGAATTTTAACTGCCACGACTTTAGGCTTTCATATTATTTTCGCTACTATCGGCGTTGGTATTCCGCTTTTAATAGCTTTAGCTGAATGGACTGGCTTACGAAAGAATGATCCGCATTATACCCTTTTAGCTAGAAGATGGGCTCGTGGATTTGTCATAACTGTAGCGGTTGGAGTTGTGACAGGAACTTCAATTGGGCTGCAATTAAGCTTGTTATGGCCAAATTTTATGGAACTAGCTGGCCAAACGATTTCTCTACCACTGTTTATGGAAACCTTCGCTTTCTTTTTCGAAGCAATTTTTCTAGGCATCTACTTATATACGTGGGATCGATTTCGCTCTGGCTGGAAGCATTTTATATTAATTATCCCTGTAGTGATAGGAGCTTCGTTTTCTGCTTTCTTTATCACGACCGTAAATGCCTTCATGAATCAACCTCAAGGATTTGAATTAGTCAATGGTGTTATCACAAATATCAATCCCTTAGTCGCCATGTTTAACCCAGCTACCCCAACCAAAACAGCTCATGTGATTGTTACTTGTTATCTGGCTTCTGCTTTTGTTTTGGGGGCTATCGCAGCCTTTAAAATTATGCGCGGCAATAAAAATGTTTATCACAAAAAAGCATTGAAATTAACCATGGTATCAGCCTTTGTCTTCGCTTCAGCTACAGCACTTATCGGAGACCTTTCGGGCAAATACTTAGCTGAATACCAGCCAGAAAAATTAGCAGCGGCCGAATGGCATTTTGAAACTGAAAGCGAAGCTCCTCTTATTGTAGGCGGCTGGTTATCAGAAAACCAACAGGTTTCTGGTGCCTTAGAAATCCCGTACGCGTTAAGTATTTTAGCACACAGTGATCCTACTGCCGAAGTTACCGGTCTAGACGCCTTTCAACCTGAAAACACACCTCCGCTATACATTCATTATTTATTTGATGGCATGGTCGCTTTAGGCATTTATATGCTAGTAGTTTCTTTATTGTATTTGCTCATTAGTAAATGGAAACCTGCCTGGCAATACAGTAAATGGCTGATGCGAGCCATTATTCTTGGAGGACCATTGGGGATCTTAGCTATTGAATTTGGATGGATATTTGCAGAGATCGGCCGTCAGCCTTGGATTTTATACCGTATTATGCGAACCCAAGAAGGCGCGACCACAGCTGAGAACGTGGATCTCATGCTATATTTATTTATTTTATTGTACGCAGTATTGGGAATTACGGTAACCGTCGTATTACGAAAGATGTTTAAAGATAACCCTGCTGCCCACGAGTTCGAGCGTCGATATGAGAAACGAGGGGATGAATCATGAGCCTCGAAGTATTAGGGTTATCGGTCTTATGGTTTTTTCTATATGGTTACATGATTGTAAGTTCCATTGATTTTGGTGCTGGCTTTTTCCATTTTTTTAATAAAATTTCCCGTAAGGATCACCAAGTTAATTCATTGATTCAACGGTATCTTTCTCCGGTGTGGGAAGTCACCAACGTGTTTTTCGTCTTTTTCTTTGTAGGGATTGTAGGCTTTTTTCCGTCTACAGCTTACTATTTCGGCACTGCTTTATTAGTACCGGTCAGCTTTTCGATCATCTTAATCGCTATCCGTGGCTCTTATTACGCATTCAATACGTATGGCGCCAAAGATAGTCGAATATATTCGTTTTTGTATGGAGTAACGGGATTGCTGATTCCTGCATCATTAACGATCGCTCTCACCATTTCGGAAGGCGGCTATGTAGCCGTGGATGAGGAGAATGTTCAGCTATTATATAATGAATTATTCTCCAGTTTTTATGCGTGGAGTGTGGTCATCTTAGCTATTGTGAGTGTTCTATTTATTTCAGCTTCGTTTCTACAGTTTTATGCATATAAAGCGGGAGATAACGACTCCTATCGGCTTTTTCGGCGATATACGTTCATATGGGCTCTGCCTACACTTCTTGCTAGTTTACTGGTTTTCATCGGCCTTAGTAAGCAAAATCCAGATCATTTTACCGATATTCTCAATATTTGGTGGATGTTTGGTCTTTCGTTGTTCTTTTTCTGCCTAGCTGTTTATTTCACTTACCGGCAACAGCGACTTGGAATGACCTTTGTGCTAGTGATGCTTCAATTCTTCACCGCTTGGTTCGGTTATGGAGCTTCCCATCTTCCATGGTTATTATATGGAGAACTTACGATTTATGATGGCTTTGTCAATGAAACGATGGCTTGGTTCCTGATAGCCGCCTTTATCGCAGGATTATTTTTACTCATTCCATCCTTGTATTTATTGATGCGCCTATTTTTGTTCGATGCTTCTTATGTTCGCGGAGAAAGGAAATGATGAGACATGGAATTTTTTCTAATCATGATTGCGCCGCATCTCATTTTAGCCACTGCTGTATTAACAGTGTTTGCTTGGTTCGGTCAGAAATCTTCAAATCTATAAATAAGGAGCACCGCCCTTGATTGTTGGGCGGTGCTCTTTATTTATATAAAATTGTACATTTATTGACGTTTGTTTATATTACGTCAGTTTTGAATTTTTGCTTGTTACTTTAAGAAGTGCTATCACGCTTCTTATTCAATGACACACTATAAAGGACGGTGAAAATCATATGAAAAAATTACTTGTCAAAACGATTCCTCTCTTTTCGCTCGTTGTCTTACTTGCAGGTTGCCAAGGGGTGCTAGATCCTCGAGGACCGGTAGCCAAAACCCAATATGATCTTATTATTTATTCTATCGTGTTGATGAGTTTAGTACTTATTCCTGTTTTTATCGTGTTTGGCATTGTTGTTTTCAAATATCGTGAAAATAAGTCTGATCCAAATTACGAGCCTCCTGATATGGAAGGAAATAAAAAACTAGAAATTCTCTGGACTGTCATTCCTATTGTGATTGTGGCTTTTTTAGCAGTACCAACCGTTCAAGCAACGTATTCCTTAGAAAAATCCCCAAGTCCAGACAAAGACCCGTTAATTGTTCAAGTCACTTCAGCGCAATGGAAGTGGATTTTTCGGTATCCAGAGCAAGGAATTCAAACTGTTAACTATCTTAATATTCCCAAAGATCGACCGATTAAATTTGAATTGACGTCCGCAGCCGCCATGAACTCTTTTTGGATTCCTCAACTCGGGGGCCAAAAATATACCATGCCAGGGATGAATGAAACTCTATACTTAGAAGCGGATGAAACTGGTACTTTTCAAGGAAAAGCCGCAAATTTCTCTGGTGAAAACTATAGTGATATGACATTCGAGGTGAATTCTCAAAAGAAACAGGAGTTTGCTGCTTGGACGCAACAAATACAAGAAACAAAACCCCCCATCACAAATCAAGGGATGGATCAACTGTTAAACCCGGGGACCGTCGAACCTATGGCTTTTTCTTCCTATCCTAGAAAATATGACTATCTGCGAAACATGAGAGGAGGTCCCAAAAACAATGCTGACCAACATTAAGGATTTCTTGTTCAATGATTTTTTTGTTACAGGAGAACCGTTTATATACGCGGCCGATATCATGATTGTGCTCACAAGCTTATTTATTATAGGCATCTTAACCTACTTCAAAAAATGGAAATGGTTATGGAACGAATGGATCACTTCTGTCGATCATAAGAAAATTGGCATTATGTACATGATAGCTTCACTAATGATGCTTTTTCGAGCAGGGATAGATGCGCTGATGATGCGTACACAACTTATGCTTCCCTCAATGAATTTTTTAGATTCTCAACAGTATAATGAAATTTTTACAACCCATGGAGTAGTCATGCTACTATTCATGGCCATGCCCTTCCTATTTGGACTAATTAACGTGGCTATGCCTTTACAAATTGGCGCTCGAGATGTGGCTTTTCCGTACCTTAACTCATTAAGTTTTTGGTTATTTTTCTTTGGTGCGATGCTTTTTAACTTATCATTTGTTATTGGTGGCTCGCCAGACGCTGGTTGGGTGAACTACCCAACATTAGCGGGGGATAAATTAAGTCCTGGGCCAGGCATCAATTATTACCTCCTCAGCCTCCAAATCTCTGGTCTAGGAACACTAATGAGCGGGGTAAATTTTATCGCTACTATTGTCAAAATGCGTGCACCAGGAATGACATTAATGCGGATGCCCATCTTTACTTGGTCAACATTAATCACTTCCATTATTATCGTGTTTGCTTTTCCAGTGCTCACAATAGCTTTAGCTCTTCTTACTATTGATCGTATTTTTGGCTCCCATTTTTTCACCGTTGCGGGAGAAGGCCTTCCTATGATGTACGTAAATATGTTTTGGTTATGGGGACATCCTGAGGTATATATCTTAATTCTCCCGGCATTTGGTATTTTTTCAGAAATTATCAGTACCTTTGCTAAAAAGAAACTGTTTGGATATCGAGCAATGGTTTATTCCATGATTGTTATTTCGGTATTAAGTTTTGTGGTTTGGGTGCATCACTTTTTCACCATGGGAAATGCGCCAGCCGTCAATTCCGTGTTTTCTATATCTACGATGGCCATTGCTGTCCCCACTGGCGTAAAAATATTCAATTGGCTGTTAACATTGTACAAAGGGAAAATAAAAATGAGTACAGCCAATTTATGGGCTCTCGGTTTTATTCCTATATTTGTTATTGGCGGGGCTACAGGAGTGATGTTAGCTAGTGCGCCAGCAGATTATCAATATCATAATAGCTATTTTCTCGTCTCCCATTTTCACTATGTTTTAATCTCTGGGACAGTGTTCTCTATTTTTGCCGGCCTTCATTATTGGTGGCCGAAAATGTTTGGCCATACCCTAAACGAAACATTAGGGAAATGGGGGTTCTGGTTGTTTGCTATCGGATTTAACTTAACCTTCTTCCCAATGTATATTGTAGGACTTTTAGGGATGACGCGTCGCGTCAACGATTATAGTGCTGATGCTGGTTGGACATCATTAAATTTTATTGAAACGATAGGTGCTTACTTGATGGGCATTGCGTTTCTAGTCATTGTTTACAACATTTATTACAGTGCCCGGTACGGACAAAAAGATACCACCGGAGACCCTTGGGACGGACGAACGTTAGAATGGTCTATTCCATCGCCAGCGCCGGAATATAATTTTGCTCATACCCCTCAAATCACGGGAATTGATTCTTATTGGACTGAAAAACATCAACCGAAAACTATCGAAAAGAAAAAAGACTACAAGGCCATTCATATGCCGAACAATTCTGGTCAACCTTTTTTCATGTCTTTATTTTTCTTTATCGCTGGTTTCGGCTTAGTATTTGAGTGGATTTCAATAGCTATTATCGGTGCTGTAGGCATAGCCGCGGTAATGTTTATTCGTTCATTTGATAAAGATAAAGGCTATCATATTCCAGCATGGAAAATAAAAGAAACAGAAGAAGGGAGGCCAACTAAAAATTATGACAGAACCACATAATAATGCTCTCTCAGAACTGCCACCAGAATATGAAGACGAAGACGGTCAAGTGAAGATATTTGGGTTTTGGATCTTTTTAGCTGCAGAACTTGTGCTGTTTTCATGTTTATTTGCAACCTATTTAGTATATTTAGATCGGACAGCCGGAGGACCTACAGGGTCCGAGATTTTTGAATATCCCGGCGTGATTATTCAAACCTTTTTATTGTTAACTAGTAGTTTCACCTCTAGTATTGGTATTTTCGAACTCCGCCGTCGTAATAAAAACCGTTTACTAATCTGGATGGCCATCACGCTACTACTAGGTCTCGCTTTTTTAGGAATGGAAATCAATGAATTCATCACTTATGTAGAAGAAGGTGTAAGCATTTCGACAAGTGCTTATTGGTCTTCGTTCTATATCCTAGTCGGTACACATGGAGCCCACGTCACTTTCGGCATTTTTTGGATGTCAACGGTCCTCGTTCACCTTCTTCGAGAGGGCATCAATGCGACAACTTCAAGAAAGATATTTATTGCGAGCCTTTATTGGCACTTTTTAGATGCTGTGTGGATTTTCATTCTCACAGCTGTCTATCTGATTGGAGGAGGGCTTTAACCTTGAATGAAAAAGTATTTAACCACCATCAAGAGCATTTTCCATGGAAGCAGTTGCTCGGCTTTTTTGTCTCTATTATTTTAACCGTTTTGGCCTTATTCATGACCTTTTTTATGTCTTATAGTCGAGAAGTAACGATTGTGGCCATTGTTGCGTTAGCTGCTATTCAATTGATCGTACAATTAACCATGTTCATGCACCTCAATGAGTTAGACAAAGCATTTCAAATAGCTATCGTTGCTTACGGTTTGACAGTAGCGCTCATCGTTGTCGCAGGCACAATATGGATCATGGAAACTGGCATGTAGTAATTTCTAACTCCCATGAAAATATTTAACTTGAATATCCCCCTTTAAATAGAGCAATGAACGTTCTCATTACTTCTGTTTCAAAGGGGTATTTTTATACATTATTAAGACTACGATCGAAAAACATCGAGCTAATCCTGGCCTTTCGTGTACGGACGAAAAGTAAGGCTGAATGTTGTCTCAGTTAGTGAGGATTCAAACGATACGAATGTTACGAGCACAGCATCTCTGAGGTTCTCCCAACCAATAATATAAGAAATATGTCAACGGCTTGATCCCGGTATTATATCGGAATCAAGCCGTTGAAGTGATTTCTTTATTTTTGGTATTTACTTGATAGCATAGTGTTCTCTTCACATTAAAGGTCTTTTTATTGCTCTTCTTTTAATGTGCATGGTGATCATGAGGTTCTTCAGGAGAAGCAATAGCACACAACAGGCGCTCTTCATGATCATGGGCACTTGTTTCTAACTGAATCGTGGCATGATAGATACCAAGGTCTTGAAGCTCTGTTTCGATTTCGCGTAACATGTCTTGTCCTTCTTGAATCGTGTAATCACTGCTTGTCACTGCGTGACAAGAAAGCATAATCTGTTCACTAGTAATATTCCATACATGCAAATCATGGATCGACTGTACTTTCCCATGCTTTTCAATGGTTTGTTTTATTTTTTCCAGTTCAATGTTTTTTGGCGTTCCTTCCATTAAAACATGAACGCTTTCGCGTACTACACGTCCTCCGCTTATGGTAATTAAAATAGCGACAATGACACTCGCCACGGGGTCTGCCCATCCCCAATTGAAGAAGAAAATGAGCAAACCAGCCACAATAGCGCCTACAGAACCTAATAGGTCACCAATAACGTGTAAAAAGGCAGCACGCAAGTTAAGGTTTTCTTCCGTATCTCCCTTGGACATAAGCATCCAAGCAACCAAAACATTGACCAATAACCCCACAATACCAATAAACAACATGCCCACTGACGCTACTTCCGGCGGATCCATGAAACGTTGATAAGCCTCATAGAAAATATATCCAGCAATAACAATTAGTGTAGCTCCATTAAATAAAGCAGCTAGAATTTCAAAACGTTTATACCCAAACGTTTTGCTTTTACTGACCGCCTTTTCTCCAACAATAAACGCGATCAATCCTACACCAAGCGATATAGAATCACTTAGCATATGTCCCGCATCAGCCAATAAAGCTAAACTATTGGTTAGAAATCCACCAATGGCTTCCACAACCATGTAAATGGTGGTGATAATAAATGCGATCATTAAAGCTTTTTTGTTTGCCCCATGGGCATGATCATGATCGTGACTCATTCAACTCCCTCCTTATCATCTCTTAGTTAGTGCTGAGCGTGTTCAATCATTTCGTTAAGCATATGCATTACGTGCTCGTCGTCTTGCGAATAATAAAGACTTTGCCCTGCTCGACGATATTTGACCAATCTTAAATTTTTCAAAAACACAAGTTGATGTGAAACGGAAGCCTGCTTGAGTTCCAAGTGTTCCGCAATTTCATTCACAGAGTACTCTGCATGAGCTAAAAGATGCAAAATGCGTATACGATTAGGATGAGACAACGCTTTGAATGTCTGTGAAACCATAAATAACGTTTCTTCATCCAGAGCTTTTCCATTATAAGAATCCATCACACGTGCTCCTTTCAATTGTCATTTAATGTTCAATACAATAATATATTAACATATGTTAATATATTATTAAAATAGATGATTATATTCTTTATAATAATGTGAGGTGATTTTTATGACGTATAGAAAGCCTATACCCATCCACGGGCTAAAAATGCTTCGATTAAGCCAAGAAATACAAAAAGTAGATATCGCATCCCCCATCTTTCATCATTTTTCGCATCCGGTGCGGCTACGTATTATGTACGCGTTAACTATTGAACAAGAATTAAACGTTACAGAGACTGCTGGATTGATTCGAAGTTCGGCCGCCACAGCCTCTCACCATTTACGCAAAATGCATGAAGTAAATATCTTAGAAAAAAGAAAGCAAGGGAGAGAGAATCATTACAGAATTAAAGACAAACATCTAGAACATGTTGTTAGTAAAATCATTGCTTGGAAAGAACAAGGATAACACCGTTTAGTTGTTCCTTCGCATGCTTGACGTATAATAAATGATTCTCTTGAAGGAGGCCCTATGGAAATCCTAATGTCGATGCTTGGTGGCTTTTTATTTATGGTGGGCACCTACCTTGTTTTATCAAAAAACATTATCCGAATGATTATTGGCAGTTCGGTATTAACCCACGGAGCTAATATCATGCTATTAACCATGGGAGGACTCAAAGGCGGTTTGCCTCCCTTATTACGATTGGATGCAGATACTTATGTCGATCCCTTGCCCCAAGCTCTCATTTTAACCGCTATTGTTATTAATTTTGGTATTACTTCTTTTATTCTTGTGCTCGGGTATCGAACGTTTAAAGTGACCGGGACGGCTGAAATGGATAGGCTCAACAACCTCTATGACCCTCACACCCAAGATTCAACCAAATGATTGGCCACAAACACCCTGGGCGATCACGTTTCTAACACCCTCGAACGAATGACGACAATAATCATATAAATCATGATGGTAAAAATCACACTAATGGTTAATGCATGAATTAACACGGTTGTTAAAGAAGAGCCATTTAGTACAATAACTAACCCAGAGAACGCTTGTACTACGATCAAGAGAAAAATAGACGTACTTAAATGCCCTAAGATAGAATATCGATACTTCTTCCATGACCAAACCAAGAGAGTGATAATCATTAGAATCAAAACAACCGCTGCACTCCGATGAATCCATTGAACCGTGATGTCGTACGAAGCATG
Organism: uncultured Marinococcus sp.; assembly: GCF_947493875.1. Classification (GTDB taxonomy): domain Bacteria; phylum Bacillota; class Bacilli; order Bacillales; family Marinococcaceae; genus Marinococcus. The sequence goes on along the minus strand of NZ_CANLSU010000010.1, from coordinate 17,977 downwards.
CTTAATATAAGCCCCTGTATAAATCACCATATACGAATACACAGTGACACTGATTAAATACCAGAAGTATGTTTTACTGACCGATCCCCGTTGCCATTGTAAAGGATTTTTTTCAAAAGAAAATACCGCAAGCAAAGCTACAGTTGAAAAAGAAATCGTGCTTATCCCAAAATGCAAAGCTAATATAAACCCTGAATTTCCCCATATAACTGCGCCTGCTCCCATTAAACCTTGAAACACAATAAACAACACGGCCATTAACGCGATAAATTTCGTTTCGCGAATATGAGCCAATTGTTTTGTCGACCAAAAAGCCAGAATTAAGACACAGAGACCCATTAAACTAGACCACAGCCGATGACTATATTCAATAATGGTAGCTAAAGCAGGATTTTGGGGGACCACTTCTCCAAAACACAACGGCCAGGTGGCACCGCACCCTTCTCCCGAGCCCGTATTAGTAACAATGGACCCTTGAAGCAAAACAATGAGCATTCCTACAGCAGTAAATACACTGAAAATCTTTAATCCCAATTTCACCAGCAATCCCCTAACATAAAAAGATTCGATACATATTAATATATTAACATATGTCAAAACTTTTTAACGAGTGAACAAAGAGGGAACATTCTCGCTTGTCATCAGAATAAATATACTTTTGAAAAGATTATACATCTAAAATAATTGTCGACCTTTGCATGATACGTGTGTCGCTTACATCCCTTTAAAAAGGTTCATTATTTATATCTATTGGTAAACTCCTTGAAAATCAAACTACATAAACGCTAATTTCCTATCAGTGTTTATCAATTCTAAGCATCTTTATCAATATTCTCTCGTACCCGCTCCTGTAATGTTACCATTTGATGACAATTCGTTAAAAAGCAAAAACAAGCGTTTGCTGTTTCATCTCGTTTGGTAAAAGCCTTAGAGCAACCATATTTATTTTCATGAAAGGAAGTTAACACCATGGACCAACAAGAACCACATATCCAATCTCAGGGTCTTCCACGTATCGGGGAGCAGGCACCGGTGTTCGATGCGGTAACGACGCATGGAACTATCTCATTGAACGACTATTCAGGTCAATGGCTTGTGCTTTTTTCTCATCCCGCAGATTTCACACCGGTATGCACGTCGGAATTTGTGGCTTTTCAGGACATTTACAACCGCTTAAAAGCAATGGATACCGAACTGTTAGGCCTCAGCATAGACAGCGTGAGTTCCCACATCGCCTGGATTCGTAACATTGAAGAAAATTTCCAGACCACCATTGAATTTCCAATCATTGCGGACCTGGATCAAAAGGTCGCTACCCAGTACGGCATGGTCATGCCGGAATCCACCGGCACCGAAACCTCCCGAGCGGTCTTTGTCATTGATGACAAACAAAAAATCCGGGCCGTCATTTATTATCCCCTATCCACCGGACGAAACATGGAAGAAATCGTTCGGTTGGTCGAAGCGCTGCGTACCACGGACAAGCACGGTGTATCCACCCCGGCGAACTGGCAGTCTGGGGACAAAGCTATCGTGAGCCCACCAAAGACCAAAGATGAAGCCAATGAACGAATGAACAGTGATGACTACGACTGCGTGGATTGGTACTACTGTCAAAAAGACATCCAATAAAAACAAAGCTCCTGGCTTCTTTTAGCCGGGAGTCATTGCTGAGGTCATCAGTTTTTGCTTATCATTTCATCTTAAAATATACTTCAAGCTTTTTATTTGTGCGTACTTTTTGTGACGTACCCAGTCTTATCTACATAACGGCCCTTATCGGAAGTATAGTTTCAAATAACCTTGGCATAATAAATATTATTTCACTTGATAACAATATTTATATTAACATTTATAATATTATTAATATTATTAATATTAATAATTAAAACAATACCGTGTGACGAGTCAACAACCGTGATGAATCGGCCTAGGTTCTCACCGCATTTATCACCGATTAATTGCCACTCTACCCATCGCTTCGTCGGGTGCTCGTCGATCCCCCATCTTACTCACTTTTTATTATTTCTCCTCTGCAACCTGGCGGAGACTATTTTCGATCAACCTCGTCGAAATTTTTCAACAAACAGCTGAAAAAATAAATTAAACGAAAAGAACAATTTCCGAATGAAGCACCCATCGAACAATTTTTGATCAGCTGGTTCGACGCGTACAATCAAAAGTTCCCCACTCACTTCCAACTAGACTTCGCCCAGACCCAACATCAATTAAAAGATATGCTTCAACGGCAAAATTAACTTCATGAGTGGAGAAGGACAGTCAATCACACAAATTTATTGACGTTTCCTGATCTTCTTATATCATCTAATATTATTTTGTTGGTTGCTTTACAATTCTAAGATACTTATTTTGTTTTCAATACTTTCATAGTATTTTTCTCGTTAATTATTATTGTTAATGTTAATATAAATAATAACAATAATGAAAATTTTATGCTAATAATCAATAGCTTTATGAGAAGGTATTTAGCGCAAACATAAGGTAATATCCCTACTATTATTTTTATATGGATATTGTCTACTTAATACTATCTTTGTTTTTAGTAAACACTTTTCCGTTAACCTTCAAACATTAAAGTTAATACTAATATTAACTTTAATGTTTTTATTAATAACTATTTATATTTCAAGATAGTTATGCTATGGTTATCTATAACAAATATAAACTGATTTAGGTTAATGATAAATCAAACAACAATTATTAATAAAATTTATGAGTTCGCCGACGACTATCCTTTAGCCCAAGGGATTTATGTACGACATAATAATTATTATAAAATCTTAGAATTCATCTAAGGAGGGAAAGAATATGTTACTAGCCGTTTCAACTAACAAAGGCGGGGTATTAAAAACCTCCATTGCTACAAGTCTGGCCTCAATTTATTCCCAGGAGCAAAAAACATTGATTATTGATGCTGATAATCAAGGCAACGTAGCTCTTACATATGGCCGCAACCCAGATCAATATGAATACACCATTTATGACGTATTGGCCCAAAACGTCTCTCCTGAGGCTGCAATAGATAAAATAAACTCGAATCTTCATATACTGCCAGCTAACGATGAGTTAGCATTTTTAGAGTTTGATGTACTATCAAATTCTAATGATTATCCTAAGCCTTTTCATATCATGCGTGAAAAACTTACACCCTTGTTAGCATCTTATGATGTAATAATAATGGATGCCCCTCCTAATATTGGACTTATCACAGGTAATATCTTATCTTTTGTCCAAGATATAATTATTCCATTTCAACCAGAACATTATTCAATGCGTTCATTTATTAAGATGTTAGAAGTAATAGATAACTTTAGAGGAAGCCATAATAAAAATCTAAAAGTCAGTGGAGTCGTTGGAACGTTGGTAGATAGTAGAACTGTTCTACACAAACAGATTCTTGAGCAATGTGAAGAGTACTGTGAGAAAAATAATATACGTATGTTCAAACAGATCATCCCTAGATCGGTGCAGTTTGCTAACAGTATTGCATATGAACAGCAGCCTGCTGTTATGAATCGTAAAAAAAACCCAGCTACAGAAGTCTACTTCAATATTAAGGAGGAACTGGATAATGGCAAAAAATAAAAGAAATATTGCAGGATTTGGAGAAGTTGCAGGCAATAGTAATATTAACAATGATGATAATGTTAATATTGATAATGATAAAGAGGTTAATAATGAGGACGAACTAGACAACTTCTTTAAAAAACATCAGAACAAAAATGAAGAAAAGCCGAAGGTTAAAGGAATCTATTTTGACCCCGAGGTGTTGATTGAATTAGATCGTTTAAAAAATCAATACGGACGAGGATCTATTTCTGAGTTTGTTAATGCAGCCGTTAAAAAAGCTATGAAAGAAAAAGACATGTTATAAGTCTATTTTTCATGCAAAATCTCAACAAAGAAAACAATTGTAGGTTATGCTTTGAATAATAAAAAATAAGCCACTCCCTGGAGAGAAGTGACTTATTTAAGGGATGGCCATATGTATTTAAACAAAGAGCCTAAGAATATTTTATCCTAGCTAGTAATGTTTTGAAAGCGATTTGCTTATTGCTTTTTATTCAGATAAAATATACTTAATAAACGAGAAACAGCCGGTGCTGGATACACCGACTGCTTTCGTAGAGAGTTAACTCTATACACTAATTCTTCTGTGGCTAGAAGAAACTATTTGACTTTAGTTTAGCATATTCTCATATCTTTTCAAGGGATACGTTTAAGCTATATCAATAATTTGTTTCATATAGCATATGTGTGTGTATAAAGTAACTCTCAATCTAATAAACAGATGGGAGTTTTTATTATGTCTACATTCTTTAATATCTATGAGGAACAAGGATTAACTTATTACCAACTGCCTAAAGTTTTTTTTCAAAATGAAAAGTATATGAATATGAGTAATGATACAAAAATTGCTTGGTCTATTTTAAAGGACCGTTTTCAACTTTCTATAAAAAACAATTGGTTTGATGAGAATGGGAATATTTATTTCATTTATACAAACGATGATCTAATGGACATCTTGAATATTAAAAGTCCAAATAAAATTTCTAAGATTAAAAAAGAATTAACTGAAGCAGATCTTCTTTATCAAGTACGTGTAGGGTTAAACAAACCTAACAAATTATATATTAAAAAGCCCCTAGCATCTGATGATGATATATATAAAATTAAAAAGGAAAATGATCCAGAATCCTTGGGGGACAAGGATTTATCAAAATCATATGTCCGGAAATATGAAAATGATAGCTCCAGAAATATGAAAATGATACATCAAGAAGTATCAAAATCATACGGAAATAAGACTGAGTATAGTAAGACTGATATGAATAATACTATTGTTAACAATAACGTTAACAATTCTTCTTCGGAAACGATGAATACATATGAAATCGAAAAAGAATATATCCAAGAAGGATTATCTCCAGAACTGATTCAACGAGTCAAAGACGAAATCGCCAACAAACAAGAACCGGTTCGTCATTATGAAGCATATCTGCGAACGTGCCTCGACAATACTTTACACAAACATCGCCTGAAACGAGGCGTGATTGACCAACCGTATCCGCATTTACCAGCTAATCATCCACTGAATTATAATTGGCTGCAGGATGGCTCATAAACCCATGGAGGAGGGAGAAGTCGATGGCAGGGACCATCTCCAAAATCAATCGAAGTGTGAAACAGTTGGAAAAAGAATTAACCACGATCGGTTTTCATGTGAAGATCGAAGCGGATGCTCATAGCATGACGCAGTACTTGATCGTCAATGAAGGCCAAGTTCCCGGTATTACGGTAAGTGATCGTCGATCGAAGGGGAAAAAGCGTGCACAGTGGGCCGCCGAAGTCGTGGTCACCGCTCCCACGGAGACGTATGAGATCAATACCTATAAGGATCCGGAAACCAAGCAGCCGTTTACGCATTACGTCGTCTCGTCGCACAAAGCGAACAAGATTCCGAAGCTCTGGAAGACCTTTGGAAACGATGCAACGTAAGCATCGTTGATGATGAGTACCCCGTAGAGCAAACACAGCCATACTCAAAACCTTTTTTCTGTTGTTGAAATCTTTTTCAGAGGAGCAATCAACAAAGAAGCTTATGGTACGAAAAGCATTCGAACATGTCGCATGTTTGGTTCGTCCTTGAGGCCATTCCAGTTCGCATTGGTAAAGCTTGATAATGAAGGACTAATCAATGCGACTAAACAACTTCGAGTCGGGCAAACATTTATGCTTCATGGTACTCGCTAATGCGATAGATTTTTCATGCACTTTTATGTGTACATTTAATTCCGACTATCTTTTCGCTGCTTCGCTTTAGCAATGTTATCGGCTATATATTCATCTGCCCCATCTAGTATCGGTGATAACGTTTCTGCTGTAGACACATAATCTTTCAAATCATGATGAATCATTAACACGTTCATCACTTCTAATAAGATGCTTGCTTTACGGTCAGCGGTGTTGGCTCCTATACGAATCTTTTTTAAATCATCGTGCAGCCTATTCTGAACTTCGCCAGCCACCTTATCGACTAAATAATTCGAGAGCTCTTGTCGCCATTCCTGATCTCGATGTTCTTCCACAATGTGATGAAGAGCAGCACTAGCCGATACCCCTTGTTGTTCTTTGACCTTATCAATATAAGCAATCGTTTGTTCGGACAGCATATAATTCTTTCGTTGTTTGGCACTCATACGTGAACCTCCCTGAATATCTTCTTCTTGTTTTATCGTCCAGGAAGTTCAAGGTTGTTATATCGGAAGACATTTTCGTGACATATTGAAATTTCTATATCGAAAAGCTTCGTCAAAAAGCATGTGTAAATCGTGTGTAAATAGGTGTGCGAAAAGGTGTGTAAAAGTACTTTTTCATGTCCCCATCGTTTTGCCCGGCTTTGCGGGGTTCCCCACCCATTTGGGGACAAAAACCCCTTATGCTCTTTACAAGTTAAACTGTTTCAAAAGAAAGATATTTTGTTACTTACTAAAGGATGATTTCGATGCAAAAAGATTTTGAAGGAATTGTCAAAGTATATTACCAGGGACAAACAATGACCGGTTATCTACAACTAACGAAAGACATTCAAACGATACATGTGAAAGTGGAGGAGCAGGAACTACTGGAAACATTTAAAAATAATTTAAATGAAACCTTTGTCTTTCATTGCAAAAAAATGAAAAGCGGAGGATGGATCAGTTTGTTTGAGTGCCAACTGCAAAAATTCCATGCTAGCGATGAAAATGAAGCAGAAGTAATTTTTCGGCCCGGAATTTACATAGATAACTCCTTCGAATTACAAGCTACGGATCTTCAGGATATAAAATTATTTGGTTTAACAGCATCGTATACCCAACTTCATCTTCTTTTCCAAGGACTTAATACACAAGAGGAAATAAAAGGACGTTTCCATCATCACAATAATGAAATTATTTTTAAGATCAAGTTAGGCTCGTGGGAGAGAGGCACACTTTTTGAAGAAATTAAACAACCACGTGTGCTGGTCACATTTAGAACAAAAAAGAGCGTCGGATTTCATTACTTAGAAGATTTATTTTTCCGATTTACCACAATGGTGTCTTTTCTGGCTAATCATTTTACTCCAGTCGAACATTTTAGTTATAAGAACAAACATGCGTATACCAAAGGTATGAGTAAAATCTTTTATAGCTCTCGGGAGGAGAATATGTTTCTCCAAAAACCTAAGATTACTCAGTACCTTCATCGCTTACAGCCAAATTCTAATGAAATAAAACAAGCTATTATTGATCCAATGATTAGTAAGAATTTTAAGCTCTGGATGCATTTTGTTTCAACTTTTCGGTTTAAACACCAATCGTTAGAGGATAAGTTTTTAAGTTACTATAGATGCTTAGAATCCTTAGGTACACATCACAATGGTGGGAACCAAAAGTATGCGAGCGAAGAATTAAATCATCTTATAGAAAATTTAGACACGGCTTTGCTTCAATCAGACTTCGTTTTTAGCTTAGAGGACATTGACCATATTAAAAAAAGTACAAGAGGAGGAAATGCAAAACCAGCTGGAGATGCTATTCAACAATTAATCAAAAAAGAATTGCATGTAGAACGAGTGGAAATGGAGAATTACGAAGAAGATGTAAAACCATTTGTTAATCGCTTGAAGGATTTACGTGATCGATTAAGTCATGGCCGAAGTTATACACTTAAAGAAAAAGATAACGAAAGAATCATGAAGTTAAAAGAAATCGTTCAAGAGTTATTATTAAAAGAATTAGGATTTAATTTAGCACCACAAACTTATGATTTTGAAGCACCTCCCAAAGCGAGTATTCGAAATGTAAAAGAAAGCATCAAACAATTACGTGAAAAAGAACAAAGACAAATTAAGAATGGAGGTTACTTGTTATCTTTTGAGGAAGAGAAAGAACAAATAGAAAAGATGGAAGAAGAACAGTAATGAAAAAACATTATCGAAATTAGAAGAAAAGTTTAAAGAAATGAAACACGCAAATTTTGTAAAAGAGCATAAGGGGTTTTTGTTCCCACCTGGGGTGGGAAGCCCGGCAGTGCCGGGCCAAACGTGGGAACACAAATAAGCAAAAAGGGGAAAAATTTTCCCCACCGCTTGGGGAAATTTTTTCCCCTGATTTTTGGCCTTTTTGGAACGTCTTTGTGACGTATGCTGCGTGTAAAGGACAAATAAAAAATGCTTAAAGTTATAAACCGAATATTCCAAAAATAACTTCACACATATTTTTGGAACAACACATCGGAACAATGAGTTACTTAAGTGAACGACTCCGGTGAACAACAATCATCGACCTGGGGAAATGAACAACAAAGTTAAGAACGAACGAAAGGAACGAAGAACCATGAAAACGAACAATACGATTGCGGCGTATCATATTTTCCGCTGGGACGAAAACGGCGCTCCGGTCTTAAACACGAACCAACTGTATCACTGGAACATTCCGAAACGGCTGCGCGAAGATTCGATCCAACCGGGAGACATTATCCAGGTGCCAACGAAAAAAGGAAAACGGTCGGTCGTGGTGATGAACGTTTTTCGGGAAGACATCGAAGACACGGGCCGGGAATACAAAAAAGTGATCAAGGTGCTCGAACGAGCGCCGGAGAAACCTGCCCAGGAATCGTAACAACAACTTCCCCCTCCACGGTTGTTCATCATTGCGATAAGTAACAATGATCTCAATATGACATAAAAAAAGAGCCCCGGCAGCTGCCGAAGCTTCAAAGGCTTCCTTCCAGGTGAGCCATGGAACGGGCCGGGTCTCCTTAGGATTTGGCACGGTTTTTTCGCTGAAGACGAATCAGTTCGCTGATGCCAAGCGTAAGATAAACGAGGCCAAGTGTGAGGGATAACGATATAGGCACACCTGGCCTGGGCATCGTCCATAACGTGATGATCCCGAGAACGAGAAAGGCTATCGCAAGCAGAAAGACAAATATCCTCCCGAGCTTATGATGGATCGGATCGCTCCTTCCATTTTCTGACTGATCTCAAGATACCATACGATCTCTCGATTCCGCAGAACGCCCAGAGAAGCCGCACAGGTATTTTTCGTTTGTTCGATGACCGTGTTACTATTCCCAACGAAGGAACTATCGCACTGTGGCTTGCTGAGGACTTCATCTCAGCTGAAATGTTCTCTGGAATATGCCTGTAGGCATATTTGGAAGCATCAGAAGACCGGGGCACGAAAAAAGCCTTTCTTCTGCGGATGCAGAAGAAAGGCCAGGGGTGATCGCAGCGTTACAGTCGCCACCATCCTGTCTAATGACAAGCAATAAAAACCCCTGAGAAAGGTTGGGTGGTTGTAGTCCCTGTATACCCCGGAACAAGCAAGAGAAAACGGTGTACCTGGTCAGAATTTTATCTTTAGTACGAGCGAAGGGGGAAAGCAACGTCTGTTTTCTCCGTGTGCTTTTCTATAAACGGGAGAGAGAAAAAGAACCATGGAGGAAAGGGGCTCGAGGTCGAGAACGAGTAGAAAGGATGGTTAGTTGAGATACATCAAAGTACTGTATTACGTGGCGATGCTCACCTTTGGTTTAGGCTGGGCCTTTTATTGGGTGAGGGAAAATCATGTGGGTGGGGCTTTCGCTTTCTTTCTGCTATGCCTCCCGATTGTCTTTTATCTATGGCGTGTGATCAAGAAAGACTTCCTCAGCCGAAACGATCCGCAGCAATAAAAATATGCCTGAAAGCATATATGCCTAAAAGAATATGTTGGAGTAACAAACCCTGAAAATAAAACCACCCCCAACCTATTCACAGTAGGCCGGGGGCGTTGCTGTTTGTCGAAGTCCGACAACCAGCATTTTAATGGTGATGATTTCCTTCGGGATACTCGTTGCGACAATAATGTCTAATGACAATCGTAAATAAAAACCCCTCATAGAGTGGACGCTCTATGAACATAGTATACCCGACCCTGGTGGATCCAAAAACCCTGGCGGCCCCGAAGGAAATTTCATCTACCGTACGGTTTTTCCTTCCAAAAGCACCCGTTGTGCCGATGTTTTTGGCGAAAGGATTTATGCAGTCGGGTGTCCGGCTGCGGCGGACACGGCCCCGGAAACGCCTGTTAGATCAAGGCTGTATGAAAACTGCATGGTTCTTTTCATGCCGTTTTTGCCAAACCCTGATTTATCGGGCTATCAGCCATGATCTACTTACCATAATGACGATTATCAGCAGTGTGGAGAGGAAAAAGTTAATCTTTTGTCGGCGTTTTGATGTCGAAAAAATAGTTATAAAATAGCTACATACTAATGGAACTCTATCGTATAATAAAAATTTCATATTTATTCCGTACGCAAGGGTTGTGTCTATTATTCCTATTCTCCATCATAATCCTTCTTATCGAGGGAAGGATATAAAATCTCCGTTGTATATTGTTCATGATCTTCTGTCTACTCTCTTATGTTTAAGCTTAATCATCTATATTTTTGTCGTTTGGGAAAGAATACCTGATGAAGTCATCACTAATTTTTTGCCAGAGGGGGAAATGAACTACGGTAGTAAATGGAATTTGTTCATTTGGATAGGTTTAGCAGTGATTGTGACGATATTAAATCCTATCTTGCGAGTGTACGCTCATCACTTTGCTTTCTTTGACGTTGATGTTTCCACATCAAAAGCGTCTTTGCGTAAAGTGAAAACGTTTTTTAGCTGGGTCATGTCTGGCACGGTTATTTTTTTTACCGGGTACTCCATCGAAAGAATACAAGCTAGCTTCCATTTCGAATTCTCTCTTTTTCCCTTTCACCTTATTTATCCGGGGATCCTAATATTGGGTGTATTAATTTCATTTTTTGTCATGGGGATACAGCGTTTAAATGAGTATAACCGATAAAACAGTCTAAAACCCTTAACTTCTGGACATTGCCCTTAACACCCCGTTTTTGGCTATAAAAACGGAGTGTTTTCCATCTAAAAGTTAATATAAAAGAAGAGATTTCTCTCCCATGTGCTTAATGAGAAAAGTTACAAATAGGCAACAATCACCGGTCAATTTTGACGGTATTTTTAAACATGTTTCAAAATTGTTCGGTTCCTATGGTTAAACGGTTGGCGTTCCGCGCATGGTGAAATTCAAGTGTTGGTCTTGGATGAAGCGGCGGCCGCACGTCAATAATTGATCGAAAAGGGCTTCGGTACAATAAGCTTGAGGATAGGTCCATACATGCTCGTACAGAAGACCAAGCACGTATTCACATTGTTGTTCATCCGGAAGGTCATGATACAAACAGGCGTAAAGACGGGACGCCGTCGCATCATAGAGATCTTCCAGGGCACGGCGTTCCCGGCGCTGCAGGCGGACAAGCAACCGTTCATAGGTCATCGCAAATATGTGCCCCCTTTTATAGGCCTAAAGCATTTCGTTCGGTAGGTTTTATGATTCTTAAGTACCCCTTTTGATGGATGGTTACTCATATAGGAACCAAAAATAGCGGGAACGAAGTATGGAAAAAGATTAAGAATAGAGAAAATTTTGGTCAAAAATGATCCAACTATTCCTTGGTCTCGTTAGCTTCCTGAAACCATCGAAACGGAAGAGATTTTTACGAAGGGCGGCGAAGCAATACCTTCGGAAATACCACAAGTGGGCATGATCAGCACTGTTGACGGCAATGGCCCGTAAGTAAGCCAGGGTATTTGCATCAGCGGCGATGACGGCCCTTACGAGAGCCTTTATGTTTTTCAAAAACTTGACTAATAATGATTCGATCAACGAAAGGAGAGAAGAATAGTGACGGAACGACGGAGCAAACAACGAAAGGAAAGAAGAACAGTGACAAAACGACGTGTCAAATTCCTATTGTTCGCAGCGGCGATGTTTGTGGCAATCGGTCTGGGGGTGCAATATGCTCAACAGACCCTGTTCTCCTCACCGGCAGACACCACGGTGTTATCCGAAGCGGAGGATGCAACGAATCCTGAAACGAACGAGGATACCGGGAATGACGATTCCTCCTCGTCGCAAAAGGTGGAAGAGTTTGTCCAGGTGGCAGAGGCCTCGGAACAACCAAACGAAACGACGGAGACAGAGCCTGTTGAACTCGCGGATCCAGAGAAGCTGTTGATTCCATCGATTGATGTGGAGGCGAACCTGCAAGGTGTGGGCGTGCTTGATAACGGCCAGATGGGCGTACCGGATTCCGCAGAGGGGGTCGGTTGGTTTGAACCGGGCGTCACGCCGGGGGAAGAAGGCAACGCGGTCATGGCCGGCCACGTGGATAGTAAAAGCGGACCGGCGGTGTTTTTTGACCTGGAGGACATGGAAGCCGGAGACGAGGTGCAGGTGACTAATGAAGACGATCAGGAGCTGGCGTTTACCGTCACGAAAGTCGTGAGTTATCCGAGGAAGGATGCGCCGATCGAGGACATTTTTGGATCCAGCGACGGCCGGCACCTGCAGCTGATTACGTGCACCGGCACCTTTAAACAGGCTCAGGGCACGCACGATGAACGGCTGGTCGTCTACACGGAACTCACCAAGGAGAGCGAAGAAGCCCTGATGAATGATGGCGAAGAAGCATCGGATCCGCCGCCGCCCCCTGAAAACATTTCTCTCCAGGGATCGCTGTTGAAATGGTATGCGGTGCGGGACGAAGACATTGTTGGCTACCGGGTGTACCGCCAGGAAGAAGGTGGAGATGATTTCACCCGCGTCGCGAGCGTGGATGAACACGAGCGGAAAAGCTACACCGAAACCGAGGAAGGAACCTTCACGTACCATGTGACAGCTGTTAATGCAGACGGGACCGAATCGGATCCTTCTAAGGACGTAACCTTGAACGAATAGAGGATGGAATAGAAGCTATCCATCAACAACAAGGCGATGAACGTGTCACGCGGCATCGTCTTTGTCGTTTTATCGTGTGAAATCAGAAGGTTAATGAGGGAGTCGATGATGATGGACGCGGAGAAATGGAGGGATCATGTACACTTAGATCCGAGATATCAACAAGTGGCTCGACAGCGGCGACTCATAAAACATGTGCTTCAAATTCACCGAGAGCATGAAGTTCTCGAGGTTGAGAACAACGCCAGAGGCAATGATTTGCCCCCACATGGCTTGAAAGACCGGGTGTTTCAGTATATTTTTGGGGCGTCGTGGTCGTCCAAAAAGTAAAAAGTCAAAACCGTTGAGGCTGGAAGTACCGACTGGTATGGATGGAATAATTATTTATTTTTTTAAAAAATTTCAAAAAATAATGATCCAATAGCTGACTCATTTCGTTAACTGAGTGGAACAACATACAAAGGGGGTTTTTATATGAATATGAAGATCAATTGGAAACGAACAGCACTAGCATTACCATTAACGGCAGCTGTGGTGATTCCGACGACACCAGGGATTGCTTCTGCAGATAGTAATGAAAGCGAAAGCAACATGGAAATGTCATCGGAAGAGATGATGGCATCGGTATCCACGCCGGCAGGCGATCTTCGTGCTCAACTCGATCAATATTTGTCGGAGCATGCGTATCTGGCCGTGACAACAATGCAGAAGGGCGCAGATGGCGCCGAGGATTTTGAAGAATCCGCTGCCACACTGCAGGCGAATACGAAAGACCTGTCCAATACGATTGCTTCGGTCTACGGCGAAGAAGCCGGCCAGCAGTTTGAAGACATGTGGAGCGAACACATCGGCTATTTTGTCGATTATGTGGAAGCGACGAATGCCGGAGATGAAGCGGCCAAGCAGGAAGCGCTCGACAACCTGAAGGATTACCGTGAGGAATTCTCCCAGTTCCTGGATGACGCAACCGATGGCGGCGTTGACGCCGAAGCTGCTTCCGAAGGACTGGAAATGCACGTGAATCAGCTGATCGGCTCGTTCGACAGCTACGTGGCCGGAGACTATGAAGAAGCTTATTCGCTGGCCAGTGACGCGATGGAGCATATGTACGGGGTGAGTGAAAACCTATCCGTAGCCATTACCGATCAGTTCCCAGACAAATATAATAACACCAACCCGGATACGCCGGCCGTGGACCTGCGTTCCGATATGAACTTCCTGTTCTCCGAGCACGCAGGACTTGCGGTAACCGCGATGCAAAAAGGCGGAGCTGGCGCGGAAGATTTCGGTGCTGCAGCCGGTATTTTGAACCAAAATACGCAGCAACTGTCGGATGAAATTGCATCCGTGTACGGCGACGAAGCCGGCCAACAGTTTGAAGACATGTGGAGTGAACACATCGGTTATTTCGTGGATTATGTGGAAGCGACCGGGGCGGAAGACGAAGCCGCTCAACAGGAAGCCCTTGATAATCTTGATAACTACCGGATGGAATTCTCCAAGTTCATGGAAGAAGCGACCGGCGGGGAACTGGAAGCCGATGCGCTGGCCGAAGGCCTGCAGATGCACGTAAACCAATTAATTGGTGCCTTTGACAGCTATACCATGGAAGAGTATGACATGGCTTATGAAGACGTTCGCGAAGCCTACGGCCATATGTTTGGCGTAGGGGAAGGTGTTTCAGGAGCCGTGGTGGCCCAGTATCCAGATCAGTTTGAAAGTGACATGATGCCGGAAGAAATGCCGAAAACCGGCCTCGGCGGTACGGCACAGAATGTTAGTCCATGGGGCATTGCTGCCGGAAGCATGGCGCTCGTCATGGCAGGAATCGCGCTCACGAAACGCCGCAGAGAGGCTTAATAGGTCTCCCGCGGAAAGAACCAACATGGAAAACCAACGAATCATGCAAAGCTGGTGCCTCTATCATTGATAGATAGGCACCAGCTTTTTTCTTCATCAAACATTCATTGTATTTTGAAGCGGAAAATACGGTATTATCGCTAAATATTGAATAAAAAAGAAAGCCTGAAGCATGGAAGCTTAGGCTTTCTCTCTGATGCATTATTTATGAAGCTTCGGATTTTTTTTCAGTTTTTTCATTACATCTTCGACTTCTTCTCGAGTGTGTCGATGCTCAGGGTTTGCCCCTACCAGAACGCCATCATACTTTTCGGCAATTATTTGTTCTTGATTCTTTTTTTTGCCTCGAATCGTTTTATTCATGATGATGTGTCCTCCTTTGTCCTTTAATTATACGTTGTGTAAGCTCTTCTTGTCTACGCGGATTGACGACGATTAAGCGCACAGATTCTTTATAGGGAGCAGCTCCAGCATCGATGCCGTTTGTTTCTTGAAGGTAATAGTCAATTAAGGTCTCATTTGATTTTGATTCGATAATGAACCATCCATCTTCTTGATTATTCAGGCAACGGGTACTAAGAAAAGCGGCAATAATAGGAAAAGCTTTGTATATCATGACTTCTTTGTCATTTCTGTCCAAACGTTCCATTTGCACAAGCATATAATCGTCATTCACCCACCTACCTCCGCTAATCGCCTTTAGCTCTTGATGTTCATAAAGACCAAATACTTCCTCAATACCTAACTCGATCAAGTCTTTTTTCTGCCAATGAAACGTTAACTTTTCTTGCTCTTTGAGAGTATAGACGTGCAATAATTCCTGAAAAGTTGGTTGTTTAATTTCTAATTCAATATCACGATCCTCATCATCTAATGTTTGGATAAGAACCGATTGCCCTTTAGGTAGTTCTTGATCGATGTCTTTAACCATTCGGAAACCCCTTCAAGTTCGTTTCTAGATTTCTGTTTCATCAATTATAAATTTCACGTATCGTAATTATATATGCTAAATCTTAAATATCATTAAGTGTGTTCTTGCTCATATCGTTTGACCATCCGATAATAGGTGGTTTTGTTGACATTCACTCGCTTCGAAGCTTCTACCGCCGTGATCTGTCCCTGTTTCCACTGATTGTAAATGTCTATGAAGTAATCGTCGAGGGGTGCCTGGGGTCGTCCCAACTTTACGCCCTTGCGTTGGGCCGAATCGATGCCTTCACGCTGCCGCTGGCGAATGCGCGTCCGTTCTTCTTCCGCGATCCAGGACAAAATCTGCAGCACCATGTCAACGATAAACGTACGCATAGAGTCATTCTGTTCCCGCGTATCTAAGAGCGGCATGTCCAACACGACGATGTCGCACTGCATCGTTTTCGTCAGCTCGTTCCATTCCTGTAAAATCTCGTCTTTGTTCCGACCAAACCGGTCCAGCGAATGAATGGTCAGCACATCCCCTCTGCGGAGAATGCGTTTTAATAACTGATATTGTTCCCGCTCGAAGTTTTTCCCACTCACATGATCCACAAAAATATCCCGTTCCAGGATGCCGGCTGCTTTCATGGCATCCATTTGACGAGCTTCATTTTGGTCGCGGCTGCTGACTCGTATGTATCCATACTGGCGATTATCCATGATCGGTCGACTCCTTACTCGTTAAAACGGTGATTTTCTACATTCAGTGTATCAAAAAAGCCATGTTAATTATACAACGTGGCAAAAATATAAATTGGATATTTTGCCACGCTTATAACTCCTTGATGTGTATGATTTCAATCCGTTGATAAACGTCTACCTTTTTCAACGCTAACATTTTCCATCTGCGAAGTATGGTTGATCATTTCATGACGATCCATAACAGTTTATAAGAAACAAAAAAAGACCAGCCCATACAGAGCTGGTCCATCCTAGTAGGTGTTGAACAACAAGGGTGATTGTTGGGGAGACGTGCGACTCCTACTCTTAACCTATCACGCCCAAGATCCATTGGCTACGTAAAGACGAGCATCTTTACAAACATTTAAAAGAAGGATGTTCATGGAAAATGACGACGGAGTAAAGGCTTTCCTCGACGACAACATCGTTCAACAGGCTGCTGCCTGTTGCTCTTGGATTTGATTCCCAACGAAAGAAAGCCAGCCCTCTCGGTCGGGTGGCTTTCCAACGGGGTATCATTACTTAAGGGGAGTAACGGGGAGGAAGATCGCTCCCAAAATCACCTTATCATGCCCGCAAGCACGACACGACCCTCGGCCATTCATCTTAATAAAGGTTTAACAATCTCTCTGGAATGGAAGCTCTCCCCTTAACGAAAAACCAAGATTGTTAGCCCGCAAGAACCATCGGTCGAGGTATTCTATCAAAAAGCGTACTTTTTGATATGTATATAAAAAAGCCAATCGTTAGAAAGATTAGCTTTTTTCTCAAAGATAGCAAACGAGTGGTTTCTTTAATATCAAAGAAAGTAAAGTTGGGAAAAAGACATTCTGCCACTCACGAACGAAAACAAACGTTTTTTCATTTATGTCAAAAGAATTTGGTATTAGATATAACCAATGTTGCCAGGTTTGATCGAAGACCAGAAGGTGAAAAGAATAATGCCGCCCTAGTGAGACCCCTGAAGTATCATTCCTTGAAGTTTATTTTATAGAATAAATACGGTCCATGAAATTTTTGATCAACAAAAGAGAAAGCAGGAAAAGAACAATACCACAAATTTTTCATTTAGATTTTTTGGACTGGGAGGACTCCTTAGCCAAGTGCTGATAGGTCTGAACCAGTTCCTGTTTTTTCGTTCCGGCAGCTTCTGCAAGCTTGAATGCCTTCTTCATCTGTTCTTTTTGTTCTTCCCGGGACTGTTCCGGATCCATCACGTGACGGAGAATGGACGCAGTCCAGGCATCCTGCGAAGAACGGCCTTCCCGTAAGTACTTCCATAAGAAAACCGCCGCTCCAAGAACCATAAGGCCACTAAGTTTCCCTAAACGATGGCGCCGATAGCTGGCTGCATACGTTTTATGCATCTACTCATTCCCTTCTATTGCTGAATCAATGAATATTGTTATTATATTTTAGCATACGCGCACCCGTATTTTAGGAATCCAAAATTTTTTTTTAAGAAAACTGGTTGACACTCCTGGGAATTTGTTTTAAGGTATTCATATACCCCATAGGGTAATATCGTTATGAAAGAAGGAACGTCTGATGGAATACACGGATCAAATGAAGCACCGGGTCAAACGTGTGGAAGGTCAACTACGTGGTATTCTCCGTATGAT
>NZ_CANLSU010000009.1 GCF_947493875.1 uncultured Marinococcus sp. | reverse complement strand
CGAACACGGAAGTTAAGCTCTTCAGCGTTGATGATAGCCGGGGGTTCTCCCCCCGTGAAAGTAGATCGCTGCCGGGCGAGTTAAACCGTTTCCCTTTTCGGAGGGAAGCGGTTTTTTTATATGATAGGCTTTTTAAACAAAGCAAAAAAGATAAGATATGATAAGAGAAAGGATGTGATTCAGATGGAGCAGTGGATGGAATATGAATCAATTATTATACTCATTCGTTTAATTCTTGCTGCCTTTTTGGCGGGAGTAATAGGAATTGAGCGGGAATCGAAAGGCCATCCAGCTGGTTTTCGAACCCATATGCTGGTGGGGACCGGGTCCTGCTTAGTAATGCTGCTTGCTTTATTTGGCTTCCAGGATTATTTAAACCAAAACAGTGATCTGGTTGCTTATGATCCTTCACGTTTGGCCTCTTATGTGATAAGCGGGATTGGCTTCCTGGGTGCTGGCACTATTATAGTTCAGGGCGCCTCTATCCGGGGGCTGACCACTGCTGCCTCCATCTGGATAGTCGCTGCAATCGGGTTAACTATAGGAGCTGGTATGTTTTTTGCTGGTATTGCTGCAACAGTCATTGTATTGACAAGTCTTATCTTTTTAAATCATGTAGACAAATGGTTTAAAAACGTTTCTGATACAGACGTATTGTTTATAGCTATGGATAAAAAAGCTAACGAGCTTGGCGAAACGATTCAGCGACTCGAAAGTATGGAGGTTCAGGTTCAGAAAATAAAGGGTAAGGAATTTGACGAAGACGAAACACCTCTGCTTCATTATTATATTAAAATTCATCTGCCGGGAGGCGTGACTGAAACAGAACTGTATCAGTCTTTATATAAAATAGATAGCATAAAAGAAATAGAGCTGAATCCGTCCTATGATTGATTATCACAGGACGGATTTTTCATTTTGCCTTTCTCTAGCTTGAAAACAACTGAATAATATTATATATTATAGTCAAAGATAGTCAAAATCAATTTTTTGATAATAGCAAGACGAACCGGGGCGGAGAGGAGGTCGCGGGAATGAAAAGCATGTCTGATGTTATTGAAAATTATTTGAAACAAATTTTAACACAGAGTGAACAGGATTTAATTGAAATTAAAAGAAGTGAACTTGCAAAGCGTTTTGAGTGTGTTCCCTCCCAGATTAATTATGTTATAAGCACGCGTTTCACTATTGAAAAAGGCTATGTAGTAGAGAGTAAACGTGGCGGTGGCGGGTATATACGAATTACAAGGGCTAAAATTTCAGATCACGCAGAACTGCTTCGGCAAGTTTCAGATCTTGTGGGACACGGGATTGATCAAAGAACAGCTGAGAGCGTTATTATGCGTTTGTTTGAGGAAAAAGTCGTGAATAAACGTGAAGCAAATTTGATGCTTGCGGCAGTTGATAGGTCTATACTGGCCTTAAAGTATCCAGAAGAAAGGGATATTGTTCGTGCGCGGATCATGCAAGCTATGATAGAAAGTCTGCGCTATGAATAAGGGAGGGAAGATATATGATCTGTCAGAATTGCGGTCAGCGGCCGGCCTCTTTGCATTACACGAAAATCGTGAATGGAGCTAAAACAGAGCTTCATTTATGCGAAGAGTGCGCAAAAGAACAGGGGGAATCTTCTGAAACGGAGCATTCTTTCATGTCGGCTGCGGGCGGCTATACAATCCAGGACTTATTGTCGGACTTATTAAACATGGATCAGTCCAACACAGCTGGAAATGCTGAAAAGAAACAGCCGAAAAAAGCAGCCAGGCCGCTCACATGCGACAATTGCGGACTGACGTATAAACAGTTCACTAAAACCGGCCGTTTGGGCTGTGCTCATTGCTATCACGCATTTGAATCGAAGCTGACCCCTGTTTTTCGCCGGGTGCACAGCGGCAATACCAATCATACCGGCAAGGTTCCAAAGCACAGGCATGAAAAGCTGCATGCCCAAAGGGAGCTGGATGAGAAAAAACGCCAGATTACCATCCTCGTCCAAAATGAAGAGTTTGAAAAGGCTGCGGAATTAAGGGATGAAATCCGTACCCTTGAAAAACAGTTTCAGGGAAGGGAGGAAGACAGCTGATGGCATCCGAACACTTTTTTTCAGAAGCGATCAGTCCATGGATGCAGGAAGGCCCGGGGCCGGAAGGCGATATTGCTCTTAGCACCAGGGTCCGGCTTGCCCGTAATATAGAGCAGTACCCCTTCCCTGTGTTTGCTTCAGAAGAAGCAAGTGCAACACTTCTGCGCTACGCTTCCTCCACTCTGTTGAATCAATCAGAAGAAGTAGGCTCTCTTGAAGCGTTGAACATGAATGAGCTTCGCCCGAATGAACGGCAGGTACTGGTGGAAAAGCATCTCGTCAGCCCGTATTTAATAAAAAACATGGAACATAGTGCTGTTCTTTTGAATAACGATGAATCAATCAGTATTATGGTTAATGAGGAAGATCATTTGCGTCTTCAATGTCTGAGTAACGGCATGCAGCTTGAAGAATGTTATAATGAAGCTGACCGTCTGGATGATTGGGCGGAAGCAAACCTCACCTATGCGTTTGACGAACGGCTCGGTTACTTAACAAGCTGTCCGACAAATGTGGGTACAGGTATGAGAGCTTCAGTAATGGTACACCTGCCCGCTTTAGTCTGGACCAATCAGCTTAGCCGTATTCTTCCGGCTATTCACCAGCTTGGCCTGGTCGTGAGAGGTATTTATGGAGAGGGCAGTGAAGCACTCGGAAACCTTTTTCAAATTTCCAACCAGATGACACTGGGAAAATCTGAAAAAGATATCATCGAAGATCTTCGCGGTGTAGTAATGCAGGTGATTCAAAGAGAACGCCATGCACGCGAATCCCTTCTTAGCTCTTCAAAGGTAAAGCTCGAAGACCGGGTGTTCAGGTCTTACGGTATCCTTGCATACAGCCGCACGATGACGACCAAAGAGGCGGCCAATCGTTTGTCAGACGTAAGACTTGGTATCGATCTGGATTTAATTAAAGGGATTTCGGGTAATATTTTAAATGAACTTATGTTACTGACTCAGCCTGGTTTTCTTGAACAGTATGCAGGAGAATCACTGACTCAGGAAGAAGCAGATATAAGACGGGCAAATGTGATCCGTGAAAGAATAAAACTTGAATTATAGATTCACCAATGCGTAGGAGGTGCGTGCAACATGATGTTCGGCCGTTTTACAGAACGAGCGCAAAAAGTATTGGCGCTAGCTCAGGAAGAAGCTATCCGCCTTGGCCATAATAATATAGGAACAGAGCATATTCTGCTCGGTTTAGTGCGTGAAGGTGAGGGTATTGCTGCCAAAGCTCTGCAGGCACTGAATTTGGATACAGACCAGATTCAGCAGGAGGTGGAAACCCTTATAGGCACCGGTCAGCAGGGATCGAAAACAATTCATTATACCCCAAGGGCGAAAAAAGTTATTGAGCTTTCCATGGATGAAGCAAGAAAGCTTGGCCATTCCTATGTGGGCACAGAACACATTCTGCTCGGCCTAATCCGTGAAGGGGAAGGCGTTGCAGCCCGGGTACTGAATAATCTTGGTGTTAGTCTGAACAAAGCCCGTCAGCAGGTGCTTCAGCTTCTCGGAAGCAATGAAGGAGCTTCGAGCTCTGGCAGCCAGCAGGCTCCAGGAGCAGGCGGGAGTGCCAATACGCCGACTCTTGACAGTTTAGCAAGGGATTTGACGGCAGTAGCGAAAGAAGAAGGCCTCGATCCGGTCATCGGAAGAAGCCAGGAAATTGAACGTGTTATTCAGGTATTAAGCCGCCGGACAAAAAACAACCCGGTTCTTATCGGGGAGCCTGGTGTAGGTAAAACAGCTATCGCTGAAGGCCTGGCATTGTCGATCGTTTCCAATGAAGTGCCGGAAACGCTCCGCAATAAACGGGTTATGACTCTCGATATGGGTACTGTAGTTGCCGGCACGAAATACCGCGGTGAATTTGAAGACCGTTTGAAGAAGGTAATGGAAGAAATCCGTCAGTCCGGAAATGTGCTGTTGTTCATTGATGAACTGCATACATTAATCGGGGCCGGCGGCGCAGAAGGTGCAATCGATGCCTCGAACATCCTGAAGCCGTCACTTGCACGTGGAGAGCTTCAATGCATCGGTGCCACCACTCTGGATGAATACCGGAAATATATTGAAAAAGATGCTGCGCTTGAGCGTCGTTTCCAGCCAATTCAGGTGAATGAACCGACACTTGAAGAATCTATTCAAATTCTTGCCGGTCTGAGAGACCGTTACGAAGCCCACCACCGGGTAACTATCGGGGATGAAGCGATTGAACAGGCAGTGAAATTATCCGACCGGTATATTTCGGACCGTTTCCTCCCGGATAAAGCGATCGACTTAATCGATGAAGCCGGTTCACGGGTGCGTCTGCGTTCTTACACAGCGCCGCCGAACCTGAAAGAACTTGAGCAGAATCTCGAAGAAACACGCAAGGAAAAAGATGCGGCCGTGCAGAGCCAGGAATTCGAAAAAGCGGCCTCGCTCCGTGATTCCGAACAACGGCTTCGTGCAGAAGTCGAAGAGATGAAAAATGAATGGAAAGAAAAGCAGGGACAGGAAAACTCTGCAATTACGACAGAAGACATTGCCCAGGTGGTTTCAAGCTGGACCGGTGTTCCGGTATCCAAGCTTGCAGAAGAAGAAACAGACCGCCTGCTTCATATGGAAGATATCCTGCATAACCGGGTCGTCGGCCAGGACGAAGCAGTCAATGCTATTTCCAAAGCAGTGCGCCGTGCCCGTGCCGGCTTGAAGGATCCGAAACGTCCAATTGGTTCCTTTATTTTCCTCGGACCTACCGGTGTAGGTAAGACGGAACTGGCCCGTGCAGTTGCAGAAACGTTATTTGGCGATGAAGAGTCGATTATCCGAATCGATATGTCCGAATATATGGAACGGCACGCGACGAGCCGCCTGGTCGGTTCTCCTCCAGGCTATGTCGGCTATGAAGAAGGCGGACAGCTGACAGAAAAAGTGCGCCGCAATCCGTATTCCGTGATTTTGCTGGACGAAATTGAAAAAGCGCACCCGGAAGTATTTAACATTCTGCTTCAGGTACTTGAAGACGGTTTTCTTACCGACTCTAAAGGACGCCGGGTCGACTTTAGAAATACAGCGCTGATCCTTACCTCTAACGTCGGGGCAAGCACGCTGCGCCAGAATAAAAGTGTCGGCTTTGCGGCCCAGTCCACCGAGCAGAAATTCGATGATATGCGGGATAAAATCATGGGCGAGCTGAAAAATACGTTCCGTCCTGAATTTATTAACCGTCTGGATGAAATCATTGTCTTCCACAGCCTGGAAAAAGAGCACATCAAAAAGATTGTGCGCTTAATGACAGAACAGCTTAAAAAGCGTGTGGAAGAGCACGGTATCAGCATTGAAATTACCGATGCAGCACTCGATAAGATTGCCGATGAAGGTTTTGACCCTGAATACGGGGCCCGGCCGCTCAGACGTGCTCTGCAGCGTCACGTGGAAGACCGTTTATCCGACGAGCTGCTTAAAGGCACGCTTGAAGAAGGCAACACTGCTGTGATTGACGTGAAAGATGACGAATTCATTGTTGAAACGAAATCAGGCACGGCGAAAGCGCAATAAAGCTATACTCGAAACAGCTGCCTTGTGGCATATTGATGTCAGGGGGCAGCTGTTTTTCTTTTTATGAACGATAAAATCGTGTGGAATCGAAACGAAAAATGGATACAGCTCGTAGTAAAAGAGGAGGATCGTATGGCAAAAGCAAAAACAAAATTTGTCTGCCAGGAGTGCGGGTATGAAACTCAAAAGTGGATGGGGCGCTGTCCAGCCTGCAACAACTGGAATACGATGGTAGAAGAAAAGGAAGCTCCGGCATCGAAAGCAGGCCGACGACCGGCGGCAAATGTATTCAGCGAAGCTGACAAACCGACACCGATTACCCAGGTGACTGGAGAAAAGGAAAACCGCATTTCAACGTCTGTAGGCGAACTAAACAGAGTGTTAGGCGGGGGGATCGTGCCCGGATCACTCGTGTTGGTCGGGGGAGACCCGGGGATCGGGAAGTCAACGCTGCTTCTGCAGGTTTCTGCTCTGCTTGCTTCTCAGAAGTACCGTGTCCTTTATGTTTCCGGAGAGGAATCGGTCAAGCAGACGAAAATGAGAGCGGAACGCCTCGGTGTGGAAGCAGATACGCTGTTTGTCTTTACAGAAACAAATATGGAGCGGATCGAAGCGGCGATGGAGGAAGTGAAGCCGGATCTTGTAATTATCGATTCGATTCAGACCGTCCATTCGGATGAAATTCAGTCGGCGCCCGGAAGCGTAGCGCAGGTGCGTGAATCAACCTCGACCTTTATGCACATTGCAAAAAATCAGGGCATTGCTGTATTTGTTGTAGGACACATGACTAAGCAGGGGTCGATTGCCGGACCGAAAATGCTCGAGCATATGGTGGATTCCGTGCTTTACTTTGAAGGCGAGCAGCATAATACGTACCGGATTTTACGGGCCGTGAAAAATAGATTTGGCTCGACGAATGAAATCGGGATCTTTGAAATGAAAGAGGCAGGCCTGAAGGAAGTAACAAATCCTTCAGAAATCTTTCTCGAAGAGCGGACGGAAGGCACATCGGGCTCGGCTGTTGTAGCTTCTCTGGAGGGGACCCGGCCGGTGCTTGTAGAACTGCAGGCACTGATCGCCCCTACGAGCTATGCTTACCCGCGCCGGACAGCTACAGGAATCGATCAGAACCGGATTGCACTTCTGATGGCAGTGCTTGAAAAGCGTCTTGGCATGCTTCTTCAAAACCAGGATGCCTATATTAACGTCGCCGGAGGCGTGAAGCTCGACGAACCGGCAGTTGATCTTGGTATTGCTATATGTGTTGCCTCGAGCTTTCGGAACCAATCCACGAACCCGGGAGACATTGTCATGGGAGAAGTCGGTCTTACCGGAGAAATCCGGCGTATTTCCCGGGTGGAGGAGCGCGTGAAAGAAGCAGCGAAGCTTGGATTTTCACGGGCGATAATTCCATCGAAGAACATCGGTGGCTGGACATTTCCCGAAGGCATTCAGGTAGTAGGCGTCAAAACGCTTGAAGAAGCACTGGACGCTGCACTCGACCCGGCGCCGCTCAGATAAATTAAAGATGAAGGTCCTGATCGCTCTAGTAGGACCTTCACTATCCTTTTACCTAATAATTAAGAAAATTCAACGATTTTATGAACATATTGTATCAAATTGTCCAAAGTTATGATAAATATGACGTTAGTGGTTTGTACCAGAGGAAAAATGTTTATAATACACTTAAGGAGGTGTTTGGAAAGTGTTGGAAAAGATTGTACAGTTATTTTTTGTTCTTGCCGGTATTACGTTAGGATTTCTTTATATTCCTGAACTTATTTCTTTATTTCCTTTTTATACGTTTCCTGACTGGGTCTACAACACCTATATCGGCGCTACTGTTGGAGCGGTAATCGTGGGGTTTGTGTTTTGGGCCGTGAGCCTTTGGATCGCGGGGCCAATCGTCAACGGCATGCGATTCCTGGAAGAGAAGGTCGTGAAAGCTCCTGTCACAGACGTGTTGTTCGGTACGCTCGGACTGATTTTCGGACTGGTGGTCGCCTTTCTTATTTCCCTTCCGCTCAATTCTATCCGTATTCCCGTAATTGATTCCGTGCTTCCCTTATTTTTATCCTTTTTCTGCGGCTATTTTGGCTTCCAGATTGGATTTAAAAAGCGTGATGAGCTGTTGGGTCTTTTTTCAAGCTCAAAAAACGCTGCGGCAAAGGAAGAAGCAGCGCTGGCAGCTGCAGCCGCTTCAGAAGAAAATCAGGCATGGGAGAAGCTGCTCGATACAAGCGTGATTATTGACGGGCGGATTGCAGATATCTGCCAATCAGGATTTATTGAGGGGAAACTGGTGATCCCGGAATTTGTACTTGAAGAGCTTCAGCATATTGCGGATTCTTCAGATGTATTAAAGCGTAACCGGGGTCGTCGCGGACTCGATATCCTAAACCGTATTCAAAAGGAACTTCCTATCGAAGTAGAAATTACGGATACTGATTTTGAAGACATTCATGAAGTGGACAGCAAGCTGGTGAAGCTTGCGAAAGTACGAAATGGTATTGTTGTGACCAATGACTTTAACTTAAATAAGGTGTGCGATCTGCAGGGTGTCAGCGTGTTAAACATTAATGATTTGGCGAATGCGGTCAAACCGGTAGTTCTTCCTGGCGAGGAAATGATGGTCCAGGTGATCAAGGACGGGAAGGAACAAAGCCAGGGGATTGGATACTTAGACGATGGCACAATGATTGTAGTCGAAAGCGGGAAAGGCTATATCGGCCAGGAAATAGAAGTGGTAGTTACGAGCGTTCTGCAGACGAGTGCGGGACGGATGATATTTGCAAAACCAAAGGTATCAAAACGCGAAAAAGCTTTATAATGAGATGCCCTGTGCCTGCGCAGGGCTTTTTTATGCAGATTTCCATCAGATATAAACAGCCGGCAGCTTTTCCTTTAGGGCAAGTTTTGGTAAAATTAATGTTTGATAAGCGGCGCGGTAGAATATATAGGGCGTTTTTCGGGTATCAGCATATTATTAACAGGCGCACTTTGCTGTAAGAGCAGAGAAAACGCGTTACATAACACCGGGACTACAATGTCTTGAAATTGGAGAGGTACTATGAACTATGCGGTAGTCATTCCTGCAGCCGGCCAGGGGAAACGAATGCAGGCAGGCCATAATAAACAATTTCTCGTTTTAGAAGAACGGCCATTAATAATTCATACTGCATCTGTTTTCGAGCAGGACCCGTGGTGTAGAGAAATTATTGTTGTTGCCAACGCTTCAGAAATTTATGACATGGAAGAGCTTTTCGAAGAGTGGGGCATTCGGAAGGTAAAGCAGGTGGTCGTGGGCGGAAACGAACGCCAGAATAGTGTGCATGAAGGGTTGAAACGCCTTCTTCCCGAGCACCGGGTCGTTCTGGTGCACGACGGGGCCCGCCCGTTCGTCGAACAGGAAGATATCCACCGCCTCGTGGAACAGGCCGAGCAAACGGGGGCAGCGGTGCTTGGCACAAAAATGAAAGATACCGTCAAACGTACCGATGGGGCGACGGTGCTTGAAACGATCGACCGTTCCAGCTTGTGGGCAGTACAGACTCCACAGGCGTTTCAGGCAGCAGTGGTGATGGAGGCCTACGATTA
This sequence comes from uncultured Marinococcus sp., assembly GCF_947493875.1. Lineage (GTDB taxonomy): Bacteria > Bacillota > Bacilli > Bacillales > Marinococcaceae > Marinococcus. Next base: position 49,231 of record NZ_CANLSU010000009.1, on the reverse strand, counting down.
CGCAGCGGCCCACCAGATTATCGGCACAGACGATACCAGCCTGGTAGAATACATGGGCCGGCCGGTAAAGATTGTGGAAGGAAGCTACGATAACATCAAGCTGACTACTCCTGAAGACATGGTGGTGGCCCGGGCGATTTTGCAGAAGCGAAGAGAGGGAAGAAAGTAATGAGAATTGGACATGGATATGATGTACACCAGCTGCAGGAAGGCCGCCCTTTAATACTGGGAGGCATAAACATTCCTCACGATAAAGGACTCCTTGGACATTCGGATGCGGACGTTTTACTTCATGCAGTAACAGATGCGATACTGGGGGCAGTCGGGCTGGGCGATATCGGCAGGCATTTTCCGGACACGGATCCGGAATTTAAAGATGCTGATTCTGCAGACCTGCTTTCTCATGCCTGCAGTCTTGTACAAGCACAGGGATGGAAGCTTGGAAATGTCGATGCGACTATACTGGCCCAGCAGCCAAAAATGGCACCGCACATTCCGGAAATGAAAAAGCGGATCGGTGAACTGCTTGAAGCAGAAACAGAGGACCAGGTGAACGTAAAAGCGACGACTACAGAAAAGCTTGGGTTTGTCGGCCGAAAAGAAGGTATTGCTGCTCATGCTGTTGTACTTCTGCAGCCGGCTGATTAAATATATGTAAAAATAGAGGATATAAAAAAGAAAGTCTACGGAGGGTGAAGGAAATGAGTGAAAAAGTACGTGTACGGTTTGCGCCGAGTCCGACCGGCCATCTTCATATCGGAGGAGCGCGCTCGGCACTGTTTAATTATTTATTTGCCAGAAGCCAGGGTGGAGATTTTATTCTGCGCATTGAAGATACAGATCAGGAGCGTAACGTGGAAGATGCTACTGCCCGTTTAATGGAAAGCCTGCGCTGGCTTGGCATCGAATGGGATGAAAGCGTGGATGTCGGCGGCCCGCATGCGCCTTATCAGTCGATGGAGAGAATCGATCTGTATAAAGAATACGTCCAACGTCTTCTCGATGAAGGCAAGGCCTATTACGACTACATGACAGAAGAAGAGCTTGCCCAGGAACGAGAAGAGCAGATGGCCCGTGGGGAAGCGCCGAAATACAGCGGGCGTGACAGAGACCTTACGCCGGCGCAGCGGAAAGCATACGAAGACCAGGGGATTAAGCCGGTCGTTCGTTTTCGTGTTCCGGAAGGACAGAGCGTCATCATTGATGACGTGGTAAGAGGAAACGTTATTTTCGAGTCCAACGACATTGGGGACTTTGTCATAGCCCGTAAAGACGGCATACCAACATACAACTTTGCGGTAGTTATTGATGATCATTTGATGGAAATTTCCCACGTGATCCGTGCAGAAGAGCATCTTTCCAATACACCGCGGCAGGCGCTGGTCTATGATGCCTTTGACTGGGAAAAGCCGCGTTTTGCCCACGCATCACTGATTTTAAATCCGAACCGCCAGAAAATGAGCAAGCGTGACGGATCTGTCATCCAATTTGTCGAACAATACCGTGATCTTGGATACCTGCCGGAAGCTATCGTGAACTTCCTGGCGCTGCTCGGGTGGTCTCCAAAAGGAGAAGAAGAGCTGTTTACCATTGAAGAATTAAAAGAACAGTTTTCGCTTGAGAGGGTCTCCAAGGCCCCGGCGGTCTTTGATACGGACAAGCTTGCCTGGATGAACAATCAGTATGTAAAAGAAGCGGACACAGAGCGTCTGACACTGCTTGCACTTCCGCATCTTCAGGAAGCAGGAAAGCTGCCGGCAAAGCTTTCGGAAGAACAGTACGAGTGGCTGAAGCAGCTTGTCGGCATCTATCAGGAGCAAATGCATTATGCAGCAGAAATTGTCGAGCTGACAGATTTGTTCTTCAAAACAGAAATTGACTATACCCAGGAAGCCCGTGAGGTGCTCGAGCAGGAGCATGTAAGCACCGTGCTGGAGCACTTCTCAAAAGAGCTGGACGAGGCTCCGGACTTTGAACCGGAAACGGTGAAAAAAGCGGTAAAGGCTACCCAGAAAGCGACAGGCTATAAGGGCAAGCAGCTGTTTATGCCGGTCCGGGTGGCGACAACTGGTCAGACGCATGGACCGGAGCTGCCGGTAGCTATTTCGCTCCTTGGAAGAAACGTTGTACAGGCAAGGCTGCAGCAGGTTCTCTCTTCATAAATAAATATCTGTAAAACTATGACAGGAAGAAGTAAAAAACAACAGGCTTTATACAGAGATGCTCTCCGGTGGCTGAGAGAGGGCACTGAGCCGGTTTTTGAAATGCGTCCTGGAGTCCTCTGCTGAATATAGTAGGCAGCGGCGGCGTGCTCCGTTATGGCAAAAAGAGAAGTGCCTGTCCCGGCGCTTAAACAGAGTGGAACCGCGCTAAAAAAGCGTCTCTGTGCGAATTCGCACAGAGACGCTTTTTTTATTGATATACTAAGCATACAAATATGAAAGCTTGAGAGAAGGCATAGAAAGTGGGGAAGCACCATGTGGAAAACGCTGAAAAATGATTTGGACGTCGTGTTTGACCAGGACCCGGCAGCACGGAACCGTCTGGAGGTGGTCTTCACGTATGCAGGTGTTCACGCTGTATGGTCACATCGTTTCGCTCATTGGCTGTGGAAGAAAAAAATGTTTTTCCTGTCACGGGTAATTTCACAGCTCAGCCGTTTTATTACCGGAATTGAAATTCATCCAGGAGCCGTAGTTGGCGAACGGCTATTTATCGACCACGGCATGGGAGTCGTTATCGGGGAAACGTGTGAAATCGGTGATAATGTAACGATTTTCCAGGGAGTCACTTTAGGCGGTACGGGTAAAGAAAAAGGCAAGCGGCATCCGACGATTGAAGATCATGTATTAATCGCAAGCGGGGCTAAGGTGCTCGGTTCCATGACGATTGGAAAGCATTCCCGCATCGGTGCAGGTTCGGTCGTATTAAATGAAGTGCCGCCCAACTCGACGGTCGTCGGCATTCCGGGAAAGGTGGTTGTGCAGGATGGCGTCAAGATCAACAGAAACTCGCTCGACCACCAGAACCTACCGGACCCGGTAGCTGACAAGCTTCGTTCACTTGAAGAGGAGATCGAAATGCTGAAAGAGCGGCTCCCGGAGCACGAAAGCGCAGACCATGAACAATCGGTGAAAGGAAGAGAGCAGTAATGGCGATTCATATATACAATTCATTAACCAATCAAAAAGAACTGTTTCAACCGATAGACCCGGACCGGATCACAATGTACGTGTGCGGGCCGACTGTGTACAACTACATTCATATCGGCAACGCCCGTCCTGCTATTGTTTTTGATGCTGTCCGCCGCTATCTGATGTACCGTGGATACAATGTGTACTACGTGTCGAATTTCACCGATGTGGATGACAAAATTATTAAAGCTGCCCAGGAAATGAATGAAGAAGTGCCGGTGCTCGCTAATCGTTTTATCGACACGTACCTTGAAGATATCGAATCGCTCGGAGTTGAAAAAGCGGATCTTCATCCGCGGGCGACCGAAACAGTGACAGAAATGGTCGAGTTTATCGAGCAGCTGATCGCAAAAGGATTTGCCTATGAATCAAACGGCGATGTGTATTACCGCACAAAGAAATTCAAAAACTACGGAAAGCTTTCCTCGCAGTCGGTCGGAGATCTGCAAATGGGTGCGCGAATCGAAGTAGGCGAGCAGAAAGAGGACCCGATGGATTTCACGCTCTGGAAAAAAGCGAAGGAAAACGAAATTGCGTGGAACAGCCCGTGGGGCGAAGGGCGCCCGGGATGGCATATTGAATGCTCGGCGATGGTGAAGAAATATATGGGAGACACTATAGATATTCATGCCGGCGGCCAGGATTTAAAATTCCCCCACCACGAAAACGAAATTGCCCAGACGGAAGCATTGACCGGCAAGCCGATGGCCAACTACTGGATGCACAACGGCTATATTAATATTAATAATGAAAAAATGTCGAAATCTCTCGGAAATTTCGTGCTGGTGCATGACATGATTCAGCAGCACGATCCGGAAGTGATCCGCTTTTTCATGATGCAGGCGCACTACCGCAATCCTATTAACTTTGATAACGATTTGCTTGAATCGGCCAGAGCCGGGCTGGAGCGGCTGCGCTCCACGCTTGAAAACGTCAAGCACCGCCGGGGTGAAAGTGCGGACGGCGGCAGCGGGGAAGGCCGGGAGGCGGCCGAACGGGCCAAGGCGCGCTTTCTGGAGGAAATGGATGATGACTTCAACACGGCAAATGCCATCAGTGTACTGTTTGACCTGGCCCGGGAAGCAAATAAATATATGCAGCAGCCACAGACAAGTATCGCCTCACTGGATGCGATTATTGAAACGATGACAGAAATTGGGGACGTGCTGGGGGTATCTTTGGAAAAAGAGGAGGAAATGCTCGATGAAGACATCGAACAGCTTCTCAAAGAGCGGGTGGAAGCAAGAAAAAATAAAAACTTTGCCCGTGCCGATGAAATCCGGGATCAGCTCGAGAACGACGGAATTTTATTAGAAGATACGCCGCAGGGAACCCGGTGGAAGAGGAAGTAGCATGATAAACTATAGTAAAGTAGATGAAAAGCAGTTAAATGCTCTGGCGCTTGCGTATATGGGAGATGCAGTGCTTGAAACCCACATCCGTCATTATTTAATTTCGGAAGGGAAAGTGCGGCCGCAGGAGCTGCATAAGCAGGCTACCTCCTACGTATCGGCTCAGGCCCAGGCGGAAGTGCTTCGGTCCATGTGGGAGGAAAGGTATTTAACTGAAGAGGAGACAGCCGTGGCCAGACGTGGACGCAACGCGAAATCCGGAAGCATCCCCAAAAACACGGACCTGGCCACCTACCGTATGAGTACAGCGTTTGAAGCAGTGATTGGGTATCTGTATTTTGCCGGCAGACAGGAACGGGTGAACGAAATTATTGCATTTGCGATAGACAAAACACAAGAAAGAGGCCAGTCATTATGAGCCAGGAATGGATCGCGGGGAAAAATCCTGTTATAGAAGCGTTGAAAGCCGACCGGAAAATTGAAAGAATTATGATCGCAGATACTGCCAAAAAAGGAGCAGCACAGGAAATAAGAGCTCTGGCAGGAAAAAAAGGAATAGCAGTGCAGGAGGTTTCAAAGAAAAAACTTGATGAGCTCGATGCAGGCGTACACCAGGGAGTAGCGGCGGCTGTGCCGGCTTATCAGTACGCAGGAATGGAGGATTTATTCCGAAAAGCAGAAAAGCAGCATGAGGACCCTTTTTTCCTCGTCCTGGACGGGGTGGAGGATCCTCATAATCTGGGTTCCATGATACGGACGGCGAATGCCTCTGGCGTACACGGCGTCATTATTCCGAAAAGACGGGCTGCAGGTGTGACCCAAACCGTAGTAAAAACATCGGCCGGAGCCGTCGAATACGTGCCGGTAGTCCGTGTAACAAACATTAATAAAACGCTCGATGAATTAAAGGAAAAAGGCCTTTGGATAGCCGGGACGGGAATAGAGAACGCCTCTGATTACAGGCAGATGCAGGCAGACATGCCGCTTGCTCTGGTAATCGGAAACGAAGGAAAGGGATTGAGCCGGCTTGTAAAGGAAGCCTGTGACTTTCTGGTACAGATTCCGATGCACGGAGCAGTTACTTCATTGAACGCTTCTGTCGCCGGTGGTGTTCTAATGTATGAAGTGATGCGTAAAAGACAGGAGAAGGGCAGGCAGACACCATGAAGGACATTCTTCTCGTAGATGGATATAACGTGATTGGCGACTGGCCGGAGCTGAAGCCGCTCCGGGCCGGTCATCTGGAAGAGGCACGGGACCGGCTTATTGATGCCATGGCGGAGTACCAGGCGTATAAAGGATGGAGAGTTATTGTTGTTTTCGACGCCCATATGGTTCCCGGCATTGGGAAAAACTATCAGCTGAAACGTGTGGAGGTAGTATATACGAGAGAACACGAAACAGCTGATGAGCGCATCGAAAAATTAGTCGGAGAGTTAAAAAACGTGGAAACGAGGGTACACGTCGCCACCTCTGATTATGCTGAACAGTCAATGACGTTTGGGAGCGGGGCATTAAGAAAATCAGCACGGGAGCTCCGGCATGAAACAAAGCTTGTCGAAAAAGGCATCGAAGAACAGCTTGAAAATCAAAAAAAGGCAATTCATAAGACTACTCTTCCTATTACGGAAGAAATGGCAGAAATTTTCGACAAATGGCGCAAAAGGGATTTGTAGGCAGTTGACGCTCTTATGAACACTCCGATATAATGATTGCTATATTTATACTACTACGCGCATGGGCGGAGGGATTGTATTGAGTACAGACCTCAAGAAACCGGAACAACGTCAAACCACCCGAACCGAAGATGAAATACTGATTGAATTTGCACGTGCAGGCGATAACCAGGCGTTAGAACGACTGATTGAGAAATACCGGCATTTAGTGCGGGCGAAATCGCGATCGTATTTTCTCATCGGGGGAGATTATGAAGATATTATACAAGAAGGAATGATCGGGCTGTATAAAGCTGTACGAGATTTCCGGGGGGACAAACTATCCTCTTTCCGTGCCTTTGCTGAGTTGTGTATTACAAGGCAGATCATTACAGCTATAAAGACGGCGACGAGACAGAAGCATTCGCCGCTGAACTCATATATCTCGTTGGATAAGCCAGTGTATGAGGAAGATTCGGAACGCCCGCTGCTTGATATTTTAGTAGAGACCCACGCCAAAAGTCCGGAGGATCTGCTGATTATCAGAGAGAATCAGGAGGACATGGAAACGAAAATTGGCAGTGTGCTGAGTGAACTTGAACAGCAGGTGCTGCAGCTGTACATCGATGGCCGTTCCTATCAGGAGATGTCCGGACTGCTCGGCAGAAGAAATAAATCAATCGACAATGCGCTTCAGAGAATCAAGCGAAAACTCGAAAACTGTGAAGAGTGGAATGCGTTAATCTCTTGAAGGACGGGCTTTGCACACCTTTTAATTTCAGAAAAATCAAAAATAATTATGTGACAAGTTATTGACAGCGTTTTCTCATAGTGGTAAGATTTATTTAAGTTAATACGTTAGGTTGAGTATATGAAAGCCGCACACCAGTCATTCCATTGGGATACGTGTGCGGCTTTTTCTAGGCTCACCCGGTTATTTCCGGTTGTTCATGCTAATTTTTATTCATTATTATGAAAGCGTTTTTCTGGAAAATAACTGGGGTTAAAGGTCTGGGTCTTGCGGCGCCGCAACAAATAATAAGACGAACCGCCTAACGTTATGACGATAAGTAAGCTTTAATAAAAAAAGGAGGAAGAAAAAATGTCTGTTTATTTAGCGGAGCTTATCGGTACGATGATTCTTATTATCTTTGGCGGCGGCGTAGTTGCTAACATCAGTCTGAATAAATCAAAAGCTCAAGGCGGAGGCTGGATTGTGGTGGCGCTTGGGTGGGGGTTTGCAGTGGCAATGGCAGTTTACGCAGTAGGCCAGTTCTCCGGAGCGCACATTAACCCGGCAGTAACTCTCGGTCTTGCTTCTGTTGGGGAATTCGCATGGTCCCAGGTTCCGGGCTACATTATTGCTCAATTGATTGGTGCTGCGTTAGGCGGCGTAGTAGTTTATCTTCACTTTCTCGGGCACTGGAAGGAAACGGATGACCCGAATACAAAGCTTGGTGTGTTTTCAACCGACCCTGCTCTTCCGAACCGGTTTAACAACTTTCTGAGCGAATTTATCGGCACAGCTGTTCTTGTAGGCGGTATTTTAGGAATTGGCGCGAACCAGTTTACTGAAGGATTGAATCCTCTGATTGTCGGTTTTCTGATTGTAGCGATCGGCCTGTCGCTCGGCGGTACGACCGGGTATGCGATCAATCCGGCACGTGACCTTGGTCCGCGTATTGCACACGCATTGCTTCCAATTCCGGGCAAAAGAGATTCCAACTGGTCCTATGCCTGGATTCCAGTAGTAGCACCGGCAGCCGGCGGTGTGTTTGGTGCAATGGTTTACCGTTCGTTCTTCTTAGGAGAAGGCGCAATGGCACTGATGATTTACTCGGTCATCGTAGCAGTTTTCTTAGGAGGCCTGTACTACATGGGCCGGCGCTCTGCCAAAACGATTATGTCCAACCCTGAAGTGAAAAACTAATACAACTTATATACGAAAGAGGAGATGAGGCGGATGGAGAAGAAATACATTTTAGCAATCGACCAGGGAACAACAAGCTCGCGTGCCATTATTTTTAACGAAGAAGGAGAAATTGTAGGCACCGCGCAAAGAGAATTCAAGCAGTACTTCCCGAAATCCGGGTGGGTGGAGCATAACGCCCAGGAAATCTGGACCTCTGTCCTTGCCGTACTCGCAGAAGTGCTTGGTGAAAACGGTATCCAGGCTGAAGAGATTAACGCAATTGGAATCACGAACCAGCGTGAAACAGCGGTGGTATGGGACAAACACACCGGGCGTCCTGTCTATAACGCAATTGTATGGCAGTCCCGGCAGACGATGGACATCTGCAATGAGCTGAACGAGCAGGGCTACGGTGAAATGTTCCGAAATAAAACGGGACTCCTGATTGATGCTTATTTCTCGGGAACGAAAGTGAAATGGATCCTCGATAATGTGGACGGTGCCCGGGAAAAAGCGGATAACGGAGATCTTCTGTTTGGTACCATTGATACGTGGCTCATCTGGAAGCTGTCCGGAGGCAAAGCCCATGTAACAGACTATACCAATGCCGGCCGGACGCTTATGTACAATATTTATGATCTGCAGTGGGACGACGAACTGCTTGAGGTTCTTGGCGTACCGAAGAGCATGCTTCCGGAAGTACGTTCTTCTTCCGAGGTGTATGCCAATACGGTGGATTACCACTTCTTCGGCCAGGAAGTTCCGATTGCCGGCGTAGCAGGAGACCAGCACGCTGCCCTGTTCGGCCAGGCATGCTTTGAAAAAGGGATGGCAAAGAACACGTATGGCACCGGCTGCTTTATGCTGATGCATACCGGAGACAAACCAGTGCCTTCTAATAACGGACTATTGACCACGATTGCCTGGGGAATTGACGGAAAAGTTGAATATGCTCTTGAAGGAAGTATTTTCGTAGCCGGCTCGGCTATTCAGTGGCTGCGCGATGGCCTGCGGATGTTTACGAACGCTCCGGACAGCCAGAAATACGCAGAGCGTGTCGACGATACGAACGGTGTATACTTTGTACCGGCATTTGTAGGGCTCGGAGCTCCTTATTGGGACAGTGAAGCGCGCGGAGCCATCTTTGGACTCAGCCGTGGCACGGAAAAAGAGCATTTCGTAAGAGCTACGCTTGAATCGCTTGCGTATCAGACGAAAGACGTTCTCGGCGCGATGGAAGCGGACTCAGGTATTGAAGTGAAGTCTCTCCGTGTTGACGGTGGAGCCGTTTCAAACGATTTCCTGATGCAGTTCCAAAGTGATATTGTCGGTGTACCTGTAGAGCGCCCGGCTGTTATCGAAACAACTGCGATGGGAGCAGCATATTTAGCAGGAATTGCTACGGGCTTCTGGAGCAGCAAAGAAGAAGTGAAAAAGCAGTGGAAGAAAGAGAAACAGTTTGAACCGCAAATTAATGAGGATACGAGAACAGAACTGTACGATGGCTGGAAGGAAGCGGTGGACGCTACCAGAGCGTTCAAGCCGGGAAAAAAGAAAGCAACAACTCAGTCGTCTAACTAATAATTTATGAAGGGACCGGCGTTCCCTATGGAACGCCGGTTTTTATGTGCCCTTTAATTTCTCCTTGATTATAGTACAGAAGTTGTTTATGATTGATATTGGTAGAAATATATGTGCACCTAAAGCAAACAGACCGCAGAGCCCTTAGGAGCGGCTGTTTTTTTAATGGTTGAAAACAAGCCGGGCAAAGAAGTCTGATGGTACATGGATGCAGAAAAAGATGCAGATACATTGTTCGTACGAGACCTTATATTAATAATTCTATAACCGTAAACACCGGTTGATGGAGGTGGCTGCATGGCTGGGGGTACGAAAAAAGGCCCTATCCGCTTTCTCAAAGAAGTAGGGCAGGAAATGAAGCGTGTTACATGGCCGACACGCAAAGAACTAACGAAATATACAATTGTCACGGTGCTGACTGTCATCTTTTTTGTGATCTATTTTGCCGTTATCGATTTAGGGCTTTCTGAGCTTGTTCGTATATTTTTGGAGTAGTAACGGTTGAACGTTTGGAATAAAGGAGGGAAGGGACTTAGCTCCCACTCTAGATATGGAAAAAAGCTGGTATGTAGTCCATACTTATTCGGGCTATGAAAACAAAGTAAAAACGAACCTGGAAAAACGGGTGGAATCCATGGGGATGACGGATAAAATTTTCCGTGTGCTGGTACCGGTGGAAGAAGAAACAGAAACCAAAAATGGAAAAAGCAAGACGGTTTCCAAAAAGGTTTTTCCAGGGTATGTCATTGTTGAAATGGTAATGACAGACGACTCCTGGTACGTGGTTCGCAATACGCCTGGAGTAACCGGATTTATCGGTTCAACAGGAGCGGGATCGAAGCCGACGCCGCTTTTGCCGGACGAGGTAGATGCTATTCTCGGTCAGATGGGCGAGAAGGAACCAAAGGCAGAGGTGTACTTTGAACTTAAAGAAGCAGTGAAGGTTACCGAAGGGCCGTTTGCTGATTTCACCGGCACGGTCGAAGAAATTAATGCCGAGAAGCAGAAGGTCAAAGTTTATGTAAACATGTTTGGCCGCGAAACGCCGGTTGAACTGGAGTTTACTCAAGTAGAAAAAATCTAGAGCCGGCTTACGGTTTCCGCTCTCTCACGAATTAACCATTGCTTATTTTGGCTGCAGGTGATAAAATCATCCTGTTTGGTATTGAAAGATATCACAGCCTAAAGCACATAGTGTTTTAGAATGAGTGGGAGGATACCTTGTATCCGGCTACCACATCACGGACGAAGGAGGTGTGTCGCGTGGCTAAAAGAGTCGAGAAGGTTGTTAAACTTCAAATTCCGGCTGGTAAAGCGAACCCGGCACCACCGGTAGGCCCAGCGCTTGGTCAAGCCGGTGTGAATATCATGGGATTCTGTAAAGAATTCAACGCTCGTACACAAGAGCAGACAGGAACAATCATTCCTGTAGAAATCAGTGTCTATGAAGACCGTTCGTTCACTTTTATTACGAAAACTCCGCCAGCTCCTGTACTTCTTAAAGAAGCAGCTGGAGTAAAAGGCGGTTCCGGTGAGCCTAACCGTAACAAAGTCGGTTCAGTAACCCGGGATCAGGTTCGTGAAATTGCTGAAACGAAAATGCAGGATTTGAACGCATCTGACGTTGATTCAGCAATGCGTATGGTTGAAGGAACAGCCCGCAGCATGGGCTTAAACGTTGAAGACTAATTGAAAGATTTGCCTTGCTGAAGGTTGTGTGCACGCCTCTGACGCTCTTGTCGAAGGGACGGCCCGCAACCTTTACTAGTGGGAGGTCTTACCGTTAAACCACAACAAGGAGGAAAAACAATGCCTAAAAGAGGTAAAAAATACCGCGAGGCGGCGCAGCTCATCGACCAGGAGCAGCAGTACAATGCTGAAGAGGCGATTGAGCTTGCGAAGAAAACATCGATCGTAAACTTTGATGCAACGGTAGAAGTAGCGTTTCGTCTTGGAATTGACCCGCGTAAAAACGATCAGCAGATCCGTGGCGCGATTGTACTTCCAAACGGAACAGGAAAAAGCCAGCGTGTGCTTGTTTTTGCTAAAGGCGAAAAAGCCCAGGAAGCAGAAGCAGCCGGCGCTGATTATGTAGGAGAAGAAGATCTGGTGAACCGCGTGCAGCAAGGCTGGTTTGACTTTGATGCAGTAGTAGCCACTCCTGACATGATGGCCCAGGTAGGGAAATTGGGCCGTACTCTCGGACCAAAAGGCCTTATGCCTAACCCTAAAACTGGTACGGTTACGATGGACGTTACAAAAGCTGTTGAAGAAATTAAAGCAGGTAAAGTGGAATACCGTGTCGATAAGTCCGGTAACATCCATGCGCCAATCGGCAAAGTATCCTTTGATACTGCAAGCCTGGTGGAAAACTTCAACACGGTTGCCGACGCGCTTCAAAAAGCAAAGCCGGCAGCTGCTAAAGGAACGTACATGAGAGGCGTTGCTGTAACGACTTCCATGGGTCCTGGCGTAAAAGTCAGCACTTCTTCGTTGAAATTCGCATAAAATTAAACCGTAATACTTTTGTTTGCCGGCAGCTCCCGGGCGATCTTGAAAAAGCTCTTGACCCGGGTGCTGCTTCCATTTATACTAAATGACGGATCAGCCAACAATTTTATATTGTTGCCGCAGACAGCAGGAGTGCACAGCACTTAAATAAACATCCTGCCGAGGTACCATTCCTATACATTAAACGCTTTGGAGTGTTTTACGGGAGTAGTGTCTTCGTGTCTGCTAATTGAGACAGGAAGATTTTTTTGTGTCTGCGGTTGCAGGCGGCAAACAATAAAGAATGGCAGGAGGTGGAACGGATGAGCAAAGTAATCGAACAAAAGCAGGCGGTTGTTGATGAAATCGCAGCTAAGCTGAAAGACAGCGTATCAACCGTACTGGTAGACTATCGCGGTCTGGACGTATCGGAAATCACGGAATTGCGTGCGCAGCTTCGTGAAGCAGACGTTGATTTCAAAGTATATAAAAATACAATGGCGCGTCGTGCAGCCGAAGACGTGAATCTGAAAGACGAGTTGAACGACTACCTGGTAGGTCCTACGGCCATTGCAACAAGCAAAGAGGACGCAGTAGCACCTGCGAAAGTATTGTACAATTTCGCTAAAGATCACGAAGCACTGGAAATCAAAACGGGTGTCATTGAAGGCAGCGTTGTTTCCCAGGAGCAGATTCAGGAATTGGCCAGCCTCCCATCCCACGATGGACTTGTGGCTATGCTGCTTAGCGTTATGCAGGCGCCAATCCGTAACTTCGCACTGGCTACAAAAGCAGTGGCAGAGCAAAAAGAAGAAGAAGAGAGCGCCTAACCAACCGGCGTTTCAATCGGCTTAAATATTAATATTAAGAGGAGGATTATCCATGAGTAATCAAGAAATGATTGATGCGATTAAGGAAATGTCCGTTCTGGAACTGAACGAATTAGTAAAAGCAATTGAAGAAGAATTCGGCGTAACAGCAGCTGCCCCAGTAGCAGCTGGCGGTGGCGGCGGTGAAGCCGTTGAGGAAGAGCAAACAGAATTCGACGTAGTACTCGAAAGCGCTGGATCTTCTAAAATCAACGTCATCAAAGTCGTCCGCGAAATCACCGGCCTTGGCTTGAAAGAAGCTAAAGCACTGGTAGACGGAGCTCCTGACACATTGAAAGAAGGCGTATCTAAAGAAGACGCTGAAGAAATGAAAGGTCAACTCGAAGAAGCAGGCGCTTCTATCGAATTGAAGTAAGCTTTCTATAAACTCATCCGCACCTGTGCGGGTGAGTTTTTTGTTGCAATAAACTCCCTGGCCCTGCTATGATAATATTCCAATAATCAGAACGGAGCGATGCTATGAGCGGTGAACAATATTTTCATGCAAACCCAAGTGCGGCAAGTAACGAGAAAGTCATTCATGCAGAGCTTCGGGGGAGAGACTGGTCGTTTATTACAGACAGCGGAGTATTCTCGAAACAAACGGTGGATTTTGGTACGGCAACGCTGCTTGAAACCTTTGAATGGCCGGAGGTGGATGGCGACATTATCGACATTGGCTGTGGTTACGGCGTAGTGGGAGTCACTCTCGCCAAAGAAACCACCCGGAGCGTTCTGCTTTTTGATATCAATCAACGTGCTGTGGAACTGGCGAATAAAAATATCCAGCGCTGCCAGGCTGATAATGCAAAGGCGGCGGAGAGTGATTTATTCAGTGCCTATAAAGGCAGAGCGGCAGCGATTTTGACAAACCCTCCTATCAGGGCAGGAAAAAAAGTGGTGCACCGGTTGTTTGAAGAAGCTTATGAAGCGCTAAGCCCCGGAGGCGAATGCTGGGTTGTCATTCAAAAAAAACAGGGTGCCCCTTCAGCGAAGGAAAAGCTTAACGAGCTGTTTCCGGTTGTGAAGAATGTGAAAAAGAATAAAGGCTATTATATTTTTCGTGCGTGCAAATAAATAAAACAGCACCATCAGAAGTTGACGGTGCTGTTTTGATATGGTATTATAATTTAATGCGTATAAGTGTCCGTACGCGTCAAACTACATGTAATATTCTACTTATAAAATTAGGTGATACCGTAAGAAGTATCATCCATTTCTTTTCTATTTGCCACTTCACGGCTGGGCTGAATTACGGTTGCAGCAAGCTTATCCACTAAAACGAGAACGTTTGTGCTTTTGATTCCTTCTTATTCTAACACACTCGAATGAGAAATGGGAGAATCGATCGTAATAAGTATTAGGAAAAACAATTCCATTTAAGACAATCAATATAAGTCAGGGAGAAGCAATCAGCGTTCTCAAACTGGCTATTCGGTTTGCGAAGCTTTTTTAACGACGACGTGTGCGCGGGCTGTTCTCTGTGTTCTGATCCGCAGACTGTTTTATCAGAGCAGAAAGAGCCGTCCGTCTACATGACGACGCGTCTCTGCATTTATCACTATTTAGCTATATTACCGATAATTGCCTTGGAAAAACGCTTGTTTTTAAAACGGGCGGATATCATGCGAGATTTGAGGGGTGAATCTGTTGTCAAGTCAACTTATTCAATTTGGACGTCACCGCCAGCGGAGAAGCTATGCCCGAATCAATGAAGTCTTGGACCTTCCAAACCTCATTGAGATTCAGACGGCTTCTTATCAATGGTTTCTAGATGAAGGTATTCGCGAAATGTTTCAGGACATTTCGCCGATTGAAGATTTTACCGGAAACTTGGTGCTTGAATTCATCGATTACAATTTAGGAGAGCCTAAATACCCGATTGATGAATCAAAAGAACGCGATGCCACGTATTCTGCACCGCTCCGGGTCAAGGTTCGCCTGATGAACAAGGAGACCGGCGAAGTAAAAGAGCAGGAAGTATTTATGGGTGATTTCCCGCTTATGACCGACACAGGTACTTTTGTGATAAACGGGGCTGAGCGCGTTATCGTATCCCAGCTCGTACGTTCACCAAGCGTATATTTTAACAATAAAGTAGACAAAAACGGAAAGCGCGGCCACACTGCAACCGTCATTCCGAACCGCGGTGCGTGGCTCGAGCTTGAAACAGATGCAAAAGACGTCGTTCACGTTCGTATTGACCGCACCCGGAAAATCCCGGTCACCGTTCTTCTTCGTGCGCTTGGGTTTGGCTCTGACCAGGAGATTATCGATCTTCTGGGTGAAGACCAGTACCTGCGGAATACGCTCGAAAAAGATAACACAGAAGGCAGCGAAAAAGCCCTTCTCGAAATTTATGAACGTCTCCGCCCTGGGGAGCCGCCAACGGTGGACAGCGCGAAGAGCTTATTAAATACGCGCTTTTTTGATCCGAAGCGGTACGATCTCGCAAATGTCGGGCGTTATAAAATGAATAAAAAACTTCATATCCAGAATCGTTTGTTCAATCAGCGTTTAGCAGAAACGCTTGCTGACCCAGAAACGGGAGAGGTCATTGCCGAATCGGGCACGATGCTCGACCGCCGGACATTGGACCGTCTGATGCCGTACCTGGAAAACAACCTTGGATTTAAACGGTACACCGTTTCCGGTGGAGTGGTGGAAGATGCAGATTTGGACGTACAGTCTATTAAGATTTATGCAGATGACGGTCAAGGCGAAGACCGTGAGATTAACGTAATCAGTAACGGAAATATTGATCATGATACGAAGAATATTACTCCTGAAGACATGATTGCTTCAGTTAACTATTTCTTCAATCTGCTTCACGGCGTCGGCCGTACAGATGATATTGACCACCTGGGCAATCGTCGTCTCCGTTCCGTCGGTGAGCTGCTTCAGAATCAATTCCGTATCGGGCTTTCCCGTATGGAGCGTGTTGTACGTGAGCGTATGTCCATTCAGGACCCAAGCTCCATCACGCCGCAGGCGCTTATCAATATTCGTCCGGTGATTGCTTCTATTAAAGAGTTTTTCGGAAGCTCGCAGCTTTCCCAGTTCATGGACCAGACAAATCCTTTGGCTGAATTGACGCACAAACGCCGTCTGTCAGCGCTTGGACCGGGTGGTCTGACCCGTGAACGTGCCGGCTTTGAAGTTCGTGACGTGCACTATTCCCACTACGGGCGTATGTGTCCGATCGAAACGCCGGAAGGTCCGAACATCGGTTTGATTAACTCCTTATCAAGCTACGCCAAGGTAAATAAATTCGGCTTCATCGAAACAGCTTACCGCCGTGTAGATCCGGATACGGGAGTGGTCACCGAGCAGTGTGACTATCTTACTGCCGATGAAGAAGACAACTACGTAGTAGCTCAGGCGAACGCTTCACTTGCTGAAGACGGCACGTTTGCCGACGATGAAGTTATTGCCCGTTTCCGCGGGGACAACACGATCGTTCCAAAAGAAAAAATCGACTATATGGACGTATCGCCAAAGCAGGCGGTTTCTGCTGCGACAGCGTGCATTCCGTTCCTGGAAAACGATGACTCCAACCGGGCATTAATGGGGGCGAACATGCAGCGTCAGGCAGTACCGCTTCTTGAACCGGAAGCTCCTCTTGTAGGCACCGGCATGGAATACGTTTCAGCGAAGGATTCAGGTGCTGCCATCATCGCACGCCACAAAGGCGTAGTTGAGCGGGCATCCGCACGTGAAATCTGGATCCGCCGCATTGAAGATGTAGACGGAAAAGAAGTAGAAACAGATATCGACAAATATCGTATGATGAAATACGTCCGCTCCAACCAGGGCACAAGCTACAACCAGCGTCCGATCGTTAAAGACGGAGACCGTATTGAAAAAGGCGAAGTACTTGCAGACGGTCCGTCGATGGACAACGGGGAAATGGCATTGGGCCGTAACGTATTAACCGCCTTTATGACCTGGGACGGCTATAACTATGAGGACGCCGTTATCCTTAGTGAACGGGTAGTAAAAGACGATGTTTACACTTCCATTCACGTCGATGAATACGAGTCAGAGGCCCGCGATACTAAGCTCGGACCGGAGGAAATCACCCGTGATATTCCAAACGTCGGCGAAGAAGCGCTGAAGGACCTGGATGACCGTGGTATTATCCGTGTCGGTGCGGAAGTGAAGGATGGCGACATTCTTGTTGGGAAAGTAACGCCAAAAGGCATGACAGAGCTTTCCGCAGAGGAACGTCTGCTTCACGCAATCTTTGGGGAAAAAGCCCGCGAAGTACGGGATACTTCGCTTCGTGTTCCGCACGGTGCAGACGGCATTGTACTCGACGTAAAAATCTTTAACCGTGAAGACGGAGATGAACTTCCGCCGGGAGTGAATCAGCTTGTCCGGGTATACCTCGTGCAGAAGCGTAAGATTCACGAAGGGGATAAAATGGCAGGCCGTCACGGAAACAAAGGTGTTATTTCGCGTATTCTTCCAGAAGAAGATATGCCTTACCTGCCAGATGGAACACCGATTGATCTCATGCTGAACCCTCTCGGGGTGCCTTCGCGTATGAACATCGGACAGGTGCTTGAAATGCACCTGGGCATGGCAGCTCGTTCCCTGAACCTTCACATGGCAACACCGGTATTTGACGGTGCCCGTGAAGAGGATGTTTGGGAAACTATTCAGGAAGCCGGCCTCGCCCGGGACGGAAAGACCGTATTGTATGACGGGCGAACCGGGGAAACCTTTGACAACCGTATTTCAGTCGGGGTCATGTATATGATCAAGCTTGCCCACATGGTGGACGACAAGCTTCACGCCCGTTCAACCGGACCTTACTCCCTCGTTACCCAGCAGCCGCTTGGTGGTAAAGCCCAGTTCGGCGGCCAGCGTTTCGGGGAAATGGAAGTATGGGCGCTTGAAGCGTACGGTGCAGCTTATACGCTGCAGGAGATTCTCACGGTGAAATCCGACGACGTTGTCGGCCGTGTGAAGACGTACGAAGCGATTGTTAAAGGGGAAAACGTTCCAGAGCCTGGCGTTCCCGAGTCGTTTAAAGTTCTGATTAAAGAGCTTCAAAGCCTTGGCATGGACGTAAAAATGCTTTCAAGCAATGAAGAGGAAATCGAGATGAAAGAGCTCGATGACGAAGATGAACAACCCGGAGATAACTTGAATCTTAGAATCGAGTCCACGGAAAACGCATAAGGTCTCATCGGTAAAACGGAGAACACGGGGTGTCTAATTAAAAGCTTTTCAGCTTTTTGTAGGCACCTCTTGTCCCTCTTTCAGCCATGCCACCTTTAAAGATTGAAAGGGAGGTCGACCTCTTGATAGACGTCAATAACTTTGAATATATGAAAATTGGACTTGCCTCTCCGGAAAAAATTCGTTCCTGGACACACGGCGAAGTGAAAAAGCCAGAAACGATCAACTACCGGACGTTAAAACCGGAAAAAGACGGGCTGTTCTGTGAGCGTATTTTTGGTCCGACCAAGGACTGGGAATGCCACTGCGGTAAATACAAGCGTATTCGCTATAAAGGCGTAGTCTGTGACAGATGCGGAGTAGAAGTTACCCGTTCGAAGGTGCGCCGGGAACGCATGGGCCACATTGAACTTGCAGCTCCGGTATCTCACATTTGGTACTTTAAAGGTATTCCGAGCCGTATGGGACTTGTTCTTGATATGTCCCCGCGTTCGCTCGAAGAAGTTATTTATTTTGCTTCCTATACAGTAACGGAGCCAGGGGACACACCGCTTGAATACAAGCAGCTGCTTTCCGAAAGAGAATACCGTGCGTATTACGATAAGTACGGCAAAACCTTCTCTGCTCAAATGGGTGCAGAAGCCATCCGTAAGCTTCTCCAGGATATTGATCTTGAAAAAGAAGTACACGGCTTAAAAGGCGAACTCGAAACAGCACAAGGTCAGCGCCGCACCCGTGCGATCAAGCGTCTGGAAGTGCTTGAAGCATTCCGTCACTCCGGCAACCATCCAGCATGGATGATTCTCGATGTGCTCCCGGTTGTTCCTCCGGAAATCCGTCCGATGGTTCAGCTTGACGGCGGCCGGTTTGCAACATCTGACCTGAACGATCTGTACCGCCGTGTTATCAACCGGAACAATCGTTTGAAACGTCTTCTTGATCTGGGAGCACCAAGCATCATTGTGCAGAACGAAAAGCGTATGCTCCAGGAAGCTGTCGACGCCTTGATCGACAACGGGCGCCGCGGCCGTCCGGTTACCGGTCCCGGCAACCGTCCGCTGAAATCTCTTTCTCACATGCTGAAAGGGAAGCAGGGGCGTTTTCGTCAGAACCTTCTCGGTAAACGTGTCGACTATTCCGGTCGTTCCGTTATCGTGGTCGGGCCGAGCCTGAAAATGTATCAGTGCGGACTTCCTAAAGAAATGGCACTTGAACTGTTCAAGCCGTTTGTAATGAAAGAGCTCGTAAACCGGAGCCTGGCACACAACATTAAGAGCGCTAAACGGAAAGTGGAACGCGTGCATCCGGAAGTCTGGGACGTGTTAGAAGACGTCATCCGTGAACACCCGGTTCTTTTGAACCGTGCTCCGACACTTCACCGCCTTGGTATTCAGGCGTTCGAACCAACGCTGGTCGAAGGGCGTGCCATCAAGCTTCACCCGCTCGTATGTACAGCGTATAACGCCGATTTTGACGGGGACCAGATGGCCGTACACGTACCGCTTTCAGCAGAAGCACAGGCAGAAGCCCGCGTGCTTATGCTTGCAGCGCAGAACATCCTGAACCCTAAGGATGGTAAGCCGGTTGTTACACCATCCCAGGACATGGTGCTTGGAAACTATTATCTGACCCTTGAGCGTGAAAACGCGATGGGTGAAGGCTCTACTTTTAACGATATAAAAGAAGTGCTCACTGCTTATCAAAACGGCTATGTGCATCTGCACACCCGTATTGCTATGCCTGTGCGTGCGTTAAATAAAACGAACTTCAGTGAAGAAGAGATGAGCAAGCTCGTCTTAACGACACCAGGAAAGCTCATTTTCAATGAAATACTGCCGACGTCGTTCCCTTACGTGAACGAGCCGACAGCATTAAACCTTGAGCAGGAGCTCCCGGAAAAATATGTAGTACCGAGCACGACAGATGTAAAAGAAGAATTAAAAAACCGCGAACTCATTCAGCCATTTAAAAAAGGCTTTCTGGGTGACATCATTGCAGCGGTGTTTAAAAACTTCCAGATCATTGAAACGTCGAAAATGCTTGACCGTATGAAGGATCTTGGCTTCCATTACTCCACAAAAGCAGGAATTACGGTTGGTATTTCCGATATTGTGGTGCTGCCGGACAAGCAGGACGTACTCTCGGACTCCGAAGAGCAGGTCTCGAAGGTAATGAAGCAGTTCCGGCGCGGTTTAATTACCGAAGAAGAACGCTACGATAAAATCATCAGCATCTGGGGCAGTGCCAAAGACATCATCCAGGACAAACTCATGGGCACGCTTGATATTCGCAACCCTATTTTCATGATGAGTGACTCCGGTGCCCGTGGTAACGCCTCGAACTTCACGCAGCTTGCAGGTATGCGCGGACTGATGGCCAATCCATCCGGACGAATCATCGAGCTTCCTATTAAATCGAGCTTCCGTGAAGGACTTACAGTGCTTGAGTACTTTATTTCCACGCACGGTGCGCGTAAAGGTCTGGCAGACACAGCGCTTAAAACTGCCGACTCGGGTTACCTGACCCGTCGTCTTGTGGATGTGGCCCAGGACGTTATCATCCGTGAAGACGACTGCGGCACTGACCGCGGCCTTTCAGTGGCAACGCTCCGTGAAGGCAACGAAATCATTGAAAAGCTTCAGGATCGCCTGATCGGCCGTGTAGCCTTTGAAACAGTGCGTCATCCTGAAACAAACGAAGTACTGGCTCAAAAAGGCGAGCTTCTGAATGAAGATTCGGCCCGCATTATTGAAGAAGCCGGCGTTGAAAAAGTTGTTATCCGCTCTGTCTTTACGTGTGATACACATCACGGCGTCTGCAAAAAATGCTACGGCCGTAACCTTGCCACTGGAGCCGACGTTGAAGTGGGCGAAGCAGTAGGAATCATCGCTGCACAGTCGATCGGTGAGCCGGGTACCCAGCTTACTATGCGTACGTTCCACACAGGCGGCGTAGCCGGGGATGACATTACCCAGGGTCTTCCCCGTATCCAGGAGCTTGTTGAAGCCCGTAATCCGAAAGGGCAGGCTGTCATTTCTGAACTCTCCGGCGAAATTGTCGATGTGAAGGATCTGACGGATAAAAAAGAAGTTACGGTGCAGGGTGCGCTTGAAAGCCGCTCTTATACAACTCCGTACGGTGCCCGCCTCCGTGTAAGTGTAGGAGACCAGGTGGAAGTCGGCCAGGCTCTTACTGAAGGTTCCATCGATCCGAAAGAACTGCTGAAAGTTACCGGACTTGACCAGGTACAGCAGTATCTTCTGAAGGAAGTTCAGAAGGTATACAGCATGCAGGGCGTTGAAATTGGCGACAAGCACATTGAAGTAATGGTCCGCCAAATGTTCCGTAAAATCCGGATCACTGATTCCGGTAATACAGACGCTCTTCCTGGCAGTCTGGTGGAAGTGCACGCGTTTGAAAAAGCAAATCGTGAAGCACTTCAAAAACACCATCAGCCAGCCGTCGGACAGCCGGTCATTCTTGGTATCACGAAAGCATCGCTTGAAACGGATTCCTTCCTTTCAGCCGCTTCGTTCCAGGAAACGACAAGAATTCTTACGGACGCAGCGATTCGCGGCAAGCGCGACGAGCTGTTAGGCCTGAAAGAGAACGTTATTATCGGGAAGCTGGTTCCGGCCGGTACGGGCATGCAGCGTTACCGCAGCCTTGAACAGGTTCTCCCGGAAGAAGCTGTGGAGGAAATGCAGGAATCGGGCGAAGAAGTGTATTCGTCGGAATGAAATAGTGTTGACATCGCAAAAACGCGGTGATATGCTATCTAAGGTGCGTTAAGCTCCTGTGCTTTGGAGGATGAATGATGTCTTATGAAAAAGTAACACAGGCTGACGAAGTTTTGATTGGAACTAAACAAACGCTTAAAGCGATTGAACATGGCACAGCTTCCGAAATCATTGTGGCAGAAGATGCCGCTGCAGAAATTCAGCAGCGTATTCTTAAAGCAGCAAATGAAAGCAGTGTTTCCATCCAGTTTGTCGATTCAATGAAAAAACTTGGAAAAGCTTGCGGAATTGATGTAGGAGCGGCTACGATCGCTTTAAAAAAGCAATAACGAGTTTTTGCTGGTGGGGTTTCGGATCTCATCGGCAAAAACTTTCATTTTGCTTATCAATGAACCACCTGGAACGGTGGTCTTGAAATAACTTAGTCGGAAAGGAGGAAAACAACTATGCCAACTATTAATCAGCTGGTTCGTAAAGGCCGTCAGATGAAGACTAAAAAGACTGACTCTCCGGCATTGAACCGAGGTTACAATAGCTTGCGTAAAGTCCCAACAGATCAAAATGCTCCTCAAAAACGTGGTGTATGTACTCGTGTAGGAACACTTACTCCGAAGAAACCAAACTCGGCTCTTCGTAAGTATGCCCGTGTGCGCCTTACCAACCAAATCGAGGTTACAGCATACATTCCCGGTATTGGCCACAATCTCCAGGAGCACAGTGTAGTATTGATCCGTGGAGGCCGTGTTAAGGACCTTCCTGGTGTGCGTTATCACGTTGTTCGTGGCGCCCTTGATACTGCCGGTGTACAAAACCGCATGCAAAGCCGTTCTAAATACGGAACTAAACGCGGGAAGAAAAAGAAATAATAACAGCTAATTCATAATATAAAGAAAGGAGGAGGATTTATGTCTCGTAAAGGACCAGCACCACGCCGTGATGTTCTGCCTGATCCTATTTATAACTCCAAGCTTGTTACGCGCATGATCAACCGTGTAATGAATGATGGCAAAAAAGGAAAAGCGCAAAATATCCTATACAGAGCATTTAACCTCGTGCAGGAGCGTTCCGGTCAAGAGCCGATGGAAGTTTTCGATCAGGCTATGAAGAACGTTATGCCTGTACTGGAAGTAAAAGCCCGCCGTGTAGGGGGAGCTAACTATCAAGTACCAATCGAAGTTAAACCAGATCGTCGTACGACCCTGGCGCTTCGTTGGATCGTAAGCTACGCCCGTCTTCGTGGAGAAAAAACCATGGAGGAGCGTCTTGCAAATGAAATTCTTGATGCTTCCAATAACACAGGATCTGCTGTTAAGCGTCGCGAAGATACTCATCGTATGGCTGAAGCAAACAAAGCGTTTGCTCACTACCGCTGGTAAGCACTACCGCGGAAAATACTACTTTGATGAATGGAAGGAGAAAGAAAGTCCATGGCACGTGAATTCTCCTTGGAAAAAACCCGTAATATCGGAATCATGGCTCACATTGATGCTGGGAAAACAACAGCAACAGAGCGTATCCTTTATTACACGGGTCGTATCCATAAAATTGGTGAAACCCATGAAGGTGCTTCTCAAATGGACTGGATGTCACAGGAACAAGAGCGTGGTATTACTATCACCTCTGCTGCGACAACAGCCCAGTGGAAAAACCACCGTATCAATATTATCGACA
The DNA here is from genome assembly GCF_947493875.1 of uncultured Marinococcus sp. Lineage (GTDB taxonomy): Bacteria > Bacillota > Bacilli > Bacillales > Marinococcaceae > Marinococcus. Next base: position 25,577 of record NZ_CANLSU010000009.1, on the reverse strand, counting down.
CTCCAGGACACGTAGACTTTACCGTAGAGGTAGAGCGTTCCCTGCGTGTGCTTGACGGAGCTGTTGCTGTATTGGATGCGCAGTCCGGCGTGGAGCCACAGACAGAAACTGTATGGCGCCAGGCAACTACCTATCATGTTCCACGTATTGTTTTTGTTAACAAGATGGACAAGGTAGGAGCGGATTTTATTTATTCCTTAAGCACACTGACAGATCGTCTCGGAGCGAATGCTCAGGCAATTCAGCTTCCGATCGGTGCTGAAGATGACTTTGAAGGAATTATCGATCTTATCGAAATGCAGGCTTACTACTACCTGGATGATCTCGGAACCCGCGCGGAAGCGCGTGAAATTCCGGAAGAATATCAGGCGCAGGCGCAGGAATACCGTCAGAAGCTGGTAGAAGCTGTATCAGAGCTTGATGAAGATCTTATGATGAAATACCTTGAAGAGGAAGAAATCACAAATGAAGAGCTCAAGCTGGCAATCCGTAAAGGAACGCTGAACGTTGAGTTTTATCCAGTACTCTGTGGTTCTGCCTTTAAAAACAAAGGTGTTCAGCTTATGATCGATGCTGTGCTCGACTATCTTCCATCTCCGTTGGATGTTCCTCCTATTAAAGGGAAATATCCGGATTCGGAAGAAGAGGAAGAGCGTCCGGCAGACGACAGCGGGAAGTTCTCTGCACTGGCCTTTAAAGTGGCCACAGACCCTTACGTTGGTAAACTTACTTTCTTCCGGGTGTACTCTGGTACACTTACTTCCGGGTCGTATGTCAAAAACTCCACCAAGGACAAGCGTGAACGTGTAGGCCGTATTCTTCAAATGCACGCAAACTCCCGTGAAGAAATTTCAACGGTGTATGCCGGTGATATTGCAGCGGGTGTCGGTTTGAAAGATACGAGTACCGGTGACACCCTTGTGGCAGAAAAAGACAACATCGTGCTTGAATCGATGGACTTCCCTGAACCGGTTATTTCCCTTTCTGTAGAGCCAAAATCGAAAGCGGACCATGACAAAATGAGTATCGCTCTCGGAAAGCTTGCAGAAGAGGATCCAACCTTCCAGACAGAAACAGACGAAGAAACCGGACAAACGATCATCAAAGGTATGGGTGAGCTTCACCTTGATATCATCGTTGACCGTTTGAAACGGGAATTCAAAGTAGAAGCAACTGTAGGTGCCCCTCAGGTATCCTATCGTGAAACTATCCGCCAGGAAGCTAACTGCGAAGGTAAATTCGTACGTCAGTCCGGTGGACGCGGTCAGTACGGGCACGTTTGGGTGAAATTTGAGCCAAACGAAGAAGGCGCCGGCTTTGAATTTGTAAATAAAATCGTCGGCGGTGTGGTACCTCGTGAATATGTACCTTCCGTGCAGTCCGGCATTGAAGAATCCCTTCAAAGCGGCATGCTTGCCGGTTATCCAGTAATCGACGTAAAAGCTACTCTTTTTGACGGTTCCTATCACGATGTCGACTCTAACGAGATGGCATTTAAAGTTGCTGCTTCCATGGCTCTGCGTGAAGCAAAGCAAAAATGTAAGCCGGTACTGCTTGAACCGTTAATGAAAGTAGATATCGTGGTTCCAGAAGAATACATGGGCGACGTCATGGGTGATGTAACATCCCGTCGTGGCCGTGTAGACGGTATGGAAGCACGGGGCAACTCTCAGGTTATCCGGTCGTTCGTACCGCTTGCTGAGATGTTTGGCTACGCCACGACCCTTCGTTCGAACACGCAGGGCCGCGGAACGTATTCCATGTTCTTCGATCATTACGAAGAAGTGCCAAAAAGTGTTTCTGAAGATGTTATCAAGCAGGCAACAGGACAGTAAAAATCCGGCGGCTTGATGATTGTATGCATGACCGATTTATTGTAAGCTAAGGTAGGGCGTTTACTGGTAGCAGCGCCCGCCTGGCTGCTATACAACATTAATTACCTGAAATAAAGGGAGGACAATTATAATGGCAAAAGAAAAATTCGACCGTTCGAAAACGCATGCGAACATTGGTACTATCGGTCACGTTGACCATGGTAAAACAACTTTGACTGCTGCGATCACAACGGTACTTCACAAAAAATATTCCCGCGGAACGGCTATGGCCTATGACGCAATCGACGGTGCACCTGAAGAGCGTGAGCGTGGAATTACGATCTCTACTGCACACGTAGAGTACGAAACAGATTCCCGTCACTATGCACACGTTGACTGCCCAGGTCACGCTGACTATGTTAAAAACATGATCACTGGTGCAGCTCAAATGGACGGAGCGATTCTCGTTGTGTCTGCAGCTGACGGCCCAATGCCTCAGACTCGTGAGCACATCCTACTTTCCCGTCAGGTTGGTGTACCATCCATCGTTGTTTTCTTGAACAAAGTTGACATGGTAGACGACGAAGAGCTTCTCGAACTCGTAGAAATGGAAGTTCGCGACCTCTTATCCGAATATGACTTCCCTGGTGACGATGTACCAATCATCAGCGGTTCTGCTCTGAAAGCCCTTGAAGGCGACGAAGAGTATGAAAACAAAATTCTTGAACTGATGGAAGCTGTAGACAACTACATTCCAACTCCAGACCGTGACAAAGACAAGCCGTTCATGATGCCAGTAGAGGACGTATTCTCTATCACAGGCCGTGGCACAGTTGCAACTGGCCGTGTTGAGCGTGGCGTTCTTAACGTTGGGGATGAAATTGAAATCATCGGTATCGATGAAGACTCCCGCAAATCCACGGTTACTGGTGTGGAAATGTTCCGTAAGCTTCTTGACTATGCAGAAGCTGGCGACAACATTGGTGCGCTTCTCCGCGGTGTTTCCCGCGATGACATCAAACGTGGTCAGGTTCTTGCAAAGCCAGGTTCGATTACTCCACACACTAACTTCAAAGCAGAAGTTTATGTACTTTCCAAAGACGAAGGTGGACGTCATACTCCATTCTTCTCTAACTACCGCCCACAGTTCTACTTCCGTACTACGGACGTAACTGGTATCATCCAGCTGCCTGAAGGCGTTGAGATGGTAATGCCTGGCGATAACGTAGAAATGACAGTTGAGCTTATCAACCCGATCGCTATCGAAGAAGGAACTAAGTTCTCTATTCGTGAAGGCGGCCGTACAGTTGGCGCCGGCGTTGTTTCCACTATCCAAAAATAATCATCCGGTTATTCTCCTCTAATGCTGAAAAGCATTAGAGGTTTTTTTGTTTCTTCCATATTAATAAAGGCTTTTACAATTAAATGAGAAAAAGGGTGAGATATATCGAGATTTTTTCGAAAAAACCCTTGCGTAAAAGGCGAACGATCACTATAATAGATGAAGTGTGACCATGGGAGACATAGAAATACTTCTATATCCACCCACGGTCAGGCGATGATGCGGAAGGTTGCTGACACACCCGGGTCCATTGCCATGACCAGGTGTGAGGAAATTTTCGCGGAGTATGTCTGTAAAATCGGACGAGAAGGAGGGCTTTTAATGGCAGCTAATGAAAAAATTCGTATTCGTTTAAAAGCGTATGATCACAGAGTGTTGGATCAATCCGCTGAAAAGATTGTAGACACGGCAAAACGTTCTGGTGCAGGTGTTTCTGGACCGATTCCATTGCCAACAGAGAAATCTGTTTATACAATTCTTCGTGCTACGCACAAATTTAAAGATGCTCGTGAGCAATTTGAAATGCGTACACATAAACGTTTAATCGACATTTTAACGCCAACGCCGCAAACGGTAGATTCGCTTATGCGTTTAGATTTACCGTCGGGTGTAGACATCGAAATCAAATTATAATAACAAATATATGAAAATCAAAATTTATTAGGAGGTGTGACTCATGGCCAAAGGAATCTTGGGTAAAAAACTCGGCATGACGCAACTGTTTAAAGAAAACGGCGAACTGCTTCCAGTTACGGTCATTGAAGCAGAACCAAACGTTGTGCTTCAAAAGAAAACTACTGAGTCCGATGGATACGAAGCTATTCAGCTAGGTTTCCACGACAAAAAAGAAGCACGCGTAATCAAACCGGAAAAAGGACATGCTGAGAAAGCAAACACGACCCCCAAGCGCTTCGTTAGAGAAATCCGCGGGACAAACCCAGAGGATTACGAGGTTGGTCAAGAGGTCAGTGTAGCAACATTTGCAGAAGGAGATATCGTAGACGTCACTGGAAAATCCAAAGGGAAAGGGTTCCAGGGTGCGATCAAGCGCCATAACCAATCCCGCGGACCAATGACGCACGGCTCCCGTTTCCACCGTGCCCCTGGTGCGATGGGTGTTATCGACCCTAACCACGTATTGAAAGGTAAAAAGCTCCCTGGACGTATGGGTAACAACACCGTTACAGTACAGAACCTGGAGATTGTTAAAGTAGATACCGAGCGTAACGTGCTTTTAGTTAAAGGCAACGTTCCTGGTGCGAAACGCAGCTATGTAACAGTACAGAACGCTGTGAAAGCAAACACTGAAAAAGCATAATAGAAAGGAGGGCGCAAGATGCCAACAGTAGATTTACTAAACCAAACCGGTTCCCGCGTAGGAGATATCGAATTAGCAGACACTGTTTTCGGTATTGAACCAAATGAGCACGTTTTGTATGACGCAGTAATTATGCAGCAAGCATCATTACGACAAGGAACGCACAAAGTAAAAAACCGTTCCGAACGCCGCGGCGGCGGACGTAAGCCATGGCGCCAAAAAGGCACAGGCCGGGCCCGTCAAGGTTCCATCCGCTCCCCGCAATGGGTGAAAGGTGGTATCGTGTTCGGTCCGACGCCAAGATCTTACGGCTACAAGCTTCCGAAAAAAGTTCGCCGTCTGGCGATCAAATCAGCACTTGCAAGCAAAGCACAGGAAAATGACCTTGTCGTGCTTGATGAGCTGAAGTTTGATGCTCCAAAAACGAAAGAGATGGTTAAAGTACTTTCTTCTCTTTCTATTGATACGAAGGTACTGATTGTTACTGGCAACGACGACGAAACTGTCGGTTTGTCCGCACGCAATCTTCCTAACGTAACATTCCTTACGGCAAGCAGTGTGAACGTCCTGGACGTTGTTAAACATGACAAATTGGTCATGACACAGGACGCCGTGAAGAAAGTAGAGGAGGTGTTCGCATAATGGAAGCACGTGACTTGATTAAAAAACCCGTTATTACAGAACGCTCCGCTGACTTGATGGATGAAAAGAAATACACGTTTGAAGTAGACGTGAAAGCTAATAAATTCCAAATCAAAAACGCGGTTGAAGAAATCTTTGATGTTCAGGTAGAAAAAGTAAATACAATGAACAAAAAGGGTAAATTCCGTCGTTTTGGCCGTCATGAAGGGTACAAGCCCAACCGTAAAAAAGCGATCGTGACGCTTACAGCAGATAGCGAAGATATTGAATTCTTCGAAGGTGCTTAATTAACAAATAGATACGAAGGAGGGTAATGAGCATGGCTATCCAAAAGTATAAACCGACCACAAACGGCCGCCGTCACATGTCGGTAAACAAGCACAGCGAAGTCACTTCAGAAACACCAGAACGTTCGCTGCTTGAACCGCTTCACAAAAAAGGCGGTCGTAATAATCAAGGTCGTATGACAAGTCGTCACCAGGGCGGCGGTCATAAACGTCAATACCGTGTTATTGACTTCAAACGTAATAAAAATGACGTACCAGGTAAAGTTGCTGAGATCGAGTACGACCCAAACCGTTCAGCAAACATCGCGCTTATCAACTACGTTGATGGCGAAAAACGGTACATCCTTGCTCCAAAAGGGTTGAAAATCGGTCAGGAAATCATGGCTGGTTCGAGTGCAGATATCAAGCTTGGTAATGCATTGGACCTTCGTGATATTCCGGTAGGTACTGTTATTCATAACATCGAATTAAAGCCGGGCCGCGGCGGACAACTCGTTCGTTCTGCTGGCGCAGAAGCCCAGGTTCTCGGTAAAGAAGGCAAGTACGTACTCGTGCGTCTTCGTTCCGGTGAAACCCGCCTGATCCTCGCTTCCTGCCGTGCAACTGTCGGACAGGTTGGAAACGTAGAGCATGAACTGGTGAACATCGGTAAAGCCGGACGTTCCCGTTGGTTAAACAAACGTCCACACGTTCGTGGTTCCGCAATGAACCCTAGCGATCACCCACACGGTGGTGGTGAAGGCCGTGCGCCAATCGGACGCGTTGCACCTGTATCCCCTTGGGGTCAGCCTGCAGTTGGCTATAAAACAAGAAAACGTAATAAAGATTCCAATAAATATATCGTACGGGGCCGTCGCCGTAAGAAAAAATAATAAAAAGATGAAGCTGCGGTTCTCCGGAATCGCAGGTTAATCGCGAAAGGAGGTTCTCTCATGGGTCGTAGTTTAAAAAAAGGACCTTTCGTCGACTTGCACTTGATGAATAAAATCGAGAGACTAAACGATTCGAACAATAAAGAAGTTATTCGTACCTGGTCACGCCGTTCCACAGTATTCCCGGAATTTGTCGGCCACACGATTGCAGTGTACGACGGACGCAAGCACGTACCTGTTTATGTATCTGAAGATATGGTAGGCCATAAGCTTGGTGAATTCGCACCAACGAGAACATTTAAAGGCCATAAAAATGACGATAGAAAAACGAAAAGATAAGACCTGAGGGGAGGTAAAGAAACATGGAAGCAAAAGCAGTAGCAAAGCAGATCCGTATAGCCCCCCGCAAGGCTCGTCTTGTGATAGACCTAGTCCGGGGAAGATCCGTCGGAGAAGCTATTGCCATCCTTAAGAACACGCCAAAATCGGCGTCTCCGATTGTTGAAAAAGTTATCAACTCTGCTATCGCCAACGCAGAGCACAACTATGAGATGGAACCAGAAAATCTTTACATCAGCCAAGCATTCGTAGACGAAGGAGTAACACTCAAACGTTTCCGCCCACGTGCAATGGGGCGCGCAAGCCGCATTAACAAACGTACGAGCCACATTACTGTAATCGTCGAAGAAAAAAAGGAGGGATAACGCGTGGGACAAAAAGTTAATCCTATCGGACTTCGTGTTGGAGTCATCCGTGATTGGGAATCAAAATGGTATTCGGAAAAAGAATACGCGACTTTGCTTCATGAAGACTACAGAGTGCGTCGTCACATCGAAACGAAGCTTGTTGATGCTTCTATTTCTACTGTGGAAATTGAACGTGCGGCAAACCGTGTAAACATTACGATCCATACTGCGAAACCAGGAATGGTTATCGGCCGCGGTGGGTCGGAAGTAGAAGCACTTCGTAAAGAATTGAATAACCTGACTAACAAACGAGTACACATTAATATCGCAGAAATTAAGCAGGCAGATATGGATGCTCGTCTCGTAGCGGCAAACATTGCCCGTCAGCTTGAAAACCGTATTTCCTTCCGTCGTGCAATGAAACAATCCATTCAGCGTACAATGCGCGCAGGAGCAAAAGGGATCCGGACAGAAGTGAACGGCCGCCTGGGTGGCGCAGACATCGCCCGCTCTGAAAGATACAGTGAAGGAACAGTACCTCTCCATACGTTGCGTGCAGATATTGATTACGGCACTGCAGAAGCAGATACAACGTACGGTAAACTGGGTGTAAAAATCTGGATTTATCGCGGGGAAGTCCTTCCAACGAAAGGAACGAACAAAGAGGAAGGAGGCAAATAATATGTTATTGCCAAAACGCGTAAAATATCGTCGCGAACACCGTGGCAAAATGAGAGGCCGTGCAAAAGGCGGCAAAGAAATCACTTTTGGCGAGTACGGACTGCAGGCAGTGGAAGCTTCCTGGATTACGAACCGTCAGATTGAATCTGCACGTATTGCTATGACTCGTTATATGAAACGTGGCGGTAAAGTCTGGATCAAAATCTTCCCGGACAAGCCATATACAGCAAAACCCCTCGAAGTCCGCATGGGTTCCGGTAAAGGTTCTCCTGAAGGCTGGGTAGCTGTCGTAAAACCAGGAAAAATCATGTTCGAAATTGCCGGGGTTAATGAAGAAATTGCCCGTGAGGCGTTGAGACTTGCAGCTCACAAGTTACCGATTAAAACGAAATTTGTGAAACGCGAAGAAGTGGGTGGTGAGGCAAATGAGAGCTAATGAATTGAGAGATCTAACCACAGTGGAAATCGAAGATCAAACAAAAAGCCTGAAAGAAGAACTTTTTAACCTTCGTTTTCAATTAGCGACCGGTCAGTTGGAAAATCCCGCCCGCATCCGTACTGTAAGAAAAGATATTGCACGTGCCAAAACCGTGTTGCGTGAACGTGAACTCGGGATGAACAAAGGCTAAAAGGAAAAGGAGGTTAAACCAATATGGCTGAAGAACGTAACAACCGTAAGGTTTATAGCGGCCGCGTGACATCTGATAAAATGGATAAAACGATTGCCGTTGTTGTTGAAACGTATAAAAAAGACCCGTTGTACGGCAAACGTGTCAGAGACTCCAAAAAGTTTAAAGCTCACGATGAAGAAAACACTGCAAAGGTTGGCGACATCGTCCAGATCATGGAAACCCGCCCACTGTCGAAAGACAAGCGTTTTCGTCTCGTGAAAGTAATCGAAGAATCAGTTATTCTTTAAATCGTTTTTAAAGAAAGGAGGTACCGTGACCTATGATCCAACAAGAATCACGCTTAAGAGTAGCGGATAACTCTGGTGCCCGCGAAGTACAGTGTATAAAAGTTTTAGGCGGTTCCGGCCGTAAAACTGCTAACATCGGTGATATGATTACATGCACTGTCAAACAAGCAACACCAGGGGGCGTTGTCAAAAAAGGCGAGATTGTTCAGGCAGTTATTGTACGTTCCCGCAGCGGCGTCCGCCGTCCAGACGGTTCTTACATTCGCTTTGACGAAAACGCAGCTGTAATCGTACGTACGGACAAAGGACCACGTGGAACACGTATCTTTGGCCCAGTAGCAAGAGAGCTTCGTGATGAGCAGTATATGAAAATTATCTCCCTTGCACCGGAAGTGCTGTAATACAAATATCATGCGAAGTCATGATGTCCCGTTAAGGAGGTGCGAAAATGGCCCAAAATAAGCTTCATGTTAAACAGGGTGAAAAAGTAAAAGTAATCAGCGGCAAGGATAAAGGCAAAGAAGGCGTTATCCTTAAAGCAATGCCTGCACAGGCACGTGTAATCGTCGAAGGTGTTAACATCGTGAAAAAACATGCGAAGCCTTCCCAGGAAAACCCACAAGGCGGTATCTTAAACCAAGAAGCTGCCATTCACGTATCAAACGTTATGCCGCTTGATCCGAAATCCGGCGAACCAACCCGTGTTGGTCACAAGGTAGAGAACGGCAAAAAAGTACGTGTCGCCAAAAAATCAGGTGAAGCCCTGAACTAAGTAAGACAAAGGACGAGAGGAGGTCACACGAATGAACGCTTTAAAAGAAAAGTATCAAACATCAATCGTACCGAGTCTGCACGAGAAATTCGACTACTCTTCTGTAATGGGAGTACCGAAGGTTGATAAAATTGTTATTAACATGGGTGTCGGTGAAGCAGTACAAAACCCTCGCTCATTGGATAAAGCAGTAGAAGAGCTGGAAGCAATCAGTGGGCAGAAGCCTTTGATTACAAAAGCAAAACGTTCTATTGCAGGATTTAAACTTCGTGAAGGTATGCCAATCGGTGCAAAGGTCACTTTGCGCGGAGCACGTATGTATGACTTCCTGGAGAAATTAATCCACGTCACGCTTCCACGTGTCCGTGACTTCCGCGGGGTGTCAAATAAAGCATTTGACGGCCGTGGCAACTACACACTCGGTGTGCGTGAACAATTGATCTTCCCGGAAATTTCCTACGATCAGGTAGAAAAAGTTCGCGGAATGGACATTGTTATCGTTACTACTGCTTCGACAGATGAAGAATCTTACGAACTGCTCGATCAAATGGGCATGCCGTTTCAAAAATAAATTATTCGCGTAAACGCCGGCAGGCGCCGGCGCACGACCCCGTAACTGGGAGGGAGGTATTCAAATGGTCATGACAGATCCGATTGCTGATATGCTTACTCGTATCCGCAACGCAAACATGGTGAACCACGAAAAAGTAGAATTTCCTGCATCGAACCTAAAAAAAGAAATCGCTGAAATCCTCAAGCTGGAAGGTTTCATCCGCGACGTTGAATATGTTGATGATAAAAAACAGGGAATGATCCGCTTATTCTTAAAAGCAGGTACGGAAAACAAGAAAGTCATTTCCGGTATCAAACGTATCAGTAAACCAGGTCTCCGTGTTTATGCAGGATCCAACGAGGTTCCTAAAGTGCTGGGCGGACTTGGTATCGCAGTAATTTCTACATCTAAAGGCGTTATGTCTGATAAAGAAGCAAGAAAACAAAACGTTGGCGGCGAAGTACTCGCATACGTTTGGTAATAAAATCGTTATAAAGAACGGAGGTGTGCAATATGTCTCGTATTGGCCTGAAACCAATCGAAATTCCAGAAGGCGTCACAATCGCTAAAGACGGAAATACAGTTACAGTTAAAGGACCAAAAGGTGAATTGAGCCGTGAGCTTCACCCGGTTATTACTGTGAACATTGGAGAGTCGGAAGTGACTTTTGAACGCCCTTCTGACAATAAAACGTACCGCTCGCTTCATGGTACGACCCGAAGCCTTGTAAACAACATGGTAGAAGGTGTAACAAAAGGGTACGAAAAGAACCTCGAGCTCGTCGGCGTAGGTTATCGTGCGCAGAAGACTGGCGAGAAGTTAGTGTTAAACGTTGGTTACTCCCACCCGGTAGAATTCGTTTCCGAGGAAGGAATCGACATCGAAGTACCTTCCAACACGAAAGTGACAGTCCGCGGTATTGATAAAGAACGCGTTGGTGCAGTCGCTTCCAACATTCGCTCTGTACGTCTTCCTGAACCTTACAAAGGTAAAGGAATCCGCTACGAAGGTGAAGAAGTTCGCCGCAAAGAAGGTAAAACGGGTAAATAATCGGTTAATTAACATCGCAACAAGCACGAAAGGAGGAACTGTACGATGGCTCAAGCAACAAGTTATGAAAAACGCAAGAAACGCCATATGAGTATCCGCCGTAAAATCAGCGGCACACCAGAACGTCCTCGTCTGAACGTTTTCCGTTCTGCAAAGCATATTTATGCGCAGCTGATTGACGACGAAGCAGGAGTGACTCTGGCAGCGGCATCGACAATGGAAAAAAATTCCGGAATCGAAAACGGCGGCAATAAAGAGGCAGCCCGTAAAATTGGGGAAACTCTCGCCAAGCGTGCTACAGAAAAAGGCTATGACACAGTCGTTTTTGACCGGGGTGGATTTGTTTATCACGGCAGGGTTCAAGAACTCGCTGAAGCAGCCCGCGAGAACGGACTAAAATTCTAAAAAGCAAGGGAGGGACAAGAATGCAAAGTATTGATCCGAATAAACTGGAACTTGAAGAACGTGTTGTAACCATCAACCGTGTCGCAAAAGTTGTAAAAGGTGGACGTAACTTCCGCTTTGCAGCACTCGTAGTAGTTGGAGACCGTAACGGCCATGTCGGCTTTGGCCAGGGAAAAGCTATTGAAGTACCAGAAGCAATCCGTAAAGCGGTAGAAAACGCTAAAAAGGACCTTGTGCAGATTCCGATCGTAGGAACAACTATTCCACACGAAATCACTGGTCACTTTGGCGCAGGCAATGTTTTATTGAAGCCTGCATCTGAAGGTACTGGAGTAATCGCTGGAGGACCGGTACGTGCCATCTTAGAGCTTGGCGGCGTACAGGACATTCTGTCGAAATCTCTTGGTTCCAACAATCCTATTAACATGGTTCGCGCTACTATCAACGGATTAACTTCTTTGAAAACAGCTGAAGAAGTAGCTAAATTGCGTGGTAAGAGCGTCGAAGAATTGTTAGGATAAGGGGGGAAAGCAAATGGCCAAACAATTGGAAATCACCCTTAGCCGCAGCATGATCGGACGTCCGGAAGAGCAGCGCGTAACAGTCCGTACACTTGGTTTGCATAAAATAAACCGTACGGTAGTAAAAGAAGACAATCCCGCAATCCGCGGTATGGTGAACAAAGTGTCTCACCTGCTGACGGTAAAAGAACTGGACCAATAAATCTCATTTCTAAATGACAGGGAGGTGGCAGCATGAAACTCCACGAACTTCAGCCTGCAAAAGGCAAAAACAAACAGCGTAACCGTGTGGGCCGCGGGCCGGCTTCCGGCAACGGCAAAACTTCCGGCCGTGGACAAAAAGGGCAGAATGCCCGTTCCGGCGGTGGTGTACGTCCAGGTTTTGAAGGTGGGCAGAACCCTATCTTCAAGCGTTTGCCAAAACGCGGCTTTACGAACATTAATCGTAAAGAATACGCTATTGTTAATGTGGAAACGCTCAACAGCTTCGACAATGGTACAACAGTAACTCCAGAAGCGTTGCTTGAAAAAGGCGTAATCAGCAAATACAAAGATGGCGTGAAAATTTTAGGCGACGGCAAGTTGGAGAAAGAGCTTCAGGTGCACGCGAACAAGTTCTCTGCTTCAGCAGTGCAAGCAATTGAGGCAGCAGGCGGAAAAACCGAGGTGGTCTAATGTTCCGCACGATTATCAACATGTTTCGTGTGAGTGACATTCGAAACAAGGTGTTGTTCACCTTAGCCATGTTGATTATATTTCGGATCGGAAGTTTTATTCCGGTGCCTGGGACAAACCGCCAGGTGCTAAATTTCTCTGATGAAGCAAGTGCATTTGGCTTTTTAAACACGTTTGGAGGCGGGGCGCTGTCGCAGTATTCGATATTTGCGATGGGCGTCATGCCATACATTACCGCTTCAATTGTGGTACAATTGCTTCGTATGGACGTTGTGCCTAAATTTTCGGAATGGGCAAAGCAGGGGGAAGCAGGAAGACGGAAACTGAATCAGTTTACCCGTTATTTCACTATTGTTCTTGCGTTTGTTCAGGGACTTGGGATGTCTGTTGGGTTTAACAACTATTTTCCAGGACTTATTCCGAACCCAAATGCTGCTAAATATATATTTATTGCGTTGATAATGACAGCCGGCACGGCTTTTTTAATGTGGCTTGGTGAGCAAATCACTGCAAAAGGTGTGGGGAACGGTATCTCTATCCTGATCTTTGCCGGTATTGCGGCGGGTATTCCTAATGGAATCAACCAAATTTATGCGACGCAGATCCAGGATGCTGGCGGAGAGTTATATATAGGCATTATCACTATAGCGCTTCTGGCAGTAGCAGTTCTTGCTATTATTGTAGGCGTCATTTTTGTACAGCAGGCGCTGCGCAAAATTCCTATTCAATATGCAAAACGAACTGTTGGACGGAGCCCGGTTGGCGGGCAGTCGACACATCTTCCTTTGAAAGTAAACGCTGCAGGGGTTATCCCGGTAATTTTTGCTTTGGCGTTATTTATTTTTCCGCCGACAGCAGCCAGCTTTATTGGGGAAGATAATGCGATTGCCAACTGGATTGTAAATAACTTTGATTATACGCAGCCTATAGGAATGGTCGTATATGCAGCTTTAATCATTGCGTTTACGTACTTCTATGCCTTTGTTCAGGTGAATCCGGAACAAATGACGGAAAACCTGAAAAAGCAGGGTGGCTACATTCCCGGCATACGCCCAGGGTTTGCCACTGAAAAGTACATCCGGCGGACGCTTTACAGACTTACATTCGTCGGAGCCCTGTTTTTAACCGTGGTTGCCATCATTCCAGTCTTTTTCATCACACAGATGGGTCTCCCACAGTCGATTCAAATTGGCGGTACAGGCCTTCTAATCGTTGTAGGGGTTGCTTTGGAAACGATGAAGCAAGTAGAAAGCCAGTTAGTTAAACGGAACTATCGCGGTTTCATTAAATAGAATTGGCCTCGAAGACGAAGCTCGCCTATGCCGCTTCCCTTCGGGTAAAATAGTCGTTGGAGGAGATAGCGTGAATCTGATATTGATGGGGCTGCCGGGTGCTGGAAAAGGCACGCAGGCTGCAACAATAAGTGAAGAATACAATATTCCCCACATTTCTACTGGGGATATGTTCCGCACAGCCATTAAAGAAGAGACCGAGCTTGGCAGACAGGCAAAGTCTTACATGGATGCTGGTGATTTAGTTCCAGACGAAGTCACAAACGGTATTGTTGAAGAACGTTTGCAGAAAGAAGACTGCCAAAACGGATTTTTGCTCGATGGTTTTCCTAGAACTCCGGCTCAGGCCGGGGCACTGGAAAAAATGCTGTCAGATATGGGCAGGCAGCTCGACTACGTACTGAACATTGATGTTCCAAAAGAAAAACTTGAAGAACGTCTTACCGGCCGTCGCGTTTCACCTTCTTCAGGCAGGACGTATCATGTGATTTACAACCCACCGAAGCAGGAAGGTATTGATGACGTAGACGGAAGTGAACTCGTTCAGCGCGATGATGATAAACCGGAGACGGTTAAGCGCCGTTTGGAAGTAAACATTGAACAGCAGCAGCCGCTGATTGATTTCTATGAAGAAAAAGGATATCTCCGCAACATCGATGGAGATCAGGATATAGATAAAGTATTTCATGACATTGAAGCACTCTTGAAAGACCTTCGTGCATGATTGTTTGTAAAACGGGTCGGAAACTCGTTATAATACGGGAAGTGCGATGCGGCAAAAGCGTTTCATAAGTGACGGGGAGCCCATCGGATGCGATCCGGGAACATGATGCAATACCATCATTTTAGGGGTACACTGAATTTGCCTAGAGCAAACACGTATACACCCTCTCCGATGGTTGGACAGCCCAGGCCGTGTAGTACGGCTTCAGGCTGCTAAATCCTAACGAAGCCTAAGGAAAAGAGGATGCATGCATGAAAGATTCGGAGTCAAGGCGACCCGATCTGGGACAAATCGTTCGAGTGACCCGGGGGCGCGAAGCTGGTCAGTACGCGGTAGTAATTGATGTGCTGGATGATAAGTTTCTTATGCTGGCGGACGGGGAAAGACGAAAGTTCGATCGGGGAAAGAAGAAAAACACGTCCCACGTAGAATTGCTTTCGTATATTTCGCCGGAAGTACAGTCGAGTTTGATAGAAACCGGCCGAGTGACTAACGCGAAAATCCGGCACGCTCTTTACACCTTTTTTGAACAAGAAGCCTTATTTGAAAAGGAGAATTAATTCATGGCTAAAGATGATGTTATTGAAATGGAAGGCACGGTGGTTGAGCCTCTTCCAAACGCTATGTTTCGTGTTGAGCTTGAAAATGGACACAAAATTTTAGCGCATGTTTCCGGTAAGATCCGTATGCACTTTATCCGGATTCTTCCTGGTGATAAAGTAACTGTAGAAATTTCACCGTACGACCTTTCCCGCGGACGTATTACGTACCGCTACAAATAGACCCGCAAGTTCATTCTTGAGCACTCTTACCAATGCATGGCTTACATGCAGTGAAGGAGGTAAATGGAAAATGAAAGTAAGAGCTTCCGTTAAAAAGATTTGTGACAATTGTAAAGTTATTCGCCGTAAAGGTTCGGTAATGGTAATTTGCTCGAACCCGAAGCATAAACAAAGACAAGGATAATAAAAAGGAGGTGCCCGCATGGCACGTGTTGCAGGAGTAGATATTCCTCGTGATAAGCGTATTGCTATTTCACTCACTTACGTATACGGCATCGGCAAATCGCTTGCAGTTCAGGTTCTGAACGAAGCTGACGTTGACCAGAACACCCGTGTGCGTGATTTAACAGAAGACGAGCTGGCCCGTATCCGTACGGCTATTGATAACAACCATACGGTAGAAGGGGATCTTCGCCGTGAAACTTCCCTCGACATCAAACGCTTGATGGAGATCGGAAGCTATCGTGGGATCCGTCATCGTCGTGGACTGCCGCTTCGCGGACAAAACACGAAGAACAATTCCCGTACCCGTAAAGGCCCGCGTCGTACAGTAGCAAACAAACGTAAATAATTTATTTATAAAGGAGGTTACCTATTATGGCAAAAGCAAAGTCGAACGCACCACGTAAACGCCGTCAGCGCAAGAATATAGAGTCGGGTGTGGCTCATATCCGCTCGACGTTTAACAACACGATTGTAAACATTACGGACGTGCAGGGGAACACACTTGCATGGGCAAGCGCTGGAGTGCTTGGTTTCAAAGGTTCCCGTAAATCCACTCCGTTCGCAGCTCAAATGACTGCGGAAACAGCAACAAAAGCTGCAATGGAACACGGATTGAAAAGCGTAGAAGTTACAGTGAAAGGTCCAGGTGCTGGACGTGAAGCTGCAATTCGTTCCCTTCAGGCAACCGGGGTAGAAGTTACGGTTATTCGTGATGTTACGCCAGTACCTCATAACGGGTGCCGCCCGCCAAAACGTCCACGTGCATAACTGAAAGCGAACATGACTATTGCAAAGGAGACAGGCTGGAAGGTGTGCTTTTGCATCCCGCTTTCCTGTTTTCCTTAATTTCCGGCACCGGCTGCCGGATGTACGACGTTTGAAGGAGGGTACGCAAACAAATGATCGAAATTGAAAAGCCTAACATTGAAGCGGTCGAAGTGAGCGAAGATGCCAAGTTTGGCAAATTTGTTGTTGAACCATTGGAACGTGGTTATGGTACTACCCTGGGAAATTCCCTGCGTCGTATTCTTTTATCCTCGTTACCGGGAGCAGCGGTTTCTACAGTTCAAATCGATGGGGTTCTTCACGAGTTTTCAACGATTGAAGGCGTACTTGAAGACGTAACGACCATTATTTTGAATTTGAAAAAGCTCGCTTTGAAGGTGTACTCTGATGATGAAAAAGTGCTTGAAGTGGATGTGCAGGGAGAAGGTACAATCTCTGCTCGGGATATTACACACGACAGCGACGTGGAAATCCTGAATCCGGATCTTCATATCGCTACCTTATCCAAAAACGCCAACCTGCATATGCGCCTTACCGCTCATCGCGGACGCGGCTATGTCCCGGCTGATGGAAACAACAGCGACGACCTTCCAATCGGTGTCATTCCCATTGATTCTATTTATACGCCGGTCGAGCGTGTGAATTACCAGGTGGAAAATACCCGCGTCGGGCAGATTACCAACTACGACAAGCTAACGTTGGATGTCTGGACAGACGGAAGCATCCGTCCCGAAGAGGCAGTATCTCTTGGTGCGAAGATCATGAATGAGCACTTGAATATCTTTATCGGTCTGACCGATCAGGCACAGAATGCGGAAATCATGGTGGAGAAAGAAGAAGACCAAAAAGAAAAAGTGCTTGAAATGACAATTGAAGAGCTTGATCTTTCGGTCCGTTCCTATAACTGCCTGAAACGCGCAGGCATCAATACTGTGCAGGAGCTGACGCAAAAGTCAGAGGAAGATATGATGAAAGTCCGCAACCTTGGACGCAAATCGCTGGAAGAAGTTCAGGAAAAGCTCGGTGAACTCGGACTCGGCTTGCGCGAAGAGGACTAATCATAAATATTTTTTGACCAAAGGAGGGAATTGTAATGCCATACTCAAAGCTTGGACGCGACACATCGGCAAGAAAAGCGCTCTTTCGTGATTTGACTACCGACCTTATTATTAACGGCCGGATTGAAACAACTCACGCAAAAGCGAAGGAAGTACAGCCGATCGCAGAAAAAATTATTACTCTCGGAAAACGTGGAGATTTGCACGCCCGCCGTCAGGCAGCTGCATTTGTTCGCAAGGAAACAGCTAACGAAGAAGGCCAGGATGCTGTTCAGAAGCTGTTCTCTGAAATCGGTCCTCGTTACGAAGACCGTCAAGGCGGGTACACGCGCGTACTGAAACTCGGACCGCGTCGTGGGGACGCTGCTGAAATGGCTATCATCGAACTTGTATAAACGGGAAGCCCTCGTTTATACATTTCTTTCATTTGCAAATGAAGGTTACATGTAAAAGAGGCAGGACGATGTCTGTAAAGACTGCGTCTTGCTTTTTTTCTATGCAAAAATCGTACATTAAAGGGAGGGGAGAGGGCATGGCGATTATTGAGCTCCGGGATCTTGAATACCAATACGAGGAGAGCGGCGAGAAGGTGTTGAAAGGATTAAATAAAAAGATTCACCAGGGGGAATGGCTTTCAATTATAGGAGCCAACGGTTCGGGGAAATCGACCCTCTCCCGTCTCTTTAACGGCCTGTCCCAGCCAACCGGAGGATCCGTTCTTGTGCTGGGTAAAAAAACAACAGAGGAGGAGTCTCTGCAAATGATCCGGCGGGAAGTGGGCATGGTTTTCCAGAACCCGGAGCATCAGTTTGTGGCACCGACAGTGCGTGATGACATTGCTTTTGGAATGGAAAACGCCGGAATTCCGCGCGAAGTGATGCTTGAACGCATTGATGAGGTCAGCCGCTGGGTAAACATTGAACATATTTTACATATGGAGCCCCACCGTCTGTCCGGAGGCCAGAAGCAACGGGCAGCGATAGCCGGAATTCTTGCTTTGCGTCCGCAGGTGATGGTGTTTGATGAATCCACCTCGATGCTTGATCCGAACGGCAGAAAAGAAATTTTGGAAACAATGAACCGGCTGTGCCGCGAATCGGGCATCACCATCGTATCGATTACTCATTATCTCGAAGAAGCCTTCATGTCCGACCGTATTTGGTTCATGAAAGCAGGACAAATCGAAAAAGATGTAACCACAGCGAGCATTCTGGACCAGCTGGAGTGGATGGAGGCAGAAGGGATGCCTCTTCCGTATAAATATCAGCTTTACCGGGAAGCAAAGAAGCGGGGGATCGACATACGAACACTCCGTACAATGGTTGAAGGAGAGTAGCAGCATGGAGGTAAATTTTCAAAACGTAAGCCATGTGTACATGAAAAAAACACCATTTGAAACGCTGGCACTTAAAAATATAAACGCCCGCTTCCGCTCTTCTTCCGTGACGGCTGTCATTGGGCGTACCGGCTCCGGGAAATCGACACTTGTACAGCATATCAACGGCCTGCTGAAGCCTTCCGCCGGTGTAGTGACGGTAGGGGAGCACCAGCTGGAATCCAGAACAAAACGAAAAATGGTCAAAACGGTGCGGAGTCATGTAGGGATGGTGTTTCAGTATCCCGAGCACCAGCTGTTCGAGGAAACCGTCGAAAAAGATTTATTATTTGGGCCGAAAAACAAGGGAATGGATGTTGCAGAGATACAAAAAAAGCTTCCGGAATTGCTGCAGCAGGTGGGACTCAGTGAAACACTGCTGGAGCGCTCGCCGTTCGAGCTGAGCGGGGGACAGATGCGGCGGGTAGCAATAGCTGGGGTGCTTGCCACCAGCCCGGACATTCTTATCCTGGACGAACCGACCGCCGGGCTCGACCCCCAGGGGCAAAAAGAAATTTTGGAGTTATTTATGGACTGGCAGCGTGCGTATCAGCCGACTACGATTATGATTACGCATCAGATGGAGGAGGCGGCCGCATTTGCTGAGTACATGTATGTGATGGAGGATGCAGAGATCAGGATGCAGGGAGAGCCGGAAGCCATTTATGCCCAACGGGAAAAGCTGCAGGAAATGGATCTGGATATCCCGGAGCAGGTACAGGTGCTTCAGCAGATTGAACGGGACAGCGGCATCCGCTTCCCGCACTATAAGCTTTCTCCAACAGAAGCTGCCGATTACTGGGAGCATGCGGTTCAGAACGGGGAGGTGCCGCATGTTTGAAAATGTCATAATCGGTCAGTACCTGCCAGGGCGCTCCTTTCTTCATCATATGGATCCCCGGGCGAAGATTGCTGCCGTATTATTTTTGATTATCGCGGTTTTTCTCGTGAACAGCTGGAATGGCTACGCGCTTTTCGGAGCGGCAGCGATAGCCGTTTATTTTCTCTCAGGCGTTCCGTTTCGGTATATTCGCAAAGGCATGTTTCCGGTATTCATTTTAGTAATATTGACTTTCTTTCTGCATGCATTTTTCACAAGGGAAGGGGAGGTGCTATTCTCAATCGGCATGTTTTCTTTTTATGAGGAAGGCTTCCGCCAGGGACTGTTTATTTCTCTTCGTCTGCTGCTGCTCGTATACTTTACGTCGCTCTTAACGCTGACAACGAGTCCGATTGATCTTACAGATGCATTGGAGCAGATGTTTTCCCCGCTCGAGCGCTTTAAGTTTCCCGCCTATGACGTGGCGATGATGATGTCTATTGCGATCCGGTTTATTCCTACACTGCTTCAGGAAACAGAAAAAATCATTAAAGCCCAGACGGCCCGCGGCGCTGATTTTAACAAAGGCTCTATGCGGGATAGGATGCAGGCATTTGTCTCCCTTCTGGTGCCGTTATTTGTACGTGCCTTCCGCCGGGCGGAAGACTTGGCCTATGCGATGGAGGCCCGCGGCTATAATGGAGGAGAAGGACGGACCAAGCTTCGTCTGCTTGTGTGGGGATGGAGAGATACCCTGTGCTGTGTCCTGATCGCAGCATTTGGAATTGTTTTATTGTTTTTACGTCAGTAAACGAAAGGAGAAGAGCCCGATGCCGAGAGTGAAAGCAACGGTGGCGTATGATGGTACATTTTTTGAGGGCTGGCAGGTGCAGCCGGGACGCCGGACTGTTCAGAGAGAAATCGAGGAGGCACTGCAGAAAATGCATAAAGGTGTCTACGTGCCCGTTCATGCTTCTGGAAGGACAGATTCAGGCGTGCATGCAAAAGGCCAGGTCTTTCATTTTGATTCTCCGCTGCAGCTGCCGGAGCACAAATGGGGAAAGGCTCTCGAATCGTTCCTGCCAAAAGATATCTATGTCTGGCACTCCGCTTATGCCGATGAGGATTTTCATGCACGTTTTGATGCGGTGGAAAAAGAGTACCGGTACTGTGTGCTGCTGCGTAAGGAGCGGGATGTATTCCGGCGGAATCATGCCTTTTATTATCCGTATCCTACGGACGTTGAAGCTGTGAAGAAGGCCGTCCGCTACCTTGAAGGGGAGCACGACTTTTCCTCCTTTTGCGCTGCCAACACCGACGTGAAGGAAAAAACCCGTACGGTATACAAAGCAGATGTTACGCTCGACGGGGAAGAGCTGTGGTTTACGTTCCGCGGCTCAGGCTTTTTGTATAATATGATTCGTATTGCTGTAGGGACGCTGCTTGAAATAGGGAAGGGAAACCGTTCCCCTGAAGAAATGAAAGCCATTATTGAAGCGAAGGAGCGGGCAGCTGCAGGCAATACCGCTCCCGGCCACGGGCTGTACCTTTGGAAGGTAAACTACTGACAGAGAAGTATCTTTGAAAAGAACGGACTTAAAACATAGTATTGGATAGGAAATTAAGGGAGCTGAGGTCATGACGTTTGTGAGTTTTCTTTTCGTGCTTGTTTTTGCTGCTGTCCATGCGGCGGTTAAATTTGTGGGCCGTATATCCAATGCGAGTCGCCGTAAGCTGATTTCGGTCTCCGGTGGAGTGGCAATCGCTTACGTGTTTTCTATTACGCTGCCGAATTTGAGCACTTCTCAAAAGCAGATCGACAGCCAGACCAGCACTGGTTTTTTAGAAACAGTCAATAATGATGCCTACCTGGTGGCCATGGCTGGGCTGCTTTTAACCTATGCGCTGGAAAAGGTGGCTCATTCATTTCATAGAGAAGACAGCGTCAGAGATCGTCTTCGGAGCGGGAACCTCTACTTTTTAATCCCGCTTATATTTTATACATTATTTAATGTTGTCGTGGGCTACCTGCTGCTTCACGGGCAAATGGGAACAACAAAGGAAACTATCTTTTATTTCGCTGCCCTTTCGGTATACCTGTTAACCTCAGATATCAGCATGCGCTCCATCAATCATCGTCTCTTTGATAAATTTGGCCGTTGGCTTTTAGTAGCTGGAGTTTTAGCAGGCTGGCTCTTCGGATTGACCGTTGATTTAAAGGACGAGTGGGTCTCAATTATCTATGCGTTTATTTCCGGGGGTATTATTTATCAAGTAATGCAGGAGGAAATACCTCAGCACCGGAAGAGTACTTTCCGGTATTTTGCCGTGGGCTGTGCACTGTACACAGTACTCTGGCTGGCTGTCCGTTAATGGTTTTTAAGGTCAGCTGAAAGCGTTTAGGCCCCGAAGAAAATTGATTACAAAAAAACAACGTTTCCTGGTGTTTTAACATTGACATTTGGCCCCTATTATTATACGATGTTATTTGGCATTTCACGTCCCACTGCCCCGGGATACGGAATGATGAGCGTAAATAAGACAAGTGATCGATGATATAATCGGCAGAGAATTGATTTAGGAGGGAAACAACTATGCGTACGACATACATGGCTAAGCCAGGCGACGTAAAACGCAAATGGTACGTAGTAGACGCACAAGGCCAGACACTCGGACGTCTTGCCAGTGAAGTCGCTGCAATCCTTCGCGGTAAAACAAAGCCACAATACACCCCGCACATCGACGTTGGGGATAACGTGATTATTGTTAATGCAGAAAAAATCCACTTGACCGGGAAAAAGCTTTCTCAAAAGTATTATCACCGTCACAGCGGTTATCCGGGTGGACTGAGATCTACACGCGCAGACGACATGCGCCGTGAGAAACCAGAAAAAATGCTCGAAATTGCTATTAAAGGCATGCTTCCGAAAAATACTCTTGGCCGTGAGCAAGGCAAGAAGCTATTTGTATACGAAGGCCCAGAGCACAATCACCAGGCACAACAACCAGAAGAACTGCAACTGCGCGGTTAAAATAAAAGGAGGGACTACATTTGGCACAAGTACAATATTACGGTACTGGACGCCGGAAAAACTCATCGGCTAGAGTTTTTCTTGAGCCAGGCGATGGAAAAATCACTGTAAACGACCGTGAACTCGACGAGTATTTCAATCTTGAAACATTGAAGCTTGTTGTAAAGCAGCCACTCGCTGCTACAGGCACGGAAGGTTCTTATGACATTAAAGTAACTGTAAGAGGCGGCGGCTTCACCGGCCAGGCTGGTGCTATCCGTCACGGAGTAGCGCGCGCTCTCCTGAAAGTAGACCCGGATTTCCGTCCTACTCTGAAATCTGAAGGCTACCTGACTCGTGACGCACGTATGAAAGAACGTAAAAAATACGGTCTCAAATCAGCACGTCGTGCGCCACAGTTCTCGAAGCGTTAATTCATCTCTTCATCCAAAAACTCCTTCTGCATTCAGCAGAGGGAGTTTTCTTTTTATCTGGTTTGCTTATGTGTAAAGAAAAAACGCCGGGTTTTAGTTGTAAACGTTTGAAATCTGCTTCTTAAAAACGGTATGCTAGATAAGGAATGTTTCCAATAGTTACAGCTATAGTCTAGAGAAGGAAGGTGTGCAATGTGATTACAGAAGAACAGGTGCGCGAAGCACTTCAGTCCATAGAAGATCCTGATCTGGGCAAGCCGATCGTTGAAACCGGCGGTATCCGCAGTATCAGTGTGAAAGATGACAGCAAGGTGCGTTTAAAAATAGCATTGGCTAAGACTGGTACTCCTGAACAAATGCAGATGCAGCAGCAGGTAGTGGATACGCTCAAAGAAGCCGGGGCCGACTCAGTGGGACTCCGCTTTGAAACTCTTGAACCCGAAGAAGTAGAAAAAGCCGGAGGGTTAAAAGGAGAAGAAGGACCGAAAATTTTATCTGAGGACAACAAAACTCAGTTTATTACCATTGCAAGCGGTAAAGGCGGAGTCGGTAAATCTACAGTTACAGTGAACACAGCTGTGGCGCTTGCCCGTGCCGGAAAAAAGGTAGGTATTATCGACGCAGACATATACGGCTTCAGTGTACCGGATATGATGGGCATTGAAGAACGCCCGAAGGTACAGGATGAGCGGATTTATCCGGTAGAGCGTTTCGGCGTTAAAGTCATTTCGATGGGATTCTTTGTGGAGGATAACGCTCCGGTAGTCTGGAGAGGCCCAATGCTTGGAAAAATGCTGAATAACTTCTTTAATGAAGTGGAGTGGGGCGACCTTGATTACCTGCTGTTGGATCTTCCGCCGGGAACAGGGGACGTGGCACTCGATGTTCACACTACCCTGCCGGAAAGCCAGGAAATCATCGTTACTACGCCGCATCCGACGGCGGCATTTGTGGCTGCCCGTGCCGGAGCAATGGCGATTAAAACCAATCACCGTGTATTGGGGATTATTGAAAACATGGCTTATTATGAAAGCCGCAGCGGTGAGAAGGAATACGTCTTCGGCGAGGGCGGAGCAGACCGTCTGGCTGACGAGTTAAAGGTTGGCATTCTCAGCCGCATTCCATTGGGTCAGCCGCTTGAAGACGACAGTGTGTTCGCCCCATCTGTTTATCAGCCGGAGCACCCGATCGGTGAGCTCTATGATGAATTGGCGTCAACGATTATGAATAAAGTACCGAGTGAATAGCATCCAATAAACAGAAGCCGCCCGCAGATATCTGCGGGCGGCTTCTTGCTATTTGTTGTATTGAATGAGCTCTTCCATCGGCTGCTGAAGAGATGGCACAGTATAAATATATTTGGAGGGAGAATCAGCTAAAGGGCTGATATGAATACCTTCAATTCCAAGCAGAACGCCGGGCATCACATCATTCATTAAGTTATCCCCGATGACCATCGTTTCCTGAGGACTGACCCGGTACTCTTCCAATAATTGTTCGTAATGATCCTTCGTTTCTGCCGGTTTGTTTGCAGAAGTAATCCTGGTGTAGGGAGGAAGCAGATCATGCAGGTTTAACTGCTGTAAAATGGATTCTGCGTCTTCATCGTCGCTATTGGTGACTAACACCATCTGCTTTCCATTAGATTGAAGCCACTGCAGCCCCGATCGAAGCGAAGGAGTCTGGGAAAGCTGGAAGGCTTCAGATGACATATATGTTTTTGTTTCCACGTATGCGGCATAGGCTTCTTCTTTCGAAACACCGAAATGCCTGGCAGTAGCATGGGGAGTCCACCACCCGTCCCCGATAGCTATTTTTTTGTCAAAGTCAAAAGAAAGGTTCTTATACTCTCCGGCCCACACAGAAGGTTCCATTTCTTTCCCGCTCCAATTGACGACTCTTACTGGCTGGGCGGTGACCGGGTCGAGATAGAGGATACGGTCGTTCTCTGCATCATACGCTGTGCCTATCTGCAGAGCCCGCTCGCCGTTTTGAACAGCTTCGTACTCGGAGAAAAATGCAGGTCTCTCTTTTTCTGCGATAAAGGCAGCCAGCCGTTCAGCGTAATAATCAAAGTGTTCAGTATCCTCATATAGAGTACCATCGAGGTCGAAAATCAATAACTCTTTATCATTCCAGTGGATATCGGCCAACGGTCAATTCTCTCCTTTCTTCCATTACATACCACTAGAATAGCATAAAATACGAAGCAGTTAGTAATCAGAATAAAAAGAAAAGACCTATAAGAGGCTAACGGAAGCAATAGATAATTACACATTACTTTATTTATACATTTTTTTAAAAGAAATTATAAAAAGTTGTTGACCGCTTAGAGCCACGGTGATATATTTATACATGCGCTTCCGAGAGAGGCGGAAAAACAACAGCCGGAAATAATAAATTTCATAAAAGTTGTTGACTTTCATTTACCTACTTGGTATGATATTAATTGTCGCTTTGAGCGGCAGATCGTTCTTTGAAAAGGAAAGACAAGCCAGAGCCCCAAAGAAAAGAATCAAATTTAGGGCATTTC
>NZ_CANLSU010000008.1 GCF_947493875.1 uncultured Marinococcus sp. | reverse complement strand
GGCTAACTTCATTCTACTAGAAAAGGACTTCCTTTTTTCGTGTTCGCTCGTTTACACAAAATATTTTACGCTCTCAAAACAAAGAAAAAGGAAAAACTTTCTATGCAAAAAATAACTTTTATTTATTAATACAACTTATAAATTTTTATTGAGTTTTAAATCGTCAAACTAAGTTAGACAACATACCAGGCTCCATGTAGCTCATGAATAACTCCAACGGGATGCAATAGTCTAACAATTTTTTTGAGAGGTGATTTCTTTTGAAGGCCACAGCGGAAACATACCACTGCTTCCCGTCCTGAAAATCCATGTGTTTGGGCAATTTATCCTTTCGAAGCAAACCATTCGAATATTCGTTTAGTCCGCGCTGAGAAGGTGTTCCTAGATCGTCAAAATAAAGGGCAAGATCGTGTCTATTCCTAATCAACCGCCAGTTGGATAAAACTTGGCCGCTGTCAAAGGAGTTAGATTTAAAGAGGTTTTTCAAGAAGCGTCCGCATGGTTGAAGAGTAATAATTACTTTTGAGAAGAGCTCGACCAAGGTGATCACGGCACTTTGGTGTTGACGCCCAACAATAGCCTCTCCTTCTAAGTGCCCGACGCTCGAATAGACGGTACAGCGTGCGACTAGAACAGGAAAGCGGACGCTTCCATGACGAGAACTTCATTCGTGCGAAGATGGTTACAGGTCATTCGTGCTCATTTCTATGATTTCTTTAGTCGGAAATTCATCTTGAGTGTGTCCCGAATGATCTTTTTCGTTGTCTAGCTTATTTGCACAATTGGTGATTACAAAAAACTTAAAGCATTTCTTAGTTGACAACGATATGAAAGCGCTATATTATATTGATAAACATTATAACGTTATGATGTTTAATATTGGTGTGCATGCTTATTAG
Source organism: uncultured Marinococcus sp. (assembly GCF_947493875.1). Taxonomy (GTDB): domain Bacteria; phylum Bacillota; class Bacilli; order Bacillales; family Marinococcaceae; genus Marinococcus. The sequence continues at coordinate 101,730 of NZ_CANLSU010000008.1, read as the reverse complement.
TTATCAATATTTTTCGAGGAGGGCAGAATAAATGGAAAAGTTGGCGAAAGACCTTATCAAATTCATGGGTGGAGAACAAAATATTAAAACGGTGACGCACTGTGCAACAAGACTAAGAACCGAATTAAAGGATAAAAGCTTAGTAGACACTCAAAAGATAAGAGATACCAAAGGCGTTATGGGTGTTGTTGATAGCGAGTCTACGTTTCAAATTGTCATCGGAACGAATGTTAATGAAGTTTACGAAGAAATTATTAAAAGAACGGAACTACAAGAAAAAGAAAAAGTAAATATACGTCATGAGGAAGACGTCAAAGAAGAAAAGAAAGAACAAAATACATTCAAACGGTATTTTAATCATTTTTTAGAAATTGTTATAAGCATTTTCACTCCATTATTACCTTTGTTCGCTGGTGCCGGTTTATTACGAGGATTCACGATTTTAGCCACCCAGATTGGTGTTTTGAATGAAGATAGTAATACTAACTTAATCCTGACCCTAGCTGCTACTTCCGTCTTTCAGTTCCTTCCGTTGCTTGTAGCGATTACTGCCGCGAGACGATTTAAAACGAGCCCTTATATCGCGTTAGCAATCATGGGAGCATTATTGATGCCCGATTTTTTAGCTCTAGTAGAAAACGAGACGGACTCCATTAGTTATATGGGTGTTCCGGTACCCATTTTTGATTACAGCGGCCAAGTTATACCAGCCATCTTAACAGTATGGGTTCAATCGAAATTAGAGCACTTCATGAAAGGAAAATTGGTACAAAGTTTGCACATGGTGGTTATTCCTACGGTCTTATTATTTTTGTTGGTCCCGTTAGTGGCGATCGTCATTGGACCTATCGGCAATTACTTGAGTATTTTATCGGCGCAAGGTGTTGATCTTGTCATTTCGTCGAACAGTGTCATCGCCGGAGCGATCATTGGAGGGATCTGGAACATCTTCATCATGTTTGGCATTCACTGGGCTCCAAATACCACCGTAGTGATCCCGAACATTGCCTCCACAGGAGAATCCAGTATAATCGCCTATGCCGCCAATGCTAATTTCGGTATGGCTGGTGCAGCGTTAGCCGTCTTTTTACGAAGCAAAAGCAAAACGCTCCAATCATTTTCCATTACCTCCATCACCTCGGTGTTTTTATCCGGTATCGTGGAACCAGCCATTTATGGTCTGGGCGTTAAACTAAAAACCCCATTGATTGCTGGATGTGTGGGCGCAGCTATTGGCGGCGCATTTATGGGATTCTTTAACGTAGTCGGATATGCTTTTGTTTTTGGGGGACTGACAACCATTCCCGCTTTCGCCGGGCCTACCTTGTGGGCGTATATCGTTGGATTAACTATTTCATTTGTTTCCGCGATGGTTTTGACGTTGATCCTTGGATTTAAAGAAGCCAACAATATGGAAGAAGAATAACAAAGGAGAAGATTATTATGGAAAAAAACATTCTAGGGAGTCTCGCTTTCGCAGCCATGGGAGACGCGATGGGAGCCGCCACCGAAAACCTTACGTTTCATCAAATTCGAGAAACATTTCATGGACAGGTCACGGAATTTCAAAAGCCAGGTGACACCGCCTTTGCTTTAGGAAATGAACCAGGTCAAGTGACGGACGATTTTTCCCAAATTTACCTGATTCTTCAAGAGGTTTTGGAAACGAAAGAACAAACCATCACCACTGAAATCGTTAAACAGGCCATGATCAAGTGGTCCAACATGCCCGTCTACTTTAATCGTTTTGCCGGTCCGACCACGAGAAGCGCTATTGCCATGTATAAAGGCGAAAAACAGGAGATGCAGCCCCTCGAAGGTGCGGTTATCGTTGATTATGCATCCAAAGCCACCAACGGGGCCGCCATGAAAATTTCCCCTGCGGGCTTATTTCATCCTGGCCATCAAGATGCGGCCATCCAAGATGCCATTACGATCACTAGAGTGACACATGACAATCATTTAGCCATATCTGGTGCCAGTGCTGTTGCTTCAGCCGTTAGTGCTTCTTTAAAAGAAGAAATCACCTTTGATGAGATTTTGGAAGCGGGGTTATATGGTGCTATCGAGGGCGAGCGTTTGGGACAAGAGATTAGCCGAACGGTAGCTGGGGCCAGCGTCGTGGAACGAATGAAATTGGCTTTTGATATCGTCGAGGAACCTGGCTCCAAAGAAGAAAATCTGTTAAAACTCTATCAGCTCATCGGAAGCGGCTTACATGTCTCTGAAGCGGTGCCATGTGCGTTTGGGATTATTAAAGCAAATCGTGGAAACGCTCAACAAGCGGTTATCGATGCGGTGAACATCGGGTATGACACCGATACGATAGCTACCATTGTCGGCGCCATCGTCGGGGCTATGAGTGAGAAAAACAGGGAATTTTATGATATGATAGACTTTATCGAGAAGGCAAATGATTTTGACATCACGAGCCTAGCTCAGCGTCTCGCTTCTCGAATATCATAAGACTGGAAGAGGTTACTATGATTGACTCTACGAAAACGAACGAGCCCCTGTATAAGCAAATTTACAATGAATTGCTTCAAAAAATCATTCGTAACGAATATCATGAGGGCGATATTTTGCCTTCCGAACCAGCATTGCAAGACACGTACGGAGTAAGTCGTATCACGATTCGTCGGGCGATGGATATTTTACAAACCAATGGCTATGTTAAAAAACACTCGGGCATCGGAACTATTGTGATAAACACCAAACACGGACTGCAGCTAAAGAGAATTTCGAGCTTTAGTGAAGACAACTTGAATCGAGACGCTCTTTCCGAATTAGTCTCTTTCGATATTGTGGAGGCGCCTCTCCAAGTGGTGACGAAATTACACTTGCGTGAAGATGTTCAAGTGTACAAAATTGAACGTTTACGCATCATAAACGGCGAAAAAGTAGGTTTCCATCGCTCCTTTATTCCGATTAATAAAGTGGAGATTAATCAAAGCGATATGGTGTCACCCCAAGCGTCTCTTTATCAAGTACTCCGAGCGCATGACATTCACTTAACCACAGCCAATGAAACCATTGAAGCCATGAGCGCCACCTCCATGCTGCAGGACCAATTGCAGTTAGAAGACCATGCGCCATTACTTTATATCGAACGGTGTTCTTTTGATCATCACGAGGGTATCGAATTTGCGGAAATCTATTATCGTGCGGATCGGTACAAGTACCATGTTGAACTAGAAGGAGAATGACATGAATGGGGCCTCTTCTTTGAGAGGCCCTGTTCATGTTTATTTTATATATTACATCGAAAATTTCATTAACATAATCGCGATTATTAGCAACTCCTCACAAAACAAACAAGCATCTCAACTCTTTTCGAAGCTGAGATGCTTTTTTTACTACTTAAGATGAAACAATAATCCAATTATTTAATTATACAAACAGTCAATTTCTTCTTTTTGTATCAATAAATCATATAAATAGACCCTCACTCTACTAGGGGAACTGCTGCTTTTCTTAGCTTTTTACACTCAGTTATTTTGACTTATTATTCATTTCATTTTCAATTATTACTTTTTTTATAAATTCTTCTATGTTTTCTTTTAATTGTTCCAAGGCATGCTTCGATTAGGGATTAAGCATCCCTCAGGGCCACCATCCTGTTTAACTGTTTCGGATATTCACTTGGACCATCTAGTCTCTTCATTGGTTCTGTTTTGCGGGAAATGGATGGAAAGAATTTAAGCAATGATTTTTAAAAGCTCTTCGTGAGGGGTCGTCATACCGGCTTCAATACGTCTGATCGTACGCGTGGATGCCCCGACCGCTTCAGCCAGTTCTCGTTGCGATAAACCTTGCATCCTCCGTTTGATTTTAATGTGCTCTGCTGGCCATACTTCCCGCTTTAATTGATCTATATGAGCTCTTTTCATCACCGTATAATAATATTGCCAGCTCATTTTCATCATAAAATCTCCTTCCTAATAACACCCCTGGAGGTAGCCAAGGTTTTTCCCTTCTGATGAGGCATAGTACTACCAATATATTTCTCAACGATCACGGGGGCAGCTAAGCCTCTTGTCTTCTCTTTCGTTAGTTCGAACGTTTTCTATCGCATTTTATCATTATTCGTTAGCCCTGTCAGAGGATTATTGCAGCATTAATCAAGAAAAAAGGCAAGACAAATACAAAGGCGTCGCACCTTCCGAAACATTCAAACGATAAAAAGAATCATTGCTTCTTGATTCTTTTTTGCTCTTAAGAGTGTTGGTTTAAATCCCCTAATGGCCAATGAATTACTTTTCTTTTTGTCTTTTTAGAGAGACATTTATGATAGTACTTGTAATGGCCTGATACCTTGAAGGTGAACGGTATTAAGCATTTGAGCCACAAATTCAATCACACAAGGACCACGGTAAACACGCCCATTTATGTCTACAGCTTCTAAAATAAAACAAAAATGGTTATTTGGCTCTTCAAAAAAGAAATGCTTACCGTTTTCAATGACTACTTCCCAAGTTCTCGTCGTACAATTTTTTTGAAATTTTAATATAGCTTCTTGAAAAGAGATGAGTTTTTGATCTAAACAAATATGTCGTAAATAAACCATCGGCAAATCATCCCTTTACTTAAAAGCTTCATACATTGTAGATTTAATTGTCTCAGGAAAAACTAAACCTCTTATTGTTTATCGCTTGCCATCCAGTAATGATCCCTAGGTAATAAATATCTTCCATTGAGCACCCTCTAGACAAATCATTCACTGGACGATTAAGTCCTTGAATAATTGGCCCAATAGCTTGATAACCAGCCAACCTTTCTGTAATCTTGTAAGCTATATTTGCTGAATTTAGATCTGGGAATACCAGCACATTCGCTTCCCCATGAATGACCGAATTTTGATTTTTGCGCGCGGCTATTGCTGGTGTCACAGCTGCATCAAATTGGATTTCTCCTTCAGCAGGATATTCGTCATGCTTATTAATAAATATTTTTGTGGCTTCACTAACTTTTTCGGTATCACTAGAAATTGCAGAGCCATTGGTAGAATAGCTCAAAAAGGCCACCTTTGGATTCAAATTATAAAGTTCGGCAGCTTCTGCAGATAGAAACGCTATTTCTGCCAATTCATAACTATTTGGAGAGGGATTGACAGCACAATCTGCAAATAAAAATGTTTTTTCTTGATTATTCATTAGAAAATAGCTACTTATTCGTTGAATACCTTTTTTTGTTTTAATGATTTCTAAAGCCGGCCTTAATACCTCGGAAGTTTTGAAAGTTGCTCCGCCTATTAAACCTTCTCCAATATTGTAATGTAACAAACCCATAGAAAAATAGTTAGTGCTTCGAACTAGTTGGTTAGCGCGGTCTTGAGAATATTTAGTTAGTAATTTTTGAAACAGATAATTGCAAATTTTTTCGTTTGAGTAAAAAGTACTTGGATCCACAATTTCAATATCTGTATTTTTTACATTTTTTACTTTTCTCCACAATTCGTATTCATTTCCTACCAAAATCGGGTGAATAATTTTCTCTCGGGATAACTTTAGCGCAGCTTCAACAACTCGACTATCTTCTCCCTCCATAAAAAGTATAGAAGGTCTTTTTTTTCGCACTTTTTCTATTAGTTCTTCCCACATGTTTTCACCTCTTACTAATATTTATAGCAACAAAAACGAAATGATTGAAACAAAAACAGTTGTAATGCACATAGCAATTAAAGGTTTAAACGCTTTATTACGTAAATCTTTAAAAATTACATTTAATCCCAGACCGACCATAGCAGCAGTAAGCAACCAGGTCGTGGCATTTTCAACTCCGACCATTATTTCTTTAGGGAAAGCAATGACTTCATTTAAAACAAATGTATTTATTAAACTCATGCCAATAAAACCTAAAAGAAAATATGGAAACGGAATTTTTACTTGGGGGGCGTTTTTCTCTCTTGAAATTTTTTTCATACAAAAGATTAAGACGAAACAAACAGGAATTAGTAAAAACACTCGTCCAAGCTTTGCTAAAAGGGCAATAGCTAAGGCATCTTGTCCTGCTGGTTCTGCAGCTATAGCTACATGCGCTAATTCATGAAGACTCATACCCGACCAAATACCATATTCCATCGATTCAAGAGGAATAATGGGGCGTAACAGAATATAAATAATAGAAAATACAGTTCCCATTAATGCAATAATCCCTACGCTTATCGCAGTGTCTTCATTTTTTGCTTTAAGTATAGGAGCTACTGCAGCTATCGCTGCTGCTCCGCAAATTCCTGTTCCTACACCCAATAGCATAGAGATGGAATAATCTGCTTTTAATATCTTGGCTAACCACAGAGTAAATAAAATAGCAAAAGTAATAATGACTGCATCCCTAATTAATAAACTCGCGCCATCAGTTAAAACAACGGCAATATTTAGTTGCAAACCGTATAAAATAATAGCTAAACGTAGAAGTTTTTGCGTCGAAAAAGTTATACCATCTCTTAATTTTTCGGGATATCCAAATACCTGGCGGTAAGAAACAGCAAGTATTATGGCACAGGCTAATTGGCCAATATAGCTAAAACCAGGAATAAGGGCTAATAAAAACCCTAAGAAAGCGATTACAAAAGTGAATAAAACACCTAACAACCATTTATTTCGATATTTCATGCCTGTGTTTGAGGAATATCTATGTGTAGTAGTTTCTGAATTCATTCAAGCCACCTCCTATCCTAATGTTATCTATGTTGTTTTAAAATTAGAAATAAAGATATGTAATACACGATATAATTTAATGTAATAAAAAATTGTTTTTTCTTTCATTGAAATCTCGTCCATAAGTGTCATGGTTCAAATTAAATAAAGTGATCTCAGCCTTAACTCAAGATCACTTTAGAATCTTTAAGATTTAAAGAAAAAATTTTAATTTTTCTTATTATTCAAATAATAAACGAAATAAATTTTCTTATTTCGAATCCTTACCAATAATTCTCATGTCTAGTTCTTCTTTTGTTAATTGGCTAATTTTTTTACGATTTACTTGAAAAAATGTAAAGCCAATCAATATCCAAACAATCATAGCAATCCATGATGGGAAAGCCAAAGCCCCAGGAGAACCTGGAACAATTAATAATAAAATAAACCCCACACTAATGAATACTCCTAATACGGAAATAATTTTTTTCTTTGGAGAAATTTGAAACTTATTTTTTGCAAGTGATTCTTTTTTATTCCAAGCAAATATTTTATATGAAGCTAAACAACAGTAAAGAAAAGCAACTGTAACTCCTATTGAAGACATATCTACAATCCAATTTAAAGCTTCCCTTCCAAAAAAAGGAGAAATTAAACAAAGTAAGCATATAAACATTATACTAATATTTGGAGTTTTATATTTATGATGCAGTTTACCAAAAGCACTTGGAAAGATTTGTGACCTCCCCATGGCGAATAGTAGACGACTGGTAGCTACATAAAATCCATTAAGGCCAGTAAAAATTCCTGCGCTTAAAGCAATAGCTAGTATAGATACCCCTGTAATACCTAAAGTGTTTCGAACGACCTCGCCTGTGCCCCATTGATGTTGCGCATTTACTAAGTCTTGCCAAGGACTAGCAATGGTAGTAGCAAATACCATTAGCGAATATACTAAAGATGCGCAAATGAGTGAAAAAGCGATCAATGCAAACGCTTTTTTGGGTTTGAAATTAAATTCTTCAGCAGCTTGAGGAACATTATCAAAACCAATATATGCCCAAGGCGCTATTGCCAAAATAGAAAAAATCGCTTCAAATGAAGTAATATTAGTATTAAACAGCGGCTGAGAAAAAGATAACGAGGAACTTGAAGAGAAAAATATACCAATAGAAATTGCAAGAGCACCTAGTATTAATACGACTACGAACCAGTATTGCATCGAGCCTGAAAAACTGGCACCTCGTATATTAAATATAGCGAAAACAATAATCGCTATACATGATATTAAAACTTCCCCGGCATAAACTTCCCAACCAGCTACACTATACATGTATCCCCAGCTCACTAATTCGGGTAGTAAAAATCTAAACATTAGCCCTAATGCTGACGCATTTAATGCAATTATGCAGGCGTAAGCTAAAGCAAGAAACCAACCGCATACATAGGCATGATATTTTCCAAAACCGTAGTAAGCATAAGTAAATCCGCCCCCGGTGAAAGGAAATGTTTGTATTAAATAACCATAACAAAAACCTATAACCATCATTAATAACGCTCCGAGCGTCATCCCTAAAATAACCCCTAATGGTCCAGCGGTGCCTAGCCATTGAACCGGTTGAACAAAAGCGCCCCACCCAACTGCTGAACCTAGTGCAATGGCCCAAACCCATTTAGGTTTTAATGTTTTTTGCAATTGATTATTTTCTGAATTTTTTCCTTCTAAATTTTCTTGAGGTAATGGAGAGACATTATCTTTTAATTTCATTAAAATTGCCTCCTAATTTCTTTTATCCACTGACGAGTTAAAAGTTAGAGCGGAAATATATTCCGCTCTAATGTTTTATCGTTTCTAAAACTTGCTCTAAAGTATTTAATAGAAAATCTAAATCTTCTTCCGTTGAAGTTAACGGAGGAGCTATAATTAACACGTTCCCGAGTTCAGGAACAGTATCCCCATTCTTTCCTATAATAAGCCCTTTATTTTTGCACTCTCTCAAAATTTCGTTCATTGCTTCATCTTGTAGAGGAGCTTTGGTTTCTTTATTACTTACCATTTCCAAGCCATATAAAAATCCTACTCCTCTTACCTCTCCTACATTAGGATGTGAAGAAAGGGCTTCCAATTTACTTAACTTGCTAGTTCCTAACTCTTTTACTCGATTAGTAATACCTTCTCTTTCTAAAATTTCAATGTTTTTTAATGCTACAGCACAAGCTGTTGGATGGCCTCCGTACGTAGAAACGTGGCGAAAATGACTATTTCCAGTGACTTCTTTAAATGGTTCGTAAATTTCATTTTTAATAGCTGTAGCTCCTAGGGGCATATAGCCACTCGTCAATCCCTTTGCCATCGAAACCATATCTGGCTTTACATTTTCGCTATGCATGAAACCAAACATTTCTCCAGTTCTTCCAAAACCTGAAACTACTTCATCCATAATTAATAAGACGTTATATTTGTCACAGATTTCTCGAATTCTTTTTAAATATGACGCCGATTGTGGTTTGATCACTCCACCGCCCGAAATAAAAGGCTCCATGATAAACCCTGCTACTGTCTCTTCACCTTCCCAAATGATCGTTTGTTCTAAAAAGTCAGCTGCTAGTTCATCATCACTCTCAGCATCAGCGAATGTACTTCTATAAGCATAAGGAGGCGGAATGTGTAAAAAACCCGGTACTAAAGGATCGTATTTAGTCCTACGTTGCGCTTGTGCCGTAGCGCTCATGGCTCCCATTGTTGTACCGTGGTAAGCTCGGTATCTTGATATAAATTTATATTTTTCGGGATTCCCAGTTTGTCTATGATACTGGCGGGCGATTTTAAAAGCTGTTTCGTTGGCATCAGAGCCACCATTGGAGAAAAATGTTCTATAATTACCACCTAAAAGCTCACTAATTTTGGAAGCTAACTCAATAGCCGGCTCATGGCCAAAGGTTAATGGAAAATAAGCTAATTTTGAAAGTTGTTCAGTGGCTGCATCTACAATCTCTTGTTGCCCATGACCTAAATTCAAACACCATAGGCCTGACACCCCGTCCAAATATTTATTTCCACTTTTATCAGTGAACCATGAACCTTCCCCATAATCAGCTACCATTGGCGAAGCGTCAGGATTATGTCGGTGCATGGCGTGCCAAAGATGCTCTTTATCTTTTGTAATTAATTCTTGTTCTTCATTTGTTTTCATTATTTACTCACTCCTTATTTATGATACTTGCTGGTTTTTGTTTAACTAAAACTAACAAATTCTTTTTTATGAGCTTCCGCTATTGCAGGGTGAATAATATTACCATCATGAATATTAATTGCTGATTGTAGTTCAGGGTGTTTTATTAATGCTTTCTCTATTCCTAAAGTAGCAAGTGAATTAGCGTATATTGCAGTGGCATTTGTTAATGCTAAAGTTGCGGTTCTTGAAACTGATCCAGGGATATTAGCTACTGCATAGTGAACCACCTCGTGTTTAAGATAAACCGGATTCTCATGAGTAGTGATTTTATCGATTGTTTCAATACACCCTCCTTGATCCACAGCCACATCCACGATTACAGAGTTTGCTTTCATCGCTTTAACCATACTTTCTTTCACAATTTGTGGTGCTTTTGCCCCGGCGATTAATACAGCCCCTATTAAAAGATCTGCAGAAGCAACAGCATTGCTTAAATTTTGAGGATTAGACATAAGTGTTTCGACTCTACCACTGAACTGATCATCAATTTCGCGTAAGCGTTTAGCACTAACATCTAAGATTTTTACATGAGCGCCAAGACCAATAGCTATTTTTGCAGCATTTACTCCAACAACGCCTCCACCAATAATAGTAACTGTAGCTGGCGCCACTCCTGGTATACCTCCTAACAATACTCCTTTACCGTCAAATGTGCCTTCTAAAAATCTAGCTCCAATCTGAACTGACATTCTACCTGCTATTTCACTCATAGGAGTTAGTAATGGCAAAGAACCATCCTTTAATGCTAATGTTTCATAAGCAATAGCCGTAACTTTGTTTTTCTGAAGTTCATCAGTTAAGCTTGGTTCCGCTGCTAAATGCAAATACGTAAAAAGAATAAGATTTTCTCTAAAATATTGATATTCTTCAGGAAGAGGTTCTTTAACTTTCATTACCATTTCGCAGTCCCAAACTTTTTTTGTATCTTTAATAATCTCCGCACCAGCACTTTCAAATTCAATGTCATTAAAACCACTTTGTTCACCAGCTTTTGTTTCTACGAAAACTTCATTTCCATTACTAACTAATTCTTCAACCATTGATGGGATAATCGCAACTCGTTTTTCATTGTTTTTTATTTCCCTAGGTATTCCTATACGCATTAACCAAACACTCCTTTTTTAATAATTTGACTTATTTAAACCACAGATACCTTACTAACACAAATAGTGTTTCTCTAACGGAATAAGTTATTAAGAAGTTTTTGTAAGCGTTATCATTGGTATATTAGGATTTGCTAAAATGTTTGTCACTCTATATAAATTTTTTAAATGTTCATTATTAAAATATTTGATTTAAAAGGTTTGCCAATTTTATTTCAATTATAGAATGAATGTGTTTATAATTTGGTATCGCTTACAATTTACATTTATTAACCTAAAAGGAGGATTTATTAATGGACATGGAAACTAAAAGTCAACTAAGCGAGCTACGTAAACAAGAACACTTCAATCAAAAAACAAAGATGACTCCTAGTGAGGCTATCGTCGAAACACTACTTGCAGAGGATGTCGAGCAAATTTATGGTATATTAGGCTCTGCTTTTATGGATATGCTAGATTTGCTTCCTACTGCCGGAATTGAATTTATTCCAGTGCGTCATGAGCAAAGTGCAGCTCATATGGCGGATGGATACACCCGTGTTACTGGAAAAGCAGGCGTTGTTATTGGACAAAATGGTCCAGGAATCTCAAACATGGTGACTTCTGTAGCCGCAGCCCACCTGGCACATACACCTATGGTAGTAATTTCTCCATCAGCAGGTACCCCTACTATTGGTTGGGACGGCTTCCAAGAGGCAGATCAAGTGTCTATGTTTGAAGCTATCACTAAAGAGACTGTGCAAGTTCCTCACGTAAGTCGTGTAGCTGAGTGTTTACGTACAGCTTTTCGCATTGCTTATGCTGAAAGAGGACCTGTACTTTTTGACATCCCTAGAGATTTATTTTTTGGTGAGATTGAAGAACAAATTCTTTCTCCTCATCAATATCGCGTCACAAAGAAAGGTTTTGGAGATTCTGAAGCTTTAGACAAAGCTGTAAACCTTCTTCAACAAGCTCAAAAACCCGTAATAATTTCTGGCCGTGGTGTTGTTGACGCCGACGCCGTCGACGATGTTCAAGAAATGGCTGAATATTTGTCCGCTCCAGTAGCTACTTCATACATGCATAATGATGCGTTTCCTTGGGATCATGATTTAGCCGTAGGCCCAATCGGTTATATGGGAGCAAAATCAGCTATGTATACATTAGAAGAAGCTGATGTCGTTTTAGCTATCGGCACGAGGCTTTCCGTATTTGGCACTTTACCGGCCTATGATATTGATTATTTTCCTAAAAAAGCCGATATTATCCAGGTTGACATTAACCATCGAAACATCGCTAGAACTCATCCTATTGAATGCGGAATTTTAGGCGATGCTAAAGATGTCACACAAGAATTAAATAAAAGAATACAGCAGCACTATCCAGAAAGAAAATTGAATCAGGAGAGATGGGAAAAAACAAAAGAACGTAAAAACGAGTGGATTCATGAAATTGAAAACGAAGCAATGGAACCTGGACAACCAATGAACCCGCGGAGAGCACTTTTAGAAATTTCTAATTTGATTACAGAAGATACAATTGTTACGTCTGATATTGGTAATACTTCCTCGACCTCAAATTCTTATTTAAGATTCAATAAACCACGTAAACATTTAGCAGCACTTACGTTTGGAAATTGCGGATTTGCTTATCCCGCAGCTCTAGGAGCCAAGAAAGGGAACCCTGATGCACCAGTCATCTCTATAGTGGGGGACGGTGCCTGGGGAATGAGTTTACACGAGGTAAGTACAGCAGTAGAACAAAATCTTCCAGTGGTAGCTTGCGTTATAAATAATGAAGCTTGGAGTGCAGAAAAGAAAAATCAAGTCGACTATTATAATAATCGTTTCGTAGGGGCAGATATACAAGGGCCTGATTTTGCAGAAGTAGCTAAAAGTATGGGAGCAGATGGGGAAACAATTGACAACCCTGAGGATCTGCAAAGAGCATTTTCTGAAGCTTTGCAGGCTAAAAAGCCAACTGTCTTAAATATTAAAGTAGATGGCACCCAGTTAGCCCCTCCTTTCCGTAAAGATGCTTTGAAAATGCCAACTCGTTATCTTGAAAAATATATCCATCTCGACCATGAAAATTGGTAATATAACGTGATCGAAGACCTCTTAATCTAAAAAGGGGTCTTCGTTTAATAAAGGCGGTATGAACAATATGAACTTTGAATATATTAAAACATTTTATACTTTAGCAAATTGTAGAAACTTTTCAGAAACTGCCAAAGCACTTTATCTATCTCAACCATCCGTCACCTCGCAAATCAAGTCTTTAGAACAATATTTGGGTACCAAATTGTTCACCAGAACCCACCATTCGGTAGAATTAACATTAGCAGGAGAAATTTTATATCCCTATGCCGAAGACATTATAAACATGAGTACGAAAGCCGAAAATGAGATCGGTAAATTAGCTAAAAAGTTACAAGGTAAATTATTAATAGCAAGCAGTTTAACTATTGGCGAAAGTATACTCCCTTCTTACTTGAATATGTTTAAAACCCACTATCCGAATGTGAAGTTGGAAACCGTTATTACTAACAGTAAGCATGTTATCGAAATGATCCAAAGAAATGAAATAGAACTAGGATTAATCGAAGCAGAATTTGATGAGCCATCTTTTATTACCCAGTCTTTCATGGAAGATGAGCTTGTCTTATTTGGGAATCAAGAGGATTGTGCATTTTTGAAAGAACCAATTGATTTAAAAGAAATTACCCGTCTTCCATTAATTTTACGGGAGCAAGGTTCAGGAACGAGAAGTGTAGCTGAAAAGTATTTAAAACACCATCAAATCGATCCAAAGAAATTAAATATTGTTTTAGAATTAGATAGTACAGAATCGATTAAATCAGCTGTAGAAGCTCATCTTGGTTTTTCTATTTTATCTAAAAGTGCCATACGTAAGGAATTAAATTTCGGATTATTTCAAAACATAGCAATAAAAAATAGCAAATTCACAAGAACGTTTAAGATTATATATAAAAAAAATAGACAATTATCCTTAATTTCTGAAAAGTTTTTAGAATTAATACTATCTTCTTCAGAAGAAACGGGGAGATAAAATGATTACAAAAGTAAAACAACTTAAAGAATATCAATCGAGAATAAAAAAATGGGTAGAATACATGAAAACCTGTAAAAATAATGAAAGGTTTGAACAAAATCCATTCCATCATATTATTCTTGAAATCAAATATATGAAAGAAGACGTGGATATAAAACAGTTCCCTTATGATTTACTTTTTTTTCCTCTAATACATCTTTACACTTCGTTGACTGTTCTCGAATATTATCCTGATAGCTTACACCATACAGAAGAAATTGAAAGAATTTATTTCGAGCTGGAAGAGCTGTTAGCAAATATAAATATTTATATTGACTATTACCTTTATATAGCGAAGAAGTCCAAAGCATAGACACCTTAATAATGTTGTGTACGTGGCTACCCTTTGCCAGCTATGAAGTTAATCATGCCGCGAAAAATCGAGTCCCTCAAATTCGATTTTCAAAATATGTTCGAACGTGCTAGTACAGGAAGTTCCGAAACCAAAACCAGTGCGGTTCCACTAACCATCCTCCAAAACGACACTTAATTTTGTCGCTAATAACATATTCATTGGTCGTTCAAATTGAGCCCAAAAGATTCCGTTGAGAGCTTTTTTGGCCTTGATATTTGTCGAAAAATCAGGCCTATCCCCCCTTTTTCTAAACACGGGCTCAGTTAACTTCATTCTTCGAGAAGAAGACTTCTTTTTTCATGATTGAGCGCTTACACAGAATTATTGACCGTCTTTATTTATTCACTCTTTATTAAAATTTAAATTACATTTATATAAATTCGTACTAAAAATACTAATTGAAATATCTTATACATTTTATAGCTTATTCAAATCATTGTATTCTCTCTTTTTTATTGCGATAAGTTTTATCAATATGATTAACTTAATACAAATAAATGTTAGCGTTTACAATTGTGAAAGTAAGGGAGGTTCAAAAAATTGAAATTATTAAAAATTTTATCTTTTTTCCTTATTTTTCTGATAGCAGGTTGTGCTCCTCTACAAAAAGCAGACCTGGATCAAGCTCAAGGGTTGAGCCTAGGGGGAGATGACGCAGAAATAGTCATGCGTATAGGTCAATCTAAAGCTTCAGGACATCCCGTTTCTAAAGGAATTGACCGTTTTGCAGAATTAGTAAATGAAAAATCAGAAGGAGAAATATACATTAAAACCTTTCATGATGCAGAATTAGGGAGTGATAGAGAAGTAATTGAAAGCGCTCAGCAAGGCACATTGGATTTAGCTGCTTCTTCGACACCAAATATGGTTAGCTTTACAGAGTTGTTCCAAGTTTGGGATCTCCCATACTTATTTGAAAATAAAGACGAAGTATATCAAGCAGTAGATGGAAAACCAGGTCAACAAGCAAAACAAGAGCTTAGAGAAAATGGATTTGAAGTTATTTTTTTTCCTGATTATGGTTTTAGACAATTTGTTAATAACCAAAAAGAAGTTCGTGTGCCCGGAGATATGAATGGCATGCGAGTGAGAACCACGAATTCTTCAATAGAAATGGATGACTTTCGGGCTTGGGGAGCAAATCCTACTCCAATTGCTTGGGGGGAAACATTCACTGCGCTACAGCAGGGCACTATTGAAGCTGAAGGAAACAGTTATTCCTTATTGTGGGATTCTAACCATCAAGAAGTATTAGATTATGCTACTGAGATCAATTACAACTATAGTTCAGATATTGTAGTTATGAATAAAGAACGTTTCGATAATTTATCTTCAGAACATCAAGACGTTATTATGGAGGCCGGACAAGAAGCAAAAACATGGCAACGTAATTTGGCTAATGAACGAGAAGAAGAAGCAAAAGAGAAATTTAAGGAATTCGGCATAGATATTTATGAGCCCACAGAAAGCGAAATGGACGAATGGAGAAAACAATCTGAAGAAGTTTGGGTTAAAAACGTCGATCAAGGAAATTTAGACGAAGAGTATTTGAATTCGATTTTAGATGAGCTAGGTAAAACTAGAAAAGAAATTTTTGAGTAGAGAAAGGAGGTAAATTATGAAGAATAAACTATCCACTATCTCGAAAGATTCGAATCCTTTAGAAACAAATAGCGTTATCCCATCCAAGAAAAGAAACTGGTATAAAAAATTAGATGAACATTTTGAAAAAACACTTATTATTATTGGCTTTAGCTTATTTATTCTGCTTATTAATGCTCAGGTAATAAACAGGTATTTTTTGCCTTTCATTGAAATTGCTAATATCACAACTTGGACAGAAGAAGTTGCACGCTATTTGTTTATATGGGTGACTTATTTGGGTGTTAGTTTGACTATTAAATACAACGAGTCTATTAAAGTAGAAACTTTAATTAATAAACTATCACTCAAAAAAAGAACTATTATCAATATTGGAAATGCTGGCTTAATATTAGGCTTTTGCCTCTACCTAATCTATTATGGAAGTAGCATGGTGTTAGATTTGGCTATGACTGGCCAATCCTCTCCTGCTTTAGGCATACCAATGTTCATTCCCTACGCTATCATTCCTTTTGGGTTTTTTCTAATCGGAATTAGGCTTTTTCAAACAACTTTTGTCGATATAAAAAATATTAACCAAAAAGATATATTTTATGTATTCGCTTATATCTTATTAATGGTGAGTCCATTTATTCTAATCTCCGACGGAAACACTACACTGTTATTGTTTTTTTATCTAGCACTATTTATTAGCTTAGCCGTTCCAATAGCATTTGCTTTAGGTCTTTCAGCGCTAACAACCACTCTACATTCTACTTCCCTGCCTATCAGTTTCATGCCTCAAGCGGCATTTACCAGTATTGATGATTTCGCAATACTAGCTATTCCTTTTTTTGTAGCTACGGGGATTATTATGGGGAAAGGAAGCTTGATAAAAAGGTTACTAGAAATGGCAGACAATTTTGTAGGGTTTTTGCCAGGAGGCTTGGCTTTGGTAGCGGTTATAACTAGCATGTTCTTTTCAGCAATAAGTGGATCTGGCCCCGCAACAGTTGCTGCAGTAGGAACTTTGTTAATACCAACAATGACTAGACAAGGGTATCCCCTTGGTTTCTCAGCCGCTCTGATTGCTGCGGCTGGAGCTATTGGCGTTATTATTCCTCCTAGTACGCCATTTATTATATACGGTGTGGTAGCACAGGCTTCTATCGGAGATTTATTTTTAGCTGGTGTTGTTCCTGGCATTCTCTGTGCTTTTGCTCTGTGTTTGGTAGCCTACATCATATCCAAAAGAAATGGTTGGAAAGGGTCTCAAAAGAAATTCAATGCAAGAAATACTTTACTCTCTGTATGGCACGCTAAGTTAGCACTTTTAATACCTGTACTTATATTAGGAGGTATTTATGGAGGATTCATGACTCCCACGGAAGCTGCCGCATTAGCAGTCGCTTATGGAATTATAGTAGGAGTTTTCGTTTATAAGGACTTAGATAAACAAAAATTATATGAAGCACTTGTACAATCAAGCGTAACTTCTTCAGTTATTATCATATTAATAGCGATGGCTAACATTTTTGGAAGAATCATATCCGTAGAAGGAATTACAGAAACAGTAGCCTTATCTTTAACAAGTATAACTACCAACCCGATTCTTTTACTATTAATGATTAATGTGTTTCTACTTGTTATTGGTTTGTTTTTAGAAGCATTGGCCGCTATTGTTATATTAACGCCTATACTTTTACCTATCGCGCAGTCAATAGGAGTCGATCCCATACATTTTGGCATAATAATGGTATTTAACCTAGCTATAGGATTTATTTCCCCCCCTGTTGGTGTTAACTTATTTGTTGCTTCAAGTGTAGCTAAAACAAATATTGAAGGAATCATAAAAAAAATATTTCCCTTTTTATTCGCCATGCTATTACTCTTAATCGTCTTCACATATCTTCCTGGCATATATACTTGGCTTATTGGAGGACTTTATTAAAAAATTGGAGGAATAATAATGTCTACTTTTCTTGCACCAAAACAAACAGAAATTGGAATAAATTCATTTTCAAAATTAGCTCAATTAATAAATTCTCTAAATTCCCAACGCCCATTTATTGTAATGGATCATTTTTTAGCTAAGCCACCATTGGAATTGAATAACGAGCTCTTAAAAAATTGTGAAGATCTTAATATTTCCTTTGAATTTTTTACGGATTACTCTGGAGAGCCCACTACCCAGCACATTGACAAAGCTCTTTACATGGCTAAACAACATCAAGCTGATTGCATTATTGCTATTGGCGGTGGTAGCGCTTTAGATATCGGAAAAGTTTTAAAAGTTTTAATACCAAATGATTCATTAACTCTATTTGATCTATACGAGCACTTCCCTTCACACACTCTTCCGATGGTTGCAATTCCAACAACAGCTGGTACTGGATCTGAAGCTACTAAAATAGCTGTTATTACGGATACAAATACCAATCAAAAAATTAATCCTGGAAATTTTAAATTAGTACCCGATTTAGCTCTATTAGATGGGAAATTAGTTGAAAGTTTACCTTCTCATTTTACAGCTTATACTGGTATGGATGCTTTGACACATGCTATAGAAGCTGTTTTATCCACAAAAGCTAATATTATTACTGACCATTTTGCATTCAAAGCTATCGACATTATTGCAAAAAACATTGAAACAGCTTACACAGATGGGAAAAATTTAAATGCTAGAGAGCAAATGCTTATAGGTAGTTATTTTGCTGGGTTAGCTTTTTCCAATTCTTCTACTAATTTAGCTCATGCAGGCGGACGAGCATTAGGAACAGAGTTCCACATTCCCCATGGTTTAAGTGTTTCTATCCTATTGCCTTATGTGCTTGAATTTAATGAAGGCATCGCTGATGACAAATTGGTGCAGATCAGTGATTACTTAACTCAAAGCTATGCTTCAAGTACAGAAGACCTTAAAGTTGATTCTGCCAAAAATAGGGTGAATGGATTATTAGTTAAACTTGACATATGGCAAAATGCAAGCCAGTATATTGATCCAAATCAATTGTATGAGTCTATCCCCACACTCGTAAAAAATGCTTTTGATGGAAATGGAATAAAAACAAATTTAAAAGAACCAGAATTTAAAGATTTAGAAAATATATACTTGTCTCTTCATAAGAAAATCCAGACAAAATTTATTCAATCTTAAAATAAGCGAATCTTCTCGTATCTATTTTAGTTGTTTGAGATTTGTACTTAAATTATAATAACGATAGATCTTCACCAAAACATGGACTTGACGAGTTTTCTTCGACGGTTTCCGATTTCCAGGCGAATCCGCAGGCTGAAATGGGCAAAATTCCGATACCCGTGACCGCGTCGCCGAATCAGCTTGATTTTATGATTGGTTCCTTCGGCGGCGCCGTTTGGTTTGGATGTATGCATCCAGCCATAGGCTGGAAGGTGCAGCAGTGCTTTGATAAAATAGATGACCAAGTGGCTTCTTCCCTTCTCGGTGTTCTAGTCCAATACCAAAATAAAGGAAGAGCCGCTTTTTTCGTATCCCTATTGGCTCAAGTCCAACTTATGGTGAAGAGCCTATTTTTTTCTTTTTCCTCTAATAAATAACAATATACGAATTTCTGCATTTCTTATATTATACATTTTTATAATTCATACATTGTACTCTCTGTAGTAAAAACATGAACATTTAAATGGTTATGTAAAATAGAGGCTGGAAAACATTCCGTTGGAGAAGAATGAAGTAATTCGTGTAGTGCAGGAGTTTTGTCTGCGCCTTGAACTAAAAGAAAAATCTTTTCACTCTCCATAATAGTGCCCAGTCCCATTGTGATAGCATGAGTAGGCACCTTCTCATTAGAAGCAAAATGTTTCGAGTTGGCCTGGCGAGTACTAGGCGCTAGTTCAACTACCCGTGTTCTGGAAGAAAATTCAGTGCCAGGCTCATTAAAGCCAATATGTCCGTTTATGCCTAGACCAAGAACTTGCAAATGAATTGGTCCATGTTCTTTTATCAAATGTTCATAATGTTCAGCTTCATAAGTGGAATTATTAGTGTTCCCACGAGGAATATGAGTTTGGTCATAAGATAATTTCAATGGAGAAAAAACATATTGATCCATATAATAGTGATAACTATTCGGGTGCGCCGGAGATAAGTCAAGATATTCATCAAGATTAAATGTTTCAACTCCATTTAAATTTATCGGAGCGTGTTTTACATAGTTCACTAAACAGTTATAAGTTTCCTTAGGCGTTTCTCCGGTGGCAAAGCCTATTCTTGTTGTCGAACGCTCAAGAATATGTTGATACATTTGTTGTGCTACATATTGAGCTAGCTCGGACGTATTTTTTAAAACATGTATATGCATACTAAACGTTTCTCTCCCTTTAACTGTAACTATTTTCTATGATTCACAAAATTCGCAGTGATTTGCTGTGGTCTTGTGATAGCTCCTCCTACTACTACCGCATGAGCACCTAATTCTAATGCTCGGTGGTACCTTTCAGGTGTCGAGACATTTCCTTCCGCAATTACTGGTATCTTTAAAGAAGATTGTAATGTTTTCAGAAAAGCAAAGTCGTCTTCGTATAATTTGTGAGAAGCACTCTCTTGGGTGTAACCATATAAGGTGGTGGATACACAATCGCACCCGAGGGCTTCCGCATCCAGAGCTTCTTGTTTTGAAGAAATGTCTGCCATGATTTGTACATTTTCGTTTCGAGCTCGAATGTATTTGACTAAATCACGTAACGTTTCCCCATGAGGACGGAAGCGATGGGTAGCATCCAATGCAATCATTTCACAGCCGCTATCTAATAGTTCATCGACCTCTTGTTTCGTAGCGGTAATAAAAACGCTGCTATCAGCGTAATCACGTTTAACAATGCCAATGATAGGTAATGAAACTTCCTGTCGAATAGCGAGAATGTCTGCTTTTGTATTGGCTCGGATGCCTTTCGCACCGCCTTCTTGAGCAGCTATTGCCATTTTCGCCATGATCGATGAGCTGTGCAAAGGCTCATGGGCCAGTGCTTGGCATGAAACAACGAGACCGCCTTGAATATCTTGAATCATATGATCTCCTCCTGAAAAAATGGATAAATGCTACCTAGTAAGGCTGCATCATTTTGTAATCTAGCGGTTTGCAAAGGTGTCCGAAAACGTTTATCTGGCAAATATAAGTCAAGATGCGGATCAATATAACGAAGAAGCCGGCTCTCTTGTTGAGAAATTCCTCCTCCCAATAAAATCATGGAAGGATTTAATATCAACATGATCTCAGCAATCCCTTGAGCTACATTTGTTCCCCAGCGGTGTAAAAGCTCTTGGCCCTCTTTATTTCCTTTCTCTGCTTCCGTAAATAACGCTTCAATGGTTGATGGCAGCTCGGGGTATTGCTGCAATTGACGTTGCAAGCTATTTGTCGAAGCTCGAGTTTCATAGTTCGAATGATCCGTAGGATTTGTGAGCATGTAGCCGATCGAATTGCCATTGCCATAATGTCCATCCATCAATTGATCTGTGTAATAGGCTCCTCCAATTCCCGTACCTAAGGTCAGCAGATAAATGTTTGCCGGATCCGCTAACCCCCTTGCCCATATTTCTCCCAATAGAGCCGCTTTCACATCGTTTTCAACATGGACAGGAACGGCAAATGTTTGATGTAAAAAAGAAGCAATTTCTGTGCCCTGATAATGAGCGATGGTTGGGCCGGCATAGACTATTTTGCCTTGAGCACGGTCCACAATACCGGCTGTGCTCACTCCAATACCACTTAACACATAAGAAACTTGTAATTTCTCAATAATCCTTTGGATGGTTAAAAGAATGCCGTTCCCAGTGTTCTCAGGCGTCAACTGCTTGTGCTTGGTCTGTATTGCCCCCCCATAATCAAGCACAGCATATTTAATGTACGACCCCCCAATATCAATAGCAGCGTAGTACATCTTTATTTCCCCCCTCCTTATGAACTATCGATATCCTGAATGTGTTGAGTCAAAAGCCTTTTGGCTTCCAATCCGTCCGAATGTTCCATTGCCTGAAGAATAGCGTAGTGATCCATGGTTACTTTATGATATTGCTCAGCTGTAATATCGATTTGGATAACATCAAAAAAATACGTCGTAATCATATGCGTCATTTGAATAAATAAATCATTGTGAGTGGCTCGTAATAAATTTAAATGAAATTGCATATCTTGTTGCCGGTAGTCTTCTGGCGTACAAGCATGTTCTCCATCTCGTACAATTTGATATAAACCTTCAATATCTTGATCCGAACGATGGTTCATGATTTCCTCAATCGCACTACATTCGATTAAAACACGCAGGCTTTGAATTTCTTCTTGATTTCCACTATTAAGCTGCCATAAGAAGAAAAAATTACTTAATAAAGATTCAATATTTGTGTGATTGATCGTAGCTCCACTACCATGCCGGACACTGATTACTTCTGTATTTTCTAAAAAGCTTAACGCTTCTCGAACCACAGAACGGCTAACACCTAATATTTCTACAAACTTGCGCTCTGTGGGCAATTTATCACCTGCCGATAAATTTTGCTCAATCATGTACTGCTTGATTTGATGAATAACTTGCTTTTTTAACGAAATTTTTGCTTCGGTCATGAATAAGTCTCCTTTTGTATTTGTTGGAATCGTTATCAAAAAAGGTTGACTCATTAAATATAGCATATTAAGATGTATTGAAATTGGTCTGACCAAATAATACAAAAATATGAGCCAATGCGCAACTCATATTTCACATTGGAGGAGGAAAAAAATGAACGGAATATTTTCAGCGTTAGTTGTTCCATTTGACGAGCATGGAGAAATCATCGAAAAGGGGCTGCGTGAAGTTGTTCGTCACAATATCGATGTGCAACAAATAGATGGCTTATACGTCAACGGAAGTACCGGAGAAAATTTTTTGATGAACACGGAACAAAAAAAACAAGTCTTTCGCATCGTGCAAGAGGAAAGCCAAGGGGCCATTACTCTTATTGCTCAAATTGGTTCCTTAGACATTTACGAAGCTATTGATCTTGGCATCTATGCCCGGGATCTAGGCTATGACAGCTTGTCTGCAGTTACACCTTACTACTATCCGTTTTCCTTTGAAGAAATAAAAAACTATTATCTAACGCTTGTGAAAGAAACCAACCACAAGATGATTATTTATTCTATCCCTGCATTGACAGGTGTTCATATGAATATGAATCAATTTGATGAACTTCTACAAGAAGAACAAATTATCGGCGTGAAGTATACCGCAGGTGATTTCTTTCTTTTAGAACGTTTGCGTCAACGGTACCCCAATAAGATGATTTTCTCTGGTTTTGATGAAATGCTTATTCACGGCACGGTTTCTGGTGTCGATGGGGCTATTGGCAGTACGTATAATGTTAATGGACGCAAAGCCCGTCGTATTTTTGAATTGGCGCAAGAAGGAAATGTGGCTGAAGCCTATCAGTTGCAGCACGAAACCAATGACCTGATCGAATCATTGTTGGATATAGGTATTTATCAAGCGATCAAAGGGATCTTACGTGAACAAGGGGTACAAGCTGGGTTGTGCAAGGCACCGTTAACTCCGCGTCATAACGTTGATACAACGACCATGCAACAACTAATTAAAAAACATCAATTATAATTAAGGGGGCAGCTTTTATGACGGATGTTAATATGGGCGCCATCAACTGGATTGTTATCATTATCTATCTGGGTGGAATGCTCCTTGTGGGAGCTTATTTCACCAAACGTGCTGGGAAGAATACGGATTCCTTTTTTAAAGCTGAAGGAAAAATTCCTGCTTGGGCCGCAGGGTTTAGCATCTATGCGACAACGCTTAGTGCAATCACCTTTATGTCGACCCCTGAACAGGCTTTTTTGACTGATTGGTCGTATTCGGCAGGGAACATAGCTATTTTTGCTATTGTTCCACTGCTCGTCTATTTCTATATTCCATTTTTCAGAAAATTAAATGTTGTTACCGCTTACGAATATTTGGAAGAACGGTTTGGACCATCGATTCGATTAATTGGTAGCTTACTTTTCGTATTGTTTCATATTGGCCGTATTGCCATTGTCATCTACTTACCTACATTAGCGATTGGCTCCGTCTCAAATATTAATCCCATACTTATTGCGAGTATTGTTGGAATTTTGTGTATTATTTACACGTTTTTGGGTGGTATCGAAGGAGTTATTTGGAGTGATGTGCTTCAAGGCATTATCTTAATTGGGGGAGCAGCTCTAATTATCACGTTGGGCATCTTTTCCATCGATGGTGGGATTGGCACGGTCGTTGCTGATGCGGCAAGTGATGACAAATTTATTACCAGTCAAAACTTTCAATTAGGTACCGCAGCAGCAGCGATTCCCATTATTTTTCTTGGGTCAATCTTCAACAACTTGCATCAATACACGGCTAGTCAAGACGTCGTGCAACGGTATCAAACGACCTCTTCTGTGAAAGAGACCAGAAAATCGCTCATTACGAATGGCTTTCTTGCATTGCTGACGATTCCTTTATTTTATGGTATGGGTACGGTGCTATATAGTTATTTTAATCATGCGGGCACTCTACCGGACAATGTGAACACTTCAGCGATTGTGCCATTTTTCATTGTAACCAGCCTTCCAGCCGGAATAGCCGGTTTACTCATCGCAGCCATTTTTGCAGCAGCGCAGTCAACAATCTCTTCTAGTTTAAATAGTATTTCTGCGTGTATCACCGTCGATGTCAAACAGCGCTTTTTCGATGCTTCACCAAAAGAAAATGGGGTGTGGTTTGCGCGGGTCGTAATTATTATTGCTGGAGTACTTGGCATGTTAGCCGCTCTTTATCTTGTTTCGACCAACCGGGCGGAAACATGGAATCTTTTCTTAAGCTTAACAGGATTATTTGGCGTGCCCACCGCTGGTATTTTTGCTCTCGGAATCTTCACCAAGCGCGCAAATACGCCAGGCGTTATTCTAGGTCTTTTTGGAAGCGCTATTCTTTCGTATCTGATTCAACAAACCGCTTTCAGCCCATTTATGGTAAGTACTTTTTCATTCTTCGGATCGATGTTAATGGGGTATCTGTTTAGTCTATGTTTTCCTTCCCATGGAAAGAATATTGAAGGCTTGACGGTTTATTCCCTCAAGACGAAGTATCAACGTGTGAGCAAGGCGTAGTTGAAAAAACAAAAATTAATCATTTAATGAATAGCAGTGGCTAAAGATCTATGAGGATAAACATAAGGAAATAATCTCATAAAGTACTGCATTATTTGCTTGGATGTTATTGCTGGTTTTTTAGCTTCAATCTATGAGTTTTAGGCATCTAACACTCAAAACACGGATATGGTTACGGAATTGGCAATTCTTGAAAATGTCTATTGTTCAGAGTATGCTGATGCTACGAATTTTCGCATCCCGGCTTTATATCAAACCAGCCAAGGGACCACGATCGCTGGTGTTGATCGACGCGTCAACAGCGGAGCAGACTCACCGAATAATATTGATTCTATTCTACGACGAAGTTTCACAAACGGCCAGACATGGGAATCAGATAGCATTTTCATTAACAATTATCCCGGAAATGCTTCAAATATTGATTTATCTTTTGTCGAAGAAGAATCATCTCAAAAGCTTTTTGCCCTTGTCGATGGTTTTCCGCATGACACGGGTCTCATGGGGGGCATCGGAAATAATATTGACAGAGGCACAGGTTTTTCTACGATAGCCAATCAACTGTATTTCACTCTTTACGACAATGAGGATCAATCATATACGGTTCGGGATGATGGCATAGTTTATGATAAAAATAATCAACCAACGCCATATACAGTTAAAGATCACCGGATACTATATAAAAATGACAAGAAAGTAGATCATGTTTTCAGTTCAGCGTCTCCTCTTCAAGCAAAGCAAATTTCCTATTTAGAACTTTATACGAGTCAAGATGAAGGGAAAACTTGGTCTTCTGTTCAAGACCTTAATGCTCAAGTAAAAGAAGAATGGATGTTGTTTTTAGGTACGGGACCTGGAAATGGCATTCAAATTCAGCAGGGTCCCCATGAAGGACGTTTAGTTTATCCCGTGTACTTCTTTAATCAAAATAATCGTCAGGCAAGTGCCGTTATTTATAGCGATGATGGAGGAGATACCTGGCACCGGGGTGAGTCTCCGAATGAGGGGCGAATCACACCAGATGGAAAGCAACTGGATGAACGCACATTTTCAAATCGTGAATACGAATTGACCGAATCGCAAGTCGTTGAGATGCCCAATGGCCAACTAAAAATGTTCAGCCGGAATCGTTCTGGTTACGCCCAAATTGCTACCAGTTACGACGGAGGAGTTTCTTGGGATAATCATATTCAAACAGACATGGACCTACCAGCGCCTTATAGTCAAATGTCTGTAATCAACTACTCCCAACCGGTTCAAGGGAAACCTGCGATCATTTATTCAAGCGCTAGTGATCATACTCAACGTGTTAACGGCAAAGTCAAAGTTGGGTTGATTGAAGATCGTGGTTTCGATAATAATGGAAAAAAAGATTATGATATTAATTGGGTCGATGAACAACTTGTGAAAGAAGGACATTATGGGTATTCAAGCTTAACAGAATTGGCTGATGGAACTGTAGGTTTGCTTTATGAAGCAGATGCAAACGAAAACATTGATTTTGTACGCTTTTCTATAGAAACAGAATGAATAAATGCTAAAGATAAAAATAAATACAAAGTTGTTGTTGCTCAATGCACTTTTGCTTTGAACAGTATTGGTTTGAATCAACCATAGGAAGGAAAAATACAGGGTGTAAGATCATGTCCAAAAATCAAAGAAGTTTTGGCCAAGAGCATATATTTTTATTATTCTAATATAAGGAGGAGTTTCATGAATGGTTTAGGTGGCTTAAATAAAACCCCAAATGGCGTTGTTGTGGGCTTAGTTCAACTTGATCTCCCCACGATCCATTCGAAAGAAGATCTTCAACAACAAACACAAAAAGTTTGTGACATGATGGAAAAAGCAAAACAATTTATTGCCCCCATTGATCTTGTTGTTTTTCCAGAATATATGCTTCACGGACTCTCTATGGATACGAGCAAAGAATTAATGTGTAGCGTTGACGGCCCTGAAGTTCAGCAACTACAGGAAAGTTGTCGTCGAACTAATCAATGGGCCTGTTTTTCCATTATGGAAGTGAATCCAGATGGAAATCCATACAACACCGGTCTTATTATTGATAATCATGGTGTCATTCAATTACACTATCGCAAGCTGCACCCCTGGGTACCTGCAGAGCCTTGGGAACCAGGAGACACCGGTCTGCCTGTTTGCCAGGGGCCCAATGGCAGTGTGTTAGGTCTCGCTATTTGCCATGATGGAATGTTTCCAGAGGTAAGTCGAGAATTGGCCTATAAAGGCGCTAATGTTATTTTACGAACAGCCGGTTACACTCCTCCAATTCAACAATCCTGGGAAATTACGAATCGAGCTAACGCCTTTACTAACTTGGCTTTTACTGCCTCGGTGGCTATGTGCGGGACGGACGGTGTAAATGATTCAATGGGAGACGCAATGATCGTCGATTTCGAAGGCACCGTCACCACGCAGGGGGGAAATCGGGCAGATGAGATTATCACCGGAGAGATTCGTCCTGATTTAGCCCAAGAAGCTCGTGTCCACTGGGGCGTGGAAAACAATATCTATCAATTAGGCCATCGTGGGTACGTGGCCGTGGAGCAAGGAGTAACCGATGCCCCTTATACGTACATGAACGATTTAAAAAACGGTACGTATCGGTTGCCATGGGAAAACGACGTGCAGCATACGGATGGCAGTCGTTATGGTTTTCCTTCTCCACGAAGCTATTAGCCATTGCTTTATCGTCAGGCCCAACGAGAAGCAACGTCGCTGAGGACCAAGCAGTTCTTACCATGAGCCTCAGCGATCTTTAAATTTTCACCCACGCGAAAAATATTTGGTTCTTGAAAAATTGTTCGGGCAAAGCTTTTATGGATTAATTATGTGTAGCCTTGCCCACTCTCCGGGTATAAAAGAAAAGAATGATTAATACATTAAGGAGGAAAAGCGAATGGTACAAGTACGACAGTTTGATCCAAAGGTACAAAAACTGATTGACGGGCTCAATGTTGATTTGGCGAACGAATACGCCTCCGCCATCATGTACACGAATTACGCGGCGGTAGTTTCGGGGATTCATACCCCAATGCTGCGGAGTTTTTTCGAAGCCGAGATTGGGGATGAACAAGGGCACGCTCAATATCTAGCCGCCAAGATTCGAACGCTCGGCGGAACACCGGTAACAGAACCCGCAGCCGTTCAACAAACTTTTAACGTTCAAGAGATGTTGGAAACCGCTCGAAACGCCGAAGCAGCGACCATTGATCGGTATATGAAACGTCGACAACAGGCGAAAGAATTAGGAATGATCGAACTCCAAAATCAATTGGATGATCTGATTGATGATGAAACCGGCCATAAAGAACAAATCGAACGAATGCTTGAAGATTTCCGGAGCTCTTAATTCTTTTCGTAAGAAAAACGAAAGATAGTAATCGAGCCCCCGTTTCGAACTTCTCATAGTAAATGCAGGAAAATAACACTGTTGGTCTTCTATAGCTTTCTATAGCAAACGACAATATCATCAACGTGTTCTCATATGTACCCTTGTAAAATTAAGGGGAAAAAGAACGTCAAGTCTGTGCCGACTTGGCGTTTTTTCATCATATCCATTACTTCTAACAATCCCCCCGCCAGATTTAGTTTCACAGTTAAAAGGCCAAAAAGTAGACAGGATCTAATTTTCACGACGGGCGATGCTAAGTTCCATAGCAATGATATCACCCGCTTTGTCTTGAACGTGCCTTCCAAGCTTAACGTTGATATTCTTCCTATTCTTCGTTTCATTGTAATCTTCATATATGCGCAACCTACATCGCTGCGCTCTCCATCCAGGTAGCACCACCCCCTATTTATGATGTCTAATTAACTCAAGAACTTCTTGTCGTGCTGCCAGCTCCTGAGCAAAATGGCCTCGAACGGCAGAAGTGACGGTTACAGCGCCCGGTTTTTTAACGCCTCTCATAGCCATACACAGGTGTTCCGCTTCTAAAATCACCATGACCCCGTGTGGTTGGAGTACCGACATGATATTGTTAGCGATGGTGTAGGTCATTCGTTCTTGGAGCTGGGGCTTCTGAGCGACCGCTTCAACAGTTCTTGCGAGTTTGCTAAGCCCCGTAAACTCTCCCTCTTTCGGAATGTAAGCCACATGCGCTTGGCCAAAGAATGAAACAAGATGGTGTTCACATACGGAAAAAAAAGAGATGTCTTTCACGAGCACTAGTTCTTCGTGATCGTCAGTAAAGCTTGTTTCCAAATAGGTATGAGAGGGTTTATTTAAACCCGAAAAGATTTCCTTATAAAAACAAGCGACCCGATCCGGAGTTTCCAACAGAATATTTTCCGCAATAATCACTATTAGAGTCTGGCAGTTGAAGATATTTAACTAACGTTCTAATAGGCAAGTAGCTTTATGCAAATGTACATACAAATAGGCTAGCTTCCTTTCAAAAAGCCAGCCTGGATTGCATTGTTCTATTTTAAGAGCTCGTCTGGGTTTCGATCACCCTGAACCATTAACAATACTTTGCCCTCATCGAGCTCGTCTTCCAGATCTTCTGCTTCCTGACTGCTGAAGCCAAGTTCTTGCAGTTTATAACGCAACTCGTCTCCTTTTTTGGAGAAACGATTTGCCGAATCAACATTAAGCTCATCATCGGTGGGTTCGTTAGCATGCACACTACCCGCAATTCGATTCGTCCGGTCGTCGTCATGGCTCATAACGTACATATCATTGCGATCAATGCCTTTATTCGCCAGTGTTTGCACATCGTGCTGAATTTGTTCGTCGTTCGTGTATTCGCGTACATAGGGTTTCATCGTCAAATAGCCTCCTCAAAGATAATATCCTCGCTGGTCCGGGAACGCATACGCGTCAAACCTCCCTAAGGGTAATCCTTAATCAACGTCTTAATTTAATACTCATTCGGTTTCGTCATTAATCGTTATTTCTTAAGACCTGGTTATTCATAGGATGATATTACGTAGCGTATTTGGTGCCATGTTTTTGATTCCATTGCTTGTAGACGTCTACACCTGCTTGAAGAAAGTGTTTTTGGACTGGAAGGCGTCGTTCATTCATGGATTTACAGTATTCTTCATAAAAATTGTCTAACTCAAAATATTTGCGATCGTCCCGGTAGAAAGGTTCGTATTCTTCTCTTGAGACCACGTATACAACGTTTTCGGGACTACAGTAATAAATGGCCCCTAAACACATGGGACAAGGGCTAGCCAAAATGTAAATCGTGCAATCTGTTAAATGCTCGGTCTGTTCTTTTTGACAGGCCTCCCGAATCGCCAATATTTCGGCATGGGCGGTCGGATCATCCGTTTGAGCCGCTTGATTAGTACTTTCAGCCACAAGCTTGTCACCCTTCATAATGACACAAGCAAAAGGACGGCCTCCGCGTTCGACATTTTGTTCGGCTACTTGGATTGTTCGATGAATAGGATCCATGGTGCTCCTCACCTTTGTTTATCAAATGAAAACCTTTCAAAGCTCAAGTTCTTATACCCTGTCGACTTCTCATTTACGCCTCTGATAGAAAACAATCGCAAATACTTCTCCGAGAAGTTAACTTTTTGATTGCAGAGGAAGCCGCTTAGAAGCACATTTTAAGATTGGTAGACCCTTGGTTACTTTCTAAACCGAGTGCTGTCGTAATTGCTTAAAACATTCAAAGCAATACAGACGCCCACCTTCATGTACACCTTCAAAGAAACCATCCCTGCAGTAGATCTCTTTACCACAAACGCTGCACTGCCCCAGGTACTCTTCCATCATTATCCCTCCTCATAAGGATCCTTCGGCTGGTAATCTAGGGGGCCCTTTAAAACCCGGACGTGATTATACGTTTCTTCCTTCGCAGCAAAATATTATAGAAACACCGTTTTTCGCTTTATAAAGAGTACTGTATCGTCGTCGTGCAAGCCATCTCCCCCCCCCGTTAGCAATATGCTTGTAATG
This sequence comes from uncultured Marinococcus sp., assembly GCF_947493875.1. GTDB lineage: Bacteria > Bacillota > Bacilli > Bacillales > Marinococcaceae > Marinococcus. The sequence continues at coordinate 70,634 of NZ_CANLSU010000008.1, read as the reverse complement.
ACTCTTTTAAGAGGCATTGTTTTCTATCAGGGAAGCTAACAATATCTTAAACATCATGGCTCTGACGATTCTTGCTAGTCCCCCTCTTGTTATTCCCTTTATTACTAACTACAAAAAAGGCCAATGATATTACACCTAATACAGCCATGGTCAAAAACGCATTTCTCGTGCCTTCGTATAAATGATCCTGCCCCTGACTGGAAACCGTTACAATCGTCGTCAACGCTGTTACCCCAATCGCCATGGCAAATTGACGAAGAGCATTAATCACCGCTGTCCCATGAGGCATGATAGAAGCTGGTAAATGGTTCATCGCAAATGCCACCTGAGGCATCATAGTGATGCTGATACCTAACATGAAAAACATGAATGCAACAGTGACGGTGAGAAAGGAGGTCGTTGGCTGAAACAAACTAAACATCACGACCGAAATCAAAAGAGGAACGAAACCCACGCCAATCACCTTTCTGCCGTAACGATCATATAACAGGCCACTAATCCAAGAAAATAAAGCCAACAGGAACGTCCCCGGCATCAGAATCATGCCCGAGGTAAAAGCAGATAGTCCCTGAACACTTTGGGCAAATAATGGGATTAACGTTTCTGCGGAGAGTAATAACAACGAGATCAAAAATATCGACAGAGTAGCGAATAAAAACGGACCATAAGCAAAGACCTTTATATTAAGCAAAGGAATGGAAAGACGGAGTTGGCGATACCCGAACCATACAAACGCCCCGGCACCTAAACCGATCGTACCTATGACCCGCAAGTCCTCGAAGGAATACATATTAATCATACTTACACCTAACAAGAAGGCGATAAAACCGATACTTGATAGGATAAACGAAAACACGTCGAATTGAGCTGCTTTTGTTTCTGTTATATTTTGGATAAACAAATAAGTAATAACTATTAACCCTACAAGCGGGAGCAAAATCATCCAAAACAATAGGCGCCAGTCCCAGAGATCAATGATCAAACCGGACATTGCCGGCCCTATCGCCGGCGCTACGTTCATGACCAATCCTAAAATACCCATGGCCTGGCCGCGTTTCTCCGATGAATAAACCAATAGAAGAACCGTTTGGGCCAGCGGGAGCATAATGCCAGCGCCAATTGCTTGAATAATCCGTGCCACGACTAATAGTAGAAAGGACGGCGCCAAAATACCAGCCACCGTTCCCACCAAAAAACAAGCAAGAGACACTAATACCAAGAATCGGAGCGTAAAGCGATCCACGAAATAGCCATTAATAGGAATCATGATGGCCGCCGTCAGTAAAAAAGCAGTGGTTAACCATTGAACTTCGGTAGCATTAACCTGAAATTCCTGCATGATGGTAGGGAAAGCTGTGATCAGCAAAAATTGGTTAAGCAAGAAAAGAAAATTAATACTAACAACCGTCCATACGGTCCATTTCTGTTGTTTCATCATACACCTCAAACTATTGCTCATATTCAGTCTAATATATTATATACTTTGCGCAAAGTATATAATATATGTTAATTTTAATGGAAACAAGACGAAAGGAGAAGTCCTATGTACCCCGACCTTGAAGGAAAAGTTGTATTTATTACCGGCGGAGCTAATGGCATTGGCAAAGCCATTGGTGAAGCCTATGGACACGCAAAAGCTAACATCGTGTTGGCCGACATCAATGAGCAGGCCTTACGAGAAACACAAGAAGCATTTGCCCAAACATACGGCCCATCGATGATTCAGACTCTCCCAATGAATTCGACCGTCGAGAACGATGTGCAGCACGCTGTCACTAACGCTTATAAGCATTTTGGCGGTATCGATATTCTGATTAATAATGCCGGCGTTATGGATAACATGGAGGCCGCAGACCGTGTTCCCGACGATACATGGGAGCACGTCTTCAATGTTAACGTAACAGGCACGATGCGTGTGACCAGAAAAATGCTGGAGCTGTTCCAACAGCAGCAACAAGGCGTAATCGTAAATATGGCTTCGATTACAGGACTTACTGGAGGTCGAGGCGGCTTAGCCTACACGGCTTCCAAGCATGCGGTGGTCGGCATGACTAAAAATATAGCAGCCCATTATGCTGATCAACATATACGAGCAAATGCCATTGCTCCCAGTCAAGTGCCCACAGCTATTACCCAAAGCGGAAAAACGCCAGATACTTACGGAATGAAAGCAGCTACCAAAGGATTGAATCTAATGCCACGAGCAGGCACGTCGGAGGAGATCGCTCATATTGCTTTATTTTTAGGATCGGAACATGCTTCATTTCTTAATGGAGCAGTTATTCCAGCGGATGGAGGCTGGTCTGCCTATTAGAGCTTACCCTCCTCAAGTACTTGCTGTACTCTTCCTAACCAATTTTTTTGAAATTGGTGGTGAGAAATATAATGATCCGCTATTAGTTCAGGTATAGAACCTTTTAACTTGTTGTGTTGTCGCTCAACCATTTCCAGTTCTTCGATCCACGTTTGAATCGCTTGTTTCACCGGATCTATAGGAACAAGATGAATATACAATAAGGCTGGATATAACGCCTTTGCCTCATCTCGTCGTTGCTGAAACACCTCGAGAATACTCTTTTGCAGATGTTCGAATCCAGCCGCAGTTATTTGATAAATGGTTCGGCTCGGCCGCTTGTTGTTTTTCTCGTTTTTCACGGCTTGAATGTATTCGTGTTTTTGTAGCTGCCGGGTAGCATGATAAAGATTGCCATCTGTGAGGGAGAAAATTTGGTCCCATCCATGTTGTTGCAACCGTTGTTTCATTTCATAGGGATGAGAGGGGTTATTCTCTAAAAGTCCCAAAATAAGAATTTTTATTGCCATTGATGTTGCTCTCCTTTTCGTTTGTTCATATCTTGTTATACTGAATTCTATTGGGAAAGGATCAACCGAAAAACTAATGACGAGCCAAAGAATGGTTAACGGTGCTTTTAAACTATCATAAAACGATGATACATGAAGGAGAAGGTACGATGGAACGTTTTGCTAATAAAGTAGTTATGATTACAGGCGGAGCTTCGGGCATGGGAAAAGAAATGGCTTTCATGTTTCAGGCCGAAGGAGCTACAGTCATCGCGGCAGACGTGAGTGAGCAGAGGCTGAACGACTTATCCAAAGAAGGAATTGACGCTAGATATGTAGATGTTTCCAACGAAGAACACTGGCGGCAATTAGCTGATGACGTTTATCAAAAGTATCAGCGCATTGATGTCCTGGTTAATAACGCTGGTATTTCTAGTGAGAAAACCATCGAAGAAATAGAAGCAGCTGATTGGGAAACAATGATGAACATCAATGGCTTCGGCGCTTTTGCCGGAATGAAACACGTGGTCCCTTATATGAAAAAACATCAAGAAGGCGCCGTCGTGAACATTTCTAGTTACACCGCTCAGGTCGGCATGGGACTGAATGTTTACACTGCTTCTAAAGGAGCGGTACGAGCCATCTCTCGGGCTGCCAGTGTGCAGTATGGCCCCAGTGGTATTCGTGTCAATGCCGTATTCCCCGGGGTAATTGAAACGCCGATGACGAAAGGATTGCAGGAATCTCAAGAAACGCTTCAACGACTGGTGGGAGCAACTCCCCTTGGACGTTTAGGCAAACCAAGAGAAGTCGGCCAAGCGGTCTTGTTCTTAGCTTCGGAGGAAGCTAGCTTTATTACCGGGGCTGAACTGGTCATTGATGGCGGCTTCACATCCCAATAATTCCCTTTATTCTGTTCCAATTACATTAAATATATTAGAGTTAACATATGTTTTCTTTTGTCAGTACGTGGCAAGCACTAAAAGCAACCGGCGGATCCTTGCGAGCCATCGGTTGCTTTTATAATTTATGCTATTTAATGAATGCTATTAAATAAATCGAAATTATAACAACAGTTGATTGATTAAAGGAACGATTAACAGTAAACGGATCACATCATTAGGCTTCTAAAATTATAAAAACAACGACCTTCTTATTATTAAACTGACTCCTTTTAAATAGAAATGAGAGCAAGTAAAACTTTTAAGCGGCTTATTCCAGTAATCCAACAGGGATAAGCCGTTTAAATATTCCTGGTATTGCTAGTAGTCGCAAAATTCAATATAGCGATGAGTCGCTTCCGCTAGGTTGTTCTAAATGATATAAAACGAATCCGGCAGGTATTATTCCTCGGATTTCAGTAATTAAAAAAATTTCATGGGGACCGTTATTTAAACCTCGGGATACCCCGAACAAGAATAAACCGCTGTTTACGCCGTAGCTTTCCACAACAGCCTAAAATCATAAATTTTCATAAGCCGGTACAGGCGTTTTAGTTGATCGACCGGCCAAGTTTACGGCTTGGATGTTGACCCCTCCGCCAGTAGTTATACCCCCACTCCAAGCTCGAATGTTTTGCACGAGTATCGTCAGCGCCTTCTTAGGCTTTTCCTTAGTCGTGGGCGGCTGTTTCCGAGACTGACTATGGACTACCCGGAAAACTAAGATTTCATTTTGCGCATAAGTTTCCTATTCTTTAGCTTAATTTTGCCGTCAGCATCATGAAAAATGAACTTTAAATCTTGTCGTTGTATGAAGAATAGTAAGGTTGTGTGCGGCTTAACATTATTGAACCAATAACAACGATAACACCAATGATCATCGATATTGTTATGCTTTCATTCAAAAAAAACGAACCGAGAACTATCCCCACTAAGGGCACCAAATAGTTCGAAAAAGAAGCAAACACCGGTCCTTCTCTGTGAACTAGAAGCGTATACAACCAATACACGAGCCCTGTTTGAAAAATACCTATAATGAATAAGGGGAGAAGATCCGCTGGATAGAGCCTTGGCCAAGAATTATCCATAACCAACACCGCTGGCCATAAGAGAATGACAGCGCACCATAAAATATTTCGCATGGACAGAACAACCGAGGCCGTCGGAAGATATTGCATCAAAATAAGGGCGCTAGCATAACTAACAGCAGCCATCAAAAGAGCTACCAGTCCAGCGGTTTCTCCAGAGAAGATTGTGGCGTCAGCATAACTAATACGGGGAATGAAAATAATCATGACTCCAATAAAACCAAGCATGACGCCGAACGCTTGATTTCGATGTAACCGTTCTCGAAATAATAGCCATACAATCAACACCGTCCATAAAGGGGTGGTCCCAATAAGAATAGAGGCTAGGCTACTATTCACCTGGTTTTGACCCCAGGCAACTAAAAAGAAAGGTAATACCGCTTCTAGCAAGGCGATAACAACATATAAAGTATAACGACGCCAGCGAAAGCCTGTTTTCACTGGAGCTGAAGAATGAGGGAGAAGTATCGCAAGTAACGTTAACGTGCATGCTCCTATCGTCGAACGAATTGCCGCCAAGGCCATCGGCTCCACCGTGTCTAATACTTGTTCGGCGAAATAAAATTGGGAACCCCACATGAGACTAATGCCCAATAAAAAAAGATATTTTTTCATTGTTTTGAGCCTTTCCAGTTTGATTATTGAAATTTTTTAGGATCAACTTTAGGTGCTTTTCATAACATCATAAAAAATGCCAAGATCGGACCCTTCTATCCTTAGCTAAATTTAAAGGCATTTAGCATCCGTTGATGTACGCCCCTTACCTATTCTATTAAAGTCGAAAAAGTTGATTCGTACATATATCATTATAATAACATAAGACCATTTACCAAAGGACATGGCAACAGTCTAGCGAGAGTTCGTATCGTGCCCGCATAGGCGTTTTTTCCTTTGTTGGGATCACTTTAAATTTAGTAGAGACTTGCCTCCCCCTACCATGAGTACTCAAAAACTGAGGAATAGTCATTATTAACTTATACATTTGCTCAGATAAGTCATAATAATTTTTATACTATACAATAAAATGAACATTTCTATTCGCCCCGGATAAAATTTCACAACCATTTTTCGTAATCACAAGGTCTTCTTCCAGAATGAAAGCCCCAAGCTCATTGACTATTCCTGGCTCTAAATTAATAATCATTCCTTCCTCTAAAATGGCGTTGTCCTCTTTCATCATAGACGGAGGCTCAGTACTCATGAGACCCATGCCATGTCCCAGCCGGCCACACTCAAAATTGGTGAAAATACCTGCTTTTTTTATTTCAGCAGTACATATATCTACTACCTCCGTCACAGGCACCCCCGGGCTTATATGTTCTATGGTATTCATGGTTACTTCATGTATTTTGTCTTGATAAAAATTGCGCTGCTCATCTTTCTTGCCCAAAAAACCTGTACGGCTGAAATCTGACCAGTACCCATTGTATTTGGCTCCAAGATCTAAAAAAATAAAGTCTCCCTTGGAAAGCGCACGTTCGGTTGCTGTTTTGCTTAAACGATCGTAATTACCTGCACCTGAAGTGATCAGAACAAACCCTGGATAGTCTGCTCCTCCATCTAACATATATTGTTGGGCCAAACGAGCTATTTCCCATTCTGTCATTCCTGGTTGAATAGCAGCGAAGGTTTGCTCATGGGCGTAACTTGTGGCATCACAGGCTCGTTTTATGCAATTAATTTCTTTTTCTGACTTTATCATTCTTTGACTCCATATCAGTTTAGAAGCATCAAAAAATGTCGCTTGAGGTAAATTCTTTTTTAACGCTTCATACACATTTACATTAAAACCAATCAATTGTTCCTTCCCTTTTTCAACGCCAACTTTCCCCTTTGCCATATCTAATTCCTGCATGATTCCTGCCAATTCCGATTCTATGGCACTAAATAAATTTTCATAATAGCGGACCTCGCATCCTTTGGCGATCATTTTCGCCTCTGGGTATTGAAATACATGAACATAGAGAATTGGAAGACCCGTGTGACCTATAAATAGAAATATCGGCCTAGCCATAGTACTCCAGGGCGCATGAGTTCGGAAGTCAGAGTAGTAATTAATATTAGGTTCTGCGGAAAGGATAAGACCGGTGTATTCTTCTTGTTTCAACCTTTTTTGACAATTGAGTACTCGTTGACGAATGTCGGTTTCTGTAAAGTTTAGTTCCTCCATATAGTCCATGCTTCCCTTCCTTAACAATCACTCGATTATTCAGAACCTTGAGTTTGGCGAATCCTTTGTAAGCTATTTTCCCAATTAGCGCTCACCGTTTTTTTAATTGAAGTTTTATCATGACTTTTCAAGGCCTCAATTATTCTTTCATGTTCGTCATAAGATTCAAGACTATTATCCACCTCACTAAAATAATGGATTTCCATGCGTTGCACTTTTGTTTTTAAATTTGTTAGTAATTTAGTCAGCTCCGGGTTTGCTGCTAACTCTACAATGGTATGGTGGAAATCATTATCTGCTTGCAGGGCAGCAAACTTATCTCCACTTTTAATCTTTATTTTAAAATCTTCATTTTGCATTTTAAGTTTTTCAATGGTTTCGGCAGAGAAATAATTGAACCCTTGTTCAATGGCTAAGTTTTCTAATGATTGGACAATAGGATAAATGTGCTCAGCTTCTTCAAGGTTAATAGAGGCCACTAAAGTCCAACGGTTAGCATAAGTAACAACCAACCCCTCATCTTCTAACCGCAGTAAAGCCTCTCTGACCGGTGTACGACTAATTCCTAACATGTCAGAAAGCTCCTGGTCTCTAAGCTTAAAACCAGGCTCAAGCTTTCCAATCATAATCCATTCACGAAGAATACTGTATGCTTCATCTCGCATAAATGTGCGTTTTATCTTCATTCCTTCATTCTTCACCATTTTTTAATGCACTCCTATTATTAGACATGACGTAGTATGAGCGATTACGCAACGAATGAGCCAGTCTTCACTAAAAACTTCAGCAACTAGATTTATTTCAAAAAACGTTTAGCTGTATCCACCAAGACTCGTTGAATTTGAAGCATAGAATCAAATTCGACCCATTCAACGGGTTCGTGCAAACCATAACCAATAGGGCCCAAATTGATAGAAGGAATATCCCGTTGTTGAAAAACAGCTGCGTCTGTCCAGAAATCCCATCCTACTACCTCTGGTTTCTCTCCTATTAATTCTTGAAAAGACGAAGAAGCTGTTTGAACAATGAAGTCATCTAAAGAGCATACAGATGGTTTTCGTTCAAATACCCAATTGATATGAGCCCATTCCTCCACGTCTTTTATTACGCTTTCTATTTCATTGGTTGTGTGTTGATATTCTTCCGATAGCAGTGTTCTTCGTTCAAAATGCATCTCACTAGTGGCAGCATAGGTGGATATTTCAGTTCCTCCATCAATAAGGCTTACATGCATAGAGGCCGGCCCTAATAAATCATGCGTTTTATTGCGTAATATACTCTTATCAAATTGATCCAGGGCTGTAATAATAGGCCCCATTTTCGTGATAGCACTTTGCCCTAAATCCCACCTGCTTCCGTGAGCACTCTTTCCATGTGTAGTAACTTTCCCCCACAAAAAGCCTTTGTGTGCAGCTACCAGCTTCATATCCGTAGGTTCTGTGATAATGCATGCATCAGCATTATATTTCGATACAAAATGCTCTGCTCCGATGCTTTTGTACTCTTCATCACAAACTAAGGCCACGATTAATTTACCATTTATATTTCCTTCTTCGGCTATGTCAACAGCTGCGCCCATAATCGCCGCTATACCAGCTTTCATATCACAGCTCCCTCTCCCGTAAACACGTCCTGCCTCTAATCTTGGAACAAAGGGATCGATTTCCATTCCCATAGCGCTAACTGTGTCTAAGTGGGCACACAAACACAATGTAGGCCCATCATCTTCACCCACTTCTGCAACAACATTAGGACGTGAACCTTCTATATATTCCAAGCGAGCTTTTATGTCATTGGCGGTCAACCAATCTACAATATATATTGCAATCTTTTCTTCATTATAACCTTCCTGCGGGCATAAACCGGGGTTAACAGACGGAATTTGTATTAATTCTTGCAATAAACGTAATATTTTCTCGCTGGTCATCTGGCTCCTCCTTTAAATCATAAGGACATTCAACAATTTGACGGCGCAAAGTGATTATGAAAAAGAAACGCCCTTTCAGGTATAAAGACAATGGCCATGTTTCCGGATAAAAGGACGATATTTAAAAAAAGTTATTGGCTGTTTCTCAAAACCGATCAATATTTTTAATAATGGCAGAAGTAGTCTTAAAATTATTAGATGCACTCATTTGGAAAACAACCATTCCAGACGATGTTCCTGTAATGCTGTTGATCTGTATCACCTTCGGTGCTGATAATTAACACTCTGGCATTCTGATCCAGGTTAATCGCTTCGCATGTTTTATCTCGTTCCTTCGTGCGCAAGCGATACAGTAATCCAAGTGGTACCGCCCCTGATTCTCCTGAAATAATTCGTGGGTCACCCTGAAGGGGATTACCTAAAATCCTCATCCCTAAAGCTGCGATGCTGTCACCACATGAATACGAAGCAGCAGCATAGTGGCTCAAGAGCCGGAACGCAATACTGCTCGGCTCTCCGCAAGCCAAACCAGCCATGATGGTATCCATTTCTCCTTCTACTATTTCCATTTCATTATGAGTATTTAAAAAAGAACGATAATAGCATTCTGCTTTGTCCGGTTCCACCACAATAATTTTAGGCGCTTGACCTTGATAATGTTGCTTCAAATAGCTTGCAATCCCTGCAGCAAATGAACCCACACCTGCTTGAAGGAAAACATGGGTGGGTGCTGGATCATCTGTTTTATCCATTTCTTGGACGATTTCATGTGCTATCGACGCGTAGCCCTGCATGATCCAGAGAGGGATTTTCTCGTAACCTTCCCATGCCGTATCTTGAACCATTACCCAATCGTTTTCTTTCGCCAGTCTTGCAGCCATTCGTACAGTTGCATCGTAATTTAACTCTGTTATTTCAGCAAATGCTCCTTCATTTTGAATAGCCTCCAATCGAGATGGCTGCGATCCTTTGGGCATATATATGGCAGCTTCCTGGCCTAATTCTCTAGCTGCCCACGCTAATCCGCGTCCGTGATTCCCGTCTGTCGCCGTAATAAATGTAATGTCTCCAAGGGCATTTCTTGTTTCTGCTGATTGCAGCTCTTCAAAGGAAAGGTTATCAACATCTTTATCTAAAAGCTCAGCTAAATATTTAGCGACGGCATAAATGCCTCCCATGACTTTAAAAGCATTTAAGCCAAAACGTGTCGATTCATCTTTCACTTTGATATCTTTTACACCAAGATAGTTTGCCAGATGGCGTAACGAATAAAGCGGAGTGTTTGTATATTTTTTATGAGTTTGTTGGAATCGCCAGACTTTGCCGATTTTCTCTGCAGAAAAATAAGCCGAGTCTTCATGTGTAGTGGAAGAAACATTTTTATTTGTTACGTACGAATACGCTTCGGTCGTTTTTTTCATGTTATTCGCTCCTGATCGATATAACTTAAGTGTATGTATAATGTAATATATCACATGTAATATTTTTTTCAACTACTAGTAACATATAAATTACTCATACTATTCATACTTTAAACTATTACAAAAACGTTTTAGTTTATGTAATAGTTTAAATAAAAGTTCTTACTATTTAAGTAATCAATAATTTTAAGTCACCTCCAATACAACTCATTAAATTTCTAATCCCCCGTTAGATCTGCTCAAAGGACTACAATAAAAGGCACAATAATTAAATGTTTAAGTAAACATAAACATAACAGTTTTATTAATTTGTTAAGTTTACTTTTATATTTTAATTATTGTTATCTAATATCAAAAGTTAAAGTGTATCAATTCTTTGGAAAACTATTTCTTAAAATTGACTCCTCAATGTGTAATAGTTATTAGCATCACATACATTTTACGATTGGTCTTTAAGTTTAAATTCAGTTTGTTCTTCGAAAAAAAAATAAAATATTATTATACTTATGCAAAATTCATTAAAACTGAAACATTTACATAAATGTAATAACAAATTTAAACATTTATAACTTTTAAACTCCTCAATGTGTAATAGTTAGAGACATATAATTCACAAAATTGCACTCCTCTTTTTGTAATAGTTGGACTCCCTAATGTGTAATAGTTACTCCTCGATGTGTAATAGTTCACTCCCCTAATTGTAATAGTTCACTCCTCAATGTGTAATAGTTAGACTCCCTTAATTGTAATAGTTCACTCCCCAATGTGTAATAGTTTACTCCTCAATGTGTAATAGTTCAAAATTGAAACCCTTAATACGAGAGGCGTGCAGAGCTCTCTAATTATTAATCATTGTAATTTAGTTGTTAAATAAATAAACGATGTAAACAACAAGGTGAAAATTTGAATAATGTTGTTTCATCGAATAACTATTACAAAAAGAGGAGTAGACAGAAGAGAGAAGCAGTAATTATAATTAACTTACTAATAACTGGGAGGAGTGAAGCGGCATGGTGAGCGAACAGATGAATTTACCTGGAGTCTCTGAAATATCGCCTGAGCATACAGTCACACAGTCCAACGATCTCATCATGTCCCGCCAGGATCTCACTATTCAAGAACGTCGGATCATTTATGCCTTTGCTTCGTTAATACATAAAGAAGATAACGATTTTAAAATACACAGAGTAAAAGTAAAAGATATTGCTGATATTCTGGGTATTCAGACCAAAAACTATTACCGAAAAGTGCAGAACATCGTGCTCGGTTTGCAACAGAAAGGCGCATATATCCAGAAAGAAAAATCGGAATTATACGTAAATTGGGTAGCGTCAAGCGAATATTTTCATGGTCAGGGATGCGTGGAGCTCGAATTTTCTCAAAAAATGAAACCTTACTTGTTAGAATTAAAACAACGCTTTACGCCATTCAAATTAAGGAACGTCCTTCGATTGCGAAGTGAATATTCTATGCGTATGTACGAGTTGTTAAAAAAAGACGAATTTCGCCACCAGGTGAGTTACTCCATTCCAGAACTTCGACAGCTATTAAATATCGAAGAAGGAAAATATGAACCTTATGCCAATTTCAAAAATCGTATTCTAAAAAAAGCTCAAGAGGAATTAGAAAATTACACAGATTTAACGTTTTCATATGTTGAAATCAAAGAAGGTAGAAAGGTAGCAGCTTTAACGTTTGCCATCCAACCTAATGACAAATACGTCGAAAATGCAATCGAAGAGAACGATAACAATGAAATCATTCAGTTGCTCATTACGTATGGAATTGACGAAAAACAAGCAAAAAAACTTTTGACCGAGCATGAAAAAGACAAAGTTATTCGAAACATCGAACACATTGCTTCTCAAAATGAAAACCAGTTTCATAATTTAGCCGGAGCGTTAATAGATGCCATACGGAAAGATTATGCAGCCAGCCAAACACTTCCCTTCGAATCATCAATTGCTGATATTGAATACGAAAAGAAGAGTCTTCCAGAACCTAAAATGGCGGAACTAATTGTAAAAGATCTTATTAAAAAGTACTCAGGAAATAATTCCGGCCCGATTCCAAAATGGATGGTTGAAGATGAATTAGAACGACGGTTAAATGAAGAAGGATATTCTAATGAGGAGCTCGAGACTGTAAAAAATCATTGGCTACCTTATTTAACAAAATAGATAATAAAGAAAGGCGTTCGGTATATTAATATGCTGAACGCCTTTCTCATACTTAAATACGGATCCTTGAAAAAACAATAACGTAAACTGAAACATTTCAGTTTACGTTATTGTTTACATGTTATCTGTTTTGTTTTATTTCTTTAATCAAGTTTTCTAAAGCGTAATTGATAGCTTGCGTTTTAAAGCCTTTGCCTTGGCCTTCTGCAAGACGATTAAATTCTTCAAGCAAATCTTTCCGAATTAAAAATGTTCCCCGTTTATGGGTGTCTTCAACCTTTTCCTTTTTTTGACCAAAGTTAGACCAGAAAGTTTCCTCTGAATTTTCTTTCTCACCAGAGGTGTCATTTTGCTCCCCGCTTGCTTCATCTTTATCCGATGTTTCTTGGTCGTCAAAAAACATATTAGCTGGAGAAGGTCTTTGTTTACGCTGTGTCATGTTTTCAAGTACTTTATCTGTTCCTTTATTGGTTTGTTTTTTCGCTTCTGACACGATCCATCAACTCCTTTACAAATGATTTATGATAACTGAATGCTTGATTGGATTCTGAGTTATTGACGAGACCGTAAATAGGAAGCCGTCCCGTTGTCGCTCGTCGGTGAATAACCGTATCAAAAACATAGTTCGGGTACTCGTTTTCAATTAATTGAATCATTGCCTGGGAATCTACGCGCTTAGCATCAGCAAGTGTTCGCAGAATACCTGCAATTTCAAGATCTGGATTGAGCCGTTCTTTGGTTGTCAAAACGGTATCAATAAAGCGAGGAACTGCTGAATAACAAAATTTGCTAGTTTCGAACATGATCACCACGTGCGTAGAGGTACTCAGTGCATTGATCGTCTGCTCTGAAAGAGCGGGAGGAGTATCGATAATAATAAAATCATAAAACTTATGTACAGGCTCGAGAGTGTGGTGCAATGCAAGGGAACGATTGCCATCATACTCCTGATACAAAAACTGGCCAATGGTCGCCAAGTAATCGTCAGAAGGAAGTAGATGAAGGTTCTCGCTGATTCCTTTGATATATGGCCTGGCATCTTGCTCTTTGATTGCTTCTAAAACTGTTTCATTTTCAAATTCGGATAGGTCATCAATACCAGATATAAACTGTGTTAGATTGCCTTGGGAGTCCATATCTACACAAAGTACTTTGTAACCTGCTTCAGATAGCAGATAGGCAGTAACTCCAGATGTTAATGTTTTTCCTACGCCGCCTTTTTGTATGCCAAATGTGATCGTTGTCGTCATCGTGTCACCCCGCTTATGTAATTGTTTCTATTAAAAGTATACATAATATAAAATGTAAATGCCATAGTTTATTGAAATTTAAATGTATTCATAAACTTAAAAGTTTATGTTTCAGTTTAATGAAACATAATAGTATATTATTCAATAATGAACTTGATTATTAAATAAAAGAGTATCTAAGCTTTTTATAGAAGCAAGGAGTTAGATACTCACTTCTTTTATTTGTTTTTGTCTTTCTCAGATTGCTCCAATGCATATTGCAATAGGTAAATAATGGCTTGGGTACGAGTTTGAAATCCCTTATCTTGTTTAAATTTATCAATTCGATCTAATAATTCTTTAGGGTATCGCATATTTACAATTTGGGACAAAAGAAATTCCTCCTGCTTATTGTGTATCTTTTTAATACACGTTACAATTACTGTATATTATTATAATATACGATTATTCTCAACGAAACAATTTTTAAATTTCTAATTCCTACAATTTTTCTTATTAGTAGGGGCTTATAAAGATAGGGACTTATAAAGAAAGGAACTTATTGCTATTATTAGGAAATATATTAGTAAGTGAAGCTTCGATGAGACGTTTTATAAAAAATAATACATGAAAAAATCCCTGCTCATAGTATCCGGTTTGGCCGCCTAGGTACTATAAACAGAGATCTCTCTAAAAACATCTTGAAATTTAGCGTATCATAGAGATGAAAAATTTTGAACCTTTTGCTAAATTTTATATACTGTTTTTCAAAGTTTGTCATGAATAAATGTAAGAGAAGAACCTATACTTGCATTTTATTCCTCTTTCTAGGGAGTCTCTAGCAGGGATATCTAGAAGGAGGAATTTTGCATGGATACAGTAATTCAATTTGAGGGCACTATTTATGAAAATGGTTATGGACTAATAGCTCAAAGAGTTATGCGTGATAAAACACTTCCAAAACAATCAAAACTTATTTATTCTTATATGTGCTCGTTTGCTGGCACAAATGGGGATGGTGAAAGGACAGCCTTCCCTAGTGTCAGTCTGCAATGCGATGAATTAGGTATGTCAGAAGATACGTATTATAAGTGGCGTAAATACTTAGTTGATCGCGGGTATATTCGTATTACACGGCAACGTAAAGAAGGGGCAAAATTTGATCGAAATATATACTCTATTTTAGCTGTTCCAGTAGAGTCTAAAAAGGAAGAAAGTAACCCGTACCAAAAAATTGCGAATACGGATCCACACCCTAAAAAACCGAATACGGTTAATCCAAGTACCGATAATTTGGGCACTAACAGTAATAACTCAAACAATAATAGCTTTAATAAAAAGAAACAAAAAGAAACGATAAAAGAAACGAATTTTAAAGATTTTTCTCCCGAACAAAAATATAATGATAAAGAAAAGAATAAAGAAGAACTGTTAAAAGCTAGTTTAAAATCTGTACTCCCAAATAAAATCTTTTATGCGTTAGATAATTTTAGTGACTCTTATCAAGAATTATATGAGTGGATCGGCATTTTATTTAGATCGAAAAATCAAGTAGAAAAAGATAATGATCAATTAATTTTATTAGAGAATTATGAAGAAACCTTCTTCATAATTCTTCAAAACGCGATTAGAAATATAAAAACCAATGCTAAAGTTAATAAACCTAGCGATTACTTGTTTATCACGATCAAAAGTGAAATAGAAAAGCATATAGCTTCTCAAACAAGGCTGGACGCTATTAAGAATAAAGGAATGAATCAAGACGGAGGATTAGAAACATCTTTATTTGCTGACGAAAATTCTTCTTTAACTTTAGATACGGATAACAATTCAAATTTAGAAATAGAGAAAGCACATTTCAAGGCAATGTTGGCTGAAAGACGAGAAAATAAATAATCAGCTATTCTTTAATTAGATTTAATACTTAGTTAGGATGATTGAAATCATGATAGCAAAATGGATCGATAAATATGCTTTAAACCAACTTCACAAAGTTAAAAGTGAAAATTATCAATATGCTCCTCCCAGGCGGGTGCCAAGACAAGACGAACGAGAACAATTTTATGCTGCAACCGATCTTGATCTTTCATTTAACCTTCTTCCAAGCAAACATTATTTAGAGGGTACATTTCAAGCTCAAAGTGCGATCAAAGCAGAGCATAAAGAGAATCAAATTTTGTCTGGCGAAGCGTATATTCAACATGTGTCAGCTCCTAACATTGTCTTTGTCCACGGATGGCGAGCAGATTCACATGATCGTACAAAAAGTATTTTTCACGAGACGTTTCAAAAGCAAGGATGGAATATGTTTTATTATTGTATGCCATATCACTTAGAACGAGAGCCTGAAGCTTCCTCGTATAGTGGAGAAATGATGATTTCTGCTAATATTGCTCGAACAATTGATACAGTCCAGCAGACCATTCAAGAACTACGAGGTCTAATAAAGTGGCTGAAAACGTATCATGGGGGGCCAGTCATTGTCGTTGGAATTAGTTTAGGTGGATTTATTTCTAATTTATTAGCTACATTGGAAGAAGAGATTGATGCTCTGATTTCTGTTTTCTATGCTAATCGTATGTCATACGCTATTTACCACACGCCGGCTGGCAAGTACATCAAACAGGATTTGAAAGATCATGGGGTAGAGTACGAAAATTTAGCGGGGTATTGGCGTATCATTGATCCAAGCGAAGCAACACCTAAAATATCTCAAGATAACATTTTACTTATGAGTGCAAAGCATGACCAATACGTAAGTAATCAGGATGCAAATAAATTATGGGAAACCTGGGGGCGACCGGCACGTTCGATATACAACAGCGGTCATGCAGGATTTGTTTTTAAAAAACGGGCTATTGCGAAAGAAACCAAGGCATTTATTCAAAAATCTTTAAGACCTCAATAACTATGGTAGTACTAGTTATTTTGCTTTGGCTCATGGCATTGGTCTTAATCGCTGTTTATCCATATAGTGAGACGACACGGTGGGCTGCTTCGATCGGATTTGGTGGGGGGGCTGGTGGCTTGGCCAGTGTATTAGGAGCAGGCACAGATCGGCCAAGCTATATTCTTATTGCCGATAGTATTTTGAGCTCGGTGGGTCACTTTTGGACACCGGTAGCTGTTTTAATGTTTGCGCTTATATATAGTGACATATTTCAAAACCAAAAAATGAAAAAAATATGGACCATTCTTTTTTTAATGCCTGCTATAAGTATGTTATTCTCAACCGAAATTTATCCTGATTTTTTACTGAATCATCAATTTTTTGCCGTGTGGGTTACCCCCTATGTTTTAGTTTGCAACGGTCTGCTTGTATATACTGCATGGAAAGAAACGAAGCTATCGATTAAAAAACAAAAAATATTAACAGCTATTATTATCGTTCCCATTCTTTCTTTTGCACTTGTAACAAACATTCTTTTAGAAGCTATGAATATTTCGGGTATGTGGCGATACAATACCTATATTATTGGATTTCAGTTCATATTGTTTTGTGTATTTGTTGTTAAATACGGATTTCTTGGTGTTCAAGTGCAATTTGTGCAGCAGTCGCGCAGCGTGCAAGCACAGAAATCCGGTACATCGTTATTTAATCACGCAATTAAAAATGAAGTAAGTAAATTGGATTTAATGGTCAAACAATTTAATCAGGATTTACTGTCGGAAAGTCAGCGAGAAAACCTCCACATGATGCAGCAAACCACCCAGCATTTGCGTGAACTATCGCAAAGAGTACAAAGCAAATTAGATACTATTGAACTACGTCGAGAGAATTTCGATCCGCATTTGTTAATAAAAGCTGCTCAAAAAGAACTTTTGTTAGCAGACGACAATATCGAGATCCATACTCACATTCGTTCTAAACATTCGTTTTATGGCGATCCTATTCATATTCAGGAAGTCATTAATAATATTATTAAGAATGCCAAAGAAGCACTGAGAGGAAATGGAGATATAAGTATCGATGTGTACGAGGCGAGAAAGTATATGGTGCTAGATATTACAGATAACGGTCCAGGTATGGATAAATTGGAAAGCCAGCGAGTAATGGATCCGTTCTATTCAAAAAAACAGCAGACGGAAAGCTATGGTTTAGGGCTAACTTATTGTTTCAATATTATGCAGCAGCATGGTGGAGACGTTACAGTTCAAAGTCAGAAAAACCGTGGGACTACCTTTTCGTTATGGTTTCCAAAGTCCAAATATGTCTGGTTTTCGCCTGGCACAAGTAGGAGGTATAGTAATGCCCCAAATACGGGTAGCTATCATTGAGGATGATTCTATATGGTCCACGTTGCTCTTGGAATATTTAGAACAGCAAGGCGGGATGCATGTCTCAGTGATAGCCAAGAGTTATGAAGAAGCATTGGCTATAGATATAAAACAAATAGATATTGCTTTAATTGATTTATCTTTAGACAAGGATCAAGAGGAATTACAAGGACTGAAACTTACGAAAGCATTTCAAGAACGATCGTTTAATCATGCAATCGTCCTAACATCATGGGACGATGAAGACACGATAGATGAAGCTTTCCAAGCAGGCGCGGTAAATTATATTACCAAAAATTCTTATGAAGACTTACCAATCATGATCCAAAGTGTTTATGCAGGCAAACCTCTCATTCACGGGGATGCAGCACAAACGTTATTGAAATCCTATCGTCAAGAAAAGGATATGCGTGATCTGACACCCCCAGAGAAGGAAGTTTATATTCTTCACAAGAAGGGATGTACAAAAAAGGATATTGCCCAAAAGCTTATTAAATCGCCTGAGACAATAAAAATGCAACTCCGAGAGGCAAAGAAAAAGGTTAAAAAAGCCAAAAACTTTTGATAATCTCAATACAGTGAGTAAGCGACTAGAACGAAAGGGAGGGTTAGTATTTTAACCCTCCCTTTCGTTTTTTCTTTTGATTAAAATAAATCTAGAAATGGAAAGAAAGGGTTTCAAAACCACAAATAAAAATAACTAAGATAATAATTTTTACGGATTTTCATATCGAGGTGAGGGAAATGAATCAAAAACAACAGAGAGTGTCCTCATGTGAGTTGGCTTTTCGAGCCAAATTTATCCGCACATTTGATGATGAATACTATGAACTAAAAGGCAGTATGGCAGTGGAACGAAAAGGGAAAGTCGCTCGATTAGCCGACATTTACTATCGAGTACGTTCTGCACAGAATCATCAGCGCTGTCAGATCGCCAAACGAAAAAAACCTGAGGAAGAGTTGATCTTACATCAATAGCACGTCTATAACTACATATTGCGTGTCCTTCTGATTTTCCGGCATGATCTTGAGGATATACGACTTCGATGCAGGTTTGCGAATTCCAGCCTAAAACTCGCCGCTACTTTGACGGCGTAAAATGTCGCTTTTCTTTCTGGTTCTTCGTGCATGCCTAAAACGTTGTGCATTGGGAAGCTACAGCTTCGGCTGTACGCATGTTTCCATAGGGTTCCCGCTTTCAGCCATAAAGCGAACGTCCCCGAACACCGAACCAGAAGGAAGGGGGAAACGTGTACAGGAAAGGATGTTTGTAATGCGAATGAAAGGTCTGGCTCTTGTGCCGTTGCTTGGTTCTGTTCTCACGCTGTCGGCCTGCGGTGGCCCGGCCACGGAGGAAATCGAGGACTACGATCAGTTCATGGAAACGATCAACGCTGATGATTTCACCGGGTTTGCGATGTATATTTACAGCCCGGACGTGGACGAAGCCAAAGACAACGTGTTCCAGGCATTTGAGGAAACCAGTGCCACGCTCACGTATACGAACGGGTGGGAGTATGACCAAGAAACGAAAGATCGAGCCAATGATGATAGTCGAGACAGGGATTTAATCACGCCTAGTGACGATGTGGTGTACGTCGAGGATGGCGAAGTATTAGAAGAATTTGAGGTGGACGGGGACGACATTCAACGAGAAGAATATGAGGGTGAACTGCAAGCCTTTGTCGAAAAATACGCTGAATAAACGAGGTGTCTCCGTGGCAGGACGAAAGGAACAAAAACAGAAAAAAGATATTGCTCGGAAAATGATGGAAAAGCAGAACGTGAACTACGAGGAATGGTTGCACGACCAGCACACCAAATACATTGACGATCATCTGTTGGACTTTGTTGGTTTGGACGAGGACAGCAACGAGAAAACGCCAACCAATGAACCAACGCATCCACACACCGAATCATACAACGAACGATACTAAACCACTCTTTAGGAGGGACAATAATGAAAGAATGGATGGCACAATCCCTGGTGGTCGGGTCGACCGGTGTCAATGATCTGGTTTCGACAGGGGAACGTATTATAAGCACGGCTCAAACATTGGGCTTGATTAGCGCAGCCATTGCGTTATGTGTAGGTGGGTATTATTTGATGCTTGGTGGCGATAATGGTCGGCGGAAATCGGTCGGCTGGTTTATCGGCGCCTTAGCCGGACTGGTTGTGGTCATGGGCGCTTACGGGATAGCTCAGGCCATTGATTCCAATATATCCTTTTAACGACATCATATAATTATCTAGCATCGAAGCAAGAGCCGTTCTGCGGCTCTTTTTTTCATGCTTTTTTTAAGGAGGACGAACCATGCTGTACGTGAATTTTACGCAAGGTAATCACCCAAAAATTCCCCGGCATCAACGGATTCCGTTTGATGAAGCGGTGGAACTCTCGCAAAACATCGAAATGGAAATGCGGGACCAGAACGATACCATTCCGGCTTATTTTTACGTCTTGGACGATGATTTGAACGAAGAAATGTACGAAGGACGGTTTACCTTTGGAAGCAAACAGGCCCCGAACCTGTTCATGCACATCAAGAACAACCTGCCGAAGATTCGCACAAGCAAGGAAAAAGAACGGATGCGGCTGGGCTTTCTGGAAGATATGGAAGCATTGGTAGAAGAAAAATACAAATTCGAGGAACAGATCAGTCCGAACGAGAATGTGGATGCCAACTATGTGTCCCGGCTCAAACGGTGGCAACGCAAAACCGTGTACGGCGTGGCGGCGTTTTTCGTTCTGGCGTCCATTGGCCTGTTTTCCTTCTTCATCATCCAATTATCCTCGGTCAGTGCGGAAATGCAGGAAGTCACGAACACCAAAGAAACGCAGGAAGCCAAAGTCAGCACCTATCAAGATGCGCTTATGGGGGATGAACAGGAATTGCTGGATTACTACAAAGATAAAGACCCGACCGATCTTTCCACGCAGGAACGAAATATCTATGCCAGTTTTTTAGCCGATAAGGAGCAGTTTCAACAGATGAACAAGCTATTCGACAACAAAGCCACGGCCGTGGAATTTATTCGATTGAACAAAAATACCGACACGCTCCAAGCCTATCACGATGCGTTTCCAACGGACGAAGGAGCGTTTGAACTGGCCTATCAGAATGGCAACTACGAGAAGGTGATGAACACCGACAACGTAGACATGACGAACCGCCGGAGTGAAATGCTGGCAAAAGCCCACCTGCATCAAGACGATGTGGAAGGAGCTGAACAGGTCTACCAGAACCATCAGACGGATGGCGTTCGGGAGACCATCGACACCTATCAAGAGCATCAGTCCACCATTGATGATCTAAACAGTCAGATCGACGATCTGGACGAGGACGAGGATGCCGATAAGATCGAGGAACTGGAACAGGAGAAAGAAGAAGCCGAACAGCAACAAAACGACCTTTAAAGGAGGGACAGCATGAAGATACTCAAAACGAAAAAGGCTCACGGGATTCTGGCGTTGCTCGGGGCGTTGGTGTTTTTTCTATTATCTAATACGCTAATTAATTTTTGTATCACGAACGTTCGCAACCTGCTTCAAGGGCTTGGCAACCCCGACCCTCCCGGCGTCTCTTTTAACTTCCTGGGGCTGTTATTTACGACCTCGGATATTCCGGCGCTTGGTTATCTATTTATGTTTATCGCAACGCTGATCGTGGGCGGCATCTTCTATTACAAACTACGGAGTAATTTTAAAGACATCACCGAAGGGGATGCCAAAGGCTCCAGTCGCTTTACGTCTCTCAAAGAGATTCAACAGCAGTACAAAGCGATCCCCGAAAAAGAAACGGAAGAAGAACCGCGTTTTCCGGGCGAAGGCGGTGTTCCGGTGTCCCGGTACGAGGACCGCATCTACATTGATGATTCCAAAAGCAATAACTTATGGATAGGAACAACCAGAAGTGGTAAAGGCGAAATCGGCATGTTTCCGATGATCGACATTTACTCCCGGGCCGAACAGAAGGCGTCTATGGTTTTAAATGATCCCAAAGGTGAAATTTTGGCGGCATCGAAGGCAACCCTCGAACGCCGGGGCTATCATGTAGAAGCCCTGAACTTGATCGAACCGGAAATTCGGTCCATGAGTTTTCAGATCCTCCGCATGGTGATTGATGCCTATGAGGAAGGGGATTTGGGGAAGGCCGAACAACATGCGAAGGCGATCGCTCACATGCTGTATGCCGACCCGGAAGCCAAAGACAAGTTCTGGCAGGATTCGGCCAGTTCCTTATGCACAGCGTTGATTTTGGGGCTGTGCGAAAAGAACCTGCCGGACCACCCGGAAAAAATCACCATGTACTCCGTGGCAAACACCCTTAACGAACTGGCAAGCCAACAGACCGCCGATGAGAAAGGCAATACACGAACGGGACTGGACGACTTTTTTGACAGTCTGCCAGCAAGCCATCCGGCCAAACTTCAGTATGCCACGGTGAAATTCGCGAGTGGGGCGGGCCAGACGGTCGCCGGGATTTATGCCAATGCGTTTGATAAGTTGAGCATTTTTACGCTCACACCGATTGCGAAAATGACCTCGCACCATTCGTTTGATATGCGAAAGGTCGGGTTTGGCAAGCACATCACGGGCTTTGCATCGGCGCAGGGCGAAGTCACGGCCACGTTCCCGGAAGGAACGGAACGAACCCGAGCAAATACGAATGGTTTGTTCAAGTTCAGTCATGACCGATCACTGAACAAAGGCCAAACCGTCACGTTTCACGATCATAAAACAGGCGCAACCCTTACGGTGATAGTCAAAGCGATTAACGAAGAAACTGGAACAGTCACGTACAAGGTCGAGAACGACCAACAGGGCGGTGAGCAGGGAGCTGTCGCCCTCCGGGAATTTGAACACTTCACGAAGCCAACGGCCGTTTTTCTATTAACACCGGATGACGATACTTCCCTGCATGTGATTGCGTCCTTATACGTCAAGCAGCTGTACACCGAACTGGCAAAAACCTCCTACTTCACACCGGGCCGGAAGTGCATCCGGCAGGTCATCTTTATTTTAGATGAATTTGGGAACATGCCCTCGATCTCGGACATGGGCAACATGATTACGGTCAGTCTCGGCCGCCGGATTCACTTTAATCTGGTCGTGCAGGACCTGTCGCAGATCAAGCACAAATACGACAAGGAAGCCGACAACATCATTGGCAACTGTGCGAATAAAATGTATCTGCTTTCGACCGACTACGAAACGAACGAGGAATTTTCCAAACTGCTGGGCGAAAAAACGATCAGCTCCAACAGTCGGTCCGGGAGTACATTGAGTACGGATAAAAACAAAACCGAAGGGACCGATGGCCGCCGCCTGTTGGATGCGTCCGAACTCGGACGTTTAAAACCCGGCGAAATGGTGGTGTACCGTGGCATCAAACGGGAGGACTTGAACCGGGAGAACGTGACGCCGTACCCGATTTACAACCACGGCAAGACCCGGATGAAATTCCGGTATGAGTATTTAAGCAACCAGTTTAATACCGACATCGACCTGGAGGACATTGATATTAACTGCAAACACACCGACCTCAATCTTCAAAAGGTGATTTACCGATTCGAGGACGAAAACACCGATCACGGCTCGGCCAATCAAGACGGGCCAAAGCAAGATCAACCACAAGCACCTTCTTCCGAAGTACAACAGGGGGAAGCTGACAACAACCAATCGGCCGATGATGAAGCACCGAAACAGGCCGTAGGCATCAGTGATGAAGCGGCGGCCTTTGAAAGCAAGTCCGTTCAAGAGGTGATAGATGCGACCCTGTTGCAGATATTAGATCAGCAAGTCCCTTTAGACGTGCATCAGATGAATGTGGGCGAGTGCGAGGCTTCGTTAACCGAATGGAACGAAGCGGAATGGATACCCGAACGAATGATGACCCAAACGAAAGATGCTATTAAAAACGAACGCCGAAAGTACCAGAAAGCAATCGACAAAGGAGAGAATACCAATGCCGAACCGATCTCTTCAACGACTGGCTGATGTCTTACACCATTTTGAAGATATGAAGGTGGGGGGCGAACTCATTATCCGGCTCACGGATGGAACGGTCAAAGTGAAAGAAAAGAACGATGATTCCGGAGATGTGGACGTGTTGGTGGATGAATACGATTATGCGGTCAACACCAGTGTGAACGAGTTTTTGACCTGCTAGACCGGGCCGAAAGGAGGGAACGCCGTGAACGATGAACAGATACTGGAATACCTTGAACGGTTTTCCGACGAATTAACAAAAGGCACGATCGTGATTGATCTGCTTCGCATGATGGCATGGATGTTTGTCAAAGGCATGGCTTGGATTGTCGATGCGTTCCAGAATATCACGGATTCGATGCTCGGGCTGAAACTCTTATACGATAACCCGCAGATCACCGAATTTGTCAATACGATGCAACCGGTATTGGTCATTCTCATGGCGATGAACCTCATGTTTATTGGATACTTGCTTATCTTGAAACAGGACGCCGTGAATCGCCCGGCCCTTGTCTCGAATATCTTCATGGCACTGGCGATCATGACCATTTTATCGGTCGGCATGAATCAGGCCAATGAATTTACCGATCAAGCGGTGGATGCGGTGAACTTTGAGAATGGCACAAACACCTTAGCCGATGATGCGATCAAAAATAACATTACCGATGTGGCGCTCTATGATCTGCAAGGTTGGGAAACCACGGAATTGGAAGAAGAAAATCAAATTAATCCATCCTATGCCCAAGACCTTACGATCAATGCGCCGCTCAATGAAGATACACAGATCAACAGTGAAGAAACCTTGAAAGATAAAGGACAAGACATTGTCTCGAAAAAAATTCAGACCCTGCCGGATGGCACACGGGAAGTGACCGACCTGGAGGACGGCGGCTGGATTTCCAACATTACGCAGGAATACTATTACCGCTATAACGTAGATTGGGTCCCGTTAATCGCTACGCTGACGGTCGTTGCGGCCGTGTTAGTGATTATTGGCGTTAAACTGGCTACGCTGTTTTTCAATCTGGCCTTTAACTACGTACTGGCTCCACTGGTGGCGGCGTCCGACATGCACTCCGGCCAACGGATGAAGCAGGTGGTCCAGAACATCATCAGCATTTTCATGGTCACGATCATGGTCTTTTTATCTCTAAAAATCTACATGATTGCGGCCGACATGCTGAACGACAGCACCGATGGACTGGTGTACGTCCTCGGCATGGTTGGTTTGAGTGTGGCCGTGTTAGACGGGCCGAACATTGTTGAACGGCTCTTTGGCTTGGATGCCGGGTTGAAATCCAGTTGGGGCGCTCTGGCCGGAACCTATGCGGCCGCCAAAGGCGCCGCTGGAGTAACGAAAGCCGGCATGAGTGGGGTCAGAAACATCAGCGATAAAATGAGCAACAACAAGGAACAAGGTAACGGCGGCTCCGGGAATCCGAACACCGGTAACAGCCAAGACCGGGAGGACGTCTCCCAAGCCGCCGAAGGACAGGCCGGAACGGGTGGAACCGGCAACGTGGCAAATATGGCCGATTACCGGGGCAATAAAGCCGGGACAGACAGCCAGAACCAAGACACGGCCAACGAAAGCGTCACCGATCAAGGCGACCATTCAACCGCCAACGGCTCGGCATCCTCGACCAATGGGACGTCGGCGGCTTCAGCGACCGATCAAGACGACAGCTCCACGTCAACGACCGATGCCAACGAGAACCAGAGTTCCATTCCCTCTCTGCATGAGGAAATGGACGATGAACAGGCAAAAGCGACCGGGACAGACGGCCCCGCCAAAGGCAGAACCAACCGGCAAGGAACAAACGCCAATGCCACGTCTCCGGCCAACGGGCAACGCCCTTCGTCAACGTCCGGGACCACGGAAAGCCCCGATATGGACGAAACCCCGGCCACGGGCGATACTCCGGCATCGGTAGATGCCAACACGGACACGGGAGATACGGCCAGCGTTCAAAATATGAATAGTAATAACGCCGGACAAACGGGAACGCACCGGGAGCAGGTGACACGGGAAACCGATAGCAGCAGTAGCCAAGACGTGGAACAGGACATGCAAACCGTACAGGGGCAACAGGCATCTGGCGGCAACGTCCAGACAAACCAATCCGGGTCGGCTGGCGAATCAGCTTCCACGGAAACGCCGTCCACCGGGAACGCTCCGGCATCGGCCAGTGCCAATACAGACACCGGAGATACCGCAAGTGTTCAGAACATGAACGGCGAAACCACCGGCTCGGCCGGAACGCATCGGGAAAGTGTCACCCAAGAAATGGACGGGACCAGTACCCAAAACGTGGAACAGGACGTGCAGACCGTACAGGGGCAACAGGCATCTGGCGGCAACGTCCAGACGAACCAAGCCGGGACCGCCGGGGAATCAGCTTCCACGGAAACGCCGTCCACCGGGAACGCTCCGGCATCGGCTGGGGCCAATACAGACACCGGAGATACCGCAAGCGTTCAGAACATGAACGGCGAAACCACCGGCTCGGCCGGAACACATCGGGAAAGTGTCACGCAGGAAATGGACGGGACCAGTACCCAAAACGTGGAACAGGACGTGCAGACCGTACAGGGGCAACAGCAAGCATCGGGCGGCAACGGCCAGACGAACCAATCCGGCTCGGCGGCCAACGTCGGAAGCCCGGACGCGCCAGCTACGGGGAACGCTCCGGCATCAGCCAGTGCGAATACTTCGGGCCAAGACACGGCAAGCGTTCAGAACGTCAAAGGCGATAGTGCCGGAACGACTGGAACCCACCGGGAACAGGTGACGCAGGAAGCAGACGGCCAACAAACCCAAAACGTGGAACAGGACGTGCAGACCGTACAGGGGCAACAGCAAGCATCGGGCGGCAACGGCCAGACGAACCAATCCGGCTCGGCGGCTAACGCCGGAAGCCCGGACGCACCAGCTACGGGGAACGCTCCGGCGTCTGCTAGTGCGAACAGCTCCGGCCAAGACACGGCCAGTGTCCGGCAGGAACAGGGACCGTCCAACAGCTCCGCAAGCACCCACCGGGAACAGGTGACGCAGAAAATAGACGGCCAACAAACTCAAAACGTGGAACAGGACGTTCAAACCGTCCAGGGCGGCCAACAGGCATCTGGCGGCAGTGTTCAGACGAACCAATCCGGCTCGGCGGCCAACGCCGGAAGCCCGGACGCACCAGCTACGGGGAACGCTCCGGCGTCTGCTAGTGCGAACAGCTCCGGCCAAGACACGGCCAGTGTCCGGCAGGAACAGGGACCGTCCAACAGCTCCACAAGCACCCACCGGGAGCAGGTGACGCAGGAAACGGACAGCAGCCGTACCCAAAACGTGGAACAAGAGGTCCAAACGTCCACGAACCACCGGCAGGACGGCGGCCAAGTAAACACCACCTATACGTCTGGCGGCGACACGGGAGGTCAAGCAGATCCACCACCGTCATCCTCGCCCGGACCGGGGCCAAGCGCTCCGGCATCTTCGCCAAGTGACGCCGGAGGAAACAGTGTCCGGCATGAACACTCCACCGAACAGGGACACCGGGGAGGAACAAGCAAGGAAACCATTCAGCAGGAACAGACCGTTCAGCATCAGGGCAATGATACCGAACAGGATGTTCAGCAGTCGGTCAAGCACCGGCAGACCGAAGGCCGGGTAAATCGCCGGGAACGGGTCACCGAACAGCAAGAACCGATGAAACGGAACTATGATCTCGGGAAAAACACCCGGAAAACCGTGAAACGAAACAATAAACGAAACTAAATCGAACGAAGCAAGGAGGGAAAACATGGCGTCCTACCGCATCCCCAAAGATATGAGTACCGAACTGAAAATCAATAAATGGATGTATCTAACAGATTTTCTTCTACTGATCGGGTTAATCCCGTTCACGATGGTCATGAGCAATCTGGTGCATGGCAACTTGATCTGGGGCTTTTACGGCTTCATGTTGTTTCTGGCCCTGCTCTTAATCATCCGGCCGACCAGTAACCCGAAACGCCGCATCTATCAAGCCGTGTACTATGCGATCATGCGCCGCAAAGACACGTACACGGCGATTGATTACTCCCCGGTCGAAGAAGCCGATGAGACGGAAAGGAGCGACAGCTAAATGGCGCTGTTTAACGATCAGAAAGGCCGTTGGTTTGGCAAGAAACCCAACGAAGGGACCGCGATCTTTGTCGAAAGCGATCAAGTCCAGAAACGAAAAAAGGAAGCCAAGCCCAAAGTAAAATCCAGCTTTGCCGACATCACGCCCGTGATTGATCTCACGGGCAACGGCTTTCTGGAACTCCCGGACAACAAAGGCTATATGGATATGATGCAACTGGAATCCAGCGATATTTATTCACTGAATGAAACGGATAAAACCAAAAAGATTTATCACTTTGCGACCTTCTTGCAGGGCTATAACCATGATTTTAAGATCATTCCGTTTGATTTTCCGGTGGATACGTCCTCCCAACAACGGCATATCCTTGAAAAAATGCAACAGGCCAAAAAGCCGCAGTACCGCCTATTTTTAGAAAAGAAATTGCAGGAACTCCAATTCATCGAACAACGCCGCACCAACCGGGAATTTTACCTGTTCCTCTATGCCGATGATGAATACACGCTTCAATCCCGGCGCATGGAAGTGGAAGGCCACCTCAACGCCGTCTGCCCGGTCCTGCCAATCAGTGACGACAAGAAGATCAATATTCTCTACAAATTAAATAATTTGAACTCCAAAAACCGGCACACGCACGAAAGGGGATAACACATGCTCGCATCCATCATGCAGAAAGTACGGGGAACGACCAACGAAGAACAGGAACAGGCCAAAACGGACGGCTATAACCGGGAACTGGTGAGTACCATTCAGCCGCAGGGCGGCATCAAGTTCAATGAAAGCTATATCCGTAAAGGCGACGGCTACGAAACGTGTGTGCATATTTACGACTTTCAAACGATCGTCAATGACTTCTGGTTACAGGAAATTATGAGCATGGAAAACGTGATTGCGGCGCTCGATGTGGCAACCCCGGACCGCCGGGAAGTCATGTCGAAACTCAACAAAAGCATGGCCGAACAAAAAACCCGGACGGTGCAGGCCAAAGAAACGGGCGATGCGATCGAAGCCACGGAATCGTTCGAGGAACTCTCCGGCGTGTACAACGAAATCCGGCAGGGCGAAGTGGTGAAACGCATTGTCCTGCGGCTGTATGTCTCCAACAAGACGCTCGATGAACTGGAAGTGACCGTGAAGAAAGTGATCGACCATCTGGAATCCCTCAACTTCCGGGGGTCCGTCTTTCTGAACGAACAGGAATATGAGTGGGGCAGTTTATTCGATAGCTTTTCGCATCAGATGAAGTACCCGAACAAACGCAAAGGCATCGAACTTCCGGCCCTCTCATTGGCCGGGGGCTTTCCGTTCCACTACACGTCCCTGGATGATCCGTTCGGCACACATTACGGCACAACGGACACCCACGGAAATGTCATTTTTGACCTGTTTCACCAAGATCATCAACGCAAGTTCTACAATGCCGTGATGGTCGGGAAAATGGGGTCGGGAAAATCAACGCTGCTCAAAAAAATGGCGCTCGACAATACGATCAAAGGCCACAAGGTCCGGGTGCTGGACGTGACCGGGGAATTTGGCGAACTGGCTGACGCTTTAGACGGCCAAAAAATTGCGCTTGATGGCTCGGACGGGTCGATCAATCCGTTACAGGTGTACCGGTCGGAAACCACGGACGAGGGAACAATCAAACAGGAAGCGTCATTTGCGAAACACCTCTCCAAAATGCAGGTATTTTACCAGTTCATCAGCCCGGATGTGAGCAATGAGGAAATCAAAGAATTTCAGAACACCCTGCGCCGCCTGTACGTGGAACAGGGGTTATGGTCGGACGAGATCGACCCGGAAGAAAACAACATCACGGAACGGCAACCGGACGAATACCCGATCTTTAGCGATCTGCTGACGATGATTCAAGATGATCTCTACATCGACCAAGCCAATGGCTTGGTGAACGAGGACGTGAGTGTTCACCGCCGGGAACGGCTGGAAAACATTGAACTCAACATCAAGAACTTAAAGGAAACCTACGGGCGGCTGTTTAACACGCACTCCAGTCTGATGGACTTTGATAAAGAGGACTTTGTGGCGTTTCATCTGCGGAACTTGTCGGAGCTGTCGGCCGAAGTCTTTCAAGCCCAACTGTTTAACGTCTTGAATATGCTATGGGACGGGATGCTTGGGAACGGTAATCCTCAACTCCGGGCGTTCAACAAGCACCGTCTACGGTTCGAGGATGCGGTGCGGTACTTGATTTTGATTGACGAAGCGCACCACATCATTAACACCCGGAAAGGCTCGGAACATGGTGTCACGTTCCTCCAGACCTTCATGCGGGAAGCCCGGAAGTATTTCGGCGGTCTGTTTTTTGCCAGCCACGTGATCGAAGATTTTGTTCCGGCCAATGCAAATGAAGGGGCGGCCGAAGAAGTCAAAAAGCTGTTCAGTTTGACGCAATATAAGTTCATTGGCGAACAGGATAGTGAATCGCTCGCCCGGCTCAAAGATATTTTTGCCGGACAGCTCAACCAGTCGGAATTAGAACGCATCCCTCAACTCACCAAAGGGGAAGTGATGCTTTCCATATCTTCCGTGAAGAACATCAAAATGAAAGTGGACGTCAGCAAACAGGAATTAGACTTATTCGGGGGAGGGGCCTAACACCATGAACACGGTAGCCAAAGGAGCCGCCAAAGCCGGGGGTGCGTTACTCAAACTTGGAACACTGAAACTGCGTATCATCATCGGATTGTCGGCGCTTCTGGCCGTCTTTCTAACCATTATGGTGATTGGTTTCTTTCAAGTGATGATGGATACCACCTCGGATAATAACAGTACCTCCGGCACATTCGTGGCCGGAGGAACGCAGAATATTTCGGCTAAAATTGAAGAATTACGTCCGGTGTATGAACAATACGCCAACGAGTTCGGGGTCAGCGATCAGGTCAACATTCTCATGGCTTTGTCCATGCAGGAATCCGGCGGCCGGGTCGATGACATTATGCAATCCTCGGAATCGCTGGGCCTTCCTCCGAACACGATTGACGACCCGGAACGCTCGATTGAACAAGGCGTCCGGTACTTCTCGAAGGTATTAGAAGATGCCAATGGTGACGTGAAATTAGCCCTTCAAAGTTACAATTTCGGCGGCGGTTTTATTGATTATGCGAACGCCAATAATGATGGGGAATACTCGAAAGAGTTAGCGATTGAGTTTTCCAGGCAGCAGTATCAGAAAGTGAAAAGCACCGGAAACTATTCGTGCATCCGGCCCGAAAGTGCCGAAACCGGGGCTTGTTATGGCGACATTGGGTATGTGGATGCGGTGATGAAATACGTCACGAACACGGCAACCACGGAGATCAACGGAGACGTGGCCGAAGTCGTTCAAGTAGGCGAAAAATGGATTGGCAACAGCAACTATGTGTTTGGTGGTGGCCGTACTCGGAGTGACCAACAGGCCGGCCGATTTGATTGTTCGAGTTTCGTGTTCTGGGCTTATGAACAGGTCGGGGTGGAACTCGGAAACCTCGGCTCGGTGAACACGGATTCGCTCAAAACGAAAGGCCAACGGGTCGATTATTCCAACGCCCAACCGGGTGATCTGGTGTTTTTCGATACCTATAAACTGGACGGCCACGTGGGGATTTATGCCGGAGACGGCAAGTTTATCGGTTCACAGGGAAGCACCGGCGTAGCGATTGAAAGCATGGAAGATGGTTATTGGGGCGACAATTTTAATGGCCGGGTCAAACGGATTTCTTCTTAATCTCAAACGGATTTTATATTCAAAGGATGATACCTCATGGATACGATCAAAACCTTTAAATACTTCTCGATCGTGCTTCTTTTTCTATTATTGTTGTTCAATGGGTTCTTCTTTTTCAGCAACCAGACGAACGCTCCCACGGAAGCCGAAGCAACCGAATTAGAAAGCCAAGTGAGCCAATTACAAGAAGAAAACGAAGCCCTACAACAGCAAGTGGAGTACCAGTCCAAGACGGAACGGGAAGCTCGGTTTGATGAACTGGAAAGCCAGACAGCTGCGTTTATGAATACCGCCTTTGTGCATACCACGGACAATTATGAGAAACAAAAAGAACAAGCTGAAAGCATCATGAACGATCAACTCATGGACCGGTTTTTCTCTGCGGAAATGTACGGGGGCGGCGAAGTCACGACCGACATTGCGAACGAAGAATATTTCATCAAGAACATGAATGATGCCGAAAACGCCCAAGTGATTGTGCGGCTCGATCATCAGATTCATTACAAAGAAACCGGCGCCGATGAAACCAGTCCGATCTTAATGAAAGTGCATTTTGAACGACAAAACGGCACATGGGTCGCGCAACGCATGGAAGATATTTCAGACACGGAAGGAGGATTCGATGCTGAATAAAGACCGATTAAATTTGCGAAAAAAGACCAGCAAATGGTTCGGCGTAATCACAGCAGTGGTGGTGTTAGGCTTCATTTTATTTAGCACATCCAATCTGTACATGGAGGAAACCATTGAGGTTCAAGCGTCTCCGATTGGCGAAGAAATCAGTACCACTGGGACCAGTGATGTGGAAGTATTGGACTGGATTTATGACAAAAAGAAAAACAAAATGCAGGTCGTCATCGACATGAACGATCTCCGTTTTGAACAGGATTCGTTACAGTTTATGAGCAAACAACGGTCCAATGGCGAAGAACTTCCAGTCGAAAAAACGTACCAAATGAACGACTATGCGGTGTTTGAAATCAGCAAAATATCGAAGAACTTTGAACAGGTATTGCTTCAAATCGACCAACAGGAATCCACCGATAACAGCACCGGAGAAGATGCGGAAACGAACACGGAAGAAGTCGAAACAATGGTTCAACTGTACACCGATTATCGGAAAGTCGAAGAAGCAACGATACCTTCCAATGATGAATACAGCTACGTGAAATATATTATGAATACGCTCATTCAAGACACGGAACAAACCATTGAAACGAAGAAAGAAGAACGCCAAACCTTAAAACAAGAGATCGCTGATCTCGACGAAGAAGCCAATCAAATTGAACAAGAAAAAACGTACCAAACGGATGAAGAACAAACCGAAACGGACGGTTATTTGAACTCTCTGGAGACAGAAAAGAAACAGCTCCAGGGCGATATAGATGCACTAAATGAACAGATCAAGATGGAAAACCAACGCATCGACAGTTACGAAGAACAGAAAAAACAGGAGAGCATTTCGCTTCAATAAGAAACAGGTTATCGGTCAATTTTTGACCGAAACCCTGTAAATGAACGGGGTAACGTTGTTCACAAATCCGTGAACAACCCCCGGTTTTGTTCACAAATCCGTGAACAAGCTGTTCACAAATCCGTGAACAAAAGCAATTTTTACGTACCCAAGAAAAGTCCGGCACTGCCGGACACCCCAGCTCGTCTGGGGTCACTTTTCCCTTATGCTCTTGCAACTATTTTGATCTTGCACCGGGGTTGTCATTGAACTGGGGTTTTCTCTTACACGAAAGGAGTACAAAACATGGAGATTAAAGTACGTGAATTAAGTCCAATCGTAGTCCAAACGATTGACGAACGAGCGAAAAAACGAGGACTTTCCCGGCAACATTATTTGAAAGAACTCATCGAAAACTATGTGATGCAAAAAGAACTGAACGAAACCGATCAAGCCTACAAAGCATTAATAGAAAAAAACACCGAAGCCCTGAACCAATTCAGTGAACAGATGCAACGACAAAATGAATGGCTGGCAAGCATGAGTGATGATATGGATGCGGTACGAGAGGAAGGATAACGCATGGAGGTCGGAAGCAAAACAGCGGTCGTGGTGAAGTCGGAATTTACAATGGGAAAAAGCAAAGCCAACAACAGACGATATTCCACGTATCTTGATTACATGGACCGGGACGAAGCAAAAAGCGAACAGGATTTTGCTTCATATAATCACTACATGGATAACGACCAGAAAGCATCATCGTTATTCAATGCGTATCACGATGATTTAACAGACGAACGGAAAGAACAAGTGATGGATGATTTTAAACAGGCCCAAAATAAAGGAAGCATTTTGTATAAAGACGTGATCTCTTTTGATAACGAGTGGTTACAGGAAAACGGCATTTATGACCCAACAACTAAACAGGTAGACGAAAAGAAATTGAAAGAAGTTACCCGCGCAGCTGTGTCCGATATGCACGAAAAAAATAACTTTAAAGACACGATGACGTGGACCGGAGCCGTTCACCATAACACCGAAAACATTCATATTCATTTGGCTTCCGTCGATACGGAACCGGGAGACGATCAACGGGGCCGACGGAAATTAAAATCACTGGAAGGGATGCGGTCCACGTTCGTCAATAAGATTCAAGACCGGTCGTTTGAACACAAAGAGATTAATGATCTGATGCGAAATAAAATCGTGAATAAGAAGAAAGAACAGCCGGACATGAAAGGCATGGACCGGGGCATGAAAAAAGATTTTCTGGCGATCAAAAAGCAACTGCCGGAAAACAAACGGTACTGGCAATACGGGTATCAAAACATTAATCATGTGAAGCCCGATCTGGATAAACTGACCGAAAAATATTTACAAAAGAACTTCCCCAAAGAAATGAAACAGCTCGATCAAAAATTGAACAAAGAAGAAAAGATGCTGAAAAAAGTGTACGGGGAAGGGAACGAATCTCGGTACAAGGATTACAAACAAAACAAAAAAGATGATCTGTATAAACGGATGGGAAACACGTTCTTACAGGAAATGAAATCGTATGATTATAAGGAAAAAAATATCGAACAAAAGCAACGTTCTTCTGGCACAAACCAGAAGCGAGTGAACTTTCAAAAGAACCGGGCTTTGAATCAGATACAGTATGGATTGAATCGGGTGGTCCATGCGGAACTGAACAGCTATCAGAACCAGAACGCCTATGAACAGATGCAACGAAATATCCAAAATAACCAGAGGGGGCAATCCTTATGAGTGATGTTATTAGCCGTGTGCGGCTATCCGAAGAAGCCGATGCTTACGTCAAAGAAATGAAAGAAAAACGAAACGAAAGTTCGCAGGCCAAGATCATTGACCAACTCCTGTTAGAACACCAACAGGAACACAAAGATTTGGAAAAGGGAGACTACGTGACATCCATGTTGATGGCTCAAATGAACCAAAAAATTGAACAGGAATTTCATAAATATTTTAATCGGTTACAGCTGGGCGTGAACAACACGGACCGTAATTCGCAGATGCTTCTGGAACTGATGAACGGCTTAATGGTTAGCAGTAATATCTCCGATATTATGCCAACCAGTGAATTTACCTCGAAACCATATACCACGGCCAAAGAAGAAGTGAATGAACGAATTGCGAACCTGCAACAACGAAAAGCGGAATATGAGAAGAAACAAAATCAAACACAAGGAGGATAACGATGGGCCGACAAGAATTTGGATTTATTCAAGAAATGGGTGAAAAAGACGTGGTGGTGGTGGTCGAAAAACAAGAAATGGTTATTCCGTTAGAAGCAAAAGATATGGACCTTCTGCAACAGATGATGGTGGAAACAGATATGGAATATGTGTTGGTTGATATGGACGAAAAACAATTAATCTTCGACAGTGATGTAATGGAAGGCGAAGCCAATAATCCGGCGCTAAAGGATCTCGATGTGGGCGTGGATGATGATGGATATGTGCGATAACAAAGGAGGACAACCGCATGGCTTATAAGAAAAAATCAGCCGAAACGAAACGGCAGGAAGTGGAACAATTAGCCGAAGATCGCAACGATCAAGTGGATAGTTACTTTCAGTCCTCGGAGAACATGAAGGAATACTTGAGCTTTATGAGCAAGTTCTATGATTACTCGGTCGGCAACTCCACACTGATACAAAAACAGTTTCCGGGAGCAAACGCCGTCGGTGGTTTTCAGTTCTGGAAAGAACAGGGCTTCTCGGTCCAAAAAGGCGAAAAGGGAAACAAGATTCTCGTTCCGGCCCCGTTCAAAACCTTTGAACGACAGGAGAACGGTGAAACCAAACAGGTGGGACTGAACAAGGCCACGAAAGAGGAAAAAGCGAAGATCGACCGGGGCGAATTAAAGGTCCAGGAACACCGGCATTATAAAACCGCCGCCGTGTTCGATATTTCGCAGACGAACGCCACGGCCGAAGATTTACCGAAGATTTATCCGAACAAATGGCTGGAAGGCTCGGTCGAAAACTATCAAGCGTTTTATGATTCGATGGAACGATACAGCAACAACATGAACGTGGACGTGCTGGCCGAACCAATGGAAGAACTCGGGGCGTCCAAAGGCCAGTACATCGAGTACACGCAGACCAGCCCCGGAGGGGCATCATCCTCTCACCGGGCGATTCAACTCAATCCCCGGAACGATGAACTCCAGAACGTGAAAACCCTCATCCATGAAGCGGCACACGCTCAACTGCATGGCCGGGACAAGGAAGGCAAGGACCTGCCGCACTCGGAGAAGGAATTTCAAGCGGAAATGACGGCCTATACGGTGAGTACGCATTTTGGACTGGATACGAGTGATTACAGTCTGGATTACCTGCATACCTACAACCAACAGCATGATACGACAACCGACAAAGTGGCATTGCTTCAAGGTGTCAAAGATACATCGTATGACATGATTACGCATCTGGAAGATGATTTGCAGATTGAAAACACCTACGAAGAAGCAAGCACCAATGAATTACAAGAGCGATTCCAAAACTATGAAGTGGTCGCCAACGGGACCGTTCAAACGATTGGAGATATGGATGCTGATACCTTCCGGTCCACGTTTGAAGATCGGTACGGCAATAATTTATTGGCACATGGGGATGTTCGAGGGGAAACGGTCGAACAGGAAGTGCAAGCCTTTAATGACCTTAAAGACCCGGCACTGGCTAGTCATAACAACGTCAAGATCGTAGACCCAACGATCGAAGAACCGCAAGCCTATGTGGAATGGTCGGAAACGAAGATGGATGGCAACGTAATGACTCTTTCGGAGATGGATAAAGCCCTAGCCCAAGCGAACATGAACAGCATGGGAGACATCGGGTACGACAAAACCAAAGTACAGGTGATGATGCCGCCCGATGAAGCGAACGAACAGCAGGTGATAGCGGCTGATCGGCTGGAGATCGGGGATGGCTCGTACCATGATTTAAAATCAGAACTTGATCGACAGGGCTATTCCTTTCACCGGGAGCATTTGAACGATCAATCGTATCTGCAAGAGATTTACACGCCGGATGCCTTTGAACAAACCTTTGAGGATTTAGCGGTGAAGATTCAAGAACACAAAGAAGGACACACAAGCATGGATAACTCTGATCTATACGAAAGCCAACGGCAGGACGTACAGGCGTTTACCGAAGAACATGGGTACGTTCCTGGGGCAACGGCCGAAGCGATTCATCAAGCCACGACGACGGACGTTCAAGAGCAACAACAAGACCGGGCAGCAGTCAATCAAAGCGTCCAGTTAGCCTCGGCTTATACGTCCTATCACGATCATGTAACCAACGAACAAGGGCAAAAGAACCCGGACATGGAAACGGTGCTTGATCGGGTGGAAAGCCAAAACGCCTATGAAGCCTTAAAAGAACAAGCCGTCGATCAGAACGTGCTGACCGTGGATACCGTGGACCGATTGGAACAACGGCTGAAAGGCGAAACGATCACGGAAAAAGAACCGACATGGCCGTTTGAACAGGCCGACACGAAAAGCGTCTCGAAAGAGGAAACCGTAGAAGAAAGCCCGACCCGCCAGACGGTACGGCAGAACGGCATGAGCATGTAGAAAGGAGGGAGTATATATGGCCAACCGGCGAGTAAACAGTGAAGAAATCGAACAGGCTAAAACCGTGGGGATTATGGATTACTTGGATGCGAACGGCTTGGAGGTGAAACAGCAGGGCAACGGCCAGCCGCCGTATTATAACTTAGTGGAAAACGACAGCTTGGTCATTCAGGGCGAAAAATACTACTGGAACAGCCGACAGGAAGGCGGCTACGGAGCGATTCATTTTGCGATGACCTATCACGATCTCTCCTTTCCCGATGCCGTCCGGCGCATTAATGAACACGAATATGCGCTCGACCGCCAGCCGGTGCAACAGGTGGAGAAAGAGCCGTTTTCCTACCCTTCACATTATGAAGTGGCCGATACCTCGAACGTCCGCGACTATTTGGTGAATGATCGGAAGGTCGATGAACGAGTGGTCGATTGGTGCTTGAACAAAGATTTAATCGTGCAGGACCGGAAAGATAACTGCGTGATGAAATGGAAAGACCGGGAGGGGGAAACGATCGGAGCTGATCGGCAGGGAACACAACCGATGGAGGACGGGAAGCATTTTAAAGGCGTGGTGAAAAGTTCAGCCGAAGATGGCGGTTTTGCGATCAATGTCGGCAAGAACATTGATAAAATTGCGCTGTTTGAAAGCCCGATTGACGCCCTTTCCTACTGGTCGGAGAAAAAGGGAGACGTTCAGAATACCCGATTGCAGAGCATGAGTGGCTTGAAAATACAGGCGGTCAAACGGGGCTTACAGGACTTACAGGCCGACGGCCACAAAGTCACGCAGGTGATCTCGGCCGTGGATAACGATGCGGCCGGAGCGCATTTTCACGACAAGCTCCAAGATTATATTAACCATGATGCGATTGTCGATCACCGGCCCACGAACACCAAAGACTGGAACGAGGAATTAAAGCTGGGCTTTCAACAGGACCAGAAGCAACCGCCAAAAGCCAAACAATCGTCTCCTTCAATGGGAATGTCTTAACCAAAATGGCGGCATGTGTATCATTTAGGAAAAGAAGGCCCACCGTATTGTTGGGGGGCCTTCTTTTAGATATAAGTATTGAAATTAAAAAGGAGGACCCGATGATTTAAGGAAGTTTATGCACCAGTCGATGATACTTTTAAGAAATTGAAAGGTGCTAAAGATATTCTTAATACTAGTCAATAATTCGACAAAAGATTTTACAGCAAAGTAAGCATAAGTATTTAAACATAGTTCATAAAACCAATTACTAACACCTTTTGAAGCATTTTTTAACTTATTTTCTTTTACTTCCTCATAAGGAAATTCTATATCGAAATCTAACGAATAATTTGCAATATCAGTCATCTTCATACTTAACAAAGATGTGATGTTCTCACGAAATTCCCTTTGTCGTTGTTCTTGTTCTGCAAGGGTTTGTCTCAACGATGCAGTAGGATCTTGGCTAAACTTTTTTATAGTATCATTAAAGAAATTTAAAAACTTTTGGATTTCTTGATTTTGGCCTAAAGCCGAAGAAACATTAGGTGTTTTAGGCATTTTGCTATTAAAAAATGAAAAAATAGTTGATCGAAGTTCTTTTTGCTTTTGCTCTTGTTCTGCAAATATTTGTTTTCCTAACATAAAAGGATTTTGAACTATTTTTTTCGTGAATTGATTTTCGCTTAATGCTTCGGCCAGAAGTTTATTTGTGTTTACAGGCTTCATTGATTCTTGTGTTAAATGAAATTTTGGATAAGAAAAAGAAGTGATTTGCTGTTGTCGGTTACTAATATCATTAAACAACTTATATGGATTAATTGGTGTGTAGTTCCAACTAGTCATGAATAACCTCCAGTGCTTTCCTTATGTTTTTGTCTTTTATTTAGCAATTTATTTCCTATAAACGTACAAATCACTGAAAAGACTGTGGCTATCAGCAATTCAATGAGATAGGGCAACGCAAAAAAAGTATCTAACAAAATGATGCTTATGGTGACGAAAACACCCGCTAGTATTCCTATCTGCCATTCCTTCATCGTATAAATCCACCCCTCTAACCACAAAGCATGTAAAATAACCCTTGTCATTATTCTACTAGGAAATGGAAACAAAACAAATAAAAGCTGGGACCGGCGCTTTAAGCTATGGTGGTTTTAATCATACGGACACATTAACGCATCCAAAGAAAGGTCTAGCAGCGTGGCTAAGGCTTCGGCTTCCCGAAAGCCGATGTTTGGCACTCGGTTCATTTCATAGGCTTCATAGACCGGCTTCGACACCAGACACATGGTACAGACGTCTTTGACGGTTAAATCTTTGGACGTTCGGGCGTGATAAAGCAGATCACCGATGTAATGGGGAGAACGGGGGTCCCGGATAGACTTGTTCATTTATAATGACCTCCAATTTTTTTCGATCGTTCGAGGGCTTGTCCGGCATCGGTTAAGGAAGAAGCGTACATAATAA
This sequence comes from uncultured Marinococcus sp., assembly GCF_947493875.1. GTDB lineage: Bacteria > Bacillota > Bacilli > Bacillales > Marinococcaceae > Marinococcus. Next base: position 30,271 of record NZ_CANLSU010000008.1, on the reverse strand, counting down.
TGCCGCCGCCGTAACGGTCTTTCAAAGCATCAAGCGTCTGGTTCAACGAGAACCGGTCCTCCACGTCATCAAATAAACTTAACTGCCGGTGCGTGTCCGGTTCGACCTTTTCCAGTGATACGCCAATGCGCCGGACCGGTGTGCCAAGCCAGTGACGGTCAAACAGCTTCTGACAGGCGTGATAGATCACCCGGCCGTCATTGGTCGCCATGTTGAGTGTTCGTTGCCGGGAAAAGCCGACGGGGTTTTCATATGTGCCGCCAATACTTAAAGACAGTTGATTTCCTATTAATCGTTCGTCTCGGGTGCGGCGGGCCACTTCTTCGGCCAGTTCGCGCAAAATCACAAAAATCTCCGTTCGTTGATGGTAGTCTCTCGGCAGGGTCATGCCGTGGCCGATGCTCTTTTTCTGTTGATGGGTGTCGGGCGTAACCGGAGACGGGTCGATGCCGTTGGCGTACTGCCACAACAGCTCCCCGTTGATGCCCCACCGATGTTGTAATTCTTCCACGGGATAATTCGCTAAATGGCCGATCGTACGGATGCCCGTCTGAATGAAGTGTTTTTCCATGCGGTTGCCGACGCCGAACAGCTCGCCAATCGCAAACGGCCAAAAATCGTCGGCTAGGCGGTTCTTAGGCAGATAAAAGATTCCTCCAGGGCGTTTTTTGGCTTGCAGATCACATGCACTTTTCGCTAGAATTTTATTTTCGCCAATGCCGATACGGGCATAAATGCCAAATTGTCGCAGAATGGCTTTTTGAAGGCTTTTAGCGGCTTGCTCGGGCCGGGACTGATGGACCGTTCCGGTGAGTTCGATAAACGATTCATCCACGGAGAACGGCTCCACTTGATCGGTATACGTTAAAAACAGTTCATTGATCTGCGTGGATATGTCGATGTACAACTGCATCCGGGGTTTAAGGACCGTTACTTCGGGACAAAGGGCTTGAGCTTCCCAAAGAGCCTGTGCGGTCTTGATGCCGTGGCTTTTCGCCACGGGACAGGCCGCCAGAATCACACCACTGCGCCGGTCCGGGTCGCCGGCCACCACGACCGGATGCTGGGACAGGTGCGGATGATAGACCTTTTCGACCGAAGCATAAAAACTCTGCATGTCGATCAGAAACACCACTCGTTTCATCCGTTTGCCCTCCTTTTACGACTGGACCGCCACAGCTTGAAGATGTTCGACGGGAATAACTACCACGGCTCCCCCCACTTGAAACCATATCTGCGGCGGTGCGTCCCGAAAACGGGCCACATAACCCGTTGTCATGTGAAACTGGCCGTCCTGCCAGTACGTGACCTCCAACAGCCACGTATACGCCATGCCGTCATGAATGATCTGCATATATTCTTCCATCATCTGGTCGTCCATTTCGGGAGGGTCCTGCCACGTTTGGGCTTCCTGCCGTTGTAACCATTGCTTGCGCCATTCCGGGAGAATCATGCGACTACTTTCCCAACGGAGATTGCTGGTCGGTGTTAGTTTGTTGGATTTCATGGGTATCACGTCCTTTCGTTACTACCTAGTATACACGAACAAGCGTTCGTTTAAACAGGTATTTTTTTGATATAAATGTATTATTGTATTATTGTATAATTTGAACAAAGGTGATAGAATGAATATAGAAGTTAAGAAAAGATAGATAAATGAGGAATCGGCATGAATCAAGACTGGAACATGGAAGAATTGGAAGCGAAGATTTACAGCAGTTCTAAGCAGTTATTAATCGTTAGTATCATGCTCATTGCGGTGTCCTCGGCATCCCTCTGGTTACAACAATGGTTTTCATGGCTGGCGATTGTGGCCGTTCTTCTGGCATTGGCATTGTTCACTTTTATCAAGGTGGTTCAAATCTTTCAGTGGCAGAAACGGATTAATGAATTAATGAGACGAAAATGAGATACTAGAAAGGATGAGCAACCATGCAACAGTTTGCTTTTGCGATTACAGACAACTTTTTTCCGAGCATATTAGAAGGAGAGATTCAAGCCGAGCATGAAGAAGCTGCTAAAGCAAAAATCAAAAGCTTGTATGCCCAGGAATTAGATACGGAAGAAAACGAAATCGAAATTGTTACCATTCATAAGTTATAAATATTGAAAAGAGGAGACGATATCATGGACGAAATTCACAAAGACTTTACTTATTCTTCTGATAAGGCTTTAAGTCACTTTAAAGATGATTCTTTTAGTAGAGCTCCTTTTGCAAAAAGAATAGCAGAACAAATAGAAAGCTTTGTGAATGCAGATAGTATGGTATTTGGAATTAACGGAAAGTGGGGCGAGGGTAAAACTTCTGTTCTTAATTTTATTGAAAAATACTTTGAAGAAAGAAATAGCTCTGATATTCTGACAATTAAATTTAATCCATGGCTATTTAGTAACGAAGAAGAAATGTTGACAAACTTTTTCTATCTATTAGCTGATAGCTTAAATAAAAAATTAGAAACAAAAAAAGAATTAACTGGAAGTTTGTTGGATGATTATGTAAAACCTATTATGGGAATAGCTTCTATGTTTCCTGGGGTACCAGACATTGGAAATCAACTATCGTCTTTTTTTGTAAAAGCTAATATAAACGAGTTGAAAGAACGAATTGAAAAAATCCTTTTAGAAGAAAAGAAAAGAATTGTTTTATTTATAGACGATATTGATAGATTAGATAAAGAAGAAATCTACAATATCTTTAGGATAGTTAAACTAACCGCCGATATTAATTACATAACTTATATTCTGAGTTTTGATAATGACCTAGTTGCTTCTGCATTAAAGGATAAATATGGTAGTGATAATAAACAAGCTGGGTATGAGTTTTTAGAAAAAATTGTACAAGTACCTTTACCTTTACCTAAAATTGAATTTTCGGAGTTAAGAAGTTTCACAATGAAACAAGTTGAAGATGTTTTATATAAAGCTGAAATAACCTTAACGAGTCAAGAAGTACAAGAATTTATTACTTACTTTCAAGGATTAGAACCTTTTTTAGATACCCCAAGATCAAGTATACTTTTCTCTAACATCATACATTTTTCTTTGCCTATGTTAAAAAACGAAGTGAATATAGTAGATTTACTTTTAGTTGAAGGATTTAAAGCTTTTGTTCCTAATCTATACAAATTAATAAGAAATAATAAAAATTTATTCCTAGACAATGCAAATAAAAAATATAATGAAGAAGAAAAAAAGAATGAACTAGATAAAAAAAAGAGAATCATTGAAGAAACAATTGAATTGTACAGTGAGAATGAACAGAGGGGCTTAATATATATAATAAACCATTTGTTTCCGGCGGTAGAACCTGCATTTGAAAAATTCAGTATATTCCGTGGAGATTCATTACAATGGAAAAAAGAGCAAAGAGTTTGTTCAGAGTTATACTTCAATAGATATTTTCTATATACTGTGTCGTCCTCGGATATAGCCGATGTTCGAGTAAAAGGATTTATTTCAAATCTACGAAATGAAGATGTCGATATTTCAGCGGAGGAGTTTGCCTCATTAATCGAAAGCTCCAATGATAAATTAATTTTAAACAAAATTAAGAATTTCATTGATACCATTAATTCTTCTCAGAAAAAAGTTCTTTGTAAAGTATTAGCTAATACAGGACACCTTATGTCAAATCCTAATACTTTTCTTGGCTTAGACAACCCCTTACGTACTACAGCTTCTACTATGGTCGAATTAATTCGAACAATAGAAAACGATGAAGAAAAAAATGAATTATCTCAAGATATTATTATAGAAAGTTCTTCCCCTATCCTTGCTACAGAATATTTTCGTTCTCTAAACATTGCTGGTATTAGAGAAGCAAATGATGCCAGTGATAATGTCATTGATATAAGTGCTTTAGGAGCACTCTTGAGTAACCAACTGGTAACTGAATTAAGAACGATGCTCGAATCAGACCCTAAAAAAATTAGTTCCTCTATTGATTTTCCAAGTCTGATTTATATCTGCAAAGAATATGGCCAAAAATCAGAACCAGACAGTATAATAGAAGAAATTATAGATGAAGATAAGCTTTACGCAATTGTGCTAATAGAATCATTTCTTAGCACAGTATATGGGAACCCATCTGTGACTAAAGGAAATGTAGACAAGGAAGTCTATAAAAAAATTAAAAGTAATGTCGATATTAATCTTATCAAAAGTGCAATCGACGATATTTACCCTATTGAAGATGTAGATAGTATGTCGTTTCCAGAGAATGATAATTCTCGATATAGTACAGTAGCTCAATTTTTATGGCAGTATGAACAAGATGTCGAGTAGAAAATGAATTAGAGAGTGGAGATAACATGGATTAAAATCCATGTTTTTTCTTTCCTCATTGATTCAATAAGATATACGCCCAAGAACTAGACACAGACGAAAATAATATCGAAATCTTACGTTTAAGTGTTAATTGATAGATCTCATTTACTGATAGATTATTTTTAACTTAAAATACGAGCAGAAAAAATTTTAAAAAGTAATTTGAACTAGTAATAAGACGGTTAGTTAACATATTATATATTAGAAAGGTTTTCATTAATTATATTCAAGAATCATTTATTTAACGCTTAATATACTTAAAAATGATTGAGAGCAGGTGAATTACTTGGAAACAGAAAGTTACAAAAGTTTTTTATCATTAATACAGGAAATTGACGTAAAAAAACACGAACAACGAGATAGAGGGACTTTATTTGAATTACTGGTTTGTACATATTTAAGAAATGAACCAATGTATCAGCGTATGTTTGATGGTGTTTGGATGCTGAATGAAGTACCAGAAAGTTATAACATTCCAAAAGCAGACACAGGTGTTGATCTGATTGCTAGAAAGCGTTCAAATGGTGACTTAGTCGCTGTTCAGTGTAAATTCTACTCTGAAGATACAACAATTCGTAAGGAGCATATTGATTCGTTTCTAAATGAAGTTGGCAGAACTTATTATGCAGAAGGACTGGTCGTTTCTTCTACGGATAAATGGAGCCGAAATGCGGAAAGTGCTCTGGCAGAACGAAGTAAAAGCGTATCAAGAATTGGTTTAGAAGATTTAAAAGAAAGTAAAATTGATTGGTCGTCCTTTTCATTTCAGAGTTCAGAGCCGATAAAGCTGCAGGAAAAGAAAAAGCCAAGATCACACCAAATTCCTGCTATTGAAGCTGCAGTTAATGGATTGAAAAACCATGATAGAGGAAAATTAATCATGGCTCCAGGAACTGGCAAAACATATACTTCTATGGCAATCGCTGAGGAAATGGCTAAAGAAAAAAAGGGAGTCTTCCGTGTCCTCTACCTAGTACCGAGTATTCAACTTCTATCACAAACACTAAGAAGCTGGTCAGCTGACACGAACCACATTATGGATTCTATTGCTGTATGTTCTGACCGGAAAGTTACGAAAGAGAATAAAGAAACGGGCATTGGTGATATTTCAACCACCGATATCGGTTTTCCAGCTACCACTAATTACGAAAAGTTGCTTACATACCAAAAAGAGATGGATGAGAAAGAAGATATCGGGTTTTTAACCGTATTTTCTACCTATCAATCTATTGATGTGATCACTGAAGCACAAAAGCATGATTTTTACGAGTTTGATCTTGTCATATGTGATGAAGCACACCGCACGACGGGAATTGCTGATGATGATACCGGGGACGTCAGCATGTTTACAAAAGTTCATAGTAACGACAATATCAAAACTAATAAAAGACTGTATCAAACCGCCACACCTCGTATTTACGGGGAAGACGCACGTAAGAAAGCCGATGAGAAATCGGTTCTCTTAGCTGATATGCACGATACATCAATTTATGGTGAGGAATTTTATCGAATAGGGTTTGGGGATGCAATTCGTAAAGGTATATTGTCAGATTACAAAGTGATGGTATTAGGCGTGGATGAAGAAATGATCGCCCGACGCTTCCAACAAATGCTTGCAAGAGAAGATAAGCTAGAGTTTAATGATGTGACAAAAATTATCGGGTGTTGGAATGGATTAGTTAAAAGGAAGCATGATTCTAACGAAACCCTTGGCGATCCAATGAAAAGAGCCATTGCTTTTGCAGGGACTATCAAAGAATCAAAGTTGATTGCTAATATGTTCACAAACGTCGTGGACCAATATATTAGTAATAGTAACAGTCTTACAGGTACTACTAAAGTGGAAGTTGATCATGCGGATGGTTCCATGAATACTCTAGAAAAAAATAGGAAAATTTCATGGTTAAAAGAAGAAGTGCCAGAAAACACATGCCGTATATTGTCGAATGCACGTTTTTTGACAGAAGGCGTAGACGTTCCAGATCTTGACGCTATTATGTTTTTAAAACCTAGAAAATCGAAGATTGATATTGCACAGGCAGTGGGTCGCGTCATGAGAAAGAGTCCAGGAAAAGACTACGGTTATATTATTCTACCGATAGGAGTACCTGCCGGAGTCGAAGCCCATTCCGTCCTTGATAATAATGAAAAATATCGTGTAGTTTGGGATGTCTTAAATGCTTTACGTTCATTAGACGAGCGGTTCGATGCCACTATTAATAAATTAGAATTAAACAAAAAGAAACCGAACCAAATCCAAGTGGTTGGAGTGGGAGATGCGCCTGAAGAAGGATTGAAAGTAAGTCATGGCGATGAGCAATTAACTTTATTTTCTGAGGAAGAAATATCAGATCTTGAGAAAGCAATATACGGAAAAATTATAAAAAAGGTCGGTAATGTAAGGTACTGGGAAGATTGGTCTAAAGACGTGGCAGATATTGCTCAACAACATATCATGCGTATTCGTATGATGGTAGAAGAGAATAACAGCGAAGCTTATGAAGCTTTTCGTAAATTCATTTCAAGTTTGCGCCATAATATTAATGGAGAAATTTCGGATCAGCAAGCTATTGAAATGTTGGCTCAGCATTTAATTACAAAACCAGTATTTGAAGCGTTATTTGATTCGTACAGTTTTGCGAACGATAATCCTATATCAAGAGCTATGGAAGAAGTATTAAAAGTTATGGATAAACAAGGGCTTTTAAAAGAACAAAAGCGGTTAGAAGGATTCTACGAAAGTGTGCGTGTTCGGGCTGAAGGAATTGATAACCTTAAAGCAAAGCAAGACATAATTATTCAGCTTTACGATAAGTTTTTTAAAGTAGGGTTTAAAGAAACTACTGATCGCTTAGGTATTGTGTTCACGCCTGTCGAAGTGGTAGATTTTATTGTTTACTCCGTGGAGGAAATTTTGAAGAAGCACTTTGGAAAATCAATTAGCGATGATGGAGTTCATGTACTCGATCCATTCACTGGTACAGGTACTTTTATTGTACGTTTATTGCAAAGTGGATTAATTTCTAAAGAAGATTTATTACGTAAGTTCACAAAAGAAATTCATGCTAACGAAATTGTATTATTGAGCTATTATATTGCCGCAATTAATATCGAAGAAACATTTCATTTGATCATGGAGGGAAAGTATAAACCTTTTGAAGGAATCGTTTTGACAGATACATTTGAAAGTACTGAAAAGGAAGATTCATTTGAAGATGAGTTATTCGGAGAAAATAATGCACGTCTTGAACGCCAAAGAGAAAATCCTATTTTTGCGATAATAGGAAATCCTCCGTATTCAGCGGGCCAAAAAAATGCAAATGATGATAATCAAAATAATAGCTATCCAAATTTAAAAAAATCTATTGAAAACACTTATGTGAAATATTCTTCTGTTAATTTAAAGAGATCACTGTACGATAGTTATATTCTTGCGTATAGATGGGCTAGTGATCGAATAAAAGATAAAGGTGTAATTGGATTTGTTTCTAATGGAAGCTTTATTGACAGTCGTAGTACGGACGGGTTAAGGAAAGTTTGGCTAGAAGAATTTAATTATATTTATGTTTTTAATTTGAGAGGAAACCAACGAACAAAAGGAGAGCAGTCTAGAAAAGAAGGTGGAAAAATCTTTGGCTCTGGAAGTAGAGCTCCAATATCGATAACTATACTTGTAAAAGATGGATCTGACACTCATAAGCTATTTTATAAAGATATTGGCGATAACTTATCTCGAGAAGAAAAGCTAAGAATTATTTCTGATTATTCTTCTTTGTCTTCAATTGAGTGGCAAGAAATCATTCCAGACGAAAATAATGATTGGGTTAATCAAAGAGACGAAAGATATTCTGAATTTATGAATTTGGAAGGCCAAATTTTTGTGAAAAGAGCGATAGGAGTTAGCACCAAACGAGATAGTTGGGTGTACAATTTCTCAAAAGCTAAAGTAATAAAGAATAGCCATATTTTAGCGGAAAATTTTAATAACGAAGTTTCACGTTTAAAGAATGAAATAAATTCAAATGAAAAAATCAAGAAAGCAAATAGAGCTGGAGATTATATTAAATGGTCAGATAGATTGCTTTCAAGATTGAAAGCTGGAAGAGAAATCGAATTAAATAATAATAAAGTTGTGCTTAGTGCATACAGACCCTTCACGAAAAAATATTTGTTTTATCAAGAAGAGTTGATAGATAGACCAGGCCCTTTTAAAAATATCTTTGGTGATGATAATAAGATAATTTATATTACTAAGGGAGCTAATGCAGGAGATTTTTCAGCATTAATGATTGATTCAATACCTTCCGAAGTACTATTGGGCGGAAGTGGCACAGGGTTTATATTAAATAATGCGGAAAGTAATGACGGTTTATTTGAAACCACGGTAATGGGTAATAATATTTTAGAACACTCAACTTTCCAAATCGGCCTTTCGAGAGAAGATATATTTTATTACGTATATGGAGTATTACATTCAAATGAATATAAAACTTTATTCGCCAATGATTTAAGTAAGAATTTGCCAAGAATACCTAAACTCAAAAACAAAGAAAAATATGTAGATATTGGCCGAAAACTTGCTGATTTACATTTGAATTATGAAACATTTGCAGCTCACCCAGATCTAGTAGTGGAAGGAAAATTAAATCCCTCGTACAAAGTGAAAAAAATGAAACACCCAAAACGAGGAGTATTAGATAAGATAGTGTTCAATGAAGACTTAACTATCACTAATGTCCCCGAAAAGGCTTATGAGTATTTAGTAAATGGGCGTCCTGCGATTGAATGGATTATTGATCAATATCAAATTAAAACCGACAAAAATTCGGGTATTGTTGATGATCCAAATGAAGCATCTGAAAATGAAAAATATATTTTCAATTTATTACTCTCAATTATCAATGTATCAGTTCAAACAGTTGATTTAATCAATAGCTTACCACCTTTAGAAATTGAAGAATGAAGAATTAAATATTAGAGCAGCATAGGTCATATAAAATTTGCTACCACAGCAAAAAATGCAGAACCTCTTACACAGAACGTCATGTAGGAGGTTTTCTTTTTAAAATGTTGTACCTTTAGGGTATACCCGAAAGATCTAAACAAAAATGCCGGGAAATCAATGTTTTTTAGGGTTCTTTTGAATGGTTCATTTACACCGAAGATAAGGTGGTAGATAATGTAAATGTGGTAATGTGATCATTTACATTGAAACGAATATGAGTGGAGAAGGGGAAGAATCATGGAAAGTTTATCTATTCCAACGATCATAACAGCTGTGATCGTGCTTCTGGTTATCATGTTCCTGGGGCAAGGCATCTTGTATCTCTACCAGTGGTGGCAGAAGAAGCGGCAGTTCCAACGCATCATCGACAGCGGCCTTCCTTATATTGACCAAATGGACGGCATACAATTCGAGCATTTTCTGGTCGAGCTGTTTCGGCAGTTGCAATACAAAGCCCAAGGGTCGAAGGCGTCTCACGACTACGGAGCGGATCTCATTTTGGATAAAGAGAACCGTATTGTCGTACAGGCCAAACGATACGGCGTAAATAACAAAGTGGGTATCAAAGCGGTGCAGGAGGTCTTTTTTGCTCAAACCTACTTTCAAGCAAATGAAGCGTGGGTATTAACCAACAGCTTGTTCACGCAAAGCGCCAAAAACGGCGCCGAAAAAACCGGCGTGAAGCTGTTTGATCGGGAGGACTTGCAGCAGTGGATTTTACAGGCGAACCCGGCTCTTGATGCCAAGACCGTATATGAAACCGTCCAACCGAAAGAACGGAAGTGTCCGGCCTGTGGCGGCACATTGGAAAAGCGTACATCGAAACACGGGGCGTTCATGGGATGCAATCACTATCCGAATTGTACGCATACCGAACCGATCAATGCGAAGAACTAAGAAAAGGAGAGCAACCGAATGGCTGGCAAACACATCGGTTACGCAAGAGTAAGCACGAACGAACAAAATTTAGAACGGCAAATGCGATTATTCCGGGAAGCCGGATGCGAAAAAATCTTCACGGATAAAGATTCCGGCCGACAAATGAAGCGAAAAGGATGGGAGGAAGCCAAAGCCTTTTTGCGGGAAGAAGATACCTTATTCATCCATGATCTCAACCGGCTTGGCCGGAGCATGGAAGGCATCAAACAGGAATGGGAAGTCTTAACGAAGATGAAAGTGCATATTGTGGTGTTAAACATGCCGATCTTAGATACCCGGAAGTACGGAGAAATGGAAATTGTCGGGCAGATGGTGATGAACCTATTAAAAGAAGTCTTTGCTTGGATGGCCGAAGAACAATGGAAGCAACGGAAAGAAGCCCAAGATCAAGGCATAGCGATAGCAAAAGCACAAGGAAAGTACAAAGGCCGTCAAACCGAATTTAGTCCCGAAGGCAAGCACCGGGACAAATACTACATGATTATCGACCTTCTGCAGAAAGGCTACGGCCAACAAGAAATTGCCAGACGGATGAATTGCGGACTGTCTACGGTTAAAAGAATTAAAAAAAGAAGTTGTTAGCCCTATCTATACTTGAATAAGGAGGGATACGATGCGTATCAAGGTCTGGATGATATGTATAGTTCTTCTTTCGTTAGCCTGTCTCGTCCTCGGTATCATCGTTTTGGTGACGATTCCTGGCCGGAAGGCCCCAACATCGCTGTTGGTCGCGCAGGGTGTGGTCCTTCTTTTAGTCGGGACGAAGTTTCTGGTGAGCCTGAAACGAACATCGAAACAAAACCATCAGAAAAACGATTCCCGTCCAAGGTAAAGCATTCCATCTTCTGCTCATGGTATTGGTCGACGTGCCTCTTTCTTGAAAAAAGGTAATATAGTAATCGTTATAAAGAGGAAAACTGGAATTTAATGTTAAAATAAGTATAAGGAGGTGTTCAAATGAGTGAAAATAAAGCAACTCCTCAAAGACGACGAGAAAGGTTAAGACAAGAGGAATTAAAACAAAATCCCACAGGTAATATGAATGATTCTTTTCATCGAGCCAACAATGGGGGACCTCGTGAATCTCGTTAACAGTATGGGTTGGAAAGGTACAGGCATACTGATTCTTGTGATCATCATAGGATTTATCACCAGCTCGTTTTTCTTCTATTAAAGAATATATTGGGTGGTCAAAACAAATAAGTGAACGAGAATGCCCAAACATGAACTTCTGACGTTGTCGTTTGCAAGCTATAACCAATACATCTTGCAGCTACAACAGGCACTGTTCAGACGGAATTAAAGCTAAGGAAACCATTCGTTTCCTTAGAAAAAGTTATAATTTATTTAATATGGGCTATTGGGGCAGGGAGTATGAAAATTGACTATTTGTATCATTGAATAATTGTATTATTGCATTTTTGTTTCATTATATCTTTTTCGTTTCGCTTTAAGCATGAAAAGCTTGTTCCCTTTCGTGGGGGAAATTCAGGCATTTTTTAAGGATCAATAGAATAGACGTATAGGCCAGGAAGGAAATGTTCACTAACGGCATAAGCATATGATTTCAGGAGCCAAGCAGCTACCCATTAAAGCCGGTCTTTGTGGTGATGTGATCTAGGTGTACTGGTCGCAGCAATACATCCATGAGATCCGAAAAGACACAGAATAAAGAGGGAAAAGGTCCAGGACGGCTCTCTCTTCCCTCTTTTTATTTTATCGAAAGAGCTTCCGATAAGGGCCGTTATGTGAAGAAATCTAAAATTGAAACGTCTGTCTCTACCCACCAGCTAATTGGTACCACTTGATTATGCTGCGCACGAGGGGACCCATGAACCCCCACAAGCATTGGTGGGGGAAATCAAGCAGTTTATATAGATACAACTGATAATAAAGAACTGTACGATATGCTTTAGAAAGAAAAGTTTTAACATTTGTAAACATGGTGGGGGGCCATGTTACGATTTCATGCAAAACGAGCGTCAAAAAAACCAACTTGATGCTTTTCGGCATTTTGTCGGTTCGTTATAGGAAAAAGTGACTTGATCATTTTCTTTATAAAGGAGGGAGAACAATGTTAGATTGGGAGATTATATGTATAACAACTGTGGCTGGCCGTTTGCCTTATATTGAAGAGGAAATTTGGCAGGCTCAACATCATTTGCATGCGATGGAATATCAGGTATGGCAAGCATGGCGTGAGGCGTGGAGCAGCCAGGAATGCCCTAGAAGGGAGCAATCGCAACGCCAAGCCATGTTTGAGGTCAGCGGAGCTCAAGGGTTATCGGTCCCGGTTGTCCAAGAAATGGTCAGATATGCTGAAAACCGCGTATGGTTAACACTGCCTAAAGAAGAAACCAACCTATAAGACATTGCTTTGAAGTGAATTTTGTGCTGAACATGACAGCGAGGGGCACGCCTGGGAAGGAGATAGCTCCATTGTATGAAAAAATTTCATGCAAGTGACCGAAAGGCTGTTGAACGAAAAGTTCGCGCGTGCTCTCGCTCGTCAACCATAAGAAAGGGAAGCACGCCCTGGCTATGGTTAAGCATTTAGATATTGGAAAGTATTCTTATGAGCCCTGGAGGAACAATAAAGAGTATCGATCGAGAACGTCGCAATCATCTCATGTTTTTGAAGTATTTGTTAAGATAGGGATTTTGGTATATCCCCAGTCGACCACACATGGTACGGTGGCCTAAGAGTCACATTCTTCCCCAAGCACCCCCTTTAACGTTCGATCTGTATTCGAATGGCCAGCCAATCGGCTGGTTTTTTTTAGATTTCATCTCCTTTCATTAACTGCGATGGATATTTCCATATGCCCACCGTACAAAACAATCCTTCCCCCAAGGGGACAATATTCAAATCATCCAATGGTGAATATTCGTTTGAAAAAAGATTAACCATTTTCGTTTGCCCAGTTTCGGCGCCTCCTACGCTTAAACCGAGAGTCAGTCTGTCGTTTATCATGTTGCTCCTAACTTAAAATAGAAGAGCCTATTTTGATAAAGCTTGGCTTTTTATTGATAGATGTATCATTGTCTAGGTGTAAAAACCAAAGAAGCCCTTTGACTTTTTCAGAAGTCAAAGGGCTTCTTTTAGCGCAAGACTACTGATAATCGCGATTATGTTAATTCACTACTTAGATTGTCAATGTAAGTGCCACACGTCTTCTGAAGAAACACCTTCCGTGGTTTTTCCATATAAATCATTGCTAGGGCAACGGGGACTAATCCGAAGTATACGAACACTCCAAACAGTTGCTAACCCACCACGTTCCCGGCCGTCCTTCAATAAGTGCGGCCGTTGCAACCCTTTTGCTTCAGGCCGGGAACTTTTCCGAGCCCTGAGCAGCAATTTTTTAGCATGCGAAGGAACGAATATAGGGAGGTTGTCCAGTCCTGGACATTGAAACGTTTGCATATAGATGGAGATTGTGAGGAACCACGCGATCAGGTGGTAGCTTTGGGGCAGATTTATATAGACGGGTTTGCTGCCTCATCCATCATTTATCTATTCTTGTCCTTGGCTCAAGCTGGCGGAAATAGAAATACCTTTAGCCATCAAGGGTTTTCATCGTTTTTGAAGTCGATAAACGCCCAGCTGATGCTTATCCCGAGCACGATACAAAAAGCCAGGGCTCCATAAGCGATGCCGGCAAACGGCTCTTCGGGCACTAGCCAACCATACAAGAGTACACCGGCGCCTGTCAGTCCTAACGCCCAACTCGTCACGACTTTGCCGACGTGCGACAGAACGTAGGAACCCCCCGTAACGAGACCAAAAGATAAAAGAAAAACTGCGATCAAAAAGCCGTAAGTCGATAGAAAAGTCATGTTTTCTCTCCTTTTTTCTCTCCTTTTTTCTCTCCTTGTTGTTATTGATAATGGGGGCCAATGGCGAGTAGAGAGAGAAGAAACACCATTGAAATGATTGGTGTCGATCGTTGCGCTTAAAAAATAAAATAATAGCTCACTGCCATGAAAACAAAAAAACTATTGGCCATGATGACAAATGGCTGCAAAAGAAGCCACCATAGCCGACCAATGACGGCTAACACAAAACCAATAGCTCCGAATCCCTGGCTGATGATCCAGGAACTAAAACCATCATCCCAGATCAGGTTGGGTAGCCACGACGTCAGACTAAGCAATAAACACAGGGTGCTCTATCTATAAAGCAAACGCAGGCTCATCCATAAGCCTCCTCCCAACACGCTCAAAAAATAGTGTAAGTTATTTCCATTTTCAAGGTTTTGACCTAGAGGTGCAACCACGGAACTTCTTGAGGAAGTAAAATGTAAAATTTCATGGACCGTATTTTTAACAAAAAACACCATTGGCTTTCTTCTGTTAAAAGCAAGGGCTCTTGTTATTTCCTGTTCATTTTAAGGGTTAAACAGATCATATGATCACTGCATTTTTTATACATCTTCCGAATGAAACCATATAAATAGGTTACCATTTTATACAAATCTTTGTGTGTAATTTCGTTGGTGATGATATGTTATGGTAAGGTATAAAAGGTTCATGCTTTGAACCTCGTCTATGGATAGGAGGACATGCCATGTTTTCAATGGTCGCCATTGACTTGGACGGCACGCTGTTGAACAGCGAAAATCAATTAGATGACAAAACCGTACAAACACTTGAAGCAGCCGTCGAAAACGGTATTGCTATCGTTATCGCTACAGGCAGAGCCCACTTTGATGTATGGAACATGCTTCAAAATACATCTCTTCAACCGTGGGTCATTTCGGCGAACGGTGCCGCTATTCACTCGCCGGACCGGGAGTTGTATATTTCGGTGCCTCTTCCCAAAGACACAGGTATGGAAGTCCTTTCATGGCTTCATCAGCAGGAATTCTATTATGAAGCGTTTACCGAAAAAGCGATCTACACCCCCCACAACAGCCGGGAACTGCTTCACATCGAGCAGGACCGGATCAAAAGCGCCAACCCCCATGCGGATACAGCCTCCATGCAGCAAGCAGCGAAACGACAATACAGCCAAAGCGGATTTTCCTTTATGGAAAGCTATCTCGATCTGCATGAGATGAACGTTTCCCTGTATAATATTTTGGCCGTTTCTTTTATCGAAGAAAAGCGCCAGGCAGGGATTGAGCACTTTAAACACCGGGAAGATTTAACCCTCGTTACTTCGGGGAATCATAATTTCGAAATTGAACATACGGGAGCTTCGAAGGGGATTGCGCTCGAAAGACTGGCTACAGCGCTGGTTATACCGTTAAAAGACACCGCTGCCATCGGAGACAATGTCAATGATATCAGTATGCTTGAAACGGCCGGATACGCTGTAGCTATCGGAAACGCCGTGGATGAAGTCAAAACCATGAGCGACCACATTGTCGGGACCAATGACGAACACGGCGTCGCCGAAGCTCTTACCTATATGCTCTATTCGTAAACGATGCCTGTTTTCATCGGTCTTTATCATCCCACGTGCTAGCGCATGTTTGTCTGCCTTTTCGACATATAAACAGAGCTGTTGAAACTTTGTTGGCGTCTAAGCCGGGGTTCGAAGCATTTCTTTGGCCTCGGCTTTTTTCATCTTGAATGGGCTACAGCGATCGAAACCGATTGTGATTATATCGTGACAGATAATCATAAACACTTTCCTGCACGAATCGGATCGATTCAACGTGTAATGCCCAAAGAATTTAAACGTATCATGGTGTGAATAGGTCATAAGAAAGCCCACACGAACGATAGAGACGTTCGTGTGGGCTTTCTTTATATATATCAAAAAGTACACTTTATGAGATGAAAAAAGTTAGTGATTCCTTTCATTAGAATATTCCAGTAAAATGGGAAGTATATACCGGGCCATCGCCAGAAAGAGTGAAAAACATGAAATTTTTACATACAGCGGACTGGCATTTAGGAAAATTAGTTCAAGGCGTTTATATGACAGAAGATCAAAGGTTTATCTTAGAACAGTTTGTCTATGCAGTAGAAGCAGAACAACCAGATGCAGTCATAGTAGCTGGTGATCTTTATGATCGTGCAGTGCCTCCAACGGAAGCTGTAAAATTATTAGACGAGACACTTGAAAAAATTGTGCTAGACTTAAATATTCCTGTGATTGCTGTTGCTGGTAATCATGACAGTCCAAGCCGTCTCCATTTTGCTAGTAGTATTATGAAGTCAAGAGGATTTCACGTCACTGGTGAATTTACTGAAGATTTTGAACCAATAAAACTTAATGATGAATACGGGGAAGTGCACTTTCACACCATTCCTTACACGGACCCTAGCATTATTCGAATAGTTACGGGTGATGAGGAAATACGAACCCATAATGATGCTGCAAGGAAAATTGTAGATCTAATAAAAGAACAAATGGATGCGAAGGCTCGACATGTTTTCGTAGGCCATTTATTTGTTACTCCTTATGGTGAAGAGCAAGAGAATACGAGTGATTCTGAACGTCCGTTGTCTATCGGTGGGGCAGAATACGTCTCTTCAGAAATTTTTAATGTTTTTCACTACACAGCTTTGGGTCATCTTCATCAGGCTCATTATACGGGAGAAAGCACCATTCGTTACTCGGGTTCCCCACTAAAATACTCTTCATCAGAGGCAAAGCATCAAAAAGGATTTTATGTAGTAGATTTAGACGAGCAAGGAAATGCGACTATTGACAAGCAACTCTTTAATCCAAAAAGAGATATGCGAGTTATCAAAGGAAAAATGGAAGAATTACTTAGTGAAACGCCGAGTGAAGATTATGTCTTTGTTCATTTAGAAGATGAGACACCTATACTTTCTCCCATGGAAAAAATACGTGCTGTCTTTCCAAACACCTTGCATATTCATAGAGAAATTTCTGTCTCTACAGCAGGGCATAGTTTCGCGTCTCCTGCCAAGCGCGATGAAATGGACCGTGTCTCTCTTTTCAAATCCTTTTACTATGAAGTGAAAGGGACTGAATTAAAAAAAGAAGAAGAAATAATCTTTAAAGAGATTTTGGAAGAATTCGAGAGGGAGGAGCGAAATCAATGAAGCCAATCAAATTAACGATGACTGCCTTCGGTCCTTATAAGGAAAAAGAAGTCATACAATTCTCTGATCTAAAAGAACATAAGTTGTTTATTATTTCAGGTAATACGGGAGCCGGAAAGACTACTTTATTTGATGGTATTTGTTTTGCGCTTTTTGGAAGCGCGAGTGGAGAAGATCGGGGAGAGCCGAGAATGATGCGCAGTCATTTCGCTCGAGACGACACACCTACGTCCGTAGAATTCGAGTTTGAACTGCAGGATAGATCATATCGTATTCTACGTCAAATGCCTCACGTGAAAGAAGGCAATAAAAGTGCTACTGGAGAAAAATATGAATTCTATGAACAGAGGGGAGAAAACGAATTCCCTTGCGTTGATCGACAAATAGTTAGTGAAATTAATCAAAAGGTGAAGGACTTAATTGGTTTAACTGAAGAGCAATTTAAACAAATCGTTATGCTTCCCCAGGGAGAATTTCGCAAGCTTCTCACTTCTGAAACTGAAAACAAGGAATCCATACTGCGCAAAATATTTAAAACAGAGCCTTATCAATGGTTTGCCAATCAAATGAAAGAAAAGCGTCAAGAAGCAGAAAAACAACACGAGCGGATTAACGTTCAATTGCATCAGCATATAAACCATATTCATGAAGCAGTTCCATATAGAGAAGCATCGACTCTTACAAAAATATTTCATCAAGAAAATTATCTTCCGACACAGGTCATCAGTGGGATGGAAGAAGAAGCGGAATACTTTCAGCATCAATTAGAACAAACTAAAAACGAAATGCAATTGGCGGAAGAAAAACACGAGAAGATGGTTGAAAATTTTTATGAGGCTAAGCAGATTAATCAACAATTTGACCAACTTCGAGAAAAAGAAACTACGTTGCAAGAAATGAGAAAAAGAGAAAAAGAAATTGAAGACAAAAAGCATCGGTTCGAAAATGCCGAAAAAGCAGCTAGTCTGACTCTCTATGACGAGTATAGAGAGAACAGTCGCATTGAGGAGCAGGAAAAACAAGAAGCTCTTGAGGAAATAAAGAACAACATACATGCGGCCGTTGATCGTCGTCAAAAAGCCGAAAGGGTTCACGAAACGGAACAGAGAAAAGAAGACGAGCGAGCTCGTACAGTGTACGAGCTGAACCGTTTCGAAGAACTTCAACCAACTGTGGAAAACGCCGACCAAGATAAACGAATTCTAGATAATCATCAAAAACAAATTGATAAAGAAAATAAGAGTCATGAAGATACAGTAAAAGAACTCAATACTATCCAACAAGAAATCGATGACTTACGAACATTTATTCAGCAAAACGAGGAAGAAACGGAAACACTAACTGAGCAACAAAACCATTTTCAAGAAAAACAAAAGGTTGGTCGTACCTTCCGTAGCTATCTCGAACAGGTTAAAGCGAACGAAGAGCTAAAAACGAGTATGGAGCAAAAGCAAATCCAGTTTGAAAAAGACAAGTCAATGTACCATTCTACAGAGGAAACCTGGATCAAAGGGCAAGCAGTAGTATTGGCAGAACATCTTCACGATGGAGATTCTTGTCCAGTTTGTGGAAGTACTAGTCATCCGAACAAAGCAAAATTTCATGAAAAGATTCCAACGGAGGAGCAGTTTAAGCAAATTCGAAATCAGTATGATCAGTCCCACCAAGCGTTCATGCAAGCGAAAGTGGAGTATCAATCCAAGGTAGAAGAAACTAAACGTTTAAGAGAGGAGGAGCTAGCACAATTTCACTTTTCTACCTACAATGAAGCAGAGAGCATTTTTAATAAACTATATGCTGAAGCAGAGCAAATGAAGCAGAAAATCCAAGAGCTCGAGAAAACCTTCAATTTAATAAAACAAAAACGAAAGCTCAAAGACGACAAAGAAAAGCAATTAAAAACTCTCCAAGAAAAAAAAGAAAAGATAGAAGAAAAAATTCAAGAAATCAAAATTGAGCAAGCCACTGCTAAATCAAGATATGAAGAAAAAATTAGTAACATTCCGGAAAATCTTCGAACACCAACAGAACTGAAAAAGACCATTGATAGTCTAAAAGAAAAGAAAAACCGACTAGAAAAAGAATGGAATCTAGCCCAACAAGAGCTTTCTGAAGCCCGACAAATGGAATTAACGCATCAAACAACCTATACAGAACGAGTTAATCAATTAACAGAAGTTCAAGAAAAACGTAAAAAAACCGAAAACCAATTCTTTTCGGCCATTCAAGATGAAGGTTTTAGCACGGAAGAATCTTATCGTGAGGCTCTTTTGTCGAAAGAAACACGTTTACAACTGAAACAGGAAATCAACGATTATGATTCCACGTTAGAAAAGCTCTCTCAACAAATTAATGACCTAAAACAAGCGCTTGAAGGTCACTATCAAGTTGACCTAGAAGCGATGGAACAAGAGCTTAATAGCTTAAAAGAGAGACTAGAGAACATTAGAAAAAAGAATTCGGAAGCGGAAAATTACCTAAAACTGATTAACAATTATATTACAAAAATAACAGAGACCGTACATGATTTAGACAATAAAGAGAAAAGAGTCGGCGTCATTGCTGATTTGCACGACATGATTCGTGGGAATAACAATAATAAAATTTCCTTTGAACGTTATGTTCAAATTGAATTTCTCGAACAAATTATTGCTGCGGCCAATGAGCGTCTCTACCGAATTACAGACGGACAGTTTCACCTCATCCGTAGTGATCGTCAGGAAAGTCGCGGCAAGCAAAGCGGCTTAAGTCTGGATGTTTACGATGCCTATACGGGGCAAAATCGGGATGTTAAAACTTTATCTGGTGGGGAAAAATTTAATGCTTCCTTGAGTATGGCCCTTGGAATGTCGGATATCATTCAAAGTTATCAGGGTGGTATAACGATTGATACCATGTTCATTGATGAAGGATTTGGTTCCCTGGATGAAGAGTCTCTGCATAAAGTCATTGATACATTGATTGATCTACAAAAATCCGGACGCACCATTGGAGTTATTTCTCATGTGCAAGAGATGAAAAAAGTCTTTCCAGCAATTCTTGAAGTTTCTAAAACGCTTGAAGGATATAGCCAAACTCGTTTTTTAGTAAGTTAAATATAACGAAGCATAAATATTACAATAATAAAAACAGCCATTCGGTACTGACTCCTAAGTACTGAATGGCTGTTTTTAGCTTACAGCCCATTGAACACTAATCGACCAAGGAAAAACTCTTCAATTTTGAAAGTGTTTTTCTATGTCTTCATAGCAAGTGATCATGTTGAATTCTCCGCTGAATTCTTCACTATTAGTTTCTCGATCGAGTATATTGAGAAATAAATTTTCTGTTTTTTTTCTATATACTTTATTTTCATCAGTTGGGTTGTGAATTAATTCAAAAGTAAAGGCTGTTTTATTTTTGCTTGAAAGTTCTTCATGGCCAATGGCAACTTCAAATGTTTTATTAGCACAATATATATATATGCCATTATCGCCCTCAGAGAGATCGAATATATTTTTACATTTAGTTTCTTGAGCTTGGTATTGAGAGGAGGCGTAATGTTGATGATTGTCGGCATCATGTAAAACTGCATAGCTGGTATTGAATTGATTTAAAATTTTCATTAAAGTACAAATAGTGTCTTTACCTCTAGCTCTTAATATATGTACGTTTTTATCGTGGACTTCTGCAAAGTGCTGAAATGCTAGATATTCAGTGTCTCCTTCAACTATGATAATGTTGTCAGCAAAGAAAAATTCACTTACATGGGAATCAACATAGTTCATTACTTTCATATTTTTTATATCATCGTCTTCGAACCGAATTCTTGTGGATTTGAACAAATCAATAGCTTTATCTTTAGACACACGAAACACTTGAAGATTTGAATGTTCTTTGGAAAGGTCAATCAGTATTGGAGAATGGGTAGAAATAATTAAAGGCATATTCCCTCCTATTTGATAAAGAGAGCTACTTAGGGCGCGTATTGCTTCTGGATGAAGAAAGGCCTCGGGTTCATCAATTAACAATAATTTATTATCGCTACCAATAACTTTTTCAGAAATTAATTTCTGTATTAAATAGATTAGGCTCATTCGTTGCAGACCGGTACCTTGATTCTCTAATGGCATATTGTCCGTAGCTTGTTGATCTTTAACTGTTACTTTAGAAGAAGTAGATTTAATGATATCAGCAGGAGAGAATCCTTGGCTTTCTCCACCAGAAATTTGGATAGAAAGTTGCTGATTTGAAAAAAGTCTTTGCAAGTCTCCAGACACTACATTGCTTACATATTCTAACGAATTGTCAACATTGCCAGTGATTTCTTCTAGAAAAGATGGTACAGCCTTTTGCACTTGCCGGTATTTTTCTAAAAGTTCTTCTTCTCCTTCTTGAACTTCTCCCTTATCAAAAGTTTCAAGCTTTTCTTTAAGGACGTCAGTGTAAATGTCTTGAATAAGTTTGTTTATATCTTCTGGTGACATATTTGGTGTTATATAAAATGGTGGATTCTCTAATAAATTATTGATAAGTTCAGCATCTTCGCCTGTTTTCTTAGCTTCTTGATTTCCTATCAAAAACTTAGCTGCTTTTTCTGCTTCATATTTTTTTTGAATTTCATACTCTTCGCCATTTTCTGCTCTTAAAATAGCTTTCATTGAAATAATTTCTCTTTTATTAGAAAAACAATCTAATGGAATACAATTAGCTTTTATGTTTTTTTTATAAAAGTGGTTCAAGGCTTCTAAAATAGTAGATTTACCGGTATTATTTCTACCAGTCAAGATAGACATATTTTCTTCACTAAATTTAATCGAAAATTCGTTTTTGAAAATTTTATAATTTTTGACACTAAATTCTACAAGCCTCATAAAACTTCCCCCTTAGAAATTAATGTAATTATTACCTCTTACTATTTTTTCATAAAATTCAAAATACGTATATAATATTGAAATACTTTCCACTACTTTTATTGTAATAAAGTTCCTTCTAATCGTTGAAAAAGGTAGACTTTTCGCCACGCGTTGAAATCATACACATCAAGGAGTTATAAGCGTGGCAAAATATCCAATTGCTATTTTTGCCACGTTGTATAATTGGCACGGCTTTTTTGATACACTAAATAGATGAAATGACTATGTTAACGAGCAAGGAGTCGACCGATCATGGATAATCGGAATTATGGATACATACGCGTCAGCAGCCGCGACCAAAATGAAGCTCGTCAAATGGATGCGATGAAAGAAGCCGGCATTCTGGAACGGGATATTTTTGTGGATCACGTGAGTGGAAAAAATTTCGAGCGCGAACAGTATCAATTATTAAAACGCATTCTCCGTAAAGGGGACGTGCTGACCATTCATTCGCTGGACCGATTTGGTCGAAACAAAGACGAGATTTTGCAGGAATGGAACGAGCTGACAAAAACAATGCAGTGCGACATTGTGGTGTTGGATATGCCGCTTTTAGATACTCGGGAACAAAATGATTCCATGCGCACATTCATTGTCGATATGGTCCTGCAGATTTTGTCCTGGATTGCGGAAGAAGAGCGCACGCGCATTCGCCAGCGGCAACGCGAAGGGATTGATTCGGCCCAACGTAAAGGCGTGAAGCTGGGGCGACCGCAGGCCCCTCTCGATGAGCATTTTGTGGACGTCTATCATCAGTGGAAACAGGGAAAAATCACGGCGGTAGAAGCTGCCAAGCGGGTGAACGTCAATAAAACCACGTATTATCGAATGGTTAAACGATACGAAAAAGAAAACACTTAATTATAATTAATTCTTTAATATTAAAATTACCATACATGGGTATAGTATGATATATTAGAAATAAGGAATGGATATTTGTGCAACATATGGAAGGACAAACAAAATAATTTAGAAGGAGTGATATTAATGGCAAAACATGAGGACGAAAAACATAAGCATAGCGAACACAACCACCATAACCATGACCATCATGATGGTGAAGAACATAGCCATGACAGTCATCAAAGTCATGCTCATGACCATGACAGTCACGGGGGACATGACCATGGCGGCCACGGAGGTCATGGGCACCATGATCATGGAGATATGATTGGAGATTTCAAGAAACGATTCTTTATTTCTTTAATTTTTACCATTCCAATTCTCGCTTTATCACCTATGATTCAAGATTTCATGGGAGTTGATTGGCGTTTCATTGGTGATATGTATATTTTATTTGCATTATCAACCGTAGTATTTTTCTATGGTGGCTGGCCATTTATAACAGGCGGAATCAGTGAGTTGAAAGATAAGAACCCTGGAATGATGACACTCATTGCGCTTGCGATTACTATAGCGTACGGATACAGCACCATGGTTGTATTCGGCTGGGAAGGCAGTCAGCTATTCTGGGAACTGGCTACATTGGTTGACATTATGTTACTCGGTCACTGGATTGAAATGCGGTCTGTGATGGGTGCATCCAACGCGCTTGAACAGCTGGTGAAACTTATGCCAAACGAAGCACATCGATTAGATGATAATGATCAAGTACAGGATGTCCCATTATCGGAGTTGGGAAATAATGACAGGGTACTTATAAAACCGGGCGAAAAGATCCCTGTAGACGGAACGATTATTGATGGGAATTCGGCTATTGATGAATCTATGCTTACGGGGGAATCTGTTCCGGTTGAAAAAAATAAAGGTGATGAAGTCATCGGCGGATCGATTAATAAGGAAGGCTCTCTTACCGTAAAGGTTGAAAAAACAGGGGAAGATTCCTATTTATCACAGGTTATTACAATGGTAAAGGAAGCACAGGAATCAAAATCCAGAACACAGGATTTGACGAACCGCGCGGCTAAGTGGTTATTTTACCTTGCACTAGCTGCTGGTTTTGCAACCTTATTTATTTGGTTGCTCTTGGGGTACTCTTTTGATGTTGCCATTGAACGGATGGTTACCGTTATGGTTATTACTTGTCCGCATGCACTCGGGTTAGCAGCACCTCTTGTTGTAGCAGTTTCTACATCTATTTCTGCCAAAAAAGGATTGCTAATTCGGAACCGTGCTAATTTTGAAGGGGCACGTAATTTAAATGCGGTTGTTTTTGACAAAACAGGTACACTGACAAAAGGTGAATTTGGTGTAACTAATATCGTGCCTAGTGAGGGATATAACGAAGGAGATCTTTTAAAATATGCATCCACTGTAGAACAAAACTCTGAACATCCGATAGCAACCGGGATTGTGAAGGAAGCGAAAGAACAAGAGGTTGCTTTAGGAAAATTAACTGATTTCGAGTCGATAACAGGAAAAGGAATTCAAGGGAAAGTGGACGGAAGAAAAGTAAATGTTGTCAGTCCGGGTTATGTAAGTGATAATAATTTTAGTTACGATCAGCAGTTGTTTAATGAAATGTCAGAAGAAGGAAAGACCGTCGTATTTGTTCTGCTTGAAGATGAATTGATCGGGATGATCGCGTTAGCAGATATCGTTCGTGAAACAGCAAAAGAAGCTATTTCAACCCTGAAGGAAAATGGAATACATTCCATTATGCTAACAGGAGACAATAAAAAGGTTGCAAACTGGGTAGCAAAACAACTGGGTATCGATGAAGTCTATGCAGAAGTTTTACCGGATGACAAAGCGAATCAGGTGAAACAAATACAAGCAAAAGGCTGGAAGGTTGCTATGACGGGTGATGGTGTGAATGATGCGCCGGCACTTGCTACAGCTGATTTGGGAATTGCTATTGGCGCAGGTACGGATGTAGCAATGGAAACAGCTGATGTGGTGCTTGTGAAAAGCAACCCGAATGATGTTGTGGCACTAATGGATTTATCGAAAAAAACCTATCGGAAAATGGTCCAGAATCTCTGGTGGGCGACAGGTTATAATATTTTTGCCATACCACTCGCAGCAGGTGTCCTAGCGCCGATTGGCATTGTACTAAGTCCTGCAGTAGGGGCAGTATTGATGAGTTTGAGTACCATTATTGTTGCGATAAATGCAAAACTATTAAAAGCTTAAGTAATGTCATCAAACAGCTATTTAAAGTAAAACTCTAGCGTGAGGTTATTGTAGTAAACTCACGCTAGATCTTTTCGAAGAAGACATGGAGTTTATTATAGAAGTAAAAGAATAAGCAATAGGGGGGAGAGAGATGGCTAAATATCATTTGGAAATCTACACGAGACCTACTTGTTCGGATTGCCAGGACCTGAAAAAATTCTTGGAAGGTCATCATATTCCGCACAAGCAATATGATTTGGCAAAACAACCATCAAAAGAAAAAGATCTTATAAAGATAACGGGAAATAGAATCGTACCAGCACTTGTATTTTCTGATCCATCCCTTTTGAGGTTGGTGAGAAAGCCAAAAAGTATGATTGGGTTTGAAAGGAATAAGGATGAAATAAAAAGGCTGCTAAATGTAGGATAGCTAATATCATTATGATTAGAGCGAGAGTATTTTTGGCTAAATCCCCCCCTAGCTAGTATGGTAATTATGAAAAAGGTGTAATTTAACTTTTTCCTGATTTTTTTGTTGACAAATATACCATGCGGGGGTATAGCATAAGTATAAAAGAAAAGGAAGTGATTCATTTGGATAAATTCTTACGTGATCACCCAAGTACCCCAAGAACAGAAGCTGAAAAGGAAAAAATGATTAATCGTTTAAAACGTATAGAAGGTCAAGTTCGTGGAATACAGAAAATGGTGGAAGAGGATCGCTATTGTGTAGATATTTTAGTACAAATTAGCGCCATTCAATCCGCATTAAAAAATGTAGGTTTCGCAGTCACGGAACGACATATCAACCATTGTGTCAGTGATGCGATTAAACAAGGTGAAGGCGCGGAAACGATTGAAGAATTAATGAGTGTACTGAAGCAGTTTTCCAAGTAGTTAGGAGGGAGCATTCATGAGTGAAACCGAAACAAACCATGCAACACTTGGTGTGACAGGCATGACCTGTGCTGCTTGTTCCAATCGTATTGAAAAAGTTTTAAATAAAATGGATGGAGTAGATGCACAGGTTAATTTAACGACAGAAAAAGCAACAGTAGACTATGATTCAGAGAAAACCTCCATCGAAGATATTTCGAATAAAATTGAAAAAGTCGGCTACGGCGTTTTAATGGAACAAACAGATTTAGATGTTTTTGGAATGACCTGTGCCGCCTGTTCAACCCGTATTGAAAAGGTATTGAATAAGCAAGACGGGGTTAAATCTGCAAATGTAAACTTAACAACAGAAACGGCATCTGTAGAATATAACCCAGGACTCGTAGATACAAAAGGAATCATTGAGAAAATCAAAAAATTGGGTTATGATGCGCAACTTAAAGCGGAAGCAGAAGAAAAGCAAACGCATAAAGAAAAAGAAATTAAAAATATGAAGACGAAATTAATCGTTTCAGCCGTGTTAACTGCGCCGCTAATAGTAACCATGTTGGTTCATTTATTTAATATGAATATACCGGATATATTCATGAATCCGTGGTTCCAATTTGCACTCGCAACACCAGTACAATTTATTATCGGCTGGCAGTTTTATGTTGGTGCATATAAGAACCTTCGTAATGGCGGGGCAAACATGGATGTACTTGTTGCATTAGGAACGAGTGCAGCATATTTCTATAGTTTATTCGAAGCGTTTAGGACCATCGGTAATCCAGTGTACGAACCGCATTTGTACTTTGAAACAAGTGCTGTAATCATTACGTTGATTTTATTTGGGAAGTATTTGGAAACAAGAGCAAAAAGCCAGACAACGAATGCACTATCTTCTTTGCTTAATTTACAGGCAAAAGAAGCTCGCGTGATAAGAAATGGCGAGGAAATCATGACTCCAGTTGAGGAAGTTGTCGTTGGTGATCGATTAGTTGTAAAACCTGGAGAAAAAATACCTGTGGACGGTAGGATTGTAAAAGGAAGAACCTCTGTAGATGAATCGATGATTACAGGGGAGTCCATCCCGATTGAAAAAGACGTAGATGCTAGCGTAATCGGCTCAACGATAAACAAAAACGGTTCGATTGAAATGCATGCAACGAAGGTTGGTAAAGATACGGCACTTGCATCGATTGTGAAAGTAGTCGAGGATGCACAGGGATCGAAAGCACCAATCCAGCGACTAGCCGACGTCATTTCCGGCTATTTCGTACCAATCGTTGTAGGTATTGCCATTTTAACATTTACTGTATGGATCGCGTTTGTCCAACCTGGGCAATTTGAACCTGCTTTAGTCGCAGCGATTGCTGTCCTTGTGATTGCATGTCCTTGTGCTTTAGGCCTTGCAACACCAACATCTATTATGGTTGGCACAGGAAAAGGTGCAGAAAATGGCATTCTTTTTAAAGGTGGAGAACATCTCGAGCGTACCCATGCATTAAATGCAATCGTGTTGGATAAAACGGGAACAATTACAAAAGGAAAACCTGAAGTAACAAACTTTACAGGTGATGATGAGACATTACAATTACTCGCTAGTGCGGAAAAAGGTTCCGAGCATCCACTTGCAGAAGCGATTGTTGCCTATGCAACAGAACAAGATATTGAGTTAGGTGAAGTAGATGATTTCAATGCGATACCTGGTCATGGTATCGAAGCTACGATTTCCAGCAATAACATTCTTGTAGGAAATCGAAAACTCATGCAAGATCACCAAGTTGATGTTGGTAGTGCGGAGCAGGAATTGATCGACTATGAAGTGGATGGAAAAACAGCGATGTTAATTGCTGTTGATGGGAAGTATCGCGGAATTGTTGCCGTTGCAGATACGATTAAAGAAACAGCACCACAAGCAATTAAAGAGTTACAAGAAGAAGGCTTGGAAGTTATCATGTTAACAGGCGATAACGAGCGAACTGCACAAGCAATTGCAAAGCAGGTAGGAATTGATCAAGTAATAGCCCAAGTATTGCCTGAAGAAAAAGCGGATAAAGTAAAAGAAATTCAGTTACAAGGTAAAAAGGTTGGAATGGTTGGGGACGGGGTAAATGATGCTCCTGCGCTTGCAATCGCCGATATTGGAATTGCCATTGGAACTGGTACAGAAGTGGCCATTGAAGCTGCTGACATTACGATTCTTGGTGGGGAGCTATTGCTCATACCGAAAGCCATTAAAATCAGCCATGCGACAATTAGAAATATCCGTCAAAACCTCTTCTGGGCATTCGGCTACAACACAGCAGGAATCCCGGTTGCAGCAGTTGGATTACTTGCACCATGGGTTGCCGGTGCAGCTATGGCATTAAGTTCAGTAAGTGTTGTTTCTAACTCCCTTCGCTTGAAGAGAGTTAAGATATAACTTTTTCTAAAACCTTTAAAGGGGGTGAAAAAGCATGGGACAAAAAACTCTAGATGTTCAAGGCATGACATGCGGACATTGCAAAATGTCCGTTGAAGGTGCATTAAATGAATTAGATGGCGTATCAGCAGCTGAAGTTAACTTAAAATCTGGCAAAGTAGATGTTACTTTTGAGGAATCAAAAGTAAAAGTTGAGACACTAAAAGAAGCTGTTGAAGATCAAGGCTATGATGTTAGTTCCTAAATATAAAATGACAAAGCTGGTTTTCTGACTGGAAAATCAGCTTTGTCATGTAAAGAATTAAAGAAAAGTGGGAAAAGGCAGCCATGATAGGTGATGGCTTTAATAATGCCCCAGCATCAGCCGGATCCGATCTTGGTATTGGGTATTGCGATAGAAAGCTGGTACGGATGTCACCATCGAAACAGATGTCGTCTTAGTGAATGATTAAAACGAGCAAAATACAAGCGAGGAATCAACCTCCGATTCACAAGGTAATATGTCTCATGGTATGTCCAGTTCTGGAGAAGTTCCTTTCCGAGGTGAGGTGAATGAAGAATGGGAAAATGGTTTCCATCTATTTATGATTTGTTAATGAGACCGCTTGAACAAACTAAGTTTAAGAAAATACGTAAAACATTGGTAAGTCAGGCTGTAGGAAGGGTGCTGGAGGTTGGTTCAGGTACAGGAGTGAACTTTCCTCACTATCTGGATGCAACACGGGTAGATGCAATTGAACCGAACCCTTTGATGAAGGAACGAGCACTTAAAAGGACGGAGAGAGCATGTATCCCTATTCAAACCTATCTGGTCAAAGCGGAAAAGCTTCCGTTTGCGGATAATACATTTGATTCAGTTGTAGCCACGCTTGTTTTTTGTACCATTCCAGAACCGATGAAGGCTCTGTAACTGTCAAGTTAAATTGAACACTTTTTGCTCATTAATTTTGAACAGTTTAACCTTCAAATATAGTACTTCGATTTTTTAATCGAAGGCTTTCTCCTGATAACTGTATTACTTCTGCACGATGGATAATTCTATCCAAAATTGCTGCAGTTATTGCTGGGTCTCCCAATAATTCACCCCAGTCACTTGGTCCTTTATTTGATGTCAATATAATTGATGTTTGATTATACAATTCATTTATTAAGTGAAAGAATAGATTCGCTTCGAGAGCGTAAAATATTTTGTGTAAACGAGCGAACAAGAAAAAAGGAAGTCCTTTTCTAGTAGAATGAAGTTACCGACCACATCCATAGAAAAGAGGACTTCCCTATGAATGATTTTACTACAGATATTGCTCACGCTCTAGTCCAACATCAGGACGTGAACGAGATCTTTCGATCTCACCTGGAACACGCCGTCAACCAGCTGCTTCAAACCGAATTAACGTCCTTTCTGGATTACGACAAATACGATGCCTCCGGCATTGGTTCTGGCAATTCCCGCAACGGCACGTACGAACGCACGCTGAAAACCGAATTTGGAGAGCTGTCGCTGGCGATCCCCCGGGACCGGAACGGAGACTTTCACCAACAGACGGTCGCGCCGTACAAACGGACGAACGACACGCTGGAAGCGTTTGTGATGCATATGTACCACAAGGGCGTCACTACCGCGGAGATCGCCGATCTCCTCGAACGCATGTACGGCCATCATTACACGCCGCAGACCATTTCCAACATGACCCAGAC
>NZ_CANLSU010000007.1 GCF_947493875.1 uncultured Marinococcus sp. | reverse complement strand
ACTACTCCGCCTCCGGCTGAATCCGGCTCGTACACGGTAAAATCGGGTGACACGCTGTACAGCATCGCCAGCCGCAACGCTGTAAGCGTGACCGAGCTGAAAAAAGCGAACGGCATTTCGACAAGCTCGAACGTGATACGGATCGGTCAGGTGCTGAAAATCCCGGACAAGGGGACCACTACTCCGCCTCCGGCTGAATCCGGCTCGTACACGGTAAAATCGGGTGACACGCTGTACAGCATCGCCAGCCGCAATGATGTAAGCGTGACCGAGCTGAAAAAAGCGAACGGCATTCCGACAAGCTCGAACGTGATCCGGGTCGGCCAGGTGCTGGAAATCCCGGGTAAAGGCACAGCCTCTCCGCCAGCCTCATCCACAATGTACACGGTGAAATCAGGTGATACGTTGTACAGCATTGCAGGAAGATACAATACCACCGTTCAAAAAATTGCGGCCGACAACAACATTTCCAATACGGGGATAATCAGTGTCGGTCAGAGGTTGAAAATCGCTTCGTAAGAAAAGGTTGAACGTAAGCCCAATGCGGGTAAAGAAAACCAGACCGTAACAAAAGGGAGGTTTTCCAATGACCGAAATTACGTTCAAACCAGAAAAAGGCACACACACTACAAAAAGCACCGACGGCCATAATATTCAGTACACGATCAATTTCGTGGAAAAAAACAACGAACGGGCTGTACACGTGAACTACGAAACTAAGGACCGGCTTACTCCGCAGGCTGGAACAGTATTATTTGAAATGGGCCAAACAAAAATAGAGCAGCGCGGCGTTGTTTTTAATTTAGAAGGTACGCTGGAAAAAGGGGAAAACGAATAAAGCCGGCCGGCTTCTCGGGCCGGCTTTATTTATGGGAGAGAAAAAATGATTTCAATTAAGGTCGTTCTTTAATCAGCAAAGCTATGCTGGTACTCAAACATACGGACCTTTTCTTAAAACATTCGCCTGGACCTTGACACATGAAAAAGCAAAGTGTAATATTATCTTTAATTAAAGATAATTGAATTAAGGATATGGTGAGCATGAGCAATCCTACGAGCGGGCAGGACCTCGCTTTAAAATCATTAGTTGTGTTATCGAGAGCCAATCACGCAGTGGAAGAAAAAATTCGGGAGGATATACGTGCCCATGGTTTGAATCCTACTGAATTTGCTGTGCTTGAGCTTTTGTACCACAAAGGAGAACAGGCTATTCAGCGCATCGGTGAAAAAATACTGCTTTCGAGCGGAAGCATGACCTACGTTATTGATAAACTCGAAAAGAAAAAATATCTTTTCCGGACCCGGTGCCCGGAGGATCGGAGAATTATTAATGTACGTATTACAGAAGAAGGCTCGTCGTTGATGGATGAGATATTTCCCCTCCACCAGGCAGCTATTCAGGAAATGTTCAGTGTGCTTGATGACGAGGAAAAAGAAACATTTATAGCTCTTCTGAAAAAATTAGGTCTTTCTCTCGAAAAATAAATTTTTTTACGTTAATATCTTGAATTAAAGATATATGGTTTCGAAATAAATGCTGAAAAGAGGATGGATATGGAGAAAAAAACCGCTGGTATTCATCACATTACGGCCATTGTAGAAAGCCCAAAAGAAAATATCGCCTTTTATTTGGAGGTTCTTGGTTTAAGACTTGTTAAAAAAACCGTTAATTTTGATGATCCCGGCACGTATCATCTGTACTTTGGCGACAGGGAAGGTTCGCCGGGCACCATTATGACGTTTTTCCCCTGGAATGAGGCGCGTAAAGGGCGGACTGGAAGCGGCCAGGTGGATACCACGGTGTTCGCTGTCCCTGCCGGGAGTCTTGGCTTCTGGAAGGAACGCCTCACGGCTTTAGGGGTGAAAGTAGAACAATTCGAAAGATACAACGAAACGTATCTTCGCTTTCAGGATCCACACGGCCTTCATTTAGAGCTGACGGAACGTCCGCTGAACAGGAATAGTTCTTCAATGGTGCCTGAGGCTTACGCCATTCAGGGATTTGCCGGGGCGGTACTGAATTCCGGGGCACCTCACCAGACAGCTGATCTTCTCGAGCAGGTGCTGGGAATGAATTATGCGGGGCAGGATGGGACGTATCTGCGTTTCCAGACCGAAGCCTCTGTCGGTAATACCATTGATATCAGTACAGCTCCCGTTCCAAGGGGAGAGCTTGGAACAGGTACTGTGCACCATATAGCTTTCCGGGCTCGGGATGATGCGGACCAGCTCGAATGGCAGCAACAGATGACGGCCCATGGCTACGTGCCCACAGAAGTGAAGGACCGTGATTATTTCAAAGCCATTTATTTCCGCGAGCACGGTGGCTTATTGTTTGAGATTGCGACCGATCCCCCGGGATTTACCCGGGATGAGCCGCTCGAGCAGCTGGGACAGGAATTAAAGCTGCCTGTATGGCTGGAGCCCAGACGAAAGCAGATTGAAGCGTCACTGGAACCGGTAGACGCTGCAAAAAAAGGAGGATTATAGTGAAACACATTTTTCAACAGGGAACTGACCAGAACAAACCGACATTTATGCTTCTTCACGGCACAGGAGGAACGGAAAACGATCTATTGCCGGTGGCAGGAATGATAGATGATTCCGCTTCGGTGCTTGGTGTGCGTGGAAATATTACAGAAAATGGCATGCCAAGATTTTTTAAACGGCTGGCCGAAGGCGTGTTTGATGAAGAAGACTTAATGAAGCAGACGGAAGAGCTTTACGGATTTATCGACACCGCTTCTGCAGAACATTCCTTTGACCGGAAAAATGTTGTGGCAATCGGATATTCCAACGGCGCCAACATTGCTGCGAACCTGCTCTTTCATTACGAAGAGCCGGTGAAGGGGGCAGCGCTTTTTCATCCGATGGTGCCACGCCGGGGCATAGAGCTTCCGGATTT
The DNA here is from genome assembly GCF_947493875.1 of uncultured Marinococcus sp. GTDB lineage: Bacteria > Bacillota > Bacilli > Bacillales > Marinococcaceae > Marinococcus. The sequence continues at coordinate 147,245 of NZ_CANLSU010000007.1, read as the reverse complement.
AACCGGCCTGCCCGTATTTATTGGAGCGGGGAAAAATGATCCGATCTGCCGTCCGGAAGAAACAGAAGAACTGGCGAAAATGCTTGAAGCAGCCGGTGCTGAGGTCACCCTTCACTGGGAGGACGGGGGTCATCAGCTGACAAAAGAAGAAGTGGAGCAGGCGGCTGCCTGGTATAAAAACTCTGTGCTGTAATCCAGTCACTTCTCGTGCGTGAAGGGAGCGCATAGCCTGATAGAAGCAAGCAGGAATAAACGAAATGGTGGTGCACGAAAGTGGGACTATTTGATTTTTTGAAGCAAAATACAAGGAGCGATGAAGCAATGGAAAACGTAAAAGTAGCAGTTATTTATTACAGCGCAACAGGCACAAACTACACAATGGGACAATGGGCCGTGGAAGGCGCAGAGGCAGCCGGAGCGGAAGCGAAGCTCGTCCGTGTTCCGGAGCTTGCCCCTGACGAAGCGGTGCATGCAAATCCGGCCTGGAAGCAGCATCTCGAAGACACCTCTCATATTCCCGAAGCAACACTTGCTGACCTGGAATGGGCAGACGCCTTTATTTTCAGCATGCCGACGCGTTTTGGCAACCTGCCGGCACAGATGAAGCAGTTCATTGATACTACCGGCGGCCTGTGGATGAACGGCCAGCTGGTCAATAAAGTAGTAAGCGGTATGTCCTCCGCCCAGAATCCTCACGGCGGACAGGAAGCTACAGTGAAAAACCTTTATACGACGATGATGCATTGGGGAGCCATTATCGCTTCTCCGGGCTACACAGACCCAGTAACGTTTGCGTCCGGCGGCAATCCTTATGGCACAAGTGTCACGGTTGACCAGGAAGGCAACATGCAGGAAGACATTGAAGAAGCCGTCAAGCATCAGGCGAAGCGTACAGTAACAGTAGCTTCATGGGTGAAAAAGGGCATGGAGCAGCAGTAGTCAAAAGGGGGGCGTACGCGCCCCTTTTATGCGGAATTTAATAAAGCATTAGAACAAGGGAGGAACACAGGGTGGAAGGAATCAGAGGCCTGCACCACGTAACAGCTATTACGAGCAGTGCAGAAAAAAATTATGAGTTCTTTACGTACGTATTAGGCATGAGACTGATCAAAAAAACCGTCAATCAGGACGATATTCAGACGTACCATTTGTTTTTTTCCGACGATGAAGGCAACGCCGGTACGGACATGACCTTTTTTGATTTTCCGGGTATCCCTAAAGGCACACACGGCACGAACGAGATCGCGCGCACATCTTTCCGGGTCCCTAGTGACGAAGCTTTAGCGTACTGGGAAAAGCGGTTTGACCGAAAAGACGTTAAGCATCAGGGCATTTACGAACGATTTGGCAAAAAACGGCTCCCATTTGTTGATTTTGACGAACAGCAGTATGAACTTGTTTCCGATGAAAACAATGAAGGAGTGCCGGCAGGCAAGCCGTGGAAAAACGGTCCTGTTCCGGATGAGTATGCGATTACGGGGCTTGGGCCTATTTACGTCCGTATTGACAACATTGACTATTTTAAAGAAATGATGGAGCGCGTGCTCATGTTTGAAGAAATTGGCCATGACGGCTCCTTTCATTTATTTGAGGTCGGAGAAGGAGGAAACGGCGCCCAGGTGATCGTCGAATACAACGCGGTGCTTCCGCCGGCGCGTCAGGGCTTTGGCACCGTACACCACTCGGCCTTCCGGGTGAAGGACCGCGAGGAGCTCGAAGCCTGGATTCAGCGGATGGCGGACTTTCGTTTCCGCACGTCAGGGTACGTGAACCGGCATTATTTTGAATCACTCTATTCTCAGGTAGCACCGCAGATTTTATTTGAATTTGCGACGGACGGACCGGGATTCATGGGCGACGAACCATATGAGACCCTTGGAGAAAATCTCGCTCTGCCACCGATGCTCGAGCCGCAGCGCGAACAGATCGAAGCATCCGTGCGTCCGATTGATACAGTGAGAAGCACGAAAGCATTTGAAAAAGAATACAATGACTAAGTCATCTCCTTCGGCCTCAGGGCCGGAGGTTTTTTTATATGAATTATCTTTGCCTGAAAAATGGAAAGTATAGTAAGCTGGTAAAAAGAAGTAAGCACCCATCTCCACTCAGAAAGGCGGACATAAAATGAAAAAAGACATCTATGTAGTGGGAGCAGTCATTTACGACAAAGAGTGGATTCTTTGCGCCCAGCGCGGGCAGACGAAAACCCTTCCACTGAAATGGGAATTCCCGGGCGGGAAAATTGAAGCAGGGGAAACGCCGGAGCATGCGCTGCAAAGAGAAATAAGGGAAGAAATGAAATGCGGCATCAGCATTGAGGGAAAAATTGAGGAAACAACGCATGAATATGACTTCGGCATTGTGCACTTAACGACATTTTACTGCAGGCTTACAGGAGAAGAACCGGTGCTTACGGAGCACCGCACAATCAAATGGGTACATAAAGAAAATCTGCATGAATTGGACTGGGCACCGGCAGACATTCCTGCCATTCATAAAATCACTCAATAGTTTTTTATTACAAATATAGGCAGGAGCTTGATGATGGATACAGTGCGTCAATTACAGGAATCGTTATACCGCGGCTTTATTGACCAGAACAGCTACGAGCGCAGCCCTTATGCACCAAAGCTTTTGATGAATGACAAGCAAAAGCATGAGGAGGTGCTTGCTACACTTGTTCATGAATTGCAACGATGTGAATCTTTTTTCTTTTCCGTCGCCTTTATTACGGAAAGCGGCCTGGCTACCTTGAAAACACACCTGCTCGAGCTGAAGGAACGCGGTGTGCATGGGAGAATACTTACGTCCACCTTCCTGCAGTTTAACCAGCCGAAGGTTTTTCAGGAGCTGCTGAAAATTATAAATGTGGAGGTACGGTTAGCTGAAATCGACGGGTTTCATTCTAAAGGATATGTATTTAAGCATAACGACCACTATTCACTGATGGTCGGGAGTTCAAACCTGACGGTGCATGCGCTGAAGGTGAACTATGAATGGAACATTAAGCTGCACTCTCATGAAAATGGAGAGGTGATTCATCACTTCCGGGAGCAGTTTGAGGATACCTGGTCGCAGGCGATTCCGTTAACAGAGGGATGGATAGAAAAGTATCAGCAGCTGTATCGCCCGCATGCCCAGGAGAAAATTGCCGAGCTTTCTCCAGGTTGGATTGACCGGAACGCAATGAAGGAAGCGCTGGAAATCAAGCCGAATAAAATGCAGCAGGCAGCTTTGAAGGAACTGGAGGCTTTGAGAACAGCCGGTCAGCAAAAGGGACTCGTCATCTCAGCAACAGGGACCGGAAAAACGTATTTAGCCGCATTCGATGTGAGAAAGTACCGGCCCCGAAAGATGCTGTTTATCGTCCACCGGGAGCAGATTCTCCGTAAAGCAAAGGACGACTTCGCCCAGGTTCTCGGCGGACGCACAGAGGATTTCGGATTATATACCGGTGCCGGTCAGGACGTGGGAGCCCGCTATGTGTTTGCAACGATACAAACGATTTCAAGAGATATTCATCTGCAGCAGTTTGACCCTGAAGCATTTGATTATATTTTAATTGATGAAGTACATAAAGCGGGGGCTGCGTCGTATCAAAAAGTGATCGATTATTTTCAGCCATCATTTTTACTTGGTATGACAGCGACCCCGGAGCGAAGCGATGATGTAAATATCTTCGCCCTGTTTGACTATCAGGTGGCTTATGAAATACGGCTGCAGGAAGCGCTTGAGGAAGAAATGCTCTGCCCTTTCCATTATTTCGGGGTAACCGATTATGAGAAAGACGGAGAAGTGATTGATCAGACCACAGATTTGAGCCGGCTTGTGTCGGAGGAGCGAGTGGAACACCTGCTCGAAAAAATCCATTATTACGGTCATTCCGGGGAGAAGGTGTGTGGACTGATTTTTTGCAGCCGCAACCGGGAGGCAGAGGAACTGTCGGCTCTCATGAACCAAAAAGGGCGGAGTACCGTGGTGCTGACGGGGGCTGATTCGCAGGACGAGCGGTGGAAGCAGGTGAACCGTCTTGAAAACGGCGTGATTGAATACATTATTACAGTGGATATATTCAATGAAGGCATTGATATACCGGGTGTGAACCAGGTCGTCATGCTCCGGCAGACAGAGTCGAGCATTATCTTTACCCAGCAGCTTGGGAGAGGTCTCCGCAAAGACCCTGCCAAGGATTTCGTAACCGTGGTAGATTTTATCGGCAATTATAAAAATAACTACCTGATTCCGGTGGCACTCTCCGGCGACCGTTCGCTCAATAAAGATCATATCCGACGGCGGATGCAGACCAATAGCTTTGTTCAGGGTATTTCCTCCATTAATTTTGAAGAGGTGGCCAAGAAAAAGGTGTTTGCTGCTATTGATCAGACGAACCTGCAGGAATTGCGAAAGCTGAAGGAATCTTATATGAATGTAAAGCAGCGTATCGGACGGATGCCGCTTTTAAAGGATTTTTTACAGCAGAATGCCGTAGATCCGGAAGTGATTATCTCCAAGTACGGAAGCTATTACAGGTTCCTGGGTAAAATGAAGGAACAGGCTCCCCGGCTCTCTCCGCTCGAGGACCAGCTGCTGCATCTTATTTCTGCTGAATTTATTAATGGCAAGCGACGGCATGAACCTGAAGTACTCCGGTACCTTCTTACATACGGCCGTATTACGACAGAAGAAATAGAGCGCATTGTCCAAGCGTCGGGGGACATCAATACAAAAGCAGCGGCCGTTTCCGTGAAAAGGCTTTTAACAACGGATTTTTTCACAGATCCTTATCAGAAAAGGTACGGCAGAACCCCGCTGATTGAAGAAGATAAAGGAATCTTCATGTGGCACACTGCAATGAAAGAAGCGCTCGCCGGTTCATCCTGGTTCAGAGTGTTTGTGGAAGATGTGCTTTCCTGTGCGGAGATGAAAAATGAGCAATACGGCAGGCCGCCGTTTACGCTGTATCAGAAGTACTCACGTAAGGACGTATGCCGGCTGCTGAACTGGGAAAATGATGAAAGCTCCACAATGTATGGCTATAAAACGAAGTACGGCACTACTCCTATTTTTGTTACGTATCATAAACCGGAAGACGTGGAAGCCAATATTAATTATGAGGATAAATTTATTAATCGCAGAGAACTGCAGTGGTACACCAGAAGCAACCGGACTACCGCTTCAAAGGAAGTGCAGGAAATTATCGATGCGGAAAAACAGGGTAACCGTATTTATATTTTTGTGAAAAAAGATGATGATGAGGGCCGCGAGTTTTATTACATGGGCGAAGCAAGTCCACTGAAACACACAGAAGAAAACACATCTATGCAGGACAAAAATGGAAAATTAATTCCGGTTGTGCGGTTGAACCTTCAACTAAAGGAAGAAATCGACGCCGATCTGTACCGCTACCTGCACAGTGAGTAAAAGATAAAATTCTTCAGGCTGATTTAATCAGGAGGAAATGTCATGTCCGGCAGTTCATACCCGCCAGTTCAAAAAAGTGGAAAAATAAAAAAGCTCAGCATTGCAGCAATAGGTATAATTGCTGTCCAGTGGATACTTTTTCTTACTGGTTTTTATACGATACTGCCGTATGCTGCAGCGGAAAAAATATTTACTACTGCCTGGGCAGCTTCCGCCGCTGCAGGTTTTGCGGGCGCAGCTCGGGAATGGAGAAATAATCAAAAATTTTCACGCCTGCTGCTAATGCTTGCTGTTTTAAATGCTCTCTTCGCCTGGGCAGCACATGGTCTGGGGAGTATGTAAAACAGATTTCTGTTTTCAGCTTTAACGTACATGAAATATGTCTATTTTATAGCCTTGCTTCTTCGACTAGGCTTCTCTTCCCACGGGTATAGGAGAGTATGCAGACCGGGAGGAGGAATATATAGTGAAAAAGAACGCGTTGGTGACTGGCGGCAATCGTGGTATTGGACTGGAAGCCTGCCGGCAGTTAGCTCAAAACGGCTTCAAAGTATGGCTTGGAGCAAGGAATGAAAAAGCAGGCGTGGAAGCAGCGAAGGCATTGCAGGACGAAGAACTTGAAGTACAGTTTATTGCATTGGATGTCGGTCTGCCTGATATGGTGGAGGCAGTAAAAAATCAGATTATGAACGAAGACGGAAAACTCGATGTACTGGTAAATAACGCCGGAATCTTTCCGGATCAAAAGCAGTCCATCGTTGATATTGAACCAGAAACGTTCGAAGACATTCAGTTAACCAATTATTTCGGGCCATTTTTTACGATGAGGAGCTTTATGCCCTCCATGCTCGAAGCAGGCTATGGTCGTATAGTAAACATAGCTGCCGAAATCGGAGTTTCCAGTACTATGGATGCCCCGATGGGCGGAGCGTATAAATCCTCTAAATACGGATTAAATGCTCTGACTCGTCTGTTCGCCGGAGCGGTGCGGAAAAAGAATGTGAAAGTGAATTCGGTCAGCCCGGGCTGGGTACAGACCGATTTAGGTGGAGAAAAAGCAAAGCGAAAGCCGGCTGAGGCAATGGAAGGTATTTTGTGGCTTGTTCAGCTTGAAGAGGACGGTCCTAACGGAAAGTTCTTCCGTGATAAGGACGAACTGGATTTTTAAAGCAGGCGCACCTCCCGGAGTGCGTTTTTTTATTGGATAAATTTAATTATTAACCGTAAAAATACCTCCACCTTAATCAGTGGTGGAGGTATCATCTGCGTCGTCGTTAATGATGTTAACTATCTGCTGCGTTGCACGCCGGCCTTCATCGGTGTCCTGGAGCTGAAACACATGAGGCATTTCCGGGTACTCATAGTAGTTGATGGGAATGTTTTTTTCATCAGTGATCCCAGAAAACTTCCTGGCATCCGCAAGAAACAATTCATGGGTGCCGACAATCAGAGTCATATCTCCAAGCCCGGTCATGTCTCCATAAATAGGACTCACCATAGGATTTCTCAAATCAGCGTCCCCGGCATAGGAAGCTCCGGCATTCAGCAGCCATTCCAGATCAAGAAAAGGATCTACCGAAGTTAAATTCTGGATGTCCGGGTTTGTCATGCTGACGTCAAGCCACGGGGAGAGCATGATAATATCTCCCGGCTGTTCGATATCCTGGCGGTTCAGCTCCTGGGCGAGGGCGAGAGCCAGCCCTCCGCCGGCAGAGTCCCCCATAATGACAATGTTTTCAGCCTCCGTGTTTTCAAGCGTCTGCATATAGAGAGGCACCAGCTTTTCGAAGACCTCTTCATACTGATGCTGCGGAGCTTTAGGATAAACAGGAAGCATTACCGTGCTGTCGGTCTGGTCCTGCACTCCTTCAAGCCACCGAAAATGTCGGGGGTTTGGCTGGCTGACATAGCCGCCGCCATGCAGATAAATAATTTTCTTTTCTGCGGTCCGTTCGTTTTCAAGTACATAGTTGTCCATGCCGTTTAATGTCATTTTTTCGTAATCGTAGCGAGTATCAATTTCGTCGGGAAGCTGATACTCAGGCCTGTCTGGATAAGGACCGTCTTTGCCGGTGGAGCCGTCAGCAAGATTTGTCACTACGGATATTACCGAACGGTCCTCGTGCCAGCTTGTGTAAAGAATAAATGCTAAAAACCCTGCAGCGAAAAGACCCAAAAGGCTCAAAATCCAGTATTGTAATTTTCTCTTTGGTGTTTGTCTTTTCATGCCCCGACCTTCCTTAAAATTTACTTCGTGAGAATCAATAGATACTATCTTAACACAGGCCGAAAATTGTTTACAGTTTTCGGCCCCGGAGGAAGCAGGGATGTTATTTGCCAATAAGAAACGGGGCTTTGTTTTTGATTAAATATACAAACGGCACACTGATTACAAGCGTAGCTGCCGTAAACATCATTCCCCATAAAGATGTGATTGGCATAGGGTTGCCTTCAATACCGAAGCCGTATTCAAGTGTAATACGGATAATGGCAAAAATCATAAAATGAAGAGCGAAAATAATCAGTGAATTCTGGCCCAAATAACTGAGGATGCGGCTTTTTCCCTCCAGGCGGAAGCTTAAAAATAAAATACCCGTAATACCTAGCAGCGAAGTAGATATAAAAATGGGAACAGACTGATATTCCCCGGCACGCATGTCGATCCGGTTCGTAAAGTGAATGAGCGGATATATAAGGCTGAGCGCTGCTGCGGCTGCCACCCAGCCGAAGGAGTATCCGAATATTTTTGTCCGGGCCTTCAACAAATAACCAAGACCAAAAAACAATACGGCAACAGTTGCTACCTGAATACTCCATGGGAGCATGGAGTCAAACCAGCGGGTGGAAAAATATCCGGCTGCTGCGACAGCGACAATGCTTATAATGCGCACGCTGTTGCCCGGCACATATTTGAGCAGCACATAAAAGCCAATCTCAACCATAAACAGGCAGGTTAAAAACCATATGGCCGGGTTATAGGTGAGCAGATAGTTGTCTCCGGCTGAATAAAAAATACCAAGGGCGGGAATAATAGCGTCAACGTCATCCTTACCAAGAAGAGGACGTTCCAGAAAAAACCAGAATGCATATGTAATGATGGAAAAGGTGAAATAAGGGATGAGCAGTGAACGGCCTTTTTTCCTGGCGAAATCGACCGGCCGGAGCTCCGTGTAGCCGCCTTTAAATGTCACGCCGGATAAAAGAAAGAACAAAGGCATATGGAAGGCGAAAATATACTGGCGTAGAATATCGTCAATAGGGGCGTGCCCGAGGACCACGAGAATGATGCCGAGACCTTTGGCAATGTTCACCCATTCAAAGTGCTGATTCATCATTATCACCTGCGCAAACTGTAAGTTTTAGTGTCAGTACTGCTGAAAAAACACAGCATATCACGAAGATAAAGCGAGAACTATCGCAAATATATGTAAAAACATAAAATGATTTGATTTAAAAAAGCATCATTCTATCTCACATACCCTGTATATAGCCATTATATACGGTGAAATAAAACGCTACAGCAATTAATCGCAGAAAGGGGTCTATTCTCATGCAGGAATATCGTCTGACAAAAATTAAACTGGAGCTTTCAGGCAGAACAATCAGCATCGCTCGCGGTTCTCTGACTGTTTATAATGATGAATCCAGTGTATGGTATGCTGAAATTGAACAGCCTTCGGAAGTGGACGCATTATACGAATGGAAGGAAAAAGATAAGGAAGAAGAAGTAATGTTTTTTACTGACGGTCACAGCGCAAGAGTTGGCTATGCAAAAGTTACGAGAGTAACAGAAAGCAGTTCAGGAGTGAGTGTGAGTTTGAAAGGCCAAGGAGAACTTCGGCTCGTGGGAAGCAAATAGCAATAGCTTTTGGACTTAAATGGCGCCCGTACCGTTTAATCTGCACATAAGAAAGAAAGAGAAACCTTGTAAGCGCTTTAAATTACTTTTAAAATGTGTGAAAATAGGGAAAAGGATAAAATAATAAGTTGAAGAATCAGTAGTTTGGAAGTCTTTGGAGTTCATTAAGGGGGGCGTTACCAATGAAAGAGTATCGCTTAACAAGACTGAGGTTTGAACACTCACAAGCGCCATTGACATTTGATAAAGGACTCTTAACGGTATACGATTACGAGCCGGCAGAGGTGTGGTATGTAGAGCTCGAAAACCCACATCATATCGGCTTGTTTGAAGAGATGTATGAAAACTGCGACGTGCGCAGCATGATTTTTTATACGGAACGAAACAGTGCGCGGATTGGCAAAGCAAACATTACCAGGATATTAAAAAGCGGTGGAAAAGTAAGCGTCAGTATCAAGGGTGAAGAAGCATTAAAGCTTGTAGGAAGTTAAACAGCCGGAGCCCGGGAAATATCCCGGGTCTTTTTTTGCTTTGTGGGCAAAAAAAACAGGTTCCGGAAAGAGCTGAACGGGAAAGAAAAAAGCAGAACACAAAGAATGGAAGATGACACATGCTGATAGATGTAAAAAAGGAATGGGAAAAAATCATTGGACCGTTTGCGAGTGAGCGGCTGACGGGAGGATTCAGCCACCATACCTTTTTAGTCACTCAGGCGTCCAGGCAGTACGTATTGAAAATTGAGAAAGGAAGCGGCGGCTATCTGCGCCGGGAATATGAAGTGCTCGAACAGCTGCGAGGGGCATCCTTTCTCCCGGCTCCAGCCGGCTTTCTGGAAGCCGAAGGCTATTTTTCATTTATGCAAAGCTATCATCGCGGAGAAAACGTCTCCAAGCTGGCATCCCACTCTTCCTTCTGGCTCGAAGCCTATAAAAGCCTCGCTGTCATGCTTGCTTCTGAGGTGCACAGCCGTAAAGGAAGCATACGCGAGTATGACCGGAATGCGGAGCCTCTTCAATGGAACATAGACGCTCTTCCACCAGGGGCTATGCATCATCAGGCTGTTGAGGTTTGGAAAGCACGGACGTCTACAGGAATCACATTCGTACATGGAGACGCAGGACCGCACAATATGATCCTGAACGAAAATCATAGAGCCGTTCTGATCGATTGGGAGTGGGCCGGATGGAATGATCCGATGATAGACATCAGCTGGGCGTTATGGAACGCAGCATTTCACGCCCCTGAAAGATACAGCGAACTCCGTCGTGCATTTTTGGAAACGTACGTAAGTATTCGTACGATGAACATTACAGAGACCAATATTAAAGCGTACAGTCTTGCTGTGATTTACCGGGCGCTTGGCCGGGTGAGACGTTCGCCGGAGGCTATTCAGAACCGGTGGGTCAAGCGTCTGGACTGGACATTGAACAGTAATTGGGAAAAGGGGGAACCACTGTGAACATTCAACCAATGAAAGAAATCGACCGGCAGAAGAAGGAGGATTTCTTTGCCGCCTGCTGGGAAACAAATGAGATGCATGTTAATAGTCAAACGTATATACTCCCGGAGCTTGAAGGATTCTCTGTCCAGGAGGACGGGGTGCTTGCCGCAGCGATTACTTATACATACGATGGCAGTGTTGGTTTAATTGTGTCTCTTGACAGCGTAATCGAAAAGCAGGGATTTGCGAGCCGCCTGCTGATGCATGCAGAGGAGCATTTAAAAAAGACAGGGGTGGAGGACCTGCGGGTCGTCATAACAAACGAGAATGAATATGCGCTGCGTTTTTACCGGCGCCGGGGCTTTCAGCTGGCGAGCGTGCATGTTGATGCAGCCAGAAAAGCCCGGGAGGATAAGCCATCGATCCCGCTTGTCGGCGTGAACGGAATAACGATCCGGGATGAGTGGCACCTGAGAAAATGGTTATAGCAAAAGAGAGCCCGCATAAATAATAATGCGCGGCTCTCTTTTTAGGATCCAAATATCGGTGAAGCTGCCTGTTCTTCGCATAAATTATAGGGAAGGCAGAGCGGCATGCCGGAACGGGGATCTTTAATAATATCGCTTTTGATGCCAAACACTTTTTCGATAATTCCTGCTTCCATCACTTCATGAGGGGTGCCGGTTTTGACAACGTTGCCGTGCTTGATGGCAACAATATGGTGGGCGTAGCGGCTGGCATGATTCAAATCATGCACGACCATCACGATGGTCCGATGCTCCTGCACGTTCAGTTTTTCAAGGATGTTCAGCACTTCCATCTGATGGGCCATATCAAGAAAGGTGGTAGGCTCATCCAAAAATAAGGTTTCGGTTTCCTGGGCCAGAGCCATGGCAATCCATGCCCGCTGGCGCTGCCCGCCGGATAAGTGATCGATCGGGCGGTTGGCGAATTCGCGCATGCCGGTGATTTCAATGGCCCAGCCGATCATTTCTTTATCATGGGCCTTTAAGGAACCAAAACCACGCTGATGAGGAGCCCGTCCGTATGTCACAAGCTCCGTAACCGTTAAGCCCTGCGGTGCTTCGGGATTTTGGGGAAGAATGGCCATTTGTTTGGCGAGTTCCTTTGTTTTTTGACTGTGGATGGAGCTGCCGTTTAAGTAGACAACGCCCTTCGAAGGCTTCATCAGTCGTGACAGGGCTTTTAAAATAGTAGACTTGCCGGAACCGTTTGCGCCGACAAGCGCGGTAATTTTACCAGAAGGAATCTCAATATTTAAATCGTTTACGATTGTCTGCTGATCATAACCAATATGGAGTTGATCTGTTTCGATCATCGCATAAACATCCTTTCAGGGTGATAAAGTTAGACATTGCTTCTGGCAAGCAGGTATAGGAAATAAGGAGCGCCAATAACTGCAACAACAATCCCTGCATGAATTTCCGACGGCTGAATAATAGTACGGCCAAGGGTGTCCGCAAACAGAAGCAGAAGTCCACCGAGAAGCGCCGAGGCAGGGAGAGCAAGCGCATGGTTGGGACCGATCAGCCTCCGGGCTATATGAGGGGCAATCAGTCCGACAAAGCCGATGCCGCCGCTGACAGAAACCGCCGATGCTGCAAGCGCCACTGAAGCGAAGGTGAGCAGAAGGCGTTCCTTTTCCACCCGGAGGCCTAGCCCTTTTGCCATCTGTTCGCCGAAGGTAAGGGTATCGAGCGCGCGCCACCGGTAATAAATGAAAATCGATAAAATAATAAACCAGGGAAGAAACGAATATACATAAGGCCAGGTGGATCCGTAAATTCTTCCAGCCAGCCATATAGCGACAAAGTCAAACTGTTCCGGCTGCAGACGCAGCATGAGAACGGTCATCAGTGCATTCAGCCCGGCAGCCACTGCAATACCGGTCAGTATCATTCTCATCGGCACGAGACCAAGCTGCCGGTCGTAGGCAAGAATATAAATTAATGCTGCAGCGAGCAGGCCGCCAACAAGCGCGAATACCGGCAGTAAATACGGAGAAGCAGCATCAATCGAACTGAAAAACGAAATGTATAAAACTACAAATAATCCTGCTCCGGTAGTGATGCCGAGAATACCCGGGTCTGCCAGGCTGTTACGGGAGATTCCCTGGAGCACGCAGCCTGAAACGGCAAGTGCTGCCCCGACAAGAAGAGCGAGTACAATCCGGGGCAGGCGGAACTGAAATAGTACGAGATTCTGGTTACTGTCGCCAAAGCCGAAAAGCGTTTTTATCACCTCTAACGGCCCCAGCGGAGTAACTCCGGAATTCATGCTGAAAAGAAGCACGATAAATATTAGAATGGCGAGGAAGCTGAATACAAAAATGCGCCGTCTGCGGCGCCTGCGTTCCCACTCGCCGGAAAATATAGAATGCATTTAGAGTTCCCTCCTCTCGCGGCGCGCAATGTATAAAAAGAAGGGCACACCGATAAGCGCAAATAAAGAACCGAGAGGGGTTTCGTACGGCGGATTAATAATCCTGGCACCAATATCGGCAAGCGACATAAAAATGCCGCCCACCACGATAGAGCACGGGATGATCGCCCGGTAGTCAACTCCCACGAAAAACCGGACGACGTGTGGGATAACGAGACCGACAAACCCGATAGGGCCAGCGATGGATACGGCAATGCCGGCGAGAAACAAAACGGCGAGTGTGCAGAGTAGTTTTATCAGGCCGACACGCTGCCCAAGGCCTGAAGCGATATCGTCCCCGAGACTTAAAATAGTAACAGACCTGGACAGGGCGACCGCAAATACAAGCGCTCCCCCCATCCATGGAAGGGCGGGCAGCAGCTGCTCCCACCGGACACCGGATAATCCACCGGCGTACCAAAAGGCAATATCCTGGCTGAGATCAAAGTGAATGGCGATGCCTTCACTTAACGCTGTAAACAGGGCGTTAATCGCCGCCCCGGCAAGCACCATGCGAAGAGGTGTCAGACCGATGCGTGAAAGCGAAGCAATACCAAAAATCAGCCCCATGCTGATCGCTGCCCCTAAAAAAGAAAAGACTATCAACAGGTTATAAGAGAGCCCCGGCAGAAACGCAAAACAGACTGCCACCATAAAAATTGAACCTGCATTGATGCCAAGAATCCCGGATTCGGCCAGTGGATTTCTTGTCATTCCCTGCATAATGGCTCCGGCTACGGCGAAGCAGGCGCCAACAACAATATCTGCAATAGCCCGTGGGAGACGAAGCTCGCGAATAACAACGTGATCATTCAAGGAAGCGTCATAGTGAAACAATGCGTTCCAAACAGTACCAATTTCCACGTCTGCAGCACCGACAGAAATCGAAAGCAAAAAAATAAATCCAAGTATAGGAAGGCCGGCAATAAACATTAGTACAGCTGTTACAGGACGTGAAGTAATATCGTCTTTATAGGTGGAAGGTTCCGTTTGTTGACGCATGTTATATCCTCTTTCAACATTAAAAAATCATTCATTAGTGATAATCATTATCAATCAATATTCATCATATCAGCTGAATTTCTTTCTGTCCATGTTTTCATGTATAAGCAGCGCAGATAAAACAAATCCGGCCTTTTCCAAGAGAAGAAAAGAGCCGGATTTGTTTAAAAATTAATACGAGTTAACTGTCTATAAATTTCCATAATAGTAAAAGTAAATTTTTATTCGGTCAGTCGGGCCATTTGAGCAGAGGACAGGACTTCATCCGGAGCATTTACAGTAAGGCATACGACGATGCCCGAAGGATCGGTGACATAAAGGGCATGTTCTTCACGGTGAAACCAGTAGCCAGCTGCCTTCAGGCGTTCGGCGACGGGTTCGAGAGCACGGGCAGAAGGAAGCAAAATCGTGTACATGTCGAGGCCGGTGTTTCGTATGGAGGCTTTAGGAGCCTTGGCTCCGGCCCATGGATTAAGCCCGATGTGATGATGATAGCCGCCGGCGGCAACAAAGAAAGCAGGGAATTTCTGCGGATCGGCGGCCAGGTCAAATCCCAGCACCTCTACATAAAAACGATAAGCCTCCTCCATGTCATGCACATGAAGATGAACGTGGCCCATCACGGTTCCAGCCGGCACACCGTGCCACTGAATATTTTTTCCCTCCTGAAGCAGCGGTTGTTCATGAAGGGGGTCGACCGTCATATGGATGAAACCGTTACTGTCGTAGTTCCATTCTTTCCGGGGGCGGTCGCGGTAAACCTCGATGCCGTTTCCGTCCGGGTCCGTCAGATAGAGCGCTTCGCTGACGCTGTGGTCGGACGCTCCGTACTGCTCGCCGGTGCTGTGCAGGTGACGGATGAAGGCACCCAGGGACGCACGGTCCGGAAGAAGAACAGCAAAGTGGTACAGACCGGCATGCGTGCGCGGGGGAGCGATCGAGCCTTCCACCTCCCGGAGCATAACGAGAGGGGCGCCGTCTGATGGAACGCCGAGAACAGCGGTGGAGGATGAACGTCCGAGCATCCGGAGGCCGAGGACATTTTCATAATAGGCAGCAGCCCGGCTGATACTCTGCACTCTAAGCTGCACAGGACCGACAGAAACAGTGGGGTCAATCACATTAGGCACGCGTAAACACTCCTCTTATTTTTATTATAGTATGCAGCTTTCATCATACTAGCAGAAGGCTCAGGCATGGAAGTACCCACTTTGAAGTGGTATAGTATCCGAAATGATACTCCTAGAGGCGCACCTGAAAAACGTGCAAAAAAGATTTTCTTTAGCTCCGGGCAGGAGAGAGCAAATGGAAACGAGAAGAAAGCAAAAACTGTTTCATTACAGGCAGGGGGAGGGCAAACAATGCATGAAAAACACGGCTCGTCCGCAACAGACAAATACGATTTCCCGGATACGCCCGAAGAACGGGAGCTTAAGAACGCGATTGTTTCTGCAGAAATAGAAGGGTTTGTTTTTTCAGAAAAAGATATCGAAGCTGTGCGGAAGCTCCGCGATGGGAAAATGACGATTAAAGAAGTGACAGCTTCTATAGCGGAAGGGCGTTTATAATATGAGCGAATCCTATTACACGTATGGAGACAGCGGAGTGCTTATAAACAAAATGAATTTTCGGGAAAAAGCCAAAGCGGAAAAAATCGAACAGATTATTACAACGTACCGCCTGCAGCAGATGATGACAGCAAAAAAGGTGCTTGGCTCCTTTGATGAAGAGCATATACGGCGTATTCATCGGCGGCTGTTTTCTGATGTATACGCCTGGGCCGGAGAGTTTCGGACGGTAGACCTTGCTAAAGGACAGACATCCTTTCTGCCTGCAGCGTTTATCGACAGAGGACTGCGTCACCTAAGAGACTCTGTGCAGGCAATAAATAAAATGACGTACAGGGACAGGGAAGCTTTCGCCGAAGCCCTTGCCCCGGTCTACAATGACCTTAATCATATTCATCCGTTCCGGGAAGGAAACGGCCGAACGCAGCGGGAATTCGTCCGGCAAATTGCCTGGCACCACGGCTTCGACATGAAGTATACCCCGTTCCAGCAGGAAAAGCTGTTTGAAGCCTCTGTGGCTGATGATGAAAAGAAAGCAGCCGCAGCACTGACGGAGGGTTTGACGGAAAGCTGAAAAAAGCAGCCTCCTGTGGGAAGCTGCTTTTGATTTATTGTTTTTCGATTAGTGCTCCCTGGCGCGAAGAACGTGGCTTCGCTTTCGGAACGGGCCTTGAAGCGGCAATTTTCCCTTTAGCTACGCTGATTACAAAAGCAGTAGCAATAATGGAGAGTGTGGAATAAGCTCCTGCGATTAAGCCGACAGAAGCGAGTCCGACAGCCACCGCCATTACATCAAAGGATAAATTGACTTTGCCTGGGTTCCACTGGAGCCGTCGCTGGAGGAACAACGCCAGAATATTAGCTCCGCCGAGCGAGGTGTTGTTCATAAATAAAATCGATATGCCGGCTCCTATACTGACCCCGCCGAAAATGGCACCAGCAGCCGGATGGATGCTGAAAGCAGGAAGAAAGTAATCCAGGCTTGTCAGTGCAGAAAGCAAAGATACTGCGGCGATCGTATTCAGCGTGAATTTCCATCCCATATGCACCACAGAGAACACATAAAAAGGCAGGTTGATTATAAAAAAGACGGCGGAAAAAGACAGCGGCAGGACATATGTTAAACCGAGCGCCAGGCCCGCAGTGCCTCCGGTGACTAAATCAGCGTGCTGGAGCAGAGTAATGCCAAAGGCAGCTAACAAACATCCGGCCAGGACTTGTAGTATATTGGTTATGTTTATCAACGGTCGTCTCTCCTTCAACAATAGGTTACTTCTATTATAAGGAAAAATTAACCATTCTTGAATAATCATATGAAGGATAATTGGTTTAATAACATTAAAAATGAAGGTATATTTGATTATTGATGTTCAAAAAGAAAGGTGAAGTGCGTTCGAATGGATCATATTGATATTGAAATGCTCGAGTTACTTCAGGAGGACGGGAGAATATCGGTCAGTGATTTATCCAAAAAATTAAATTTAAGCCGTCCAAGCGTTTCAGAGCGAATGATGAGGCTGCAGGAGAGAGGAATTATTGATCACTTCAGTGCGGTGGTTTCTCCGGAAGCCGTGGGCCGGGATACGCTTCTGATGATCCAGGTGAGTGAACTAAAGGACACGATTCCCCGCTTTGAAAAAATGATTGCAGAGGACACGCGGGTACTGGAATGTCACCGGGTGACCGGAGAAGTAAGCTATTTTATTAAAGCAGCGGTGGAGGGGATGGACAGCCTGAGAGAGCTTGTTGATACCCTGATCTCCTACGGGAACATTAATACGTCGATTGTGCTGAAATCGCCGGTGGAGCGAAGAAAAATACTGCCGGAAAACCGGGAGCAGGAATAGTCGGTTTTCTTTCTAGGGGTGGGTTATTGTGATAAGATTAATATGATTTACAGAGCGAGAGCATATACAGTAGGGGGAGAAAGATATTGGTGAACGAACGTGAAGCGTTGCAGCGTGTCATCGAAAACGTGCAGCAGGTCGTGGTCGGAAAAAAAGCTGAAATTGAATTAAGCCTGACAGCGCTTCTGGCCCGCGGGCATATCCTGCTTGAAGATGTGCCCGGGGTGGGAAAAACGATGATGGTGCGGGCAATTGCCAAATCGATTGGCGCGAGTTTTAAACGAATACAATTCACGCCGGATCTTCTCCCATCAGATGTAACAGGTGTGTCTATATATAATCAGCGGACGATGGAGTTTGAATTCCGGCCCGGCCCGTTAATGGGAAACGTTCTGCTCGCAGACGAGATTAATCGTACTTCCCCGAAAACGCAGTCAGCCCTTCTCGAAGCGCTGGAGGAAAAAAGTGTTACAGTGGACGGCGAAACGAGAAACCTCGAACGTTTATTTTTTGTGATGGCCACACAGAATCCGGTAGAGTACGGGGGAACGTATCCTCTGCCGGAAGCACAGCTCGATCGCTTCCTGTTTAAGCTCCGGCTCGGCTATCCTACAGAAGAGCAGGAAATAGAAGTGCTCGAGCGTGTGGAATTCACGCATCCGATTGATGATCTTTCATCCGTAATGAGTCTCGCAGACGTCCTGAGGGCTCAGGAGCTCGTGAAAAACGTGCACGTGGACCATTCAGTGAAGCAGTACATTGTTTCCATTGTGCGGGAGAGCAGAAATCACCGCGATATTTATCTTGGCGTAAGTCCAAGGGGATCGATTGCGCTGATGAAGGTATCGCAGGCATATGCTTTTGTGAGAGGAAGAGACTACGTAACCCCGGATGATGTGAAGTACCTTGCGCCGTTCGTTATGGGGCACCGCCTTATTCTGCAGACAGACCAGCAGATGGCGGATAAAGACGGAGAGACCGTGGTGCGGGACATCTTATCGAGCGTCCGTGTACCGGCCTCGGACAGTGATTCGGCGGTACGCCCATGAGTCGGTTTTTAAAAATCGGAAGAAAAGTAATGCAGCTGGCAGCTGTTCTGGCTGCATTAGCTGTATTATTTATTTACGCTATGTTTCAAGGGGGGTTTGTCAGCTGGTTTTTGTTTTACAGTGTGACGACCCTCGCGGTTATACAATTATTATTACTAGTCTATCCGCTTCGTTCTTTAAAGGCTGAACGCAGACTGAGTGCTGATATGCTTTCCTTTAACGGTCATGCTGAAGCTGTAGTCACATTAAAAAAAAGAATTCCGCTTCCACTGATGTACGTAAAGATCCGGGATCATCAGCCTTACGGGCTCAGGGATTGGGAAACGTCGGCAGAAGCGTTGATTTTCCCTTTTTTTCAGAGGGAGGCGTCCTATTCCTACAGCCTTAGGGGCAGAAGACGGGGAAAGCATACCATTGGTTATCTCCGCGTCCGTGCCGGCGATCTGTTTGGCTTTGTGGAAAAAGATTACGATATTTTGATTTCTTCTACGGTGGTAGTACTTCCAAGAATGAGAAAGTTAGCGAACTGGAATACGGCGGCAGACAACTCCTCGGAGGCAGTCTCACTGTCGCAGCGGATACAAAATGAATCTGTTAATGTCGCAGGGGTGAGGGATTATACCCCCGGGGACCGGATGGCAAATATTGACTGGAAGGTGACGGCCCGGGCTGGAAAGCTTGTGACAAAAGAATTTGAAGCTGAAAAGGGAGAAGGCTATTTTTTGCTGCTTGAAACCGCAGCTGATATAGCACCCGAATCATTTGAAACCGCAGTGGAATTTGCTGCTTCTTTAACGGAGTATGCCTATCAGATGAAAATGCCTATTGGTTACGGAGTCACTGCTTCCGGGCAGCCTCTGCAGCATTCCGGAACCTCCAAAGAGCATTTTCAGCGTATTTATCAGGGTCTGGCGTATGTGGAATTGAATACAGATACGGAGGCTTCGCCGTTTTTACGTCAGGCCCCGGGGCCCGAAGCACTGATTTATGTGACTCCGGTGCTTCCGGATATTAGAATTAAAGAATTAAAGCAATGGGCCGGACAGAAACGCTCTGTTATTGTGGCTCTGCTTCCTGATGAGAGTGGGTTGTCCCACCATAAGGGTGTAGAAGCGCTGCGGCATACCAATATTCATATATACTATGTGCAGCCGGGCGAGGCCGGTTTTGAAGTGTTATAGAGGAGGCATAATTATTTGATTAAACCGGAGCATACCTGGAAAAAATTGATTGTTTATATTCTTGGTTATTTGCTGCTGGCAGAATGGCTGCTGCCCCTGCCGGCAGCTACCGGGACAGGATCAGTGACCGTATTTATGGCTGTCTCTGCCGCCTTTTTTATCGTCATTTATCTGCGGCCGCCCTGGTGGGCGATAATCGGCAGTGTACTGCTGACTATACTAATAGGTATAAATATTGTATTTTATGAGGAATCGCTGCTGCAGCTGAATTGGCTGATTACTCTGGGGGCGGAAGTGCAGACGAATGTTGGTTATATAATCAGCGGCCAGTGGTACGCTCTGACAGATATGTTCCGCAGTGTGTTATTTATGCTTCTGCTTGCTATTATGAGCTATTTGATTTATTTCTGGGTGGTACAGTCCCGCCGGATTTTATTTTTCCTGACATTTACGGTTATTTATATTGGCGTAATGGATACTTTTTTCGAATACGATGGAATGTTTGCGATTATCCGTACGTTTGTTATAGGATTTTTGCTTTTAGGACTGCTTCAGTGGGAACGTATTGTATCGCAGGCGGAGGACAGGCAGGCTCAGAGGAAGATTTTTATACGGTGGACGCTGATCATGGCTGCTTTTTTAATTACCGCCGGAGGCGTTGGAGTGCTTGCCCCCAAAAGTGAACCACGGTGGCCTGATCCCGTTCCATTTTTAACGTGGGGAGAGAGCAGCACCGGGAGCAGTCAGGGTGTGCAGAAGATTGGCTATGACAATACTGATGAACGCCTTGGCGGAGGATTTCAAATGAGTGATATGCCGGTATTTACTGCATCAGGCGATATTAACGGCTACTGGCGGGGCGAGGCTAAAAATGTATACACCGGTCTTGGGTGGGAAATAGACGCCCCTGATGAGACGTCTTCTGAAGCCGGCTTATACAATGAAAATATCGAAACAGAAGAACAGGAAGTAAACATTGAAATGGCAGAAACCCAGGAGTTTGATTTTGCCTTTTATCCAGGTTCGTTTCTTTCTATTGAAGAAGACATAGAAACATCAGTGGACGCCTGGACCACCCAGGTGGAGTTTGAGGCTGGCGGAGAGTCGGCGTCGTTAACTAATTACACGGTGGCGTATGAAACAGCAGATTTTCCCGTAGAGCAGATGAGTGCTGTTACTGATAATTCAGAGGATCCGGAGGAGATCACGGAATACTTCACACAGCTTCCCGACGACCTTCCGGGAGAAATTCAGGAGCTTGCCGAAGAGCTTACAGCAGATGACGATAACCGCTATGCAAAAGCCAGAGCCGTGGAAAGGTATTTGCGCGGTCCGAATTTCTCCTATCAGACGACCAACATTCCGGCTCCGTCGGAGGGCGGAGATTATGTCAGCCAGTTTCTGTTTGAATCACGAACAGGCTACTGTGATAATTATTCGACTTCAATGGCGGTGCTGCTCCGCACGCTTGATATACCGACGCGCTGGGTCAAAGGATTCACGGAAGGCGACCAGGCGCCGGGGAATGAAAATCAGGTGGAAGTCACAAATGAAAATGCGCATTCCTGGGTGGAGGTTTATTTTCCCGAAGTAGGCTGGGTGCCGTTTGAACCGACGAAGGGTTTTTCTTCAGAGTTTAATTACACGTATGAAAATAATGAAGCCTCAGAAGAAGCACCCGAAATTGAAGAAGAGGAAACGGAGGAAGAGGAGGCCGCCCCTGAAGAAGAGGAAGCGGCTCCTGAAACTGGGGAAGAGGGCGAACAAGAACAGGAGGATTCCTCTGGCAGCGCCGGCATTGACTGGAGGCTTCCGCTGTGGCCTTTTTTTGCAGCGGTAGTTATCCTCCCAGCAGCCGGATGGCTTTTCCGGAGGAAGCTGCTGGCCAGCTATCTTCTTTTCAAATACCGGCACATGCATTCTGATGAAGAGTTTCAAAATGCTTACCAGGCGCTGCTGCGGCTGCTGCAGACAGCACGTGTAAAACGGAACGCCGGGGAAACGCTGCGGGAATTTGCCGTGCGGGTGAATGACATCTACGGAAGCGGTGAGATGGAGCATCTGACAGAGAAATATGAACGTCTGTATTACGGACGTAAGACCGGGAACGAAGCCGGGCCGGAGGCAGTTGCGGCATGGAAACAGCTGGTAAAGAAAGTCCGTTCTTGACCGGCACTGAGCCGGCTGTTAGAATTTACTCTATGTTTACAGGTGAATACCTCGTATAGTTCGGGATCAGGCCCGAATGTCTCTACCCGGCCGCCGGAAAATGGCTGGACTACGAGGGCAGCGAAGGGCACACGCCAGCAGAAGCGCCGCCGTGTGTCTCCAGTCAAAGCTGCTTTCGTATACTTTACGAAGGCAGCTTTTTTGGTCTGCAGAAGGCCCGCTTCTGCAGGAGTATTTTACGTGCGGATGAGCTGGCAATCAAAGCAGGCTGTTGCCCGGAAGCAGGCATTCCTTTAAAGTGAACCTTGAACGTACATATTTGAAAACAGTTAGGGGTAGAAGCGATGAGCGTAGGAAATATCAGTGAAACGATTATTGTTCTGGACTTTGGCGGCCAGTATAATCAATTGATTACACGCAGGATCAGAGATCTCGGTGTTTTTAGCGAGCTCCATCCGAACACGATCAGTGCTGAAAAAATTAAAGAATTGAACCCAGCGGGGATTATTTTTTCCGGTGGGCCGAACAGTGCGTATGTCGAAGGCGCACTTACCTGCGATCCAGCTATTTTTGACCTGGATATTCCGATTTTGGGAATCTGCTATGGAATGCAGCTGATGACACTGCATTACGGCGGAAAAGTGGAAAAAGCCCAGCATCGGGAGTATGGAAAAGCCGATATTCATGTACAGGCGAATCCGGTATTGTTTGAAGGACTGCCGAAAACCCAGAGCGTCTGGATGAGTCATGGCGACTTAATTGTCGAGCCGCCGGAAGGTTTTACGGTCGACGCAACCAGCCCATCATGCCCGGTAGCTTCGATGAGCGCTCCGGAGAAGAAAATGTACGGCGTTCAGTTCCATCCCGAAGTACGCCACACCCAGTTTGGCGATGACATGCTGAAGAACTTTGCTTACCGTGTCTGCGGATGCTCGAATGAATGGACGATGGCCAATTTTATCGATGAGCAGGTGGCAATTATCCGGGAGCAGGTGGGCAGCCGTAACGTACTGTGTGCATTGAGCGGCGGAGTGGACAGCTCGGTGGCTGCAGCGCTCGTTCACAAAGCGATCGGGGATCAGCTTACATGCATGTTTATTGATCACGGCCTGCTGCGTAAAGAGGAGGCGACAGGCGTCATGGAGTCGCTCGGACGCGGGTTTCAGATGAATATTGTGAAAATAGACGCAGCCAAACGTTTCCTCGATCAGCTCGATGGAGTGAGCGATCCGGAACAAAAACGGAAAATTATCGGAAATGAATTTATATACGTGTTTGAAGAAGAGGCAGGAAAGCTTGAAAACGTGGATTTTCTTGTTCAGGGCACGCTGTATACAGACGTCATTGAAAGTGGTACGGATACAGCACAGACGATAAAGTCCCACCACAATGTCGGCGGGCTGCCGGAGGACATGAAATTTGATCTGATTGAGCCTTTGAATACGCTGTTTAAAGACGAAGTCCGCAAGCTCGGAACGGAGCTCGGGGTGCCGGATGAAATCGTATGGCGTCAGCCGTTTCCGGGACCGGGACTGGGTATTCGTGTGCTCGGGGAGATTACGGAGCAGAAGCTCGAAATTGTCCGGGAATCAGATTACATTTTACGCGAAGAAATCAAAAATGCCGGTCTTGATCGTGAAATCTGGCAGTACTTCACGGCGCTTCCGGATATGAGAAGCGTGGGCGTAATGGGAGACAGCCGGACATACGATTATACAGTCGGAATCCGCGCGGTTACTTCGATTGACGGAATGACTTCGGACTGGGCCCGTATTCCATATGACGTTCTCGAAAAAATTTCCACCAGAATCGTTAATGAAGTGCAGCACGTTAACCGTGTAGTGTATGACGTTACATCCAAGCCGCCTTCGACCATTGAATGGGAGTAGGGGCTTGCGCGGTAAGTGCTTAGTAAGTATATAATACAATCAGAGAGAGTTTTGCCTGGGGAGAGGAAAGAGAGGAAGAGATAAGAGGATGGATCGTTTTTTTGAATTTAAAAAGAATGAAACGAACTACAAGAAAGAATCGTTAGCCGGTTTAACGACTTTCCTTGCGATGGCGTATATTTTATTCGTCAACCCCAGTATTTTAGCCGAAGCCGGAATGAATGAGTCCGCCGTGTTTGTAGCGACAGCCCTGGCAGCAGCTATTGGGACACTGATTATGGGGCTGCTTGCCAGGTATCCGATAGCTCTGGCACCGGGGATGGGGCTTAATGCCTTTTTTACATATTCCGTTGTGCTGACAATGGGGATCCCCTGGGAGCTTGCGTTGTTTGGGGTATTCTGCTCCGGGATGATCTTTATCGGTTTAACGACATTTGGTATTAGAGAAAAAATTATTAACGCGATTCCGGAGGAGCTGAAATACGCTGTTTCTGCCGGTATTGGACTGTTTATTGCCTTTGTCGGGCTGCAGGGAGCGCAGATTGTAGTGGCTGATGAGTCTACTCTCGTCACGCTTGGTACACTCACCTCCGGGCCGGCTGCTCTTGCGGCATTTGGGCTGCTTGTTACCGTCATACTGATGACGCTTGGCATCCGGGGAGGTATTTTTTACGGAATGGTGATTACAGCTCTGGCTGGCATATTGGTGGGGCAGATTCAGCCACCGGGCCAGATTGTCTCCGGGGTGCCTAGTATCGCCCCGACATTTGGTGCTGCTTTCACCTCTCTTGCGGACTTTTCGTGGGATTCAAGCTTTGTTATTGGATTTATCGTAGTAGTGCTTACATTTTTGTTTGTAGACTTTTTTGATACAGCCGGAACTTTGTTTGCAGTAGCCAACCAGGCCGGCTTTGTAAAAGACAACAAACTTCCGCGTGCCGGGCGTGCTTTGGTGGCGGATTCATCGGCCACCGTGATCGGCTCAATTCTGGGAACCTCGACAACGACAGCATATATTGAATCTTCAGCCGGCGTAGCTGTCGGAGGGCGTACCGGGTTTGCATCGATTATTACGGCGCTGTTGTTTCTTGCCGCTTTGTTTTTCTCGCCGCTTCTCGGCGTGGTAACAAGCGCTGTAACAGCTCCGGCTCTAATTATTGTAGGGGCATTGATGGTATCGTCGCTGCGCTTAATTGAGTGGCAGCGTCTCGAAATTGCGGTGCCGGCCTTTTTAACGATTGTATCAATGCCGCTCAC
Organism: uncultured Marinococcus sp.; assembly: GCF_947493875.1. Classification (GTDB taxonomy): domain Bacteria; phylum Bacillota; class Bacilli; order Bacillales; family Marinococcaceae; genus Marinococcus. Next base: position 122,120 of record NZ_CANLSU010000007.1, on the reverse strand, counting down.
CTACAGTATCGCGACCGGTATTGCGATGGGTTTTATCTTCTATCCGATCACGATGGTGCTCACTGGAAGAGGAAAGCAGCTGAACCCGATTATGTACGCGTTGTTTTTTGTGTTTATCATCTTTTTCTTATTTTTAACACCGTAGCATCCCACACGTGCTTCCTAAAGGAGGCGCGTGTTTTTTGTTTTTGCTCTGCATGGAATAAAGCTTTTTGGGGAATAGTTTAGAGGATTATTTTATGGAGGTGGAAAGCATGAGCACATTTAAAGCGCTGGTCGTGGATAAAAACGATCAGGGAGAAGTTACAAAAGAAGTACGTACACTGGAAGAAAACGATCTGCCTGAAGGCGACGTCACCATCGATGTACACTATTCAAGCATCAACTTTAAAGACGGGATGGCAGCGGCACCTGGAAGCCAGATTGCCCAGGGCTACCCACTGATTCCAGGCATTGATCTCGCCGGCGTTGTCGCCTCATCCAGTGATTCGAGGTATCGGGAGGGCGACGAAGTGCTCGTTACAGGCTATGAGCTCGGAGTGGCCCATCACGGCGGCTATGCGGAAAAAGCAAGAGTGCCTGCTGACTGGGTAGTGAAGCTGCCGAAGGGGATGACTCCAAGAGAAGCTATGATTTTTGGCACTGCCGGGTTTACAGCAGGATTATCGGTAGTGCGCCTGGAGGAGGAAGGAGTCACGCCGGAACAGGGCGAAGTCGTTGTAACCGGTGCTACTGGCGGTGTTGGAAGCATGGCTGTAGCGATGCTCCACTCCCTCGGGTATGACGTGGCAGCCGTTACCGGGAACAGTGAAGCCCATGATTACCTCCGAAATATTGGCGCAGGACGTATCCTGTCCCGCGAGGACGTGAATCCGGATAAACGTAAACCACTTGGTAAGGCGATGTGGGCCGGGGCTGTGGACCCAGTTGGGGGAGAAACGCTTGCCTACCTGCTGAGTACGATGAAATATCACGGTACCGCAGCTGTCAGTGGACTTACCGGAGGGACAGACGTTCCTACCACGGTCCTCCCGTTTATTTTAAGAGGTGTCAATCTGGCTGGAATTGATTCTGTTTATTGTCCGGTGGAAAAAAGACAATATGTGTGGAACCGGCTCGCAGATGACCTGAAAATTCAATCACTGCTTGATACGATTGCAAGCGAGACCACGCTGGATGATTTGGCGGAGGATCTTGACGCTATTTTGGAAAACCGTATCCAGGGCCGCCGGATCGTTGCTCTGAAATAACGGGGCTCAGGCCCTCCATTTGGAAACGTAGGGATTGCCGGCTTCAAAGAACCGCCAAGGGTAATGGCGTGCCTCGCCGCTTCCGGAAATACCGACGCGCGGACCGCTTTCAACCGCAGGTTCGTAATCCTTAGGTGACAGATACAGCGGCGGACGGTCAAGCTCATGGCCGTAGTAGCTCATATCAATGCCAAGCGCTTTCGTTAACTTGCCGGGACCGTTTGTCTGCTGAATGCCGCGGACACGGTGCCGGCGTTTTTGAATAAGCTCAAGGCCTGCAGCCGGCTCGACAGCGCGGATGAGGACAGCTTCGGGAGACTCCTCCACCCCGCTTACAATATTTAGAAGCGCATGGGTGTGCATCGTATACATATACACGTGCCCCGGAGGGAAAAACATTACATCCGTCCGCTTTGTTCTGCGGTAATTGTAGCTGTGGGCAGCGCGGTCCACGGGTCCTATATAGGCTTCCGTTTCAACGATCCTGCCAGCTGCAGGGCCCTCCGGTGTTTCATGCACGAGTACACAGCCGATCAGTGCCCGGGACAGCTCGAGCGTCGGTTTTTCATAAAAGTCCTTTGGAACCACAGGATAAAGTGTCATAGGGAAGAATCCTTTCTTTTGGTGTATACGAAAAGGAATATATTGATTATGATAGAAATATGATGTATATAATTTTACATAGCGAATAAGAAGCGATTTTTAGTGTACCAAATCCCGGGTCATAGTAAAAATATTAAGGCAGGAGATGGAAGAGGTGCTTATATGGGTATAGCGGTTACAGTTATTATAGCTTTAATCATCATTGGGGCGGTCATTTTAATTCAGCGGGACCAGTATTTAAAAAAAGTCCGGCAGTATGATAGAAAAATGGAAGAAGAAATTGAAGGAAAAAGCTCGCAGTACCGCGAGGACATCCAGGCGATACGCGGCAAGTATGAGGAAGAAAAAGGGAAACTGACGGATTACATTTATCATTTGGAAAAAATTTCACGGGAACCGGAAGAAATGAAAACACATGAGCTGCTTAGAAGCATTAAAAATGATCTTGTCGAAGCAAATCAGATTGCCGTGGACGAAATGTTGATTTCCGGACACGTTTACGTGCCGTTGGACGAACGAACGGAGCTGTCGACCCGCCAGGTGGACCACGTTGTTTTGACGACCCGGGGGCTGTATGTGCTTGAGACGCAGAAATGGAAAGGCCATATTATCCACGGGGTCAGTAAGCACAATGCCGGAACGCTTGATTTTGTGCTTGATACGCTGTACCCGGACGTCGAGGAAGATGTGGAAACGACGATGGTGTTTCAAAACACAAGCCGGGGGCATGTCCGGTCAGGAACATTTGAAGTGCACGACAGCCCGATTGAGCATGCCAAAGCAACGGCTTCGATCACAGAGGATTTCCTGCGCAGGGAAAAGCACAACCCGGGGGAAGTTACGCCAATTATTTTCTTCGGCCATTCGAACACGCAGGAGGACCGGTTTGTGCAGGATGTGTCGGTAGATGCCTATACTCATCGTTTTACGACAGAAGCAGCACTACGGGCCTTCTTTCACGAGCAGTTTTCCCAAAACGCGCCCCTGTACTCCCAGGAGCAGCTGTATCAAATGGAGCGCTCTATCATTACGACCAATTATGTTTCATAGACTTTTATGCAGAAGCCGCCCTGGAAATCATCAGGGCGGTTTTTTGCGTCAAAATGCTGGCAAATATCTTTTCCCTGTTTTTTTAGAAGCCAAAATTTCTGTTTTTAAACAGGAGTATTTATTCTTGTATTAAGCTACTTTTGATACGGTTAAATAGTATATAATGGAAACAGATGATTTTTTGGCAAATTTCACTGTATTAATGATGAAGGCCGGAGGTTTTTATCGTGGACCTGATGCAATGAAGTGTAACGTTTTTGCCGGTGTGTTAGTGTGAAAGAAGAGAAGGAGTGATGATGCTTTGGGTAACGAGGGATTCAGCAGGGAGCGCCTGCTCCAGACGATTGAGGAAAGCAGGGGCTTTCCGTCAATCGATCCCGAGGTGCTGGCCAGCCGTCTGGAAGAATTGGCAGCCATCGGCCGCACAGAAGAAGGCGGTGTTACGCGCTACGTCTATACAGAAGAAGAACAGCAGGCAAAAAATCTTTTTCGTTCCTGGATGAAGGAAGCGGGACTGAGTGTCAGGGAAGATGGTGTGGGAAACATTTATGGCCTGTGGGAGTCTGGCCAGGCCGGCGCACCGATTATCCTTACCGGCTCACATCTGGATACTGTGAAAAACGGCGGTGCTTTTGATGGGGCTCTCGGCTGCATATCGAGCCTGATGGCTGTAGAAGCATTGAAGGCAGAAGGTGCCATGCTGGATTGTTCTGTAGAGATTGCCGTTTTTGTAGATGAAGAAGGAGCCCGTTTCGGGAGTGGGCTCCTCGGGAGTCGTGCGGCCGTCGGCGATATCTCGAAGGATGCTTTCTTTCAAATGCGGGATGACGAGGGAGTGACGGCGGCGGAGGCAATGAAGCTGATGGACTATTCGCCGAATAAGCTCGAAAATAATATTTATCCGCGTGAACGGCTGCGGGCATATCTGGAGCTGCATGTGGAGCAGGGAAAGCAGCTAGAACAGCAGGAGGCAAGTATCGGCGTTGTAGAAGGAATCGCCGGCCCTTCATGGCTTGACGTGCATTTTCTTGGAGAAACAGACCATGCCGGGAACACACCGATGAACATCAGAAAAGACGCAGCCGCTGCAGCAGCAGAATTTATTCTGTATTTGGAGCAGCTTCCGGCTATGCACAGTGACACTGCAGTAGCTACCGTAGGAAGGCTTTCTCTCGAGCCGAACGGTTCAAACGTAATTGCTGGAGAGGCCCGGCTGACAGCCGATATCCGGGACCTTGATGAGGAGGTCCGGGACCAGATGATCAGTCTGGCACGAAGCGAAGCGGAGAAAATAGCCGATCGCCGGGAGCTTACTGTTTCTCATGAAGTGGCCTTCAGAGTAAAACCAGTACCGGCCCCTGAATGGATCCGGCGTTCGATTTGGGATGCCTCCCGAAGCATTGGCTTAACGGCAGAATCTCTCGTATCGGGCGCGAGCCATGACGCCATGATGTTCGGAGCCTACGTGCCATTTGGCCTGCTGTTTGTCCCGAGCTTCGAAGGGAAAAGTCACACGCCGGAAGAATTTACTGAATTAAAAGACTGTGTAAACGGTGTTGCTGTCTTAAAAGAGACTATACGAACGATAGGCACAGAAAAAGGACGATAAATAAACGAATGAAGCGGGAAATGAAATTCTGCTTCGTTCGTTTTTTTTAGAAAGAACCTGTTATAATAGATGCAGAAGTGAAGAAATAAGGAGCAGCGAAAAGAATGGCTAAAAAGAAAAATAAACAGACATTTTACGTGCAGGAAGAAGAAACGGTGGAGGAGTGTCTCTCCCGGATTGCTGCAGAGGGCTTTATGCCGGTACGCAGAATGGAAAAGCCCGTATTTGAAGAGCAGACCATTAACGGAGAAAGACAGTATGTGCCGGTGAAACAGGAAATCAGTTTTGAAGCAAAAAAGAAATAAACGAACATTTAAGCTATGGTCATTCCAATTGTTCGAATTTTGATTGACAGATAATATCACAGCTTGTTAAGCTAAAACACGTAAGCAAGAAAAGCAGAACGATGACAATCCTCATATACTTTCGGGAATAAGGCTCGAGCGTCTCTACCCGGCAACCGTAAATTGCTGGACTATGAGGAGAATGATCAAACGAAGCCTTTGTCTGAAATAGTGGAAGCTTCGGCTTGAAATTTTCTTCTATAGTAGAGCGTATACGTTCACGAGACCTTCCCCGGAGTGCGGAAGACTATCCTTTTTTAGGGATGGATCTGGCACCGGGGCTTCTTTATGTCAAAAAGTATGCGTGGAAAAGCAAAGGAGTGGCGCAATTGGAACCGCAGGTAGGAGTAATAATGGGCAGTACGTCCGACTGGGAAACGATGCAGAAGGCATGCGTGGTGCTCGACGAACTCGGGGTGCCGTTTGAAAAGAACATCGTATCCGCCCACCGGACACCGGATTACATGTTTGAATACGCGGCAGAGGCAAGAGGGCGCGGAATAAAAGTAATTATTGCCGGTGCGGGCGGGGCAGCTCATCTGCCTGGGATGGTAGCAGCAAAAACAACCCTGCCGGTCATCGGAGTGCCGGTGCAGTCCAAGGCTTTAAGCGGATGGGACTCGCTTTTATCCATCGCCCAGATGCCCGGCGGCGTGCCGGTGGCGACCGTGGCAATTGGAACATCCGGGGCGACCAATGCCGGACTGCTGGCCGCTCAGATGATTTCAGCCTTTGATGAAAAGCTGGCAGATAAGCTTCAGCAGCGTAGAGAAAAAATGCGTGAACAGGTCATGCAGTCAGGAGATGAATTATGGGGCGAGTAATGAAACCGGGACAGACGATCGGAATACTTGGAGGCGGACAGCTCGGACGAATGATGGCGTTTGCGGCCAAGCCAATGGGCTACCGGGTGGCCGTGCTTGAACCAAAAACAGACTCGCCTGCCGGGCAGGTGGCTGATATTGAAATTGAAGCTTCCTATGATGACCGTGACGGGGCAGACAGCATGGCAGAAGTGTGTGATGTATTAACGTATGAATTTGAAAATATTGACGCAGAGACAGCGAGGCATCTGGAAAATACCCTTTATCTTCCGCAGGGAAGCCAGCTGCTGTATACGGCGCAGCACCGTCTTCGTGAAAAGCAGGCAATTGAAGCAGCAGATATTAAAGTAGCTCCGTATCACCAGGTGACCTCCCGCGAAGAGCTTTCGGCAGCGGTAGAGCAGATTGGTGTGCCCAGCGTATTAAAAACATGCCGCGGCGGCTACGACGGGAAGGGCCAGGTAGTGTTAAAGGCAGAGGAGGATGCAGAAGCAGCGTTTGAAGCCCTCGGGGGAAGCGACGGCAAAGAGCTCGTACTCGAAGCGTGGATCCCGTTCCAAAAAGAAATTTCCTGCATTGTTACCCGGAGCGTGCACGGGGAAACCGGCGTGTTTCCGGTCGGAGAAAATATCCATGTTAATAACGTTCTGCACCAGACTATTGTCCCGGCAAGAATTTCGCGTTTTGTAAATGAAGAAGCGATCCGTATCGCCCACCGGCTTGCCGAACATGTTGATCTAGTCGGCACCCTTGCGGTGGAAATGTTTGTTACAGACGATGACACGGTGTATGTAAACGAAGTGGCGCCAAGGCCGCACAATTCAGGCCACTATACGATTGAAGCATGTGAAACCTCCCAGTTTGAACAGCACATCCGCGCTGTCTGCGGTCTTCCGCTCGGGCCTGCCGGACTGAAGCAGCCGGTGGTCATGACCAACATTCTCGGGGAACACGTCGAAGCGGTAACGGCGCATATGGAAGAGTGGAGCAAGGATCATGTGCATCTGTACGGCAAGGATGAAGCCAAGCCCGGCCGGAAAATGGGGCACTGGACGGTGCTGCGGGAGGATCTTCAGGATGCGCTTGAGCGGTCCTCAGATGTATGGAAGCAGTACATAGAGAAATAACTAATTAAAGAGAAGAGTGGAGGAACCTGATTATGATCGATCGTTACACGCGCCCGGAAATGGGTGCCATCTGGACCGAAGAGAACCGCTTCAACGCCTGGCTGGAGGTCGAAATCTGTGCCTGTGAAGCCTGGTCGGAGCTTGGGGACATTCCAAAGGAAGATGTGAAAAAAATAAGGGATAATGCTTCCTTTAATATCGAACGGATCCAGGAGATTGAAGAGGAAACACGCCATGACGTTGTGGCGTTTACACGGGCGGTGTCGGAGACGCTCGGCGATGAGCGCAAATGGGTGCATTACGGCCTGACCTCCACTGATGTTGTAGATACGGCGCTCTCTTATCTGATTAAGCAGGCCAATGAGATTTTACGGGCGGACCTGGAGCGTTTTCTCGAAATTTTAAAAAACAAGGCAAAGGAGCATAAGCATACGATTATGATGGGGCGCACCCACGGCGTGCACGCGGAGCCCACTACCTTCGGGATTAAACTCGCTCTCTGGTATCAGGAAATGAAGCGCAATATCGAACGCTTTGACGCCGCAGCCGAGGGCATCCGCGTCGGGAAGCTGTCGGGAGCGGTTGGGACGTTTGCCAACATTCCGCCGGCTATTGAAGAATCGGTCTGCCGGAAGCTTGGCCTTCAGGCAGCGCCGGTATCGACGCAGACGCTGCAGCGGGACCGTCATGCTGATTACATGAGCACCCTCGCGTTAATTGCTACGTCGATTGAAAAGATGGCTGTTGAAATCCGCAGCCTGCAAAAAAGCGAAACCCGGGAAGTGGAAGAGTTTTTCGCCAAGGGACAGAAGGGTTCCTCAGCGATGCCACACAAACGCAATCCGATCGGATCGGAGAATATGACCGGCCTGGCCCGGGTGATCCGCGGCCATATGCTGACTGCTTATGAAAATGTTCCGCTCTGGCATGAACGCGATATTTCGCATTCCTCAGCTGAACGAATTATTATTCCAGACGCGACGACGGCGCTCAATTACATGCTGAACCGCTTTGGCAATATCGTGAAAAACCTGACCGTATTTGAAGACAATATGAAAGCAAACATGGACAAAACGCTCGGTCTTGTCTTCTCCCAGCGTGTGCTGCTTACGCTGATCAACAAAGGCATGGTACGTGAGGAAGCGTACGACACAGTCCAGCCTAAGGCAATGGAGGCATGGGAAAAAGGCATCCCGTTCCGGGAGCTTGTAGAAAGTGAACCGGCCATTACAAATGTTTTAAGCAGTGAAGAAATCGAGGATTGCTTTGATCACCGTCATCACATGAAGGAAGTCGATACGATCTTCGCCCGTGCCGGCATCGAATAATAAGGGATAGTCCAAAGGAGGAGCCTGCGATGGAAAAACGCGCTCTATTGTATGAAGGAAAGGCCAAAAAGCTGTATGAAACAGACGTGGAAAACACGCTCTGGGTAGAGTACAAAGACGATGCCACCGCTTTTAACGGAGAGAAAAAGGAAGTGCTGGTCGGCAAAGGCAAGCTGAATAACGAAATTTCCTCCCTGCTGTTTCAAAAGCTGCACGAGGAAGGTATAAACAACCATTTCGTGGACCGGCTCTCCGAAACCGAGCAGGCGGTCAAAAAAACAACCATCATTCCACTTGAGGTCGTTGTGCGCAATATTGTTGCCGGCAGCCTCCACCGCCGCACCGGCATTGAGGAAGGCATTGAAACGGATCAGCCGGTGGTGGAATTCTACTACAAGGACGACGAGCTTGGGGACCCTTTAATTAACGATGACCATATCCGCCTGCTGCAGGCGGCCTCCCCGTCGCAGGTGAAGGATATGAAGCAGATGGCCGAACACGTGAATGAAACGCTTAAAAAGCATTTTTCCGACCACGGACTGCTTTTGGTGGACTTTAAAATTGAATTTGGAACGACAGAGGACGGAAAGCTGCTGCTGTCTGACGAAATTTCTCCGGATACGTGCCGGCTGTGGGATAAAGAAACCCGGCAGAAATTTGACAAAGATCTGTTCCGTTACGGGATTGGTTCTCTTCAGGAAGGCTATACCGAAATATTACAGCGATTAGGAGGGGCTGCACATGGTTAACGTTCAAGTGTATGTGACATTGAAAGAAGGAGTGCTTGATCCGCAGGGAAGTACGATTGAAAACGCCCTGCAGACAATGGGGTACCATGAGGTGGCATCTGTCCAGACCGGCAAGTATATTGAGCTTGAAGTAGAGGAAGGAAACAACCTTGAAGCGCGGATTGAGGAAATGTGTGAAAAGCTCCTATCCAACCCGGTGATTGAAGATTATACGTACACGATCGGAAAGGGCGTGTCCTGATGAAATTCGCGGTTATCGTGTTTCCAGGATCCAACTGTGATGACGACATGTACTATGCAATCCAGGAGGGTCTCGGAGAGCCGGTGGATAAAGTCTGGTACACGGAAGAAAGTGTCGCGGATTATGACGGTATTCTTCTGCCCGGCGGTTTTTCCTACGGAGACTATCTTCGTTCCGGTGCGATTGCCCGTTTTGCCCCGGTTATGGCAAGCGTCGTGGAGCAGGCGGAAAAAGGCAAGCCGGTGCTCGGCGTCTGTAATGGCTTCCAGGTGCTTCTCGAAGCCGGACTGCTGCCCGGAGCCATGCAGCGGAACCGGTCGCTGAAGTTTATCTGCCGGCCGGCACGTCTCATGGTGGCAAATCATGAAACCGGCTTTACCTCCGAATACGCCGAAGGTGAACGAATAACGATCCCGGTGGCCCACGGCGAAGGAAACTATTACTGCGACGACGAGACCCTGAGAGACCTGCAGACAAACAATCAGATTGTGTTCACATACGAAGACAATTTTAACGGCTCCAAAGAAGCGATTGCCGGCATTATAAACAAGCAGGGTAACGTGATGGGCATGATGCCGCATCCGGAACGAGCAACTGACCAGATTCTTGGCAGTGATGACGGATTGAAAATCTTTCAGTCAATATTGAAGCAATGGAGGAAATCCCATGTCCTTACTACTTGAGCCTTCTGCAGAACAGATTGAACAGGAAAAAATTTATCAGGAAATGGGCGTAAAAGACGAAGAATTCGAAATGATTAAAAAAATTCTCGGGCGCCTGCCAAATTATACAGAAATCGGCCTGTTTTCAGTCATGTGGTCGGAGCACTGCAGCTATAAGCATTCCAAAGCCCAGCTGAAAAAGTTTCCGACAGAGGGCGAGCGTGTGCTGCAGGGACCTGGCGAAGGCGCCGGCATCATCGACATTGGTGATGAGCAGGCGGTTGTATTTAAAATGGAAAGCCATAACCATCCGTCAGCGATCGAGCCCTATCAGGGGGCGGCTACCGGCGTCGGAGGCATTCTCCGGGACGTGTTCTCAATGGGTGCCCGGCCGGTCGCCATTATGAATTCGCTTCGTTTCGGGGAGCTGGTCAAGCCACGGGTGAAATATTTATTTGAAGAGGTTGTGGCAGGCATTGCCGGATACGGTAACTGCATCGGTGTGCCGACGGTTGGAGGCGAGGTGCAGTTTGACCCGAGCTATGAGGGCAATCCGCTTGTGAACGCCATGTGTGTTGGGCTGATTGACCATAAGGATATTCAGAAGGGGATTGCCAGCGGCGCCGGAAATACGGTTATTTACGTCGGGGCAAGCACCGGTAAAGACGGTATCCACGGAGCTACTTTTGCTTCGGAAGAAATCAGCGACGAATCAGAAAGCAAGCGTCCTTCCGTGCAGGTGGGTGATCCATTTATGGAAAAGCTGCTGCTCGAAGCATGTCTGGAGCTCGTGAAATGTGAATCGCTCGTCGGGATTCAGGACATGGGAGCTGCAGGGCTGACTTCTTCTTCAGCAGAAATGGCCAGCAAGGCGGGATCGGGCATCGAGATGAACCTTGATACGGTACCGCAGCGCGAGCTCAACATGAGCCCGTATGAAATGATGCTTTCCGAGTCCCAGGAGCGGATGCTTCTGGTGGTCAAACAGGGCGAAGAAAAAGAGATTCACGATATCTGCAGCCATTGGGAGCTTCACTCGGCGGAAATCGGCCGCGTTATCGATGATCAGCGTCTTGTACTCTGGCACAGCGGGGAAAAAGTTGCGGACGTGCCTGTAGACGCGCTGGCCGAAGACGCACCGGTCTACTATCCCGAGTCCCGGGAGCCGGAAGCGTTCCGCAAACGCCAGGAGCAGAAGGCGTGGCGGCCGGAGGTGAGTGATGCGAAAGAAACGCTCACGGATCTGTTAAAGCAGCCGACGGTTGCCAGCAAGGAATGGGTGTACGACCAGTACGATTACATGGTGCGCACCAATACAGCCGTCATGCCAGGCTCCGATGCAGCGGTGCTCCGGGTACGCGGCAAGGACAAAGCACTTGCGATGACAACCGACTGCAACGCGCGCTATCTCGGGCTTGATCCGGAGCAGGGCGGAAAAATTGTTATCGCAGAAGCGTCCCGGAATATTATATGCTCGGGCGGGCTGCCACTTGGGCTGACCGACTGCCTGAACTATGGCAATCCGGAAAAACCGGAAATTTACTGGCAGTTTGAAAAGTCGATTGACGGCATGACAGAAGCATGCAAAACCCTTGAAACACCGGTTATCGGCGGCAATGTATCGCTTTACAATGAAACGCAGAACGGCGCGATCTACCCGACGCCGGTCGTCGGCATGGTCGGGCTGATTAAAGAGCTTGCCCATATTACAACTCAGGAGTTTAAGCAGGCAGGGGACGCTGTATATATTATCGGTGAAGCGGGCGAAGACTTTGGCGGCAGCGAGATTCAGGAGATGCAGACCGGCTCGATTGACGGACGGGCGCCGGAGCTTGATCTTGACACTGAGTACCGGAGGCAGCGGGATGTGCTGAAGGCGATTCAGGCAGGGCTGGTGCAGTCGGCGCATGACGTATCCGAAGGCGGTCTTGCTGTGGCAATTGCAGAAAGCACGTTTGGCACCGGACTCGGAGTGGAAGTGGTGATCGCCGGAGATACTGTCGATGAATTGTTTGCTGAAACGCAGTCGCGCTACGTGATTTCGGTAACACCGGAAAACCGGAAAGCCTTCGAACAGACAGTACCAGATGCCAGATACGCCGGCAGAGTGACAGAAGAGGCAGCATTGCACTTACTCAAAGAATCGGAAGAGACGATTCTTCAAGCTTCTGCCAAGGAGTTGGAGAACGCCTGGAAAGGAGCTATTCCATGCTTGGTGAAATCAAAGGCTTAAACGAAGAATGTGGCGTGTTTGCTGTCTGGAACCATGAGGAGGCAGCACAGCTGACCTATTACGGGCTGCACAGCCTGCAGCACCGCGGGCAGGAGGGGGCAGGCATCGTCGTCAGCGACGGCGATAAACTGTCGAGCCACAAAGGACTCGGTCTTATTACGGAAGCCTTTAAAGAAGGAGACCTCGAACAGCTGCAGGGAAACTCAGCCGTCGGTCACGTACGCTACGCTACGGCAGGCGGCGGCGGTCTGGTGAACTGTCAGCCACTGCTTTTTCAGTCGCAGACAACTGGTCTTGCTGTTGCGCATAATGGAAATCTTGTCAATGCCAACCACGTAAAAGAGGAGCTCGAAAGAAAGGGAAGCATTTTCCAGTCCACCTCGGACACTGAAGTGCTCGCCCATTTAATCAAAAGAAGCGATGAAACCCGGTTTGAAGACCAGCTGAAGGATGCCCTGTCCTATATTGAAGGAGCATACGCCTTTGCAGTAATGACCGAGGACAAGCTGCTTTGCGCTATGGATCCAAACGGTCTGCGTCCGCTTGCGATCGGGAAAATCGGGGACACGTATGTGGTTGCTTCCGAGACGTGTGCGTTTGATGTGATCGGCGCTGAGTACGTCCGGGACATGCAGCCCGGAGAAATTATCAGCATTGATGACTCGGGCATGCACTCGGAATTGTTTTCAACTGCCACATCCCGGGCAATATGCAGTCTGGAATACGTCTATTTTGCCCGCCCGGATTCCAATGTGGACAATATTAACGTGCATACGGCGAGAAAAAATCTCGGCAAGGAAATGGCCAAGGAAGCTCCGGTGGAAGCAGATGTCGTGACCGGGGTGCCGGACTCTTCCATTTCTGCTGCTATCGGCTATGCCGAAGCTACGGGTACACCGTATGAACTCGGACTGATTAAAAACCGGTATGTCGGCCGGACCTTTATCCAGCCGTCACAGGCGCTCCGGGAGCAGGGTGTGAAAATGAAGCTGTCCGCGGTTCGCGGGGTCGTGGAAGGCAAAAGAGTCGTGATGGTGGATGATTCAATTGTCCGCGGCACGACAAGCAAGCGGATCGTCCGCATGCTCAAGGAAGCGGGAGCAACAGAAGTGCACGTGCGCATTACGTCACCGCCGATTACGCACCCATGCTTCTACGGAATAGATACGTCAACGAAGGCAGAATTGATTGCCTCAAATTATACCGTCGATGAAATGCGCGATCTGATGGGGGCGGATTCACTGTCGTTTATCAGCATTGAAGGCCTGCAGAACGGCATCGGCCGGGATAAAAGCGAGCCGAACTGCGGCCAGTGTCTCGCGTGCTTTACCGGCAAATACCCTACAGAAATTTACGATGATACGCTCCATCCGCACGATAAAATTATGAATGGTTAACAAAGGAGGGCCTTACGGATGTCTGAAGCTTACAAGCGGGCCGGTGTAGACGTTGAAGCAGGATACCAGGCGGTAGAGCGGATGAAAAAGCACATTGCCCGGACCGGGCGCCCGGAAGTGATGGGGGCTCTCGGTGGTTTTGGCGGTATGTTTGATATTTCCGGACTTCCTTACAAAGAGCCCGTGCTCATATCAGGCACAGACGGTGTCGGCACGAAATTAATGCTTGCTTTTCAAATGAATAAGCACGATACGATCGGCCAGGACGTGGTGGCGATGTGTGTAAATGATATCGCCGTCCAGGGGGCCGATCCCCTCTATTTTCTGGATTATCTCGCCCTGGGAAAAGCAGATCCGGAAAAAATCGAGCAGATCGTCAAAGGCGTAGCAGACGGCTGCGTGCAGGCAGGCTGCGCTGTCATTGGCGGAGAAACCGCTGAGATGCCGGGAATGTACAGTGAGGAAGAATACGACCTGGCCGGGTTTGCGGTTGGTGCGGCAGAAAAGGCGGATATTTTGGCTGAATCCAAAGCCGAACCCGGGGACGTGATTATCGGGGTAGCTTCCTCAGGCGTGCACAGCAACGGGTTTTCCCTCGTGCGTAAGGTATTGTTTGAGGATGGCCTGTTTACGGTGAATGACACGGTTCCTCCGTTTCAGCGTCCGCTCGGTGAAGAGCTGCTTGAGCCGACAAGGATTTACGTAAATGCGGCGAAAGCCATTAAGCAGCTGGGCACATCCAGAGGAATGGCTCATATTACTGGCGGCGGTTTTTTTGAAAATGTGCCGAGAATGCTTCCAGACGGCTGTGGTGCGATGTTTGACGTCCACAGCTGGAAGCAGCCGGAAATTTTTCCTTTCATTCAAAACGAAGGTCATTTGTCTCCGGAAGACATGTTTGGCACCTTTAACATGGGTATTGGTTTAATGACAGTGGTCCCGGCTGCGGAAAAAGAAAACGTACTCCAGGCCCTGAAGCAGGCCGGGGAAGAGGCGTGGGCCATCGGGGAAGTAACTGATGGCGGCGGAGTGCAGGTGAAGGGGGCGACGTGCTGATGAAGCTCGCCCTATTTGCCTCTGGTACTGGGTCGAACGCCCGTTCATTGATCCGCGCAGCCCGGGAAGAGAGACTCGAAGCGGAATTCGTGCTGATTGTCTGTGATAAGCCGCAGGCTCCGGTCGTTGCCTTTGCCGAAGAAGAGGGTATTCCGGTGTTCGCTTTTTCGCCGAAGGAGTACGAAAACAAGGCGGCGTTTGAAACTGAAATCGTGAAGGAATTATATGCTAAAGGGGCGGAACGGATCGTGCTTGCCGGCTATATGCGGTTAATCGGCGATACGCTGCTTAGCGAATACGGCGGACGTATGATTAATGTCCATCCTTCACTGCTTCCGGCTTTTCCTGGAAAGGATGCCATCAGGCAGGCGTGGGATGCAGGAGTAAAGGTGACCGGGGTCACGGTTCATTACGTCGATGAAGGCATGGACACCGGCAGCATTATTGCGCAGGAGCCGCTGTATGTAAAGGATACGGATTCGCTCGGAACACTCACCGCCGGTATCCAGGCCGTTGAACACCGGCTTTATCCGGACATCGTCCAGCAGTGGATAACCCGCCCCCTGAAAACAGCACAAACCAATACGGAGGGAGCCAACCATTCATGAAACGAGCATTAATTAGTGTGTCAGATAAAGAGGGGATTGTACCCCTGGCCAAAAGTCTTGAAAAACAGGGAATTGAAATTATCTCTACGGGAGGAACGAGCCGCGTACTCGAGGAAAGCGGTGTGCAGATCAAGGGTATTTCAGACGTTACCGGATTTCCGGAAATACTTGACGGCCGGGTGAAGACGCTGCATCCAAACATACATAGCGGTCTGCTTGCCCGCCGCAGCGACGATGCCCATACAGCCCAGCTGAACGAGCACGGGATCGAACCAATTGACCTGGTAGTCGTAAATCTGTACCCGTTCAAAAAAACGATCGAAAACCCGGACAAGTCGTTTGAGGATGCCATTGAAAATATTGATATCGGCGGTCCGACAATGCTTAGGGCAGCAGCGAAAAACTTCGAAGACGTTACGGTCGTCGTGGATCCGGATGATTATGAGCTTGTGCTTACAGAATTAAAAGATGGCGGCACGGTATCAGCGGAGACGAACAAAAGGCTCGCAGCCAAGGTGTTCCGGCACACTGCTTCCTATGACGCATTAATTGCGGATTATTTAACCCGGGAAGCCGGCGAAAAGCATCCTGAAATGTACACCGTGACGTATGAGAAAAAGCAGGATCTGCGCTACGGCGAAAATCCTCATCAGGAGGCAGCCTTTTACCGGGAGCCAATCGGGCCGCTCAGCTCGATTGCAAATGCCTTCCAGCTGCACGGCAAAGAGCTTTCCTATAATAATATTAACGATGCTGAAGCAGCCCTCAGCATGATTCGTGAATTTACGCATCCAGCCTCAGTGGCCGTTAAGCACATGAATCCGTGCGGAGTCGCGATCGGGGAAACGCTCGAGGAAGCCTACGACAAAACGTATGCCGCAGACCCGGTTTCGATATTTGGGGGAATCGTTGCGTTTAACGGTGAAGTGACAGAGGCCATCGCAGAAAAGCTGAAGGAGATCTTTCTTGAAATTGTCATTGCTCCGAGCTTTTCGCAGGAAGCCCTTGATCTGCTGACGCAGAAGAAAAATATCCGTCTGCTGACTGTCACGCTCGAAGGACTTGCTGAGACGCGTTCACAATTGACGTCCATCCACGGCGGCCTGCTTGTACAGGACGAGGATACCAAAGGCTTTCTGGATGCGGACGTGCGAGTGGTAACCGAACGGGAGCCGACAGAAGCGGAATGGGAGGACTTGAAGCTTGCCTGGAAGGTAGTTAAGCACGTGAAATCCAACGCGATCGTATTGACGAAAAATGTTCAGACGATTGGAATTGGTGCCGGCCAGATGAACCGTGTCGGTTCGGCTGAAATTGCTATTAACCAGGCCGGAGAGGAAGCGGCAAACAGCGCTCTCGGCTCCGATGCCTTCTTCCCGATGCAGGATACGGTGGAAACAGCCGGAGAAGCCGGTATTTCAGCGATTGTTCAGCCGGGCGGCTCAATCCGGGACCAGGAGTCCATCGACCGCGCCAATGAATTGGGAATCACTATGGTGTTTACCGGCATGCGCCATTTCAGGCATTAAGACCCGAAAAGTCCGGGGTTCCACTCCCCGGGCTTTTATTTGAGACCGGTAAGGCACAGCTATAACGGCTTTTGAACAGGAGGATGGCGATGAATGTCTTAGTAGTAGGAGCAGGGGGTCGCGAGCATGCCCTTGCTTATGCCTTTGCAAAAAGTGCGAGCGTAACGCAGGTATACGCAGCTCCGGGCAATGACGGTATGGAGAATTATGCAGAATGCGTAAACATAGAGGAAACCGATCAGGAAAGCCTGGTGGCCTTCGCAAAAGAAAAGGCAGTGAAGCTGACCGTTATCGGACCGGAAGCCCCGCTGTTGGCAGGACTTGCTGACCGCTTTGAGCATGAAGGATTGCGCGTGTTTGGTCCGGGTGAGAAAGCAGCTATGATTGAAGGAAGTAAGTCGTACGCAAAAGAAATCATGGAACGCTACCATATTCCAACTGGTGCCTATGCTTCGTTTTCAGCATACGAAGAAGCAGAAGCTTATGTGCGCAGGCAGGGAGCACCGATTGTCATTAAAGCAGACGGTCTGGCTGCCGGCAAGGGGGTCACCGTAGCGATGACCGAAGCAGAAGCGGTGCAGGCGCTTCAAGAAGTACTGAAGGACAACAAGTTCGGCGAAGCGGGAGCCGAAGTAGTCATTGAGGAGTTTTTAGAGGGCGAGGAGCTGTCTTTAATGGCTTTTGTCCACGGCGAAACGGTCGTGCCGATGGTTGCTGCCCAGGATCATAAACGTGCCTATGATAACGACGAAGGGCCTAATACTGGAGGGATGGGCGCCTATAGTCCCGTGCCTCAGTTTACTCAAAAAAATATCGATGAAGCGGTGGAAAAAGTGCTTCAGCCGGCAGCCACCGGCCTGGTGCAGGAAGGCTCACCGTTCACCGGTGTCCTGTATGCCGGATTGATGATGACATCTGCCGGGCCGAAGGTGATTGAATTTAATGCAAGGTTCGGCGATCCAGAAGCGCAGGTCGTCCTTCCACGACTTGAATCGGACCTGGCGGAGCTTCTGATAGCCCTCCTCGATGGGGAAAAACCGGAGCCCGTATGGTCAGAAGAAGCTGTACTTGGAGTAGTAGCCGCCTCTAAAGGCTATCCCGGCAGCTATGAAAAGAACCATCCTATTCAGCAGGTTCCAAAAAGCCCCCTTCTTTTTTTCGCGGGAGTGGAAAAAAAGAACGGTGTATATGTAAACAGCGGCGGCCGGGTGCTGCTGCTGTCGGAAAAGGCTGCGACCCTCGGGGAAGCGAAAAAACAGGTGTACGAAAAAATGAAGGAACTCGATACGGGTAATTTGTTTTACCGCACCGACATTGGTTTTCGGGCGCTGAAATAATGACAAGGAGACTGTTTCTGCTGACGGCAGAAGCAGTTTTTTTATGAATTTTGCAAAGCGATTGTGAATTTTATGTTATATTTCCTGTCATTTTCTTTCTCCCTGGTGCAGTATTCTGTTACAATAAGCAGGATAAAAATATTAGTACAGTTTTATCGGTTCTTCAATAAGATCCCCTAATATTTTAAGTGAATTCTGACAATTATCTAAAACTGTTTCATTATTTTTGTGAAACTATGAAAACAGTTATAA
Organism: uncultured Marinococcus sp.; assembly: GCF_947493875.1. Classification (GTDB taxonomy): domain Bacteria; phylum Bacillota; class Bacilli; order Bacillales; family Marinococcaceae; genus Marinococcus. The sequence continues at coordinate 103,921 of NZ_CANLSU010000007.1, read as the reverse complement.
AAAGAAAAACGTTTCAAAATTGTCACCTGAAAATATAAAAAAGCGTTTACATTTGTGATATGATAGGGAAAATGAAATCGGGCAACGAACTGTGTGCAGGAGGAGAGATGTTTGGATGGCAAATAAGCTGTATCATTGGAGCAAATCAACATTGAGAGAGCATCTTTCCGTAATGAGGGGCGAAACAGCACCCTCTATTATTTTAAAAGATGCAACGTACTTAAATAGTGCCCGCAAAAGCTGGAGCAGCGGGCACATATGGATATATGACGACCGCATTATGTACGCCGGACCTGAATGGCCGGAAAAAACAGAAGGGTCAGAAATCGTCGATTGCAGCGAAAAATGGGTGGTGCCGGGTTATATTGAACCGCACGCCCACCCGTTCCAGCTGTACAGCCCGCAGACCCTGGCAGAATATGCCTCCGTGCGCGGGACGACCACCCTTGTGAACGACAATTTGTTTTTGTTTTTAAATATGGAAAAGTACCAGGCACTTTCTGCTATTGAAGACCTTGGAGAGCTGCCTACGTCCATGTTCTGGTGGGCCCGGTACGATTCGCAGACAGAGTTGGAAGAGGAAGACCGGTGGTTTTCGCCGTCGAACATGAAGGACTGGCTGGAGCATCCGCTCGTCGTTCAGGGCGGAGAACTGACCTCCTGGCCTAAAGTAATGACCGGTAACGATACAATCCTGCACTGGATGCAGTATACTAAGGAGCTGAATAAGCCGATTGAAGGGCACCTGCCGGGCTCATCAGTATCCACGATTACACAGATGGCGCTGCTCGGCGTGGACGGCGAGCATGAAGCGATGACTGCAGAAGAAGCGCTGCGCCGACTGGATGCAGGACTTGTTACCTCGCTTCGCTACTCTTCGATCCGCCCGGATCTTCCGGATATGATCGAAGGACTGCTTGAAGCCGGAATCACGGATTTTCGCCGTTTCACACTAAACACTGACGGATCTACGCCTGCCTTCTACAAGGAAGGTGTTATTGACCGGACCATTCAAATCTGCCTGGACAAGGGTGTCCCTGAAATCGATGCGTATGAAATGGGATCGTATAACGCGGCGGTTCACCTGGGTCTCGACAATTTAATCGGCATGATTGCCCCGGGACGGCTGGCTCACCTGAATATTCTGTCGGACAAGCGCGAGCCTAAGCCTGAAGCCGTTCTCGCTAAAGGGCAGTGGGTGTACAGGGATGAAACGAACCTGTATCCGAAGAAGCCGTTTGAATGGGAGAAGTACGGGGTCACGCCGCTTGAAATTGATTGGGAATTAAAGGACAGTGACTTTCACTTTTCAATGCCGATGGGGATTGAACTAATGAATTCCGTGATTTTAAAGCCTTATCACATTGGCATTGAAGCAAATAATGATGAGCTTTGGAAAACGCATGACGAATCCTTTTTCATGGTTGTTGACCGCTACGGGAACTGGCGCGTTAATACGATTTTAAAGGGATTTGCGACTAAGGTGGACGGGTTTGCATCGTCCTTTAATAACAACGGCGATATTATTATGATCGGCAAGCACAAGGAAGACATGGAAAAAGCCGCCCATGAACTGATAAAGAATAACGGCGGGATTTTTCTGGTCGAGGACGGGGAAGTAGTGGAGCATATTACCCTGGATATTTTCGGCCTGATGTCTTCGAAGCCGATGGAAGAGGTTATTTCTGAGCATGAAGAAATGGTAACTGCGCTGAAAACCAGGGGCTATCCGCATGAGGATCCGATTTATTCTCTCTTATTTTTTGCAGCGACTCATCTCCCGTACATCAGGGTTACGCAAAAAGGTATATACGATGTTCATAAAAAAATGGTACTCTTTCCTGCCATTATGCGTTAAACTGTAAAAGTAGGTACTGATATCAGCTAGTTTCAGCTTGAATGAAACTGTTTTGCGCGTCGCTTTATGAATAAATACCTTCGTCTGTCACGTAGCCAAAAAGGAGTGTAGTGTGTTGCAGATTGACAAATTAAGGGGCAAAGAGCTCGATCAGCTCTTTCAGGCGATCCTTTCGTTAAAAAATATTGATGAGTGCTATGAGTTTTTTGACGATCTATGCACAATTAATGAAATTCAATCACTTGCCCAGCGGCTTGAAGTAGCAAGAATGCTTCAGCACGGATATACGTATCACAAAATTGAATTGGAAACCGGTGCGAGCACCGCCACCATATCACGTGTGAAACGGTGCCTGAATTATGGAAACGACAGCTACCAGATGACTCTCGACCGCGTGCACAATGAAAAACAGGAACAGGACTCACAATAGAGCGTAACAGACAGACGCGTATAAAACTCCCGCCGGACTGCCGGATGGGAGTTTTTTTGCGGCGGCAGCCAAATAAGTTTATTTAGTAACAGCGGTGGATTTGGTATAATGAAAGACTGAAGAACGAAAAGCGGAAAGGCCCGGAATGTTTGGCCGCTTCAAGCACCAGACGCCTTCTGTCCGGACTTATCTATTTTCATAAAGGGAGTACATGAGGATGCTATCATATTCAGAATGGGAACATGCCTTCAAGCTGGATCCAGCGAAGACGATCAGCGACGAAGATTTAGAACTAATATGTGAATCGGGAACAGACGCGGTGATTGTAGGAGGAAGCGACGGAGTCACGCTTGATAATACATTGAACCTTCTGGCCCGGGTGCGGAGATTCCCGGTCGCATGTGCGCTTGAAATTTCAAATATAGAGGCGGTAACGCCCGGGTTTGACTGCTATCTCGTGCCAACGGTGTTAAACGCCGGGGACGTACGCTGGATTACCGGTATGCATCAGGAGGCACTGAAGAAGATGGGGCCGGCCCTCGAGCAGGAGGAAGTGCTTGCAGAGGGCTACTGTATTTTAAATCCAGAAGCTAAGGCTGCAGTATTGACAGATGCAAAGACAGAACAGATGGAGGAAGATATTGAAGCATACGCCGCGATGGCGGACCGTTTATTTCATCTTCCGATATTTTATATAGAATACAGCGGGATGTACGGAGACGTACGAATGGTCCAGGAAGCACGTAAAACATTAAACGAAGCAAGGCTTTTTTACGGCGGCGGCATTCGTTCGAAGGAGCAGGCGGCGGAGATGGCTGCTTATGCCGACACGATTGTAGTCGGAGACATTGTGTATGAGGATATCAAAAAAGCAGTGCAGACCGTTAAGGCAGCCAGAGCGTAGCGTGAATCACAAATATTCGGTATACTGTACAGGAACATATGTTCCTTAACACTTATGAAAGGCGGTGGCATCATGCAGCGACAAATCATTGAGCGCATGTTATCCGGAATGAACGAGCCGCAGAAACGCGCGGTCCAGCATACAGAAGGTCCGCTTTTGGTCATGGCCGGAGCGGGAAGCGGAAAAACCCGGGTATTAACCCATCGGATTGCCTACTTAATTAGAGAAAAAATGATCCCGCCTTACGCGATTCTTGCGATTACTTTTACAAATAAAGCAGCCAAGGAAATGAAGGAGCGTGTTGGCAAGCTTGTCGGTCCGGTTGCTGAGGATATTTGGATGTCTACCTTCCACTCGATGTGCGTCCGCATTCTCCGCCGGGATATCGACCGGATCGGCTATAACCGGAATTTTTCGATCCTGGATTCAAGCGACCAGTTGTCTGTGATCAAGCAGATTTTAAAGGATCAGAATATCGACTCGAAAAAATTTGAGCCACGGGCCATTCTCGGCATGATTTCATCCAACAAAAACGTGCTTGAAACGCCGAAGCAGTTTGCAGAAAGGGCAGAAGGCCCATTCGAAGAAATTGCAGCGGACGTGTATAAAGAGTACCAGCGACGGCTCCGGAACAACCATGCTCTTGACTTTGACGACCTTATTATGAAGACCATCCAGCTGTTTGAGGACGTGCCGGAGGTGCTGCAGTTTTATCAGCGGAAATTTCAGTACATTCATGTGGACGAATACCAGGATACCAACCGGGCGCAGTATATGCTTGTGAATATGCTCGCAGCAAAGCGCCACAATCTCTGTGTCGTGGGGGATTCAGATCAGTCCATCTACAAATGGCGCGGGGCGGACATACAAAATATTCTTTCCTTTGAGCGCGACTATCCGGAATCCGTCACTGTTTTTCTCGAACAGAATTACCGGTCGACGAAGACGATTCTTCGCGCGGCAAATGAAGTGATTAAAAACAATGCCGGAAGAAAAGAAAAGACGCTTTGGACATCGAACCCGGACGGAGAAAACATCTATTACTTCCAGGCCTCCAATGAACGGGACGAAGCGTATTATGTGGTGGACAAAATTAAAGAAATTACGAGAAAAAAAGACATACGCCACGGTGATATTGCCGTATTATACCGGACGAACGCCCAGTCCCGTGTAATTGAGGAAATGTTTGTCAAATCAGGCGTCGAATACAACATGATCGGCGGTACCAAGTTCTATGACCGTAAGGAAATCAAGGACCTTCTCGGCTATTTGCGGACAGTTGCAAACCCGGACGACGATATCAGTCTTGGGCGGATTGTGAACGTACCGAAACGCGGCATCGGGGCTTCCACGATGGAAAAGGTGACCAAATATGCTGCGAGTCAGGACATTTCCCTCATCCATGCCCTGCAGGAGGCCGATCAGATTGGTCTTGGCGCCGGCCCGACAAAGAAACTGCAGTCCTTTGCCGAACAGATGAACCACTGGATGCAGATGCAGGATTACCTGTCGGTTACCGAGCTGGTCGAAGAGCTGCTAGAAAAAACCGGATACCGGGAAGCGCTGAAAAATGAACGTTCGCTTGAGTCGCAGAGCCGCCTCGAAAACCTGGAGGAATTTATGACAGTAGCCCAGGAGTTCGAAAAACGGAGTGAGGATAAATCATTAATTTCCTTTTTAACAGATCTGGCGCTCGTGGCTGATTTGAACGAAAACGATGACACAGACGTGCGGGACAAGGTAGCAATGATGACCCTGCACTCCGCCAAGGGGCTGGAGTTTCCGACAGTGTTCCTTATTGGAATGGAAGAAGGAATCTTTCCGCACAACCGGTCACTTTTCGAGCCTGAAGAGATGGAGGAGGAGCGCCGGCTTGCCTATGTCGGGATGACCCGGGCCGAGCAGGAGCTTCACCTGACCCATGCCTCCATGCGGATGCAGTACGGACGAACGCAGGCGAATCCGATGTCGCGGTTTATCCAGGAGCTTCCACAGGAGCTGATCTCCGGCCGTGAAGAGAAGCAACAGGCTCCTGCCGGCGGAAAAACAGCGTCCCCGTTTGAACGCAAGCGCCAGGCGGCAACGGCTGCGCCCCGTGAAAGCAAAGCACCGACGCCAAGCGGAGGCAGTGACCTTGCCTGGAATATCGGAGACAAAGCGAAGCACAAAAAATGGGGCACCGGCACTGTGGTCAGCGTACGCGGTGAAGGCAATGATATGGAGCTTGACATTGCCTTTCCAAGTGAAGGAATTAAACGGCTGATGGCCACATTCGCCCCGATCGAAAAAGCATAGAAAGGACGAAGCCGATGGAGAGAAAGCAAGCAGAAGAACGTGTGGAAAAACTCCGCCAGCTGTTGGATAAATACGGCTACTATTACTATGTAAAAGACGATCCGATCGTGCCGGATGCGGAATACGATGAACGGCTGCAGGAGCTGATCCAGCTTGAAAACGATTTTCCGGATCTGCAGGCTCCCGATTCTCCTACGGTCCGGGTCGGGGGCGCTCCCCTGGAGGGCTTTCGCAAGGTGCAGCACCGGATTCCGATGCTGAGCCTCGGAAACGTGTTCAATGAACAGGATGTACGGGACTTTGACCGTCGGGTGCGCCAGGTGACCGGCGATAATGTGGAATACGTGTGTGAGCTGAAAATTGACGGGCTGGCCGTGTCGCTTTCCTATGAAGACGGACGCTTTGTCCTCGGGGCCACCCGGGGTGACGGTACGACCGGGGAGGATATTACCCACAACCTGAAAACGGTGCGGGCGATCCCTCTGCGTCTTGAAGAAGCGGTGGACATTGAGGTCCGCGGGGAAGTATTTATGCCGGAGCGCTCATTTCTCAGCCTGAATGAAGATAAGGAGAAAAACGGAGAAGAGCCGTTTGCCAACCCGCGTAACGCTGCTGCAGGCTCTCTCCGGCAGCTTGATCCGAAAATTGCAGCCAAGCGGAACCTGGATATCTTTCTTTACGGCGCCGGCAACGACGATGAGCTGGATGTGAATACGCATGCCGAGTCGCTTGATTTTATGGACCAGCTCGGATTCAAAGTGAACCCGGAAACAAAAAAATGCCAGACCATCGAAGAGGTGCTGGAATTTGTGGACTACTGGACGGAAAATCGCAACGGGCTCTCCTATGAAATTGATGGTATCGTGATTAAAGTGGATGATCTGGGCCAGCGGGAGGACCTCGGGTTTACGGCAAAAAGTCCGCGTTGGGCGACGGCCTATAAATTCCCTGCAGAGGAAAAGGTGACAACGCTCGAGGATATTATTTTAAGCGTCGGACGTACCGGCGTGGTGACCCCGACGGCAAAGCTGACGCCGATCCAGGTAGCGGGCACGACGGTGCAGCGGGCCTCGCTTCACAATGAAGACCTGATCCGGGAAAAGGGGATCAGGCTCGGGGACCAGATTGTCGTCAAAAAAGCCGGGGATATTATTCCGGAGGTCGTGCGGGTGCTGACAGAGCTCCGCGAAGGAAATGAACGGGAATTTGAAATGCCGGACGAGTGCCCGTCCTGTGGATCAGAGCTTGTACGTCTCGAGGAGGAGGTGGCTCTTCGCTGCATGAATCCAAACTGCCCGGCCCAGCTGCAGGAAGCGTTAATTCATTTTGTTTCCCGTGGAGCGATGAATATCGACGGCCTCGGAGAAAAGGTGATCCAGCAGCTGTTTTCGCATCAATTAGTCTCAGGAATTGAAGATATTTATAAGCTCGACCGGGATGAGCTGCTTGAGCTTGAACGTATGGGAGAAAAATCCGTTGATAATCTCTTAAGAGCGATTGAAGTATCTAAGGAAAATTCACTGGAGCGCCTACTGTTTGGTCTTGGCATCCGTTTTGTTGGCTCCAAAGCGGCACGGACGCTGGCAGAAGAGTTCGGCACGATGGAGGCGCTTGAACTGGCAGACAAAGAGCAGCTTCTTGCTATTTATGATATTGGAGAGAAGGTGGCGGATTCCATCGTCAGTTATTTTGAACAGGAAAACGTTTCGACACTGCTGGGCGAACTGCGCCGCCTCGGACTGAACATGGAATATAAAGGTCCGCGGAAATCGGAGCAGGCAACCGATACAGTATTTAGCGGTAAAACAGTCGTTCTTACCGGCAAGCTGCAGGAGTTAACCCGCAAGGACGCCAAAGAACGGATTGAGGCGTTGGGTGGAAAAGTTACTGGCAGCGTCAGCAGCAAAACGGATATTGTAGTGGCAGGAGAAGAAGCCGGCTCTAAACTGGAAAAAGCGAGAGAGCTGAATGTTACTGTCTGGGACGAACAGCAGTTAATTGAGCAGACAAATGAATAAAAAGAAGATAAAAGTATCTTGTTTCACTCGGATATACCTTCTAAGATAGAAAATAGAAAGAAAAAATGTGAACCTCTGGACGCAAAAGAAAAAACATCTGGAAGGAAACGCCGGGAATGGAGGAAATGATATCATGCGGAAAAGAGCCGGCTTAGTTATAGCTGCTTCCGTGTTTGCATTATCAGGGTGTGGGTTGTTTGGCGGGGGGGAATCTGAATCAGAGAACTCCCAGCCGGAATCAGAAGAAGATTTGTCGCTTAGTGCCGGCATTCCAAGTCTGGATGAGTACTACCGGGCGGTGCTCACTGACGATGGCCAATACGTAACGGGTGAATCCCGGGGGCTCAGCAACGCCATTGTTTATAACCGCTTTGATCTTGAGCGGATGGAAATAGGTATGCAGGAGCTTGCTTCGGAAGAGTTCAGCCAGGACAATTATTACTTCCGGGAAGGCCAGATCATTGAACGCAGTGAATTAAACAACTGGCTGCTCCGGGAAGGCGAGGAAGAGGACGGCGAACCGACAACGAGGCCGAAGGGGCTGAATCCTCCGCTTGCCGGCAGTAAAGGTGACGGGTTTGAGGAACGTGAGCGTGGCGAACCAAGAACAATGTCCAATCTGCTTGAACATAACTATATGGAAGAGGGAAGCGATGGTCTTGAACTTGGCGGCATTGTCATAGGGCTGTCAATGAATGAAACATATTACTTCCGCGAAGAGAATGAAGACGGTACATATGGCCCGTGGCTCGAGGAATCCATCAGTGAAGAAAATGCTCTTGAGGATGCCAAGCGTATTGCAGGAGAAATTACTGAGCGCCTGCGAAACGAAAAACGGGATAATGCGGAACAGATTGAAGAAGTGCCGATCATGTTTACCGTCTTCCAGGAGGCGCCGCGGGATTCGAGCGTGCCGGGAACGTTTATTGCCACTGGTATGGCTGATCCGGGACAGGAACCTGGAAACTGGAATGAGTTAAATGAATCAAACTACCTGTTCCCATCCTCGGAAGCAGAGGAAAATAATCGTGCGGATTCCGAAATGTTTGATGAGTTTAGTAACGAAGTGAACAGCTTTTTTGAAACTACAGTCGGTGTGGTTGGAGAAGGTCATTACGTCAACGGCGAACTCGACAGCCTGACGATTGATATCCCAATTCAATTTTACAGTAAAACAGAAATTATTGCCTTTACTCAGCACGTGGCGGACAAAACAGAAGACATTTTTCCAGACGGGCTTGAAGTTGAAGTGAATATTAATTCTTCCTCCGGCCAGGAAGCGTTAATTACAAAAGAACCGGGAGAAGATATGTACGTTCACGTCTACAATGAGTAATTTGTGAACGCGGGAAGTGGGCACAGTTGCCCGCTTTCCTTTTTCTTTGATATGATCAGAGTATTGTCACAACAGAAGAACGATAGAAGCATTTAAAGGAGGAAAAACCGATGGCTCATATTTCAAAAGAAGACGTGAAGCACGTGGCCCATCTGGCAAGACTTTCCGTTTCGGATGAGGATCTGGAAAAGCTGACCGAAGAGCTTGATGCGATTATTGGATTTGCTGAACAGCTCGAGGAGCTTGATACGACTGACGTAGAGCCGACATCCCACGTACTGGATATCCACAACGTACTGCGTGAAGATACTATTCAACCATCGCTTGACCGGGAGGAAGCATTGAAAAATGCTCCGGACCAAAAAGACGGCCAGGTCAAAGTACCATCCGTGCTGGAGTAAAAGAAGGGAGATAACGTATGTCCATTTTGGAAGAAAATGTAGCGTCGTTACATACAAAGATAAAAAATCAGGAAGTAACTGTCGCCGAACTGGTGGAAGCCTCATTTGCGCGTATTCGTGAAGTAGACACAGATGTAAAAGCGTTTTTAACGTTAAACGAAGACCGGGCACTCGCACAGGCTGAAAAGCTCGACAAGCAGATTCAAAACGGCGGTGAGGTTCCATTTTTGTTCGGCATGCCAGCAGGTATTAAAGATAATATCATCACCCAGGACCTGCGGACCACCTGCGCGAGCCAGCTGCTTGCAAACTTTGACCCGGTTCATAATGCGACCGTGATGGATAAGCTTGGAGAGGCAGAAACGGTAACCGTCGGGAAGCTGAACATGGACGAATTCGCCATGGGATCCTCGACGGAGAACTCCGGTGTGCAGGAAACGAGAAATCCGTGGAACACTGAGTACGTTCCAGGCGGTTCGAGCGGCGGTTCGGCAGCCTCAGTGGCAGCCGGCGAAGTCCTGTTTTCATTAGGGTCGGACACGGGCGGATCCATCCGCCAGCCGGCGTCCTACTGCGGAGTTGTCGGCTTGAAGCCTACCTACGGACGCGTATCGCGGTATGGTCTTGTTGCTTTCGCTTCTTCCCTGGATCAGATTGGGCCGCTTACCCGCTCCGTGGAGGATAATGCTTACGTATTGCAGCAGATTGCCGGCCATTCGGAGAACGACTCCACCTCTGCCGATGTACAGGTGCCAAATTATCTGGAGGCACTGGGCAAGGACGTCAAGGGCCTGAAAATTGGTGTGCCATCTGAATACATCGGTGAAGGCGTGGATGAAGGCGTCAAACAACGGGTGCTTGAAGCGCTGAAGGTTTTAGAGGATCAGGGTGCAGTGTGGGAGGAGGTCTCCCTGCCGCATTCAAAATATGCAGTTGCTGCCTACTATTTAATCGCTTCTTCAGAGGCTTCAGCCAACCTGGCCCGCTTTGACGGTGTCCGTTACGGTGTTCGCGATGAAAACGCGAAAGACCTGGTGGAAATGTACAAAGAAACCCGCAGCAAAGGCTTCGGCGAAGAAGTAAAGCGCCGGATCATGCTCGGAACATTTGCTTTGAGCGCCGGTTATTATGATGCCTACTATAAAAAGGCTCAGCAGGTACGGACGCTCATCCGCCGGGATTTCGAAAAAGTATTTGCCGATTACGACGTCATCGTTGGGCCAACGGCACCGACGACTGCGTTTAAACTCGGGGAACAGCTCGATGACCCGCTCACCATGTACGCCAACGATATTCTAACCATTCCGGTAAACCTGGCGGGCATTCCGGCGATTTCTGTGCCGTGCGGCTTCTCGGACAATATGCCGGTAGGCCTGCAGATTATCGCCAAGCCGTTTGCTGAAGAAACGATTTATACAGTTGCTCACGCTTTTGAGCAGACAACTGAACACCATAAAGCCAGACCGGAATTATAGGGGAGGAACCAGGACCATGAACTTTGAAACAATCATTGGACTCGAAGTCCATGCAGAGTTAAAAACAAACACAAAGATTTTCTGCAACTGCTCAACCGAATTTGGTGCTCCTCCGAATACGCATACGTGCCCGGTCTGCCTGGGCCATCCGGGAGTGCTGCCGGTTTTGAACGAGCAGGCGGTTAACTTCGCCATGAAAGCAGCGCTCGCATTGAACTGCGACATTGCCGCAGAAACGAAATTCGACCGGAAAAACTATTTTTATCCCGATAACCCAAAGGCATATCAAATTTCCCAGTTTGACCAGCCGATCGGGGAAAACGGCTGGATCGACATTGAAACAGAAGAAAACGGGCCGAAGCGTATCGGTATCACCCGTATTCACATGGAAGAAGATGCCGGAAAGCTCACGCACGACGAAGACGGCGACCACTCTCTGGTGGACTTTAACCGTGTCGGCACACCTCTGATTGAAATCGTATCAGAACCGGATATTACAACGCCCGAGGAAGGCTACGCCTATCTGGAAAAACTAAAAGCGATTCTGCAGTATACCGACGTGTCCGACTGCAAAATGGAAGAAGGATCGCTCCGTTGTGATGCGAATATTTCCATCCGTCCGGCCGGCCAGGAGGAATTCGGCACAAAAACCGAGCTGAAAAACCTGAACTCATTTACGAATGTACAAAAAGGGCTGTCGTTTGAAGAAGAGCGCCAGGAAAAAGAACTGCTTGCCGGCGGGGAAGTACTGCAGGAAACGCGTCGGTGGGATGATGCGAAAAAAGAAACGATTCTGATGCGTATCAAAGAAGGTTCGGACGATTACCGTTACTTCCCGGAGCCGGACCTGGTCACTTACTATATTGATGAAGACTGGAAATCACGAATCCGTTCACTAATTCCCGAGCTGCCGGACGCCCGGAAGAAGCGTTATATCGAGGACTTCGGTCTTTCCGAATACGACGCCTCGGTGCTGGTGCAGTCCAAGGCAATCGCAGACTTTTTCCAGGAAACTGTTGAGGCCGGAGCGGACAGCAAGCTCACGGCCAACTGGCTGATGGGTGAGGTAAGCGGGTATTTAAACAACAACGATATGGATATCGAAGAGACCGCGCTCACGCCGCAGTCGCTCGCCAAGCTGATTGAACTCATTGAAAAGGGCACCATTTCAAGCAAAATTGCCAAGCAGGTTTTTGCAGATGTAATGGAGCAGGGCGGCGATCCGGAACAGATCGTAAAAGACAAAGGACTTATGCAGATCTCTGATGAAGGAGAGCTTAAGCAGGTCGTCGATGGTATACTGGATAACAATCCGCAGTCGATCGAAGACTACAAAAACGGAAAAGACAAAGCGCTCGGCTTCTTAGTCGGCCAGGTGATGAAGGAAACGAAGGGGAAAGCCAACCCGCAAATGGTGAACTCTTTAATTCTTGAGGGTATGGAACAGCGCTAATACAAAAACCCCGCAGTTTTAAAACTGCGGGGTTTTTGTATGCTCCATTCCGGTACCTAGAATGGCCGGAAACCAAAAGCGTGAACGCATGGTATAGACAACGTGATCGACGTAATGATCATACAGCCATTCAGCGTTACGCACGTATTTATATTTTTCAAAGCCGAGCCGCTCCGGAATCGAACGGCTGGGACGGTTATTTGGAGCGACACAAATATCCACACGCCGGAGATGAATATCCTGAAAGGCATAATCAGTCAATGTCTGTACCGCCCGGGTCATAATGCCTCTGCCCTGAAAGGGGGCGGCGAGCCAGTAGCCAATAACGGTGCGCCGGGTCAGCCGGTACACGTGGTTGAAGCTGATCGCACCGGCGAGCCTGCCTTCATACCAGATACCAAATGTATAGGAGGTGCCGCGGCGGGCTAGCCTGGACCGGTATTCAAAAAAGCGGAGTACGTCACGCAGTTCGCGTGTCTTATCGACCCAGGGAAGCCAGTGCCGTAAATAAGAACGGTTGGCTTCGACGAGCTGCAGGTAGTCGGGAGCATCGTGTTCCTTAAACGGGCGAAGGTACATTTGGGAATCCACGGTAAACTCAGCCATTTTTTATCCCCTCCGAAAACTATAGGTGGAGAGTATTTTCCCGATATTTTCCCGAATATAACCCTTTTTCGAATCAAGCAGAAAGCCTGGCCCATTCCTGGAGGCGCCAGCGCATATAGACAAACTGGTTCGAAGAAATATGCTCAAACATGTCAACCAAAAGCCCGTAGCAGACAGGCTCTTCCTCAAGTGCCTTCTGAATAGTGGCGGGGTGTTTATGCCAGATCGTTCCCATCATTTCAATATAAGGGATGCGCGTGTCAATCAGGGCCCCGTGTTCAAATACGCGGTCGCGGAGCTGGCAGAGCTCCGCCGGGTCATCCGCACGATCCAGCTGGTACAAAAATTGATCTACAAAATAAGCAATATGTTGGTCCGGATGCATGGCCGCTCCTCCTATGCCAATAAATGGTCAGGCAATAAGTAATAAAAAAGAATCCCCTGCCAGCTAAACTGCAAGGGATACAAAAATATAACAGGGGTAAGCTTGGTTAATGGTGTGAAACGTGTGTCGAGGGTGACGGTTTACGCTTAGAACTTAGATATTAAGCTACTCCAGGCAGGTTGACTAGAGTTTGAAAATCCCCAGCAGCAACTGCAAATGATGCCATTATGGCAAAGGTTGCTATTTTACACAAATACGCTTTGGACATTACTGCATTCCTCCTAAAGACTAGTTAATCAAGCTCTATCCATATTATTACACAATTAATAAAAAAGTGTATTCCGGGAATTCAGGCTTTAGAGGTGATTAAATGCCTTAAGATCCAGTATTCATGATACAATAGAAATCTTAAGAACTATAGTACTAAACAGGAGGTTGTTATGGAAATATTGACTTTGGGCACAAAACTTAAAGATCTAAGACAATACTATGAAGTTAGCCAAAGTGAACTAGCTAAAAGTATATGTTCACAAAAAGCTATTTCCAAAATTGAAAGAAATGAAATGCAACCGACTGCAGAAATTTTAAATTTGATAGCTATAAAATTAGGGGTTAAGATAAGTTATTTTTTTGACGATCATGAAGCTCCACGATTTAATTATATTAGGGACACTAAAGATAAAATTGATAAATTAATCCGCGACTATGATTTCATTGAGGCAATGAATATCATAAGAGAAGAATTAAAAAATCCTCTTTTTAGAAAGCCAGTGCATAAAAAGTTTTTATTATGGAAAAGAGCTATTTTACATTTTAAATTAACAAATGAAAAAGAAGAAGCCTTAGAATTATTGCAATTAGCTAGAGACCTTAAGACGGAAACGTTGAGTATTACAGAAGAAGACATAGGTATTATAATAAATTTTGGCACTATTTTTATGGACACAAAGGAATTTAGTAAAGCAGTTAAATATTTTGATGAAGCAAGAACTTTGTATAAAAAACTACCTATAGATCAATGGGGCCCGATGCAAACAAAAATATATTTTAATACATGTGTAGTTTATGCAAATTCTAATAAATTTAAAGAAGGGTTGAAAGTTGTTGATGAAGGAATTAAAAACGTATATGAGCAAGAGTCATTATATTTATTGGGAGAATTATATTATCAAAAAGGAATATGTTTATATTATTTAGGTAATATAAAAGAAGCGCTGCGTTGTATGGAGAAGTCTTTATTTTATTTAGAAGAAAAAGGTCAGACGATTTTTTATGACTTTATTCTTCAAAACTATCTGCGTTTTCAGCGTGCCGCGTTGGCGCAGCGCCCATATTTTCAACCGGGTAGTATCGACCCTACAACTGCTACTGTTTAATGAATTAACAATAGTATACAATTAATTAGTAACGCATGTAACAAAGGCGGAGAAAGATAGTTCTTTTATATATTATTCAAATGAGTTGAAATCTTCGATGTAATAGGGGTTAAAATATGCGAAAACGAGCAAGAATAATTTACAATCCAACGTCTGGAAGAGAACAGATGGAGCGGCAGGTGCCCTATATATTGGACCGGATGGAGCAGGCAGGGTACGAAACATCGGCATTTATGACCCGCGGGGAAGGGGATGCCCGGGATGAGGCACGCCGCGCCTCGGAGGACAGGTTCGAAGCCGTGATTGCCGTAGGCGGGGACGGAACTATTTTTGAGGTTATCAACGGAATTGCTGAACAGGAGTGGCGTCCCAAAGTAGGGCTTATTCCTGCTGGAACGACGAATGATTTTGCTCGTGCTCTTGGCCTGCAGGGAAAAGAAATTGGAGAAGTCTGTGACGTATTTGTACGCGGGCGCACCCAGGAGATTGATATAGGAAAGGCGAATGGCTCATACTTTATTAATATTGCCGCGGGCGGGAAGCTGACAGAACTCACCTATGACACCCCAAAGGGACTGAAAACGGCCCTGGGACAGGCTGCCTATTTCATTAAGGGGTTTGAGAAATTCTGGTCCCTGCAGCCGCAGATGACGACTGTTGAATATGATGGAAAGTTTCTCGAGGAAGAAATTACAATGTTTCTCGTATCCAACACCAATTCTGTCGGCGGTTTTGAAAAGCTTCTTCCGCAGGCAGAGTATAATGACGGCTATTTTGATGTGATGATCGTACAGAAGATGACAATGTTTGAATTCAGCCAGCTGCTGCGCCAGGCATTACGCGGCCGGCATCTGGAGAATCCTAAAATAAAGTATTTTAAAGCGAAACAGCTTCGTATAGAAGCAGAAGAAGACATGCAGCTGAATCTCGACGGGGAATACGGAGGTCATCTGCCGACGACGTTTGAAAATTTATACCAGCATATTGAATTGTTCTGTCCGTAAAAAAACAGCCGCATCGTCGGCTGTTTTAATTATTTTTCCATTCTGTTTTTAAAATTGCGTAAATCATTACATCCCGCCGCGCCCCCTGGATCAACAGGGAACGGCGCAGTGTGCCTTCATGCACCATGCCGACCTTTTCCATCACCTTGGCTGAGGCTGTATTTTCGATAAAACACCGGGCTTCAATCCGGTGCAGGCCCATATCTTCAAAGCCGAAGCGGATGATTTCCCGTGCTGCTTCCGAGCCGAACCCCTGGTTCCAATGATCAGGGGCGAGCGTGTATCCAATTTCCCCATTGGCGTGGCCACGGTCCCAATGCACAAAATCGATAGTGCCGATTACTTTGCCGGAATCCTTGCGTTCGATGCCAAACGGTGCCCGGTCGCCGTATTTATAGGAGTTCATCGTGATATCCAGAAAATCTTTTGTTTCTCCGCGGCTTCTGTGGGTGTCCCACAAAACGTTGCGGGAGACAAGCGGGTTGGAGGCGTATTCGTAAATATCTTCAAGATCTGAATACCGCAGAGCCCGGAGCCGGAGCCTTGACGTCTCCAGGGTGGGGAAGGGTCTGAATGGTGATGCTGATGAATGATGCATAGGCCTTCATCCTTTACTGTAGCGCGCCCTCAAACGGTGCTTATTTCTTTGTTAATTATAGAATAATAAGAAATACCCGAAATGACAATAGGCACACCAGGCAGAAAAAAAGGCATTCTGCGTAAATGCAGAATGCCTGGACGTTTAAACAGCAGAATTTTGTTCGAGCTCGGTGCGTTCTTCTTCGGAAAACACCCGTGAGCGGGTTAAAAACCGTTTACCCTCTGGCCCTTCGAGAGAAAACATTCCGCCCCGGCCATCGACCACATCAATAATCAGCTGCGTATGCTTCCAGTATTCAAATTGATCCTTGGACATATAAAACGGGGCTCCGCCGATGTCACCCATATACATGTCACTGTTGCCGGTTTTAAAGTCGCCCTCCGGATAACACATCGGGGCGCTGCCGTCGCAGCAGCCGCCGGACTGGTGAAACATTAACGGGCCATGTCGCTTTGTCAGTCGGTTAATCAGTTCAAGGGCAGCGTCAGTAG
Source organism: uncultured Marinococcus sp. (assembly GCF_947493875.1). Taxonomy (GTDB): domain Bacteria; phylum Bacillota; class Bacilli; order Bacillales; family Marinococcaceae; genus Marinococcus. The sequence continues at coordinate 87,288 of NZ_CANLSU010000007.1, read as the reverse complement.
CGGTTACACGCTCTACTGCCATGATAAATCCTCCTTTTTATATGCTTCCGGCCGGCAGATTCTTAAAAGAATCCCTTCGGCTGTTCGCTGTAGCTGACCAGAAGGTTTTTCGTCTGCTGGTAATGGTCAAGCATCATTTTATGGTTCTCCCGGCCAATACCCGATTTTTTATACCCGCCGAATGCTGCATGCGCCGGGTAGTCATGGAAGCAGTTGGTCCATACACGGCCGGCCTGGATCGCGCGCCCGAATCGGTAGGCGGTGTTCATATCGCGGGACCATACGCCGGCGCCGAGGCCGTACAGCGTATCGTTGGCGATTTCCATCGCTTCTTCTTTCGTTTTAAAGGTAGTCACACTCAGCACTGGTCCGAAGATTTCTTCCTGGAACACACGCATTTTGTTGTGGCCTTTAAATACGGTCGGCTGTACATAATATCCCTGCGAACGGTCTTCATCGTCGACCTGGGCTGCTTCGCCCCCGACGAGAACCTCTGCGCCTTCCTGTTTTCCAATATCGAGATACGAAAGAATTTTATCGAGCTGTTCCTTGGAGGCCTGGGCGCCCATCATAGTGTCGGTGTCGAGCGGGTGGCCGACGTTGATGGCTTTGACGCGTTCAATGGCCCGTTCGATAAATTTGTCATAAATGGATTCCTGAATGAGAGCACGGGATGGGCACGTGCACACTTCCCCCTGGTTCAAGGCAAACATAACGAAGCCCTCGATCGCTTTATCGAGATACGAGTCATCCTCGGCCATTACGTCCTCAAAGAAAATATTTGGTGATTTGCCGCCGAGCTCGAGCGTTACCGGAATAATATTTTCCGAAGCGTACTGCATAATCAGGCGGCCGGTCGTGGTTTCCCCGGTGAACGCCACTTTATCAATGCCTTCGTGCTGGGCCAGCGGCTTGCCGGCTTCGACACCAAACCCGCTCACTACGTTCAGAACGCCTGGCGGAAGAAGGTCTTCGACGAGTTCAAGCACCTTGTAAATCGACGCCGGGGTCTGTTCGGCCGGTTTGAGCACGATGCAGTTGCCGGCAGCAAGCGCAGGAGCGATCTTCCAGATGCCCATAAGGATCGGGAAGTTCCACGGAATAATCTGGCCGACAACGCCGAGCGGCTCGTGGAAATGATAAGCTACGGTATCATCGTCAATTTGGCCAATTGTTCCTTCCTGGGCACGGATGACGCCTGCAAAGTAGCGCAGGTGATCGATAGCAAGCGGTATATCAGCGTTCAGCGTTTCCCGGACAGCTTTGCCGTTTTCCCATGTTTCGGCAACGGCCAGCATTTCAAGGTTTTCTTCCATCCGGTTCGCCATTTTATTTAAAATATTGGATCGTTCGGTGGTGGATGTTTTGCCCCAGGCTTCCTTCGCTTTATTTGCTGCTGCTACTGCCGCATCAACGTCCTCTTTCGTTGAACGGGCAATCTGGCAGAAAACGGTACCGGTAACCGGGCTGACGTTATCGAAATATTCGCCCTGGGCCGGCGGCCTGTATTCGCCTCCAATAAAGTTGTCGTATTTGTTTTTAAAATGTACCAGGCTTTCAGGGGTGTTTGGTGCATCGTATCTCATGCAAAATCCTCCTTCGTATTAGAGAAAAATTGGGAACGCTTACACAAGTTCATTATAGCACCATTTAAAAATAATGAAAATATAGAAGTTCTGTATATAAAAATAATCCCGCCGTGGTCGGCGGGAAAGTATTTAATGAAGCCTGGAGGTAACATCTTCGATTTCCTGTAGGGTGCTGTCGATTTCATCGAGCAGATTGTCCGGAAGCTCCAGCTCGGCAGCCTTTAAGTTTTCTTCAAGCTGTTCGGGACGGCTCGCTCCGACGATAGTAGAGCTTACGCCAGGCTTTCGGAGAATCCAGGCAAGGGCAAGCTGGGAAAGCTTAACACCGAGCTCGTTACGGGCTAAATTCTCCAGCTTGACAACATTTTCGAGAATGCGGTCGTCCATGAAACGGTCCATCGCAAAATTAATATCTGAATTGGCAGCGCGGCTGTCAGCAGGAGGCTGCTCGCCCGGACGGTATTTACCGGTTAAAATGCCCTGGGCAAGCGGGGAAAAGACGACCTGCCCGAGTCCTTCGCGTTCGCTGATCGGAAGTACTTCTTTCTCAATGTAGCGTACGAGCATGTTGTAGATTGGCTGGTTCGACACCGGCCGGTGAAGGTTTCGTTTATCGGCAATATGCGCCGCATCACTGATCTGGGCTCCGGACCATTCGCTGAAGCCGTAGTACAATATTTTACCCTGGCGAACAAGGTCATCAAGTGCCATCAGCGTCTCTTCGAGCGGAGTATCGGGATCATAGCGGTGGCATTGATACAAATCCATATAATCCGTTCCGAGCCGCTGCAGGCTGGCATCGCACTGCTCCATGATGTGCTTGCGGGAAAGTCCGCGGTCATTCGGTCCGTCTCCCATGGGGAAATATACCTTCGAAGCAAGCACGTAGCTGTCCCGGTTGTAGGAGCTTAACGCTTTGCCTACGACCTTTTCCGCTTCGCCCCGGTTATAGGCGTTCGCGGTGTCAAAGAAATTAATGCCGTTTTCATATGCATGGTGAATGATGTTGCCTGCAGTCTGGTCCTCCACGGAAGAGCCGTAGGTAAGCCAGCTGCCAAGGCCGATTTCACTTACTTTTACGCCGGAGTTCCCTAATCGACGATACTTCATGCAAACACGTCCTTTTCATAAGTATAATTCACTGTGACAAAGAGACAGGTTACGTCAGAAGTATTCCTTTGTTCATGAAATTATAAACAACCTGGGGATGGATGCTGAAATAAACAAAAGAAAAACAGGTATGTTATTCTAGGAAAAAAACAGGATAAGGGGTAGATGCACGTGGACTACTACATAACTAGAATGCAAAAGGAGCATTGGCCTGAAGTCCGGGAGATATACGAAATGGGAATTATGAGCGAGCATGCGACATTTGAAACGGAGGCGCCGTCATGGGAGCTGTGGTCAGCGACGCACGACCTGGCCTGCCGTCTCGTTGCTATCGACACTACAACTGAAAAAGTAATCGGCTGGGCAGCGCTCGCCCCGGTTTCCGGCCGGGAAGTATATGAAGGTGTAGGCGAAACAAATGTCTATATTCATCAGGATGAACGCGGGCGGGGCGTAGGCGGAACGCTTCTGGAGGCATTAATTGAAAAAGCAGAAGCAGAAGGCTATTGGATGCTGCAGGCCGGCATTTTTCCGGAAAATGATTACAGTCTGCGCATTCACCGGCGCAAAGGGTTCCGTGAAGTAGGTGTACGGGAGCGTATTGGCAAAATGCAGGGGCGCTGGCGGGACGTGGTCCTGCTTGAACGCCGCAGCCAGGTGATCGGTGTGGAAGAGGAAGACAGCTACGATGATTGATCTTCCTCTTTCTTGTAGCGCTCCTTCCACCTTTCGAGTGAAGCAATCATGTCATCCATTTCTCTGGTGGTAATTTTCGGGTAGCGGTTCAGCGTTTCCTGCACGTGCCGGGCTTCGGGAGGCAGCGTGCGTTGGTTCTGAGAGAAAAAGGCTGCTACAGTCCCGGTGATCACGCCTATCAGGCCGATGCCGACGATCATCAGAATGCTTGCAATAATCCGGCCGGCAGTTGTTACTGGAATGAAATCTCCGTATCCGACTGTGGTCGTCGTGACGATTGCCCACCACAGCGCCTCCTCATAAGTGTGAAAATCTGGTTCAATCCATCGCATGGAAAGACTGGCCGCAAACAGGAGCACGCCGACAATAATGACAGCTCTGTCTATATGGTATTTAGAAAAAAATACGTCGAATGGAGAGTGCTTCCGGCTGAAAAGTACAATCAAACGCAGGACTTTTAAGAGACGAACGAGTCGGGCAGCCCGGAAAATTTCCCCGAGCGGAAGAATAGCAATCAGCTCCAGCGGGTTGCTTTTAACGTACTGCCATTTGTTGTCGCTCGCAAAAAAGCGGACAGCAAAATCAATCACAAACAACACGTAAATAAATACATCAAGTGCCCGTGACTGGTCCGGCGGCAAATCTACCGTCAATGAAAATATTAAGAGAGCAGCAAGAATCAGCTCATAAATCGCTTCAAATGAAATACGCACAGTATTGCTCCTTTCTACAGCAGCTTAGCCATCATTATTTCGTTAACATACGCTCCGTGGGCAAAAAGCGAGTTTCTTTTGACGCCCTCCTCCTGAAAGCCGAAGCGTTCGTAGAGAGCACGTGCCCCGGTATTTTCTTCTATTACGGTCAGCTCCAGGCGGTGAAGGCTTCGTTCTATGGCCCATGCTTCGATACGTCCGAGCAGCCGGCTGCCAATGCCCAGACGGTGGTAGGCCGGCAGGATGCCGATAACGACAGAGGCGGTCCGGCAATTACGAATGGTACTGCCTCCGACCCCCATCGCGTGCCCCACGACCGCACCCGCGTCCTCCACAATAAACAGCACAAGATGATCCTTCATAATAAACTCGTTCACCATATGCTGATGCTGTTCGGCCGTGGGCCTGCGCTCTCCCGGCTCGAGCAGCATATACGATGTTTCGTTATCGAGCTGCTGGCTGAACGCCAGGTGATCGTTGGCATCGGCGGGCTCAATCAGCCGGATGTTCATATGTATCTCTCCATTCTGCAGTATTTGCTTTATGTATTCCTACATTATAGCGTGCGAACAGACGGACGCCAAACCGCTCCTGTGTTACAATTTTGCTGACAGACTAGAATGAACGGAAGGAACGAAATAATGAGTAAGCAAAATAAGCCGGAAGCCCCGGTAGAAAAAAATGAATTAATAGAGACGACAATTGAGGATTTAACCCATGAAGGACACGGAGTTGGAAGAATCGACGGATATGCGATGTTTATTCCGTACGCCCTGCCCGGCGAGCGTGTAGAGGCCAAGGTTATTAAAACAAAAAAAGGCTACGGCTTTGGAAAGCTTATTACTGTTCTTGAAGAAAGCAGCGAACGAACCGAAGCGCCGTGCCCGATTTATGTAAAATGCGGCGGCTGCCAGCTGCAGCATATGACCTACGATGCCCAGCTCCGCTACAAGCATAAACAGGTGAAGGATGCGTTCGAACGGATCGGCGGCCTCGATGAAGCAGTGGTCCGTGATACGATCGGCATGGAGGACCCGTGGCGCTACCGCAACAAAGCCCAGGTGCCGATCGGGGTAAAAGAGGACGGACAGCTGAAGGCAGGCTTTTACCAGAAGCGTACGCATAACATTATTGACATGGATGAGTGCATTATTCAGCAGAAGGAAAACGACGCTGCCGTCCAGCAGGTAAAGGATATTGCCGGCCGGTTTGGCATGAGCGCCTATGATGAAGAAAGCGGAAGCGGCTTTCTGCGACACGTCGTAACGCGTTACGCACCGACCACCGGCCAGCTGATGATTGTTCTTATTACAAACGGCAAAAAAATCCCGGATGAGCAAAGGTTTATCGAAGCTGTTCGAGACGAAGTAAAGGATACCGCAAGCATCGTTCAAAACGTGAATACGAAACGCACGAATGTCATCTTTGGCGATAAGACAAAAACGCTATGGGGCGAAGACTACATTTACGATCACATTGGCGGCGTGAAGTTTGCGATCTCTGCGCGGTCCTTTTACCAGGTGAATCCGGTCCAGACAAAAACGCTGTACGATAAAGCGTTGGAGTACGCGGACCTGCGCGGTCATGAAACGGTCATTGATGCCTACTGCGGCATTGGTACCATCTCGCTGTTTCTCGCGGAAAAAGCCCGGCAGGTGTACGGCGTGGAGGTAGTGCCGCAGGCTGTGAGTGATGCTAAGCGAAATGCCCAGCTGAATCATTTTGATAACGTAACCTTTGCGACAGGCAAAGCAGAGGAAGTGATGCCGTGGTGGGTAAAAGCAAACGGCTTGAGACCGGATGTCGTTGTGGTGGATCCGCCGCGGAAGGGCTGCGACGAACAACTGCTTGATACAATGCTCGAGGTAGCACCCGAACGTATCGTATACGTCTCCTGTAACCCGGCGACACTCGCCCGGGATTTAAAGCACCTCGTGGAGGGCGGATACGAGGTTGTAGAAGCCCAGCCGGTCGATATGTTCCCGCAGACAACGCATGTGGAAGTAGCCACAAAGTTGGTGCGGAAATAAGAGGGCACCTGCAAAAGGAATGACAGGAGCACAACTGTATATTAAAAAACAAGGAAGGCCCCGGGCGCGGGACCTTCCTTGTTTTATTAGAGAGTATCTTCGCCAAAGGCCTCCGGCAGCATTTTAAAGCCTTCGATCTCTGCGTCCTCTTCAATTTCAATCATAATGCAGCGTTTTCCCTGATAGTTGACCTGTTTCACATATTCGAGATCCTGCGGGCTGATCGAAATATTGGCGACCTTCGTGTTAATTTTAATGGATTTGGAGTTGTATTTCGGTACGATGCTGTTTGCTTTCAGTTCATATGTTTCGTTATCGGTCACCCGCTGAAAGGCCGTTTTTACTTTGTCGGTATCCACCTGCTCGCCGCTCTGCTGGAGTACCCGTTCGACATCTTTATAGTCAAGCATCGGCGGCGTATCCTCCTCGTTTTCTTCGACGACCCGGTGAATTTCCCCGTAGACGTTCGCAAGCGTGGAGGGATTCATCTGATCGCCGACCACGTCTCTTACAATATCCTCGAACACGGTCTTGTTTTCTTTGGCTGTAACGATCTCTTCGCCGTTCAGCACGTCTTCGATAAACCGGTAGTCCGGCTCATTGGGCTTCGACGCCGCATAAAGAACATGATTGACGTCAGCGGCCCCTTCGGTCATAGCCGGAAACAGGAAGCCGGCCAGCGGATGCTTGAGATCAATGACTGGATCGGCCTCGACCTTGTATTTAAATTCCTTCTCAATGTAGTCGAACTGCATTTCTTTTTTCGGCTCTTCTGTCTTATTAATGCTGCAGAGAATGAAAGAATTGGTATAAACTGCGTCGCGGCTGCTAGTTTCTTCCACCTCGTTCCGCTGTTTGGCCGGCTTTAAATAGTCGGCACGGATAAAGGTAATAACAGTGTCCTTTTCATACGGATGGTCTTCAATCATTTTTTCGGTCATGCGAAGCATTTGTTCCTTCCAGTCTTCAACATTGCGGCTTAAGAGGCCTTTATGAAGAATGAGCTGGCTGGAGTCTTCAGCGTCCTGCTGAAATTTCAGTTCGAATAGCTTTTCATCCAGCTGCCCGGTGAGAACCTTTTTAAAATTGGCCATAAACAGCTCCTGCTGATCACTGTCGAGCATTTCAAACGGCTGGCTCTGGTGGTGATAAATATCGGTGGTTTCTTTCATTATGTAAACGTTAAAAATGTCGGAGATTGTAAGCAGATCGTTGTCTGTTTTTAACTGCCTGCGAAGGTCGGAAATATCTTTTTTATCCATTGGTAGTCCACTCCTGAGCTGTTTGAAGGATTATTAGCTTATTTATTTTAACATATCACAGAGGTTCTGGTTCCGGCACGCATAAAAAAGCCCGCTGCATTTAAGCAGCGGGAGTCCAGCGTTTATCTGTTTGATGGGCTGCCAAAGTGACGGCGGATTTCTTCGCCGTAATCATCGGTCAGTGTCATGGAGGCTTCGTAATCAGGCGAATTTTCTACGGCTTCACGGCTCACACTGGCGGTGGCACTTTCATCCAGGGCATTGAACTGATTAAACCATTCCACCGGGACAAGAGAGTGGTCACTTGACAGCGCACCAGCGGTATCGACTTCGATAAACTGAACGCTCCAGTCGTTTGTATCAAACACAACGTCAGAAATGGTGCCGATGTTTTCACCGCTCACATCGATATCATAGCCGCGGAGATCCTTCGTACTCTGCAGGTAGTAGTCTTCTTTGTTCCGGGAAGCTTCCACTTCATCTTCTTCCGGACCGGTGACAGCAGTGTCATGGGCAGGCCGTGCATTATTATCGTCGTCATCCATTGGGGCAAACGGCCCGCCTACAGGCATGACCGGTTCTGTGTCAGTACTGTCGGCTGTTGGAATCCAATAAGGCTCCAGGTTGTAATAATTTAGCACCGAGGCTTCGTAGGAACGGGAAATAGGTTCGTGCTCGTCCGGCTTCGGGCTGTCTTTAATCTGATCTTTCGAAGCATTCATCTGAATGGCCTGGCCAGCCAGATCAAGACGGTTAATCAGCTGGGGACTGAGCAGAACCTTTCCTCCGACAAACCACGTACGGGTATCAGCGACGAGAAACCGTACCTTCCATGCGCCTCTGGAGTCGAAATAGACGTCGGAAATGGAGCCAATCGCTTCTTCATCGGTGGCTGAGATCCAAAATGCCTGAAAATCCTTTGTACGTACGAGCAATTGCTGCACCTCCTGCTAATAGTTATTGATATCCGGTTTATTACCGGAGAGGGGTGTTTTTAAACCAACGACATGAACGGTCAAAAGCATGTGGCTATTAAGTCACGATCTGGGCGGGGAAAAGGGTAATAGACCTAAACTGTTTAAGCGGCCGGCACCAACCTTTGAATCAATTCCACAGCAGTTGTTGACTTTGATAATCATTTTCAATTAGTGTGTATATTGTAATTAAGAGCTTGGAAAAGCTTTTATTTTTTCAGTTTAATTGATAATGATTTTCATTATCTATAAATAACAGATAATGGAGGAGACGATATGCCGGTTGTAAAGGAAGAATCGCACACCGCATTTGATAACGAATTCCTAACCAACGTTGGTGATAAGGGCAGAATTCTTGAAATGTTAACCCAGACTTCTGCCCGTATAGCAGAATTTTTCAATGAAAGTGAAGGACCTGTGCCGGCAGCAGCAGAGCCGCAGGTAAAGCAATTCTTTCACGGCACAGAGAATGAACATGCTTTTGATAGTGTGCTTGAGGAAGTAATGGAGCATATTATGACACCCTCTTTAAACATCAGCCACCCTCATGCGATGGCGCATCTGCATTGCCCGCCGCTTTTATCCGGGGTGTGCGCGGATGTAATTGTGAGTGCTTTAAATCAATCAATGGATTCCTGGGATCAAAGTCCGGCAGCGACGGCAGTGGAGACAGAAGTAGTGAATTGGCTGTGTGAATTGTACCAGCTGCCTCAAACTGCTGCGGGAACGTTTACGACCGGAGGCACGCAGTCGAATTTTATGGGACTGCTGCTTGCAAGAGACGAGTACTGCGCACAGAAATTATCACATGATGTAAAAGCCGACGGGCTTCCCCCGGAAGCAGCCCGATTTAAAATTTTCTGTTCAGAGGAAGCACACTTCACAGTCAAAAAATCAGCAGTTCAGCTTGGTCTGGGAGAGCGGTCAGTAGTAGGCGTGCCGACAGATGAGCATAAAAAGATGAGCACCGAAAAGCTCGAAGCATTCATTCAGGAGGCAAGGGAAGCCGGGGAGCACCCGATTGCCGTAGTAGCTACTGCCGGGACTACTGATTTTGGAAGCATCGATCCGCTCTTAGATATTCAGCATACGGCTAATAAAGAGCATCTGTGGATGCATGTGGACGCAGCATTTGGCGGGGCGTTGGCGCTCTGCAGTGATCAAACTGCCAAACTTGAAGGAATGCAGAACGCAGATTCTTTGGCGGTGGATTTTCACAAATTATTTTATCAGCCGGTCAGCTGCGGCGCTTTTTTGGTCAGGAGCCAGGATAGTTTTCGTTTTATCAGACATGGGGCGGAGTATTTGAATCCGGAGGAGGACAGGGAGGAGGGCTTTACGAACCTTGTGGACTATTCGATGCAGACGACCCGCCGATTCGATGCACTTAAAATATTGATGACGCTCCGTACCCTCGGAACGGAAAAATGGGCGGAAATGATAGGCCGTGGGTTAAAACAGGCCGAACGTCTCGCGGAAAAAATTAACGACGAGCCGGCGCTGCACCTGGTAATGAAGCCGGAAATGAATGCAGTGGTGTTTAAATACTGCACAGAGCATCCCTTTGAAAAAGCAGAAGAGGGTGAGATCAACAGAGAAATTCAGCAGCAGTTATATGCCTCAGGCGAAGCAGTCATTGCCAAAACGAAAATAGACGGCAGACAGTTTTTAAAATGCACTCTGCTGAACCCTTTAACGACGGAAAAGGATATAGATCATGTAATCCAGTCGGTCATTGAAGCAGGACAGGAAATTGAAATTTTACGAAGGAGGAAAAGTGTTGAATTTTAAACAACAAGCAGCAGAAGCTTCGATGCAGAGCTTTATCAATTGTTATTTGCGTGAAACCGGAAGCGGTGTCTGGGAAGAGGCGCAATACCGCGTGGAGCTCTCCCGTCAGAAAATCGAGCTGATTCTTCCAGTGAAGTACCGGTCGCTGACCCACCGCCATATCTTTCATTTTCCGGTTTATTATAAAACCCAGGAAAGCGGTCCCCTGCTTGAGCTTGATGTGCTGACCACCGGGGCTTTGCTTTTGAAGGAGCTTTCGCTTGAGTACGGTGATCACGGAGGGAGAGAAGAGATGATGCAGCGGGTGCTGCAGAGCCTTGAGCTCACAGAACTGTTTTTGGAAGCACGCAAAGAGCAGAAGGGGGAAATGGTCTCCCGCTACATTGATTCAGAACAGGCCCTTCTGCTCGGGCATCTGCTGCACCCGACCCCTAAAAGCCGTCAGGGAATGGAACGCGAAGAGGAAAGAGACCTGTATTCCCCGGAAACCGGCGGACGTTTTCAAATGCATTTCTTCCGGGCGCCATCAGAGCAGGTGGAGGAAGCATCGATGGAAAAAGAAAGTGCGTCAGCTATCGTGAAAAACGAGCTCCAAAATGCGCCAGAGACAGAGGAACTATTTAAAAAAAACTATTGTCTCTTGGATGATGGGTATGCTCTGCTGCCGGTGCATCCGCTTCAGGCAGAGGCCATGCTCCGGCAGGAACCCATTCAGCAGAAGTTAGACCAGGGAGAATTAGCGTACCTTGGCCCGGCTGGCCGGAGCTTTACAGCGACCTCCTCGATCCGGACACTTTACCATGAGCAGTCACCTTATATGTTCAAAGTCTCTATTCCGGTGAAGGTTACCAATTCCCTGCGTGTGAATCAAAAAAAGGAACTCGTGCGCGGTGTAGAAGTGGAACAGCTGATGCAGAGCCGGATTGGGAAAGAGGCAGCACGGTTTTTTCCGGAATTTGAAATTGTTCGTGACCCAGCATACATCGCCCTTAAAGGTGAAGAAGAAACAGGCTTTGAAACGATTATCCGGCAAAACCCTTTTCAGGAAACTATGGACGACCAGGTATCATTGGCCGCAGGGCTGGTGCACGATGCTTACGGAGAAGGCAGTATGCTAGGCAATCTGATCCGAAGCCTTGCTCAGGCAGAAAACCGGAGCACTGCCGAGGTAAGCCGGGACTGGTTCAGGAAGTATTTATCAATCTCCCTGCATCCGATGCTTTGGCTGTATATGACCCACGGCATTGCGCTTGAAGCCCATCAGCAGAATTCCGTCGTGCGTTTTACCGGCGGCTATCCGCAGGTGTTTTATTACCGGGACAACCAGGGCTACTATTTTGCGCGCTCGAAGGAAGCCCACTTAAAGGAGTACGTACCGGAGCTGAATGCTTCAAGCGATACGGTATGCGCAGATGACATTGCAGACGAACGCTTTCGTTACTACTTTTTTATCAACCATTTGTTTGGACTGATTAACGGCTTCGGCGCTTCAGAATTGATTGAAGAGGCGGAGCTGCTGCGAATACTGCGTGAAGAGCTTGAAGATGCAGAAAAATCATTCGGCCGTTCTGCCTTAACTGAAAGTCTCCTTGAACACGAAACAATCCCTTCCAAGGGTAATCTGCTGACCCGTTTTTTTGATATGGATGAATTGGTCGGCTCCCTTGCTGAACAGTCCGTTTATATTCATATTTCAAACCCGTTGACCGCAAAGGAGTGCTTGCAGCATGAAAGCCCAGCAATCTAATTCTCATACGTTTACCCGGGAGCCGGACGGGCAGGCAGGTGAACGCATTCAATTCCGCGCAGTTGATGAAACAGCCGACTTTCACCTGCTGCACGGCTGGATGCATCAGGCTCACGTGGTGCCATTTTGGCAGCTGAATATAAGTGAAAGTAAATATCAAACCCATCTGCATAAGGCGCTTAATGATGCCCATCAGACACTTTACATCGGAGAGATCGACGGACGTCCGGTCAGCTACTGGGAAGTGTATTGGGCAGCAGATGACGTCATTGGTTCCTATTACAGGGCGGAACCGGGAGATCAGGGTGTACACCTTTTGATTGGGCCTCCGGAAGAAACAGGCAGAGGCTACGCCCTGCCGCTTTTAAAGGCTATGCTTTCGATGCAGTTTCAACACGCCCGGACAGCCCGGATCATTGCAGAGCCCGATATCACCAACGGCAAAATGATTCATGTGTTTAAAAAAGCGGGGTTTGAGCCTGTGAAGCCGGTGGATCTGCCGGATAAACGGGGGCTTCTAATGGTTTGCAGACGGGAGACATTTGAAGGAGGGACAGCCGGTGGCAGCTGAAACAGAAGTATATGACGTACTTGGCATAGGCATTGGGCCATTCAACCTTGGGATGGCAGCGCTTGTGGAAAACGTATCGGGAATACAAGGCGTATTCCTGGATGAAAATGAATCATTTGAATGGCACGGCGGTATGCTGCTCGATGGCGCCAGTCTGCAGGTTCCTTTTCTTGCTGATCTGGTCACAATGGCAGACCCAAAGAGTCCCTACTCCTTTTTGCAGTATTTACAGGAAAAGGATCGGCTGTATGCTTTTTATTTCTATGAAAAATTTCATATTCCTCGTCGTGAATACAATGACTACTGCCAGTGGGCAGCGGACAAGCTTTCCTCTTGCCGGTTTGGCCGGTATGTGGCCAATGTGTCCTTTCTGGAAGAAAGCAGCCTGTATAAAGTGGAAGCGGTACGTTCGAATGGGAAAACAACCGAATACTACTATACCCGGCACATCGTGACAGGTACGGGCACGAAACCGTCGCTTCCCTTCTGGGCAGAAAAGGGAGGAGATGTCTGCCATTCTGCTGGTTACCGGTACCGCCGGAAGGAGCTTCTTCAAAAGGAGAGCATTACGGTGGCAGGATCCGGACAGAGCGCCGCTGAAGTTTTTCTCGATCTGTTAAAGAACCGGCCTGAATATGGCTACAGTCTGCGTTGGTATACAAGGTCTTCAGGATTTTTCCCGATGGAGTATTCCAAGCTCGGGCTGGAGCATTTTTCGCCGGAATATATTAGTTATTTCTACCACCTTGATTCTTACACAAAGGAGCAGCTGCTCCAGAAGCAGGATCTTCTGTATAAAGGGATCAGCGCTGACACCATAGCTGCGGTGTACGATGAGCTTTATGAGCAGACGATCGGAGGGGAGAACGAGGACATCACTCTGCAGGCAAATACGGAAGTGATGAACATGGAGAGAATGCCCGCCGGCAAAATGAAGCTGTTTTTGAGGGAGATTAACTACGGCACGGAATACACAGAAGAAACGGAAGCGTTAATCGCTGCGACAGGCTATCAGCCGTCTCCACAGCCGTTTTTAAAAGGTATCGAAGCAAGGCTGCAGCGTGATAAACACGGGCGTCTGCAGATTGATGAAAAGTACCGCGCTGTACAGGCTGAAAGGAACCGTCATGTGTTTATTCAAAACGGTGAAATGCACACACACGGCGTTGGGGCGCCGGATCTCGGGCTTGGAGCGCATCGGAACGCGGTCATTATTAACCAAATCGCCGGCCGGGAGGTTTACCCTGTCCGGACCAAAAATGTTTTCCAGCAATTTGAGAGAAAAAAGACCGGGGTTTTCGCGTAAACCTGTGATCCTAATCCTAAAAAGAAGGGAAGAAAACAAATGAATCCATATACGGATGAATCCTTTGGGGCCGTCCAACAGCGGCACTGGGAGGAAGCGAATCAGCGGTTAACGGCGAAGATGCTCCAGGAATTTTTGTATGAAGCTATTATAGAAGCAGATATTGTAAAAGAAGGCGACCCCCAAACGCTTCAAGTAGAAGCCTCTGGAGCAGTTTATACATTTTCTGCACGCAAGCGGCTTTTTGACAGTGTCCATGTGTACCCGGAAAGCATCGTAAAAAAAGAACATGATGTAGAAGTACCTGTGCGGGCAGATGCTTTTCTGCTTGAACTTCAGCAAATGGCACCGATCTCGAGTGAGACCGCCGGCCATTTACTGAAAGAATATTATCATACCCTGATCGCAGACTGCCATTTGCTGGACAAACAAACGACAGCTGCCGAGCTTGCGGAAATGGATTATTTGCGTCTTGAAGGAGAAATGGGCGGGCATCCATGGATCACTTACAATAAAGGCCGCATTGGCTTCAGCTTTCAGGATTATCTTTCTTATGCTCCTGAACACAAGCAGAAGGTTCGTTTGTTCTGGATAGCGGTCCACAAGAAAGCAGCTTCGTTTCAAACGGTACACGCTGACGGTTACCATCGTTTAATAGAAGAGGAACTGAATGAGAGTGAACGAAAACATTTTCGCGATCTTATAAACCGGGCCGGGAGAGAAGCGGAGGACTATTATTACATGCCGGTGCATGCCTGGCAGTGGGACAATCACATTGTGACGCTTTACGCTGAGTACATTGCCAAAGGATGGATTATTCCATTGCAGTATTCAGAAGACACATACCTTCCGCAGCAATCGATTCGTACGTTCGTAAATACAGAGCATAAAACAAAAAAACATGTGAAGCTTCCGGTAAGTATTTTGAATACGCTGGTGTACCGGGGCCTGCCCAGTGAGCGGACAATGGCGGCCCCGGAAGTGACGAAGTGGATTCAGGCGGTCAAGGACAAAGACCCGTTCCTGAGGGGTACGTGTAGGGTGGGGCTGCTCGGGGAAACAGAGACGATCGATGTGCCACACCCCACGTTTCATCATCTGGAGGGAGTGCCGTACCAGTATACAGAAATGCTGGGGGCTGTCTGGAGAGAAAGTATTTATACGGCTGTGGAAGAGGAGGAAAAACCAGTAACGCTGGCGGCCCTTCTGCACGAAGATGCGAATGGAAAGCCTTTGGTGCTGGAATACGTGGAGCGGTCGGGATTAAGTACAGAAGCGTGGATCAAACAGCTGTTTGATTCCGTGCTTCCTCCGCTGCTGCATTACATGTATAAATACGGCACCGTTTTTTCACCGCACGGCCAGAATACGATCGTGGTATTAAAGAACTACGAACCGCACCGGCTTATTATGAAAGACTTCGTAGATGACGTAAATGTGAGTGACCAGCAGCTGCCGGAGCTTGAAGACCTTCCGGAGGACTTAAAGCAGGTTCTGCGGTGCGAACCGCCGGAAGGACTCGTACAGTTTATCTTCACGGGACTGTTCATCTGCCACTTCCGCTACCTGTCGGATCTGCTTGACCGGGAAAATTTACTTGCAGAGCATACATTCTGGAAAATGACAGTGGAAACAATTGAAGCGTATCAAAAACGTTTCCCGGAGCTCGCTGGACGCTTTGAGCTTTTTAATCTTTTTCAGCCAGCCATGGTGAAGCTTTGCCTGAATCGAAACCGCATGCTTGATTACGGATACGGAGACGGAGAGGACCGTCCGCACGCTTCAGAGCATGGATTCGTTGAAAACGCGCTCTTTACAGTCCATACGCTTTACACTTGAGTCAGGGGATCACCCTGGCTTTTTTGTGTATGAAAATACATACTAAATAAACATTTATACCATACTAAAGACACATGTATTGTTTGGGAAAAGGAAAAGTATTATAATAATTCTAATGTGCAAATCGCCCCCGCAATTAAACTAAATGTTGGAGGAACAAAAATTGCAAAAAGAATATAGTCTGGATTCGACCGAATTTCCATCGTTGAAATCCGTTTCGCAAAAAATGTTTAATTTAATAGCCGACCAGCTTGATGTGAATACAGCGTATATTACAAAGCGCGGCAGTAATGAAATGACTGTCATCAGCACGTTCAATAAAAAAGAAGAAATTATTCCTGAAGGCTTTTCAGTAGAATACAGTGATACATACTGCAGAAAAATTATCATGAACGAGGAAGATGCACTCTGTACCGAGGACCTGACCAAAGACGTGATGACAAAAGAACTAGAGGTGACCTCCCAGCTGCAAATGAAGGGATTCCTTGGCGTCACGCTGACCGATCTGAACGGCAACGTATTCGGAACGCTCTGCGTCATGGATCCGGAGGAAAAAATATTCAGCCAGGAGGATATAGATTACTTAAAAGCCATGGGAGAGGTGCTTGCCCATATTATCGAGCTTGACCATACCCAGTACAACCTCGGGTTTTTAAATGTGCCGATCATCCCGGTCAGAAAAGGTATTTCGATTCTTCCGGTTCAGGGAATTATTGATGAAAAACGGGCTGAAATTATTACCCGGACCGTTCTCGAGTACGCCGCGGCTCAAAAAATTGAGCACCTTGTGATTGATTTGTCCGGACTTGTGATCGTGGATGGTGAATTTCCGCACGTGTTTATAAACGTCATTCATGCCCTCAAGCTCATGGGAGTCAACATTTTGCTGACAGGAATATCTCCGGCGATCGCCCGGCACGAGTTGAGCAACAATGAAATTTTAAAAATGAATATTCATATTTCAAGAAATCTTGAAGCTGCACTCGAACACATTGGTTTTCACCTGCAGTCTCAATAAAAAACCGGCAGAGGCGCCGGTTTTTTATTATTAAATTTATATTCTTGTTTTTATATAAGCGAATCTATAAAGATAGCATCTCATGGATTTCTTCTTTAATCAGGCTCCAGGCATCGGTTTGTATATCGGTAAGCATAAAATGCTCTGCGTCCGGGAGTTCGAGATACCGTATGGACCGGTAGCCGATTTTTGCTGCCTGGTGGTACTGCGCGCTGATGCCAACCGGTACGTTCACATCGAGCGCTCCGTGCACGAGTATCTGGGGCACATCAATAGGAATCAGATCAAACGGTGACGTTTCAGTATAGCGCTCAGGAAACTCATCCGGGGAACCGCCGAGTAGATCTGCGACGGGGTCCATAGGTTCTTTTGCATCCGTGGCTTTGTTGCGGTAATCGTGTATCTCGTGCATCAGATGCATATCGAGCACTCCGGCGAGGCTCACTGCCCCGTGGATGGATAATGGCTCAGCGAAATGGGACAGCTCGCTGGTAGCCGGCAGGAATGGCCTGGCAGCGAGCCATAAGGCTAGCTGTCCCCCAGCGGAATGGCCAATGGTAAATACCCGCCGAACGTCGATGGGATGAATGGCTGCGAGCTCCCTGACATAGTCAGCGGCCCTGCCAACGTCGTTAAATGTTCCCGGCCATCCACCGCCTTCATGGCCGACGCGCCGGTATTCGATATTCCATGTGGCAATGCCCTCCCGGGTTAAATCCTCCGCTGCGTCCTGAATAATATCGAGACCGAAGGGCATTCTCCAAAAACCTCCGTGAATAACAATTGCTAAAGGAAAAGGGCCTTCTCCTTCGGGCAGGCGAAGGTCTCCAAACTGCTCCGGATGGTCCCCGTAATAAATTCGTTCCATAATTTTCCCTCCTGTTCTCCTTTTATCATACCTGCTTTTGGTACAATAGATAATAGGAAAATGCTGAGGAGGAGAGACGTGAGAATAAAAACGTTTTATGCCATAAGCGATAAAGGACTCGACAAGAAGGTGAATGCCTTCCTGGACGATGCAGGCATCGAAGTAACGGATATTCAGTTTGGGATGAACTTCTTTTATTTCAGTGCGATGATTGTATATCAGAATAATAGGGAACAAATGGGGGATAAATAATGCAGCCATTAGTAAAAGCTATTGAAGGAGAGCAGCTGTATCTGCGTCCATACACGAAGGAAGAAATACCGGCGCTGTATGAAGCGTTTAACAATAATCAGATTGCCCGTCAGTTTACCGGCACAAGCCGTATCTACAGCCTGGAGGATGTGGAGCGCTATATGGAAGGCACCGACGCCCATGCAGATGTTCGCCTAGGTATTTTCATGCAGGGAAATGATCAATTAATCGGTGATACTTCGTTTAGTGACATCGACACGCCGGCGAGCCGGCAGGCAAGGTTTCAAATGGTCGTGTTTGACGACTATATCGGTCAGCGCTTTGGCACTGAAGCGACAAAGCTGATGCTTGAATACGGGTTTGGGAAATTGAATTTCCACCGGATTGAACTCGAGGTGTTTTCGTTTAACACCCGGGCGATTCACGTATATGAAAAGCTTGGATTTGTACACGAGGGAATGAAGCGCGAGTGCCGTTACTACGATCACCAGTACTATCACGCCGTAATGATGAGCATACTCGAACAGGAATACCTGGAAAAGCATCGCTGAACCGCCTGGCAGCAGGCGGTTTTTCACTTTGCGAAACTGATTTTCACGTATCGACGGGAAAAATAACCATTTAATGAAGGTGACAATGTGAAAGAGATATACAGCAGCGTGGTGCAGTTTCGCGGCACCCATTACGAATTTGGCAAACACCAGGGGGAACGTCTCGCGGGGTCGTTGTCCGTCGAGAACCGGGACAAGCAATGGAAAATACGGAAACCACGGTTTCAGGTGGACATAGGGGACACGAAGGAAGCGCTTATGAAGGTGGCTCCGGGTATCTGGGAGGAGCTTGAGGGGCTGCAGGACGGTTTGAAATGGAGTATGGAAAAAATCATCATGCATTTTTCCGGCTATCGTCTTGAAATACCTAAATCGGGCTGCTCTATTATGACCGGAGACAATTATCTTGTGCGCAATTACGACTACCATCCAAAAACCTACGAGGGCAGGTACACATTGTTTCAGCCGGCGGATCAGGGCTATGCAATGATCGGTCCCTCGCAGCGGGTAACCGGCCGGATGGACGGCATGAACGAAAAACAGCTTGCGATGGGCTACAATTTTATGCACCGGAAAAAGCCGGGGGACGGGTTCATCTGCTCCATGATTGGCCGCTTAATCCTGGAGGTATGTGCATCGGTGGAGGAGGCGGTCGATATGCTGAAAGAAATTCCGCACCGCCATTCGTTCAGCTATGTGGTCCAGGACATAAAGGGCTTTTCTAAAGTAATAGAGGCATCGCCGCGCGGGGTTATTGCCAGGGACGATCAGACATGTACAAATCATTTTGAAAAAATGCCGGAGGAAAACCGTCATTATTTAGTGGATTCGAAAGCCCGGCAGGCGGTTATGGAAAAGAAAAAGCAGGTACTTCCTTCCGCAGAAGAGGCGTACCGGCTGCTGAATAATACTAAAGGCGGGGTGTTTTCGGATAATTATCACAGCTGGGCGGGTACGATTCATACCTCCGGCTACCTGCTGCAGGAACAAAAGGCATGGTTCGCCCTTGGAGGAGACCAAAAGCCGTATGAAATTGACTTCACCCGCTGGCTGGATGGGGAGGATATTTTTGAACAGTTTTTGTACGGTCAGGTAGACACCGACAGGAAGTTCCTTCACATGGACCAGAACGTAAAATAAACCGGCACGCGGCCGGTTTATTTTTTATATGCGGGCGTCCCAGTTCTGCTGTTCCTCCTGCTTCATCTGATCCTCTGTATCCTTAGGATGCGCCGTACGGAAGGCGTGATGGTCTGCTTCGATCACTTCAACCATCTTGTTAATCATGTCGTCAGGGTCAAACTGGCTGTCGAGCATTTGCTCCATGCGGCTGATTGATTTTTCCGGGGTGAAGTTTTTTTCCGGGTCGTACCATTTCCATTTTTCTTCAAACATCCGGTCATTAAAGCCCGTTTCGTATGGACCGGGGTTAATGGTGGCCACCTGGACATTGAATTCTTCAAGCTCTGCTTTCATCGATTTCGCAATGGACTCGATGGCGTGTTTCGTGGAGCCGTACGGGGCCAAATAAGGCATCGCTACCACACCGACGATCGAACTGAGAAAGATTATTTTGCCCCCGCCTTTTTCTACGAACTTTTTAGCAGCAATCTGCGCATTCTCAAGCGTGCTGAACACGTTGGTTTCATAAATTTCACGGACGCGTTCAACCGGTATTTCAGCGATAGGGCCGCCTTCGCCAATGGCTGCGTTTGCGACGAAAATGTCATAGTCATAATCGGCAATTAACTGTTGGTCCCGTTTATTCGTAATGTCGAGCTTGATCACCTCAAGGTCCACCCCTGCAGCTTCTGCTTCTTCCCGGAGACTTGTAATCTGCGCCATTATCTCGACTGCAGCAATCACGCGGTGGCCTTTTTTCGCCAGGACGATTGCTGTGCCTTTCCCAAGACCGGTGCCGGCACCGGTGATAAATATTGTTTTACTCATGAATCGTCGTCCTCCTTATGAAATTATGATTGTTAAAGACGGTTCCCGTTTGAATGAAAAGCGAAACGCTCAGTAACACTGATAAGATCAACCGTTCAAAAGAAAAGAAGAAGGAAAAAGGGGCATCCCGGCGAAATAACAATTAAAGTATCTTTTGTACGTGGGACCTCAATAAGGGAGGCTAAAACGATGAATAGAATTAATCTTATTACACTTGGTGTCAGAGATATTGCTGCTTCCAGAAAATTTTACCGGGAGGGACTCGGTTTTGAGACTGCTGCAACGGAAGACGGTCCGGGTATTGTATTTTTTAACAACAAAGGCACCAGGCTGGCTCTTTATTCATTAAAGGAGATGACGGAAGAAACTGGTGAAATGGTGGAGGAAGCACCACGAGGTTTTTCAGGGGTGACGCTTGCGTATAATGCGAAGTCTGCTGAAGAGGTGGATATCGTCATGAAGCAGGCAGCCGGGGCCGGGGGAAGGATTGTAAAACAGCCGGAATGGGTTTTTTGGGGAGGGTACAGCGGATATTTTAAAGACCCGGACGGCCACCTTTGGGAAGTGGCGTACGCAGATTTCTGGAGGTTTGACGAGCAGGACATGCTGATTATGGAGTCAAAGGAGAAATTATATGTTTGTATATAAAATTAACGAGCGTCTGGAGCTGCTGCTGCTTCAAAAAGAGCATGCGGGGGAGCTGTTTGCCCTGATTGATAAAAATCGTGAGCATCTAAAAGAATGGATGAGCTGGGTGGACAATGTCCAGTCGGTCCAGGATACTGCTGCAAGCATTGAAAGGACACTTCAGCAGGCGGCAGCTGGAGGCGGGTTCCGGGCGGGCATAAGGTTTAAAGGAGAGCTTGCCGGTGTCATTAACTACCATGAAGTGGACTGGGGGAATAAAAAAACAAGCCTCGGCTACTGGCTTGGGAAGAAATACGAGGGCCAAGGCATCATGACGCAGGCAGTAGAAGCCTTTACCCAATATGCCTTTGATAAAATGGATCTGCACCGGGTGGAAATTCGCTGCGCCGAAAAAAATAAAAAAAGCAGGGTGGTCCCGGAAAAGCTGGGATTTCAACTGGAAGGGACGCTGAAGGAATCAGAGCGCCTCGCAGGTGGTTATGTCAATCAGGTAGTCTATGGAAAAGTGAAAACAGACGAGTCGGACAGATGATAAATTTTAAGAGTAACACTGGGGTTTACGCATCAGTAAACCGGGGGAAAAGATGTTAGGCGATAACAATCTGTTTTAAAGCCGGAGGGGAAGCCTTTACTCTTTTCGGTTTATTTTGTATGAACGCTTTTGAAGAAAAAAGCATTTTCAATATACATGATAATTGGGTAAAGAGATAGTAGACAAAACTGGAGGGATACAAATGATTACGGCAGAACAGGAAAAAGCATTAAAAAGTAGGCTTCTGGAAATGAAAAAAGAAAATGAAGAAAAAATCGAAGTGGAAGAAACAGGAAATGCTAATAACAATACAGAAACCATTGGCGAGCTTTCCGAGTACAGCAACCACCCCGGCGATCAGGGTACAGAGCTGCATGAAATGGAAAAGGACGCAGCGCTCAATAATCAGGCCCGGGAGCAGCTTGAAAACATTGACCATGCCCTTGAGGCGATGGAAAACGGAAATTACGGCAAGTGTGAGGTCTGCGGCAGAGAAATTCCGTATGAACGTCTGGAAATTGTGCCGGAAACAACGCGCTGTGTAGACCATGCAGGCAGCGATGCTCCAGCCCAGGATCACCCAGTGGAAGAAGATGTAGTTAATCCCGGGCCGGAGCGTGAAAAAACGGAAGAAAATGTAGCTTTCGATAAAGAAGACACGTGGGAAGCAGTGAGCGAACACAGTACTTCCGAGACCCCTTCCGATGATCCGGACATGACCGGCTACACAAGTGAACAGGAAGAAGAGGAAGAGCAGGAAGGACGGGTGGAGAAAGTAGAAGATGCCTCCGTCGCTGATCTGGAAGGGGAAGACACCGGAAATACAGCTGATCAGAAGGAGCAGTGGCAGGGAAGCAGAAATTCTGCCGAGCAGGGAAATGAAAGGGAAAAGAATTCGAAAGATAAAAAATAAATATAACGGTGGTCGTCCGTTAATTATGCGGGCGGCCGTTTTTATAATACCGGTTAGAAAGACAGAATAAATCTCTAAGCTCTAAATCGAATTGACAGCGTTTTCTTTTCGTGCTAAAGTTTTTTTAAGTTAATATATCGGGCTGAGTCGAATGAAAGCCACACACTAAAATGCTCTACAGGGAGTGAGGTGTGTGGTTTTTTAGTCGTTTGAGAAAGCGAAACGGCTGTCAATACTTATGTCTGTAAATTAAAAACGCTTACAAGGGAGCTGGGAAGATGTCGATATACTTAGCGGAAGTCATTGGTACGATGATACTTATTATTTTTGGTGGTGGCGTTGTTGCAAACGTTAACTTAAACAAATCGAAAGCAGAAGGAGGAGGATGGATTGTTGTTGCGCTCGGTTGGGCGTTTGCCGTAGCAATGGGGGTATATGCTGTTGGCCAGTTTTCCGGGGCGCATTTAAATCCAGCTGTTACTCTTGGCTTTGCGTCTATTGGGGAGTTCCCGTGGGCGGACGTGCCTGGCTATATCGTGTCTCAAATTATAGGTGCGGGAATCGGCGGAGCCGTTGTATATTTTCATTTTCTCGGCCACTGGAAGGAAACAGAGAATGCGGATGTAAAGCTGGCGGCGTTTTCAACAGATCCGGCGATTCCGAACCGGTTTGCAAACTTTTTAAGTGAGTTTATCGCAACGGCTGTATTTTTACTCGTATTAAACAGTATAGGTGCAAACGAGTTCACGGAAGGCCTGAACCCGCTTATTGTCGGTTTTCTTGTTGGTGCTATCGGACTTTCGCTCGGTGGCACAACCGGCTATGCGATCAACCCGGCCAGGGATTTGGGTCCGCGTATTGCCCATGCTCTCCTGCCTATTGCGGGTAAAAGGGATTCTAACTGGTCGTATGCCTGGATTCCGGTGGCGGCACCGGCGCTGGGAGGCATTTTTGGCTCTCTCGTTTACCGGTCCGGATTTTTAGGAGAAGGCTATGGTGTGCTTGCGGTATTCAGTGTTTTTGTACTCATCGTCCTTGGGGTTCTTTACGTAATGAATAAACGGGATACAGAAGTCAGCAATCCTGACGTTAAGAACTGATAACTAAAAGCTGCAATCCCTGGTAACCGGGGGCTGCAGCTTTTTTATTTACAGTAAACAGAACAGCTGCCTGCTGATAATATAAATGTCATAATTATAAGTAAAAATTTGTAAGAATATGTAGCTGTTTATACGTAACCCGCCATTTGTTCCGTCGACTAATATGAGGAAGAATTAAAATATACATATTTTCTTACTGATAAAATAAACATAACTTAGTATTTATGGAGGATAAAAATGAAAAAATCAAAAGGAACTGTCCGGCTGCATGCGCCTGCAGGAATATTTGAAGGGCGTTTATATAAACATGTTCAAGAGTATCTTGGTATAAAATACGCAGAAGCGGAGCGGTTTAAAAAACCACAGCGTTTAGGTGAATCCAAGGAATTATACAGCGCTTTGGATTACGGTCCCGCCTGTCCGCAGTCCGTGGAAGGCCTCAGAAAAGGTACGGAATCGGAGGACTGCCTGCATGTGAATATCTGGAGACCGGACGAAGAGCCGGTGCACCGCCGGCCGGTGATGGTATTTATTCATGGCGGCGGCTTTAACAGCGGCTCGAACCGGGAGGCGCTGTATGACGGAAAATCGTTGGCTTCCCGGGGAGAAGTAGTAATGGCGAGTATTAATTACCGGCTGGGGATGTTTGGTTTTTTGGATGCAGAAAATATTTGCGGATCGGAACGGGCCTACATGAAAAACCTCGGCCTGCTGGACCAAATGGAAGCACTCCGCTGGGTACAGGAAAATATTGAAAGCTTTGGCGGCGATCCAGGAAATGTCACCATCTTTGGAGAGTCAGCCGGAAGCATCAGCGCAACAGCCCTGCTCGCTGCGCCATCCGCCCGCGGGCTTTTCCAGAAGGCCATCGCTCAAAGCGGAGTGATCACCGGACTTGCGCGTTCGGTGGAGGATGCGGTGAACATTTCTGATCAGCTTATTTACAAGCTCGGCCTGCATTCCATGAATGACATCTGTACCACTCCGGCAGAAAATCTGGTAAAAACGACGGTGTCGTTCGTGGACAAAAATTTTACCTCCAACGGTCCATATAACGGCTCCAGAATGTTTGCCCCTACCCCGGATGGAGAAATTATTCCGTTTGACGTAGAGCGGGCGATTCAGGAAAACGCGGGAAAGGTACAGCTCCTTCACGGCTCCAACGCAGACGAGATGCATTTTTTCAAGCTGCTCATTCCAGAGCTGCGCAAGAAAAAATCGGTGGACACGTATGTATTATTTTATCTTCGAAAATATGAGCATATGTCAGAAGAGACAACGATGGCAGTTTACCAGGACTATAAGAAGAGGTATCCCAGATGGAGCCGCTCGCAGATTTTTATGCAGATGTTTACAGACCGGGCATTTCGTTTGTATCACACAGAGCTTAGCGAGCTGTATTCCCGGGCTGGGGGGAGGGTGTATCAATACCGTTTCAATGTGGAAGCCCGCTGGCTGAAAGCCTGCCACGGGCTGGAGCTCGGATATTTGTTTAATACGGTTAAAACAGCTTTTTCCCTCCGGAACCGGACGCTTTTAGGCATAAATGAAAGCCCGGGGCTCACCAGACGGATGCAGGACGCCTGGGTTCGGTTCGCGAGGGAAGGGGACCCCGGGCACGGAGACATTCCGGAATGGAAACAGTATACCAAGGAACGGCCGGAGACGATGATTATCGGGAAAAAATGGGTGCCAAGACGTCATGACCATGCGGAGGATGATTTTGCCTGGAGAGCCCGGCTTGCCGAAACGTATACTCGGCCGTCTGCGTATAGAAGCTACTAATACGCATATGCTATACTGATATGAAACGTAATGCGGACCTTCAGAGCGTCCGCATTTTACATAGTGAAAAGAGTTTGACCACAGAGGAGAGCGTCGAGATGAAGGCACCAGCGATAAAAACGCATTACCGGACACCAGTGCAGCAGCTTAAGAAAAGACAGTCGCCGTGGAAGGAAAAGCAGTACAGCTGCCGGACGAAGGAATGGCTTGGAGATGACCATGGTATAACCATCCGTATTGAAATTGGAGATGACCGGCTGCCAAAGCGTATCGAAGAAGAGTACTCTTTTATCGAATGGGCAGCGGGGCCGGAATGGGAAAACCGGATCAGGGTACCGCTTCGTTTTTTCGCGGCCGATGTGAGAAACGGACGGAGCTTTTCGACGTTTGAAGGCTATGTGCCTTATGTACTGCTTGAAAAGCTGGCGACTGATATTCCTTTTAAAGCGATTGGCTGGGCGGTGCTTTCAAATAGGAAGGAAGGAATTCGTTTTCGCCTGAAAACCGGAAGAAGCGGGACAACCTGGCTGCAGAAGGGGACAATTAGTGTAAACGAAAAGGGCTGTTTGTTCAGGCCTGTACTCAATAAATTTAATAACCTGGAGCTGAAAGTCACCAGGCCCTCCGGAAAAAAAGTGAAGCTCTTTCCTGCATATCTGATGGACATAGAAGCAGTCGACCACGGTTGGTTATTGCTCGGCACAGCTTCAAAAAAGCTGCTTGAAGCAAACGGATGGCCGTCAAAGCTTCAATTGATTCTGAAAAAGCGTGGAGAGTCAAAGAAATATTACTACCCCGTTGAATGGCAGGACGATAAATGGTGGTCATCGACTGTAGAACTGGATGCTTCAAGTCATTTTACAGGTGTATGGGATTTTTATATCGCAGACGCCAGCGCGAAGCCATTATGGCGGCATCGTCTTCATATGCCGGCCAGGGATATGGCAAAAGCATCCAAGTGGTACGCCCCTCATTATGAAAAAGGGGCGGTCAGCTTCCGAGTGTACCGTACCCAGAATTATTCGGCTTCAGTTATGATTCAGACAGAAAACGTCAAACTGTATACGGTGCGCGCCAGTTATGAACAGAATATCATCCATTTCCGGGGTACGCTTTACTGGAACCGCTACAGCCCGGACGCATGGGAGCTCGTATGGAAAAACAGAGACACTAATGAAGAAGCTTCTGTGCCAGTGCGTGTATACAAGCTGCATTCCAGGCAGGCGCAATACGTTTTTCATGGAAAAATGACGAATTTATTTAAAAATGAAACCGGGAGAGGAAAACATCCCTACCGGCTTGGGCGGTCGGACCTCTACCTTCGTGTTACCAGGGATGGGGAGAAGATTGACTACCGGCTGCGTTCCAACAGCAGGAATCTGGTGAAAAATACAAAGCTTGAATGGTACCACCAGGACAAAATCTACCGCCACCAATTTTACCGGACGACAAGTAAACGTGTCGCATTCTCCATAGATGAAATCGACATTGCCAAGGACATTACATCGATGAAGGTGAAGAATGGGAAATTTATTATTGAAGGGCAGGCCCGTTTTACAACTTTGACACGTAACCTGCGGCCGAGACAGCGGGTAACGGTAGTGGTGAAAAACAGGGAAACAAATGAAGAGCATCACTTAACTATCAGAAACCAGCACCTGAAAGATAGCTGGGTACAATTTGAAGCGGAAGCGGCATTCAAAGATTTCCGCTCGCTTCACGGTGATAAGGCTGTGCTGGACATCTATATCCGCCTGCATGCAGGGGAGTTTGTACACGAACGAAAGCTTGGAAAAAAAGATTTTATTTATTATAAAGATGAAATCCTGCATTCGTGGGTGCTTGAAGAAGGAGATCGGGCGGTTTCCTGGTATGTCACCTATACGCCGCGGGGAAATGTGAAAATAGAAACGACCACTTATCCTCGTAAGCATTTCCTGAAGCTCCGGGAAGAAAATGCCAGAATGCAAAGGGCCGGGAAAAAGCCAGCAGTGTGGGTTATCGGGGAGCGGCCGGATACTGCACAGGATACGGGGTATCATTTTTTCAAATACTGCCGTACTGCCTATCCCGAAATGGCGGTATACTACGCGATTGAGGAAGATTCCATGGACCGGGAAGCTGTGGAGAGGCTTGGGAACGTGCTGATTATCGGAAGCGATGAGCACGTGGACGTTTGTCTTAAGGCAACTGCCTTTTTCGGATCACATGATATTGAATATTTTCTGCCGTTTAAAGGGTCGCTAATGGAATCCTACCGAAGCGGCCTGCGTGTCTTCCTGCAGCACGGCGTGCTTGGACGAAAGCGTGTGGAATATAACCGGGAATACTATAAATACCCGTTTCATCTGTTTTGTGTCAGCTCGAAAATTGAAAAGAAAATGGTAATGAAAAAGATGCATTACGACGAAGAGAACGTACAGGTAACGGGTCTCTCAAGGTTTGATAATCTTCTTGAGGGCGTGCCGGCGGAGCGGAAAATTATTTTTATTCCGACCTGGCGGGAATGGCTTCATTCCAAAGAGACCTTTCTGGAGTCGGAATATTACCGACGGTACAAAAGCTTTCTGGAAAATCCGAAGCTGCACCGGTTTTTAGAGAAAAATGACGTAGTGCTGCAGTTTTACCCGCACTACCGGATGCAGCAGTACACGAACGCCTTTGATAAAATTAACAGTGATAAAATCGAAGTAGTCAAACTGGGCACAAAAACGGTTCAGCAGCTGTTAAAGGAAAGCATGCTGATGATCACCGACTACTCGAGCGTATCCTTTGATTTTACGTATATGCAGAAGCCGGTCATCTATTATCATTTCGATACGAAACGATTTTTCCAGGGTGGAAGTCTGCGGCCGCTTGAAGAGACTTTTCTTGGAGATGTTGTTCATTCGGAGGAAGAGCTTCTGAAAAGTCTGCGGCGTCATTTGAAGCGTGGGTGGACCGAAAAGAAAGCGGTAAGCGAAAACAGAAAAATGATTTTCAGTTACTCAGATAAGCAGAATGCAGCGCGCATATTTCAGGCTGCAGAAGAGCTTGAAAAAGAAAACAGCTGAAGGAGCAGAGCCATTCTGCTTCTTTTTTGTGGAGCAAAGCAGCCCATAAACTATATTGAAATACCATTAAATATGTGAAAAAATGTGAACGATATCACGGTTGTCACATAGTTTTATAGAAAGTTCCTTCCACTTCCCATGATTAGACGACATATTTGGAAGGATATATGTGTTACAATTAACGCGTCAAGTTGATAAATGTAAATTTTTAATGAAGAATTTGTTGAGAAAATTATTTGTGTAGAAGAGTAAAATACAGAGTAAAAATTAACGGAATATAGGGGGGCACTACTATGAAAAAAGTATTGACTTACGGCACGTTCGATTTGCTGCATTGGGGGCATATTAATCTTCTTCGCAGAGCTAAAGAGCTTGGAGATTATTTGGTGGTAGCAATATCGACAGACGAATTCAATGACTTGAAATCCAAAAAAGCATACTACACGTATGAACAGCGTAAGCTGATTTTGGAAGCGGTTCGCTATGTAGATGAAGTCATCCCGGAAGAAAACTGGGAGCAGAAAATCGATGACGTACTCGATCACGACATTACTACCTTTGTAATGGGTGACGACTGGCACGGGAAATTCGATTTCCTCCGCCCGTATTGTGAAGTAGTGTATCTGCCGCGTACGGCTGACATCTCGACAACAAAAATCAAAAAAGAATTACTGCTCGTAAACTATTAATCTTCACTCAAAGAGGCTTCGCCTGCCTAAGCGGAGAACCTGAGCAGCCGGGGAGGGAGAAATGTTCTCTCCCTTTTTTTGTTGCCATCAAAATTAACAACGATTTACAAAAACTTAAACCTGTTTTGTAAGTTTGTCGTTTTTGTTAAGCTCTTTTTTGATAGAATGGAACAAGGTGCGCAGCAAAGCACCCAAAATACGAACTTTTAAAAAAATTGAGGGACGATAATGGCAAAAAAGAAATGGACGAAAAAATACAAAAAGAAATTCAAACGCTCATGGAAAAATGCGAAAAAACGAATAACGAAACGATGGAAAAAAATTAAAAGACTGCGTAACGGCAAAAACTTTTATAAAGCGGTTCTTTCCGTACTTGGAAAGCTTCCTAAAAATGAAAATATTATCGTGTTTGAAAGCTTTTTCGGCAAGCAGTACAGCTGTAATCCGCGTGCGATTTATGAACAAATGCAGCAGGATTATCCGAAGCTCCGTTTTTACTGGAGCATTGACCACCGGTACAAAGAGCTTTTTGATGAACGGGGCCTGAAGACAATCAAACGCTTTTCTTTCCGATGGTTTATTGTGTTGATGCGTGCCAGGTACTGGGTGTTTAACAGCCGGCTGCCAAAATGGATTCCAAAGCCGGACAAAACGGTTTATATTCAAACATGGCACGGCACACCACTCAAAAAACTTGCCAAAGACATGAATGAAGTAACGATGCCGGGCACGACGACGGAAAAATACAAAAGAAACTTCCTGTTTGAAGCCGGACGCTGGGACTATCTTGTAGCCCCGAACCCTTATTCCGCCCAGATTTTCCGGAGGGCGTTTGAGTTCAGGCATAATCTGCTTGAAACCGGGTATCCAAGAAACGACTACCTTCATCATTATTCAGGCTCGGACGTGGAGCAGATCAAGGAAAACCTCGGCATTCCGGAAGATAAAAAAGTGATCCTGTATGCTCCGACATGGCGGGACAACGAATATTATTTTATTGGAAAATACAAATTCACCCTTTCGATGGATCTTGAGGAAATGCGCCGTCGCCTCGGAGGCGAGTATGTCCTGCTTCTGCGTCTGCATTATCTCGTGTCTGATCATCTGGACGTTACAGGGTATGAAGATTTTGCGATTGATGCTTCTGCGTATGAGGACATCCGGGATCTTTACGTGGTCAGCGATGTGCTGATTACAGATTATTCCTCTGTGATGTTTGATTATGGCATTTTAAAACGCCCGATGATATTTTATACGTATGACATCGACAGCTACCGGGACAAGCTGCGCGGCTTCTATTTTGACTTTGAGCAGGAAGCTCCGGGGCCGCTGGTCATGAATACTGAAGAAATCATCGAAGAAGTAGAAAACAGCGGAACTATCCGTGAACGCTACCATAAAGAAGTAGCCGATTTTGAAGAGCAGTTCAATCAGTGGGAAGATGGCTATGCGGCCAAGCGTGTGGTTGAAAAAGTGTTCAACGCAAATTAATTAGTTGGGCAGAGGATAAAAGAGGGAAACAATATGAATGCAGTACGAACCGTAGCGAAAGAATTATGGACGAGCATTCCGCTGATCAACCGGCTGGCGGTGTATGAAACAAAAATAAAAAACAAAAGCAATTACCTTGGTTCCTTCTGGGAAATTATCAGTCCGCTTCTGTTTATCGCCATCTATTGGTTTGCTTTTGGATATGGCATCCGCCAGCGGAGCGACGTGGATGGTATTCCTTTTCTTACCTGGATGCTTGCAGGCATTATTCTGTGGTTTTTTATCCAGCCGGGAGTAACCAATGGCTCAAAAGCTATTTTTTCAAAGATAAAAATGATTTCCAAAATGAATTTTCCAACAAGCATCATTCCGGCCTATGTGGTGATCTCAAGACTTTTCCCGCATTTGGCGCTGCTTGCGATCACAATCGTTTACATGCAGTTTGCCGGGCATCCGATCAGCGTGTATTATATTCAAATTCCGTATTTTCTTCTGGCGGCCATTCTGCTTGTAATCAGCGTGGTAATGATCACCTCCACGCTCACAGTGATCGTCCGGGATTTTCAAGTATTTATACAATCTTCAATCCGGGTGTTTTTATATTTAACCCCGATACTGTGGCCGATGGATAACCGGCTGCCTGACTGGCTGATTCCTGTGATGAAGATCAACCCGATGTACTACCTGGTGGAGGGGTACCGGGCAAGCTTCTTTTACGGGGAATGGTACTTCATCACAAACGCCAGCTACACCCTTTATTTTTGGGCCTTGGTTTTTGTGCTTTTCAGTATTGGAGCCGTACTGCACGTGCGCTTCCGCCGGCACTTTGTGGATTTTCTGTAGACCAGCAGTACGGATAGTTTAATAAATCACACAATGAGGATAGAGACGGGGGAGAACAAATGAAAAAATCCGTCGTAGTCAAAAACGTTTCAAAAAAATATAAGCTGTATGATACGCATGCCGAGCGGCTGAAGGACCTGCTTCTGCCAAAAAGCTACGGGGAAGAGTTTTACGCGCTGCACAATGTTTCGTTTAAAGCAGACAAAGGGGATATCATAGGGCTCG
Organism: uncultured Marinococcus sp.; assembly: GCF_947493875.1. Lineage (GTDB taxonomy): Bacteria > Bacillota > Bacilli > Bacillales > Marinococcaceae > Marinococcus. The sequence continues at coordinate 55,742 of NZ_CANLSU010000007.1, read as the reverse complement.
TAGGAGTCAACGGCTCCGGAAAATCAACTCTTTCCAATATTATTGCCGGGACCATCCCGCCAACGAAGGGCTCCGTAAAGACAAATGGGGAAGCTGCGATGATTTCCGTTTCCACCGGACTGAACGCAAAGCTCTCCGGCCGGGAAAACATCGAGCTGAAATGCCTGATGCTCGGTTTTTCCAAGCGGAAAATCCGGGAGATGGAGCCGGACATTATCGAGTTTTCCGAGCTTGAGCAGTTCATTGACCAACCGGTAAAATCGTATTCGAGCGGGATGAAGTCAAGGCTCGGCTTCGCTATTTCGATCACAGTCAATCCGGATATTTTTATCGTAGACGAAGCTTTATCAGTGGGGGACAAAGCCTTTGCGCAAAAATGTCTGGATAAAATGCACGAATTTAAGCAGCGCGGGAAAACGATGTTTTTTGTCAGCCATTCATTGACGCAGATGAAAGAATTCTGCAATAAAATACTCTGGCTGGAATTTGGCGAAGTAAGAGCTGAAGGAGAAGCCTCCGAAATATTAAAACAGTATGAAGCTTTCCTGAAAGAATATAATGCTTTTACCCCGAAAGAGAAAAAAGCATTCCGGAACCGGGGCTTTGAAAAGCAGAGCGCTGTCCGGGCGGTATCACAGTAAGCAGCATCCGGGTGATGCTGCTTTTTACTTTTGGCGCAGGGTCTGGAATGATATGATAAATACATCCGATTAAAAGGAATGGAGCTAATACATTGCGGTTAACAGGAGAGCAGTTTGATTTGGAATTGCTGGAGGAAGAACATACAGATTCATTGTTTGAAATCGCTTCAGAGCCGTCCAATTGGACATATATGACAAGAAAGATGCATAATAAACATGATATGAGGCTGATTGTCGAAGAAGCTCTAAAGCTGCAACAGCAGGGAGATACGATGCCGTTTATTGTGAAAAGAAGGAAGGACGGGGCAATCGTTGGATCGACCAGACTCTATGATATTTCCCCGCAGCGGAAAACGGCAGAGATTGGATCTACGTACTACAGCGAAAGCGTGCGCTCTACCGGCGTAAATACGGAGTGCAAATATTTACTTCTCACATATGCGTTTGAAACACTGGGGGTTGTTCGTGTACAGTTTAAAACAGATGAACAGAACAAGGCCGCCAGAAAAGCTATTCAAAAACTGGGTGCTTTTGAGGAAGGCATTCTGCGCAATGAGCGCAAACTACCGGACGGACGTGTACGCAATGCGGCTGTCTACAGCATTATAAAAGAGGAATGGCCGGAGGTAAAAGCGAAATTAACGGAAAGAATTGAAATCAAGAAAAAGGGGCACGAATAATATGGCATTGATGGATGATTTAGTAGAAGCATACCTGCAGCAGTTTGATGAGTTTATGTTCGTTCTGGATAAAAAGCTCGGGCTGGTATTTGTCGAAACAGTATCAGAGGATACGCCGCTTTCCTGGAGTTCGGAGGAAAGCGCGAATCTTGTGGCTATCCCGACGATTACAAAAGCGGAAAGTACACGGCTGATGCAGGATTTTGCCTCGAAGCAGCCGGAGGATAAAGAGGAGTCCCTTCAAAAAGCATTGGAAGAAGAGGATCGTTTCTTATCCTTCGAAAAACAGGTGGAGGAATTCGGACTCGAAAATGAATGGGAGCAGTTCGAACGGGACAATGCCAAAAAATACGTGCAGGATTGGCTGCAGCTGCTTCAGCTCGATTACAATGAACTGAATGAAAAGCACGCGATCCATGCAGCAGATGAGTAAGCGGGGCAGATAATATGGCTGTGCACGAAGAATTGGAGGCAATTTTAGAAGAGCAGGAAAGCATGATGCAGATGCACGAGCTGACACCGGTCGAAGCCCGGGGACAGTTCAACGACAGTATTGACGTTATCACCTCCCATGTTAACGTCGATGAAGCAGGCGGCCTTCGGGATGTAATGACTACGGGGGAATACGGGGAAATACCGCTTCGTATTTATTACCCGGATACTGAGATGGACCGCTACCCGACTATCGTCTATTATCACGGAGGCGGATTTGTCATTGGAAATATCGGTACCCATGATCATATCTGCCGGGCTATCGCCAAAGAATCGGACTGCGCAGTGGTGAGCGTGGATTACCGGCTGGCTCCGGAGCATCCGTTTCCGGCAGCTCCGGATGATGCGTACAATGCATTATTATGGCTGGTGGAAAACGCTGATCCGCATAATCTGGATGTAGAAAGAATCGCTCTGGCCGGAGACAGTGCCGGTGGCAACCTGGCGGCCGTGACCGCTATACGTGCGCTGCAGGAAAACGGTCCGAAGATTGCCTCCCTGCTGCTCTTTTACCCAAGCGTCAGCGGAGAGCATGATTTTCCTTCGGTCGATATGTTTGCCGGTGGGTATGGTTTGTCGTTGCGGGATCTGGAATGGTTTATGGAACAGTATGCTGATGGTGAAGACGAGGATAATCCATATCTTGCCCCGCTTGCCTTTACACGCCTTGGTGAATTGCCGCCCACACATATCGTTACTGCAGAAAATGATGTACTGCGGGATGAAGGAGAGGCGTTTGCCAAAGCTATTGATCAAAATGGCGGACAGGTCAGCCTTCGCCGGGCAGAAGGCATGATTCACGGCTTCCTGCACTGGACAAGGGCATTCCCCGAGGTGGATGAAGAGCTTCTCGCGGCGTTAGAGCCTGTGAAAGACGTGCTGGCGGAATAATTGAAAAATAATAAGAAATTCCTCCTGTATAAAAAGCATACAGGGGGATTTTTGTATTATATGTAAATTTAATTTACATATAATACAAAAAAATATTGTTATTTCACAAATAATTGCCTAAGATAATAGTAGGGGAATAGGTATATGTACTTAAATGAGGAGGAATTTGTGTGTCAAAAAAATGGCTAGTGAGTCTATTCAGCGCAGGGGTAATTTCATTGGGGATTTCCGCGCCGGTATCGGCGGATACGGACAAAGATTGTGAAGACTTTGAAACACATGAAGAAGCGCAACAGTATTTTGAGGATCAGGGTTATACTGCAGAGAATGATCCGGAGCGGTTGGATGGTTACGATGAAGATGGTCTAGCATGTGAATCATTACCAGAAGGCGACGATACTTCAGCTACAACCAGCAATGATGACACTTCAGAAGATACGACTTCCACTACGGAAGAAGACGTGACAGGAGAAGAATCCTCTTCCTCCGACGAAGGCACTACAGAAGATACAGCTACTGAAGAAGAAGCTGCTTCCACAGAAGCTTCCGATGAAAATATGACTGAAGAATCTGCAGAAGAAGGCGGAGAAATGCCGGAAACAGCTACAAATCAACCGGCCTGGGCTCTGGCGGGAACAGCTGTCGCCGGACTGGGAGCTCTTTTGCTTGTACGCAGACGGGTAACGTCCCACTAATTACTATCGCATATCCTGTTCCCTGACCGCTGCGCCTCGAGGTGCGGCGGTTCTTTATTGCGTGTTTCATTTAAAGGAGTAAAAGGTATGAGGAATGTAGGAGAGGAGGCTCATAATGAAAGCAATTGTAATCGAACAGTACGGCAGCGCCGATGAACTGGTGGAAAGAGAAATGGAAGCGGAAGCTCCCGGGGACAGACAGGTGCTCGTAGATGTGTATGCAACCTCCATCAATCCGATCGACTGGAAACTGCGGGCAGGGTACATGAAAGATGACATCCCTTTCGAATTTCCTATTATTTTAGGATGGGACGTAGCAGGCGTCGTACGCACAGCCGGAAAAGACGTCACTGCCTTCGGGCCGGGGGACAGAGTGTTTGCGCGGCCAAAATTAACGGGACGCGGTACTTATGCAGAACAGACATTGGTAGATGAAGACCTATTAGTAGCTATTCCGGAGCCTATGTCCTACGAGGAGGCCGCCGGGATCCCACTCGCTGGAATGACCGCGCAGCAGTGCCTGCTCGAATTTGGAGAAATCACTGAAGGCAGTAAAGTGCTTATTCAGGGCGGTTCTGGCGGTGTTGGCCATTTTGCGATACAGGTAGCTAAAGATATGGGTGCCTATGTAGCGGCTACAGCAAGCGGCAGAAATCAGGAATTTTTGAAGCAGATGGGCGCTGATGTGGCGATCAATTACGAGGAAGAAAATGTAGTGGATATACTTTCAGACTATGATATGGTATTAGATACAGTGGGAGAAAGTGTCCATGAGGAAAGCTTCCGCGTGCTCCGTACCGGCGGAAGATTTGCATCGGTTGCTGCCCCGCCTTCCCAGGAAAAAGCAGAAGAAGCTGGTGTGGCTGCCCAGTTTGTATGGCTGCAGGAAGAAGGCGAAAAACTTCAACGTTTAACGTCACTGTATAATAAGGGTGCTTTGCGTGTGGAAATCAACAGCCAACACAAATTTTCAGAAAAAGGTTTGCGGGCAGCACATAGAGAGAGCGAAGAAGGACGTGCCCGTGGTAAAATAGTCATTAAGGTCCGCTAGAGATATAATGGGGCTTTCTGTTTCCGGAGGGAGACGGATTGTCCTCTACATAACAGGGGGATAGCAGAGAAAAATAGGACTTTAATAAAGAAAAAATTTTCCTGCTATTGAAATATTAGTGCATAATATAGATAAAAGCTTTGGAATCATCGACAGACAGGGGCGATTCGATGTCAAACGGACAACATAATCGTTATACGCGTCTTGCTAGGATTACACGACTGATTAATGCCAATTTGGACATTAAAACACTTCTTGAACACGTCGTAACAGCTATATCAGAAGAAATTATCCAATGCGATGCGGTTGGTATTTATCTCCCAGAGGACAGGGAGCGTTACAGAGGCTACGTCAGCAAGCCGGAAGTGCTGAGCGGTATGACTATAGACCAGCATGTGGTCGACCCGCAGGTGGACCATCTGGCCCGGGAAGTGATTGACTCCCGGCAGTCCATCTATATTGCTGATACATCTAAAGATAACAGGCCGGATGCCAGAACGATTGATTTCTTCCAGATCCGGTCGGTGCTTACAGTTCCAATCTCCCAGGGGGACGAATTATTCGGACTCGTATATTTGTTTGATTACGGAGTGCCGATGAATTTAACCGATTCTGAAATTGAAACAGTGGAAGCCTATGTACACATGGCTGCTGTAGCCATTCGTAACAGCCAGGCGATGCACAACATTGAGGAGCTTCTGCATGAAAAGCAGACCCTTATCGAAGTGATGGAACAGCTTGCCCATTCACAGACATCCGACTCGGCGATTGATGTCTGCTTTAATCATGTCGGGGACGAGCTGAACAATCATAATGTTAGTCTTCATATCATTGATCCTGTTTCCAAAGAAACAGTCATGCCTTCAAAGCTCAGCCGAAGAAGTGATTTTGAACAGAATGAATGGTTAAACATTCACGAGCGAATGCAGATGGACCAGACGAACGATAAGCTTTTTCAGCAGGTCGTTCAAACAAAACAACCGCTTTTTGTCGAGGATGTTGCAAAAGAAAACAGGATATTCCAGGAAATCTGCGATGTGTTTAATATCAAGAGTATTTTTATGGTGCCGATGATTTCTGTTGGCCGTGTTCTTGGCGTGATCGTAGTCGCTCATCTCGGGGAACAGCCGGCCGAATATACCAAAGCCCAGCAGCGCCGGGTGGAATCCATTGTTAATGCCACTGCGCCTGTTCTGATTCATTTATACAACCTTGAAAGCCAGGAAAGCATTATTGCGCGGCGGACCGAGGAAATACAAAGCAAGAATGAAGAGCTTCAGCGGCTGATTTTGGAGATGCGCAAAATCAATACGGAAAAAGAGCTGATTATGAACACGGTGGATGAAGGTATTATCGGATTTTCGCTGGAAGGCACCGTCATGTTTTCCAACGAAGCAGCTGAGCATATGCTTGAAACGGACACCCAGCTGTTCCACAGCATTCAGTCCTACGATGAAATTCTTGAGCATGTAGAAAATGAAGAGGGCGCACTTTCTGATATATTTGCGTCTTATCTGGCATCGGATGCTGTGCAGCCGGTAAGCGGGGAAGCGTATATGAGCCATCCTGAAAAGGGACTGGTAACGCTTGAGTATACTCTTTCAAGCCAGATTGAAGAAGGTATAGTGGTCGGGTACGTATTAACGGTCAGAGACGTTACGGTACGAAAAGAAATGGAGCAGCGGATTGAATACTACGCGTACTATGATGGAACGACCGGTCTCCCGAACCGGATGCTTGTGCATGATCGGCTGAGTCAGACGCTTCGGGAAGCCAAGGAGCATGATCAGGAAATTGCTGTACTATTTCTCGACCTGGACCGTTTTAAGCAAATCAATGACCGTTTCGGCCATGCTGGAGGAGACGAATTATTAACTGAAGTTGCCTACCGGCTTCAGGAAATGGTAAGCGGGGCAGCGACTGTGGCCCGCCAGGGAGGAGACGAATTTATTTTAATTCTTCCAAGGCTTGATAGCATGGCGCAGGCTACATCCACTGCAGAACAGATTCTGCGTGTGTTCCGCAATCCGTTTTATCTCGAGGGGGAAGAAGTATATGTAAAACCGAGTATCGGTATCAGCTTCTTCCCGCTGGATGGTCATTTGGCGGATGATTTGATCCAGAATGCCAACTCGGCCATGCATAAAGCGAAGGAAATGAACGGCAATACGTACCGGGCGTTTTCGTCCGAACAGATGGGGCCGGACATGAAAAAAATCCGGCTTGAAAATGATTTATACCGGGCGCTCGAAAACAATGAGCTTGAATTGTTCTACCAGCCGCAGGTGCGTTTAAGTAAAAATATTGTTATCGGCGTGGAAGCACTGGTGCGCTGGAATCATCCGCTTCACGGAAAAATAGCTCCTTCAGATTTCATTCCAATCGCTGAAGACACCGGCTTAATTACATCCATCGGCGAATGGATTTTAGAGGAGGCCTGCTCCCAGGCGAAAAACTGGCAGGAGCAGAGCCACTGCAGCCTGCGTGTAGCGGTAAATATTTCCGCACAGCAGTTTCAGCGGGAGGGGCTGGTTGATACCGTGAAAGAGGTACTTGCCCGGACGGGACTTGCACCAGAATTTTTAGAAATTGAGATTACGGAAAATACACTGCTGTTAAACACTGAAGAAACGGTCACGACCATGAAAAGACTAAAAAGTATCGGAGTCCGTATTTCAATAGACGATTTTGGCACCGGCTACTGTTCCCTGCAGTATCTCAGAGAATTCCCAATTGATACACTGAAGATTGATAAAGTATTTATTGATGATATTAAATCAGAAAACAGCTCCGCCCCTATTACAACTACGATTATTGCTCTTGCTCACAGTCTGAACCTTCACGTGATCGCCGAAGGGGTGGAAACGCTTGAACAACAGAAGTTTTTGCAGGCGAACAATTGTGATTTAGTTCAGGGTTTCCTGTATAGTAAACCAGTACAGGCGGGTAAAATCCCTGGATTTTGTAATAACTAGTAAAAATTAGTAGGGGGAATAAAACAGAATGAAAGCAGCTCAGTGGATAATTGATTATTTGCGGCAGGATGGCCTGGACTATGTTTTCGGTATACCGGCGGGATCGGTGAATGCTCTTTTTGATAAAATGTATGAGCATAACGAAATTACGCCGGTTGTTACAAAGCATGAAGGCGCGGCCGGCTATATGGCTTCCGCCTACGCGAAGCGCTCGGGTAATCTGGGTGTATGTATAGCAAGCAGCGGACCCGGGGCGACAAACCTTCTTTCTGGAGCGGCTAATGCAATGCGGGAGCAGACTCCTGTGCTTTTTATTACCGGCTCTGTGCCGACATCGACGGTTGGCCTGAATGCTTCCCAGGAGCTTGATGTTGTTCCAATGTTTACTCCGGTGACCAAATACAGCCGTCGGGTGGAAAGCATCCATGAAGTGCGTGAAGTATTCAAGGAGGCGGTATGTAAAGCATTCGCCGGCATACCCGGTCCCGTGCATGTAGCGGTCCCGATCAATATTCAATTATCTATGCTCGAAGGCAGCACTGAGCTGCCCGAATATCCGGTGAAACGCCGTTTGTCCCCGGTGGAAAGCAATGTGGAGGAAGCCACCCGCATACTCTCCGGTAACCGTCAGGGAATCATTTTCCTTGGACAGGGAGCAAAAGATGCCTTACCCGGGGTTATGAACCTGGTGGATTACCTGGACTGGCCGGTCGTTACTACGCCTCAGGCGAAAGGGCTTATACCGTCGGACCACCCAAACGCGCGTGGCGTGTATGGCTTTGCCGGGCACGAATCAGCTACGGAAGTAATGGAAAACAGCGATCATTCCATTATTTTTGTCATCGGCTCAAGTCTCGGGGAAACGGCTACAAACAACTGGAACCCGGCTTTGGCCGCTGATCGTTTTGTGATTCAGCTCGACCATGATCCGACGGTATTTGACCGCAAGTATAAAGTGGATATTTCCCTGCTTGGGGATGTGCGCATGACAATCGGAGAAATAAACAGGCGGCTTCGTCTTCCGGCAGAAGGAGAGGCGGGGCGTCAGTGGACAGGTGTTCAGCCGAAAGCTGTAAACGAAAAGTTTGAAACCCAGAACGTGCTTCAGCAGCTCCAGTCCCAGATGCCGGAGGATACGCTTTTTACGGTGGATATCGGGGAGTTTATGAGCTATGTGATTCATTACATGGACGTGAAAAAACCGGATACGTATGACATCAATGTCCATTTTGGTGCTATGGGTTCGGGAATTTCCAATGCGCTTGGAGCAAAGCTCGCTGAACCACACCGCCCTGTTACAAGTATTACGGGGGATGGATGCTTTTTTATGCATGGGATGGAAGTGCTGACAGCCAAAGAATATCAGCTGCCTATTCTTTTCATTGTGATGAATAACGCCAGGCTCGGAATGGTGTATCACGGGCACCGGCTTCAATATGGAAGAATGCATGACCGTTTTGAACAGTCGATGGTACCGGTGGCAGCTATTGCAGAACAGATGGGGGTAAGGTATGCCACGGTCCGTTCCATGGATGATATTACCCCTGAGCTTTATCAAAGCCTCTGTTCAGACAATTCTCCGGCTGTGCTGGAAATTCAGCTTATTGATGAACAGACTCCTCCAATGGGAGACAGAGTGAAATTTTTATCCTCCTTCAGTAAATCCTAAAAAGAAAAACTGATAAATAAATGCCCCGTGCCTTAGGAAGGCCGGGGCGTTTGCTGTTGTTCGGGCTGTTCGGGGAAATGAAGTTCTTCGAGCTCTTCGAGGACATCGTGAATGGACAGGAGGGCAAAGATAATAATGACGTCTGTAGAAAAATGATGATGATATTTTTTTATGTTCGGCCGCGAGGCATGCTGGCGTTTTTTCCAGAAGCACCGGTCGAGACGTTCAATCAGCCTGAACTGCTCATCGGAGATACGTTCCCCGAAGTGATGAATCGTTTGTGACATCGCAGGAATAATATCACCAATCAGCTGGACCTCTTCTTTCGTAAACGTACAGTCATCTGTCTCGAAATTAAATAAACGGTTAATATGATAGCTTATGCGTTCTAAAAAATGGAGCTGGCGCTGCTCCCGGGTAAATCTTTTTGCCTCTGTATCCTTTTTTTTATGATATTTCCATTCTTCCTGCTGGTAATAAGAGAGTTGGATGGCCCGCTCCAGATCATTTTCCAGCTGATAGTATTTATCCATGACCTGTGCAGACGGACGCCGGCCATTCATTACTTCCTCAAGACGAAGTTCAAAAATTTCAGCGGTCTCCACGAACATTTTCCGATTCTGTTCTGCAAGCAAGGAAGAAAATTTTGGAGGAAGAATCGTTAAATTAATAACTGTAGAGATCGCAAGGCCGATAAACGTCGTGCCGACTCGTTCTACGAAAGTTAAAAAATAATGGTCGCTCGCTGTGGGGATCATTGCCACTGCCGTAATCGTTGCAACGAGCATCCCGTCCCGGAGACGCAGCATGTTACAGAAATAAAGTGTTAACACAGAAGCAATCATATACGTTATCGGGGTTGGACCGAATAAATAAACGGTGAGCATGGCGAGGGCTGCCCCAATGACGGTGGCAGGAAGACGCTGGGCGCCTTTACGTATGGAAGCTGCTGCCGTCGGTTCAAGGGTTACGATGGCTGTGATAACGGCGAAGGCCTGCGGGAGGTCAAAAATGCCGCATATAAAGGCAGTGAGCAGAACAGCTATCCCGGTTTTGATCAGTCTGCCTCCGATGAACCGCCGCTTAATTTTTCTCCAGTAGTGCATGGTAAGCCGCCTTCTTTATAAAAATTTCATATCTGTATTTAGTGTAGCATGAACGTGCAGCGTTTTCATCAGCCTCTCCTGCACTAAAAAAAGCTGCCCACAACAGCAGGCAGCTAAAACCATTTATATAGATTTTTCGACCTGTTCGTAGGCTGCCTGCCGTTTGACGGAGATTATTTTAAAGACGTACCAGGCCAGCACGAATACAGTCAGGACGGCCCCAATCGTCATGGAAAGGCCGTACGGAAGACCTAATCCTTCCGGGGCGTAAAAGATATAGGAGCAGACGACAGCTGTCATAAACATCGCCGGCACGCCGCAGATGAAATGGTTTTTGCCGGCATAAAGCAGGTACATGCAGCCGGTCCAAAGCATCACGGTAGCGACGAGCTGGTTGGTCCACCCTACATATCTCCACAAAAACGAATAATCGATCATGGATAAAAACAAAGCCGGGATAACGACCGGAATAATAGTAAGAATTAAAAGCGGCCTTCCTTTTAGGGATACAGCGTTTGCCACGAGCTCTGCAAGCATCATCCGTGAAGAACGAAGGGCAGTGTCGCCTGTCGTAATAGGAAGCAAAATAACACCAAGAACGGCAAGCACCCCGCCGAGTGTGCCAAGAAGGCTCGTAGAAATTTCGTTGACAGCGCCGGCCGGGCCTCCGGCGGCTATGGCTGCCTGAAGCCCGCCAGTGCCTCCGAAGAAGGCCATGCCGGCTGCGGCCCATATGAGGGTAATGATGCCTTCGGCAATCATAGCCCCGTAAAACACCTTGCGCCCTTCTGACTCTTTTTTCAGCGTGCGGGCGATGATTGGACTCTGGGTGCTGTGAAATCCGGAAATGGCCCCGCAGGAAATAGTCACCATCACCATCGGCCATACCGGCAGTTCATCGGGATGAAGATTGGCGAGCGTAACGTTTGGAATCGTTACGTCTGAAAACACCAGGGCACCGGCAATACTGACCGCCATAAAAATAAGCACTGCGCCGAAAAGAGGATAAATTTTTCCAATGACCCGTTGAATTGGAAGCAGAGCAGCCAATAAAAAATATGCAAAAATAGCAAAAATGGCGGTGAGAAAGCTGAGCGGAGTCAGGCTTGCAATTAATTCGGCCGGTCCAGCAATAAAGGCGGCAGCCACAAGGATCATTAAGCAAATGCTGACGATATTGATGAAGCTCTGCATTGGACGCCCGAGATACTTTCCTACGAGTCCTGGAAACTGGGCTCCGTTATGGCGAAGAGAAAGCATGCCGGAAAAATAGTCGTGTACGGCACCGGCGAAAATGGTGCCCAGTACGATCCAGAAAAATACGATCGGCCCATACAGTGCTCCAAGCAGCGCGCCGAAAATGGGCCCGAGGCCAGCAATATTTAACAGCTGGATAAGGCTGCCGCGCCACCAGCTGAGAGGAGAGTAGTCGATATGCCCTTCATTATGGTACGCAGGCGTTTTGTTGCGGTCATTGATGCCGAACGTTTTCTCCACGAAGGATCCGTAAACGATGTAGCCGGCAATTAGCAGGATAATAGCGATAAAGAAAGAAAACATAAAACGTTCCACCTTTGCTGCAATGTACTGGAGAAAACCATTGTTATAAATTCTAACTTGTTCCTTCCAAAATGACAATCGTCTACATGGAAAAAACAAAACTTTTTCACATAGCAATGAAAAGCGATTTTAACCACGCTCAAATGAAGCGAGTCTTACCCATGTGATGACCTTATCTATCATAGAGGTAAACCGTAGTATAAGTGTTCCGTGGGTGGTACAATAGCGGTAAATAATGAACGGAAGGAAGAGCGGGTGATGACCATGGACCGTATTGAAACTAAAAAAATAGCTGAAGTCATCCGGGAAAAGATTGAGGACATGATCAAGCGGGGCGAAGTGAAGCCCGGCGAAAAGCTGGACTCTGTCGTCGCTCTCTCGGAAAAATTTGACGTCAGCCGTTCAGCCGTCCGGGAAGCATTAAGCGCCCTGCGTGCCGTGGGAATTGTAACCATAAAGCAGGGCGAAGGCACATTTGTGAATCAGTATGATTTTTCCACTATTACAGAAATGATGAACAGCCGCACCCTCATTTCAAAACAGGAAATGAAAGAGCTTTTTGAAGTCCGGCATGTGCTTGAAAAAGGGGCTTCCGAGCTCGCGGCAGTCCGTCGTTCGGAGGAAGATCTCGAGCAGATGCGTACTGCGCTGGAGCAGATGATGCATGCAGCAGGCGGGACCGATGATCTCGGGGAGCAGGGGGATGTCCGCTTTCATCTTGCGATCGTGGAGGCTTCCGGAAATACTTTATTAACACAGATGATGGGCCGGCTCTCCGACACGATGCAGAAAACAATGTATGAAACGAGAAGGGCCTGGCTCTTTTCAGAAAAACGTTCGTTCCGCCGGCTTCTTGACGAACACCAACGGATTTATACTGCTATCGATGAGCAGGAACCGGAAGCAGCCGGAGAAGCAATGAGTGCTCATTTAACGAACGTGGAAAAGGTGCTGTCTAAAGGTATTGAGCATATGAATGATTAATACGTCCGGCTTCGGGCGTTTTTTTTGTAGAAAATTAATTTTTGGTTCATTATCTGCAAATGCTTGACGTATAGAAGTTCAGGGGGTAAACTACTATATAGTTCAGGGGGTGTACTAATGAAGGATCAAAAAATGGAAGAAGCGGTGGAACTGTTCGCAGAAGTAATGATTCTCGGCAGGAATCGTATAACAAACGAAATACCGGATAATTTATTAAATCAAATTTCTCCGGAACAGGTGGAGCTTTTGGATTTTTTAATGAAATACGGACCAATGACATCGACAGAAATCCAGAACATGATGATCGTCGGAAAGAGCGCCTTGTCCAATCGTCTGAAAAAAATGGAAAACAACGGCTATGTAAAATTTGTGCCCAGCAGTGAAGATCAGCGGGTGAAATACGTGGAAATTACCGCTGAAGGCAAAGCATCTCATGAGCGGCATACCCGTCTCGTCAATGAGTATGTGTCCGAGCTGCTTCAGGACATAAACGAGGAAGAAGTAGAGCAGTTTATCCAGACCTTTCATAAAATACGAAGCATACTGCAAAAAGGTGGACAGCAAAGATGAAAACAATACTACAGTTTCGCTGGTGGATAGCTGCATTAATAGTTATTTTCACCGTAGTACTTACCGTCGTTTCCCCGAGTTTATCCAATTTGGCCGCTGATAAAGAGACACTGCAAATACCGGAGGAAGAAACGTCATCCCAGGCCCAGGAAATATTGGACGAAAATGGTGAGGGCGGCAATACCATCAGCGCTGTGATCCAAACAGAAAATCAGGCTGATGAACAAGAACAGGAAAATATTCAATCGCTGATTACTGCTATTGAAGAAGAAAACATTGAAGGGGTCTCAGAGGTGACGGATCCCTTTGGCAGTGAGGAAACAGAAGAACAGCTGGTGGCCTCAGAAGAAAATGTTGTTGTTATTCCCATCTCTATAGAAGGAGACAATGATACAGCGGTTAATGCTGCCGAAGAAATCCGTGATCTCAATGAAGCTTCGGATATGGAAATGTACGTCACCGGGGAATCGCTTTTAAACCAGCAGGTAAATGAAGCGAGCCAGGAAGGACTGGAGCGTACGGAAGTGATTACCGTAGTGTTAATTTTAGCGCTGCTGTTTGTTGTTTTCCGTGCGGTTATTACTCCATTTGTACCGCTTGTGGCAGTCGGCCTTACGTACCTGATCAGCCAGTCGATTATCGCGTATTTGGTAGACTGGTTTAACTTTCCGGTCTCCAACTATACACAGATTTTTCTGGTAGCTGTGCTGTTTGGGATCGGCACCGATTACTGTATTCTTCTTTTAAGCAGGTACCGGGAGGAATTGGCTGCCGGCCTTGACTATAAAAAAGCCATCATACAGACGTACAAAACAGCCGGCAAGACGATGTTCTACAGCGCGCTCGCTGTGCTTGTCGGCTTTACGGCGATCGGATTCGCCAACTTCTCCGTCTTTCAGTCCGGCGTCGGAGTGGCGGTCGGTATTGTCGTGTTAACGGGCATTCTTTGGACGGTTCTGCCGTTCTTTATGCTGACCCTGAAAAAAGCTTTATTTTGGCCCTCGAAGCTTCACAATGGCCATGCTGACAGTAAAATATGGAAATGGCTGAGCCGCGTGTCCGTGTTCCGGCCGCTGCTTGCCATTCTTATTGTGGCTGTCGTGACGGTGCCGCTGTTATTAACATTTGATAATTCGCGGTCTTACGATACGATTGATGAAATTGACCAGGACACTGAAGAAGTTACCGGACTTAACTTAATTGAAGAAGGGCTTGGCTCCGGGCAGGCGCTTCCAATGCAGATCGTGATTGAATCGGATGAGTCGGTAATGGAGCCGGAGACACTTGCATATGTAGAGGACTTAAGCCGTTCGATTTCCAATCTTGAAGAGGTGGAGGCGGTGCGCAGCGCCACGAGGCCTGCAGGAGATGTTATTGACGACATTTATGTAAACAATCAGCTGGAGGATGTGAGCACTGGTATCAGTGATGCCCGCGACGGCATTGAAGAGACTGCAAATGGACTGCAGGATGTCGAAGAAGGTTTGGGCTCCATTCAGGAGCAGCTGGGAAGCAACGATACAGAAAACTCCTCATTGCAGGACGCAGCTGACGGCCTTGGCGAGGTAAATACAGCACTTGAACAGGTGAGCACCCAGCTGGCGAATGCTTCTTCCCCTCAGGAGGCGGCAGCAGCTTCGGAGCAGCTGACCGGAATCAGCCAGCAGATTACAGAGATTCAAGGTGGTCTTGAAGAAGGGCAGCAGGAGCTTGATCAGCAGACAGAAGAGCTGGAGCAGCTGACTGAGACGCTCGGGGAACTCGAAAACGGGGTTTCTGATTCCCGCGACGGGCTCACGGAAATCAGTGACGGCCTTGAAAGCGCGGAAACCTTTACTGGAGAAGTATCTGAAGCCAATTACGTTGAAGGCACCGGCGTGTACCTTCCGGAGGATACCATCGAGAATGAAGACTTTCAGGACGGCGCCTCCAATTATGTATTCGACAATGAAAATGGCATGACTATTGAAGTTGGATTGAACGCAGACCCTTATTCCAAAAAAGCAATCCAAAGCGCAGAAGAGGTTAAAGAGGTTGTAGAAATGAATACGCAGGGCACGCCGCTTGAAGATTCGACGATCGAATACGGAGGGGTACCGAGTGTGAACAGCGATCTGCAGTCGGTCAGCTCCAGTGATTTTGACCGGACCGTGCTAATCGTGCTTATCGGCATTTTTGCGATACTCATCATTCTGCTTCGTAATATTATTCAGCCGCTTTATATTATCGGCGGGCTTGTGCTCGCGTATTTCACCGCAATGGCTGTGACAGAATTGATTTTTGTGAACGGATTTGGCTATCCGGGTATTGCCTGGCCAGTGCCGTTCTTCGGATTTGTTATGCTTGTAGCTCTGGGAGTGGATTATTCCATCTTCCTGTTAAGCAGATACAATGAAGAAGCGAAAGCCGGCGTGCGTACAGGCATGCAGACGGCAATGATTAAAATGGGCACTGTAATTATTACAGCAGCGATCATTTTGTCAGGAACATTCGCGGCAATGCTTCCGTCGGGAGTGCTTACGCTTCTCGAAGTAGCGACGGTTGTCATTACCGGACTGCTGCTGTTTGGCCTGATTGTACTGCCGTTGTTAATACCGGCGCTGATCAGCTTTAATTCGGAAGAAAAGAATCCTAAGAAAAAACAAAAGCAGCAGCGATAAAAAAGAAGCTCTGCCCTTAAACGGGGCAGAGTTTTTTGCGTTATAAAGTATGGCGGAAAACGTAGCTCGAGGCCTGATAATTGAGTCGTTCATAAAAGCGATGGGCGTCAGTGCGCTGCAGGCCGGAGGATAATATCACTTCTGTGCATCCGTGTTTTTCTGCGTGCTGATGAACAGCCCGGAGCAGAGTCTCGCCGTGGCCGCTCGACCGGGCACTTTCTGCCGTCACCAGTTCATGAACCCATGCGTGTCTGCCCCAGGCGAGGCTTTCCAGAATCTCCAACCCGGCTACTGAGATTACCGCACCGTCTTCTTTTAGAGCAAGCAGCTGATAGGAAGGGTGACGGGAGAGATAATCGTTAAAGGCTTCCCAGGTGAGAGAAGGCCGCAGGGATTGAATAACTTCATATGCTTTTTTGTAATCGGATCGTTTGTTTAAAAATGTAGTGGTAACAGCCATAAATGAGATATCCTTTCCATGCGAAAATAAGGCCCGGAAGGCCGGGCCTTATTACGTAGTGTTAATTATGCGTGCTGTTCTAAGTTTTTTCTGGCTTCTTCTGCTGCACGGACCATATTTTTAAGAGCTTCAATCGTTTCGGGTACATCACGTGTTTTGAGTCCGCAGTCCGGATTTACCCAGAACAGGCTGCTCGGCAGCACGCGCAGGGCCCGGTCGATCATTTGAGTCATTTCTTCCACGTCTGGTACACGCGGGCTGTGAATATCATAAACGCCAAGGCCGATGCCTTTATCATAAACAGCCGTTTCAAACGTTTCAATGAGCTCCCCGTGGCTCCGGGACGTTTCAATCGAAATAACATCGGCGTCAAGCGCACGGATTGACTCAATCATATCCTGAAATTCACTGTAGCACATATGCGTATGAATCTGGGTGGTATCCTTGACAGAAGAAGTGGAGAGACGGAAGGCATGCACGGTCCATTCCAGGTACTCGTCCCATTCTGCTCTTTTAAGCGGCAGGCCTTCACGAATTGCCGGCTCGTCCACCTGGATCATTTCAATGCCTTCGTTTTCAAGCGCAAGCACTTCATCATTAAGAGCCCGGGCAATCTGGAACGCTACTTCTTTTTTCGGAATGTCATTACGTTCAAAGCTCCAGTTCAGAATCGTTACCGGGCCGGTAAGCATCCCTTTCATTGGTTTGTCGGTCAGGGTCTGTGCGTACTTGGTTTCTTTCACAGTCATTGGTTCCTTGAACTCTACATTTCCGTAAATAACCGGTGGTTTGACGCAGCGGGAACCGTAGGACTGCACCCAGCCGTTGGAGGTGAATGCAAAACCGCCCAGTTTTTCTCCGAAGAACTCTACCATATCGGTACGTTCAAACTCTCCGTGCACAAGAACGTCGAGACCAATTTCCTCCTGGATATCGACCCATTCCTGCATTTTATTTTGAATGTACGTTTCGTATCCTTCTGTGGAAATTTCGCCCTTTCTTACCCGGCGGCGTTCGACCCGGACTTCACGCGTCTGCGGAAAGCTTCCGATTGTAGTGGTTGGAAGCTTCGGCAGCTGAAACTTCTCCTGCTGAAGCGGACTTCTTTCTTCGAACGAAAGCGGACGGGAGGAAGGGATGTCTGCAGCAGTGCTGCCAGCTGCTTCCTGACGCCAAGGAGCACTTTTGACGCGATCAAGCTGAGCAGTATTCTGCTCGAGTTCGGTGTTCGTATCTTCCCCGTTCAATGTGCGTGTTACGAGGTTGATTTCTTCAAGCTTCTGGTCAGCAAAAGAAAGTGCATCCAGTAAAAGCGGATCAAGCTGCGTTTCGTGTTTAGTCGTAACCGGTGTATGCAGAAGACTGCAGGATGGCTGAATTTCAATATTTTCACTGCCTGTTTCTGCCTGAATATCCCTGGCAAAAGCGACAGTGGCATTTACATCTGCTTTCCAGATGTTACGTCCGTCAATAACACCTGCACCCAGCACTTTGTCTGAAGGGAAGCCGTGGTTTTGCACGTTCGCCCAGTTGCCATCCCTGCCGTGAACGAAGTCAAGGCCAAGTCCTGCGATCGGAAGAGCAATAATATCTTTATAATGAGAAACGCTGTCGAAATACGTTTGCACAAACAGATCCAGTTCAGGTACTTCGCGGTTGAATAATTCATACGCCTTCCGGATTAACGGAATATCTGTTTCAGGAAAAGACTGAACAAAAGCCGGCTCATCGATTTGGACACTTTTCGCTCCTGCATCCTGCAGCTGCTGCAGCACTTTTTGATACAGCGGCAGAAGATCGTTGAACAGCTGTTCAAATTGATGGTCTTCATAGCCTTTAGAAAGCTTCAGAAAAGTGTAGGGACCGATTAAGTATGGGCGCCCTTCAATGCCTAACTCAGATGCCGCCTCCTGATAGGCTTTTAACGGATAGTTATCTACCAGGCGGGGCTTTGCATTTTGAAGCTCCGGCACGATGTAGTGATAGTTGGTATTAAACCATTTTGTCATCTCACTCGCCGGCGATGCCTTCGTGCCCCGGGCTACAGCGAAATATGTAGATAGGGAAGAGTAGCCTTCGGAAGCATCAAAGCGCTCCGGTACAAGCCCGAACATCACGGACGTATCGAGTACGTGATCGTAGAGTGAAAAATCACCGACAGGAATTGAATCTACTCCGCGCTCCTGTTGCTTTTTCAAGAAATCCAATCGGAGTTCTCGGATTTGTTGTTGAAAAGAGTCCTCATCGAGTTTGCCTTTCCAGTATGATTCCAATGCTTTTTTCCATTCACGTTTTTCTCCTAAGCGTGGATAGCCCAGGTTGCTGCTGGTCCATGTCGTCATTAAATTATTTGCTCCTTTCCAGTAATACTCGAGTGTCCTCCTATTCTTTATGTGAGAGGCATTCATGTAGCCAAACTATATCTTTTTCTGTGTTAAAGTGTCAAGGTATTTCACAGAATATTTTCACGTTTAGTACAGTAAAAAACACCCTCAGACATTGCTGAGAGTGTTTATACTGAAAATAATAATGCTTACGCTTTGCTTTCTTTCGTGCTGGTTTTGCTTCCGCGAACCTCGCGTTTTTCCATTGTATCCGGCCTAGTGTTTTTAAGAAAGAAGGAAAGCACAAGACCGACTACGGCAGCAATTAATGCTACAAAGAAAGCTACATTAATTCCGTGAATCAAAGCGCCGGTCTGGCTCGAGACTTCGCCTGCCTGTGCTGCGCCGGAAGCGCTCTGGGACATGACGGTAATCAGTACGGCCGTACCAATCGAGCCCGCTACCTGGCGGAGCGTATTCGTCATCGCCGTTCCGTGGGCAATTAAAGAATTAGGAAGCTGATTAAGTCCCGCGGTTGTCATCGGCATCATAACCATTGCGACACCGAGCATACGAAGAGCAAACATAGTGGTCAAAAAGGCGATGGAGGAGTCCTCTGTTAAAAACATATACGGAATGGTGCCGACGGTTAACAAAGAGAGACCAGTGATGGCAAGGCCCCGGCCGCCGACTTTGTCGAAAATCCGGCCGGTGATAGGACTCATCAGCCCCATTATTAGAGCGCCCGGTAAAAGCATCAGCCCGGAGTCCAGTGCGGAAAAGCCACGTGCATTCTGAACATACAGCGGGATAAGCGTCTGGGAGCCGACCATGGAGACAAAGCAGGCCATGGCCACTACAACCGTCAGTGTAAAGATAGGGTTTTTCAGCACACGAAACTCAAGTATCGGCCGTTCCACATGAAGCTGTCTCCATATAAACAGGAACAGGGCAACTGCGCCTACGGCAAGAGTGGTGAGCACTGTGGTACTTCCCCAGCCGTTGTTTCCGGCAGCGCTGAATCCATACAGCAAGCCGCCGAACCCGGCAGTTGACAGCATAATCGATAACAAATCGAGCTTTGGATGTTTAAGCTCGGTTACATTTTTCAGCAAAAAGTAAGCCAGAATAATATCTACAATGGCGATCGGAAGAATAATGTAGAAGAGCGTATTCCAGGAATACGAATCCACAACCCAGCCGGAAAGGGTTGGACCGAATGCCGGTGCAAAAGCAATGGCTAGTCCGGCGAGACCCATAGCCTGGCCGCGCTTGGAAATAGGGAACATGGTCATAATGGACGTCTGCATCAACGGAATCATGATACCGGCGCCAACGCCCTGAATAACCCGGCCGGCCATGAGCAGCCCAAAGGTTGGGGAAAGGGCGGCAAACAGCGTCCCAAGTGCAAAGGAACACATTGCAAACAAAAACAGTCCCCGGGTGGTGAATTTTTCAATAAGAAAGGCGGTGATCGGAATCATAATCCCGTTAACGAGCATAAAAACGGTTGTCACCCACTGGGCTGTGTTGGCACTCACGTTCAAATCAGCCATAATGCTCGGAATGGCCACAGCAAGCAGGGTCTGATTCAAAATAGCGATAAACGCTCCGGTAAGAAAGACTGCGATGATTAAATTTCTTGTTTTCGCAGGTATTTGTGTAGCTGCTTCTTCTTCAGGCATGAAAAGCCCTCCTTCGATATAATGCATTTCACGTTCAAAAATCAATTATAAAACGAAATGGTTTTTAAAGTACTTATTAGTTTTCATCAGCATATAATAACGCCAGCTACAGGAAAAATCAAGAAAGCTGTTTTGAAGAAAACAAACATCTGACTTTTTGTGCTGACGGTTTGAAGCTTGACTGTACAATTTTAAGAACCGGTATAGCAAGAAAACCGTAATAAATGAACAATACCGGATCCAGGAGCTACTGAATAATCTCCCGCAGAATATTAATATTAATCTGTAAATCTTCCTTTTTCTCAAGAAAACAAAACAGCGACTCCATAACAATCATTTCAGGCTCAGATTCGTAGAATTCCTGGTTTAGGCGGTCTACCGCCTCCACCCACTGTTTTTTTTCATAGGAAGGGAAGCGGTAATGAATAAAGGCCCGCACCTGCTGAATGGTCCGGTCCCAGAGCTCGTTCTGATCGATCTCTCCGTAATGCCCCTGAAGATTAAATGGCTCCATATCTTCGCTCGAAAATACAGAAGTAAAGGAGGTTTTGTGTTTGATAATACTTTCTATATTAGTAACCAATACTTCAGCGAGCTGATCGAAATCAAAGTTGTAACGGTCAACTTTCTCAGCAAAGGCGATCATTTCTCTGCTCATTCCCTGCATGCATATCGCAAGATCCCACACGAACGGTTCTATATCGGCTCCAAATGTCTCAAGAAGTGTATCCTTATGCCAGTTCACCATAATGAGCTGGCCTTGCTTTAAAAGAGCCTTGATATCATCAGACTGCTTGTTAATAGAAGCAGATTGATAAAGCATCCATACGTATTCCCGGTGCTCAACAAGCCCCTCGATTTCTCTCGAGAGCTTGGCAATAAGCTGATCCCTCGGCTGCTTAGACTGCTCATTGCGGGCGTAATTGGCACGGTGAATAATATGATTTAAATTGTCTCTTACAATTTGGGCAAGGATATCTTCCTTGGACTGAAAGATTTTATAGATTGAAGCTTTAGACATTCGGCATGCTTCAGCAATATCCTGAACTGAGGTGTGAAAAAAGCCCTGGCTGGAGAACAGCTGCATAGCGGTCTGCTGAATGTATACTTTCTTTTCATCCATGAACACACCACCTTAAAACGATCAAGTTTTTTGAGTACCTTTAAGTTTCAACTGTTTAATGATAGTAGATTTTCACAATAAAAGCAACATCTTTGACTATCTTTAAAAAAATATTTAAGATAAAGAACGTAAAACTGACTAAAAAGATAGGAATGGGGGATTATAATGGCAGTAACAGTACAGCCCGTTTCCCAGCAGGAAACTGCCGAAAGGGCTTCCAAGAAACTAGGGGCCCCGCAGAATAAGCTGGTTACCGGCGGTTTAATTGTATTTGCTATTTTAACGTTATATTTGGCTTTAACCCAGGCAATCGTGCAGCCGCTCCTGCTTACGATCGGCCTTCTTCTGGGATATACACTTTTTCATGCCAGGTTTGGATTTACTTCGGCATTTCGCCGCTTAATGTCCGTAGGTAACGGTCAGGCGCTGCGGGCACACATGGTAATGCTTGCAGCAGCGGTGACTTTGTTTGCACCTATTCTTGCTGTTGGCTCGACCTTTTTTGGTGGTGACGTGGCCGGATATGTCAGCCCAGTCGGTGTGAGTGTAGTCGTTGGATCGTTTATGTTCGGGCTTGGCATGCAGCTCGGAGGGGGCTGCGCTTCCGGGACATTATATGCGGTAGGCGGTGGCCGGACAAACATGTTCATTACACTGCTCTTTTTCATCGTTGGATCTACCGTTGGGGCGTATCACCTTTCCTTCTGGACAGATGAAACACCTTCCTTTGGCTCGATTTCGCTTGCTACGTCGACCGGTCTCGGGTATACAGGGGCATGGATAGTATCTTTACTCATTTTTGCCGCTGTAATTGCAATAACATTAATTGTTGATAAAAAGAAAAATCCTCCGGCAATGGCTACTCTGCCGACAGCAAGCGGCTGGAAACGCATTTTCCGCGGCTCCTGGCCAATGATGATTGCAGCAGTAGTGCTTGCTGTATTAAATGCGTTAACCCTGCTTACACGCGGCCAGCCGTGGGGTATTACCTCGGCGTTTGCACTCTGGGGATCCAAAGCTGCTGAAGCTGTAGGTATCAATGCTTCGGGCTGGGATTACTGGAGCGGAGAAAGCGCCCAGGCGCTGCAGACGACAATTTTTGCGGACTCCACTACCGTGCTGAACTTTGGTGTTATTTTAGGCGCCTTTATTGCTTCAGCTGCGGGCGGCCTGTTTAAGTTTACGAAAGTAACGGTGGGCAACGCTTCTGCTTCTATTATTGGTGGTCTTTTGATGGGATACGGAGCGAGGCTCGCTTTTGGATGTAACATCGGTGCTTACTTTGGCGGCATTGCCTCGTTTAGTGTACACGGTTATGTATGGGCAGTATTTGCATTGGCAGGCACATTTCTGGCTCTGTTTCTGCGGCCGTTATTCGGACTGTCTGTACCAAAGCCAAAAGATACGTTCTGTTAATACGAAAAAACCTTCCTGGCGTTCAGGAAGGTTTTTTAATGGAAATTGAGCATTTTACTCAAAAATATTAATTTTTTCCTCAATGGACGTTCTTGGCTTGGCTTTTGGTATTTTCTCAAAATAGCCGAGCTGCAGCATGCCAACAATTGTTTCTTCCGGATCGATGCCAAGCGACTGCTTGAAGCGGTTTGAATAGATATAGTCACCGGTTTTCCAAATCATACCGATATTTTGCTCCCAGCTTAACAGCTGAAAATTTTGGATAAGGGTAGAGGCTGCGCCAAAATCCTCTTCCCATTTTTCCGTTTTTTGCTCTGCCTGATTAACGACAAGCAGGGCCCCGGGAAGCTCAGAAATTTGAGCCCGTACTTTTTCAGGCTTTTTTGAACCTTCATGCTCCTGATAGTCAGCGAGGGCTTCTGCAAGCTTTTCCGTGCCGCTGCCAAGAAACAGCAGAAAACGCCACGGCTCACGCACACCATGATCAGGTGCCCATTTGGATATTTCGAGCAGTTCAAGGATGGTTTCTTTATGCACCGGCTGGTCCGTGAATTTTTTGATGCTCCGGCGGGATTGAATGGTCTGGGCGAGTGGAGTATCGGCTATATCAGTCATAAGAAGTGCCTCCTAGATTGAAAATGATTATCATTTAATATTTTAACATATAGGCGAATGAAATAGGAAAAGCTGTAATTTAAAATGAGATGGGTATAGTAATGCGGGATATTAAAATAAAAGCTAAACCTGTTTGTAAAATAGAGCGTCCCGCTGCGGCAGGACGCTCTATTAGTTATAGATGCTTATTTGCTTCAGTGAGCACGTTTTGAATAGAAGCCCCGGGAAAGGTTAAATCCGCCCAGGAATCGAGTTCTGTTTCTTCCTGATTTACAATAACGAGCCTGGCTCCGCTTTCTTTTGCTTCTATCGGAAAAAGGGAAGCAGGGGCTACCTGGAGGCTTGACCCGAGAACAATAAATAAATCACAGGCTGCGGTGGCCTCCTGTGCCTGCTGGATAGCCTGCTCCGGAAGCATTTCCCCAAACAAAACGATGCCCGGCCGGAGCTTGCCTCCGCAGTGTGGACAGTGGGAAGATCCGTTTAAAAAGTCTTTCTGTGATGCCTGCCGGCCGCAAATATGGCAGTTAATCTCCCGCAGACTGCCGTGCAAAGCAGAAACATGCTGCTGGCCGGCCGCCTGATGAAAGCCATCAACATTTTGGGTGATTACGTGCTGCAGCAGATCTTGTTGTTCCCATTGAGCCAGAATTTCGTGCCCTTTATTTGGTGATGCACCGAGCAGCGACTGCAGTCGCCATTGGTAGAACTTTGTGAAAGCTTCATTTTGATGTTCAAGTGCTTCCACTGTCGCCAGCTGTTTCGGATCATGATTGCTCCAAAGCCCTGAGGATGACCGGAAATCGGGGAGTCCGCTATCCGTGGACATTCCGGCACCGGTCATGACGACACTGTAATTAGAGCCTTGAAGCCATTCCGCTAATTGTCTGCTCACCTTGATCCTCCTGTCATATAGTTATGGATTAAAGCTGTAATCCTAATACCCGTCTTTGTCTGCCACTTACACTAATAATAAAAGAAAGATGCTCCTGAGGAGAGCAACGTGCTAAAATAAAAAGATAAAAGCATAAAAAAACACCAGCCTGGAAAGCCTGGTGTGTTCGTTGTATAAGAATGGTGCGGATGAGAGGATTCGAACCTCCAAGAGCGTAAGCTCACACGGACCTGAACCGTGCGCGTCTGCCAGTTCCGCCACATCCGCAAGACAAATTCTATTATAACCAGTAGCAGCGAATTGTGCAATAGAAAATTTGCTGTTTTTTTATTAGAATAGTACGATTAAAGCTAAATGGACAGGAAAGTGAGTCGTCGACAATGAGTGAAAAGAGAGACCAGGGATTCGGGCAGCGATTATACGAAGCGATTATGGTGATACTTGCCATTCTCTCTGTAGGAACGCTTTGGTATGAAACAGAAGCTTCCGGTTATATTATTTGGACAACCTGGGCGTTATTTACGCTTGATTATGCTTTCCGTTTTTTTCGTGCAGAGAAGAAATGGGAATTTGTAAAATCCCACCCGTTTTTATTAATAGCTATTATACCGGCAGATGCTATTTTTCAATTCGCACGCCTGGCAAGAATCATTCACCTTTTCCGTCTTAAAACAATCACCAAATTTTATACGATGCCGCTTATTCGTTATTTAAGCCGCCAGCATCAATATTACGTTTGGGGCGGTATTTCAATATTGTATATTTGTTTTGTTCTTTGGGTGTGGGGCATCGAACCTCCGGCAGATTCGCTGTGGACATCTGCTATAAGCGTACTTATGGCACTCGTGATGTTTGG
The DNA here is from genome assembly GCF_947493875.1 of uncultured Marinococcus sp. Lineage (GTDB taxonomy): Bacteria > Bacillota > Bacilli > Bacillales > Marinococcaceae > Marinococcus. The sequence goes on along the minus strand of NZ_CANLSU010000007.1, from coordinate 30,394 downwards.
ACGCTCCAACATTGAGCCGGTTACAGTACTTGGTCAGGGAACGATGGTAGTGCTTAGTTTGTTTGGGGTTATTTTATATGGTTTAATTTTAACCTATGTGTTTGAATATATTTCCGTAAGGTATTGGAAAAATAAAGTGAAAAAATGGTTTCCTTTTAATTAAAATCAGGTCAGCATTCAATGGAGCTTCGTTGAACCGCAGTATAGTAGGAAATATGTTAGAAAATAACATAAAATTGTTGCAAACATGTGACAGGAGAGTATGATAGAAATATATCAAAGGAGGGGTAAACATGTGGGCTTTGCATTTGGTTCAGAATATGCGCTTTGTTGTAATGGGGCTCTTATCCCTTTCGGCACTCAGCATTTTTGCTTTTCAGTCGGTAGAGATTGTTCACGCGTTTCTTGAAACGTTTAGACGCCGCTAATAAAAAGAATACCATGCAGCAGAAATACCTGGCTGCCGGGTATTCTTTTTTGTATATTCGTCTGTTGAAATCAGCAAGAAAAAACCTCTCTCCAACAAGGAGAGAGGCTCATATATGGCTTAATTAGTTTTTAGTGACGTTTGCAGCTTGTGGGCCACGGTCGCCTTCTACTATTTCGAATTCTACCGTTTGTCCTTCTTCTAAGGTTTTAAAGCCTTCTTCCTGGATAGCGGAGAAGTGAACGAAAACGTCGTCTGCACCTTCGCGTTCGATGAAGCCAAAACCTTTTTCTGCGTTAAACCACTTAACTGTACCTTGTTCCATAAAAATAATCCTCCTGCGTGCCCTGTGGCACAAATAATACTTATCTTGCAAACCGCATAGTTCCAAGTTCAGAAGCTAAAACCCTAACCTTGTTCAAACTAACGGATCAAAATAGTAATCTAATTGTATCATGTTAACCAAATTATAGCAACAGACTTTATTATTTAAATATTAAAGAATGAGTAATTTTTTTTGAAAAGAAAAAAGCCACTCTCTCAAATGAGAGCGGCTTTATATGGTTTAATTAGTTTTTAGTGACGTTTGCAGCTTGTGGGCCGCGGTCGCCTTCTACTATTTCGAATTCTACCGTTTGTCCTTCTTCTAAGGTTTTAAAGCCTTCTTCCTGGATAGCGGAGAAGTGAACGAAAACGTCGTCTGCACCTTCGCGTTCGATGAAGCCAAAACCTTTTTCTGCGTTAAACCACTTAACTGTACCTTGTTCCATAAAAATAATCCTCCTGCGTGCCTCATGGCACAAATGTTACTTATCTTGCAAACCGCGTAGTACCAAGTTCAGAAGCTAAAACCCTAACCTTGTTCTGACTAACGGATCAAAATAGTAATCTCATCTTATCATGTGCTCCAAACAATAGCAACACATTTTGCGAACGAATTTTAAAGACATTAATATCAAGTGTTCCGCTGCTTGAAACGAATTGCATCTTTTACTGTCCCAAAGGTCTGAAAAGCGGAAAAATCAAAGTCCATATCTTTGGACCTTACCGCAAGACTTGGAGAAATCCCGGTTACAATCAATTCTGTGCCAAGCAGCTTCAGAAGATCATTTAGAGTGAAGATTCCTTTCATAATATCGTCATTCAATGTCGAAAGACCGGAAAGGTCGACGATGAGCGTTTCCACTTTGGAGTGGTGAATTACGTCAGTAATATTTGTGAAAATAATCTTTAGTCTCTGCTCATCGACGTTACCGATTAGTGGCATCGCGTATACACTATTAATGATAGGAACGATGGGAGTGGATAAAAGACTGATTTCATTGAAATACTCTAAAGCATCTTTTTCAGCATTCTTTTGTTTTGTAATATCTTTTTGCACTCCAATAAAATAATATTTATCTTCTTCCGATTCGTATACAGGGTCAATGTGAAGCTCGTTCCAAAACATAGTGCCGTCTTTCCGGTAGTTAATAATTTCAATCGAAATGGGTTCGTATGTTTTCAGCGCTTCTCTCATACGTCCGATAGTATGAACGTCGCTTTCCGGTCCCTGGAGAAAACGGCAGTTGCTTCCAAGAATCTCTTCTGCGGAATAGCCGGTTAAATTGCAAAAGCCACTGTTTGTATAGATGATAGGATTGTCTTCTATATCAGGGTCAGTAATGATTACTCCGACCCGGGTATGATCAACGGCTGTGAGCAGTAAAGAATTAGTTGGGGTTTTTAATGGGAAGTCCTGATTCATGATTTCGGCCACTCCTTAATCGTGGAATTGTTTTCAAAGTAAAAGGCCTCCAGGCAGTCATTTTCACTTAATCTTCAATGATTTTATAACAGCTTTTCACCGCGGGCAACTGCCGTATTTACTATTTCTTCAGCTTATGTGAAAGGCGGTCCAATCAATTACATTGGTGCGATGAATGTTTAAAAAGTGGAGTAAACGTGTATAGTAACTATTGGAATCAATCGTTATTAAGTTGAATGGAGGAGTTATGTATGGCAGAAACAATATTTACTTCAAAAGCTACTGTAGAAGGCGGACGTGAAGGTCATGTTCGTTCTGAAGATGGAATGATTGATGTGAATCTGGAACAGCCGGGTTCAGGTTCTTCCAAATCAGGATCCAATCCGGAGCAGCTTTTTGCATCGGGCTATGCAGCCTGCTTTGACGGTATGCTGAACCTGCAGGCAAGCAAGAAGAATAAAGACGTTTCTTCTAAAACAACTGCAGCTGTCAGTCTGCAAAAAGACGAATCCGACGGCATGTTTCAATTGGCTGCTGAACTCACGGTAGAAATCAGCGGTGTTTCAAAAGAGGAAGCAGACGAATTAGTGGATCTTGCCCACCAGTACTGCCCTTATTCCAAAGCGACAAGAAACAACATTGAAGTAAAGGTTCAATCTGAAGTGAAATAAAGACGTAAAGAGGGTCCGCAGTGAAAAGCGGACCCTCTTTATATGTATACCGCTGCTTTCGGAGAAAGCAGGGCAGAGATTAACGTGAAAGGTTTTCTTTAAAATCATACATCGGAGAACGGAGAGTGATGATACACTCTTTATGATAGTACTCTTTAACACCCTGGAGGAGTGCCTGCTCAGAATCGCAATAATAAATCTGTCCACGGCCTAAGTCCATTTGCTCGATATCTTTAAGTGTTCCCACCGTGACTTGCCTTCCGGAACGGTCAACAAAATAAGCAAATTTATTCTCCACAGCCATTTGCCCGTCCTCCTTACATAATTATATGCACAATTAAATGAAAATTTTGTAATTTAATTATATCGTCATTTCCATACACTGTTCAATGCGGTTTATGTTACGTTTTCATTACAATTAAATGATCAGTGTGAATTTGTAGTTAATTTCTATGGAATATGAAAATTAGATGGATTTCTTTTCATGAATATGGTAATGTTAATTAGTTCATACGATAATGATCGAATAAGCATAAAAGGGGAATATATACTTGACTTTATTTTCAGAACTAAGATTGGAATCACCTATTCTTCAAGCTATTGAAGAAATGGGATTTGAAGAAGCAACACCCATACAATCGGAAGTTATTCCAAAAGCGAAGAACGGAACAGATATTATTGGCCAGGCACAAACTGGCACAGGAAAAACTGCAGCTTTCGGCATACCGCTTCTTGAAGCAGCCGATAAAACAGCAAACGCTCCGCAGGGCATTGTACTTGCACCTACTAGAGAGCTTGCTGTGCAGGTATCCGAAGAATTAAACCGCCTCGGAAAGCATAAACGTGTTACAGCAGTAGCCGTTTACGGAGGACAGGATATTCAGCGCCAAATTAAAGCGCTGAAAAGAAAACCACAAATCATTGTAGCAACACCGGGGCGTTTAATGGATCACGTGCGGAGAAAAACGATCGACCTCGGAAAAATGAATACAGTGGTGCTTGATGAAGCAGACGAGATGCTCAGCATGGGATTCGTGGATGACATTGAAGAAATCTTAAAGGATATCCCAGAGCCAAGACAGATGCTTTTATTCTCAGCTACAATGCCTCCAAAGCTGAAGCGTGTAGCAGATAAATTCATGACTAACCCTGAACAGGTTCAAGTGAAAAATAAAAGCATGACAGTAGCGAAGATCGATCAGTATTATATCGAAGTGAACGAACAGGAAAAGTTCGAAACGCTTTGTAATATGCTCGATTATACTCCGCCGGAGCTTGCGATTGTTTTCGGACGCACGAAGCGCCGCGTGGATGAACTCGCAGAAGCATTATCAAGACGCGGTTATGCAGCAGAAGGCATTCATGGCGACATGAAGCAGGCTCAAAGAGATAAAGTACTTCAGAAATTCAAAAAAGGTACGATTGAGCTATTGATCGCTACTGACGTAGCTGCCCGCGGCATTGACGTGAGCGGTGTCACACACGTATACAACTTTGACCTTCCGCAGGATCCGGAAAGCTATGTGCACCGGATCGGCCGTACAGGACGGGCAGGAAACGAAGGCGTGGCATACAGCTTCGTACCGTCGAGAGAAATGACGCATCTGCGTCTTATCGAAAAAACGGTTCAGGCCAAATTGAAAAAAGCGCCAAAGCCGACGAGAAACGATGCAGTTGAAGGACGTGCCCAGCAGGCCGTACAAAAACTGGTCGGATCGATGGAAGTCGACGATAACGAATACTGGGAGCGTACAGCAGAAGAGCTGCTGAATGAATACGAGGCAAAAGAAATCGTAGCAGCAGCGCTTAAAATGAACGCACGCGAGGTAAAAGAAGAGCCGGTAAAACTTACTTCGGAAGCACCGCTTCGTAATAAGGGCTCTAAAGGCCAGGGCAAGTCTTCCTCGAAATATAAGCAAAAGCGTCCTCAGGGGCAGGGTCACGGCTCCAGTAAAAACAGCCGGCCGCCAAGAAACAAAAAGAAAAGAATGGATCTTTCCTAAGTCTAATTTTTCGCATAAGAGCACTTTCCCAGCCTGATGGGAAGTGCTTTTTTGTTTTCCGGGCTTTAATCAGCCCTGGGTTTTTCAGGAGCGCGAGCAAGTATGCTAAGATAGGAAAGGACGAGAAAGGAACGGTGAGAACATGAGTCTGCTTGTAGCAGAAAATCTATACCAGACAACCGGCACGAAGGTGCTTTTTGACCATATTTCATTTGCGATCGAGCCTGGAGACCGTATCGGGCTGATCGGCGTTAACGGGACAGGGAAATCTTCGCTTCTACGCGTGATTTCTGAAATTGATTCCTCGGAGAAGGGAAAGCTTCAGCATTCCAAACAGCTGAGGATTGAATACCTGCCACAGGATCCGGAGCTGCCGGAGGAAGAAAACCTGATTGATTATTTGTATGAAGGCTCTTCCGATATTATGAGAGCAGTGAAAGACTATGAAAAAGCCCAGGCACGTTTAGAGCAGGAGCCTGAAAGTGAAGCTGCACAGGAACAGTGGATGAAGGCCCAGCAGAAGATGGACCAGCTCGGAGCATGGGAAGCAGGCACTGTAGCCCAGCAGGTGTTAAACAGACTGGGCCTGACAGTCTATAACCAAAAAATTAATGAACTCTCCGGCGGCCAGCGTAAAAGAGCTTCCATTGCCCGGGCACTTATTCAGGACTGCGATATTCTTATTCTTGACGAGCCGACGAACCATCTCGACGATGAGTCGATTAACTGGCTTGAAAAATATTTGTCCAACTACAACGGAGCTTTAATATTAGTCACGCACGACCGTTATTTCTTAAACCGGGTTACAAATAAAATTTTTGAATTGGAACGAGGCCGGCTCTATGAGTATGACGGCAACTATGAACTCTTTCTGGAAAAACGGGCAGAGCGCGAAGCAAATGAAGCGCATGCCGAAGCCAAACGGCAGAACACATTAAAGCGTGAGCTGGCCTGGCTTCAGAAGCAGCCGAAGGCTCGCGGTACAAAACAGAAAGCCCGGAAAGAACGGGCAGAATCTTTAAAACAGCAGGAGGGGCCGCCAAAGAAAGAAGAACTGCAGGTTCCGGTGGGTTCTACGAGGCTTGGAAAGAAAGTAATAGAAGCGGAGGATCTGGAAAAGTCCTACGGAGAGAAGAATATGTTTTCCCAGTTTAACTATATGTTTACTCCTGGAGAAAAAATAGGAATTGTCGGTCCAAACGGTACTGGAAAAACGACGCTTTTAAACATTCTTGCCAACCGCATCGAGCCGGATGCCGGAGATGTCGTTTACGGTCCGACTGTAAAGCTTGGCTACTACTCGCAGCAGCAGGAAGAATTGGATGAATCCAAACGTGTGCTCGAATATATTCGTGATATTGCCGAAGTTATATACACTGTTAACGGGGAAAGTATTTCGGCAGAGCAGATGCTTGAACGCTTTTTGTTCGAGCGCGAGGACCAGTGGACATATATTTCCCGGTTGTCCGGCGGTGAGAAAAAGAGAGTGTATCTGCTCAGTATTTTAATGACCGAGCCGAACGTATTGTTTATGGATGAGCCGACGAACGATCTGGATGTACAGACGCTCAGCGTACTCGAAGAATACCTGCAGCAGTTCCCGGGCGTAGTCGTCACCGTTTCCCACGACCGCTATTTTCTTGACCGGGTAGCTGAAAAGCTGTTTGTGTTTAATGAATCATCCCAGGTCACCTTATTCGAAGGGAACTATTCAGAATTTATGAGTTCAGAAAAGGACGATTCCCGGCCGGCCCTCAGTAAAGAGAAAAAGCCGGAGCCGGCAGCTGTGAGCAGCGCGGCTGGTGAAAAGAAAAAAATGTCCTATAAAGAAAAGCAGGAATGGGACCAGATCGAAGAGCGCATCGCCCATCTTGAAGATGAACTGGCAGAAGCAGAGCAACAGATGGAGCAGAGCGGCAGTGACCTCGCTGCCATCGAAAAATGGTCCAGCATCCAGAAGGAAACCAATGAAAAGCTGGACCAGGCGATGACACGCTGGGCCGAGCTCTCGGAAATAGCAGAAGAACAGTAAAACCCAGCAGTCTCTTAATAGAGGCTGCTGCTTTTTTTGAAGAAAAAGGCTTTATACGTTTATTCACGTGACTTTAAGGCTATAATACCTACATGTAATATATTTGCGCATACTTATATCCGAATATATAGTAGTGTCTTTTTTTAGATTAAAGGAGTGAAAGAATGACAATAGAAGAAAGAGAAAATATAAAAATTACGCTCGACAAAGTATGCGGGAAGTGGAAGGCAGTCATTCTTATGGAGCTGGTCGGAAAAACGCTGCGTTTCAGTGAGATTAAACAGCAGCTGCAGCAGATCAATCATCAGACGTTAATCAAGCAGCTCAAGGAGCTTGAACATGACGGCTTAGTATTGCGTCACGCTTACGCGGTGGTCCCGCCAAAGGTGGAATATTCTCTGACAAGCTACGGGGAGTCACTCGAATCACTCCTGCGGGAGCTGGAAAAATGGGGGAGAGAACACAAAATAAAAATGGAAGAAGAAGGAAAAAGCTCTTCCGGAAGCAGTGGCTGCTGATGAGTATGATGGAAAATGACGTATGGAAACTGGGCATTGTGGAAGCAATAGAGCCGATGGGGGAAGGGTCGCGTGTTTGTATAGACGCAGCAGATGTTTTATCTCCAGCGGAAGGCCTGCTCGTCGGAGACACAGGGCACGGATATATTTATACGCTTTCGGAAAATCGTACGACGAGCACATATCCAGCCCGTGTGTTTCGCATCAACGCAGGCGCAGTGCACCAGTACATTTTTGAAGAGGGAAAGACGAGATATCTTGCAGAAATAGAGCAGGATGAGCCGGTGACCGTATACGAAGCAACAGCTTCGCGCCAGGTGCCGGTAGGCAGGGTGAAAATTGAAAAACGCGAGCTTGTGAGAGTAAAGGTCCGCGCAGGGGACGTGAATTTGTCGGCTACTCTGCAGTGGGCGGACAGCGTTTATTTAATGACGGATCAATACGAGCCGATGGCCTTAAAAGACTGCCGGCCCGGGGACCGGATCTACTGCAGAACCGATGAGCCTGGACGTCATCTAGGACAGGCTGTACAGGAAGAAATAGAGGAGAGGTAATGAAAAGCATGCTTTTTCTAAAAGCGTGCTTTTTTATGAAGAAATATATATTTATAAACTGCTTTGATTGAAACGATAGGGTTTAGTATAGTATCTTTTTATTTCAAGTGATTAAAAAATGAAAGGAATACGAATTACATACAAGATTAAACCCAAAGATAAAAAAATGGGAGTGGAAAGAAGGGAAAATAGTATGCTGGACTCTCTATTGTTTCAATTGATGCTGATCGGTGCCGTCGGGATCGGCTCCCAGTGGATTGCCTGGTTCTCGAGGCTTCCGGCCATAGTCGTTATGTCTGTTGCCGGGCTTCTGATTGGGCCGATATTTGGACTGATTAATCCTTCCGAAGCATTTGGCGATCTGTATGGCCCCATTGTATCGATTGCCGTGGCCATAATTTTATTTGAAGGAAGTCTGAATCTTGATTTTAGAGGAATTCAGGGACTTCAAAAGCCAGTGTACCGTATCATTACGATAGGAGCTCTTCTGGCCTGGGTACTGGGTTCATTAACAGCCCACTTCGTGGCAGGCTTATCGTGGGAAGTATCCTTTATTATCGGCGGTTTGCTGATCGTCACAGGACCTACCGTCATTCTGCCGCTTCTCCGGCAGGCAAAGCTGAAGCCAAGGCCGGCCAGAATACTTAAATGGGAAGGAATTGTCGTGGATCCGTTTGGCGCTCTTCTGGCAGTATTTGCGTTTGAAATTATCCGCACCTTTACGTCTGAAGAGTCAGCCTTCGTATCACTCGTTAATTTCTTTATGGCTTCGTTGTTTGCTGTCTTTCTTGGAATTCTTTTTGGCAGAATTATCGGATGGACCTTTGAACGTGGGCATGTGCCGGAGTTTCTGAAATCTCCGGTCGTCCTGTCGATGGTGATTGCAAGCTTTGTCATTTCGGACGTAGTCATGCATGAAACGGGACTGTTGGCCGTTACTGCAATGGGAATGACGATTGCAAACCTTCATATCAGCTCCATCAGTGATATGCAGCATTTTAAAGAAAATATTTCTGTACTGCTGATTTCGGGGATATTTATTATGCTGACCGCATCACTCGACCGGGCCACGCTGATGCAGATTTTTGATCCGCAGATTATCGCGTATGTTCTTTTAATGCTGTTTTTAGTTCGTCCGCTTTCGATATGGCTGTCAACCATAGGAACCGATTTAACATTTGGGGAAAAAGCTCTGGTTGGCTGGATCGCTCCCCGGGGGATCGTGGCTTTGACGGTAGCAGGGTATTTTGCAAATGTGCTTGAAGAATACAACTATGCCGGGGCTTCCATTATTACCCCGCTTACATTTGCGCTCGTGTTTGCTACGGTATGTATCCACGGGTTTACTATCGGGCCGCTTGCCAGAAGGTTAAACCTTTCAAAAGAAGGGCTTCCCGGAGTTTTGTTCGTAGGGGGAAGCTCCTTTACTACAAGCCTTGCCCAAAAGCTGAAGGAAATGAATGTGCCGGTTCTGATTGCCGACTCTTCGTTTGAGCATTTGTTCAACGCCCGTAAAGCGGGGATCGCTTACTACCGGGGAGAGATTCTCTCCGAGCAGTCGGAGTATTCACTGGACATGACACCCTACAATAAGATTATCGCAGCTACTGACCGGGATTCTTATAATTCGCTGGTGTGCACGACCTTTGTCCCTGAATTCGGAAGGAAGGATTTGTTTCAGCTCAGCTGGCATCAGTCAGACCGGAATGAGCCCGATGAGCTGATGAGAAAAGTCGGAGGCCGTGTCCTGTTTGAAAAAGGAGCGACGTTTGAAGAACTGAACTGGAAAGTAGATGCAGGTTACGTATTTAAATTAACATCTTTAACAAAAGAATATCCGTACCAGTCATATTTAAATGACCGGGCGGAGGATGTAGTGCTGATTGGCATCCAAAAACCGACCGGACGCCTGGAGTTCTTCGCTCTTGATAATGCAATAAAGCCTGAGGCTGGAGACAAAATTCTCAGCCTGAGTCCCCCAAGTAACCAGGAAGTAAAAAAGAAAGAGGAATTAAAGGAGCAGTCAAGAGAAAAACAGATGGCTCCAAAGCCTTCGGGTCCGTCCCTGAATTAATGAAAGTATAAAAAAGCCGCCTGTCCATAAAATTGGTCAGGCGGCTTTTTGTAGTGCACAACGAAATTCTGGTGTTATTGGGAAACATCCACGAGCAGTTTGCCCGTGTTCCGGCCGGTGAACAAGCCGATAAATGCTTCTGGAATACGGTCGAATCCGGTGAGAATTGTTTCTTCATATTTCAGGTCCCCGGAAGCCACCCAGGCTGCAAGCTGTTTGGTTGCTTCTTCAAATTCATCGGCATAATCGCCTACAATGAAGCCCTTCATCAATGCGCTTGATTTAATGAGCTTGAATTGGACTCTTGGCCCGTAATTGTCCGGATCATTATAAGTAGAAATCGCCCCGCACTGAACCACACGGGCAAATTTATTTAAATGATCTAACACAATATCGCTCATTTCGCCCCCGACGTTGTCAAAGTACACGTCTACTTTGTCCGGGCACGTCCGTTTAATGGCTTTAGTTAAATCCTCAGTTTTGTAATTAATTACTTCATCAAAGCCAATACTTTTCATGTAATCCAGCTTTTCATCGGTGCCTGCAATGCCGACTACACGCGCTCCCTGCATTTTAGCAATCTGCCCCGTAAGTGAACCGACAGCGCCGGCTCCGCCGGAGATGACGAATGTTTCTCCCTCTTTAGGCTGACCGATGCTGAGGGTGCCGAAATAGGCGGTGAGGCCAGGCATGCCGACAGCGCTTAAATAAGCAGAAACCGGAGCTGCTTCCGCCTGGACCTTGCGTACATCCGAAGCGCTCACGTTAACGTATTGCTGCCACGGCAGATTGCCGGTCACATAATCGCCTTCGTTTAAAGAATCATCGCGGCTTTTAAGGACCTTCGCGATTCCCCCGCCGGCAATTGGTTTATGAAGCGGAAAAGGCGGGACGTACGATTCGCGGTCATCCATTCGTCCTCTCATATACGGGTCAACAGAGATATAGATCATTTGCAGAAGAGCTTCTCCCTCTGCTGGTTCGTCGATTTCCACGTGCTTAAATGCGAAGGTGTTTTTATCGGGCAGGCCTTTTGGTCTTTCGTGCAGAAGTATTTGTCTTGTTTTCGTTGCCATTTTATATGCTGCTTCCTTTCGTTTATGAAAAATTTGTCCAATAAGTAAAAAGTGGTCCATCTGAACCGAAAACGGGATCGTAATCGGGAAGAGGAACGCCGTAAATATTGTTTACCTTTTCCGGGCGCTCGGAAGGGTCCCCGGTACACATATCATAATCCGATCCGCCTGGATAAGCACCAATAACCGCAAAGTCTTCACTCTGCTCAATGAGTTTATGGCCGTATCCAGCCGGAAGAATCAATACGTCGCCGTGTTTTACATTAAGCTGTGGGCCCTGTTCGCCGCCTATGTGCAAAAGGGCGGAACCACTTACGCATCCAAGCACCTCATGCGAATTACTGTGATAATGATGGTATTTAAATACACTTCCTTTCCATGCTCCCAGCCAGTTATTTGTATTAAAAAGTTCTTTAACATCCTCAGAGCCGGTTACAGTCTGTCTATAAACGAGCGCAGGAAAACTCGGATGATTAGGTATTGTACCGTCGTCTCCCGCGGTAAATGTTTCTATATGAACTTCTTCGCGGCTTTTCATACAAGTGCCTCCCTTTCTTTTTAACTGACTGACAGCATACTCTATCAAGTATATTCCACATAGAGAAAGAATAAAAACTTCAGGCTCAGGAATAAACATTGACATTGAGAATCGTTTTCAATAAACTGTATATAACAAATGAGAATTATTTTCAAATAGGAGGATAAGCATGGACGGATTGATGATCATTGGAGCAGACAGACTGGGGGCCATTCCCGACCGGTTAAAAGAATTAGGCTTTCAGGATATCAAGCATGTCAGCGGGCGAAAAGTAAAAATGGTGCAAAAGGAAATTCCGCCAAATATTGATCTGGTGCTTGTGCTGACTGATTTCATCAATCACAATGTTTCCGCCAAATTAAAGGAACGGGCCAAAAATCAAAATGTACCGATCTGTTATGCGAAACGGTCCTGGTGTTCGATTTATAAAGCATTGAGCAGCAGTGAGGAAGTGTGTGCGAAATGCCCAATGCTTCAAAATTGCGATTAATGAAGGAGCGGTATAAAGATGAAAAAACAGCATCATACGAAAAGAATAGCGCCTGAAATTGATGATTTGTTTATTTCTATTATTCAGAATGTAATGAAAGAACTGACAGGAGCAAATATGGAGAGTCAGCTGGACGTAGTAAAGTGTGTCAAAAAACATTGGAAAAAAACCGGTATCTCCTCTCCGGAACAGGAATCGAAAAAGGTTGTGCTGTATGCCGCCCTAATGGATGAAAGCCTGAAGGCCTACCGGAACATAAAAACACTGCGGGGAGCACAATTTATTTCTCTTGAAAAAGGCGGGGCCTGGGTTGCCGGAAAAAACCCGAAGGAAGTGCACGTTTTAACGTATACGCAAAGCACAAGCATGAAATCAGTATGGAGGCGCGATACTTGCCCGCCCGGCGCAGATCGTATGTACTGGTCTAATTTATACAATGGCTCCAAAAGAATGATTCTGCACTGCAGGTAGAAAGCTTCTCCCTTGTTTTTTCCTCTAAGGAAATGGGAATATACGGTTAGCGTCTTCTAAACAAGAAGCCGTGTATTTGACAGGATAGGGGAGACGTTCATATGTATCAAAAAGCTTTACTTATTATTAACGGAAACAAAGACGTTAATGAAAAACAAAAGCAGTTAAATACATTTATCCAGGTATGGGGAACTTCTATTGTAGAGCTGGTCATCAGACAGACCCAGTCCAAAGACGATGTACGTGAAACGTGCGCTTCGATTGATGAACAGGTAGAGGCGGTATTTATTGCCGGCGGCGACGGAACAATTCATGAAAGCATCAATGGGCTGATGGAGTCACCGTACGCCCCTGATGTAGGAGTGCTCCCGTACGGTACCTGTAATGATTTCTCAAGATCTCTCGGTTTGGCACAGAATCCCAAACGGGCGATGACAGATATGCTCGAAAAAAATACGAAAGAAATCGATATCGGTTCCATGAACGAGCGCTTCTTCGCTAACTTTTACGGAATCGGTTTGATTGTGGAAACCTCGGAAAACATTGATGAAAACCTAAAAGGTGCAATCGGAAAGTTAAGTTATTTTATCAGCACGCTGCAAACGGTTCAGAATCCGGAAGTATTTTCTTATCAAATGAAAATTGATGGAGAAAACTACACCGGGGAAGCGGTAATGATATTGATCATGAATGGCCACTCTATCGGTACCAACCAGGTCCCGGTAGGCGACACTTCGATGCAGGATGAGCAATTTGAAATTTTCATTGTTCCAGAGGGCGGAAACAGCTTGATGAGGGAATTCTTTGCCACGATGGGCACCAAAGAAATTGATAAGGAAAACAGTCCCATTGAGCACGTGCTCGGCAAAAACATCGAACTGACTACCGATCCGGTAAAACAGGCAGACACGGATGGAGAAGTTTATACGGAAACGCCTGTGAGCATTAAATTAGGGGAGAAAAAAGTACGGTTTCTTGTTTCCGGTACCCCTGCAGAATAGGAGAGGCCACGCCGGCCTCTCCTCTTTTTATTCCTTGAAGATATTTTGTTCAAGCTCTGCATCCTTCACATTAGCAAGTGGCTGCATAATAAGAGAAGGATCGAAGCTGTTCATCGGGTGGCCGCGGAGAATGCGATGGGGGGCATCGGGATTGGCCAGGGCTGTTCTGCCGAGAGAGACAAAATCAGCAGCACCTTCATTGATAGCATAGGAGGATTTTCCCGTGTCTCCAAGGTCTCCGTTGGCAATAACGGACAGGCCGCTGTATTCTTTAGCCGCCTGGGCCATGCTGAGCGTATCATTTCCAAAGCCTTCGCCAAGACCGTCGCCGTCCGTAGTATGAATATAATCAAGTGGCGTCTTCCCGAGCTCGGAGAAAATGACTGCAGCGTCTGCTTCCCCGCCCGGCCAGCGGTAAGAGCCGTCTGTGACTTTGGCCTGCGAAATACGGATACCAAGAATAGGAACACGGCCGATGGCCTCGCGCACGGCTTCGATTACTTCGGTAAGAAAGCGTACACGGTTTTCTGCGGGACCTCCGTACTGGTCTGTACGCTTGTTGGTGGAAGCGGATAAAAACTGATCAAGCAGATACCCGTTCGCTCCGTGAAGCTCTACACCGTCGAATCCCGCTTCTAATGCGTGAAGAGCAGCCTGAATAAAACCCTGCTTAGCAGTCTCCATATCATCATCGTTCATGGCTTTCGGGACTGGGAAAGCTCCCTGGCCGCCGTAGGAAGATACTTTTTCAGCAGGAGGCTGCACTGAAGAAGCGGAAGCTGTTTCACTTGTGTACTGATTGTACTGGGACTGTGCGCCGGCATGCATAAGCTGGGCGATCATTTTGCTTCCATGCTCTTTGACTGCTTTTGTGATCGGCTCCCATCCTTCCTGATGCTTTTCATTGGCGAGTCCGGGCTGGTTGGCGTAGCCCTGGCTGTAGATTTCATCGGTGTATATCCCCTCCGAAATAACAGCGGAAAACCCGCCGAGGGCATAACGTTCATAGTATCTGCGCATCCGGTCGTTTGGCGTGCCATCGTCATCTGCGCTAATCCGTGTCATCGGAGCAACGATCAGCTTATTTTTAAAGATATGATTGCTTATATGCTGTTGGTTAAACAAGGTTTCTTCTGCTTGTGTCATACTACTCCTCCTATAGCTTCATCTTTTTCTCTCCATGTCATTCCCGTTTTCAGCATTGGGAAACTGACTGAATTCATAAAAGTGGAAAATAATAATTGCTTGGCTGTTTAAAAAGAAGGGTGCACCACGTCAGTATGTACATCGGTGGCGGTGACATGATGCATTCGCCGAATTCCCGGAGCACGGTTGAAATCGTTAATCTGGAGGATTCCGGGTATGCAGATGAGTATGCAGGTGCGAGGAGATATTTGGAGGAATAATTCATCGTAACAGGAAAGCGGGCCGCGACTTGCCCGCTTATTTATTGTATTCCCGGATTTGTGTATTAATGTCGTGCATTTCCTTTTCAAGAATGTCGAGCTCGCGCATAATACCATCAGTGTTGCCTCCGAAAGATTCGAGTTTTTCCAGATCTCCCTGGATGCGTACATAATCTGATTTTAACATGGCGAGCTGGTGGTCTAGTTCGCGAAGAGTCATAGCAGGATCCGCCTCCATAATAAATTTGTGCATCTGTTTGCTATTTTAACGCAAAATCGTTATAATTTTAAATGAAAATCATTATCAATTTTATGGACGGTGTAGGACAAGACTGAGATTGCAGAAAAGAAAGGGGCTTGCGACGGTGGCAAGACTTCAAGCAGAGCAGGTAGACGTTTCTTACGAAAATAAACAAGTCCTGAAAAATATCAGCGTTGACATACCAGAAGGAAAAATTACGTCTATTATCGGGCCAAATGGATGTGGGAAATCCACGATTCTTAAATCACTGTCCCGTATACTGACCCCTGAAGAAGGCGGTGTGTACCTAGACGGCAAATCTATTCATGAAATGAAAACAAAAGAAGTGGCTAAAAACATGGCAATGCTTGCCCAGACTCCGGATATTCCGCTTACGTTGACGGTGGAGCAGCTGGTGTCATTCGGCCGGCATCCCCACCGCAAACGTACACGAAAATTAACTGCGGAGGACCACGAGGCTATTCAAAAGGCTATGACGGATACTGGAGTCTCCGAATTTGCCTCCCGGACGCTGGACTCCCTTTCCGGCGGACAGCGCCAGCGGGCCTGGATTGCTATGGCACTGGCACAGGATACGGACCTTCTGCTTCTGGATGAGCCGACGACTTACCTTGATATGGCCCATCAGCTTGAAGTGTTGGAGCTTCTTCAGGAGCTGAATGAGAAAGAAAGCCGTACGATTGTCATGGTGCTTCATGACTTAAATCATGCTGCCCGTTTTTCTGACCATTTAATCGCTATGTGCAGTGGAGAAGTACAATGTATAGGGTGCCCCAATGATGTCATTTGTAAAAATGTTCTCCGGCAGGTGTTTGGCATTGATGCCCACGTCGTAACTGATCCAAAGAGCGGCAAACCGCTCTGCATGACATATGATTTAATTGATCGCACGCCTGCTTCTGCAACGGATATATCACAAACAAATTAAAAATAAGGAAAGCCAGGAACTCCGTGAAGGGGCTCCTGGCTTTCTTTCTGAAGAATTACTATGATTTAGAGCTTCTGTGCATCAGCCATAAAAAGAAGGGTGTGCCAATTACAGCAGCCACCAGCCCCGAGGGGATTTCGTCAGGGGCTAGTACGGTGCGTCCGATCGTATCGGAAAACACGAGAAGAGAGCCGCCGATAAATAGGGCTACAGGAAAAATGCGCATGTAGTCCTGTCCCACAAGCATACGGGCTAAGTGAGGTGCGACAAGCCCGATAAAGCCAATCGTGCCCACGGCGGCTACTGCCATGGCAGCACAAAAGGTGGCAAGCAGCACTGCGGCCCAGCGGGCAAAGGTTAACCGCTCTCCAAGAGCGATCGCTGTCTGGTCGCCAAGCGAAAGCACGTTTAAGGAAGGGGCTAAAAACCAGGCAAGCGGTATACTTATAGCAAGCGGGAGGAGCAGAAACTGCTGAAGCTCTTCGTAGCCGGTGGCATATGTGCTGCCGGACAGCCAGGTTAATGCGGCGGCAGCATTTAAGTTAAAACGGGTGATCATAATTTGTGACAGAGCGCCGCCTACAGCTGACAGGGCGATTCCGAGAAGGGCCAGGACAGCGGGATGAAATTTAGTTTTCCAGGAGAAAAACAGAATTACGCCTACCGCTGCAAAAGCTCCGGCAATGGCTCCAATTGGAATAAAGGCCGTGGGAATATCCCTGAAAAGAAACAGTACAAACAGGGCGCCCGCGCCTGCTCCTGAGGTCACCCCGAGCACTGAAGGATCTGCGAGGGGATTTCGCAGAATGCCCTGATACAGCATGCCGCTTAGTGCAAGCAGCATTCCAGCTGTAAGCGCCGTCAAAAGCCGCCCGAGCCTCAAATCGAATATGATAAACCGCTGGCCGCTGCTTTCCTCTGTAAACAGGGCCTGCCAGGTGTCAACAAAGCTGAAGCCTGTGGACCCACCGGCAAGCCCCACAAAGAACACGAGGGCCGTAAACATAACAGCACCTGTTAAAACAACAGGATACTTCAGTTCACGTCTTTTACGTCCACCTCCAATAGCACTTTGCTGCTCTGTGCCAAAAAAAGAGCCCCGGTGCTTTAAAATGAGCCATACAAGAAACGGAGCGCCGACTATCGATGTGACAGCGCCGACAGGAAGCTCACTGAGGGAAGGGTCGACGGCCCTTCCCAGTACGTCCGCCCCGATCAGAAGCACAGCACCCCAAAGCATGGACCCAAACAAAAGAGTGGAGTGAAGCTGATAGCCCATTAAGCGTGTCAAATGGGGGGCCACCAGGCCAATAAAGCCGATGGGGCCAACAACGCTTACAACGATGGCAGTCAGACCTACGGCAAGGAAAAACATAAATGCCTGCGTAGCCCGTACGTTTTCTCCAAGTGTAGCTGCCTGATTTTTGCCAAGCAAAAGAATATCGAGACGGGGAGCGTAAAAGAACACGAGGAACAAAAGCACGATCAGTACAGGGAAGACAAAGCGGACACCGCTCCAATCCTGCTGTACAAGGGTGCCGTTACCCCATAGAAACAAGCCGGCGGTCTGTACTTCAAAAAATATCTGAAGAACAGCTGTAAATGATGAAAAAGCAATAGACAGTACGAGACCGGCCAAAGCCATCCGCACTGGCGTAGCTTCAAGGCCGCCGGCCATTGTAAACACCATTAAGGCGGCCAGGCATCCGCCGACAAACGCAGCGATAAACCCGCTCAGACCCAGCCAGTCCGGCAGTATGGTGGCAAAAGCTACAATAAAGAAATAGGCACCGGCATGAACTCCTAATGTGCTAGGGGCTGCCAGCGGATTTTTTGTGATCGTTTGAAAAATAACCCCGGAAGCAGCCAAAGCTATACCTGAGAGAATACCAATAACAATTCTCGGGAGATATACAGTCCGGAAAATACTGCTTTCCGTAGAGTCGGTATGCTGCATAAGCTCCCACCAGGAGCGCACCGAAAAAGTACCGGTGCTCTGCACAAGATGCAGATATATCAGCACCAAGAGAAGAGCTGCTCCGCCAGTATACAGCAGAACAGCTCTTGAAACGAACGGGAATGAATTCATAGTTACTCCTCATTTGTTAAAGTGTCAGCCACCTCTTCGGCGAACACCTCAGATGAAAGCGGGCCGCCGTATGGCCATGTAGAGCTCGGAAGACGATGAACATTATCGTTTTGAACAAAGGATAAGCTATTCCATACTTCATTGTTATTCAGTGTTTGTTCAATCGTATCACGATCGCCTTCCGGTGTGGGGATATCTATAAATGTCTGGTCCTGATAATTTTCCAGTGCATCGACGCTCGTTTCTGTATAGCCGTACTCTTCAAACTGCTCAGACTCATACGCATTATCGACACCGATCTGTTCCATCGTCTGGGCGGCAAGAGAATTGTCGGCAAACAGCCGGAAGGCTACATTTTCATTAGCGAGATAGGAAAGTGAAAGCAGCACTTCCTCGTCAGTGCGTCCGGCATCTTCGATTTCAGTCGACAGTTCATTGTAGGTGTCATCCAGATCATTTAAAACCTGCTCCGCCTGGTCTTCTTCGCCTACAGCCGTAGCAATGCTTTCGAAGGTGGACTCCATTTCTTCGTACTGATTGCCCTCGCCCTCGGCAGGGTATGGATTATACATCAGCGTCGGGGCAATTTCTTCAAGCTCTTCTTTAATGTCTTCATGGCGGTAGCCAGCGGTAATGATTAAATCGGGCTCCAGCTCGGCAATACGTTCGAGGCTTGGCTCCTGTCTCGTGCCAACGTCCTGGACGTCTTCAGAAGGGGCCGGTTCGATATCAGCAAGATAATCGTTATATCCATCGAGATCAGCGATACCGGCAGGCTGCATGCCTAATGCAAGAAGATCTTCAGCATACACCCATTCGAGAGCGACGACGTTTTCGGGTGTTTCCTCAAGGGTTACTTCATTGTCATACCCGTCTGTTACCGTTACAGATTCGCTGTTTTCAGAAGATCCCTCATTGCTGCCGGACTCCTCCGAACTGCCGCTGTCTTCTGAAGAACTGCATGCAGCAAGTGAAAGTGATAAAGCGGGTACCGTTAAAAATGTTAAAAAAATCCTTTTACGCATATGTATATCCCCCTAATTGAAAAAGATTATCAATATCAACAAATCCGACTTTACTATAAAAAGGGGGACAATTCAATAAATATAAAAATTTTTCTTATTTATTATTCGTTATACTGGTCATAAAAATGGGCAGTAATTTCTTTCATTCTGTTTTTGTTCTTTCCCATATCCCCCTTGCCGATCCTTGAAGCCGATCGAAAATGAACGTGCCCATGATCACCGAAATAAAAAACAACGTCATCCTTGAATTTAAGCAACGGTGTCGTAAACACAGTTGAAATATAGTTATCATCTTCATGAACGATTTCCGCATGCTTCTGCTGCTGAATGATATGACGGATAGTACTTTTCGCTGTTTCCGGGCTGCCTGAGTATTGTATGGGCTCCATGTAATGACGTTTATCTTCGGGGGAACTCATGGTAGAAACACAATTTGGGCTGTTAGGGCAGGGAGAAAGCATAAATAACATCCTTTCGCGGTAGAATTTTATATACAATATTGTGTACACTGTAAGCAGATGATTAGAATTATATCAGCGTTACTCTCTTTCCCGAAAAAATAAAGCGTTAACCGGAAGCAGGAAGGGAAGGGGAAAGGGAAAGGAAGAAAGGAGTGGATCGCAGATGGTGAAAGTCAGCCAGGTGAGTGAAAATATTATTAAGGTGCACATGAAGGTAGGCATTACTATTAGTGCCTGGGTCGTCAAGCATGAGAACGGGGCTATTATTATTGATACGGGCATCCGGCCAATGGCGCCTAGAATTTTAAAAGAAGCAGCGCGTTTTGGACGGGTTCAAATGATTTTATTAACCCACGGTCATCCGGATCATGTAGGCGGACTCGCTTATATTCAAGACAAAGTAAATGCACCTGTTTACATCCATGGGCTCGAGATTCCTTACATAACGGGGGAAAAACCTTATCCTAACCGAAAAAAACCGACAAATTATACTAAAGGATTTTCTGTAAAGCAGCTGCCGGGAGACAGCCGTGGCGTTTTTCATTCTATGATGGGACTGGACCCGTATTTTACGCCGGGTCATTCGCCGGGTCATACCGCTTATTATCATAAAAAAGATGACGTTCTGATCACTGGCGACATGATTACTTCTAAAAACGGGCGTATAGCTCCTCCGATGAAACAGTTTACTGCTAATATGGACCGGGCGATGCGAAGCACGAAAACCATACAGAAAGTAGCTCCCGGGAAACTATCCATCTGTCATGGAGAGGATCTGGAGTATTCGCAGCATCTGTACAGCGCCTTCGTAAATGAATACCAGTCTAAAGTATAAGGAGCACGGTTATGTATAATGAAGCTTTGATGAAACGGGCGGTTCAGCTGGCACAGAAGGTAAAAAAAGAAGGAGAAGGGGATCCTTTTGGGTGTATCATTGTCCGGAACGGTGAAGTAGTGGCAGAGGAGGGGAATAAAGGTTTTAAAACCTTTGACCCGACGACTCATGCCGAACTGGAAGCAGTAAGGACCGCTTCACGGTTCTTAAAAACCCAGGACTTAAGTGACTG
Organism: uncultured Marinococcus sp.; assembly: GCF_947493875.1. GTDB lineage: Bacteria > Bacillota > Bacilli > Bacillales > Marinococcaceae > Marinococcus. The sequence continues at coordinate 9,554 of NZ_CANLSU010000007.1, read as the reverse complement.
TGAGCTGTATACGAGCGGTGAGCCCTGTCCGATGTGTGAAGCTGCCATCAATTGGAGCGGTATTCCGGTAGTATACACGGCGAAAACAGCAAAGGAGGCCGAAAATGCCGGCCTCCTTCCAGTGCCCGAAACAACCTACGAGCTGCAGTATAAACCACTTCGGGACAAAACACTCGATCCATACCTTGATGAACAGTAGACCGGAATGGTTAAAGCAGAAAAAAACGGAAATAAATAAGTATGCCCAGGTAGATAATTAATAATACTGCAGACATGAGCAGAATAAACCACATGTATAAAAGCGGCACGTGATGTGACTGCTTTTTTATTGTAATTGCAGCGAGGGTCGTTGTTGTTCCGAGCGTAAGCAGAATCAGCACCACCAGCCAGGTGGCAATGGACGGCCACGGAAGAAAATAAACAAAGGGCATAAGCATCAGAAGTACACACATTGTATAAAACGCATAAAGCGATGTTTTATACAGGCGTGTGTCCTTTTGACGCTCTTTATGCTGCCGCCGCCGGTCCAGCCTGCTGTTTGATTTTTCCCCGTTCGCGGAAGCAGGCTGCAGTGTCTGCTTAACACGGTCCCACAGCTGCTTCGGGGAGAATCGGTTCCAATTTGATGAACTTCCCATTTTTCATGCTCCTAAAGGCAGGCGGAAAACATCAGCATTACGGCCGGCGTGTGAGGCCCATAAACGTTTGCAAAAATGATTTCCAGTTACGGTTTCTGCCATAGTAATAGTCGATGATCTGCGAAAGTGATTCGAACTTTCCTTCATAAGGATACCATAAAATTTCGCTGTTCATACTCCCCCTTGCGCTCATAACGGATGTTTCAATACTGAATGAACGCATGCCTGCGGTGGAGTGATAGGATCCAATGCCGCTCTGTTTAGTGCCTCCATAAGGAAGGTAGTGATTGGCAGCGTGGGAGATTACATCATTGATCATGAAGTTGCCCGTGCGGACCTTTGCAGTAAAGTTTGCCGCAAGCTCCTGATCGGCAGTGAAAATAGATCCGCTCAGACCGTAAATTGTATCGTTGAACAACTCGAGCGCCCCGTCTATTGTAGAATAAGTCCGTACTGAAAATACAGGACCGAAAGTCTCTTCCTTCCATACCCGCATTTCTCCGGTTACTCCAGTCAAAACAACCGGTTCGATTGACAGAGTTTGATCGTCCCAGCGTTCGGGTGGTTTTCCGGCTATCTGTTCGGCGCCCTGGTCAATCGCCTCCTGAACCTGATTGTAAACCGTATCCCACTGCTTTTTCGTCGTCATCCGACCGATTTCATATTCTTTTTCGCCATCCCGGCGCAGACCGGCGATGGTTCTGCGTACACTATTCAAAAATTCCTCCTGAACCTCTTCATGCACAATTACGCGCTCGACAGATAAACAGACCTGGCCGCTGTTCATGAAGGCTCCCCAGGAAGCAGCATTCGCCGCCCGTTCGACGTTCGCATCTTTGTGAACGACCATAGCATCCTTTCCGCCCAGTTCGAGGGTGGTGGGAATCAGATGCTCGGCGGCCTGCTTCTGAATAACCTTTCCTGTTGCGACTGATCCCGTAAAATGAATATAGTCCGGCTGCTGTTCAACTAGTAAGCGTCCGGTTTCAGCTCCGCCATGAAGAACCTGAAACACACCGTCAGGAAAAAGTCCCGAAATTTTTTCAAGAAGAAGACTGGCGAGCGGCGTCTCTGCGGAAGGCTTTAAAAGCACGCAGTTTCCTGCAGTCAGCGCTTCAACAACAGGGATAAGAGAAAGCTGAAAAGGAAAATTCCAGGGAGAGATAACAGCAATTTTTCCGCGTGGTTTGCGAATGATTGACGAATTTTTTCCCATAAAGATCATTGGAGTTCTGACACGCTCCCGGTTAAAAAGACCGGGAGCTTCTTTTTCAATGTGGCGCAGAGCTTCAAGAACCGGGATGACCTCAGACCCCAGCGCTTCAATAGGAGGTTTTCCTGTAGCGGAGGAAATAATGTCCGCAATTTCTTCCCGGAGCTCGCTGATAGTAAAGCGAAGCAGCTGTATGTAGCTAAGCCGTTTCTCTATGGGCAGAGAAGCCCAGGGAGTGAAAGCATCATCGGCCTTTTGCCAGGCAGCCTGTATTTCTTCTTCATTAGATGAATGAACGGTTGTTGATTCCAATATTGACACCCTTTCTGAATCATAATAATAAGTATAGTACTCCGTTCCCTAATTGGAAGTAATCATAACAGAAGTTACGGAAAAGAAACCGCGGCAGTTCCAAAAGGCGCCAGGCGTCTTTTCCGTAGTGAAGGCTACTTTATTTATCGAAGCCGTACCGGATAAAACGGGAGATATCTTTCGCAACACCGATATCCCAAAGAATAATAAATAGAACCAAAATGGCGGGCCCCGCCAACAGACCGACGGCTCCAAACATCTGCAGGCCGGCAAACAGGGAAATCAGCACGGCGAGCGGGTTCAGATTCATGCTCGAAGAGAGCACCTTTGGCTCGATAATCTGCCGGACAATCATGGTAATCGTATAAAGGATCAAAAGGCCAAGTCCAAGGCCGAAGTTGCCTGTAATGATCAGATACACTCCCCACGGAATTAAAATAGTGCCGGTGCCCAGGTAAGGAAGAAATTCAGCGACACCAACGACGGCTGCAAGCCAGTAGGCTCCTTCGACCCTCATGATAAGCAGGCCGATTAACACAATAACGCCTGTCACAAGCATAAGGATCAGCTGCGCCCGAATGTAGCCGAAAACTCTTGCCCACATGGCCTGGTAAAAAGCCTTTAACCGCTCGATGACAAAGGGGGGGAGAGCCAATTTCATTTTCCCGGCATATCGGTTCCAGTCTTTTCCGATAAAATAAATGGCTAATACAATGAATAACAGGACGATCAAAAGCGTCGGAATGCCTAAAATTAATTGGGTTAAAGCGTCGGCAGTAGTCTGAGCGACTGAGCCAAGCCCGGAGCCAAGCTGACTTCCAAGCTGAGCTATCCCCTGATCTACAGAGGACTGACCGCCAATCCCGGAGGCGGCTCCTGTAGCTCTTTCCCAGAAGGGAAGGATATTTTCATTGTAAAAATTCTGCATTTGCAAAAAGGTGCTCTCCATCCAGGCCGGCCCCTTCTCAGCGATCACATTGAATAATTCAATTGAAAGAAAGATCAGGCCGGTAATAATGCCTCCAATGATACTTAAAGTAAGCAGAAGGCCAACAAGAGCTGCGATCCCATTTGGCATACGCAGTTTATAATGAAGCCACTTCGTAAGCGGCATAAGCATCCACGCGAAAAAAGCGGCGATCCAAAACGGATACGTATAGGAAAAAATCTTGCCAAGCGCCCATGCAAGAGCGAAAGTGGCTATTATAACGATAACAAACCGCAGAATCATCCAGCCGGTTGTTTGTTTCATGGTCCATTCCATTCCTTTCCTTTGGCGGACATGCTATCCATCTTTTCTTATTATAACCTTCCCGCTGTAAAAAAGAATCTACACGTTTTTTTTAAATATTCCCGAAAACAGGGGGATATATACTTTTTATGAATAGTTCTTTAGGGTAATTATAAGGTAGAATGGCAGTAGTGGCTTATACTTTAGGAACAGACAGGGGAGGAAGCAGTATGGATATCAACGGAAAAGTTTTTTTACTGCCAGGCGGTGCATCCGGACTTGGTGGTGCTACGGCGAATATGCTTGTAGAAAACGGTGCGAAGGTGGTTATCGCCGATTTTGAGGTGAGACCCGGAAGAAAAAGAGCAAAAGAGCTTGGAGACAGTGCCATTTTTATTGAAATGGACGTCACTTCGGACGAAAAAGGAAAAGCAACTATTGATAAAACAATAGAAACGTTCGGGCGTATCGACGGGGTGGTCAACTGCGCGGCACTCGGGCTTGCAGAGAAGATTCTGAATAAAAAGGATTCGCACTCCCTCGAGCATTTCACTCGTGTTATCCAGACGAATCTGGTTGGAACGTTTAACATGCTCCGGCTCGGTGCAGATGCGATGAGACATAATGAACCAAACGAACAGGGAGAAAGAGGAATCATTATTAATACATCTTCGATTGCTGCCTATGAAGGCCAGGTCGGCCAGGCTGCCTACAGCGCTTCTAAAGGGGGCATCTGGAGCCTTACGGCACCGGCCGCCAGGGAGCTTTCGGACTTTGGTATACGCGTTATGGCTATCGCTCCGGGTTTATTCGAAACTCCTTTTTATATGTCCTTTCCGGAAAAAGCAAGGCAGACGCTGGGACAGAACGTTCCTTTTCCAAGAAGGCTCGGATTTCCGAATGAGTATGCCTCGCTTGTAAAAGAAATTATCCATAACACAATGTTAAACGGGGAAACGATTCGTTTGGACGGCGCGCTCCGTATGCCTCCCAAATAAAAAAGCACCAGAGTCTGTATTGTGGACTCTGGTACTTTTTTTATGTTTAGCATCAGTGCAAAGCTTATTTACTGCTGCGGGAAGCAGAGCTCATAAAAGTTGCACCGCTTACAGGCGAAGGTGTTGGTCGTTTTTTTGAAATATTCGAGTGGAAGAGGCTTGTTGGTTTCCTTATCCTCGAGAAAGCCTGCCATACGTTCCACGCTCTGGACGAGCAGATCTCTGACTTCCCGGAGGGTGGAGTGATCAAGCTTGTGTTCGACACTTTTACCTTCGAGCAGATATTCATTCCGCACGACGATGTCCTCGAGCGATGCTTCCGGGTAGTAGTCAAGGACATACTGCGCATACAAAGCCAGCTGGTACGGATCCTCCTCTGTCTGCAGGCCGGTTTTCCAGTCCACGATGACCCATTTATTGTTTTCTTCGTCTTTATAAAGAAAGTCGAGCACGGCAAACACCTTGGTGTTTTCAAGGTTCATCGTGCGGAGTTCCTCTGATTCGAGATAATACGTCGGCCGTTCCGAAGTAAGCTCCGAAACGGTATCACAGGTCAGAATATGTTCCACTACGGCCTCAAGCCGGTCCTGGATCTTTTTAATTTTCTCTGCGGGAAGCTTTTTCTCTTCGCCGTAGTAAATTTCATGGAGCATGGTCGTATGTTTCGGTTTTTTGCGCCACTGTTCCACGTTTTGCGTAGAATCGATAAAGCCTGCATTCAGACGGGTTCGGATCGTTTCTTTCAGCGTATCTTTTGTCGGGAGATTGCCATCATTTAAATATTTTTTCAGCGTTTCCTCTACTAGATCGTGCACAATAGACCCAAACAGCATTTCAAGATTGGTCAAATTTTTCAACCGGTAGACGTGGCGCGGAAAAGGGTCTGCGTTCCGCAGCCAGCCGTTGTGTGAGGAGTAGTACTGGTGGGCATACTGCCGCTCGCATTGAAGCAGCGTTTTATGTCTCGACAGTGACCAGGAAAACTCCGGATAGTCCCGTATAGTAAACAGGAGAAATCACTCCTTCGATTTGTCTTTACCTTGCTTCTGATACCATTTTAACGGTGACGGCGGGCAAAGTCGATGAAACGAAACTTATCCGAACGGTGTCTGGACTCAGTGTATTGAAATAATTCTGCATTATCGAGATACACATAGTTTCGGACAACTGCAATACTCGAATCCGGATAAAGGTCAAGAAGCTGCTTATCTTCTTCCGTCGGCTTTTCAATAGTAATTTCTTTGCGCGCAAAGCTGATTACAAGCTTCAGTTTATTCTCCACGTAGTCATAAATGGAATCAGCACAAATGTCTTCGGTGAGACCGGGCACCCAGCGCTCAAGCAGGTAGTCGATGTCGAGCACAATGTTTTCGCCGTCCATTTTCCGCTGCCGTTTTACTTCCCAGACCTGTTCCGTTTCCTGGACCTCGAGCGCATGCTGAAGGGCTGGGGGCACAGGAGAGAGGATTAAGGAATGCACATGGGTTTTACTGTTGCTGCCGGTCTGCTCCGCGAGCTCTTTGAAGCTGACGAGCCCGGAAACGGGAAAATCAAACCGGCCGGTTTCAAGCACGACGGAGCCTTTACCCTGAATTTTTTGAATGTATCCGTGTTCGGAGAGAAGATTCAGCGCTTTGCGGATGGTTTCCCGTGACGTTTCGTACATAGAAGTGAGCTCATGCTCCGAAGGAAGCAGAGCATGAGGCTGAAACTGCTCATTGCGGATACCGCGCGCTATTTCTTCATAGATGTCTAAATATTTTCTTTTTGTACTCATGCTCGTTACACCCCAGGGAGCTGTTTTTGGTAATGCAGAACGATTGTTTCGTACGGCTGCAGGCTGTCAGCTTCGAGAGAAAAGCTTTCCCGGCTGTAGTTGGTGACAAAGACATTGCCTGCGTCTTCTTTCCGCGGAAGATCCAGACTGCCGGCTTTAATTATATCAGACGAGAAATTACTTATGATGAGTAAGGCTTCATCTTCGTCCTCGCGTGTGTAGACGAAAAGAGAAGGATGGTCCGGGAGATAAAGCTGATAATCTCCAGTTGTCAGGATTTTATAATCCTTGCGAAGCTGAATTAATTGTTTGTAAAAATGATACACAGATGCCGGATCGCTTACCGCTTCTTTGGCATTAATAGACGTATGATTTTCCGGAACCGGCAGCCATGGCTCGGCTTCACTGAAGCCGGCATTTTTCGAACTGTCCCACTGCATCGGTGTACGGGCGTTGTCCCGGGAGCGGGCCTGAATGACAGCGAATGCTTCCTCCGGACTTTTTCCCTGCTTTTGCATAATATCATAATAATTGATGGTTTCCACGTCACGGTAGTCGTTGATGGAGCTGTAGGAAGGGTTCGTCATGCCGAGCTCTTCACCCTGATAAATATAGGGAGTGCCGCGCATGCAGTGCATGGTTGCTGCAAGCATCTTCGCTGATTCTGCGCGGTACTTACCGTCATCGGCATATCTGCTTACAATGCGGGGCTGGTCATGGTTGCACCAGAACAGCGCGTTCCAGCCGCCGCCTTCATACATACCGCTCTGCCAGTCTGATAGCGTTTCTTTTAGCTGCACAAAATCGAATTCTGGCAGGGTCCATTTTTCTCCTCCGGGGTAATCTGCTTTTAGATGATGAAAATTAAAGGTCATGCTCAGTTCTTCCCGGTCCGGGCGGGTATATTTAATGCAGTGGTCGATCGTCGTGGAGGACATTTCCCCTACTGTCATAGCTCCGTGCGGGCCAAATACGTTTTGATTCATTTCATGCATCCACTCGTGCACTCTCGGCCCGTCAGTATAAAACCGGCGGCCGTCGCCGATATCGTCATTTGGAAACCGCTGGTCCTTTGAAATTAAATTGATAACATCGAGCCGGAACCCATCGATGCCCTTATCAAACCAGTAATGCATCATGTCGTACAGCTGTCGGCGCAGTTCTTCGTTTTCCCAGTTTAAATCCGCCTGGCTCACATCAAATAGATGCAGGTAGTACTGGTTTGTTGGTTTGTGCCACTGCCAGGCGGAGCCCCCAAATTTAGACACCCAATTATTTGGTTCAGCGCCGTTCACGGGATCCCTCCAGATATAGTAGTCGCGGTAAGGACTGGAGACATCTGACGAAGCAGCCTGAAACCAGGCATGATCGGTGGAGGTATGATTAATAACGATATCCATAATAATTTTCATACCCCTTGCATGGGCCTCCGTCAGCAGACGTTCGAAGTCCTCCATCGTTCCGTAGACATCATAAATATTATAATAATCGCTGATATCGTATCCGTTATCCTTTTGAGGAGAAGGGTACACAGGATTGAGCCACAAAACATCGATTCCGAGATCCTGCAGGTAATCAAGCTTTTCGATAATACCGGGAATATCGCCGACTCCGTTGCCGGTCGTATCCTTAAAGCTTTTAGGGTAAATCTGGTAAATAACTGCCCGTTTCCACCAAGGTTCCATGGTGATCATCCTTTCGCATATATGCTGTATGGAGCAAAGGCGCCTGCTGACAATCCCAGCAGACGCCTGTAATTCATTGGTTAAAGTTCTACTTTACGAATACGCCCATAGAGATAGGTTAATACAATCGGGAGGATAATGACAATCAGCATTCCGATAAAGAATGCTCCCCAGTCCGGTGGACGGATAGAAAAGATGCCGGGGATACCGCCGACGCCGACAGCAAAGGCCAGCACGTTATTAATACTGATAAACGTTGCTGCGATGGCAGAGCTGATGAGGGCACAAAAGAACGGGAACCGGTACTGCAGGTTCACCCCGAACAATGCCGGCTCGGTAACACCAAGATAAGCAGAAAGACCGGCTGAACCAGCGAGCCCACGCATGTTCTGATCTCTCCAGGCTAAAATCATTATGCCGACTGCAGCAGAGCCCTGAGCAATGTTGGAAAGAGCGAGAATCGGCCATAAAAAGGTGCCATCGGTCGAAGCGGTAAGCTGCAGGTCCACCGCCAGGAATGTATGGTGGAGCCCGGTAATAACGAGCGGTGCATAAAGGAGGCCATAAAGCAGGCCGCCGAGCCATGCATATTGATCGAATGTCCAAAGGAAGAAGTCGGTAATTGCGTTCCCAAGGCCAAAGGTAACCGGTCCGATAATAATAAAGGTGAAGAACCCGGTAACAAGCAGAGCAATCGGTGCAACCAGCAGCACCTGAATGGAATCTGCAATACGTTTACGGAGGAAAATTTCAATCTGCGCTAAAACATAGGAGGCTACAAGCACTGGAAGCACCTGCCCCTGATAGCCGACCTGCTCAACGTTCCATCCGAATAGATCCCAGGTTGGCACTTCGTTATTTGCACTTGCATCGCCGTAAGCATATGCGCTTAAAAGCTGCGGGTGCACAAAAATCAGCCCAAGCACAATGCCGAGGAGGGGGCTGCCGCCAAACCGTCTGACCGCCGACCACCCTATGAGAACAGGCAGAAAGTTAAATGAAGCGTTTGCAATGATGAAAATAATTTCAGAAAAGCTGGTCCACTGTGGATATACTTCTATTACAGCGCCGTCGAAAAATATGCCGGGGCCGGTTAACAGGTTGTTTAAACCAAGCAGGAGACCTGCTGTGATAATGGCAGGGAGAATCGGAATAAAAATGTCAGCGAGCAGACGGATAAACCGTTGAAACCCATTCTGCTTTTTAGTGGATTTCTGCTTTTCGCTGGTATCGCTTTCAGAATCTTCCTCACCTGCACGCCCACCGGTTTCTTCGGAACGACCCGTGACGCTCATTAGCTCTTTATAAACCTTGTCCACAGTGCCCTGGCCGATTACAACCTGGTACTGGCCGCCGGAAGCAAAGGCTCCCCGGACAAGATCGAGGCTGGTAAGCTTTTCTTTGTCTACTTTTTCTTCATCGTATAAAACAAATCGCAGCCTTGTCACGCAGTGGGTGACTGTTTCTATGTTTTCGTTGCCTCCCACGGCTTCTACAATCGTCTCCACGGCTTCCTTTGTAATTTTCGCCATTATGGTTCCTCCTTAAATGAATGCATTTGAAAACGATACCAATTTATAAATTTACTTTAACTTGTATATACAAATTAGTCAATATAATTATCGGGACCGTCAATAATTTTGTGTAAACGGCTGTCCTCTTCCAGCCTTGAAGTTAACCCTGCCGTTGAAACATATCTT
>NZ_CANLSU010000006.1 GCF_947493875.1 uncultured Marinococcus sp. | reverse complement strand
TGGCTCGATAGCTCAGTCGGTAGAGCAGTGGACTGAAAATCCTCGTGTCGGCGGTTCGATTCCGTCTCGAGCCACCATTTAAAAAACGCCGGTCTAGCTCAATTGGTAGAGCAACTGACTTGTAATCAGTAGGTTGGGGGTTCAAGTCCTCTGGCCGGCACCATATGTGGAGGGGTAGCGAAGTTGGCCAAACGCGGCGGACTGTAAATCCGCTCCTTCGGGTTCGGCGGTTCGAATCCGTCCCCCTCCACCACTTATACAGGGGTATAGTTTAATGGCAAAACAGCGGTCTCCAAAACCGCCAATGTGGGTTCGATTCCTACTACCCCTGCCATTTTTAATGTGTTATGTTCATATGGCGGTTGTGGCGAAGTGGTTAACGCACCGGATTGTGGTTCCGGCATGCGTGGGTTCAATTCCCACCAATCGCCCCATATTGGATAATGGGCTATAGCCAAGCGGTAAGGCATCGGGTTTTGGTCCCGTGATGCGCTGGTTCGAATCCAGCTAGCCCAGCCAATTGCGGAAGTAGTTCAGTGGTAGAACATCACCTTGCCAAGGTGGGGGTCGCGGGTTCGAATCCCGTCTTCCGCTCCATTATCAACATAAGCATTGAGCCATTCTCTGGAATGGCGGTATAGCCAAGTGGTAAGGCACGGGTCTGCAAAACCCTTATCCCCCGGTTCGAATCCGGGTACCGCCTCCATTATTAAAGAGAAGCAAACGCCTGCCGGGGTGGTGGAATTGGTAGACACACAGGACTTAAAATCCTGCGGTTGGTCATCAACCGTGCCGGTTCGAGTCCGGCCCTCGGTACCATTTTTTAGTTGAACGGCGAAGTGGCGGAACCGGTAGACGCGCTTGACTCAAAATCAAGTGTCCTCTGGACGTGTGGGTTCGAGTCCCACCTTCGCTACCATTTAACGAGCCAGGAAGACGTTTCTAATGGGAAACGTTATTTTTATGTTTAATTTTAAATGCTGAAGCTGTGCATAAAGAAAAAGTCTTTCCTTTTCAAAAAAGGAGAGACTTTTTTTATAGTCATAAGGAGAGCTCCCAGACAGGGGAAGCTGCGCGCAGAAGACGGCTTTCAAAGGTGCCACCGTGTATTTGTGTAAACATGTCTCCAACCGCCTCAGTAAGTTCAACAGCTGACTCTTTGGAAAGCTGTGGCCGCATAAAGGTTAATTGTATTGCTGTAGTAGTCGAACGGCTGGTTCGGCTGTACAGGCCTGGTCCGCTTAATGAGGCCAATGTTTTCTTGCGATCCTTGGCTATAATTTGTCCGTACATCGGGTGGAGATGATTTTCAGTAATCTGAAGCTGATCCTGCTCAACGCCGAAGCCGATTTTTACATAATCGAAAACAGAGTCTGCATCGATCAATATAACCGGAGTTTCATACTGCAGATTAAAAAAATGAATAAGGTCTTCACCGGAGTGCTCAGAAGGCGGGATTTTATCTGCCTGTAAGTTTTTGTACAGCTGCTCATGAAGAGGCGGAAGAGACCGGTCAATAAGCCCTGCGTGTTCTAATATTTGTTGCCACTGCCGAACACCTGTATAGTCATAGATAGACTGGTCAAGCAGATCCATCTGGATTTGTTTATGAAAGAAGTCCATCCGCCCCCGGAGCATTCCCGGGGAGTCATCAATAACGATGTCACGGTAGATGTTGACGCCGCATTGAAAAGAAGGAATAATTTTAAAAACAGCAGAAGAAATAGAAATGTCTTTGAGCATATATATCCCCCTTCGTGTCTAGCTCATAATGTATCATATCACTTTTACAGACTCCGGCGAAATGATTTATAAAGGAGGGCCGTCCATGCGAACGGCAGAAGAATTAAAAGAGGAGATTCAGGTGTTTGCGGAGTCTATCGGTATCGATAAAGTAGGCTTTGCCTCCGCCTCTCCTTTTGTGACTTTAAAAGCGAGGCTGAAAGAACAGCAGCGGCTGAACTACCAATCCGGCTTTGAAGAAGACGATATTGAAAAAAGAACCCATCCCGAGCTGCTGCTGACGGAAGCAACAACGATTATCTCTATCGCTCTCGCATATCCAACAAAGCTTCCGGATGCGCCAAAAAATCGTCCGGGAGCACGCAGAGGCCAGTTTTGCAGGGCCTCCTGGGGAAAGGATTACCATGATGTGCTCCGGGATAAATTAAACCAACTGGAGGCCTTTATACAAGAAACGGTGCCCGGGGCTGAGTGCAAATCCATGGTTGATACCGGTGAATTATCGGATCGGGCGGTCGCGGAGCGGGCCGGCATTGGATGGAGCGGAAAAAACTGCGCCATTATTACTCCCGAGTTCGGTTCGTATGTATACTTAGGCGAAATGATTACAACACTTTACCTGCCGGAGGATACGCCGCTGATGGATCAATGCGGCACGTGCAACCGCTGTGTGGATTTATGCCCAACGGATGCTTTGATTCAGGGAGGTCAGCTTGACGCGAAAAAATGTATCGCCTATTTGACGCAGACGAAGGAGGCTCTGCCGGAGCGCTACCGTCATAAGCTTGGTAATAGACTATACGGTTGTGATACCTGTCAGCAGGTGTGTCCGGAAAACAAGGGCGTGGATTTTCATAATCATCCAGAGTTTGAACCCGAGCCGGAGGTAGTCAAGCCACTGCTCGAACCGTTATTAACCATTTCCAACAGAGAGTTTAAGGAAAAATTCGGGTATATTGCTGGCTCCTGGAGAGGAAAAAAGCCAATTCAGCGTAATGCGCTGATTGCCCTCGGCCATATGAAAGAAAAATCCGCGATTCCAACGATCATACAGCTGCTGCGCGACGATCCGCGGCCGGTCATTCGCGGTGCCTGTGCCTGGGCTCTGGGAGAAATGCCCACGCAGGAAGGGGTAGAGGCTCTGCATACCGCTAACAGTAGAGAAGAAGAGGCAGAAGTGCTTGAAGAGGTTACAAAAGCATTGGATAAAACCTCCCCGGAACGAGTATAATAGAAGAAAATGTAATAAGGAGGATCTTCATGGAAGCTTTTGCCGCATCACAAGCAATTAACGGTATTGGTGAAGTGACTGTAGTATTGTATAAAGCTCGAGTCTGCATGCTGCACTTCGGTTCGGTGGAAGAAAACGAAGACCGGATAAACTTATGGCTGAAAAAACACATTGGAAGTTCATGCGAACTGCGGGCAGAATTGCATCCAATGCATAATGAAGTTTTCCGGGAGCTTGAAGAATATGCGGCGAACGAGCGCACTACGTTTACCGTGCCGCTCGATATGAGGGGAACGCCTTTTCAAAAGAGAGTGTGGCAGGCACTTCAGAGTATTCCTTATGGAACGACGAAATCATATGCAGAAATTGCTGAGGAGGCCAATTCGCCGAAGGCTTTCCGGGCAGTGGGAATGGCCAATAATAAAAATCCGGTTTCCATTATCGTTCCATGCCACCGGGTCATTGGTAAAAACGGGAAAATGGTAGGATTTGGCGGAGGAGTACATTTAAAAGAAGGATTGCTTGCATTAGAAAAAGCGCAGGCAGTTTCGCGGTAGAAAAAGAAGGAGAGAGCGACTTGGCTTTACATGTAGTATTATTTCAACCAGAAATACCGGCGAACACCGGAAATATTGCAAGAACGTGTGCGGGGACGGACACCCACCTGCACCTGATACGACCCCTTGGATTTTCCACGGAAGACCGGATGCTCAAGCGCGCCGGCTGTGATTACTGGCCGAATGTGCAGATTCACTATTATGATTCACTTGAAGAATGGATGGATACGTATCCGGAAGCGGAGTTCTTCTTTGTAGAAACAGTAGGCTCGTCGTCATATACCGTTCATGACTATTCAGATCCTGCTAAAGATTATTTTTTTGTGTTTGGACGCGAAACAACCGGTTTGCCGGAATATGTGACAGAGCAGTACCGGGAAAAGTGCATCCGGATACCCCAGAATGATAAAGTCCGTTCCTTGAATTTGTCTAATACAGCAGCTATTTTAGTATATGAAGCACTCCGCCAGCAGGCATTTCCACAATTACAATAATGAAAGAGGGATCAGGATGTACGTTGTTATCAATGAACTTGATGTACCAGAAGAAGCGAAAGAACAAATCCAGGAACGCTTCGGTGCCAGCGCTGAAAAAATGAATCAGGTGCCAGGCTGTCTGGAATTTTTGTTTTTAGATGAAGCGACCGAAGACGGAAAACAGCTTGTTTTTACAAAATGGGAAACCAAGGAAGATTTTGAAAACTGGCTCGAAAGTGACTCATTTAAGTCCGCTCACCGTGCAGGAGGACAGGAGAAAAGAGAGAGTGCTGCTACCGGGAACCAGATCCGCCAATTTCGCGTAGTCCATGCCAGTTAAACCTGGAGGCCCGTGGTGAAAAATGCATATTTAACCAGCCACTTTCCGATTCTTGCCATTTTATTTTTTTGTTTATCCTTTGGCATTTGGTCGCAGCAATATATCGCCGCATTTTTAGAATCAGCCGGCATTTATCAGGGAATGCTCGAATTTTTTTCAGACAATGGAATTAAATTAACCATGCTTTTTGTACTGATGCTTGTGTTTTTTATGATTATTGCTGCATTAAAATTAATTTCAGACACGATGATGGGGTTGTCCCTGCTGTTTTTTCTGAGTGAAGAAAAAGGGGATATCCGTTCCTATCTTCAGAGCTGCGCATGGATTTATTTAATGGCAGGGGGCGTGTCGCTGTTCCTTACTTCTTATCTCTATATACTCGGGGGACTTTTCATAGGAGCGACGCTTGTGTCCTTTGTCTATTTGATCATCCGCCTGGCTCCTTCCCTCCGTTTTGCCGGAGTGGCTGGTTTTTTATTTCTGCATCTATCCTTCTGGGGACTTTTTATTTTTGGTACGGGGTACGCCGGTTTACGGCTGTACAATAGTTTTCTACATAGTTTGCCAGTATAACAAAAGCGGACGGCTAAGGCTGTCCGCTTTTTTCGTATAACAGGGGGTACATCGTTTTCCAGAAAGTGAGAGCACTGTCTTCAGGATTTAAAGGACGGGGATCATCGTATCCGTGCCAGACTCCCATGGTGTATCTGCTGTCATAGCCGGCAAACCAGCTGTCTTTGGTACTGTTGGATGTACCGGTTTTACCGCTGACGTCTCCCACCTCTTTTAGAGTTGAAGCCGTTCCTGAAAGGACGGTGGTGCGAAGGGCTTCACGCATCTGGTCATTTGTTTCTTTAGACCATACGACTGTTTCCTTCGTTTCCCATTCAAACAGAATCTCTCCATCTGCATCAGTAACAGAAGTAATAGCACGTGGCGGTTCATACGTGCCGCCGCTGGAGAATACGGTATAAGCACTCGTTAACTCCACCGGGGAGACCCCGTATTCAATGCCGCCGAGGGCGGCGGCGTATTGCCTGTCTCCCGGGGTTAATTTTGACCACTCAAATTTTTCAAGGTACTGAAAGGAAGCGTCCAGTCCATTTTGATGCATGAGACGCAGAGCAGAAGTATTGTAGGAAAAGGCAAGAGCATGTTCAATCGTTACCCTGTCCTTTGTCGTACCGCTCTCATTTGCGGGACAATAGGAGGCTGCGCAGTACTTTTCTGTGGAGACCAGGTCGTTGATAGAGCGCTGTTTTTCTTCAAGGTACGGTCCGTAGACGAGCAGTGGCTTCCATACCGAACCGGGCTGCCGGTAGGCCTGAAAGGCCCGGTTGAATTCATATTCCTGGTAATCTGCCCCGCCGCTTATTGCCGTAATAGTACCGGCCCTGTGATCAGCAATGACAGCGGCTCCTTCAATGCTCCGCTGCTGCCAGTAGGAGCGGGATTTTTCTGTGAGCTGGGTCTGCAGATCAGAGTCCATGGCGGTATGGATGGTA
This sequence comes from uncultured Marinococcus sp., assembly GCF_947493875.1. Taxonomy (GTDB): domain Bacteria; phylum Bacillota; class Bacilli; order Bacillales; family Marinococcaceae; genus Marinococcus. The sequence goes on along the minus strand of NZ_CANLSU010000006.1, from coordinate 271,681 downwards.
ATGCCGGACTGAAGAAGCTGCTCTGTACGTGTATCAAGCTCTTCGGAAAGAGCTTCTTTTTCGCTTTCCGCCGCCTGATTTATCTGTTCAGTCCAGCCTTCGTTTTGAGCAACAAGCTGCCTGAATTCATGCTTCACGTAATCGGTATAATCAGGGTAAGGGTTGGCTTTGCTTTTTTGTAAATCTACAGAGACCGTTTCTTGAGCAGTCTGTAATTTTTCCTCAGCAGTTATAGCTTCGGTTTCTTTCATTTTTTCCAGGATCCACTGCTGCCGTTCCCTGGTCCTGTCCGGATGATCAACGGGGTGGTAGTAGGACGGATTAGCCGGAATGGCAGCCAGGAAAGCTGCCTGTGCAAGGGAGAGATCACTGCTTGGTTTGCCGAAATAAGAACGGCTCGCCGTTTCAAATCCGTAAATGCCTTCGCCGAAATAAATAGTATTCATGTACATTTCCAGAATTTCATTTTTTGTATAGGTTTGTTCAAGCTGGTAGGCAAACAGAACCTCGGCAACCTTTCGTTCATACGTCTGCTGGTGGGAAAAATACATATTTCGTGTCGCCTGCTGCGTGATCGTACTTGCGCCTTCTTCAATGCTGCCACTGCTGGCATTGCTTATAAAAGCCCGGACAACGCCTAAAGGGTCGATGCCCTGATGCTCGTAATAATTTTGGTCCTCTGTTGCAATAAAAGCAGCTCTCGCATGTTCGGGAAAATGGGAGAGGGAGACGTACCGCCGGTTTTCCTCCGGCTGAAATTCAGCAATTTGACTGCCCTGCCGGTCGGTCACGTAGCTGTTCTGGGCAATTGGCACGCCGGAGACGTCAATCTGCTCCTCGAGGAAGGAAGAGAGAGCCTGCGTGCTGGTCATTTCCTTTGCAAACAGGCAGTAAACGATGGTTCCGCCGGTTATAAATAATAGTATCCATAGAAGTCCTAAAAGTTTTCTCATGTGTACAATTCCTTCGCTTAAGGATATTTATTATATCGACAAAGAGAGCTTTAAGGTTTAAAAAGAAAGTACCCGTATAAATATGATATAATGCCTCTAGCCTGCGCGGATTTTCGGTTTGCCCGCCTGCAGAAACCGTGCTAAAGTAAAAAGGCAGATAGAAACGGAGGAAGTCGGTAATGACGAATTGGTCAAAAGAAATATGGGATTGGATTAAAGTAATCGTCGTCGTCGTTTTAATCGTCGTCATTGTGCGCGGCTTCTTGTTTGCCAACTATGTTGTCAGCGGCCCTTCCATGCTTCCGACAGTGGAAGACGGACAGCGGATGATTATTAACAAGATCGGCTATGCTTTCTCCGAGCCCGAACACTCAGATATCATTGTTTTTCATGCAAATGAAAACAGTGACTATATTAAACGGGTTATCGGTCTTCCGGGGGATACGGTGGAGTATAGGGACGATACGTTATACATCAACGGAGAAGCTCAGGAGGAGCCGTACTTAGAAGAATATCAAAATCAGACGAACGGAGAGTTCACCCAGGATTTCACGCTCCAGGGAGTGACCGGAGAAACAACTGTGCCGGAAGACAGCTATTTTGTAATGGGCGACAACCGCCCCCGCAGTGAAGACAGCAGAGCCGACGCAGTCGGTTTTGTGGATGAGGAGCAGATTGTCGGGGAAGCGAGTATCAGGTACTGGCCGCTCGATGATTTCACCTTCAGTCCATGACAAGAGCTTCAGCAGGTGCTGCCTGCTGAAGCTCTTTTTAATGGCTTACAATTTTTATTGATTTTCGGGAGAACTATCCCAGTGGGCTTCAATAAATTCATCCCGGCCGGAGAGGGCCCGGTCTTTTTTATAGGCTTCACGTTCTTTTTTATAAAAGTTCTGATGGGATTCTTCCGCCGGATAAAAAGGCTCCGCCGGTCTGATCTCTGTCACTACGGGATCACGGAACCGGCCGCTTTCTTCTACCCGCTGCCTCGATGCTTCTGCCAGCCGTCGCTGCTCTTCATTATGGTGAAAAATAGCCGTCTGATATTGCGGGCCGCGGTCGTGAAACTGGCCGTCTGGATCGGTAGGATCAATTTGAGGCCAGTATAGGTCGAGCAGCTGCTGGTAGGAAAACAGCGCAGGATCAAACTCAATCTGTACTGCTTCTCTATGACCTGTGGTGCCGCCTTTTACCTGCTCGTATGAAGGATGAGCTATGCTTCCGCCGGTGTAGCCCGACGTAATGGATATAATGCCGGGGAGCTCGTCAAACGGCTGTACCATGCACCAAAAGCATCCACCGGCAAAGGTTGCCAATTCTTTATTTTTTCTCTCATTTTGCTGGGTCATTGCGAACACCGTCCATCACCTGTATAGTATTTTTTGTATTTGTGTAAAGTATAGCACAGCCAACAGCAGTCGTAATTCAAAAGGCCTGAACAAGAAAGAGAGATAAAGGGGGAAGGATATGCTTACCGGCCAAAAAATTCTGCCAGCAGCCCGCAATGAGAGGGAGTTTGAAAAAGCGCTCAAAACCTCCGGGCCGTACGTGGTTATTTTAAACGTGCATCTGGCGAAGCTTAAAAGCCTGATGCAGTTAAGCAAACGGGCAGATAAAAAAGTGCTTTTGCATGCAGATCTGGTCCAGGGGCTCGCCCATGATGATTCCGCGGCCCAGTATTTATGCCAGAATATCCGTCCGGACGGATTAATCAGCACCCGCCGGCAGATTCTGACAACAGCTAAAAAAAACAATCTTATCACAGTACAGCGCTTGTTTTTACTGGATTCACTCGCGCTTGAAACAAGCTATAAGCTGCTTGAAGACATAAAACCGGACATGGTGGAGCTTCTGCCGGGTATTGTGCCGTCTATGATTAAGGAAGTAGCAGAAAATAAAAATGTGCCTGTTATTGCAGGTGGTCTGATTCGCTCGCAGGAAGAGGTTTCTGCCGCCTGGAGTGCAGGGGCATCGGCTATATCGACGACGGAAAAATCATTATGGCCAAAATAGAGAAAAGATAAGTGGAGGATACAACGATGACTGAAAAGAAATACATTCTCTCAATAGACCAGGGAACGACCAGCTCAAGAGCTATATTGTTTGATCAGGAAGGCCGGATTGTAGGCAGCGAACAGCGTGAGCTGGAGCAGTATTTTCCCCGCGCCGGCTGGGTGGAACACAATGCCAATGAAATTTGGTCCGGGGTGCTCGGCTGCATTGCCGGAGTGCTGGAGAACAATGAAGTTTCCCCAAAGCAGATCAGCGGGCTCGGCATTACAAATCAACGTGAAACCACAGTGGTATGGGATAAGCATACGGGAAAACCGGTGTACCACGCCTTGGTATGGCAGTCCCGGCAGACCGCCTCTATCTGTGAAGAATTAAAGCAGCAGGGATATGAAGAGATGGTAAGAAGCAAAACAGGACTGCTGCTTGACCCTTACTTTTCGGGGACGAAAGTAAAATGGATTCTCGATAATATTGAGGGGACAAAGGAAAGAGCGGAACAGGGAGATCTGTTGTTTGGTACGATCGATACGTGGCTGATCTGGAGATTAACCGGCGGAAAAGCCCACGTAACGGATTATTCCAACGCTTCACGCACGATGATGTTTAACATTTACGATCTAACCTGGGACCAGAAGCTTCTGCAAATGCTGGATGTCCCCGAAGCGATGCTTCCTGACGTGAAGTCGTCGTCGGAAATATACGGATATACCGTGGATTACCACTTCTTCGGGGAAGAAATACCAATCGCTTCGGCTGCCGGTGATCAGCATGCAGCGTTGTTTGGACAGACATGCTTTGATGAGGGTATGGTAAAAAATACGTACGGAACCGGCTGCTTTATGCTGATGCAGACAGGAGAGACTCCGATACATTCTGACAACGGGCTGCTTACAACTATCGCGTGGGGGCTCGACGGAAAAGTGAAATATGCGCTTGAAGGAAGTATTTTTGTGGCAGGATCAGCTGTGCAGTGGCTAAAGGACGGCATGCGCCTGATTGACTCGTCCGCTGCTTCTGAAACCTATGCGCTGCGTGTGAACGACAGCGAGGGTGTTTATGTTGTGCCTGCCTTTACCGGGCTCGGGGCACCCTATTGGGACAGCGAAGTGCGGGGAGCGGTATTTGGCCTTACCCGAGGCACTGAAAAAGAACATTTTATCCGGGCGACCCTCGAAGCGCTTGCGTACCAGACAAAAGACGTCCTTGATGTAATGAGGGAGGACGCGGGTATGGAAGTAAAAACATTACGTGTCGACGGCGGCGTTGTGCCAAACAACTTCCTCATGCAGTTTCAGTGCGATATGGCTGAGGTCCGCGTGGAGCGCCCCTACGTACTGGAAACGACGGCACTTGGAGCTGCTTATCTTGCAGGCCTTGCCACAGGCTTTTGGAAAAACAAAGAGGAGCTTATGGAGAAGTGGGAGCTCGAAAAATCGTTTGATGTGCATATGGAGGATGAAAAACGGGAAGAACATTACTCAGGGTGGAAAAAAGCGGTTGATGCAGCACGTGCGTTTAAGTAAACATATCGGTTGCATTTGAATGAAAGAGCGATTACAATTAGGTTAAGTTAATAAATGGTCGGAGATGCAGAGAGACCGCAGATACCCTTCACGCCAGAAGAGGAGATCTGCGGTCTTTTTTACTCTCTGATATTTAAAAAGGGGATGAATCGAATGGCAGATCAGCATTTTTCAGCACTATCACGCAAAGAGCGTTTGAGAAATATGACAGAGACCCACCTCGACGTGCTCGTTATCGGAGGCGGCATTACCGGAGCGGGCATTACACTGGACGCCACAGCCCGTGGCCTCAACACGGCCTGCATTGAAATGCAGGACTTTGCAGCAGGTACTTCCAGCCGTTCCACTAAGCTTGTACACGGGGGACTTCGTTATCTCGAACAGTTTGAAATTAAACTTGTAGCCGAAGTAGGCAGAGAGCGGGCCATCGTGTATGAAAATGCGCCACACGTAACCGAGCCGGAGTGGATGCTTCTTCCAATCGTAAAAGGCGGAAACCTTGGAAAAACCACCACCTCGTTCGGTCTGCAGGTATATGACCGCCTGGCCCAGGTAAATAAGCACGAACGCCGTTATATGCTGAATAAAAAAAGTACGATTGAAAAGGAACCGCTGCTTCGCGAAGATAACCTTCTCGGGGGCGGAGTGTATGTTGAATATCGTACCGATGATGCAAGACTGACGCTCGAAGCAATGAAAAAATCCGTGGAACTCGGCGCAAACGCCGTTAACTACGCCAAAGCCACTGATCTTTTGTATGATAACGGCAAGCTGATTGGTGTAGAAGTAAAAGATCTGATCAACAATGAGACCCACCGCATCTATGCGGACCATGTGGTGAACGCTGCCGGTCCGTGGGTGGATACGCTGAGAAAAGTAGACGGCTCCAACACAGGTAAACATCTGCATCACACGAAAGGAATTCATCTCGTGTTTGATCTGAGCCGGTTCCCGCTCCGTCAGGCTACGTACTTTGATGCTCCGGATGGCCGCATGATCTTTGCCATCCCGCGCGGCAATAAGGCGTATGTGGGCACAACAGATACTGACTACGGGTCGAACCTTCAGGAGCCTCGTGTCTCCCGTGAAGACCGCGACTATATTTTAGAAGTGACGAATTATGAATTCCCAACCCTGAAGCTGAAAGCAGAAGATGTGGAATCCAGCTGGTCCGGCATCCGTCCGCTTATTCAGGAGGAAGGAAAATCAGCCTCTGAAATTTCCCGGAAGGATGAAATTTTCATTTCCGATTCAGGACTGATTTCCATTGCAGGCGGTAAACTGACCGGCTACCGCAAGATGGCAGAGCGGATTGTCGATGTAGTGGTTGATAAGATGAATATCCACGCACCGTGCCCAACACAGGATATCCGGCTTTCCGGCGGTGAAGTGGGAGGCTCCTCCGGCTATGAAACATTTGCCGTTAAAGAAGCATACCGCGGTGAAGCACTCGGGATGACCAGAGACGAGACAGAGGACCTGTTCCGCTTCTACGGAGCGAACGGACTGAAAATGCTCGAGCTGCTTGAAGAAAACCTCGAGGAAGCGAAAAACAGCGGTATGCCGCTAAAGCTTGCTGCACGGCTGTTGTACGCACTCGAATATGAAATGGCAGTTACGCCGCTTGACTTCCTAAATAGAAGAACCGCCTTCCTGTTCTTTGATATGCCGGAGCTGAAGCGCTGGAAAGAGCCGGTAACGGCGTTTATGAAAAAATCGTTGAACTGGTCCGAGGAAGAAACCAAAGCCTATACGAAAGAGCTTGAGTCCGAAATTGCCTATGCGACGAAGCCTTATGAAGACGTTGAGGACCAAAAAGCCAGGGAAAAACAAGCGAATTAATGAACTTGCATCAAAACGCCTGCTCTTTAACCGGAGCGGGCGTTTTTTTGGAAAGAAGAGAACGAATGCCGGAAAACCATGGTGGAAACGCGTGCTTTCTTATATACTGGTAACAGATAGATCTACCGAGAAATACAATAAACGCTTCAGGAGTGATCATACATATGAGTTGGACGGACCACTGGAATCGATGGAAAAACCATGCGTTCATAGAAGAAGCATGGAAAGAAAAGCTTCATGAACTGGATGAAACAGAGGCAGAGGATTACTTTTATCAGTATCTGGCTTTTGGGACCGGAGGGATGCGCGGAGAAATCGGCCCTGGAACAAATAGAATGAATACATACACGATCCGCCGCGCAGCTGAGGGCCTTGCCCGGTATATAGAAAATGCCGGCGCTGAGGCAAAAGCCCGGGGAGTGGCTGTCGCATTTGACCCGCGCCACTACTCGGAAAAATTTGCGCTTGAAACAGCACAGACGCTCGGGGCACACGGCATCCAGGTGTACTTGTTTGAAGATCTGCGCCCGACTCCCGAGCTGTCGTTTGCGGTGCGGAGAACCTATGCATTTGCCGGAGTAGTAATTACGGCAAGTCATAACCCGCCGGAATATAACGGGTTTAAAGTTTACGGTGAAGACGGGGGGCAATTCCCGCCTGGGCCCGCGGATGAGTTGATCACCTATGTGGAATCGGTCGAAAATGAGCTGGAAATTCGGGTGAAGGACAGCGGAGTCATGCAGGAGGAAGGGCTTCTCGTGATGCTTGGGGAAGAAACTGATGCAGCCTACGATAAAGCGCTGCAGTCAATTCTGCTGCAGCCGGAGATGATCAAAGAAAACGGAAGCGATTTGAATGTAGTGTTTACACCTTTGCACGGAACAGCGAAGGACCCGGTATTGCGTGGGCTCGCTGCAGCTGGCTTTCAAAACGTATCCACAGTGGAAGAGCAGTTAACACCTGATCCGGAATTTTCCACCGTGCAGAGCCCGAATCCTGAAGAGAAGGAAGCCTTTGCAAAAGCCATTCAGGTAGGTGAAAACAATGACGCGGACATACTGATTGGCACCGACCCTGATGCGGATCGAATTGGCCTGGCGGCAAAAGACAGCAGCGGCGAGTTTGCAGTGCTCACTGGAAATCAGACCGGGGCGCTGCTTCTTGATTATCTTCTCATGCAAAAAAAAGAGGCAGGAACCCTTCCTACAAATGGCATTGTCATGAAAACGATCGTTACTTCCGAACTCGGAAGAGCTATAGCAGAACATTACGGCCAGGCATGTGAGGATACGCTCACAGGTTTTAAATTCATTGGTGAAAAAATTAAAACCTATAATGAAACAGGGGAATATGCCTTTCAGTTTGGTTATGAGGAGTCCTACGGGTATTTGATCGGGGACTTTGTGCGCGATAAGGATGCAGTGCAGGCGGCACTTTTAATCGCGGAGATGGCCCTGTGGCACAAAGAGCAGGGACGCACTGTGTATGAAGGGCTGATGGATATTTACAGCCGTTATGGATATTTTATGGAAGGGCTGGATTCCTTAACGAAAAAAGGAAAAGAAGGCGCGGAGCAAATTGACCGTCTGATCGAAACATTCCGTACGACGCCTCCTAAAGGGGTAAGTGACGCTTCCATCCAAAAACTGGAGGATTACAAAACGGGCGAACGTACGTATTTGCTTGAAAATGGAAAAACAGAGCCTGTTGAGCTTCCATCCTCGAACGTACTGAAGTTTTTTACAGATGATGAATCCTGGTTCTGTCTTCGTCCTTCAGGTACAGAACCGAAAGTGAAGTTTTATTTCGGTGTTAAGGGAAAGACGTTCAAGCAGACAGAGGAAAAACTTCTTCAGTTAAAAATGGATGTTATGGCAATGGTGCATGAACGTCTCGGGGAATAATAAAGCCTGCGGCGCAAAAAGAAGGCCCCATTTGTTTTTGCCTTACAGCGCTTTAAAAGGAGGTCGTTTTGCATGCAGTCATGGGTAGAGGACTATTTACACATTTTGAAGCTGAAAATAGAACAGCCGGATGTTCGGTTTTTGACAAAATTGATTCGTTCCCATCTGCAGCAGTTTCCCTTTGAAAACGTAGGTAAAATAATTGAAGCTGGGGAGAGTATAGAAGCCCGGGCCCCGATGTCAGTCGGTTCATTTTTGTACCGGCGCCAGGTTTACCAGATGGGAGGCACATGCTATACGCTGAATATCCACTTTCAGCAGCTGCTCGAGGCACTGGGGTTCTCCACCCGGCTCATTTATTTGAATGAAGACCACGTGTCCGTCCGGGTAGAAACAAACCAGCCGGGTTCTCCTCCTTATTTTGTAGACGTAGGGACGACCGCCCCATTATTTGAACCGATCCCTCTTCGCATGGGAAAGGAGCGCTCAAAAAAATTTGATGGCGAACAGCTGTTGTTTCACTATCAAAAGGAGGCACGCCTGTACCGTTATATACGTATGAAAGACGGAAAGCAGGCGGATGAGTCCTGGGCGTTTGACCCTGACATAGAGGCAGGGCAAGCAGAACTGAGAAATAAGATCAGTAGATCCTACGGTCCGGATGCGCCGTATATGAACCAGCTGCGCCTGCAGCTTTGGGTGCCGGAAAAATATCTTTTGCTGTCTTTGAAAAATAATAAACTTATCGCCCGAAAAGCAAATGGCGCCACTATGACAAAGTATATACATGATCTACCAGCGCTTGAGCGCGTAGTCCAGGAGGAATTCCGCCTGCATTATCTACCGGTACGACAGGCAGCTTCACAGCTCGAAAAGCGTATGTCCTGGGCCTTTTAAGCAAAAAACTCTCCAGCTGAAATAATCAGCTGGAGAGTTTTTGTTTATAATTAGAAGCGAACGTCAAAGGACTCATTATGGTCGACAGAATCAAGATCAGATGTTTCGAGGCGCTCCACGGTAGAAAAAGGACTGCCTTCCTGCACGGCGATAAGAAAGCGGTCCATATCCTGGGGCGTTCCTTCGGCCTCAATTTCAACAGCGCCGTTTGATTTGTTGCGGACCCAGCCGTGAATGTTATGCTTCACTGCTTCGGATTGGGTGAACTGCCGAAAGCCGACGCCCTGGACATTTCCGTGGACTTCTACATGATAGCGTTTCATTTGCATGCTCCTTTCCATAGTTCACACTTTTTTAAAATGCTGCTGAAACCAGTGGTCCTGTTCTGGTGAAGGATGTTCACTGATCACATGCATTACGTCTTCTTCATCGGTAGCCATCCAGACTCCGCTGTCATCGAAAAAGCCTGGGTAAATATAGCCGTGACGGAAAAGAAGCTGGGGAGGATAAATTTCGATGACGTCCATTTCGACGTGTTTATAAACACTTTTCGTGCATTGAAATAGTTCCAATTTGGTCACCTGCTTATTTTCGGTCTGGGAGCCGAAAACATATTTAAGACTGGGGAGCTCGGTGGCGGTAGGCAGTGTGATTTACAGAACCAACATGCTCGTTCAGGCGGAAGGACTCCTGGATAGAAGCCTGAATGAACTGTTTTGCTGTATGAATTGCTTCCCGTACGCTCTTTCCGTTTGCAAGCTCCGCAGTAATAGCAGCAGAGAACGTACAACCGGCTCCGTGAGTATAATCCGTATTAATTTTTTCGGATTCGATATATTCAAAGCTGTTGCCGTCATAAAGCACGTCAATTGATTTTTCGGCTCCGGTATCTCCTCCGCCTTTAACAATAACAAAGGATGGGCCAAGCTGATAAATTTTTTCGGCAGCTGCTTTCATGTCTTCAAGCGACTGCGGCAGAGAGACCTGGGCGAGCTGGGAGGCTTCAAATAAATTAGGAGTCACAATAAATGCCTTTGGCACAAGCGTGTCTCTCAAATAAGCGTCCATTTCCGGGTTGACCGGCTCATCGGCGCCTTTGCAAACCATCACCGGGTCCACGACCAGCTGTTCTATCTGGTGCTCATCTATTTTTTTCGCTACCATTTCGATGACTTCTTTTGAACCAAGCATCCCTGTTTTTGCGGCTTGCACCCCAATTCCTTTTAACACCGTATCCAGCTGTGCTTCGAGCGTGGCCGTATCGATAGGGTAGACTCGGTGAAACCATTCGTTATCAGGATCCTGGGCTACAATGGTAGTCAGGGAAACCATTCCGTACGTGCCGAGCTCCTGAAATGTTTTTAAATCTGCCTGGATGCCGGCGCCTCCGCTTGTATCGGAGCCGGCTATCGTTAGCGTTTTAGGTATACTCATAATAATCTCCTTTCAAAAAATAATGGAAAAGCTATTCTGCCCATTCGCCATTCCGGAATACTGGCTCTTTTGTACCGTCGGGAAGAATGCCGTCTATATCCATATTTTCATTTCCAATCATAAAATCAACATGGATGATGCTTGTGTTTAAACCAGCCTGTTCCTTTTCCTCTTTGTTCATTTCCGGTCCATTCTCTACACAGAAAGCATATGCACTACCGAGCGCAATATGATTGGAGGCATTCTCATCAAAGAGCGTATTGAAAAACAAAATGCCGGACTGCGAGATAGGGGAACTGTGCGGTACGAGGGCTACTTCGCCAAGTCGGGCAGCACCTTCGTCTGAATTGATCAGGTGACGGAGAGTTTCTTCTCCTTCACCTGCCTCCATGTCCGTGACAGCCCCGTCCTTGAAGTGCAGCGTAAATTGATCAATAACACTGCCGCCGTAGTTTAACGGTTTGGTATTGGTTACGTATCCGTTAACGAAATCCTTATGCGGAGCAGTAAATACTTCTTCTGTCGGCATATTCGGGATGAATGAAACACCCGATGTATTGGTACTGCCGCCGCCGGCCCAAACGTGTCCGTCAGGCAGGCCGATTTCAAGGTCCGTGCCGGGGGCGGTGTACTGAAGTGATTTGTATTTTTTGGCATTCAGCCAATCGACCTTGGCCCGCAGAATGTGATTATGCTCATCCCACGCCTGTACCGGGTCATCTGTATCCGCCCGAACAGCGCTGAAGATCCGTTCCCAAAGAAGATCGATAGCCCGGTCTTCCGGTTCATCTGGGAAAACTTTTTTTGCCCATCCTGCAGAAGGGGTGGAAATCACAAGCCAGCTGACGCGGTCAGCCTGAATATAATCCCGGAATCCTTCCATAGCAGCACCGGCTGCATTGTTCGCATTGGCGATTTTATCGGGATCAACTCCTTTAAGGAGGTCGGGATCAGTGGATTTGACCGTGATAAAAGCTGCCCCTTCACGGGCTAGCTGCTCTCTGCTTTCAGCACGCCAGGAAGGAAATTCATGAAAAGCTTCCTCAGGCGCTTTCTCGTATTTAATTTTTGTCAGTTCATCGTCTGCCCATTCCGGGTAGACATGCTTTGCACCGGCATCATATGCTGCCTCGGCCAGTCTTCTGACAAAAGGAGCAGCATCAATCGGAGCTGCAATTACTAAAGTCTGGCCGGGTTGGATATTAACACCTTTATCCACGGCAAGTTTTGCATAGTTGTGAAGTTTTTGTTCGAACGTTTTCATGTCTGAAGCTTCCTTTCTCATACAGTACTGGATAAACGTAGACAGTGGTCTCAAATGTCTTTCATCATTATAACACGTAAGGATTCATCATTCTTTTGCCGTGTACTGCTTTTTTTAAACAGGACGAAGGTATAAAAAAGCCCTGCCGGAATAACCGGGCAGGGTACAAAAGGTATCGTACAGGTAAAGATGCATTCATCCAAGGAGAACCTGCCTGTTTAGGGTAGCACAGAACGAATAACGGCCTAATGTCGATGAGAGCTTGTTTTCACCTGTTTTCAGGGATGAGCGGAAAAGAAACAAGCTCAAATAAAAAAATATAATTATATGCATATTTGAATTATACAGACGTTTCCGCCTTTGTTTCAGTCTTGCTTCCGGGAGCAGAGCTTTGTCCCGGAAGAGGACTTCGGGTTTTAAAATGATGCAGCTCTGCTACAAACCTGACTGGAAACGATGATATCTTTGTATTGTATTTATCTATCGTATTGTTGTATACGCTTGAAGAATGAATGATCTTATTCTGGGCATCGTCAAACTGCTCACGCATCGATTTCAGCTCGGACTGCAGCTGCTTCTCATCAGGCATGGAAGCGTCAAACGCCTCGTGAAGAGTCTCTTCAATGCGGGAGTTAATGTGCAGCTGCTCCTGTCTGCTCGATTCCGGGGATAGCGCTTCGCTTCTGTATTGTACCAGCGTTTCAAGTTCATCCTGTTTATGGCGCCAAGCTTTTTGGGCAGATTCAACAAAATCAGGAATCAAGTTCATCCGGCGGTGCAGTTGAAATTCCACCTGGGTCCAGGATTCTTCCACCCAGTTTAAATATTTAATTAAGGCATTGTAGCCGATAATCCAGCTTATAATAGCAGTAATAATAACAATACCGAGAATGATACCGAAAATACTCATATCGCCGCCCTCCTTCTTTCGGGGTTTTTACTTAGATAATGGTAATTAGTATAGCATGTTTGTACCGTCAATTACACAGCCTTACTCACAAACACCTATCCTTTTTTGGCAAAATTGAGAGTGATTTTCCAATACGTGCATTAAAAAATCAGCGGTATTTCCAGTTGAAATCCGGGTGCCGTTTTCGGGAAGATAGTCAGTTTCATAGCGCCAGGAAGAGGTATTTTCTCCGTCCGGCAAAAATGTCGGGCAGACAATGGTCCAGCAATAGGATGTTTCCTTAATGTATTCATAGGCTGCCTTATGGTCCTCGGCGGCCATGGTGCTCCGGCGTTTGGATTCTGACGACTCAAACCGGTAAAGATGCGGTTCTGTCCGCGACTGAAGAATCCCGGCAGTGCCTACGGTAATTAAACGGGTGATGCTGAGATCGTTCATTTCTTTTAACAATAGCGGTGTGAAGCTGCTTAACACATTCTGTTTGTCAGTGCCAAGGGCACTGACGACGACGTCTGCCCCCTGCATTGTTTTTCTCATTTTCGCCTGATCCAGGGCATCGCCGTGTATCTGCTCTGCAGAAGCGGGCAGGCTGTCTGCTTTTTCCGGTGAGCGGACAAGCATTTTTAATTCGTGCCCGGCAGCATGAGCCATGGACGCAAGCTGGGAACCGGTGCGGCCGGTTCCGCCAAATAAAGCTATTTTCATTTGAAGCACTCCTTTTTGTTTCACATATCTAAAAGCTATGTAAAAATAGATATACACCCCTATTCCCATTCTATAAAAGGAAAAACGTCGGGAGGCTATGAGAAATGCAGTGGACTACGTGGGAACCCCCTATTGTTCAATGGAGAACTAATGCGCTTTATCAATGGACTAAAGCACTTGGGCTGAGTGATACAGAAGAGCTGAAAAAGCATGCCGCAATCGATGTTTCCTGGTTTTGGCAGCAGGCATCTAAACGACTCGAAACCCGGTGGTTTAAACGGTATAAAGACGTTGTAGAGCTTTCGCACGGAAGGCGGAAGGCTGATTGGTTTTATAAAGGAAAAATGAACGCTGCGGAGCAGCTGATAAATAAATCAAAAGAAGTGATGGGGCAGACGGCTTTCATTGACGAAGACGGGGCATGGACATATGAGAGGCTGGCTGCAGAAGTGCAGGAAGCCGCAGGGAAACTGAGAAAAGCAGGTATACAAAAGGGCGGGCGGACGGCTGTTCTGGCCGGAGTCGGTAAACAGCCGGCGGTGATTTACATGGCACTGATGTATATCGGATCTGTTGTTTGTCCGTATAATCCCCGATGGACAGCCGCAGCGGGCGAAGAAGTTCACGCACATTTTCAGCCGGAATGGATCATTGTGGGTGCGGGAGCTTATGCAGCTGAAGCGGAGGAAAGATATAACATGGAAGCTTCGCACATTATTCATTTAGGCAATGACTCGTCCTCAAGACATAAACAATGGGAAACTATGCCGGCTGGAAAGAAAAAGGAGACGCCTGCAAAAACAGAGGGCGCTGATGCTGCACTTATTGTCTTTAGCAACAGTCCGGCAGATCCTGGCCATGGGTATGTGCTGAGCCACACCAGTTTGTTTATGAAGTCAGGAACCGAAATAGGTTTAGTGTGGGACGTGCGGCCAGGCGACCGTTTATGGTGGCTCGCCAGGGAGTGGGGATTCGAGCAGCTGTTTGCTATGGTCGGTACGCTTGCAAATAATGGCCAATACTGTCTGTTTTCATGGGACGGGCAGAGCGCTGATGCCGGCAGCACGATTGAAGCATACGGAATTACACATATCGGAGTTGATTCCCCCTCGGTACAGACGGCCTCCTCTCAGACGCAAAGTAAGTGGAAGGAATACCACCTTCATTCGCTGCGATATGTACTGACGTGGGAAACAGATTGGATGCGGGGGGACCTGCAGTGGACAATAGACGTATTAACCCGGGGAAGAATACCACTTTTAAAGGCCTTCGGGGGCGCTCACGCTTCTGGAATGATTACTGCCGATCTGCCGGACCGCAGGGTGCATCCTGAAAAATATAACAGCCGTCTTCCAGGGATGGTAATGGACACATGGGATAGTGAAGGGTATGCAGTGCGTCATATTCCAGGCAGAGTAGTGATAAAAAAACCATGGCCGAATAGCCTGGAGACAATGATTGATGGAAAGACGCAGTATGACAGCTCGCCGTGGTCCTGGTGGAAAGACGTATGGGCCGGCGACGGATTTTTAATAGATGACAGAGAAGGGTATACGTATGCAGGGGAGCATTCTGACATTAATAAAGTGGAACAGCAGAATGTTTCTCTGCTGCCGCTTGAACAATGGCTCGAGGGCATGGCCTCAGTGGAAACGGCCATTTTGCGCTGGAACGGGGGGAGTGCAGAGGCGATTATAGCACCTGCTGAAGGATGGAGTGGAACTATAGGCTGGAAGCAGGATCTTTCGGAAAAATGGCTCGAAGCACAAAAGTTCCCTCTGAAAAGCGTACAAATAGTTTCAACACCTCCCGGGAATGTGAATAAAAGAATGTGGCGAAACGCGTTTAAACGCGGGAAATTCACGATAGAACGTGAAGAGTTTATTTTTACCGAAGAGAAGTAACGTTTAATTAATAGACGACTGCCAAAGGAGCAATCACCATGAACGCAGGTATTACAATTATCATTATGATCGCTATTGGGGCAGCCATTGGGGGAGTGACGAATTCACTTGCGATCCGAATGCTGTTCAGACCTTATAAGCCGGTGTACATAGGCTCTGTGCGGGTGCCGTTCACACCGGGACTGATTCCAAAAAGACGTAATGAGCTCGCCGGGCAGCTCGGACGGGTAGTGACAGACCATCTGTTGACCCCGGAAGGCCTGCAGACAAAAATTCGCAGTGATATGTTTTCACGTCAGCTGAATGATTGGGTAACATTAGAAATGAAGGAATATCTTTATTCCGAGAAAAGCTTATCCGACTATGTGGAGAAGTGGACAGGGCTGCGTGATGTTCGCGGCTTTCTCCGTGAAACGTTAAGAGAAACGCTCGATATAAAATGGGAAGAGGCAAAACACCGTCATGCTGACACTCCAATCAAAGAGCTGCTTCCTCCAGGCGCGGTCCGTCAATCGGAAATGATGACTAAAGAGCTTACACAGTTAATAATGGTGAAGGCCGGTGATTATTTTCGGTCAAGTGCTGGCAAGCAGCAGCTGGCGCTTTTACTCGAGCGTTTTTTAGAAGGAAAGGGGTCGATGATGAACTTTTTCGGTACAATGATCGGTAATGACCGGCTTGTTGACCGTATCCAACCTGAGGTGCTCCGTTTTTTTGAAGACCCCGGAACAGAAAAAATGATATCCGGACTGCTGCAGCAGGAGCGAAAAGCGCTGTTTGAAAAACCGGCTGCGACGGCTTTTTCCTATGTGGATTCCCGGGCAGCGGTGGATTATATTGTGGAAACCGTTGACACCCATGTGCCGGTCATGGAAAGGCTTGAACAGCCTTTAAAGGACTGGGCTCCCGCGTATGAAACGAAAATGCTGGAGGACTGGGTTCCAAAAGCGGTCAAGAAAGGACAGGACTCCATTGCGAAGAGGCTTCCAAATCTGTTTGAACAGCTGCATCTTCATGATGTAGTTAAAGAGCAGGTGGACACGTTTTCGACAGACAGGATGGAAGCTATGCTGCTTACGATTTCCGGAAGGGAGTTTAAGCTGATCACATATCTGGGGGCACTGATTGGCGGTTTTGTAGGCTGTATACAGGGAATAGTCGTGTTGTGGATAGTGTGAATAAAAAAATGCCATTGATTCTTCCGGAATGGATGAATTTTCTCGGCGGTTCATGTTATGCTCATACAGACAATCTTAAAGGAGGACTTATATATGTCCAATATTCATGACAAGGCTTACGAATTATCGAGTGCGCTTCGTGACAGCGAAGAATTCCAACAGCTTAAAGAGCTTCATAACGAAGTGGAGCAGGACGAAGTCGCAAAGCGTATGCTTGATAACTTCCGTAATGTACAGCTTGAACTGCAGCAAAAACAAATGCAGGGAGAGCAGCCTTCGGAAGAAGAAATTACACAGGCTCAAAAACAGTTTGAAATGGTGCAGCAGCACGAAGTTATCTCGAAGCTGATGCAGCAGGAGCAGCAGCTCAGCACAGTCATTTCTGACCTGAATAAAATTATTACTGAGCCGCTTGAAGAACTCTACGGTGTACCGGAAGAGAACAATGGCCAGCAGTAATAACAAAAACTTTCCTCATGGTGGGGAAAGTTTTTTTATTTGCCTTCCCGTTATAGATTCTGGCTGAAACGTGCTACAATGAACATGGCGGTATTCGTCTTTAGCCATGAGTTATGTTAACAGGAGGGGACGCTGTGCGCCCGCAGACCAAGCGTTATCGACACGTTTATTTAATTACAGCAGTGACAGCTCTACTCACAGCAGCTATTGTTTTTATTGCCACATCAGTGCAGGACAGCAGCATACCGACATACAATTCCCAGGAAGACTTTGGGGAGAATGAAGTTCCGAAAGAATATATTTCTGTTTACAAACAGGCGGGAGAAGATTATGATATTCCGTGGACCCTCTTAGCAGCGGTCCACCGGGTGGAAACTGTTTTTTCCACGATGGAAACCCTGGAAAGCCCGGTGGGAGCGATAGGACATATGCAGTTTATGCCATGCACATTTGTAGGATGGAATTATCCGGGCTGCGGTGGAAATGGCAGTACTGATATACCGGAGCAGGAATTAACCGATCCGGAGACAATTAATGAATACGGAGGCTACGGTGTTGATGCTGACGGCGACGGCAGGGCCGATCCATATGCTCTTGAAGATGCCGTTTACTCGACGGCGAACTTTCTTGCTTCTAACGGAGCGGCAGGCGGTGAGGTACGGCCGGCAATATATCAATATAACCAGGCGGACTGGTACGTAGACGATATTCTTAATTATTACAACACATATGATGAAGAAGTGGAATTGGTAAGTCTTGAAGAAAATCATTTAGCAGAGGAGGGGGGATAAGTTGTTTTTCATTGAAACGTTTACAGAAATAAACTGGGTGGAATGGCTGCTCCTTGTAAGCGTGCTCATTACTACGCTTTGGATCGTCAGCCAGCATCTTACGAGTACAAATGCTTACTCCCTCCATCATGAGGAAGCAAGTGTCTGCTATGACGATTACAGCCGGGTTCCGGAAATGGCTGCTCTTCGCTTTGTTACTGTACAAAAGAAGATACCGGACAGCTCAGACAGCAGGCATGATGATGAAGACTCTTCTTATTTTTCATCATAATTTGAAAGCATGAAAAATAAGAAGGAGTGAATGTATTGAATAGTAAGTGGAAGTTAATAGCAATGCTTGGTGTTTTAATGCTGGTTCTTGCCGGTTGTGGCGGCGAACAGGAAGCCATATCGGCAGACAGTGAAGGAATTTGGAATCGTTTTTTTGTATACCCGTTTTCGTGGCTTTTAATCACGATCGCCCAATTTTTTAACGGTGACTATGGTCTTTCTATCATTGTAGTGACAATTATCATTCGTATTGTGCTGCTTCCGTTGTTTTTAAAGCAGCAGAACAGTGCGATTGCCATGAAACGGCTGCAGCCGAGAATGAAAGAGCTGCAGGAAAAATACAGCTCTAAAAACCAGGCGGAAGCACAGAAGCTTCAGCAGGAAATGATGAAATTGTACCGGGACGAAGGTGTAAATCCAATGATGGGCTGTCTGCCTATACTGCTGCAGATGCCGATTTTAATGGCCTTTTACTTTGCCATTCAGCGTACAGAAGAGCTGGCTGCCCACAGTTTCTTATGGGTAGACCTTGGTGAACCGGATCCATTTTTCATATTCCCGATCCTTGCGGGGATAATGATGTTTTTACAAACGAGAATCACGGCGAAGGATATGCCTGAAAACATGAGACCAATTATGATGCTGATGCCAGTGATGATGATTGTAGCCGGAATCTTTCTCCCGTCAGCCCTTTCTCTTTACTGGGCGACAGGCGGTGTGTTTATGATTTTCCAAACTCTCGTGTTTACAAAGCGCAAAGAAAAAATGGAACAGAGCCAGCAGGAAAAATCAACAACGTAACTATAAAAGAAAGCCGCCTGCAGGTGAAGTGAAGTGACCTAAATAAATGAGACAGATAAAAGCACCTCTCACGTCGTATTCGTAGTAGGATCGACAAATGGAGGTGTTTTTCTTATGGGAGAAAGCAAACGACGATATCCAACAGAAGTGAAACGGGAAGTCCTTCGGCTCAAATGGGAGGAAGGATGGAGTAACCGGGCACTTATGGATGCCTTTGGCATCAAGAATGTGTCTCAAATTAAGCAATGGGCCAGGTGGGTCCAGAACGGCGAGGAGCATCGCCTCGGCCAGCCCATTGGCCGTCCGAATATCTACGGACCTGGCCCGCAGGACAGTGAAACCGAGCGGCTACGAAAGCTGGTGCAGTATTATGAGATGAAGGAGACATTGCGGGGAAAGTACCAGGAACTCGAAAGGAGGTGGACCCCGAAATCTTCCTCGCGTTCGTCGACCAGCACCGGCAAACGTATACGGTAACGTTCCTGTGCCACATGTTCGCGGTGCCCCGGGCGACCTATTATCGTTGGGCCGGGAAATCCTGGGAGCCCTCCGGGCTCGACCAGCAGATTATCAATCTCTGCCATTCCCTGCAGTTTCGGGTGGGCCACCGGACCATCCGGGGCCTATTGGGGAAAGATCATGGGATTCATGTTCACCGGTGTACCGTCCAGCGCATCATGCAGAAGTACGGCCTTCAGTGCCAAATCAAGCCTAAACGGGCCCGGAAACCCGCCGGCCTCTCCGATATGGTGGTGCCGAATCGGCTGGAGCAACAGTTTCAGGCCCGACAGCCGAATGAAAAATGGGTTACGGATATCACGTACCTGCCGTACGGGCCCGCCATGTGGTATTTATCCACCGTGATGGACCTGTACAACAATGAAGTGCTGGCGTATACCATCCGCGATCGGCAGGACACCTCCCTGGTGCTGGACACGTTGGAACAGGCCTGCGCGGGCCGGGAAACCAGCGGCACGATCCTGCACAGCGACCAGGGCTGCCAGTACACCTCGTATGCCTTTCAGGAGGCTGCTCACAAAAAAGGCATTATCACAAGCATGTCGCGCCGAGGCAACTGCTTTGATAATGCCGTCATTGAATCCTTCCATTCCTCGCTAAAGTCGGAAGGATTCCGCACCCCGCAAGGGGTGCCCCTAACATTTACTATTATACTAGAAAACGTGCAGACGTACATGTATTATTACAATTATCAGCGACCCTTAACGAAATTAGCCTTCCACACGCCGGTAGAATACCGAACGGCAGAAGGCTAACGGCTAGGTGTTTTATCTTGTCTCATCTTCCTAGGTCAGTGCACAGGTAAGCAGTGCGGCTTTTTTTATAGAAACATTGGTGCGTGAATATCGTCTAACACAGAGGAAAGTGGAAACTGAGTAATAATACTGCTACGATAATAACAGATCAACACGTATCTTCAGAGGAAGGAACGAGATAAATGACGACTGCATATACAATCTATTTAGTGGAAGATGAAGAAAATCTTTCCGGCGTATTGAAGCCCTACATGGAAAAGGAGGGGTGGGAAGTAACTGTCTTTGATAACGGTACAGACGCCCTGGAGGCTAAAGAAGAGCCGCCTCATCTGTGGGTGCTTGATATTATGCTGCCGGGGACTGATGGATACCAGATATTAAAAGAAATTCGTTCCTCAAAAAAAGGGGAAGTGCCGGTGATTTTTATTTCTGCGAGAGACCAGGATCTTGACCGTGTGCTCGGCCTTGAAATGGGAAGCGATGACTATCTGGCGAAGCCATTTCTTCCCCAGGAACTGATTATCCGTGCTAAAAAACTGTTGTCCCGGGTGTACGGCGAATCGCAGACCGAAACAAAAAAGACAGAAGTAAATAATTATTATATCGATCCGGAAGCACGTACTGTAACGGATGCTGAAAATAACGAGGCCCATATTGAGCTGACTACAAAGGAGATGGACTTAATTCTGCTTTTAACCGAAGAGGTAGGCAAAGCCCTGTCGAGGGAAGATATCATTGAACATGTGTGGGGAGAAAACTATTTTGGCTCCGAACGGGCTGTAGATGACGTTGTGCGCAGAGTCCGGAAGAAAATGCCCAGAATTCATCTGGAGACGCTGTATGGATACGGATATCGTGTTCTGCCGTCATGATGAAAGTGAATTTAACCCAGCGCATTTGGCTCTCCTTTATCGCCATTATTGTTCTGGTCGGTCTGACAGTCATTATCGTCTATCCTATTTCGATCCGGGGGACGTTAACGGAGGAAACGTACCGGATTATCGAAGAAGAGCAGGCTCAGCTCGTTAATCCGCTGAGTGATTATTTCACGCCCCCGGAGTCAGACGATCTGGATTTTATTGAAAGGCGGGAGGCAGAGAGGTCGGTGGGGCACGTTTTTGTTACTGAAAATGAAACAGTCAGTGGAGAGCCTCGTCCCCCGGCCGAAGTGGAAAAAGAAATGCTCGAAAATGCCGGCAATCAAAATGCGGAACGTGAACGATACGAGCTTACTTTTAATGATGCTACACTTTTCTATGTGATTACAAAAGTAGAATCGGACGGAGAAGAAGCGTTCCAGATTTCCTACATGTGGGATACGTATAGAGACACAATGGTAAACCGGTTGTGGACCCGCCTGGTGTACATACTGCTCATCACAAGCGTTGTAAGCCTGTTGCCGGCGATTTGGCTGAAACGCTACCTCAGGCAGCCTCTGCGGGTGCTTGGCAACCGCTTTGAACAAATTGCGGAGAGAAACTGGCGGGAGCCTTTTAATTGGAAAGGGGATCAGGACTTTCAAAAGCTGTCTGAGCAGTTTGAACGGATGCGGCAAAATCTAATCCGTTATGATAATTCGCAAAAAACATTTATCCAGCACGCCTCCCATGAGCTTAAAACACCGATTATGGTCGTCAAATCCTATGCGCAATCCGTCAAAGACGGCATTCTGCCTAAAAAGGATATGGAAAAAACAATGGATGTCATTATTGATGAAGCGAACCGCATGGATAAAAGGGTCAGGGATATGCTGTATTACACGAAGCTTGATTCACTCAAAACAGAGGCGATTGAATATGAAGAAATCATATTCGGTAAACTCGCGTACGCGATTGAAGAACGTTTTCGTCTGCAGCGCAGCGATATCCGTTTTTATATCGAAGGGGCGAGCGTACGCATGGTTGCAGACGCTGAACATATGCGGGTGCTTCTTGAAAATTTAGTTGAAAACGCGCTGCGCTATGCTGAAGACAGCATATGGATTAAAGCAGAAAAGGACCCGGACGGCCGTGTGAAAATCACAGTCGAAAATAACGGGGAAAATATTAATGAAGAAGAGCTCGAATACATTTTCACACCGTTTAGAAAAGGAAATAAGGGGCAATTCGGTCTCGGTCTTGCGATTGTAAGCCAAATTGCTGAATTGCATGGAGCGTCAAAAGAGGCAGTCAACACGGAGACTGGGGTCATGTTCACCATCATTCTTCCTGCAGAAAACGAAATAAAGACACAAAAAACCGAGGCCTAACCGCCCCGGTTTTTTTGCAGAACAGCTCCATTAACTGCTTGATTTCTCGCTGCTCGCTTCAGTATATGTTTTTACCCAATCCTTGTAATCCTTGTCTTCAACATTGATGTCTGCTTCCTGCATAATTTCGTTTAGGACCTGCTGCCCGTCTTTTTGCTCTTCAGTTTTAAGCGTTTGTTTAATATCGTCTTTTAACTCATCGTAGCTGTCTTTTTTGCCAGTGACCTTAATTACATGGAAGCCGTGCTCTGTTTCGACAGGCTCTTCAGAGATGGAATCCACCTCCATGTCAAATGCCGCTTTCTCAAACGCCTCCGTCATTTCGCCTTTCCCGAAATAACCAAGTTCTCCGCCGCTTTCACCGGAAGCAGTATCGATAGACTTTTCTTTTGCAAGCTCAGCAAAATCAGCGCCACCTTCAAGTTCCTTGATTATTTCGTTAGCTTCTTTTTCACTTTCAACGAGAATATGACTTGCTTCGACCTGCACAACTTCTTCTTTGTTTTCGTCGTAGTAATTTTTCATTTCTTCTTCGGTTACCTCAACGTCCTGGGAGCCCAGTTCCTCAACTACGAT
Organism: uncultured Marinococcus sp.; assembly: GCF_947493875.1. GTDB lineage: Bacteria > Bacillota > Bacilli > Bacillales > Marinococcaceae > Marinococcus. Next base: position 248,735 of record NZ_CANLSU010000006.1, on the reverse strand, counting down.
CTGCGGCTTCACATACTGCTCCTTGAAAGCTTTGATGCTTTCAACCTGAACACCCATATTTTGCTGGATGGTTTGAAGGAACTGATCATTATCGTCTATTCCATACTGTTCTTTCATGGATTTAAATTCTTTATTAACCTGCTTATCTGAAATTTCAAGCTCTTCGGCTTTATTGTTTAAAACTTTTTGCTGGACAAGGTTATTTAAGGCGTTTTCCCCGTAATTTTCCTTTAAATCATCCATGAGCTCCTGCTCAGAAATGCTTTCTCCGTTCACTTCCACAATTGTATTGCTTTCTTCGGCACTGCCTTGATTACTGCAGGATGCAAGCAGAAGGGCTCCACTGAGACTTACGGCAGTAAAAATGTACTTCTTCATTCTTTCAGCTCCCTATGTATGTTCATGATACTCTGATATTATAGCACATTAAAAAGTTAAAAAATGTCGATTAATGTAAAAAATCCTATTGTATTTTACAATAGGATCGAAATTCTCAGCTTCAGGCTGCCAAAAGAAGTTCAACATACGAAGAAATAAGCAGGATGGTCACAAGTATGTTGATAGTGTTGAAGACCTTCGGCTGTTTTTCATCCGGGACTTCCCGCTGGGTTACAAACTTATTGGTCATGGAGTTCATGATAAACAGGTAAGCAACAGCAAATACAATAAAGAAAAGAATAAACATAAAATTCCCCCATTCCTAACGATACTACCATAACAAATCATAAGGCAAAAAGATAGGCAGAACCCGGCGGAGCAAAGAAAAAGCTATTATATCTATAACGTTTCTGCCGAACATGATATAGTGAAAAAGCAGCTGTTACAAGAAAAAAGGAGTGGGTCTGCTTGACGCGGAACATATGGAAAATCTTATTCATCCTGCTATTAGTCATCAATGTTATTATTATTGGCGCAGTAGTCTTCTGGTGGGCATCTCTGGATCAGGAGAGCGGTTCAACCGAAAAAGAACCGCAAACTTCTGAGGAGGAAGAATTTCAGCCGTACTTTACCGGGGAAACAAATTCTGCCCAGGTAAATAATATTTTAGAAGCAGAAATGGAAAACGAAAGAGCCGACTTAGTGGTGGAAGACGGGCAGTTTAAAATTATTTCTGCGCTCGAGCTTCTCGGTCGTGAAATTGATATTGAACTGAGTTTTGTGCCGGAGGCTTTAGAAAACGGTAATGTCGAACTGCAAAAGGATGATTTCTCTATTGCAGGGCTGCCGCTGCCGGGAACAGAAGTACTGACAGTGGTACAGAATCAGTCGGAATTTCCGGAATTTGTCCAGATTAATCCGGAAGAGGAAACGATCAGAATACGTCTTGATCAGTGGAGCGAAGATGAAGAATATACTGTACGGGCAGAAAGGGTCAATCTTGAAGAAGATGAAATTGTCTTTGTCGTAGGAAGATAAAAAAAGAAGCCCGGCGCTATTCGTGCGCCGGGCTTCTTTTACTTAAGAAGGCTGCTTCAATACAATATCCATACCGTCAAGCTTGCGTTCCACCGTACAGTGCTTTGGAGCCCGCACCAGCTGGCGGACAAACGCAAAATCATGGATAGCCATCCCGCTGTTTAATGAAAAGATAATAAGGAAGTAATGCATATAGCCTGGCATAAGCACGGCCCCGGCAATACTTGCAGTTCCAAGTATCACAAAAGGGCTGAGCATGGCTGCGACATACATATTTCTTGATACTGGTTTGCTGAAGCTGTATTTAATCACAGGAAGCTGTTTCCTGCGGTTTCTGTCGAATTTCCAGGTTGTAGCGATACCAATCATCCAGAGTGGTACGGCGTGCAAAATAGAATGCAGAGGGTAAAGAATGAGCATCATTAAAAGAAGAACTCCTAATCCGATACCTTTGAGCTGCGTATCGGGCTGCAGCGAACTAAAGATTAAAAAAGTAAACATAAAAGTTAAAAAGGAAAATCCTACCGACATGATTGTCATTTTTGTTGTGTTGTTTTCTTTTCGTAGATTCACTGATTTCCAGCAATTCATGCGACGGCCTCCTCTCTCTCCAAACCCCAACGTTGAATAATGTAATACCAATAGAAGAAAAAATCAATAGGGTTATAAAAAAAATATATAGAACGAAATTTCTAACAATTCGTTCTACAGAAGAGAAAGGAAGCCAATATGATGATTCAGGAGGCCAGAGCAGAGCAGGTGATCTGTAAAAGGTTTATTTGGCAGATCTGTCCGCTGGAAGCAGAGTTCCGTCTTTATCCATAAAATCATTTTCAAAAGACTGGAGGGACTCTTCAAACAAATGCATGAATTCTTCTCCATAAATGTAGCGTACGATGGTCATAAGTTCAGAAAACTCGGGAAACTTTCCGTACAGCTCTTTAATGGGAAGGGCCCCTTCAGAAACCTGAAACGTTTCTTTTTCATAAGACTCTAGGATGGAAAGAAGCAGGCTTTCGCCGTCTTCTGTCAGCTCGATATACGTATTGCGCTTATCGTTCGTTTTCTTTGAAAATTTTAAAAGGTTGCGGTCTTCCAGCTTTTTCGAAAAATTAAATGCAGTTGAGACGTGCATAACCCCGAACTTCGCAATCCCGGAAACAGAAGCGCCCTCTAATTGGTGAGCAACCCAGAGAATTTGAAATTCGTTAATGTTTAAATTATAGGGCTTCACCCATTCCTGCCAATCTTTTTCCACCGATTTCCATAATGCTTTAGACAGCTGTGCAGCACGGAGGCTGAATAGTATTGACTGCTTGGCATCAAATGAAGAGTCCAATTAAAGAACCCCCTCTCTTATAAGCTGGGTCATCAGTGACTAGGAACGCTTGGTTTCTTTTTTAATCTGCTTATTTAATTGAGAAATAGAGTCAGAAATTTCTTTTACCTGTTCCTGAATAGAGGCCACCTCGGGTTCAACTTCCTGCTTGTACCGTTTGTAGGTTTTTTTCATTTCTTTAGTCAGCACATCGAAAGCCTGGAAACCTTCTGTAGCAGCATACTGCCAGTCCTCCATGGCTGATTTATTTGTTGAGGATTTCAAGCCGGGGCGATTCCATTCCGAATGCTTAATGGAATGGCGTACGGCAGGACCAGAAGCAGGGGCAGTAAAAAGTATAATTAAACTGCTCGCTAGTGATCCTGTGAATATACCGGCAAAAAGAGATTTCAAATCCATCCGCCTCATTCCTTCCTTGAAATACATTTTTAATATATTATTCTTTAATAGTAGTATAGGTGAATTTAGGGAAAAAATAAAGAATTTCAAACAATTTCGGGTGCCCGGAAGGGGGAGACTCCTGTAAATTTTTATTTTATAAAAATAATCAGCGGGTAATTCCGCTGATTAAAAACCTACTGATGATTTTTTTGAAACGTAAGCATAAAGTCCTGAAGAGCCTGGCAGCTCTCTTTGGAAACAGCATTATAAATGGAGGCCCGGCATCCGCCAACGGATCGGTGACCATTTAATCCGACAAAGCCGGCCTGTTTAGCTTCAGCTAAAAATTGTTTATTTAATTCTTCATTAGGAAGGTTAAAGGTGACGTTCATGGAGGAGCGGCTGTCTGTTTCAGCATGGCCCCGGTAAAAGCCATTGCTGCCGTCAATAGTGTCATATAGGAGAGCTGCTTTTTCCTTGTTGCGCTGCTGCATGCCAAGGACGCCTCCACGTTCTTCGACCCATCCGAGTACTTCATTCAGCAGGTACACAGCGAATGTCGGAGGGGTGTGGAAAAGCGAATTCTTTTCCGCATGGGTATCGTAGCGCAGCATAGTCGGGGTATGTCCGGGAGCCTGGCTGACCCAGTCCTTTTTGACAATGACGACGGTAACGCCGGACGGGCCCAGATTTTTTTGTGCCCCGGCGTAGATCGCTCCAAACGAGGAGACCGGTACCGGCCGGCTTAAAATGTCGCTCGACATATCGGCGACTACCGGGGAAAGCCAGTTATAATCAAGCTCCTGCCACTGCGTTCCGAAAATGGTGTTGTTTGTGGTGATGTGTACATATTTATCGCGGCTGTCGAGCTGAAGGGCGTCAACATCAGGAATATGGGTGAAGTTTTGCTCTTTTGCCGAAGCCCCGACCCGGGTCTGGCCGATCATCTGCGCTTCTTTTAGTGCTTTTTCCGACCAGGATCCTGTTAAAATATAGTTAGCCGTTTCCCCGGATTGGAGTACGTTCATCGGAAGCATCGAAAACTGCAGGCTGGCTCCGCCCTGCAGAAATAATACTTCGTAATCCTCCGGAATATCGAGCAGGCTCCGGAGCCTCTCCTGCGCCTGATTATGCACCTGTTCATAATCAGCGCTCCGGTGGCTGAGCTCCATAACGCTCATGCCAGTATTGTTGAAATTAAGCATTTCCTTCTGGGCTTTTTCCAAAACCTCGTCCGGCAGGGCAGCCGGACCTGCATTAAAATTATATGCGCGTGACATATGATCTCTCCTTTTAGCCATCCATATTTATTTTTCTATAAACGATCGGCAATCCCTTTAGCCATATCGGCTAAATCAGCGCTAGTATACTGTTCGTTGTTGTCGGTGAATGTAAAAGAAAATCCATCGTTTTCTGTATAACGGGGGATGAAATGAAGGTGATAATGGAAAACGGACTGCGAGGCCACGCTGTTATTGTTATTTAGAAGATTCATACCGGCTGGCTGAAAGGCTTCTTTTATAGCGTTCGCAATCTCGGGAGCTTTTTTAAATAGAGCCGCCGCTGTTTCGGGATGGAGTTCATAAATATTTTCCTGATGATCCTTTGGAATTAAAAGGGTGTGGCCTTTCGTTGTCTGTCCCAGGTCCATAAATGCCAAAAGTTCGTCATCCTCATAGACGACAGAAGCAGGAATTTCCCCGGATGCTATTTTGCAGAAAATGCAGTCATCATTGTTGGCCATAGTGTTGATCTCCTTTCTAAACGTAAGTATATCTACTACCCTATTATACGTAGTTACAGTTTAGAGTTAAATGGAAATGTAAGAAGAAATGAATTCCTTTCAAAAATATACAAAATGCAATGAAACTGTGTAGAATATAAAAAGATAGTATTTATTTAGCTGAAGGAGCGTTTGTATGACAGCACTACTTAATATTAATCATATTACCGGCGGATACAATATCCACAAGCCGGTGCTCCATGATCTGGAATTTGATGTGGCCCCCGGGGAAATTGTTGGCTTAATCGGGTTGAACGGCGCCGGGAAAAGTACGACAATTAAGCATGTTCTCGGACTGATGGAGCCGGCGGAAGGCGAAATTTATATTAATAATAAAACCATTCATGAGGATGCAGAGGCATATAGGAAGCAGCTGGCATACATTCCCGAATCACCTATATTGTACGAGGAAATGACGCTCTGGGAGCATCTGCGCCTGACAGCCATGGCCTACGGAGTACCCGAAGGAGTCTGGGAGAAGCGAAGTGAAAGCCTGATGGAAACCTATCAGATGAGCCGGAGAAAAAACTGGTTTCCCAATCATTTTTCCAAAGGGATGAGACAGAAGGTGATGATCATGTGCGCCTTTTTGGTAGAGCCAAAGCTGTATGTGGTCGATGAACCGTTTGTCGGGCTCGACCCGGTAGCCATTAAATCACTGCTCGACATGATGGTGGAAATGAAGGAGAACGGAGCAGGAATTTTAATGTCCACGCATATTCTGGCGACTGCAGAACGCTATTGTGACCGCTTTGTGCTGCTGCATGAAGGACGTGTCGCTTTGAAAGGAACCATGAAGGAAATCCAGGAGCAGGCGGGAATGCCTGGAGCGAATCTTGATGATTTGTATATCGAAGTGACTAAAGGAGAAATCACATCATGACCGGAAAGTGGTGGAACGAGCGGGCAGGAGCTTTCTGGGGGAAGGCCGGGCGTTACCTGCGGTTAATCGGTAACAGCGGTTTTATGTTTGCGCTGTATATTCTCCTGTTTGCCGGAGCAGTGTTTTATCCGACTTTTCTGGACTGGCTCCCGCATTCTCCGTGGGTGGTGATTGCTCTTTGGCTGATTTTTTCTGTATTAACGCTTCGCGGGCCTATCCGGCCGTTTGTTCAGTCCGGAGACCTTGTATTTCTGCTCCCGCTTGAAAAACGGATGGCCCCATTCTTTAAAAAATCGATTCATTACTCAGCGGCTCTGCAGGGAGTGGAAGTGCTTGCCGCGTATATTGTTCTCGGCCCGGTTATTCAGGAACGCACCGCCGCCGGTGGCCCCGGCTATATCGGAATGCTGCTGCTTTTGCTCGTAATAACCTTTCTAACCACATTTATTAAATGGGAAGAATGGAAATGGCACAATCACACTCATCGTTACATATCTACAGCGATCCGCTGGGTCTGGCCGGCTCTTTTAATGCTTGCTGCCTGGTGGGGAAGCATTTTTCTGGCCGGTGCTGGTCTCCTTGGATTGATTGGGCACTGGCAGCTGGTAAAGAGGCGTTCTGCTTCCATGCTCCTGCGGTGGGAAGTGCTTCTCGAAGCCGAGAACCATCAGCTGGCTAAATTTTACCGTTTTGTTCAGTCATTTGCGGAAGTGCCCCATATTGAAGTGAAAATTAAACGCCGGCGCTGGCTGGCCTCACTTGTGGACAAATTCACCCATAAGCAGGAAAATACGTATTTGTATTTGTACGGCAAAGCTTTTGTGCGTTCGGGAGAATATGCAGGTATGTTTATCCGCCTGCTTGTAGTCTGCGGTCTGGTCATGTACGCCTTTGCCCCGGAATGGATGCGTCTTGGGATTGGAGGCTTGTTTCTTTATATGACCGCTGTACAGCTGCAGGCACTGAAAAGCCACTATGCCACGATTGACTGGCCGGATCTGTATCCTGTGCCTGTCAAGTGGAAGGAACAGGCGTTTATTACGTTCACGAGGGCTCTTTTGATGGTGCAGGGGGCAGGAATAGTCCTGCTTCATGCCTGGATCGGGCAGTCGCTTTTAGTAACGGCAGCGCTTGCTTTATTTGTGGCTGCCCTTCTTATGTATTATCCCCGGTGGGTTATCCGCAGAAAGCAAAAAGAGATGATATAAATGAAGACAGGCCCCCCTTTCCTTTGATGGAAAGGGGGGCCTGTGATTATGATGAAGGGCCGGGATATTCCAAAACGGCTCTTCCAATGACCTGGGCTGCGGTGAGCATCGCCCGTTCATCAATATCAAATTTCGAATGATGGTGTGGATACGTCGTTTCCCAGTCCGGATGGCCTGCTCCTGTGAAGAAATAGGTTCCTTTCACATGCCGTAGATAATGCGCATAATCCTCTCCAGCCATCGACGGGCTCATATACTCTGTCTTTTGGACTGATTCTGTTTTTTCAGCACATTCAGCAATAAAACGGGCTTCATCACGATGGTTGTCTACCGGGGGATAGCCGCGCAGGTATTCATAGTCGGCTTCGGCTCCGGCTGCTTCGCAGGTGCCGCGGACAATTTTTCCAATTTCTTCTTCGAATATGTCCCGCACGTTTTCATCAAAGCAGCGGGTAGTGCCGGTAAGCTTCGCGCTGTCGGCAATTACGTTAAAGGCGTTGACGGCTTCAAACGAGCCGACGGACAGCACTCCGGAATGAAGCGGATCGAGGCGGCGGCTGACAATCTGCTGCAGGCTGGTGACCACCTGGGAGCCAATGACGATGGCATCCTTGGTAAGATGCGGCTGGGCCCCGTGCCCGCCCTTGCCGCGAATCGTAATATGAAAACGGTCTGAAGCCGCCATCATCGGCCCTTCGCAATACTGGACAGTTCCGTAGGGCACCGTCGCCCATAAGTGCGTGCCAAAGATGACGTCCACCCCTTCAAGGCAGCCGTCCTGAATCATCTCAATTGCGCCGCCGGGGGCATATTCTTCCGCGTGCTGGTGGATGAAAACAACAGTGCCGCTTAAGCTGTGCCTTTCTTCCTGCAGGGCTTTAGCGAGGACAAGCAGGTACGCAGTATGGCCGTCATGCCCGCAGGCATGCATCACGCCGTCCGTCTTTGAAGCGAAAGGAAGGCCGGTGTTCTCCTGGATGGGCAGGGCATCAAAATCCGCCCGGAGAGCGATAACGGGACCGGGCTTTTCACCACGGAGCACGGCAGTAACACCGCGTCCCCCTACACCTGTACGCACATCATGCCCCAGCTGACGATGATAATCGGCTATGTAGGCAGGCGTCTGTTCTTCCTCAAAGGAAAGCTCAGGGTACTGGTGCAGGTACCTGCGAATCTCCACCATTTCCGGGTAAAGCTCTTCTAATCTGCTGAATAAATTATCCACAGAGGTTCACATCCTTTATTGAAACGTAATGAAAGAGAATGAAAATAGGTATGTCTCCGCTTAGGAGTAGCGTATAATGAATACATAAGCTGTATAGTATTTTCTTATCATACATGATCCTTTCTGGAAAATAAAATAGGGGAATCTGGAACGGACAGACATGCTGCTGCGTATATTTATAAAATCAGTAAAAGAAGGGCGGAAAGAGAGCATGAGCCAAAGAATCGGTTTTTTGGGACTGGGTATTATCATTGCCGGCGTAAGTATCGTATCTTCCCAGCTTGGTTTTGACGCTAGTTTATTCATATGGCCTATCATTGCATTAAGCCTTGCGTGCTTTTTTGTATACCAGCGGAATTACTGGCTCAGCGCTATGTTTGTCGGTTTCGCCCTGTTGCATATATCCAACCGGGCGGATGTGCCTTTTATATTTACAGCAGTAATCACTGTGCTCTTCCTAACGGGAATTATTCTGTTTTATTTCTGGTGGAGCAGCTCCAGGAGAGAGATAGATATTGATAAAGATCTGAATGCGTCTGAGGAAAAAAGCTGGCATGAAAGAAGCACCTCTTACGCGCATGAAGTGCGCCGGGCCGGGCAGGAACGGGAGCTTCCGGCACAGCACCGCTTTTTGGCAGGTCAGTGCGTCTATATAAAGAAGCCTTTCAGACTCCGTGAGGCCGCTGTCCAATACGGAGCCGGCGAGGTGATTATAGATTTTTCGAAAGCCAAAACAGAAGAAGAGACGCTGCCAGTGCGGATCAGTGGCATGGTCGGAAGCATTAAGCTTTTTGTTCCGGAAAACTGGGATATTAACATTGACGCAAAGACGCTTATTGGAGAAACGAAGGTGCTCGGCTATAAAGAAGAGGGTCTGAGGGCAGCGATGAAGGTAGAGCATAAGGCGAAGGAGCAGACACAGGTGACATTAAATATCCAGGCAGAGCTTGTTATTGGCAGCATTCAGGTTAAGTATGCAAAAAATCCAGCTGTTTCCGTGTAACTTAACGAAATGTCTGCCGACTAAAGCAGAGTGAAATATTTGTGCATAAAGCGAGGGTGGCAGAGCTCATGAATAAACGGAAATGGGGAAAACGGCTGCTGATAGCTGCAGCAGCTTTTCTTCTGATTTTTGGCATATATTTATCCTCCGTTGTAATCGGCGCTGCTGCGATCAGTGAAAAGCAGCTGACGATGAATGAAACAACGACAATAGTTGATGACAGCGGGGAACAATTAGCGGAGCTGTATTCAGAGGACAGAGAAGTTATTGAAGAAGAACAAATACCGGATCACGTAAAAGAGGCATTTATTTCCATTGAAGATATCAGGTTTTATGACCACCGTGGCATTGACCCGAGAGCGATTGCGCGTGCGCTTTACCGTGATATTTTAGCTGGCGGCATCGTGGAGGGCGGAAGTACGATTACTCAGCAGCTGGCAAAAAATGCTTTTCTCTCGAGTGACCAGACCTTCCTGCGTAAAACAAAGGAAGTGCTGATTGCTATGGGACTTGAAAAGAAATTCTCCAAGGATGAAGTAATGGGATATTATTTAAACCAGATATACTTCGGTCACGGGGCTTATGGCATTCAGTCTGCATCCCAGCAGTATTTCGGCAAAGACGCTTCTGATTTGAATGTCGAAGAAGGTGCTATGTTGGCGGCGATGGTAAAAGGACCAAGTAATTATTCGCCGGTGGATGAGCCGGAGGAGGCCAAAGAACGAAGAGATACCGTCATCGCTATCATGGAGCGTGAAGGGTACATATCAGAAGAAGAAAAAGCAACAGCAGCTTCTGCATCTCTTCCTTCGGGGCTCCAGGAACAGCAGACCCATCCAGAATACTATACGTATGTGGATATGCTCATGAAAGAAGCTCAGGAAAAATACAGCATTGAACCGGAAGAAATTTATAAAGGCGGCTACACGATTCAGGTGCCGATGAATGAAGAAATGCAGCAGGCTTCCTACAGCCTGATGCAGGAAGAGGCGTATTATCCGGACGGCTCAGAGGACGCGGAGAGTGCCTTCTTTATGATGAATCATAACACTGGCGGCGTGGTCGCTGTTCAGGGCGGCCGTGATTACGAACGACAGGGCATGAACCGGGCGGAGGTAAAGCGGCAGCCGGGTTCAGCCTTTAAACCACTGGCAGTGTATGGACCGGCCCTTGAATCCGGAGATTATGAGCCTTATTCGACACTCAAGGATGAACAACTGGATTACGACGGCTACTCTCCAAAAAATAATAGCGGGGAGTATCAGGGCGAAGTGACGATGAGTGAAGCACTGGAGCAGTCCATCAATACATCAGCAGTATGGCTTTATGATAAGCTCGAACGCAGCTCGACGAATGATTTTTTAGAGAAAACAGGCATCGAGCCGCAGGGGGACGGACTGGCGACGGCTCTTGGCGGTCTCGAAAACGGGGTCACCCCGGCTCAGTTAACAGAAGCCTATACGACGTTTTCAAACAATGGCACAAAAACTGAGCCGTACTTTATTACAAACATTAAAGATCGTAACGGAAATATTATTGTGGAACATGAAACAAAAGAGCAGGAAGTGATGGATCCGCAGAATGCATGGTACATGACCCGTATGCTCGAAAATGTAGTGGAAAACGGGACAGCATCAGCCGGAAACACCTCCTACGATTTAGCTGGCAAAACAGGAACCACTTCATTTGAAGCGGTGGAAGGCGGGGCTAGAGACGCCTGGTTCGCCGGCTATACACCGCAGTGGACCGGCACGCTTTGGATGGGATACGATCAGACAACTGAAGACAATTATTTAACCGGCGGCAGTTCCCATGCGGTTGAACTGTTCAAATCCATTTTAAACGAGACTCCAGCTGGAAGCAGCGCGGTAGAATTTGAAAAGCCGGAAGGGGTACGTGATCTGGAAGAGCCTGTGGAGCTTCCGGAAATTGATTCGCTTGAAGGGGATCTTACATTTGCCGGTGACGGTTTCTTAAACGTGGAGCTTACGTGGGAAGCGTCTGAAGACGATCGCGTTAATTACACGATTTACGAAGTGACGGATGGAGAACGTGAAGAGATCGACCAGGTCCGCGGGCAGGGGAGCTACACGATCCAAAATGCAAACCCGTTTAATTTAAGAGAGTATATTGTCGTCCCTTCCTACGAACCGACAAACCAGGAAGGCGAAGAGTCGAACACGGCAGAGGTACAGGCCCGTTCTATCTTCGGATTAGGAGGGTGATTGAGACTTAGAGGCAGCCTTGGCGGGCTGCCTTATTTTGTGCTGAACGTTCATGAATTTTTTATGAATGTTGCCGAAATGCACTATACATGACAGGATCGGACAGGTTATGGTAAAAACAGAAAAGGTGATTGCGCGAGCTTGAGTGGTGAGCAGGCAGAGAGGAAGTGCCCAAAATGAAAGAAACCTTATATAATAATACTTTTTTAGAAGCAGCAGGAGGAAACTACACTGGACACGTGCCGGTATGGTATATGCGGCAGGCAGGGAGGTCTCAGCCTGAATACCGTAAATTAAAAGAGAAGTATTCGCTGGTGGAAATTACTCATGATCCCGAACTGTGTGCTTATGTAACCCGGCTGCCGGTGGAACAGTATCAAAACGATGCGGCTATTTTATATAAAGACATTATGACCCCGCTGCCGTCTATCGGCGTAGATGTAGAAATAAAACCGGGCATCGGTCCGGTCATTGACCGTCCGATTGAAACGCTGGATGATGTAAAACGGCTTGGAACGCTTGAGCCGGAAAAGGATATCGACTACGTGCTTGAAACAATTAAGCTACTGCGTCAGCAGCTGAATGTGCCGTTAATCAGCTTTAGCGGGGCACCGTTTACACTGGCGAGCTACATGATTGAAGGCGGACCGTCAAAAAACTACCACCGGACCAAAAGCTTTATGTATTCGCAGCCGGACGCCTGGTTTGCATTGATGGATACACTGGGTGACATGGTGATTCGGTACGCTGGTGCTCAGATAGAGGCGGGAGCCCAGTCTATTCAAATCTTTGACTCCTGGGTCGGTGCCTTAAACGCCTCCGATTACCGCCAGTATGTGAAGCCTGTGATGACCAGAATATTTGCAGCTTTAGAAGAAAAGAATGTACCGGTGTCCATGTTTGGAGTCGGTGCCGGCCATCTGCTTGAAGACTGGAACGATCTGCCGCTCTCCATTATTGGACTGGACTGGCGGACCTCCATACTTGAAGCCAGAAACCGGGGTGTCACCAAAACGCTTCAGGGCAACCTGGATCCGAGTTTACTGCTTGCCCCGTGGCCGGAAATAGAGAAAAGAGCTGCCGCTATTATTGATGAAGGCATTCAGCATCCCGGATTTATTTTTAATTTGGGGCACGGGGTATTCCCGGATGTGAAGCCTGATACGTTGAAACGTTTAACAGCTTTCGTTCATGAATATTCGAAAGAACAGTTGGAGGGAAGACGATGAAAAAGAAAACCGGCCTTTTGGTGATGGCTTATGGCACTCCGAGAAGCCTCGACGAAGTAGAAAGCTATTACACTCATATCCGGCGCGGAAACAAACCGTCCGAAGAAGCCCTGGAGGATCTTGTCTCCCGCTATAAAGCAATTGGCGGAGTGTCCCCGCTTGCAAAAATTACAGAGGACCAGGCCTACGGTCTGGGTGAAGTGATGAACGAACGCCACCCGGAACGGGAATTTCACGTGTATATCGGCTTAAAGCATATTGACCCGTTTATCGAGGATGCTGTGGCTGAAATGAAAAAGGATGGCATCGAGGAGGCGTACAGTATTGTCCTGGCGCCGCATTTTTCGACATTCAGCGTAAAGTCATATAATGGACGGGCCCAGGAGGAATCCTCCCGTATCAACGGCCCGGCGATTCACAGTGTAGAAAGCTGGTACGACCAGCCGAAGTTTCTGCACTACTGGGCTGAACGGGTGCGTACCATGCTTGATGGGCTTGATGAAACGAAAACATGCGTTATCTTTTCTGCTCACAGCCTTCCGGAAAAAATCATCGCCAAAGGAGATCCTTATCCGGAACAACTGAAAGAAACTGCTCAGTGGATCGCAGAGCGCGCCAATGTTCAGCACTACGATATTGGCTGGCAGAGTGAAGGAAATACTCCGGATCCATGGCTTGGGCCGGACGTGCAGGATTTAACGAAGGATCTGCACCATCAACATGGCTATGAGGCATTCGTCTATTGCCCGGTTGGGTTTGTAGCTGATCATCTCGAAGTATTGTTTGATAACGATGTTGAATGTAAAGATGCCTGCGACAGTGTAGGAGCGGCATACTACCGGCCGGAAATGCCAAACAGTCAGCGTGAGTTCCTGGAGGCGCTCGGCGACGCGATTGATGCTTTAGTGGAACAGAAGGTTTCTTCATAATGTAAAAGAGCGCCCTTTCAAAATGATGAAAGGGCGCCTCTTTGTATTTTTATGCTTTTCCTTCCTGCTTTAATCTCCCGGCAAGTACGTAGAGCACAGCCAGCGTGACAAAATGAGAGGAAAAATCGTTTTGGTCCTGCTGCGGGTAGACTTCAACAAAATCCATGCCGCAGACACCGTGTATACCGAATTCATGAATAAGGGTGAGCAGCTGCTCGGGGCGGAGGCCGTTTGCATCCGCCGGGCCGCCTGGATTGTAAGCATAATCTAAAATATCGCTGCAGATACTTAAATATACTTCATCGGTCCCCTCAGAAGCAGTTTCGTAGACTTCCTTGGCAAATGCTTTTAAATCCGGAGCATTACGGATTTTATCGATAGTAATCGTGACAGCCCCCGCTTCTTTGGCTGACCTGCCATTGACTGCTTTATTGCGCGGGCCGTGAATGCCAAGATGCACGAGGCTCTCATTGCGCACCTGCTCGTATTCATACAGGCGCGCAAATGGGGAACCGCGCCCGAACTCGTCGCCCATCGATTCATCGTTATTATCAAAGTGGGCATCGATATGAATGATGCCGATTTTTTTTCCGGTAGTTTCACCAAGCGCCCGTATGACAGGATATGTGATGCCATGGTCTCCTCCGAGACCGACAGGAAAAGTGCCGGACGCCCATAAAGAAGAAGCGAATGACTGGATGGAGTCCATGGTGGCCGGGACGTCAGCCGGCGTGGTGGAAACGTCGCCGGCATCGGCGAGGCTGTAATGGCTGAGTACATCGATGCCGTCAAGCTCAGGCAGATAGCCGCTGTAGCGCTCGGAGCACTGGCGGATCACCTTCGGCCCCAGCTCGCAGCCTGTATACGCTCCCCAGGTTACCGCTCCCTCCCATGGCACGCCGTAAATAGTGGCCTGGTAGTTTGCTGCTTTCGATAAGTCTTTTGCTACTGAAGAAGCGTGAAGGAAGGTCGGTGTATTTCCGTAAATAAGTGGCCGGTTCATATATCAGCACCCTCTCTGTGTATGATTTTCAATGTATAGGGAGTGAAGAAGTGTACATGCCCGGATACGTTTACCACGTGACATGTGATACAATAAAGTGTACCATATGTGAGTAGTTTTGCGTTCGAAGCAGTGGAACAAACTGTACGACAGCGCGGTGAAGTGGAAAGGCGGTAACCTCTATGAAGGCTGAAGAAAAATTGGACGTATTGAAGCATTCCCGTCATGATTGGATGAATGTCCTGCAGCTTCTGAAAACACACGCTGCGCTTGGTAAAGTGGAGGAGCTACAGAAAGTAATCGAAAAAACGGCCTTTAAAGCATCCCACGAAGCCAAGCTTTCAAACGTACAGGCCCCGGCTTTTGCTGTGGAGTTGATTACGTTTCACTGGCAGGAACACTGGTTTTCCATTGATTTTGAGGTGGAGGATACGTTCAATGCCCAACCGGACGATCAAAAATGGACTGGTTTTTTTCAGGGTCTGGCTGCATGCATTGATGAGCAGGCCGGACGAACAAGAGAAAACCACCTCGAAATTTCCATCAACCAGAACGAGGGAGGGCTTGCGTGTCTGGAGCTCGATTTTGAAGGTGAATTGAAGAGTCCTGAGAGGCTCGAACAATGGATAAGAAAAGAGTCCGTAATGATAGATATGATTGAGTATATAGAAGTAAGCACAGAGCACCTATATTGCGTCATTGTCGATCAAACAGGCGGTCAGTAAGAATACTAATGAGGTGAAAGAGTTGTTTGTAGATCACGTAAATTTATATGTAAAAGGCGGCGATGGCGGAGATGGCATGGTCGCCTTTCGTCGGGAAAAGTATGTCCCGGACGGCGGACCGGCCGGAGGTGACGGAGGCAGAGGCGCAGATGTAGTTTTTGAAGTGGATGAAGGGCTTAGAACATTGATGGACTTCCGCTATCAGCGCCATTTTAAGGCAAAGCGCGGAGACAATGGAAGATCCAAAAACCAGCACGGCAGAGGCGGCGAAGATTTAATTGTCCGTGTACCGCCGGGCACAATTATCCGTGACCGCAGCTCGGAGGTCATGATTGCCGATTTGATAGAGCATAAACAGCGGGTAGTGGTGGCAAAGGGCGGCCGTGGCGGTCGTGGTAACACGCGATTTGCTTCTCCTTCCAACCCAGCCCCGGAAATCAGCGAAAAAGGCGAGCCGGCGGAGGAAAAAGACATTCAGCTTGAGCTGAAGGTGCTGGCAGACGTTGGTCTTGTCGGTTTTCCAAGCGTCGGTAAATCCACGCTATTGTCTATAGTATCAGCAGCACGGCCTAAAATTGCCGATTATCCATTTACTACATTAAAGCCGAATCTCGGCGTCGTGGATGCAGGAGAAGGAAAAAGCTTTGTCATGGCAGATCTCCCGGGACTTATTGCCGGAGCCCATGAAGGAGTTGGGCTTGGAGCCCAATTTTTGCGGCATATTGAACGGACGCGGGTGCTTGTGCATATTGTCGATATGGCCGGCGAACTCGAAGGCCGTGATCCATTTGAGGATTTTCAGCAGATTAATGCGGAGCTGCGGGAGCATAACCTCCGGCTGCTTGAACGCCCAATGGTAGTAATGGCTAACAAGATGGACATGCCGGGCACAGAGGAACAGCTTGAAGAGTTTAAAAAGAAGCTTCCGGAAGGCATTGAAGTATTTCCTGTCTCTACCCTTAGAAAGCAGGGCATTCAGCCGCTTCTGCAACGAGTAGCGGATCTGGTGGAAACGACTCCTGCCTTTCATTTATATGATGAAGAGGACCAGGAAGAAAAAGTGGTGTACACGCTTGATGAAAAAGAAGCTCCGTTTTACATCGGCCGAGCCGACGACGGTGCTTATGTACTGTACGGCCCGGACATCGAAAAACACTATAGAATGGCAGATCTTTCCCACGAAGATTCAATGCAGCGCTTTTCAAAGAAAATGCGTAACATGGGCGTCGATGAAGCACTTCGCGAGCGCGGGGCTAAGCACGGAGATACAGTAAGGCTGCTGGACTTTGAGTTTGAATTTGTTGATGGGTAATCAGTCAGTATAAATCAGAGTATAAAAGAGTGTGGTGAAAGCAGTGGCAGACAGAATTGATCATTTCTATCTTGTGCGGGAAGATCTGTTGACAGATGCAATGCAGAAAACGTTGGAAGCAAAAGCACTGCTCGAAAGCGGCAAGGTGCAAAAGGTGGCCGAAGCGGTTCAGCATGTGGATCTGAGCCGCAGCGCATTTTACAAATACCGCGACGCTATTTTTCCGTTCCATACAATGATACAGGAGCAGATTATTACATTATCGATTCAGCTTGCCGATCGTTCCGGCTCTCTGTCGGAGCTGCTGCGTATTGTAGCGGAAGCGAATTCAAACGTGCTTACTATTAATCAGACAATCCCGCTGCAGGGGCGGGCAAATATCACGCTGACTGTGGATACGTCGGCGCTCAGTCTGGAAATCCGTGACTTTGTACGCAAAATTCAGGGAATGGAATTTGTTGAAAAGGCTGAAATAGTTGGGTCCGGATCACTGTAAAGAGTAGAAAGGTAAAGGAGTGGAGAGAGTGAAGCGAGTGGGATATCTTGGCCCAAGGGGAACTTTTACAGAAATGGCGGCCCGGGTGCTCTTTCATGAGCAGGTGCTCGAGCCCTTTGATACGATTGCAGAAGGGATGAAGCTGACGCAGCAGCAGGAGATAGATATTGCTGTCGTGCCGCTTGAAAATGCGATCGAAGGCTCGGTGAATGTGACCCTGGATTATTTGATTCATAAGCATGAACTGCCGATTATTGGAGAAGTGACTGTGCCCATTGAGCAGCACCTGCTGGCTCTTCCAGAGGAAAAGGAGCAATGGGAGCAGGCGGAATTTGTGCATTCACACCCGCATGCCATTGCCCAGTGCCATGAGTTTTTAAGCCGGTGGATGCCGGAAACAAAAGCGCAGTTTACAAATTCCACCAGTGCCGCTGCGAAAAAGGTGAGCGAGGGTACAGCTGAAGGCGTAGTAATTGCGACCAGATTGGCTGCGGAGCAGTACGGCCTTGAGATCGTGAAGGAAAATATTCATGACTATACAAATAACCATACCCGCTTTGTGGTGCTCGCTGGCAGTGAAGACCGGGCGGAAAGTCTTTCTGAAGAAAAGAAAGTAACGGAGAGAACGACGATGGTCATTACGCTCCCTTCTGACTATCCAGGTGCTTTGCATCAAGTTCTTGCGGCCTTTTCGTGGCGGAAATTAAATTTAACAAAAATTGAATCCCGGCCAATGAAGACCGGGATTGGAAATTACTTTTTTGTCATGGACGTAGAGCAGCCAGAGGACGATGTCTTGATTCCAGGCGTTATTGCGGAGCTTGAAGCGCTGGGCTTTGGAGTCCGGGTTCTCGGACATTATCCGTGCTTTGAGCTCTCTTCGGCAGAAGCGAAAGTAGACAGCAGGACGACAGGTTAATTATCTTCGCTGATCAGGTAGGAGTGGCTTTGTAAAGCCTCCAGCAAAACATCGAACTGAGCGTGCGAAGGAATTTCAATGGTATGAAGGTGCACACCGGCAGTCAGTTCCGAGAGCATGGAAGCATTTGTATTTTTCATGTTTTTGATAAAGCGGTCCGCGTCAATCCGGCTTTCGATCATTAAGGATGCGGTAATGTCACCGTAAACGGGATGCTCGACGGACACATCAACAATCTTCCCACCGTGGTCTACAATTAAGTACAGCTCCTTGAGAGTGCTGGCCGGATCGGAAGGGTGGGAGACGGCTACGCGTTTTTGTACCGTCTGGTCTGTGTTCTTATTCTGAATAATAATATAGCCCTGGGACGTGGCGAGAATTGGATGCCCCTGGGCTTTCAGTAACGACATGTCCTGGACGATGACCTGGCGGCTGACGCTCGCTCTTGAAGCAAGAGAGCTACCGGTCAGTGGCCGGACGGACATTTCAAGCCATTCGAGCAGCTGACTGCGCCGATCGGCACCGAGCATTTTTTTTGAAGAATCTTTAGGCATGGTAATACCTCGCTTTGTAGGTTGTTACTCTATATCATAGCGGTAAGATGTTTTTATTGTAAATTAAAAACAGCCGCCATTTTATTCTATACCAGGCTGTGAAGATAGGAAGGAGAATCGTAATGGCAGGACATTCGAAATGGAATAATATTAAGCGCCGTAAAGAAGCTCAGGACTCCAGGCGGGCAAAAATATTCACGAAATTATCGAAGGAAATTTTCGCCGCTGTCCGGGAGGCAGGAGATGACCCCGACCAGAATCTTCGTTTGCGTATGGCGATTACAAAAGCACGGGCAGCGAACATTCCAAATGAAAATATTACGCGGACCATCAAAAAAGCAAAAGGCCAGGGAGCGGAATTGCAGTACGAAGAAATGACGTACGAAGGGTACGGTCCTGGCGGAGCGGCTGTAATGGTAAAAACGTTAACTGACAATAAAAACCGGACTGTAGCGGATATTCGTGCCGCTTTTAATAAAAATGGAGGCAACCTCGGAGAGAATGGCTGCGTTTCTTTTCTTTTCAACAAAGAGGGCTTTCTGGCCGTAGACCGTGAAAACGTTGAAGCTGATGAAGACACGTTCATGCTGGAGGCCGTAGAAGCCGGGGCGGATGACGTGGAGTACGATGACCACGGATTTTATATTTACACTGAACCCGATGATTTCGAAGCTGTAAAAGGGGCTATGGAGCATACGTATCATTTTTCCACGGCAGAGGTCACCATGATTCCGGAAACGAAAGCCCATTTAGAAGATGAACATGCCCGGAAGATGCTCAAATTGATCGACGCGCTTGAAGATAACGATGATGTACAGAGCGTGTACCATAACTTTGAAGCAGAAGAAGAGCAGATGGAACGTCTGGAAGTCTCCTCGTAAACCTTTCACCCCACCGGTGGAAGGTTTTTAATGCGCAGGCCTTTGGCAGAGTGGGCGAATAGTCATTTTTCAACTGGGGCGATCTTTGCTATGATATAGGAAAGCATGTTCGCATTTTAATAAAGCAAGGAGAGGACGACAGTGATCGAATTCGTAAAAGGACGTGTGGATCATATAAAAGGCGACACGATCACGATTGAAAACAACGGGATCGGCTATTTAATCTATTGTTCCAACCCTTTTGTATTTAACGGCCAGCAGGCGGATGAAGAAACAGTAGTTTATACATATCAGTATGTTAAAGAAGATGTAAACCGTCTGTACGGCTTTCGTTCAAGAAAAGAGCGCGAGCTGTTTGAACAGCTGCTTCAGGTGTCGGGAATAGGGCCGAAGGGCGCTCAGGCTATTCTTGCATCCGGGGATCCGGGGCAGGTGGTGGGAGCTATTGAAAATGAAGACGAAACGTTTTTAACGAAATTTCCGGGAGTCGGTAAAAAAACAGCAAAGCAGATGATTATCGATCTGAAAGGGAAATTGACCGGCGTTTATGATGCGGTAACAGTAGCGGGGGCACCAGTATCCCTGCTTGACGAGCAGCAGCCGGGTGGAGATCTTGAGGAAGCGCTTGAAGCACTGACGGCCCTTGGATACGGAGAAAAAGAAATCAAAAAAGTGCGCCCTCATTTGGAAAAAGAACAGTTGAGTGCAGATGAATATGTAAGAAAAGCTCTGCAGTGGATGCTCACATAGCAGAAAACGGAGGAGGAAAAATTCTTGGAAGATAGAATTGTTTCCCAGGAAGCAGAATCAGGAGAAGACTTGGTGGAACAAAGCATTCGCCCGGACCGGCTTCGGGAATATATTGGCCAGCGAAAAGTAAAGGAAAACCTGGAGGTATTTATTGAAGCGGCGAAGCTCCGGGAAGAGCCGCTTGACCATACTTTGCTTTACGGGCCTCCCGGTCTTGGAAAAACGACGCTTGCCATGATTATTGCGCGTGAGATGGATGTAAACATTCGGACAACGAGCGGTCCGGCTATTGAAAGGCCCGGAGATCTTGCCGCAGTCATGACAGCACTCGAGCCCGGTGACGTACTTTTTATCGATGAAATACACCGGCTCCCCCGGGCAGTGGAGGAAGTGCTGTACCCGGCAATGGAGGATTTTTGCATCGATATTGTAATTGGCAAGGACAGCTCTGCGCGGTCTGTCCGCCTTGATCTCCCCCCTTTCACTCTGATTGGCGCCACTACGAGAGCAGGTCTTCTCTCTGCACCGCTCAGAGATCGATTCGGCGTACACGCACGCCTGGAATACTATGTGGAGGAGGACCTGGCTGAAATCGTCCGGCGTTCGGGAGATTTATTCCAGCTTAATATTGATAAAGGAGCAGCCTACGAACTCGCCAGAAGATCCCGGGGGACCCCGCGGGTGGTGAACCGGCTGCTGCGAAGGGTTCGTGATTTTGCCCAGGTGCAGGGGGACGGAAGCATCACGATGGAGCTGGCAAATC
This sequence comes from uncultured Marinococcus sp., assembly GCF_947493875.1. Taxonomy (GTDB): domain Bacteria; phylum Bacillota; class Bacilli; order Bacillales; family Marinococcaceae; genus Marinococcus. The sequence goes on along the minus strand of NZ_CANLSU010000006.1, from coordinate 227,711 downwards.
ATGCCCTGGAACGACTGCAGGTGGATAAGCTCGGCCTTGACCACATTGATCATAAATACCTGCTCGGCTTAATTGAGACCTTCCGGGGCGGTCCGGCCGGCGTGGAGGCGATAGCAGCAAAAATTGGAGAAGAGGCCCACACGCTCGAAGATGTGTATGAACCGTATTTAATGCAGATCGGATTTCTGCAGCGGACGCCACGAGGAAGAAAAGCAGCTCCGCTTGCGTATGAGCATTTTGGTTATCCGTATCAGGAAGAAAATACATGAGCCATGCTTGAGTAGCCAGCACTTTGTGGTGCTGGATTTCTTTCGTGCATAAAACGGTAAATTCCTATATAATAGCTTTTGGTTTTACGTGATTGAACGAATAGGAAGGGTTAGCCATGAATATAAATGAATTTGATTTTGAACTGCCTGAGGAGCTTATCGCGCAGCATCCGCTGAAAGAACGGGATCAGTCCCGGCTGCTTGTGATGAATACGAAGGAAGAGACCATTGCGCATGAACGCTTTCATCAGATTGAAGACCACCTTGAGGCTGGTGACTGTTTAGTGCTAAACAACACAAAAGTTTGGCCGGCAAGGCTCATTGGTGAAAAGAAAGAAACGGGTGCAGGGATAGAAGTGCTGCTGCTGCAGCAGGAGGGCGACACGTGGGAAACGCTTGTGAAGCCGGCGAAACGAGTAAAACCGGGGACCGTAGTCACCTTCGGGGACGGACGTTTGACGGCAGAATGCACGAAGGTGCTTGATCACGGGGGCCGGGAGATGGTGTTCACCTATGACGGTATTTTTCTTGAAATTCTCGAGGAACTCGGCGAAATGCCCCTGCCTCCTTATATCAAAGAAAAACTTGAAGACCAGGACCGTTACCAGACTGTGTACGCCGAGCATTACGGCTCCGCTGCAGCTCCTACGGCAGGGCTTCACTTTACAACGGAGCTGCTTGAACGACTGAAGGCAAAAGGGGTTCAAACGGCGCATGTAACGCTGCATGTCGGCCTCGGGACGTTTCGCCCGGTGTCCGCCGAAACGGTAGAGGAGCATGACATGCATGCGGAATTTTATCATCTCCCGCAGGAAACAGCTGAAATTTTAAATGAAACGAAAACGGCAGGCAAACGTATAATTGCAGTGGGGACGACGTCAGCGCGTACGCTCGAAACCGTGGCAGGTAAACAGGAAAATAAATTTATGGAAGCAAAAGGCTGGACGGATATTTTCATTTATCCAGGCTACACGTTCCAGGGAATCGACGCGCTTTTGACCAATTTCCATCTGCCAAAATCGACACTGGTGATGCTTGTGAGCGCTCTGGCCGGGAAGCAATTTCTTTTCCGTGCATACGGGGAAGCTATACGAGAGAGGTACCGTTTTTTCAGTTTTGGAGATGCAATGCTTATACACTCGGGAGGAAATAACGAATGACCGCAGTAACATACGAACATATTAAGACGTGCCGGCAGTCAGGAGCGAGGCTCGGCAAAGTGCACACCCCGCACGGGTCGTTTGACACTCCAGCCTTTATGCCGGTGGGGACGCTTGCCACCGTAAAAACATTGAGCCCGGAGGAACTGGAGTCGATGGGCGCAGGAATGATTTTAAGCAACACGTATCATTTATGGATACGGCCCGGTGAAGATATCGTGGAAGAAGCAGGCGGCCTGCATAAATTCATGAACTGGAACAAGCCAATTCTAACCGATTCCGGAGGATTTCAGGTCTTCAGCCTGAGCAAGCTGCGGGATATTAAAGAAGAAGGCGTTCATTTTCGGAATCATATTTCCGGAGCCAAACTATTTCTCTCCCCGGAAAAAGCGATGCAGATTCAAAATTCTCTTGGTGCCGACGTGATGATGGCATTTGACGAGTGTCCGCCTTATCCGGCCGAGGAAGAATACATGAAAGCATCTGTTGAACGGACGACCAGATGGGCCGAGCGTTGTCTTGAGGCACATACACGCCCGGAGGATCAGGCATTGTTTGGAATCGTGCAGGGCGGGGATTACCGGCATTTGCGTGAAAAATCTGCAAAAGAGTTGATTTCAATGGACTTTCCGGGTTACGCTATAGGCGGATTATCTGTTGGAGAGCCGAAGGAAACGATGAACCGAGTGCTGGAATATACGGCTCCGCTTCTCCCTCAAAACAAACCACGCTACTTGATGGGAGTCGGGTCGGCAGATGCGTTAATTGATGGATCTATCCGAGGGATAGATATGTTTGATTGCGTTCTTCCAACCAGAATCGGTCGAAACGGAACGTGTATGACAAGCAAAGGCAGACTGGTCGTAAGAAACGCTTCAAATGCCAGGGACTTCCGTCCGATCGATGAGGCGTGCGGGTGCTATACCTGCCGTAATTATTCAAGGGCTTACATCCGGCATCTGATCAAAAGTGAAGAAACGTTCGGCGTCCGGCTTACTTCGTACCATAACTTGTATTTTCTACTGTCCTTAATGCAGCAAGTACGCGAGGCTATCCAGCAAGATCGTCTGCTCGATTTTCGGGAAACTTTTTTTGAACAATACGGCTTTAACCGTCCGGATGCTAAAAATTTCTAGATCGGGGAAGCTAAAGGGACAAGGGGTGAAACAGTGAGTACAATTATCGTATTGGTTTTGATGTTTCTCATATTCTATTTCCTTTTGATTCGTCCGCAGCAAAAGCAGCAGAAGCGGATCAAGGAAATGCATGCGAATCTGCAAAAGGGTGACCGTATCGTTACTATCGGCGGTATACACGGCACTATTGATGCTATTGATGAAAACAAACTTATCGTGGATGTAGACGGCAGCATGAAATTGACGTTTGACCGGAACGCGGTCCGCGAAACAGTAAATGAATAGCTTGTATAGAATTCCCGTTTACAAATAAACGGGAATTTTTTCATCCTGTGAGAAAAGTATGTTTGCCACATCTTCATGGTTAAGTATAATGAAAAGCAGGAGGTGTTCTGATGGAGGAAGTCTGGGAAGAATGGAAGGCGGTTGTTTATCCGGCACTTGAGAGCAAAGTGAAGGAATTTGAAACACTGGGCTACAAAAACATACATATAAACGAAATATGGGAAATGAGCATAAGCCAGATGAAAAAACGGCGGGATACTCCGGCATTACATACAATTGTGCAAACGATTCTGCATATGAAAATGCACGACTACATGCAGCAGAAAACGATCGAATCGTACAAAGAGATCGAGCAAAAGAAAAACTATGATGATGCTCTGGAAGAAATACTGGCCCAGGTGAGCGGCAATGTAGCAGAAAAGGTCGATTGACATTTAATTCTGCGCATACGTATAATTGCTCTTGTTTGAGAAACAAGGAACGTATACAGGAGAGAAGGACCAGACGGAGCGCTCCGTTCTGGTTTATTTATGGGAGCAGAAGCATCATATAACGGCGGATCGAAGCACGGAAGGATGAACCTGTAATGGTAAAGAAATCAAGGATTGTTTATTTCTTTTTAATTATTTTTGCGCTGGCGGCATTAATGATTCCGACGTCGGAAAAAATTGTGAACGGCATTGATCTTGGGCTGGATCTTCAGGGCGGATTTGAAGTGCTCTATGAGGTGGAGCCTCAGGAAGAAGGGCAGGAAATCACAGACGAAACGCTGCAGAACACGGTAGCTGCCCTGACGCAGCGGGTAAACATTTTAGGTGTATCTGAGCCGAATATTACCATTGAAGGGGATAACCGTATACGTGTTCAGCTCGCTGGAGTCGAAGACCAGCAGGCTGCACGGGAGCTGCTTTCCACAGAAGCCGACCTAAGCATTAGGGACGTGGACAATAACGAGCGGCTGTCCGGAAGCGATATCCAGGAAAACACCGCTTCGGTAAACTTCGACGACGCAAACAACCCTATCGTCACCGTTTCTCTAAAAGACGGTGATCAGTTTGGCGAAGTAACAGAAAACATCATTAACGAATACTCGTTTCCAGACAATCGGCTGGTGATCTGGCTTGATTATGAAGAGGGGGACTCCTACGAAGAAGAAGCAACGAAGGATGATCCGAAATTTATTTCTGCCCCCGCAGTAGATGAGCCGCTGTATACCCAGGATATTCAGATTGAAGGGGACTTTAGCGTAGAAGAAGCAGAAAACCTTGCGGACATTTTGAATTCAGGATCGCTTCCTGTGGAGCTCGAAGAAGTATACTCGAACTCGGTTGGTGCTTCATTGGGTGAACAGGCTATGGACAAAACCATTTTTGCGACGTTTATCGGCGTCGGGCTGATTTTCTTATTCATGCTCGTATTCTATCGCTTTACTGGCTTTATAGCGGTATTAACACTTAGTACATATATTTATTTTGTGCTGGCAGTATTCAACTTTATCCAGGGCGTGCTGACGCTTCCGGGAATAGCGGCGCTTGTCCTTGGGGTCGGTATGGCTGTGGATGCGAATATTATTACGTACGAACGGATTAAAGAGGAGATCAAATACGGAAGATCCATTTTATCGGCGTACCGTTCGGGAGCAAGACGATCTCTCGGCACGATTATTGACGCGAACGTAACAACACTAATCGCTGCCGGGGTGCTTTTCTACTTTGGCACAAGCTCGGTGCAGGGCTTTGCTTTGATGCTGATTGTGAGCATACTTGTAAGCTTCATTACGGCAGTGCTTGGGACAAGGCTGCTTCTCGGCCTATGGGTGAACAGCCGGATCTTTAATAAAAAACCGAAAGTGTTTGGCGTAAAGGAGCGTGACATCCATGAACCTTAATAACAGCAGGAAGATCTTAAAACGGGTGATTCCTTTCGTCAAATTCCGGAATGTCTTTTTCCTGATTACTCTCGCATATATTCTTGCCGGAGGCATCCTTTTGTCAACGATCGGTTTGAACCTGGGCATCGATTTTCAAAGCGGCTCAAGAGTAGAGGTTTCAGCGGACGAGCCGCTGACCGAGGAGCAGGTGCGCTCGGATTTTGAAGCAGTGGAAGCGGATTTGGAGCCAGATGATATTACGCTTGGTGGAGAAAATAATACAATTGCTTCCGCACGGTTTATCGGGGAGCTTTCCCAGGAGGAAATAGCTGCGGTGCAGACGTATTTTGAAGAAGAATACGGAAGTATTCCAAATACAAGTACTGTCTCCCCGCAGGTCGGCCAGGAGCTGGCGCAGAACGCATTTATATCTGTGCTGATTGCATCGGTCGGACTGATAATTTATATCACGATCCGCTTTCAGTTTTTATACGGAGTGGCTTCAATTATTGCCCTGCTCCATGATGCATTTTTCATTATTGGCTTTTTCAGCCTGCTGCAGGTGGAAGTGAACGTGCCGTTTATTGCGGCGGTTCTGACGATTGTAGGGTATTCCATTAACGATACGATTGTAACGTTTGACCGTATCAGAGAAAACATGCCTCAGACAGAAGAGATTGAATCGTTTGAAGACCTCGCAGAAGTAGTGGACGTCAGCCTGAACCAGACGCTCACGCGTTCCATCAATACTGTGCTGACAGTAGTGTTCGCGGCTGCAGCCCTGTTTATTTTCGGCGGCGAAGGCATACGGTCTTTTTCTCTGGCCCTGCTTGTCGGCCTGGTCGCTGGTACGTATTCCTCCATTTTCCTGGCTGCCCAGCTGTGGATGATCTGGAACTGGAAAAAAATTAAACGGGACCGTGAAAAGGCGCCGGCTGAAGAAGAGCCGGAATCCTGAAATGAAAGCCTCCCTTCTGAAAGGGAGGCTTTTTATGGTTATTTTTGCAATTATACGGGTATAATAAAGTAGAACACAGACTGTGAAAGGAGTGAAAGGATGAAAGCACAAACAGGTTTAATCATGGGACTCATTTTAGCACTTATTATCGCTGTTTTTGCCGTGATTAATGTAAATAGTGTAGAAGTGAATTTGTTGTTTGGCACTGGAGAATGGCCGCTTATTATCGTAATTTTGGTTTCTGTACTACTTGGAGCGATGGTGGCAGGATTTCTCAGCATGTTCCGTATCTATAAACTGAAAGCAGAAGTGCGCCGTCTCCGGAAAGCCTCGGACGAGCACAGCGCCTCTGTCGGTTCCAGAACAACCGGCACGACGCATGAAGATAGCGATAAAGGAAAATCCAGCCGTTCATCATAAATTCAGTAATTTTTGCTTCTTTTCCCGTTGGAGGGAAGAGAAGCTTTTTTGTGAGGCTGCATACAGATAAAATAGCTTTTATCCCGTAAGTATTTTCGATACAATAGTGAGTGCAGACAAGGATCATTTGAAACGCTAAAGCAAGAAAAGAGGAAAAGAGATATGCTGCAGTCACGAACAAGATGGCACCAGCCCGAAGTGGACGAACGTCTTGCAGAACAGCTTAAAAATGAATTGAATGTAAGTGTTATATCTGCGCGGCTGCTCGCTGCAAGAGGGTTTGAAACAGCAGAGAAAGTTCGGCAGATGATTCATAATGACTGGTCTATTGTACATAACCCGTATTTGCTTGATGGAATGGAAAAAGCTGTCCGGCGTATTCAGCAGGCAGTTGAAAATAAAGAACGAATACTCGTATTTGGAGATTACGATGCGGACGGAGTGTCGAGTACAACTATTATGATCCGGCTCTTAACCGAGCTTGGTGCTTCATTTGGCTGGTACATTCCGAACCGTTTTACGGAAGGGTACGGACCGAATGTGCCGGCTTTTCAATCGGCACATGATGAAGGAGCTTCACTCATTATAACCGTCGACACGGGCATTGCAGCAGTTAATGAAATTCAGACCGCCAATGATTTAGGCATGGATGTTATTATTACCGACCACCACGAGCCGCCTCCGGAGCTGCCGCCTGCATATGCGATCATTAATCCGAAGAAACCGGGTTGCACGTACCCGTTTAAGGAGCTCGCCGGTGTCGGAGTCGCCTATAAATTAGCACATGCTCTTCTTACCGAGGAGCCTGTTCACTGGCTCGATATTGTCACGCTTGGCACGATCAGTGACCTTGTACCTCTCGTGGAGGAAAATCGGCTGTTTGTGCAGCGGGGACTCGATCTTTTAACGAACAGTAAACTCCCAGGTGTCCAGGCGTTAAAACGAATATGCAGTATTGAAGGGGAGCAGCTGGAGGAAGACCATGTCGGCTTTGCAATGGGGCCGCGTTTGAATGCAGCGGGTCGCATGGAGGAAGCGGATCCCGCTGTGCATCTTCTGACTGCAGCTACGCTTGACGAAGCAGAATCGTGGGCGGAAATGATCGATGACCTGAACAATGAACGCAAAACGCTTGTTGAGAGCATGACCAAGGAAGCGGTGGAGGAAGTAGAAACTAATTTTCCCGTGGAGGACAATCCATTTATCATTGTTGCAGGAAAAGGATGGAACGCCGGTGTTATTGGCATCGTGGCCAGCCGTCTGGTGGAACGGTATTACCGACCGGTGATCGTTATGAGCATTGATGCAGCAAGCGGGGAAGCCAAGGGCTCGGCAAGAAGCATCGAAGGCTTCGATATGTTCCAGGAGCTTTCGAAAAACCGTGACGTGCTCCAAAAATTCGGGGGCCACCCAATGGCGGCTGGCATGTCGTTGGACCCTGCAGATATCGATACCCTGAGAACCCGCATGGTAGGCCAGGCGAAAGAAACGCTGAGCAGTGAACTGATGGTTCCGGCGACACATATTGACGTGCATGTTTCGGTAAATGACATTACAATTGAGGCGGTCGAAGACCTGCGGAATCTTGCGCCGTTTGGTGTCGGTAATCCAAAGCCGGTTTTCCGGATTGAAAAAACGGTTCTCGAATCCGTGAAAACGATAGGAGCATCGAAAAATCACTTGAAGATGGCACTCGCTGCCGGTGGAAAAAAACTTGATTGTGTCGGCTTTCATCTCGGATATTTATCGAAAAGCCTGACAGAAAATGAAGAGGTTTCCGTCGTTGGGGAACTGAGCATCAATGAATGGAACGGTTTCCGTAAGCCGCAGTTATTTTTAAGAGACGCGAAGGTGGAGCAGATTCAAGTATTTGACCGCAGAAAAGAAAAACAGGTGACGTTTACGGACAATACAGATACAGCGGTGCTGGCTTTTACAGAAGAGCAGCAAAAAGAGCTGGCGGCATCTGCCGGGCACGCAGCCATTCTTAACGGAACCGATATAAAAGGCCGCCTGCACCACGCGTCCAATGTAGTGATAGCAGATATGCCGGCTTCGCTTGATATGCTCAAGCAGGCGCTTGCGGAGTTCCCACAGGCGGCGAATGTTTATGTATACTTTCATGGAAGAGAAAAAGCATATTTTCATTCGATGCCTTCAAGAGAGCAGTTCAAATGGTATTACGCTTTCCTGAAAAAGCGTAGTTCGTTTGACCTGAACAGTCAGGGCAGGAAGCTGGCCGAGCATAAACAGTGGAAAACGGAAGATTTGTTTTTCATGAGCCAAGTGTTTTTTGAATTAGGTTTTGTTAAAATGGAAGATGCAGTTGTCACGGCAGAAGAAAAGCCAGCGAAAAAGGATTTAACTGACTCCTCCTCCTACCAGGAAAAAATGGAGGCTAGAAATGTCGAGCAGGAACTGATGTTTACTCCGTTTCCGCAATTAAAAAAACGGATCCTTTCCTGGCTGCCGGAGAAGGACGAAACTATATTAGATGTAAGGAAGAAGGTAAACCATGGACTTTAAAGATTACATAACAGTGATCGAGGATTTTCCTGAAAAGGGCATCCGATTTAAGGATATTACAACTCTTATGCAGAACGGTCCTGTGTACCGGCAGGCCATTGACAGCATGATCGAATTTGCCGGAAAGCACGATATTGATGTGATTGTCGGCCCGGAAGCGAGAGGATTTGTAGTTGGATGCCCGGTTGCTTATGCAATGGAAAAAGCATTTGTACCGATCCGAAAAGAAGGCAAGCTGCCGCGGGAAACCATTACGGAGGATTACGGCCTGGAATACGGGGAGGCAAGCCTGTCGATTCATACGGATGCCATTAAACCCGGCCAGCGGGTGCTTATCACTGATGATCTGCTTGCTACTGGCGGTACTGTAAGAGCTACTGTGCAGCTGGTGGAAAAGCTGGGTGGAGTTGTGGCAGGCCTCGCATTCTTCATCGAGCTTTCCTATCTGGATGCAAGAAACAACAAAGAACTGAATGACTATAATGTCTATTCTTTAGTCACGTTTGATTAATACGGATATTTGTCTTAAGCCCCCTGCCAACCAGTGGTTCGGGGGTTATTATTATACCTGGAGAAGCCAGCGGCGAAAAAAAGGCTTGAGGCTTGAAATTAGAGCCAATTAGCGTTATATTTCTTCATATTCAGATATTTATGTCCGGTAGATATACCGTGTATCTATTATAAGGTGGAAAGGCGAATAAGGGTGATTCCATGACGATTGATGAAGTAATGGAAAAAGCGGGCGTTTATTTATCCGAAGCGAATGTCGCTTTTTTGGATAAAGCTTATCATTATGCAGAAAAAGCCCATCAGGAGCAATACCGGAAGTCAGGCGAGCCTTACATCCTGCACCCTATTCAGGTAGCCGGTATTCTCATAGAACTGCAGTTGGATCCTGATACGATCGCGGCTGCTTTTATGCATGATGTGGTAGAAGACACAGAAGTGACCGTCGAAGACCTCGAACGGGAATTTAACAGCGAAGTGGCTATGCTTGTAGACGGTGTCACGAAGCTGAAAAAGATTAAATACAAATCAAAGGAACAGCAGCAGGCGGAAAACCACCGCAAGATGGTGGTCGCAATGGCCAAGGATATCCGGGTGATCCTGATAAAGCTTGCAGACCGCCTGCACAACATGCGGACCCTGAAGCATCTTCCACCGGAGAAACAGCGCCGCATTTCTAATGAAACACTGGAAATTTTTGCCCCGCTTGCTCATCGATTAGGTATTTCCACAATCAAATGGGAGCTTGAGGACACGGCGCTCCGTTACCTCGAGCCCCAGCAGTATTATCGTATCGTGAATTTGATGAAACAAAAGCGCGCCGAACGGGAAGAATATATCGACCAGGTGATTGATAACATTCAGGAAAACGTGAATGATTTGAAAATCAATGCCGAAATGTACGGGCGGCCGAAGCATATTTACAGCATTTACCGAAAAATGGTGAAGGATAAAAAGCAGTTTAATGAAATTTATGACCTGCTGGCCGTACGTATTATAGTTGACAGCATTAAGGACTGCTACGCTGTTCTTGGAATCATTCACACCTGCTGGAAGCCGATGCCGGGCCGGTTCAAGGACTATATCGCCATGCCGAAGGCGAATATGTACCAGTCTCTTCATACGACCGTCATCGGACCGAACGGAGAGCCTCTTGAGGTACAGATCCGCTCGAGGGAAATGCACCGTATCGCTGAATTTGGTGTGGCAGCCCACTGGGCCTATAAGGAAGGCAAGGACGCACAGAACAAACAGTCCCTTGAAGATAAGCTCACCTGGTTCCGGGAGATTCTGGAATGGCAGGACGATACGCCGGATGCCCAGGAGTTTATGGAATCGCTCAAGATCGACTTATTTTCCGATATGGTGTTTGTGTTTACGCCAAAGGGCGATGTTATCGAGCTCCCGCGGGGCTCAGTGCCGATTGATTTTGCCTATCGGATTCATACGGAGATCGGCAACCGCTCGATTGGGGCAAAGGTAAATGGTAAAATGGTGCCGCTTGACCATGAGCTGACCACCGGCGATATTGTAGAAATGCTTACATCCAAGCATTCCTACGGTCCAAGCCAGGATTGGCTGAAGCTGACGAAAAGCTCTCATGCCAAAAACAAAATTAAGCAGTTCTTCAAAAAGGAACGTCGTGAAGAAAATATTCAAAAAGGCCGTGAAATGGTGGAGCGTGAGCTGCGGGCGCAAAACTACGAGCCAAAAGAGATATTAAACGAAGAAAACCGTCAGGAAACAGCCGACAAATTCAGCTTTTCCAATGATGAAGATATGTTTGCAGCAGTGGGGTATAACGGCGTCAGTCCGAAGCAGATTGTCACAAGGCTGACCGACCGGGCCCGCCAAGAGCAGGAACAGGCCGCCGAGCAAAAGTCTGTGGCTGAAGCTGTCAAAGACGTACAGCCGACAACGCCGACGAGAAAAACCGGAGCCGGAGTGAGGGTCAAAGGCGTCGATAACCTGCTCGTACGGTTGTCCCGGTGCTGTAACCCAGTCCCTGGTGATGAAATCGTAGGCTTTATTACGAAGGGCCGGGGCGTATCCGTGCACCGGAGTGACTGTCCAAATATTAAAAACGAGGATTCGGAACCGCGTCTATTGTCTGTGGAATGGGAAGGCGCGGCTGAGAAATCGAAAAACTACAATGTGGATATTGAAGTGACCGGCTATGACCGGCGCGGGCTTTTAAACGCTGTGCTGCAGGCGGTTACTGAAACGAAAACCAACATGAGTGCTGTCAGCGGCAAGGCAGATAAGAACAAAATGGCTATTATTCATGTAACCGTAAATATCAGCAATACTGATCATCTGCGCCGGGTCGTGGATAGAATTAAGGGGCTCCCTGACATTTATTCCGTGCGGCGGGTGATGCATTAACGATTTGCAGAAGAGAAAGGGTCGTTCAGCGTGAAGGTGGTACTGCAGAGAAGCAAGGAGGCGGCGTGCCGCGTCGGGGATGAAGTAACAGGAGAAATATCTTCAGGACTGGTGCTTTTTGTAGGCATTCACGGAGAAGATACGGAAAAGGACCTGGCATGGATGGCAGAGAAGGTGAGCAATCTCCGCGTGTTTGAGGATGAAGCGGGGAAAATGAACCGGTCGGTGCTCGATGTGGGCGGCCGCGTGTTATCTATTCCTCAGTTCACGCTTTACGGCAATACGCAGAAAGGGCGCCGGCCGAACTTTATGGAGGCGGCACCGCCGGAGCAGGCCAAAGCGTATTACCTCCAGTTTAACGAACTTCTTGCAGAACAAAGCGTTCACGTGGAAACCGGAGTGTTTGGTGCGGATATGGATATATCTCTTACGAATGACGGACCGGTGACGCTCATACTGGATTCCCCGAAAAGCCAGGGAAATGGTTGACAATCCCCGGGAAGATTCGTAAGATTGTTTTACAGAAGAACAGCTAAAGCCGATGATAAAGAAAGTAGACAGCGCGGCAGACTGCCAGAGAAGAAGGACCCGAGGCTGGAAGTCCTTCTCTTTCTCCCCTGTTGAAAGACACTTTGTAGGTTTTATTTCGAATGCTGCCGGGCAGCTGGTAGGAATAAACGTCCGCCTTCGTTACAGGTATGAAGTGGAAACGAGTGTCGTTTCAATTAGGGTGGCAACGCGGATCAACCGTCCCTCATGGTTCATGAGGGACGGTTTTTTTATGTGGAATGACTGAATAGATAAAGGGAGGAACGAGCATGGCTTATCGAATTCCAAGAGGTACCCAGGATATACTTCCGGGCGAATCGGAAAAGTGGCAGTTTATTGAACAAAAAATAGACGATATCTGCAGCCGGTTCAACTACAGTGAAATAAGAACCCCTATTTTTGAACAAACCGAGCTGTTTGCACGTGGAGTGGGGGATTCCACTGATATTGTGCAAAAAGAAATGTATACGTTCGAAGACAAAGGCGGAAGGCAGCTCACGCTCCGTCCGGAAAATACGGCATCCATCGTGCGCTCCTATGTGGAAAACAAAATGTACGGCTGGGCCGGTCAGCCGGTGAAGCTGTATTACACCGGACCGATGTTTCGCTATGAGCGCCCCCAGTCCGGACGCATGAGGCAGTTTGTCCAATTCGGCGTGGAAGCGATTGGGAGCGCAGATCCTGCGATTGACGCAGAGGTTATCGGACTTGCCATGCAGTTTTATGAAGAAATGAATCTCAAGGGCCTTAAGCTGGTTGTGAACAGCCTCGGGGACAAGGAGAGCCGGATAGCTCACCGCGCGGCGCTTGTCTCTCATTTTGAGCCCCGTATCGGAGAGTTCTGCAGTGACTGTCAGGAGCGCCTGCACACCAACCCGCTTCGGATCCTCGACTGCAAAAAGGATAAAGACCACCCGCTGATGGCGGATGCGCCTTCTATTCTGGATCACTTAAATGAAGAGTCAAGCAGATATTTTAACCAGGTTAAAACAATGCTTGATGAAATGGGCATCCCTTACGAGGTGGATGCGAATCTTGTACGCGGGCTGGATTATTATACGCATACCGCCTTCGAAATTATGATTGAAGGAGAAGGCTTTGGCGCGATTACAACGCTTATGGGCGGCGGCCGCTACAATGGGCTGATTGAGGATATTGGCGGCCCGGACACGCCTGGCATCGGCTTTGCGCTTAGTATTGAGCGGCTTTTGATGGCACTCAATACTCAGAACGTTGAGCTTCCGGCAGAGAAAAACCTGGACTGCTATATTGTTGCCATGGGGGAGGAAGCCAAAAAACGCTCCGTTTCCCTGGTGCATGAGCTCCGGAGGGCAGGCGTTAAAGCCGATAAGGATTACATGGACCGTAAAACAAAAGCCCAGTTTAAAGCAGCAGACCGTACAAACAGTACCTTCACCGTCGTTATCGGTGACGATGAGCTGGAAGCAGAAGCAGTTAACATTAAAAATATGGAGACAGGCGAGCAGGAAGAAGTGCCACTGTCGGCATTTATTACTACTATGCAGGAACGTACAAGGAGGAAGGCACAATGATAGGACGGACGCATCATTGCGGAGAGATTCAGGAGGCGCTGATAGGCGAAAAAGTAAGATTGAAGGGATGGGCCCAGACCCGCCGGGATTTAGGCCAGGTGGTCTTTATTGATCTCAGGGACCGTTCAGGGATCGTACAGGTTGTAGCGACTCCGGAACAGTCCCAGGAAGCACTGAATGCAGCGGAAAGGGTTCGCAGCGAATACGTGCTTGACGTAGAAGGAATTGTCGTACAGCGCGATGAAGAAACGTACAATGAAAAAATTCCGACCGGAAAGGTGGAAGTCCGTGTCGATAAGCTTTCAATTATGAATGCCTCAAAACCGCTGCCGTTTCAAATTGAAGCAGATACTAATGTATCTGAGGACGTAAGGCTCCGATACCGCTACCTTGATCTCCGGCGCCCGGATATGCAGGAGACGTTCAAGCTCCGTCACCAGACAACGAAGTTTATCCGCCGTTTTCTCGATGACCGTGACTTTTTCGATATGGAAACGCCGATGCTCACCAAAAGCACGCCTGAAGGAGCGAGAGACTATCTGGTGCCAAGCCGGGTTCATCCCGGGGAGTTTTATGCTCTGCCGCAGTCCCCGCAGCTGTTTAAACAGCTTCTGATGGTTTCGGGATTTGAGCGTTATTACCAGATTGTTCGCTGCTTCCGGGATGAGGACCTGCGGGCCGACCGGCAGCCGGAATTCACCCAGGTGGACATTGAGACGGCCTTTCTGGACACAGAGGGCCTCTTCTCCATGATGGAAACAATGATGGCCGGGCTGTTGAAGGAAACGCGCGGGGTCGACATTGAAACACCGTTCCCCCGTATGACGTATTATGAAGCGATGAACCGCTACGGCTCCGACAAGCCCGAAACCAGATTTGGCATGGAGCTCGTGGAGCTGACCGAGGTTTTAAAGGACAGTGATTTTAAAGTATTCAAAAACGCTGCGGCCTCAGGAGGCATCATTAAAGGACTGAATGTCAAAGGCGTGGCTAACCAGATGTCGCGGAAGGAAATTGACGATCTGGCAGAATTTGTGGCTGCTTACGGAGCGAAAGGGCTTGCCTGGCTGAAGGTAGAGGAAAATGAACTCAAAGGTCCGGTCGCGAAGTTCTTAAACGATGAGGAAACAGCAGCGCTCCGCGAAGCGATGGGAGCAGAAGCAGAGGATCTGCTGTTCTTTGGAGCAGACAGCCATCAGGTGGTCTGGGATTCTCTTGGCGCCCTGCGCCTGAAATTCGGAAAAGAGCTCGACATGATTGACCGCAGCACGTTTAATTTCCTGTGGGTTACAGAATTTCCGCTGATGGAGTATAACAAGGACGATGACCGGTATGTAGCGATGCACCACCCATTTACACGGCCGGTGGAGGAAGACGCCCACCTGCTTGAAACAAATCCGGAAGATATCAGAGCAGAGGCGTACGACCTCGTGTTGAATGGCTATGAAATTGGCGGAGGATCGCAGCGTATTTATGAAAAAGATCTTCAGGAAAGAATGTTTACAGCACTTGGGTTTAATAAGGAAGAGGCGAAGGAACAGTTCGATTTTCTTATGGAGGCCTTTGATTACGGGGCACCGCCACACGGCGGCATCGCGTTTGGTCTTGACCGGATCGTGATGATCCTCGCAGGCAGAAATAACCTGAGAGATACGATCGCCTTCCCGAAAACGGCGAGTGCCACCGATCCATTAACGCAGGCGCCTGGGAAAGTAAGCAGCAGACAGCTTGATGAACTGCATCTTAAGCTCGATGTGTTTGAAAAAGAGGATGAAGACGAATAAAAAGCTATAAATGGTCAAGCTGATGAAACTGATCGACAAACCGACCGGGGTCTGAGTTGATCTGAAAGGTACGGATGCCCTGGATCGTATGAATATAAAGAAACCCTATTTTTCCAGGTTCATAGCGGTAGGAAACGTCGAGCACTTCCTTGAGAGGATACGAGATCTTTTGATCATGGCCGTAGGCGATGTGATCTTCTTTTAAACAAAGAGGGACTTCCACAGGAACCCGTTTTTTCTGGAAATCCTCAATTACCTGTTCCGTATACGTTGCATTAAGCCTGGCTAGTGTTTCTGTCATCATCTGCTCCTTTTAAGGCTCTGTGCACCTTGGAATGTTGTAGTAACGTTCTTGACCGAATTATACGAAAGTGCTAATATATAATCAAACAATGTGAAGAGTCCTGAGGTGTTCGTGAAGCACTGATCGTTTTGAGCCAACACTTTCACATTGGGAGCCTGTCGTCTTGTTCTGGAGTACAAGCCTCAATGCTTGAGGAAGTATGAACGAACAAGCAAGGCACCCACCTGCCATGAGCAGGTTCAAAAACAAGTTCGTTTGACGGCACATTGGGACTCTTCCTGTTTTATCCAAATTGTTATGAATCCTCCGGCGCGTGAACAGTGCACCGGAGGTTTTTTACATAAATCCGGGGAAACGGGTGAATCGTCACGGCAGTAAGAGAAACGCAGGTGAACATACATTGAGAAAACTCCGCTCTAAGCTTCTGGTAATCACCTTAATCATAACAGCGCTTCCGCTGCTGATTTTTGGTGTGGTTTTGTTCGAATCGCAGCGTTCAGAAATGGAATCCCAGCTTGAGGGTTCTTTATTTTCGCTTTCCAATAATCTGTCATTGACGATGGAGAGCGTTTTATCGGAACGAATGAATGACCTGGACATGATGACAATGAATCCTGTGCTGCAGGATGAGAACGCAGCGCCTTCCGACATACGAAACGAACTCGAGCAAATGGTGGAAGCAGAAAATTTATATATGGGAATTGTTTACATAGATACAAATGGAGATATTGTTACGTCCACCCGGGATGAAGTGATAGGCAAAAACGTCTCCGACCGTGTATGGTACCAGAAGGCACGGGAGGGGAATCCAACGCTTGAAGAAGCGTTTATAGATCCCATTTTAAAGCAGCCGATCATTCCTCTGGCAGCACCGGTTGAAAATGATGCAGGCAGAGTGACAGCGGTGATTTCTCCCTCCATTAATGAAAATGCGCTATGGGAGGTGCTCTGGCAGCGCCTGAATAAAATGGGCGAGCATGAACGTTTTTCCGGCCAGGCCTTTGTGGTTAATAATGAAGGAGAATACATTGCCTATCCCAACTCGGGCTACGTGCTCGAGGAAAGCTTTCTTGAAGAGCAGGGGATGGAAGAGAATTCTATTGAGGAACTGATCGCCGGGCAGGAGGAGCAGCTGATCGAGCACGGAAACGATGTTTCCGTAATCACCCCGGTGGAGAACGTAGGGAGTCTGGCAAATGAATGGTACGTAGGCTATACAGTGCCAAAAAGCGGATTTTATGCGAATCTCCGGCAGCTCGTCTACAGCTACCTGTTTGTTTTCAGCGTTGTTTTAATTATTACGGTGTTTGCCGTTTTTAAGCTGTCCAAATACATTGTGCATCCTGTCGAGCGCCTTGCAGAAGCGACAAGCCGTTTTGCTATAGGCAAAAAGGTATTTCCGCTGCAGACGAATGCCTACGAAGAAGTGGATGTGCTGACTAATACATTTAACCATATGTCAGAGCAGCTTGAAGAGCGGGAGCGGGGACACCGCCAGTCCACGATGATTCTGGAAACGACAGATAATGGAGTAATAGCTGTCTCCAGAGATCTTATGAATATCACCACGTTTAATGCCACGTGTGAAAAGCTGTTTGGACTCGACCGGAAAGACGCACTTGGTCACTCCGTGCAGCAGGTAATGGAAAAATCTGAAGATTTCCGGAATTTCGTCCGGGAAATAGAAGAACACCGCCTGAACGACATGCAGCTTGAGATGAAGGAAATCGAAGTGCCAATCAACGAAAAAAACCGGACCTTTCTGGTGAATATGACAATTCTTCCGCCCGTGGATGCTCAGAAGTCCTCTGAGGGCATTGTACTTATATTTAACGATATTACAGAAAAGAAGGACATGGAAAATGAGCTTGTCCGGAGCGAAAAGCTGAAAATGGTCGGGCAGCTGTCTGCAGGATTTGCGCATGAAATCAGGAATCCGCTCACGACCATAAAAGGATTTGTGCAGCTGTTCCGCCAGTCGGCGAAGAAGGAAAAGGACATTCAGCATTACGATTTAGTGCTTAACGAAATTGACCGGATGAACAGCATTGTGGAGGATTTGCTGGGTCTTGCCAGACCTACCGGCTCCGGGGATGAACAAGGTATTCAGGTGAACAGTCTGCTTGAGGAACTGCTTGAATTGTACAGTCAGCAGGCTGTGAAAAACAAAACGTTCATTTACACGAATTTTGGTGATCTTCCGGAAATAATCGGGGATCGCAAGAAATTATCCCAGGTGTTTGTGAACCTGATCAAAAATGGCCTGGAGGCAATGCCGGAGGGAGGCGTGCTGCGGGTGGAAACATCCATGCACTGGACCGGGGAACCGTATTTTGAAGTGAAAATAAAGGATACGGGAAGCGGTATGAGTGAAGAGCAGCTGCAGAAGATCGGAAACCCTTTTTATACCACCAAATCAAATGGAACCGGTCTCGGGCTGATGACGGTGTTTCAGATTGTGGAGGATTTTAAGGGAACGCTGGAGGTGGATTCCACTCCTGGCAGCGGAACCGAATTCAATGTGCGTCTGCCGGCGCAGCTGGCCGGGGAAACGATAAGCAGTGACAGTCAAAACGCAAATTAAAGGCGCCTTCACTTAAGGCGTCTTTTTTGCGTAAACAATGTCTCGACAGACACTGGCAGCATCGCCGGCGGCTTACGTTTTCTTCTTGGCTGGTTTGATCTGGCGGTACACGTCCGCCAGGGCTTTTTCAAATTTGCTGTTGCTTTTTGGTTCGTAGTACTGCTCGTTTTTGAGCTTGTCCGGCAGGTACTGCTGGGAAACCCACCCCCGTTCGTCGTTGTGCGGGTACTCATACTCGTTACCCCGGCCGAGGGCTCCGGCCCCTTTATAATGTGAATCCCGGAGGTGGGACGGGATGGACGGTGTGCCTGCTTTGAGCATCGCCTCCCGGGCCGCGTCAAGCGCTTTATAAGCGCTGTTTGATTTAGGGGACAGGCAGAGCTCAATGACAGCATCTGCGAGCGGGATTCTTCCCTCCGGAAAGCCAAGTCGTTCGGCGGCTTCAACAGCAGCCAGGGCTCTTGGGCCGGCCTGGGGATTTGCCAGTCCGATATCCTCATAAGCGGTGACGATAAGCCGGCGGCCGATGCTGATTAAGTCCCCTGCTTCAATTAAACGGGCCAGGTAATGCAGCGCGGCGTCAGGATCACTGCCCCGAATAGATTTTTGGAAGGCGGAGAGCACATCGTAATGGTGATCACCGTCTTTATCATGAGTGAAACGCTTCTGTTGAATGCATTCCTCAGCGACACTCTTAGTAATGCGGATGATGCCGTCGTCATCCGGCGTCGTACTTAGTACGGCAAGCTCAAGCGCATTAAGCGCAGCACGCACATCGCCTCCGCCCGCTTCGGCCAGATGTGTATGTGCCTCCCCGGTTATTTCCGTCCGGTACGTGCCCATCCCATTCTGCGGGTCATGGAGGCTGCGTTCGATCAGCTGTTTCATTTCCGGTATGGAAAGCGGCAGCACCTCAAATATATGTGTGCGGCTGCGTATCGCGGGGTTAATAGCATGATAGGGATTGGCAGTAGTAGCGCCAATCATAATGATCAGCCCGCTCTCAAGGTAGGGAAGCAGAAAATCCTGTTTCGTTTTATCGAGCCGGTGCACTTCATCCATAATGACAATAAGCTGATCGGACATTTTGGCTTCCTGAACGGCGAGTTCCATGTCTTTTTTATTGTTCATAACGGCGTTCATTTTTTTAAAGGCAATGTCTGTACTTCCTGCGATGGCAGAAGCAATCGATGTTTTTCCAGTGCCGGGGGGACCATACAAAATCATGGAGGAAAGCTTTTTTGTTTCCACCATACGCGCAATCATTTTGCCTTCCCCGAGAATATGCTCCTGGCCGGCGACTTCTTCGATAGAGCCAGGACGCATCCGGTAGGCAAGAGGCTGTTTGGATGACATGGAGTTTCTCCTTTCATATACGTTTCACGTTGAAATTGTATCATGTTTTCTCATTTATGAGGATGAACAGCGTACTGCAGGTATGATATACTAGCATTAATTCCAACTGTTTTTATCAGCATTAGAAAAGGGCAGCCAGGTGACAAAGCAACTAATCAATCAGCGGGATCAATGAAGACGTAACAGGTAATGACAGGCCTGACAGGAAGGGATGACGGCATTGAAAATTTCAACTAAAGGCAGATACGGATTGACGATTATGATGGCGCTCGCGAGAAAGCATGGAAGCGGCCCCACGTCCTTAAAATCAATTGCACGGGACCATAACCTTTCCGAGCATTATTTGGAGCAGCTGATTGCTCCGCTTCGAAACGCAAGCCTCGTGAAAAGCGTAAGGGGGGCCTACGGCGGCTATATGCTTTCCAAAGAACCGGCTGACATTACAGCGGGAGATATTATCCGTGTCCTTGAAGGCCCGATCAGCCCGGTCGAAGTCCTCGATGACGAAGAGCCGGCTAAACGGGACTTGTGGCTGAAAATCCGGGATGCCGTGAAGGATGTACTCGATAGTACTACCCTTGATTATCTGGCGGAGTATCAGGGTGACGAAGAACAGGAAAATTATATGTTTTACATCTAAGCTCTGAAGCTCGGGCGCATATATGCGAAATCTCCATGCTGCATAAGGGCATGGAGATTTTTATAATGGTATTTTTCACAAAATGTTATCACATGGTCTTCATTGCAAAATAAAATGCTTGCGCCGGGGTTAAAGATCATATTTAAGTGCAAGCTCGGCTGCCCGGAGCCTCGTGTCGACTGTTTGATGCTCTTCAAGCAGCTCTCTGACCGTTTCAATCGCTTTGCCCTTCAGCACGCCGCCACTGATAAACGCTACATCAAAGATGATTTCATTCAGCACGTCCAGGTGATGGGTTAAGTCAGTAATAGTTTTTGGCGAGCGCAGGGAGGCCTGCAGCTCTTTACTGAAATCATTACGGTTGAGCGGTTCTTTATTAAAAAACCAGCTGACGGTCTTCTGATGGGGATAGCCGAGCCCCTTTTTCTGATTATCAACGTTTGGTACATAAATATACTGTGAGGTAACCGTGCAGAAATAAACGTCACGGTTGTTGTCGTCCGGAACAATCACAAGGTCGTCCAGTTTCATCTGGGAAATAAAATTGTACACGTTGGTGGCACCTTCATCCATATCAAAGCGGGCCAGTTCTTTTTTGACCTTTTCGTAGCTGAGCCCGTTCAAGGATTTGCCGATAGGATATCCAATAGCGATAAAGTCATATTCCAGAAAATTATGCAGCTGGTTGGTGCCGTTAGGTAAAGGCCGGAGCATCCAAACATTTTTCACTCACACATCCCGCACTTTCATAAAATAATAGGAAACAAAATATATATTACACGGGAAATGAAAGCACAGGCAAGGAAATAGACAAAAAATCTCCTATTTGTTAATGTAAAAAATAATGTTATCACGATTATATGAAATAACTCCATTAGGAGGAGAAGAATATGCCTGCGATATATGCAGATCACGCAGCCACAACGCCGCTTCATCCAGAAGTGGCTGAAACGATGATCGAGTCTATGAAAGAGCCGGCCGGAAACCCTTCGAGTGTACATGAGTATGGGCGGATGGCCAGGAAAAGACTTGACGGGGCCCGGCGCAAAGTGGCCTCATCCATAAATGCAAGTCCGAAAGAAATCGTATGGACGAGTGGAGGTACAGAAAGCAACAATCTGGCCCTCCGCGGCTTTATGCACGCGAATCAGGAAAAAGGAAAGCATCTAGTGACAAGTGCCATCGAGCACCATGCTGTTTTGCACACAGCCCAGGCGCTTGAGAGAGAAGGCTTTCAGGTCACGTACGTCCGCCCTGATGAACAGGGTGTGGTGCCGGTGCAAAAAATTATGGAAGCAGTAACTGCGGAGACGATACTTGTTTCATTAATGCATGTAAACAATGAAACAGGAGTGGTGCAGCCTGTCCATGAAGCAGCCGGAAGGCTTGCGGAAAAAGGAATTGCTTTTCATACCGATATGGTGCAGTCCTATGGACTGCTGCCGGTCAACGTAAAAGAAACACCGGTGACAATGGCTACTATGACGGCCCATAAAATCAACGGTCCAGCAGGAGCTGGGTGTTTATTCGTGCGTCAGGGTGCAAAAATTCGCCCGGAATTAACAGGCGGAGAACAGGAAAGAAGACGCCGGGCAGGCACGGAAAACGTGGCCGCTGTCGAGGGCTTTGCCAGTGCCGTTGAGCTGCAGATGAACAGTATGGAGAAACGCCGGCAGGAGCTTGAATCGCTCAGGGAGGCTTTTTTAGCCGAACTTGACCGTAGCGGGAGCCTGTATCAGATCAACGGCCGGGAAGCAGAAAAAAGTCCGCATATTCTAAACGTATATTTCCCCGGTATTCAGCTTGAAGCATTTCTTGTGCAGATGGATATGGAAGGCGTGTCCGTCTCAAGCGGATCGGCATGCACCGCCGGAACTGTAGAGCCATCTCACGTGCTTGAAGCAATGTACGGAAAAGACGAACGTATCTATGAATCCGTCCGATTCAGCTTTGGGTACGGAAACACTGTAGAAGAAATGAAAACCGCTGCCCAGGCGGCAGCGAAAATAAGCCGGAAAATGAAGGAAAAGGAGGCTCTGAAATGACCAATGCAGATACACGGATTGTTGTGGGGATGTCCGGGGGAGTGGACTCTTCCGTTACGGCCGCTCTATTAAAAGAGCAGGGCTATGAAGTGATCGGTATTTTCATGAAAAACTGGGACGACACAGATGAGTCCGGAATGTGTACGGCTACTGAAGACTACGAGGACGTCATTGCGGTATGCAACCAACTGGATATTCCCTACTACGCCGTAAATTTCGAAAAGGAATACTGGGACCGCGTCTTTACGTACTTTCTGGAGGAATACAAAGCCGGCCGCACGCCGAATCCTGACGTGATGTGCAATAAAGAAATAAAATTTCGTGCGTTTATTGACCACGCGTTTAATCTCGGGGCAGACTACGTCGCGACCGGGCACTATGCACGCGTCAACCATACCGAAAACGGGACGTACCTCCTGCGCGGAGTGGATAACAACAAGGACCAGACGTATTTTTTAAACCAGTTAAGCGAAGAACAGCTGAGCCGTGTGCTGTTTCCACTCGGAGAGTATGATAAATCCGAGGTCCGGAAAATGGCGGAGGAACGGGACCTTGAAACCGCTGGAAAAAAAGACAGCACAGGAATATGCTTTATAGGAGAGAGGAACTTCAAGGATTTCCTGCAGGAGTATCTTCCCGCACAGCCGGGCATCATGGAGAGTCCTGAAGGAGAAGAGAAGGGCCGCCACGACGGGCTGATGTACTACACGCTCGGCCAGCGCCAGGGGCTTGGCATCGGAGGGTCCGGCGAACCGTGGTTTGTTGTGGACAAAGACATGGAACGAAATGTTCTGATTGTCGGGCAGGGCGGCAACCACAGTCGATTGTATTCGGAGCAGCTGACTGCCTCTGAGCCTAACTGGATTCATGAACCGGAGTCCTTTCCGTTTTCATGCACCGCGAAATTCCGGTACCGTCAGAAGGACCAGGGCGTTACCGTGCATCAGAAAACAAATGGAGAACTGCTCGTAGAGTTTGATGAACCGCAGCGGGCAGTGACTCCGGGACAGGCTGTTGTCTTTTACGACGGCGATGTGTGCCTTGGAGGCGCAACAATAGAAGAGGCGATGATGAAGGAAAGCGTTGCAACGTAACGTTTTCCTTTTTCTTGGTTTATTCAGTGTGCCGGGGAGGCTTTTCAATCACCCCGGATCGTGAAATAATACAGTAAGAAGACTTGAAAAGGATGATAGTATGGATAAAAATCAGCAGGCAATGGAGCACTTACAAAACGGGGAGTTTGAAGAAGCAGCAAGGCTTTTGAACGAGCAGATGGAATCGGAGCCAAATGATCCTGTCGCGTACATAAACTTTGGTAATCTGCTTGCCGAAGCGGGGGAAGACGACAAAGCCATCCGTTTTTTCACCAAGGCACTGCAAATAGATGAAACGGCTGCAACAGCCTATTACGGGGCTGGTAATGTACTATATAACCGGGAGGAGTACGCCGAGGCCATTACGATGTATAAAGGAGCCCAGCAGCAGGGGCTTGAAGACTCGAGTCTGTTTTTTATGCTCGGACTGAGCTACCTGCAGTCCGACCGTCTTCCGTATGCTATTGCTAATTTCAAGCGCTCCGTGGAGCTCGATGAATCAGACGCCGAAGCCAGATATTACTATGCACTGTCGCTCGCCCAGCAGGAGGAGGTTGATCAGGCTGAACCAGAATTTAAAAAAGTGGTGGAGCAGGACCCGGACCATGCCGATGCCCATTACAATCTGGGAGTGGCTGCTCTGTTTAATGAACGGGCGGAAGAAGCACTCAGGTTCTTCGAGAAAGCACTTGAAGCAGAGCCTGAACATGCACTGGCAGAAAACGGCAGACAGCAGGTTCAGCAGCTGCTCAGCGAAAAGTGAGGTTGTGCTATGGAGAACGGACACGATGAACAGGAACTGCTCGAACCCTACGTCCTCGGCACGGTGCAGCACGTTATATTCCGGAATGAAGAAAACGGCTACACCGTAGCGAAAGTGAAAATTAAAGAATCGATACCCTCCTTTGATGAAAGCACAACGACCATTGTTGGCATTCTTCCGACGGTGGAGGCAAATGAACGGTACCGCTTTAACGGCGAGATTAAACAGCATCCGCGGTTTGGAACCCAGTATCAGGTCATTTCTTATCAAAAGGAAATACCGACCGAACGATCAGCGTTAATTGACTACTTATCGAGCGACCGGTTCCCGTATATCGGGCCAAAAACAGCAGAAAAACTGGTCGATCGCTTTGGGGCAAAAGTGATTGATGAAGTGCTTGAGCGTCCGGAAGCGCTTGAAAAAATTCCAGGCCTAAATGAAGAAAAGCGCAAACAAATCCGCACGGCTATGCTCGAAAATCAAGGCATGGAGCATGCCATGACCCTTCTTGTACGCTACGGCTTCGGTACCGATCTTGGCGTAAAAATATACAATCAATACCGCGAGCGGACGCTCGATATTATTCGGCATGATCCCTATCAGCTCGTCTGGGACGTGGACGGGGTCGGGTTTACAAAAGCGGACCGGCTCGGGGAAAATACCGGCATCCAAAAAAATGACCCAAGCCGTCTGAAGGCGGGAGTGCTGTTTGAACTGTATGAACGGACGATGCAGGACGGGCATGTGTATATTCCGAAGCAGCAGCTGCTTGACAGCGCGGAGCAGCTGCTCGCAGACCCCGCCGTTACTATTGATCAGCAGGAGCTGAAGCTTGTTCTGCAGGAGCTTGTAAACGAAGAACGGGTGCAGATTGACGATGATCGTGTGTATATTGCCTCTTTGTATTTTGCGGAAAAAGGGTTTGCAGGCAGGGTGCATAAGCTGCAGGAGGAAGCA
The DNA here is from genome assembly GCF_947493875.1 of uncultured Marinococcus sp. Classification (GTDB taxonomy): domain Bacteria; phylum Bacillota; class Bacilli; order Bacillales; family Marinococcaceae; genus Marinococcus. The sequence goes on along the minus strand of NZ_CANLSU010000006.1, from coordinate 202,566 downwards.
GAAGAAAAAGAACATTCCCAGGCAGATCTGCTGCAGGCTCTCGGAGAAGTGGAAGAAAAATTCGATATTGAGTATGCCGAGCAGCAGAAAGAAGCGATCCATACGGCTATGGAAGAGCCGGTAATGCTTCTTACCGGCGGGCCGGGAACCGGTAAGACTACGATCATCCGGGCCATCGTGGAAGTATACGCGTCGCTGTATGATGTTTCGCTGGATCCTTCCGAATATTCAGGCAAGAAGCCCTTCCCTGTATTGCTTGCTGCGCCGACCGGCCGGGCGGCGAAACGGATGAAGGAGTCCACCGGCCTGCGGGCAGTGACGATTCATAAGCTGCTCGGGTTTAGCGGGGAAGGAGAGAACGAGCTGTTTGAGAAGGATGAGTACGAACCTCTCGAAGGGGAACTGCTGATTGTCGACGAAGTGTCCATGGTGGACATGTGGCTTGCCAATCAGCTGATACGGGCGGTCCCGAAGGGAATGAAGGTCGTGTTTGTGGGCGATGAGGACCAGCTCCCTTCGGTAGGACCGGGCCAGGTGCTTGGAGATCTGCTTGAAGCCGGTACTATACCGACCGTGAGCTTATCGGTGGTGTACAGGCAGACCAATCAGTCGTCGATTGTAGAGCTGGCCCACGCGATGAAGGAAGGGGGGCTACCGGACGATTTTGAACAGCCGTTTGAAGACCGACGGTTTTTTCCGTGCACGAAAGGCCAGGTGGCCGATGTGGTGGAGAAAACGTGTGCCGGCGCCATTCGCAAGGGCTACGATCCGATGGATATTCAGGTGCTTGCCCCGATGTACCGCGGGGAGGCAGGGATCCACGCCTTAAATGAACGGCTGCAGGAAATGTTTAATCCCCGGACGCCTAAAAAGCGGAGTGTAACCTTCGGCGACGCTGTTTACCAGAAGGATGATATCGTTCTACAACTCGTAAATAACGGTGAAGAAGGGATATATAACGGAGATAAAGGCGTGCTCGAAACTGTCTTTGAAGCAAAAGAAACTGTTGATAAAGAAATGCAGATTGTTTTTTCCTTTGATGAAAAGGAAGTCAACTACACACGCCAGGACCTTAAACAAATAACTCTTGCCTACTGTACTTCTATTCATAAGGCGCAGGGAAGCGAATTTCCCATCGTGGTCGTCCCGATGCTGATGTCCTACCGGCGGATGCTGCGCCGTAATTTGTTGTATACAGCGATAACACGGGCAAAGGACTATTTAATTCTCTGCGGGGAAAAGGAAGCATTTATGTATGCGGTAAAGCAGGAGTCAAAAAATGAACGTTATTCGTATCTTCGGGAACGCCTGAAGAACCGGGAAGAGGATCCGGATGAGCAGGCTTGACAGAAAATACGGTTTCCGATATAACTGAAACAGAATAATAAAAACAGTGATGGAATGAGTACGGCGGATATATTCTCACAGAGACCGGCAGCAGCGGCTGAAACTGCCGGAGAATAACCCGCCCGAACGCTGCTCCGGAGTGCAGGCAAACCCTGTCGGATGATCCACGTTACGGATGCTGAGTTGGCCGTTTTTATATGCGGCAACCAGGGTGGTAACGCGAGCACACTCGTCCCTGTTTTCAGGGGCGGGTTTTTTAATGTAATTTAAACAAAAATGAAAAACTCACGGGAGGCTGATCAATAATGCCAGCATTAACATCTACTGAAGTCCGGCGGCGCTTTTTGGACTTTTTTGAGGAAAAAGGACATACCATTGAGCCGAGCGCCTCGCTCGTTCCGCATGAGGATCCGACGCTTTTATGGATCAACAGCGGGGTCGCTACGATGAAAAAATATTTCGATGGACGGGTGATTCCTGAAAATCCGCGGCTTGCGAATGCGCAGAAATCCATCCGGACAAACGATATTGAAAACGTTGGAAGAACGACGCGCCACCACACCTTTTTTGAAATGCTCGGCAATTTCTCGATTGGCGATTATTTTAAAAAAGAAGCCATCGAATGGGCGTGGGAATTTTTAACTTCGGAGCGCTGGATAGGCTTTGATGAAAATCGGCTGTCGGTTACCGTTCATCCGGAGGATGACGAAGCGTACCAGTACTGGAGAGAGATTATCGGCCTTCCGGAAGAACGGGTCATCCGTCTCGAAGAAAACTTCTGGGATATCGGCCAGGGGCCAAGCGGGCCGAACACGGAAATCTTTTATGACCGCGGAGACAGTTGGGGAAATGACCCCCGGGATCCGGAGCTGTACCCTGGAGGAGAGAACGAGCGTTATTTAGAGGTGTGGAATCTCGTATTTTCGCAGTTTAATCATAACGCCGATGATACGTACACTCCGCTGCCAAAGAAAAACATTGATACCGGCATGGGGCTTGAACGGCTCGTGACCCTCGTTCAGGACGTACCAACAAATTTTGATACCGATCTTTTCCGGCCGATCATCCGAAAGGTAGAAGAGGTATCCGGAAGAACGTATGGAGAAAATGAAGAGCAGGATATTGCTTTTCGCCTGATTGCCGATCATGTCCGGACAGTCAGCTTCTCCATCGGGGACGGGGCCCTTCCGTCCAATGAAGGGCGCGGTTACATTCTGCGCCGTCTGCTCCGCCGTGCGGTGCGTTACGCCGGCTGGCTCGGGCAGGAGGAGCCGTTCATGCACAGGCTTGTAGGCATTGTGGGCGAAATCATGGAAGATTATTATCCGGAGGTTCGTGAAAAGCAATCCTTTATTGAACGTGTAGTGAAAACTGAAGAAGAACGTTTTCATGAGACGCTGACCGATGGGCTGAAAATGCTGCGACAGGTAACAGAAAGAGCCCGAAACAAAGGAGAAACAGTCATTTCCGGTAAAGATGTTTTCCGCCTGTACGATACGTATGGATTCCCGCCTGACTTAACGGCAGAATACGTAGTAGACGAAGGGTTCGCGGTGGACAATGAAGAATTCGAAGTGGAAATGGAAGCCCAGCGGAGCCGGGCACGTGCGGCTAGAAAAGACAGCGGTTCGATGCAGACTCAGGAGTCGCTTTTGACAGATATTGATACAGAGAGTATCTTCGTCGGCTACGAGCATTTTGACGTGGAGACAAGCGTTCAGACGCTGATTCACAATAAAGAACTCGTAGATACAGTCGGAGCCGGAGAGCAGGTGCAGCTCATTCTGGAAAAAACCCCGTTTTATGCAGAAAGCGGCGGCCAGGTGGCAGACCGCGGCACGATCGTAAATGAAGCCGCAGGGATGGAAGCGATAGTGGAAGATGTGCAGAAAGCTCCGAACGGCCAAAATCTTCATACGGTACGAATTGAAAAAGGATCGCTCCGTAAAGGGATGCATGTACGGGCATCCATCGAAGAAAATACGAGAAGAAGCATTATTAAAAACCACACGGCGACCCATTTGCTGCACCAGGCCCTTAAGGATGTGCTCGGGGAGCACGTTAACCAGGCAGGATCGATTGTGACAGATAACCGCCTCCGTTTTGACTTTTCCCATTTTGGGCAGGTCACTGCAGAGGAAATAAAGCGGATCGAATATCTTGTAAACGAAAAAGTGTGGGACAATGTGTCGGTTCTGATTGAAGAAAAAGGAATCAATGAAGCGAAGCAGATGGGCGCCACTGCGTTGTTTGGGGAAAAATACGGGGAAAGAGTTCGCGTAGTGCAGATCGGCGACTACAGTATTGAACTGTGCGGCGGCTGCCATGTCGGCAGCACCTCCGAAGTCGGAGTGTTCAAGATTACAGGAGAATCCGGAATTGGTGCCGGGACCCGCCGAATAGAAGCTGTTACCGGCCAGTACGCGTATGAATACTTTGAAAGCAGAATGCAGCTGCTTGAAGAAACAGGCAGCATCGTCCGCTCCCGTGCCATTGACGATATCCCGCAGCGTGCAGAAGCTCTGCAGGAGCAGATTAGAAGTCTCCAAAAAGAAAATGAATCGCTGTCGCAGAAGCTGAGTAATCTCGAAGCCGGGGATCTTGCAGACGCGGCAGAGGAAATAAACGGCATTCCGGTTATTGCCAAAGAGCTTCCAGGAGCAGATAAAGATACGCTGCGGCAGACCGTAGATGAACTCAAGCAAAAGCTTGGAAGCGGTATTGTCGTGCTTGGAACATCGGAGGGGGAAAAAGTACAGCTTATTGCCGGAGTAACTAAAGATCTGACTGAACGGTACAAAGCAGGGGATATTGTGAAAAAAGCAGCGGAAGTTTGCGGAGGCGGCGGAGGCGGCCGCCCGGATATGGCTCAGGCAGGAGGAAAACAGCCTGAAAAGCTTACAGAAGCATTGGAAGAAGCGAAGAACTTTATCTTAACCCTTTCCTAAGTGCCCCTATCTAATGTACAATATAATCGTCTATACAGTAATCGTATTAGTTACCACAGTATAGGAAGGGAGCTTCTCCTCCCTTCTGCTTTTTATGAAATGACATTTCGTGAAAAGTCATCTGAGGAGGTGGAGGAATTGGATACGAACGACCGGACCGTACGTTTTAACCGAAAGGAAGATTCTTCCGATCCAAAGGCCGAAGAAGTGCTGCTCAGTGTGTATGAAGCGCTTGAAGAAAAAGGGTATAATCCAATTAATCAAATTGTGGGATATTTGCTTTCAGGCGATCCAGCATATATTCCCCGTCATAAAGAAGCAAGAACGATCATCCGCCAGCTCGAGCGGGATGAATTAATTGAAGAATTAATGCGACACTATCTGAAGGACCACCAGTCATCTTTGTGAAAAGGGCGCTTGGCATTGATGTCGGAAAGAAAAGAATCGGGATCGCCATCTCCGATGCGCTGGGCTGGACGGCCCAGGGTATAGAAACGATTCATTTAAAAACGACTGAGCCGGACGAAGCCTTTCCCCGTATTCTTGAACTGGTTAAAGAAAATGAAATCGAGCAGCTTGTGGTCGGCCTTCCCAAAAATATGGATGGCACGATTGGGGGCAGGGGAAAAGAGTGTCAGGCATTCGCAGAAAACCTTGAAGAATTTTCCTCGCTGCCGGTGGCCATGTATGATGAGCGATTGACAACGAAGGCGGCAGAACGCACACTATTACAAGCAGATGTCAGCAGAAAAAAGCGAAAAAAAGTTGTGGATAAAATGGCAGCTGTGATGATTCTGCAGAGTTATTTGGATCATCAATCAAACTTATAGTAAAGAGGTGAAATAAAATGGCCGAAGAAGAAGAAAAAGAAAGAATTGTCATACCCGATGAGGACGGCAATGAACATTTATTTGACATCCTGTTTACATTTGACGCAGATGAGAGCGAGCAGTCCTACATTGTAGTGGTTCCGTCAAGCGAAGCCGACAATGACGAAGTGGAGGTTTTTGCTTTCCGCTACGAGGAAGAAGGCGAAGGGGACGAGTCCGATATAAACCTTTTCCCAATCGAGTCTGACGAAGAATGGGAAATGGTCGAAGAAATGGTGAACACTTACAGTGCTAACGAAATGGAGTAGAACTTGTTCTAACCGTAAAGGAAGCACACCGGATCTTCTTCCGGTGTTTTTCTTTATCATTATGCCTGCCGTGCAGCTGAGCCCGCAGGTTAAGAGGAGAACATCCATTCATGAAAACGCTCATATATTCACACTCCGGGCGCCGCAGCTCTACTAAGAAAAAACGGAAGGCGGCATTTTATTTCCTGGGGACTATATTTCTGATGAGTGTCGCGGCAGCTCTCATATATGTGCTGTATATGCTTTTTCCGGCAGCAGAAAATAACAGGGAAAAACAGACTGTCGTTATTGAACAGGGCGCTTCCACGGAAGCAGCAGCTGAGAAGCTGGAAAAGCAGCAGCTGATCAAAAATGCCAGTGTTTTTCAATATTTCAGTTACTTACGGCCGGACAGCCTGAAAGCCGGTACATACCGATTATCTGCTTCGATGAGTGCCGGGGAAATTGCCCGTACGCTTGAAGCCGGGCAGCAGGCACAGGAACCGGTTGCCTCCATCACTATTCCGGAGGGAAGGTCTTTGGAGCAGATAGCACGACTCAGTGCGAAGAACGCTGATTTTTCAGAAGAAAAGTTTTTGGAAACAGCCACAGATGAAGCGTTCATTCGTTCTTTAAGTGAATCCTATTCATTTATCCGGGAAGCCAAAAACGAAAATGGCGTGCGCTATACACTAGAGGGTTATTTAGCCCCACAGACGTATGAATACTACGGTGAGTCCCCGGATCCTGAGGCAGTATTAAAGGATATGATTGAACGAACAAATGAAACTATGGTAGAATTTTCAAATCAAATCACCAACAGTCCCTGGACCGCCCGTGAAATATGGACCATCGCTTCCATTGTAGAACGGGAGGCGGCACGGGCAGAGGACCGTGCGCCAATTGCCGGAGTAATCGAAAACCGGCTTGAAAAAAATATGCGTCTTGAGATGGATCCTACGGTGGCATATGCTCTGGGCGAACACAGGCTTCGTACTTCCTTCAATGATCTGAAGGTAACTTCGCCGTACAACACATACCGAAACAGGGGCCTGCCGCCAGGGCCGATTGCAAGTCCGGGAGTACAGTCAATTGAGGCAGCTTTGAACCCTGAAAATACAGAGGCATTATATTTTTATGCCCGCCCGAACGGGGAAGTTATTTATAACGAAACGTATGAGCAGCATATGCGTACCCAGAGAAAGTATGAAAGTGAATGGGAGAATCAATAGCCAGGAAAGCAGGCGAAAAAATGCCGGACATAAACAATCATTTTAATGAATACCGGAAAGAGCTGGGTATCGGTCCGCCGCCGTGGTTTGATGAAATGATCAAAGAAGCAGAACGTGACCGTATACCGGTTATGGACGAAGAGGCACTGCAATTCATGATCGAAATTCTTCAATTAAAAAAGCCGGTATCGGTTCTGGAGATTGGCACGGCAATCGGTTATTCTGCTTTACGGATGGCATCCGCCCTGCCCGGGACCTCCATAGTGTCGGTGGAAAAAGACGAAGAACGCTACAGGCGTGCAGCATACTACCGGGCTAAAAGCCCGTGGGAGGAGCAGACTACATTTGTCCTTGGAGATGCTTTAAACCTGCAGGAGGAATTTGCAGACAAAACGGCATTTGACGCAGTATTTATAGACGCTTCCAAAGGACAGTATCAGCAGTATTTTCAATTGTGTGAGCAGCTGCTGGCCCCGGAAGGGATCATTATTAGTGATAACGTATTGTTCCGGGGTTTGGTCGCTGACCCTGAAGCGGATATTCCTGGACGATTACAGCCGATGGTGAAAAAAATACGGGCGTACAACCGCTGGCTGATGGAAAGAAAAGACTTTCGCACCAACATTTTTCCGGTTGGTGACGGGGTGGCGGTCAGCGCCCGTCTTCCGGAAGCGCCCGGTAGTATAACGTAAAATACTATAAAAGTGAGCCAAAATATGATACATTTTTATATTGAATAGAGGAGTGAAAATATGCCAGAAGAAAAGCAGCATTTTATGACAGAAGAAGGCAGAAAGAAGCTGGAAGAGGAATTGGAATATTTAAAAACTGAGCGACGGCAGGAAGTCGTAGAGCGTATAAAAATTGCCAGAAGCTTTGGCGATTTGTCCGAGAATTCGGAGTACGATGCTGCCAAAGATGAGCAGGCCTTTGTCGAAGGACGAGTAAGCCAGATTGAACAGATGCTGAAAAATGCTGCCATCATTGAAGAAGACACAAGTAATAACTCCGTGGTGTCGCTCGGAAAGTCAGTACGGTTTAAAGAACTGCCAAACGGTGATGAAGAAAGCTATACGATCGTCGGAAGCGCAGAGTCTGATCCGCTTGAAGGAAAAATATCCAACGATTCGCCGATGGCCCAGAGCCTGCTTGGACGCCAGATTGGTGAACAGGTAACGGTTTCAACACCAGGCGGGGACATTGAAGTCGAGATTATTGAAATAGCCTAGAAGTCTGCCAGCACCAATAAAACTTAAGCGCGGCGCCCTGCTTTGAGGATGTAAATCATAGGTCTATGTTCCCTCGTTATCCGGAAGTATTTCCTTTATGATAAAACATGTTACGTTCTCTCTGCAGGGCGTGTTTTTGTACTACAAAAGCATTACATACGATAAGGGCAGGTGGATCCTAAGATGTCGAACAACAACTATAACGACGAATCCGGCTCACGCTTTCAAAAGAAAAGAAAGAAGCGGATGAATAATGTCTTAAATGCTGCTATTGGTATTGTAGCAGTGCTCATTCTGTTCTTTGGTATTCTGTTATTGTTTTTTAATAATAATAACGACCAGGCTGAAGATAACGGAGAAGAGATGGCAGACTCAACCAATACCGAAGAAGAGCAGAATGAAAGCGGACCGGAGGATAACCCGGACACTTCTTCTACAGAAGAAACTCCGGAAAACAATGCAGATGAAGAAGGTACAGAAGAAGAGACTTCAGAAGAAGCAGAAAATACCTCTGAAGAAGCAGAAAATACCTCTGAATCTGATTCTTCCTCAGAATCCGACTCCTCCGCAGAAGAAGAGCCGGCAGCTTCTTCAAATGATGAAGCCGAAAGTGACTCCTCTGAGGAAAGCACTACCAGCGAAGATACCTCAGAAGAAGAGAACAGCAGTGCTTCCGAATCAGAAGGCAGTGACAGCGCTGATACGGAAGCAACTCAGGAAGACGGTGAATACGAACCAGTAGGCACTGAACAGGAAAACTTCACGGCTGATTTTACTGAAGGTGGTCAGAACTGGGAAGAAATGGAGGATGCTGTGGAGGCTGCCACTGGGCTGAGATCGACAGAAGGCAACAGCACGGTGCTGTGGAGACTCGAAAACGGAGGATCGCAGGATACTGCAAGAGCAGTTATCAGTGAAGACGCCAGCAGTGAAAATCCATACGAAGTACGCATGGAGTGGGTGGACGGCGAAGGCTGGAAACCAACAAGTGTTGAACGTCTCAGCAGTAATCAGTACAACTAGAAAAAACCGGCTTTCCTAAGGGAGGCCGGTTTTTCTTTATATTGTTCAGGCTAAACTAAGGGGTGGGTACAGCCCGGAAATGCACGACGGCGGTGTAAATTGAACGACCGTTTTCTGAACGGGTATGAACGTGGTGCTGAACATGATGAACCCCGAGCATCAAAGCTTCATTCTGATCGATCTTTTTTTGAATATCTGCCTCCAGCTGCTCGAGGGACAATGATTCAAAAAATTCGACCTTGTCCCGGATTGTTTGCAGGTTTAAGGACATATGTATTCTCCTTTGCGTTATAATGTACAAGGTAGTTTTACCAGTAAATATAATTGTAAATGATAAAGGTGGGTCCGCCAATGCGTTTAGGCATTATTGGAGCAATGGAAGAAGAAGTGGAGTATTTAAAAAGCTTAATGAAAAACGTTGAAGAAAAAGAAACCGGAGGCTGCTTTTTTTCTTTTGGCCGCTTAAACGGCCATGAAGTAATTCTTTTGCAGTCGGGTATTGGAAAAGTAAATGCAGCCATCGCCACCTCGCTTTTAATCGGGCTGTATAAGCCTGAAGCTGTAATTAATACAGGGTCAGCCGGAGGATTTAACCCGGACCTGTCTGTGGGTGATGTGGTGATATCCACAGAGGTCCGCTACAACGATGTGGATGCAACAGTATTTGGCTATGAATTCGGACAGGTGCCAAACATGCCGGCAGCTTATCCTGCAAGCCGGGAATGGATCGAGAAAGCAGAAGCCGCCGCTTCGCAGGTGGAGCTGAATACGCGGACGGGGCTGATTTTGTCCGGTGACTCGTTTATGAGTAAGACTGAGCAGGTAGACAGCTTAAAAGCTCACTTCGACGAGCCTCAATGTGCGGAAATGGAAGCAGGGGCAATTGCCCAGGTATGCTACCGGTTTTCCTGCCCCTTTGTAGTTATCCGTTCACTCAGTGATATTGCGGGCAAAGAAGCAAAGCAGTCCTACGATGAATTTTTAAAGCATGCTTCGAAGCAGTCGGCTGACATGGTGATTGCCCTTTTGGCGCAGGCATAGGTCGCCTTTTATTTTATTCAGAGGCGAAGGCTAACGAAGAAGAGAAACAGCATGCCGGATAATTTGTGCTGTCAGCCCCCAGATGACGACATTCTGGTAGTGATAGATAAACTGGGGCAGCGTTGTAGTGTTTGTACGGTACGTTTCTTCATTTGGTATTAATGAAGTGGGAAAAGTTTCTGAAAAACGCATGCCCATGTAAACATTATGCTTTTCGGGCTCGTGCTTTAAAAAGAAATCAAGCGGCACGGTGAACAGTTCGTCCACTTCTGAGGTATTAGGGGAAAAATCACCCGCGTAATCAACTTCCCCAATGTAGGGATAGACTATTCGCTGAAATGGCTGGACAACAACGTCCAAAGCTCCCCATACATCCATCGCGTGCGAGGGGATTCCGGTTTCTTCTTCAAATTCGCGAAGTCCTGCAGCAAGAGGAGTAGGATCGGAATCATCGATTTTTCCACCCGGGAAACATATTTCTCCCGGCTGCGACTGCAGCGACCATGCTCTGCGCTCAAACATTATATGATATTCATCGTGTAGTTGAAGCAGGGGTACTACTACCGCTGCTTTTCGCATATGCTCTTCGCCCATTATATCGGCAGAACGGGTGCGAATTCTGTTTTTCCAATAGCGGGCATTTTGCATAGTATCCTCCTTCTGGAGTATCATAGTTTTTCCTTCTCCTGAATGTGGTATACATACTTACAGGTACTATATTACAGGAGGGATAAAGATGTCAGAATCAGAACGTCTTAAAAATAAAGTAAAAAAAGAAAAAAAACAGGAGCCGGAGAAAAAGCCGGGGAATGAAGGACCGCCTGCGAGCAAGGAAGATCCAATTCCATTGGCAGATATGAAATACGAAGAAGAAGAAAACAGGAAAAAACATCATACGAAGAAACGCTCCGGCAGTGAAGACAAGGACGATTAATGCTGACGTGTAAATGAAATCCCGCTTCTCTACTGAAGCGGGATCATTTTATGCTGCACGGCACCGAAAAAGTTGAATATTATTTTTCGATATAGTGGTGGAACCAGTCGACCATGTGATTCAGCCGTTCGATTCGAAGAGCGGGAGGGCCGGAGCGGCTTAGTTCATGATTGGCTCCCGGGAAACGGAGAAACGAGACCGTTTTGTTTAAATATTTCATGTTAATAAACATCTGTTCCGCCTGTTCAATCGGGCAGCGGTAATCGTTTTCGCTGTGCATGATCAGTAAAGGCGTATGAATATCTTTGACGTAGCGGAGAGGGGAATGGTGCCAGAGCTTTTCCGGATCCTGATGGAGCGGCACACCGATCTCCCAGTCTGTAAAGAAAAAGCCGATATCACTCACCCCGTAAAAGCTGAGCCAGTTGGAAATGGAGCGCTGGGTGACGGCCGCTTTAAAGCGGTCAGTATGGCTGATCATCCAATTTGTCATAAAGCCGCCATAGCTTCCTCCGGTTACTCCCAGCCGATTGCGGTCAACAAACTCATAGCTTTCAACCGCATGGTCCAGAATCGCAAGCAGATCCTCGAAATCCTTTCCGCCATAATCCCGTCGGCAGGCATCGGCAAAGGCCTGGCCATAGCCGTGGCTTCCCCGGGGATTGCTGAACAGGACACCGTATCCCTCGGCAGCAAGCAGCTGAAACTCGTGAAAGAACGTGTGACCATACATAGCGTGGGGGCCGCCGTGAATTTCCAGAATCAGTGGGAAGCTCTGTCCTTCTTCATAATCAACAGGATACATTATCCATCCCTGAACGTCCCAATGATCGCCTGTACGGACAGAAAAGGTTTCGGGCAGGGAAAGATCAATCTCTTTTAAAAAGCTGGCGTTTACGTCTGTGAGCCGGACACGGCGTTTGTCCTCAAGTCGCCGGCTGTAAAAATCACCTGGGTTGGAAGGATCACTGATGCCGAGCACAAACTGTTCATTTTTGGGATGAAAGGAGAACGAGAAAACGTGGTTGTCCTCATCATGAACAGCGGTGATTTCATTATGCATATCCATCTGATACAAGCCGACTTTTCCGTTTTCGCTCGCTAAAAAGTAAATATGCTCCTGATCGCTCGACCATACGGGCTTATCAGAGGTATGACCGGTTCTGATATCGCCAATCATGTAGTCGCCTATTTGGACGTCCCACTTTAACGTCATTCCTTTTCGTTCTTTTGTTAATGGATTGATTAGCCAGATTTGATTAATCGTGGCGCTTTTATATTCCAATTCGTGACCAGTGCACGCTATCCAGGAGCCGTCGGGTGACCAGCTGGCATTAGTGAAGGTACCGGCAGAATCCGTGAGTTTGGAAATTTCTTTTGTTTCAATGTTTAGGGTATACAAATCCTGCACCGGGGAAATGTCTTCATCGCTGTTTCTGTTTGCTGAAAATACAATAAATTGACTGTCGGGAGACCAGTCAGGAGTGTGGTGATCGTAGCTGCCGTTAGTGAGCAGGGAACTCTCCTCGAGGTCGAATCGAAACAAACCAATGTGTGCGCGTCTGCCGTGATGAAAGCCCCGGCTGTCTGATTTATAACGGAGACGGTCAATTTTCACAGCAGAAGGAGAATTATTCGGAGAGTCTCCCTCCGTAGTAAAGATGTCTTCTTCAGGAGCCTGTTCCGTTTCAAACAGCAGCTTCTGGCTGTCCGGCGACCATACTGGATTGGAGGCGCCATGTTTAACGAAGGTAATCTGCTTTGGCTCTCCTCCTGAGGTGCTCATTATCCAAATTTGGTTAAGGCCCGAGCGGTCAGACACAAAAGCGAGGCTGGAGCCGTCCGGTGACCACCGCGGCGAAACATTTGTATAAGACCCAAACGTCCATTGAACAGGAACATCGTCTGTTAAATACTGCGTGTATATATTTGAATAGTAGCTGTTCGTATTACTTTGAATAGATTTTTGTACAAAAGCATACCGTTCGCCGTCTGAAGAAAGACGGGCATCATCCACGACGTGAATACGTTCTAAATCTGCTGCAGTTAAAGGTCTTTTCATAGACAAGGTAACGTCCTCCTCGTAGTATACCCGTGATCCCGTTCATTTTGGAAAGGTTTCACGTATGTAGGGTGCTTTTTTAGTATAGTAAAACGATTCGCAAAAAACAATTAAACTGCAGGAATGGAAGCCGAAGGAAAAAAGAATGGAAGAACATCTGACATACATAATGAAACCCATGCAGTAACTATGTACACTAATAAATAACAGGAGGCACATGCTTCGTTCCAACATTTAAATTGTTGCCTTTCGCAGGAACAATCGAAATGGATCAGCCAGTGTGGTTTTTCATTTTGGAGCAAGCCATTTCCTGTAGCCGTGAATAACAGGCTCTCCTTTAGGCATCACTCTCTCTCCCTTTGAAGCTGCAGGCACAAATGCCTGCAGCCTTTTTTTGTTCAGGGAATTTGAGGGGAAGACGGAGAAAAAACGCAGAGTAATTCCTACTCTGCGTCACTGCGTTCCTTGTATTCAAATATAATCGTATCGTGCTTCCGGCTGAAGCTGACGTGCAGATTGTGCGAGCGCAAATACCAGCTGTCTGCGTCTTCCACGAAAAAGGTGAGTCCTTCCTCCTCTGTCGTTACTGCCGGTCTCTCCGGTTTATCGAGAGCAATACCCATAGAAAATCCGGGATAGAGCTGCGGAGAGCCGCCGTAACGGACATAGAATCTTACGGAATCGCCGCTTTCCACATTTAGTTCTTCTTTCATCCATTTAATCGCTGGACGGGTAATTGTTATATCCATACGCAAGCTCCTTCAAAGAATGATATAGAATTGTTCCCTTATTCGCCCTGGAAGAAACACCAAAGAACCTCAAGAAAAAACAGCCCTCCTGATTTCAGAAGGGCTGTTTTTAAAATATTTATGTTAGTTTACAGCGTCTTTCAGCTGTTTACCTGGGCGAAACGCAGGGTTTTTCGTGGAAGGGATCTTAATTTCCGCGCCTGTTTGTGGGTTACGCCCTTTACGTGCAGCACGCTCGCGTACTTCAAAGCTTCCAAATCCAACTAACTGGATTTTGTCGCCTTTTTTCAAAGTTTCTGTGATGCTGTCAAAGACAGCGTCTACAGCTTTGGAAGCGTCTTTTTTCGAAAGCTCAGCCTGGTCTGAAACTGCGTTGATTAAATCCGTCTTGTTCATGAAAATACTCCCTTTCATTCCATAAATTTAGAGTCTTTCATACCAAATTAACTCATGAAAAGCCCGGTATGTCAACCCTTCCATTTATTTTTGTAGGTTTCTAAGAAGAAAAGCCAGGAATAAAGCAAGAATATTTTAAAAATACTTACATTATTCTGGTTTTTTTCTTAAACCCCATCATAACAAGGGTTTGATAAGAATTCCAGTATTTATGAGAAAAAGATTGAATATCAAAAAACCAGACCATATAAATGGTCCGGTTTTTCCTTAATGATGGTTATCGGTTTTCTCTTCATTGAAGGACCGGTTCTCTTTCCTGGATCGGCTGAGAGCGTCCTGGGAGCTCCCCTCCGCGAGTGGGACGCCGGCGTTATAAGCTGCCCTTGCGATCAAGTGTCCGCCCACAGGTGCTGTCACAAATACAAACACAAGGGTCAGCACGAAGCGGAGACTGAAGGTCTGCGTGTGTACCATGAAAAACAGAAAGGCGGCAAGCACAACACACAGTACTCCCAGAGTAGCCGCCTTCGTGGCAGCATGAGAACGTGTGAAAATATCCGGAAGACGAAGCAGACCGACAGCGCTTATGATGCTGAAAGCTGCTCCAAAAAGGGCAAGCAGTGCTACAATCCAATCAACGATCTCGGTCATGCTCAATCACAACACCCTTTTCGATATATTTAGCGAAGGCTACCGTGCCAATGAAGGCCAGTATCGCAAGCAGCAGCATAACTTCAATGAACGCGCTCGTATTTAAAATAATACAGAAGAGAGCTATTAAACTAATAAGCTGGATGCCAATAACGTCGAGGGCAATAACACGGTCCGGCATCGACGGACCTTGAAATACACGGTACAGCGTGAGCAGGATGGATATCGAAACAAGCGTTGCTGCTGTGATATAAATTATATTTAATATCATTATCTGCTGACCTCCCTAATCGCTTTTTCAAATGAATTGCGGATTTCCTTTTCAGCCGCTTCCACACTCTGCAGGTCCATCGCATGGATAAACAGCGAGCGGTTGTCCGGGGCTACTTCTACTACCAGGGTCCCCGGTGTAAGAGTGATTAAAAGCGACAGCAGCGTGACTTCCCATTCTTTTTCAAGAGTGGTTTCCATTTCAAAGATGCCTGGACTGATGTTTAATTTAGGACTAAGTATCTGCCGGGCAACAGAGAAGCTGGACAGTATTAATTCTTTAAAGAAGATAAGCATCAGCACCAGGGCTGCATAGACCCGGTGAAAATAAAGCCTCTCCCGGAAAAATCCTCTCATAAAATACAGGACTAGCAGGCCGAGGAAAAATCCGCTGATAAAGGATGCAAACGACCAGGCATCATTGATAATCATCCAAAGCAGAGCCATGGCAAGATTGATCATAACCTGAAAAGCCATTATGAATTCCCCCCTAACACAGCTTCAATATAGGCGTGGGGATTGATCAGCGTTTCTGCTGCACTTTCCACCAATGGATACATGATTTCGGCACCGAAGCCCATGAATGCAGAGAGCGCTACAAGAAATACGATGGGAGGCATCTGCGCTTTAATGCTGCCATGCTGTTCTGCATGGGTAAGCGTCGGTTCTCCCAAAAACCCCTGCAGGAAAATTCGTATGACGGAATACAATACAAGCAGACTTGCAACCATCATGACTGCTACGACAATATAATGACCGGCTTCGGCACCGCCGACCACAAGCATCAGCTTGCCGGGAAAGCCGCCGAGGGGCGGAATACCGGCAAGAGCGAGGGCGGAAATGAAAAACATCCAGGTGAGAAGCGGGTGGTGCTTAATAATTCCGCCCATACCTGAGAGCTTACTGGTGCCGGCTACAGTAATCAGCGCCCCAATAATCAGAAACAAGGCTGCTTTAATGACAATATCATGAAGCAAGTAGTATATGGCACCTATAAACGCATCGCTGTTCAGTGAAGCGACACCAAATAGGATAAATCCGACAGCTACAATAACATTGTATACTAAAATCAATTTCACATCTCTGTAAGCAATCGCGCCGATAACACCAACAATCATTGTCACCGCTGAAAGGACGAGAAGGATGGTGTGTGTAATGGCTGTATCTTCATTGAAGATAACAGAGTAGGTTCTAAAAATGCTGTAGATGCCGACCTTGGTCAAAAGAGCAGCAAATATCGCCCCGATGGCTGTCGGAGGCACCGAGTATGATCCAGGCAGCCAGAAATAAAGAGGAAATAATGCTCCTTTTAACCCAAACACGATCAAAAACAAAATGGCAATAACCGTAATGATCGGTTCAGAGCCGGCTTCACTGACACGTTCACTGAGCTGGGCCATGTTCAGCGTGCCCGTTACGGCGTACAGATATGCAACACCAATAACGAAAAAGGCGGAAGAAACAACGTTTACAATAACGTAGTTAAACGATTCCTTCAGCTGTGTTTTTGTACCGCCGTGGCCGATCAGAGCGTAAGAGGCTAAAAGAAGAACCTCGAAGCAGACGAACAGGTTGAAAATATCACCAGTCAGAAAGGCTCCGGACACACCGGCGATTAAAAACTGGAAAAAGGAGTAGTAGTAATATTTTTCCCGCTCCACTCCGATGGTGCTGAAGGAAAAATAAATAATAGGCATAGCGACAAAGGAAGTAGTTGTTGTTAAAAGCACTGCTAATGAATCTCCCACAAACACAATGCCAAATGGAGCTTCCCAGCCGCCGAGTTCAAGAGTCATGATTCCATTGGACAATATGTACGTAAGCAAAAAGATATTGACGCCAATCAGAATCAGGCTCGTAATAAATGCCCAGATGCGCTGCGCGGTGACATGCTTTGGGAAAAACAATGCCACGATCCCTGCGATGAGAGGGATAAGGACCGGAAGGATCAGCCAATTACTCATCAGTATCAGTTCCTCTCAGTTGGTCAGTCTCAGCCGCTCCGGTCACTTTGTACGTACGGTATCCTAAAACAAGAATAAAAGACGTTACTCCAAAGCTGATAACGATAGCTGTCAGTATCAGCGCCTGGGGAAGCGGGTCTACATAAGTGTCAGCTTCAAGGCCGAGCAGCGGAGGGGCCCCTGTCTTCAGCCCCGCCATGGTCAAAAGCAGCAGATGGGCGCCGTGGCTTAAAACTGAGCTGCCAATAATAATGCGGATTAAATTTTTCGTCAGTATTAAATACAAACCGACAGTAAATAAGAAGCCGGCAAGGATAGACATAATTATTTCCACTATTTATCCTCTCCGATCGTTTGAATAATAGTCATAGCCGTGCCGATAACAACCAGATAAACTCCTAAGTCGAAGGCAAGGGTTGTCGTCAGCCCCAGCTCACCCAGTACGGGAAAATGAAAATAACCGAAGGTCTGTGAAAGAAACGGTGCTGAGAAAAAGAACGAGCCTACGCCTGTACCAACAGCGAATACCAGGCCAATAGCTGTCATGATTTTGTAATCAATCGGCAGGGCCCGGTGGACGGTTTCCATATCAAAGGCGAGAAGGAGAAGAACTAAAGCAGCACTTGTCATCAATCCCCCGATAAAGCCGCCACCGGGCTCCTGATGGCCGTTGAAAAAGATATAGATTGCAAACAGAAAGATGAGAAATGAAATGAATTTTGTTACTGTCTGCAGGATAATGTCGTTGTACTTCATTTATTCTCACCTCCTGCGAGCCGTAATTTAATTAAGGAGTACACTCCGAGGGAAGCAATACCTAATACGAGAATTTCAAGCAGGGTATCAAAGCCCCGGAAGTCTACTAAGATAACGTTTACGACGTTATTGCCGCCTGCTTCCTTATAGCTGTTTTCCAAAAAGTAATCAGAAATAGCCGGAAACAGCCTGGTGCCGCTGGCAGAAAGTCCGATGAGAGTGACGGTGAGTCCGACTGCAACGGAGATGACAAAATTGGCCGCATGAAATTTCGTTTCCTTCAAAGCATCGAAAATCTGCGGAAAATGGTAGAAACAAAGCAAAAAGAGTGTCACCGAGACGGTCTCAATCGTCAATTGTGTCAGGGCAAGGTCCGGGGCACGGAACAATACGAAGAACAATGCTACCGTATAGCCGAGCACGCCCAGAGAAATGACCGCCTTCAACCGGGAGCGGGTGAACATAAGAATGAGGGAAGACCCCACCAGCACAAGAGAGAGTACTGCTTCATACGGGCTCACCGGAACCATATTTTCAACATCGATGGTAAATGCCCCAGTGCCGAAAAGAGAGAAAAGGAGCAGTACCACAGTGAAAGAGAAAATATATATAAAGTAATCTCTCACGAGCCCGGTCATGTGCCAGGACATTAAGGCGTGAGAAGAACGGTCGAGTCCTTCAAGAGAGCGGTTATACGCCTGGTTAAACAGACGGTTTTCCGGAAAGACAGCGTGCATTTTATTCCATTTCTGCAGCGCCAGGAAAATGCCCGTACCAAGCAGAACGACACCGATAGTCATAAACAGTTCAGGAGTAAAGCCGTGCCAGAAATAAATATCCACCCCAAACGACCCTGTCTGGGCAAGCTCAGGCATAATCGATGCCATGGCCGGTTCAATAATCGTAGGCACGAGCGTATTCGGGAAAAAGCCGATGAACACGACAAGCGCTACGAGAATGAGGGGAGACAAAAGCATGCCAAACGGAGCTTCGTGTGGCTTGGCTGGAAGCTTTTCCTTTTGAATTTTTCCGGTAAAGGTCCGGAAAACGATCATCATACAGTAAACAAAGGTGAAAACACTGGCTGTCCAGGCGACAATCGGAAGCAGAATACCAATGGATTCTGCGCCGTACTGCGGAAAGTGCGTAATTTCCACCATCGACATGAAAAACATTTCTTTACTTAAAAATCCATTGAACGGCGGCAGGCCGGCCATGGAAAAGCCGCCAATTACGGCGATTGTAAAGGAAATCGGCATCAGCGTCATGAGTCCTCCAAGCCGCCGTATATCCCGTGTGCCTGTTTCGTGATCAATAATACCCACCATCATAAACAGGCTTCCTTTGTAGGTGGCATGGTTAATTAAATGAAAAACAGCAGCTGCCACCGCAAGCGTATAGGCGTTGTTATCGACACTGTCATAGTGGAGCGCTGCAGCCCCGGCGCCGAGCATCGACAAAATCATACCGAGCTGACTGACCGTAGAGTACGCGAGGATGCCTTTTAAATCGGTCTGACGTATGGCAGAAAGCGATCCCCATATGAGAGTAAGAAGCCCAAAGCCGGTGACAAGCCAGAACCAATAGGCACTGACCGCAAACAATGGCGTCATGCGGGCCACCAAATAAATGCCCGCCTTTACCATTGTCGCAGAGTGCAGATAGGCACTGACCGGCGTCGGGGCTTCCATCGCATCCGGCAGCCAGATGTGAAATGGAAACTGGGCAGACTTTGTAAACGCCCCGAGCAGAATTAAAAGCATGGCCGGAAGAAACAGCGGACTGTCGGCAAGCTGGTCGGAAGCATCAAGAATGCCGCGTATGCTGTAGGTGCCGGTTACAGAAGCGATCAGTACAAAACCAACTAAAAGGGCAAAGCCGCCCATAACGGTAATAAGCAGTGATTTCAACGCACCGTAGCGTGATTTTTCTTTTGTATACCAATAAGAAATCAGCAGAAACGATGAAATACTGGTAATTTCCCAAAAGGTATACAAAACGATTAAATTATCTGACAACGTAAGGCCGAGCATAGCACCCATAAAAAGAAGCAGATATGTATAGAAATTATTCAACTGTTCCTTATGCTTATCCAGATAATAGATGGAATACAAAACAACGAGAGCTCCGATTCCTGTAATCAGGAGCGCAAATAAAAGACCGAGACCGTCCACATAGGCAATGTAATTGACACCTAAGGAGGGAATCCATTCGAATGTTTTCATGACGGAGCCCGTGCCGGAAACATCCGGAAGGTAGCTCAAAAAATAGCTGAAAAGAATAATAGGAATGATGAGTACGAACCATCCTGTATGTATACGCGGAATAAATTTATACAGAAGAGGCACCAGCACAGCAGCCAGAAACGGCGCAATGATGGCAAGATGTAAAATAGTAAACATGAAGAACCTCCTTGTTAGTTTCGGTCGCCACTGAATTCTTTTCACATTATAGCGTATATCTAAACGCCTTGCATTAGAAGCGAATCCCGGAAACAGCAATCATTTCAAACATATATATAGGAAGAGACAGGGGCGTATTTCACAATTTTTTTCAATATCGTATTACCATGTCTAAAGAAAATTGAAAAAAAAGCTTCTGACGGTTATACTTGCTGTTTGTACGGCATATGACGGAAACGGCGTTAAGTTATTGCGATATTTGGATAAGGATTTGTTAAAATAGAAGAAATAGGTGCGTCTAATATTACAGTCAGCTGCAGGCCGGAAGTTAAAGCAGGCCTGCTCGAAGGGGGACGGGATTTTGATTAAGCGATTTATGCCAAATGAATACCTGCCGAGTGTTTTAGATCTCGATCTGGAACATCTGCGTGAGAATAATATAAAAGGTATTATCACTGATTTGGATAATACTCTGGTAGAATGGGACCGGCCGGATATAACAAGCGAGCTTGATGATTGGTTTTTCTTTTTACAGGAGCAGGGTTTTCAGGTAACTATTGTTTCCAACAATTCCGAGCACCGTGTCCGCTCATTTTCAGAGCCAAACGGTATTCATTTCATCCATTCGGCTAAAAAGCCCATGGGCCGGGCGTTTCGAAAAGCGACCAGGCGGATGGGACTTAAAAAGCGTGAAGTGGTGGTAGTAGGAGACCAGGTCCTGACGGACGTGTTCGGGGGAAACCGGGCTGGATTTTATACAGTGCTGGTCGTTCCGGTAGCTCAAAACGACGGCTTCCTGACAAAAATCAACCGGAAGGTAGAACGACTGGTAATGAAGCGGTTAAAAGACAGAGGATTAATTCAATGGGAGGATACACAATGACCGAAGAGCTGCACTGCGCCGGATGCGGGGCGCCTATTCAAAATGAGGATAAAAATAAAGCCGGGTATGTCCCGACATCAGCGCTAGTAGACAGAGCGACAGTGATCTGCCAGCGTTGTTTTCGTTTGAAGCATTATAACGAAGTCCAGGATGTGGACATGGAGGATCAGGATTTCCGTGATAAACTGCATGAGCTTGGCAGAAAAAAGGCGCTTATTGTAAAAATCGTTGATGTGTTTGATTTTGAAGGCAGCTGGATTCCCGGCTTTCAAAGATACGTCGGAGATAACCCAGTGCTGCTGATGGTGAACAAAACGGATCTGCTGCCGCACTCTTTAAATGAAAATAAGCTTCTCCACTGGATTCGCCGCCAGGCAAAGCAGCAGGGGTTAAAGCCGAAGGACGTTGTTTTGCTGAGTGCCAAAAATAAACAGGGTATCCAGGAAGCCGCTTCAAGTATTGAAGAGCTGAGAAACGGCCGGGACGTGTATGTCACCGGATGTACAAATGTTGGTAAATCGACATTTATTAACGCACTGATTGCTGAATTCGGCGAAAATGAAGAGCAGGATATCACCACTTCTCATTTTCCGGGAACGACGCTTGATATGATTGAAGTCCCTTTAGACGAGCAGACGAGTCTGTATGATACTCCCGGCCTTATCAATGATAAGCAGTTCGGGCGCAAACGGAGCCTCAAGGAGCGAAAAGAATTCATTCCGGAAAAGGAATTAAAGCCGAAAGTGTACCAGCTTGAAAGCGGACAGACAATATTTGTCGGCGGTTACGTACGAATGGATTTTGTCGAAGGTGACCCTAATTCATTTGTGGTGTTTATGTCCAACCGGCTTCCGGTGCACCGCACCAAGCAGGATAACGCTGACCGCCTCCATCCGGACAGAGTCGGGGATGTATTAACGCCGCCGTACCGCGTGGAGGACGCGCCGGAATTAACGAAGCACCGGATTGAAATTAAAGAGGAAAAGACAGACATTGTGGTGCAGGGGCTCGGGTGGATTACGGTAACAAACCCCCGTGCTTCCGTAGATATTTACGTGCCGGTCGGCACAGGAGTATCAAAACGGGAGGCGGTGATTTAATTGCCAAAAACGCTGCTCGGCTTAATCGGCCATCCGCTCGGGCATTCGCTGTCCCCGCAAATGCATAATGAGCAGTTTGGGAGGCTCGGTATCGACGGGTACTACCATTTGTTTGATATACAAGAAGAAGAGCTGGAGAAAGGCGTACAGGCCCTTCGGCAGCTCGGCGCTGCCGGCTTTAACATTACCATCCCCCACAAAGTGAATGTGATGAACTATATCGACAGGCTTGATCCCTCGGCCGAAAAAATCGGCGCGGTGAACACTGTCGTAAGAGAAAAGGATGCCCTTGTCGGCTATAATACGGACGGGGAAGGCTATCTTGAATCTTTACTGGCCATACGTTCATTGGATCAAATAAAAAATGCCAGGATCCTCGTGATTGGAGCGGGCGGGGCAGCGCGGGCAGTATGCTATGCCTTAAGCCTGCGGGATCCTGAAAGTATTACTATCGTGAACCGCACGCAGGAAAAGGCAGAACAGCTGAAAAGCCATCTGAAAAATGCAGCCGCTGTCAGGGTAGCAGCGAAAGAAGAAGCAGAAAGCAGAAATCATGAATTCGATATACTGATTAACACGACTTCGATTGGGATGAGCCCTGAGATCAATAAGTCCCCCTGGTCTCTCGAAAATGTAAAAGCTTCTGCATTGTGCAGCGACCTCATCTATAACCCGTGGGAAACCAGATGGTTAAAGGATGCCCGGGAGGCCGGACTCGATACATTGAATGGAAGTGGAATGTTTGTTAATCAGGGAGCGCTTGCGTTTAAGTACTGGACAGGAAAAGAACCGGACCGTCAAGCAATGCAGGCGCTTGTTGAAGATCATCTAAAAGGAGAAAATAATGCTTAATAATAAACAAAAGCGTACATTGCGCAGAGAAGCACATTCGTTAAAGCCGCTTTTTCAAATTGGAAAAGAAGGCATGAATGAACAAATTATTACACACGTGGACGAAGCGATTGAAAAAAGAGAAATTTTGAAAGTAAACCTTCTGCAGAACTGCATGGAGGATAAGCATGAAGTGGCATCTGAGCTTGCCGAAGGTACAGGAGCCGAAGTCGTGCAGGTGATTGGAAACACGATCGTACTGTACCGTAGATCGAAAGACAATCCTGGGATTGAACTTCCAAAGTAAACAAGGAGAGCCTATTATGAGTGAACGTATCGGCCTGTTCGGAGGCACATTTGACCCGCCGCATTTAGCTCATCTGATTATGGCGGAAGAGGCAAAAAATGCATTAAATCTGGATGAAGTCTGGTTTATCCCAGTTCACACACCACCGCATAAGCAAAGAGAGAATATGATTGCCGGGGAAGAGCGTCTGATGCTTGTAGAAGCAGCAATTGAAGATAACGCCGGGTTTCGCACCTCCTCCGTGGAGATTGAACGCGGCGGGCCCTCGTATACAATCGATACAGTACGTTACTTTAAAGAGCAGGCACCGGGAACGGAGTTTTTCTTTTTGATCGGTGGCGATATGGCAGATCAGATGGATAAGTGGAAGGACATCGAGAAGCTGCGCAGGCTGGTCGAATTTGTATTTGTGAACCGCCCCGGCTACAACGGTCATAAGCCTTCGTGGCTGACTCAGGTGGAAGCTCCTACGATGCACGTTTCTTCTTCGATGATACGCCGCCGGCTCAGGGACGGCGAAACTGTCCGCTATATTGTGCCGGGTAATGTATTAAAAGAGATTGAGAGGAAAAAACTGTATGGACAAAAATGAAGCCCTTCAAATCGTTAAAGAACAATTGACAGAAAGCAGATACAAGCACACGCTCGGTGTCCGGGAGGCCGCTTTATATTTGGCAGAACGGTTTGATATCGATTATAATAAAGTAGAGATAGCAGCTATTTTGCATGACTATGCTAAATACCGTCCTGTCGATGAGATGCGTGAGCTGCTCCGCGGGAAAGAAGAAGCCGGCAGGTTTATCGCCTATGGGGACGAACTGCTTCATGCCCCGGCTGGAGCTTACTTCATTCAGACAGAAGCCGGGATTGCAGACGCGGATATTGTTTCTTCTATTTATTGGCATACAACCGGAAAACCAGACATGACCGCTTATGAAAAGGTGCTGTTTTTAGCGGATTATATAGAACCAAACCGGACATTTCCTGGTGTGGAAGAAGTCCGGGAGGCGGCAGAATCAGATATAGATGCTGCCATCGTGATGGCTCTTGGAAACACGATTCAATTTTTAATTTCAAAAAATGTTCCTGTATTTCCAGATACGCTTGCCGCATACAACGATCTGGTGATGGAACGCAAATAATGGAGGTCTGTAGATGAACGAAAAAGAACTGCTTGAATTAGCGGTACAAACTGCTGACAGCAAGAATGCACATGGTATCGTTGCACTGGACATGAGAGGTGTTTCGCCGGTCGCAGATTATTTTGTTATCGGACACGGCACATCAGAAAAGCAGGTCCAGGCAATTGCCACAGAATTGAAAAAGGCTGCACACAAGCAGGGCCTCGACGTCCAGAGGCTTGAAGGATATAACGAAGCAAAGTGGGTGCTGATCGATCTCGGGGACGTCGTCGTGCACATTTTTCATGAAGACGAAAGAGATTATTACAACCTTGAAAAATTATGGGGCGATGCTGTCTACGTGGAACTCGGAACGGTACTTTCCCAGTAACAATAAACGCCTGAAAGGCCTGAAAAATCAGGCCTTTTTCTAATTTAAACGAAGGGAAGTGCAGGATGACTCACTCAATGTATAACGGCTTTGCCGAAGTGTATGACCGGCTGATGGCAGAGGCTCCGTACGATGCCTGGAAAGAGGCTGTATTAAAAGAAGCTCCGGCGAGGAGCGCAAGGATGCTTGAGCTTGGATGTGGTACAGGCGAGATCGTGAAACGTCTTTACAGCGAAGGCTTCCGGGCCGACGGCATGGATCTTTCAGCAGACATGCTTGCAGTGGCAGCGCAGAAATGGAATGCTTCAGGAGAAAGACCTGTATTGTTTCAGCAGGATATGAGGTTTCTGGATACGCCAAATATGTATCAGCTTATTTTTTGTTTTTGTGATTCCCTGAACTATTTAACGGCGCCGGAGGATGTTAAATCCACCTTTACCGGTGTTTATAACCATCTCGAAGCAGGCGGGATTTTTATGTTTGACGTCCATTCCATTCACTACATAGAGGATATTTTGTCTGAGGTCTCTTTTGCGGACAACGATGAAGAGGTGTCTTTTATATGGGATGTGTATCCCTCGGAACAAACCTGGGAAGTCGAGCATGAGCTGACTATCTTTTCAAAAAATGCAGACGGCACCTACAGTCGGTATGATGAAGATCATGTTCAGCGGACGTTTGCTGTTAATGAATACAAAGAGTGGCTCGAGGAAGCTGGCTTTTCGAATGTTCGTATTACAGCCGACTTTACAGCTGATTTTCCAGAGGAAGAAAGCGAGCGCATATTCTTTTTGGCGAAAAAAACAGACAAATAGTGTAAAATATTGTAATATATAGAAGCAACTACTCTCCTCTGTATTATGGGAGCCCTGCTCCCTTCCCCCTTCCCGATTTTCCCTTTACCCATTGAACAAATAAAAAGAATCTGGAGTTGATGCTTTCTTTGACGAGCCGTTGGAAATTAATTGCAGTCAGCGCCGGCGGAGCCGTGTGCCTTGGAATTATGTTTCTATTATTCTGGAGTGGAATACCCAGGGAACAGGCGGAAACGCAGGAAGCTGTTCCGTGGGAAAATCAATTGGATGAAAACGAGCAGGAAAAGACATCAGGAAGTGATTCTGATAAAGAAACCGAAGATCCCGACATAGAAGTCCGTGTCGATGTAAAAGGCGAAGTGCATGCCCCGGGTGTTTATACCCTTCAGGCAGATGAGAGAGTGGAAGAAGCGATTCAGAAGGCAGGCGGAATCACTGACAGGGCGGATATGCTTCAGGTGAATCTTGCAGAAAGAATAGAGGATGAGATGGTCATTCACATACCCGGAGAAGGGGAAGAAGCAATTACCGGCCCGGTTGAAGAAAGCAGTGGTGAAGGGGCTCTGGTCAATGTGAATGAGGCGGAGCAGGTGGATTTGGAAACCGTACCAGGGATCGGCCCGGCAAAAGCCGCAGCTATTTTAAGCTATCGGGAAGAAAACGGTTCCTTTGAAACGATAGAAGAATTGTCCAATGTGAGCGGAATTGGGGAAAAGACAGTGGAACAGCTGCGGGATTACATTTCTCTCTAATATTTACTTTTCGAAATAGTCTGATAAAGTTAAGGGAGAAAAACTATTGCTTCAAGAGAAAGGAGCTTTCCCGTGGAAGAACATAAAGACTGGAAACTTGAAACACTTTCCGTACATGCCGGCCAGGTCCCTGATCCGGCCACTAACGCAAGAGCGGTGCCTATTTATCAGACAACGTCCTATGAATTTAACGATACCGACCATGCCGCAGATTTATTCGGCCTTCAGGAGTTTGGAAACATTTACACCCGAATCATGAATCCAACCTCCGATGTGTTCGAAAAACGAATGGCTGCTCTGGATGGAGGCATTGGTGCGCTCGCTACTGCAAGCGGCAGCTCCGCCATTCATATTGCCGTTTTGAACATTTGCAGCGCCGGGGATGAAATTGTCGCTTCGAGCGGTTTGTACGGCGGAACGTATAACATGTTTATGCATACGCTTCCGAAAATGGGCATTCAGGTCCACCTTGTGGATGGTACTGACCCGCAAGCGTATGAGGAAAAGATAAATGAAAATACAAAATTAATATTCAGCGAAATTATTGGAAATCCCAATGGCAATGTACTCGATATCGAAAAAATTGCCGGGGTGGCTCACGATAACGGCCTGCCTTTAATAGTGGATGCGACGACAGTAACACCTATTTTATGCCGGCCCATTGACTACGGGGCGGATATTGTCGTTCATTCGGCCACGAAATTTATAGGAGGGCACGGCACCACTATTGGCGGCGTGATTGTGGACAGTGGAAAGTTCAACTGGAATAACGGCAAATTCCCTGGTCTTACAGAGCCGGACCCAAGCTATCACGGCGTTGTCTTTACCGAAGCGGCTGGAGAAATGGCTTATATTTTAAAAGCACGCGTGCAGCTGCTGCGTGATTTAGGGCCGGCAATCTCTCCAATGAACTCGTTTTTGCTTCTGCAGGGTCTTGAAACACTTCATCTGCGAATGGAGCGCCACTGTGAAAACGCCGAAAAGACAGCGTCATTTCTGGAGCAGCATGAGCTGGTGGACTGGGTGAACTACCCGGGGCTTTCTTCGCATGATACGTATGCTACAGCAAAAAAATACCTCCCGAAAGGAAAAGGGGCCATTTTGACCTTTGGTATCAAGGGTGGGCTTGCCGAAGGGAAAAAATTTATCGAGGCCTGTAATCTGCATTCGCACGTAGCGAATGTCGGAGACGCAAAGTCATTAGTTATTCATCCGGCAAGTACCACGCATCAGCAGCTTTCTGAGGAGGATCAGCACGCAGCAGGGGTATCGGCAGACCTTATCCGGGTTTCTGTCGGCATCGAACATATAGACGACATTCTCCGGGATTTAGAAGAAGCTCTCCAGGAAAGCCAGAAATAAACCACGAACGACAAAGCCTGCCTCGCGGGGCAGGCCCTTTCTTTTTTTCCTTTTTTCTATTCTAGTATGTAACAAATAGGGGGTGAAAACGATCCCCGTCCTTTGGATACTTATATCTATGACAGCCCCGGTCGGAATGCTGCTCCGCGGAGACTTCTGGGTGTGGGGGATTATTTGGTTTTGCTTCGGCGCTGGATGGATAATGCTTCGGCGCTTTGGGATATTTGCTGCCGGTACAGCGCTGATGCTCGTTTTTGCCGGAAGCTCCTGG
This sequence comes from uncultured Marinococcus sp., assembly GCF_947493875.1. Taxonomy (GTDB): domain Bacteria; phylum Bacillota; class Bacilli; order Bacillales; family Marinococcaceae; genus Marinococcus. The sequence goes on along the minus strand of NZ_CANLSU010000006.1, from coordinate 174,612 downwards.
TACTGGGTGGAACACAACGATTCTTTTTTTGACGGCACCGAGACTGAAATTACCGGCACCATAGCTTCGCCTTTAATGTATGACGGCGGCAGAGCCCGTTTTGATCTGCGGACGGATCAAGGAGAGACTGTGCCGGTTACGTGGTGGTTTGACACTGAAGAAGAACTGCAGCAGAGCAAAAATCTCCTCCCGGGAGAGCAGTGCCGATGGAGCGGGGAAATGAAGGGACCATCGGCTGCTGGCAATCCCGGCGGGTTCAGCTATCAGACTTATCTGTACTGGGAAAAAATGCATTGGCTGTTTACGGTGGAAAACAGTCAGAACGTGGAATGCTTTGCACGATCGGGGGGAGCTGTGGACAACCTCGAGCGGTTCCGTGCCCTTCAGATGCAGCGGATTGAAGGGTTCTTTCCCGAACAGGCCGGTGGGCTGGCGGTTTCTCTGCTGTTTGGAGACCGCACGTCAATGGCCGGGGAGGTGGAGGAAGCATACCGCTCGCTCGGTCTTGTGCATGTGCTCGTCGTTTCCGGCATGCATGTTGCCATTGTCAGCGGAGCTGTATTTTTTTTGCTGAAACGAATCGGCGTGACGAAAGAACGCTCCTATACGGTGGTCCTCTGCCTTCTCCCTGTATATGCTGTTCTGACCGGAGGGGCTCCCTCGGTGCTTCGTGCGGCCCTTGCTGCGGGATTGTTCATTGGATGGCAGAAATGGGGGCCTCGCGGACGGCGCATGGATCCGGTAATTATTCTTTTGACGGTGATGGGGACTATGCTTGTCCTTAATCCGGGCTATCTTTTTCATATCGGTTTTCAGCTTTCCTTTTTATTAAGCGGGCATCTGCTTCTTTGCAGAAAAAGAATGGCAGCCACCGGGAAATGGATGAATATGATCTGGGTCGCCGGTTCATCGATGCTTGTCTCTCTCCCTGTAATTCTATGGAATTTTTATCAATTTTCTCTTTGGAATGTACTTATTAATTTTCTATTCACTCCGATTCTTTTATTCCTCGTCCTCCCCTTTTTATTTTTGAATTATCTTCTCTCCTTTTTTATTGCTTCTCCTCCCGAAATCTTTTCTTTAGTGTTTTCAGGAATCGATTGGATGCACGAGCTTTTTATCTATCTGGCGGGTATGTCCTGGTCGACGGTGCTTCTCGGAAAACCGGGGCTTGTTTTTACCGTTGTATACGCGGCGGGATGCACAGTGTTTATTACGGCGTGGAATAAAAATATGCGAAAGGCAGCTGTGTGTCTGTCAGCAGCAGTCATGCTTGCGGCAGCAGTCTGGCAGTGGACAGCTCCTTACATGGACGGCCGGGGAAGAGTAACATACCTTGACGTCGGGCAGGGGGACAGCACAGTAATCGAACTGCCTTACCGGCAGGGGGTGATTGTTGTTGACGGAGGCGGGCGGGTAAGCTTTAACGACGAAGAGTGGCAGGAGCAGGAGTCTCCCTTTGATCCCGGTAAGGCAGTCGTCGCGGAATACTTAAAATACCGGGGAATACGAAAATTGAACACAGTAGTGGCGACGCACGGTGACGCCGATCATGTGAATGGTCTGAAATACGTGGTGGAGCATGTACCGACAGATGAACTCTGGTACGGCAGAAGTGCCCATTACGAGGACGGGGAACAGGAGCTTTTGGCAGCGTTTGACGAGAACACAGATATCAGGCTCGTCGGAGGCGGGGAAAGCTACCATATCGGGGGGACCCCTTTTTATGTGCTGCATCCCAAGGGGGAGTGGGAGGATAAAAACGATCGTTCTGTTGTCCTGTATTTTGAGCTGGGGGGAAAACGGTGGCTGCTGACCGGGGACGTTTCCACTGAACAGGAGAAACGGATAATGCAGACTTATCCCGGACTCCAGGTTGATGTTTTAAAAACAGGCCATCATGGCAGCAGCACGTCCACAGACGAAGATTTCGTGGCAGCGGTGCAGCCGGAGCATGCGGTTATATCAGCGGGCTACTGCAACCGCTTTGGCCATCCTCATCCAGAGCCTCTCGAAATACTGGAAGAAGCGGGAGTGAACGTATGGCGTACGGATCTTCAGGGAGCCATTCAGTTTATTACCTCTTCCCGGGAGAAGCCCGGTATACGTACGGCAAGAGAGGAAATGCTTCCAGCGTGCAATTAAGTCAGTGTTTCTCGTAGGAATGAGAAAGAAAATACGATAAAATAGAAGGAGAATACGTTCGGAAAGTGTGAGCAGATGGATTATATAACGATGGAAAAGCAGATACAGCAGGAGGACGTGCAGCCATTCTATCTTTTGCAGGGTGAAGAAGGCTATATGATTCAGGATATTCAGCAGAAAATTATCGGAAAAGCATTGGCGGAAGAGGAAAGAGAATTCAACCTGTCTACATTCGATATGCGCGAAACGCCGGTGGAAATTGCTGTGGAGGAAGCGGAAACCCTTCCTTTTTTCGGGGAGCGGCGGGTGATAGTGCTTAAAAACTGCTATTTTTTAACGGGGGCAAGGGAAAAAGAGAAGGTGGAGCATAAAATCGAAGCGCTTGAAACATATGCCAGGCAGCCGAACCCGACTACCGTGTTAATACTATCCGCGCCGTATGAAAAGCTTGACGCCCGGAAAAAGGTAGTTAAAGAAATTAAAAAGCAGGCTGTTGTGCTCGAAGCCGCCGCCGCTGGCGAAGAGACGATGAAAAAATGGATGCAGCAGTTTAATCAGACCCATCAGCTCACAATGAGCCGTGAAGTCATGGACCGTTTTATTGCACTTGCCGGCAAAGACCTTCTGATGCTTGCCGAAGAGGCAAAAAAACTGCAGCTGTATACGGGCAGCGGAGAAGTAACGATGGAAACAGTGGATAAACTGGTGCCGCGCTCGCTGGAGGACAACGTGTTCGAACTGGTGGATGCCGTAGTTAAAGGGCAGGCAAAAATGATGCTCCGCATATATTACGACCTGCTTAAGCAGGGAGAAGAGCCAATCAAAATTCTGGCGCTGCTTGCCCGTCAGATCCGTATTATTTATCATGTAAAAAACCTCAAGCAGCAGGGCTATTCGCGAAAACGCATGGCCGGTTCGATCAAAGTCCATCCGTATGCAGTGCAGCTGGCTGAAAAGCCAGCGGCGGCATTTTCGCATTCGTATCTGCAGGAAGCCCTGAAGCTGCTCAGCACCACAGATTATCAGATGAAGGCCGGGAAAATGGACAAGCAGCTTGCCCTCGAGCTCTGTTTTATGAAGCTTGTCTCGGGACAGAAAATTGGACAATAAAAAAACGACTCGGGCCCGAGTCGTTTTATCCTTATTGTGCTACTGCGCTTAGGCGCTTGTGCATTCTGGATTTAGCGCGGTTGGCCGCGTTTTTGTGAATCATGTTTTTGCTGGCTGCTTTGTCTACTTTCTTCATCGCGAGCGCGTAGGAATTCTTCGCAGCATCAACGTTGTTTGCATCGATGTTTTTGTCGAATTCTTTAATAGCCGAACGCATGGAAGAACGGAAAGCCTGCTGCTTCACGCGTTGATTTTCGTTAATAATCACGCGCTTTTTTGCGGATTTGATATTTGCCATGGTGGTCACCTCCTTTAGTTACCGGTCATTTCTTTTATCAGCACAAAAGGATTCTATCAAAAATCACGGCCGAGCGCAAGATTCAGCAGGAAAGAGTTAAATGGAGGAAATTTTCAGAATTAAAGCGAAGCGAACGCGAACATTGAAGGAAGAGCAGGGCATTGCTATAATAGACGTTAGTCTCTGCGAACGGAACGCACGGCAAAGTAGTAATAACAGGAGTGATCGAATCAATGAAAGAGCAGGAAAAACTTGAGCGCCAGAAGCGCATTCGTAACTTTTCGATCATCGCCCATATTGATCACGGGAAATCGACGCTTGCTGACCGGATTTTAGAATCGACCAGTGCGTTGACCCAGCGTGAAATGAAAGACCAGATGCTGGACGCGATGGATTTAGAAAGAGAACGCGGTATTACGATTAAACTTAATTCTGTACAGCTGAAATACACACATACAGACGGAGTGGAGTACATTTTTCACCTGATTGACACTCCGGGGCACGTCGACTTTTCCTATGAAGTGTCGCGGAGCCTGGCAGCCTGTGAGGGAGCTCTGCTGATTGTAGACGCCGCTCAGGGCATTGAAGCCCAAACGCTCGCCAATGTGTATCTTGCCCTCGATAACGATCTGGAAATTCTGCCTATCATCAATAAAGTGGATCTGCCGAGCGCAGAGCCTGAGCGGGTGAAACAGGAAGTCGAAGACGTTATCGGCCTGGACGCTTCGGAGGCAGTGCTTGCTTCCGCGAAGGATGGGATAGGCACAGACGAAATTTTAAGACAGATCGTTGAAAAGGTGCCGCCTCCGCAGGGCGACCCTTCGGCTCCTCTGCAGGGGATGATTTTCGACTCTGTATATGATACGTACCGGGGAGTTATCGCCTATATCCGGATTAAAGAAGGAACGGTCAAGCCGGGAGAAAAAATCCGGATGATGCAGACCGGAAAGGAATTCGAAGTATCGGACGTGGGCGTATTTAACCCGAAGCCAGTCTCCTGCGATGAACTGACAGTGGGAGACGTTGGATTTTTGATTGCCGGCATTAAAAACGTCGGCGATTCGAGAGTCGGTGATACGATTACAAACGCTCACAATCCGGCTTCAGAGCCGCTGCCGGGCTACAAACGCATGAATCCGATGGTTTTCTGCGGCCTGTTCCCGACAGATGCAAGTAAGTATAACGCCCTCCGGGATGCACTTGAACGGCTGGAGCTTAACGACAGCTCGCTGCAGTTTGAAGCAGAGACCTCCCAGGCACTCGGCTTCGGCTTCCGCTGCGGGTTTCTTGGCCTGCTTCATATGGAAATTATTCAGGAGCGCATCGAGCGTGAGTATAATATCGAGCTGATCACCACTGCACCGAGCGTTATTTATCACGTGCAAATGGTGGACGGGGAAATGAAAGAGATCGATAACCCTTCCAATATGCCGGACGCCCAGCAGGTGGAATGGGTGGAAGAGCCGTTCGTAAAAGCGACCGTCATGGTGCCAAATGATTACGTGGGTGCCGTCATGGAGCTCTGCCAGGCTAAGCGCGGGGAATTTAAAGACATGAAGTATATGGATGATACGCGTGTGAATATCGTCTACGACCTTCCGTTAACCGAAATTGTCTACGACTTTTTCGACCAGCTGAAGTCGCAGACGAAAGGGTATGCCTCATTTGATTATGAGTTTATCGGCTTTAAAGAAAGCAATCTCGTGAAGATGGATATTTTGTTAAACGGAGAAAGCGTGGATGCGCTGTCCGTTATTGTCCACCGGGACGTAGCCTATGAACGCGGGAAAGCTATTGTTGAAAAATTAAAGGATTTAATTCCGCGCCAGCAGTTTGAAGTGCCGGTGCAGGCAACCATTGGAAAAAGCGTTATTGCCCGCTCGACGATCAAAGCCATGAGAAAAAACGTTTTGTCCAAATGCTATGGCGGCGACATTACGCGGAAGCGTAAGCTGCTTGAAAAGCAGAAGGAAGGTAAAAAGCGGATGAAAAGCGTTGGTAAAGTAGATGTTCCGCAGGAAGCATTTATGTCTGTATTAAAGATGGATAAAGACTAAGCAAAGCGGGCTGCCTTCCGGGCGGCCTTTGCTTTTTCCATAAAGAAGGAGAGAAAAGCGTGGCCAAAGGATTGTACGTCCACATCCCTTTTTGCGAATACATTTGTTATTATTGTGATTTTAATAAATTTCTCATTAACAATCAGCCGGTGGATGAATATTTAGAAGCGCTGGAACGGGAGCTCGATTCCTATACGATGGACCAGCTGCAGACGGTTTATATCGGAGGCGGCACACCTACGGCTCTTTCGGCCGTTCAGGTGGAAAAGCTGATGCAGATCATGGACCGGCACGTTCCGGTGGCACAGCTCAAGGAATATACTGTGGAGGTAAATCCGGGAGATGTGGGGGAAGAGAAGCTTTCGTTGCTGAAGGCAGGTGGAGTTGACCGGCTGAGCATTGGTGTTCAGACGTTTCACGATTCCCAGTTAAACAGTATCGGCCGGGGGCATTCGGCGGACGAAGCAAAAGAAACAGTCCAGGCTGCCAGACAGGCTGGCTTTGATAATATTTCGATTGATCTAATGTTCGGGCTGCCGGGCCAGACGATGAAGGACTGGGAAGAGACGCTTGATGAAGCGATGGCGCTTGAGCCCCCGCATGTGTCTGCTTATTCCCTGAAAATCGAAAAGCAGACCCGGTTTTATAACTGGTGGAGGGAAGGAAAGATTGCTCCGCTGCCGGAGGAAGAGGAAGCGGACATGTATGAGCTGCTTGTGGAACGTCTCGAAAGCCATGGTCTTCATGCTTATGAAATCAGCAATTTTGCACGTGCCGGGCACAGCAGCCGTCACAACCGGATATACTGGCAGAATGAAGAATATATCGGTGCTGGGGCCGGCGCTCACGGTTACACCGACGGCGTGCGATATGCCAACATTAAACCGTTGAACCACTACATCCAGGCGGTTCAGGAAAAAGGGGACCCGGTCCAGACGACGCATCCGGTAACGAGAAAAGAACAGATCGAAGAGGAGATGTTTCTCGGGCTTCGTTTATATGAAGGTGTATCTACGGAGCGTTTTTATCAGAAATACGGCTGTGCCGTGGAAGACATCTACCCGGAAAGCATTCAGGAAGCGAAGCAGAAGGAGTGGCTCACAGAAGCAGACGGCCGCTTGTTTCTAACAGAGGAAGGGAAGCTGCTCGGTAATGAAGTATTTGCTTTATTTTTATTGGATGATGAGCCTGAAAACAATTGACAAAGCAAAAATCCTTTGATAGCTTATAAAATAGATTTAGCACTCGGATAAAACGAGTGCTAACAGAGGAGAATGTGTAATGCTTACCGATCGACAATTACTCATTTTGCAATCGATCATTGAAGATTATATTCAATCGGCCGAACCTGTAGGTTCAAGAAGCATCTCCAAAAAAAACAGCATTACGTTCAGTCCGGCCACCATCCGTAACGATATGGCGGATTTGGAGGAGCTCGGTTTTCTCGAAAAAACCCACAGCTCGTCCGGACGCATTCCTTCCCAGAAAGCTTACCGGCTGTATGTGGACCATCTGCTGCTGCCGTACCGTTTCAGTGAACCTGAGATGAATAACATTCAATCGCTTTTTGCCGGTAAAATACTCGAGGCTGAAGAAGCTGTAAAAGAAACAGCCGGCATTTTGTCTGAATTGACGAGCTATGCCTCTATTGTGCTCGGCCCGGAAATGTTTGAATCAAGACTCAGACAGATTCAAATTGTTCCTATCGGAAAAGAAGCAGCTGTAGCCGTCATCGTGACGGATACAGGATATGTGGAAAACCATACGGTGGCTCTTCCGCCAACGCTTGAAGCAGGGGAACTCGAACAAATTACGAACATTTTAAACGAGCGGCTGCGGGGGATTCCACTTTATCAGCTGCAGCGGGCCCTGTTTTCTGAAGTAAGAGATGTTTTAAAAAGATACGTGCTCAACTACGAAGCCGCTCTTTCGTTTACCGAGGAGGCTCTTCGAAAGTCACGGCATGAAAAGATCTTTTACGGAGGCAAAACTAACTTGCTCAACCAGCCGGAATTCAAAGACGTAGACCGTGTGCGGGCACTGCTCGAATTAATGGAGGAGGAGCATTTGATTCATGAGCTCTTAAAACCAACCATTAACGGCATGACAATTAGAATTGGCCAGGAAAACACGAATGAAGCGTTTGAGCACTGCAGCATCATTTCTGCTACGTACTCTCTGGCCGGTAAGCCGGTTGGGACCATTGGCATTGTTGGGCCCACAAGAATGGAATATCAAAAAGTCATCAGCCTGGTTAATCATCTTTCCTACGGACTTTCAAATGTGTTGGATGACTTGTACCGGAGAGACTCTTAATGATAGTATTTGTTATTGGTTGATGAACTTAATAAAGAGTCCGGTAAAATATGGCTTTTAAACGATAGCAACAGCATTTATGGAGGTGGCGCAGGTGAGCGAAAAGAACAAGCAGCAGGAAGAGGAAAAAAAAGAACAGCAGGCACCAAATGAAGAAGAATTAACCGAAGAAGACGTTGAAATTCTCGGGCCGGAAGATGTTGAAGAGGATGAACTTGAAGAGGAATCAGGCTCGCGCGAAGCAGAGCTTGAAAAAGAAATAGAAGAATGGAAAAACCGTGCTTTGCGTACCCAGGCAGACTTGGAAAATGTGCGCCGCAGAGCGAAAGCGGAAAAAGAAGAGGATGCCAAATACCGGGTCCAGCCTCTCGCCGAGGATCTTCTGCCGGTAATGGATAACTTTGAAAGAGCGATGCAGACCCAGCCGGATAACGAAAGTGCCCAGTCATTTATTGACGGTATGGCCATGGTCTACAATCAGTTCAGATCCGCACTCGAACAGCAGGGTGTGGAAGAAATCCCGGCACAGGGCGAATACTTTGACCCAACCATTCATCAGGCTGTCATGCAGGCTGACGAAGAAGGGTTTGAGTCCAATCAGATTGTGGAAGAAATGCAGAAGGGATACAGACTGAAAGATCGTGTGCTGCGCCCTTCAATGGTAAAAGTGAACAACTAATAATTCAGATATAGAGTACTGTATAGGAGGAAGAAAAATGAGTAGAACAATTGGTATTGACTTAGGTACAACAAACTCTTGTGTAGCCGTTATGGAAGGCGGCGAGGCACAGGTTATTCCGAACCCGGAAGGTAACCGCACAACTCCTTCAGTTGTAGCATTCAAAGACGGGGAACGCCAGGTTGGGGAAGTGGCAAAGCGCCAGTCCATCACAAACCCTAACACGATCAGTTCCATCAAGCGTCATATGGGTACAGATTACACTGTGGAAATCGAAGGCAAAGAATACAATCCGCAGGAAGTTTCTGCGATTATTCTCCAGAAATTAAAGTCGGACGCTGAAAGCTATCTTGGCGAGACCGTTACAAACGCAGTTATCACAGTACCGGCGTACTTTAACGACTCCCAGCGTCAGGCAACAAAAGACGCCGGCCGCGTTGCAGGTCTTGAAGTAGACCGTATTGTAAACGAGCCGACCGCAGCAGCACTTGCGTACGGTCTTGAAAAAGAAGAGGACCAGACGATCCTCGTATTTGACCTCGGCGGCGGTACGTTTGACGTTTCCATTCTTGAGCTTGGCGACGGCTTTTTTGAAGTACGTTCCACATCCGGCGACAACAAGCTTGGCGGCGACGACTTCGACCAGGTAATCATCGATCATTTGGTGGATGAGTTCCGCAAGGAAAACGGCATTGACCTTTCACAGGACAAAATGGCTGTGCAGCGCTTGAAGGATGCAGCAGAGAAAGCGAAGAAGGACCTTTCCGGCGTAACGCAGACCCAGATTTCTCTTCCGTTTATTACAGCAGACCAAAGCGGACCGAAGCACCTTGAGCTTACACTGACACGTGCTAAGTTTGATGAGCTTTCCTCGAAGCTGGTTGAACGTACAATGGGACCTACAAGACAGGCAATGAAAGACGCCGGTCTCAGCGCTTCTGAAGTGGATAAGGTTATCCTTGTTGGTGGTTCCACACGTATTCCGGCTGTACAGGAAGGTATTAAAAACTTAACCGGTAAAGAACCACACAAAGGTGTTAACCCGGACGAAGTGGTAGCCGTAGGTGCTGCTGTTCAGGCCGGCGTACTCACTGGCGATGTAAAAGACGTGGTACTGCTTGACGTTACACCACTTTCTCTTGGTATCGAAACCATGGGCGGCGTAACAACCAAATTAATTGACCGGAATACAACAATTCCGACAAGTAAATCCCAAACATTCTCAACAGCGGCTGACAACCAGCCTTCTGTGGACATTCATGTGCTGCAGGGCGAGCGTGAAATGGCCGCAGACAACAAAACGCTCGGCCGTTTTCAGCTGACGGATATTCCACCAGCTCCGCGCGGCGTACCTCAAATCGAAGTAACCTTCGATATTGATGCCAACGGTATTGTAAATGTGCGTGCGAAGGATCTTGGCACAAACAAAGAGCAGTCCATTACCATCACTTCTTCTTCCGGTCTCTCTGAAGAAGACATTGAACAAATGGTCAAAGACGCTGAAGAGAACGCTGAAGCAGACAAAAAGCGTAAGGAAGAAGTAGAAGTGCGCAATGAAGCGGATCAGCTTGTCTTCACTACAGAAAAAACGTTGAACGACCTCGGCGAAAATGTAACAGAAGAAGAAAAGCAGCAGGCTGAGGACGCAAAAGAAAAAGTGAAAACAGCACTTGAGGGCGAGGATATTGAAGCCATCCGTACAGCGAAGGACGAGCTTCAGGAAATCGTTCAGCAGCTGACAACAAAAATGTATGAACAGGCAGCGCAGCAGGCTCAGCAGGAGCAGGGCGAAGCCGGCGGCGAAAGCAGTGACGATACTGTAGACGCTGACTATGAAGACGTTAAAGATGACAATGATAACAGTGATAACAACAAAAACAGCTAACGATCTGTAGCGCTGATGAATGGGGCTGTCCCGAATAGTGGTCACTTGACTGCTTCTATTCAAGGGGATGGCCCCTTCTTTCTGTAATGAATATGTTTTTCAGATTGAAGCGTCTTCTTGTAAAATGATAAGATAACACGTATGGACAAGAGCGAGGAGTGAAGATGAACGATGAGTAAACGCGATTATTATGACGTGCTTGGCGTCAGCAAAGACGCAGATGAGCAGGAAATAAAAAAAGCATATAGAAAACTGGCACGCCAGTATCACCCGGACGTCAACAAAGAAGATGACGCCGAAGAAAAATTTATTGAAATCAAAGATGCCTACGATACATTAAGTGATCCTCAAAAGCGTTCGAATTACGATCGTTTCGGTCACGAAGATCCGAACCAGGGATTTGGCGGCGGCGGAGCCGGAGCTGGCGGCTTCGGCGGCTTTGGCGATATTTTCGATATGTTTTTCGGTGGCGGTGCTTCAAGAGATCCGAACGCTCCGAGACAGGGCGCGGATCTGCAGTATACGATGACGCTTACCTTCAAAGAAGCAGCCTTCGGTAAAGATACAGAAATCGAAATTCCAAAAGAAGAAAACTGTGAGACATGCGGGGGCGACGGTGCAAAGCCGGGTACAGAAAAAAGAACGTGCCGCCAGTGTGGCGGGCAGGGCCAGATGAACGTAGAACAGAATACACCGTTTGGCCGTGTCGTGAATCGGCGCGTATGTGACCGCTGCAGCGGCTCCGGTGTTGAAGTGGAAGAAAAATGTCCTACGTGTAACGGAAACGGACGCATCCGCCGGAACAAAAAGATCAATATCCACATTCCGGAAGGCGTCGACCACGGTCAGCAGATCCGCGTGAGCGGTCAGGGTGAACCCGGCGCAAACGGTGGACCCCCGGGCGATCTGTTCGTTGTTTTCAACGTACAGCCGCATGAATTCTTTGAACGTGACGGAGATGACGTCTACTGCGAAATGCCGCTTACATTTGTGCAGGTAACACTTGGTGATGAAATCGAAGTGCCGACACTGCGCGGTAAAGTCAAATTGAAAATACCGGCTGGTACCCAGTCCGGGACAAAATTCCGTCTCCGCAATAAAGGTATTAATAACGTACACGGACGAGGCCAGGGCGATCAGCACGTCAAAGTTCAGGTTGTGACACCGAAGAAATTGACGGACCGCCAGAAGGAACTGCTGCGGGAATTCGCAGAAATCAGCGGTGATGAAGAAACCGATGAACAGCACGGAAACTTCTTTGACCGGGTGAAACGGGCGTTTCGTGGAGAGTAAAAAGAGAGGAGCAGGTATATGAATTGGATTGAAATTTCTGTCCACACCACCCAGGAGGCGATTGACCCTGTATCATTTGTACTTCAGGAAGCAGGTGCGAGCGGGGTTGTGATTGAAGATTCGGCCGATCTGGAGCGGGAATGGGAGGAGGCAGAAGACGAATGGTTCATGCTTTCTGAAGATAATTATCCGGATGAAGGCACGCTTGTAAAAGCCTATCTCCCGATGACAAGCTACGTCACCGATACTGTGGAGGAAATTAAGCAATCCATTAATGAACTGCTCCTTTACGATATTGATTTAGGACGAAACCAGGTGGTGCTCAAAGAGATTGCCGAGGAGGACTGGGCAGAGGCCTGGAAAAAGTACTACAAGCCTGTCCAGATCACGAACAAGGTCACTATTGTGCCCTCCTGGGAAGAGTACGAAAAAAAGAGCAGTGAAAAAATCATTACACTTGATCCGGGCATGGCTTTTGGCACCGGCACGCACCCGACAACCGTGCTCAGCATGCAGGCGCTGGAAGAGTACGTTCGTCCAGGTCATGCAGTGCTGGATGTGGGCACCGGGTCCGGCGTGCTCGCTATAGGCGCATCCCTGTTCGAAGCAGGAGAAATTCTTGCGCTCGACCTCGATGAAGTAGCCGTCAGAAGCGCTAAAGAAAATATCAGCCGAAACGGGATGGCAGAAAAAATTACTGTGGCCCAATCGGACCTGCTGGAATACCAGTCGATGCAGGCAGATATTATTGTGGCTAATATTTTAGCTCCGATTATTATCCGCCTTGCGGAAGACGCGTTTAATTCCCTTCAGCCGGATGGTGTGTTTATAACTTCAGGCATCATTGAAAGCAAACGTACGGATGTTGAACAGGCTCTGACAGAAGCGGGATTTGTTATTGAGGATGTGCGCGCAGTCGAAGACTGGCTGTGCATTATCGCCCGCCGGCCACAGACACTGTAAAGGAGAGGAATATGCAGCATTATTTTGTGGATCCCTCCTCCATACAGCATGAATATATAGAAATCACGGGTAATGATGCAAAGCACATTGCCCGTGTTATGCGTATGGGCCCAGGAGAAGAAATTATATGTAAAGACAACCAGGGACGTGCCTTTGTAACTAAAATTGAAAGCGTGGGGGAAAAAAGTATTCACGTGAAAATAATCAGCGAATGGACAGGTGGAGCAGAGCTTCCTGTAAACATCATCGCGGCTCAGGCGCTGATTAAAGGCGAAAAAATGGACACCGTCGTGCAAAAAGCAACAGAACTGGGAGCCGCGGCGATTTATTTTTATGAAGGGGACCATTCTGTGGTAAAATGGGATGCGAATAAACGGCAAAAGAAAATTGATCGTTTAAACCGAATTGCTAAAGAAGCAGCAGAGCAGTCAGAGCGGATGTATATACCGGAAGTTGTTTATTTTTCCTCAGCACGTAAGGTTATAGAAGGCACGGCTTCCATTGAGAACCGGGTCGTTTTATCGGAAGCAGAGGCAAGGACGGAACAGCCCGCAAAGCTCCCTGACGTGTTCAGCCGGCGTCCGGAAACGCTGCTTGCATTTATCGGGCCGGAGGGCGGGTTTTCCCGTAACGAGCTTGCCCTGTTTGAGGAACAGAGCATTCCGTCGACGTCCCTGGGAAAGAGAATTGTCCGAAGTGAAACCGCTTCTCTGCTGCTGCTTGGAGCAGTGACATATTATTATGAAATTCAGGAGGGGAACATACAATGAGAGCAGTGGCGTTTCATACTCTTGGCTGTAAAGTAAACCATTACGAAACGGAAGCCATATGGCAGTTGTTTAAAAATGACGGCTATGAAAGAAAGGAATTCGATCAGACCGCAGACGTCTATGTCATCAACACCTGTACGGTGACCAACACCGGAGATAAAAAAAGCCGTCAGGTGATCCGGCGCGCGGTGCGTAAAAATCCGGATGCGATCATATGCGTCACCGGCTGCTATGCCCAGACCTCCCCGGGAGAGATCATGGATATCCCCGGCGTCGACATTGTTGTCGGCACGCAGGACCGCAAAAAAATGCTCGACTATATTGAAGAATACACGGTCTCCCGGGAACCGATTAACGGTGTAAGCAACATTATGAAAAACCGTGTGTACGAAGAACTCGATGTACCGGAGTTTACCGATCGCACGAGAGCGTCGCTGAAAATTCAGGAAGGGTGCAATAATTTCTGTACCTTCTGCATCATCCCGTGGGCCCGCGGCCTGCTCCGTTCGAGAAATCCGGAAGAGGTCATGCACCAGGCGGAACAGCTGGTTGACAAAGGCTACAAGGAACTGGTGCTTACAGGCATTCATACAGGCGGCTACGGTGAAGATTTGAAAGACTACAATCTCGCAGGGCTGCTCCGGGACCTTGAAACTATTGATGGATTAAAACGGATCCGTATTTCTTCCATAGAAGCAAGTCAGATTACCGATGAAGTAATTGACGTGCTCCGAAGCTCGAACAAAGTAGTAAATCATCTGCACGTGCCGCTTCAGGCTGGCTCGAATACCGTGCTTAAAAGAATGAGAAGAAAATACAGCGTGGAATTTTATGCGGAGCGTCTGGAAAAACTGCGCGAAGCCCTGCCGGAATGCGCCATCACCACAGATGTGATTGTAGGCTTCCCGGGAGAAACGAAGGAAGAATTTCAGCAGACATACGATTTTATCCGGGACCAGCGTTTCTCAGAGCTGCACGTGTTTCCGTATTCGAAACGTACCGGCACCCCGGCTGCTAAAATGAGTGATCAGGTTGAGGATGAAGAAAAAAATGACCGGGTGCACCGTCTGATTGAGCTTTCCAATCAACTCGCAAAAGAGTATGCTTCGCGTTTTGAAAATGAAGTTGTGGAAGTAATCCCGGAAGAAGAAGACAAAGAAAAACCTGGCTACTTTGTCGGCTATTCGACGAATTATATAAAGGTACGTTTCCCTGCGAATCCGGAATGGCGTGGTGAAATTGTGCGTGTGAAAATTACGAACGCAGGCTATCCATTGAACGAAGGGGAGTTTGTACGCGTGCTCGACCATGATACAGCAACGCTTGTATAACTATAACAGTTGAACTGGAGGAGAAAGTATGGCTGATCTCGCGCAATATATTGATCACACCCTGCTGAAGCCGGAAACCACATTTGAAGATATAAAACGTATCACTACGGAAGCCAAAGATAATCATTTCAAGTCTGTATGCATTAACCCGGCGATGGTGCCGTTTGCAGCTAAAGAGCTGGAAGGCTCCGAGGTGCTTGTCTGCACAGTGATTGGTTTTCCGCTCGGTGCCACAAATCCTGAAACAAAAGCATTTGAAGTGAAAAATGCCATCGCCAACGGAGCGAAGGAAGTTGATATGGTTATTAACATTGGCGCCTTAAAAAGCGGGGAAGATGATCTGGTCCGGGCAGACATTGAAGCGGTCGTACAGGCTGCAAATCAGGAGGCGCTGGTGAAAGTGATAATAGAAACAGCGCTGTTAACGGATGAAGAGAAGAAGACGGCCTGCAGCCTTGCCGTTGAAGCCGGAGCGGATTTTGTGAAAACATCCACCGGGTTCAACGGGGGAGGAGCTACGATTGAAGATGTGCGTCTGATGAAAGAGACGGTAGGCGACCGTGCCGGCGTAAAAGCGAGCGGTGGAGTCAGGGACCGCCAGACTGCTCTTGCATTAATTGAGGCCGGAGCTTCCCGGCTCGGTGCAAGCTCTGGGGTGAAAATCCTGCAGGGCGAAACCTCAAGTGAAAACTACTGACAATCTCTGCCTGCGCGCTCGTTGATTTTTTGGCATAGATGCTTTATACTATTTACCAAATGGCTAGTATTTGAGTAATAGTCTTTATTCATATATTAGTTAGATTGGTTGTTCGGAGGGAGGGAATCACATGGCAGAGACAAGAAAGAAAAAGAATGAAGATATTGATGCCGCTCTTCGCCGTTTTAAGCGTAGCCTTTCCAAAGAAGGGACAATGGCTGAAGTGAAAAAACGCAAACACTACGAAAAACCTAGTGTTCGTCGTAAGAAGAAAAGCGAAGAAGCTAGAAAACGTAAGTTTTAAGTAAAGAAGGTGCTGCATCCTTGGAACTCATGGATCGTTTAAGCAGTGACATGAAGTCAGCAATGAAAAACAAGGAAAAACAGCGTTTAAATGTCATCAGAGGCCTGCGGGCATCGATGCAGAATGAAGCCATCAAGCTCAATAAAGAGCTTGATGAAAGCGAAGCAACAGCGGTTTTAAACCGCGAAATGAAACAAAGAAAAGATTCCCTCCATGAGTTTGAAAGCGCAGGACGGGAAGATTTAGCAGAACAGACCAGGTTCGAAATGGACGTCATATCTGAATATCTTCCTGCTCCTTTATCGAATGAAGAACTGGAATCGATTGTGAAAGAAACCATTCAGGAGGAGAATGCATCTTCGATGAAAGATATGGGAACGGTGATGTCTGCGGTGATGCCTAAAATCAGCGGAAAAGCGGACGGTTCCCAGGTAAATCAATTAGTGAAAAAGCATTTATCTTCTTGATAATAAGAAAGCTAGAGATCGAATCAGGGTTTAGTTCCGGTTCGGTCTCTTTTTTTAAACATAAGCGAGTCTTCCTGCTGAAATAAACGGGAAAAAATTGAAACGCTTTTATCTTTATCCTCGTACATAAGAGTATAGACATATAACTAATGAACGGGAGGGGGGATAGAGGTGGAGCAAAGAAAAAGCAGATGGTTGTCCGTTTTTCTTGCCGTGCTTTTCATGACAGCTGCCTGGCTTCCCGCGTCTGTGGAGGGGGCCGGTGAAAATCAAACCGTATATGTTATCCCGGTTGAACAGACTGTGGAGCAGGGAATGGCTGCATTTTTGGAACGGTCGGTTCAGGAGGCGGAAGAAGCTGATGCCGATAGGATTATTTTTGAACTGGACACACCTGGAGGCGCAGTGGATGCCGCAGGGGAGATTGCTTCAATTATCAACGGCACATCTATTCCAACTACAGCATATGTAACGGATCAGGCCATGTCAGCAGGAGCGTTTCTGGCCTTGAGCGCTGACGAAATTGCCATGGCGCCTGAAACAGAAATGGGAGCTGCCCAGGTTATTGACGGATCAGGGAATGCAGCATCCGACAAGGCTCAGTCGGCCTGGGTGTCTAATATGGTCAATGCAGCTGAATCAAATGACAGAGACCCGGTGTATGCAGAAGCAATGGCGGATCCTGGAGTTAAACTGCCGGATTATCGTGCCGGAGAAGGTGAACTGTTAACGCTTACGGCATCGGAAGCAGCCTCTGATGAGGTGGGCTATGCGGAGTACATTGCCGACAGCAGGGATGATCTTCTCAGTCAGATGAACCTGGGCGGTGCTGCAGTGGAAGAAGCAGATATCAGCGCAGCCGAGCAGGTCGCAAGGTGGGTGACGAGTCCTTACGTGATTCCGATTTTACTCAGCGTTGGCATGATCGGCCTAATACTTGAAGTATTTTCACCGGGATTTGGAATTTTCGGAGGTATCGGTCTCGCATCCTTAGGACTTTTCTTTTTCGGTCATATGATTGCCGGCTTTGCTGGTTTCGAAGGCCTGCTGTTGTTTGGCGTCGGCCTGCTCCTGCTGCTGATAGAATTCTTTGTTCCTGGTTTTGGAATTTTTGGTATATTAGGTATAGGGGCAGTCGTTGGCAGCCTGTTTATGTCCTCGTTTTCTATTTCCGTCATGGCGATTTCCGTTGTACTGGCAGCTGTAGCCGCCATCATCGCAGCAGCAGTCATGGTGGTGGGCTTTGGAAAACGGGGGCCGATGAAAAAGCTGGTGCTGCAGGACACTTTTTCTTCAAAGGATGGATATGTAT
Organism: uncultured Marinococcus sp.; assembly: GCF_947493875.1. GTDB lineage: Bacteria > Bacillota > Bacilli > Bacillales > Marinococcaceae > Marinococcus. The sequence continues at coordinate 156,985 of NZ_CANLSU010000006.1, read as the reverse complement.
CAAATGAAGGCAGAACGGACTTATTGGGCAGAGAAGGAACGGCATTAACCCCATTGCATCCGACCGGTGCGGCAGAAATTGACGGGGAAAAAATTGATGTTGTTTCAGACGGCCGCTACCTCGACCGCGGAGACGCTGTGCAGGTAGTGCGTGTAGAAGGCACGCGTGTTGTAGTAAAGCCTTATTCTAACAAAGAAAGAAGGGAATCATGACATGGGAATTGATATAGGCCTCGTTATTGTATTAGCTATTATTTTAATAGCGCTCGTTATTTTATTCACCTTTGTTCCGGTTGCGCTTTGGATTTCGGCGCTTGCCGCAGGGGTGAAAGTAGGTATTTTCCAGCTTGTCGGTATGCGGCTCCGGAGGGTTATTCCGTCGAGAGTAGTAAATCCGATGATCAAAGCAGAAAAAGCCGGACTCGATATTGAGTTGAACAAGCTTGAAGGCCACTATCTGGCTGGCGGTAACGTAGACCGTGTGGTCAACGCACTAATCGCTGCCCAGCGTGCCAATATTGAACTTACATTTGAGCGTTGTGCGGCTATTGACCTTGCCGGGCGTGATGTATTGGAAGCTGTACAGATGAGTGTTAACCCGAAAGTTATTGAAACACCGTTTATTGCCGGTGTCGCAATGGACGGCATTGAAGTAAAAGCAAAAGCAAGAATCACCGTGCGGGCAAACATAGACCGCCTGGTCGGGGGTGCCGGTGAAGATACCGTTATCGCCCGTGTAGGTGAAGGTATTGTTTCGACGATTGGTTCTTCTCAAAACCATAAAAAAGTGTTGGAAAATCCGGATAGCATCTCGCAGACAGTGCTTTCCAAAGGCCTGGATTCAGGTACGGCCTTTGAGATTTTATCCATCGATATTGCCGATATTGACATTGGCAAAAACATTGGTGCAGAACTGCAGACAGACCAGGCGGAAGCAGACAAAAACATCGCCCAGGCGAAGGCCGAAGAACGCCGTGCCATGGCTGTAGCCCAGGAACAGGAAATGAAAGCACGCGTAGAAGAAATGCGTGCGAAAGTTACCGAGTCCGAAGCAGAAGTGCCAATGGCAATGGCAGAAGCACTGCGCTCCGGAAACCTTGGGGTCATGGATTATATGAATATCCAGAACGTAATGTCTGATACGGATATGCGTGAGTCGATCAGTAAATCCGGTAAAGACGACGATCAAAACGGGCCTTACAACCGTCCACACACCGATAAATAAGGGACTTTGTCCGTAGAAGAAGGTGAATGAAGCGATGGAGCAGCTGTTTGAACTAGTGTTTAATAACCTGTGGATTTTACTGCTGCTCTTCGGTGGTTTGATTACGTTTCTCGGCCGGGGGGACAGCAGCCAGCAGCAGGAGGGCAGCGACAGCGATTCGAGACGGCGCGGAGCGTTCGGAAAGCTTGAGGACCTGTTTGAAGAGTTTGAAAATGCCCGCAAGGAAAACACGCCGAATCGTCCTCAGAATGATCCCTCCGAAAGCCCTGGCAATCATCCAACGCGCCGGGTGCCGGAAGCAGAGTCAGAGCTGTACAAGGAAGAGTCAGATGAGCCTCAGAATAAAAGCAGTGCTTTAAAGGAATATGAAAAGCGCCGTGAAGAGCTTCAAAAGCAAAAGAAAAATGCAAGTCAGCGTCTTGAGCGTGCTTCGCGGCAGTCTGCTGAACGTGGAAGCATCACGTCAGACGGAGAAATTGGCGGAGCGCGGAGAAACCCGCGGTCGATAAACAAAAAAGAAGCAGCCAACGGGCTCGTATGGGCAGAGGTACTAAGCCCACCGGTCACAAGGCGCAGCGGTTATCCTTACCAGCGGCAGTCAACAATGTCGCGTGAGAGAATTGAGCCGCATCGTTCCACTAAAAAAAGCAGTAATGAGTGAGCCTGATCTTCGGATCAGGTTCTTTTTTTGCCTTAAATGTTTAAAATGTCTGCTATTTTTTGCAACACCCTCAGCGTGGTGGTAGAGTAGAATTAGCATACTAACGAAAAAACTGATAACAGCAAGGATATGATATTATACTCAAGGAGACTGAGCTATATTGACCGAAAAGAAAACGCTAGAATTACAAGTGAATGAAATGAATGACATACAGCAGCTGTTTGGTCCGAATGATGTGCACATTGAGCGGCTTGAAGAAAAGCTGGACGTTTCGATCATTACCAGAGGCGGCTCACTGATCGTGGAAGGAAATGAAAAGCAGGCAGCACTGGTGGAAGAAGTGATTGAGGCTTTGGCCAGGCTTTTGAAAAAACGGGTGCGGATCTCTGAACGGGACGTTGTCTATGCAGCGCAGCTGGCCGAAGAAGGAAAGCTTGAAAAGCTTGAAGATTTATTCCAGGAGCAGATTGCTGTAAACGCCGAAGGCAAGCCGGTCATGATTAAAACCTTAGGGCAGAAGGAATATATCGACCAGATCCGCCGTAAAGATATGATATTTGGCGTTGGTCCGGCAGGTACAGGTAAAACCTATCTGGCAGTTGTGATGGCGGTCAATGCTTTAAAGGAGGGACGGGTAAAGCGGATTGTGCTGACCCGTCCAGCGGTAGAGGCTGGAGAAAGCCTCGGGTTTCTTCCGGGCGACCTGAAAGAAAAAGTGGACCCATACCTGCGTCCGCTGTATGACGCTCTGCATAATATTTTTGGGGCGGAGCATACACAGCGGCTCATGGAGAGAGGCACGATCGAAGTAGCTCCCCTTGCCTATATGAGAGGCCGGACGCTCGACGATGCTTTTGTTATTCTTGATGAAGCACAGAATACGACGAAAGAACAAATTAAGATGTTTTTAACACGGCTCGGGTTTGGTTCAAAAATGATCGTTAATGGGGATCTTACCCAGATTGATCTTCCAAAAGGCCAGCAGTCAGGTCTGAAGGTGGCGGCGCGTATATTAAAAAACATCGATCATATTGGATTCGTTTACCTGGAGGCCACGGATGTTGTGCGGCATACACTGGTGCAGCAGATTCTTGATGCGTACGAACAGGAGGAAGGCGATCCAAAGCGTACGTTGAACCGGCCGGACAAACCAACAAACAACTAGTCAGGGGTGGACAGGCGTGAGTATTGAAGTGGATATGGTAGACGAAACGGAACAAGTGGAACCGAAGCATTGGGAGCTGGTGCAGAACATCCTGCAGTTCGCATGTGAAGAAGAAGGAGTCGTAGACGGCTCGGAGGTATCTGTGAGTTTTGTGGACAACGAGATGATTCAGGCGGTCAACAGGGAATACCGGGAAATCGACCGGCCGACTGATGTGATTTCATTTGCGTTGAATGACGATGAGATTCAGCCGCAGGCCGAAGGCATTCCGAATCTGCTCGGAGACATTATTATAAGCGTTCCTAAAGCCCGGGAGCAGGCAGAGGAGTATGGTCATTCGTTTGAAAGAGAGCTGGGCTTTCTGGCCGTTCACGGCCTGCTGCATCTGCTTGGTTATGATCATATGAATAAAGAAGAAGAACAAACAATGTTTTCGCGTCAGGAAAGGATCCTGGAAGCGTATGGATTACCGCGATAAATCGCTGCCCAGGCGCTGGAGGGACGGGTTTGTGTTTGCCGGAAAAGGCATCCGCCTTGCCTTTCGGGAGGAGCGTCATATGCGCTTCCATGTCTTTTTTGGCCTCGCAGCTGTCCTTCTGGGCTGGCTGTGCGGGCTCGCTTTATGGCAGTGGACCGTTCTATTGCTGGCAATTGCCGGCATGCTCGTACTCGAAATGGTCAATTCCGCGCTCGAGCGCCTGGTAAATCTGGTGTCTCCGGAATGGAATAAAACCGCGGGAGAAGTCAAGGACATTGCTGCCGGCGCGGTGCTCATTTATGCTGTATTTGCTGTTATCATCGGTGTGATGATTTTTATGCCTTTCCTATGGGAATGGCTGAGCTGACAAAGGGGGAAATACATTGGCTATAGAAAACGAACTGCTTGAACGGGCTAAACAGGCGAGAGAACAAGCGTACGTCCCGTATTCCAACTTTCCGGTAGGAGCGGTCTTTGTAGGAGAGGACGGTGAGTGGTACGAAGGATGTAATATTGAGAACTCCTCGTATGGGTTAAGCAACTGTGCAGAACGGACAGCCGTATTCAGTGCGCTGCGTACAGGCATGCGAAGCGGAAAAATGGTAGCTGTCATCGCCGATACGAAAGGACCGGTCGCTCCGTGCGGCGCCTGCCGGCAGGTGCTTTCTGAGTTTCTGCCGAAGGACGCCCGGATTGTTTTAGGTAACCTGCAGGGGGACATAAAAGTAACGACGATGGAAGAGCTGCTCCCGGGAGCATTCGGCCCGGATGATTTATAGTATGAAAGCAGGAAAGAAGAGGGAAAATAATGAGTGAAGAGTATCATTCCGGTTTTGCCGCCCTAATCGGGCGGCCCAATGCGGGAAAGTCCACATTAATGAATCAGGTGCTTGGCCAAAAGATTGCGATCATGAGTGATAAAGCACAGACAACAAGAAATAAAATCCAGGGAGTCTACACGACAGAAGATTCCCAGATTGTTTTTATCGATACTCCGGGCATTCATAAACCAAAGCACAAGCTGGGCGATTTTATGGTTCGTGCTGCTCTGCAGACACTGAACGATGTTGATATTATTTTATACCTGATCGATGCGTCAGAATCATATGGCCCCGGTGAGGAATATATTATTGAAAAACTGAAGCGGACAGACACGCCGGTATTTTTAATCGTTAATAAAATCGATAAAGTCCATCCGGACGAGCTGCTCAAGGTGATTGCAAGCTATTCCGAACGGTATAATTTTGCCGAGGTCGTGCCAGTTTCTGCGTTGAACGGAAATAACGTGACGACGCTTCTCGAAGAACTTACCAAATACCTCGAGGAGGGACCGCAGTTTTATCCGGAAGATCAGGTCACCGATCACCCGGAACGGTTTATCGTGAGTGAACTGATCCGCGAAAAAGCCCTGCAGCTGACTCGCGAAGAAGTTCCGCATTCGCTCGCCGTCGTTATCGATGAAATGAAGGAACGGGAAAACGGTGCGGTGTATGTGGCAGCTACTATTGTTGTTGAACGCCCGACTCAAAAAGGCATTATTATCGGCAAGCAGGGGTCGATGCTCAAGGAAATCGGGCAGCGGGCCCGGGCAGATATTGAGTCAATGCTTGGCTCAAAGGTGTTTGTAGAGCTTTGGGTGAAGGTGGAAAAAGACTGGAGAAACAGTGCGTATCTGCTTCGGGAGAACGGATATCGCGAGGACGAATATTAAGAAATCGCCTGTGAGCGGAGGAACAGCATGATTCAGAAAACAGAAGGAATTGTTTTGCGGACTGCTTCCTACGGGGAATCCAACGTAGTGTTAACGGTGTATACAAGAGAGCACGGGAAAATGGCGATGATGGCCAAAGGGGCAAAGAAACCAAGCAGCCGCCTGCGCTCGATCTCCCAGCCCTTTGTTTACGGAACGTTTGTGTACTATCCGGGCAAAGGAATGAGAACGCTCAGCCAGGGGGATGTCACAGATTCATTCCGCAGTGTGCGTGAAGATATCGTTCTCACTTCCTACGCCTCCTATTTGTCCGAGCTTCTTGATAAAGTGACGGTGGACCAGGAACGAAATCCTTATTTATTTGAGCTGTTCTGGCAGCTTCTGCGGCGCATTGACGAAGGGGAGGACGCTGAAGTGCTCATCCGGCTCTTTGAAGTGAAAATGACTGCCGTGGCAGGCATTCAGCCTGTGATCGACCGCTGTGTGAACTGCGGCCGGCAGGAGGGCACCTTTCATTTTTCCATCCGCGAAGCGGGATTTCTCTGTCATCTGTGCTGGGAGATGGATCCGTACCGGTTCCGCATTCAGCCGAAAACGGTGCGGCTCTTACGGACGTTTTTCTATATTGATGTGCACCGGATCGGTTCTGTTTCTGTATCAGCCGAAACGAAAAAAGAGCTGAAGGATGTCCTGAACAGCTATTATGATTCGTACGCGGGTATTCATTTAAAGGCGAGGCGTTTTTTGGAGCAGATGGAAAAGTGGAACGTCGAATGAGTACTTGACACACTCGCAAATGTTAAGTACTATTTCAATACAATCATAACGATGCGCAGGGAAGGAAAGTAGTAGCAATCTTCTTCAGTCTTAGCGAGTGCAGGATAGTGAGAGCTGCACGCTGACCGGTTGTGAAGGCGTTCTGGAGCGCGGAATGGATAAAGCGGCTTTTCGGCTATAGTGCCCAAAAAGCAAGTAGGGTGGAACCGCGGTGATAACCGTCCCTATACCTGAGTGACAGGTATAGGGACTTTTTTAATGAAATAAACGAAAAGCAGAAGGGGTGTTTAACATGGCAATGAATATACAGGAAATGATTTTAACATTGCAGAACTACTGGGCTGATCAGAATTGTATTATTATGCAGGCCTACGACGTGGAAAAGGGAGCGGGCACGATGAACCCGATGACGTTTCTGCGCAGCATCGGGCCAGAGCCGTGGAACGCAGCATATGTAGAGCCGTCGAGGCGGCCGGGGGACGGACGCTACGGGGAGAACCCGAACCGTTTGTATCAGCACCATCAGTTTCAGGTAGTTATGAAGCCGTCGCCGGACAACATCCAGGAGCTTTATTTAAAAAGCCTGGAAGCGATAGGCATTGACCCGCTTGCCCACGACATCCGCTTTGTGGAGGACAATTGGGAAGCTCCGACGCTGAGTGCCTGGGGCCTCGGATGGGAAGTCTGGATTGACGGCATGGAAATCACCCAGTTCACATATTTCCAGCACGTCGGCGGCATGGACGCCCACCCGGTGACAGCTGAGATTACATACGGCATCGAACGGCTGGCGTCGTATATTCAGGATAAAGAAAATGTGTTTGACCTGGAATGGGTGCAGGGCGTTTCGTACGGCGATATGTTTTTACAGGCGGAATACGAGCATTCGAAGTATTCCTTTGAAATTGCGGATAAAGAGCTGCTGTTGAATCAGTTTGCCGCAAGCGAAAAGGAAGCAGAGCGGGCCATTGAAGAAAAGCTCGTGCTGCCTGCCTACGATCACGTGTTAAAATGCTCGCATTTGTTTAATCTGCTCGATGCCCGCGGGGCGATTTCAGTGACGGAGAGAACCGGATATATTGCGCGGGTGCGCAATCTGGCAAGAAAGTGCGGGAAGGCGTATTACGAAGAACGGGAAAAACTAGGATTTCCGCTACAGAAGCAGGAGGCGATGAATTATGGCAGCTAATCACTTTTTACTTGAAATCGGCGTGGAAGAAATGCCAGCCCGTTTTGTGGAGGGGGCAGTCAAGCAGCTGAAGGAAAAAACGGAAACCTGGCTGCAGGAGCAGCGCTTAAGCTATAGCGCTGTTCATATGTTTTCCACTCCGAGACGGCTTGCACTCCGGGTGGAGGATCTGGCTGATTATCAGGAGGATATGGTGGAGGAGGCCCGCGGCCCAGCTAAAAAGATCGCTCTCACAGACGACGGGGAATGGAGCAAGGCTGCTTTAGGCTTTGCCAGAGGCCAGCAGGTCGAGGCCCAGGAGTTGTACTTTAAAGAGGTGAAAGGCACCGAGTACGTTTTTGTGGAAAAAGAACACAAGGGTCGGCCGACTTCAGAAATGCTCCAGGAGATGAAAGCAATTATTACATCGCTCACTTTTCCGAAAAACATGCGCTGGGGAAGTCACGAGCTTCGCTTTGTGCGACCGATCCAATGGCTTGTGGCATTGTACGGAGAAACAGTGATCCCCTTTACGATTACAGACCGGACAGCCGGAAATATTTCCTATGGACACCGGTTTTTGGGAAATGCCATTACGATTCATAAGCCGGAAACGTATGAGCAGCAGCTGAAAGAAGAGTACGTGATTGCAGACGCTTCTGAAAGAACTGAACTGATTCGCAGCCAGATTGAAGAGATTGAAGCAGAGAACAGCTGGCATATTCCGATTGACCAGGGGCTGCTTGCTGAAGTGAATCAGCTCGTGGAATACCCAACCGCGCTGCATGGATCATTTGATGAAGCGTATTTGGACATTCCGCGGGAGGTGCTTGTTACCTCGATGAAAGAACACCAGCGGTATTTCCCGGTGGAAAATGACGAAGGCAGTCTTCTTTCGTATTTTATTACAGTACGTAACGGTAATGCTCGGCACCTTGACCAGGTGCGAAAAGGGAATGAGAAGGTGCTTCGTGCCCGTCTGGCAGATGCCCAGTTTTTCTATGACGAAGACCGGAAAATATCGCCGGACGAAGCAGTGGAAAAATTAAATCACGTTATTTATCAGGAAAACCTCGGCACAGTCGGTGAAAAGGTAATGCGGGTGGAGGCTGTCAGCACCCGGCTTGCAGAATATCTGCAGCTCGACAGTGCGAAGGTGCAAAATGTTAAGCGAGCTGCTCACATTTCCAAATTCGACCTCGTGACATTAATGGTGGACGAATTCACCGAGCTCCAGGGAATTATGGGAAGAGAATATGCCCGTATGGCAGGAGAAAACACCGAAGTTGCCGAAGCTATTGCAGAACATTATAAACCAAAGTCCGCCGGGGATACTCCTGCGGAAAATGTTGAGGGCGCGGTTATCAGCGTAGTGGATAAAATGGACACTATTGTTTCGAGCTTTGGTGTAGGCATGGTTCCTACCGGATCGCAGGACCCTCACGGATTGAGAAGACAGGCAGCAGGTATTGTTCAGACAATCACCGGGCACCGGTTCCCGCTGACTATTCAGCAGCTGATCGCTCTGGTGATGGATGAAATCAACGAGCGTTCACTTCTTCAGCGGGAAGAAGCGGATGTCCTGAAGGACCTCGAAGAATTCTTTACCCAGCGTGTCCGCCAAAAGCTGCATGATGAAGGTATCCGTCATGACATCGCGGATGCCGTGCTGCTTCACCTTGGAGAAAGAATTGACGTAGTGACAGAAAAAGCTGTATTTATTCAGGCACGTGCCGAGGAAGCAGACTTTAAAGAAACGGTGGAGGCACTCAGCCGGGTGACCAATATCGCAAAAAACACAGACAGTGGTTCGGATATTCAGACAGAGCTTTTCCAGGCTGAAGAGGAAAGAGAGCTTTACGAAAAAAGCAAAACCTTGAATCAGCAACTCGATGAAACGCTGGTGCAGGCGGAGGTTGCCGGTGCGTACCAAGCGCTTCAGGCAGTTACGCCGGCTATCAATGCCTACTTTGATCATGTCATGGTCATGGCTGAGGACGAGCAGGTAAAGCAGAACAGGCTGCAGCAGATGGCACTGTTATCCAGGGAAATTGAACGGTTCGCCCGCTTTCGGAGCATTGTTTTTTCATCGTAAATAATGCCTCCGTGCGAAGCGCCGATGAAGGTGGGGAGTCACTATCGAATTAACAGAGCGTCAGGAAACTATCCTGCAGATTGTTAAAGACAACGGGCCGATCACCGGGGAGCACATTGCAGACAGACTTTCACTGACGAGAGCCACTCTGCGCCCGGATCTGGCCATTCTCACAATGTCAGGATTTTTAGAAGCAAGACCGAGAGTAGGATATTATTATACCGGAAAAACGGATACCGAAGAGCTGAATAATCAGCTGCAGAAGTTAACGGTCAAACATTACCAGTCGATCGCAGTGGTAGTCTCTGAATCGGACAGTGTGTACGATGCCATCTGCACCATGTTTCTTGAAGATGTCGGTACTCTCTTTGTGGTGGATAAACAAAGCCACCTGGCCGGCGTCCTTTCAAGAAAAGATCTGCTTCGGGCGAGCCTCGGCCGCCAGGATACCGAAGTAATCCCTGTAAGTATTATTATGACAAGGATGCCTAACATCACGATCTGCAAAAAAGAGGATCTGGTTGTTTATGCAGCGACCAAGCTGATCGAGCGTCAGATTGACGCGCTGCCGGTAGTGAAAGACGCCGGCGGCGGAAAGTATGAGGTGGTCGGAAGGGTCACAAAGACAAATATTACTAAAGTATTGGTGGATCTGGCCAATAACCAATTATTTTAACCCGAGGAGGCAGACATGACCACAAAACAAGAGCGCCCAGTAGTATACGTAGTGTCCGATTCGGTAGGAGAAACAGCTGAACTGGTAGTAAAAGCCGCTGCGAGTCAGTTTGGGGAGGACGGGATGGAAGTACGCCGTATTCCGTACGTTGAAGATGAGGGCACGGTCGAAGAGGTCATTCAGCTCGCCAAGGAAGCCAAGGCAATGATTGCGTTCACGCTGGTAATCCCCGAAATCAATCAGTATCTCCGGGAGCATGCGGAAGAGGCAGGTGTGGATTCCGTTGACATTATGGGACCTGTACTCGATAAAATGGTGACGCTCACGAACCAGCAGCCAAGATATGAGCCTGGTCTTGTGTACCGCCTTGATGAGGATTATTTCCGTAAGGTGGAGGCGATCGAATTTGCGGTTAAATACGATGACGGCCGTGACCCGAGAGGCATTGTCCGGGCGGACATTGTGCTGATCGGTGTCTCGCGAACCTCGAAAACACCTCTTTCCCAGTACCTGGCCCATAAGCGTCTGAAGGTGGCAAACGTGCCGCTCGTGCCGGAAGTGGACCCGCCGGAGGAATTGTTTAATATTCCGAGTGAGAAATGCATCGGGCTTCGGATCAGCGCCGATAAATTAAACCGGATCCGTTCCGAGCGGCTGAAGGCGCTTGGGCTGAGGCCGGAAGCAAACTATGCGAGTATGGAGCGTATCCAGGAAGAGCTCGACTACTCGGAAGAGCTGATGAATAAAATTGGCTGTACGGTGATTGATGTGTCCAATAAAGCTGTTGAGGAAACAGCCAATATTATCTCCAATATGTTTCAGCAGCGCTAGGAGAGAATAAGCATGGCAAAAAAAGAAGCCACAGTGTATGTGGACGCGGACGCATGCCCGCACAAAGAAACGATCGACACGTGGGGGACAGACAAAAGCGTGCGGGTCGTTTTTGTGGCGAGCAGCGCCCACGTTTCAAATAAACTGTATGAAGCAGAAACCGTGATGGTGGAAAATGAACCCGAAGCGGCGGATATGTATATTTGGAACCATGTTTCTGCCGGTGATCTGGTCATCGCCGATGATCATGGCCTGGCAGCGATTGCTCTGGAAAAAGGAGCAGCGGTTCTTTCTTTCCGGGGAAAGCGCTGGAAAAAAGGCGACGAGGAGTGGCTGCTTGCCGGCCGGTATGCCGGCGTGCTGGCCAAACAGGGGAAGCACAGAGTTAAAGGCCCTAAAGCAATATCACTTGAAGAGCGCCAACGTTTTTTTGAGGGCCTGGAGATTTTTGAAGCAGGCGGCAGTGAGTCCAATTGGTAATAGGCCCATCAGGGAGGAAACAAAGTGGCAGCGTTTATTCCAGAAGAAAAAGTTGCTGAGGTTCGGGAAAAGACAGATATTGTTGAAGTCATCAATGATTACGTACAGCTGAAAAAACAGGGCAGGCATTATCTTGGCCTGTGTCCTTTTCATGGGGAGAACACCCCGTCATTTTCTGTTTCACCGGAGCGGCAGCTGTATCACTGTTTTGGCTGCGGTGCAGGCGGCAATGCCATAACTTTTTTGATGGAGCACGACGGCCTGACATTTGTGGAAGCCATCCAGTCCCTTGCAGCCAAAACGGGTACAGAGCTGCCCGAGCTCGAAGATCAATACCCAGGCGAACGGGAACAGCACCAGGCCAAAAAGGATGCGCATCAAATGGCGGCCAAGTTTTATCATCATCTGCTGATGAATACGGAACAGGGGAAAGAAGCGTATGATTATTTAACCGCCCGGGGCATCAGTGAAGAGATTATTGAAGAATTTCAGCTTGGTTACGCACCCGAGAGAAACAACATGCTCGTCCAGCTTCTTGAAAAAAGGGATTACGACCTTGAAGAAATGGAAGAAGCCGGCCTGATTCTCCGCCAGGAATCCAGCTGGCAGTGGAATGACCGTTTTCGGGGGCGGGTGATGTTTCCTATTCATAATCAGCGCGGTCAGATTATTGCCTTTGGTGGCCGCGCGCTTGGGGAAGGTGCGCCGAAATACTTAAACAGCCCGGAAACGCCCATCTTTTTAAAGCATGAAACGCTCTACTCGTTTTCCAAAGCCCGCCAGGCGATCCGCAAACAGGATGAAGCTGTCCTGTTCGAAGGCTATATGGATGTTATTGCTGCGTGGAAAGCAGGGGTGAAAAACGGGGTTGCGGGTCTTGGCACGGCTTTTTCTAAGCGGCAGGCCGAACAGATCCGAAAAGCAACAGACAAAGCGGTAATTGCTTATGACGGGGACAATGCCGGACGGACAGCGGCGTGGAAAACCGGAGATATTCTTGAAAAGCAGGACATCGATGTACGGGTGGCACAATTTCCGGCGGATATGGACCCGGACGACTATATTCAGGCTTACGGGGCAGAAGCATTTAATGCACAGCTGTCGGAGCGTGCAGTTCCTTTTATGTCCTTTAAAGTTCAGGAGCTGCGTAAAAATAAAAACCTTCAAAATGAAGGAGACCGCCTTGCCTATATCGAAGAAGTACTCCGGGAAACATCCATGATCAGCAGTGCTGTAGAACGTGAATTTTACATGAAGCAGCTGGCAGAAGAATTTGACCTGTCGATGGACGCTCTTCGGGAAGAAGAACGCAAGGTACAAAAAAAGGAAAAACGGGAACAGGCAGCTAAGGCTCCTTCGTCTGAGCAAACGGGAAAACGTTGGCGGAGCGGAGCGCTTCCAAAAAAGCAGGTTTCGATGCGCTCAGCCTATGAAAATGCTGAACGGACGCTCCTTGCGTTTATGCTTCAGAACCGGGAAGTGGCTGAGGAGGTCAAAGAGCGTATTGGCGGAGAATTTAACATTGATGCCCATACAGCGCTCGCAGCATATTTATATGCTTATTATGATGACGACCATGAGCCTGATGTAAGCCGGTTTATGGAATACGTCGAGGAGCAGGAGCTTGTAAACCTGGTATCGGAGCTGATGCACCTTGACATTCCAGCAGAAATATCAGATAATGAAATGTCTGACTATGTTGAACAGATTAAAATTCGACCAAAACGGGAAGAATTACTGCAAAGGCAGAAACAGCTTAAAGACGCTGAAAGAAATGGTGATTCGGATACAAATCAGCGACAGTTGCTGACAAGAATCATGGAATTGATGATGCAGCTGAAGAAAAACTAGCCTGAAGCAATTTGCTTGCGCTTTTCCTTTGTGGTTGATAAGATATGATCACGATAGAAGGGAAGCGTGCCAGTTTGATGTGCACGCTCTTTCTATGTGCCTGCCGTCCTTTCAACCAGCTAAGAAAATACCAGGAAAAGAAATCGTCGGCACAGACAATTGCGGGCATGTAAAGAGACAGGGTAGGATTCAAGGTGTGAAGCTTGGAAGGAGGGAGATCGAATGGCGGAAAAACCAAGCCGTCCGCTGGCGGAAGGTGAAATGTCGGTCGATCAGGTAAAAGAACAATTGCTCGAAACGGGCAAAAAGCGTGGAACGTTAACGTATGCAGAAATAACAGAAAAACTCTCCAGTTACGACCAGGATTCTGAGCAAATGGATGAGTTTTTTGAATACCTTGGTGAACAAGGCGTTGATATTATCAACGAGGGTGAAGAAGTTCCAAGCATGGAACAGGTGGAAAAAGAAGACACCCTTGATTTGAATGATTTAAGCGTCCCTCCAGGAATTAAAATTAACGATCCAGTCCGGATGTATTTAAAAGAAATCGGCCGTGTGCCACTTCTTTCTGCGGAAGAAGAAATTAATCTTGCCACCAAAATTGAAGAGGGCGACGAAGAAGCAAAACGCCGTCTTGCAGAGGCCAACCTCCGTCTGGTTGTTTCAATCGCAAAACGTTACGTCGGGCGCGGTATGCTTTTCCTCGATTTAATTCAGGAAGGCAACATGGGTCTTATCAAAGCGGTGGAAAAGTTTGACCACAGCAAAGGGTTCAAATTCAGTACGTATGCTACGTGGTGGATCCGTCAGGCAATCACCCGTGCTATTGCCGACCAGGCGAGAACAATCCGTATTCCGGTGCACATGGTGGAAACGATCAACAAGCTGATCCGCGTGCAGCGTCAGCTGCTGCAGGACCTTGGCCGTGAACCGCTTCCGGAAGAAGTTGCCAAAGAAATGGACCTGACTCCGGATAAAGTAAGGGAAATTCTTAAAATTGCCCAGGAGCCGGTATCGCTCGAAACTCCTATCGGGGAAGAAGATGACTCCCATCTTGGTGACTTTATTGAAGACCAGGAAGCGATGGCGCCATCGGATGCAGCTGCCTATGAACTGCTGAAGGAGCAGCTCGAAGATGTGCTTGATACGCTGACGGACCGCGAGGAAAACGTTCTCCGTCTCCGGTTTGGCCTTGATGACGGACGCACCCGCACCCTTGAGGAAGTAGGGAAAGTGTTTGGTGTGACAAGAGAACGTATTCGTCAGATTGAAGCCAAAGCACTGAGAAAGCTTCGTCACCCGAGCCGCAGCAAGCGATTAAAGGATTTCATGGACTAATGAATTCATCATAGATACAAGGGGACGCATGCTTCTAATAAGCAGGTGTCCCCTTTTTTTATTTTACATAGAAGAGAGAGGAAAACATGAAAAAAGCTGTATTGCCGGACAGACTGGCTGGCATCGTAGAACAAATTGACCGGGGGGGAGTGGTTGCAGATATTGGGACGGACCACGGGCTTGTCCCGGTGGAAGCAATCGTGCGCCGGGGCGCGGAGCATGCAGTAGCAGCAGATGTGAATGCAGGCCCGCTTCAGGCTGCCTCGGACTACATTGCGGCCTGCGGATTAACAGGTAAAATTGATACCCGTCTCGGGAGCGGGCTCACGGTACTGACAGAAAATGATCGTATTGATACAGTAGTTATTGCCGGAATGGGCGGCACGCTGATCACTGAGATTTTAGAGCAGGGGAAGATGCAGCTGTGCTCCGTGCAGAAGCTGATCCTGCAGCCTAACGTTTCCGCGGGCCGGATCCGCCAGTGGCTGCTCGACAACGGCTGGCTGCTTACCGATGAGCGAATCCTGAAGGAGGATCGTCATGTGTATGAAATACTGACGGCGGTGCCGGGAGAAGCGGAAGCGCCGTACCGGGTTCATCAGGAGCCGCTCGAAAAACAGCTGCTGTTCGGCCCATATCTGCTTGAGGAGCGGAACAATGCTTTTAAGGATAAATGGATGAGGGAAAAAGATAACTGGCAGCAAATTTTAAACCAGCTGGCAAATGCCGTTCCGACAGAACAGACAACGGCAAAGAAACGAAAATTAAACCAATATATTGCATGGGCTGAGGAGGTTATCACATGAATACTGTACGTGATGTTATCCGGGTGTTTGAAGAATGGGCGCCGCCGTCGCTTGCTGTGGAAGGCGACCGGGTGGGGCTGATGATCGGGGACTGGAACCAGCCGGTGACAAAGGTGCTCACGACCCTTGACGTATCCGAAGAGGTGGTGGATGAAGCTGTTAAAACAGGGGTGGAGTTAATCATTGCCCATCACCCGCTGCTGTTTCGTCCTATAAAATCACTTGATGTGGCAAATGGCCAGGGGCCGGTAATTGAAAAGTGCATTAAGCATGATTTAACTGTCTATGCTGCTCATACAAACCTCGACATTGCTCCAGGGGGCGTGAATGACATGATGGCAGAAGCGCTCGGTTTAACGAACACGGAGGTGCTGGCTGTGACAGGCGAAGACCAGCTGTATAAGCTGGTGGCCTTTGTACCGGAGTCTCACACGGAAGAAGTAAGACAGGCAGTAGGGGACGCGGGCGCCGGCTATATCGGTGGGTATAGTCACTGTACATTTTCCGCTTCGGGGACTGGAACATTTATCCCCGGGGACGGCACGGATCCTTTTTTAGGCGAGCAGGGAAAAATGGAATTCGCGGACGAAAAGCGGATGGAAACGATCGTGCCGGCCTCACTCCGGCAGTCTGTGGAAGCTGCTTTAACTGCAGCCCATCCGTATGAAGAACCGGCGTATGATATGTATCCACTGGCCCTTCCAGGAGAGCCTTACGGACTCGGCAGAGTGGGAGACCTTCCGGAGGAAATGACGCTTGAAGCGTTTGTGGAGCAGGTAAAAAAAAGCTATGACGTGCCGTTTGTCCGCGTGGTGGACGGAAAAGCCGACCGGGTCAAACGCGTGGCCCTACTCGGAGGCGATGGCAACAAATACTGGAAGCAGGCGCTTTCGAAGCAGGCGGATGTGTACATTACCGGCGATATTTATTTCCATACAGCCCAGGATGCGGCGATGGATGGCCTTACGATGATGGATCCCGGCCACCATGTGGAAAAAATCATGAAAAAGGGTGTGCAGAAGGAAATGCAGCACCGCAGTCAGGACCGGCTGCAGGTGGAATGGGTGGCTTCTGCTTTGTCCACTGAACCATTCCGGCTGGCATAATAGAAAAAATCCCTCCGCGCTCAAGCGGAGGGATTTTTTTATGATTTTGCTTTGATTTTTGGAAGAATTTTTGATTTATCAATATGAGACTCAGTGTCCCATGTGGATGAATCGTTTGGATCGTACTGGTCGATAAACAGGATGACTTCCTTTGTGATTAATGTCGGCGTGGAGGCACCTGCTGTTACCCCTACAGAGTTAACATTTTCAAGCCAGCTTAAATCCAGCTCGGTTAAGTTGCTGATCCGGTACGCTATGGTACCTGCCACCTGCTCGGACACCTGGGCCAGCCGGTTGGAGTTGTTGCTTTTCGGATCGCCGACAACGAGCACAAGATCTACATCCTTCGCCTGTTCAGCTACCGCTTCCTGGCGGACCTGGGTGGCATTACAGATTTCATTGTGCACCTCTGCGTGTGGATAAATTTCTCTCGCCCGATCCATAATGTCGGATACGTCCCACTGGCTCATGGTCGTCTGGTTAGTCATAATAATCCGTTCCGACCGAATGTTTAAGCTTTCAAGATCATCGAGCGTTTCCACTAAATGCACAATGTCCGGAGCGACACCGACAGCGCCTTCCGGCTCCGGATGCCCTTTTTTGCCGACATAGATAAACTCATAGCCCTGATCCCGCTTTTGCCGTATTAAGTCGTGGGTGACGGTAACATCGGGGCAGGTGGCATCAATGGTCGTCAGTCCTTTTTCTTCGGCAAGCTCGCGTACTTCCGGAGAAACGCCGTGAGCTGTAAATACGACTGTACCTTTATCCACCTGCCGGAGTATTTCAAGCCGGTTGGGCCCGTCGAGGGATATGACCCCTTCTTCTTCAAATGCGTCAGTCACGTGCTTGTTGTGTACGATCATGCCTAAAATATAGATTGGGCGCGGAAGCTCCTGGTTACCGGCGGCTTTTTTCGCCATTACCATCGCATCGACAACGCCGTAGCAGTATCCACGTGGTGAAATTTTCGTTACTTCCATAAAGGCCTCCTGTTTCATAATTTGAACCGTGAGGTCTTGCGTGTACGCGCTGACTTTACGTATGCAGTCATGTAAAACGATTCTGGATTCATTATACTACCTAAGTGCCTGGTTGAAAAGAAAGGACGGCTGGCTGAATGCAGTCCTTTAATATTTTGTGAACAGAAGCAGCAGAGAAGCTATGGTTTCTATTTTAACTATGATAAAATATGGAGATGCAAAAAATGCGTAAATGAAAAGAGAGTTAGGTGAACAGCGTGGAAAATCGCTTTAAACAATACAATATTCCGGCATACGCCCTCAGGCTGCTGGATAAAAAACGAATTCAAAAACCAACGGATATTCAGGAACGGCTGATCCCTTCTGCGATTAACGGAAAGGATGTTATCGGCCAGTCGCAGACCGGTTCAGGCAAGACGCTTGCGTATCTGCTGCCGATCCTTAGCAGAATAGACACCTCCAAAGCGGAGGTGCAGGCAGTCATAACAGCCCCTACCCGGGAGCTTGCCGGCCAGATTTTCGGTGTCCTGAAGGAACTTACGGAGGAAGATGAAACGTCTTCGGTACGTGCCAAGCAGGTGTCGGGGGGGACGGATCGTTCAAGAGTAATGGAACAGCTCCGCAACCCGCCGCATATTATTGTAGCTACACCGGGCCGCCTGAAGGACATGGTAGGAGAAAATGTTATCAATGTACACACAGTCAGCATGCTCGTCATTGATGAAGCGGACCAGATGCTTGATATGGGCTTTCTGGAAGAAATTGATCCGGTGGCCGGCAAAATGGCAGATAACCTGCAGATGATGGTATTCTCTGCCACAGTGCCGGAGAGCCTGCAGCCCTTCTTAAGAAAATATATGAACAATCCCAAGCATGTACACGTAAAGCCGGAGCATGCGACGCCGAAAGAAATGACGCACTACGGTATCGCTCTCAGGCACCGCAGCCGTCTTGATGTGACGATGGAGCTTGTGGACCGGCTGCAGCCGTTTCTCGCCATCATATTCGCAAGCACAAAGGACGAAGCGGATGAACTGGCCGGAGAGATGTTTAAAAAACAATATCCGGTAGAGGTTCTGCACGGCGGTCTGCCTTCGCGGCAGCGCAAACAGGTTATGAAACGGATTCAGAATCTTGAGGTCCAGTATCTGGTAGCTACCGATCTTGCTGCCCGTGGTATGGATATTCCGGGCATTTCTCACATTATTAACTACAGCCTGCCGAAGGAATTGGAATACTTTATTCACCGGACGGGCCGTGCGGGAAGAGCCGGACTGACAGGGGAGTCTTATACTCTGATGGGAGAAGAAGACCGCAAAGCCGTTCTTTCTCTTCAGAAGCAGGGTATCCGCTTTACGTTCATGGACTTTCGTAAAGGAGCATGGACCGAGCTGTCCAAACCGCTGTTTGCCTCCAAACAGACGAAGCGAAAGCCCGCACCTGCTCCTGATTCCATGCCGGTGAAAAAGCCGAAAAAAGTGAAGCCGGGCTACAAGAAAAAAGCGATGGCAGACCAGACGGCCTCCCGCCGGCACAAACGAAAATAATAACTGAGGTGATGACTGTGCTTTTAGGCTCACACGTATCCATGAACGGAAAGAAAATGCTTCTTGGTTCAAGCGAAGAAGCGGCTTCATACGGAGCGACAGCGATGATGATCTATACAGGAGCGCCGCAGAATACCCGGCGTAAGCCTATCGAAGAATTAAATATCGAAGACGGGCACGCCCACATGAAGGAAAACGGCATCGAAGAGGTAGTGGTCCATGCGCCGTATATTATCAATATCGGCAATACGACCAAACCGGAAACATTTCAGCTGGGCGTCGATTTTCTGCGCAATGAAATCAGCAGATCCGAGTCCCTTGGGGCAAAGCAGATTGTTCTTCACCCGGGCGCGCACGTCGGCGCCGGAACAGAAGCGGGCATTAAGAAAATTATTGAAGGCTTAAATGAAGTCATTCACCCGGACCAGAAGGTTCAGATCGCGCTTGAAACAATGGCGGGAAAAGGATCGGAATGCGGAATAAGCTTTGAAGAGCTCTCAGAGATTATCAGTGGAGTGACTCACAATGATAAACTGAGTGTCTGCTTTGATACATGCCACACGCATGATGCGGGCTACGATATTGTGGGGAACCTGGACGGCGTTCTGGAATCATTCGACCATTACGTCGGGCTCGACCGGCTGAAGGTGCTTCATATTAACGACAGCAAAAACGAACGCGGGGCAGGCAAAGACCGTCACGAAAATATTGGCTACGGCTATATCGGCTATAACACGCTGGCAGAAATTGTGCACCACGAGGCGTTTGCTTCTGTGCCTAAAATACTGGAAACACCTTATGTAGGCACGGACAAGAAAAACAAAAAACCACCGTACAAGCATGAAATTGCGATGCTCAGACAAAAAGAATGGAAAGCGAACTGGCGGGACGAATTAATGCCGGCCGAAGTATAAATATCAATTGCATGAATGTGTGACGCGTTCATGCTTTTTTTGCAGATGCAAAAACAAAGTATTTCCGTATAAAGATGATAAAAGCACGCCCCGCATGAATCCTATGTGCAGGGCGTGCTTGTTTTATTCGTTATTCATATCAAGAAATCTCGATGCCCATTCAAACAACACCAGCTGGCTGTTAACGGCGGGCTCTCCGGCCGCAGGCTCGACGTAATGATAATAGCCGCTGCTGTCCTGCTCCCGTGCCTTCACATTGTCCTGCAGAATCAGCTGTAAAATAGCGTGGAGCCGCTTTTTTAAAATGGGCTCGTAGACGGGAAACATAATTTCGATTCGTTTTTCCATGTTTCTTGTCATCCAGTCAGCCGAGGACAAATAATAGTCATCACGGCCGCTGTTGGCAAAGTAAAAGATACGGGTATGCTCTAGGAAACGACCGACGATGCTTCGCACGGTGATGCTTTCGCTTACTCCGGGAATGCCTGGCTTCAGGCAGCAGATACCGCGCACAATGAGTTCAATGCGGACACCGGCCTGAGAGGCTTCATAAAGTTTAATAATGAGCTCTTTATCTGTTAACGAATTCATTTTGGCGATGATGTGGCCGCTCCCATTCCGATTGTGGCAGTCAATTTCCTGCTGGATCAGGTGGAGGAGTTCATCGCGTATACCGTCCGGAGAAGTGCTGATTTCATTCCAGGACGGCTGCTGGGAAAAGCCGCTTAAATGATTGAAAAAGTTAGTGGCATCTTCACCGAAGGAGGGGCGGGTCGTAATCATTCCCATATCGGTATACACTTTAGCAGTGGAATCGTTATAGTTGCCGGTACCAAGGTGTACATACCGCTTGATGCCGCCTGCTGTCTTCTTGACAACCAGTACAATTTTACTGTGGGTTTTCAGCGACGTAATGCCATAAATGACATGCACCCCGGATTTCTCGAGGGTTTTTGCCCATTGAATATTATTTTCTTCATCAAAGCGGGCCTTCAGCTCCACAAGGACCGTCACCTGTTTACCCTGCTCTGCCGCTCTTGCCAGTGCAGCAATGATGGGGGAGTCTCCACTGACCCGGTAGAGGGTCTGCTTTATGGCTAAAACGTCCGGATCGTCGGCAGCTGTGGAAATAAAGTCGATAACAGGCTGGAACGATTCGTAAGGGTGATGCAGCAAAACATCACGGTCGTCAGCAGCGTCAAACACATCGGCCTCGGCAATCAAATCCTCCGGTGGCTGGGGAATAAGCGTTTCGTACACGAGATGCTCCCATTCCGGCGCGAGTTCATCGCAGAGCGGAAATAAAAAGGTTAAATCAATCGGCCCCTTCAGTGTATACACGTCATCCGGATGAACCTCGAGGGCTTCAAGCAGAAACTCGAGAATATAGTCATCCATCATGCCGTGCTGGCATTCCAGACGAACGGCGGCTCCCCATTTACGTTTTTTTAATTCCTTTTCAATTTCCCGGAGCAGATCGCGGGCACCTTCCTCATGAATGGTTAAATCCGCATTCCGGGTGATTCGGAACGGAGAAGCACTTACGACAGTAAACCCTTTGAAAAGCATATGGATAAATTCCGCGAGCACCTGTTCAAGGAGAATATACTCCCGGCTGCCGTCGGATGACGGAAGCACAAGGAAGCGGGGGAGCACCCCGGGCACCTGTACAATGGCGATGCTCTCTTTTTCATCCCCAGCGTCCTTCTGCAGCCGGACGGCCAGGTTCAGGGATTTGTTTAATAGCATGGGAAACGGACGATAGGCATCCACAGCCATTGGGGTCAGCACCGGCATAATATTGGACATGAAATACTCCTGGACATATTTATACTGGTCGCTGTTTAATTCAAGCGTCGAAAGAAAACGAATATTTTCCGAGGCTAACAGCGGAACAGCCGTTTCCGTAAAAAAATGATCCTGCAGCCGCACGAGCTCTGAATTTTTTTTGGTGATGGCTGAGAGCTGCTGCTTCGGAGTAAGTCCGGCTTTGTTTTCCGGCTTATTAAATCCTGCTTTCACCTGGTCTTTTAACCCCGCCACCCGGACCATGAAAAATTCGTCCAGATTGGAGCTGAAGATACCTAAAAACCGCAGGCGTTCAAGGAGCGGATTGGTCTCATCAAGCGCCTCCTCGAGCACCCGCTCATTAAATGCAAGCCAGCTGATCTCACGGTTGTTATAGTATGCTGGATTTTCAAGGTCAATATTTGTCTGAGTCGTTTCGGTCATGGTAGAATCCGCCTTTCTTTACACCCTGGTCACTCCTGGGCCAATTGTATCAACGAAATGTTAAGTGCATGTAAAGATTCACGAAAAAAGCATTGTTCAGCTGGAAAAAGCAGAAACCGGCGACTGTTCGTGGAAATGAAGCACGATCTCGCGGTTAATCATTTTTTCCAGATGTTTTTTATACTTATCAGCTTTGGCTTCTTCAAAGGTGGAATTCATGCCCTCGCGGCAGTATATATGGAAATGAAGCTCTTTGCCGTTCCTTTCAACGCCCAGCCCGGAAACGATATTGCGACGCGTGCGGTTGAGTGAGTACGAGAACTTTAAAATACTTCCGAGAAATTCGAGACGCTTCAAGCTGTTTTTCTGCATATACGGCCGGAACGGTTTCACAAACTGTTTGAACATCGATTTAGATTTAAAGGAAGAGACCAGTGACATGGCGATCCGTTCCTCATGCGTAATCCCGTCGATGGAACGGTTGGTCAAAATGTAAAAGGTATGCTGGCTGCTTGCCTCGGAGCTGATGTATTCCCCGATATAAAGAACCTGGGCTGCACGGTTCAGCAGACGCTGGTTATCTTCATGCAGGTATGATTTTGGAATATAGGGCTCAAGGCTGTTATACATCGAAGAAGCAATGTTCCCAACTTCATCCACGTAATCCGGGTTAATCTCAAACTCCCGGTTCAGCTGGTAAAAGCTTTCCTCGATTACGTCCGGAAAATGAGGGTACATTTTATCCCGGAGCAGCTCTTCAAACAGCAGTCCGTCGCGAAGGCCCTTATTGCTGATCAAATAGTAGGAGGCATCGATATGTTTATAAAGCTGGGAAATGATCCGGACCGCCGGAAT
Organism: uncultured Marinococcus sp.; assembly: GCF_947493875.1. Classification (GTDB taxonomy): domain Bacteria; phylum Bacillota; class Bacilli; order Bacillales; family Marinococcaceae; genus Marinococcus. The sequence continues at coordinate 134,087 of NZ_CANLSU010000006.1, read as the reverse complement.
AATAACGTCCGCCCGGTCTTTGGAAAGCCCTTCGATATTTTCCCGTTCGGATAAGCTCGATTTTTCAAGCAGCTCCATCGTTTCGGCAATATCGTCACCGGTCATGGAATACTGATGCAGGCCGGCAAGAGGGTAGTTGATGGAAGACTGGTGAACCAGAACCATATTCCGGGAGCTGCCGCCGATACCGACAACCGGAAAGTTTTCTCCTTCTTCCTTCAGCCAGGACACTTTTTGAAATTGTTTTTCAATCCATTTATTCATCTGCTTCAGGTTGCTGGAGGTAATTTTGTCATCGTCTGGAAGAAACTTCTGCTTTAATGTCAGGGCGCCGAAAGGAAAGCTGTGGGTGCGCACGAGCTCCCTGTTTTTAAACATGGTTACCTCTGTACTGCCGCCCCCGATATCAATTGTGATGCCTTCAGACAGGCTGGTCGAATTCACTACCGCAAGATACCCGTAGGAGGCTTCTTCCTCGCCGGAAAGAACACGGATGGGAAAATCGATGCGTTCTTCAATATACTGGAGAACTTCTTCGCGGTTGGAGGCACCGCGCACAGCTGCGGTGGCCACGGCATGAGTAGTCTGAACGTCGTGAAAGCGGAGAACTTCTTCAAACTGCTGAAGGGTATGCAGCAGAATATTCCGTCCTTCCTGGGTAAGCGCATTCTGATCGTCAATATGATTGCTCAGGCGGGCAACGGTTTTTAAATTATGAAGCTCGCGGTATCCCCGTTTTTCGTCGACCTCATTAATTACGAGCCGGATCGAGTTGGAGCCTATATCAATAACGGCGACTTTTTCTTTCGCTTGAAACATCTTCATCATTCCTTAGAATTGGATTTGATTTCGTTGACCTGCTTTACTACTAACTATCATACAAAGAATAACCATGAATTGTATACACGATTAAGCAAAGAAGATTTACAGAAGCAAAAAGGTTTTGTATACTTTTCCTATCGATAAATCGTAACGATTCTTAATTGTTTTTGGAAAGAAGGAGGCTTCCTGGTGGAAGATTCAACGAATACGCTGCTTGAAGTGAATCATCTTTCGTTTCGCTACGAGTCAGAGCTCGTGCTTGACGATGTCAATATGAAGATAAACTACGGAGATTTTGTAGGTCTGGTCGGTCCGAACGGGTCGGGAAAATCCACGCTCGTCCGGATTCTTTTAGGCCTGCACAAGCACTACAAAGGAGAAGTGCGCTGGTTTGGGACGCCGGTGCGCCAATTTCACCAATGGCCGAAGATCGGCTATGTTTCCCAAAAAGCAAATCGTTTTAATGCTGGATTTCCGGTAACTGTATATGAAGTCGTAGCTATGGGGCTGTACGGCAAAAAGGGCCTGCTCCGGTTTTTGAACCGTAAAGACAGGCAGCGCATTCACGAAGCGCTCGAGCAGGTGGATATGCTCGGCTTTAAAAAGAAAAATATGGGAAGGCTTTCCGGAGGACAGCAGCAGCGGGTATTTATTGCACGTGCTCTTGTGAGCGATCCTGAGGTGCTCATTCTGGACGAACCGACCGTCGGGGTGGATGCTTCCTCCGCCCAGGCGTTTTATGAGCGGCTGAGCCACTGGAACAGGGAGAAGGGGATTACTCTTATCCTTGTTACCCATGATGTAGGAGCAATGACAAAATACGTGACGAAAGTAGCCTGCCTGAATCAGCAGCTTCATTTTCACGGTACGACGCGGGAGTTTGAAGAAAGTGATCTTGCCGGCGCATATGGACATGACGTGCATATTATCCATCACGAGCACGATCACCATGCAGGGGGCGCCTGATGGTTTTTCTGGAATTTGACTTTCTAAGATATGCGCTTATCATCGGGCTCATGCTCGGGGTGGTCGCTCCGGCTGCAGGCGTGTTTGTGGTGGTTAGAAAGACACCGATGATTGCCGATGCGATGTCGCACACAGCACTGACCGGCATCGCTTTTCATCTTTGGCTCGCGTCGTTCTGGGTATGGCTCAGCGAATGGAATCCTCTTTATACCGGTATTTTATTTACGTTCATCGTATCGTTTGTAATTGAATATCTGCGCCGGAGGTTTCAAGCGTTTCAGGAGCTTTCTATTCCGGTAGTAATGGCTTCAGCCATTGGGCTCGGAGTTGTATTTATTTCCCTGGCGGATGGCTTTAATAATGATTTGTTTAACTATTTATTTGGAAGCATTCTTACGGTAAATGCCGCAGACGCAGTGGTGATTGGTGTTATATCTGTCGTATCGCTGCTGTTGTTTGTGCTGTTTTATAAAGAATTATTATTTCTGGCCTTCGACGAAGAGCAGGCCACGGTAAACGGCATCCCGGTGCAGAGAGTGAATTTATTATTTGCGGGCATCGCGGCGGTCATAGTTGCTTCTTCCATCTCCATTTTGGGAGTACTGCTCGTTTCCGCTTTAATTACTCTGCCGGCAGCAGCGGCGCTCCGGGTCGCCTCCACCTTCAAAAGCATGTTTGTATATGCCGTGATTTTTGGGGAAACAGCCGTGATAGCCGGATTTCTGATATCTTATTATTTTGATCTGAGCTCAGGCGGCACGATTGCAGTCCTTTCATTTCTTATATGGGCGGTCGTTGTGCTGGCTGAAAAAGTCGCCGGACGGCTGCGTCAGCGTTCATGGAAGGAAGCGGAATGGGTGGACAAAGCAAATCAATAGCAAAGAAAAGCAACCCTTGTGTAAAATAAAGAATAGAGAGTGACGGCTATGTTTGATATGAATTTTGTGGAACGAAGCATTATAGCAGCAGTGTTGATTGGCCTGACGGCACCTTTGATCGGCTCGTTTTTAGTCGTGCGCCGGTCCTCACTGATAGCAGATTCTCTCGCTCACGTCACGCTTGCCGGAGTGACAGCAGGAGTGCTTGCCGGTAATCTGCAGGCTTTTTGGGATATCAATCCTTTATATACCGGCTTTTTATTTGCGTTTGCCGGCTCGTTGATCATCGAACGGGTGCGCCATACCTACGGAGGCTTCCAGGAGCTTGCTGCCCCGATTTTAATGGCAGCAGCGGTAGGGCTTAGCGCCGTATTTATGTCTGTATCCGCTGACGGGGTGACGGAATGGTACGGCTATCTGTTTGGAAGCGTCGTTTCCGTACAGATGGAGGATCTCTGGTTTATCGGATTAATGACGATTGCTGCCCTCGGGCTGCTTGCAGCATTTGGCAGGGAATTGATGTTTCTTTCCTTCGATGAAGAAATGGCAGCAGCAGCCGGAATTCCGGTTAAAATGCTAAATGTGCTGCTTGCCGTTCTGCTGGCGATTGTTATTTCAGCGTCGATGCAGGTGGTCGGTGTACTGCTTGCCGGGGCGTTGATTACGCTTCCGGCAGCGGCCGCGATGCAGTGGGCCTCCGGCTTTAAACGGATGCTTCTGATTGCTGTTATCATTGGGGAAGCCTCCGTGGCAGCCGGGGTGACCGGGTCCATCTTTTTTGGCATTGCTTCTGGCGGAGGCACTGTAGTGACAGCCGCTCTTATACTTTTTGTTACTTTAGCTCTCAGAACTTGGATCAACTGGAAAAGAAACAGGAGGCTAAAATATGAACGTCACCAAAGCGCTTAATATGATGAAGGAACAGGGATTTAAATATACAGCCAAGCGTGAAGAACTGCTTCAGCTTTTTTCAGATGAAAGACGCTATCTGACTGCAAAGGAAGTACTCCACTCCCTGCAGACAAATTATCCGGGAATGAGCGTGGATACCGTCTACCGCAACCTCTCTCTGTTTGAAGAAATGGACATTCTCGAAATGACAGAGCTTGAGGGAGAAATGCATTTTCGTTTTTCCTGTTCGACCACGGCCCACCATCATCATCTTATCTGTCTTGAGTGCGGAAAAACGAGAGAAATTGAAACGTGCCCGATGGACTGGCTCAATGAAAATGTCGATGGCGGCTTTGAAGTGACGGGGCATAAATTTGAAATTTACGGACTTTGTGCCGAATGTAAAAAGGCGAAACAAAAGGAAGCAGCGCCGGCATAATCAAAGGATCTGCAGCAGGATAAACAAAAAAGAGCTCCACCCGTAAATGATGGGTGGAGCTCTTTTGCATCGAATGCTTAGTTTGTCAGCTCTTTTTCTTTAGCTTCCCGTTCTTTTTCTGCTTCTTTAGCATAATGCTCTTCAGCAATTTTATCGACTTCAATCTTCAGTTCCTCCACCATGGTTTCCTCCGGAACCTTCCGGATGATTTCCCCGTGGCGGAAAAGAAGACCTTCACCCTTTGCACCGGCAATACCGATATCGGCCTCTCTTGCTTCGCCGGGACCGTTAACTGCGCAGCCGAGCACGGCTACTTTAATCGGAGCTTTGATGGTGGAAATATATTCCTCCACATCATTGGCGATGCTGATCAGATCAATTTCAATACGTCCGCATGTCGGGCATGAGATAAGCGTCGCGGCGTTGGAGGCAAGGCCGAATGTTTTCAGCAGCTCGCGTCCAACCTTCACTTCCTCTACCGGGTCCGCACTGAGCGAAATACGAAGCGTGCTTCCAATTCCTTTACTTAGTATAGCGCCGAGACCGGCGGAGCTTTTGACTGTGCCTGCGAATTGAGTGCCCGATTCAGTGATTCCCAGGTGAAGCGGGTAGCTGAATGCCTGGGCCGCTTTTTCATAAGCTTCAATAGCTAGATGCACGTCTGAGGCCTTCATCGAAACGATAATATCGTAAAAGCCGAGCTCTTCAAGGATAGAAATATGGTAGAGAGCACTTTCGACCATTCCGTCTGCAGTTGGATATCCGTATTTATCAAGGATCCGTTTTTCGAGGGATCCGGCGTTTACGCCGATACGGATTGGAATACCCTTGGCTTTGGCTGCCTCAACAACCTCTTCTACTTTTTCCCGCTTTCCGATGTTACCGGGATTGATCCGGATTTTATCGGCGCCGCCTTCAATGGCTTTTAAGGCCATCTTATAGTCGAAGTGAATATCGACAACGAGCGGAATGTTAATGCGCTGTTTAATTTTCGGAATTGCTTCAGCATCTCTCATCTGTGGGCATGCGACACGGACAATCTGGCATCCGGCTTCTTCAAGGCGGTGGATTTCCGCGACGGTCGCTTCCACATCGTGAGTTTTTGTTGTGGTCATGCTTTGTACTACTACTTCGTTACTTCCACCGATCGTCACATTACCTACTTTGACTGCTCGGGTTTCGCTGCGGTGGGTTATTTGGCTCATGTATCCATTCGCCCCTTTATATTGGTGAATTTATTTCGTGCCTCGTCTAATGCAACAACAATGGTTGATAGTGGTCTATAACACATCGTAATTGTATCAGTGGGTGTATACTCTTGGCAAGCAGTTGCTTCCAGAGAGCGAAAATCAGAAATGCAGAAGCCGCCATTTTGTAAAATGATGAGAAACTAACAAAAGAGTGCGGGCAGTGTAACTTTTTTCCGGGGCTTACGACTATAGATGCGACGAATATAAATATATTGGTCATGAAGGAATAGGGTTGGAAATGAAAGGGCATAAGAAGGAGAGTTGAGCATAATGAAGTGGTGGCAGCAGACATTAGCAGCCGGGGTAGTTACGTTAGGGGTTCTTGGGGTGAGCCAGGAGGCGTCTGCAGACGCTGCAGCAGGAGATGTAACAGTGACACTCGGCCAGGATCTGTCTTCAGAGCAAAGAAGTTCGCTGCTTGAAGAAATGGATGTAACTGAAGGGGAAGTACCGGTGGTCGAGGTTACAAACGAAGAAGAATACCAATATCTCGGAGATTATTTAAGCAGCTCTGAAATCGGTTCGCGCGCTCTCTCCTCTGCGAAAATTACCGCAGTTGAAAACGGCGGGGGTATCGATATTGAAACGAATAAAATAGATACGGTTACAGAAGGAATGTATGCAAATGCGCTGGCAACAGCGGGCGTAGAGGACGCAGAGGTTTACGTGACGGCTCCGTTTGAGGTATCCGGGACGGCCGCGCTGACCGGGATTTTAAAGGCCTACGAACAGCAGAACAATGTGAACATATCCGAGGATCAAAAGCAGGTGGCAAATGAAGAGATTGCCAAAACATCTGAGCTCGGCGAAGATATTGGAAAAGAAGAAGCAACAACACTGATTACACAAATCAAGCAGGAAATAAACAACACAGAGATCAATAACACGGAGGATATCCGGGTCATTGTGCAAAATGTTTCAGGCGATATGAATATTGAACTGAGCGAAGAGCAGACAGATGAGCTTGTATCCTTATTCGACCGGATGCAGAACTTAAATATTGACTGGTCACAGATGGAGAAGCAGCTTGATAAAGCTTCGGAAAACATCGACAGCTTTGTAAACAGTGAAGATACGCAGAATTTCCTTTCGCGCGTGGTTGCTTTCCTCGAGCAGATGCTTGATTCTGTCCAGGGATGGTTTAACAGCGACTCCGGGGAATCGGCATAATATTAGTATAAAAGAGAAGGGGCCGAAGGGCCTCTTTTTTATGCAGAGAAGACGCTTTCAGCTGACAGCTGGCAGACAAAAGAGTTACAATAAATGTGAAACGATTACGAGAGTTTACGCGTATATATGATAATCAGGCGTTTAGGGGCCGTATTGCTTAATGAATACAGAAGTTTATGGAAGGGAGTATATACAATGGAATGGTTAGCGAACCCGAGTATAGGCTTTATTGTCGTTTTTCTTGGGACGATGTTTTTAATCTCGGAATTTCTTGTGAAGTCCAAAAGCTTATTTTTTATTCTGGGAACAGCTTTTATGGTCTTATTCTTTTCCTACCATCTTGAAGGGGCAGCCGGCATCTGGGTGCTTGTACTGTATGCAGCCGGGCTTGGGCTGATCCTGCTTGACGGCAAGCTTATTGGAGACGGGACTGTCTCTATTGTAGGGCTCCTGTTAATGGGAGTATCCATCGCTGTACCAACACCCACTATTATATACGGGGTACTCGTTATTTTCGGCTTTTTGGCCGGTGCCATTGCAGCGATGTTTTTCCTCAAGGTTTTCCCGCGGCGGGACCTGTGGTCAAAGCTGATGCTAAAGGACAGTTTGACGAGCGAACAGGGCTATAACTCAATGAACCAGACATACGGAGGACTGGTCGGTAAAACGGGGACCACCGTTACTCCCTTCCGCCCGACTGGTACGGTTGAGATTGAGGGAGAGCGTTACAGTGCTACAAGCGGCGATCAGTGGCTGAATGCTGAAGAGGAAATTGAAGTAATGTCTGTGGATGGTACGCGTATCCGGGTCAAGCGCCTTGAAAAGGCTGTGAAAGAACAGTAATTTCCATATTAAAGGTTGTTTATCGAAAAAGAGGAAGCTGCGGCTTTCTCTTTTTTTACGGGAGAAAATCAAAAGTTAAATAACTTTGGAAAAACATAATATTTCCTTTACAAACCATTCAATTTACTTTAAAAATAGATTGGGTGCGGCAAAAAAACTGCCAAAATTCATAAAGCGACTAAGGGGATGTAGAGTTTGGATATTCAAACGATTTTGTTTACTTTTTTTGGTGGTTTGGGGATATTCCTGTTCGGAATCAAATACATGGGCGACGGCCTGCAGAAAATTGCTGGCGACAGGCTCCGGGATCTTCTGGATAAATTCACTTCCAACCCATTTATGGGCGTGCTGGTTGGGATTATCGTAACTATACTTATTCAATCAAGCTCTGGAACTACAGTACTTACAGTCGGTCTTGTCAGCGCAGGCTTTATGACACTGCGGCAGGCAATCGGCGTTATTATGGGGGCAAACGTCGGAACAACGGTAACGGCATTTATTATCGGGATTAAACTCGAAGAATATGCTCTTCCAATCATATTTATTGGTACAGTAATGATCTTTTTCTTTAAAAACAAAAAAGTAAGCAACATAGGACAAACCTTTTTCGGCTTTGGTTCCCTGTTTTTCGGACTTTCACTTATGGGGGACGGAGTGGCACCGCTCGAAGAACTGCCGGCATTTAACGATTTAACCATCAGCATGAGTAACAATCCGCTGTTGGGATTATTGGTAGGGGTCATCTTTACAGTAGGACTGCAGAGTTCCTCGGCGACGATCGGACTGCTTCAGGAGCTGTATACCCAGAATGCTATATCGCTCGACGCCGCACTTCCAATCCTGTTCGGGGATAATATAGGTACAACTGTAACGGCGGTTATTGCAGCTATTGGAGCTTCCGTGGCAGCAAAGCGTACAGCCTTGACGCACGTTATCTTTAACCTGATCGGGGCGACGATCGTACTCATTCTGCTTGTTCCGTATACGGCTTTTATTAGTTTTTTGCAGGATGCGCTCAATTTAAACCAGCCGATGACGATTGCGTTTGCTCACGGTATATTTAACATCTCAAACGTAATTATCCAGCTGCCGTTTGTAGGGGCTCTTGCGTATATAGTGACCAAGCTCGTCCCTGGAAGTGACGAAGAGATTGAATATAAGCCGAAGCATCTGGATCCAAGCTTTATTTACCAGTCTCCGGCGATCGCTTTGGACCAGGCGAAGCTCGAAACACTCCGGATGGCCGATTATGCGGGAAGAGGCTTAAGGAAAAGTGAAAGCTATCTGGAAACAAAAAATAAAAAAGATGCTGAAAAGATTGTGCGGTATGAAGAAGCAATCAACAACCTGGATAAAGATATTACGGATTATTTGATCGGTATTTCCGCGCGTTCCCTGTCTAAAGAAAATTCACGCAAGCACTCCGTAGTGATGGACACCGTACGTGATATTGAACGCGTCGGCGACCATATGGAAAACGTGATGGAGCTTGTGGACTATCAGCTGACCAACAAAGTGACGCTTTCAGAAGAAGCGTACAAGGATTTAAATGAAATGTTCACGCTGACGATCAGCACATTTAACCGTGCAGTTGAAGCACTTGAAAAAGATGATTATGAAATTGCCCAGCAGGTTGCCAGGCAGGAAGAAGACATCGATAAAATGGAGCGGAAACTGCGTAAAAAACACATACTCCGCCTGAATGAAGGACGATGCTCCGGCTCTGCAGGTATTGTGTTTGTGGACATGATCAGTAATCTTGAACGGATCGGCGACCATTCAGTGAATATTGCTGAAACGGTACTGGATGACCGGGAAGTGTCATAAAAAAGAAGGAGGACCGCCTCCTTCTTTTTTATTGATTATATAAAGAGAAAAGCGGCTATAGAATACCATTATGGCTGCAAAAGGAGGAACGTATGGAATTTATCTGGTATTTGCTGGGGATTGCCTGCTACGCGCTGGCGCTTGTCGCGGTTGTTTATCCGATTCTGCCGGGCGGGATTTTTCACGCAGCAGCTGCGCTTTTGTTTGCACTGGGCTACGGATTTACGGATATCGGTGTTGTATACTGGATGATACAGGCGGTTATTGCTGTGCTGCTGTTTGTAATTGATTACGCGGCTAACTATTATGGAATCCAGCGGAGCGGTGGCACCAAATACGGCATTTGGGGGAGTCTGATCGGACTGGTCGTCGGCCCGTTTATTATTCCGGTCGCCGGTATTCTGATCGGCGCGCTTGCCGGAGCCGTTATTGGAGAGTTAATTGGTGGACAGAAATCGTGGAAACAGCTTGGTAAAATTGGAGTGGGATCTGTTGGCGGGTTTATCGCAAGCGTTGTTATAAAGGGCGGTATATTGCTAGTGAACGCCATTTATATTATAATAATTCTTGTTTAAAGAAATACAAAATTCTGTTTGACGCGTTTTTAGGGAAATGATATAGTAATTACTGTCGTAAAAACGGCAGTAACACATTCCGCAGTAGCTCAGTGGTAGAGCAATCGGCTGTTAACCGATTGGTCGCAGGTTCGAATCCTGCCTGCGGAGCCATGGCGGCGTAGCTCAGCTGGCTAGAGCGTACGGTTCATACCCGTGAGGTCGGGGGTTCGATCCCCTCCGCCGCTACCAATATATTTACATACTCATACGGCGGTTGTGGCGAAGTGGTTAACGCACCGGATTGTGGTTCCGGCATTCGTGGGTTCAATTCCCATCAACCGCCCCATTTTTTTGTCTGCAATACTGTTAAGGACCCTTAGCTCAGTTGGTTAGAGCAGACGGCTCATAACCGTCCGGTCGTAGGTTCGAGTCCTACAGGGTCCACCACCTTAAGAAGCGGTGGGTAAATATGTATATGGAGGAATACCCAAGTACGGCTGAAGGGGACGGTCTCGAAAACCGTTAGGAGCTTTACGGCTCGCGAGGGTTCGAATCCCTCTTCCTCCGCCATAATTATTATGTTAAACATCGATTTCTATATAGCGGCACCGAAAGCTTTTCCGTCCTGCACGGGAAAGTTTTTTTGTTTTGAAAAAAGCCCTGACCGGGACGGCGTCAGCCGGGGATAGAGCCGGTATTTGTTATTTGGTTTTTCCAAATGCAGCGGAGGCTGGTGCGATTTTTATGTTTAAAGAAGAAGCATACGGGAATAATCAACCGTGGCAGGCTTTCTAGTTTGAATAAACCGGAAAGCTGATTTGAAAAATAAGAATTGTTTTGGTAAAGTAAAAGTAGACTAAGTGTAATTTTGTATACTAAATTATTACAGAGTCACTTTGAACAAACCACCAGAACTTTCAAGGAGGGCATTTTGTATGAGTACACATCAACTACCAGATCTACCTTTTGCACCAAACGCATTAGAGCCTCATATCGATGAGCAGACAATGAACATTCACCATGATAAACACCATAACACGTATGTAACAAAATTAAATTCAGCCTTGGAAAATCACAGCGACCTTCAAAACAAAAGCGTTGATGAACTGATCAGCGATTTGAACGCTGTTCCTGAGGATATCCGCACCGCAGTAAGAAACAACGGCGGCGGCCATTCCAACCACTCCATCTTCTGGAAGCTTCTCAGCCCTAACGGCGGCGGCGAACCAAAAGGCGAAGTGGCAAATGCCATTAAGAGCAAATGGGGAAGCTTTGACAAATTCAAAGAAGCATTCGGCGCGACAGCTACCGGACGTTTTGGTTCCGGCTGGGCATGGCTCGTATTAAATAACGGCGAGCTTGAGCTTATGGATACGCTCAACCAGGATTCCCCGATCATGGAAGGCAAAACGCCTCTCCTCGGCCTCGACGTCTGGGAGCACGCGTATTACCTGAAGTATCAAAACCGTCGTCCGGATTATGTAGCAGCATTCTGGAATGTTGTAAACTGGGACGAAGTTGAAAAGAACTATCAGGCAGCTAAATAATATATTTTAAGAATCCGTTCCCCATTGCCGGGAACGGATTTTTTTCTGTTTATGGATGGAGCTGAAGTTCGGCATCGGCTTTTTTCTATGCTATACTTAAATGGAAACAAGCAAACTTACATATATTAAGAGAGGGATTGCGTGTGGCTTCCAGAAAAAATAAAAAACCTTCCATTCCTTTTCGATTGAACGTTCTTTTTTTCGCTGTCTTTATATTGTTTTCAATATTAATTCTGCGGCTTGGATACGTTCAGATCGTTGAAGGGGATACGTATGAAGAGGACGTGAATGAAACGGCTTCCACCTCAGCGAGCCGTGTCGATGCCCCGCGCGGGATTATGTATGATCGCAATGGAACGGAGCTGGTGGACAATAATCTTATTCTGACGTTAACGTATACAAACCAGAGAAGCTATGAGGATGAAGAACGCATCCAGACGGCTGAAGAACTGGCTGAACTGATTGAATTTGATGAAGAGGAAACAGATCGTGACAGCATGCCGGAAAGAAACCTGCAGGACTACTGGCTTTTAACGCGCGAAAATGAAGCGGAGAAGCTAGTCTCAGACAAAGAAGAACAACGGCTGATGGAAAACGGCAAAGATCCATATGACGTACAGCTTGACCGGATTACAGAAGAGCAATTGAATGACATCAGCGATGAAGAGCTGGAGGTTGTAGCAATCTGGAGTGAAATGATTTCCGGGTACTACGATTCGCCGCAGCGCGTCAAACGGGATTTGACAGAAGGAGAGGCCACCGCCATCAGCGCACGCCTCGATGAACTGGAGGGCGTGGATGTAACCAGGGACTTCCGGCGTGATTACCAGTACACGCAGGCCTTTCAGAGCCTTTACGGGAAGGTGGGATCAATTCCTGAAGAAACGGTAACCGAGTTTCTTGCTAAAGGGTATCAGCGTTCCGATGAGGTCGGCCAGAGCTTTCTCGAGCAATACTATGAAGACACGCTGAGGGGCAAAAAAGGAACCGTCAACGGGGAGGATGATGACGCTGAGGAAACGAACAACGGAAGCCGTGGCAATGACCTCGTGCTGTCGATTGACATGGATCTGCAGCAGGAAGTGCAGACAATACTTGATAATCAGATGGCACAGTCGGAAGGCTCCTTTCCAAACGATCAGCAGGCATATGTGACTGCGATCGACCCGAACACGGGGGAAATACTTGCCATGAATGGCTATGACAACCAGCTGGGAAATATAACCAATACGTATGAGATGGGTTCGACGATCAAGCCGGCGACAGGCATGATTGGTCTCCAGGAGGAAGTCATTACAGAAGATACGAAAATCAACGACAGTCCCATTGACCTTCCTGGTCCAGGGGGAAAAGTCAGCTCTTCACACGAAATCGGGACAATAGATGTTGTCGGTGCCATTCAGGAATCCTCCAACGTCTTTATGTCCGAAATTGCGATGCGGCTGATGGGTTACGAATATGGGAGCGGCGACGGTTTCAACGATCAAAAGGTGGACGAGGCATATGTGACGATGAGAGACTACTACCATCAGTTCGGGCTTGGGGTGGAAACCAGCGTCGATCTGCCGTCAGAAGCTACCGGTTTAAATGCTGGGAAAGATGTGCCAGGCAGCTTGTTGTTCTTCTCCTTCGGCCAGCTGGATACGTACACGCCGCTGCAGCTGGCACAGTATTCCGCGACTATTGCTTCGGACGGCAAACGGATGGAGCCGCACCTGGTGAAAGAAATCCGTGAACCTAACCGCAATACCGATGAAATGGGAGCGGTGCTTCACCAGTTTGAACCGAACATGCTGAACCGGGTTAATATTGACAAAGAATACTTTGATATCGCCCAGGAGGGCATGTACGACGTGGTAAACACCGAGCTTGGAACCGCGGACAGCTATTTCACCGATGTAAATATGGAAATTGCCGGTAAAACCGGTACGGCTGAGCGAAGTGTCCGCAGGGAAAGTGATGATGAAGTAGTAAAGGTAAACAACCAGACCTTTATCGCCTACGGGCCGTATGAAGATCCGGAGATTGCGATTGCGGTAGTTGTCCCTAACACTTATTCAAGTGATAATGGCGGGCGCTCAGGTATTGCCAACAGCATTGCCGCTGATACAATGCAGGCATATGTGAATCTTAAAGAGGAACGTCCGGGCGCTGGAAGCGGCCAGGATGAGAATGAAGAAGACGGCGGGAACGCGGAAGACAGTGACGAAGATGAGGAAGAAACCGGGGGCGACGAAGAAGAACAGTAATTCCTCCGGGATGAAAAACTGCGGCAAATCGATGTGCTGCTAACATTTTTCACTGATTTGCCGCTTTTATAAAAAATCTTCTTAACTTTCCTTAGAAAAACTAACACTACAGACTTGAAGCACAAATAGGAATCTGATAGTATTACTAAGTATGAAAAATGTACGAAAGTAGGGAGGGAATCACATGCGTGTACAAGTAACACTTGCCTGCACAGAGACCGGTGACCGTAATTACATCACCAGCAAAAATAAACGCACAAACCCTGAGCGTATTGAGTTGAACAAATATTCTCCTCGTTTAGGAAAGCACACTCTTCATCGCGAAACGAAATAAGCAGCAGGAGATTACATCTCCCAGCTGCTTTTTCTTTTGTCTTTAAAGCATTCTAAAATGAAAAAGGCACGGGAGGGGAAGACAATTGAATAAACATATGCTCCGGCAGCAGGTAAATAACACCTATCAAACTCTTTCCGCGAATGAGCGCCTAAAGGCAGAAAAGAAGATTTACGAGTATTTATTCCAATGGAACGGCTGGAAGCAGGCGGAAACAATAGCCGTGACTGTTTCACTCAAAAATGAAATAAATACCGGTCCTATTATTGAAGCCGGATGGCAGCAGGGAAAACGGATGTGTGTCCCTAAAATCGAGCCTGAACAACGCGGAATGGATTTTTATGAAATCCAGCAATTCGATGAGCTCGAGCGTACGATCGGTCAGATTTACGAGCCTAAAAAAAACGTCTGCCCCCTAGTGCCTCCGGAGCAGCTTGACCTTGTTCTTGTCCCTGGTCTGGCGTTTAACAGACAGGGATACCGCATTGGGTTCGGGGGCGGCTACTATGACCGCTTTTTAAACAGGGGGGATTTTTCTACGGCTGCCCTGATTCATCCATTTCAGCTTCAGGACCGTATTCCGGTGGAAGCGCACGATGTGCCGGTCCAAACCCTGATCAGCAGCGAGGGGCTTATTCATGTGGACTGAAGCAGCGCTTGGTTCAGCATTTGTGCTGTTTTTGCTGATAATTTGGCGGAAACGAGCATTAACACCTGTCGCTACCGTGTCAGCAGGGGTGCTAGGCACGCTTATTTACACGTGGACAGGGTGGCCGGGGACGGCAGCTCTGCTCACTTTTTTTGTGAGTTCAACAGCTCTGTCCCGTTTGAATAAACAGGAAAAGGAGCAGCGGGACAGCTGGCAGGTATGGGCAAATGGAGGACCCATGCTTATGTTTGCTGCTTTGTTCAGTGTCACTTCGTGGGAAGGGCTTGTAGCCGCTGCTGCTGGTGCAGCGGCGGCGTCAAATGCGGATACGTGGGCATCAGAGATCGGCCGCCGGTTCGGGGGCAGGCCGCTTCATGTGCGCAGCCGAAAACGGATAGATAACGGCTTTTCCGGAGCGGTCTCCGGAGCAGGAACGCTGGGGGCTGTCGGCGGTGCTTTCCTCGTGGGAGGGGTGGTCTGTTTCGTCTCTTTAGAGCCGGCCGTCTTTATGTTTATCGCTGTAGGTATTGCTGGCGTGTGCGGCTGCTTTATCGACACATTTCTCGGAGCCTACGCAGAGCGGCTGAATCGTTGCATCGTGTGTGGATCCTATACGGAAGCCGACGTTCACCATGAAAGGAAAACCATGCACGTCTCGGGCGTTTCATGGATGACAAACAACGCTGTGAACGCGTTAAGTTCCTTTGGCGGCGGTATGGTGGTTGTAGTACTGTATATTGTTTCTTTCTTTTCCTTTTGATTTCGCCTTTAGCGGGAGGTTGCTATAATGGAAGGAAGAAAGGTGGCACAAGTACATGCGCTGGACAACGATTTGTTTCGACCTCGACAATACCCTTTATGATCACGAAAAAGCTTTTCAGAAAACAACTAAAGCTGTGTTTGTTTCCATCAGACAGCAGTTAAATAAAGAAGCTCCGTTTGTTCATGAAGACAGGTGGTTCGAGGTGTTTAAATATCACTGTGATTTGTTTTGGCAGGAATATGAAGAAGGCATTCTTACGCAAAAGCAGTACCGTATCAAGCGGTATCTAGAAACGATGCGCGTGTTCGGGCTCCCGGGATCTGACCGGGAAGCTCTGGATTTTCATCAGGAGTACGAGCGGCGGCTGCCGGAATTCAGCGAACTGTTTGAGAGTGTACCTGATTTGTTGGAATCGCTCACAAAAAGCAGCATCCGCCTCGGCATTATCACAAATGGTTCAGAGGAGATGCAGAAGGAAAAGTTTTATCAGCTGAAGCTTGATCGCTGGATCGACCACCACCATCTTTTTATTTCTGAAACGGCTGAAGCCCCGAAGCCGAAAACGGCCATTTTTGACGAGGCGCTGCAGCTTTTGGGCAGCCGCAAAAAACGGGCGTTGTTTATCGGCGACTCGTGGGCCCATGATATACAGGGAGCGGAAAATGCAGGATGGGAAGCTATCTATGTGAACACCCGCGGGGAGAAAGCGGGGCATTCATCGAACACAGTAAAAGAGTTTAGTGAATTCAATCAGGCAGCCTCATATTTAAGAGAAATAGTGGAAGAAGGACGGCGTTCAGATGTCTAAACGGGAAGCTCATCAGTTTTGGAAATTCACAGAGCAGCTTATGGAGGAAGAATCCTTCCGCCTGATTGATGTCGGCCCGGACCGGAAGCGGATATGGCTCCAGGGGGATGTCGATGGACAGCCTTGGATTGTGCGTGTGGCTCGGGTGGAATATGAACGTCTAGGGCGGCTGGAGGACGACAGGCACGAAGCGGAGAAAAGCTTTCACGGGTGGAAGAGGCGGCTCGCCTTAAGAAAAGCAAAATTTGCAAACGTATATATTACTTCCTATCCTCCGGCGGATATGGCAGAGCCGCTGGAGAGCGGGGACTCGGATGCCCGTTCCTTTTTATTCGCCAATGACAACGGGCGGGGTCTGGCGGATGCGCCCCCGGCTGTCAGTACGTATCTAAAAACCAGTGAATGGACATGGGGAGGACTGGAAGAAGAGCTTGAAGCCGAAGAGCACGAACAAAGAGCCTCCTTTTACCGTCGTCAGGCAGAAAAAAGGCAGCGGGAGCTTGAAGAGCAGGACATGTCCTTTTTCTCGAGCGGAAAGCCGATTGTGACCTATACGGTGCTGGCATTACTTGCTGTCATTTTTTTAGTGCTGGAACGCTCCGGAAGCAGTATGAACCTCAACACCCTCATCGAGCTTGGCGCGAAATACAATCCGGGGATTGTCGACGGGGAATGGTGGCGCCTAATTACTGCTATGTTTCTGCATATTGGTTTTCTGCACTTGTTTATGAACAGTCTGGCATTGTTTTTTATTGGCGGCATCACAGAACGTATTTACGGAACAGCACGCTTTATTATAATTTATTTTGCTGCAGGTGTATTTGCATCAACAGTCAGCTTTGCGATGAATGAACAGGTGTCAGCCGGGGCCAGTGGTGCTATCTTCGGCTGTTTTGGAGCCCTTTTATACCTGGGTCTTGCCCACCAGCGGCTGTTTTTCCGCACGCTTGGCATGAACGTGCTTGTTATTCTCGGGATTAATCTGGTATTTGGATTTACCGTGCAGGCAGTGGATAACGGTGCCCATATTGGCGGCCTTGTCGGCGGATTTATCGCCTCCGTATTTGTGCATCTGCCGGGACACCGCTGGCAGTTTGTACGTGTAGGGGCGTTGGCGTTTTTTGTTCTTGCCTTTGCCGTCTTTTTTGCGATCGGTATGTATCGGTGGAATTAATCAGAATACGTAGTAGAAAAACGCCTTTCGCTTGATATAATGAAAGGAAGCAGGATAACTATGGAATCCATGACAGAAATCCGGATGTGGCTGCGCACAGTCGGAGCTTTTATCTATACGAAAAATCGTTTAATGGATCTAGATTTAATGGAAGAAGAAATTAGAGAGGCCTACAAAAACGGACTTTTGGATGTCAGGATGTATCAGACTGCTTTGTTAACGATAAAAAGAGAACGACGAATCGAGCAGGAAAAGGGGTAGACAAATGGCTGGAAAATACGTGATCGGAATTGATATCGGAGGCACCGCGGTAAAAATGGCGCTGTTTGACCAGAACGGCGGCATGCAGCACAAATGGAGCATTACCACCAGCAAGGAAGAAAACGGAAAATACGTTCTCGATGAAATTGCAGCATCGATTGAGCATGAACTGAATGGAAAAAATATTCCGCTTACGGAAGTCGCCGGCGCCGGCGCGGGGCTTCCCGGCTTTATCGACATAGAAAACGGCATTATTGAATTCGCAACAAACATAGGATGGAAGGATTACCCGGTTGCACGTATTCTCGAAGAAAAGCTCGGTTTTCCCGTCGCGCTCGATAACGATGCGAACCTGGCAGCGGCGGGTGAATACTGGAAAGGGGCTGGCACGGACGTCCAGGATATGATTTTTATCACCCTTGGCACGGGGGTCGGAGCCGGCATTGTGCTGAATGGGGACATTGTGAACGGCAAAGATAATATGGCTGGTGAAATTGGCCATGTCACCGTAAAACCGGAGGGCGGCCGGCTTTGCAACTGCGGTAAACGCGGCTGCCTGGAAACCATCTCTTCGGCAACGGGTATGGTACGCGGAGCCCTCGAACATATAGACGAAGCAGAAGGCTCTCCGATTTATGATGTGCACCAGCGCGGAGAAGAAATGACGACCAAGGATTTGTTCGCCTATGCCACCTCCGCTGATCCATATTGTGCCGGTGTGATTGACCACGCCATGTATTATTTGGGGCTTGCTGTCGGCAATTTGGCCAACACCCTGAATCCGGAGAGAATCGTGATCGGAGGCGGAGTGGCCGCTGCCGGAGACGATTTACTGCAGACACTGCGCGCTCATTTTGATATGTTCGCGCTCGACAAAGTAAAAAGAGGAACGGATTTTGTCATTGCCGATCTCGGTAACGACGCCGGGGTGGCGGGAGCCGCATGGCTGGCTAAAAATCATTATATGAATAAATAAGATAGAAAAAATGATTGTTAAAAAGGGGCTAAAAACATGGAAAACTACCGTGTGGAACGTGACTTTTTAGGAGAAAAGAGAGTGCCTAAAGATGCTTATTACGGAATTCAGACGTTGAGGGCAAAAGAAAATTTTCCAATAACCGGCTATCCGCCGCACACGGAATTGATTAAAGGGTTCGGTTACGTAAAAAAAGCAGCAGCCACTGCCAACGCGGAAGTTGGCTTTCTGAATGAATCTATTGCCAAGGCAGTTGTAGAAGCAGCGGATGAAGTGATCGAGGGCAAATTTGATGATCAATTTATCGTGGACTCCATTCAGGGCGGAGCAGGGACTTCCTTTAATATGAACGCAAACGAAGTTATTGCCAACCGGGCCATTGAATTACTGGGCGGCGAAAAAGGGGATTACCTGCGGGTCAGCCCGAATACTCATGTGAACATGGCCCAGTCCACCAACGACTCGTTCCCGACGGCGATTCACATTTCAGCGCTGCGCCTTTCACAGGGCTTGGTCACTGCGCTCGATAATTTGATTGAAGCGATGGGGGACAAAGAAGAAGAGTTTGACAATGTCATTAAAATGGGGCGTACGCATCTGCAGGATGCTGTGCCGATCCGCCTCGGCCAGGAGTTCGGTGCCTACCGCCGGGTGCTGACGAGAGACCTGCGTCGCATTAAACGGTCAGTAGATCATTTGTATGAAATTAACCTTGGGGCAACAGCGGTCGGCACAGGACTCAACGCGATGCCTGAATACATTGGCCGCGTGGCAGAAATTCTTGCTGAGCAGACCGGGATGCCGTTTTACAGTGCCACTGATCTTGTGGACGCGACGCAGAACACGGATTCCTACACCGAACTGTCAGCGGCTCTCAAGGTACATGCGATTAACCTTTCCAAGATGGCGAACGACCTGCGGCTGATGAGCTCCGGGCCTAGAACCGGCCTGAATGAAATTAACCTTCCTTCCCGTCAGCCGGGCTCCTCGATTATGCCGGGGAAAGTAAATCCGGTCATGTGCGAATTAATCAATCAGATTTCTTTCCAGGTTATCGGCAATGACCATACGATCAGCCATGCTTCGGAAGCCGGTCAGCTCGAATTGAATGTAATGGAGCCAGTGCTCGTCTTTAATCTGCTTCAGTCCCTGTCAGTGCTCCAGAATGGTTTAAAGGTGTTTCGCGAATTTACTATTGAAGGAATTACAGCCAATATTGAACACTGCCGGAACATGGTGGAACGAAGCGTAGGTATTATTACAGCCATCAATCCGCATGTTGGGTATGAAACAGCTGCGAGAATAGCAAGAGAAGCGATTGAAACGGATCAGAGTGTACGTTCGATCTGCATCGAACGGGGAATATTATCGGAAGAAGAGCTCGATGAAATTTTGGATGCCAAGGAAATGACCAAACCCGGAATTGCCGGTTCGCGATTCATGTACGGCGAGTAACAGCCGGCATGAAAATTCGCGGGCTTTCCTATCAGCGCGGCGTATTTTTCTTTGGGGCTTCCTTTATCAGCAGAGCCTATGTCGACAGCGAAGGAAAGATACATGCCGAACTGCTTCCACTTTCCCTGCGGTCTTATTCAAGAGTGGCAGCAGTAGTTACAGGTGCGATGCCTGCCTGGTACAAGCTCACAGCCGCAGCCTGGCTCATAGCGGCCATTTTTCAGCTGCTGCCTTTATATTCGTTTTTACTGTTTGTCATGGGCACTCATTTTATTTTTCCACAGCAGCTCAAAAAGTTCCACGGGGCAGAGCACAAAGTCTTCAGCTTCACGGGCGTGCCTGGAAAAAGCTCGTGGAGAAGAGTGAGAAGGGCAGCGATTACAAACCGTCACTGTTCCACCAATATTGTATTTATATACTTCGTTTTATTTCTTGTCATGGCGTCTCCGGTTTATATTGCTTCTTCCCCGGGAAATGTTTTTATAGCTGTCAGTGCTTATATATCTCTGCCGATGGCTTTAGCGGCAGAAGAAGTGCTTCAGCGGCACTTTGCCGGGAGCAGAAACACATGGCTGAAGCCTTCGTACTGGCTTCAACGAAATGTTACATGTTCTGTGCCGGAGAAGGTGCACATTCAAACTGCGATTGCAGCGTTTCGGATGCTTGCTGAGCGTGAATTCCCGCACCGGCTTGGAAGAAAACGAAAGGAGCAGATATCCATGGCAATTGTTGATGTGACAGTATCGCCTGTAGACAAGCAGGGGACTGGGATGTCGGACACAGTAGCAAAAATTCAGGACGTGCTGGAAAAATATAATGATAAAATTGATATTGAAATGACGCCAATGAGTACGCTTCTCGAAGGAAATATTGATGATCTGCTTCAGGCCGTCAGAGAAATACACGAGATTCCTTTTCAGGAAGGCTATCAGCGTGTATCAACAAATATTCGTATTGACGACCGCCGTGATGCAGAAGGCAGGCAGATGAAAAAGAAAATGGAATCAGTACGCAATGCACGAAAGCAATAACCAATACGAAAGCCGGCAGAATAGAATCTGCCGGCTTTATTTATGTTCCGGGTAAGAAAGAGCTTCATAAACAGAGGCTTTCCAGTCTGCGGAATAAGTTACCTGTTTGGAAAATCCCAGACGGTGACGGGCGGTGAATTTGATTTCGCCGTTCTCTGATTCCACCCATTCCACAGTTCCATCCGGCATCGAAACGGCTCCGGTTTCAGATGGAGCTTCAATATAAATATTTTCAGCATTGCGGATCATCCATTTTACGTCCAGAGAACCAAACTCCTCGTTCTGCTGCAGAAGCTGAAGCTTTAAAAGCCCGGCAGCCAGCACCATAAATAAGAAAATGAATAAAAGAAAGAAAATGGTGGAGGGGAGAATAAAGCCTTTACGAAGGGAAAAGCTTCTTTGTTGCTGCATGATAGGAAAGAAACGATTGAATGTACTGCCCATCGTTTAAAATCACCTCCACATCTGCCCCGTACTTTTCTGTCTCCACAAAAAATGAAGAAGCTCCCTGAAGCATAATTTCAAATCCTTCGTTGTCCACCCGGCGTATGACCCGTCCGTTAGACATAAAATATTCATACGTATGTTGTCTGGACTTAATATAAAACCGTTGCTTATCATACGCTAATGATTGAGCGTTCTGCATATCCTCCTCCATCTGCTGAACAAATAAGCGTGCTTCAGTGTCCGGGACCGGAACCTCAGTTAAAAACAGGCTGCTGAATTTAGCGGCGGCCAGCGCCCACAGACTGAAAAGCAAAAGAGTAATAATCATTTCAGGAAGTGTGACTCCCTTATTGTTTTGCAAGGACGTAAACACACTGTTTGTTTCGGCTCCCTTCGATCGAGGTACACACTTTATAGCCTTCTTCGTGTTCTTTAATGTGAACATGAATCCTTCCTTTCGCATAAGCGGCAGCAGTGACTGCAGCAGAGGCAGACTGGTGAATGCGCCCTGCTTCCTTTTCCATCACATACAGCTGCTCGTAATACAGCTGCTGACTGCTCCAGGTCTGATAGGTCTGATGAAGAAGAGGGAGCATAAATAGAGTGACTGCGAACAGAAGCGATAGGGCGCTGACAGCTTCAATCAGCGTGAATCCTTTACGGGGATGTTTCAACACGGAGCCGCCCCCTTCCGATTTGAAATATAAACCGGTACGACCGGGACGGGCCGTGAAGGGATATGGTGCCTGCTTTTTTAATATTTCCCTTCCCCGTGTAAGACAATGTATGAAACTGCAGCTTAGATGCAGTGGGAGAAAAAAAGCCTTCGGGGATAGTTCGCCTGATTAAAGGTTCACTGCGGTCGTTGCCTGAAATGGCATAGTAGCCCTCCTCCTCCTTCCAATCGAGACGGGTGGATGTATTGTGAGTATAAGCATAGTGCTGGCTGTAGACGAGATCGGCCTGAAGCTGCTGAACAAAATGGTCTTCACGGGTGCTCTCGTAGGCCGAAGAGAAATGAATAAATGGAACGCCGGCCAGCACACTTAATAGGAGCAGTACTATGATAGTCTCCGGAAGCGTATACCCCTTTGAACTGAAAATGGGCATCAGGATCCTTTACTTACGGCTCCGTTGTTATATACAAGCGGAGTATTGTCCGGGCAGGTGATCGTTTCTACATAGTCAGCTTCAACAAGGTCCTGAAGGGAAGCCGGTTCGCTGCCGTATTCAACCTCATAAGCAGCAGCCTGCGTTTCTAAAAGCTGGATGGTGGCTTCACATCCTTTGGACTGGGCAACCTGGTTATTTGTACCGATATTCGGGATAGCAATTAAAAGAAGCACAGTAATGATGAGCAGTACAATCAGCATTTCCACCATAGTAAAACCTTTATTGTTTTTAAGCATATGTTTTTTCCTTTCTGGCAGGGCGGGATTGGTGAAGCAGCTGCAATAAAGAAGCAATGTCTTCTTCTTTATGCATTTCAAGTTCCGTCAAGCGTTTTTCGAGTGCCAGGAGTTGTTCAGAAAGATAATCGTGAGGGGTGTGCATGAATGGTCGCTCCTTTTATTGTATGGAAGTAATCATGTGATACATAGGTAAAAATACAGCAGCAAAAAGACTTAAAATCAGAATGCCAACCGAAAAGAAAAGAATGGGCTGGGCGGTCATGGTCATCCGTTGGATGTCTGCTTCAAGTTTGTGCTGTGTATGGCTGCTGTATTGCACCAGCACCTGGCCTAGCGCTCCGATGGACTGGCCGTATTGTACCGCCTGTCCGAGACTTTCAAGATACCATGGCCGCCGGAACGTTTCCGGCAGAGGCGTCCCGGCAGCGAGCATCTGTTCTAAGCGCACCCCTTCCTCCTGAATCAAAGGGGAATGCTTTTGGTTTTTTAACACCGTACAGCTCTCGGAGAGAGATAATCCATTCAGTAGCAGGTAGCCGAATTGTTCAGCAAAAGAGGCAGTAGTTCTCATAGTAATAAAAGCCTGGAGAAACGGCAGCCTGGTCCAGAAAAGAGCTCGTGCTGAGGCGGGCTTCGGACGGACAACGAAAGTATAAAATGCCCCAAGGCCTGTCAGCAGAACAAAAACAAGGGCAAAGACGAAAGGGGCTGCAGAAATCATGTTCATCACCATTCGGGTGTAAAAAGGAAGGTCCATGCTCAGCTGTTCAAACAATTCGAGAAACTGTGGAAAAAGATAGCGGACAAATACATAAGCGAGAATGATCAGAAGCCATAGGAGAAACAAAGGGTAATACAGAACTTTACGGAAACTGCTCCAGGCCTCCAGGCGGCTCATGTAATGATCACCCGCTGCAGTTAATCCTTCAGAGAGCCGGCCGGACTGCTCCGCGAAATAAACGAAAGCAGTAATATCAGAGGGGAAATGGTGTTCAAGTAAAAGCTCATGCAGCTCCCGGCCGCTTCGAAGTTGTCTTCGTATGCTGCGCAGGGAAGCAGTAACGAAAGCTGGCTGTTCCCAGGAAAGCATCTGGATGGATTGATCCAGATGATACCCGCTGCCGAGCAGCTCACCCAGCTGTTGAAGAAATAATGCTTTAGTCTCCGGCTTCCAGGTTTTTTTTAATGGCTTGTTCATGGCTGAACCCCGGCAAAAGCTTCCCTGCCGAATAAGCCGAGTGCATACCCCCGCCTCAGCTGCTCATTTATCCGGGACGAATGGAGTGGTTTATTGGAATGAAGCATGGAATGGATATCCTTTCGGGTGGAAAAATCAAATAGCGCCAGGCGCCCGGGGGTTGAAAGAGAAATTGTGGGAATAAGCCGCTGGTGGGCAATGAAGGTGGTTGTTTCAAGGAGGTCAGTTTTTGAAAGACCTAGGTCGAGCAGTCTGCGGAGAACCCCAAAGGTACTGCCGGCATGAAGCGTAGTGAGCACAAGGTGGCCGGTGAGTGCAGCACGGAGTGCGAGCTGTGCTGTTTCAGTGTCGCGTATTTCCCCGATCATAATAACGTCGGGGTCATGCCGCATGGACGCCTTCAGGAGAGAGGCATAGGTAAGCCCGGCTTTTTCGTTGACCTCGGTTTGGATGCAGCCGGGTACCCGGAGCTCTACAGGATCTTCGATTGTAATGATACGCTGCGATTGGGAGGTAAGCAGATGCTCGAGCATAGCGTACAGGGTAGTGGATTTTCCAGACCCGGTGGCGCCGGTCAAAAGAACCAGTCCTTTACGGGAGGCAAGCACGTCTTCGAATGATCGTGCAGCGGTGGAAGTTAAAAACAGCTGCGGGAGGGTAAACTGAAAGGTCTGCGGAAGCAGTCGGATAGAAAAGCTTTCCATACGATCGGAAGGCATGGTGGAAAAACGGAGATGTACAGGAGGATGAAGCGAGCGGTACGTAAGCGAGCCGTCCTGCGGACGCCTTCGTTCGCCGATGTCCATGCCGGCTCTGAACTTTAAGTGCGTTATAAGCCGGTGAGCAAAAGCCGCAGAATACGTATCTGAAAGCTCAAGGCGTCCATGAATACGAAAATAGAGAGAAGCTTCTGAATAAGCCGGCAGTAGATGAATATCCGATGCGCCGGCGGCTGCTGCCTGGTGGATCAACTGCCGTGTAAATGATTCGATGTTGGTCAAGGCCTCACCTTCTTTCTGAAAAGTAATTTTATTATATGGCAAAACAAAGGAATAATCTACCATTTTTTTCAATGCATTAATCTTTTGAAGAAAGCGTAACGGAAGCAGGGATGTGATAAAATATAAATGATTGCCCAATATTCTGTTAGGAATTTAAAACCAACTTGACACATAAGAATTATACGGATAAAATTGACCATAATAAAATGACCAGTTTATACACATGGATAAGATAAAGCTAAAGAGAAAATTATTTTGTCCTTAGAACGACAGGATTGCAGTTAAATTTATTTGTGAGGTGGAGAGAGTGCAATTGCAGGTTACGAATAGTCCTTTTAGCCAGGAGCAGGTAGATTTACTGAACCAGCTCCTGCCGACATTAACAGAAAATCAGAAAATTTGGTTAAGCGGGTATTTGGCTTCTCAGGCGACTTCAGGCGCTGCACCAGCAGCTGAAGGGCCGGCTGTCCAGGAATCGGCTGCACCCCAGGCATCCCAGGCGGAGGCGGCTTCCAAGGAGGTAACCATTTTATTTGGCTCCCAGACCGGTAACGGTCAGATGATTGCAGAAGACAGCTCAAGAAGGCTGAAAGATCAGGGCTACAATGTAACTGTGAGCTCGATGGATGATTTTAAGACAAAAAATATGAAAAAGGTGGAAAACCTATTAGTTATCGTGAGTACACACGGAGAAGGCGATCCTCCGGACAACGCTATTTCCTTCCATGAGTTTCTGAACGGGCGTAAAGCCCCGAAACTTGAAGATGCACGCTTTTCCGTTCTCGCGCTTGGGGACACCTCCTACGAATATTTCTGCCAGACAGGTAAAGATTTTGATCAGCGGCTTGAAGATCTTGGAGGCACCCGTCTGTATCCAAGAGTAGACTGTGATGTTGATTTTGACGACGATGCCGAAGAATGGATCCAGGGCGTCCTTTCAAGCCTGAATGAGCTTCAGGAGGAAACGGCGCAGGCGGCAGCAGCCCCTGCCGGAGCGGCTGCTTCAGCTGCTCCTGCCACAGAACAGCCGGCGTACTCAAGAACTAACCCGTTCCGGGCGGAAATATTGGATAACATTAATTTAAACGGCCGGGGATCGGCAAAAGAAACCCGTCACGTAGAGCTTTCGCTTGAAGGGTCGGGACTGACCTTTGAATCTGGGGACAGCCTCGGGATGTTTCCGGAAAATGACCCGCTTCTGGTGGACCAGCTGATTCGTGAAATGGACTGGAATCCGGAAGAAACCGTAGTATTGAATAAACAGGGCGATATTCGCTCGCTTCGTGAAGCACTCCTCTCTCATTTTGAAATCACGGTTTTGACTAAACCACTGCTTGAAAAAATGAGCAAGCTGACAAACAACGAAAAAATTCAGGAACTGCTCGATACAGAACATGCGGATGACCTGCGCTCCTACCTGGAAGGACGCGACCTATTGGATCTATTAAAGGATTACGGGCCGTGGCAGGGCGGAGCTGCAGACGTGGTGGGTAATTTACGGAAAATACCGCCGCGCCTGTACTCAATAGCAAGCAGCCCATCCGCAAACCCTGATGAAGTGCATTTAACAGTGGGGGCCGTTCGCTACGATGCTCATGGAAGACCACGGACAGGTGTCTGCTCCGGTCAGTGCGCAGAACGCACGGAGCCGGGGGATACCCTGCCTATTTATATTCAGCACAACCCAAATTTCAAACTTCCGGATAACCCGTCTGCCCCTGTTATTATGGTAGGACCGGGAACTGGAATTGCTCCGTTCCGCTCATTTGTTGAAGAACGCGAAGAAGTGGAAGCGGACGGCAAATCATGGCTGTTCTTCGGGGACCAGCATTTCCGGACGGACTTTCTGTATCAGACAGAATGGCAGCAGTGGCTTGAGGAAGGCTCGTTGTCAAAAATGGATGTAGCCTTTTCGCGTGATAACGAAGAAAAGGTATACGTTCAGCACCGGATTCTTGAAAACAGTGAAGAAGTTTATCAGTGGCTGCAGGACGGGGCGTTTTTATACATCTGTGGAGATGAAAAGCGGATGGCCCATGACGTGCATGAAGCCCTGGTGTCAGTGCTTGAAAAAGAAGGAAATATGACCCATGAAGAAGCTGAAGCATACATGCTCGACCTGCAGCAGCAAAAACGCTATCAGCGTGACGTATATTAATAACTACCGGGGAGGAACCAAACGCATATGTCAGAATACAGCAGCTTAAAAAACATTCAGGATGCCCCGTTAGATGGCATGGAGCACTTGAAAAAAGACAGTAACTTCTTACGCGGTACGCTTGTTAAAACGATGGCAAATCCTATCACTGCGAGCATTCCTGAAGCAGATGGAAAGCTGATGAAGTTTCACGGCAGCTACATGCAGGACGACCGGGACCTGCGCAACGAGCGCCGCCAGCAAAAGCTTGAACCGGCATATCAGTTTATGCTCCGTGTCCGTCTGCCGGCAGGCGTCATTACACCGGAACAGTGGCTCACAATGGATGAAGTGTCGCATAAATACGGCAACGGCACTCTCCGGCTTACTACCCGGCAGACGTTTCAAATGCACGGGATTCTCAAATGGAATATGAAAAAGAATCTCCAGGAAATTAACGCAGCTATGATGGATTCGATTGCCGCATGTGGGGACGTTAACAGAAACGTTATGTGCAATGTGAACCCGAATCAATCCGATGTGCACGGGGAAGTGTATGAGTATTCCAAACAGATCAGCGACCATCTGCTGCCGCGCACGACGGCCTACCATGAAATATGGCTTGACGAAGAAAAGGTGGCGGACAGCAAGGAAGAAGTGGAGCCGGTTTACGGCGAAACGTACCTCCCAAGAAAATTCAAGATCGGTGTGGCAGTTCCGCCGTCCAACGACATTGACGTTTTCTCCCAGGACATCGGCTACATTGCTATTGTGGAAGACGGCGAGCTGAAGGGATTTAACGTGTCAGTCGGCGGCGGTATGGGAATGACGCACGGCGAACCGGATACGTATCCGCAGCTTGGACGTGTGATCGGCTATGTACCGAAGGAAGAAGTGGTGAATGCTTCAGAGAAGCTTCTGACAATTCAGCGCGATTACGGCAATCGTTCCAACCGGAAAAATGCCCGTTTCAAATATACAATTGACCGCTACGGGGTCGAATGGCTGAAAAGCGAATTGAATGAACGGCTTGGCTATGAAATAGAGGCGGCCCGTTCCTATGAATTTGAAAGCAACGGAGACGAGTACGGATGGATTAAAGGCAACGATGGTAAGTGGCACTTCACTCTGTTTATCGAAAATGGGCGGATCAAGGACGAGGAAAACTATCAATTAATGACCGGGCTTCGGGAAATAGCCAAAATCCACACCGGCGATTTCCGAATGACGCCGAATCAAAACGTTGTCATATCCGATATAACAGACTATAAAAAAAGGCAGATCAGCAAATTGATTGAGGATTACGGTCTGACTGACGGAAAGCACTATTCCGCTCTCCGCCGCAACTCGATGGCCTGTGTTTCCTTCCCGACCTGTGGACTTGCCATGGCGGAAGCAGAGCGTTATCTTCCTTCGCTGGTCGATAAACTCGAGGTTACGCTTGAGGAACAGGGCCTGCGGGATGAAGATATTATTATCCGAATGACGGGCTGTCCAAATGGCTGTGCCCGTTCGGCGCTCGGAGAGATTGGCTTTATCGGAAAAGCACCCGGGAAATACAATATGTATTTAGGCGCAAGCTTTACCGGTGACCGCCTGAGCAAGCTTTACCGGGAAAATATTGGGGAAGAGGAAATTTTAAGTGAACTCGAACCGATGATTGCCCGTTTTGCGAAGGAACGTTACGACGGAGAGCATTTTGGGGATTTTGTCATCCGTGCAGATTATGTTAAAGCCACTACAGACGGAACAAATTTTCATGACTGATAAAAACGGGGGCGCGCAAAAGCGGCTCCCGTTTTTATATGAATGTAAAAGGGATATTTTTCCTCCGCCCTTTTGCTTTCGGGGTTGTATCATGTTTCTGTGTGCCATAAGATGAAATATAGTGCGATAAAACAATTAAACGCAAGGTAATAGAACTATGCAGGAGGCCGTCATGAGTATAAGAATACGAACCGTAGAAACAGAAGATATCCCCAGTCTCGCAGAAGCCATGCAGGCGTATATTGTGGACCATTACGAGCATCCCGATCCGGGCATCGGCAAATTAAAGACACTGATTAAAAAGCTTCTGGCCCAGCCGGAAATCGGCATCCAGTTTATCGTGGAGCATTACGGCGACTTGATCGGTTTTGCTACCCTGTATCAGACGTTCAGCACCTTACAGGTTAAAAAAACAGCCATTTTAAACGACCTGTATATCTATCCAGAATTCCAGGGTCAGCATTACGGAAAAGAGCTTCTTGAGTTCGTCCTTTCTTACGTGCAGTCAGAGGATTATGCCGGTATGGTGCTTGAAACAGACCGCAGCAATAAAAAAGCACGCAGACTTTACGAATCGCTTGGCGGGGCTAAGAGCGCATGGACGCACTACGAGTGGGAATTTTAAATAAAGCAGAACATTTTACTCTGATAAAGTTTGAGCAGACTAAAGGATCTATGCTAAAATCTTCTTTGTGCGTTTAATCTGTATCCATGTACATAAACGATAAAAGAAGAGAAACGAGGGAAACAAAGTGGAGTACGCAGTTATAGTTTCAGTCCTGGTGCTGATTGTGCTCAGTCTGTTCCGGCTGAATGTTATTCTTGCACTGATGGGTGCAGCAGTGACGGCAGGGCTGCTGGCCGGTCTATCATTTACCGATTCCATTGAAATGCTCGTATCCGGTATGGGCGGGAGGGCTGACACCGCCCTCAGCTACATTCTTCTCGGTGTTTTTGCAGTTATGATTGGCTATTCGGGGATTACAGGGTTTTTAGTGACAAATCTGGTAAAGCTGTTAAAAAATAAACGGGCAGCTTTGCTTTTGACCATTGCAGGAGTGGCCTGTTTATCGCAGAATCTTGTGCCGGTACATATTGCATTTATCCCGATACTTATACCGCCGCTTCTGCATTTATTTGATCATATGAAAATTAACCGCCGGGCGGTAGCTGTAAGCTTGACCTTTGGCTTAAAGGCGCCGTATATGCTGATCCCTGTCGGCTATGGACTGATTTTTCAGGAGATTATTCAGGAGAGCATGAACGACAACGGCATGAATATTGCGTTCGGGCAGATTTGGCAGGCGATGATTATTCCAGTCGGCGGCATGGTGATCGGCCTGCTGATAGCTATTTTCGTTACGTACCGTAAAGATAAAGAAATGGAAGCGGGAAACGTAGACGTTACAGAAGCAGGGGCTTCCCTGAAGAACACTAATAAATTTCAGTGGTCACATTTGTTAACACTGATAGCGATTGTATCTGCTCTTTTAGTACAGGTATGGACCGAATCATTGGTAATCGGTGCATTGACCGGTATTGCAGCTATGTTTATTTTCCGGGTTGTTCCGGTGAAAGAAGCTGACCAGACGGTGAACGACGGCGTTCGAATGATGGGGATGATCGCCTTTGTGATGCTCCTTGCCTCCGGATACGCGACTGTTCTGCAGGACACCGGAGCAGTAGAGCAATTA
The DNA here is from genome assembly GCF_947493875.1 of uncultured Marinococcus sp. Classification (GTDB taxonomy): domain Bacteria; phylum Bacillota; class Bacilli; order Bacillales; family Marinococcaceae; genus Marinococcus. The sequence continues at coordinate 103,541 of NZ_CANLSU010000006.1, read as the reverse complement.
GTTGCAGTGACGTCTGACGTTCTTGGAGGCAGCCAGCTTCTCGGAGCAGTTGTGATGCTTTTGACAGGCCTATTGATTACAATGGGGATAGGCTCTTCATTCGGGACGATTCCAATCCTTGCAGCCTTGTTTGTGCCACTTAGCGCCTCACTCGGCTTCTCTCCGCTTGCCACCGCAGCTTTAATCGGCACAGCGGGTGCGATTGGGGATGCAGGCTCACCGGCCTCTGACAGCACGCTTGGACCGACAGCCGGCCTGAATGCCGATGGACGCCATGATCACATATGGGATACATGTGTGCCGACATTCCTGCACTTCAACATTCCGCTGTTTATCTGCGGACTGGCCGCAGCGTTTCTGCTGTAGCATTCCTGCAGCAAATACATTGCAAAATCAGTTCAAAACAGGTAAAGTGAAACATGAATAAATAATGTATGTTTTATAAGGACGATAGAAATTTTTGGACAATAGGGCTGAAAATAAGTCGTTACACTCACAGGAAATGAAGCCCCGGGTGTCGTCCCAGGCGGCAATGTAAAATTTAATAATCAGTAAATGATGCAGGATCGTTAGACAATTGAGCTAAACGGTAAGCTACAAAGGATATTTTTCCTCTGTGGCTTTTTTTATGCTTTTATAAGCTTTCGTTTTGTCCGGAAAGACTGGAAGAGCGGGGGCAAAACAAGATGAGGCTTGGAAGAAAGGGAGAAAATGTGATGTCAGAAGTAAAGGAAGTACAATCAGCGATAGCTGGATATATTGGAAAGGTTTTGAGGGAAAGCTTTGGAAAAGGACCTATCTCTGTACATACTACGTGGGCCCCGCCTTATTTTTGTGTCCACATTCGTGATTTTTTGGTACCGATGGAACAAATTTTAATTCAAAAAAATGAAGGCAGGAAAGTTGAAGAGTTGAGGGAGATGCTGATGAGCGTTCTCTATGCTGATATAAAATCAGAGCTCGAAGCAGTGACCGGAAAGGAAATACTCGATATTTACACTGACTGGAACCTTGACCAGCTTTCCGGGGTGATTTTCGGTACTGTGGAGGCGCCAGCGGAATCCGGAATTGTAGAAAAGTGGCAGGAAGAGTTAAACAGCGTTGTGAAAAAAGCGGGAGAAAACAAAGAAGGTCTCTCTGCGTTTGTGAACACAAAACCTTTAAATCACCGCGTAGTGCTGATTGAACGAACGAATGTATTGACACCGGTAGAACGTCAGCTTCTTGAAGAAGGGCATGCAGAGGAAATTGAAGCAGCAAAAACAACACTCGTTAAAAGCATCATCGATGAAACAGATTTACTGGCACGGATGCCGCGGGAAGTGATCGATCCATTTATTATCTGGGACGTGGATAAAGACATCAATTATTTAATATTTGTCTGCAGCAGTAAGGAGCCCGAAGCAAAATAATGCCGCTCCTTTTGATTAAAAGAGCGGCACCGGTATTACAGGGAAGTAGGCTTCACGACAATTTCGTCTTTTTGGGCAGCATATTCATGATACAAATGCTTTAAAGGGTGCTTGGTATCTGGCTGCCATGGCTTTTCCGGCCCGGTAAAATGAATGACAGCCGGCTTTTCGACAGCACTCATCACCTTTTTTCCCTGGCGGGTGTCAGGAACAGCCTTCAGGAACATATCAGTCATTGTATTCCATTTAGGATGAAGCTCGAACCAATGATTGTAAAGCACGGCGTTTAAGCCGTCCTGATCGTGATAAAGCATCCGGCTCTCATGCTTTTGGATAAACTGGACGACCTGGTCGGTCACCTGGTGTTTTTTCCAATTTGGCACGTGAATCATCATAACCCCGGAATTAAAATATTTAGCTTCCGGCGGCATAAACAAATCATCGTTGCGGTAGAATCCGCCGAAGTTTTCTGCTGCGGCCATAACCTGGCGCCGCAGAGGGATCTTCCACAAAATAGTAATGTCTTCCTGGACGATGGTGTCGCAGTCGATATACAATATCTTGTCTACATTCGTAAACAAGTATGGAATGGATAACCGGTAATAGGCAGCATTGGTAATATGATAGGAATATTTGTGATTTGCCTGAAAAAGATTTTTATATCTGTCGGTGTCGATGGCATGAAAAACGACACGGGAATTAAAGTAAGCTCCGAGCTGCTCGAGCATTTGTTTTTGATAGCTGCTCCAGCCGGTTTCAATAACGTGGAATTCAATTCTCTCCGGCCTTGCAGTGTTCGTGAGAAGAGAAGTAAAGGACACAGCTGTATGCTCAGCATAATTAGCATCAGCTACAGTGGTAACAATATAGGGAGAAAAATAAGACATAACAAGCACTCCTTCGTGGGGTAGTAGTAATAATCTGTTTCAGTCACAGAAGCACCCGGTGCATGCCTGGAACTAAAAAGAAACAGCTGTCAGGCTTTTTCTTTTCAGCTTATGATTAGCTCCCAATGGTCTAACTCATTGCTGCTGAAGCTGGTTATATTCACTTTTAAAAACCGGCATAAAAATATGCAGGTAGCTATACATATATCCTTAATGCATCTTTTTGAAACAAAATTACGGTAAATTAACAAAAAATAGGCTGTTGGAACTAAGCTTAGCGCAGTTTGAATTCCAGCCGCCTAAAAGAAGATGGCAAAAATCATATATTGTGGTAATGCCTGCATGTTAAAGTAAAGTAGAATAGAATAAGGAAGGAGAGAAAATAATGGAAATGAGTGAAGTCACCGCCAAGCTGATAGAAGCAAAGAACCGGAAAAGAGCTACTTATCAGGATCTAGCGGAAGCCGTGGGCCGTAACAAAACCTGGGTTGCTGCTGTAATTCAGGGTCAGGCATCAATGGACGAAAAGGAAGCAGACGCGCTCATTAACTACCTCGAAGTTCCTTATGAAGAAATTAAGCATGAATTGATGGCTGTTCCATACAAAGGTTCTCTAAACGAGGATGTTCCGACAGATCCGCTTGTTTACCGGTTTCATGAAATTACTCAGGTATATGGAACGACATTAAAGGAAATTATCCATGAAGAATTCGGTGATGGTATTATGAGCGCCATCGATTTTAAAATGGATGTAGAACGCGAAGAGGATCCAAAAGGAGACCGGGTCGTCGTCACGTTAAACGGCAAATTTCTTCCATATACAAAGTGGTAAACGAATAAAAAATAGAGACGCCTTTCCATTTCGAAGGAAAGGCGTCTCTTCATTGATAAAGCTTATAAGTAGATTAATCTACTACGGTTACTTCAACGCTTCGGCGGCCGAAGGAATAAGCTTCGGACTTACTTGGAACGTGAACGTCAATGCGGTTTCCATTTATCGCTCCGCCGGTATCCGCTGCCGTATAAGTACCCATACCTTCAATTTGCACTTCAGAGCCGAGTGGAATAACATCAGGGTCTACAGCGATGACTTTCGCATAGCGGTTGGTATTTAAATTCACGCCGGTAGCTGTAATGCCGCTGCAGCCTGCGCAGTCTGCTGTATAAGCAGTAGCTTCAACTGTCATGGATTCTCCGCCGGAGGTGTCTGCAGAGCTGCTGCTTTCGGAGGTGGAAGCAGATTCGACCGCTTCATCATCGCTGTCGTCTGCTTCAGAGTCTGCTTCAGTATCATTGTCACTGGAGCTCTCCCCATAAAGCGCTGCTTTTGTATTCGGACCGATGATACCGTCGACCGTAAGGCCTTCAGCAGCCTGAAAATCGCGGACAGCTGCTGCTGTGATCGAACCAAAAATCCCGTCTACTTCATAATCATAATATCCTTTATCATCGAGTACCGATTGGGCTTGGGATACAGAGTCACTGGAGTCTCCCTGGACCAGCAGGCTGTCTGATGCATCACTTACCGCTGGTGCTGCAAAAGCTAGAGCTGTACCAAGAATTGCGCCGCCGATCCAATGTGAAGCTTTCGTAGATTTCATCATGGTTGAAAAATTCCTCCTTGGAAGGTATAAAATTTTTATTTAATGAGCATTAAGGGTGAATGAGCGTAAACAAATTAATAGTTGGATGCGTATGTCAAAGTAATCTATCGCACGTTTGTAAATTTAACTTGAAGAAGAAGAACTTTCAAGCGAATAGGACGAATGTAATGCAAACGTAACAAGATTAAGCTTTATGAAATATATGAGAAATTATGTGTAATATTTACAAAACCCTTATAAAACGAGGGTTTTAAAGCGATTAAATTTAAAATTTCAGTGAGGAAACGAACATAATGTTACAAATGAATAATGTGAGAAAAATAACCTGATTCTTGTGTTTCATGAGGAATGAACTAATTTATATAAATCAGTAAACCTCTTAAAAATGCTGCTGAAAAAGAGCTTATGCCGGACAAGAAAAGTATTCAGCCGGAACAACAAAAAACCTCCTGAAGTATCAGGAGGTTCGCGGGAAGCTATGTGGGTAAAGCATAAACCATGAGAAATTAGTTGTGCTTCAGTCGCTGCTTAAATGCTGGTAAAGTGTGGTTTTAAGTAAATCTGTCAAAACGGTCAGGGGGATGTTGGACATCGACCATCCCTTTTCCATGGCTTTTTCCTGTGTTTTGTTCCAAATATTGTCGTCTTCAGCAACATCAATGAAATCATGGCCGGCAAATGTAATCTTAATATTATGGTAGCTTGTCACCTGTTTACTCAAGGTTTTGTGCCGGGTTGCCTCGATCAGGCCTCCTTCGGTGAGCAGATACATGTAATAATCGGTTTCTTCGTTTTTAGATGTCAGGCTGAAGCCGGGTTTTTGCTCCTTCAAATCAATCAAAAGCTTCCTGATTGATTCCATGTCTCTTTCCATAACCATTTTATCTTCCACCTTTTTTATACTTACTGAAATTATAATATCGGGACTGGCCTAAATGCCAGAAAAGATTTAGGCAGCCGGGTGCCTTGGCAGGGAGAATTATCGTACGCGCCTGTTAAAAAGAAGCCGGGGAACGCCGGCTTCTTTATCAAGATACCTATTTCCAGACGTCTTCGGCAAGTGAAACGACATGGCGCACCTTTGCCCATTGCTCTTCTTCAGTGAGAATATTACCCTCTTCGGTGGAAGCAAAGCCGCATTGAGGGCTTAAACCGAGCTGTTTAAGCGGTACATGTTTTTTAGCTTCCTGCAGTCTGGATTTGATTAAACCAGCATCTTCGAGTTCAGGAAATTTTGAAGTGATTAAACCGAGCACCACCTGCAGATCACTGCGGTTTACGTACTTTAATGGCTCAAAGCCCCCGGAGCGTTCGTCATCAAATTCCAAAAGAAGAGCATCGACGTTTAATTTACTGAACATGTATTCTGAAACGGCATCGTAGCTGCCGCTGGAGGCATACGTGGACTTGTAATTGCCGCGGCAGACGTGCATATAGATCCGCATATCCTCAGGCTTATCAGCAATTGCTTCATTGACGGTGTTTACAAACATCTCCAGCGTTTCTTTCGGATCCAGGCCCCGTGCTTCAAGCAGACCGCCGGAAAGGACGAGGTCCCTGTCCTTTTCAGCGCCGAGAAATAAAGACCAGGTCGTATCATCAAACTGAAGGTGGCGGCAGCCGGCTTCGTACAGAGCCTGTATCGTATCCTTATAAACCTGCACGAGGTCGGAAAAAAGCTCCGCTTCCGACTGATAGACATTTTTTTCTTCTTCAGTTACCGTCCGGAAAATAAACATGCTTGGACTTGGGACTGTCACACGGGCAGCATGCTCGCCTTTCAGACTGTGCAGAAATTCGTACTCGCGCACCACAGGGTGATCGCGGAAGGCTAACTTATTAACAACCTTGACCCCTTCGGCTTTTGTTTCCGTATTGTCGCTGAATACAAGCCCCTGGTCCAATTTAATAAATTCTGCTCCCTCGACCTCCTGCATAAAATCGAGATGAAACCAGGCGCGGCGGAACTCACCATCTGTAACGACCGGCAGGCCGGCTTCTTTTTGCTTTTTTACAAGAGCAGTAATTTCTTCGTTTTCAATGTTCCATAGTGCTTCGGCGCTTAACTCTCCCTCTGCGTACTGCTGCCGTGCTTTTTTGAGTCGCTCCGGACGAAGAAAGCTTCCTACGTGTTCTGCGCGAAACGGTGCATTTGTCAAACCATCCACTCCTCTGTAATATGTATGGATTCAGAACCAGGACAGGGAAAAGCCGGACTTTCAGCTTCTCCTGTATATAATTTGCCTACTAATAGTATATGGAAGCAGGCGACGGTTTGTCTACAGAAACCATCAGAAGCAGGATATGCTTCCAGGAAAATGAAAAGCAGTCCGTATACGGTCTCTGTTAAGAGCGTCGCTGAAAGACCACGACCGGTTCGCCTCGTTCATTTGTATGACAATCAGCATGGTAAGCGGAAAATAAACGGTAAAGTCCGGTGAACCCTTTCAGTTTGATTACAAATGCAATATCCTTCATCTTCAGCCTTTCCCCAGTGAGAGCGTAAATCGTTTTTTTCGGACGAAAGCTGTTGTCCATTTTATCAGCACTCTGCTTATCGATTTCCTGAAAAACAAGAATACTTTTAAGCTGCCTGGCAAACTCGCCTTCTGCCTTTATGGCAGCGGCTTTTTTCTTTCGCGCCCGGTTGAGCGCAGATGGTTTTTCCACGGGGGTCATTGTAATATTCCTCCTGACAATAGTTTAGCTGTTTTCTTCCCATACCCCGGCAGCTCTGTCATTCAATCCCGTAAAACATTATGGAGGGAGTTTATGAAAAAAGAAAATCGTGAATAAAACAATCATCTCCCGCAGAAAGAAGGAACGGCCTGTGATTGAAATTTTGATTGAGCACGTACCGAGTACACTGCTGCATCTGCTGACCGGTGCAGTGGTGATGTATATATTTTACGGAACGACGGATTTAACTATTACGCGGCGCTTAAGGGTGATGGCGTTTGGTGTGATGGTGCTTGTGCCGGATATTCCGAAGCTGTTTGGCAACTATATTTTTCATACGCTGCTGACGCTGCCGTTTATTGCAGCAGCATTTGCCCCGGTTGTCCGCCGCATGCTCGGGGGAGAATTCCTAAAAGCCTGGATAGCTGCTTTTTTCACGCTGGCCCTTGGTTCTATGCTGATTGACTTTCTGGGAAACGGTACTCAATTTTTATTCCCAGTAACCTCGAAGAATTTTTCCTACCATCTGATTGACCAGGAATGGTGGGTGATTGTGCCGCTTGCGGCTGTTCTGGGGACGCTTGCTGTGCGTGGGAGGAAAAATGGTCCGCCAAGGCAGGCATAAAAAATGCATGAAAACCTCTTCAATTCCAATGAATATATTAGTAAACTTATAGTATATTTAGACTAGAAATTCTATTTGTAGAAAAGAGGATGTCATGCGAAAACTTTATTATGGATTAGCGTGCGGGATTTTCCTTTTGAGTGGCTGCAGCAGTGCTCAGGAAACTACCGAAGAAAATGGTAATTCAGAGGCGCAGAATGAAAAGTCAGAGTCACAGACAGAAGAAGAGTCCGGAAAACAGGAGCAGAAGGACGAAAATGTTACGATTGGCGCGGCAGGAGACGTTTTGCTGCACGGACGTGTCTATAAAAGAATGGAAGAGGACGGAGAGTATGACTTCACCCCGGCACTTGAGGCTGTTACTCCGATGCTTGAAGAACCGGATTACACAATTGTGAATCAGGAATCAATCCCCGGGGGCGAAGAGCTTGGCTTATCAGCTTATCCTTCCTTTAACAGTCCATACGCGATCGTGGATGACCTTCAGGATGCCGGAGTGGACATGCTCTCCGGAGCCAATAACCATACGCTTGACCGTGGCATGGAAGCTGTAAACAATGCGATTAATCATTATGAGCAGACAGGAATGGATTATGTAGGAGTATATAAGGATGAAGAAGATGCAGCGAGGCAGCGTATCATAGACGTAAAGAATATAGATATGGGTGTGCTTTCCTATACATACGGGCTGAACGGCATCGAGGTGCCGGAGGGAGACGAATATGTCGTTCAGGAAATTGATAAGCAGCAAATACAGGAAGACATTGAAGCAATAAGAGATAAGTCCGACATTGTAGTCGTCAATATGCACTGGGGAAATGAATATGAGCGGCTTCCGAATGAAGAGCAGAAAGAGCTGGCCCAATTTCTTGCAGACCAGGAAGTGGACGTAGTTATCGGTCATCACCCTCACGTGCTTCAGCCAATGGAATGGGTGGAGGGTGAAGAAGGCAACGAAACGCTTGTTTATTATTCTCTAGGTAATTTTTATTCCGGTCAGGACCACGATTATACCGATACAGGCGGCATTGCCACATTCGAGGTGGAAAAAGACGGTGACGAGGTGAAAATCACGGAGCCTAATGTTGATTTTACCCAGGTCGTGCCGGGACCTGAAGACCAGTACACCGTAAAGCCGATGGCCGAAGCAGATCATCCGGCGAATGGCGGCGAAACAGAAGAAGAACTGCATGAGCACGTGTATCAGTGGATCGAGGATCAGGAATAATGTATACAGAAGTAAGGTAATATCCGCCTGTAGACAGGTGGAGAGCTTACATAATTTCAATTACTGTATTGAAATAGTAAAGAACCTCTGTTTAAAATCAGAGGTTCTTTACTGATTATGCACCAAACCCATTAATGAACGGATTGGAGTCCATTTCGGTTTCGATATCGGTAAAGGGCCCATGGCCGCAGGCTACTACCGTATTATCCGGGAGCTCAAGCAGCTGCTCGTGAATAGAGGCTAACAGTGTATCCATATCGCCTCCGTAGAGATCGGTCCGGCCGACGCCGCCTGAAAATAATACGTCGCCGGAGAACACCGTGTTTGTTTCTTTGTGCCAGTAAGACACACTGCCCGGCGAATGACCCGGCGTATGAAGCCATTGGAATTCAAAGCTGCCGAATTGAAGCGTTCCTTCAGCCTGAAGCAGGTGATCAGCGGGTTTTGTAGTGAATGCAGCCTCCGGCATCATACGTCCGGAGCCGTTTTTCTGTGGATCTCCGAGCCAGTCGCTTTCCTGTTCATGAAGGTAAACAGGAATATTGTAGGCGTCCCGCACGGCATCAAGCGCTCCGATATGGTCAAAGTGGGCATGGGTTAACAGAATGACGACAGGGTGCAGGTCGTTTTCCTGAAGATAGGCGAGGAGTTTATCGGCATCTCCGGCCGGATCAATAATCACAACATTTTTATCATTATCATAAAGAACATAGCAGTTAGTCTGCAGTGGTCCTAGCGGAAGCTGTTTCCAGTTCATAGTTTCCCTCCAATTTTTATGCTGATTTTAGTATAAACAATATTTCATCGGGAAGAAATGGCCGATCCAAAGTGAGGGACGAATAATAAAAACAAATTTATCGGGAATGTTCGGTTTAATTTTTTTCAGCATTGGTTTTTATCTGAATTAGTGATAGAATATGAGCAAATAAAGAAGTACATATAATGCGCGGATGATGGTAAGGGGAGAGACTGCCAGGCAGCGCCGAAGGAGCAAGCCGTAACAGGTGAATCTCTCAGGCAAACAGACTCTTACTGGACGCTCCTCTGGAGAGCGCTTCTTTTAGAAGCCACCCACGAAGACACTCTTTCCGTACGACGGAAAGGAGAAACTTTCTGGTTATAGGACAGAGCTTCCATAGTTTATGGAGTTCTGTCTTTTTTATGCTTTTTACTGTTTTGATTTTTCAGAAAATAATGAATGAGGTGATTTTCTTGGCGGAATTAAAACGAACTCCTTTGTATCCTGTGTATGAGAAATACGGAGCAAAAACGGTCGATTTTGGCGGATGGGAAATGGCTGTTCAGTTTTCCGGCATCAAGAACGAACATGAGGCAGTGCGCACAAAGGCCGGTCTTTTCGACGTTTCCCATATGGGCGAGGCGATTGTAGAAGGGGATGGGGCCGCTGAGTTTCTGCAGTATATGCTCACAAACAACATAAAAAATGCAGAGCCCGGAAAAGCACTGTATACTGCCATGTGCTATGAAGATGGAGGCACGGTTGACGATCTGCTTGTGTATCAGCTTGAAAAAGAAAAATACATGCTTGTGTTAAACGCAGCCAATATTGAAAAGGATCTGGAGTGGCTGCGCGACCATGTGACGAAAAGCGTAACTATTACCGATATATCAGAGGATACAGCATTACTTGCTGTGCAGGGCCCGATGGCAGAAGCGGTGCTGCAGAAAGTAACCGATGCTTCTCTTGCAGAGGTACTGCCTTTTCGTTTCGCTGCCGGAGCTTCGGTAGGGGAAACGGGAAATGTCATCATGTCAAGAACCGGCTATACCGGGGAAGACGGCTTTGAATTATACTGTCCGGCCGCGGATGCGGTCCGCTGCTGGGAGACAATCATAAAAGCAGGAGAACCTGAAGGGATCATTCCATGCGGTCTTGGCGCGCGGGACACCTTAAGGTTTGAAGCAAAACTCCCGCTGTACGGTCAGGAGCTGAGCGCAGATATTTCGCCGCTTGAAGCAGGCATTGGCTTTTGCGTCAAGCTGAAGCAGGAAGATGATTTTATTGGTAAAGAAGCTTTAAAAAAACAAAAAGAAGCGGGCTTAAAACGAAAACTCGTCGGCATCGAAATGGTTGATAAAGCAATCCCGCGTCCGGGTTACAAGGTACATAGCGACGAGGGAGTGGAAATCGGATGGGTCACTACCGGCACCCAGTCGCCTACGCTGAAAACAAACGTGGGACTTGCACTTCTGAATATCGAATGGATAAATCTGGATCAGGCTGTCGAAGTGGATGTACGGGGCAAAGCTAAACGGGCGAAAGTGGCAGCTGTGCCTTTTTATAAACGGGAAAAATAAACAGAGGAGGCATCAGAATGGATTATCGCTACCTGCCGGTAACCGGCGAGGATAAGGAAGAAATGCTTAAAACAATCGGTGTGGATTCGATCGGTGAATTGTTTGAGGACGTGCCGGAAAATATTCGTTTTTCCGGGGAGATGAATCTGCCGAAGGCTCTTGGAGAAACGGACCTTCTAAAGGAAATGAAACGCCTGAGCGACAGAAATACTAACGTGCAGGACTGCATCTCCTACCTCGGGGCGGGAGTGTACGAGCATTATATACCAACGGTCGTTGATCACGTGCTCCGGCGATCGGAATTCTACACCGCGTATACTCCGTACCAGCCGGAAATTTCACAGGGCGAGCTGCAGGCAATCTTTGAATTTCAAACGATGATCAGCGAACTTACAGGGATGGATATCGCCAATTCGTCTATGTATGACGGGCCAACGGCGCTTGCGGAAGCAGCACTGATGGCCGCAAGTGAAAACAGGGGAAAACGACGCACCATCGTCGTCTCGGAAACGGTTCACCCCGAAGCACTAGATGTATTGAAAACATATGCTGCAGGCCCTGGACTTACCGTGAAAATTGTTCCCGAAAAGGAAGGGCACACGGACCTGGATAAGCTTGAAGACATGATTGATGCTGATACGGCAGGAGTGATCGTACAGTACCCGAACTTTTACGGTACTATTGAAGATTTAGCTGCTGTAAGGCAGGCAGCTGATAAAGAAAACTCACTGATGATTGTTTCGGCAAATCCCCTGGCGCTCGGTGCCCTGACACCGCCAGGACGTTTCGGGGCGGATATTGTGGCAGGAGACGCCCAGCCGCTTGGTATTCCAATGCAGTTTGGCGGCCCGCACTGCGGATTTTTTGCCACGACTAAAAAGCATATCCGGAAGGTGCCCGGGCGTCTCGTCGGACAAACGGAGGATGAAGACGGAAGCCGCGGCTACGTACTGACGCTGCAGGCAAGAGAGCAGCACATCCGCCGGGATAAAGCGACCTCCAACATTTGCTCGAACCAGGCTTTAAACGCGCTGGCGGCTTCTGTGGCGATGACGGCACTAGGAAAAAAAGGCCTGCGGGAAACGGCCGAACGAAATATTAAAGGCGCTCACTTTTTAAAGCAGCTGCTCAAGCAAAAAGGGATACAGATTATCCATGAGTCACCGTCGTTTAATGAATTTGTCATCAATCTCGGCCGCCCGGCAGCGGAGGTAAATGAACAACTATTCCAGCATGGAATCATTGGCGGTTATGATTTAGGGGAGGTCTCTAAAGATAAAAACGGACAAATGCTTATATGTGTGACTGAGCTTCGGACAAAGGAACAGCTTGAAACCCTTGCCAATCATTTGGAGGTGCTTATACATGAAACAGTCTAGCCAGCCGTTAATTTTCGAACAAAGCAAACCAGGCAGGGTAGCGTATTCCCTCCCGGAAACGAATATACCTGAGCAAAGCCTAAGTGATATTTTGCCGGAGGCGAGCATCCGGGAGGAAGAGCCGTCTCTGCCGGAGGTGTCCGAGCTGCAGTTAATGCGTCATTATACGGCGCTTTCGAATCGAAATTACGGAGTAGATTCGGGCTTTTACCCCCTCGGGTCCTGCACGATGAAATACAATCCGAAAATTAATGAAGAAACGGCCCGTATGGCCGGTTTTGCCGCTGCGCACCCGTATCAGCCGGAGGCGCAGGTGCAGGGAAATCTCGAAATGATGTACGACCTGCAGCAGGCACTTGCCGAAATAACCGGCATGGATGAAGTGACGCTGCAGCCGGCGGCCGGCGCCCAGGGAGAGTGGACCGGCCTGATGCTGATCCGGGCGCTTCACGAGGCTAACGGGGAAACAGAACGCACAGAAGTGATCGTTCCCGATTCTGCGCACGGAACGAACCCTGCTTCAGCAACGGTGGCAGGATTCGATCACGTAACGGTCCGGACCGATGCACGCGGACTGGTGGACCTTGAGCATTTAAAAGAAGTAACGAGTGAAAAAACAGCTGCTCTCATGCTTACGAATCCGAACACACTCGGTTTGTTTGAGGAAGATATTATGGAAATGGCAGATACGATTCATCAGGCCGGCGGCCGACTCTATTATGACGGAGCCAACTCCAATGCCATCATGGGTATCACAAGACCCGGGGACATGGGATTTGATGTTGTTCACCTGAATCTGCATAAAACATTCACCGGCCCTCACGGAGGCGGGGGCCCCGGCAGCGGGCCGGTTGGCGTAAAAAAAGAGCTGATCCCTTATCTGCCCGGACCGGTGCTTATGGAAGACAGCGGTAAGTACTACTGGGACAAAGACCGTCCGTATTCCATCGGCCGCGTGAAGCCGTATTACGGCAACTTCGGTATTAACGTGCGTGCCTACACGTACATCCGTACGATGGGCGCAGAGGGACTCAAAAAAGTTTCGGAGTATGCTGTATTAAATGCCAATTATTTAATGAGACGGCTCGAGCCGTATTTTGACCTGCCGTATGGCCGCCACTGCAAGCACGAATTTGTGATTTCGGGCAGCCGCCAGAAGAAGCTCGGCGTACGTACGCTCGATATGGCTAAACGCCTGCTTGATTATGGCTACCATCCGCCGACCATTTATTTTCCGATCAACGTCGAAGAGTGCATGATGATCGAACCGACAGAAACCGAAGCGAAAGAAACGCTGGATGCATTCGCAGAGGCCATGATCGGGATTGCCAAAGAAGCAGAGGAAGACCCGGAAATGGTGCAGGAAGCACCTCACACTACTGTAGTCGGCAGGCTGGACGAAACGCTCGCAGCACGTAAACCAGTGCTGACATACAATACCGAAACGTCGCTCAAGTCTATGAAATAAAATAAGACGGGGTGGCCCCCTGTCTTCAAAAATATAAAAAAGGAAGAGCATCTCCCGCTCTTCCTTTTAACTATGCGCTTTTTTTCTTTTTGCTGATTTTTCCTGTCCAGCGCTTGAAGCCGCCTTTCAGGTGATAGATGTCCCGGTTCCCTTTATGCTTTTTGATCAATTTTGCCGCTTGCTTTGAACGCATACCTGACTGACAGTATAAATAAACAGGCTGGTCTTCCCGGATTTCCACCATCCGCTGCTTCATCTGGGAAACAGGAATATTCCGGGCCCCGAGGATGTGGCCGCCGTCATATTCCTTCGGCTCCCGCACATCGATAAGCTGGGCTTTACGATAGCCTTTTATAAAATCTTCCTGTGGTAATGCAGTTAAGTCCTTCGGACCGACAAACCGGCGCACAATAAGAAAAACTAATACCGCAATAAGCACTACCCATAACCATTCAAATATCATATATATTATTTCACCTCTTTCCAGGTCGATTGCAAATTAATTATAACGCATAACCCTGTTGTTTTGCTAGATTTCTAATTAACGGGCGGTCATTTTTATATATGGAAAGCAGTGATCTCTGCTACAATGGAAATGGAAAAATCGAGAAAGAGAGATGAACATTAATGGCAAAAGATACTTGGCTTTTTATAGATTCGGGTAATCAGTCACCGGCCTACAACATGGCACTTGATGAAAAGCTCCTGCAGTGGCACAGCGAAGGGCAGATTCCGCCGGTGATAAGGTTTTACGGATGGAATCCGCCGACACTGTCGGTCGGCTATTTCCAAAAGGCGAAAAAAGACATTGATATGGACGCGGTGGAAAAGCACGGTGTAGGCTTTGTGCGCCGGCCGACGGGAGGCCGGGCTGTTCTGCATGATCAGGAGCTGACCTACAGCATTATTGTGTCAGAAGATCATCCGGAAATGCCGGAAACGGTGACTGAAGCCTACCGCGTGCTTTCGGAAGGGATTCTGCAGGGATTTTTAAAGCTTGGTCTGGATGCTTATTTTTCCGTTCCGAAAACGAAGGAGGAAGAGGATTCATTGAAAAATCCCCGTTCGGCTAACTGTTTTGACGCCTCATCCTGGTATGAGCTGGTCGTAGAGGACCGGAAAATTGCAGGAAGCGCCCAGACAAGACAGCGCGGCGTCATTCTTCAGCATGGCTCGATTATTCTGGATCTTGATGAGGATAAATTGTTCGATTTGTTTAAATACCCGAGCGAGCGAGTGCGGGAGAGGATGCAGAAATCATTTAAAAACAAAGCTGTAGCCATTAATGAGCTGACAGACACCCCGTTTACACTGGCCGATCTGCGCGCAGCATTTAAGGAAGGATTTGCCGACGGTCTGAATGCCGGCCTGGAAGAATATCAGCTGACCACTGCCCAGGAACAAGAGGTGCAGGAGCTGGCTGCTGAGCGCTATCAGGCAGAGGAATGGAATTTCAGGCGCTGATACGGGCATAAAATAACGGAATTAAAATACAAAAGACCGCTCCGCAGCGGTCTTTTGCTGATTATACATAGCAATACTCAGTTATAGGTCACAAGCGGCTGGGTGTCGCCTGCTTCGAATAGTTCGACCTCCCGGCGGAATTCTCCAAGAAGTTCTCTCGTCACCGGAGAATTCCCGTACTCGGCTTCAAAGGAGCCCTGAACGGATCGCACAGGCACGATTTCAATTGAAGTGCTCGTCATAAACATTTCGTCAGCCTCCTGGGCCTCCTTAATGGTAAATGGACGTTGTTCAACGGGAATATTCAGCTGCTTTGCAAGCTGAAGCACATAGCGCTTAGTAATGCCTTCAAGAATATAGTTGCTCTGTGGGTGGGTAATAATCGTTTCATTTTTAACAATAAAGGCGTTAGTGGAAGAACCCTCCGTAATAACGTCCCCGCGGTGCTGGAGCGCCTCGGCGCAGTGGTGGTCTTCTGCAGCCCGTTTAGCGAGCACGTTTCCGAGCAGATTAATGGTTTTTATGTCACAGCGAAGCCAGCGGATGTCATCAGTGGCGTACACATCAATACCGTCGGTCTGTTTAGCAAACGGCACCCCAGCCGTCTTTGTAAAGCCGGTTAACACAGGGGCGGTACCGCGTTCATACAGATGATCCCGGGCCTGGACCCCTCTGGTCAGCTGAAAGTAAATATAGCCCGTGGTAAGCTCGTTTTTATCGATCAGCCGGCGGAGAAGCGATTTCATGGTATCGGGGGAATAGGGAACCACCAGGTCGAGTTTAGAAGCGCTGTTCTGGAAACGCTCAAGATGACCCTCCTGGAGGAACAGTTTCCCGTTGTACACCCGGATCACTTCATAAATGCCGTCGCCAAAATAATACCCGCGGTCTTCGAATGAAATAGCGGCTTCCTCTTTTGGAATGATGGATTCGTTATACATCACATAGCTCATGAATGCTGCCTCCTTCAATACTTTATATTGTACAAGATTGCACGGACGAAAAAAAGAAAAGCTCTTCAAAAGGGAAAGAATTATTCAGAAAACAAAAAAGTTTCTTAGGGGCAATTTTGAAATAAGGGTTAATTATAAGAGAAAGAAGGTTTGTTTTTTAGAAATAGTTTCGTTAAAATGAAGAAAGCCAATTTTTTTGTGTGACGGTTTTTATCATATTTATTGGAGGGTCTCGATGCCGACTCCTAGTATGGAAGATTATTTAGAGCGGATTTATCAACTGATTGAATCGAAAGGGTATGCGCGGGTCTCAGATATTGCAGAAACGCTCGAGGTACATCCTTCTTCGGTAACAAAAATGGTTCAAAAACTCGATAAAATGGAATATCTGATTTATGAACGGTATCGGGGACTTGTACTGACTTCAAAAGGAAATAAAATAGGCAAGCGCCTGGTTTACAGACACGAGCTGCTTGAGAAGTTTTTACATATTATCGGGGTGGAGGAAGATAAAATATATGCCGATGTGGAAGGAATTGAACATCATCTCAGCTGGGATGCGATCGACCGCATCGGGGACGTTCTTCAGTATTTTGAAGAGGATGACGAACGTGTGCAGTCGCTGCGCGATATTCAGCGTTCGTACGAATAAAAAGATCAGGCGTTTGTTTTACGCCCGATCTTTTTTTCGGTTTTTATTTCCCTGAATTACTTTCAGGTTTGCATCATTCCGCCGTCTGCTGGAGTTTTTAGCGGATTTTTTCTTCTGCTGCTTCTGGGCCTGTTTAAAATTTTTCGCCTGAGTGCCCTTCGCTGCCCCGGATCGTCCGGATGCGGCATTGGAGCCGGCTTGGTATTGGTTCATCATCGCTCGCTTCATGATAACTCTTGTGAAAAGAAAATATAATCCAACCGCGATGGCTGCACCAATAACAAGGTAGAGAAGCAGACCGAGCGGATCTGTTACGAGCCGGTAACCCACCCCTAAAATGGCAAGTCCCAGCACAACAGTGGCAATGGGATTCTTCAGCGCTTGCTGCATGGAACACACCTCTCGTTTCATTAAAATTTTCATCCGTTATCAGGGGGCATGGTGAACTGTATCGAAATTAAGCAATTAGTATAGTGCATTAAATAGTGAAAATCAGAAATGCCCTGGCTCTCTTTTTCCCGTACGGAACAGTTTTATTAAGAAGATTTACTTCAATACCCGCTGTGTGCTGCGGTAAAACTATAGGCGGAAAATAACAGCAGTTCGCAGAGGCATAAAGCGTGAGGGGATGCATAGAGCATTAATCGAAATAGTACTTAAATTTTACAATAAAGATTTAAAATGCGCTACTTTTAACTATTCCTTTACGGTAATCATATTATTCCCATATTTTAATGAAACTACACGTAATATATAAAAGAGCTCCCTTCTCGCTGCTGATGCCTGTTTCCCTTCCGCGCGTTGTGTTACGATTAACAAGGAAGCAAAGTTAATCCAAAAAGAGGTGTCGGTAAATGCATGAGATCACAGCACGTATTCGGGAAGACCTTGAGCATAAAAAGCTTGATGCACTTGTCATACAAAGTCCCTACAACCGCCGTTACGTAAGCGGTTTTACCGGTTCGGCAGGTACGCTGATTATCACAAAAAAATCGGCACGGCTGATTACAGATTTTCGTTATGTCGAACAGGCTAATGACGAAGCCCTTGATTTCGACGTGATCGAGCAGAAGGGTTCGGCATGGGATATGGTCGAAGAGATTGCCCAAGAAGAAGAAGTGAGTTCTATTGGATTTGAAAAGCAGCATGTAACCTACGCGCAGTTTGAAGATATGAGAGAAAAATTGAGCGGATCCCTTTCTCCGGTATCAGGCATCGTGGAGAAGCTTCGGGTTTATAAATCAAAAGAAGAAGTGGAAAAGCTGCAGACAGCGGTCAATATCGCTGAAGATGCGTTTGAACACATTAAATCGATCATTGCTCCAAACATGACCGAGCTCGATGTCAGCAATGAACTGGAGTTTTATATGAGAAAAAACGGAGCAGCAGGATCTTCGTTTGATATTATCGTTGCTTCGGGATGGAGAGGTGCTCTTCCTCACGGTATCGCTTCCGATAAAGTAATAGAAGACGGGGAGCTGGTGACGCTTGACTTCGGGGCCTATGTGGACGGCTACTGCTCGGACATTACAAGAACGCTCGCTGTCGGCGAACCAATTGATGACATGAAAAAAATATATCAAACCGTATATGAAGCCCAGATGAAAGCCGTGGAGCAGGTTGGGCCGGGAATGACCGGGAAAGAAGCAGACGCAATCGCGCGGGAGCATATTAATAAAGAAGGGTTCGGCGACCGCTTCGGACACAGCCTCGGCCACGGTCTTGGCATGGAAGTGCATGAACAGCCCGGTGTTTCCCCGAAAAGCGATGTCGAGCTCGAGCCGGGCATGGTAATTACCATTGAACCGGGGATTTATGTTCCGGAGCTTGGCGGCGTTCGAATAGAAGACGACGTTCTTATTACCGAAACGGGCAGCCGGAAGCTCAGTTACTCTGCAAAAGAGCTGACGATTGTTGGCAATTAACCGGGAGTGCGTATAAAAAACCGGACAGCTGTGATATAGTAATAATCGATCAATTGAAGAGTGGAGGAACGTTTATGGTTTCAGTTAACGATTTTAAAACAGGACTCACCATTGAAACAGACGGCGATATCTGGACAGTTGTCGAATTCCAGCACGTAAAGCCTGGAAAAGGGGCAGCATTTGTCCGCTCGAAGCTTCGCAGTCTGCGTACGGGTAACATCCAGGAAAAAACTTTTCGTGCTGGTGAAAAAGTAAATAATGCACATATTGAACGCCGGAAAATGCAGTACCTTTATGCAAGCGGTGATGTGCATACATTTATGGACATGGAAACGTTTGATCAAATGGAGCTGACGAGCGAGCAGCTGAAATATGAATTAAACTTTCTAAAAGAAAACATGGAAGTATCCATTACCAGTTATGGTACAGAAACGCTTGGTGTTGAAGTACCTAACATGGTAGAGCTCGAAGTTAAAGAAACAGATCCGAGCATTAAAGGAAACACCCAGTCCGGAGGATCCAAGCCGGCAGTGGTGGAGACCGGCTACCGTCTGCAGGTTCCTATTTTTATTGAAGAAGGCGAGCGGATCGTCGTCGATACAAGGACTGGGGCATACGCCTCCCGTGCTTAAAAACTAACGGCCTGCCATTGGGGAGGCCGTTTTTTCTTGAACAATACACACAGGCGGCTGTGGACCGATGAAATTGCAGAATCACCGTGATATAATGAAATGGAATTTTGAGCGGTAATACGGAAAGAGAGGCTATTATATGGAATGGAATGATTTAACGGAAGGCGCAAAAGCGGTACTCGAACAGACCCGCAATATGAAAAGCGACCAGATTCAGATCGTGGAATTTGAAATAGGGTTTGAGCACCAGTACGGGGAACCCGGCCATGAATATACGGTGTCCATTCAGGAAGAGGATTACCAGAGCATTAAACAATTTGCTGAAGAAAACGAGTACGGGGAAAAGTATCATATGGCCCGGAACAAGGATATTGTCAAATTGATTCTGCTTGAAAAAGGAAAAATTCCTGATAATCTTTCCGAATATCCCGTCTTCCGCCAGTATAAGTATGAGTATGTACAAAAACAGAAAGAAGCGGAAGAAAAAGAAAGAGCAGAGGCAGAGGCGGAGCAGGAAGAATAAAATCATGCTGCATAGAAAGCGGGGAGCGCTGTGAGCGAATACACGCTGCTTACGATAGGTGAAGAAAAAGAAAGCCTGGGAAATATTGAGATCGCCCGGGACGTGATTGAAGTAGTGGCAAGCATTGCCGCGCTCGAAGTCGAAGGGGTATACGACCTGCAGGGCAGCATCGCAGATGATGTTGCAGAGCGTTTCGGCCGGAAATCATACGGAAAAGGCGTGAAGGTGGACCTGAGCGATAGCGGTGCGGTGGTGACAATCAGCATGCTGATTCACTACGGAAGCTCTGCGCCCGTCACGGCTAAGCAGGTCCAGGAAAACATTCAGCAGACCGTACGGGGAATGACAGATATTCACATCGATGCGGTGAACGTACACATTATCGGCCTGCAGTTCCCTGAAGAAGAGCAGTCGTTACAGGAACAGGAAAAATGACCAGGGAGGGCTGCCCCGCAACCGCTTTTCGGGGGAGCCGTCCTTCTTTCATTTACGAATACGGCTCCGGGTACATAGGAGAAAAGGAGAACACGAAATGAACCGACGTTTAGCCAGGCTTCGGTCCGTACAGGCACTGTACCAGATGGATATTACAGATGTTGATGCAGACCAGGCAATAAAAAATTCCATGCTAGAGGATGAAGAAGCAGATGAATTTCTGATTTCTGCGGTGCATGGCGTATGGGAACACCTTGTAGAAATTGATGAACGGCTCGTAGACCAGCTTGAACACTGGACACTGGAACGGGTTGGTAACGTGGACCGGGCTATTTTAAGAGAATGCGTCCATGAAATGTTATATGTGCCTGATATTCCGCTTCACGTCAGCGTCAATGAAGCTATTGAACTGGCCAAAGCATTCGGTGGTGTAGAGGCAGGGAAATTTGTCAACGGCGTATTGTCGAATATTTTAAGTGACTGTGAACGGGAAGGGAGAGAAAGCGAATGAGCGCCCAGCTGATCAGCGGCAAAGAAGTAGCAGCTTCTTTGCGTGAAGAAATTAAGCAGGAGGTCGCCTCCTGGAATAATGGAGAGCAAATACCGGGACTTGCCGTAGTTTTAGTAGGAGACAATCCGGCTTCGAGGTCGTATGTTAAAGGAAAACAGAAGGCGTCTAAAGAAGTCGGAATCCATTCAGAATTAAAAGAACTGCCTGAGTCGGTGACTGAAGAAGAACTTCTGCAGATTGTAAAGGATTATAACGACAATGCGGATATCCACGGAATTCTTGTGCAGCTGCCGCTGCCGGATCATATTTCGGATAAAAAAGTAATTGAAACTATTTCGCCGGATAAAGATGTTGATGGCTTCCACCCTATTAATATCGGCCGGATGATGACTGGCCAGGAAGCATTCCTCCCTTGTACGCCGTACGGCATTATTAAAATGCTTGAATACGTCGGCGTTTCAATTGAAGGCAAACATGCTGTTGTTCTTGGACGAAGCAACATTGTTGGTAAACCGATGGGGCAGCTGCTTTTAAATAAAAATGCCACGGTTACCCACTGCCATTCGCGCACAAAAGATCTGGAGTCATATATGCAGTCGGCAGATATTTTGATCGCGGCCATTGGCCGGCAGGAATTTGTAAAAGGAAAGGATATTAAACCGGGAGCTGTCGTGATAGACGTTGGGATGAATCGCAAGGATGACGGCAAGCTGTGCGGAGATGTTGATTTTGAGGAAGTGAGCGAAAAAGCCTCGTATCTCACACCGGTACCGGGAGGCGTAGGTCCGATGACGATCACGATGCTCCTCTACAACACGCTGCAGTCAGCTAAACGCTTTCAGCGGCAGGAGGCATGACGTCATGCAGTCACCTGCAGATAAATGGCTCTCCGTTTCCCAGCTGACGGGGGCGATCAAGCGCTCTATCGAACAAAACCCGGGGCTGCAGAAGGTATGGCTCCGCGGAGAAATCTCGAACTTTAAAAAGCACAGCAGGGGACATATGTATTTCACCCTGAAGGACGAGCAGGCGAGAATATCGGCAGTGATGTTTGCCGGAAAAAACAAAAATCTTTCCTTTATGCCGGAAAATGGCATGAAGGTGCTCGTTACAGGCAGTGTCTCTGTGTATGAGCCTTTCGGGCAGTACCAGATGTATGTGAACGCGATGGAGCCGGATGGTATCGGCCAGCTGTACGTACGCTTTGAACAGCTGAAAAAACAGCTGGAGACAGAGGGACTGTTTGCAGCGGAGCACAAGCGCGCGCTCCCTCCAATCCCAAGACATATTGTCGTCATTACGTCGCCGACGGGGGCGGCCATACGTGACATCGTTTCCACGCTGAAGCGGCGTTTCCCGCCGGTGAAAATCACGCTGTTCCCGGTGCTGGTGCAGGGAGAGCAGGCCCCGGGGTCAATCACACGGGCTCTTGAGAGAGTCGAAAAAATGAGCAGCGCGGATATGGTCATCGTTGGTCGCGGAGGCGGCTCGATCGAAGACCTGTGGGCGTTTAATGAAGAAGTGGTGGCACGGGCTATTCGCAACGTAAGCGTACCGGTTATTTCCGCTGTGGGGCATGAAACAGATGTTACGATTGCCGACTTTACGGCGGATGTGCGCGCAGCCACGCCGACAGCGGCTGCCGAGATAGCTGTCCCGATGATCAGCGAGCTTGAAGAAAAAGTCCGACAGCTGCAGAACCGCCTGCACCGGCAGATGCATTATAAAGTTCAGGAACAGCGCACCCGGCTTGCCAAGCTCCGCCGTTCGTATGCATTTAAATACCCGGCCCGCCTGTTCGAGCAAAAAGAACAGGACCTTGACCGGATGATGGAACGGCTCGAAAAGCAGGCGGTGCAGACAGTGAAAACAAGCAGACAAAAGCTTGAAGACACAGAAAAGCGGCTTATGCGCCAGCACCCCGAGCGCTTAATCGAACTTGAACGCCAAAGAATGTACGAAAAGCGGGCCCGGCTGCAAAAAGCGATGAATCAGCAGGTGGAACGGAAAAAAGCCACCTTTGCAAAATCGCTGCAGGCGCTTGAACTTCTGAACCCGCTGGCCATTTTACAGCGCGGGTACAATGTTGCTTACGATGAGAATGATAAGGTGCTGACTTCGATTGCCCAGGCAGACGAAGGAAGCAGCCTGCGGATGTATATGACAGATGGATACCTGCAATGTGAAGTTAAAGAAAAAGGGGAAGACGGCTTTGAGGCACTTTCCCGTCCGGAAAAGGAGCGGTAATCTTGGCAGAACAAGAACAATCATTTGAACAGGCAATGGAAAAGCTCGAGCAGATCGTAGAACGGCTTGAGGAAGGCGAAGTGCCTTTAGAAAAAGCGATCACGATGTATCAGGAGGGTATGACGCTTTCCAACACGTGTCACGAAAAGCTGCAGAAGGTTGAAAAACAGATGGACGAAATTGTGGACGAAAATGGAGAGGTAACACCGCTTGAAAACGAGGAACCGGGCGAATGAGTGGGGAGCTCCAACATTTTTTCGATACATACCGGCCGTCTGTCGACCGCGCTTTAACTGACCGTGTAGGTGCATTGAAAACGCCGGAGACGCTGAAGGATGCAATGCTTTACTCCCTTGAAGCGGGAGGAAAACGTGTGAGGCCGCTGCTTTCACTGGCCGTGCTTCAATGCTACCGCCCGGTGAAAGAAGAGGATCTTCCGGCTGCCTCTGCAGTGGAGCTGATTCATACGTATTCACTCGTGCATGATGATCTGCCGTCGATGGACGATGATGACTGGCGCCGGGGACAGCCGACGAATCACAAAAAATTCGGGGAGGCCGCTGCCATCTTAGCCGGCGACGCCCTGCAGACGACAGCCTTTTCCTTGATTGTGGAAGCAAAACGGCCTGCTTCTGCCGCTGCCAGACTGCAGCTGGTACAGGAGCTGGCTGCTGCTTCCGGGAGCGAAGGCATGGTCGGCGGTCAGATGGCCGACCTCGAAGGGGAGAAGCAGAGCCTTAACCTGGAGGAGCTCGAATACATTCATCATCACAAAACGGGAGATCTTTTGACCTTTGCCGTGGTCTCCGGAGCGTTAATAGCAGAAGCGGCAGACGAAGATGTGGAAAACTGGCGGGCGTTTGGCCGGGAGCTCGGTCTCGTTTTTCAAATCAAGGATGACATTCTGGATGTCGAAGGATCTCTTGAGGAGATGGGGAAATCCTCTGGAAGCGATGAAACGAAAGAAAAAAGCACCTATCCAAAACTGCTGACACTGGGAGGGGCAAAAGAGAAACTTGCCCACCATATTGAACAGGCAGAAAACGTGCTGGAGCGCATGACAGTAGATACGTCTCTTTTAACAGCGTTTCTTCAATATATTGGACAGCGTAACCACTAAAACAGAACGAATTAGTTTTCAGAACAGACAAACCATGCTAAAATAATTTTGAAAAGTTGAATGGTGCAGTATCCTAGTCGGTTCTCCATTTTCGAAGGCGGGCCTAAAAATCCGCTGAAGGGCACATCGATGAAGTTCCTGGCATCGGCTTGCGGCGCCCAGCCCTGGGTCGGTGCTGGGAGTTAAGGCGTAAGGGCGATCCACAATGGCATGTGGGCGCGAACCCTTTCGCCGTGGAGGCTGCGGTGATGCATCCGGGTCATCCTGGAAGACGGATACCGTCCCGGGTGCATGCTGCGGTAAGACCTGTTGCAAAGGCCAAGGGAAGGCCTTTCAACAGCGTAGCCTGCCTTGAGTGGAACAGCGGGGAGGTTGTTCAATTGGTATCATACCGGTAGGCCAACTGGTATGGGACCCAACAACTGAAACCTGTTCTGCAAAAGAGGATAAGAAAGTGGCACGGAACTGCCGGGGAAAACTCCTAGGCTGTTTGACGCACGTCCGGAGTGGATTGCAGTGTGGTCTGAGTGGTAATTCAGTCGAACTGCCGGTGACGGCGTTCACCAGGCCTTAAAGGGAAACCACCGATTCGGCGACGAATTGGCTGCCTGGTGGGAAATCCTACTGGACCTAAGCCACAAGGTTTACGCTCCGGGCGACCATTCAACTTTATACATAAGCAGTTGAAGAAGCGCTGGGAGGCGCTTCTTTCTTTTACGCGGGTGTTAAACGGTGAGGAAAGGAAAAAAGCTTGAATGTACGTTATTTAGGGTATAAACAATCAGGCCAGGGCATAAAATGATATTAAAAGAATGAGATGTACGTTATGATAAATACAAAGAATTTGGTGATAAGTGAACATGAATAATTTATGGAGAAAATCGCTCCAGTGGAGTACGTTAATTGGGTTTGTCACCCTGATACTTGCAGCAATCTTCTCAGTAGTCTCGACAGCAGTGCTTTCGGGAGTTGGCTGGGCGATCGGCATGGTCGTCGTACTGATCATCGTATTTACCGGTGTAATCTTTGACGTGATCGGCGTAGCTGCCACCGCGGCAAAGCCACGGCCGTTCAATGCCATGGCTGCCAAAAAAGTGCCGGGGGCTTCCCACAGTGTATTTATTCAGAGGAATGCCGACCGGGTCGCGAACTTTTGTGCCGACGTGATCGGTGATATCAGCGGGGTTGTGAGTGGGACGGCCAGCTCGGCCGTTGTCGTGCAGCTTGGTATGACGATTGGGACAAATAACAGCTCCAACGGCCAGCTGATTCTGAGTACTATATTCACAGCTGTCGTGGCAGCGCTCACAGTCAGCGGAAAAGCACTTGGGAAAACATTTGCGATCACGTACGCGAACAATATTGTTTTTCAGGTAGGAAGAATCTTGTATTTTATTGAGAATAAGTTAAAAATTAAGTTAATTCCAAAGAAAAGAAGATGGAAATCATCAACAGAAAAACATAGCAGGTAGGGGGATTCAAATGAACCTGGAAACGATCCAAGACCCTGGATTCATGAAGCAGTACAATGATAAAGAACTAAAAGCGCTGGGTGAAGATATACGGGCGTTCCTGATTGAAAAATTATCCGTTACCGGTGGTCATCTCGGTCCCAATCTCGGAGTAGTGGAATTAACGCTCACCCTTCACCAGCTGTACAATACACCAAAAGATAAACTTATCTGGGACGTTGGGCACCAGTCATACGTGCATAAAATCTTAACCGGACGTGCGGATCGCTTTGATTCACTGCGCCAGTACCAGGGGCTTTGCGGCTTCCCTAAACGTTCAGAAAGTGAACATGACGTATGGGAGACCGGCCACAGCTCAACGTCACTGTCCGCAGCAGAAGGAATGGCGCTTGCAAATCAGCTGAAGGGCGAGGACGCCAAAGTTGCCGCTATCATTGGTGACGGTGCTCTTACCGGAGGCATGGCCCTCGAAGCACTTAACCATATCGGTCATGAACAGACGGATGTCACTATTATTCTAAACGACAATGAAATGTCTATTTCTCCGAACGTAGGGGCGCTTCACAGTATGCTCGGCCGCATTCGCACAGCCGGTACTTACCGAAGAACGAAAGAAGACGTCGACCATATGCTGCGCAGAATTCCTGCGTTCGGCTCGAAGCTTGCTTCCTACGCCGACCGGATGAAAGACAGCATGAAGCAGATGGTTCTGTCCGGCATGTTTTTTGAAGAGCTTGGATTTACGTATCTCGGCCCGGTCGATGGCCATGATCTTGATGATCTGCATGCCAATATTAAATACGCCAGAGACACTAACGGCCCGGTGATTGTGCATGTGCTGTCCAAAAAAGGCAAAGGCTACACACCGGCGGAAAACGATGCTAAAGGGACCTGGCACGGACTTGGACCATATAAGATCGAATCCGGTGAAGTGATTAAAAAACCGGCAGCCGCGCCTGCCTACAGTGCTGTCTTCAGCAATACCCTGCAAAAAATAGCAGAAATGGATTCCCGTCTTGTGGCTGTGACCGCTGCTATGGCCGGTGGCACGAAGCTCGACACGTTTGCGGAAAAATTTCCGGATCGCATGTTTGACGTAGGTATCGCTGAACAGCACGCCACGACAATGTCAGGTGCGCTTGCGACGCAGGGAATGAAGCCGGTATTCGGGGTGTACTCCACGTTTTTGCAGCGGGGATACGACCAGCTGGTGCATGACGTCTGCCGCCAGAATCTGAATGTGCTCTTTGGGATCGACCGTGCAGGCCTCGTCGGTGCTGACGGGGAGACGCACCAGGGCGTTTTTGATATTGCATACCTGCGGCACCTCCCAAATATGAAAATACTGATGCCAAAGGATGAAAATGAACTGCAGCACATGCTGTATTCGGCTTTTCATAATGACGATGGCCCAACAGCCGTCCGCTATCCGCGCGGTAACGGGCTCGGGGTGGAGATGGACGAAGAGTTTCAAATGATTCCTTACGGCAAATGGGAAATCGTCCGGGAAGGCACAGACTGTACGATCCTCTCGTTTGGGACAATGCTTCCGATCGTAGAGGAGGCAGCTGCCGAGTTAAGCGGACAGGGAACCAGTGTCCGTATCGTTAACGCCCGTTCAGCCAAGCCGCTTGACGACGCAATGCTTGAAGAATTAGCTGAAGAAGGCAAACCAGTACTGACAGTGGAAGAAGCAGCACTAAAGGGAAGCTTTGGAAGTGCAGTGCTTGAATACATGGCCGACCATGAGCATGACTCGCTTCCAGTCCGCCGGATGGGCATTGCTGACTACTACGTCGAGCACGGCAGCGTGCCGGAGCTTTATGAGGAACTGGGTCTCACTCCAGAGAAAGTAGTGGAAAAAGTGACGGCGATGACCAGTAAAGAAAGAACAAATATCCGGGGATGAATAAAGAACGAATTGATACGCTGGTAGTGCAGAAGGGACTGTTTGATTCCCGGGAAAAAGCCAAACGGGCAATCATGGCAGGTCTTGTACTGGCAGATGATGAAGTGGTGGACAAGCCCGGGACAAAAATCAGTGATGAGGCAGCTTTGCGCCTGAAGGGCAAACAGATGCCATACGTCAGCCGCGGCGGTTTAAAGCTGGAAAAAGCCATTCAGTCGTTTCAGCTGGAGCTGCAGAACGCCGTGGTACTCGATGTCGGGGCCTCCACCGGAGGCTTCACGGATTGTGCGCTGCAAAACGGAGCTTCTATGGTATATGCTTTGGATGTCGGCTACAATCAGCTCGCCTGGAAGCTGCGCCAGGATCCACGGGTAGAGGTAATGGAAAGAGTGAATTTCAGGTACCTCGATAAAAATCAGCTGTCGCGTGGGCTGCCCGGGATGCTGATCGCTGATGTATCCTTTATTTCCCTGGAAAAGCTTTTCCCAGTGATGCCGCAGGTGCTGGACGAAGGCGCCGGCTTTTGCGTACTCATCAAGCCACAGTTTGAAGCGGGACGGGAGAAGGTAGGCAGAAAAGGAATCGTCAGGGACCCATCGGTGCACAGGGAAGTACTGGCAAAAACAATACAGTCAGCCGAAAGCGTTGGTTTAGCACCGGAAGCGCTCGATTTTTCCCCGATTACCGGGGGAGACGGCAATATTGAATATCTGCTGTACGGATCGGTATTAAGCGATAAGCCGTCTCCTCCCGGGGAGGAGCGAATAGAGGCGGTCGTCCGGGAAGCACACGAGTCATTCAAGAAAAAACTGGAACCTTCGTAAACGCCGATGCCCGTCGGCGTTTTTTTTATTTGGACTATGGTTTCAAAAGAATTTTTAAATCAACGCATGCTATTTACTCATAAACTTGTATAATTATAATGAAATAGTTATGATGAAAGTAGTTTTGCACGGGAGGTTTCGGGATGAATAAGGGACAGAGACACATAAAAATCAGGGAACTAATTTCAAATACAGACATAGAAACGCAGGATGATTTAGTAGCAAGACTCCGGGGAGATGGCTACAACGTAACTCAGGCGACGGTGTCGCGGGATATTAAAGAGCTTCATCTTGTAAAGGTGCCGATGATTGACGGCAGATACAAGTACAGCCTGCCTGCCGATCAGCGCTTTAACCCCATGCAGAAACTAAAACGGGCACTTGTGGACAGCTTTGTCGGCATTGATCATTCGGAGAATTTAATTGTCATGAAAACACTGCCGGGAAACGCCAATGCGGTAGGGGCCCTGATTGATAACCTGGACTGGGAAAACATTATGGGCACCATTTGCGGCGATGATACGATTCTCATTATCTGTAAGCAGAAGGAACATTCACCGGAGATTGTAAACCGATTTTTAGAAATGCTTTAATGCTAATTGGAAATGGGGTACAGAAATGCTTGAAGAAATTTCCATCAAGAATTTTGCCATTATCGAGGAGTTAACCGTTTCATTTGAAAATGGCTTAACAGTATTAAGCGGTGAAACGGGCGCCGGGAAATCCATCATCATTGATGCGATCGGCCTGCTTATCGGTGGAAGGGGATCGGCTGAATATGTGCGCCACGGAGAAAAACGGGCGGAAATGGAAGGGCTGTTCCGCCTGGAGGATAACCACCCCGCAGTTGAGAAATTAGAGGCCGCAGGCATTGATATTGAAGATGACATGGTCGTTCTGCGCCGGGACATTACGCATCAGGGCAAAAGCATCTGCCGGATCAACGGCAAATTAGTAACGCTTGCTGTATTGAGAGAAACCGGCCACAGCCTCGTAGATATCCACGGTCAGCACGAGCACCAGGACCTGATGCATGCTGAGCGTCACCAGCAGATGCTCGACCGGTTCGGAAAAACAGAGCTTGAAGAAGCACTCGAAGATTATCAAAAGCGCTACCACCGTTTTGGACAGCTGCAGTCAAAATTAAAGCAGCTGAAGGAAAGTGATCAGGAAACAGCAAACCGGCTGGATTTTATTCAATACCAGCTTCAGGAAATTGAAGCCGCCGGCCTGCAGCCGGGAGAGGACGAAGACCTGGAAAAGGAACGTCATATTCTGGCTAACAGTGAAAAGCTGTTCGAGGCAATCCGGGGGGCCTATGACCACCTGTACGGCGAAGGGAAGGCGCTTGACTGGGCAGGAATGGCAGTATCAAGCGTAGAAGAAGCCGCAGAAATCGATACAGATCTCGGAGAGCTTTCCGAGTCAATCAGCTCAGCTTATTACATGATGGAGGAGGCAACGTTTACGCTCCGGGATAAAGCTGATTCCATGGCGTTTGATCCTGAAAGATTAAACGAAGTGGAGAACCGGCTCGATGAACTGAATAAGCTGAAGAGAAAATACGGAGATTCCGTCGAAGAAATCTTAGTTTATGCCTCCAAAATCGAAGAGGAAATCGATTCACTCGCCAATAAAGAAGAGCGAATCGCCGAATATGAACAGGCGCTCTCCCAGGCAGCGGAAGAGCTGATTGCTGAGGCTAAAACATTAACTGATTTGCGTCGGCAGGCCGGCCACTCGCTTGCCGGGAGTGTTCAGCAGGAGCTTCAGGCGCTGTACATGGAAAAGGCTACGATGGAAGTGCAGATCTCACCTCTTAACCGGGGGAAAACCTATCAGACACCTGATGGGGAGACGTGGGTATTTAATGATAAGGGAGCGGACAAGATCGAGTTCCTTATTTCAGCCAATGCCGGTGAGCCTTTAAAGCCGCTCGCAAAAGTAGCGTCCGGCGGGGAAATTTCCAGAATCATGCTGGCATTGAAAACGATTCTTTCCGGCTTCCAGCACGTTACCTCCCTGATTTTTGACGAGGTTGATACAGGTGTAAGCGGCCGTGTCGCCCAGGCGATTGCGGAAAAAATCCATCTGGTGTCCAGAGGCTCCCAGGTGCTTTGCATCACCCACCTGCCACAGGTTGCTGCGATGGCAGACAGTCATTTGTATATTCAAAAAGAAGAAAAAGAAGAAAGAGTACAGACGATTGTCACTCCGTTAACGTCAGATTATAAGATTGATGAAATCGCCCGGATGATTTCCGGAGTTGAAGTGACGGCACTAACGAGAGAGAATGCGACCGAGCTGTTAGAAATGGCTGAGAAAGCTAAAAGCAATGTGTAGTCCCAATAGAATGTGTCCACCTGAAAAAGACAACTGTCGAAGTTGTCTTTTTCTATGCGACACGCTATGGTAAAATAATGTTGAGAGGGAAAAGGAGTGCAGCAAAAGCCTGCGGCAAAAGGAGTGGGAAGACATGATACGGGTCGTGGTGGCCGACGATAACAAGGAACTCGTCGAAGTATTAATCGAACATATAGAAGAACAGGAGGACATGGAAATAGCAGGCACAGCCCATAACGGGGAAGAAGCACTTGAGGTGGTGGAGCAGGAGCAGCCCGAGGTCTTACTCCTTGATATAATTATGCCGCACCGGGACGGGCTTTCTGTATTAACGGCACTGAAAAATAAACATACTGTTAACACGAAAGTTATTATGTTAACTGCATTCGGCCAGGAGGATGTAACGAAAAAAGCAGTGGATCTTGGGGCTGCTTATTACGTTTTAAAGCCATTTGATATGGAGGCGCTGATGGCAAATATCCGGGATGTACACAGAGAAAGCCTAAATTCCCAGGTGCTGACGGAAGAGGCTCCGAAAAAAACTGCCAGCCGCCAGTCAATGGAAGAGCGTATCAAAGACATTATCCAATATGTCGGCATTCCTTCCCATATTAAAGGCTATGTATATATGCAGGAAGCAGTGAAGCTCGTAATGGAGGATATGCAGATGATAAATGCAGTCACTAAGCAGCTGTACCCTGAGATTGCAAGAAAGTTTCAGACGACGCCAAGCCGGGTCGAACGGGCGCTCAGACATGCCATCGTTGTTGCATGGGACCGCGGACATACGCAGGCGATTTCCGATCTGTTCGGCTGGAGTCAGGACGGGGCTCTGCCCTATAAGCCTTCAAACAGTGAATTTGTCGCGGTAGTAGCTGACCGGCTGCGTACAGAGCAGATATAAATATGAATTTATACAAAAGGAGAACGAAAAATGGAATTGTTTGAGCGTATGGAGCTGCACGATTATGAACAGGTAGTGGTCTGCCAGGACCGGAACTCAGGATTAAAAGCAATTATTGCCATACATGATACGACACTCGGCCCGGCTTTGGGGGGCACAAGAATGTGGACGTATGAGAACGAAGAAGCAGCATTTGAAGATGTGCTGCGCCTTGCCAAAGGAATGACCTATAAGAATGCAGCAGCCGGCCTGAACCTCGGCGGGGGCAAAGCTGTGATTATAGGAGATGCGCGCACAGATAAAAATGAAGAAATGTTTCGTGCATTCGGGCGTTACATTGAGGGCCTTGCCGGGCGCTATATTACGGCAGAGGATGTCGGCACCACAGAGCATGATATGGATATTATCCACGAAGAAACGAATTTTGTGACTGGTATTTCACTGTCGGCTGCTTCCGGATCGAGTGGAAATCCTTCTCCGGTCACGGCCCGGGGCGTGTATCAGGGCATGAAGGCAGCGGCAAAGGAGGCCTTCGGTACCGATGATCTTGCCGGCAGAACGATTGCAGTTCAGGGTGTGGGGCACGTATCGTTTGAAATGTGCAGATTTCTTCATGAAGAAGGAGCATCATTAATTGTGACCGATATCCGGGAGGCTTCGGTGGAGCGTGCCGTTCATGCCTATGGGGCAAAAGCAGTGGCACCGGAAGAAATTTACGATGTTCCGTGCGATATTTTCAGCCCGTGTGCGCTTGGAGGGGGATTGAACAAACAAACCATTCCCCGTCTTCAGGCAAAGGTAGTGGCGGGAGCAGCCAATAATCAGCTGCAGACAGAAGAGGACGGCATCCGTTTAGAGGAGCGGGGCATCGTTTACGCCCCAGATTACATTATTAATGCAGGCGGCGTCATTAACATCGCCGACGAGCTCTATGGTTACGACCGTGAGCGGGCCCTGAAGAAAGTCGACGGTATCTACGATAATATTGTCCGTGTATTTGAAATCGCGAGACGCGACGGTATTCCATCGTTCCAGGCCGCAAACCGGCTGGCCGAAGAACGCATTGAATCCATCAAACGTTCAAGAAAACAGTTTCTGCCCCACTCGCGGCATATTTTAACGAATCGGTAAAGCAGCCTGAGCGCTGCTTTTTTATTTTAGCACCGGCGTCTGTTTTCCGGCATATCGAAAGGATGTGCTATAATAATCTCCAAATGTCAAAACTTCTCTTTACCAGATCTATTTTCGTGCTATGATGAAACGGAAAAATCCATTAAAATAAAGTAGAGATAAACGAATAAAATCCTGGGTGAAAGCCCGCAGGAGGAATTTTTATGGCTAAAGAATATGACCTGGTCATATTAGGAGCTGGTACTGGCGGATATGTGGCCGCTGTGCATGCAGCAAAAAGAGGATTATCGACGGCGGTGGTAGAAGCGCGTGATATCGGCGGCACCTGCCTGCACCGTGGATGTATCCCAAGCAAATCGTATTTAAAAAGCGCAGAGGTATACAAAATGGTGCAGGAAAGTCTGAGCTACGGCGTCGAAGCAGACAATGTGAGCCTGCAATTCGGAAAGGTACGCGAAAAAAAGAATCAGACGGTGCAACAATTACATAAAGGGGTTCAGCAGCTGCTGTCCAAGCACCAGGTGGATGTATATTACGGTCACGGGCGCATCCTCGGAGCTTCCATCTTTTCTCCAACAGCAAGCACTATCTCAGTGGAAACAGAAACTGAAGGGGAAAATATTATGCTGCAGCCCAAGCAGATTATGCTCGCCACCGGTTCACGTCCGGCTACTGTCCCGGGGCTCGAAATTGATGGTGAATACATTTTATCCTCCGAAGAACTGCTCGAGGCAGAAAAGCTCCCTTCATCGATGGTTATTGTCGGGGGAGGAGTTATCGGCGTGGAATGGGCTTCAATGCTTCAGGATTTCGGCGTGGAGGTACAGTTGGTGGAGCTCGGCGACCGCGTGCTTCCGATGATGGACCACGCTGTGTCGAAAGAGGCGGAAAAACGCCTGAAACGAAAAGGCGTCCGTATTTTTACAAATACAGAGCTCGATCCTTCTTCACTCACGAAAAACGGGGAAATAACGATCCATACAACGTCCAAAGAGGTACTGACGGCCGGGAAAATGCTCGTCGCTGTAGGAAGGACCGGCAATACGGGGGATCTGGGACTCCACAATACGGAAGTCGAAGTACAGAAAAGCTTCATCCAGACGTCGGGCATGTACCAGACGAAGGAATCACATATGTATGCTATCGGCGACGTCATCGGCGGCATGCAGCTGGCCCACGTGGCTTCGCGTGAAGGCATCATCGCTGTAGAGCATATGCTTGGAAATCACCCGGAGCCTCTTGACTATAAAAACGTTCCTTCCTGCGTCTACTCGGATCCAGAAATGGCTTCGGTAGGCTGGACAGAGCATGAGGCCACAGACGCCGGCCTGAATATCAAAACAAGCAATGTTCCTTTTCAGGCAATAGGCAAGGCCCTGGTGGAAAATGATCCGGAAGGATTTATGAAAATGATTGTGGATAAAGAAACAGAAGACGTGCTCGGCGTTCATATTGTCGGAAAAAAAGCGACCGAATTGATTAACGAAGGAGCACTTGCTGTCTATATGAATGCCTCGCATCTTGAAATACAGGGAGCGGTGCACGCGCATCCGACACTGGCGGAAATTTATGCTGAAGGTGCCCTGGCGGTAGACGGAAAAGCTATTCACCACGGATGAAATAACAAGGAGGAACGAATATGATTCAGGAATACAGTACCCACCGGGAAGTAGGCTTAAGCGACGAAGAAGCGCTCACAATGTATGAAATCATGCTGCAGGCAAGACGTCTTGATGAACGGATGTGGCTGCTGAACCGTGCCGGTAAAATTTCATTTGTTGTCTCCTGCCAGGGCCAGGAAGCGGCCCAGGCAGCTGCAGCTATGGCGCTTGACCGCGATAAGGACTACCTGCTGCCGTATTACCGGGATTTTGGTCTTGTCATGGCATTTGGGATGACTGCGAAGGATTTGATGCTGGCGGCTTTTGCCAAGCAGGGGGACCCCAACTCTGAATCCAGACAGATGCCGGGCCATTTCGGCCAGCGAAAAAACCGTATTGTGACTCAGTCCTCTCCGGTAACTACACAGATTCCCCATGCTGCCGGGTTTGGACTTGCAGCTAAAATGAAAAATAAGGATTTTGTGACGATGGTTACGTTTGGTGAGGGTTCCTCCAACCAGGGAGACTTTCATGAAGGCATGAACTTTGCCGGCGTCCACGATCTTCCAGTCGTGTTTTTCTGTGAAAACAATAAATACGCTATCAGCGTACCTCTCAGCAAACAGCTCGCCTGCGAGCATGTTGCTGACCGCGCAAAGGGATATGGTATGCCGGGGGTCACTGTGGAGGGCACACGGCCGTTTGAGGTGTATAAAGCTATGAAAGAAGCAGTGGACCGGGCGCGGGACGGTAAAGGCCCGAGCCTCGTTGAAGCGCTAGTAGCAAGGCTGACGCCGCATTCAAGTGACGATAACGATAAACTGTACCGGAGCGTCGAAGAAATGGATGAAGAAAAGCAGACCGACGCTGTCGTGGCTTTTGCGGATTACCTGCGGAATGAGGGGATCCTTACCGAAGAAAAAGAACAGACCATGGAGCAGCGGATCCGCGAGGAAGTGGATGCCGCAACGGATGCCGCTGAAGCAGCAGAATACCCTGCTGTGGAAACGCTTGGGCAGTACGTTTACGAGGAAGAAGGGAATTAATATGGCAGTCATGTCTTATATTCAGGCAATCAATACAGCGATGAAGGAAGAAATGGCACGTGATGAGAACGTGTTCGTTCTGGGCGAGGATGTCGGTCTGAAGGGCGGGGTGTTCCGTGCGACCGAAGAGCTGCACAGCACGTACGGCGACGAGCGTGTCATCGACACTCCGCTCTCCGAATCAGCAATTGCCGGAGTGGGTATTGGGGCTGCGATGTACGGCCTCCGCCCGGTAGCAGAAATGCAGTTTGCGGACTTTATTATGCCGGCAGTCAACCAGATTGTCTCTGAAGCAGCAAAAATCCGGTACCGCTCCAACAATGACTGGTACTGTCCGATTACGATCCGGGCGCCTTTTGGCGGCGGAGTGCACGGTGCTCTGTATCATTCACAATCAGTGGAGGCGCTGTTTGCGAATACGCCGGGGCTGAAAGTGGTCATTCCGTCCACCCCCTACGACGCGAAAGGACTGCTGAAGGCTTCGATCCGGGATAACGACCCGGTGTTATTTTTTGAGCATAAGCGCGCGTACCGGATGCTTAAAGACGAAGTGCCGGAAGAGGACTACACTGTGCCAATCGGAAAGGCAGCAGTCAAACGGGAAGGGACGGATGTTACCGTGATTACATACGGATTGTGTGTGCATCTGGCCAACCAGGCCGCTGATACACTTGCCGCAGAAGGCATCGATGTGCATCTGGTGGATCTGAGAACCGTCTATCCAGTCGACAAGGAAGCAGTCAAAGAAGCCGCGGCGAAAACCGGAAAGGTGCTCCTTGTCACCGAGGATAACCTCGAAGGAAGCATCATGAGTGAAGTGTCGGCCATCATTTCCGAACACAATTTATTTGACCTTGATGCGCCGGTCCGGAGACTTGCAGCTCCCGATGTGCCGGCCATGCCTTACGCTCCGACACTGGAAAAAGAATTTTTAATGAATACGGATAAAATCACGAAAGCGATACGAGATTTGGCGGAATTTTAGGAGGGTATCAAGGATGCGCAAAGAAGTAACAATGCCGCAGCTTGGGGAGAGTGTCACCGAAGGCACGCTGTCCCAGTGGCTTGTAAAACCGGGCGATAAAGTAAAAAAATATGATCCGATCGCAGAAGTGCTGTCAGATAAAGTGAGTGCAGAAATTCCCAGCTCGTATACAGGTGAAATCAGCGAGCTCGTTGCTGAAGAAAACGAAACAGTGGCTGTAGGCACGCTCATCTGCTATATGGAAACAGAAGAAGCGGAGCCGGCCGAGGTAAAAAAGGCTGAAAAGCCTTCTGCAGAAACGGAGCAAACGGCCTCGGCACAAACAGATGGAGAAGAAGAGAAGTCGATGAAAAAAAGGTATTCGCCGGTTGTATGGCGACTCGCCCAGGAAAACGGCCTGAACCTTGACGATATCGAAGGATCCGGCAGACAGGGGCGCATTACAAAAAAGGATGTTGAAAAAGCGATCCGGGAAGGCGCAGAAAAAATCAAGCAGGAGGAAGCTGCACCTTCGCCATTTCCTATCTATTCAACAAAGCCTTCTGAAAATCAGGAGGAGCGTGAAGGCGACACGATTATTCCGGTAACCGGAGCAAGAAAAGCAATTGCAGACAATATGGTGAAAAGCAAGCAGGAAATTCCCCACGCCTGGACGATGATAGAGGTGGACGTGACAGATCTGGTAGCGTACCGGAACAGCGTGAAGGATGAGTTTAAACAAAAAGAAGGCTTTTCGCTTACGTATCTGCCATTTTTCATGAAAGCTGTTTCTGAATCTCTGCAGCTGTTTCCAAGCCTTAATTCCACCTGGGACGGCGATCGGATTATTCAGCGCAAGGAAGTGAACCTGTCGATGGCTGTAGCCAGCGAGGAAGCTTTGTACGTGCCGGTCATTAAGCAGGCAGACGAAAAAAACATTCGCGGCCTCGCCCGGGATATGCAGTCTCTTGCCACCAAAGTACGTCAGGGCACCATTAAGGCTGAAGAAATGAGAAGCGGGACGTTCACGGTGAATAACACCGGGTCCTTTGGTTCTGTACAGTCCATGCCGATTATTAATCACCCGCAGGCGGCCATTCTTTCTGTGGAATCGATCGTGAAACGACCGGTAGTCATGCAGGGGGATATGATAGCAATACGCTATATGGTTAACCTATGTCTCTCCCTGGATCACCGGATTTTAGACGGTCTGCTGTGCGGACGGTTTCTAGCTGACCTAAAGCAGCGGCTTGAAAATTATAAAGGCACGGAAAACATTTAAGAGAGTCTTCCTTGGGAAGCTCTCTTTTTTAATCACAAAAAAGAATCATTCTTATTTACAAATGGATTACCTTGCGCTAAAATCAATGTACATACAAAACGTAATCATTACGATAAAGAGGTGCAACGATGAATAAACTATTTATTTTAGGAGCAGCTGGAGCAGCATTCGCTTCTTTAAGCGCCTGCGGTTCGGAGGATAACCAGGAAGAACAGGGGAGCGAAGGCGAGGAAAAGCTTGAAGTGTACACCACGCTTTTTGCCTGGGAGGACTTTACAAAACAGATCGGCGGCGACCATGTAAATGTAGAAAACGTCGTACCGGCCGGGTCGGATGCGCATACATATGACCCGACGCCGCAGACACTCACAGACATTGCGGAGGGCGATATGTTTGTGATGACCGGAAACGGAATGGAAGGGTTTGCCGACGAAGTGGAGAGCACGATCGGCAATCAGGACGTGCAGATTGCCAGGGTGGCAGAAGCTGCGGGCGGGGAAGAAGCCCACGAACATGAAGAAGGAGAATCTGAAGAGGAGCATGCGGATCATGCTGAAGAAAGCCACAGCGGGGAAGAGCACGACCACGGCGGCGCAGACCCCCATATTTGGATTGATCCGGTTCAGGCGAAGGAAGCAGCCGGAGTGATTAGGGACGAGCTGATTGAGGCGGACCCGGATAATGAGAACGCCTACGAAAATAATTATGAAGAATTGGCAGCGGAGCTCGATGAACTGGATGAGCGTTTTGAGACCCTTGTGGATGAAAGCAGTAAAAATCAATTTATTGTTTCCCATGCAGCATACGGATACTGGGAAGAACGATACGGCCTGGAGGAAATCGCTGTTAACGGCGTGAACGCCCAGAATGAACCTTCCACGCAGGAAATCAATGAAATTATCGATACAGCAGAAAAAAACGATCTGAATGCCATTATGGTGGAGGAAAATATTCCGTCTGACACCACAGACGTTCTTCAGGAAGAAATCGGGGCGGAGGTTTATACGCTAAATAACCTCGAATCAGCCAGCGAAGAAGAGATTGCTGATGGCGCGGGCTACATCTCATTGATGAATCAGAATATCGATAACCTTGAAAAAGCATTGAACGAATAACTTTTCAAGCTTCTCACTTGTGATTCCCTGTTCTTATCCGCTACAATATAGGTATCCGATGAAGGAAAGGAAGGATTTTAATGAATTTTGATTTTTACGTTAATGATATAGTACAAGCTTCCCGGGATGAAATCGAAGAAGCGGGCTACCAGTCTCTTCGTACTCCGGAAGAAGTCGATGAAGTATTGAACAAGGAAGGCACAACACTCGTTATGGTAAACTCTGTATGCGGCTGTGCCGGAGGCATTGCCCGTCCGGCGGCAGCGTACATGACGAATTATGATACGAAGCCGGACCGTCTTGTGACCGTATTTGCAGGTCAGGATAAAGAAGCGACCGAGCAGGCCCGTTCTTATTTCACAGGATTTCCGCCATCGTCTCCATCATTTGGTCTCCTAAAAGACGGAGAGCTGGTACGCATGGTTGAACGTCATGAAATTGAAGGCCATGAGCCGATTCAGGTTGTTCAACAACTTGAGGAAGCGTTCGATCAGTACTGCACAAAATAAAAAGTGCCCTCCGGGGCGCTTTTTATTTTGTAAAAAAGAGCTCCTCCCTAAAGGAGGAGCCCATTGGATTTATTTTTCCAAATGATAAATGTTGCCGTCCTGCTCTACAGTAGTATCAACATCCGGAAATACAATTTCGCTCGTTTTCGGCTCAAATTCCTGGGAAGTTTCAAACCCGACCCGGAAGTCATTACTTTTTGTTGAAGGGCCTTCTTCCTTTGTCACACTGTACCAGAGTGTTTTGCCGTTGGAAGCGATCGTTGTCTGTGGTTCTCCTACATTAGCTTTAAAAGTTACTTCTGCCATATGCTATCCCTCTTTCTTCGTGTATGATCTATTAAGTTTTGTTCCCCCCACCGCTTTTGATTTAAACGTCAATTGCAAAAATAAGAAAAGACAGGGAAGTACCTTGACGCTCCGCTTTATATTCATGGTATACTGTTTCGGAA
This sequence comes from uncultured Marinococcus sp., assembly GCF_947493875.1. Taxonomy (GTDB): domain Bacteria; phylum Bacillota; class Bacilli; order Bacillales; family Marinococcaceae; genus Marinococcus. The sequence continues at coordinate 63,929 of NZ_CANLSU010000006.1, read as the reverse complement.
TACATAAATGAAAAGGGCGGAGACAAATGATTCAGACGTACTATGAAAAAATACAGGAATACTTAAACATGGACGAAGAAATTTCGTACGACGAGTTCCGCGATTACTACCAAAACGTCATCGATGAACTTGACGCAAACGCCTCCGGCTACGGAGAAGAGCAGGTGTGGAAAGCCTTATTTATTACCGAAAGCATCATGTCCAACGCGGAAGACCGGGAGAAACGGACGAAAAAAAAGCAGGAGTCAAAGAAATTCGGCAAAATGCAGGAACGCTCCAAAGTGTATTCCCAGCATTTCACCAAACGCCTGAAGGAAGCAGGATACAGTGAAGAGGATATCAACGAACAGTTTGAAAAAATGCTCGAAGGATCTTCCGGGGAAGCGTAATTAAAAAATGGGTTGACTTTCATATTCGTTCATTGGTATAGTATTCATTGTCTTGTTAAAACATATGACAAAAGCGCCTATGGTGAAAGGGATATCACTCGAGATTCCGGTTCTCGCATTCCAGGTTCGAGTCCTGGTAGGCGCACCAATGAATAAATGTGTAAGCAAAGGAGCTGTCTCCTTTGCTTTTTTATTTGGTTTTTGGGCTAAAATCAGCACAGAAGAGGTGCCAGGGCCGAAAAGCGCCAGTCAGTTTCCCTCTGCCGGTGTTTACGATATAATATAAGTACGAATGAACAAACAGAGAGGTTTTTTTAGATGGGGAGATTCCGAATTGGATATCGGACGCTGAAAACAGCAGTAGGCACAGCTATATCCGTATACATTGCCCAGCTGCTGCAGCTGGATTACTATATATCAGCAGGCGTCATTACCATTCTTTGTATTACAACGACTAAGAGGGGCTCCCTGACTGTCAGCATCGAACGACTCGTTTCCTGCGTGATTGGGCTCGGGGTCGCGAGTGTATTCTTTGAACTGATAGGATATAATCCAGTGGCTATAGCTGCACTCTTTCTGATCAGCATTCCACTAAGCGTAGCAGCAAATGCTGCCCGTGGTATCGTCACAAGCAGCGTTATCGTGCTGCACCTTTACACAGAAGAACAGGTGAGTGCAGGCATCTGGATGAACGAGCTCGCGATTATTTTCGTCGGTATTGGGGTAGCATTAATCATGAATCTTTATATGCCGAGCAGTGAAAAAAGCCTGGCCCAGGACCAGTTAAGCCTCGAAGACGCTTTTCGTAAAATATGGGAGGAGTACGCAAACTACCTTCGTTTTGGCGATAACATCTGGGACGGGGCAGAATTTTCGGATGCAGCGAAGATCATTGATGAAGCTAAAGGGAAGGCCCTAAGGGATATAGACAACCATTTTCTGCGGGATGATGACTACTTTTACCACTATTTTCGTATGAGAGAAAAGCAGTTTTCGGTACTCGAAAGTATTCTGCCGTTTATTTCTTCGATTGACCAGTCCGTGCCCCAGGGCCACAAAATGGCTGATTATATGGATGAACTAAGCGACGCCGTCTCCCCGGGCAATACTGCCGGCTATTTTTTATACCGTCTTGACGAAATGAAGTATGAAATTCAGCAGATGGAGCTGCCAAAAACAAGACATGAATTCGAAATACGCTCATCCCTCTTTTATATTTTGTATGAAATTGAAGAATACCTGCTCATTAAAAAAATGTTTAAGCCCGATCCGAAGCGGACCCATACAATATCGGGCAAAAGACTACACAGGCAGATGGCACGCAGAAATAAATAAAAAGCAGAACGAGCGGGCATGTACACCCGTAAGTTCTGCTTTATCAAATACATACAAAAATTGGCGTTCGTTTAAAACATCACCGCTCCGCCCATTAACAGGCTGCTGCCGACAAGCGCAAAGATCATAATGTAAATAATGACTTTCTGCATTTTAACCCCCGCTTTCAATGGAAACTAATGCTCAAATTATAACACAGCAGGCGAAAAATATATAATAAACCTAAGCAATCCGTAAAGGAGTTATAATAGTGATGGCAAATCAGGAACGTTTAATACAGGAATTTATCGAACTGGTGAAAATTGACTCGGAAACAAAGCATGAAGCCAAAATTGCAGATGTCATTAAACGGAAATTCCAGGAGCTTGGACTTGAAACAAAAGAAGATAACGCCAAAGCCACCACCGGCCACGGGGCGGGGAATCTGGTCTGTACGCTGAAAGGCACAGACAGCGCAAAGCCGGTGATTTATTTCACATCCCATATGGATACAGTTGAACCGGGAAAAGGTATTGAACCTGAGGTGCAGGATGAATATATTGTTTCGAAGGGAGAAACAATCCTCGGTGCTGATGACAAAGCGGGAATTGCGTCCATGCTTGAGCTGGTAAAAATGCTTCAGGAAGAAGACGAGCCTTACGGAGACATTCAGTTTATCATTACGGTCGGGGAAGAGTCCGGGCTTGTGGGTGCAAAGCATCTGGATACCGGCTTGGTGCATGCCGATATGGGCTATGCGCTTGACAGTGACGGCCCGGTAGGCACTCTCGTCACCTCGGCGCCGTATCAGACAAAAATGCATGCGACTATTTACGGAAAAAAAGCACACGCAGGGGTGGAGCCGGAAAAAGGCATTTCAGCCATCAGCGTGGCTTCTAAAGCCGTAACCAAAATGCCGCTTGGACGAATCGATGAAGAAACAACGGCCAATATTGGAAGCTTTGCCGGGGGCACCCAGACGAATGTCGTGTGTGATGAGGTCGTGATTTCTGCGGAAGCACGCTCCTTTAAACCGGATAAGCTGAGCAGACAGGTGGCAGCTATGAGAGAAGCCTTCGAAGAAGCAGCTGAGGAGATGGGGGCTCAGGCTTCTATTGATATACAGCCAATGTATGAAGGTTATGTGCTGGCTGAATCGGATGATGTGGTGCAGCGTGCTGTTCAGGCTGCCCATCGGCTCAATGTGGAGCCGAGAACTGTACAAAGCGGAGGCGGCAGCGATGCAAACGTAATTTCGGGCTACGGCATTCCTACCATCAATCTGGGTGTCGGCTATGAAAACATCCACACTACGGAAGAACGGCTGCTCATTAAAGAATTTGTGAAAGTACCAGCATTTATGGCGGCTATTGTAACCGGGCCGGCAGAAAATGCGTAAAGGAGGAAAATATACGCGTGGATATTCAGCGCCTTCAGGGAAATATTAAATCACCGCTGCCTAACGTAAAGGATAGAAAAGCCGAAAAAAATCCATTTTCAGAAATGATGCAGACCGAACAGGCCAAAACATTCAACCGTCAGATGGGTATCATGCTTGAACAGCTTGACCAGCAGGGCCGGCGTCTGATGGAGCACCAGACCATTCCGGAATTAAAAGAGTATAAACGCCTTGTAAGGGAAATTATTACAGAACTGAAAGACCATGGCTTGAATCTGCATGAAGAAAGGTCGTTTGGCAGTGATGGCAGGCTCAAAACCCATCAGCTGATTGAAAAAATTGATAAAAAATTAGTGGAAATGACAGACCAGATGCTGCAGCAGGAACAGGAGCCGCTCTCCCTCCTCGATATGACCGGGGAGATAAAAGGCATGATTATTCATCTCTACGGGTAAAGGAGAGAAGCTATGAGTATAAAGGTGTTATTTATCTGTTTAGGGAACATCTGCCGTTCGCCAATGGCAGAAGCGCTTTTTCAAAAGCATCTGCAGGAAGCGGGAGTGGAAAATAAAATCAGCGTGGACTCGGCCGGACTCGGTGATTGGCATGCAGGCTCTTCTCCGCACGAAGGAACGATCGGTGTACTCGAACAACACGGTGTATCTGCCGGCCCGGGGACAGCCCGGGTAGTGGAGGCCGGAGAAGAAGCCGATTATATTGTGGCTATGGATGATCAGAACCTTGATATGCTTCAGGATTTTCACGTTTCCACTAAAGACGGCAGAGTATGGAAACTGTTGGACTTTCATCCTGAGCGCCGGAGGGAAGACGTGCCTGACCCTTATTTTGATAATAATTTCGGCCATGTGTTTGAACTGATTAATACGAGTACCTTTCATTTACTACAATGGATTAGAGAGCAGGAGAATGTATAATGGAGCATATTCAAAAAGCGATACGGTACGTGGATCCACAGGCAGAAGTGACCAATATAGCAAGCCTCTCCGGAGGAAGCATCAGCTCTGCCTACCGGGTGGATACAAACCGGCGCTCCTATTTTCTGAAATGGCATGAAGAGGCACCGTATGATTTTTTCCGCCAGGAAAAACGCGGACTCGAATTCCTGCGTGAATCGGAAGCGGTGCATGTGCCTGACGTACTGCACTGGTCCAAGAAATTTATTATTATGGACATTATTCAGGGAAGCGGAGACAGTCGCACTGATGAGTGGCTTGGGATCGATCTGGCCAATCTCCACCAGTCTTCAGGGGATTATTTCGGCCTCGAGGAGGATAACTTCATCGGGGAGCTGCCGCAGGAAAATTCATGGGAAACGAGCTGGGTGCGTTTTGTGAGGGATCACCGCCTGAGGCCGCAGATGGAAATCGCCAGGTCCCTCGGTAAACTGACTGACGAACGGTCCCGCCGCCTTCGCTACATTCTGGACCACCTCGGAGAGTGGATACCCGATGACCGGCAGCCGGTAAAGCTGCACGGAGACCTTTGGGCCGGCAACTGGCTCACAGGAGAAGAAGGACGTCCGTATTTGATCGATCCTGCCTGCTGGTATGGGGACTACGAATTTGATCTTGCCTTTACCCGTCTGTTTGGAGGCTTTTCGGAACGGACGTATGAGGCTTATGAAACCATTCAGCCGGTGGAAGCTGAATTTGAGGAGCGGATGCCTCTCTATCAGCTGTATTATTTGCTCGTTCATTTAAACGTGTTCGGGGAAATGTACGGGGCGCAGGTGGACCGGGTGCTTGCATTATACAGCAGAACCAGCTGAACGGGACCTTTCTTTCTGAAAGGTCTTTTTTTATGCTTTTACAATGTCTATTTTCCGGGGCTTTTGGGCAGGTTGAGAATGCAAAAAAACGGGAATAAAACTTTGGACATGAACATAAGGTTTTGACAGAGAGGGGCTTTTTGGAGTGAGAGAGACACGAATTGCGGTTATTGGGGCGGGCCCCGGAGGACTTACCGCTGCCATGCTGCTGCAAAGTCAGGGTTTTCAGGTAAGTGTGTTCGAAAAGGACGATAAGCCAGGCGGGCGCACGTCCCACGTGGACGTTGACGGGTACCGCTTTGATAAAGGTCCGACATTTTTAAGCATGCCTCATATTGTTGAGGAAATTTTTTCAGCAACCGGAAGGGACCTGGCACACTACATTTCCTGGAATTACTTGGACCCGATGTATGAATTATTTTTCGAAGATTCAAGCTTTCGGCCGACTTCCAATAAGCAGGAAATGAAACGACGGATCGCTGCTTCCTTTCCAGGTGACGAAAAGGGGTACGATCGTTTTATGCATGATCTGGGAAAACGTTGGGATGCGCTTCTGCCGGTGCTTGAGCATGAGCACGGGTCGCTCCTGGACTATATGAAGCCCCGTACGCTTAAAGCCCTTCCGCACCTGGCACTCGGCAAGTCTGTCTACGACGTGCTGAGCCAGTATTTTTCCGATGAGCGGCTGAAGCTTTCTTTTACCTTTCAGTCCAAATATTTAGGAATGTCACCATGGGATTGCCCGGGGGCGTTCAGCATTCTTTCCTACATGGAGCATGAGTACGGGATTGTTCACCCTACGGGGGGATTGAATCAGATACCAAAAGCAATGGCTAAAGCATTTGAAGAAGACGGCGGACATCTTTATCTGAATACGCCGGTTAAAAGCATCCGCACAAAAAAACAACAGGCTGTGGGGGTGGAGCTTGAAAACGGGGAAGTGTTTGGAGCAGATGAAGTGGTGGTTAATGCGGATTTTGCCTACGCTGCTACCGAATTGTTTGATGAACCGCTGAAAAAATGGAAAAAAGAAAAAGTGGCTGAAAAAGACTATTCCTGTTCGGCGTTTATGCTTTATGCCGGCGTGGACACTACCTATTCCGAAGCAGCACATCATTCTATCGTTTTTTCCAATGATTATAAAAAGAATGTAGAAGAAATGATTCATGAAAAAATTGTTTCGGATGATCCGTCGATCTATATTCATAATCCGGCCGTGACCGACGACACACTGGCGCCAGCAGGAAAATCGCCAATTTATATGCTTGCCCCGGTTCCAAACAACCAGAGCGGCATCGACTGGGAGAACAACAAGGACAGCTTTCGGGACCTGGTGCTTGACCAGGTGGAAAGTCGTTCGCATTTTAAAGGACTCCGGGATCATATTGAAGTGGAAAAAATTTATACGCCCACAGACTGGCAGATCGACAGTAATGTGTACGAAGGAGCCGTGTTTAATTTGTCCCACCGCTTAAATCAAATGATGTATTTTCGTCCGCATAACAAATTCGAAGATGTCGGGAACTGCTGGCTGGTTGGCGGAGGCACGCATCCGGGCAGCGGCCTGCCGACGATTATTGTATCCGGCAGGATCACTGCTCAGGCACTGACTGCTAAATATTCCAGGGAGCGGGCGCAATGAAAAATATTATCGTGGGAAGCGGTATCGGCGGACTTGTAACAGCTCTCTACAGAACCCAGGCGGGCGAAAAAGTAACGATAGTGGAAAAGGATAAAGAAGCAGGCGGAAGAATCAAATGGGTGAAGCAGGATGGGTTTAAAGTCGATGAGGGACCAACGATCGTCCTGTTGCCCGAAACAATTAAAGCCATACTTGCGGAAGCGGGGATGGATCCGGAAGTGCTTGATATGGAACGGATCGATCCTTTGTACCGTATGGTTTTTTCCGACGGAACAGAATTTTACAAATGGAGTGATCAGGAAAAACAGAAAGACGAAATGGCACGGACCTTTCCGGGAGAAGAAGAGCATTTTGAAAGATTTATGCGTGATATGAAGAAAAATTTCCTGCAGGGGGAAAAGGATTTTTTATCCCGTTCATTTATGCGCAAACGGGAGTTTTTCACTGCAGCTAATATCCGTTCCCTATGGCAGATGAAGGCCTATCAGTCGGTGAGAGCGCAGGTGGCTGATTATTTTACAGACCCCCGGCTCCGGGACGCATATTCCCTGCAGACGCTTTACATTGGCGGCAATCCTGCCACTACCCCCGGTATTTACTCCCTGGTCTCCTTCAGTGAACAGTATCACGGCATCTGGTATATCCACGGAGGCTATGCGATGCTGATCGAAAAAATTAAAGAAGAGCTGGATCGCCGCGGAGTGACATTTCGGTTTGAAGAAACGGCATTAAGCATCCAGGCGAAGGGACAGGTATTTACTGCCCTGAAAACGGATAAGAGGGTAGAACCGGCAGACCGGCTGATCTGCAACTGTGAGCTCCCAGTGGCAGAACAGCTGGTGGAAAATAAATCACAAAAAAAATACACTTCTTCATCAGGATGCTTGCTAATTTATTTGGGATTAGACAAAATATATACAAAGGCATCTATACACCAGTTTTTTATGGGCAGCAATTTTGATCATCAAATGAAGCAGATTTTTGACAAGAAGGAGTTACCGGAAGAGCCGAGTATTTATGCATTCCACCCGTCATTAATAGACTCTACCCTCGCCCCGGAAGGTAAGAGTGTACTGTATCTGCTCGTTCCCGTGCCATCAGGAGACAACGTCGACTGGGAGGTGCAGGAAGAGTTTATTCAGTCTATTTTGGAGACGGTCGAAAAAAAAGGGTTCCCGCACCTGCGTTCTTCGATTCAGTGGATGCAGATCCGTACGCCCCAGGATGCCGGCAGATATGGGCTGTATGAAGGGGGCAGCTTTGGCATCGCTCCGAGCTTTGCCCAATCAGGCGCTTTCCGTCCGCAGCTTAAGCCGTTCTCTTACAGCAACGTATACGCGGTAGGCGCTTCTACGCATCCCGGTGGCGGTGTCCCAATTGTCATGCAGGGAGCAAAACTGTTAGCAGAGCATCTCGAGACAGGGATAAAGCAGGATATGTTCTGATAAACACCCGGCAGGGGACCAACCATCACTTGGCTTCTGACACGCGGGAGAGGGGATGAGAAGTATGAAATCAACGTTAGAAGAAGCATACGAAGAATGTCATCGTATTATTACAATGCACAGCAAAACTTTTTCGAAGGCATTTGATATTCTGCCGCTTGAAAAAAGGCGGGGTGTCTGGGCCGTCTATGCTTTTTGCCGCACGGTCGATGATATTGTGGACGAGGGGGAAAACCCGGAAGAGGAATTAAAGGAATTTGAAACCATGTTCAACCAGTTTGTCCGCGATCCATTTTATCAGCCGTCCCTGCAATGGATTGCACTGAGAGATACTTTCGAACGATTCGATATGGAAGTACAGCCTTTTTTGGATATGATCCAGGGGCAGTATATGGATTTAGAAAAAATTTTTTATTACACACTGGAAGAAGTTGAAGGATATTCCTATTATGTAGCAGGAACTGTAGGGCTGATGCTTCTGCCTATCCTTTCCCCGGAGCGTTTTGAACACCTGAAGCCGGGCGCAATCGCCCTTGGAAAGGCGATGCAGCTGACAAATATTCTGCGCGATGTAGGCGAAGATCTGGAGCGTGGGCGCATTTATTTCCCTGTTGAAATACTTGAAAAGCACGGCTATACCACCAGAGATCTTTACGCGCACCGCCTGAACCCGTCATTTGTCCGTGCGTGGGAGGAGACTGCCGCACGCGCAGAGGAGCTGTATACAGAGGCGCTTGAATCTATTGAACAGTATCCAAAGGATGCGAGGTATCCCGTCAAAGGCGCTGCTTATATGTATCAGGCAATTTTGGAATCGGTACGGAAAAACGATTACCAGGTGTTTAAAGAGCGGGCCTACGTTTCTAAACGGGATAAATGGAGTATCTTAAAAAGACTCTCCTCCTAAAAGATGTTAAGCAGGAGCGGGAGGAGACCAGCCAAAAAACAGAAACTCTGTTCTTTTTCTAATGCGGAAAACGAAACCTTAAAAATGGAATTTTATGTATGTTATAGTGGTTATGAATATATACAGCTGGAACCGCGGGATGTTATTATATCCGGCGGTTTTCGTCTGCTTATACAAAGAACTTGCGTGGATGGCGGAGAGCATGCGGAAAAGACTGACATATGAGAGGGACATAAAACAAACCACCAGGATCCGTCCCTGGTGGTTTAACACGTTTTAGAAGATTTTTATCACAGAGGGAGGCTTAGTTATTGCCCCTGCTGTTTGGGTCCCGCTGATTTTTTCCTTCCTCCTGCGGCTCAATGTCCGCCTGATCGTCTTTTCTTTTTATCTCTTCTTCCGGAGACTCCTGGATATTTTGATTGGCACTGCTTTCAGCAGAAGAGCCGGAATGATCAGAGGAAGAAACCTGCTCTGCGCCCTGTTTTGCCTGGTCCTTGACCCCTTCGAGCTCCTGTTCAGCTTCCTTGGCTGTCTCAGCTACATCCTTGAGCTCATCACCGGCTTCTTTTGCCGTGGATACTACGCCTTCGGAGTCTTTTTTCACCTGTTGGATCTGCTCAATAATGTCTTTGCCGTAATCATTGTAAATTTCCTGCAGCTGGGTCGTTGCCTGCTTGGCGAGCTCTACTGTTCGTTGGAAACGGCTTTTCAGTTCGTCAGTATCGACTTCCTGATTCGCTTTGTTTACTTTATCCTTGATGCCTTCGCTGCTGCCGCTCTCGCTGGTACTACCGGATCTTTTCGCATACCAGTATACGCCTCCCCCGATAGCCGCAGCTGAAAGCGCAACAATTGGCAGTGTTTTGCCGGTTGATGTGTTACTCATTATATCTACTCCTTTTTGTTAAAATATAAAATAAATGGTTCAGGAAATTAAAAAAAGAGTCAGCAAGAAAAAAGATTTCTTTTGCTGGCTCATGGGTTAGCTTATTATCCAACCATTACCGCCGTGTCTGATATGCAAAGTAAGAATGAACTATAAGCATATATCCTTTATGCTTCTTCAGTAAACATCGTTGTTAACAAAATTTCTGATAATAGCGTTCACCTCGTTGGCGGCTCTGGTGGGAAGCTGGTGTACTTTACCCTGAATATGAACATTGTGCATGTTGGGAAGCCGGGCTTTAAAATCATGCTGATGTTTTTTTACGAACACGTCATTGCTGCCAAATATCGTAAGCACGGGGCAACTGATATAAGGGAGAAGGCCGGTGCTGTCATAGTGCCTGCCGTTCAAATACATCTGCTCCAAAACACCGGGGTCACTGTTTTCAATATTTTTTTCGATGCGCGCCTGCTGGTCCTGCTTTTTGGTATGAGAAAAGGCGAGTCCTTTGCCAAGCGTTCCCAGCAGATTTTCGTATGTGCTCCAAATGCCAAGACGGAATTTCCCGGCCAGCATATACGTTCGTACTTTTGGAAAGCTGCTGATTAATACGAGTGCTTTTGTCTTTTCGGGATATCTGTAAGCAAATTCCTGGGCGGGGAGTCCACCAAAGGAATAGCCGCAAAGAATAACCTGGGAAGTCTCAAGATGAGATACCAGGGCGTAAATATCCTCTGTCCACTGGCTGATGGTGCCGTCAACAGTGTCCCCGCATTCGCTTTTTCCATTTCCGCGTGGATCGAAGGTAACGACTTTAAACTGATCTTCAAGCGGATGCTGCTGCTCAAAGGCCGCACAGCCAAGGCCGGGAGGGGAAATAAATAAAAGCACAGGCCCCTGGCCCCGCTGTTCATAATAGAGTGATGTACTTTTTGAAGTGAAAAATGGCATAAGCAAGCTCCTTCGGCTTTCGTCAGCCGTGAAATTAAATTTTTATCTAATTCTTTTTTACCTTCAATCTGTATAAATAAACGTCCAGGCTTGAAAACGGTGCAAAAAAGCGCCCTTAAGCTTTCACCTGCTTAAAGACGCCTGGTTTTATATACAAAACGAAGTCTGCATTAACGATTAACGTTCTTTCGCTGTTTCATCTGCAGCTTTTGGGGTGGATAAAAACCAGCCGCTGACCGCAATCACAACGAGGACAATATAGAAGGAAGCCTTCCAAAGCGGTGAATGGGAAAATGCTTCCGGAATAATATGCAGCGCCGGGTGACTCAAAGCATAAACGGCTAGCTTCACACCGACCCAGCCCACGATCACAAAGGCTGTGATCTCAAGACCTGGACGTTTTTCCAGCAGAATAACAAATTTACTGGCAGCAAAACGCATAATAACAACCCCGATTAACCCCCCGAGTAAAATCACAGCAAAAATTCCACCATCAAGCCCGCCAATAGCCGGGAGCCCGGAGGCCGGAAGGGTAATAGCAAGAGCGACACCTGCGAGAATTGAATCAACGGCAAAAGCAATATCTGCAACCTCTACCTTCAGCACAGTTTTCCAAAAGCCGGGCGATTTATTTTCTTTAGTTACAGCAACCTCGCTTTGCTGCTGGCGATGGCGGACGAAGTGCCTGATAATATGATTAATGGCGATGTAGAGAAGATAAGCTGCCCCAATAGCCTGGACCTGCCAAACACCCGCCAGAAAACTGATGATAAACAGCGATCCAAAGCGGAAGAGAAAAGCGCCAAATAACCCGTAAAAAAGAGCTTTTTTCCGTTGTTTTTCGGGCAGGTCCTTAACCATTACCGCTAAAACCATTGCGTTATCAGCTGCTAACACACCCTCAAGCAGGACAAGTATAACCAGCACCCAGCTGTACTCCATTAATAAACCTACATCCATTCCTTCTTCTCTCCTTTTAAGAAAAGGCATGAAAAAAACCTTTTCCCTGAATGATTCGAAGGAAAAGGCATCAAAAAAACCTTTTCCTCCCCGTAGCTGCTACGAAGAAGAAAAGGTCTCGCTTATAGTCGGATAACTATCATCAGCACCGGGGCCTCAAAGCCCGTCATGACGATGCAGATGCAGAAAAGCTACTCCCCTTTTATTCTATGTTAATCATATTCCAGAGCGCATATAAAGTCAATCTTTATTTGCTGAATATCATGACGAAGCTATAAGCAATAAAATACCCGGGGCCTGGCATGTAAACGCTTTTGAAATCCAAAGGCAGAGGCTATATACTATTAATGAAGCACTCATTCCAGGGAAGACAAAGGAGAAGGATATGCCGGATTCAAGAAAAAACCTACGCTACTATTTCGAAAACCAACCACTGCACGGAACCTTCTTCATTTACCGGATGGACAGCACTATTGTGAACAGCGCGGCAGGAGACATTACTATCCATGATCTTTCCGGCGGGGGCATGCGGTTCTTTTCCCGGTTAAATCTGCCGGTCACAGACAGGGTGCTGTTGACTTTTTCCTTTCGCTCGCTCCATAAAAACTTTATCCTGCACGGACATATAAAACGAAAGGAAAAACAAGGAGATGGCTGCATGTACGGCGTCTTTTTTCCGGATGAAGTCAACGATCAAAAAAATGACCTGGTGCGCACAGTGCACCAATTGAACATTGAAGATAAAGAACGGCAGAGTTGAAAGGGCACTGAAAATTTTTGTTCATCAAAAACGAAAAATAAAAGAGGAGGAGCAGTATGGATAACGATTTACTGAGGGAGCTGCTGCTGATTGCGCGTATTGCTGCCAAGGAAGAAGGAAGTATTACTCCGGATGATTCCAATGAAGAGGCTCATTTTGATTACTTGATCAAAGAAGAGATGCTCGAAGCAGAAAAAGTAACAGATGAAGAAGAAAAAGTCGAATATGTGGACCCGGCGGTAACAGAAAAAGGCAGCCGCTTTATTGATGTATAATTTTAGCTGTCATGAGGCGTGAAAATTTATCGGAATGACAGTAATATAAACAGGCTCTCCAGCACTGAAGCTGGAGAGCCTGCTGTAAAGGAGGACCCATTTTTACTGGGCTGCCATACCACCGTCAATACGGTACTGGGAACCGCTGATAAAGCTTGATTCGTCAGAAGCAAGGAATAAAGCAAGATTTGCAATGTCTTCAGACTCTCCGTAGCGGTTCATGGGGATGGCCTGCTCCTGCTCGGTGCGAGCGGATTCGGCATCATCGGGATTAAACCCTTTTTCAAGCGAACGCATCATGCGTGTATTTACCGGTGATGGGTGAATAGAGTTCACACGCACATTGGAGTCTGCGACTTCAAGAGCTGCTGTTTTGGTCAGTCCGACCACCCCATGTTTAGAGGTAGTGTATGGACTAACCCCCGGAGAGCCCATTAAACCGGCAACAGAGGAAGTGTTAATAATGCTGCCGCTGTTTTGTTTCGTCATGACAGGCATTACATATTTTAAACCGAGAAAGCTTCCCAATACGTTGACGTTCATCACCTTCATAAAATCCTCCGCGCTCTGTTCTGGAATAGGAGCTACCTTGCCCTCGATTCCCGCGTTATTAAAAAACACATCTACCGTGCCAAACTGCCGCACAGTCTGATCGACATAATTTTTAACATCATCTTCATTGGTCACATCGGCCGTCGTTGTTTCTACAGGGCCGTACTCATCGAGTTCAGCTTTAACATTGTCCAATGCCTCCTGATTCATATCAACGAGCATCACATTGGCGCCTTCCTGAAGGAATTTCTTAGCAGCAGCCTTGCCAATACCTCCTGCTCCGCCAGTGATTATCGACGTATACCCTTCCAGTCTTTTCATGAGAAAAGCACTCCTTCCATATGAGGGTTTATTTTATAAAAATGATTCGTCCATTGTTGTTCCTCCCGTCTAAAGAATTAAAACGGTGGGAAACCTTTGTCAGCTGTTTATGCATCTAAAGACCTGCATTCCTATAAACAAAAAAGCACGTGCCCGCACGGCACATGCTTTTAAAGCTTAATGATTCGTGTTAACAGTATGGGGGAGAGAATCGAGGGGCTGCTCCTGCGGCCTGGCGAAATAATACCCCTGAAACAGCTCGTAGCCCATGTCAGCTAAGTAATCGGCATCTTCTTTATGTTCGACTCCTTCAGCAAGCGGCTGAGAGCCGGTGTGGGCAGCGACCTGCAGCAGCGACGCCGCGACTTTTCGTTTTTCGGGATCCCGGCTTACGCCGTCAGAATACTCTCTGGCCAGTTTAACAATATCCGGCTCAAGGTAGGATAGCTTTTTAAGGTCATTGGCCCCGGTGCCTACGTCGTCTAAAGCATATTTAAAACCGTGCTCCCGGTAGTAGTTGAGAATGCCCTTTAAATGATCGATATCCTGGACTTCATCGCTTTCGACAACTTCAAAAACGACGTTTTCCGGCGGAATCCCCATTTCATTAATCAGACGAATAGTGGTCGATAAACAGTGTTCAGGCACGTAAATAGCGGTTGGAATAAAATTGATAAAAATGAGTTTATCTTTAATGACGGCTGCATTTCTGACAGAAGCCATCCGGCAGGCGCGGTCAAACGCAAACAGCCGGTGGCGGATACGTGCTGCCTCAAGCAGGAAAAACGGGGCAATCGTTTTGCCATCTGCTGCTTTTCCGCGGGAAAGCAGCTCGTGTCCAATAATATTATAGCTCCCGTTTTCCGGCCGGACGATAGGCTGGTAGTGTGACTGAATTTTCTCCTGATCAATAATGTCATCGATCCACCCTGCTTCTTTATAGGCGTGGAGGGAGCGGAGGGGCTTTCTGTCAGATTTGTTTTCTAAAGGGTTATTCTTTTTTGCCGGAAAAATAAAAATTTCTTCAGAATTATAATGAACCTCCAGGTAATCCAGTAAACCGAAAGCGATGGTTTCATTCATCCATACCATACGGTTGTTTACTTCCTGCCATTGGTTTTCGCTGTATTCACTAAAATAAGGGCGGAGCAGGGCGGGAGACTGATCGTTTTCAAAAATGAAAGTAAAGCCCTGGTGCCCGGGCATGCAAACGTCGCAACCGTTCTTCATAGGTGACCTCCAAATGATGTCGTTTTAATAATAATATCGGCTAAAGAACGATGTATTCAAGTGCTGAATAAGAAATTTTACCTAAAAGAGCGGTAATGGGATAAAAACAATATCCGTTTGGACAGGGTGTTTAAATTTTAGTGTGAAAGGTAACTAAAATAAAGTGTTCATTACTAAAAGTCTGCATCCGTTATCGGTGAGATGCATCAGATGATCCAATTATTTGTAAAAACGGGAACATGTTTATAAAGGAGGAAAAAGATTATGATTAACTTGAAGCAGGAAGGGAAGCTCGGCTTTGGTACCGCACCACTTGGGAATATGTACCGCGATATCCCGGAAGATGAAGCTTTGAAAACAATTGAGACAGCTTGGGAGCACGGTATCCGTTACTTTGATACCGCACCCTTCTACGGAGCAGGGCTTGCGGAGCAGCGCCTGGGCAAAGCGCTCGCCAGTCATAATCGCGACGAATTTGTATTAAGTACGAAAGTAGGCCGTTATATTTCCGAAGAAACGGAAGAAAAAGAGGGATTGTTTGCCAACGGCCGTAAAAATAAAGTGATTGATGATTATACTGCAGAAGGCACACGCCGGTCGATTGAGCAGAGCCTGGAGCGCCTGCAGATGGATCGGATTGACTTTGTGTATGTGCATGACATTTCTCCGGATTTTCAGGGAGACGAATGGCTCGCCAAGTTTGAAGAGGCAAGAACAGGAGCCTTCCGTGAGCTGACCAAACTCCGGGATGAAGGTGTTATTCAATCCTGGGGCATTGGAGTGAACCGGACGGAGCCGATAGAGCTGGCCCTCGATCTTGAAAATTCCAATCCGGACATCAGCCTGCAGGCAACCCGCTACACGCTGTTGGACCATGAACATGCTCTGCAGCGTCTAATGCCAAAAGCTGAAGAACAAAATGTCAGCATCGTTGTTGGCGCACCGTTTGGCTCAGGGGTACTCGCCGGCGGATCTTCGTATGAATACTCGGATATTCCACCGGAAATTGCTTCCCGTGTCGAGCAGATGAACTCGATCGCTGAACGTCACGGAGTAAGCCTGATTGCAGCATCCCTGCAGTTTTCAGCCGCCCATCCGGCAGTAGCAGCTGTTATACCGGGAGCAAGTCGTCCGCAGCGCATCCAGGACAACCTCGAAGCATTAAACGCCGATATTCCTGCAGCCTTTTGGCAGGAGCTGCGTAAAGAAAAGCTGGTTTCCCCCGAAGCGCCGCTTCCAATTAAAGAGTAAACAGGGTTAAAATTTTAGCCGCCGTGCCTGTATTAGGCACGGCGGCTTTTTTATCGGCGCAAAAATAGGCCGGGAAACTCCAGCCTTACTGAACAATTAGGGTAGCGGTCATATCTGCATGTCCTTCACCGCAGGGAACACTGCAGTAGATATTATACTCCCCAGGCTCTTCCGGGGTGAACGTTGCTTCTCCTTTTCCCTGAATGTCTACGTCGAAGCCATCGATAGCAAGACCATGTCCGCCCTCCTGGCTCGTTAAGCTGACATTTACAGGCTCTCCGGCATTAACTGTATACTCTTCCTGGTCGAATTCAAAGTCAGTTGCGGTGACATCCATTGTTTGAGCCTCCGCGTTTTCACTGGTGCTTTCGGATCCATTGCCTCCATCATTACCGCCGCATCCAGACAGAAAAACAAATAAAGCAAGAAAAAGTGCTGACACAGAGAATTTCAAAGTGAAGTCTCCTTTCGATATTGTTATAAGGTGTTTCAGACGAAAAAATTGCGGAGGACACCGCTGCTGGGAAGAAATATATCACTGACTTCACAGCTATTGTAAAACATAATTATAATAAAAAACAAAAAAGGGCTTAATAAATAAAGAAAAATTATTTGGAGATGACGGAATATTTGTTATTTTCAAGACAGAAGAGTAGATTTAAAGACTTGATACCTTTATACTAGTTGTAGTTTCATTGATTTAACTGAATGAATTTTTAGGAGGAGTTACTTATGGCAAAAACAGTTTGGTCCGTTGACCCTGTACACAGTGAAATTGGATTTTCGGTAAAGCACATGATGATCTCAAGAGCGAAAGGCACGTTTGACCAGTTTGATGCGACGTTAAAGGTGGACGTCGAGGACTTGACAGATGCAGAAATCGAAGTGGAGATTGATGTAGCGAGTATTAATACCAGTGACGAAAACCGCGATGGTCATTTACGGTCTGGGGACTTCTTTGATGCCGAAAACTATCCGAAGATGACGTTCGTAGGCAAAGAAATTAAAAAAACGGGCGAGAGTGAATATGATGTAACCGGAGATCTTACGATTAAAGGCACAACGAAGGAAGTTACCGTTGATGTTACATTTGAAGGCCAAAGCAAAGACCCGATGAGCGGAAATATAGTAGCCGGCTTCAGTGGACAGACCACGATCAACCGGAAGGAATTTGGTTTAACATGGAATGCCACGCTGGAAACAGGCGGAGTACTGGTGGGCGAAGATGTGAAAATTAATATCGAGCTGGAGCTGCATAAGCAGGACTAAAGCATAAAGTACATGTATTATGAAAATAAAGGCCTTTTAGAGCTCCTGGGGAGATTTCTAAAAGGCTTTTTTCCTGTGAGAAATCATCTTCTGCCGATGTAATGATAGTAAGGGCAGGAGTTATCCGTAGGCGCCGGCAGCTAACAGCACAAGGGCAAAAAAGACGGCCAGCCCGACTGCGAGTCCAAAATACAACTTGATAAAATGCCACATAGCTTTGATCGCTCCTTTCGACAGGAAAGGTGGATATTGCTGTTTTAAAACGGTGGTGATAAATAACCAACAACGGGCACCCAGGCAGGGCATATAAAAATAATAATACCAAAAAGAGCAGGCTCTGCCCAGAAAAAGCAGACCTGCTCTTTTTAATGAAAAGCTGTATCAATTAAATGCTTCTATATTGTAGGATGCTGAATCAGAGTAGTATATAAAATTTAGTTCAACTCTTTTTGTTTTCAAGAGGTTTGTTTAAATCTTCAAGGTCTTTCACATCTTTATTGTTGCCTTCCCGTATTTCTTTCCGATACTTATCGAGACGCGCTTGTTTTTCATCCAGCTCGGCCAATACTTTTGGACAGTCTGTACTATTTTTCTTTTTCATTTCAAGCCCCTCTTTCTAATAATTATCACTAAGATCAGTATGTTGGATTTGCACTGCTTTTACAATAGGTATATAGATGATAAATGGATCATATGTTTAAAAATGGTAAATAAGCATGATGAAGATTGGCAATCTGGACAAAAAAGCAGCGCCCAAACTGTAAGGGCGCTGCCTGTTCATCAATTGCTTTGTTTTATTTTATGATCATCATCGAGAACGGTTTCCGCAATATTTACCGCATGATCTCCGATACGCTCTAAGTTACTCAGCATGTCAACAAACACAATACCCGCAGAACCGGAGCACTGGCCTTCATTCAGACGCAGAATATGCTTTTTGCGCAGCTGCCGTTCAAGTCGGTCAATCTCTTCTTCCTGCGTCAGTACTTGTCCGGCAATTTCATGGTTATCCTGTTCAAGTGCTTCAATTGATCGGGAAAATGTGCTCATCGTTAATTCGTACATCTGATTTAAATCCTTATAGGCTTCCGGAGACAGTGTCACTTTGTTGGACACCTGATAATCAACAAGCTCCATCAGGTTTTCAACATGGTCGCTTACGCGTTCAATATCTCTCGTAGTATCCATCAGAACCGAATGCTGGCGTGAGCTTTCGGATGAAAGTGATCTTGAAGAAATGCCGGTTAAATAATTGGTGATATTTTTGTCCAGGTTATTGACGGCTTCTTCATAACGGGTAATATTTTCCGCATTTTTTTTATTTTTGGTTTCTAAATACGTTTCGCTCTGTTTCAGTCCCTTTTCTGCGTAAGCTGCCATCCGCAGAGTTTCCAGTTTTGCCTGATCGAGCGCGATGGAAGGAGACTGCTGTATAAACAATGGATCGAGGTGCTTTGCCTGATAGTCAATCTCCTCTTCGCTACTCGGAATCATCCTGGTTACGATATAGGCAAGCACGCCGATAAATGGCAGCTGAATCAGCATGTTGGTAACGTTAAAAATACCGTGTGCGAACGCAATTGTCATCGGCGGATTAAGCTGCAGGGTATCCTGCAGATAGCTGATAAATGCAGTGTAGGGAACAAGCAGTATCAACACAATGACCGCACCGAGAACGTTAAAGATTACGTGAATCATTGCTGCCCGTTTGGCCGCGACAGAGGCACCGATGGCAGCAATCACAGCCGTGATTGTCGTACCGATATTGTCTCCAAATAGAATTGGCAGCGCGGCATCAAGGGGAATAGCTCCCTGGCTGAACAATTCCTGAAGCAGCCCGATTGTCGCCGATGAGCTCTGCAGGCCTACTGTAAATAATACTCCGACGAGGACGCCAAGAAGTGGATTAGTGCTCATACTGATCGTTAAATCGTTAAAGGCAGGAAGGTTCTCTAAAGGCGCAACGCCTTCGCCCATCAATGTTAAACCGTAAAATAAGGCACCGAAGCCGAAAAAGGTCTGCCCAATATTGTTGGTTTTTTTGTTTTTAAAGAAAAAGATCAGTACCGTTCCAATAAATAAAATTGGCAGTGCATAAGCTTCCAGATCGATACCGATAATAAAAGCTGTAACAGTGGTTCCTATATTTGCTCCCATGATAACGCCGATGGCCTGCCTCAGAGTCATAAATCCTGCACTCACAAGCCCAACGGTTAAGACAGTAGTGCTGGAGCTCGACTGAATAAGTATCGTGACAACCATCCCAGTAAGGACGCCAAGAAACGGATTGGTTGTAAATTTATCTAAAAGGTTACGCAGACCGTCCCCAGCAATTTTCTGGAGTCCGTCTCCCATGAATTTAATGCCGAATAAAAAAATGCCCAAACCACCGAAAAACGTAAACAAAAGCGATTGAATATCCAAAACAATGATTCCTCCCCTTGAAGTCTATCTAAAACAGGCTACTGCAATACCCTCTACATTTTTAAAGCATGAAGACCCGTGGTGTAAATAAAGGAATTGTTAAGATTTTGTAAAGGTAGAGGGGAGGAAAACAGTCAAGAAAAATAATTCGAGTTTTTCAGCGGAAGAGAGTAGGGTGAAAATTTCGTTTATATAATTAATAAAGCAGATTTCGACATATTAAAGTTTCCTCCACTTGTGTTTAATTATCTTTCTTTCCGATGCGGTTTAGCTAATAACCCGAGAAATTAGTGGAGGGTATGCTGCAGGCGGAAATAGTCTGCGTGGCAAAAAAAGTAATGCCATCCCGTTTACAGTAAAGGCATTACTTTTTTTGCAGTTAATTGGTTTTACGGATCTCTGCCTGCCGGATTTCGGATTTCGTTTGTTCAATCAGTTTGTCACTCATATTAGCCATAGCCTGGGTGTGAGAGTTATAGCTGAAGAAAATGGCTGGGAGAGGAAAAGCAGCTTCTTTTGTTTCAGCCCAGACCTCTTCTATTTCTTCAGGCAGTTCATAAAAGCCTACGGCCCATACGTCCGGAAGGACGTGGTAGTGGCTGTTTGCAAGGTTTACGCTTTTTCCGTCACCAAACAGCTGCCCGCGGGTGTAGTGCCGCTCCACTAACGTGCCGTCCTTTTGAAGCATCACTGCCCGGTATTTTGTTTCTTCCATAGTAGTTGGCCTTCTTTCTGTACAATTAATTTATTGAATGAAATCTAAGCTTCATGTTCCCGGCGAGAAGCAAAAATAAAAGTATTAACGAAGAAATCTGGCTTTTAACGCCGGTTATACTTCAGGCCTTTGTCTTTGATGTGGTCGCACGAGTGAAAATTAAATTGATGAAAAGTTTTTCTGCAATGCTTTAGTTTAGTAATCAAAATAGGCCGAACGTAATAAAACATACCGTTCGTTGTATTTGGGTTCATGTATAAGCGCTGTTTATTAAAGCACCAATAAGTGTAATAACCCCTTCGAGAATTTTTAACTCTTAAAGGGTTTTAGATTTATTTTTAGTAGTATTTTTCGAAAAATAGGAATGAAAGAAAGTTTTGTAATTATTAATTTTGATTTCGGGGTATATACAGTAAAGACTCTTAAAATACGATGAAATTTATGGAAATTAACAATCCCAAAGAATAAAAATTTTATGAAAAATCTCCGGAAACGGGTGGGAAATGAGGGATAACCGATGGCTGTCAGGGAATCGACCTCCGATGAATCCCGGCAATCGGCAGTAGTCATCGTCGATAATGGGGAAATAAAAGAAAAGGTAAATCTTCGGGTGTTAAGCAATAAAGCTATTAAAGCATTGGCAAAAGACAGTGGCTTAAAAATTAAATCAACGAGAAAACAGGATATGATTGATGAAATTATGAATCAGGCAGCCGGGGCCAAACTAACGATTGATAATGAGGAAGCAGAAAATGCAGAAAACGCTTCCGGCAGTCAAAAAAATGAAGAGAATTACGCCGGGGTCATTATTACTAATAAAGACGGAAATGAAGAAGAAATTAATCTTTATTCCATGGAAAAACAGGCTGTTAAAAAGCTGGCGGCAGACAGTGGGCTGCAAATAACGAAGGAAGATAAAGACGATATGATTCAGGAGATCATGAAGCAGGTAAACGAAGCGTATCAAGCAACAGAAGAAAATCCTGCTGAGAATAATGACGAAAACGAGTCTGAAAATGAAACGGAGCAGAGCAGCGAAGAAAAATCAGCTCCAACGTCCTCCTCTTTCCTATCGAAGGCCGCACATGAAAGCCTCGTCCGTGATATTACACATGCCCTGGCTGCAGAATGGAAGGAGGACATGCATGAAAAGTTAAAAGAAGAGCTCAGGCAGCAGATAAAAAACGACTTTATGGAAAACTCATGGGACGATCTGGTGAAAGAAATTAAATCAGAGACCGAAAAGAACAGCCGAGGCAGAAAAAAAGCCTCTTCGATTAAGGCCCGTGCCGACGAATAAAGGGCCGGCAGGGTCATGCAGGTTCGGGCAGTAAAGAAAGGGGAAAACATAATGAGTGATAAAAAAGATAAAGTTACCTATGGGCTGATGGCAGCCGGAAGCTTGATCGGAGGAGCACTTCCGATGATTACAAAGGGAATGAAAAAGAAAGACAGTGGGGAAGAATCTTCTGAAGATTCCAGGGAAGAAACTAATACTTCAGAAAAAGAAAATGAAGGAGGGGCCACAGCTTCCATTTTGAAGAAGCCTCTAAAAAAAGCTGGCGAAGCCAAAGAGAGCGTAAAGCAGACTGCAGAAAAGTCGAAATCAAAGCTCCCGGGGATGGGAGAGTCATCTTCAGAGAATAAAGGTAAAGGGCAGGCGCCCAAAAAAGCAAGAATGGTTTCTAACAAAGAAAGCAGGCCGCAATTAAAAAACGCGGGAGGTACGGCAGGCAACGCTTCCAAAGGAAAGCCGGCGCCTTCCAAAAAGAAAAAATCCAAGCAGAATGGCCCACGGCTTACCGAAGTAATGGACAGCGTCAATGCATTTTTCGAAAACTATGTAGCTGAACCAAAGCGTATTACTTCTACAGAGGAAAAGGACGGTCTGTGGCACGTAAAGATTGATGTGCTGAACAACGATGGGAGGAAAACAAAGGTAGAAACGTACGAAGCCACTGTAGACGAAGAACTGGAGATTACCTCGTACAAACAGGTGAAATAAATTGTATTACAAGGATTCAATACGGCCTCTGCAGACTTCTTAAAAGAAGAGATGCAGAGGTTTTTCGTTATTGATACGCTGTAGTAAAGTGGAAAAATCAATGGAATTACCCCGTGAAGGCAAAATTCAAAAGCATATTTTTCATTTATTTGTAGTAATGTTACGTAAAAATGGTCTCGTTGTAATAATAGCGTAATATTCTAAATGCATTCTCTTTAATAATAAGTGAAAATACGGCAGTTTTGCATGAAAGTTGTGAAGGAAGGCCCGTTAATTTTACATAATATGAAAAACTATTAAGGTTAGATTACAACTAAATTAATGTCATTGCCAATTGTTCTTTTTCAAGGCATAATCGATAGCGTTGTGTTTGAGAGAAAGCGCAGAAAAACAATCGACGGCAAGACGCTCTGGCAATTCATGCAGTGGTGTCATAAAGACAAGTAAACATATAGGCAAACTTTTCAATGGACTTCGTCATTAGGACGACTAACAATATTATGATCACAAAGGATGAATTATTTATGATGAAAAAAACATTATTCGGTACAGCAATTACAGCAGGGGTAGTATTCGGAGCACCACAGGCAGCAGATGCTTCCATCGGTGATCATGGTTCTATGACCTACGGCGACGTTAACTCTTCTGTTGCAGAGCTTCAGGACACGCTGAAAGAAAAAGGATACTTCCACGGCTATACTGGTTCTACATTCGGCCCTAGAACGCTCAGCGCTGTAAAAGACTTTCAGGAAGCTAACGACATTTCTTCCCCAGCAGGCGACTACTTCGGCGTAGCCGGCCCACAAACGCAGGCAGCACTCGGCGGATCTTCTGATTCTTCTGATGAAGAAGTAGCAGGCGCGTCGACTTCTGAGTCCTCTGAAAGCACAGGCGGCGACAGCATGACAATGGAAGCTACCGCATACACCGCTGAATGTGCTGGCTGCAGCGGCATCACTGCAACAGGCGTTAACCTGAACAACGACCGTGACGCCAACGTCATTGCTGTAGACCCGGACGTCATCCCGCTCGGTTCCACAGTAAAAATCGAAGGCATGGGCACGTATGAAGCAGCAGACACTGGCGGAGCGATCAATGACGACCGCATTGACATCCACGTACCAACGAAATCCGACGCATTTGCGTTTGGTCGTCAGGACGTTGAAGTAACAGTAGTCGACTAATTACTATAAAAGAAGCGAGCCGAAGCCGGGAATTATTTCCCGGCTTCGGTTTTTTAGATCGAAAAAGGCTGTAACGACTTTTGAATCGTATTAATTGTTTTTCTACGCTCATAAACGGTTATTATATTAATAATAATGATTTTAATCTTCGTCTAATAATGATAATCTATATTTGGTGTAAAATTATTGGAAAAGATGCCTCCCTGACGTGAACAAAATATGGCCGGGAAATTTCCGCCAAAAGGAGACGTCTTTTTCTATTATGTAGGGAGTATGAAAGAAATGAAAAAACAACAGGGTGAAAAAGATATTATTTTAATCGGGGCCGGGATTATGAGTGCAACGTTAGGTGCACTGCTAAAAGAGCTGTCCCCGGACTGGAATATCAAAGTGTTTGAAAAGCTTGAAAAACCGGGAGAAGAAAGCTCGAACGAATGGAATAATGCCGGGACAGGACACGCGGCTTTATGTGAATTAAATTATACAAATGAGCAGCCGGACGGCTCGGTTGACATCAGTAAGGCCATCAGCATTAATGAAAAATTTCAGGTCTCCAAGCAGTTTTGGTCCTATCTGGTCAAAAGTGACTTGATCCACAATCCACGCGGCTTTATTATGCCTCTGCCGCATATCAGCTATGTGCGTGGCGATCACAACGTTTCATTCTTACGGACGCGTTACGAAAAAATGTCTGCGCATCCGTTATTTTCAGGAATGGAATTTTCGGAGGATCCGGAGGTGCTTGAAAAGTGGATGCCGTTAATGATGAAGGACCGTCAGATTGAAGAGCCGATAGCAGCTTCTAAAATTGCAGACGGCACGGATGTGAATTTTGGCTCGTTAACGAGTCAGCTGTTTAGTCATCTGGAAAAGAATAATGTAGAAATGAAATATAACCATGACGTGGATGATATTACACGTAACGAAGATGGCACCTGGGAAGTGAAGGTGCGCAATCATCAAAAAGAAACGCTTGAACTGCACGAGGCGGATTTTGTGTTTATTGGCGGAGGCGGCGGAAGCCTGCACCTGCTGCAAAAATCCGGTATTCCAGAAGGTAAGGGCATCGGTGGTTTTCCAGTAAGCGGCCAGTTTATGGTCTGTCAGAATCCAGATGTTGTAAAAGGGCATTTCGGCAAAGTGTACGGCAAAGCTCCTGTCGGAGCACCGCCAATGTCTGTTCCGCATCTTGATACGAGGTATATTAATAATCAGGAGACACTTTTGTTCGGCCCGTTCGCCGGCTTTTCTCCAAAGTTTTTAAAAACTGGTTCCCTGATGGACTTATTGAACTCCGTCAAGCCGGATAACCTGATTACAATGATGGCAGCGGGAGCCAAAAATATTCCGTTAACCAAGTATTTGATTAAAGAAGTTATGCTTTCCAAGGAACAAAGGATGGAAGAATTGAGAGAATTTATTCCAAGCGCCAAAACAGAAGACTGGGAGCCGCTTGTAGCCGGCCAGCGGGTCCAGGTTATTAAGGACACTGAAGAAGGAAAAGGCATCCTTCAGTTCGGGACAGAAGTGATCAGCGCGGAAGACGGCTCTATAGCTGCGCTGCTTGGGGCATCTCCAGGTGCATCTACTGCGGTATCAGTCATGCTCGAAATTATCGAGAAATGCTTTCCGCAGCACCTCGACGAATGGGAGCCGAAATTAAAAGAAATGATTCCTTCGTACGGTGTGAATCTGTCCGAGCATCCAGAACTAATCGAAGAAATTCACAAGTCCACCGAGGAAACGCTTGGGTTGAAAAACCATAAACAACCGCAAATGACGTAAATGCGATGTTAACTATTTTAAAGCCTCTTTTCAGTTTAAACAGCTGAAAAGAGGCTTTTTAATGTGATTTAAAAATAATTATCGATTCAGGAAAGATTGAATGCTACTGGAAAAAGTAATCCCGATAATAGTAAATCGTTATTATTAAAGCAAGAACAGTATACGCCAGTGCCACGAAGAAGGGTGTCGAGGAACGGAGACCACTGCGGGCTTCTGTTTCCATTCTAATACCAGTATCCCCCTGAGTCTGCATGCGAACGGCATCTGTGGAAAAGCCCCCGGAAGACGTGAACCAGCCAATTAAAATCACAGCAGCCAATCCGATTAGAAACGAAAATTCAATATATGCCACAGTAAAAAGGAAGGCTGCGAGCCAATTGATAAAGGTGATGGCTATCAGCGTTATCAGACCGGATAATGATTTCTTCATTGTAAGGACCCCTTAGGTATTTATGCTCAGCATGGTACTTTTTATAAGAATAAACAAAAATTTGAATTTTGTAAATATTATGTGAAGCATTTGTAAGTATTTAAGCACCGGAAAAAAGTAGCTTAAAATAGGAAATTATATACCGGAATTTTAAACGCTGATTTGGTACGATTCTTTATATCAAAACAAAAAGAGATGATAATAAAGGATGGAGAGAAGAAAGGATGAATAAATCAACCGCGTTTTTACTGATAATTTCTATTATCGCCATTTCTTTTGCGGCGATATTTGTAAAATGGTCTGAAGCCCCGGCCACCATTCTCAGCATGTACCGTATGTATATTGCCAGTTTATTTTTACTCCCGTTTGTCTGGTTAAAAAGGCATGACTTTAAAAATATCAAAAAACAAGAATGGGTGCTTTTCATCTTTTCAGGTGTTTTCCTAGGCATGCATTTTGCGCTCTGGTTTGGTTCATTAAAGCTGACCACAGTGGCAAGCTCCACCATTATTCTGGCTCTGCAGCCGGTAGTGGCGCTGGCTGGCGGCTTTTTAATTTATAAAGAACGGGTCAGCGTGCCGCAGCTGATTACGATCAGCCTGTCGATTTTCGGGGTAGTCATTATTGGTCTGGGAGACCTGGGACGCAGCAGCAGCTCTGCATTAATCGGCAACCTGCTTTCCTTTTTAAGTGTGATAGCGGTGGTTGTCTATTTATTAATCGGCCAGCGTGTCGTGAAGCGGGTATCGCACTGGCTGTACAGCTTTATCGTGTTCTTTGTAGCAGGAATATCGCTGCATGTTTTTAATGCAGTCTCAGGTGTGCCGGTGCGTGGATACGGGGCTGAAGAGTGGCAGATATTTATGCTGCTGGCATTTCTTCCAACGATTGCCCACGTTATTTACAATCACCTGTTGAACTTTATTAACACGTCCACCATTTCCATGACGATTTTAGGAGAACCGGTTGGGGCTACGATCCTGGCATTTTTTATTCTGGGAGAAGAAGTTGTCGCCCTGCAGATTATCGGCGGTATCATCGTGCTGCTCGGTGTTGGATTATTTTTAATTCAGCAGCAAAGAGCATATCAGCTATAGAATTGATGTGGAATATTAAGGCGCGGAAAATGTAAGAAAGCTGGCTGGTTTATTTAAATCAGCTTATTTGCCGTTCGAATTTTCACATTCAATGATTAATGAAGAACCTAAACGGAAATAAATGAAGAGAGGCAGTTAAGTTTCTGCTGCTTCAAATCATTTTGCACGCGAGTGTTTAAACAGGAGGAGTATTTTAATGGCTAACCAGCCGAAAAGCTTAGAAGAACAGTTTGATGGGCAGGCCGAAGCAGAATTAATGCCAATCGCAAAGTATTACTTTGAATTAAAACGGCAGGACAAGAACGTGCACTGGGAGATTTCCATCGTGGATAAGGACGATGAAGAAGATCTTTTTATTGGTTGGGCCGAAGAGTTGACCAACCGGAGCAATTACATTGAAGTGGATCCCATCCGGGCAAAGGACGGGGAAGACGCTACCAACCAAGTCATCCAAAGGATTAAAGAGCATATTTAATAGATGAATAAAAATTGCCTGAAAACAAATGATTAGCTCAGTAAGACAAGACTGGATCACTTCCAGTCTTGTCTTATTTTTAATGAAAAACAAGCTCAGAGCTTTTTTATTAATCGTTTTAAACAGTACGTACATTTAATTCCGATTAAGAATAAAAATTTATCGAATTTCAATAAATTTAATGATAAAATAAAAGCATCAATAAGGAGGTGCTTGTCATGAAAAGAGGCTCTACGCTCTTTTTAAAGATAGCGGTGATTTGTATCGGGCTGCCGGTACTTGCTTTATGTTTGTTCGGGCTGCCTGTGATGGCGGTAGAGGCTGGAGGCAGTGAAACGGGATTTGCTTATGTTATGTACGGAATTTTGGCTGTAATGTATGCAGCGGCAATACCCTTTTTTGCCGCTCTGTATCAGGCATTCAAACTGTTGAATTACATTGACAAAAACAAAGCGTTTTCAGAATTGGCTCTCAAGGCTTTAAAAGTGATCAAGTACTGTGCGGTCGCCATCAGCGGTTTGTATGTAGCAGGAATGCCCCTGTTTTACATCTTCGCGGAATTAGGTGATGCCCCGGGCGTCATCCTTATTGGAGCAGGCTTTGTATTTGCTCCTGCAGTAGTGGCAGTCTTTGCTGCTGTTCTTCAAAAATTATTTCAGCATGCGATAGATATAAAATCTGAAAATGATTTAACGGTCTGAGGTGAAAGCAATGGCAGTGATCGTCAACATTGACGTAATGCTTGCAAAAAGAAAAATGAGTGTAACCGAGCTTTCGGAAAAGGTGGGTATTACCATGGCGAATCTTTCGATACTGAAAAATGGCAAGGCAAAAGCTATACGTTTTTCCACTCTCGAAGCAATATGCAGGGCTCTGGAGTGCCAGCCTGGAGATATTTTGGAGTACCGGGAAGAAGAGGATGCAGGAAATTAAAAAAGAATTGTTCATTAAGGAAATTTAAGGAAACCAAAATATATTTTCAGGCTTTTTAATGCATGTATGTATGGTATGATGATGAAGAATTTAACATAAAGAGGGTGAATGGTAGGGACATGAAGTACTAATTCTATTTTGAAGCGGACACGAACGAAGAATGTAAGACAAAGCTCCCGTGTTTCAGGGTTTTTTGTCATGCGTTTCGGTAGTGTTCCGAATAGGATTAGTATGTGAAGCTCCCTGGTTTCTTTTCACCTGCGGGATACATCTGCCTCCTATTCGGGACGTCTATCGTTCATAGGAGGCTGTTTGTATAGAAAGAGCAATCGCTGCAGCCAGCCTCCGCCAATATAATTACGCGGAGATGATAGCATGGCGTTAGTACAATTAAATGATATTTGTTTCGAAGTTAAAGACCGGACCCTGTTTACCATTAAACATTTGGACATTCAACACAAAGACCGTATCGGACTTGTCGGGGCAAACGGTTCGGGAAAAACTTCTCTATTAAGAATCATTGCCAAAGAAGAGCAGCAGTTTCATGGCAGCGCGGTCCTTCACGGGAAACCGGCGCTTCTCCCACAGTTAAAACCGCAATCACAGCATAAAAGCGGGGGAGAAGTATCAAAAATGTTGATTGATAAAATCTTCGCTGAAGCGCAGGATCTGCTTTTAATGGATGAGCCCACCACCTATCTGGATACTGAAATAACAGAAAAAATCGAACAGGAGCTGCAAAAGCGTTCGGAAGCGATGATTATCACCTCTCACGACCGGGCATTTTTGGATACGCTCTGCACAAAAATATGGGAAATAGATGAAGGAAAAGTGTGGGTATATAACGGGAATTATTCTGATTATGAGCAGCAGAAAAAAGAGGCAGAAGAACGCCATGCAAAAGAATACGAAAAATACGTGCAGGAAAAAGCCCAGCTGGAAGAAGCTGTACAGCTTAAAGAACAAAAAGCACAGAAGGCAACCAAAAAGCCGAAAAATTTGTCCAGCTCTGAAGCCAGAATTACCGGGGCCAAGCCGCATTTTGCCAAGAAGCAGAAAAAGCTGAATCAGGGGGCCCTTGCGATGCAGTCGCGATTGAAGCATTTGAATAAAGTAGAAAAGCCAAAGGCAGTTGCACCGGTAAAAATGCAGGTGGCTAAGGAAGAAAAGCTTCGGAACCGTGTGATCATTCGCGGTCAGCAAGTAGAGGGGAAGATGGGAGAACGAATACTTTGGAGCAAGGTGAATTTTTCTATAACCAGTGGTGATAAAATAGGTATCACCGGGGCCAATGGCAGCGGTAAAACAACTTTTCTTCTTAAAATTCTGAATCAGAAGGATGGCATTACGGTTTCTCCGGCAGTAACATTCGGTTATTTTAGTCAAATGCTCGAAGTGTTAAACACGAAGGATTCAGTCATGGAAAACATGAAGGCTTCCTCAGTACAGAATGAAACAATTATGCGGACTGTGCTCGCCCGTCTTGGTTTTATTGGTGAAGAGGTGTTTAAGCCAGTGCACGTATTAAGCGGTGGGGAGAGAGTAAAAGCAGCTCTTGCTAAATTGTTTGTAAGCAGTGCGAATGTGTTAGTGCTCGATGAACCGACAAACTTCCTGGATATTACAGCCGTGAAAGCCCTCGAGGCCTTATTAATTGATTATTCGGGAACGGTTCTTTTCATTACTCACGACCGTCGGCTGCTGGCAAACGCCGCTACAAAATTATTTATATTGAAAGAGCAGCAGTTAATTCCGTTTGAAGGCCCTTTATCAGCCCATGAAGAAACTCCCGGGCCTCAAAAACATGAGCATTTGGAAGACGAGCTGCTGCAGGTGGAAACGAGCATTGCAGAAGTTTTAAGCCGGCTCAGCATTAAGCCGGCTCCGGAGCTGGATGAAGAATTTCAGAGTTTATTAGCCAGGAAAAAAGCGCTAATAAATCAGATAGAGGAAAACTAATTGCTTTAATAACAATGCCGGGTTTTTAAAACACTTTCTCTTTTATTGGGAGAAAGTGTTTTTACATATAACTTTTGGTTATATCTTCATCCATGATAAGTATTATGCGCATCCAGGATAGGGCGTTATAGTGTTTACAGATCAAAGCCTTTCCGAAGCAATTCCAGATAGATTTGATCTGTGGCAAACAAATACATGTCGCGGTGAAGAGGGGCATCCTGCAACGGGATAAAGACCACTCCTTTATAATCAACCTTCTGGACGATCATAGAAGGAAGATAGGAAATGCCATACCCCTGGGCTACAAACCCCACAATAGCATTATAAGGAACCTCCATAATGGAAGGAGCCGAAACATTGTAGTCATCTATAAGCCTGATGATTCGCTGATATAAAGGGGTGGGTGGACTGAGTATTTGTGGGTATTGGAAGCATTGGGTCATGGAAAGACGTTCATACTGTGCTAATGGATGACCGGCAGGAACTGCCGCAAAAAACTCGTCGTGAAATAAAAAAGCGGAAGCCAGGCCGTGGTACAAGGATTGATCCTGGACAATAGCTGCATCGATGTCTCCTGAACGGATCAGCGGCAATAAATCGATGGTATCGTCTTTAATATGAGTGAGCTGAAGCTGGAAAGGGCTGAAGCTCTCCATACGCTGCGGAAAATAATACGAAGCCAGTAAAGGGTCAGCTCCTATGTGAATAATTCTGCTTTCCATATGCTTTTTCAGACGGGAGTGCAGCTGGTTTACAAGAGGTTCGATATCATCATACAGCTTTTCTCCTTTTTGAGTAAGCATCATCCCCTGCGCAGAACGAACGAAAAGTGAAAAACCAAGTACGCCTTCTAATTGTTTGATTTGTTTGCTTAAAGCCGGCTGGGAAATAAATAATTTTTTGGAAGCTCTGGATATGTTTTTTTCCTGGGCGACAGCCAGGAAATAATCCAGCATGCGCATATTCATCTGTTCACATCCATTCTGAAAATAAAAGGAGTTTCTATGCTAAAATACTACACTTTACTGAGCTTTGCTATTGTTTTAGAAGTGATAGGCGCTGCTTATATGAAGGTGGCGAATGGTTTTAACAACCTGGAGGGTACTCTTATGGTAGCCTTTTGTTACATTGTAGCACTCAGCTGCTACATTATTCTTACTAATAACTACGAGTTAGGAATTGTGAATGCCTTATGGGCAGGAGGTGGAACGGTTCTGGTCGTTTTGATCGGCTCCGTTTTCTTTCAGGAAAGTATGTCTATTATAAAAGTCGCCGGGGTGTTATGTGTTGTCGTAGGAATGATAGGACTGAACATTCCCGAACGGCAGCATGATGATAAAGGAGCTTGGTGATGGGAGCCTTATTGTTAACTACAAGCTTAGTGTTTGCTGTTATTGCAAACCTGGCGGTGAAATTATCGAAGGGGTTTCAGAAAAAGCTGCCAAGCGCTGCTGCCTATTTGTTTTTTCTGGGATGCATTTATTTTCTTACCTTAAGTATTCAATATATGGAGATAAGTATCGCGTATGCGATCTGGTCGGGGGTAATGGTCGCCGCGACGGCAACACTTGGTGTTCTTTATTTTCAGGAGCCGCTCACGAGAAAAAAACTTGTATCCTTAACATTGATCGTTGCTGGCGTTTTGATGCTGCATCTCCAAAGTTAAATAAATCAAGAGCAGAGGTGTATTTCACCTTTGCTCTTAGTTGTATTCTGAAGTTTAAAGATAATATTGATCAGCCTGCTGATAAGCCCGTCGTGGGTTCTTTTTAATTTTTCTCGGCCCAAGAGCCATCGCAAACACTCCGACGGCTCCGTAGAAAGCGAAGGCCCAGGAATAATTAAATGCTCCGATTAACGCACCAGCAAAGAAAGAGCCAAGCACCTGCCCGAGTGCAAGGAGTAAAAAAGGAGTGCCGATCCCAAGAGAAGCATTGTTGATAAATACCCGGATCCCCCAGACCATTAAGACGCCGGTAATAAAAATGTAGGAGGAACCAAAGCATGCAGCTGACAGGTAAACCAGCGCCCATTGTTCAGGAAACAGGGCAAGCAGTAAGGAGGAGGTACCGATAACCAGACTCGCCCATTTGTAAGCAAAGGGGAGACCCAGTTTTTCGATTAAAGCACCGGAAAACCCGCCCAGCACCCCTGAAGCCCCGATAATAATCCAAAAAAGGGAGGTTTCGCTGCCACTGTACTGATTGGTGGAGGATAAAAAGTCGACAGAAAATGTCCAGAAAGCAGCGGTGGAAATTCCTAAAATGGTGGAACAGACGACTAAAGGAATTGCTCCTTCTACGCCCCGAAAAGAGAACTTCCCCCGCTCGAACATTACTTTCGGCTTTGGACCAAGGGAAGGAATCATTTTCGCATTCCATATAAATGCTATCAGAGCAATACCCGCATAGATCATATACGTCAGCCGCCATTCGGATGCGAGGAAGAGAGCTCCGGCCCCTGAAAGCGCAAGGCCCATACTCGTGCCGGAATTAATCCACGTGTTAGCTTTGCCCTGCTGCTTTTCCTTAAGCCAGAGAGAAATTGCAGCTCCGTATGGAGGCGAAACAAATCCTGTGCTGGCTCCGGCAAGCAAAACGCCACCTCCAAGAAACCAAACGTTTGGGCTTACACTCATCATCACCAGGCCGAGAAAAGCAGAAGCGCCGGCAGCGAGTACCATCCCCCGCGGGCCTTTTTCCGTGGTAAATACCGTGGCAGCGACAATGGCAAAGCAATAGGAAAAATAAAATAGTGACGAAATAAAACCGGAAGTAGAAGGGCTCATGCCCAGGTCTTCACTAATACCTGGCAGAAGCAGTCCATAACTGAACCGGGCCAGGCCGTAAGCGACAGCAATCATAATAATTCCCGGGGCGACTAGTGCAGAAAAGCGCAATTTCCATAAATCTCCTTTTAGATAGAACGACCTTTATAATAAAATGATAAAAAAATAAGGCTGCTAGGTAACTATTTTTTTTGCCATAGCTAGTGAATATTCGGTCGCCTGTTCAGCGCCTATGAGCGTTGTCATCGATGTTGTGCCTTCGAGCAGCAGGGTAAAGTAATGGGCAAAATCATTGTGATTTTCTTCACCAAGACGAACCGCTGCCTGCTGTAAATATTGCAGTAATTTTTCTTTATGTGAACGTGCAATACTTTCAATGCTGTTATCGGTGCCGGCGTAGTCTTCAATAGCCCGCAGAAACATGTCCCCCTTATAGGATTCTTCCTTCAGCCAGGTTCCGTGTGCTTTGACGACAGTGATAAAGGGGTGATCATTCTCGTCACGAACGAAATTGTCCAGATAAGACCAGTATCTTTCTTCCCGCTGCTTCAACACTTCTTCAACTAAATGCTCCTTGGACGAAAAATGATTATACAGTGTCATCGTTGCAACGTCCGCCTCCTGAATAATTTGCTTCAGGCCGACGCCGCGAAAGCCGTGTTCATAAAAAAGTCTTTCCGATACTGTTAAAAGTGCCTTTTTTTTCGCAGAAATAGCCATTGAATGCTCCTTTATTAGATAGAACGTTTATTATAATTTAGGATACCATCCGAAGCGTTAATCTGTCATTCTTTTTAATTGTTTACAGGGGAAATCGAAAGACAATTCCCATGAAATGATAAAATATAAATAAAGAATTAGGAAAAGCAGATAGTAAATCAAAAAAGCTTTGCCAGGGTATGTTTCTAACGATAGAGAGGTGAGTTTATGAGAATATTTGATGCGCACTTCCACATTATTGATTTTAACTTTCCCATTACCAAAAATCAGGACTACACGCCTCCGGAATACATTGCAGCCGATTACCAGAAAGATACAGCCGAGTACGACCTTCAGGGCGGTGCAGTAGTTTCAGGTTCATTTCAGGGGTTTGACCAGGGCTACTTAATTAAAGCCCTTCAACAACTGGGACCCTCATTCTGTGGGGTAACGCAGCTGCCGTCCAGTGTCAGTGATGAAGAAATTTTACGGCTGCACGACCACGGTGTGAGGGCGCTGCGGTTTAATATCCGGCGGGGCGGGTCCGAAGACCTTTCCAGACTCGATTACCTGGCCCGGAGAGTGCATGAAATAGCCGGGTGGCACAGCGAGCTTTATATGGATGCCAAAGGGCTGCCGGAAATAGCCTCTGTTATTGAAAATTTACCTGCTGTATCAATGGATCATTTAGGGCTGTCGGAGGAAGGTCTTCCTCATCTTTTGAAATTAGTAGATAAAGGCCTCAGAGTGAAAGCTACCGGCTTTGGGCGCGTGGAACTAAATGTCGCAAATGCTTTAACGTCTATTTATGACGCGAATCCGGATGCTTTGATGTTCGGCACCGACCTGCCGTCGACAAGAGCCCCGAGACCTTTCAAATATGAGGATGTCCAGCTGGTTCAAACTTTATTTGACGTTCAAGCAGCCGACAAAATTTTGTACTCGAATGCGTTGGAATGGTATAGGAAGTAATTGGGTCATGTGTGTAGAATCTACTGAATATGGGCTGCATACAGAAATTTGAAAGCGTTATTATTTATTTTCCCAAAGTTTTATCTTAATGAACCAATTTTAACACTTGTAAAACTGGAAGTACTGAAGAGTCATAACCAACCAATTGTTAAGTACTAGAAAATAAATCGGTATTAGGGAGCGCAAAAACTATGACGAAAAAACAACCTAAAGCTTCAGTTATTGTTGACAAGGATTTTGTGATTTCCAAGGTGGATGAGCGCATTTACGGCTCTTTCATTGAGCAGCTGGGACGTGCTGTATATGGCGGTATTTATGAACCAGGACATGAACAGGCAGATGAACAGGGCTTTCGTCAGGACGTGCTGCAATTAGTCAGGGATCTGCAGGTTCCCATTATCCGCTACCCGGGAGGAAACATGGTTTCTGCATATAATTGGGAAGACGGCGTCGGGCCAAAAAGTGAACGGCCAAGACGGCTCGAGCTTGCCTGGAGCACCATCGAAACGAATGAAGTAGGAACAAATGAATTTGCTGACTGGGCGGCAAAAGCCGGCGCCAATGTAATGATCGCTGTAAATCTTGGCACAAGAGGCATCGACGCTGCAAGATATCTGTTGGAGTACTGCAATCATCCCGGCGGCACGTACTATAGTGATCTGCGGAAAAGCCATGGCTATGAACAGCCGCACAATATTAAAACGTGGTGTCTAGGCAATGAAATGGATGGATCGTGGCAGCTTGGCGGTAAAACTGCTGAAGAATATGGCCGTCTCGCTTATGAAACAGCGAAGGCGATGAAAACCGTGGATCCATCGATCGAACTGGTGAGCTGTGGAAGCTCAAGCGCTGAAATGCCGACCTTTCCGGAATGGGAAGCAACAACGCTTTCACACACCTATGAATTTGCCGATTACATTTCGCTTCATCAATACTACGGAAATCCGGAAAATGATACAGCTAATTTTTTAGCGAAATCGTTGGATATGGATCAGTTCATTCGTACAGTAATCTCCACGTGCGATTACATCAAGGCCAAAAAACGAAGTGAAAAAACGATCAACCTTAGCTTTGATGAATGGAACGTATGGTTTCATTCGACCGAAGCGGATGAAAAACTGGAGCCCTGGCAGATCGCACCACCGCAGCTGGAGGACGTTTATAATTTCGAAGATGCCCTGCTGGTGGCTAATATGATTCATACGCTGATTAACCATGCTGACCGCGTAAAGATGGCCTGCATGGCCCAGCTCGTAAACGTGATCGCCCCCATTATGACTGAAAATCAGGGCAGAGCGTGGAAGCAGACGATTTACTATCCATATTATTATTTGTCAGTTTACGGACGCGGGAAGGCGCTGAAGCCGATCATTCATTCGGATAAATACGATTCCAAAGAGTTTACAGATGTCCCTTATTTAGATAACGCCGTTGTATTAAATGAAGAACGAAACGAACTGGTGCTTTTTTTGACTAACAGGCATCTGGAAAAATCATTGTCCATCACGTATGACCTGCGTTCATTTGAACAGGCTGAGGTAGTGGAGCATATCGTGCTCGAACATGATGATCCAAAGGCGGTGAATACAAAAGACAGGTAAGAAGTAGCACCGCACAGCAGAGGGAATGCTGTGATGGAGGACAAGCAGCTGAAGGCAGAGCTGCCACGCATGTCCTGGAATATGGTGAGACTGCGTATAAAAAAATAACTTGAAGTGATTAACAAGGGTTCTTAGATAAATGTCTAAGAACCCTTCAGTCTGCTAAAAATATTTTTAATTTTTGAGGTTACCGCCAGTCTTTTACTATAGTTAGTGATGAAGGAAAAGAGTGCTTGCAGCTTATGCTTTCAGTTAAAACACATTAAATAAAGGTATTTTAAATTTATCTTCAGAGTACATGATCTATAGCATAACCCTTTGGTAGTAATGCAACATTTATCGAATCAATAAATTTACTTTAAATCATAGAAACGATGAACTTTTTTGAATGCATTTTTAGTGTTACAGGCTACCTCTCCCATGATTACTGAAGATTTGGCTCCGGTAAAAACAGGAAGCTGATTATAATCACCCGTTAAACGTTTATACCCTAAAATCGCAAAAGCCATAGCTTCTTTCATTTGATTGTCAATTCCAAAATCATCGTGGGAGAGAAATTGAGATCCGGTGAGTTTTTGGCGTAAATCATTCATAAGCACGGGATTACGACTTCCACCACCGCCAATAATCACTTTGGAAACAGGAGAGGCGGGGTTTAACTGACGATAATGAAAAGCGATGGTTTCAGCTGTCCATTCCGTTACTGTTCGAATAATATCCGGCATCTTTAAACCTAACTTTTCACCTGTTGCCAGTATATGATTAACATAGGTATGTCCAAATAATTCGCGGCCAGTGGTTTTCGGGTACTGTCGGTACAGATAAGGCTCCTGCATGAGCCATTTAAGCAACTGCTGACTAGTTGACCCTGTTGAAGCTATCTCACCTTCAGAATCGTAGGCCAATTTACCGTTAGTGAACCTGCTTACCAGCTGATCAATCAGTATATTTCCAGGACCAGTATCAAAGGACACAGGTTCAGATTGGCTCTGCTTTGTGGGTAAATACGTTACGTTTCCTATACCACCGATGTTTTGGACAGCTACGTCTTTTTTATCTTCTCGAAAAAGCAGATGATCAACATAAGATACGAGGGGGGCACCCTGACCACCAGCTGCAATATCAGCAACACGAAAATTTCCAACAACCGGAGTGTCTGTTTGGTAAGATAATGCTGAAATATCACCAATTTGCAAAGTGTTTGGGATATCGAGCTCGTCAGTTTGATTCATAGTTGGCTGGTGAAAAATAGTTTGGCCGTGAGAGCTGATAAAAGAGAGATCATCACTGCTTCGATGATATTTTTTTAATGTTTTGTTCACTATATCTGCATACATATTTCCCAGATAGGCATTCATCGAAGAAATTTTTTCAATTCGGGCAGAAGAAGGTTCACATAATTGATGCAACACCGCTTTAATTTTTGCAGAGAAAGGTTCGCTATACTGGCCTGCAATTTTATAGTTTGTTTGTGAATCAGTCTCACTTATTTCAATAAGAGCAGCATCAACCCCATCTAAAGAAGTTCCGGACATTAAACCTATACCTAAAATAGTCATCGTTTCTCCTCACTTTAGGAATTATGATTTTTAGTTTTAGCCTTTTTAGCATCTTTGCTTTCAATATTTGTAGAAGATAATGATTTGACTCCATACGTGTAGTCTTGATCTTTTTCAGCCTCTTCATCTACAAAAAGGGTTTCCTTGCCTTCACTATAAACAACGCCGGCGATATTTTCGGGATTGGAGTAATCGCCTTCTTTATTTCCTTCAAACCGATAGACTACGAATTTTTCTGCTTCTTTGTTGTCATAAATATAAATATTATTATTATTATGTTCAACTTTTATTCTATTCGGTTTTTTGGGCTTTTGTTCTCCGTTCCATGGGGCCTCGGGCACTAAAGCTTTTGTATAGTAAACTTCGTCCTGAACGAGGTCCATGTAGCTAAGTTTATTTTGTAAGATTTTAGACCATGAAAAATGCATTTGTCCTTCAACACCGGAGTGGTTGCGATTATCTTTAATTTGTTCGGTCAATTCGGCAGGGTTATTCCATGTATCGTCAATAGTATCTGTCCCTACTTTATAATCAGCCAAACCAATGTATAAATTAGTAGGGTGAACTTGTGAGTATTGGTCTACTTCGTTTTCCCACCATTTCTGCAATATTGTATAATTTGCTGGCTGGAAATCTCTTGACCAATAAATTTGCGGAGTAATGTAGTCTAAAGAGCCATTTTTAATCCACTGACGAGTATCTGCATATAAATCGTCATAGTTGGTTTGAGCGGCTGTAGTATCACTGCCACTTGGATCTACGGAGTCATTTCTCCATACTCCGAATGGGGATATACCGTACTCCACAGAAGGGTCTATACTTTTAATCGCAGTATTGATATCGTCCACGAGAGTATTTACATTATTTCTTCTCCAGTCTTCTTTATTCTCATAATTTTCTCCGAACTGATCGAAAGAGTCACTATCCGGAAAATCTTCACCTGCAATTCTGTAAGGGTAGAAATAGTCGTCCATGTGCACTGCATCTATATTGTAGTTGTTCACTAATTCTTCGATCGTTTTTATCACATACTCCTGCGTTTCTGGAATACCAGGATCCAAGTAATATTGATCTCCGTAATTTACTACCCACTCAGGATGTTTAACAGCCACATTTGTTTCAGACAAATCCGAAAGCTCTTCTCCTGGCATCGTCAATCGATATGGATTAACCCAGGCATGTAATTCAATACCACGCTGATGTGCAGCATCGAGCATTATTTGTAAAGGGTCATACCCTGGATCAGTCCCTTGATTTTCTCCTGTGATATAAGAGGACCAGGGCTCTATGTCAGAAGGGTAGAGGGCATCGCCTGCGGGTTTAACCTGAAACACAGCAGAATTAAAATTTTGATTTTCAATCTGGGACATAGTGTTAGCAGCCCAGTCTTTAAATTCTTCTTTATTTTTTCCTGACGGCATATCAATATTTTCAACACTGGCTATCCAGGCTGCTCTCATCTCTCTTTTAGGCTGGTAAGAATCACTCTCTGCTTTAGCGGTAGCGGTGCCTGTATAAGGAATTATCATTATCAAAGCCATTGCTAAAAATGCTAATCTTTTTTTCAAAATAATCACCCCCTGAATTCTTGGTTCAGCTTTTATTTAAAGTATCAGCAGAAGGATATCCATTTAATATATCCTGAATGCGACCGCGATGACGAAGAAGGGCATTAGCTACTTCGTTACCTTGAAGTGAAGTTAAAAGCGAGACTATAGCGGGTTTAACTTCTTTATAATTTTCCAGTGCATCAATGGCTTCAGATTCCGAGCATCCTGTGGCCTCGATAATAATACTAAGAGCCCTTTCACGAAGTTTAATATTTGACGGCTGAAGGTCCACCATCAGATTTCCATAAACTTTTCCCTGGCGAATCATAGTGCCTGTTGATAGCATGTTTAGTATTAATTTTTGAGCAGTTCCGGCTTTCATGCGTGTTGACCCCGTGATGGCTTCTGGTCCTGTGTTTACTTCCAAAGCGGTGTCGGCGGTTTCAGCCAGTGGAGATCCGTAGGAACAGACTAATGCAATGGTATAAGCACTGTTTTCATTAGCAGCTTCTAAGGCTCCTATAGTATATGGGGTCCGGCCGCTTGCGGCGATACCAACAACTGTGTCGTTTTTATTTACATTAAGATTTTGAATATCTTTTCTGCCTGCTTCTATATCATCTTCTGCACCTTCTGCCGCCTGGAAAATTGCTTTTTCGCCCCCGGCAATTACACCTAATACATTAGAAGGTTCTGCGTTAAATGTCGGTGGGCATTCGACAGCGTCAAGTACGCCTAATCGCCCGCTTGTGCCGGCACCTACATATAATAAACGGCCTCCTTTATTCATGGAAGAAGTTATACGATCAACCGATTCAGCGATAATTGGGATGATGTCTGCAATAGCTAAAGGAACCGTTTGATCCTCCTTGTTAATCAACTCCAGCATCTTATCGGTTGGTAAATTGTCAATGTTTGTAGTTTTCGGATTTCGCTTTTCTGTATCTATATTTTTCATTTCCTCACTCCCTTGTAATAATTGAAGCAGGCGGCTTCAACAAAAATGTTTTTATTCGATTTTGATACCGTATTTGTTAATTGAAAATTGC
The DNA here is from genome assembly GCF_947493875.1 of uncultured Marinococcus sp. Classification (GTDB taxonomy): domain Bacteria; phylum Bacillota; class Bacilli; order Bacillales; family Marinococcaceae; genus Marinococcus. The sequence continues at coordinate 23,361 of NZ_CANLSU010000006.1, read as the reverse complement.
TTATATGCTTTTGGAATTCGCTAAAGTATCTGTCATTGTTTTCAAACATTCCTCCCTTAACGATCAAGGGAATACTGGAAGACAAGCCGAGAGATGTAATAGCTTTATAAACACTGCCGGCCATTTTTCGTGAGGCATCACTTATAATGCTCTGTGCCTCTGAATTACCGTTTTTAGCTGTTGATTCCACCCAGAGAGAGAGTTGGGCAATGGCTTCTTTATCCTGACAGTAAAACCATTCTTTAAGTTTATTGCTTGAGGCGGGATAATCATCTTTTATCCATTGGTCTTTAAGTATGGATCTGTAGCAGTATTCCATACTTTCTAAAACCTGCTGTATAGCCTTTTTGCCAATTCCATATGCACTTTCTTCATCACCTAATAGATGCCCCCAACCTCCAAGAGTCTTCAATTTGTTTTGATGCTCCAAGCAAATAATAGCCCCGGTGCCGGAAATTACAAGCATACCTTCTCCTTTAGGGAATTCTGCCCGATAACCCAATTCAATATCACTGGTAACTGCAATGTTTTCGTTTATATAGTTGTACCAATGCAGAGGGGTATGCCATCGGTGTTTATATGTGTTAAACCCAGCAATTCCTATAATGGCCCGGAGTGGTTTTATTTGTATTTGTTCAGCACATTGTATTAAGGCATCTTCAATATTTTGTTCAGCGTAATCATTATTACTGACAATGTTGCCCGGCCCGGTCTGAATTTGAAATAAAATCTTTTTCGACTGCATTTCTACAAGAGTCCCTACAGTTTTTGTGCCACCAGCATCTATTACTACGATGTATTGCCCGTAAAAAGATTTATTCAAAGGCGAACATCTCCCACGGCTTCAAATAGTTCATTAAAATATTTTCTTCATCATCAATTCGGGCAATGATGTTCTTATTACCATCGTTCTGCATTTCTTTTAGAGCGATTTGGAGTTCTCCTTTGTATTGACCGTAATTATCATTACCTATGACAATGTCTCCGCGTTGAATATTGTTGCAGTCATGAAACGGAAAAGAATATTCTTTGTACTTTACACGGCTTTGTGTAGACCGGATAACATAGTCAGAAACATCCCCGCGATAAAAGTGGGGTTCTTGAAAAAGTATTGTTTTTTCCAACTCAGTAACGTCGTCGGACAAATGAATCTTAAAAGTGATCATGCTTTTAGATAAATTTGAAAGAATGCTCATCTCTTCATTTGAGGCAAAACAGTTGCTAATAATAACGTCATCGATTAATTGAGTCGCAAAGAGGTGTTTTGCCTGCGTTTTTAATGAAAGATTTCGGTGTTCCTCCAGGGTAGGCATGCCTTCCATAATAGGCCAGGGACCGAAAGAACTTTCAGGAGAGGTAATGAATGCACTGGTATGGAGGCCGTACTTAAGGAATTTCAGGCTGCATTCTTCAAAGAAGTCATAGGATAAACCAGTGTAGCGCTGTGGGTAAAAGTTGTGGCTGCCAATTAGATTTTCACGGTTGGGCTGATAAGAAAGAATATTATCGATGTAGTGGGTGGCGTTGCTCATATTAATTTCGATTTTTAAGTCGAATTTATTATGAGTCATCTTTGCTTCTTCAAGTCCAGTAAAACCGAGATCTAATCGGAGGCCATCAGCGCCTAAATCGTTAAAAAAAGACAAATCATTGTAATCGATATCCAATGCGGTAAAAGTTTTTGGGCTGACATCCACTATAATTTCAAAGCCTAAATGTTTTGCTTCCGTTATCGTCTTTTTGAAATCGCTTAAAATAGCAGATTTTGAACCTTCAACGGAGAGAAGGCACATAAATATTTTCGAAAAACCGTACTCATGAGCCTGGCGGATGTAATTAATATTGTCTTCATAAGAAGCGTGATTTGGGTAAATAGAAATGCCTAGCCTTTTAATTATAATCATCCTTTCTTTTTTGAAATAAAATTTCAAAATAAAATAACTTAAGAACTGGTTTTTTCGCCATGAATTTGCTTTTGTAAAGAAATTAAATGCTTAATCAAGGTGATTTCTGATTCAGCGCCCATAAGGTGATCCTGGGCATGAACCATCAGTAAGGACATAGTGACTTTATCGCCATTAATTTCATTCTGAATTAATTTTGTTTGTGTATTGTGCGCTCGTTTCAATTGATCATCCGCCAATTGTAGATTTTCATCAGCTTCTTTGTAATCTTTATTCTCGACCATTTCCAGGCTTTCATAAGCCAGGCTCTTAGCATCACCTGCATTAGAAATGATTTCAAAAATGTCCTGTTCGTATGTTTTATCCATAGAAAAACCCCTTTCAAACCAAAATTTTGAAAAATTTCAGTAAATTGTTGAAATTTAATTTTATATTAGCATATAATGTACTCAGGTTAAAATAAAATTTTAAAATTCAGGGGGTTTATGATGAACGTATTATTTATTTGTTCGGGTGGAATGTCGAGTGCTATCGCTGTGGATGCATTAAAGAAAGAGGCAGAAAAAAATGGGCAGGAGCTCCACGTAAAAGCAATTGGGAGCAGCGAGGTAGAGGATGAAATAAAAAATGGATGGAATGTTTGTATGGTAGCTCCACAAATACGCCATCAATTCAAAAAAATCGAAGGAATTGCGCAAACTGAAAATATTCCGTGTGGACAAATTCCCCCAAATGCCTACAATCCTATGGGAGGTAAACGAATGCTTGAAACCATGAATAATACAGTGGACCAATAAAGGGAGGCGGGTATAATGAATAATTTTGCAAACTGGATGGATCAAAAGTTATCTGGACCTATGGCAAGATTAGCCGAACAGCGACACTTGCAGGCAATCAGAGATGGTGTTATTTCAGCGCTTCCTTTTATTATAATCGGTTCCTTTTTTCTAATTGTAGCTTCACCTCCGTTACCTCAAAATTGGGGAATTACAGAATGGGCAAGTAACAATGCAGCAGATATATTAATCCCTTATCGGCTCACGATGTTTATAATGTCCCTCTACGTAGCTTTTGGTATAGGATATAACCTGTCCAGAAGCTACGGGATAGATGCGTTGTCTGGTGCACAAATTGCTGTAGCAGCGTTATTACTTACTATCACGCCGCAAGTTATAAATGAAACCGAATATGTACTGCCAATGGAGCCGCTAGGCCCAGCTGGTTTATTCGTCTCTATGCTTTGTTCTATTTTCGCGGTGGAAGTTATGCGTTTATGCAAAGAAAAAAATGTAACAATTAAAATGCCACCACAGGTACCAACCTCTGTTTCACGTTCATTTGAAGCTTTAATCCCTGTAGCAATTGTTATTGTGGGCATTTCGATAGTAACTATATTAATTGGATTGGATATTCATCATCTAGTAGAACAAGCCGTAGCTCCAATTGTTGCTGTAGGTGACAGCTTTGTCGGGGTAATTATTCCAGTATTTTTGATAACATTTTTTTGGTCTTTTGGGATTCACGGGGTCTCTATCGTTGGTACTGTTGCCCGTCCGTTTTGGGAAGTGTATTTGGTGGAAAACTCAGCTGCAGTGGCAGATGGCCGAAACAGCCTGCCTCACGTAGCTCCTGAAACGTTTTTCCAATGGTTTATCTGGATTGGGGGCGCGGGTTCTACGCTGGGACTCATAATTGTCATGCTCCTTTTTGCAAAATCAAAATATTCGAAAACACTTGGACGTACTACAGCAGTGCCAGGATTGTTTAACATTAATGAGCCAATTATTTTTGGCGCCCCTATCGTGTTGAATCCTATTCTCATCATTCCATTTGTTTCTATTCCGCTTATTTTGGCTACTCTTTCTTATATTGCTACAGTACTCGGATTGGTTTCGGAAACATATGTAATGCCTCCATGGACGCTGCCAGCACCTATTGGAGCGTACTTGGCAACTGGAGGAGACTGGCGGGCAATTGTACTAGTATTTGTGAACATCTTTTTGTCCTGCGTAATTTATTATCCATTTTTCAAGATTTACGACAATCAGTTGTTAAAGCAGGAACAAAATGAAGAAAATGAAGAAATGGATAACGAAAAAAAGCAAAAAGAAAGAACATCATAATAAAGTAAAAAAGGCTAAAATAATTTTTAGCCTTTTTATAGGAGGTTTAATATGCTGCCTATGTCTTTTCCGGATAGAAATTTTAAAGTTGTTGGACTGTTAATTTTAATATTAAGTGCGGGTTTATTTTTCATTTATCCTTTTTTTCAGTCTGTATTTATATCTGACAGCTTGAGCATGTTTTTGGCTATGAGTATAAGTTTGTTTACTTTTTTCAGTATTTTAACGGTAAAAATTATAAAGTTGCAAAACTACTCTTTTTCTAAATTAAGTTGGATTAGTTTTTCTTTAATAGGTAGTATTGTATGTAATTACGTTGTTATTATTATTTTTTAGTAGGGAGTAGGTTTATGGCACAAATATCAGGTGGATTATCAATGCTTAAGGTTATTGAGAGTAGACTGCCGCTTTCTGAGAAAAAAATTGCTCAATATATTCAAAACCATCCTGACGCAGCTGTAACAATGACAGCACAGGAATTAGGTGAAAGCAGTAATTCCAGCTCAGCAGCTGTGGTACGTTTATGTAAATCAATGAAATTATCCAGTTTTCAAGATTTGAAAATGAGAATAGCTGGTGATCTTCAGCAAAATGATTCATTTGAGTATAGAGATATACAAGTAAATGAGCCTGTTGTTAATATCATTGATCAAATGACATATAATACAGTTAGTATGATCAGCGAAACTAAAGATTACATTCAAAAAGAAAAAATAGAAACAGCATTGGAGTGGCTAGAGAGCAGCTCTAAAATAATTATTTACGGGATCGGCGCTTCAGGCATAATCGCGTATGATTGTCAGCAAAAATTTCTTCGTGTTGGGTTAAACAGTTATTATTTTGAAGACCCTCATTTAACACTAACTACATTAGCTCACTGCGGTCCAGACGATTTAGCCATTTTTATATCTTTTTCGGGGGAAACGAAGGAAACGATAAATATTTTAAAACAGGCGAAAAAGTTAAAAGTACGCACGTTGGGCATTACTAAATACGGAAAGAGTCCAATGTCAGATCTGGTGGACTGTGCGATATATTCTTCGCCTAAAAAGGAAGCTATCAGTCGCAGCGCCGCAACTTCAACAAGAATAGCCCAGCTTCATATTATTGATATTTTATTTATGAGCTATGTCTCTAAAAACTTTCAAGAAACCATAGACAGTATAGATAAATCTAAAAAATTAGTAGAAAATGATAATGATTAGAAATTATTAAGCGAGTAAAGACGTGTTTACGTTGTACTCGCTTTTGCTAAATGCTTAAACATGTTTTTAGCTTAATGTTATAGGGTGAATATTATCCATAATATTCCTTCTGTTACTGACTCCTGATATTATAAAAGAATAAAGAGTAGAAGTTGCTGGTGATTGGAGGGACCAACTGTGAAGGGAAAACAAATGATAACTCCGGTTTCACTGCTATTGGCAGCACTTATAGCTGGAGGTTTGGGGCTTGGCTACGATTTAGGGATGCCAGTAGTATCTGTTGGATTAATAGTAATCTTTATTCTTACGGCTGCCTGGGGCACTTCCTGGATAGGCACCGCGAAAAAATAGCCGGATGGTTAATAATACGAAACGCAAATTGACCTGTCAGATTGACCTGTCAGGAGGAAGCTATGATGACATCTACATTCCCGGATCATCCAATACCGCCCGAGGAATTTGGAAAATCATTTCTGCGTGGCGAGTTTGTTCACATTTATGAACAAACCACGAATGATTTTAAGCAGCTCGCTGCGAGCGATGAATTTCAGGAAATGGCTGCTGGCTTCAATGAAGGTGTAACAGCATATAATCTTCTGTTTTCATATCAAATAGACGAACATTTAGTTCAGTACGTTTGGAACGACGACAGGAATGAACGGGCGCTTGAGGTATATATGGACCGTCAACACTTCATTCATGGCTTAGTTATGCAACCCGCAGCTATTGATCCGGTTGGCGAAAAAGAGGAGTCCAGGCAACAGTATCGCTGGCCGGTACAGCCGGGACTCGGATGGACAATCGTCTGGGGTGGAAATCATCCTCTGGCCAACGCGCATCACCCCTTATCCAGCCAACGCTATGCGTATGATCTGGTGATTCAAACAGAGGGAAAAACCTATGAAAAATCGCCGACATATAACGAACATTATGCAGCCTACGGGCAACTAATTTATGCACCGGCAGAGGGTACTATAGCTGAAGTAGTGGATGGGATTCCGGACAACGAGCCGGGAGTCATGAATGAAGAGAAACTGGCGGGTAATGTGGTGGTTATTTATCATGCTCCTGAGGAGTACAGCGTTCTGGCTCATCTGCAGCCTGGTTCGATTCTGGTGCGGAAGGGCGAGCGTGTCTCGATGGGAAAGGTTATAGGAAAATGCGGTAACTCAGGCAATTCCTCAGAGCCACATCTGCACATGCAGCTTTCGAACCGGGCGGATTTTATTCATGGAAAATCCATCAGTATGAAATTTGCCAACGGCTGCCATCCTATCCGCGGCGATAAGATCAATGAATGATAATAAAATTTGTTCGTCATCATTTCAATTGTATATACGCAGAAATACCAGAAGTCAGCAGACGTGCTTCATAGTTAAAAACAATTAGGCTAAAGCAGGAGGTGGGCAAATATGAGAGATAAGGAACAGGAAACTCTTGAACACACTTTTGCTCAAATTAATACATATGATCTTATCTTTTTGCTCCCAATGGCCTGGCTGTTTTCATACCTCCCCGTGCATGGTTTATGGAGTATTGTAGTAAATCTATTCATTATTATCTTTGTTGGTATTGGATTATTTTATGTTACTCATACGCTTGTGGAAGAAGCAAAAAAGCGTAAAAAAAGAAGATAATTTGTCCAAAATAAAGATGTGTATTGCGATAGCTTTAAGCGCAGTATAGGAATAGAGGAAATGAACGAGTATATTTCGTATTTTGACGTTAAAATAAACAACGTAAATATGCAACTGAATATATACTATTGGGAGTGCCTAAATTGAAAAATCTTTATATTGTCAGACATTGTGAAGCACTGGGACAGGAATCTGATGCGCCTTTAACTGATGAAGGCTTAAAACAAGCAAATGACCTGGCAGCCTTTTTCAAAGATTTAAGGGTAGAAAAATTATTTCAAGTCCGTATAAACGTGCTGTACAAACGGTAGAGCCTTTGGCAAAGGAAATGGGAATTGGAATAAAAGTAGAGGACGCATTGAAAGAGCGTATATTAAGTGTAGAAGCTTTTTCTGACTGGAAGGATATGCTTAAGATGACATTCGGGGATTTTGATTTAAAGTTCAAGGGTGGTGAATCAAGCAACGAAGCGAAAAAGCGCATATTAGGAATAATAAAAAAGGTTATAAACAATGAATTTAAAAATACAATAATAGTGACGCACGGAAACTTAATGTCATTACTATTGCAACACTACAATAATAGCTTTGGCTTTGAACAATCAATTAGTTTAAGCAATCCGGATGTATATCATATTAAAATCACGGACCATAAAGTTACGCAGGAGCGAATATGGAATTCAGACTGCATAAACGAAATCAGGTGATCCTTTGAAGAATATGGCGCACAAAAAGATACATATTATTGGATCTGTCGGCAGTGGTAAAACTACTTTAGCCCGGAAGCTATCATCAGAGCTGAATATACCGCATTACGAATTGGATAATGTTATGTGGAAAAGGCGTAGCTCTGGGGATATAAAAAGAACTGAATGGGAAAGAGAAGAGTTTTTAAACAGCATAGTACAAACGGATTATTGGATCATTGAAGGGGTTCACAGTGAGGATTGGGTAAGCAGCAGTTTTCATCATGCAGATCTGATTATTTTTCTGGATACAAAATATCCAATAAGAACTTATCGGCTGATAAAAAGATTTTTAAAACAAAAGCTTGGGTTGGAGAAATCAAACTACAAGCCGTCATGGAGAATATTTTTTAACATGTTTAAATGGAACCGTGACTTTGAAAACGTGGAGAAGATTAAATTTTTTAACGATTACAGTGCACTGGAGGAAAAGATAAAAATTGTAAGAAAACCAATTCATACTAATGTGGCTAAACAAATTAAGAAAATCAAATTTTCTATTTAAAAGGAGCGTTGGAATTGCAGGAACATGATATTGCTTTGTTTGAGGAAGCACACATCGAAGAAGCTATTGAGATATTAATTCAAAGCTTTTCACGTGCGCCCTGGTACGAGGAGTGGTCCTATGAGTACGCGAAAGCACGTATTGATGACATGTATCATTCGAACAGCTTTCGGGGGCTTGCATGCTTTAAAGAAGGTAAAATGACTGGTTTCGCAATAGGCAATTTAGAATATTGGGAGCAGAGTGTAATTTATTATCTGAATGAATTATGCGTGAGTCCGGGCCATAAACACTCTCATATAGGCTCTGAACTGATGCAAAACCTAGAAGAAAGTTTAAAAGCAGAAAACATTCATCATATGTATTTATCTACAGTGGAAGAAAACGAAGGGCCGGAAGCTTTTTTTCAAAAACAAGGCTACCACAAAAATGAAAAACGAATTATTATGGAAAAATATTTGTAGTCTTTACCTGAGCAGAATTTTGAGTATTTATTCCCTTTTTTCCGGGAGGGGTAAGTAGATGCAAAACATTATATGGAATCCAAATATGTCTCATTACGAGTGTATTCAGTGTTCACAGTTGTATTCACTGGAAGAGGATATGTTTGAAGGCTGTCCGGCGTGTGCACTTGATCATCAGCCGGCCAGTGTAAAGCCTGTATACCATGAACCCTGGAGCAAAGATAACCTTTTGCCATTTCGTCAGCATATCACGATGGGAGAGGGAGGCACGTCCCTGCTGCCCCTGAATATAGAGCATGGGTCTGTCTACATAAAGCTAGAGTCCCAGAACCCCACTGGTTCTCATAAAGACCGGATGAGCGCTTATGTAGTTTCGATGGCTAGGAGCCGGAAGTATAAAGGGATGGTGATTGCTTCAAGTGGAAATGCCGGGCTGTCTGTGGCCTCTTACGCTGCTTTTGCAGGCCTGCCCTGTGTACTTATTGCGACGCCACAATTAAATGAAGAACTGGCTAAGGTGATTCAAGCAACGGGGGCTGTCATTGTCTGGACTGATACCTCTATGGAACGATGGGAGCGGATGAAGGATTACGTTAATGATGGTTATTTTCCCGCTTCCAATTATATAAATCCCCCGGTTGGTACAATGCCTGTCGGTGTTCAGGCATATAAAATGATTGCAAGGGAAATATATGAAGATTTCAGCGGACAGATACCTTCGCAGGTAATTGTGCCAAGTTCAAGAGGAGACCTGCTTTGGGGAATTTATGAAGGCTTCCAGGAGCTTAACCAAACCGGAAAAACCAGCAGCATCCCTCAAATGATTGCTGTAGAGCCGTTTCCGAGACTTAAAAGAGTATTGGAGGGGGAGTCATATACAGGATGGTTCGAGGGGGCGACCAATTTAGTTTCGATTAATGGCCAGACGGTTACCAAACAGCTTGAACAGGCGGTCAGGAAAAGCCGGGGAAAGGCTGTAGTCGCGGATGAAAAACAAAGTAGACACGCTCAAGAGCAATTACACCGTTTGGGCATACACCTCGAGCTATCCTCGACAGCTGCTTTGGCAGCTTATTATCAAAAACTGAATAAATATCCTTCCTCGACTATAGTTATTGGAACTTCCTTTTCCTTTACACCAATTTAAGAAGGCAGCACTTAGTTTTATAAGAGAATAATTAAACCGGGGTGGTTTTAACAATGCTGATTAAAGGATTGAATCACTTTTTATTTTCTGTGTCTGATTTAGATGCTTCTATTGATTTTTATCAAGAAGTGTTTGAAGCTAAATTACTCGTTAAAGGCAGAAGCACTGCTTATTTTGATTTAAATGGAATGTGGCTTGCTCTTAATCTGGAAGAGCAGATTCCTCGTAATGAAATAGAAGAATCATATACTCATGTTGCTTTTTCTATTGAAGAAGCAGATTTTCAAAAAGCATATGATAGATTAACCGCATTAAATGTAAATATCTTGCCAGGCCGTTCCAGAGATGAAAAGGATAAAAAGTCGATTTATTTTACAGACCCAGACGGCCATAAATTTGAATTTCATACAGGTACTTTGGAAGATAGGCTCAATTACTACAAACAAGATAAGAAGCATATGAAGTTTTTTGATTCATGAAAAGTAAAAATATGAATGGCGCTTTTAATTTAAGAAAACAACCGGAGGGTAGATATTGTTAAAAGTACATGCATTAAACAGTAAAGATTATGAATTAATTAAGGAAGCAGAAAAAATCATTGAACAAAACTATCAATATGAGCGACATCATATTGGTTCGGCTGTAAGAACCAAATCGGGAGAAGTTTATGCTGCGGTTCACATGGAGGCAAATGTAGGTAGAATTACCGTATGTGGAGAAGCGATGGCTATGGGAAAATCTATTTCCGAAGGTGATCATGAATTTGAAACTATAGTAGCTGTAGCACATCCACACCCTCATGAAAATATAAACAAATGTTGGGTAGTGGCTCCTTGCGGTATGTGCCGTGAATTAATAAGTGACTACGGACAACATATCGATATTATTCTCTCTTATAATAATGAATTAGTAAAATGCAATATTTTACAGCTTCTACCGGAAAAATATTGAGAAATTTTAAACAGTATTTTTCTCTCGTTGAACTTAATCGCCATAAAAATAAGTAATAAAAGAAAAAGTTTTAGCCTGTATTATTAAATGAAAATTAAATATAAAAGAAGGTGTAATAATTGCGATTGGTTGCCATGAATGAAAGAAATATTGATCATGTGGTTCAATTGTATAAGGACATATTTCTGCCAACCAAGGAAACAAACCTGGATATTAAGAACAGAATCGAAAAGCATATGCAATATGGTCAATTTTTCGGAATGATCTCGTATGATTTCAATACTCCGATCGGTTTTATTTATGGATACAGGACTAAGCCTGGACAATTTTTTCATGAGAAATTAAAAAGCGTATTAGAATCTCATCAAATCGATTACTGGCTTTCAGATGCTTATGAATTGGTAGAAATTGCCGTAAAAAAAGAATATAGATCTTTAGGTGTCGGCACTATTCTCCACGATGCTTTATTAGAGCAGGTTAGCCTCCCAAAGGTTATTCTTGCTGTGGAAGCTTCCAATCAAGAAGCCATTACCTTCTATGAAAATAAATACTGGGAATTCATAAAACAGGAAATAACAGTTATACCGGCTGCTCCCGTTCAACACGTTATTGGGAAATCATTAATATAATTAACAGGCAAGCCGCAGGTATTCAAGCCATTGAAAAACGAATAATCGAACTGATTAGCGTTTGGGCAACCGGAAATAATTAATAATGCCTATATTTTTCTGCTCTAAAAGCCCGCTTCTTTGCAGCTCCTTGATTGAAAAGCTGGTTTCCACCTGAAATAATCCGGCAGATGCAGCGGCTTGTTTGATGGAATACTCAAACCATCCGTCCAGTACATAGTTGTGAAACCCGTTTTGATAGGTGTATTCCCTTTGAATCGCAAGATAGACCTTTTTGGAAGGGTAGCTGACCAGCTCCAGTAAAGAGGCCACCGAGTCATCAAGCCATTGGTATAATGGTGTCTGATATCCTTCTAAATCCATAATTTTCAGCCATTTTTTCCGCCAGAGTTTACGGGTCGCACGCTTGACTTTCCTGTTGGAGTATCCCGTCTCCTCAGCAATAGTGGCAAGGTGGCAGGTAAACCATTGGTTGTTTACCAGTTTCCGGCTTGCGAAGGCTTCCTGATAGTGGCAGTACATCGAATGGTGGATGACCGCTTCCCGGCGGCTGAGAGCATTTTCGATTTTGTGGTATGTTTGTGATAATGAACTGTTGTTATGTTTGATCGAGGTCACGGTATCACTCCTTCTGCTGGCGGATGCTTTTGGAAGCGGGTTTGTGATAAAAATGAAAAATTACATATTAGGACCAATTATAGAATATAATACAATGTTTTTTAAAGGACTAAGGCTTTTCGCCTACACAATGTTTGGCGCTCTCATTATGTTAATACAGATTTATCCTTCCAGGTCAAACCGTTTGCATTCTTAATGGTTATTTCTTAATCAAAGGCTGGACAAATGCTATAATGAGTAAGAATAGACGATAGCATCGTTGTCCCACTGTTAGAATGTTTCATAATGAATAAAACGAACCTGGCGAGGGTTCGTTCTTTTCTATAGTTGGAGGTGTTTACTTGAAACAAACGATGAATACCGGATCAGTTATTGGAGGAATTTTTCTCACAGCCGTTATTTTTTTTAATATCTATTTATTGATTGTTCAAAACTCTCTCATTTCCAATCTATTATCAGCGGCTGCTATTGTTTTGCTTCTTATTATTGTCATCCCGTTTTGGGTGCTTATGGTAAAGCACTTCTTTAAATCGTGAATACGAAAGGGACTGTCTCTATGTGGATAAAGAGACAGTCTTTTTTTACTACGTTTCACTTTTGTATAAAAATTTCTTCAACTTACATTCGAAAGGGTAAAGTATAATTGAATTATAAAATATTATTCGAAAAGGGGAAGCGAGATGGAATATCGGGAGTTTTTAGAAGAAATTGTCGGTATTATCTGGGGCGGGGATGCTGAAAATATTTCCGAAGGTAAAGAAGAGTACATGAGCGCTTATAATGTTAAGTTACTGGATTTAATGAAGGAAGGAAAAACAGAACAGGAAGCGAAAAGCGTGGTTATTGCTGAAATTCGTGACGATTATAAAGAATATAATATAGACGAATTTTTAAATGACACGGCAGAAAAAATCAGAAAGAAAAAACAATAAAGCAGCATTCCGGGGTAGAATGTGTTATGGTTTATTATAATGAACGTTCAATAAACAAAAGGAGGGCTCCTATGAAAGCTGCATCAAAAAAAGAGGTTATATTGAAAACCGCGGAGAATCTCTTTTATCAGCACGGGTTTCATGCTGTCGGGGTCAAAAGTATTTTGAATGAAGTCGGAGTGGCTCCGATGACGATGTACTATCATTTTAAATCCAAAGAAGTGTTGATTATAGAAATATTAAAGCGCCGGGAAATACGGTATTTTGACTTTATGGAAGAGGTGATTGATAAAAAGAGTGATTTCAATCATTATGCAAGGTCACTGATTAAGGCCCACGTGGACTGGATGAAAACGGACGGCTTTAACGGATGTCTGTTTTTAAGAGCGAAGCAGGAATATGAGGGAGTCAACGAAGAGATTACTGCCATGAGTAGAGACCATAAAACAACCCTGTTAAATAAAATTGAGCGTGACATCAAGTTTTTTAATGCTCCCAAAACGCTCGGAACGCAGCTGGTTCTGATCATGGAAGGAATTACGTCCATGGCTCAGATTCTGGAGATGGACGAAGTAGAAGCATCGGCATTTGATTTGGAAAAAAGTATGCAGGCGGACAGCGAATAGATAGGAAAAAGAGCATCGTTATTAATGCTGATGGCTCTTATTTTTTAACTATCTATTGAATGAACGATCAATAAATAAAAGGAGTGAACGAACATGAATGCGAATAAACTAATCCTTGCCGGTCTGCCTATGATTGCGGTGACCTACGGGCTGTCCCGGTTCAGCTATGGGCTGATGCTTCCGTATATTAATGAAGCGCTCCATATGACCCAGTCCACGAGTGGAATCATTTCCTCGTTATCCTACGTGGCGTATTGTATAGCGATAGTAGCAGCGATGATGTTTTCCCGGAGGGCGGCATCCAGATTCATTCTGGTGGCAGCGGGGCTCCTGTCGATTGTTGGTCTTGGCGTCATCTCCGTTTCCTTAACTCCAGTGGGGCTTGGGGCAGGGATATTTTTAGCAGGAATGAGTACAGGCCTATCCTCTCCGCCATACGCCAGCATTGTAAATACAAATGTCCAATCAGGGGCGCAGAACCAGACGAATGCCTGGATCAACTCCGGTACAAGCATAGGGACGGCATTCACCGGAGCCGTTGCGATTATGATGGTGGACAGCTGGAGAGAGACGTATATAATCTTTATGGTTATCGCTGTTATCGTGCTGGCTGCCAACTATAAAGTGCTGCCACGTACACATACATTTGAAGAAAAGAGCTCGGTGGGATTTGTAAAGGAGGAGTGGAAGCAGTCCGTGCAATTGATTTTGGCCTCGCTGTTATTAGGCATCTCTTCGGCGGCATACTGGACCTTTTCGAGAGATTTTATTGTAAACCTGGACAGCGTACCTGCCTATCTGGGGGACTGGCTCTGGGTGATCATTGGTCTGGCAGGCTTATTGGGCGGGACTGCCGGAATCGTTATTAACCGGTTTGGCATTATGAATGCATTCAGGCTTTCCACAGTAACGCTGTCTACTGCATCCCTGCTTCTCGGAAGCTGGCCTGGCAGTCCTGTAGTAGGGGTTTTGTCCCCGTTTCTTTTCGGGAGCTCGTATGTCTTCATCACAGGCGTCCTGATTGTTTGGGGCGTTTCGGTGTTCCGGACGAATCCTTCCATTGGACTGGGTCTCCCGTTTTTGATGCTTGCCTTTGGCCAGGCTGCAGGCTCCATTTTTTCCGGGGTCATTGCTGGTTCGTTTGGCTATCATGCGCTGTTTCTTATCGCTTCTGCGATCGGGTATGTCACGATAATATTTAAGTATAAATCTTCATGAAAAATTTTCCGGGAGAGTCATTCATGGATTTCTTCTTTATATTTTGCCTCACGCGGCCATATAAAGTACGTGATGGAGATAACTAAATCAATCACTACGACGAGAGACCATAGTTTAATAGTGCCGCTCAAAGCTTCTGTTCTGGCTGCGTTATTTACGAGTAAAATAACTATCCACAATAGTCCCGTCCCCAGGATATACGCCAGGACGTGCCTGAGCCAGTCCTTAAAATATTTTCGGGAGTAGGCATAGCCGTAAAGTCGGGACGGCCTGTCGCCCTGCCTCATAATATAGTACCTGAACCGTTCGTCGGCCCAGCGGATCATCTGCTTTCCAAAGACAATGGAGACTGCAATATAAATGGCAGCAATGTCATGAGCCGTGGTAGCAATTGCACCGCGCATAAGATCTATGGAGGCCGCAGTCAGCAGAACCAGATCCAGTACTGGTGTTAAGGCGAGAAAAAATAATCCCAGTTTTGGCATTTGAAACACGTAGCGAACAATTAACCCTGCGGCAATAACAATCCAGAAGGCTATTTCGACCGTAATAATCAGCAGCAGTATGAAATTCATCTATATTCCTCCTTCAGCCAGGAATGAACTTCGTCACGAATCAGTTTAGTGGCATGTTCATTATCTATGCGGTCAGGGGTTAACCATTTATGCAGGGCCAGACCGTCAACGAGGGCGTGGGCACGCATTACAGTCAGCTCCACAGGCAGCTCCTCCTGAAGCATCTGTTTTTCATTTAGGTACTGTAAGGATTTTTGAATGAGCAGACGGATCTCGTCTCCCATGGTATTCGTTCCTGCTTCATGGATTTCATACTGAAAAGCCATCCACACTTCCATATCTGCGTAGCGGTCATCGTCTAAAGGGAGAACTGTGAGTATTGCCTGGATGACCCGCTCCTTTTCGGTTAAATTTTCCTTCCCGAAAATCACCTGGATTCTTTGTGCCACTTTATGATTTACTTTTTCCATGACTGCATCGAGAAGTGCACTGTGAGTGGGAAAGTAGTAGCGGATCTGCCCGGACGTCATTTCCGCGAGCTTTGCGATGCTTCTAACCGTCGCGCCTTTGGCACCGCTGTTTACGATGGACTGCCACGTGTATTCAACAATCTGCTCTTTTTTCTTCTCATGGTCAATGAGTTTTGGCATAATACACCTCAGGATTTAGAAATTAAAGCAAGTATAACACTTTTTAATACAACTGTGTTAAAAAAGAAAAGCAATTTCTGGAGCATTCCGCAAAACAAATATTCCGGCGTGGATTAACAGTGGTATAGTGGGCTTATAGCAGCATTGCATGCTTAAAAAGTGAAAACAAAAGAGGTGTTCGAATGAAAAGCGAGAAGGAAAAAATGATGAACGGGGAGCTGTTTCTGCCGCATGACCCTGAGCTTGCGGCAGAGCGGCTGCAGACGAAGCTCCTGCTCGAAGAATATAACTCGATCAGCGTCCGGGAAAAGGAAAGAAGCAATCAACTGTTACAGGACCTCGTAGGAACGATGGGAGAAAAAGCCCGCATCGGGTCGCCGTTCTGGTGTGACTATGGCTATAATATTCACCTTGGAGACCATTTTTTCGCCAACGTCAACTGCGTCATGCTCGATGAAGCACCAATTAAGTTTGGTGATGGGGTAATGCTGGGTCCGGGAGTGCACATATATACCGTTAATCATCCGATGGAGGAAGCAGCCCGCGCGACGCTCCAGGAGTACGGATCGCCTGTGACGATCGGGCACAATGTATGGGTCGGGGGAGGAGCCATTATTAATCCTGGCATCCACATCGAAGACGGCGCGGTGATTGCTTCGGGAGCAGTCGTTACGAAGGACGTTTCCGCACGCACGCTGGTAGGAGGAAATCCGGCAAAACTTATTAAACAGTTGGATTAGTAAAGCTTTTCTACCGCAATAAGGGTAGACCTTTATAAGGAGATGATTTTAATGAGACCCAATGTGTCTGTCATTACGATTGGAGTAGAGGACTTGCAACAATCGCTGCATTTTTATCGTGACGGGCTGGGCTTCCCTACGGAGGGGATTGTCGGAGAGGAATTCGAGCATGGAGCAGTAGCTTTTTTTGATCTGCAGGCAGGTCTGAAGCTTGCCGTTTGGAAGCGTGAAAGTATTGCTCATGAAGCCGGCATAACGGCTGGCCGGCCCAATCCTGCGGAATTCACGCTAGGCCACAACGTAAACAGTAAAGCGGAGGTGGACGCGATTATGGATAAAGCGGAACGTGCAGGGGCTTTTATCACAGATCCGGCACATGATGCGTTCTGGGGAGGGTACTCCGGACATTTCCAGGACCCGGACGGCCATCTGTGGGAAATTGTATGGAATCCGGCATGGATGGAAACGGGTTAAGCGTTCTCATTTTGACTTTAGCGTTATATGTAACGTTCTAAAAATCAGTTTGGAGGGGATTGCTGTGAAGCAAGCAATATTTCTGCTTTTAGATGAGTACGCTGATTGGGAAGCCGCTTATTTGTCAGCAACGCTGAACGAAGGCAGGGAGTGGACTGTTAGTACAATTTCTCTGCATGATCACGTTACATCCATCGGAGGCTTTAAAACAGAGATGAATTATAGAATCAGCGGTCATCCGTCTTTCGATTTGCTGGTACTAATTGGCGGCAACACATGGGATATTGAAAGCGATGATATTTTTAATTTAGTGGACGAAGCGTTCAGTAAAAATACTCCGGTCGGTGCCATATGCGGAGCGGTGGATTATTTAGCAAAGAATGGATTTTTAAATCATTTCAGGCATACGGGCAATTCGGCTTACCTCTGGCAGAACTACGAAAACTATAATCCGGAAGTAGAATTTATGGAAGAGCAGGCTGTGAAGGATAAAAACCTGGTGACCGCAAATGGAACGGCACCTATAGAATTTACCGAGCTGGTTCTGCAAATGGTTAATTTTGACACAGCAGAAGAGATTGAAAAGACAATGTATATGTATCGGTACGGCTTTTACGAATACGTTGAAAAATACGGGAATCCATATTTATAGACAATGCATTAAGAAAGTAACAATGATCGCTTCTGAAAAATTATGCAGCACCTGCTCCCGGCCCCTATGTTTCCATAAACATAGGGACTTTTTTGTATAATTTGAACTGTAATAGATGGTGTTATCAAGAGCTTGGATAAGAAAAAAGACACTTAGGATGCCGATCACAATATCGTTTTCCCAGATGTGTTTATCATTTTTGAAATGTGTCTGCCTGAGCTATCTATTCCGAAGGAGCCACGAGCTCTACTTTAATACGGTCAGGGTCTTCAAAATAGACCGCGTAGTGCTCGTTTCCGCCGGCAAAGGGGTGCAGGTCTTCATAAAGAATGGGGACATCCGCTGCCCGCAGCTTCCCGGTCATTTGATCCACATGAGATTTCGACCGGGCATGGAAAGCAATATGGTTCAACCCTGTCCGGCACCGGTGATAAGGAATATCTAAAAAACGATCCTCCGTCTGTACAAATACGATATAGGAGGCCTCTAATTTAAAACTGATCCCTTCCGGCCACTGCTGATGGATATGATAGCCAAGGTCCTCCAGCAGCCACTGCCAGAAGACCCTCGACCGTTCGAGATTGGATACATAAAGCTCGATATGGTGAATGAGTCCGTTCATGGGAGGTTCTCCTTTTCATGCGTGAAATAATCGAAGGTGATACGTTGTAAAGCACCAGTCAAACCAGGATTATGTACTAAAATTTCCTTGCAGAGACCCTCCCATTCCAATAGCTTTAGTTCCCCTGCATGTAATGGAAACGAAAGATAGTAGGAGGGCACCGGATCTTTAAGCAGAAGCAGAGGGCGCACGGCTTCATAGTCAGAATTGTAAACACCGCAGCCCACAATAAAAGAATACGGTGGCGGCGTCAGGAATACAACTAATGATACGTTGGGAGAGATTTTATACGGAATCCATTGCTGAGAACCGTTGGCCCAGCGACGAACTGATGAATAATGATGCTCATCAATAATGCATTTTAGATTCATAGGCGGTGCTCCTTTAGCCAACTATATTTTTATGCTTCATATTCGTTCAGTTTTCCAATTATCCGGGGAATGCTCTCTAAACGATCTGTACTGACGTGAGAACTGGAAGAGGTGTCTTTCGTTTTTTGAATCGTAAGCATACCCAGTTCTTTAGCAGGAGAAATATCCGCTTCGGGATGATCTCCGATAAATACTGTATTCGCAGCCTGTACTCGAAAATAATCCAGTGCATATTGGAATATTTGTGGATCGGGCTTGCGAATATTGAGCTGATCCGAGGTGACGATGAGATTCAGATACTGTTGAATGGCTAAAGAATTTATCTTGTTACGCTGGTAAAAATCACGGCCGTTAGTGACAATTCCTATTTTATAATTCTTTTTATGTAAAGCTGCAAGCATGTGGTGTAATCCTGGAAAGCCTTTGCTGAATTCGGGGAAGTACTCATTTAAATTTTGTAATAAATCCTCGAGAAGTTTTTCCGGAATAGCACATTGGCGGCCAATCTTCTGATAAACGACAGTTTTAGGCAATAGCTGATTATTGAGGGATATAAAGATATTTTTAAACGCCTTTAGGTCTGCATAACGGTGCAACGCAAAATGTTCATGCTGATATTCGGCAAAAAGAGTTAGTGTTTGTTGTTTGTCGAGCAGTGTTTGGTCCAAATCAAATAAAACAACTTCGATGGCCAAGGGAAAACCTCCTGTGAAATTCGATTTTCCTGACAGAAAGACAAGGAATCCTCTCTTTCCCTATTTATTGTAAAAAAGTATCATAGAGGGAAGATAAAGTAAAATAAATACCTGGAGACATTCTTTCCTGGAAGGGGGCATACATGAAGCCATGGAAAAGTATTCTGCTGCTTGGGGTAATGTTTATTGCGGGGTGTGCAGCAGATGGGGAGAAAACAAGTGGAGACGTGTCTCTTTCTGCTCCGGACGGAGTAGTTATTGCTGGTGATCATGAATATGATCTCTCCTTCGTTACAAGTACATGGAACGTTGAATTGCCGGAAGGAGAGCGGCAGACAATTCAAACCGATGGAACGGGGCTTCAATCGGTTGCTGATGATCCTCCAGCAATGGAAGTGGAAAGGGAGAAGCCGGCAGAAATCCGTTTTGAGAATGGCCGGCCCCCGGACCAAATTGTAGGCTATTGGCGGCGCGGGGAAGAGCAGAAAAAAGCTGCAACACTTGAAGATGACATTTCTTTGAAATTGCCGGAAAAACCCGGAACGTATATGTATGAAATGGATACTCAGTGGTCCGGTTCAGATTATGAGGGAGAGGTTACGTACGCAATTAAAGTAAAGATTTCTTAAAGCATACTTACAGCTTTTGAAACGTTATTGAGGCACCTGATACCAGGCGGGAGGAATAGAGAATAATGCAGAAAATCCGTGTTCATCATTATGATGCGTTTAGTGAAATACCTCATAAAGGGAATCCAGCAGGTGTCGTTTTTGACGGAGACCATCTGACAGAAGCAGAAATGCAGCATGCAGCGTACCAGGTTGGATTTAATGAAACGGCCTTTGTATTATCATCTGAATCAGCAGATCTACGTCTGCGCTTTTTTACACCGGGTCACGAAATGGATTTATGCGGTCACGCTGCGCTGGCTTCCGTTTATTCATTAAAAAGTGAAGGGCTGCTTGATGATAAAGAACGTATCACGGTAGAAACGAGGGCTGGCATCTTAACGGTCAGGATACAAACGTCTGCCCATCAACAGCACACAATTACGATGACTCAGGCCCCGCCTAAATTTGAAATGTTTCATGGCTCCCGGGCTTCTCTGGCTGCTTCGATGGGGATAGGAGAAAATGATATTCACACTGATCTGCCCATTGTGTATGGAAACACCGGAACGTGGACGCTGCTGGTGCCGATTGCTCACATAGACAGCTTTGAAAGGATGAGGCCTGATAATTCATCGTTTCCAGATGTGCTTACGAAAATGCCTAAAGCTTCCATTCATCCGTTTTGTCTGGAGACGTATGATGAAGCAGCTGATATCCATGCAAGGCATTTTTCCTCCCCGTATTCGGGGACCGTGGAAGATCCTGTCACAGGGACTGCATCCGGGGTTATGGGCGCTTATTGGGCGGCCTATATTAATGAAAGCTTTCGCTCGCCTTTGCAGCTTATTATAGAGCAGGGACAGGAGATGAATAAAGATGGACGGGTTCACGTGCAGGTCACAAAGCACCAGGATAATGTTGATGTGAGTATTACCGGCCGTGCAGTTTATGTGACTAGCTTTGATGTAGCTTTATAATAGAAGAATTTTTCGGAAGATCAAAAGGAGCAGAGAATGAGTGAACTGGATGGTAATAAAGTATTTTTAAGGCAAGCCAACGAGACCGACATAAAGCAGCTGTACGAATGGAAGTACCTCGATGAACAGCAGAAATCAAAAAAATGGAATGCGCCGTATATCGAGGAAAATTTCATTTCCTTTTCCTCCTATCAAGAGCAGTGGCTGGCAGAAATTTTTCCCGGTATCCCTGCTGCATTGGCTATTATCGCTGACCGCCAGGCGATCGGTTATACAGGAGCTTACTGGGTGGATGCCAATACATACTGGATGGAAACAGGTATTGTTATTTACGATTCTGCCTATTGGAACGGGGGTTATGGAACAGAGGCATATCGCTTATGGATTGATTATTTATTTCACTACACAGATCTTCACCGCTTAGGCATGACAACCTGGTCAGCGAACGAACGCATGATGCAGGTCGCTAAAAAATTAGGAATGAAGGAAGAGGCACGTATTCGGGAGGCGAGATACTGGCAGGGAAGCTACTATGACTCGATTAAAATGGGCATATTAAGAAAAGAATGGGAAAGCCTGCAAAGCATTGATGGCCAAAGGAACAAATAAGAAGGCCGAAACATATGTTTTTTCTTGTGAAGAATAACCTGAAAAAGAAAGGAACGATCTGATGAAAATCTTACGTGATGCCTCCACCCCCGATGATCCGGAAAAATTTTTGGATACCCTTTTGCAGCGACCGTTATTTGCTCATTTATCTACGGTTCATGAAGAGGGCCCCCGGGAGTCTCCCGTATGGTTTTTATGGGAGAACAAGGAGATTTGGATTCTTGGGAATACGCGAACCGATTCGTTTCCTGCACGGATTGAAAGCGAACCCCGATGTGCGCTTGGTATCGTGGATTTCAACCCTGCAACCGGTCTCGTTCAGCACGCAGGTATCCGGGGCTGGGGCAGCCTTCTTGCTCATGATCGTAAACGGGTTTCCCGGTTGTTCTGCAAATACATGGGGGCTCCGGAGCATTGGGATTCACGATTTACAAACGTTTTGGGCGACCCGGCTTGGGTTCTGGTTCGCATAAGTCCTGAGACGGTCGTTGTACGTGATCAATCGTATGATCGTATTTAAAATGGGAAGGGAGTTGCTATAGTGCAGCAGTCGCCTGTCTATTTGTTTCGGTGGATGTGGATTTCGTTGCTGCCGGTGACTATCATTGCACTTTTGGGAGTTATTCAATTACCCGGACTTAAATGGGTGTGGGGATTTATTGGTTCGGTTACAGTGGTCTGCTTTTTTCTCTTCCTGGACTTCACATGGAGCAAAAAGCATCGCCATAAAGAACGCTCCTGACATCATGAAGGGATGGAGAAAATAGGGAGCGAAAGAGGAGGGAATCCAATAGATACCTTTGGTGTGATCGCGGTTGTTTTATTTTCAATTTTTCTTGGTCTGCTTCCGGTAGCGTTCTTCGTTTATCCATATTGGCTTCAGTAGCAATCCGCCCGGGCTGTTGAAGCGAAAACGTATGGCATGACCCTCCTGATTTTTGCATTGATGATCCTGTCCGGGTATGTAGCGTTTTATGTATGAATGCGTAAAGCTTAAATATGGTTCAAGGAAAAGACGTACTCGATATTCATCAGTGGAACAGGAAAAGCCATGTCATTTATTAGATGTAACAATAGCGGAGGAATTCAAATGAATGAAAATAAAGAAGAGGAAGAAAGAAGAAGAGAAAGGCTGAGACAAGAAGAATTAAAACGAAACCCCACTGGTAATATGAATGATTCCTTTCACCGCGCAGGAAGCGGAGGCCTTGTGGATCTCGTTACCGGTTTGGGCTGGAAAGGAACAGGCATACTTATTCTTGTAATTATAGCGGGGTTCATAGTTGCTTCGTTTTTCTTCGGCTAAAAAATAGCTTAAGGAACTGGTATCCATATTTTATTAACATTTCAAGCTTGATATAATGGGATTTATCGCCTGTTCACCTTCTGGCGAAATGTGTCAGAAGGGAGGTGACAAAGTGTTTGAACTTTTATTGATGGACTTTCTTTTTCCACTCGCTTCGACCGTGATTGGAATAGTATTTGCTGACTTGTTGCTAAGGCGAATGCGTAAGAAAAGCAAGAACAGGCGATGATAGCAACAAAAAAGAGCACTCAGATGGTTACGACATCTGGGTGCTCCCTTTTTATGGTGACAAAATGTTGAACTTTTATACACCAATCCTATCACAGTAATTGAGAAAATGTAAACCTGGTATAGAATAGGGACCGTCAATAATTTTGTGTAAACGGCTGTCCTCTTCCAGCCTTGAAGTTAACCCTGCCGTTGAAACATATCTTC
>NZ_CANLSU010000005.1 GCF_947493875.1 uncultured Marinococcus sp. | reverse complement strand
TCGCTGATTTTGGCGAGGGTGTTCGGCCCGGCGACGCCGTCCACCACGAGGCCGTGGTCACGCTGGAAGTCCTTGACCGCGGCTGCCGTCTGCGGACCGAAGCGCTCATTTGGGTTGGCAATGTCGAGATAGCCAAGCGTATACAGGTCTTCTTTCATGGCTCTGGCCGCTGGGCTGGTCACGCCGTCTTTCAGGAGCATGCTGCTGGAAACAGCAGACGCAGAGAAGGTATTGGCTGCCAATACGAAAGATCTGGCCTTTTGTGGTGCTGCTTCTTCTTGTTCGATTGATACTTTCTCATCTGCATCTGGTGCTTTTGTTTGCTTAGTGTTTTCGTCTTCCTCTTTTTCTTCGTCAGCGTCACTTTTCACGTCTTGCGTCATTGTCTCTTCTTCATCAACTTCCATGTCCTGTGGTTCTTCTGCTGTACTTTCGTCTTCATCCGATTCTTCTTGTTTTAAATCCCGATCGTCACTGTCTGGAATCTGACCAGCTTCATCGTTTCTCTGAGCAAAGGAGGAATCTGCATCGGATTCTTCTGTACCAGCGCTTGTCTCCCTGCTCTCATCCTCAACTTCGTTTTCTGAATTAGATGAAGCAGTATAAGCTTCTTCTATAGAGGAATCTTTTTCAATTTGATTTTCGGATTCTGTATTGCCGGAAGCTTCATTTTCTTTTGCGCTTTTCATATCTTCCAGAATGCTTTCAAGCAATTCCTGATCTACTTCCCCAGTCACTTCAAAGCTGTTTCGCTCCTGGTAATCTGAAATATGTATAGATGTACTGCTATCGAATAGAGTGTCTGCTTCTTGAAGGGGATACCCTAAAACAATCAAAGCTTCTTCGAGCTCCTTGACCTCAGATGCTTCTGTACCCTCTGCCATGTAAAATTCATTGTGGTTGTCTTCTTCATTGGCCAGGACCGTATTGCCAGTGGTGGCTAAACTGCCTAATGAAATAGAAACGATAAACGAACTGAAAAATATAATTTTTTTAGATGAAACCATACTCAGCCTCCTAATTAACTAGTACGTGTATATTATCGTCTTAACTAAGAAAAATTACATAAAAAAGCACAGTGCAGTAATTTATGCAATTTTTAAAATACATACGTGATAAAAATTAATTCTTTGGAACTAATTATAACAAGGTAAAAATGAAATTTAGTATATAAAATAAAATTAAAAAATAACGATAAAATCAGACTATATAAGCCTTTTGAAATAGATGAGCAGATAATAATGATACGACTTTTGTATAATAATTACCTATTGATTGATTCTTAAGTCCTAATTAGAATGAATACATGCACGAAATTAATTTAAAGAAGAGGAGTGAGGAAGTAATCAGGATGTTTAAAAACTTCATATTTGTTTTAGCTGGTGTTTTGCTCGCTATTTCGTTTGTATTGTCTACGTCTACTCCAGCCAATGCAGCTTCCAATATCGTTAAATACGGAGATAACAGTTCGCAGGCACAGGAACTGAAAGAGGATCTGTATGAGCTTGGTTATTTGGATATAGCGAACCCGACTAAATACTTCGGTAAGCAAACAGAACGAGCGGTGGAAGATTTTCAAAAAGACCATTCGCTGACTGTGGACGGAGTTGCTGGCCCAAATACATTCTCCAAGATAAACGAAATTATACATAGCAAATCTTCTGGAGACAGCAATACAAACAGCAGCGTACTGAAGGACGGTGTGACGAGTCCGGCGGCCAAGGCCATGAAAGAAGACCTGTACACGCTTGGCTATCTCGATATTGCCAACCCAAATGAACGCTTCGGTCCGCAGACGGCAGCCGCGGTCAAGGATTTCCAGCGTGACCACGGCCTCGTGGTGGACGGCGTTGCCGGGCCGAACACCCTCGCCAAAATCAGCGACGAACTGCAGGCTTTATCTTCAGATGAGGATGACAGCAGCAGTGACGACAGCGCTGACAGCGGAAGCACGCTCTTGAAGGACGGCGTCCGCAGCGAAGCAGCCAAAGCCGTGAAAGCCGATCTGTATACGCTTGGCTATCTCGACATTTCCGAGCCAACGACGCACTTCGGCCCGCTCACGGCAGCCGCGGTCAAGGATTTCCAGCGTGACCATGGCCTCGTTGTGGACGGCGTCGCCGGGCCGAACACTCTCGCCAAAATCAGCGACGAACTGCAGGCTTTATCTTCAGATGAGGACGACAGCAGCAGTGACGACAGCGCTGACAGCGGAAGCACGCTTTTGAAAGACGGCGTACGCAGTGAAGCAGCCAAAGCCGTGAAAGCCGATCTGTATACGCTCGGGTATCTCAACATTTCCGAGCCAACGACGCACTTCGGCCCGCTCACGGCAGCCGCGGTCAAGGATTTCCAGCGTGACCACGGCCTCGTTGTGGACGGCGTCGCCGGGCCGAACACCCTCGCCAAAATCAGCGACGAACTGCAGGCGTTATCTTCAGATGAGAACGACAGCAGCAGTGACGACAGCGCTGACAGTGGAAGCACGCTTTTGAAGGACGGCGTGCACAGTAAAGAGGCTCAATTGTTGAAAACCGATCTGTACACGCTCGGGTATCTCAACATTTCTGAGCCAACGACGCACTTCGGCCCGCTCACGGCAGCCGCGGTCAAGGATTTCCAGCGCGATCATGGCCTGATGGTTGATGGTGTAGCCGGACCAAATACGCTTGCCAAGCTGAGGGAAGTACTGAAAAATCCGCCATCAGATGAGGACGACAGCAGTGATGACAGCAACTCGAATGACAGTGACAGCGGCCTTTTGAAGGACGGAGTGGACAGCCCGGCGGCTAAGGCCATGAAAGAAGACCTGTATACGCTCGGTTACCTGGACATCTCGAGTCCAAATGGAAAATTTGGTCCACAAACTGAAGCAGCTGTTAAAGAATTTCAACGTGATCATGATTTATACGTCGACGGTGTAGCCGGTCCGAAAACCCTCGCGAAGATCAGCGAAGTTCTCAGCACTAAAGGGAGCGACGATGAAGCGAGTGACGACGATGCAAGCGACGTCGGCGATCCGGGTAACTACGGCTCTATTTCAATCATGAAGGTAGGCACGACTCATGATGGAGTGGTTCAGCTGAAGCTTGACCTTGAAGCACTTGGGTTCATGAGTGTAAGCAACCCATCCAATCAGTTTGATTCCTCAACTGCGCAGGCAGTAAAAGATTTTCAGCGTTCTGAAAATCTCGCAGTGGACGGTGTGGCTGGTCCGAACACCATGAAAGCTCTTCGTGCAGCATTGAATGTAGATGAAACATATCCATCCGAATCTGCTGTAGCCGGCAAGACGATTGTGGTAGACGCTGGACACGGCGACCATGATCCAGGCGCGCAGGGAAATGGATTGAAAGAAAAAGATATCAACCTCGAAACATCTAAATACCTGGCTAGTAAATTACGTGCAGCTGGAGCAAACGTGGTAATGACGCGTGAAAGTGACAAGTATCTATCGCTTTCCCAGCGTTCTTCGATCGCAAATAACGCAGGCGCGGATGCTTTCATCAGCATCCACACAAACGCCGGTGGCGGTCACGGAATTGAAACGTACTGGTACAGTAAATACGAAGGTGCAGAAAGTAAAGAGCTCGCAGAAGAGATTCAATCAGGAATCATCCGGGAAACCTCCGGGCGAAGCCGCGGGGTGAAACAAGGCAACTTCCACGTTATCCGCGAAACGAAGGTTCCTTCTGTGTTAGTGGAAGTTGGTTTTATCGATAACGCAACAGAAGCTTCCTACTTGAAGCAAAGCTCCTATAGAGAAAAACTTGCTGAAGGAATTTATCAAGGTACCAATTCTTACTTCAGCAAAAATTAAGAGCAACGAGCTGCCCATGTGGGCGGCTCGTTTTCTTTATAATAAATAAAAAATTTCGGCCCACACTATTATTAAGAGGAAATCATCTTTTCACTTAATTGGAAGAAGTGTACAATAAAGCAAGTGAAACAAAGTAATTAAATTAAACGGCAAATTTTTAACTCAAATGGACCACATAAACATGTAATTAAAAAGGGAGCATGCATATGCAGGCGGTTATCACAAGCGCAATCATTTCATTTGCAGTAGAAGCAGGACAGGAAATCATGGATGTGTACGGGCGGGATTTTACGGTCGAGCATAAAGAGGACGATTCCCCGCTGACAGAAGCGGACAAGCGCGCCCACAACGTTATTGCCAAAGGGCTTCACGAAGCAGATCCGGAAACTCCGGTCATAAGCGAAGAAGGAAATACCGTGGATTACGAGCAGCGTAAAGACTGGGACTCGTTTTGGCTCGTGGACCCGCTGGATGGTACAAAGGAATTCGTGAAAAAGAATGATGAATTCACGGTTAACATCGCAAAAATTGAAAACAAATACCCGGTTATGGGAGTTATTTATGTGCCTGCACAGGACGTGCTGTACATCGGCGGGCAATCATTCGGGGCATATAAAGTGACTGACGTTACCTCCAAGCTGCCCCTCAGCGAAGAGCTGCTCCGGCAGCACGGCGAAAAGCTTGCCGTTTCCAGACCTGAAGACAAAGCGCATGTGGTGGCAAGCCGGTCACACATGTCAGCGGAAACGGAAGCATTCATTAATGAACTAAAAGAAACATACAGCGCCGTAGACGTGGTGTCCGCCGGCAGCTCACTGAAATTCTGCCTGATCGCAGAGGGGAAGGCCGATTTTTATCCGCGATACGCTCCGACGATGGAGTGGGACACAGGAGCGGGACAGGCGATTGTAGAAGCCGCCGGAGGAACGGTAGTAAGATACGAAGACAATGAAAGGTTCTATTATAATAGAAAAGACCAGACCAACGGCTGGTTTATTGTAAAATCGATTTAATCATAATTTTTTAAAACTATAAACTGATGAAAAGAGACTCCCGCAGTGGGTCTCTTTTGCTGTATAATCATCCCTATAAGAATGGTAGGAAATAGAGGGGTTCATATGACCATTGAAATGGGTGTTGTATTAGTATTAATCGTAGGGATGCTTTTGGCGCTGTTTTTTGAAGTCGCGCGGCCGGATATGATCGTATTTACTGTGCTGGTTATTCTTCTGATCAGCGGTATCCTTACGACGGAACAGGCCCTGATCGGCTTTTCCAACGAAGGGATGCTGACAGTTGCGCTTTTATTTATTGTCGCTGGAGCAGTGCAGAAGAGCGGGCTCGTAGAAAGGTTTATGACTCACTGGCTGCAGAAGAGCCGCGGACCGGTGTCATCAATGGTACGCACCTTTGTACCAATATCCGGCATGTCGGCCTTCTTAAATAACACCCCGATTGTAGTAGCCTTCACCCCAATTATCAAAAAATGGTGCGAAGATCGTGGTTACGCTCCCTCCAAGTTTTTAATCCCGTTGTCGTACGCGACAATTATGGGGGGCACAATTACGTTGATCGGCACTTCGACCAACCTGGTGGTACACGGGATGCTTCTGGATTACGATATGGCGGGGTTCGGCATGTTCCAGCTGGCGATCGTCGGCCTGCCGCTTACGGTCGTCGGGCTCATTTATCTGTTTACGATTGGTTACCGTATATTGCCAGCCTATGAAGGAACGCAGAGACGGATGGAGGATGAGGCCAAGGAGTACCTGTGTGAAATGAAGGTTGAGCCTACATTTCCATATGTACGGAAAAGCGTTCAGGAAGCAGGGCTTCGGGATCTGCAGGGGATGTTTTTGATCGAAATCATCCGCCGGGATGAACGGATATCGCCGGTGAGCTCCAATACCGTTGTGCAGGCGGGCGACCGTCTGATTTTCACCGGGGTACTCGAGAAAATGGCTGACCTGCAGCGGACGGCTGGGCTTACGCTGAAAACGGGCACCGAGCTGACGCTCGATGACCTGCAAAACGGATCGAATCAGCTGGTGGAAGCGGTCGTTTCCCACCAGTCGTCACTCCAGGCTAAAACGATCAAACAGGCGCAGTTTCGTTCGTCCTACGATGCAGGTGTAGTGGCGGTGCATCGTAACAATGAAAGAATCCAGAGTAAAATCGGAGACATCCGACTGCGTCCCGGGGATTCACTTCTTCTTCTCGCCGGTTCGGATTTTCTGCAGAAGTACAAGCGCTCGAATGATTTTTACGTTGTTTCTGCCCTGGAGACGCCGGGCTCCATCAGAGAGAAGCCCGTGAAAGGATGGCTCTCGCTCGGGGTGCTGCTGGCGATGATTGCGATTGTTACAGTCGGATGGCTCAGTATGTTTCAGGCAATGGCGCTTGCGGTACTCATTTTTTTAGTGGCGCGTATTATTACACCCGAGGAAGCGAAGCGCTATGTGCAGTTTCAGGTGCTGCTGTTAATTGCGAGTGCCTTCGGGGTAGGATCAGCCATGACCGAAACGGGACTTGCCGCCTGGATAGCGAAGGGGCTGCTTGCCTTCGGGGAACCGCTTGGTATCGTTGTAGTTCTGTTTTTTGTTTACGCCCTGACAAACCTTTTTACGGAACTGATTACAAACAGTGCGGCAGCCGTGCTGATGATTCCGATCGGCCTCAGTATTGCCGAAAGCCTGAATGCTGATCCGATGGGGTTTGCTTTCACGATTGCGATCGCCGCTTCGGCAAGCTTCGTCACGCCGATTGGGTATCAGACGAACCTGATTGTGTACGGGCCAGGCGGATATAAATTTTCCGACTATATTAAAGTCGGTTTGCCGCTTACCGTCATTGCGATGGTGATGACTGTCGGTATTGTGTATACGTTTTATTTTTAGCTGTTAAAACAAGCTGAAGTATATGTTCTTTTATGGAAATTTTCGGATTTCGTCTTTACAATTTGAAGGATTTTCGTAATACTTAAGAATGGAATAATGAACGAGGGGAGATCTCATGAAGCGATCAATTGGGTTATTTATCCTCGTCCTGATCACGGCGGTGGTGCTGATAGCAGGATGGCTGTATTACCAGGACCGCATCGATAACGCTGGCGGAGCCGGTGAAAGCAGCGGCGAACAGCAGAACAGCGGCAGCGCCTCTTCGGAGGGCGGAGCCGGAAGCGGGATTAACGCCGAAGGGCTGGACGGTGCTCTGCAAAGCCAGCTGGAAGAAGCGAAGCAGTCCGGCGATCCGTTGCGGCTTGTAGTGGCCGGCCCAGGTGCGGTGACGTCAGAGGGCGACAACAGCTTTCCGCAGCAGCTGGCTGATCGGATCGAGGAGAACTGGAACGGAATCAGTACTGAAGTAGAAACAATTACATATGATGACAGCACGTCCCTTGAAGTGCTGAACGAAGGCGGGCCGGAGGAAATGGCCGGTGCTGATGCCGATTTATTTATCTTTGTGCCGTTTGCGGTGAGTGATAATGGCACGGTCAGCAGCGACGATACCATTTACGCTACCCGTGAAATTACGGAAGCGGTGCAGGAAAACGACAGCGCGTACTATATCAGTGCGCCGCAGCCTTGGTACGAGGCGCAGTACTACTTAGAACAGCTCGACGCCATAGAAGGATATGCCGACGAGACCGGGGTCACCTACCTGAATCACTGGAGCGCCTGGCCCGCGGTGGATGATGAAGAGCTGATTGACTACGTCGGTGAGGACACGCCGGTACCGACGGAACAGGGGCATACAGCCTGGGCGGATGGCATCTGGCAGCAGTGGACAGAAAGCGGGTCATAAAAAGGTCCTGCTTTTTGGAAAAACGGACCGGGGTACGCTGAAATGTGCTATACTACGCCTATAATGAATACATCACCCGGCCGATATAAGGAGTAACGAACAGAAATCAAAAGGAGTGTGCGCGTTTGGCACGAAAAAAGAAGCAAGAGACGAACACGAATCAGCGGAAGCTCATTACCTGGCTGAACAGCAAATCCCCTGTATCCGAGCAGTACCGTACGATTCGTACTAATATTCAATATTCCTCAGTGGATAAAGAGATGCAGACGATGGTTGTCACATCAGCAGGACCGGGGGAAGGAAAATCCACCACGGTGGCAAATCTCGCGGTAACGATGGCCCAGCAGGAAAAAAAGGTGCTTCTCGTGGACGCTGATCTTCGTAAGCCGACCGTGCACTATACGTTTCGCCGCATGAATACACACGGGCTTATTAACGCTCTGACGAATCACGGAGAATATGCAGGATACGTACAGGAAACTGAAGTGCCGAACCTCGATATTCTGCCTAGCGGCCCGATCCCACCAAATCCATCTGAAATTCTCGGAAGCCGTTCAATGGCTCATCTGGTGGAGCTTGCCCGCGAGCAGTACGACGTGATTTTGTTTGACGCGCCGCCGGTGCTCGCGGTGACGGACGTTCAGGTTATCTCCCGCCACTGCGACGGAAGTATTCTCGTGGTCAAAGCCGGAGAAACCGAAAATGATGCCGCCCGGAAGGCTAAAGACCTGCTGGAAGTAAGCGGCGTGCCAATTCTTGGCTGCATATTGAACCAGAAAAAAGGTATGGATCAAAGCTATTACTACTATTACGGTTAAACAGAACGAGCCGGCTCCTAAAAATCAGGAGCCGGCTCGTTTGCATTTCAATGGTAGTGGTTTTAAGAGCGGGGAAATCAGCTGTAATCCACCAGGGAAAAAAGCGTTTGAACATTATGCTTCTCCAGCTCAGTAAGTATATCCCCCGAGACGGGCTCGTCTGAAATAAAATAATCAATCTCATTTAAAGAGGCAAAGGAAGAAATAGAGCTTTTGTTGATTTTTGAATGGTCGATAAGAGCGACAACTTTACTGGCTTTGGCTACCATATGTTTTTTCAAATCGACTTCGTAGACGTTAAAGTCCGTAAGCCCTGTATTTACTGTAAAACCACTGGCGGAAGTAAGCATGAAATCAACATGAATTTTATTTAACATATCAATTCCCAGCACCCCCTCTAAAGAACTGGAACCGTGCCGGACCACCCCTCCTAAAAGAATGACTGTTAAATTAGGGTTTTCCCTTAATTCCAGCGCAGTGTAAATACCACTGGTGACTACAGTCAGGCGCATCTGGCTTTCCTTCAGCAGCCGGGCAAATTCAAGCGCCGTTGAACTGGCGTCCAAAAGTATGCAGTGGCCGTCTTCAATCAACGACATTGCCATATGGGACATCGTAATTTTTTCTGTTTTGTTTTTCTTTTCCCTTGATGAAAAATTAATTTCGTTATCTTCTGCTTCAGGCAGAACAGCCCCGCCATGAGTTCTGCGAAGCAGCCCTTCGTTTTCCATGTCCTTCAAATCGGAGCGAAGCGTCACTTCTGATACCTTCATTTTCTCTGCCAGACCGCGGACAGTTACACGGCGGTCAACATTTAAGTATTCGAGGATCTTTTGCCGGCGTTCCGCTACAAATAATTTAGTCATCGTTTCACCCTTCGACTCATATTCTCTTTCTAATAGTAGAAGAAAAATTCACTTTTAGCAAAATATTTAATATAAATTCCTCTGTAATATTTCATTTTGTCTTGTTCCCCTTATATCACTTATCTTTGAATAAATGATCATTTTCGAAAGTAAATAAAAATAAAAATTGACAAACAAAAGATGAAATGCGAAAATTTAATCAAATATTAACAGAAACGGGGATTGAAAATAGTGAAAATAGCTATTGGAAGTGATCACGTCGCATACGATTTGAAAGAAACGATAAAAAAACACGTGGAAGAGCTGAATCATGAGGTCATTGATTACGGCTGCTATAACTGTACAGAGGTGGATTATCCGGATGTTGCATTTGAAGTGGCGGAGGATATTAACGATAATAAAGCTGACCGGGGGATTTTGATCTGCGGCACTGGTATTGGGGTAGCTATCTCGGCTAACAAAGTCCCAGGCATTCGCGCGGCTCAATGTCACGATGCGTATTCTGCTGAACGTGCCCAATTAAGCAACAATGCCCAGATTATTACGATGGGCGCCCAGGTTATCGGCGCAGAGCATGCTAAAAAAATTGTACAGACGTATTTAAGTGTAGAATTTCAGGGAGGCAATTCAGAGCGGAAAATCAATAAGATTTCAGAAAAAGAAAAAGAATTTATGAAAAAATAAATTTCAGGAGGTTTAACGGTGAAAAAGTTAATTAATGACCCGGATGTGGTCGTCGAAGAAATGCTTAATGGTTATTTGAAAGCGCATTCTCATCTTGTGAGGGGGATAGAGGCGCATTCGCGAACGATCGTCCGCACAGATGCTGGCTTAAAGCAGAAGGTCAGTTTAATTATTGGAGGAGGCTCCGGCCATGAACCGGCTTTTATGGGTTATGTAGGCAAAGGAATGGCTGATGGCGTCGCGGTGGGCAATATCTTTTCTTCTCCGCCTCCGGATCCAATTGTGGAGGCCATAAAAGCAACGCATACCGACCAGGGGGCCCTGCTTTTATACGGGAACTACCAGGGAGACATTATGAATTTCGGGATGGCAGCCGATATTGCAGACATGGAAGAAAACATAGAAGTAAAGCAGATCATCGTAAAGGATGATATTGCGTCTGCACCGAGGGAGGAAGCGGAAAAACGAAGAGGGATCGCCGGAGAATTCTTTGTGACGAAGGTGGCTGGAGCAGCAGCGGAGGAGGGTCTTTCGCTCGACGAGGTGTACCGTATAACCGAAAAGGCCAACCAGAATGTAGGCTCCATGGGCGTCGGCCTCTCCCCGTGCTCCCTTCCGCAAACCGGACAGCCAAGCTTCAGTCTCGAAGAGGATGAAATGGAAATCGGCCTTGGCCACCACGGGGAGCCGGGCGTGGAAAAAACCAAGCTGGCTACTTCAAACGAGGTTACTGAGCGTATTTTAAACAATATTATTGATGAAATGGATATTACATCCGAGGAGGAGGAGGTCTCGGTGCTTATTAACGGCCTCGGGTCCACAACCAGAATGGAGCTTTACATCATGTACGACAAGGTGGAAAGCCTCCTGAATGAAAAAAGAATAAATATCTATACTTCCTATGTAGGGGATTATTGTACGTCTCTCGAAATGGGAGGGTGCTCTATCACACTTTTAAAAATGGACGAGGAATTAAAGCCATTGATTGATGCCCCGGCCCAGTGCCCGATGTATACACAGAGTTAAGCAGGAGGGGAATTACTACATGCAGGCAGAGGAATGGAAAAATTATTTTGAGAGCGCTCACATTGTACTTGAAGAAAACAAAACCTATTTATGCGAACTGGACCGGGCGCTCGGAGACGGCGATCACGGCATAACAATGAGTATCGGATGGAAGGCCGTGCAGGAAGCCCTTCATTCAAAGCTGGCGGACGAAACAGATTGCGGAAAAATTGCGATGACAGCCGGGCGTTCCTTTTTAAGCGCTGTGGGTTCATCAGTAGGACCGCTCTATGCTTCTGGCTTTATGGCCGGGGCAAAGGCCGTTAAAAATAAAACAGAACTCTCCATGGAGGATATGAGGCAGTTCTGGATTGAATTTACCAATGGCGTGCAGGAAAGAAGCCAGGCGGAGCCGGGGGATAAAACGATGGTGGATGTTTTATATCCTGTCCAGGAAGCTCTGCAGAGTGAAGATGGAACGGTGGAGAAAAAATTTGAACAGGCATCACAGGCGGCAAAAGATGGCATGGAGGCCACCAGAGAGATGAGCTCCCAAAAAGGAAGATCCAGCCGGCTGGGCGAGCGCTCCATAGGCCATCAGGACCCGGGGGCAACATCGATGCAGCTTCTGTTTTCCACCTTTGTTACGGAAGCATTAAATTTAAAAACTGTTAAAGAGGAGTATTAAAAATGGTCATGAAATTCGGATGCCAGGGCTCCACCTGGGTGTTGGATTACGATGTAGAGGCAGACATGATGGACCAGATCATGGATGACGTAAAAAACGGCGGGCTGACCGGCCTGGATATGCAGATCTCCCTGCTTGGAAAGTATAGGGACCAGCCGGAGCGCTTCAAGGAAGAGCTGGATCAAAGAGGTCTTCAATTAGCGGCCCTGACGATCCCGCATGCTTTTGAAGGCGGAAAGCCCTCTGAGCAGGAAAGGGAGCTGGAAAATTACTATTTCGACTACCTAAAGCACTTCCCGGGAGCGGTAATGAACGTGCCTTCGAGAGTCGGGGCCAGCAGGGATAATGTACGGCAGCGGCAGCAGGAGATTATTAAGGGAGCCAATGAACTGGGCAAACGGGCCCGGGAGGAGCACGGCATTGTGACCTCGCTGCACCCGATTTCCTACAAAACCTCCTACTGGAAATCCCGCGAGGACTATGAAGTCCTTTTCGATGGCCTTGATGAAAGATATATGGGCTACACTCCGGATGCCGGTCATATCATGTTCGGGGACATGGATCCGGTGGACATTTTTAGGGAAGCGTTGCCGTTAATTAAACACGTGCATTTTAAAGAAGCCTCGAAGCAGCATGAATGGAAGAAAATGGGCGAGGGCGACATTGACTTTGTAGGGTGCATGCAGGTCTTAAAAGACGGCGGCTACGACGGCTGGGTGATGCTCGAAGAAGAAACCGGGGCAGCAGAGCCGGATACCGGAAAAGTCATTAAAGAGCTTGGCGATTATGTCAATAAACACCTCGCGCCCGTCGTTCAGGAAAACTGAGAGCATTTAGCGTTACCAGAATCTATTTAAATACTGTTGTATGGAGGCGTGTCGTATGAAGGTTGGATTTATTGGCTTAGGGATCATGGGCAAACCGATGGCCGGGCATCTTATCAAGCAGGGGTTTGAGACGTACCTTTTTGATTTAAACACAGAGGCTGTCAACGAACTGGCAGCTTTAGGCGGCCATGCGTGTAAAACAGGCCAGGAGGCAGCAGAAAGCAGTGAGGTCATCATCACGATGCTGCCGGAAGGAAAACATGTATCCCAGGTGTTATTTGAAGAGCCAGGACTAGCTGCAGCCAGTAAACCGGGAACCATTATTGTGGATATGAGCTCGGTATCGACGGAAGAATCAAGACTGTTTGCCAATAAACTGGAAGCACTGAATCTTCACTTTATCGACGCTCCGGTCAGCGGCGGCGAACCGATGGCTGTTGAAGGCAGACTATCCATTATGGCAGGCGGGCACGAAGATCACTTTCACAAAGTGCTGCCCGTATTTGAAGCCATGGGTGAGAACATCGTTCATTGCGGAGCGACTGGCACCGGTTCGGCAGCAAAGCTGGCAAACCAAATCATCGTCAGCGGAAACCTCGCCGCATTATCGGAGGCCTGTGTGTACGCGAGCCAGGCAGGCATCGACTTAAACAAACTGTTTGAAGCCATTCACGGCGGACTGGCAGGCAGCGCTGTCATGGAAGCCAAAATGCCGCAGATTATCGAACGGAATTTTGAGCCGGGCGGCCGCATTGAAACGAACTATAAAGATTTAAAGAACATCCAGTCCTCAGCGAATGCGATCGGGGTACCGCTTCCTGTCACTAACCTGGTGAAAGAAATCTTTCACTCCGAAATTGCTAACGGAAACGGGAAAAGAGACCATTCCTACATTATTAATTTCTTTGAAAGAATGGGGAATTGTCAGACTCCGAAGGGAGGTTGAAACGCCTGTATATAACATTATTAGTTTATCCAGCCGACAAACATAGGCAGCCGGCTGGATGAAAATAAACATGAAAGGAGCTGATTCCTATACTAAATATCAAACATCACTTTTCTTAATATTAAGTTTTTATCACCCATTAAATGTAAGCGTTATCAATTAAAAAGAGGAGTTGATTGAACGTGAATTACAAAGTTCCTATGGCAGCAATTTTACCGGCATTTCTCATTTTTTCGGCAGGATGTCAGCCTGCAAACCCGGAAAGTCCGGATGGGGAAGAGGCTTCATCAGGCGGAAACAACGGCGGCGGAGATAATGCAATTGAAGTATGGCACATTGAAACCGGAGCAGGAGAAGAAGTACTTCAGAATGCGGCAGAACGCTTTGAGGAGGAAGAAGGAGTTACGGTAAATTTAAAGCAGTACCAAAACGATCCTTATAAACAACAGATTAGTACGGCCATGGGCGGTAATGCCGCACCTGATATTTTTCATTCCTGGGGCGGCGGCTGGCTGGAGAATTTCGTGGATGCTGACCAGGTGGTAAATATCACTGATGAAGTTGAATCAGATAGATTTCTGGAAGCTGGCTTAGGTACAGTGACCTTTGATGATGAGGTATACGGCGTGCCTATGGGGCTTGATTTAGTGCCTGTATGGTATAACCAGGAAATTTTCGATGAATACGGTCTCGAAGAACCGGAAACATATGATGAACTTTTAGATATTGTCGATACATTGAATGAAAACGACGTTATTCCATTTGCCCTCGCAAACCAGACGCAGTGGCCGGGTGCCTTCTATCTGATGTATCTTGCTGAAAGAGCCGGAGGAGAAGATTTATTCGCCGACGCCTTTAGCCGCGAAGGAAGCTTTGATGATGAAGCATATGTCGAAGCAGGGGAAAAGATCCAAGAGCTGGTGGATAAAAATGCATTTCCAGATGGCATTAACGGCAGCGACTATGACACAGGCCAGTCCCGTCAACTAATGTATTCCGGGGACGCTGCGATGGAAATTATGACCAGTGGTGCGATGCTCAAAAACGTTGATAGTGAAATGCCTGAATTCAAAGAAAAGCTTGATTACTTCATGTTCCCTGAAATCGAAGGTGGGGAAGGCGCGCAAAATCACCTTGTGGGCGGTGTGAGCCCGGCATTTTCCGTGTCAGAGCAAAGTGATAACAAAGAAGCTGCTATTGACTTCCTGAACTTCATTTCCCAGCAGGAAACAGCCACCGAGTTTGCGAACGAAAGCGGCGCTGTGTCTCCGGTAGAAGGGGCTGAGTACGAAGATGAATACATCAAGCGTTTGAGTGAAACCTTAAACGAAGCTGATTTTGTACAAACGTACTATGACCAGACTCTGCCTCCAGCACTTGCAGAAGTTCACTTAGACACTACACAAGCATTGTTTGGCGGATCCATTACACCAGAAGAAGCGGCAGAAGAGATGGAACAGGCTGCGGAGGAAGAGCTGGAATAATTAACTTCTATATCAAGCCGGTTCTGCCGGCTTGATGTAGTTAAAAATTGAGGTGAATGTTGTTGGCTACCAACGTCGAAAATGAAGTGAACACAAAATCCCGGAATGCTTCCAGGAAGAAGAAAGGCAAGAACTGGCTTGTCATATTAGGATTTATGGCTCCGGCGCTCATCTTCTACGGAGTGTACGTGGTTTATGCGATTGGGATGACATTTTACTACAGTCTGTTTGACTGGAACGGCATCGATTCCAATATGGTGTTTATTGGGCTCCAGAATTACTTTGAAGTTATCCGGGATGGTGTGTTCTGGCAGGCTTCCGGAAACAACGCCCTGCTGATTGCTGCTTCACTGCTGACGCAGCTTCCTCTCGGCTTAATTATGGCCCTGCTGCTGTTCAGCCCTATTAAAGGGATGCGGCTGTTCCGCACCGTTTATTTTATGCCCTTCTTAATGTCGACAGTGGCTATCGGTATTTTATTTATCTATATCTTTGATGCCAACTACGGCCTCGTGAACCAGTTCCTGGGCGCCGTGGGGCTGGAATCATTACAGCACGGATGGCTCGGCAGTGAAGATACGGCCATTTGGGCAGTTATTATCACCATTTGCTGGCAGTTCGCTCCGTTTTATATGATTTTATTCCGGGCCGCTATTGTCGGGATCTCGGAGGATTTATATGAAGCTGCTGATATTGACGGCGCTTCGGCCTGGAGAAAGTTTTCGGGGATTACCCTGCCATTACTGCGTCCTATCATTATCACCTCTGCCATTCTTTCGGTTATTGGTGCCTTGAAGTATTTCGATTTAATTTACGTAATGACTGGCGGCGGTCCGAACAACTCAACGGAATTAATGGCTACGTATATGTATGACCAGACGTTTACAAACTTCAGCATGGGCTACGGCAGTACCATATCCTCCATGATGTTCATTATTGCGTTTATAGTGACACTCGGCATCATTACAGTGGATAACAAAAGAAAGGCGGATTTTTAAATGATAAATAAATTAAGACAAACCCCATTGTATATCGTAGCCATTGCTCTTCTTTTATTTACCGGCCTTCCTTTCTTTGTAATGATCAATACATCCTTTAAAGGACAGGCAGAATTCGCCACGGCCCCCTGGGCACTGCCGGAGGCTTTATCCTTTGAAAACTACACCTTTTTGTTTGAAACGAACTTCTTTCAATACTTTGGAAACAGCTTATTTGTAACAGTGATCTCGGTTATCTTAACGATCATATTTTCTGCAATGGCAAGCTACCCGTTGTCGCGCATGAAATTCAAATTAAACAGACCAATCCTGCTGCTGTTTATGGTAGGGATGATGATTCCTATCCACACGACACTGATTCCTATATTCCTTCTTACTCAGAATATGGGATTGTACAATACCCTTTGGGGCCTGATTGGTCCTTACGTGGCCTTTGCTCTCCCAATATCAGTAGTGATCTACACTCAATTTATGTCTGATCTGCCAAAGGAATTAATCGAATCGGCAAAAATCGATGGCTGCGGGCATCTACAGTTATTCTGGAGAATTTTATTCCCTCTATTAATTCCAGCGACCGCCACCGTAGCTATTTATAACTTTATCCATATATGGAATGAGTTTATCTTTGCTCTCGTGTTAACGAACTCCGATGACGCAGCGACACTTCCCATCG
This sequence comes from uncultured Marinococcus sp., assembly GCF_947493875.1. Classification (GTDB taxonomy): domain Bacteria; phylum Bacillota; class Bacilli; order Bacillales; family Marinococcaceae; genus Marinococcus. Next base: position 277,555 of record NZ_CANLSU010000005.1, on the reverse strand, counting down.
GGCTGCGGGAATTTTACGGGGAATTCTCCATAAACATTCCAGGACTGATGGCTGCTCTGACGCTGGCGAGTGTGCCGCTTTTGCTCGTATACTTTGTAGCCCAGGAAAAAATCATCAAAGGACTCGCAGCAGGCTCTGTGAAGGGATAACTTTATGAAAAAATAAATAACCATGGAGACTCACATATGAAAACTGGTGATCAAGGTCTTGTCAGAAAAATTAATAAGTCCATCGTATTAAATAAAATTCAGACAGAAAGCCCGGTATCCCGAGCTCAAATTTCAAAAATTACCGGATTAAACAAGGCCACTGTGTCGAGTCTGGTAAGTGAGCTGATGGAAGAGCATTTTGTCGGGGAGATAGGTGTAGGTCTTTCCAGCGGGGGACGCAGACCGACGATGCTGTTCTTTAACAAGAATGCGGGCTATTCCATCGGGGTGGATCTTGGTGTTAATTACATTCTTGCCGTAATAACAGATCTTCAGGGAAATATTATCAATAAACAAAAAATTGAAACGGATGAGACCGAGCCTGAAATTATTTTTCTGAAAGTAAAAAATTTGATCAGGCTGCTGCAGCAGGAAGCTTCCGGAAGCCCGTACGGCCTCGTCGGTATTGGCCTCGGGGTGCCCGGCATGATTGATAACAACGGCCTGATACTATTTGCCCCGAACCTTAACTGGCACAGGGTTGATTTAAAGAAGTACTTGGAAAAGGAATTCCGGCTGCCTGTGACGATTGAAAATGAAGCAAAGGCAGGAGCTCACGGAGAAAAAATATACGGTGCAGGTCAGAATGTATCTGATTTAATTTATGTAAGCATCGGCATTGGTATAGGAGCAGGCATTATTATTAACGACAGGCTTCATAAAGGATCGACGGGTATTTCCGGGGAAATCGGGCATGTGTCAATTGACTCCCAGGGGAAGAAGTGCCCCTGCGGGAACAGGGGATGCTGGGAGCTGTACAGCTCCGAGGCAGCGTTAATGGATAAAGTAAGACCCATTTTCCCACCCGGCACCAGAATAAACCTGGAGATGCTTATTAAAATGGCTATGGAAAATCACCACGGGGTACTGAATGCCCTTGATCAGATTGGTGAATATATCGGCATTGTGCTGACTAATATAGTAAATACTTTTAATCCGGAGCAAATTATTATCGGCAACCGGTTTGCGGTATTAGAGCCGTGGCTGCGCAATCCGATTCAGCGTGTTCTTCAGCAGCGCCTGCTTCCTTATTATCATGATTCATTTGAACTGAAATTCTCCGAGCATGGTATGCTGTCATGCGCACTCGGCTGTGCTGCATTTTCAATTGAACAATTTTTCTCGGAAAGCAGGGTCACCGTAGTATAAGTAATAATAGAGACGATGCAAAAGGAGCAGATACAATGGCTAATGAATATCATGTGGCGAAAGATGGAGCAGATAACCAGGAGGGAACAAGGCAGAACCCCTTCCTGACCATCAACCAGGCGGCCGCTGTGGCGACAGCGGGAGATACCGTGATTGTGCATGAAGGCGAGTACCGGGAATGGGTAAAGCCCAAGCATGCAGGATTAAGCAGCACGAGAAGAATTACGTACCAGGCGGCGGACGGAGAAAGGGTCGTCATCAAGGGATCGGAGCAGATAACAGATTGGGAGCAGGTGGAAGGAACGGTCTGGAAAACGACGCTGCCAAATGATTTCTTCGGGGAATATAATCCCTACCAGGAAAAAATTTTTGGGGACTGGGTGAAATACAATCCCGGCAGGCATCTGGGCGATGTATATGTAAACGGCAAGTCATTCTACGAGGCGGAGCATATGGAGGAGTTGTACAGTCCTACGGTGCAGACAGAGATCGTGGATCATTGGACGGAACAAACAGTCTCCGTTGAAGATCCGGAGCAGACAAAGCACGTATGGTTTGCAGAGGTGGATCAGCATACAACGACGATTTATATTAATTGTCACGACATAGATCCCACGCAGGAGCTGGTGGAAATAAACGTGCGCAAATGCTGCTTTTATCCGGAACAAACGGGTATGGACTACATTACCGTCAGCGGCTTTGAAATGGCTCAGGCAGCAACTCCCTGGACGCCGCCGACGGCTGATCAGCCGGGACTTGTGGGGCCACACTGGAGCAAGGGCTGGATCATTGAAAACAACATTATTCATGATTCCAAATGCAGCGCCATCAGTATAGGGAAAGAGGCGTCAACCGGACAGAATTACAGCACAACACGAAAGGACAAGTCCGGGTATCAGTACCAGGTGGAATCAATCTTTCAGGCCCAGCAGGCTGGCTGGACGAAAGAAAAAGTCGGCTCACATACGATTCGTAATAATAAAATATATGACTGCGGCCAAAACGCTGTCGTCGGGCATCTCGGGTGTGTGTTCAGTGAAATATATAACAATCACATTTACAACATAGGCGTAAAGCGCGAATTTTTCGGTCATGAAATTGCGGGAATTAAGCTGCATGCGGCCATTGATGTGCAAATTTATCACAATCGCATTCACGACTGCTCCCTTGGCATATGGCTGGACTGGCAGACGCAGGGGACAAGAGTGAGCAGTAATTTATTTTACCGGAACAACCGCGACCTGTTTGTGGAAGTCAGCAGCGGCCCGTATGTGGTCGACCATAATATCTTAACCGCAGATTATGCCCTGGATAATCACGCCCAGGGCGGAGCTTACGTTAATAATCTGATACGCGGGGAAATGGTCCATAAGAAAATGCTGGACCGCGCTACGCCGTATCATGTACCGCACAGTACGGAAATGGCTGGCTTTGCTGTGACCTATGGCGGGGACGACCGCTACTTTAATAATCTATTTATAGGGGATAAAGGCCTTACAGGCGTAGGCACGGATCATTATAACGGATATACGGCATCGCTCGAGGAGTACATTGATACAGTAAACGACTTTTCTGCTGATCATAAAGCGTTCAATAACGTCGAGCAGCCGGTATATATTAATAAGAATGCGTATTTAAACGGGGCAGCGCCCTTTGAAAGAGAGGAGCAGAATTTAACGACAAAGCAGTTCGATCCCAAACTGGAAATTATTGAAAAAGAAAACGAAGTGTATCTTTACTGTGAGCTGCCAGAGGATTTTGAACAGCTGCGTGGGGATATTCAATCGACAGAAACGTTACACAGGACCCGTATCGTTGATGCTGATTTTGAGAACGCGGACGGAAGCGAATTAATATTGGATAAGGACTACTACGGCAATAGTAAAAGTGAAAAAGAAGCCGTAGGACCCATGAATAATTTAAAACCGGGAGAAAACTATCTGAAGGTATGGGGCTGAAAGCGTAAAGCCCACGCCTGAGAGCGATTTTAAATGAATCATTGCCGTGTTGTATGTTTATAGTGCTTCCGGTAGTTCCATTGGCTGAGAATGCTTAAAATGATGGCAGCTATAGTTAAGACGACAATAATCGAAGCTGAACGATATAAACCGAAAAATAAATACAAAATAGTGTTTGTGAGTAAAAAGAGGAAAACTATAAGTATATTGATAATCCAAAATTTCCTTTTCATTATGCTCCTCCCAGTTCAAACCGGCCCCTGCATTCTAGGAGCCGGTTTCTTTGTGCCGCCGCTGGAAATAGGCAATCGCTTCGCGGCGGTTGTGGACGCCGATTTTCCGGTAGATGGCGGTCAGGTAATTTTTAACGGTGCCGAGTGTTAAAAACAGTGTATCCGCAATCTCCTGGTTGGAGTAGCCTGCGAGCAGCAGATCCATAATCCGCCGGTCCTGCAGGGAAAGACCGGTGGTGTCCTCGGTTTCCTGAAAATGCGGGGCGCCGTCCTTGCGGTTGCGGGCGACCAGCTGGTCGCTCAGCGTCTCCGAGACAGATGTCGGAAGCACCATCTGGCCGCGGGCCACCTGGCGCACGCAGCGGACGAGCTCATCGCTTTCCCAGTCCTTCAGAAGAAACCCCTTCGCGCCGTTGGCCAGCGCCTGAATGACATTTTCCGCGTCCACGTAGGAGCTGAGCATAATAAACTTCGTCTGCGGCGATGTCAGCTGAAAGTCCGGCAGCCATTCAATACCATTATTGCCCTCTAAGTACACATCAAGCATCACCACGTCCGGAAGCTCATTCGTAAGCATCATTTCTGCTTCCGCCCCGTTTCGCGCAATACCGACCACTTCCAGATCCTCTTCAAGCTCGATGATCATCGCCAGTCCGTCCCGGACAATGGCATGATCATCGACAATCCCTATCCGAACGGTTTCCATCTGCTGATCCTCCTTCTTATACGTATCCTGAGATTTTCGCGTATAAATAGTCAGTTTCGTATTATGACGGAGTGTAAGGACTCCGGTCCTTCACCGGCAGGCGCAGTTCAAGCGCCATGCCGTTTCTGTCTTCGGCAATTGCTTCGAAACGAAGCAGGCCGCCGAGCTCTTCGGCCCGGGCGGACAGCCCGCGAAGGCCGAAGCCGTAGCTGACGTTTTTCGCGGCTGTGCGGCCATTGTCTTCGAGCCGGGCAATCAGCTGGCCGGGCACCTTCGTGGACAATGTATAGGAAAAATACGTGCACCCACCGTGGCGGAGGCCATTGGTGAGCCCCTCCTGGAGCATCCGGTACAAAAGCATCTCCTGCTCCGAACGCAAAAGGGGCAGCGGCTCATCAAACTCCCACTCGATCCGTACGTCCGAGGTGTCGCGGGTGGAGACGAGAAGACCCTCCAGCGCAGCCGGAAGATCGATGAAGCCGTCGGTGTGCGCCATGGAATGCGCCGTTTTCCGGATTTCCTTCATGGTCTCCTGCACCTGATGCTTGGACGTCTGCAGCTGGGTGCGGGCTTTTTCCACCTCGCCCTTTTCGAGCAGACGTTTGGCTGTTTCAAGCGCCATCATGGAGGTGGTTAAATAATGACCGGCGCTGTCATGAATGTCCCGGGAGAGCTTCAGCCGCTCCTGCATAATGGATCTATCCTCCATCTCCCGGTGATACAGCCGGAGCCGGTCGTAGGCCCGCTGCAGCTCATTGCGCTGTTCGTTGGAGCGCTTGGCCAGATAGCTGAACCCCCAGAACAGTACGTATTCAATGGAACGCGGAAGCACAAGGAGGAGTGCCGAAGCAGTCAGAGCCCCTTCGTGAAACACCGAAGCGCTCGCAAATCCCGCAAAGCAGAGAAGCATGAACGGAAAGCTGAAGCGCCGAGGCGCCCGGTAGCCGAGCTCGGCAATCAGGACGAAAAAGAGTGTCTGGGGCACAAACCCGCCGGCAATGGCCTGAACCACCCAGGCAATGAGGAACTGGAGGCAGATGACCATCACCGAGGAAAAGCGGGCAAGTGGTATGGATAAAAGCATGAGCCGGATCATCTGAATAATACCAAATACCCAGCAAAGGCCTGCGGCAAGCCACCGCTCATCCGGCGACTCCATGTATACGAACAGTCCGGCTGCGATGATGGCTATGAATTGGATCGTATACATGAAGATTCGCTGGCGGCGGTTCATTCAGATCCACTCCCTTTCGCCGGGGTAATCCCGCGCGGGGTCCCATCTTCCTAGAAAAGGTCATATGACTATTAACATTTGTGTGATTATTAATGACTAGGTAATTACTATTAATAATTATACTGGACTATTAATATAAAAGAAACGGCAACAGGCAAAATATTCTAAAAAATATCACGTAGTACATTTGCCTTGCTCAAATAGAAAGGGGTGAGTACATGATTGAGATGCATGCCCATATTCTTCCCGGCTTTGATCACGGCCCAAACACGATGAAGGAAAGCCTGGAAATGGCCAGGCAGGCAGCGGCCGCCGGTGTCAGCATTATTTACGCAACGCCTGGATACCGGTATCCGTCGTATGATTTCGGGGCCGTTTTCGTGACAGAGGCGGTAAAATTTCTGAATTTTCAGCTCCTGAAAGCACGGATTCCGGTCCGCGTCCGCTCGGGTCAGGAAATCACCCTGTACGGCGGAATGGAAATCGATTTGGAAAGAAAAAGGATTCTGCCGCTGGAGCATACCAATTATGTACTCGTTCATATGAATGAAACCCACAGCTTTTTATACGTCCGGCAGATGCTCAAAAAACTGTACAATCACGGGTTCATTCCCATTCTTTCATCGCCGGAGCGGCTGCAGATGTTTCAGAAGAAGCGCGGGGGGCTTGAGACGCTTGTGAATGAAGGAGCAGCCGTGCAGCTCAGTGCGGGAGCACTGCTCGGCCGTGATGGGAGAACCGACCGGCGCTGGGCGAAATATTTTCTAAAAAAGCGGCTCGTGCATTTGTGGCATCGAACGCCTGCAGTGCATATGACGAGCCATTCTGCCTGGATCAGATGCATCGGCAGTTTGCCCGGATGAACCGGCTCGATGAATGGGAGCGGATGCAGAAAAATACGCATCTGCTGCTGGAAGGGGGAAGGGTCACACCGCCGGCACTGACGCTGTAATAGCCCCGGCAAAGAACATAATCCGTATTGACGAGGGGACTGAAGGGGGAGATGGTTTTGCACCAGCTAGTAACATCCAAAACAAGACTGCGGCTCGTAATGAAGTTTTATCTGACAGAGGAGGAAACGTATCTGCGTGAGCTCGTGCGCGAATGCAAGGAGTCAACAAATGCGATCCGCCTCGAGCTTCGGCGGCTGTATGATATGAATTTAATTACCGACCGCTGGGTCAAAAACCGACGCTACTATAAAATCAATAAAGATTACTACCTGCACCTGCAGATGGAGTCGCTCATTAAACAGTACTTATACTGGGACGAGCTGCATGAGAAGCTGAAGGGAATCGACTGGAAGACCATCTACATTACGCCTGATCCGAAACGGAGCTCGCCGGTGGAATACGTGATCGAAGTGGAGGAAAACTCTCCGCACTGGGGGAAGCAGTTTTATCTCGGAGAGGGGACGACGGTGACGTTCGCAACGACTTCCATGCTGAACCATATTGAGCAGGTGCTGATAAGCGTAGGCAGGCAAAAAGAAAAGGTTTCATAAAAGGAGGCCGCCGGGTTGGATAAACAGGCGAAAATTTACGTAACCAATCATCAGGAGAGGGCAGGCAGCGCCATTTATCACTACCTGTTAAAGCAGGGATACGAAAACGTGGTTGTGCGTACCGGCATGGAAGCGGGAAGGGAAAGCATTCAGGCCATGAATACATTTTTCGCAGAGGAAAATATCGAGTATGTGCTTATGACAGACGGCTATGAATATGCAGAATCAAATGCGAAGGCAGAGCTGCAGGCGAGGCGCTGGCACCAGGCGAACGTGCTCGAGGCCTCTGCCCGGTATAACGTGAAAAAGCTGCTGTATGTCGGCGACATTCACGTATATCCGAAGTACACCCCGCAGCCGCTGAAGGAGACATTTCTGCAGCGGGGGATCATTGATGAGGTATACGCGGAACAGACGCAGGTGACCAGGGAGGGCATTGCTCTCTGCCGGGCCTACAACCGGGCCTCCAACACAAATTTCCATATTGCGGTGGCTCCGCGAATGTATACCGCAGCAGACATGAACAGGCAGGACGGCATGGTAGCCGATGCGATGCAGCGGTGCATCCGGGCCCGGGACCAGTGGCAGTCGAAGGTGGAAATTCCGGAAAAAGAACCCGCCTTCCAGGAGCTCATCTACGGCGACGATATGGCCTCCGGCTGCGTGTTTGTAATGAATCACTACAATGAAAAGGGCCCGGTCAATATCGGTACCGAGCGGGAGGTGAGCGCAAAGGAGCTCGTCATGCTGATCAAGCGGATTACCGGCTACAGAGGCGCCGTATTTTTTACAGGCTCGGGATCCGGCGGGATGAGGAGAAAGACGCTCGACACGTCAAAAATCAACCGGTACGGCTGGTACCCGGAAGTATCGCTTGCCAAAGGGCTGCAGGCTCTGCATCAATGGGAAATAGAGAGGGACCGCGCCGGCCGGGCGTAAGGGCGCTCCCTGCAAGGAATGAATCGAAACAGATACCTGGGGGAACGCCGGATGATCGATATACACACACACATTCTGCCAGGGCTCGACCACGGGCCGGAGGCAGTAAACGAAAGCATTGCCATTGCAAAGGAAGCCGTTGCAAACAATATTCAGACGGTTTTTGCCACACCGCATTACCGGCCCGGCATCTATGAAAATGACGGTCTGACCGTGAAGGAAGCCGTGCTCGATTTTAATACGAAGCTCCGGGCCGAAGGCATTCTGCTGCATGTCAAAAGCGGCCATGAAATTACACTGCATCAGGGGATGACAGATGACCTTTTATCCGGGCAATTACTTCCGCTTGAAGACACCAATTATGTACTTGTGGAAATGCAGACCGGCGACACCTTCGCACGTATTAAAAGGCTGTTTTATTCCATGCAGCTTGAGGGCTATATTCCAATCATGACGCATCCCGAGCGGCTGGCCGGGTCCGCCGAGACAGACGACCCGCTGTATTATTTCGTTTCCCACGGGGCGCTTTCGCAGGTGAGCGCGGAGACGGTCGCAGGAAAACGCGGCCGCAAAAAACAGCGGTTCGCCCTGAAACTCCTGCGGAAAAACCTGGCTCATTTTATCGCTTCACAGGCAGACAGCGTGCCTTTTCGCTTAAAGCCTGCCTACGAACAGACCGCTGCAGCTCTCGGCCTGAAAAAAGGCCGGGAGCTGCAGGAAAATACCAAGCGCCTGCTGGTCGGTTCGCCGGCGTTTGTGGACCCGCCCGAGCCTCTGCACAAGAAACGTGCTTTTTTTAAACGAACGTAAGGAAATTCTGTCCAAAATTTCAGGAAACAAGGAGGAAGGCAGATGCGATTAGTCCTGTTATCCGGAGGGTCTGGAAAACGATTGTGGCCATTGTCCAACGATACGAGATCCAAACAGTTTCTCAAGGTGCTCGACGGGCCGGACGGCCAGAAGGAGTCGATGGTCCAGCGGGTGTGGAGACAGCTTGAAGCATGCGGCCTTGCCTCCTCGGCGGTGATCGCCACCTCGGAATCACAGAAGGATCTGATCAGGCGCCAGCTCGGGGAAGAGGTTCCTCTGGTGATGGAGCCGTCGCGCCGCGATACGTTTGCGGCTGTGGCCCTTGCAGCGAGCTACCTGTTTTCTGTCGAAAAAGCGTCTCCGGAGGAAGTGATTGTGATGCTGCCGGTAGATGCCTTCGTAGACAATTCGTTTTTTGAAAATTTTAAACTTTTGGAACGACTGATTCAGGAAGGCACGAGCAGTATGGCTCTGATGGGCGTGCGGCCGGTATACCCATCCACCAAATACGGCTACATTGTGCCGGGCGGCCAGAATAAGCAAACCGGCGTTTTTACCGTCAGAGCCTTTACGGAAAAGCCGGACGAAGCAACCGCAAAGCGGCTCATCGATAAACAGGCGCTCTGGAACTGCGGCGTGTTCGGCTTTACGATGAATTATCTGCTTCGAATTCTCAAGGAGGAGCAGCTGCCGTTTGAGTACGAGCTGCTTAAAAGCCAGTACCATACCATCCCCGAGATCAGCTTTGATTACCGGGTTGTGGAGAGGGCGGAAAAAATCACCGTTTTAAAATACGAAGGCGACTGGAAGGACCTTGGCACGTGGAACACGCTCACCGAGGAAATGGCCGCGAATCAGACCGGGAAAGGCATCATTTCCGAAAGTTCGGTCAACACCCATCTCGTGAATGAGCTCGACATTCCGGTTGCGGTCATTGACGCCAGCAATATGGTGGTTGTCTCGAGTCCCGACGGCATCATTGTCGCAAGCAAAAAAGCGAGCTCACAGATTAAAGAACTGATTAAGGACTTCCGCTACCCGCAGATGTACGAGGAGCGGCTGTGGGGATGGTCACGGGTGCTCGACCACGCCAAGTATCCGGACGGCCAGATGATGATCACAAAACGTATTCTGTTGGAAAGAGGAAAAAATTCAACGCTTCACTATCACCATAACCGCGACGAGGTGTGGACGGTCGTGCGCGGGGAAGGCGAAGTTGCGGTCGACAACCATATGCATCGCATCAAAGCGGGCGACGTGGTTCATCTGCCGGCGGGCACAAAGCACGCGCTCCGGGCCACCATTGACCTTGAAATAGTGGAGGTACAGACAGGCATCGACATCAGCGACGAGGACACCGTCCGGATCCATGACACGTGGGATGATGTGCTCCGTGCCCACAACGGCTCCGCCGCTAAGTTCATTAAATAGTTTTCCTGAAAAATTTTCGGTCATGTCTCCTGCACCGGTATCACGCGGAGGCACTCGGCAGTGCTAAGGGCTTCTCTAAAAGCCTTAGACGTTGATCGTCAACAGCGCTGCGTGAGGAGAGGTTCAATGCCTCCGGTTTACCTGCGGCAGCTGCGCATACAAAGCTGCCGCAGATGAAAAGACAAACTATTGGCATTCACACTCCAGCCATCTGTTTTGAATAGATGCAGATACTGCACAACGCCAAAATCTTATTGGAAAAGAGGAGCTCCAGTGGAAAAACATGCGTGTATATATGTGGCCGGGCACCGGGGGCTTGCAGGCTCCGCGATTCTGCGGAAGCTGCAGAGCGAAGGCTATACGAACCTGGTGTACCGGACGAGCAGCGAGCTCGACTTACGAAACCAAACCGAGGTAGACGCTTTTTTTCAATCCTCTTCGATAGATTACGTGTTTTTAGCAGCCGCTAAAGTTGGCGGCATTACCGCGAATAATGATTATCCGGCGGATTTTATCCGGGATAACTTATATATTCAAACAAATGTTATCGATGCGGCCTATAAGTACAACGTGAAAAAGCTGTTGTTTTTAGGCAGTACGTGCATTTATCCAAAACATGCCCCGCAGCCGATTAAAGAGGAGGCGCTCTTAACCGGAGCACTTGAGGCGACGAATGAACCGTACGCGATCGCAAAAATTGCCGGACTGAAGATGTGCGAGTCCTACAACCGACAGTACGGCACCCGTTTTATCGCCGCGATGCCGACGAACCTGTACGGAAAAAACGACAATTTTGACCTGGAAACGTCGCACGTGCTTCCGGCACTGATGCGGAAATGCCACGAAGCAAAAGTAAACGGCGACCCAACAGTTGAAATATGGGGCACGGGCGAGCCGCGCCGCGAGTTTATGTATGCGGACGATCTGGCTGATGCTTGCGTCTTTTTGATGAACGAGTACGACGGCACGGACATGGTGAACGTCGGCACCGGGCGGGATCTTTCCGTCCGGGAGCTCGCCGAAACGCTTAAAGCTGTTACCGGCTTTGACGGCGAGTTTGTATTTAATACCAGTAAACCTGACGGCACATTCCGTAAACGCACCGATGTCACCAGGCTGCACGGCCTCGGCTGGCAGGCCAAAACGCCGCTTGCCGACGGCCTGGAAAAAACGTACGACTGGTACACCAGCCACGCGGCACAACCAAACAAAGGAGCTGCTTCCCTATGACAAAATCAGCACTTATTACCGGCGTGACCGGTCAGGACGGCTCATACCTGGCGGAGTTTCTGCTCGAAAAAGGCTACACCGTCTACGGCCTCCGGCGCCGGACGAGCACCCCGAACTTTGAAAACATCGAGCACGTGAGAGACCAGGTTGAATGGATCGATGGTGACCTGACCGATTTGTCCTCTCTCATCAGCGCCGTCCAGCAGTCGCAGCCGGACGAGGTGTACAACCTGGCCGCCCAGTCATTTGTTGCCACCTCGTGGCCGCAGCCGATCGCAACCAGCCAGATTACCGCTGTCGGCGTCGTCAATATGCTCGAAGCGGTCCGCATCGCCAAGCCGGACGCTCGCTTTTATCAGGCCTCAAGCTCGGAAATGTTCGGCAAGGTGCTCGAGACGCCGCAGACGGAAACGACGCCGTTCTGGCCCCGCAGCCCGTACGGAGTGGCGAAAACGTACGGTCACTGGATTACCGTCAACTACCGGGAAAGCTTTGATATGTTTGCCTGCGCCGGCATTTTATTCAACCACGAGTCCCCACGGCGCGGAATGGAATTTGTGACCCGGAAGGTGACGGACGCCGCTGCCCGCATCAAACTCGGACTGCAGAGCGAGCTGCGGATGGGCAACCTCGATGCCAAGCGTGACTGGGGCTATGCCGGTGACTACGTAAAAGCCATGTGGCTCATGCTGCAGAGCGACGAGCCGGATGACTACGTGATCTCGACCGGCGAGACGCATACGGTCGAAGAGCTGGTGGACATTGCCTTTCAATACGTGGGCCTCGACTGGCGTGACTACGTGGTGACCGATCCAAAATTTGTCCGGCCGGCCGAGGTGGACCTTCTGCTCGGTGACTGCTCGAAGGCAAAGGAAAAGCTCGGATGGGAGCTCGAAGTCGGGTTCCGGGAGCTGGTGGAAATGATGGTGGAGAGCGATTTGAACCATTACGGCAGCCATCAGAAGGTACGGACCATCTACCGTGAAACCTCTTAAGAAGGTGCTTGCCGTCAGCATTTCCGGCAAAGCCTTCTACACCGTTCTGGACCAGGCGGCGCTGAGCGGCGTGAATTTTACGATCGGCCTCGCGTTTGTATATTTCAGCTCTCCGGAAAATTACGGATTTTATACGATGTTTATGGGCGTGTTCTTTCTGTTTTTAAGCGTGCAGAACGCGCTGATTAACACGCCGATGATTGTGCTTTCCCCAAAGCTGGAAGACGGGGATGCCGTCCTGCTCCGGCGCAGCCTGTTTGCGATGCTTCTGCTGTTTCTGGTGGTGGTATTTCTTTCAATGATGGTGATCACCTTTTTCAGTGGGATCACCGGCGCCGACGGCACGGCCCTCTGGGTGCTGCCGCTTGCGGTCTGCCTGCTTCTGCTGCGGGAATACTTCCGCACGGAGGAATACGCCCAGCTGCTGCCCCAGAAAGCACTCAAACGGGACAGCGTCTACGCCGTGGCGGCGCTTGTGGCGATTGGAGCAGCCGTATATGCCGATATAGTGTACGTTTCGCTGATGTTTTTGATCACCGGCGTTGCGTCGCTGCTCGTGTCAGCCAGGAAAATGTATCAGTTTACGGTGCATCTGCCGCCGAAGCGCGTAATCCGGCAGAAGTTCCGCGAGACATGGAAGCTCTCGCAGTGGAGCCTGTTCGGGGCTACAAGCAGCTGGCTGCAGGGAAACGTCTACCTGCTGCTGCTTTTTCTGATGCTCGGCGTTACCGAGGTCGCCTATATTGCGGCTGCGAAGCTGTTAATGACGCCGATCGTGCTTATTATCACCAGCTGGAGCAACGTGATGCGCCCGCTCCTCAGTAAAGCAATGGTGCGCGAGCGCCCGGGCCGGGCGGAGACGTTAATGTATCAGGGGATGGCTGCCTCTGTCGCCATTCTGCTAGTGTATACGCTCGTGTTGATGGCCGGGCTCGCCGTTGTGCCTTCCGAAGCATTTCCGGAAGCGTACCAGGGCATTCAGGAGTACGTGCTTTTATGGATGCTCGTGTTTTTGTTTCAGCTCATCCGCGTGAACTATTCCAATTATTTTCAGTCCGCGCTGTTTTTCAAAATGCTCGCCAAGTCGGGCATGGTCGTTGCTGTCATCACGGTAGGCATGACCGCTGTGACGGTCCAGGCGTTCGGCGAAGCAGGAGCGCTCGTCGGGCTCATGCTGAGCGAGCTGCTGTTCAGTATTATTCTGCTCCTGAAAATGAAAGCCGGTGTTCCCGTCGTGGAAAAGAGGGAGGAATAAATGAAGCTTGCGGTATGCATTATTACGTATCAACGTCCGGAAGGATTACATGCGCTTTTAGAGGGTATTGCTGCCCAGCAATGGAAGCAGTATCAGCCTGAATTAACCGTGGTGGTCGTCGATAACGACCCCGGGGGAAGCGCGGCCAAGGTGCTCCCGATAAACTATCCGTACCCGCTCATCTACGAGGTGGAACCCAAAAGGGGCATACCGGCGGCACGTAACACGTCGGTCCGTCTGGCCGGGGATGCAGATTTTGTCGTATTCGTTGATGACGACGAAACGCCGGCGCCCGACTGGCTCGAGCAGCTGCTTGCTGCCCGTCACGTGTACGATGCAGACGTCGTTGAGGGCAAGGTCGTAAGCGTGTTTGAGCAGGAGGCCCCCGAATGGGTCATCCGCGGTGGTTTTTTTGACAGCCTGCAGCGGCGCACCGGGGATCCGATCCGCCGGGCAGCGACCAACAACCTGCTGATGCGCAAAAGCATATTCAACCGCTACCGGTTTAACGAAGCGCTCGCGCTGACTGGCGGCTCCGACACGTTTTTATTTACCGAGCTGGAGCGCGAGGCGTATACGATGATCTGCTCCGAGGAAGCGGTTGTCTACGACCTTATTCCCACCACGCGCACCACCCGGCAGTGGGTGCTGCAGCGGGCTTACCGCTCAGGCAATACGCTCGCGATCTGCACCGGCGCGAAGGCGAATGCACGAAGGGCGAAGGCGGGCCGGGCCATCGTCGGGAGCGGCCGTATCATACAGGGGGTTCTCCTGTACGTGCCGGCGCTGCTGCGCTGGGAGCACGAGCGGGTCAAAGCCCTGCAGTACGTGTATATGGGCGCCGGTAACCTGGCCGGACTGCTCGGGATCAAGTATTTGGAGTACCAGAAAACCCATGGCAGATAAGTGAGGTACGCCGATGTTTACGAAATATGTTCTCGTATGTGTACAGATCATTGCGCTGCTGCTTTTAATAAACGGCAATCCGGCGATCGCGGTGGCGTCCAATCTGTTGATCATCGTTCATTTTATTTATCATCTGCGGAGGTTCAAGGCCGTCATGCTCCTGGTGGTGTTCATGAGCACGTACTACATGAACTTCGCCTACGTGTATTACGGCGGCTATAAAACCACGTACTACGACGTCTACTTTTATCCGATGTATTACGACAAAACGCTTCTGATTATGTCGCTGTTTCTGCTCGTGCTTTATCTATTTACCCAAAAGCCGGAAGCGCCGGTCTGTATCGCCGACCGGCTGGAGCGGAAATCCAACTGGGCACTGTATCTCGTGAGCCTGGCCGCGATTACGGTTATTATCGTGCTCGGGAAATCAGGCGAAAACATTTTGGAATCGGGCGGCTACGGGATGAATTCCACCGCCACGTTCGGCAGCCTGGCGATATCGGAATACGTGGTGCTGTTTATTATTCTCGGCTATTACTATTCCAGAAGCATTCCGTATGCGAATGTGCTGCTGCTCGGGCTGTCGTTTTTGTATATTGCCAAAATGATGCTCTTCGGCGGCCGGATCGAAGCGCTCCAGGTCGGGATGCTGCTGTTTATCCTGTTCTGGGAAAAGCGGCTGTCGCCTGTGATGATGCTTTCCGGGGGCGGCATCATTTATTACGTGTTTATGGTGTTTGGCCGCATCCGGGCGGACATTTCGTTTTACCTGCAGAACCCGGAAAATATTAACTTCGGCCTCACCAGCTACTCCGAGGGCAGCTATATGCCAAGCAACGCCGGCGAAGTACTGTACAATTCCACCCTGTTTTCGGGGCTTCTGCAGGACGGCCTGCTCGGCACCGGCGACCGGCTAGCCGCAGCGGCGGCGTTTGTCATGCGGATCTTTCTTCCAACAGGCCGCATTCCATTTGAACAGGCCGAGCTTAGCAATTACCTGTCGGAGATGTCACCGGCTGGGGGCGGCGGATTTATTGCCAGCTACTTTTTCTACTTTTTCGGCTTTGCCGGAGTGGTGGTCATCGCTATTTTGATCGCCTTGCTTTTGAACAGCCTGGCAAATGCCCGCCATCCGCTGTTTATTTTCGCCGGCATCATCGTCCTCACCACCTTTCCCCGCTGGCTCGCGTATGACCCGATTACGATGTTTAAAATGTCGTTTTATATGATCATTACTGCTGTGCTGTACGCGGTGGTCCATGAGCTGATGGCTGAAAAGCCGCCCCAAAAGCGGCCATTTCTGGTAAAACCTGAGGAGGTGAGAGCATATGCGCACAAAAGCGGCGCTCGTCGGCCAGTTTCCCCCGCCGGTACACGGTTTGTCAAAGGCTCTCTTCAAGATAGCCGACGCAAAAGAGCTTCAGGCTGATTACGATATGCAGACGATCAACCTTACCAATAACAAACGTATTTTTTCAACGATTCGAAAGCTTGTCACATCCGACTGTGATTTCTTTTATTTTACGATTGCCCATTCGAAGGGCGGCAACGCCCGGGACCTGCTCCTGCTTGCAATCATGCTCGGGAAAAGGCGCCCGGTTATTATTCATTATCACGGCGGCTACTTTAAACAGCTGCTCAGCAAAATGAATCCGCTGCAGCGGAAGCTGAACGAACGGCTGCTTCCGAAAGCAGCCTGCGTGGTCGTGCTGAGCGAGAGCTTAAAGGCATTGTTTCAGCCGATTATCCCCGACGAAAAGCTCGTTATCTGCGAAAACTTCGTGGAAAAGGAAGCGCTTCTCACCGAGGAGGAGCTGGAGAGGAAAATACAGACAATGAACGGCAAGCACGTGCTGTTTTTGAGTAACTTTATCGCTTCCAAGGGCTACCTGGACGTACTGAAGGCGGCGAGTTTGTCGAAGGACCATCCGGAAATGACCTTTCATTTTGCGGGTGCTTTTTTTGACCCGAAAGAAGAAAAGCGGTTCCAGGCGATGGTGGATGAGCACGAGTTAACCAACGTCGTGCTTCACGGCGTGGTTGGCGGCGAAGCCAAAAAAGATCTGCTGCGCACGTGCAACGTGTTTATTCTGCCCACCTACTACCCGAATGAAGGCCAGCCGATTTCGGTCATCGAAGCGATGGCCAACGGCCTCTCGGTCGTGACCACAAAGCACGCCGGTATTCCGGATATCGTCAAAGAGGAGAACGGCTATTTCGTTCCCAAGCAGGCACCGCATGCCATTGCCCGGCTGCTTCAGGACATCAGCGTCCGGGACCTGCAGAAAACGGCGCGGGTTAACCGGACGTACGCCCTGCGTTCATTTAAAGAAACAGACTATACCGAACGGATCCACCGGATATTTCAGCGGGCGCTCCCGGCAGAAGCCTCGCCGGAAGCAGCCGAATCCTCAGCAAAGGAGAAGCTTGGATGAAAAAACTGGTGTTTGTGATCAACTACTTTTACCCGGACCTTGCTTCCACCGGTCAGCTGATGACCGAGCTGTGTGAAGAGCTGGCGGATGACTTTACGATTACCGTCATCGCCGCCCAGCCCGGCTATGCAGGCACAGGTGCCGAAAAAACGTCTCCGCCCGCGCCGGATTATTACGGCTCCATTAAGGTGGTGCGTGTCCCGCTCCCGCCGGTTGATAAAAACTCGAAGGCGAGCCGGGCCAAATACGTGGCACTGTACTTTACACGGGCCCTGCGTGCCCTGCAACGGGAAAAAGACGTGGATCTTGTGTACACCATCTCGCAGCCGCCGGTGCTCGGCGGCCTGCTCGGCACGCTCGGCAAGGTCCTCAAGCGGGCCAAACACGTGTATAATATTCAGGATTTTAACCCGGAACAGGCCGAAGCGGCCGGCTACGTAAAAAACCAGACGGTGCTCCGGCTGGCAAAGGCCGTCGATACTGTTAACTGCGCCTTTGCTGATCATGTGGTTGTCGTCGGCGAAGATATGCGCACCACGCTCCGCCGCCGGTTCGGCAAGCGAAAGGCGCCCATGCATAGCGTCATCAACAACTGGACGAACGAAAAAGAGCTCGTGCCGCTCGACAAAACGCATCAGGTGGTCCAAAAATTTCTGAAAGCTCACGGCCTGGAGAACAAATTCATCGTCATGTATTCCGGCAATCTCGGGCTGTATTACGACCTGGAAAACCTGATCCGGCTCACCAAAAAGTTCCAGAGCTATCCGGATGTGAGTTTCGTGTTTATCGGCGAAGGGGCGAAAAAGGCAGAGATGCAGGAGTTCGTAGCCAATCATCAACTCACGAACGTACTGTTTCTGCCCTACCAGCCGCTGGAATTCATCAAGTATTCATTAAACGCTGCGGACATTCATCTGGTGGTGAACCAGAAAGGGATCAAGGGCGTGTCGGTGCCAAGCAAAATCTACGGCGTCATGGCTGCCGGCAAACCTGCGATCGGCGTGCTTGAAGCAGGCAGTGAAGCGGAAAAGCTGCTGCGGGTAAGCCGCTCGGGTCTCGTGGCAGAGCCGAAGGATTACGAAGCGGTGGAGGAAGCGATCGCAGCCATGTATCATATGGACACCGAAGACCGACAGGCGATGGGACGTGCCGGCCGGGCATACCTGGACCAGCACCTAACGAAGGAGGCATCAATCGGAAAGTACCGCACACTGTTTGGGGATCTGACGCGCGAAAAGCACGCAGCCGTAGTGCCGGGAACAAAGGCAAAGCCTTCATAAAAATCCAATCGGAAGGGGAACATGCGGATGGAAACAAAACGACAGGCTGATGGCATTGTGAAGGAAGTCCGCCAGTTGCTGGAGCCCGTAAAGACGAAGCGGTATTACGGAGCAACGAAGCGTCTGGCCGACCTTGTTTTCGCCTCCTTAGGTATTATTCTTCTTGGCTGGCTGTTTGTGCTGACCGCCCTGTTTATCAAGCTTGAAGACCCGAAGGGCCCGGTATTTTTTAAACAGACCCGCTGCGGAAAGGGCGGCACACCGTTTACGATGTATAAGTTCCGTTCCATGACGACAGATGCCGAAGCGAGGTGGGAGGCGCTGCAGGATCAAAACGAAGTAAGCGGACTGATGTTTAAGATGGCCGAGGACCCGCGCGTGACCAGGGTCGGCCGGTGGATACGCAAAACGAGCATCGACGAGCTCCCACAGCTGTGGAACGTGATCAAAGGCGACATGAGTCTCGTTGGCCCGCGTCCGCCGCTCCCGCGTGAGGTGAAATACTACAGTGATTATCATATGCAGCGGCTGAATGTGAAGCCGGGATGCAGCGGCCTCTGGCAGGCAACGGCCCGCAACAGTGTTGGCTTTGAGGAAATGGTACAGCTCGATCTCCTGTACATTCAAACGCGCAGCACCGTGCTTGATATGAAAATTATCATCTGGACCTGCCTGAATATGGTATTAAAGAGAGACGCAAGCTGAAGCAGGAGACAGACAGAAAGGAGCATCCGGATGAAAATTGCCTTTGTCACAAATTTACGGGCCCCGTACCGGACGCTGCAGTGGAACGAATTCGCCCGTATACCGGACGTCCAGGTGACGGTTTATTACACTGACCGCCCAAGTAAAAACCGGGCCTGGAAGATGACCGCGGCCGAAGGGTATAAAGAAATCGATCTCCCCGGCGTCGAGCTCAGCAAAGCAGGACGGATGAACGCCGGTCTGCACCATATCGTGAGCACCCATGATCTGATAGTGATCGGCGGGTATGAAAAGCCAGCGTATATTGCGCTCAGTCTCCTGTGCCGGATGTACCGAAAGCCGTACGTGCTTTTGTATGACGGGATCAGTACGTCCCGGCTGCAGGACGCGCCTGATGGCTATAAGCATAAACTAAAATCACTGGTGATTGACCACGCCGCTGCCGTGTTTGGCAACGGCGAAGTGAGCCGGCGATACTTTGCCGAGGTGTTCGGCTATCCGGAGGCGCGCATCTACAACCAGCACCTGGCGGTGGACGGCCGTAAGATTCAGGAAATCGCTCGGCACCGCGATTATCATCGGGAAAAGCTGCGAAACAACTACGGCCTCAATCCGGAGGAGCAGGTGCTCGTGTATTCCGGCCGGCTGATCGCGATTAAAAATATGGCAACGGTGATCGAAGCGGTCGGCACGATGACAAACCCGGTGACCGTGTTTGTCATCGGGGGCGGGAAGCAGGAGGAGGAGTTGCAGCAGCAAGCCCAAAGGGCTGGAGTAAAGCTTATCATCACCGGATTTCTGTCCCGGCAGGAGGACGTGTTCGAGCATTATATGCTCGGCGACGCGTTTATTCTTCCCTCCCTTATAGAGCCGTGGGGGCTGGTCGTGAACGAAGCGCTGGCGGTCGGTCTTCCGGTCATAGTGTCAGAGCGCTGCGGCTGCTCTCTGGATTTAGTCAAAGAGGGCGTAAATGGCTACACTGTCGATCCAAACGAAAGCGGGCAGATAGCGAGTACGATAGAGAAAGTATTTACGGTTCTGAACCGCAAAGAAGCTGCCGGAGAAGCATGGCGGCTGACGGAGCAGTGGAGCTTTGAAGGTTCACGGGCATCATTCACGGAGCTGCTCGAATACGTACAGAAAACGCACCTGACGCCAAGTCAAACGCCAAGGAGGGCCGTATGGAAAAAACCATGAGCGCAGCAAAGGTGCTGACTGTCCTGAAAAAATACGCTCTGGTGATCGCGGCCTTCGCTGTTATCGGAGGAATGGTCGGTGCGGCGTATACGTACCTGTTCATGACGCCGGTGTACGAAGCCCGGGCACAGATCCTCGTGAACCAGGAGCCGGAGGAGGGTGCAGAGCCCGGCACCGGACTGGAGGCGAACCTGGCGTATATTAACACGTACAACGTCATTA
The DNA here is from genome assembly GCF_947493875.1 of uncultured Marinococcus sp. Lineage (GTDB taxonomy): Bacteria > Bacillota > Bacilli > Bacillales > Marinococcaceae > Marinococcus. Next base: position 257,157 of record NZ_CANLSU010000005.1, on the reverse strand, counting down.
TTATGAGCGCGCCGATTCTTGAACAGGTCATCGAGGAGGCAAACTTGAACGAAACGGTGGAAGAGCTGCAGTCCCAGATTACGGTTGCCGGGGAAAATGAATCGCAGGTAGCGTCGATTACGGTGGAGGACACGGATGCGAAAATGGCAGTTTCGATCGCCAATACGACAGCCCGAGTGTTTGAACGCGAAGTGCCGCAAATTATGAGCGTGGATAATGTCAGCGTGCTGGCACCAGCCAAATTAGCCGACGCGGAGGAACCAGTATCGCCGCAACTAATTTTTAGTATGGGGCTTGCTCTATTGATCGGCGCGATGATCGGCATCGGATTTGCATTCGTACGCGAATACTTTGACCGGACGATTAAAGAGGAAGAGGATGTTGAAAACAACGTGGGTCTGCCTGTTCTTGGAACGATTGCATTTATTTCCGATCAGAAGCAAAACCGGACAGAAGAAGTGATTGAACTGGAGGACATTACGCAGCCTGACAGTGAAAGCCCAAAGGTTTCCAAACAAAAAACTTCATAACGAAGCAGAAGCTGACTGAAAAGGACGTTTCGTGGCACGGTCACGAAACGTCCTTTTGGCCTGGATATATAAATACAAAAAGAAAGTTTTTGAAATTACCTGGCAAATAACCTTCATATCCCTGCGAAAACAGCCGAAACAATGAGTAGAAATAAAACCGGCTTCAAGTATTTTCCCGCTCGTTTGAAGATACCTGTTAAAATCATCGCCGCCAGAGGAGGAAAATCGTTGCTGCATCAATTAGTCACATCAAAAACAAGATTACGGTTAATCGTGAAGTTTTTTTTATGCGAGGAAGAAACGTATTTAAGAAGAATTGTCCGCGAGTTCAACGATTCAGCCAACGCCATACGCGTGGAATTAAAGCGGCTAAGCGAGATGGAGCTGATTACCGGACGCCCGGTACAGAATCGCCGTTACTACCAGGTGAATAAAGAGCATTACATGTACGTAGACATGAACCGGCTCATCCGCAATTACGTGCAGTGGGATCAAATGCAGGAGCTGCTCGAAGAAACCGAATGGCAGAACGTGTATATGGCTTCAGAGGAACAGCCGCCGCACGGGCTGGAATACATCGTCGAAGTGGAGGAAGATTCCCAGGAAGCAGGCAAGCAGGTGCTGCTCGGAGAGAATATCAAAGTTACCTTCGTGCCCCCCGACACAGTCCACACGATGGCGCAGACGCTGATTATGATTCACCGTTTTGATCTTGGTGCAGCTGACGTCAAACCGCAGCTATCATAGAACTACATAGAATATAAAAAGCCAGCCTGCCGATGATCTGATATGCTCTCCTTTAAGTAGACAGATGAAATAAATCATCTGTTTTGCTTAGAGGGGGAGCATTTTTTATGTCTTATCGAGGGTATACGAACGAGCAGAAAATAGCGGTGATTCAGGCTTTTCACCAACGGACGGAGAGGTTGGAAGATTTTTGTGATCATTGGGGTATTCGCGAAACAACGTTAAGGGATTGGATTAGTCGGTACGAACGCTATGGAGCCGAAGCACTGACGAAAGCCACCCAGTGGAAGCGATATTCCCAGGAACAGAAGCAAGAAGCCGTGGAAGCGTACCTGAACAACGGGATATTATTCATCTCTACGGCATTTCGAGTAGATCCGTGTTTCGGAGGTGGATTGTGCAGTATCATGAAGGGACCCTACTATCTAAGAAACGAGGAGGTTCCCCGATGATACACGCACGCTCCACCACCTGGCAGGAACGAATAGCTATTGTGCAGGATTACCTGGCCCAACAGAAGAATTACCGCCGTGTCGCCGAGCAGCATCAGGTTTCCTACAATCAAGTATACCGATGGGTCCAGAAATACGAGCAGGGCGGCTGGGAGGCCCTGGAGGACCGTCGCGGACACTCCCGGCAACCCAAAGTGTTAACCAACGAGGAGCAAGCCAAACAGGAGAAACGGCGGATCGAGAAGGAAAACGAACAATTACGCATGGAGAATGCCTTTTTAAAAAAGCTCCAGGACATCGAAAGGAGGGATCGCTGACGCGGGTACGTTATGCGTCCCGGTTTCAAGCCATTCAGGAGCTGCAGGAGGAACAGGGGTTTCCGGTGCAGGCGTTGTGCCGGATCGCTGGGGTTTCCCGGGCGGCCTATTATAAATGGCGGAAACGCACCCCCACGGCGGAGGAAAAGCACAATGAGGCGCTGATGGTGCTCGTCCGTGAGGTACAGACCCGGGTGCGGGGCATTTATGGGTACCGGCGGATGGCCCAACACCTAACCCGGGAGCTGGGGCAGCCGGTCAACCGGAAACGCCTGTACCGGCTCATGAAGATCTACGATCTTCAGGCCGTGATCCGTCGGAAGAAGAAACGTTCGCCGGCAGCTTCGCCCCAGCACGTGGAGGCAAACAAACTCAACCGGAACTTTCAGGCTTCGCAACCCAATGAGAAATGGCTGACGGACATCACGGAATTCGTGGACGCTACCGGACGAAAAGCGTTTCTCAGCACCGTATTCGATCTGTACGACAAGTCGATCGTTCATTATGAAATCAGCCCGCTTAATAATAATCAACTGGTCTTTCAGACCATGGAACAAGCTCTTCGAGCTTGTCCGGGCGCCCAGCCCATGATTCACAGCGACAGGGGCTTCCAGTACACCTCGCGGGGATTTAAGGCCATCGTGGAGGCCCACGGCCTGGACCACAGCATGTCGCGGGTGTCCCGGTGTCTGGATAACGGACCCATGGAAGGGTTTTTTGGCACGCTGAAATGCGAAGAATACTATCTGCCGTACTCGTTTTATGCCACCTATGAGGACCTGGTGAAAGCGATTCGTCGCTACATTCGGTTTTACAACCACCAACGATACCAGGAACATTTAAACGGCTTGACCCCGATAGAATACCGGAATCAAGCCGCTTAAGAGTTTTACTTATTTTCATTGTCTACTTGACGGGGATCAGTTCAATCGTCGGCAGGCTGGCTTTTTGGTGTTTAATGATTGGAATTGTTTTTGGACGCTGACTGCACGGAAAAGTATTCCGGATAATAGTTCTTATACCATTCCACGAATTTGCCGATGCCCTCATCAAGTGAGGTAAGTGGTTTGAATCCGACCGCCTTCTGCAGGCTGTCGATGTTTGCGTATGTTGCCTGCACGTCTCCCGGCTGCATCGGCAGATATTCCTTCCGCGCTTCCATGCCCAGATGCTTTTCCAATGTTTCGATGAATTCCATCAGAGCGATTGGCTGGTTGTTGCCAATATTAAAGACCCGGTAGGGTGCATAGCTTGTCGACGGATCCGGATTTTCGGCATCCCAATAGTTGTCGCCGGTCGGCACAGCCGGAATCAGGCGCACAATGCCCTCCACGATATCGTCAATATACGTAAAGTCCCGCATCATATCGCCGTTGTTGTACACTTGGATCGGCTCCCCGTTCACGATTTTGTTCGCAAACTTGAAATAGGCCATATCCGGCCGCCCAAGCGTTCCATATACGGTAAAGAACCGCAGACCGGTCGTCGGCAGGTCATACAGGTGGCTGTACGTATGTGCCAGCAGCTCGTTGGATTTTTTCGTCGCTGCGTACAGGCTGACCGGATGATTTACCCCGTCCTCCGGGGAGAATGGCATTTTTTGTTTGCCCCGTACACCGAACTGGAAGACGCGTAAATCAGATGTTCGACCTGATGGTGACGGCACATTTCCAGAATGTTTGAAAACCCGACAATATTGGATTGGATGTATTTATCCGGACGCTCCAGGCTGTAACAGACGCCCGCCTGCGCCGCCAGGTTGATGACAACAGTAATCGTATATGTATTGAAAATCTCCTGAAGAGCAGAAGCGTCGGCCAGATCCAACTCATGAAAGTGAAATTCGTCGTGTTTTTCCAGGCGCTCCTGTCTGCTATACTTTAGGTTCACGTCATAGTAATCGTTATTGTTATCAACCCCGACGACTTCATAGCCTTCTTCCAGCAAACGTTCCGCTGTATGCATGCCTACAAATCAATTATTTCTTATCACTATATTATATGTAAATCCCGTTATTAACTTTTAATTTATTATTAATTGCTCTTGGGGAAGGACACACACTTATTAATTAATTAACTTTTATTGTGAAATAAATGAAGGAGATCTATGTTATGAATTATCAAATAGGATGAGACTAATAAACGGTGAAAAAATAATAATTTAGGATGTTTTTCCTAAAAAATTGAATTTGACTGTTGAAATTATTGCCAGTTAAGAGGAAAATAGCTTTGTAATAAGTATTCAATTACAGTTTTAAACTTTATGAAATATTACCCAAAACACATAATGAAATAATTAATGTATAATAATTTGTAAGTTAACTCAAAAAGATTGAGATTGTTAATGAATAGTGTTCGTTAAATACATAAATAGATATAACACTTTGGTTATAATAAATGCGCGGAAACAAATCAGAGGATTATTTATTACTTACAAGAAGGAGTAGAGAAAACTATGGGGTTAAAGCAAAGGCTGTTGGCTTTAGTTTGCTTAGATTCAGCTATTGTTATTTTTTCTATATTCATTTGCAATTTTATACTGGCAGCTGATATACGTCCTGTCGATCGCGTTTTAGTTACTAGTGCAATCATATTACTTATTGTGCACCATGTTTGTGCTTATTATTTTAAACTTTATAAAAAAGCATGGGAGTATGCGAGTGCAAATGAAATTAAATCTATTGTGTACGCTATAACTATTTCTGTAGGAGTTACAGCTTTAATGCAAATGGTTGCATTCCAAGAATTTTATGCACGCACTTTAATTATGACTTGGATGGCTCATGTTATTTTGATTGGCGGTTCAAGGATGGTATGGCGTCTTTACCGTGATACATATATTACTAACAATAAAGATGGAAAAAAAACATTGATCGTGGGCGCAGGTTCGGCAGGGACTATGGTAGCTAGGCAATTAAATCAAGAGACAAATTCAGGATTGCTGCCTGTCGCTTTTTTAGATGATAATCCTTCCAAGCATGGGTTAGAAATTATGGGTATGCCAGTATTCGGAAGTATAAAAGATGTAGAGCAAGCAGTTGAAAAATATTTCATAGAACACATTATAATTGCTGTACCTTCATTAGAAAGCGAAGAATTAAATCAAATTGTAAATGTATGTGCAGAGACGAAAGTTAAAACACAAACCTTACCGCGTATGGAAGACATTATGCTGGGTAAAGTAGAAGTAACTCAATTTAAAGATGTGGACGTAGAGGATCTATTAGGGCGCGAGCCTGTGGAATTAGATGTAGAAGGAATTGCAGATTCTGTTACTAACAAGCGTGTATTAGTTACAGGGGCTGGCGGCTCTATTGGATCTGAAATTTGCCGTCAGATTGCCCGCTTTTCCCCAAAAGAAATTATAGTACTTGGTCATGGAGAGAATAGTATTTACTCCATAGAGATGGAGTTAAAAAATAGCTTACCAGAACTAAATGTTTCCACAGAAATTGCTGATATTCAAGATAAAGATAAGATGTTTCAAATTTTTAAAAACAAAAAACCTCAAGTAGTTTTTCATGCAGCGGCTCATAAGCATGTGCCGCTTATGGAACGTAATCCAGAAGAAGCTGTAAAAAATAATATTTTAGGTACTAAAAATACCGCAGAAGCTTCTGATCATGTAGGTGTTAATACATTCGTTATGGTATCTTCCGACAAAGCGGTGAACCCAACAAGTGTAATGGGAGCTACGAAACGTTTAGCGGAAATGATTGTTCAACATATGAATAAAGTAAGTAAAACGAAATTTGTAGCTGTACGTTTTGGTAATGTCCTTGGGAGCCGCGGGAGCGTTATTCCTCTATTTAAAAAGCAAATACAAAATGGAGGCCCTGTAACTGTAACAGACCCTGAGATGGTTCGTTATTTTATGACTATACCTGAGGCCTCGAGGCTAGTAATCCAGGCTGGAGCTTTAGCGAAAGGGGGAGAAATGTTCGTACTTGATATGGGCGAGCCAATAAAAATTGTAGACTTAGCTAAAAACCTTATTAAACTTTCAGGTTATACAGTTGAAGAAATTGGAATTAAATATAGCGGAGTCAGAGTTGGAGAAAAGTTGTATGAAGAGTTATTGGGTAAGGAGGAAGTACATGAGAATCAAATATATCCTAAAATTTATGTGGGAAAATCGACAAATTTAAACACAGAAGTAATTACTCGTTTCTTGAATGAATTTAATAATGTTGAGCGAGAAGAAATGAAAAATGAGCTATTAGAAATTACTAATAATAGACTTTTTGTGAAATAAAAATCACTATTAATAGATTACAAATAGGAGGTATCAATTTGGGCTACCACAATATAACATTTGAAAAGACAACAAAATTTTTAGTCACAGGTGGAGCAGGTTTTATAGGAGCTAATTTATGTGAGAAAATTCTAAATTTAGGTGCTGAAGTTATTTGCTTCGATAATTTTTCAACTGGGAGTAAAAAAAATATTGAAAACTGTCTTAACTCGTCTAATTTCACATTAATAGAAGGAGACATAACTAATTTTGATGAATGTTTATCTGCTTGCACTGATGTTGATTATGTATTACATCAAGCAGCTTGGGGGAGTGTACCAAGAAGTATCGAAATGCCTTTAAAATATGAAGAAATAAATATAAAGGGAACGTTAAATATGTTAGAAGCTTCAAAACAAAAGAAGGTTAAAAAATTTATTTATGCTTCAAGTTCTTCTGTTTATGGAGATCACCCTACTTTGCCAAAAGTGGAAGGAGTAGAAGGGAAGGTACTTTCTCCTTACGCGCTTACAAAAAAAGTTAATGAAGAATATGCTAGACTTTATTTTGAAGTTTATGGATTAGAAACTATTGGTATGAGATATTTTAATGTTTTCGGAAGGAAACAAAACCCCGAAGGTGAATATGCAGCGGTTATTCCGAAATTCGTCAAAAATTTATTAAAGAATAAAGCTCCGACCATAAATGGTGATGGAAAACAATCTAGAGATTTCACTTATATAGAAAATGTTATAGAAGCTAATTTAAAAGCTTGCTTAGCTCCAAAAGAAGCATCTGGGGAAGCTTTTAATATAGCTTTCGGTGGACAAGCTGTTTTGACCGAAATGTACGATAAGATTAGAGAGTTATTAAATAAAGATATCCCGCCTTATTTTGGGCCAGAAAGAGCTGGTGATATAAAACATTCAAATGCTGATATTTCTAAAGCTAAAGAACTGTTAGGTTACAATCCTTCATATAGTTTTGAAGAAGGAATTGAATTAACTATAGACTGGTATAAAAAGAATTTAATATAAAAATTAAATTCTTAAGAAGATTAATATAAATTTTTAGTTAGATGGGAGAGTTTTTATGAATAGAAAAATAGCAGTAGTTGGGTTAGGCTACGTAGGACTACCAGTAGCTGTAGCTTTTGGAAAGAAACATAAAGTGATAGGTTTTGATGTTAATGAAGAAAGAATTCGTACTCTAAAAGAAGGAAAAGATTATACAGAGGAAGTTGAACCTGAAAATCTTAAAAAAGCAGATATAGATTTCACTACGGATTCGTCTGAATTGAGTAATGCTGACTTTATTATAGTAGCTGTGCCAACACCTATTAACGAAAATAAGCAGCCGGAACTACAACCAATGGTGAAAGCCTCACAGGCCATTGCTGAAAATATAAAAGAAGGTTCTATTATAGTTTATGAATCTACTGTTTACCCTGGAGTGACAGAAGAAATTTGTATTCCTGTATTAGAAAAATATTCAGGTTTAAAACAGGGAAAAGAATTTTTTGTAGGGTACTCTCCTGAACGTATTAACCCTGGAGATAAAACTCATACTTTTGCTCAGATAACTAAAGTGATATCTAGCGAAAATGAAGAAATTATGGACATTATCGAAGAAGTTTATTGCTCAGTAGTTAAGGCTGGAGTACATAGAGCGACTTCTATTAAAGTAGCCGAAGCAGCTAAAGTAATAGAAAATACACAAAGAGATTTAAATATTGCTCTAATGAACGAGTTGGCGGTTATATTTGATAGATTAAATATTAATACTAATGACGTTTTAAAAGCAGCTGGAACGAAATGGAATTTTCTCCCTTTTTCTCCGGGGCTAGTGGGAGGCCATTGCATTGGGGTGGATCCTTATTATTTAACATATAAAGCTAATGCAGTAGGGTATCACCCAGAAGTGATTTTGGCTGGAAGAAGGATTAATGATGACATGGGAAATTTTATTGCAACTTCGTTAATAAAGAAAATGATCCAAAAAAATATGCTTATACAAGGTTCCAAGGTGACAATTTTGGGTATAACTTTTAAAGAAAACGTTCCGGATTTACGTAATTCCAAAGTTATAGATGTTATAAATGAACTAAAAGAATTTGGTTTAGATATTCAAGTAACAGATGTAGAGGCTGACCCTACAGAAGCAAAAAAAGAATATAATATAAACTTAGTTTCATATGATAGTTTAGAGCCTGCTGACGCAGTAGTTTATGCGGTCCCACATGATGAGTACACTAGTCTTGAATGGAAAGAATTTAATAGCTTATTAAAAAATGGGGAAGGGATAATAGTAGATATAAAAAGCAAAATTGATATTGAAAAATGTCCAGAGGGCATTGATGTATGGAGTTTATAAATATAAAAAAAATTTGGGATAGAAAACAAATTTTTCTATATTCATATGATTCATTGAAACTAATATATACTTTAAAAAATTAACATTATATGTAACTTTATGTTTTGCAGTATTTATTTTTTATAGTACAGAATTTTTATTTTATATTGAGTTTTTTTACTTAAAATCCCCCATAACTAAAGAGGGTCTATTATGCGCAAATCAAGCTTCAAATTAAATGGTATACTAAGAATTACAGTATTTTCTTTATCTATAGTAATAGCTTTATTAATACTTATTGACCCCAATCTTCCAAGTGAAATGAATTATTTCCCGTTAGTCGTTTTAACATTTGGAATATGCTATTTAGTTTTTGGGAAAATGTCTTATTATATTCTTAACAATATTGGAATACTGGGTCTAAATATTACTTTAATAATAAGATATGTTTTTACTCCTTTTTTTATGTGGCTCAGTGGTTATTCAATAAGTAATGCCGTGAGCCCAAGTGTAGAAAACTACGAAACTGCTATTATTTTGATGATTTATGAAATAATAATCATATTTTTAGTAGTAGAAATACTTGCAAATAAGTTTTATAGGAAAGAATCTAATACCAACAAAATTAATGTGAACAGTAATTTTGTTGGTTCAATATTTTTAGCAATTACGATATTAATCGTATTAATTTATCCTAGTGTGCTAAGTAACTATTCATTTATTTTTACTTTTAATAAATTCGATGAAGGCCTGACGTCGAATCTCCCCTTGGGTTCTTTATTTCCACTCATGGTTTCTTTTTCTATAATGCTTTTCACCGTGAGTATAATAAATAAAACGTATTCATCTTATTTAAAAAAACCTAGTCCTGTGTATATTTATTTTTCTATTCTAGTTGTATTTACTTTTTCTTCTTTCATAGAAGGAACTAGTAGATTTAGTATAGTTATACCAATGGTTACTGGTATGTATTTAATTACTAGAATATATCCTGCTTTTAAATATAAGATATATAGTATTTGTGGTATTATCTTGTTGGGCATTGTTAGTATTACAACTCTAGTAAAGCAATTTGGTGTAAATTCATTTAATAGTATTAATAATAGTCAAATAAATAATATAGGAGAAGCAATAGGAGATTCTTTGCAATTATATTTTTCAGGGATACACAATGTTGCAGTCGCTGTAAAAACGAAAGAAAATTTTTCTCATATAATTAGCCCTAAAATGTTAATAGAAGATTTGAGTTCCTCTGTTATATTATTAAGTGATCAAGTTGCTTCTAATTTTGGTGTAGTGGAGATGTTTAATTATACTTTTCATAATAATACGAATTCAGTGGACCAAATAATCCCTATGATTGGGCAAGGGTACGTTTATTTTGGTTTCTTTTTTTCACCTTTATTTGTAATAATTTTCACTGTTTTGGTTATGTTTTTTGATAAAAAAAGTCGTGAGGCAGAATCTGTTTTTGAAGTTTACATTTTTTCCTACGCTTCTGTTAGGTTTGGTTTGTTTTTAATGTCTAACGCTATTGTGTTGACTTCTTTTATTACAAATTATTTTTTATTAATGTTGATTATAGTATTACTTAATAAAAAGATTATTTTTATTAAAAAAAACATGAGATAAACACATACAAAGTTTAATTGGAGATTCTAATATTATTTAAAATGAAGAGGTTTTATAAATACTATGTCAATAAATATCTCAAAGTCAGATGTAAAATGGAGTTATTTTAGTTTAATCTTATTTAATGGAATAAATTTGTTGTTGTTACCATTTATTTTAGCATATTTAACATCTCCAGAAGTTGGTTTGTGGTACACTTTTACTGCTGTTTCTAGCTTGGTTATTTTATTAGATCTTGGTTTTATGACCACTTTATCTAGAAATGTTACTTATATATGGGAAGGAGCAGAAGAAATTACTTCTTCTAGCTTCCAAGAGCTTTCTGTAGAAGATAAGAGACCGAATTATGAGTTATTTGTTAAGTTATTTCGAACAACTAAAATAATTTATCTATTTTTAGGTTTAACCATATTTATAGGTCTTTTAACAATCGGTAGCTATTATATAAAACAAATTTCTGTTTCAGAGTTACCTTTAAAAAATACTTTAAGTGCATGGATAATATATTCAACCGCTGTATTTCTACATATGAAATATGCCTACTGGAACCCCATTTTAAAAGGTATAGGCGCTGTGAAGCAAAATCAACAGATTTTAATATTCACAAAGTTAACTCAACTGTTATTTACGGTTATTTTTTTAATGTTGGGTTTTGGCCTTGTAGGGGTGAGTATTGCATATCTCACATCTATAGCAGTAAATAGAATTTTAGCTAATATAATGTTTTATTCTTATCAAAACAATAAAAATTATATTAAGCCTTTATTAAAAAAGAAAATGCACCGATTAGAGTACGTAAATATTTTCAAGAGGCTTTTACCCAATACTTATAAGCAAGCTTTAGTATCTATATCAAATTATATTAATCTACGTTCTACTACTTTATTAAGCTCTGCTTTTTTAAGTTTGAGTACTACTGCAGCCTTGGGTTTTACTCTTCAAGTTTTATCGTTGACGACTGTAGTAGGGAATACTTTTTTTAATACCTTTTTACCTCAATTTAATTCATATAGATTAAAACAAAAATATAGATTATTAAAAAGAACTTTTAAAAAAGCATTGGTAATTAATTATTCTATTATTTCGATATCTTTTCTTGCATTTTTTATTATTGCAGAAAAACTTTTAGAAGTTATTAATTCAAATGTAGAATCTTTACATTGGTCTTATACACTTGCCATAATGTTTTATATATTTTTATACAATAATCATACTGTTTTTGCAACCTTCATTGCTACCAAAAACGTTTTACCACATTATAGAGCTTTTATTATATCTAGTTTAGTAATTTTAATTATACAATTTTCTCTTTTGTATAATTTTGAAGCAAATTTATGGCATCTCATTCTTCCAATATGTATAGTCCAGCTACTATACAATAATTGGAAGTGGCCATTATTAGTGATAAAAGAATTAAATGAGATTAAATAAAAATAGGAAGATATCAAATACTATAGGAGTTTTACTCATGGAAAAAAAGAAAATTCTATTTGTAGTAAATAACTTTAATATCGGTGGACCACAAAAAAGTTTACTTTCACTTCTTTACAAAATAAATTTTGATTACTATGAGGTAAGCATCCTTTCATTGAGTGCCGAAGGAAAATTAATGAAACATTTACCTAATGAAGTTTCTGTAATAACACCTGATTCAACAGTGAATTATGCAATTCTTGCACCTAAAATATTTATCCGCAAAACAATAAAATTTCTTCTTTCTTCTAATTTTAAATTAGCGTTTAAAGCTATTTTAACTGTTCTCTTGGGCTTTATGAAAAAAAATATGACTGAACAAAAGCAAAAGTTTTGGGTTGAAAACAAAAAAAAACTGCCAAAATTAAATCAAGAATTCGATGTTGCTATAGGGGTTTCTGGCGGACATTCGATAATGTTTGTTGTGGACTGCGTGCGAGCCAGGAAAAAAATTGGATGGATTAGATCCGATTATAGGGTTTTAAAAAGAAACGTTGAAATAGATAGACCATATTTTCAGACGATAGATAGTATACTTTCTGTGTCTCATCTTTGCAAAAACATATTTTTGAGTATATTTCCTGAAACAGAAGAAAAAATAATTGTAATGTATAACGTTTCTCCTTTTAAAATGTATAGAAACATTCCGGTTAACACAAAGAGTATGAAAAAAAGTGAAGAAACAACTAACTTGCTAACTATATGCAGATTAGATCCTAATAAGGGCCTTGATTTGGCTATTGAAGCTTTAGAAATTCTTGTGAAAAAAAACAATAAAGTTGTATGGTACGTTTTGGGTGAAGGGTCTTATAGAAAAAAGTTAGAAAAAATGATCTACCAAAAAGGATTACAAAATTATTTTATACTATTAGGAGCCCATTTAAATACAGGTGAATTTATTAAAAACACTGATATTTTAGTTCATCCTTCTAGGTTTGAAGGTAAATCTAACGTAATAGATGAGGCTAAGCAATTATTAAAACCAATTGTTGCCACTAATTTTGAGACAGTACATGAACAAATTGTTCATGAAAAAACTGGCTTGATTTCTAATATGAACGCTAGAGATTTAGCAAAATGTATATTAAGGGTAAAAAAAGAAGACTATCTTGTGCAAAAGTTTAAAAGAAATTTAGCCTTCGATATGTATGACGACACAGAAAGCTTGAATATATTTCAAAAAATTATAGAGGAATAAATATCACTCCTAGAACTCGTAAGTTCATTAAATAATTTGTAGAAGGAGTAAATAATGAAAAAAAGAGGCCGAGAAAATTTTAATAAATATAAATCAGTTATAAATTTACTAGTGTTAATAAATAGTTATATTCCTAAAAATATGAATAAGATTCTATGGCTTTTTTTCTCTCAAACGAAAGGATTGCCCGGAATACTTATTAGGTATATCTTATTAAGAAATTTAACAAGATCGTGTGGTGACAATGTTTCTGTACATTCAGGTGTTTATATATTTGGAATTGAAAATTTATCAATAGGAAATAACGTTAGTGTGCACCCTATGTGTTATATTGAGGCTAATGGGGGCGTAGAAATTGGTAACGATGTATCGATAGCTCACGGGGTTACAATTATGTCCACCACTCACAATTACAAATTAAAAGACGTTCCCATTAAAGACCAAAAAATTTCAACTAATAAAGTTTTGATTTCGAATAATGTCTGGATAGGGGCAAAATCTACAATTTTATGTGGAATAAAATTAGGTTCTGGAAATATAGTGGCTGCCCACACATTAGTTACAAAAGATTTCATAAATGAAAATATCGTATTAGGTGGAATACCGGCTAAAGAAATTAAAAAAAGATAATAAAGATTAAGGTGGATGATAGTATGCAGACTCTTACGGTATTTACCCCAACTTACAATAGGGCTTATACATTAAAAAAGTGTTATGAAAGTTTAACTCGTCAAACATCTCAAGATTTTAAATGGCTCATTATAGATGATGGCTCTAACGATAACACAGAAGATTTAATCCAATCATGGATAAAAGAAAATAAAATAGAAATTAAATACGTTTACCAAAAAAATGCTGGAATGCATGCTGCTCATAATACCGCTCATAAATTAATTAAAACTGAACTGTGTGTGTGTTGTGATTCTGACGATTATTTAGCAGACGAAGCGGTTAGAAAAATAGTTAGTACTTGGAAAAATAAAGGTGGAAATAAGCACAGCGGTATTATTGGTTTAGATGCTAATCCGAATGATGAAATAAACGCGGAACTCCCACCTAAATTAAAAGAAACCACATTGTATGATCTTCGATATAAATATAAAATTAGAGGAGATTTCAAATTAGTATATAGAACAGATTTAATGAAAAAAGAATACTACCCAATTAATTCAGGAGAAAATTATTTACCAATAGGTTATAAGTATTTCAAGATCGATAAGGATTTCAAAATGATTACTTTAGATGAAATACTATGTTACGTGGAGTATTTACCAGATGGTGGAACTAATAATAAAATGAAATTATATGAAAAAGCACCGAAGGGTTTTGCTCATTATCGGAAGGAAGTAATGAAAGTAGCCCCTGATTTTTCAGTAAGGCTACGAGAAGCCATACATTATGTTTCAAGTAGCATTCTTTCGAAAAATAAAAGGTATATTCATGAAAGTCCTAAAAAGCTTGAAACAGTATTAGCTACACCAGCGGGTTTAGCATTATTTATTTATATCAAATGTCGAAATAAATCAAAGGAAAAATATGAATAAAAAAATCTTACAAGTTTGTGCTGTAGATCTGACAGTAGATAAACTACTAATGCCTCTAATATTAGAGTCGCGTCAAAATGGTTTTGAAACTGAAGTTGCTTGTAAAGATACTGGCTTAACAAATGGATTAAAAAAAGAAAATATTAATTTTTTTAATGTTAACATCGATAGGTCTATTAGTTTAATCTCAAATCTAAGTTCAATATTTGAATTATATAAGATAATGAAAAAAGGGAAATACGATATAGTTCATGTTCATACTCCGGTTGCAGCTCTAATTGCAAGAATTGCAGCTAAATTAGCTAGAGTAAATAAAGTTGTTTATACTGCTCATGGTTTTTATTTTCATGAAGAAATGTCTAAAAAAAAGTATTACTTTTTTTTCACGCTCGAAAAGTATGCAGCTAAATTTCTAACTGATTGGCTCCTGCTTCAAAGCATAGAGGACTATCAGTTAGCTTTAGAGAATAATTTTATTAGTTCAGATAAAATTATTCATTTAAGTAATGGTGTAGATCTAACAGATAAATTTAATCCTGAATTAATAAATCAAAACCACATATTGAAATTAAAAAAAGAGTTAAAAATAAATGATAAAGAAATAGTGTTTATTTTTATCGGAAGATTAGTGAAAGAAAAGGGAATTGTAGAATTATTGAAAGCTTTTGATAACGTAAGCAAATTTAATTCCAATGCTCGTTTATTGGTTATTGGTGATTTGCCCGCAAGCGAAAGAGATAAAGAAACATTTAAAGAAATCAATAATCTTTTAAATAAACCAAAAATAGATTATCTGGGTTTTCGTAAAGACACTGAACAACTTTTATATCTTAGTGAAGTATTTATCTTGCCATCATATCGAGAAGGACTACCCCGTTCGATAATAGAAGCTATGGCAATGTTAAATGCTATTATAGCTACTAACATTAGAGGCTGTCGAGAAGAAGTTCAACATGAAAAGAACGGTTTATTGATTAGGGCTAAATCCGTTGCTGATTTAGAAAAAGCAATAAACAAAATGATAAAAAATGAACATCAGAGAAAATTATATCAAAAAGAATCTAGAAAAATTGCCTTAAATAATTTCAATGAAGAAAAAGTTCTTTCAAAGCAAGTGGCTTTATTTAAAAAAATTACAAAAGGATAGAGATAAATTGAAAAGATTTATGGATTTAATATTAAGTGCTATAGGTCTGATCGTAACTTCACCGATTATATTAGGAACTGCTTTTTTTATAAAAAAGAAATTAGGTCCACCAGTTATATATAAGCAAGAACGTCCAGGCATTTATGGAAAACCATTTATTTTATACAAATTTCGAACTATGAGTGATGAAAAAAATTCCGTTGGAGAGTTATTACCTGATTATGAACGTTTAAAGGGTGGTGGAAAAATAATTAGAAAATTAAGTTTCGATGAATTGCCTCAATTAATAAATGTATTAAAAGGTGATATTAGCTTAGTTGGGCCTCGTCCTTTATTAATGGAATACTTAAACTATTATTCTCTACATCAAGCGAGAAGACATGAAGTAAGGCCAGGCATTACTGGTTGGGCCCAAGTTAACGGCCGTAATGCAATTAGTTGGGAAAAAAAATTCGAGTATGATGTGTGGTACGTGGAAAACCAGTCTTTGGGTTTAGATATTAAAATTCTTTGGTTAACTATAATTAAAGTCGTAAAAAGCGAAGGCATTTCTCAAAAAGGAGAAGTTACTATGCATAAATTTAAAGGAACTCAAAAACTCAAAAAATGATTAATGTAATATTAATAGGTGATGGGGGTCACAGTAGAGTTATCCAGTCAATGATAGAAGAACATCTTGAATTGAAATTAAAGGCCATAGTAGATATGAAGTTCAAAGAGTATGAAATAAAAAATCAAGTGATGCATGTCCCATTTGAGAAATTTTCAATACTAGAAAAAAATAATAGTAAATTTTGTATTGCTATCGGTAATAATAGAACAAGAAAGAAAATAATCGAAGATTTGTTGTTAAATACAGATGATTTTGTAACAATTATTGACAAATCAGCTGTTGTTAAATCGAATGTGTTAATTGGTAAAGGGACTGTTATAATGCCTAATGCAGTAATAAATCCTAATACTATTATCGGGAACCATTCGATTATTAATACAGGAGCCATCGTAGAACATGATAACAAACTAGATAATTATACACATATCTCTCCCGGATCTGTTTTAACTGGAGGAGTAACAGTTAAAGAAGGAGCCCAAGTGGCATCGGGGGCAACGATCATCCCGAATATAACTGTAGGGGAATGGGCTGTGTTAGGAGCGGGGAGCACAGCAATAAATGATCTCCCAGCATACTCTAAGGCTGTCGGTTCGCCTGCAAAACAACTAAAAAATTAAAGAAAAAGGAGTTATTATGACTGAACGCATACATCTTTCTTCACCTCATATGAGTGGTAAAGAACAAGATTATATTCAAGAAGCTTTTGATTTAAATTGGATAGCTCCACTTGGAAAAAACGTGAATGAATTTGAGAATAGTATTGCTGATTATGCTGGAACAGCCGGAGCATCAGTATTGACTTCTGGTACGGCAGCTATACATCTGGCTTTACGAATATTAGAGGTAGGTAAATCAGACAAGGTTATCTGTTCAACTTTTACTTTCGTAGCAAGTGCAAACCCTATTATTTATCAAGGGGCAGAACCAATTTTTATAGATTCAGAACCAGAGACTTGGAACATGTCTCCAGTAGCATTAAAAAGAGCTTTAGAAGAAGCTGAAAAAGAAGGAGAGTTACCCAAAGCTGCTATAATTGTAAATTTATATGGTCAAAGTGCGAAAATGGATGAATTAAAATTTATTTGTGATCGCTATAATGTCCCAATAATTGAAGATGCAGCAGAATCACTTGGTAGTGAATACAAAGGACAAAAAAGTGGTACTATTGGTAAGTTTGGAGTTTATTCATTTAATGGTAATAAGATCATAACAACTTCAAGTGGTGGCGCTCTAATTTCTAACGATAAAGCTGCTTTAGAAAGGTCGCGTTTTCTGGCCACTCAATCAAGAGACAAGGCTATGCATTATCAACATAGTGAAATTGGTTATAATTACAGGATGAGCAATATTCTAGCTGGAATAGGACGGGCACAATTAGAAATACTAGAAGAACGAGTTTTGCAAAAAAGAATGGTTTTTGAGAATTACAGACAAAATTTAGAAAATAATCCTGGTTTTGAATTTATGCCAGAATTATCGGAAACTAAGTCTAATCGTTGGTTAACTGCGTTAACGATAGATCCACTTGAAACGAATGTAACTCATTTACAAGTAATTGAAACTTTAGGTATGAATAATATTGAAGCTCGTCCGCTTTGGAAACCTCTTCATTTACAACCTGTATTCAAGGATAAAAAATTCTACTCCCACTCTCCAGAAGAATCAATCTCTGAATCATTGTTTCAAAAAGGTTTATGCTTGCCCTCAGGAACTAATATGTCTTGGGAACAGCAAGAGAAAATCATAGAAATTATTAATTCACTAAATAAAACTATGTGATTTCTTTTGAATTATTTTTTAGCACCGCTGATTGTAAAATTAAGCTAGACAACGAAAAAGATCACTCGTGATACACTCGATATGAATTTCCGACCAAAGAAATCATAGGAGTGATCACGAATGACCTACACCCATCTTAGCACGAATGAAGTCGTCCTGATAGAAGCGTATGCGCAGAAGGAAATCCCTGTTTCCCGGATGGCCAGGCAGCTCGGGCGTGCCCGTCAAACGATCCACAACGTCGTGACTTATTTACGGGAAGGGTATCGGGCCATCGATTATGTTCAGCGGTATCAAGCCAATAAACAGCGTTGTGGTCGAAGACCAACGGTCTTATCGGAAACCGACCAGGCCTATGTCACCGAAAAAATCAGCGAGGGATGGACCCCCGATGTCATCGCCGGACGCCAGGAGCGTCCGCTGCCCTGTTCCGGACGAACCCTATACCGCCTATTCGAGCGACGGGTGCTAGATCGAAACGCTTTGCCGATGAAAGGAAAGCGAAAACCGAACGGATATCAGGAACGCCGGGGAAAACAGGCGTTTGGCCGGACATTGACGGACAGAAACCGGGATTATCCGGCCTTTCGGCAGGAATTCGTGCACCTGGAAGGAGACACTATTGTGGGCCGTCACCATCAAAGTGCCGTGATCACTCTGGTCGAGCGCTTGTCGAAAGTCATTATTACCCTGCAACCAGCCGGCCGCACGGCCAGGGATATTGAAACCACGCTGCACCGGTGGTGCAGCTGTTTCCCGAAACACCTGTTCAAATCTATCACTTTTGACTGTGGCAAGGAGTTTTCCAACTGGCGGTCCATCAGCAACAGCCATGACCTTGCCATTTATTTTGCGGATCCAGGAACCCCATCCCAACGCGGGTTAAATGAACATTCAAACGGCCTGCTCCGAAAGGACGGTCTGCCCAAGCACATGGATTTTCAGGACGTCGATCAGTCGTATGTTTCCGCCGTGGCCTCCCGAAGAAATCATATCCCAAGAAAATCATTAGACTATTGCACCCCGTTGGAAGTATTCATGAGGTACATGGAGATCGATGCTTTGTCTAACTTAATTTGACGATTTAAACACGTTAAAAATTTTGTAGTGAGTTATTTTTGTTTTTGTTACTATTACTAATTATTAGATTTGTCGCTTATATTAAAAACATATAACGAGAATTTAGATATACAATAATAGACTCGCAATAAGAAAATGAAATTTTAGTTGGAGGATTATATGAAGGAATCAATTAGTGTACTGGAAATTTTAAAAATAGCTAAAAAACACATGGGTTTAATTTTTTCTATTGTTTTGATTACTCTTATTGTAGGAGCTATAATTACTTTTTTCGTTCTAACACCACGTTACCAAGCTTCTACTCAAGTGCTAGTCAATCAATCTCAAAATGAAAATGAAGAGTTGACTACTACAGATTTGCAATCAAGCCGGGAATTGATTAGTACATATAATGTAATTATGACTAGTCCGGCTATATTAGAACCAGTTTTAGAGAAAACTAATTTCCAAAGTTCAACAAGTGATTTACGTTCTAAAATAAGTGTTACAGCAGAAGAAGAATCTCAAGTGGCCACAGTAACCATAGAAGATACTTCTCCACAAAAGGCTGTAAAATTAGCGAATACTTTGGCTGAAACTTTTGAACAAGAAATCTCTACTATTATGGATGTAGACAACGTAAGCATCTTGTCTCAAGCTAAAATAGCTGAAAGTAATACCCCAGTTTACCCTCAACCTGTGTTAAATTTATTTATATCTTTGATGATAGGGTTAATTTTAGGTGTTAGTCTAGCTTTTATGATAGAATTTCTAGATAAATCAATTAAAAATGAAGAAGATATTACGGAAGAACTAAGCTTACCTATTTTAGGAACTATTCCGATAATAGATAAAAAAGATTTTGATTGAAAATAAAACTTTATATGGTTGCTGGTTGAAGGAACACGGGCTCACCCAGCAGGCCAAGCAGACCAAAGTTGTGCTAACCGAATTTGGCAGCTAGGCAACCATGCTTGGGGCCGTGGCGCTCCTGCTCGTAGAGCTGTTTCAGCCGCAGTAAATGGGAGTGTTTCTTACAAAACATTCACCATTCATGACTAACTTTCCTCTCTTTTGGGAATAGAGGGAGGAAAGGAGTTGTCATAGATGAGAAACACGTTCATTGCAGCCCAGGTCCGCTCGGAGCGCTGGGAAGACATCGGCTCTCTTTTTCGTGATAGTGCAATTGTTAACTTCGAACAGGCAAAGCAGCGAAAGGAAGGATTACTTATTCCTTTCTTTTACGACGAATATATGATGTGGAAGCCGGAAACGTACGAGCTGCTGGAGGAACTGCAGGGGCGCCCGGTACACATAGAGGAGCTGGCCTCCTGCCGTTTGACCGGTTTTCGACACGAATTGGTGCTGTCGATCACCGATTGGGAGATTACCCCGGAAGGCATCATGGCCAGGCAGTACCAGAGTCACGAAAAAACGACACCCAATGCGCAGCTGATATAAATGAGAGAAGGCAGGACCCGGTTCGGGTGCTGCTTTTTTCGTGCAGGCATCATATCGTTTTCGGTGTGAGGTTCATGTTAGAATGAAATAGAAGATTTTAGGATAGAAAGGGACGGAAGACGAAGGAGTCTTTCGAGGTCATTGTGTTATGAATTCACGTGTATACTTACTGGCGGTGTCGGCGTTTATTGTCGGCATGGTCGAACTGATTATCAGCGGCATTCTTCCGCTCATTTCGGACGATTTAGGGGTCTCTATTGCGATTGCCGGGCAGCTGATTACGATTTTTGCCCTCGTATTTGCGGTGGCGGGGCCGCTATTGCTTTCGTTTACGTCCAACGTGGAGCGCAAAACTGTGTATATGTGGGCGCTCGCCGTATTTGCCATCGCGAATATCGGCGCAAGCTTTGCTCCGACGTTTGCGGTGCTGATGGCAGCCCGGTTTGTGACAGCGGCCAGCGCTGCGCTCATTATTGTGCTCGCGCTCACGATGGCCCCAAAGCTCGTGGAAGCGAAATACCGTTCCCGCAGCATCGGCCTCGTCACGATGGGCGTGAGCTCAGCGCTCGTGCTCGGGGTGCCGCTCGGCGTGCTTATCGGCGAGGCGTTCGGCTGGCGGATCATCTTTGTCATGATTGCAGTGCTCACGGTGCTGATTGGTGCGCTCATGGTCCGCTTTCTGCCGCGCATGCAGCCGGAGCAGGTGGTCACGGTCGGCCAACAAATCCGCTCGCTCAAGGACATCAAGATCGTCGGCATTCACAGCGTGACGCTGCTCGTGCTTGCAGGCCACTACACACTGTACGGCTACTTTAACCCGTTCATGCAGGAAACGATGGGACTGAACTCGTTCTGGATCAGCGCTATGTTCTTCATTTTCGGTGCCGCAGCGGTCTCCGGCGGTGGCGTCGGCGGCTGGCTGACCGACCAGTTCGGATCCAAAAAAATGTCGCTTACGTTCATCGCCTCGTTTGCGGTCATCCTATTCATCCTGCCGTTTGCGACGAACTCGATGGCCCTCTTCATCACAGCCGTCATTATCTGGGGCATTCTCAGCTGGTCGATCGCTCCGGCGCAGCAGAGCTATTTGATCGCCGTCGCACCGGAAACGTCGGATATTCAGCAGAGCGTGAACACCTCGGCCCTTCAGGTCGGCATTGCGATCGGGTCCATTCTCGGCGGCATCGTCGTGGAACAGTCCGTCGTTGCGGCCACCTCCTGGGCCGGAAGCGCACTTGTGGTGGTCGCCATGGCGATTGCGCTGATGGCGTACCGGGCGCCGCGGGTGCGGGAAAGTGAAGCAAAGTCGCATTAAATGAAAAAATGCCTCTCTGTCCGCCGTTCATGCGGCGCCAGAGGGGCATTTTTCTGTTTATTTATAAAGAGATTGAGGTTCTTCCTCAGAAGGCTCGCCGTACTGGGCGGAAGCCTCCGGCAGCGTGCGGATGCCGAAGTTATTGGTCCACGGCGCCAGAAACGCGAGCAGTGCAGAAAAGATAAAGCCGCCCCAGTTAAATACGGCCCACGGCAGGAATTCAAAGTTGCCTACGCCGAGCGTGGTGGCCATAAAGACGCCGGACACGGTCCATGGCATCAGCACCTCGGTGATGGTGACCGAATCCTCCATGCTTCTCGACAGGTTGACCGGATGCAGGCGGTGCTTTCGAAACACGTCGCCGTAAATATCCTTTATCAGAAAATAGGTGACGAGTGCGTTGGATGTTCCATTAATCACAACAAAGCCGGATACGAGCGTCGTGAAAACGATGCTGCCCGTCGAACGGAGCTTTTGAATGATTCCTTCAAGCAGCACGCGCAGTACATTGGAGGCTTCGAGAGCCGAGGCGAAGAAAAACGCACAAAAGATAAAGAAGGTGGCATTATACATCGAATACAGGCCGCCCCGGTTCAACAGCGAAGACAGGTCCTCCGATAATTCCACATTTTCCGGAAGCATATCTGTCGTAAACCCGGAGACCACAGAGGCAAAAATATTACTGAACGCGGCTCCCTGAAGAATCCACGCGAGCAGCAAAGCCGTGAGCGAGGAAACAAATAAAATAATCAGCGGCGGCTTTTTCATCATGGATCCAATCAACACAATCAATGGCGGAACGAGCAGCAGGGGATTCAGCGAAAATAAATTTTCCAGCGAAGCGGTCATGCTTTCCACCTCGGCGATCTGGCCGGAGGATGTTGGAATCGTCGTACCGGCAATCCAGAAAACAATGAGCGCGAGAATCGACGAAGGGACGGCGGTATACAACATATGACGGATGTGCTCATAAAGATCCGAGCCCGCGGCGATGGCGCTCATGTTGGTCGTGTCTGAGAGCGGGGAGAGCTTATCCCCGAAATACGCCCCGGAAACGACCGCGCCCGCTGTGATCGCAAGAGATACGTCCATCGTCTGGGCGATACTGATCAGGGCGACACCAATTGTCCCGGCCGAGCCCCAGCTTGTACCGGTAAAGGTGGATGTGATAGCGGTAACAATAAAGGCGAGTACAAATAAATGCGCCGGATTGATCAGCTGCAGGCCGTAGTACACCATCAGCGGAATCGTTCCTGAAATCATCCAGGAGCCGATGATGATGCCGATGCTGAGCAGAATCAGAATGGCCGGAAGCGCGCGCTTGATCTTTTCTCCCATTTCCAGAATGATATTGTCCCACTTGGCCCCGTAAATGACCGCAAAGATGACGAAAACGACCGCGGCAAAAACGAGCATCAGCTCAGCGGGATACTGCAGAATGCCGATGCCGCCTACGAGAATGGCTACGGCGAGAAACACCGGAATAAGGGCGATCCCTATACCCGGCTGCGGCCGGTGCTGCTGTTCTGTATGTTCAGACATGCTATTTCCTCCTCATCCATACTTCAGTTTAACTGCTACTGCACATAATGCCTGGTTCGTTCAAATGCACCTTCGAGGTCCTGAATCTGCTGCGGAGCTCCCTCGAGGCCGACCGACAGCCGGATCAGGCCGTGGTCAAACCCCTGGCGGAGAAGAGCCTCTTCGTTGCCGGGCTTCACCGGGGAGGTGACCAGGCTCTCAAATCCGCCCCAGCTTGTGCCGATGCGAAACAGGCGCAGCTCGTTGATGAAGCGTGCCACGCTTTCAAAGCCGCCGTCCTTTAATTCAAAGCTGAGCAGCCCGGACAAGCCGTAAAACTGCTGGTCGACCAGGACACTGGCTTCCTCGTTCACCGATGGATGGTGAATCGCTTTTATTTCGGGGCGGGTCTGCAGAAAAGAAATAATCTCTGCCGCATTGCTTTCATGATTTCTCATCCGGAGCGGTAGTGTACGCAGCCCCCGGATGACCATGGAGGCCTCCATCGCAGACAGCACCGACCCGAACAGCTGATAGCCGTGGAAAAACAATTTTTTAATAAACGCCCGGCTTGCGATCACGGCTCCGCCGAGCACGTCGCTGTGGCCTCCGATATACTTGGTTAACGAATGAACCACAATATCCACACCCATGGTTAAAGGCTTTTGAAAAAGCGGGGTCGACCACGTATTGTCCATCATGGTGGTAATGCTATGGTCCCTGGCCATGGCGACCGCCTGTTCTATGTCGATAATCTGCATGGTCATTGTTCCGGGGTTTTCCATATAAATGAGGGCGGTGTTTCGCTGAATGCAGTCCTCCATGCTTCTCTCAGAGTCCTTGGTCCAGACCGTATAGGCAATATCAAAGAAAGACAGGTGTTCGATCAGCTGCAGGGCCGGCCCATAGGTGTGATTCAAAAACAGCACGTGATCGCCGGGACGGAGAATTGTCATCCAGGTGCTGCTGATCGCCCCCATGCCGGAGCCAAAGCACTTGCAGGCCTCGCCGCGCTCCAGGGCAGCGAGCTTTTGCTCGAGCACCTCGACCGTAGGGTTGGTGCCCCGGCTGTACACGTGGCGCTCGTTTTCATGCACCTGATCCTCGGCGAATGCTTCAAATGTCGGTTTGGTGAAAAGACTCGTCTGATAAATCGGTGGTGCCACGGCGTGGTAGGGATTTCCTTCATTGTCGCCGTCCCCCATGCAAATTTCTTCGTCCGTTAATTCCATTATGCAACCCTCCAATGAGTCATGCTGTCTACCTATCATATAGGTTAAAATATTCTGATAAATTAAGCAAGGTTTTTTTATTTCCCGGCACATTTCCTTTCATATGGCAATTCAAGTTATAATAAAAAGAATAACAACGCTGAAGGGTGGTATTCCTTAGTGAAAGCTATAAAAAAACAAAAGCTGTCTGCCCAGGTGGTGGATGAAATATATGCGTTTATCAAATCAGAAAAATTAAAGGAGGGGGACCGCCTGCCAAGCGTCAGCGATATGTCGGAAAAGCTGCAGATCGGCCGCTCAACGCTGCGGGAAGCACTGCAGATTCTCGAGTCCCGAGGGGCGATCCAGGTGATTAACGGCAAGGGCATTTTCGTGAACGAGCTGCGCCCGTTTTATATTCATACGATGTTTGATATCGAGAACGAACAGCGGTTTCTGCTGGAAATTCTTGAGGTGCGGGAGGCGCTGGAGAAAAAGGCGATTGACCTGGCGATTTCAAATATTCAAGAAAAGGATATAAAGCAGCTGCAAGCGTATTTAACGGAATATGAAGAAGCCATCAGCCACAATGACCGGAAAACGGCGAACCAGGCGGATGCTTCCTTTCATGAATACATCTATCAGCTGGCGGATAACGATTTTCTCAACAGCATCATTAATTCTGTGGGGGACCAGTTTGAACAATTCTGGAACGAGCCCTTTGGCATTGAACATATCTTTGATGAAAGCTACCCGTACCATCACACGTTACTGGAGGGGCTGGCAGAGCAGGATATTGAAAAAGCCCAGAAAGCCTTTGACCTGCTGATTCAATCGGTGCGCCGTGCGATTAAGAATGTGCAGGTGGATTAAGGGTCATTTGAGACCGAAAAAAGCCGTCCCGCAAAGGAACGGCTTTTTCTATATACTGGAGTTCAGTGAGAGGAATGGCTGTCCAGTGCTTCGTAGAAATTGTATAATATTAGAAATATCAAAAACGCGAAAGACTGTTAATAACTTAAACCCTGGGAGTGAATAGGTTGAGAACAGGTGATTTGTATCGTTGCTCCATCGATCAGCGTGTGTATCAAGTCCTGAGAATTGGAAAAAACATCGTTTTTATGAAGTCGGGAAATATTATCCGTCCGGTCGCTTTAACGTCTGAAAAAGAAGATTCTATTCCCGGATATCAGAGACTCTTCCGAAAAAAAGCAAAAGCAGAAGGTTAAAGCATTTCCTGCTCCTGCCCGGATGCCCGGTAAGAGCAGATGCGGTTGCGGCCCAGATGCTTTGCCTGATATAAAGCATCGTCCGCTGCAATGTGTAAATCGGATATGTCCTGCCCGGGAGATGGATACGTGGCAGCCCCGATGGAGACAGTGACAGAAAGAAAGCCGGGAGGCTGCTGAATGATGAATGCAGTTCGGTTAATATCTGTTCGAATGCGTTCGGCCACGGTCTCAGCATGCTCTGCTTCACAATCGTAAAGCAGAACTGCAAATTCCTCGCCTCCGATCCTGAACGCATCATCACTTGGGCGAATGGAAGCCAGCAGCACTTCACTGAACTGCTTCAAAATAGCATCTCCATCAGGATGGCCGTAAGTGTCGTTAATCTGCTTGAAATAATCAATGTCCAGCATCAGCAGGGAAAGTGGGCGGCATTTTTCTGAATATTCAGTTTTTGCCAATTGAAACATTTCCTGGTATGCCCGCTGGTTATACAAATTCGTTAAGTGATCCCTGTAGGCCTGATAATAGTAGCGATTAAACATCTGATTGACCTTCGTGAGGTGAATAAACATATAAACGGCGATCGACATTCCCGCTGTAGAAGCAATGAGGTAGGCAACGGAAGCGAAAAGCCAGTCCTGGAAGGGAAGGATAAAGAAAAGCAGGATGCTTATATAGATGCTCGTAACAGCTACCATCCAGGCTGCCTGCCGCCGGACTCTTCGAACAAAGGTATGTATAAGACTGAAAGAAACAACGCCGGCAACGATGAGAAAAAACGAGGCCACAGAAGCAGTGCTGAAATCGATCAATAAACGCCCGGCGATAATAATCGTGCCGGAAATAACAGCAGGCACCCAGCCTCCAAATAAAGCCATCAATGCCACAGGCACCATGCGAAGGTCAATAAAGGCGTCGTGGGGAAGAGGGATGCTGTACAAAAGCAGGACTACTCCCAACAGTCCACTGGCTGTCCCGGCCGCTGCTTTTTGCCGGAGAGAGGAAGCGGGCGTTAAAGATGTTTTATAAAACACACGGTGAAACAAGAAAATAAAAGCCGTAAGAATCGTTATATTGACGAAAAATCCTGATAGCATACATCCCCCTCCATTACCCTGGCAAGTAAACCTTTTCTGTTGATAGGTAGTGTGATTAGTATCGAAATGAAAAACAGAGTGCTTGGTACATCAAGGAGAATAGGTAATTATATTATACCATTTCTTTAGAACTACATAATATTTTTATATAAGGAATAAAAAACAAGTAATAACGGCTGAGATATTAAAAAATCTTAATAGAATGATATGGGACTATAATATTTTTTTCGAATTTTAAAGAAAAAATGTCTATGAGTCTAATAAATTGCTTTCCCAGCCGATATAAAAGATATAGATTATATAATAACGGATAGTTGTGCAAAATAGGAGTTCTGAAGAGGTGAATGTGGTGGATCTTACTTATGAATCATACAGCCCATGGCTGGTGGTGCTGTCTGTGTTGATTGCAGTGCTTGCTTCCTATACATCCTTTCATGCAGCCGGACGCTTAAAAACGTCCAGTTCGAAGCATAAAGCCGTCTGGGCGATGAGCGGGGGCCTGTGTCTTGGCGGCGGCATCTGGTCGATGCATTTTATCGCCATGCTCGCGCTCGATATGGGGATGACGGTTACATATGAGCCGCTGCTGCTCGTGCTTAGCATCGTGTTTGCGGTGGCCGCCAGCTGGCTTGCCTTTTTCATTCTTTTATTTTTTAAGCCGAGTGTTCAATGGCATCTGCTGGGGGCTGTGTTTATCGGTATCGGCATTGTGTCGATGCACTATATCGGTATGGCTGCCATGCAGATGAATGCTGAGATTCAGTACAATCCGCTGCTTGTAACGCTGTCAGTCGTGATCGCTTATCTGGCTTCGTTCACCGCTTTGCGGCTTCTTTCAGCCGTACCGTCCATCCGGAAACGCCTGTGGAAGGAATTCGGCTTTATCGGGAGCTCGCTTTTGATGGGAGCCGCTATTTCCGGGATGCATTATACAGGGATGGCGGGAGCGTCGTTTGAACATGGAAGCGCCGGGGTGGCAATGGACAGCGGCACTATTCACACAGAGATTTTGTCCATTTTTATCGGTATCGGCATTATGACGATTTTAGTTATTACAATTATTGTGGCCGTTTTCGACCGTCAGATCGAATTTAAAAAAGACCAGCTGGATTATATCGATGATTTGTACCGGGGCATTATTCATACGGCAAATGATGCGATTATTACGTCCAATATGGATATGATGATTGTTTCCTGGAACGCTGCCGCCGAGCGTATTTTCGGGCATCGGCGGGCGGATATTATCGGTGAACCCCTTTCGACAATTATTCCAAGTGCGTATCAGAGAAGGGTGGAGTATTTTCATAAAACCGGCGAAGAGGTGGAGCATGCTTCACTCGTAGAGCTTGAAGGGCTTCACCGCGAAGGCTACACGTTTCCGCTCGAGCTGTCCTTTTCCCGGCAGGGCACCGGAGAGCAAAAGGTATATACCGGGATTGTCCGCGACATTTCGGAGCGGATCAGGCAGAACGAGCGTATCCAGGAGCTGATTTACCGGGACGATTTAACCCGGCTCCCGAACCGGCGTATGCTGAATGAACATCTCACCCATATGCTGGAGCAGCGGCCCCGGGAGAATCTGGCTGTACTGTTTGTCGACCTGGACCGGTTTAAAAATGTAAATGATGTCTACGGTCACCGCATTGGCGATGAACTTTTAATCATTGCAGCGGAACGGATGAAAAAGCTGCTGCGGGAGTCGGATTTTCTGGCCAGGCAGAGCGGCGATGAATTTGTCATTATTCTGCCGGAGTCGACCGGCTATCGGGCCGGAAACACGGCTCATTCGCTGGTGGAAATATTAAATGAGCTGATTATCATAGAGAAAAATGAATTGTTTATTTCCGCCTCGATCGGCATCAGTATGTATCCGGAGGACGGAGAAACGTCAGAGGACCTGTTAAAGCATGCCGATACAGCGATGTATAAGGCGAAAAGCAGCGGCGCAAATCAATACTGCTTCTTTACCTTGGATATGAACGAAGAGGTCTCCAAAAAAATGCTGCTGGAGTCCGGGCTGCGCAAGGGTATCCTCAGCGAAGAATTTCTGCTTTATTATCAGCCGCAGGTGGACGTTGGGAGCGGAGAGGTCAAGGGCTATGAAGCACTTGTCCGCTGGAGGCATCCGGAGCTCGGGATGGTGCCGCCGGGGGAATTTATTTCCCTAGCTGAAGAAACCGGGCTCATCATTCCGCTCGGGCGCTGGATCCTTCAGGAGGCGTGCCGGCAGATGGCGGAATGGAAAGCGGCCGGAAGCACAGTGGACAGAATGTCGGTAAACATTTCGACCCTGCAGTTTCAGCAGCCGGACTTTTTGAAGATGGTGACGCAAATTCTGGAAACCACCGGCCTGCCCCCGGAATACCTGGAGATTGAGCTGACCGAAAGCATCGTGCAGGATCCGGAACGGTCAGTACCGCTCATGGAGCAAATACGGGCCAAGGGCATCCGCATTTCCCTCGACGATTTCGGCACCGGCTATTCGTCGCTCAGCTACCTGAAGGATTTCCCGCTGAATACGCTGAAAATCGATAAAACATTCATGGATAACATCGAGGACGGGCAGCGGGAGGAAGCGATTGTGGAAACCATTATCCATATGGCCCAGCGCCTCGGCTTTAACGTGATCGCAGAAGGCATCGAAAAAAGCTCACAGCTGAGCCTGCTCTCGGAGAAATCCTGCCAGGAGTACCAGGGCTACTACTTCAGCCCGCCGCTCCCGGCCGAAGCTATTGAAATGCGCAGAGAGCAAAGAGATGAAGAATGTACATCTTAATAATGGAGGCGTGCCCGCGCAGGAAGAGTCTGCACGGGCTTTTTCGTTGAAAAACCGATGAATTTATTCGTTCATAATGTTTTTTGGAAATTAAAATACAATTAGTGTAAATTAGTCTTTAAGACTTAGTACAAAGAATTTATTTATGGAGGCTTATTATGTCCGAGGTGCATTATTTCCCAAGGTATTCGCAAAAAGAAAATATGGTGACAAACAATACTTTACTTTTGTTCAATCGTTTGTACAATCACAGCGCAGATACCTTTAACCAGTTTTTAAATAATCTAATTGAAAAAGAAAATCATGAAATTGATACAAGACTGTCATTCGAACAACAGGTGAAAGCAAAAGAAAGTGTGCCGGATGGAGTAATTCAGCAGCAGAGCTTTAAAATCATTATCGAAACGAAGCTGTATGGCCAGGAACACATTCAGCAGTTAATCAAACACCATAATTCGTTTAATAACGAAGACCAACAGTTGCTTCTTTGGGTGAATAAAGCGCCTATTGATGAAGCATATTATGAAAAAATCACAAAAGAGTTAACGGCGATTAATGAACAACGAGATAATAAGATTATGTTTATAGCGGTAACGTTTAAAGAAATTTGTGATAAAGCAGTAGAAATAACACAAAATCAGCAATTTGGATTGGGAGAAGTAGTGGAGGATTACGCAGCTTTTTGTAATGAAGCGGGACTGATTGATAATTCACACACTAAAATGAGAGTAGTTTTGGCCAGCAAATCTCTGAAGCAAAACATGGAGCACGGAGTGTACTACGCCCCTTCATCCCGGGGCTATCAGAAGCATAAGTACTTAGGTTTGTATGGAAACAAAGCAGTGCGCAGCATCGGCCAAATCACAAACAGTGCCGATATAGAATACGATGAAGCTACCTGTGAACTCTCGGTAATTGCGACGCAAATTGGAGATATTACTGAGGCGCAAAAAAGTATTGTTAAACAAGTTATTCAAGAAGCGAAACGAGAGCAGGGCTTCTTAATTGCCAAGGACCACCGTTTTTTCTTTGTCGATAGGTTTGAAGAAACAGAATACAAAAAACCAACTCCAGGCGGGCTTATGGGGCAGCGATATTTTGATTTGGCAGATCTCCCAGGATTTACTTCTGAATTAAGCACAAAAGAAATAGCTGAATTGTTGGATAATAAAGTATGGGAGATGAAAAACTAAATCCTCCAAAGCGCAAGTTATTAAACTTAAGCCCGCACAGATAAGGTATGTGCGGGCTTTTTTGTGTTTTATCATGTCAGCCGCTTAATGACCTCCCGGTGTTCGGGATAAGCGGTGGTGAGCTCATCGCGTGCAAGCAGCTCAAAGTCGGCAAACTCAAAGCCGGGAACGACGACACAGCTGACCAGCGCGAACTGCTCCGGGGTACGGACTTCAGCGCCGAAAATGACGCCCTTCGGTACGACACCCTGGAGCACCTCGCCATCTGCGGGATTTGGACCAAGCGTTAGGATGCCATGGCTCCCGCTGTCCGGGTGAATCATATGCACGTCAAGAGGAGCACCGGTGTGGTAGTACCACATTTCATCTGACTCCAGTCGGTGCAGGCGCGACGGTTCACCAGAGCGGACGAGAAAATGAATACTCGTATACCTGGCACGGTTTCTTCCGTCAGCTGTCGTAATAGTTTCATCCGATTTCATTGTCTGCCGGAAAAAGCCGCCCTCTGGGTGCGGCTCCAGCTGAAGCTGGTTAATCCAATCGTTGGCAGTGGACACGGGGACCCCTCCTTTTATGTGCAGTTTTCAGTATAATAAACGTTCGCCGGTTTGAACATGCTGCGTACTGGAAACATATACTGTAAATCTGAATTCCAATGGAGGGCGGCACATACTATGCCAGAATCAAAGCAGATACCGCGCGAAGAAGGCATTGAGCATACGCTGGATTTTTTGAAGGAAGGGTATTTGTTTGTTTCCAACCGCAGCCACGGCTTTCAGTCCAATATTTTTGAAACAAGGCTGCTTGGCGAGCCCGTGATCTGTATGCGGGGCGAAGAAGAAGGACGGCTGTTTTACGATGAAAGTAAATTCCGACGCGACGGCGCAGCTCCCAAACGGATATTAAAGACGCTGTTCGGGGAAGGCGGCGTACAGACGCTCGACGGAGAGGCCCATAAACACCGGAAAGCAGCGTTCATGTCGCTGATGAGCGGGGAACGCCTTGAGGAAATGCGCCGGCTGGCCCGGCAGCGCTGGGAGGAAGCGCTCACCCGTTGGGAGCGGCGGGAAGAAATTGTGCTGTACGATGAGGCATTGACGCTGCTGTTTCAGGCCGCCTGCGACTGGGCCGGGGTGCCATTTCGGCAGAATGAAGCGGACGAAAAAGCACAGATGCTCCGGCTGATGATTGAGTCGACATCCTCCATCGGTCCGAACCACTGGAAAGGACGGAGGGCCCGCGCCCGGATGGAAGAGTGGGCCAAGGAGCTTGTAACAGACGTACGGGAAGGTAAGCTTCATCCGCCGGAGCAGACGGCGCTTTATGTATTCGCCTGGCACCGGGAACTGGACGGAGAGCTGCTGGACACGCATACGGCGGCGGTGGAGGTGCTGAACATCGTCCGGCCGATTGTGGCGGTGGCGATCTATGTGGATTTCACCGCCCTTGCCGTGTATCAGCATCCGTTGGCCCGGGAAAGGCTGGCATCGAAAGACGAACTGGAGCTGAAGATGTTTGTGCAGGAGGTACGTCGCTTTTATCCGTTTTTCCCCTTCGTGCCGGCCAGAGTACGGGACGGCTTTACCTGGGAGGGCTACGCCTTTCCAAAAAACCGGCTCGTGCTGCTGGATCTGTACGGAACGAATCATCATCCGGATCTTTGGGACAATCCGGAGAAATTTGATCCCGCCCGTTTTAAGGAGTGGAAGGAGAGCCCGTTCAGCTTTATCCCCCAGGGCGGCGGTGACTACGACTACGGGCACCGCTGCGCAGGAGAATGGATTACAGTGGAGATTATGAAAGAAAGCCTGGATTACCTGGCCAACCGGATGACGTACGAAATTCCGGAGCAGGACGTGAGCTACAGCTTTAACGACATGCCGACGCTGCCGCACAGCAAAATAGTCATGAAGCACGTAACCCGGAAGTAAACAGAAAGGAAGGATGCTATGGCCGGCTACGGCAACGACGTCCAGTTTAAGATTTACCACCCGGAGACAAAAAAGCAGGAGCTGCCCGTATCGTTTGAAGACTGGGAGCAGCAGGCCAGGGAGCAGCTTGCAGACGGTCCGTACCACTACATTGCCGACGGAGCCGGGAGCGGAAACACCGCTGACGAAAACCGGCGGGCCCTCGATAGCTGGCGGCTGCTGCCGCGGATGATGGTAAACACGGAAGAGCGGGATTTGTCGGTGCAGTTGTTTGGGGAGCAAATCCCGTTTCCAGCACTGATGGCGCCGATCGGGGTGCAGACGATTGCCCATGAAGAAGGGGAGCTCGCGGCCGCCCGGGCGGCGAAGCGAATCGGCGTACCGTACGTGGCAAGCACCGCCTCGTCGTTTACGATGGAGCGTATTGCCGAGGAGCTTGGCGATACGCCGAAATGGTTTCAGCTGTACTGGGGCAAGGACGAAGACGTAACAGCAAGCTTTCTGCAGCGGGCCGAGCAGGCCGGCTATACGGCGCTTGTCGCAACGCTTGATACGCAGATGCTCAGCTGGCGGGAGAAGGATCTGGAAAACGGGTATCTGCCGTTTCTGCAGGCGGAAGGCATTGCCAATTACCTGTCGGATCCGGCATTTCGTGCGAAGCTGGAGCAGCCTCCCGAGGAGGATATAGCAGCAGCGGTGCAGCAGTTTGTGGAGATCTTTACAAATGCTGCGCTGTCCTGGGAGGACCTGGCCTTCTTACGCCGGCAGACGGATCTGCCAATTATTCTAAAAGGCGTGCTGGACCCGGAGGATGTAAAAAAAGCTCTTGATTACGATATTAATGGATTAATTGTATCCAACCACGGCGGTCGGCAGGTGGACGGGGCCGTGGCAGCGCTTGATATGCTGCCGGAAATGGTGGAAGCAGCCGGCGGAAGGGTACCGGTGCTGATGGACAGCGGTATCCGCCGCGGTGCGGATGTCATTAAAGCGCTGGCGCTTGGCGCAGAAGCCGTGCTGGTCGGACGTCCGTACATTTACGGCCTGGCCGTGGACGGGGAAAACGGTGCCTGTGAAGTGATGCAAAATCTTTTGGCTGATACCGATCTAACCATGGGACTGACCGGCCGTGCGCGTATTCAAGATATCGACCGTTCGCTGCTCCGACGGCAAAAGTGAGTAGAAAAAACTCCCGGCAAAAGCAATTGTCGGGAGTTTTTCCTGTTTATGAACCTTTTCCCTCTCCATACGAGGCGGGGAGTGTGCCTTTTTCGATAAATTCCTGCACGAGCTTCTGGAAGGTCTGCGGGTCACGGGCTTCAACAGAAAGCGTACGCAGATGAGTGTAAAAAGAGCGCTGCTCGAATTCATAGGCGAATTTCTCCGCGAACGACTGGGCGACCACCTGGCCATAGCTCCAGCAGATTGGTTTTTTATCCTGTGGCAGTGAACGGGCAAGAAGCACGAGTGTCTCAAGCAGCATGTTGGTCAGCACGGGATCGTTTTTAACATACACGCTGATGTGCCCAAACGCTGTGTACAGATAATCGGAAAAATACTCCTGCTTCATAACGACACGCAGCGTATTTTCCCCGTCGGATAAATACGGCGTAAAGGAGGTTACTTTGGCGATGGACAGAAGCAGGTCAATCAGCTGGTAGAGCGTGTCCTTCAGCGTCCCGGGCTCGTCGTTTGAGACCGCCTTTACGGCAATATCCTTCAGCTTCTGAACGCCGAAGCTGAGATCCTGGATTTCGTTCTGCCGGTCCCCGAGAAACAGCATGCGCCGGTATTTCTGTTCATCGATTTCTTCGACCGGAGTTTCCTCGGTCTTCCAGTAGGAAAAAAGCGTCAGGTCCGGAAGCAGAAAATCACCTATGCTACAGTGCAGTTGGAGAACGATGCCGTCCTTCTGTGCTTCCTGGATCAGTTTGCCAAAATCAATAATCTGCAGGTACCCGGACGTTTCGCAGGCCACCTTCTGCGCCTTCTCCTGCTGTTTTTGCGGAAGATAGGAAAGCCGGAGGTGATCCGGATTGTCGGCCCGGTATTTTTCCAGATCGTAGTGGAGCGTGTTTAAAATCCGTTCCTCGGACTGCTTTTTCATATCCGTGGTAATACTCGGTGCCTGCATCCATTTGGTGGCGTGATTAATAAATAAAATAAAGTTCAGCACGGAAAAGGCGGTCGCGAGCAACCCGGCAATCGGGAAAATGGTGTACTGGCTGATCGATGAGTCCAAAAAGAAAAATACGATCAACAGGTAGAAAAAACAAAGGTTAAAAATGCCGATGGCGTGCTGGGTGCGGCGGTTGGAAATGAAATTGATCAGCACCCGTGGCGTAAACTGGTTCGACATATTGGTCAGCACCATCAGCATTGAGTTAAAGGTGAACGCGTTGAGCGTCAAAACCCCGGAGAGCATCGTACTGTACATCGTCTGAGTGAGCGAGTATTCCGTGGTAAACGCCGAAAGAAGCGTCCAGCCGGGCCGCAGGCTGAACTCGATCCAAAATGAAATAATCGATAAAAATACCGCAATGAAAATATAAACAGCCGGAAGTACCCAGAGGCTGGCGCGTGTTTCATGCCAGCGCTGGCGCGAAGACATGCTGAGCAGCCGCTTGACTGGTGCCGGCATCATACGAAACAGCATATGAAGCATCGGTTTCACCCGCTTTCTTTTCTAGGATTTGTATTATTTCTGCTACAGTTAAGCATAAAGGTTTCCGGCGGGAAATGATATGAGTGCCGGAGAATCGATCCTGTTTCTCGGGCAGCGCCCGGTGGTATATTGAAACGTAACAGGATACATAACCAAGAGGAGGAAAACGATGAATATTGCAGTTTACCAAATGGATATTGTAGCGGGAGACCCGGAAGCAAACCGGCAAAAAGTACAGCGGTGGCTCGGGGAGCAGGAGCTCGGCGGTGTAGACCTGGTCATGCTTCCGGAAATGTGGACGACGGCGTATACGCTCCCGGAGCTTCGTGACATTGCGGAGGATCCTGCGGACAGCGAAACGATCCGCTTTTTACAGGACGCAGCTAAGCGCTATCACGTTCATATCATGGGAGGGTCGATTGCAGTTAAGCAAAACGGGAAGGTGTACAACCGGGCCATTGTGATTAATAACAACGGGGAACTTGTTTATGATTATGACAAAATGCATCTCGTGCCGATGCTGAACGAGCCGGCCTATTTAAGTGGCGGACGTGAGCCGGTGAGAGTGTTTGAGCTGGGCGGTGTCAAAATGGGAGTGGTGATCTGCTATGACCTCCGCTTTCCGGAAATCATCCGGAGTCTCGCCCTGCAGGGATGCGAGCTGCTGTTTATCCCGGCGGAATGGCCGGACAGCCGCCGGAGTCACTGGGACGTGCTGAGTATGGCGCGGGCGGTGGAAAACCAAATGTATGTCGTGACGTGCAACCGTCCGGGCTCCTACGACGGCATTACGTTTGCGGGCTCCTCGGCGTTTATTGACCCGTGGGGAAATGTGCTGCAGAAGGGCAGCGTGGAGCGCGAGGAAACGCTCCAGGAAACCCTGGACCTGTCCAACGTGTCCGATGTCCGCAAAAACGTACCCGTTTTCGACAGCCGGGTGCCGGACTTGTACGAATAAAGAAGAAAGCAGCCTATGATAGAAGAAAGGCGGCGGTGAATGATGAGTCAAAACCAAAGCGATCTGTTGAAAAAAGGCGTACAGCGGAGGGTGCTGTGGGGAGCTATTTTTTTAATGGCGACCTCCTCCATCGGCCCGGCATTCTTAACGCAGACGACCGA
Source organism: uncultured Marinococcus sp. (assembly GCF_947493875.1). Classification (GTDB taxonomy): domain Bacteria; phylum Bacillota; class Bacilli; order Bacillales; family Marinococcaceae; genus Marinococcus. The sequence goes on along the minus strand of NZ_CANLSU010000005.1, from coordinate 220,560 downwards.
ATTCACGTCCCAGTTTCTGGCGAGCTTTGCCTTTGCCATTTTAGCATCGATTATTATTGATATAGGCGCTCAGTTAAACATCTGGCGGGTGCTGGTGGTTTCCGGAAAACGGGGACAGGACGTGGCAAACATGGTGTTTCCTGGGCTCGGCTATCTGGTTGCAGCACTCATCGTACTCGGCGGTATTGCCTTTAACATTGGGAACGTAGCCGGAGCAGGTCTTGGTATTAACGTGCTGTTTGGCATTTCCCCGGAGGTGGGGGCAGTGATTACCGGCGTGATTGCAATTATCATTTTTACCGTAAAGAGCGCAGAAAAAGTGGTGGATATTCTGATTCCGATTCTGGGTGTAGTGATGATCGTCATGGTAGGCTATGTCATGATCACGACGAACCCGCCGGTTGGGGAAGCCGTGGTTCGCAGCGTGTTCCCGGAGGATTACGCAGCACTCGTGCTTCCGGTCGTAACGCTTGTCGGCGGCACCGTGGGCGGCTATATTACCTTTGCCGGTGCTCACCGGCTGATCGACCGGGGCTTTCAGGGAAGAGAAGCCCTGCCGCTTGTCACAAGAGCCGCGAATTTTGGCATTCTAACGACCGGGGTTATGAGAGTGCTTTTATTCCTTGCTGTGCTGGGTGTTGTGTCCGCAGGGTATACGCTTGATGAAGGTAACCCGGCAGCCTCCGTATTCCAGATCGCTCTTGGCAACGTCGGATATAAAATATTCGGCGTGGTGCTCTGGTCCGCTGCGATCAGCTCCGTGATAGGGTCGGCATATACGAGTGTTTCATTTATCCGTTCCTTTCACCCGCAGCTCGAAAAGTATTATAAATGGCTGATCATCGGCTTTATTGCTTTTTCCACGATAGTGTTCGCTATTGTTGGCGAACCGGTCACATTGTTAATCGTCGCCGGCGCTTTAAACGGGTTAATTCTTCCGTTAACCCTCGGATCGGTGCTTTTGGCTTCCAGAAAAAAGTCCATTGTCGGGGATTACAGGCACCCGGCCTGGATGCTCATATTCGGAATAGTGGCAGTGCTGGTTACCCTGGTGGCAGGGTTTCTATCGCTTCAGGGAATTGCGGATCTGTGGCAGTAGAATTTAAAATGAAGTGCTTTTAAGGTTGGGGCCGGAGGAGCTTGAATAGCTTCATCCGCCTGTGATATAATTTATTTAACAAAAAAACGGCCCGTGCGTGAACACGGACCGCCAGCAGCAGTACTGACCCTTCAAAGGGGTCGGCCATGGGAGAAAATAAACCACAAGAGCCGTTCAACTCAAAGGTGGTTTATTTTTTTTGCTTAAAATAGTCTGCTAACATCACGCTTGCGTAGATCGCTGTTAAAATAGAAGCGGCTACGGTTACGGCGTCTATTAGCATCACGGCATCCCCCCTTTCGTGAGGGAGTGCCGACCACCTTTGAGTTACAGTATGCTGTTACTATAATAGTATCAAAGGCCAATCGATATTTCGAATATTAATGGAAATAAAAACTGGTTTTAAATGGACCGAATTTTTTCGCTTGCACGTTTGCCCGCCTCCCCGGAAAGGGAAAAGACGTTTCATATTATACAAAAGAAGGATGGTATCAATGCCAATATACTGCAAGCGGCTCCATAAGAAAGCAGATACGGACGACGGCTACCGGATTTTCGTTGAGAAGGAATGGCCGAATGAAGTCGAAGAGGTGCGTGCCGATATTCATGAATGGGTCGACGGCGTCGCTCCGTCAAAGGAACTCCAGAAGGCGCTCGATGAAGAGCCGAAAAAGTTCGAGAGCTTCAAGGAAGCGTACAAGGCAGAGCTTGAGCAGGATGAGCTTAAACGCGAAGAAATGCAGCGCCTGAAAGAAATTGTGAGGATGCAGGACAAGGACGTGACGCTCGTATTTTCGTCGGAGGACGTAAAACGAAATCACGCCTGGGTACTGAAGGAAATTCTTGACCAGCAGCCCGCGCATCCAAGAGAATAGATAATACGAAAGCCCGCCTACAGGAGGCGGGCCTGAAGCGTGGAGACGACGAGTCCCCACGCTTTTTTTGCGGTACTTTTTCGTCCCACATGGGTAAATGCATGAAGCGTCTTCGGAAACATCCGATACTCTGCGGGCACGCCTTCCCGTTTTAAGCGCTTCGCGTACCGGAAGGCTTCCTGGGCCAGGGAGTCGTATTCCGGTGTGAACACGAGCGTCGGTGGCAACCCGGCGAGCGATACCGCCCGAAGCGGGGAAATATACGGGTGCGCGGCACTCTGGCTCGTTTCCAGGTAGCTTGCTGGAAACAGGTCTGCTACAAAAATCGGGATCGCTCCCGGAAAGGACGGTTTTTCGCGAGGGTCGGTCGCAAGGTCAAGAATTGGCGAGTCTAAAATTTGAACCGCGGGCATCGGCGCCCCGGTGTCGCGCAAAAGCAGCAGCGTTGATGCTGCGATGTTGCCGCCGGCGCTGTGTCCGCCGAGGGCAAAACGCTCCATATTCAGCCCGAGCCGTTCCTCCCGGGCGTGCAGCCAGGTGAGCACGTCCCGGACTTCAAACATAGAAAACGGAAACCGGCTGCGCGGAGCCAGGTGGTAATCAATATTTACCACTACGCACGGCGTGCGTTCGGCCACATGCCGGCCCCAGCCTTCGTCATCGGCATAGCTGCCCATGAAAAAGCCGCCGCCATGCAGATTCACAAACACTGGGAGAGCTGTGCCTTCGGCTGCTTCCGGATAATAGAGGTGGACGGGCGTTGCGCCGGCGGCCGTTTCGACGATGTAGGAATCGGTGCGGACCGTATCTGCCGCGGGCGGGGTAATGTGGGTCGGCGAATAGCGGCGCATTTGTATTTGAAACGCGCGCAAAAGCGCGGTTAACAGGTAGGTTCTCCATACAGGCATCCGTGCCACTCCTTTCTTCTCTCTACATGCCTATTCCTTCCAGGGCCCGTTGTTAAGCTGACAATTGCCCAATATAAAAAATCAGCCGGCGTTCCCTCGGAGAATACCGGCTGATGCTGCGTTATTTTCGTTTAATCCCAATCGAGCGCCCGGCTTTGGCCGGCCAGTTCTCCGGAAAAAGAACCGGGAGGCCGGTAAAGCCCTGCTGCAGCGCTTCGGGAAACGGGGCGGGACGTCCGGCGGACTGGTCCATTCCCATGACCATCTGTTCACTTGTGGCGATTGTTTCGTTCTGGTCGTTCAGCATTTCAAACCACAGATGCAGCCGCTTAGTGTCCTGGTCGAGGATCGCGGCTGATACAGCGAGCGGCTGGTCCTGGCGGGCTTCCGCCAGGTACATCAGGTGCGTTTCGAGGGTGAATACGGTGTACTGCTCCTGTTCGATAAAGCGGGCGGTCAGGCCGGTGCCCTCAAGCAGCGCGTCCAGCGCGCGGCTGAACACAGCAGCGTAAGCCGCATCGTTCATGTGCCCGTTGTAGTCCACCCATTCCTTGTCCACGCGGCCGTTCCAGACTGTGCGGTTATCTGTCATGGCTCTCGACCTTTTCTGCCGGCCAGTAGCTGCCTTCGTGCAGCAGGTTCATCAGCTTTAAAAGAAACTCATCGCGTCGCTCTTCAAGCTCGGCGACGCTTTTGTCGCCGGACTGCTCCTTGGTTCCTTCGATGACTTTTTCACTCAGCTCCGGGGTGAGCTCCGGTGCTTCGAGCTTGGTCCATGGCGCTTTCAGAGCCGGGCCGAACTGTTCAAGCATGTGGGTCATGCCTTTGTCCCCACCGGCCAGATGGAAGGTCAAGAAAGGTCCCATCAGTGCCCAGCGGAGACCGGCGCCGTAGACGATCGCTTTGTCGACTTCCTCGGTGGTGGCGTGGCCATCGTTCACAATATGAAGGGCTTCCCGCCAGAGGGCTTCCATCAGGCGGTCGGCAATATGGCCGTCCACCTCGCCCTTCATCGCAAGCGGCTTCATGCCGGCAAGCTCATATATCACCTGCGCACGCTCCATTTCGGCACTCGTCGTCTGCTCGCCGCCGGAAAGCTCCACAAGCGGAAGCAGGTACACGGGATGAAACGGGTGGGCAACGATGACGCGCTCCGGATGGTGGGTGCAGTCGGTCTGCAGTGTTGTCGGCTTGTAGCCGGATGTGCTTGAGGCAATGATGGCTTCGGCCGGCGCGTGTTCATCAATCTGGGCGAGCACGCTTCGTTTGATGTCCTCGCGCTCGGGTACGTTTTCCTGAACAAGGGCAGCGTTCGAGACAGCATCTGTAATATCAGTCGTAAATGTAAGCTTATCGATGGAGGCATCGTCGTGCATGCCATTTTCCTTCAGCTTCGGCCACAACGACGTGACGGTGCTGCGGGTTTTTTCTTCGGCGCCGTCCGCCGGATCACAGGCGATAACGTGAAAGCCGTGCGCGAGGAAACGGGCGATCCAGCCGTTTCCGATCACGCCGGTTCCGACGACGGCAATAGTAGTTGTTGTTGGATTCATGAGGTCCTCCTAAGGATTTTAAGATTGTTTCGTCAGGCCGAGCGTATCGCGTGCTTCCTGCGGGGTCATTGGTTCTACGTTCAGCGTCTGCAGCAGCTGCACGGCTTTATCGACGAGCTGGGCGTTCGTTCCGAGCACACCTTTTTCAAGGTAAAGATTGTCCTCGAGGCCGACACGGACGTTGCCGCCAAGAAGAGCCGCCTGGGCGACCATCGGAATCTGCATGCGGCCGATACCGAACGCGGACCAGTTGGCGCCCTCCGGCAGGTGATGCCTCATGTGAAGCATTGTTTCCGCATCAGCTTCTGCGCCCCACGGAATGCCGAGGCAGAACTGATAGAGCGGATCGCCGTCCACGAGGCCTTCGCGGACAAGCTGGTTGGCAAAGCGGACGTGGCCGGTATCAAAGCACTCCATTTCCGCCTTCACGCCGCTCTGCTGAATCAGCGATGCCTGCTCACGCAGCCAGCCGGCCGGGCCGAGGTATACCTGGTCGCCGAAGTTCAGGCTGCCGCAGTCGAGGGTGCATATTTCCGGAAGATATTTTCCGACCGGAAGGTGGCGCTCCTCCGGTGTCTGTATAAAGGTGCCGTCGCCGCCGGTGGCCGGGTGCTTCTGGTCGGGAACAAAATCGCCGCCGCCTCCGGCTGTAAGGTTCAGCACGACGTCGGTGTCGCTTTCGCGGACGCGCTCTACGACCTCCTGGAAGAGGGCGGGGTCAAAGCTGTAGGCTCCTGTTTTTGGATCGCGCACGTGAATGTGGGCGACTGCGGCTCCTGCCTTGGCTGCTTCGATGGCGTCACGGGCGATAGCTTCCGGTGTTACGGGAACATGCTGGCTTTTGTCTGTCGTTTCTCCGGCGCCGGTAACGGCGCTTGTAATAATTGTTTTCTGGCCCATTATTTATCTTCTCCTTTATCATTTCTCTCTATTGGAACAGCGTCGAAAATATCTCCGCTTTCGAAAAATTCGACGAGACGGCTGATCCAGTTATAATATGCGACCCATTCGTCGAGCTCTTTACGGAGCTCGGTAATTTTCTGGTCTACCTCTGGTGAACCGTCGCTCGCAGCAGCGATCTCGTCGATTTCGCGCTGCAGCTTGTTGGCAAACTGTCGGTTTTTGCTGATCACTTCCCGCCAGTTTGTGGTAAACAGGGACACAAACGTCTGCACATAGTCATTTTCCACATTGTAATGCTCCTTGCGGCTGCCTTTTACATGCTCTTTTTCTGCAATGTTTAAGGAAATCATCTGCCGCATCACCTGGCTCATCCGGGTCTTGCTCATTCCGGTCGCTTCGGCCAGGTCATCGAGCGTCATCGGCTCGCGGTTCATATAAATGATGCCGAGCAGCCGGCCGATCGTGGATGATACGCCAAACGTATTCATATTGTCGGAAATGCGGTCGGCAATCTGCCGTTCGGTTTCATTCAATTGTTCAAGCAGCTGGCTTTTATCCCCTGAGGCACTCATGGCGCTCCCCCTTTATCATTCCTTCTCTGTTTTCCACGCGTCTAACTGTATCATGTTTCAAAAAAAAGACAAAAACGCAGGTTGGGCTCACTAATGGCGAAAAAGGGAGGAAATATAAGATACTGAACTATAAACTCTGTGCAATAAAAATTGCATAGATTTTATGGAGGTTTTTGCGGGCTTACGCGTTTTTTCTTTTCAAAGGGCTTTCTCTATAATGAAGGACGTTGTGAACGAGTGCAGCGGAAAGACTATGGAGGAGGTACATACATATGAGAAATATGACGACGGTTTTAAAAGTGTCGATCATTCTTATCCTATTATTCTTAGCGTTCGGCGTATTTTTTACTGCGCAGCTTGAAGCAGCAATGACTGCTGCCCAGGCGTTTGTATTTGTGCATTTTGGCTGGTATTTTCAGATTTTAGTGACGCTTCTGTTAATTTTCGCCGTCTACCTGGGATTCAGTAAATACGGAAAGGTACGGCTTGGTAAACCGGATGAAAAGCCCGAGTTTAACCGGCTTACCTGGTTTACGATGCTGTTTTCTGCCGGTATTGGGATCGGGCTGCTCTTTTACGGGGTATCCGAACCGATCGGGCACTTTTCAAGTCCGCCAAACGGTGAGGGCGGCGCAGAAGGTGATGCCATCCGCGGCGTTTCCTCGACGTGGCTTCACTGGGGGCTGCACGCCTGGGCGATCTATGCGCTGGTAGCGCTGGCGCTCGCTCTGCAGCAGTTCCGCTACCAGGCACCGGGACTGATGAGTACGACGCTCCGGCCGGTGCTCGGCAAATATGCGTACGGCCCGGTTGCAAATATTGTTGATATTATTGCCGTATTTGCTACATTATTTGGGGTCGCCGCCTCGCTCGGGCTCGGATCCCAGCAGATTAACGCCGGGCTGCAGTTTATTTTCGGCGTGCCGTATAATCTCGGCGTGCAGTTCATTATCATGACGATTGTGACGATTATCTTCGTAACGTCAGCAAGCACGGGGATTCAGCGCGGCATCAAGTATTTAAGTAATATCAATTTGAGCCTGACCGGCATCCTGCTGTTGTTTATGCTGATCGCGGGACCGACGCTCTTTTTAATTAACATGTTTGCTTCCGGCCTGTCCGATTACGTACAGAACTTCCTCGGCTGGGGACTGCGGATGGATCCGATCGATGAGCAGGAAGCAGCGTGGACGCAGAACTGGACCGTTTTCTACTGGGCCTGGTGGATTTCGTGGACGCCGTTTGTCGGCATGTTTGTCGCCCGGATTTCGCGGGGACGGACAATTCGTGAATTTATGGCCGGGGTACTGCTCGTGCCGTCAATCGTTTCGTTCTTCTGGTTCAGCACGCTCGGCGGAAGTGCGATCTTCCTCGAGCTGTTTGAAGGACGCGAGGTATCATCGCAGTCGCTCGAAACGGCACTGTTTTATGTGCTTGAAACGTATCCGCTCGGAGGCATTATGTCCGTGTTTGCTATCATCGTGGTGACGATTTTCTTTGTAACCACCGCAGACTCTGCGACGTTTGTGCTCGGGATGCAGACGACCGGGGGCAGTCTGAACCCGCCGGTGTCGATCAAAATCATGTGGGGCATCTTCTTCGTTTCCGTTACTGCGATTCTACTGGTGGTCGGCGGCCTGAGTGCTTTCCAGACCGCGATTGTGGTCAGCGCGCTGCCGCTGTCGGTCATAGTTATTTTAATGTGCGTAGGTATTGTCAAGACCTTAAACCTCGACCAGAAACGCGGAAGATAAGCGCGGGCAGGAACGCAGGCTGCGTTCCTGCTCTTTTTTGCGTTATAATATAGTTTTGTCTGAGAATATATATGTGGGGGGAAAAGAATTTATGAAAAATATAATGTACATTATTATCGGCACCCTGCTGTTTGCGCTCGCGGTGACACAGCTTGCGATGCCAAATTCCATTGCCGAGGGCGGCATTGTCGGGATGTCTCTTTTAATCTATTACGGACTCGACATCTCGCCGAGTATTTCGACACCAATCATTTTTATTCTGCTGCTCGGTATCGGGATTCGTTACCTGCCGCGCCACATGGTGTATAAAACAATTTTTAACGTGGCGCTGTTTTCATTCTTCATCTGGATTTTTGAAGGGGTGTACGCCCAGCCGATGGAGGATCCGCTGCTTGCTGCGATTTTCGCCGGGGCGATCACCGGCGTCGGCTTCGGCTTTATTTATCAGGCCGGAAGCTCCGTCGGAGGCACATCCATTATCGCCCGTGCCTTTAACCAGCAGCTCGGCTGGGATCTGACCGGCATGACGCTCGTTCTGGACGCGCTCGTCGTGATTGCAGGGATTTTCATTATCGGGCCGGTGTCTACGATGTACACCCTGATTACGCTCTACATCGGGAAGGTTGTCACCGACTTTGTGCTCGGCGGCTTTGACTCGAAAAAAGCGCTCAACGTGGTATCCCCGTACTCCGAACAGATCTCGGAGCGGATTACGAAGGAGCTTGCCTCGAGTGCAACCGTTTTTGACGGCAGGGGAGAGTACATGAAAGAACAGCGCCGTGTGCTGTATATTGTGATTCACTCGCACCGTCTGCTTCGCCTGAAACGGGTGATTAAAGAAGTGGATCCGAATGCGTTCATTGTCGTGCACAACGTGAAGGACGTATCGGGCGGCACGTTTTCGATCGGCCACGAGGAAGTACGTTCGTAAAGGAGGATGGCGATGCGTATTGAAAAGCAGGCGGAAAGTCGGATGCGCGACGGAACCGTGCTGCGCGCAGACGTGTACCGCCCGGACGGGGACGGAAGCTGGCCGGCTCTTTTGCTCCGGCTCCCGTATGACAAAACGACCCGCCACTACCGGGAAACATTCGTTGATGCCGGGCGCCTGACAGCGGCCGGCTACGTGGTCGTTATTCAGGACGTGCGCGGCCGGTTTGCCTCCGACGGAGCGTTTTATCCATTTATATATGAAGCCGACGACGGCTATGATGCGGTGGAATGGGCGGCCCGTTTCCCGGGGGTGAACGGGAACGTCGGCATGATCGGTATGTCGTATCACGGCTTCACCCAGGTGGCAGCGGCTGCCGGACAGCCGCCGTCGCTGCAGGCAATAGCGCCGATGATGGCGTTTGCGGATGGCTGGAGCACGATGCGGGGGAGCCGGGGCGTGTTTGAGCTCGGCAAATGGCAGTCATGGGTCGCCGGGTCCATGCTTCCGGATCACCTGGAGCGGGTGGAAGGATACGCCGGCCCGGCACGTATCAGCGGGTATATTGAAGATCTGCCGGGCTGGCTCGGGAAAGGAGATCCGCTCACGTGGCCTCCGGTCACAGCTGCCGGCCTGCCGGGGTACTATAAAGACTTTCTGCTTGGAGACGTTTCTGCAGAAAGCAGGCAATACATGCAGGCAGCTCCGGAGAGCATTAATGTGCCGGCGCTGTTTCTGGCCGGATGGTACGACTGCTTTCTTGAAGAGACTATCGATTTGTATCAAAGAACGGCCGGGCCGGCGGAGCTCTGGATCGGTCCGTGGACGCACGAAGACCAGAGCGGCGAGGCAGGCGATGTGTTTTTCCCGGACGCCCGGATCGACTTGACCGGACTGTTTCTGCAGTGGTTTGACCGTTGGCTGAAGGACGAAAAAAAGCCGCCCCGGGACCCGGTGCACTATTACGTCATGCACGCCGGCGACTGGCGAAGCGGCGCGCAAACACCGGAGGGAGAGGCGGAGTCGGTGTTTTACCTGCACCCAGACGGCCTGCTGTCCGCGGAAGCACCGAAGCAGGAGGCGCCCGGCCGGCGAGCGCGGCATGATCCGGATCACCCGGTGCCGACTAGCGGCGGAAATATTTTAATGAGTGGATTTCCGGCGGGAAGCTTTGACCAGCAGGATATACAGGCGCGGAGCGACGTGCTGGTGTATACGGGTGCGCCGCTGCAAAGCGACTGGGAAATGCTCGGCACCGTGCAGGCGCACCTGCGGATGACATTGAGCCGCCCGGGCCTTCCGATCGGCCTGCGGATAAGCGATGTAAAGCCGGACGGGAGTGCATGGAACGTGGTGGATACTGTGCAGGCCGGGGAGCACACTATCGATATCGGCAGAACGGCGTACCGGTTTTCGGCGGGGAACCGATTGCGTCTGGAAATCTATTTAAGCAGTTTTCCGCGCATTGAAAGCGGGACGAGCCCCGACTGGGCGAAAATCCATGGTACCTCGCAGCTACACGTATCTGCCGGAACGTCTCCTGTTTTCCAGGATTGATGCATACATTTTCCGGTAGATGGGAATAGCGTAATACGCATTCCATATACTTAATAAGGAGGCGTATAAATATGGAACTATATAAAAACATTTTAATTGGCGTACACCCAACGACAGGAGCGCCGGAGCATGTCGTACAAAAAGGCTGTGATCTAGCCGAGCTTCACGGAGCGAACCTTTATTTAGCTGCGATGGTCGAGGAAAAAGGCTACGGCCCGTTTGCCCGCTATGAAGAGGATGTCTTAAAAAAAGCGGAAAAAGAAGCAACCGAAACACTTCACACAGTGAAGCAGAAAGCAGAGTCTCACGGGCACGGAAAGCTCGATGCGAAGCTGATTGTCGAGCACGGAGCTCCGACGCAGACGCTTCTGCAGCGGGTAGTGCCGGATTATCAGATTGATCTGGTGCTGCTCCCGCAGACGAGCAAGAATAAAATGGATCGTACGCTGATGGGCAGCTTCTCGGAAGCGGTCGTCCGTTCGGCCAGCTGCGATATATTGATCGTAGACAGCAAGGAAGAATAGAAGTATCCGCCGGAAGCCAGGGGCTTCCGGCTTTTCTTATAATAATTTGCATATTACATATTGATTTTAATAAGCAACTAAAGTACTGTGAATATATACCTAATATGCGGTCGGAATACTTGAATATTAATACGACAACGGGCGGTGGAGATCATGACGGAGAGGCTGATCAAAGACTTAAGGCCGGAGGACGTGTTGGAGGAGGATGTATATAAAGGAAACGCGCTGGCGTTGAAAAAGGGAATGGTATTAACGAAGGAATGGATCGATAAGCTGCAAAGGTGGGGAATTGAAAAAGTAGAAGTTCATCAGGCTGGTGAAGCGGCCGAACACAATCAGGAAGGAAAGCAGTTAAGTGATCAGGAATTAAAGCGTCTGTTTTTGGACAACGTGATTGGCCTCGGCAATGAATATCGGTTTGGTTTTGCACTGAATGATCTGCGCCGCTATGAATGGCTGGAAAATATGTTCTGCTCGGTAATGAAAATGCCAAAAGTAAAAACGCTGATGGACAAAATAAAGGAGTGGGACCTGTATACGTACCAGCACTCATTTGACGTGTTTATATTAGGAACTCTTCTGGCCTATGAGTTGGACTTTCCGAACATGAGAGAGATAGCGGTGGGCTGTCTGCTGCATGATGTGGGCAAGCTGAAGGTGCCACAGGAAATACTATGGAAAAATGGAGCTTTAAACGGCCAGGAAATGGGGATCGTTCAGGCACATACGCTGCATGGATACACGCTGCTTAAAGAGTGGGAATTTTCAGAACGCGTAGCGCTGATGGCTCTTGATCATCATGAGCGCTTGAATGGCAGGGGTTATCCCCGTGCTCTTGATGAGGAGAAGATACAGGAGCTGGCCAGATTGATTGGTGTGGTGGACATTTTTTCAGCATTATCACTCGATCGTCCGTACAGAGAAGCGCTGAGCCCCCATAAAGCCCTGCGCATTATTGTGAATGAAGAGAGTGTGGACATGAATTATGTGGCCCGGCTGTGTGAAAGCCTGGAAATTTTCCCGACAGGAGCCACGGTGGAGCTTTCAGACGACCGTATTGCCACAGTTATTAAAATTGATGATAAACTCCCAACCTTTCCTCTGCTTAAGGAAGAAGGCACATCAAAGGTGTTTTACGTGCCAACAAACCGCAAGCTCCGCATCAGGCGCATGCTGGTCAGGCAGCAGGCGGGGGATTAGCTGATCCTTTTCAGGGGCAGCTTTTTTTATTTCGAAGCTGCTGGCAGCTGTTATCATGGAAAAAAGCAAAACTCCTGTAATAGTTGGCAAAAAGGATTAGTAATAGAAGAAATAAATCAGCGTAAAGTCTATGCGCTTGAAGGGTCGGCATAAAGCAGCTGTAAGTCCCCAGTAATGGGAAAACTGCTGAAAATAAGAAAAACAGAGGAATTGTTACGGGAATTTATCAACCATTAGTAATAATTACATAGAAATTACAATGTAATTACAATTAACTAATAAGCTTGAAGTCCCCCATGCTGGTTCGTTATAGTTCTTGCTGTGAGAGAAATTCAAACAGTTGGGGGTATTCATATATGTTTTCTGTACGTCAATCGATGAAGTGGGCCGGTGGTTTCGCACTCGGAACAGGACTTATGGCAGCGGCACCGGCCGTGTCGGACGCAGCAGACTTATTAAATAAAGGAGACCGCGGGGACGATGTGTCCGAAGCACAGTCTGTTCTCGAGGATGAAGGCTATTACGATTACGCCGTAGACGGTATTTACGGGCCGATCACAGACAGCGCCGTACGCAGCTTCCAGCGTGATCAGGGACTCGTAGTGGACGGCATTATCGGACCGAACACCCGCGCAGCGCTCGATGACGTGGACGGCGGCGAAGCAGTGAAGGCAGCCTCTACATCCGAATCCTCTGAAAGCGAAAGCAGCAGCTCTTCAGAAGCATCCACCAGCAGCGATGCAGACAGCGGCGGTGAGACCATGACGATGGAAGCTACCGCCTACACGGCTGAATGTGCCGGCTGCAGCGGCATCACTGCAACAGGCGTTAACCTGAACAACGACCGCGACGCCAACGTAATTGCCGTAGACCCGGACGTGATTCCGCTTGGCTCCACCGTGAAGGTCGAAGGCATGGGCACGTATGAAGCAGCCGACACTGGCGGTGCGATCAATAACGACCGCATCGACATCCACGTACCGACGAAATCCGATGCTTATGCATTCGGGCGTCAGGACGTAGAAGTAACAGTAGTAGACTAATCAATGGATAAGCACTACCCGTCTTCCTCCTAAAGGAAGGCGGGTTTTTTACGGTCTGAGGCCATAAAAAAAAGAGCACCGCCAGTGCTCCTGTTAAACAGCCTTCATATAGAGCTGTGCGCCAACTTTATATTATTGAAGAAAATTTTCTGTTGCGGGCTTTGCTTACAGTGTTTTAATATCGGAGGATTCAAAGTCGTTTAAGCGGAACATGCAGTAGGCGAGGGTGAGAAATTCCGGCGTTGTCACGCAGGAATCCTGAATTTTATTGACGGAGGCTGAAACCTTCCAGCCGGAGTTTTTAAATGTAATCGTAGCGACAGTTGCTTTTTCGCACCGTACGATCAGCTGCTCATGGCGGGTCTGGTAGATTTCGAGCTGTTCATCATTAATGCTTCCCTTTACATGAAAACGAAAGTAAGGGAAAAATATCTGGTCGCGCAGTTCGATTTCCTTTTCTCCGCTGCATGGCTGAAACATATAATGGTAGCGGAGGCGCCGGTGCATCTTGCCTTTTTTCACACCCATGGCCATCCGCGTACGGCCGTAAGTATCCTTAAACCGGTAGGCGTCCCCGGTACGCATATGATCGGTGTTAACTTCGATGGATTTGGCGTCGGCACGCTCAAGCAGGCCGACGGTTTCCCCTCCGTGGTTGTAAACTGGAACTGAATTGCGGGAGGAAAAGAAAAGTATATCGTTAAAGATCCATTCCTGGTTCTGCATAGATGCTGTCCCCCCTTTATGGTTTGCGCGGCATGCGCGAAACCACCCCGCTGTTTTATCTATGTATGTGTACGCAGTCAAAAAGGCAGTCGTTTCACTTATCACTTTTTCCCTTTTTTTCCTTTGGGCAAACCCTGGTAAAGGAAACGACTGGAAACCATCTGAAAAATTATGCGATACTAAAGAAAAAGGAGGCTGAAAAATGATAACGGTAATTGAAGCATGGACCAGGGAGTTAGCAGCACGGGAGGAGGACGCAGCCGTTCTCACGAATCCGGCTGATATTTACTATGCGAGTGGCTTTTATTCGGATCCGCATGAACGGCTGTTGCTGCTTATTCTTTTTCAGGAGGGAGAGCCGGTGCTCGTCTGTCCGGAAATGGAAAGAGCGCTGGTGGAAAAAAGCGGGTGGCACGGAAGCATTGTTACCTACACGGACAGCGAGGATCCATGGGTAATTGTGAAAAAAGCACTTCACAGGCAGATGCCTAATCCTTTCCGGATGGCATTACAAAAAAACCATTTGTCCGTGGCCCGGTTCGAAAAGCTGCAGCAGATTTACCCGGGCGTCCACTACACAGACTTTGAGCACGTGGTTGTGAAGAGCCGCCAGGTGAAATCGCCGGAGGAGCTGAAGCAGATTCAGCACGCAGTGGATATTACTGAACGGGCGATTGAAACCGTTGCGGAAGGACTTTGGGAAGGAGTGACCGAACGGGAGGTCGTTCATCAGCTTGAAGAGGTGATGAAAAAGCAGGGAGCAGACGGGGCAGCGTTTGATACGATCGTCCTGTTCGGAGAAAAAAGCGCCTATCCGCACGGTGTTCCTTCAGAAGCCCGGCTGCAAAAAGGGGACCTGATTCTGGTGGATCTCGGTGCGCGGTACGGACGATTCTGCGCCGACATGACACGAACGTGGGTGTTCGGCGGAGCTGATGAAGTGACGCAGGAACGCCTGGAGCTCGTGTCGGAAGCGAAAGCAGCGGCGATAGATGCATGCCGTCACGGCGGAAGAATTGGGGACGTGGACAAAGCCGCCCGGGACGTGCTGACAGAAGCCGGCTTCGGCGATCATTTTATCACCCGTGTCGGTCACGGCCTCGGTATGGATGTGCACGAGGCACCGTCGATTCACGGCAGCAACGACGAACTGCTTGAAGCCGGGATGGTGCTTACCATTGAGCCGGGCATTTATATTGAAGGCTGGGGCGGCATCCGTCTGGAGGACGATGTGGTCGTCAGCGAACACGGCGGGGAGATCATGAACCGCCTCGGGACGCTGTTAAACATGTAGTACTCGATACACAAAAAGGGGGCCTGAGCGCTATTTATGCGCAGCAGGCCCCTTTCATCGTTTACGTACGACTGTACGTATCAATAAAAGCAGTCAGGGAACGGAACGTCTGCCGGGCGGCAGGCTGATCCATTTTAAATTGATATTCGTGTTCGACCGGTGTTTCATCCTTATCGTAAAAAATGTCCCGGACGGGTACGCGGCGGCTTAACAGAGCGGCGAGCCGGCGTCCCTGGGTATCGAAGGAGTTTTTATTGCCATCTGTAATAAAGGTCGGCGCGAATTTTTCCGGCGGGCGCTGCAGCATCGATATTTCCGTCAGTGCTGGAGCGTCCTCCCAGTTGTACGTGCCAATGTACGACCAGCCGATACGCTTGAACAGGAAGCGGTTGAACCAGCCGAGCGGTGCGCCGGCGATCTGACGAAGGTCATAAGGACCGCAGAAGAGCAGCACTCCTTTAATATAAATTGGATCAATATGCCGTCTTACCGGCACCCATGGGGAGTACCCCTCGTTCAGCTGGATGGCCGCATACTGGGAAACGATCTGTGCGCCCGCAGAGTCGCCGGCGAAAAAAATATTGGTCAGGTCGATGCCGTAGTCATCGGCGTGCCGTTTAATATAGCGGTACGCTTCATCCAGCTGGATTAATGGCGCCGGATAGGCGGCGGCCGGGGCGAGTGCGTAATTAATATTGATCACATTGTAGCCGGAGGCAGCCAGATAGGTGGCGTATTTGGAAGCATCCTGCTTGTCGCCTGCGACGTAAGCGCCGCCGTGCATCCAAAAAACGACCGGCGTTTTTTCTTCTTTTTTCGTTGTTAAAATGACATCCAGCCGCCCGTTACGGTATTGGGATTCGTAGTCAATATCCTGGTACTGGACCGTTTGTTCGGCTGCTTCGGCAAAGTCGGGGGCTTCAGTTTCAAGCCCGCCCTTAAAGGCCTGTTTTACGTACCAGGCGGCCGGCCGCGGTGAAAAGAATGCATAGGCAGCGGCTGCAGCGATCAGCCCGCAGGCGCCAAGGCCTGCCTGTTTGACTAGTTTGTGCATAAACATCTTCTCCTTGTGTAGGTTTTATAAACGTTAACTTCTACGTACGTTACTGTATTCCCTTCTAAAGAAAAATTTAGACATTTTATTATTCAAAAGAATGTTTGAATAAAAGAGTGAAAGTGGTATAATATAATCAAAAGATGATTTGAATATAGAAGGAAAGAAACAGGGAGGAGACACTATGTCGCATGAAGGACACAGCCATGATCATGGAACAACAAACCAAACGGCCCTGAAGTGGTCATTTATTTTAATTACTGTTTTTATGGTCATCGAAGTGATCGGGGGCCTGTGGACGAACAGTCTGGCGCTGCTTTCTGACGCAGGGCATATGCTGAGTGATTCAGCGGCGCTCGGCCTCAGCTTTGCAGCCATATGGTACGGCAGCCGCAGTGCGACCTCGTCGAAAACTTACGGCTACCGCCGTTTTGAAGTGCTGGCTGCATTTATTAACGGTCTCGCGCTGATGGTGATTGCCGTTTATATTACGTACGAGGGCATTCAGCGTTTAATGGATCCGCCGTCTGTGGTGAGCACGGGAATGCTCATCGTGGCCACCATCGGTCTGATCGTCAATATTGTGGT
This sequence comes from uncultured Marinococcus sp., assembly GCF_947493875.1. Classification (GTDB taxonomy): domain Bacteria; phylum Bacillota; class Bacilli; order Bacillales; family Marinococcaceae; genus Marinococcus. The sequence goes on along the minus strand of NZ_CANLSU010000005.1, from coordinate 203,979 downwards.
GGCCCGCATTCTTCACAGCGGAGACAATCATGAAAATTTAAACGTCCGGAGCGCGTTTCTGCACGTGCTTGGAGATCTGCTCGGCTCCGTCGGTGCCATTATAGCGGCGATTTTAATCATGCTGTTTGGCTGGAGCCTCGCCGACCCGATCGCAAGCATGATTGTTGCGTTGCTTGTCTTCATCAGTGGTCTGCGTGTGCTGCGGGACTCGGTGCACGTACTCATGGAAGGGGCGCCGGAGGGAATCGATACGAAGCAGATAAAAGAACAGCTGCTGACCGTCGATCATGTGAAGGATATCCACGATCTGCACGTCTGGTCGATCACGTCAGACTTCCCGGCTCTCAGCTGCCATTTGGTCGTTAAAGAAGGCACGAGCCAGCAGGAGGCGCTGAAAAATGCCAACGAGCTGCTGCACAGGGAGCACGGCATTCATCACACGACGATCCAGATCGACATGGAAAACCGCGACATCTGTGAGGATACGATCTGTAACTAAAAAAGCCGCCCCGGTGAAGGGCGGCGCATGAACCGGCCGTTATCAAACGGGCGGTTTCTTTTATTTAAAGGCACGCTTGAGCGCGTGGATAATCGTAGCCCACGCTTCGAGCGCGGTTTCTTCGTTCCCCATATGCGTAAATCCGTGGCTGGTCGCAGAAAATGGATAATGCTGCACCGCGACGCCGGCTTTTTCCAGGCGGCTCACGTACTGGGCCGCTTCTCTTGCGAGCGAATCGTATTCAGCAGTAATGACGAGCGCCGGGGGCAGGCCTTCGAGTTGTTCAGCATATAACGGCGAAACGTAAGGGTGACGGGCGTCCTGTGGTGTCTGCAGGTAGCTGTCGTTAAAAATCTGCGCAATATAAGGCGGAATGGCAGTGGAATACGACGGCTTTTCGTAGGGATCCGTCTGCAGGTCGAGGACGGGATAGTCAAGAATCTGCAGCTTCGGCAGCCTGTGGCCGGTATCACGCAGCATCATGCTCGCCGTGGCGGCAAGATTGCCCCCGGCGCTGTGGCCGCCGAGCACGTAGTTGTCCATCTGCAGCGAAAGGCGCCCGGCTTGCGCGGTCAGCCATTCGACAATTTCAAACACCTCAAGCACCGGAGCCGGGAAGCGGGTCTTTGGCGCCAGGTGGTAGTCAATGTTTACCACCACGCAGGAGACCTCAGCGGCAATGTATCTGCACCAGCCCGCATCTTCACCGGAGCTGCCCATCACAAAGCCCCCTCCGTGCAGATTGATATACACCGGAAGCTTTTTGGAAACGTCCGCGATCGGGTAATAAATATGTACCGGCGTGGCTCCAGGGGTCGTTTCGACCAGATAGGAGAAGGTGCTGACCGAATCAGCCGGAGGCGGGGTAATATACGACTGGGACTGCTGGCTGACGCGTTTTTGAAAAGAGCGCAGCATTGCTGCCTGCGTAGACGTTTTCCATTTGGCCATAAGTAACTGCTTCCTTTCCTGAAAAGTATTAAAAGACGTATTCCTGTTTTCAGGCAGAAATAAACAAAACACGCCTATGTGAGGCGTGCCCCGCTTTAAATTTCTTTTTCGCGTTGATATCCAAAGGCTTCAACAAGCAGCCAGATGCCGGTGAGAATGTGCATAAACATACCAACAATTGGAATATAGGCGACGACGGAAGTGATAATGCCCAGGATGTTGCCGGTTTTCTTTTGCTTATCATAGATAGACGCAATAAGAGCGATAATATGGGCAACAAGCATAATCTGCAGCGGCAGGTACCCTGTGCCGACAATGATGATTCCGCCGATAATCGGTATACCGAGAAACAGTTCAATCCCGCCGGTGACCCATTTGAGTATCCGGGACGTTTCCATGAATAGTTGCCTCCTTTTGGTGTGCGTATACTACTATACGTCCTTTCCCTGTAAAAGGTTTCGTTACGCATACAAACGTAAAAGGGCTGATTGCTATGGATAATAAAAAATCAATGTTAAAATAAAAAGAGTATATTATTATGTACCATTTTCCCCGTTAGACGCAGGAAGTGTTCTGCGTTCTTCAGTATCAATTCCCGACGCGCGCTTTCTGAAGCAGCGGTTTTCTTTTCCGCAGCCGGCGCGTATGCTCTCCTATCAGAACACCGTAAAACTATAAAACATAACGCATGCAAAGGCATGTGTCATGAAAGGAACGAAACATATTGGATTTTTTGGAAGCAAACGATGGAGTCGTTCTGCTTGTCGGTTTACTGCTGGTGGCCGGCATTGTTGTGGCTAAATTTTCGAACCGGCTCGGGCTGCCGGCCCTTGTGCTGTTTATTCTGATCGGCATGCTGATCGGAAGCGACGGCCTGGAAATCGTTTATTTTGATAATGCCGAAGTAGCCCAGCTGGTCGGTATATTTGCCCTCGTGATTATTCTGTTTGAGGGCGGACTTCAGACAAAATGGTCTACGGTGCGCCGGGTGGCGGTGCCGTCCATTTCGCTTGCGACCGCAGGCGTGGTAATTACTTCCCTGTGTGTGGGGGGTGCGGCGTACCTGCTGCTCGACTTTACCTGGTATGAAGCACTTCTTCTCGGGTCCATTGTCGGATCCACCGATGCGGCAGCCGTGTTTGCTGCTCTGAAGGAGAGAAATATTAAAGCCAAGCTCGGGGCAACACTTGAAGCCGAGTCGGGGACGAACGACCCGATGGCTGTTTTTTTAACAATATCTTTTATTGAACTGCTTACAAATGCGGATGCCAACATCTGGATGCTCATTCCGTCATTTTTCTGGCAGATCGGCGCCGGCATTATTCTGGGTCTGCTGTTCGGCCGCTTCGCTTCGTTTGCGATTAACCATATCGGCCTTGAATCAAGTGGTCTGTACCCGATCTTTTCGGTGGCCTTTGCGCTTCTGGCTTACAGTGTGACGGCGGCAGTTGGAGCGAGCGGGTTTTTGGCTGTATACATAGCTGCGCTTGTAATCGGCAACTCCGAGCTTACGTTCCGCTATTCGATCTTTCAGTTTAATGAAGGATTCGCCTGGATGAGTCAGATTCTGATGTTTATTATTCTCGGTCTGCTTGCTTTTCCAGGCCAGGTGTTTACGGCAGACGTGATGCTTGCCGGTATTGCGCTCTCCTTTGTTCTGATGTTTGTCGCACGGCCGCTCGCTGTCTTTATATCTACGGCATTTCTCGGCTATACAATGAAGGAGCGGACCTTTTTATCCTGGGCGGGGCTTCGCGGGGCGGTGCCGATCGTGCTCGCAACATTCCCTGTCGTCGCTGATCTTGACAATGCCCAGCTGATTTTTAACCTCGTATTTTTTATCGTATTGACGTCCGCGCTCATTCAGGGCTCAAGCATTTCCTACGTGGCGAAGCTGCTGCACCTGGTTGGCCCGAAAAAAGAAATACCGTACCACTCCATCGAGCTCGTCAGCATGGGATCGGCAAATGCGGAAATGGTGCAGTTTGAAGCGAGCGAGGAATCGGCGATTGTCGGAAAACAGCTGTATGAAATCAATTTTCCAAATGACGCGACTGTAAGCGCCATGGTGCGTAACGATGAACTCGTAACGCCAGGCGGAAACACCGAGATCCAGGAAGGGGACTTTCTGTACATTCTCGTATCCAGACAGCAAAAGGACGATCTGCGTCGCCTGTTGAATCGCAAGAAGCATCCGGAGCCTAAGACGACCTCGTAACGGCCTGCTGCCTTCCAGATGGAGGGCGGCTTTTTTGCGGGAAAAGAGGAAGCGTTTGCATGAAATTTATTAATACAGCAAGCTTTCATTCGTTTTCATTCGAGTCGATTTATATTAAGATAGAACACGTGCAGATTCAGGAAAATTATGAAAGAACCGAGGCGAGACAAATGTCTATTATTGATATAATAACGCCGGTGTTTATGATGACTGTATTGATAGCAATCGGTGTGATCACCTCTAAAGTGATTGATGTGTCGGTGGAAACGCGCCGTTTTATTTCCTTTGTAGCTATTAATTTCGCGCTTCCGGCCGTGATTATGTACAGCATCTTTCAGCTCGAGTTCAACAGCTCCACATGGTCGTCATTTGCAATGATCTACGCATGTGCGCTCGGGCTCACGTGGACAGGCATGGCTGTCGGCTACGGCGTTGGCCGTTTTTTTCATTATACAGACATAGAAGCGCGGCAGCTGGCAATTGTTGCGGGCTGCAGCAATTCGGGCTTTATCGGCATTCCGCTCATTACGATTTTGTTTGGTCCCGAAGCAGGGTCCTATGCAGCAGTCTATGATGCCGGCACGACGACGAGCGTATTTACTATTGGCATCCTGCTGTTAAAGCCGGGGCGGTTTTCGTTCAAACAGCTTACATCGATTTTAAACACGCCGTTTCTAACGCTTGTATGCTCTGTGCTGCTTGCATCTGCGGGATTGGTGCTGCCAATGATATTTCTTGAAACGGTAAATACCATTTCCGGACTCGCGGCTCCGCTTGCGATGATTTTGATCGGTCTGCTCATACCAACCATTACTTCAGCCAATTGGAAGATGGTGAAAACAGGGTACAAGCGTTTCATTGGCTCCGCTGTAATCGTAAAGGTGCTTGCCGTTCCAGCGGTCGCCTGTCTACTAGTATGGCTGCTTCCAATTCCGGAGATTCTCGGTAAAATTATTATTGTGCAGTCATCCATGCCGACCATCACGCTGGCAGCTGTGCTGTTTGAACGCTACGTGCACGGAAGGTCTAACCAGCTCGGGATTGTCGCATTAATCGCAACGACCATCTTCAGCCTGCTCATGCTTCCACTAACCGTATTCATTGCCCAGCAGATTGCCTGAGTAAAATTGAAGAACGCAAAAAAACACCGGAGCAGATCCGGTGTTTTTTGTATGGTTAATCTTCACCTTTTTTTATGGCGCGACCCTGAAGGTCGTATTCGCGGTAGCCGGTGTTAGCTTTAAATAGTACCTTGTCGTAACGCCCGGATTCCGCTTCCTTGGAAACAAGCGTACCGATCCAGCCGCCAAGAAAGCCGAGCGGTACGGATACGATCGCCGGGTTTGTGAGCGGAAAGATCGCCTGGGCGGCAATGAATGCGCTGCCGTCAGGGTTCATGACGTTCGGGCTGATAATTACCAGTCCGACGGAGCTGATCAGACCGACTGCAATCGCGGTAATCGCTCCATTCGTATTAAAGCGTCTCCAGTAAATCGTGTACACAATAACCGGCAGATTCGCGCTGGCGGCTACACAGAAGGCGAGTGCCACGAGAAAGGCAACGTTTAAGTTCTGCGCGAAAATCGCAAGTGCAATGGAAAGCACGGCCACTGTCAGTGAAGCAGTACGGGCTGCAACTACCTCCTCACGCTCGGTCACTTTGCCTTTTTTAACAATCTGTCCGTACAGGTCGTGGGCAAAGGCACTGGCTCCGGAAAGAACGAGGCCTGCCACAACGGCGAGAATCGTCGCGAAGGCTACGGCACAGACAAAGGAGAACAGCAGATCGCCGCCGAGAGCCTGGGCAAGAAGCGGTGCAGCCATGTTTCCGGCCGGGTTGGCAGCAATAATGTCGGAGCGGCCGACAAAAATGGCAGCGCCAAAGCCTAAACAGACCGTTAAGACGTAAAAGATACCAACAATCCATGTAGCTGTAACAACCGAACTACGGGCTGTTTTCGCGTCCTTTACAGTAAAGAAACGCATCAGAATATGTGGAAGACCGGCTGTACCAAGTACGAGTGCAATCATGAGGGATAAGGAGTCAAGCGGAAGCTTATCCTGCTGTCCCGGGTTCAGGAAATTAGTTCCGGCAGGTGTTGCCTGGCCAGCTTCCCGGAACATGGCAATGACGTTAAAGTTGAACTGCCATAAAACCATAATGGAAATGATCAGTGTACCAATCATCAGTAGTACAGCTTTGGTAATCTGCACCCAACTGGTGGCGGTCATGCCGCCAAACAGTACATAAATGGTCATCATAATGCCGACGAGAATAACGGCCCATGTGTATGGAAGCCCGAACAGAAGCTGGATTAATGCCCCCGCCCCGACGAGCTGGGCAATCATGTAAAAAATAACGATGGTGATGGTACTGAAGGCTGCGGCACCGCGAATTTTTTTAGCATCAAAGCGGGCGTTCAGCATATCAGCAAGTGTGTACTGGCCGAGGTTACGAAGCGGTTCAGCGACCACAAACATAACAACGAGGTAAGCTACTAAGTAACCAATGCTGAAAAGAAAGCCGTCAAAGCCGTATAGGGCAATGGCGCCGGCAATCCCTAAAAAGGAAGCGGCTGATAAGTAGTCCCCTGAAATCGCGAGGCCGTTCTGCCAGCCGGTCAGGCCGCCACCGGCGGTGTAAAAGTCACTGGCTGAGCTGGTTTTTTTCGCTGAAAAGTACGTAATAACGAGGGTAAGGCTGACAATTATAAGAAATAGTGTAATGACTGTTGCATTCATGAATGATCCCCCTTCGCCTTGCGTTCTTCTTCTTCGATGATTGCTTCGGCATCTTTATCAAATTTTGAGGATTTACGTACGTAAAGAATACAAAGCGTCCAGGTCATGGCAAACTGCGCAAACGCGAGTACCCATGCCCAGGTGATTGGTCCGATCGCCGAATTGTTCAGCACATCCGACGTAAGAATTAAAACCGGAAGAGCCAGGTAAAATAGCAGGAAGAACACCGTTAACGGTGCGATGAATTTTCTTTTTTTCGACATGAGGTTTTTAAAAGCAGGGTTTTCCACGGCCTCGGAATATTTCACTCCTCCGCCAGAGGTAAAGGTTTCGTTAGTCGTATCAGATTCTTTTTTGACAGCCACATTTTTTCCTCCTTTTTCAAATAAAGTTCAGTCAGCGCAAGTAAGATAAAAGTATCGGCAACAACGACATGCAGCAGAAAGGAAGGAGACAAATTAAACTTATAATATGAAAGCGCTTCCGTCAATCGAAAATGTCAGAAAAAATCCAAAATTGTTGCATAACAGTAGATGAGGAACACAAATTAGTTCAAAACTACTAGTTAATAATTCGGGTGATAAAAAATCTTTCATGAAAATAGGCTGGGACCGCGTTATTCGTTATAATAAGTCATGAACGAAAGGACGGGGTAAGTGTGTGGGAAGAACAGTTTGGGAGTGAAAAATGGCTCAAGCAGCAAATCGCTCAGTTGTACAACAGCGTGAACCAGGAGATGTATGATGTTGGAGTGAAAACGTTAAAGGTGGAGCTGTTACAGCACAAGTGCATTATTTTTGGGGAACACAAAAGAGTGCCCGCGCTGCGGGCGCTCGAACAGCGTAATGAAGCCCTGACCAGCCAGGTGGACGCGGCGCTGGTGGACGAATTTAAGAAGCGGCTGCATCAGTTGCTTGTCCAGGAGCTGGGCCTTCCGGTGCGTACTGTACTGAAGGATTTTGATCCTGTCTCCGGGGCTGCGGCGACCGTCATTTACCTGGAAGAAAAAAAGCGTTAGATTATATGACATTCTTCCTTACAAGCAGCCTGGATATAAGTAAAATAAATACAAACAGTTAAGAAGAGGATCTGCTGTAGACCGGCAGCTCTTCTCTTTCCATCCAGACGGAGGCTTGATTCCTGTTAGACGGGAATGAAGAGGCCGGAGAAACGCAGGAGCAGATACCTGTGCCTTTCTCCGGCTTTTTTTATAAAAGGAGCGAGATGCATGGACCATTTGCATGATATTATTCCGCAGCTTTCTGCAGATGAAAAACAAATAATGGCGACGATTACGAATGTGGAAGGATCGGCGTACCGCAAGGAAGGCACGGCCATGCTGCTGCAAACAGATGGAGATTCTATCGGCATGCTGAGTTCCGGCTGCCTTGAAGGGGACCTCCATCACCGGATTGACGACGTGCATGCTGAAGGTGCGCAGGTGGTTTCGTATGACATGAGGGGCTACGGAGAGCTTTCCTGGGGAGAAGGCACAGGGTGCAATGGAGTGATTGAAGTACTGCTGGAGCCGGTGACGGAAGAGCTGGCTGCGTCTATGCGCAGAATGCACGATGCCGTAAACCAGGGAGAAACAGTGCTGAGGTGGGCCACGACCGAAGGCAGCGGGTGGTTCATCCGCGGCGCGGAACCGGACGGACAGACAGTGCAGCTAGCCGGGCAGGCAGCTGCCATGAAGCGCGGAAGCGGCCGTTCTTCCATTTCAGACAGCCGGGGTGAAAAAATATTTGTCCAGACGATCCGCCCGAGGCCAAGACTGTTTGTTTTCGGCGCCGGACCGGATGCGCGTCCGCTCATGCAAATGGCGGTGCGCTGCCGATACGAGGTTACGGCTCTTGACTGGCGCCCGGCCGCTCTTGAGAAAGTAAAAAATGAGATTCCGGAGGCCAAAAGGGCACTCGGATACCCTCATGAATGGTGGGCAGAAACAGCGTTTCGCTCCGGAGACATGGCGGTGATTATGACTCATCATTTTGAAAGGGACAGGGAGGCGTTGATGCATCTTTTGCAGCAGCCAATGGCATATATCGGTGTACTCGGTTCAAAGACAAGAACAAAGCGCCTGCTGCAGACAGAGACTCTGCCGGAGATGGTTACAACTCCGATTGGTTTGTCCATTGGAGCAGAAGGGCCTGAAGAAATTGCGGTGAGCGTGATCAGCCAGCTGATAGCTCTTCAAAACGCCGTAAAAACCGGAGAGGTGATGGCATGAAAACAGCAGTGATTTATTTAGCAGCCGGGAAAAGCTCCCGCATGGGCCACAATAAACTCGAAAAACCGTGGAAAAATACGACGCTCGGAAGCAGTGCGCTGCAGCAGGTGCTAAAGAGCAGGGCAGAGGAAGTTATCGTCGTGACGAATCAGTCTGTATGGATAGATAACAGAATATTCGAACAAAACAAGCGGACGGTACGTCTGGCGGCCAGTCCGCAGGCTGTGAAAGGGCAGGCGTATTCCCTCCGGACGGGAGTGAACGAAGCGGTTCGTATCGGGGCAGAAGCGGCCCTCGTCGTACTCGCTGATCAGCCCGGCCTGAGAGCGGAGACGATCGACCGGTTAATAGCGCAGGCGAAAACGCAGACGTGCGATTTCACCGGTATATGGACCGGGCATCATTACCAGCCGCCTATGCTGTTTAAAAAACAGATGTTTGCTGCTCTGCAGAGCGTGGAGGGTGACCGCGGGGCCGCTTCTATTCTGCGGAAGGAGCACACGTGGACAGGAAGCCCGTACGTGGGCTTTCAGCAGCTCGAACAGCTTGACGTTGACACCGAGGAGGAATATAGATGGATGCTGCACACAAGCCAGTAACACCGGTGGTATGGATGCCCGAAACGGTGCAGGAAGCGTTTGCACTTTATCAGGAGCATTCCCCGGATGCGGAATGGATTGCCGGAGGCACATGGCGGCAGGTCGAGCGGGAAAAGGGAAAAGCGTTCGCCGGCAACGTGATTGTACTTGAGCGTATTTTCGGGCTTGCGTCCTGGCAGGAAGAAGAAAAGTACGTGCGTATCGGTGCCTGTATGACCCTCGAACAGTTAATAGAGGAGCCGGTCATTTCCCGGGAAATACTGGGGGAGGCGATGCGGCGGATTGCTGCTCCGGCTGTGCGCACGCGAGGCACTATCGGAGGCAACATTATGTACGGACACGGAGACATCCTGCCGGCGCTGATTGCGATGCAGGCGGAGCTTGAAATCTGGAACGGGGAGTCATATGCCCGTATTCCGGTGGAGGAAGCAGCTTCCTATGACGGTGTATTTTTATTAACGGCTGTGCTGCTGCCAAAAACGCCGGAAGCCGGGTCGGATGAATTGCATTTTTTTGAAAAAATCGGCCGCCGGGAAGCCTTCACCGCATCGCTTCTTGCTGTGAGCGGCTGCGTCCGCAGGCAGGAGAACGGAAGTGCATGGGCGAGGCTGGCGTTAGTAGGCGGAAAAGACGCCCCGGTGCGGCTTCGCCGTGCAGAAGCATGTGTGGCCGAACCAGGGTGGACTCCGGAAGCGTTCTTCGAAGCGCTTGCAGCTGATTATCAGCCGGAGGATGAACCATTTTCTTCAGGAAACTACCGTCTGCAGGCAGCCGCTCATTTATTTTTATCCCACCTGTGGCTCGACGGTAAGGCAGAAAAGGGAGGCGTGCATAAAACATGAAACAGCCAGAGCATCAGCGCCGGCCGGACGCTGCACCGAAGGTAACCGGATCCTTAAAATATTTAACCGACCGCTTTGAAGAAAATATGCTGATCGGAAAGGTGCTGCGAAGCGAGTACCCGCATGCCCGTATCAAAAATATCGATACGTCAGCGGCTGAAGCGGTTCCGGGTGTTCATGCGGTGCTGACCCATCATGACGTACCGGGGTTAAATCGCTTTGGTATCGTTATACCGGACCAGCCCGTATTTTGTGAAGACAAAGTACGCTATACAGGGGATGCAGTGGCCGCGGTGGCAGCAGAATCAGCGGAAGCGGCAGATCAGGCTCTGGCCGCTGTAGCAGTGGAATACGAGCCGCTGCCTGTGCTTGATGCGGTCGAAAAAGCGCTGGCTCCCGAAGCGGTGCAGCTGCATGAAGCTGGGAACATCCTGCATGAAGCTTCCTATACACGCGGGGATCTGCAGGAGGGCTTTGCGGAATGCACCTGTATTGTCGAAGAAACGTACCAGCTCCCCCGTCAGATGCACGGCTACATGGAAACAGAAGGCGGACTGGTTGTCCCGGAAAAAGACGGAGGCATTTCCGTATACATGGCTACGCAGCACGGATTTAAAGACCGCTTTCAGCTGTCGAGAATTCTGGACGCCCCGGAAGAGAAAATACGCATCATTTCGAGTCCGATCGGCGGATCATTTGGCGGCAAGGATGAGCTGAATCTGCAGCCTTACGGAGCAATGCTGGCACTGAAAACAGGCCGTCCTGTCCGGCTGCACAACACCCGGGAGGAGTCGGTGCGGGCAGGATTGAAGCGACACCCGATGGCGATTACGATGCGGACCGGAGCAGATGCAGGCGGCCGCGTCCTGGCGCATGAAACGACAATTCATGCGGATACTGGGGCTTATGCCACACTTGGTCCGGCGATTCTGGAATTTGCTGTTGAGCATGCAAGCGGGCTGTATCCGATCCCAAACATTACGACCACCGGAGTTTCCGTGTTCACCAATAACGGTGTTGCCGGTGAGTTTCGCGGGTTTGGCGGCAATCAGGTCACGTTTGCGCTTGAGGGGCAGATGGACCGGCTGGCTGAAAAGCTTGAAATGAAGGGAACGGAGCTGCGTGCCAGAAATATGAGGAAGCCCTCCGATGCCGGTCCGCTCGGCCAGGGAATTGCTCCGACGGATGGCGGACAGATGATACTTGAAGATGTCACCGCCTGGCAGCAGCTGCCGCTGAGTAACACAGAAGAAACTCCGTGGGTGAAAAATGGCCGGGGAGGCGCGGTCTCGATGCATGGAGGCGGTCTTGGCTACGGACGGCTGGATCCTTCCGGCGGGCGGCTTGCCCTCACAAAGGAAGGAAAGCTTGAAGCTGCTTTCGGATTTGAAGAATGCGGCCAGGGCATTGTAGCGGTAATTGAAAAGGTGATGAAGGACACATTTTCCTGCAAAAAAGAGGATATAGAAATTACGATCGGTGATACGAACAAAGTGCCGGTCTCGGGGTCAACGACCGCTTCACGCGGAACGAGCATGGTTTGGACAGCGGTGGAAAATATGAAGGCATCCTTTCGCAGACAGCTGCTGGCAGAAGCATCGAGAGTGACCGGGACGCCCTCAACGGATTTATATCTGGGGGCAGGTGGTGTCCATAAAAGAGGAACAGAGCCCTCGCTCTTTTTAAGCTACAGGGCGCTGGCGGAATATGTACAGGACGGGGACATTGAAACGCACACGTCGTTTGATTTTCCGGTGACGCCGGATGAAATTGACTCCGGTCATTATTTGTACTCCTTCGGCGGCGTAAGCGCAGAGGTGGAGGTGAATCTTTTAACCGGCACCATACGGGTGCTTGATTTGAAACAGTCTGTGTCTGCCGGCCCAGTCATGTATCCGCAGGGGTACAGAGGACAGATTGAAGGCGGCGGCATCATGGCTCTTGGGTACACGTTAATGGAGGATGCTGTGATGGACGGAGGTCACTATCAGACGGAAAATTTCGATACGTATCTGATGCCGGGAATAAAGGACCTGCCGGATCATGTGACGGTCAAGCCGCGTGAAGAAGTGATGGAAGGGGATATTCACGGACCGAGGGGTGTTGGGGAAATAGGGACAATTGCGGTGGCGCCGGCCATTGCGGAAGCAGTTTACCAGGCCATTGGGGCCCGGCCGGCAAAGCTTCCTGTTTCCAGAGAATGGGTACTGCAACAGATTCAGCAAAGGGGGCTTCTGCCTTGGAACAAACCAGAAAAGATTCCCGGGGCATAGAGCACCGGGAGGGCAGGTATGCGTGCACCTTCCGCGTCAACGGGGAAGAGGTGACTGTCGCTGCTTCTCCCATGGACCGGGTTGTCGATCTTTTAAGAGACCAGCTGCATGAAACAGGCACGAAAATTTCCTGCGGTATCGGCCGGTGCGGAGCTTGTTCGATCTGGGTGGATGGCCGGCTTACAAGCTCCTGTCTGCTGCTTGCCTACCAGGTGGAAGGCAAAGAAGTAACGACCATCGAGGGCATGGGTACAGAGGAGCGCTGCAGTATAGTACAGGAAGCATTTATGAACGAAGGAGGCTTTCAGTGCGGCTACTGTACGCCGGGCATGATTATGGCCGCGGAGTCGCTTCTGAGGCACACACCGGACCCGGATGATGAAGAAATCCGGGAGGGGCTGGCCGGCAACATATGCAGGTGTACCGGCTACAGTGGTATTATCCGGGCGGTAAAAGCTGCGGCCGCCAATCTTCAGCAATAAATCAGCCCCGGGCTTTTTACATAGCGAAGGGCGGCTGAAACACCATACAAAAAGCCGGCGCTCACAAGCTTGCCGGCTTCCCCCTGTTATATCTTTATTTATGTTACTTTCCGGAGTGGTACGACGGTTTTGTGCCTTCGTGACACGGTGTCATAGGCCTGCAAAAGTCTTCGCATCACTTCCACTTTTTTCTCCGAGTCGACGCCCTGATCCAGAATCGTACGGGATAAATCCATGAAGCTCCGATGCGGATCATCAGAAGACTCAAGCAATTCCACGTAAAGCGTCTCATTTTTCTCCGACACTGCCATTCGCCCCCTTAACACTTTTTACACCATTGTCGAAAGGAAAAGTTCGTTACAACCACCGTACCACGATACAAATATGGAAGAAATCCTAAATAAGTAACAATTCTAATTACAGATACCTCACCTGAGAGGTTTACAGTCTGATAAGAAAGATAGCAAATACATCACAAATTTGGAATTTACAATAAAATACATGCTTTAAATGCTTTAGTATCAACACTTCACTGTTTTAGAAGAAAATGGAACGCGGTAATGATAAAAAACGGGGACCGGTAGCGAGGTCCCGCTTTCAAGAATAAAGACCTATCTTTTATCGATCTCTCCAAAAAGAACTTCGACGTGTAGATAAAGGGTGAAAGTGCTGCTGTGTAAGTAATTGTTAGCCATCGTAATAAAATAATGGTGAAAAAAGTATTAAATATGTATTTAAAAGGACTATTTACCTGTTTTTGTCTCTCCTTTTATCGAAAAAATCATTAGAGGGAGATTTTTTACCGGATTTTGTCTAAAAAAGAACTATTTAGTTAAAACGTGCAAAAAAATTACATGCTTTATTGCCATAGAAGAGAAAGCCATCAAAGGATGGTTCCGGAAGCAAAGCCCTTCAACGAAAGCATTTATATAAAAGATACATACAGTTATACTTAGTAATTAAAACATATGAATACATATAAAGAGTTAATTTCATCTTAATAGGTTTTTTCGCTTCCCAACCGAAATAACGAGTGCTAAAATATTTTTTGTGTGAAATTTTTGGTAGGGAAGGGGGAGAAATAATGGAATACATCTCGATGGCTTCGCTGGCCTGGTTTATGGGGTTTTTTCCACTGTTTGAAATTTACATTGCTGTACCTGTAGCAATGGGAGCGGGATTTGATCCCGTATCGGCTGTCTTGTGGGCGGCTGTAGGAAACTTCATGGCGGTGCCGACCGTAACGCTTTTTTACCGCCAGCTCGAGAGAGTCAGCTTCTTCTCCAACTGGATGGAAAAACTGGCTGCCAACCGGTTCCGTAGTAAAATTGAGCAGTACGGAGGATGGGTTATCCTGCTGCTTACGCCGATTGCGGGTGTCTGGGCCATTTCCGTGATTGCCAAAGCCATTGGTATGTCAAAGCGGACATTATTTCTCTCCACCGGTACGAGTATTCTAATTTACGGTATTGCTATTGCCGGGTCGATACAGCTTGGACTCGGCTGGTTTTAATATATGACGGCGCAAAAAGCCGGCAGCACGCAAAATGATGCGGCTGCCGGCTTTTTTTATGGTTAAATCATTTCTTCGCGGCGGTGTTTGTTCCCGCGGCGGTTGACCTGCCAAATACGGTACAGATTGGTGACGACTACTTTTATTAGGGCGTACGCAGGTATTGCGAGAATCAACCCGAGCAGTCCGAACATGCCGCTTGCAAAAAGCAGAACGAAAATGACGGTGACGGGGTGTACCTGCAGCACCCGTCCCATGACCTGCGGCGAGATCAGGTTGGATTCAAACTGCTGGATTACAATGACACCGATAATAACAAACAGTGCAGTAATTGGAGCGTCGAATAAAGCTACTATCACAGCTGGTATGGTACCGATAAACGGTCCAACGAATGGTACGAGATTCGTCAGCATGCAGATAATACCGAGAATAAGCACGTAGTCGAGACCGATAATCCAAAAAAGGATCATGGAAAGAATACCTACGATAAAGCTGACGGTAATTTGTCCCTGAATATAGTTGGCAAGTGCGCGGTCCATGTCCTGAAGGATTTTATGAACCTCCGGACGGTGTTCACGGTCCACAAATTTCAGCATAAAGCCTGGAAGCTTGTGGCCTTCGCGAAGAATATAGAAAAGGACAAACGGAATAACAAACAGGATAACAAAGAAGCTGACAATGGCGCTTCCGATTGAAACGATTGTGGAAACAAGAGAATCCGTAATCGTGCTGGCCGAATTCTGCAGCTGGGAGCCAATAGAATCCATGGAAATATCATTTCCCTGCATGATCGGCTGGATGGCCGGATGATTCTGGTTGTTCATGATAAAGGACTGTACCTGTTCAAAGTACTTTGGAATCTGGTTGATCAGCTGATTAAACTGGCTGGCAATAATCGGGCCGACCAGGTTTACAATCAAAACGATGATGCCAATAAGCACGCCGTACAACAGCAGAATAGACAATGAACGGGGTATGTACTTGGAGAGGAGGACCACAAACGGCCGGAACAAATAGCTTAAAATGCCCGAAATGATAATGGGAGCAGCAAGTGTTCCTACTAATACGAATAATGGCTGGAAAATGTAGTCCACCTGACGGGCCATAAAGGCAATGGCTAAAACGACTAAAATACCTAAACAGACACGAAACCATTTGTATTGATACATGTTTTACAATCACCACTCTTTTCTTAAATAAGGAATAAACGAAAATCAGGACGTTTGTACACGTTCCCTTCATTATACAGCCGGAAACATAAAACTGGTTCATGAATTTACAAAAAGCCATGAAAACATAAAAAAGCACCCGCCCCGTATGGGAGCAGGTGCCAAAGGCTATTTTACTGAGTAGCAGAAAGTTCTTTTAATTCCGGAGTGAGAACTTCTTCAGTGTCCGGGTTAAAGAAGTGGCAGCGATCCATGTTGAAGAAAAGATCGAGTTTATCACCGGCATGGATGCTGCTGTTCGCATCTACCCGGGCGATAACCTGCTTGCCGTTGACGCTTGTGTAAAGAATTGATTCGGCTCCGTTCATTTCAGAAACTTCGATATCAAGATTCAGTTTATTCTTCGAGGAAGTGGTTCCGCCCATCACATGGTGAATATCTTCCGGACGAATGCCGAAGGTTACTTTTTCATTTTCAAAGCCCTGATCGCGGAGAATCTGCATTTTGCTCTCTGGAATTTCGAGCTTGTGCTCTCCGAGTTCAAGGATGGTGCCGTTGATTTGACCTTCCAGGAAGTTCATCGCCGGAGAGCCAATGAAACCGCCTACAAAAACGTTCGCAGGATGGTCGTATACTTCCTTAGGAGACCCAACCTGCTGCACGACGCCGTCCTTCATAATAACGATACGGGTCGCCATGGTCATAGCCTCTGTCTGGTCGTGCGTTACATAAACGGTCGTACTGTTTAAGCGGCGGTGAAGCTTAATGATTTCTGTACGCATCTGCACACGGAGCTTCGCATCCAGGTTGGAAAGCGGCTCGTCCATAAGGAATACTTTAGGGTCACGGACAATGGCACGTCCAAGAGCAACACGCTGACGCTGCCCGCCGGAAAGCGCTTTTGGTTTACGGTCAAGATAGTCTGTCAGTCCGAGAATATCGGCTGCGTTTTTCACACGCTGATCAATGTCATCTTTTTTGAACTTACGGAGCTTCAAGCCAAAGGCCATATTATTGTATACGTTCATGTGCGGATAAAGGGCGTAGTTCTGGAACACCATCGCGATATCGCGGTCCTTTGGAGAAACATCGTTGACGCGCTCATCCCCAATGTATAAATCGCCGCCCGTAATATCCTCGAGACCGGCAATCATGCGGAGGGTAGTCGATTTCCCGCAACCGGAAGGACCGACGAAAACGATAAATTCCTTATCCTCAACATCAAGATTAAAGTCATCTACTGCAGTAACGTCACCATCGTATGTTTTTGTAATGTGATTCATACGGATACCAGCCATAATAAGTTCGCTCCTTTTGAAGAAGGTTTATGTTATCTGTTGTTTATATTAAAGAAAACGCTTTCAGATTAATATAGACAACCTGAACAAAGTTAACATAAGAAACATTGTGCAACGTGAATAGAAAAGCGTAGGGTGTTTGGTCACCATCCCTGCCGGCTCGTCGGTTTCAGACGGATTGAGACGCAGTCGCAAACGCTCTGAAATCACGAACGGACGGGGATGATAACACCCGAAGCTGGACAAATAGAAAAGCGTAGGAAGCCGTTCAGCGGCATAGGCTCTGGAGGAGCTTTGGATAAAGGGGCTTTTTCCCTTTACCAAAGGTCTGAAGAGACCCGTCTCCGCTGGCTTCCGGAGCTGGACAGAGAAAAGCGAAAAATAGATGTTAATCGAACTGATCCGTATCGTGCCGGCCTTAGCTGCGCAAAAATCCGCCTTCGGAGTGAATCACCTGACCGACGATCCAGTCTGACTCGTCCGACAGCAGAAAGGCAATTGCTTTGGCCGCGTCTTCCGGCTGTCCAATCCGGCCTTTGCTGAATTTTTTCGACAGCTCTTTTTCCATGGCAGGGTCCATCCACCCGGTGTTAGTCGGGCCCGGATTGACGGCGTTAACGTTAATATCATACGGGGCGAGCTCGGCGGCAAGGGATTCGGTAAATGCCCGAACCGCTGCCTTCGTCGATACATAGGCGATTTCGTTTACCATCGGGCCGAGATCCTGCCCGGAGGTCAGGTTTACAATTTTTCCGCTGATGCCAAAATCAATCCACCGCTGGGCGATTTTCGTACTAAGCAGAAAAGGAGTACGCATATTAACGTAATAATGCTCGTCAAGCGATTCCCCGTTCAGGCGTTCGTAGCTGTCGTTGGCCGAATAGGCAGCGTTATTGACGAGCGCGGTTGGAAACAGCGGCAGTTCGTTCAGCTGATCGATAAGCTCGTCCGGTGCGCCAGGCTTCGAAAAATCGGCTTCGATATAATAAATTTCGATGCCGTGATTTTCGAGATGCAGTTTAAATTCTGCCGCCCAGTCGATGTCTGAGCCCCAGGTAGTGAAAATAATATTTTCCCCGCGCTCGGCAAGCAGACGGCAGACGGCAGCACCGATTCCCTGGTCATGGCTCACTCCGGTTACTAGTGTTGTCATTGTATCGTCCTCCTTGAGGTTCTCTTCTATTAAATATGAAGGAAAGGTGCCGATAAAGTAAACTAAAAACTAGTTTGCAGAAGAGGGTTTTTCTGCTAGAATAATAAAAAATGTTTGTGATCACAGATCACAAAGGAGCGAGTGATGTGAATCAACCGTCTTTGCACGTCTCAACGTTACGTACAGAAGTATACAAGCTGCTGAAGCAGCAAATTATTCAGGGAGAGCGGCGTCCGGGAGAGAAGGTAACCATCCGGAAGATTGCTGAGGATTTCGGGGTGAGCACGATGCCGGTCCGGGAAGCGATCACGACGCTGAAAACTGAAGGGTTTCTGTTTGAAGAAAAACGAAGCGTTTATGTAAGCCGACTGTCTGCCAGCGAAGTCCGTGAGCTGTTTGCCATTCGTAATAAGCTCGAAGAACTGGCGGTGGCATGGGCCTTTGAACAGATGAATGAAGAAAACCTGCACAGGCTGAAGAAGCGAATCGCGGAGATGGACCGGCACGCTTCGGAACCGATGGAGTGGAGAAAGCAGAATCGTTTGTTTCATCAGATATGGTATGAGGCTTCCCGCTCGGAGCCGCTGATAAAATCGCTCGAATACGTATGGAGCCGGATTGAAGCGTACATGAACATCTATACAAATATTGAGTCAGACGTGCATTCGATCCACATGTCCCAGGAAGAACATAAACAGATGCTTGCTCTGCTGCAGGAGAATAAACGCGAAGAACTGCTCCGTTTAAACAAAGAGCACGCGGAAAAAACGGCGGAAGCCATTATTCAGGCCATTTCCGAGGAGGATTCAACAAATGAATAAACAGGAAGCGTTTATGAATAAAAAGCTGCGGCTCGAACCTACGAGGAGCGGAAACCTTTCCGGCTATACGTTTGCCGTGAAAGACGTGTTCGCGATTCACGGCGAAAAAACGTCTGCGGGCCATCCAAAATGGCTTCGAACCCATCCGGAAAACACAGCTACTGCGCCGTCGATTGAACGCCTGCTCCGGAGCGGAGCGGCACTGACTGGAACGACCATCAGCGACGAATTAATGTACAGCCTGCACGGTGACAACGTCCATTACGGCATGCCGGTCAATCCGGCCGACCCGGAAGCAATACCAGGCGGTTCCTCGAGCGGGTCGGCGTCAGCGGCGGCTTCCGGCAGCGTCGATTTTGCCCTTGGCACCGATACAGGCGGCTCGGTGCGCGTGCCATCGTCCTATTGCGGCCTGTACGGCATACGTCCGACACACGGAGCCGTCTCCCTTGAGGGTGTCGTTACACTAGCTCCAAGCTTTGATACCGTCGGGTGGATGAGCAGGGACCCCAAGGTTTTACAGCAGGTCGGGGAGGCACTGCTTCCATCAGGGGAAGCAGAAACACCGTACCGGACGATCTGGTGGGAGGAAGAGGCTTGGGCTGATTATGCCGATGAACATAAGCAGGCGCTTGGAAAAGTATTTTCTGCAGTGCAGGCGCAGGCAGAAACACTAAATGAAAACAGGCTGGCTGAGGATTCGCTCGCCGAATGGGCCGAAGTCTTCCGGCTGCAGCAGGCCGTGGAAATTGGAGAGGTGCACCGGGAATGGATCGGGGAGCACAAACCAGCATTCGGACCCGGCGTCCGGGACCGTTTTGCATTTGCCACCGACACCCGGCGGGAGGATTATCCCCATATATTTGAAAAACGAAAGCAGCTGCAGCACGAGGTGCAGCAACGACTTGGGAATGACACGGTGATGGTGATCCCGACTGTCCCCGGGCCGGCGCCGAAAATTCAGACCGGAGAGAGTGAGATCCAGGCGGTGCGGAAGCGTACGATGCAGCTGACCTGTATTGCAGGTATCGGCGGGCTGCCGCAGGTGACCATTCCGGTGGAAGGACCGGGTGGAGCCCCGATCTCGATTTCGATTATTGCAGGCCGGCACGATGACCGCCGGCTGCTGTCCTTTGTCCAGCATGTCGTCCGGCATCTTCAACATTCTGAATTATAAAAGGAGCGATTGTTATGATTTCATTTGATCCGCACCATCATCCCTACGCCTCCTACCGCACGCCAACGTACGGTAAAAAAGGCATGGTCGCCACATCGCAGCCGCTTGCTTCCCAGATAGGTCTCGACATTTTAAAAAAAGGAGGCAACGCTGTGGATGCAGCCGTCGCTGTGGCAGCAAGCCTGACTGTGCTCGAACCGACCTCCAACGGCATTGGCGGGGACGCCTTTGCACTCGTCTGGATGGATGGTGAGCTTCACGGCCTGAATGCCAGCGGCTATGCGCCGGAGGCGCTTTCCATCAACGGGCTGTATAAAGACGGCTACGATGAAATGCCAAAGCGGGGACCGGTACCGATCACCGTGCCCGGGACTCCGGCCGCATGGGCAGAGCTCTCACGTGCTTTCGGGAAGCTTCCATTTTCCGAATTGATCGCCCCGGCTGTGGCTTACGCTGAGGAAGGCTATCCGGTAGCTTCGACGCTCGCAACGCTGTGGGATTCTGCCTTTGAGACGCTGGAAAAGGAGCTTGATCCAACAGTGTTTGCCGACTGGAGCCGGGTGTTCGCCCCGGACGGCCGCACACCGGCAGCGGGGGAGCTGTGGAGATCCAAAGGGCATGCGGAAACGTTAAAGGAAATCGCTGACACAAAGGCAGAATCGTTTTACCGCGGAGATCTGGCAAAAAAAATAGATACCTACATGAGAGAGCAGGGGGGCTATCTTCGTTCCAAGGATCTGGCGCTGTATAAGCCGGAGTGGGTGAATCCGATTTCGGTGCATTACAAAGGCTATGACGTATGGGAGATTCCGCCGAACGGTCAGGGGATTGTGGCGTTAATGGCACTGAACATATTAAAAGGGCATGATTTTCAGGAGCGCGACAGCGTTAACACCCTTCATCATCAAATGGAGGCGATGAAGCTTGCGTTTGTGGACGGAGAGAAATATGTGGCCCAGTCGGATGCCATGACCCGGAGCACAGAAGAACTGCTCTCTGATGCTTACGGAGAGGCCCGGCGCGGTGAAATTGGAAACGAAGCGAAGGTCCCCGAAGCAGGGGACCCATACGGCGGCGGCACGGTATATCTTGCGACTGCGGACGGGGAAGGCAATATGGTGTCGTTTATCCAGAGCAATTACATGGGATTCGGCTCAGGAATGGTCGTTCCGGAGACCGGAATTGCCCTGCATAACCGGGCGCACAACTTTTCCATGGATGAAAAGCACGCCAATGGCCTGATGCCCGGCAAGCGTCCGTACCATACGATCATTCCCGGCTTTTTGACAAAGGGAGACGAACCCGTCGGCCCGTTCGGGGTGATGGGGGAGTTCATGCAGCCCCAGGGCCACATGCAGATGATCATGAATACGATTGATTTCGACCTTCATCCGCAGGCCGCCCTGGATGCACCGCGGTGGCAGTGGAAGCGGGATACCCTGATTACGGTGGAGCCCGACTTCTCCAGGGCAGCCGCTCAGGCGCTGATCCGTAAGGGCCACACGGTAAAAATAGAAACAGAGTCCTCGAGCTTTGGCCGCGGACAGATTATATGGAGAGATCCGGACACAGGAGTGCTCTGCGGGGGCAGTGAATCCCGCACAGACGGCAATGTAGCTGCCTGGTAATAAAAAAAGAAGAGGTGGAAGTGATGCAGTGGAAAATTTTTCTGGCCTTCTTCCGGGTTGGCATTTTTGGCTATGGGGGAGGCCCGGCGTCGATTCCACTTGTGCAAAAAGAAGTGGTGGAGCACTATAACTGGATGACCGACGAGGAGTTCGGCGATACACTCGCGATTGCCAATACGCTGCCGGGACCGATCGTCACCAAGCTTGCCGGTTATATCGGCTACAGCCGCGGCGGCATTCTTGGGGCACTGAACGGAGTGACGGCGATCGTCGCCCCGACGGCGTTGTTAATGATTTTGTTTTTCAGCATCCTGTCCCAGTACCGGGACGCTTCATGGGTGAGCGGCCTGGCAAACGGAGTGCTGCCTGTAGTGACGGTGCTGATGGGGGTGCTGACCTGGGGATTTATTAAAAAATCCGGCGGCGACCTGGGATGGGTAAAGACGATTGCATTTATCATTGGGGCCGCTGTGGTGCTTGGTGTGCTCGGAGTGCATCCCGCAATCGTCATTGCCGTGCTTCTGATTGCAGCACTGGTGCAGAAGGATCCGGCTAAACGAGAGGAGGACACCTCCACGTGATTTACTTAGAGGTTTTTATGGCGTTTTTTATCCCGGGGATTCTCGGTTATGGAGGCGGGCCGGCGTCTATTCCGCTTATTCAGCACGAAGTTGTGAACCGGTACGAATGGATGAGCGTGAGTGAATTCAGTGAAGTGCTGGCCATCAGCAACGCCCTGCCGGGGCCGATTGCCACAAAAATGGCCGGCTACATCGGGTATGAAGTTGCCGGCTGGCCGGGGCTTGCTGCCGGTCTGTTTGCGACCGTTGCCCCGTCATTAATTTTAATGATTGTCCTTATGGGCTTTTTATACAAATACCGGAATTCCCCGAAGGTAAAACGGCTGACTGCCTACGTGCGTCCGGTCATCGGGGTCCTGCTCGGCATATTAACGCTGCAGTTTTTCACCAGTGCCTGGGAGGGTGCGGGCGGCTGGCAGACAGCCGGCATGCTGGTGGCAAGCTACCTGCTGCTTGAAAAGACGAAGCTGCATCCCGCGCTGGTCATTGTGCTTGCGATCATCTACGGCATTTTGTTTTTAGGATGACGGTTCTGAAGGAAGAACCGCCTGCATGGATAGTAAAAATCCCTGAAAATAACTGTCGGTTCCAGTGATGCTCCATCCGGCCTGTTCAATGTATGAACGGGTGGGCCGGTCGAGGTGGCAGCCGTCGCAAAAATGCTTCCATACCGGCGTTATATTGTGCTGCAGCTTGGCTGCGGCGGGTTGTGGCATCTGGACGTGCTCGAGAAAGTAGGCTTCGGCGCCTGGTTTACATACTCGTTTTAACTCCTGCAGCACCCGGAGAGGATCGCCTACAGAACAGAGCACGAGTGTACAGGCAAGACTGTCAAAGGTGTTGTCCTCGAAGGGCAGCCGTTCAGCCGAAGAGCCGAGCGTACGGATAGGAACCTGTGCGTGCAGCTGCGCCGGCAGAGACAGCAGGCGCATTCGGTC
The DNA here is from genome assembly GCF_947493875.1 of uncultured Marinococcus sp. GTDB lineage: Bacteria > Bacillota > Bacilli > Bacillales > Marinococcaceae > Marinococcus. Next base: position 180,865 of record NZ_CANLSU010000005.1, on the reverse strand, counting down.
ATTTGGCTCGATGGCAGTTACTTTGGTGGCTGCCCTGTAGTAAGGAAAATTTGCGCCGGGGCCGGAGCCGATCTCGAGAACATGGCCGGAGAGAGAGGGAATATGCTTCTGCCGGAGGGCATAAAGAAACTGATTTTCCACCGGCTGCATGATCGGAGTATACAATAGAGGAAAGATGTTCATCGTACCGCCGCCAATCTTTGTTTTTTTATAGTATAACAAAACCACCCTCTGCCGTGCAGAAGGTGGTTTTCTGTATTTAGGAGGAGTGAAGGGAAGCATTCGGATGGGACACAATGCAGGTCACATGGCCATCGATCGTAAAATCGGTTACGTGATTCGGGACGAGGAAATGGTCCCCTTTTTGAATTGGGGCGCTGTCGGTCAGATTATCGACCGTTCCGCTGCCTTCAATAACGCTGCAGAGCAGAAACGGTGCTTCGCACGTAAACGAAGCTGTGCCGTGCACCTCCCATTTGTAGACGGAAAAGTAGTCTTCCTCCACAAAGGTGGTGACTTCTGCCTCGCCGTCGGATTCGACGGAGGGTTCCACTTTCGCATCTTCATGAGGGAAATGAGTCACGTCGAGGGCCTGCTGCAGATGAAGCTCCCGCTTGTTCCCTTCATTATCGGTCCGGTCGTAGTCATAGACGCGGTAGGTGACGTCCGAGTTCTGCTGGGTTTCCAGAATGAGCACGCTCTCGCCAATGGCGTGCATCGTGCCGCTCGGTACGTAAACAAAATCACCGGGTTTTACCGGTACTTTCCGTAAAAAGGCGTCCCATTCGCCGGCAGCAATAAGCTCTGTAGCCTCCGATCGGCTGTCGGCGTTGTGCCCGATTACTAGCTCCGCGTCTTCATCGCAGTCAATCACGTACCAGCATTCGGTCTTGCCGTATTCGCCGTTTTCGTTAGCAGCGGCGTACTGGTTGTCTGGATGTACCTGTACGGAAAGATCCCTGGCCGCATCAAGAATTTTGGTCAGCAGTGGGAAACGGTCGCCTTTTAACGAACCGAACCACTCCCGTTTATCCTGCCAGAGGTCCATGAGCGTTTTGCCCGCATAAGAGCCATTTGCTACGACGCTTGAACCGTTCTGGTGGGCGGCAAAGACCCAGGCCTCCCCAGTCGAGGCCGACGGGATATCGTAATGAAAATGAGTATGTAGTTTATCGCCTCCCCAGATGCGTTCCTGAAAGATTGGTTGAAAAAAGATAAATTGATCCATGTTCAGCCTCCGTTTATAGTTGTGTCTCTCTTATTTAATATGACAAAGAGCAGAATGCTTTGCAATTCCTGTGTGAATGTTTATGAAAATCCGTACGTAAATTTTTTCCGGCTTCAGCGGAAATACGACCGGCGGACCACCCTATTATAGGATATAGTAAAGGTATAGAAAACGGGAAAAGGGAGGCATTGCTGCCTATCGAACTTCTATAAAGCATGCCTACACTTTTTTTAATTGTCCAGCTCCAAATGTTACCGGCTGCGGTCCGTTCCGCGTTGTGATTAGAGACTCCTGTAAATAGATGGGCGTTTTTCGAATCCAGTTTCGACATGCAGCCGTTCAAGCCGTTGGCTTCATCCTGAGGTCATCGTCTGCGACGATTCCTCTCAGGCTTACGCCAGCCGGTTGAAGCGTCTGGGCAGCATGTCTCCACTTTTTTTATAAAAAATTTTCTTTTGACATTTTGCTGACACACAAACCACTTATAGTAATAAATGTAGAGGCCGCCACGGCTTATAACACTTCCGCGCCGCACCATGATTAACTTCTTAGAAAGCGGAGTGAAAGCCGGCTTCTGATACAGTTGCCACGTAAACGGCATCGAATCATCATTTTCTTCCGCCCTATATTTGCTGCATTGTCGAAAGGGAAAGTGCAACAAATGGCTGGCACACTTGAAGAAAAGGTGAGGATATGCAGCTTACTGGTTACCAGGACCTTAAATATGTTGACCCCCCTAGAACAACGATTGATCGTCCTGTAACTGCAGAAGAAGCCGAAAAGCCATGTGGATACGATGGCCCTATGCAAACAATCCAATTGTGTTTTAGCTGGGTATTATTGCTCGGCTTAAGAGCTGCACTCACTCGGGTAGTGCACTCTTCATGGAATTACCCCCTAGATTCATATAGCTGTACGCCCTCGTTCCCCCGCGAGGGTCTTTTTTTTGTACCGGACCGCAGGGAAAACCCGTTTGTTCCTGCGCTTCGTTGATTTATAATGAAAGTACATAGAGAAAGGAGAGAGCATCTATGAGCTCGATTCTTGTAATTGAAGACGAAACATCAATCAGTCAGGTGCTTCGGGCCTATCTTCAGAAGGCGGGCTTTGAAGTGACTCAAATATATGAAGGAAACGAAGCCGTGGAGACGTTCGACCGCGGAGCATTTGATTTGGCCTTAATTGATGTCATGCTTCCGGGCCGGGACGGCTGGGCGGTGCTTGAACATATCCGGAACACGAGCGACTGCCCGTGTATAATGCTGACTGCTCTCGGAGATGTGGACTATCGTTTAAAAGGATTCGACGGCGGGGCGGACGACTACATTCCGAAGCCGTTTGAAGGAGATGAAGTGGTGGCCCGCGTCCAGGCTGTACTTCGGCGCAGCGGTAAAACAGCTTCTTCAGCGGAAGAGGAGCAGTACCTTAAACGATTCGGCAGCCTGGTCATTGATGAAAAGGCGTACGCCGTGACACTGAACGGCCTGCAGCTGGACCTGACACCGCGGGACCTCTCATTGCTTATTTTTCTGGGCAATCATCCAAATCAGTTCTTTGACCGGGAGCAGCTGATTTCCCATGTATGGGGCATCGATTACGAAGGGAGCGACCGCGCAGTGGACCTGGCCATCAAGCGGATCCGCCGGTCGCTGAAAAACTGGCCGGTGGAAGAAGGAGAAATCAGAACGCTCCGGGGAGTGGGGTATCAGCTCAGTGTTAAAGAGGAATAAAGATAAAAAAGTTTCGCTGCTCCGCTACTGGACGACACGCTATTTTATTACGCTGTGCATCGGTTTAATTATCGTTGGCCTGATTTCATTTTTCTGGCTCCGCTCCTACAATCTTGAACGGGGACTGAATGTTACCTCGTTTCTGGCGGATGAAATTTCAGAGGATTTAGCAGGTGCAGAAGATAATTCGATTGGCTTAAATGCCGATCTTGCCGCCTACGTGCGCGAGCGCCAGCAGGCATTCGATATTGAAACAGAGCCGCTTGTTTATGTCGTGGATAATAACGGAAACATCGTGTCCAACTCGTTGTTCGGAAATTCCCTCTATCAGGATCCCGTTGTATTTCCGGATTCATTTCTCGAGTCCGGCCCGCAGACGGTGAAGGTGCAGCAGGGGAGTCTGGAGCAGTACCTGGTAAAATCACGTATCCAGAACGACAACGGTTCCTTTGAAGGATGGGTGGTCATTGTCCAGCCGGCTGATTCATTAATTAAAGTTGGCGGCCAGTACCAATTGGTCGGCATTCTGCTGGTGAGCCTGGCCATATTGGGATGGCTTACAATTTACATCCTTTCCAAGCGGATGCTGCGCCCGATCAAGCAGATTGCTGAAGCCTTTCAGCGTGTGAAAGAGGAAAAGTACGCGATACGCATCGATACTGAAGCGAAGGAACGGGAGGTTGATGAACTGGTTACCGGCTTTAATGATATGACTACGAGGCTGGGCCAGCTCGAGAGCATGCGGACGGAGCTGCTTGCCGGTGTTACGCATGAATTAAAAACGCCGGTTACTTCCATCAGCGGGATGGTCCAGGCAGTCAAAGACGATGTAGTGACGGGAGATGAGGCAAAGGAATTCCTGAGCGTGACGCTGGCTGAAACGGGGAGAATGCGCAACATGATCGCTGACCTGCTGGAATTTAATACCTTTTCCTCTCAGGGTGTGCCCACAGACATGCAGCCGTTGACGCTGGAGTCGCTGTTGAACGAAGTTATTCACCAGTGGTCGATTTCAAATGACACGGACCGGCTGGATATCCAAAAGCTGTACGGCGAACAGACACATGCGGTTTATACTGATCCCATGCGCTTTCAGCAGATTATGGTCAATCTTTTAAATAACGCAAACCAGGCAATGAATAAAGAAGGAACTTTAACTATTCAGTGTAGAGAAAAAGACGATCAAACGGTGGCAATTGAAGTAATAGACAGCGGTATGGGAATTGACGAGGAGGAACAGCTGCTGGTGTTTGAGCGCTTCTACCGGGGAGAAAATAAAAAGTACAGCGTGCACGGCCTCGGTCTCGGCCTGCCGTTCAGTAAACTCATCGCCCAGGGGCTTGGCGGTGATCTGTATCTGCAGTCGAGCCGGCCGGAAAAAACAGTGTTTGTATTTGAACTGCCGCAGGACTTCCCGGACGAGGAAACGAATCATGAAAAACAAACAGATGTAATGTAAAACCCTCTGCCTGACTTCTTCCTGACATGTTTCACTTATAAGATGAAGTGAGAATTCACTCTATGGATAAAAAAGAGGTTGAACTGATGAAAAAATGGATGTATGCCATCATTACCGCCTGTATACTGTCGAGTGTGGCCCTGCCGGCCAATGTATCGGCGCAAAAAAGTGAAGCCGAAATAGAACGGATGGGCACAGATATCCGGGAGAATGATTTAATGGAAAAAGCAGAGCGTTACGGCATAGCTATTAAGGATAAGGATGAACAGACCGTAATTGATGAAGTGCTTCTGTCGGAATGGAAGGAAAAAGCAGCCGTTTACGGCGTGGATGTTACTGAAGATGTGTCGCAGATGATGGCGGACGTAAGGGAAGTAGAAATTACCCAGGCCGCTCAGGCGCTCGGTATTGAGGCAGAAGGAAAAGATGCAGAGGATATACTTGAAGAAATTTTAAACAACTATGCCGATGAAGCTGAAGCAGAGGGACTGTATCCGTTTGAACAGGAGCTATAGATGTAAAAAGCAGCGTTCTCCCGAAGGAGGACGCTGCTTTAATGCGGTTACGGGGTGTACGTCGGGTCAAATGTCGGCAGCTTCAACAAATTGTCTGTCGTTGATTGATCCGGATGGGTCCGGAGATAGGCCGGCGTGTTTGGGTCTTCCGGATGGACGGTGTCCACGCGGACCTTGTCCCCGCCGTCTACGCGGTAATAGTAATCCTTGCCTTCATCAATGCTTGCGATCGCTTTTTCAATTGTTTCCTCGGTACCGTCCACCAGCTGTATATGCGTAATGTGCTCTTCCTTTTCCCGGCTGCCGCCTATATGAATGGCAGTAATTTGATAATCCATGAAAAGCCTCCTTATATTATTCGTATATTATGCGTGTTTCCCGAAATATAAATTTTTAATCCGGGGGGGTTTCTGCCTCAGAATTTTATTTACTAATGAAAGAAGGACCAGGAGAGCTACAAACTCTCCTGGTCCTTTTAAAAATATTTATGATAATTGCCGGTCTTCCTGAAAATAAGCATCAATCACTTTAAGTTCATCGTAGGGCACATGCTGATCGTTGATCACCTGATAGCCGCCGAACCCAAGGCCGGTAATCACGACCAGGTCACCAGTTTCAGCCAGCGAGAGCGCCGTATGAATGCCGTCCTCGCGGTGCTTTCTTTTGTATACATTTTCCGCTTCGGGATCCTGGAAGCCCGAGGCAACGTCATCGACGATCCGCTGCCGGTTATACGGGCCGGGGTGGTCGACCGAAACAATGATATGATCTGCTTTTCCGTCCACCGCTGCTGCCATTTTCGGACGTTTGGCCGGGTCCCGGAGACCGATCCCGGTGATCATGAGGATAAGCCTATTATGGGGCAGGCTTTTGACCGTCTCCACGACCAGCTCCAGCGCGTCAGGCGTATGGGCGTAATCAAGGATAATCTGCTTACCCGGGTAATCGGAGACAATCTGAAAACGTCCTTCCGCGCCCTGAATACCTGGAAGAGAGGACAAAATTTCGGATACCGTGTAGCCAACAGCAAGACACGATCCCACCGCTGCCAGTGTGTTGGAGATATTATATTCACCAAATACCGGAGCTCTGGCTAAGTAGGAGCGTCCCTGCACAGTGAGCAGAAAGCTTGAGCCGCCTGCATCCGTGCGGATGTTGCTCGCCATAATGTCTGCAGGACGCCGGATACCGTATGTCCAGACCGGGCCTTCGAACATGTTTAAAATGTCCTGGGCCATGCCGTCATCATCAAGGTTCACCACGGCCTGGCGCGATTGCTCAAATAATTTTAATTTTGCCCGTTTATAGTTCTCCATCGTGCCGTGAAACTCCATATGCTCGGACACGAGATTGGTGTGCACGCCCACCTCGAATTCGAGGCCGTGCAGCCGTTTTAAATCGATGGCAATAGAAGTTGCTTCCATCGCTACTGTACGTGTACCTTCTTCATAAAAGGAGGCGAAAATATCATGCAGGTCTGCCGCTTCCGGCGTAGTAGGGGTGGTGGGCTTAAACGGGTGCTTGTTGTTTTTAGACCATACTCCAGCTGTTCCTATAATGCCCGCAGGCTCTCCTAAATTGTTCAGCATTGACCGTATATAAGCCGTAACGGTAGTTTTTCCGTTGGTACCTGTTACGCCGAAGAGGTTCATTTTTTTGTGAATGTGATGGTGCAGATGCGCTGCGTAGTCAGCCATCGCCGTTTTGCTGTCCTCCACGAGAACGAATGTGACGGCCGGAAATGAGGCAGCATAGTGGATCAGTGTATCATGGTCGCTTCCTACGATGGTGGACGCTCCGTTACGGACAGCATCCGGAATAAACGTATGCCCATCGATATTTTTGCCCGGTATCGAGACAAAGCAGCCATTTTCCTGGATTTTCCGGGAATCATAAGTGACGTGAGTGATTGTCGATTCAATTGGGCCGAAAACATCCTGAAAAGGCAGAGAAGTATTTTTTTTCCAGTTCCATTTCATCTATTAGTTTCTCTCCTTTCTGCTTATAGTCACAACTACCGGGGCAGGAAGTATGTGTCATACCCCATTCCCTATCAAATGGATAATTAATCCTTGTTTCCTGAATACATGTTTTTCTATGATAGGATAAAAGATATTTCACATTTGGAAAAAATAATTGAAGACGGAAAGGAGGGCCAAGTTGAACCGCAAAAAATACAAATTGCAGACAAAAATTGGATTCCTGGTATTTCTGCTTTTGCTGCTGGTAATTGTTCTTGCAAACAGTGTTTATGCCTGGAATGAATTCCGTCAGGAAACCAACGATGCCAGGCAGCTTGCCCTGCAGACCAGTCGATCCGTGGCAGGGTTCCCGGCAGTGGAAGATGCTTTTGAGAATGGGGAAAAGCAGGAAGCAGATGTGATTAGTGAACAGATACGCATGCAGGTGAACGCAGACCAGGTATACATAATTGATCGAAACAGCGAGGTAATTGCAGGGGATGGCAAAGAACCTGATCCTGATTCGGGGGATGCGTATACAGCTTTAGTATTCGGCGGAAGCTACGTGAGAGAGGGGAGCACAGATAATGAAGAAGTCATCCGGAGTCATGCGCCTGTTTCAATAGACTACGGCGATTATACCTCTGTGGAAGGAGCGGCTGTTGTTGAATATTCCAAAGCTGCCATCAGGGGAGATGTTTGGAAACAGACGGGCCGGACAGCTGCCATTTCACTGATTGTTCTGCTGATCGGAGCTGTTTGTACCGTATGGCTATCCAGAAGTATCCGCTCGGATACGCTGGGACTGGAGCCTTATCAGATTGCTGATCTGTACCGGGACCGGGCGGCTATTATTGGCTCTGTGCATGAAGGGATTATTGCGGTGGATAATAATGATCGGGTGACGATGGTTAATAAAGCTGCGGAGGAGCTTCTGCAGCTTCCCCGAAATCGTGAGGGGCTGCTGATTGAAGAAGTATTGCCCTCTTCCCGGGAAAGGAAGATGCTAAATGACAGCTCAGTGATTCGAAACGAAGAAATAATAACGGCTTCAAAAACCTTAATTGTAAATGAAAGTCCAATAGCCCAATATGGACAGAGGGTGGGAAGGGTGTTCACGTTCCGGGACAAAACGGAGATGAAGCAGATGATAGAAGCATTCTCTGATGTGAAAAAATATTCTGATGATCTGCGGGCCCAGTCCCATGAGTTCACGAATAAGCTTTACGCGTTAATGGGTCTTTTGCAGCTCGGTTATTATACAGAGGCAGAACAGATGCTGATGGATGAATCCAACGCTCAGCAAAAGCATACGAAGATGGTGGTAGACCAAATCCGTGATGAAAAGCTTCAGGCTGTGCTCCTCGGAAAAGCAGCCGCCGCTTCAGAGAAAAAAACCAATTTTGTTATTGATTCAGAATCTTTTCTATCCAGTATGCCAAAGCATGTGACTTTAACATCATTAATTATTATTGCCGGGAATTTAATCGATAATGCAATTGAAGCAGTGAATGGCCAAAAGAAACGGGAAGTAAGCTTTTTTGTAACGGATATTGGCAATGACATTGTCATGGAGATAAGAGATAATGGGCCTGGGATGCCGGAGGATCTTCAAACAGACCTTTTCCAGCAGGGTGCTTCTTCGAAGGGAGAGGGCCGTGGCTATGGCATGGCAAACGTTAAAAATGAAGTCGACGAGCTGGGCGGAATGATTGAAGTATATTCAAACCCGGAGGAGGGCACTGTTGTAAGTGTGTTTATTCCCAAAGAAAGAAATAAGGAGGGGGTACGTGATGCGTAAGGCATTAATCGTGGAGGATGATTACCGGATAGGCATGCTGCACGAGAAGTACCTGGAAAATATTAATGGTATAGAATCCGCGGGTCACGCTCTGAACGCGAAGGAAATGTGGGAGCTGCTCAAGGAAAGACAAGCTGACGTGCTGCTGCTTGATATATATCTTCCGGACAGTATGGGAATACATTTACTTGAGGACCTTCGTCACTTTTATCCTGGCACAGACATTATTATTATTACGGCAGCCACGGACCGGGAATACCTGGAGAAGTCGCTGCGCGGCGGTATTGTTAACTATCTGATTAAGCCGGTGACCATTGAAAAATTTGAACAGACAATAAAGGATTATTTATCGAAAAGAGACTCCATGGATGCTGTGCAAAATGTGAACCAGCAATTCATTGATGATTATCTGTCCCAGCCGGTTGAATCGAAGCCTGCTGCAGATAAACGAAAGCTTCCGACCGGTATTGATTACTTGACCCTTGAAAGTGTAGAAAAGGTTTTACGCGAGGCTCACGGAGGACTTACTGCAGAGCAGGCGGCGAATAAAATAGGCGCTTCCAGAACCACGGCGAGAAGATATTTAGAATTTATGATCTCCGAAGGAGAAGCAGAAGCCCGGCTGGAGTACGGCATTGTAGGCCGGCCGGAGCGACACTATTATGAAATTTAAAAGAGTTCCTTTCCGAGCTCTTTTTTTGTGCACAAAATGAACAAAAAGCACCAAAAGAATTAAAAATGAGTAATTTTGAAAACGATTACAATTTACAGAAAAATCTATAAGATTGTTGATACTATAACGAAAAGCGTGAGGAGGGGAATCATTGAAAAAATTAGTGCTGTTGTTATTATCCATTGCTTTTATCAGCGGCTGTTCCGCAGAGCAGTCCCAGGGTGAAGAAAGTGATTATCCGCCGGACTTAATTGAATTTGTGGCTCCGGCTACGCCTGGAGGGGGCTGGGATCTGACTGCCCGGTCAATGCAGAGAGCCCTGAATAATAATGATCTGGTGGAATCGGACATTAATGTAGTGAATAAACCCGGAGGCGGAGGCGAAGTGGGTTTTCAGTATTTAAAAAACAGAGACAGCAACACGCTGGCTGTAAACTCGAGCCTTTTATTCACCAATAATGCGTTAGGGCTAAGTGAATTATCCCATGAAGATTTCACGCCACTGGCGATTTTAGCTACAGAATGGCAGTCCATCGCGGTTGGACCAGACTCGGACTATCAAGATTTAGAGTCCGTGATGGAGCAGCTGAAAAAGGATCCGGAATCATTAAAAATAGGAGTGGCGCCGGGGCTTGGCAACGATGACCATCTTTCATTTATACAGGCTGCCCAGGAATATGGTATAGACCCGTCAAAGCTGGACTTTTTAGTTTATGAAAGCGGTGGCGAAGTAGTTACCGCCCTGCTGGGTGGTCACATTGATGTTGCGACGATGTCAGTCTCGGAAGCAAGTGAACAGTATAAAGCCGACCGGCTGGATATTGTGGGAGTCTCTTCGGAGGAACGCCTGGATGAACTGCCGGAGGTGCCGACATTCAAGGAGCAGGGTGTAGATCTGGTCTTCCCCCATTGGCGCGGGGTTATGGGTCCTCCTGATATGACTGAGGAAGAGATTGCTTATTGGGACGAACGCCTGCAACAGATGGTTGAAACGGAGGAATGGCAGACGATTCTTGAAAACAATCAGTGGGATGATTATTACATGGACGCAGAAGAGACAGAACAATTCATGGACGAACAGGAGCAAACGTATGAAGAGCTTCTGACGAACGCTGGTTTGACTGAATAGAAAGAGGTGCTTTGCATGACAGTGGTTAAATTATCGCTGCCGGCGGTGTTTATACTAACGGCAGTAGTTTTTATCATTGCGACATTAAATCTGGCTCAGGCCCAGCTTGGAAATGCTTTCGGGCCGCATTATTTTCCAATGGGAGCCTCCGTGCTGCTTCTCGTTTTGAGCGTCTTTTATTTCATTCGCTCCTACAAGGAGCGTCACCAGGAGCACAAGGAAGACGAAGATATACAGGCAATTGCTCAGGGCCGTACTCCTTATATTATCGTGGGAACGCTTGTTTTCGGAGTGGTTTATGCGCTTATATTTGACTTTGCCGGCTACATTATTGCCACTCTGCTGTATTTGGGAGTACTTATGTTCATTATTAACGGTAAATCCAGATGGCTCATCAATATACTTACAACACTTATTTTCACTTTTATGTCCTGGTACATTTTTGCGGAAATGCTGAATATCAGTCTGCCATAACGAACAGGGGGAAGAAAAATGGATTACGGATATTTTATAGACGGTTTAATGAATGCAATAACCCCCCTTAATTTACTTTTTGTCTTTTTAGGAGGACTGCTGGGTACGATTGTGGGGATGCTTCCTGGGCTGGGGCCGGCTACAGGCGTAGCGGTATTGATCCCGGTTACTTTCGGCATGGAACCGATCAGTGCGATGATTTTATTAATTGCCATTTATTACGGAGCTATGTATGGGGGCTCGAGAAGCTCTATTCTTTTAAATACACCTGGGGATGCATCAGCTATTGCTGCCTCGTTTGACGGATATCCGATGGCCAAAAACGGCCAGGCTGGCCAGGCCTTAGCGATAGCCACAATAGCTTCCCTGGCTGGAGGAACAGTAGCGGTCGTAGGATTTACTTTCCTTGCCGGGCCGTTGGCTGATTTCGCCATACGCTTTGGCCCGGCCGAATACTTTCTGCTGATGCTTTTTACGCTTTCAGCGATTGTGTCCCTCTCCCGGGGCGATATGCTGAAGGGGTTTATTTCTATGCTGTTCGGCTTAGTGCTGAGTACGATCGGGGTGGACGCACAAAGCAGTGTGTACCGTTTTACAATGGGGCTGCCGCAGCTGACTGAGGGCATTGATTTTCTTATCGTTATCATCGGCATCTATGCTGTCGGGGAAGTATTGTATAATTTTATTGCTATTAATCGGCCGCCGGAAAAGAAAAACAAGGTGGAAAGCCTGTGGTTTACCAAAGAACAGTGGAAGGCCTCCAGAATGCCAATCATTCGAAGTGCTCCGCTCGGTTTTTTAATTGGAGTACTGCCTGGCGCTGGCGGATCAATCGCTTCGATGCTTGGCTATACTACGGAGCGGCAGTTATCTAAGACTCCGGAAAGATTCGGCCAGGGAACGGCTGAAGGAGTAGCTGCTCCTGAATCAGCAAACAACAGCGCTTCTGTAGGGGCGTTGATCCCGCTGTTAAGCATGGGCATACCCGGATCCGGAACGACAGCTGTATTATTAGGGGCGTTGGTTATGCTTGGCATCCAGCCCGGCCCGCTGTTGTTTGAAAGTGAACCAACAACTATTTGGACACTGATCAACAGTATGTTTATCGGGAATCTGTTTCTGGTAGTGATTAACATCCTTTTAGTCGGCCTATTAATTAAAGTGCTTGATACGCCGTCCCATATTCTGTATCCACTGATACTGATGCTTGGCTTTGTCGGGGCCTATACACTCAGCTACAGCACGATCGATTTTTACATCCTACTGGCATTTGGCGTGCTCGGACTGGCCTTTAAACTGCTGCGCTTCCCGATCGCTCCTTTAATTCTGGCGTTGATTGTCGGACACGACATGGAGCAGAATTTCCGTAAAAGTTTAATTGTGTCCGATGGCAGTCCTTCGGTGTTCTTTTCTTCGCCGATCAGTATCGTGCTGATTATTATGATTATTTTATCGATCAGTGTTCCGTTCATTCTGACCGCAGTAAAAAATAATAAAGCAAAGCAGGCATAATTCACGTAAAGGGCACGGACTCAGAGGAGTTCGGTGCCCTTTTTTTCAACCTGTGCTACAATGCAGGCAGAATAATAGTGATAAGGAGAAAAAACATGAAGATATATACGGTCGATGCTTTTACGAATGAGGCTTTCTATGGTAATCCGGCAGGCGTGTGCCTGATGGAGGGAATGGATCAGAAGTCCGAGGCGTGGATGCAGCAGACAGCTGCAGAAATGAATCTTTCCGAAACGGCTTTTTTGTTCAAAAAGGAAGAAGGCGAATACGGCATACGCTGGTTCACCCCGTCCGCTGAAGTGGATTTATGCGGTCATGCGACACTTGCCTCCGCGCACGTGCTGTGGGAAGAAAAGGAAGTATCAGAAACGCAGACGATTACGTTTCAAAGCGCGAGCGGGCCTTTGGCTGCCTTTCTAAAAGAAGGATCCATCTGGCTTGATTTTCCGTCAGAGCCGCCCGAGCCTGCGCCTTTAAATGGAGAACTCCTGCAGGCTCTTGGAGTGGAGGCGCCTGCCGTGGAGCAGAACCGGATGGATGTTGTTGTAGAGGTCGACTCCGAGGCGGCGCTTCGAAATATCGTACCGGATATGGAAGCATTAGCGGAGCATACAACACGCGGGTGCATAGTTACATCTTTATCGGAAGAGGAAGGAATCGACTTTGTGTCACGCTGCTTCTTTCCAGCCATTGGTGTGGAGGAGGATCCGGTGACGGGCTCGGCGCACTGTGCGCTCGGCCCGTATTGGGCAAAACGGATGGCAAAGCAGAGCTTCACGGCCAAACAGGCGAGTAAACGGGAAGGGATTGTGGAGGTGGAAATGCACCGCAGCCGCTGTCATATCGGTGGCCGGGCAGTGACTGTTATGAAGGGCGAGTGGCTGGCCTGATACTGTCTAAAGAGAACCGAATCCAGAAATAAAAGCGGACGCCCGGTCAAAAGGCGTCCGCTTTTATTTGGGTTTCGAAGATGGCATGCCTTCCCATCGATCAGCTTCCTCCATATGAATGCCGAACTGGTCGAGCGTGCGGTAGGCAATATGGTCGACCAGTTCATTGATATCTGCCGGCTGATTGTAAAAGGCAGGCATCGGCGGAGCAATAGTTACACCGAGTCTGGAAAGGGCGAGCATGTTTTCCAGGTGAATGGTGTTAAGAGGCGTTTCCCGTGTCATCAGCAGCAGGTGCTTGCGCTCTTTTAAAACTACATCCGCAGCGCGGGCAATAAGATTGTCCGCAAAGCCGTGACGGATAGAGGCGGTCGTTTTCATGCTGCACGGAGCGATAATCATGCCCTCGGTACGAAAGGAGCCACTGGATATGCGGGCGGCCTGATCCTTCGAGGAATACGAAACGTCGGCCAGCGCCTCCACCTGGGCCACGGTGTACGCTGTTTCAAGCGGAATCGTAGCCTTTGCCCAGGAGGATAAAATCAGATGGGTTTCGATGTCGGTGGATTTTAATATTTCGAGCAGGCGGATGCCAAAAATGGCGCCCGTTGCGCCGGTTATACCAATAATTAATTTCAAAAAAAGAACCTCCTTCATGCAGGCCGTCGGAAGACCCTGTTCGCTCGTTTGATTGTATCACGAGTGAGAGCGAACGCGCATGAAGGAGGAGGTTATACAGAGAGGGCAAATTAATCGGCCTGCATGCCTCCGTCAACGTTATACAAGGAACCGGTAACGAAGGAGGCCCGGTCGGAAGCGAGAAAAAGTACGACTTCCGCGACTTCCTTTGGAGTGCCAAAGCGTTCGGCGGGTATGCCTTGACGAATTGCCGCTGCCGCCTGTTCCGGATCGTCCGGCGAAAGGTTGCGCTGAATACTGGTAAGCATTTGTGTGTCAATGGCAGCCGGTGCTACAGCGTTCACCCGGATATTGGCTGAAGCGGCTTCCAAAGCGGCCGTTTTCGTCAGGCCGGCCACAGCATGCTTCGAAGCAATATATCCAGCCATTCCCGCTGACCCGATATAGGCAGCGTTGGAAGCGGTATTAATGATTACCCCGTATTGCTGCTTTTCCATTTGCGGGATCATATGCTTCAGCCCAAGGAAAATGCCAGTCGTATTTATATTCATGATTAAGTCAAATTGTTCCTTATCCAGATCCCTGATAGGAGTGACGGGGCCGTTAATGCCTGCATTATTAAAGAAAATGTCTATTTTCCCGAAGCTCTCTGCTGCTTGTTTAACATAATTTTCGACGTCCTCTTCCTTTGTTACGTCTGCCTGGATAACAGTGACTGTCTGTTCCCCGCTCGTTAAATCATTTTTAGCGTTCGTTAAAGCTTCTTCATTCACATCCACAAGAACAACGTCCGCTCCGTTATCGAGAAACAGCTCAGCTGTTTCTTTGCCAATCCCGCCGGCGCCACCTGTGATTAAAGCTGTTTTACCCTCCAGCATCGAAACCCTCCTAATAGTATTAAAATACGTTCGGTAGTGAAGTAAGAAGATATACCTACAGTATAATGATAGCGCTTCCAAAAATCAAACCAAATGACTAAATTCTTCCAATGTCAGAAAATATACATTGCAGATGGTATAAACCATCCATTTTTAGCAATAATGCACAGAGAGGATACTGAATTTGTGTGATGTTAAACAATGATCCGGTGCGTGCTTCTCCGATAAAATAAAATTAATCATTAAACGAATGAATAAATAAAGAAGTCAAGAATTGTTCGTTTTTTATTTAGGAGGGAAATATAGTGCAGGCACGGCAGGATCTAAGACCAATCACTAATGAAAAAGAAAGAATCCTCGGCCCGAAAGCTTACGTAGCGATGTGGTGGGGCGATACGATCATGATCGGTACCTTTATGCTTGGTTCAAGTCTGATTCCGCCGTTTGGCGATCTGAATCTTTACCAGGCGGGCGCGGCCCTGCTTCTCGCAAATATTATGGCTGCTCTGTTGTTTTCATTAAATGGATATGTAGGATGGAAGCACGGAATTCCGATGGTGGTTCAGCTTCGTTCGTCCTTCGGCCCGATCGGGTCAAGAATTCCTGCCCTTTTACGCAGCATTCCGGCTTTGTTCTGGTTCGGGATCCAGACGTGGCTCGGGGCGCAGGCGTTGAATCAGATTGCCTCGGGCTTTATAGGCTTTGAAAACGTATGGGTATGGTTTTTCGGCTTTCAGGCCCTGCAGATTTTTCTTTCGGCTAAAGGCATTGAATCTATCAAATGGGTCGAAATTGTCGGCTCTGTAATTATAATGGGCGGTATCATCTACTTAATTTTCCTGTTCTTAACAACGTTTGGGTTTGAAGTGCAGGCAGCGGCAAACGTGGACGGCTCCTGGGGCATTCCGCTCTGGCTTGCAATGACCGTTCTGGTGGGACAGTTTGCAGCTCTTTTGATCAACGTCTCGGACTACACAAGATACCTGCCGAAAAAGACAAAGACGTCCACCTATATTAACGCTCATCTCGTGGGCATGGTGCCGCCCAGCATTCTGCTTCCCTTTATCGGAATGCTCGGAGCGGCTGCGGTAGGAATTTGGAACCCGATTGATGTTATTTCCGAATATATTCCTTCCACTGTCGCAAGCATTATTGTATTGATTTTTATCGCGATTGCCCAGGTGACCACGAACTTAATGGCTAATATTATGCCGCCGGCGCTCGTGGCGATGGATCTGTTCAAAATTTCGTGGGCGAAGTCATGCATTATCATCGGCATACTTGCCACGTTCACATGCCCGTGGTGGCTGATGAATGCTGCATATTTTACAACATTCATTGCGATTGTCTCCGCCTTTTTAGGACCGGTGTTCGGCGTGATGATTGCAGACTTCTTTTTCGTGCATAAACGCAACTACAACGTGGCAGCGCTGTACGAAAAAAACAAGCTGTTCCAGGCTTTTAAAGGATGGAATCCGGCCGCAATTATTTCCATCGCTGTTGGTACTGGCATCTCCTTTATTAATATCGATGGCTCCTGGTTTATCGGAGGAGTGCCGGCGCTTTTACTTTATACTGTATTAATGAAATACTGGATCGCTGGGCACGAACCGTACGTTCAGGAAGGAATGAATCAAAGCTTTAGCGACGAAGAGATCGGCGACGAAAAACCAGTTCCACAGTGGATAAAGGATTCGTAATACGAGAAAAAGAACAGGCGGCGGCCTGTTCTTTTTGTATTTAAATGCTTATATAAGTATAATTATACAATGAGAGATGGTGAGCATATGAAAGTATATTTACAGGCAACCTATGATGTTAATTATGGGGCGGAGAGCATTCAGCAGAAAGCGGCAGAATTGTTTTGTCCAGAAATGAACGAGAAAGAAAAGATAGAAGCTGCCTACCTATTTGTACGTGATGAAGTCAGCCATTCGTGGGACATTCAGGGAAAGACGGTCACCCGGAGAGCCTCTGAGGTGCTGAAATACCGGGAGGGGATCTGCTGGTCCAAGTCGCATCTTCTGGCGGCGCTTCTCCGTTTGGAAGGGATTGCCTGCGGCTTCTGCTACCAGCGGTTAACACTCTTCGAGGAACCGGCAGACGGCTACTGTATCCATGCGTTAAATGCCGTCTATCTTAACGAGGAAGACAGATGGGTGCGGCTGGACGCAAGAGGCAATAAACCAGGCATTGATGCTCAATTTTTTACCGATAAAGAGCAGCTGGCCTTTAGCGTGGAGACGGCAAAGGACGAGCGGGACTACCCGGAGGTATATGCGAACACCCCGGAAGAGCTTCTGGATGTCCTGGACCGTCAACGGGATCCGGTGTATATGTACCGGTACGCGCTTCCGGAATCGCTTTGTAAAGGTTTTTAAGCATTTTGGACCTCCTGCAGAATCAATTCGAAAATCGCTCCGTGTCTCACCGTTCCGGAACGATTTTGATAATTGCCATATTTTTGCCACAATATGTTAATAGCTTTGTCATAAATAGTATGTGATTTTTATCACGTTCAGGAGCATAATAATACCAAGTCATGTGAATGATTTCACTTAAATTTGTGAAATATTGAACAGAGGAGGGAGCTTCATAGTGGATGAGCTGATTTTAGCCAGAATGCAGTTTGGGTCGACGACGATTTTTCATTTTTTCTTTGTGCCTTTATCGATTGGGTTAGTTTTTATGGTAGCAATCATGCAGACATTATATTATTTTCGCGGTCAAGAAGTGTATTTGAAAATGACAAAGTTCTGGGGCCATCTGTTTTTGATTAATTTTGCGATCGGGGTGGTCACAGGTATCATTCAGGAATTTCAGTTTGGCATGAACTGGTCGGAATATTCCCGTTTTGTAGGCGATGTGTTTGGGGCGCCGTTGGCGGTGGAGGCCCTGCTTGCCTTCTTTATGGAATCGACCTTTATCGGCCTGTGGATTTTTGGATGGAACCGTCTGCCCAAAGGCATTCACCTGATGTGTATTTGGCTTGTGGCGCTTGGCACGATTCTTTCGGCCATGTGGATTCTCGCAGCCAACGCTTTTATGCAGGAGCCGGTCGGTTATATTCTGCAGAATGGACGGGCGGAAATGAATGATTTCTTTGCTCTTCTTTCCAATCCTCAGTTTTTAGTGGAATTTCCGCACGTTATATTCGGTGCTTTTGCCACGGGGGCCTTTGTTATAGGCGGCGCGAGTGCTTATAAAATGCTGAAGGGAGAAGAGGTTCCCCTGTTCAGGAAATCGTTCGCCCTCGCGATGGCGCTCGGTCTGGTCGGCGGTATGGGAACAGCATTCAGCGGCCACGTGCAGGCGCAGCATTTGATGGAGTCACAGCCGATGAAAATGGCAGCCAGTGAAGCTCTATGGGAGGATAGTGAAGACCCGGCGGGGTGGAACCTATTTGCCTGGATGGATGTTGAAGCGCAGGAAAACAAAGCTCAGCTGGAGCTTCCGTATCTGCTCAGTTATCTTGCCTATGAAGAATTTGAGGGCTCCGTGCCGGGAATGAAGACACTTCAGGCAGAGTACGAGGAAGAGTATGGACCTGGGAACTACATTCCGCCGGTGAACGCCACCTTCTGGAGCTTCCGGATTATGGTGGGTGCCGGAATGACTATGATTGCAGCTTCGGCGCTTGGTCTCTGGTTTTTATTCCGGAAAACGCTCCTTGAACGCCGCTGGTATTTAAAGCTGATGATGGCACTTATTGCCTTCCCGTTTATAGCAAACACCGCCGGATGGATTATGACGGAAATCGGCCGGCAGCCGTGGACCGTTTTTGGTTTAATGACGACTGCGGCTTCGGTCTCGCCAAATGTTTCAGTGGGATCGCTCTTATTCTCTATCATTACATTCACTACAATTTACCTGCTGCTTGGCGTTGTGATGGTTTATTTATACATTAAAGAAATTAAAAGGGGCACGGAGCACGACCCGGAGGATGAAGATCAGGATCCGGCAATAGATCCCTTTGACAAGGAGGCATATGAACATGGAGCTCAGTGAATTTTGGTTTTTGCTGGTGGCTGTTTTGTTTGTTGGATTTTTCTTCCTGGAGGGATTTGATTTCGGGGTCGGCATGGGCACAAGAGTACTGGCCAAAAGCGATCAGGAGCGCCGGGTGCTTATCAATACGATCGGCCCATTCTGGGATGCAAACGAGGTTTGGCTGATTACAGCCGGAGGAGCAGTGTTCGCTGCGTTTCCACACTGGTATGCTACTATGTTCAGCGGCTACTACATCCCATTTGTATTTGTCCTGCTCGCTCTTATTATCCGGGGCGTGGCATTTGAGTTCCGGGGAAAAGGCCGTCATATGTACTGGAAAAAAACATGGGACTGGAGCATTTTTCTTGGAAGCCTTATGCCGCCGTTTTTGTTTGGGGTGTTGTTTACGAGTATGCTAAAGGGCATGCCAATTGATGAAACGATGACAATGCGGGCGGGGTTTACCGATTTTGTCAATATATATTCGGTGGCCGGCGGCCTCACTCTCGTTATTTTATGCTACTTGCATGGCATGATGTTTTTGACGCTGAAAACAGTTGGAGAAGTGCAGGGACGGGCGCGTAAGCATGCAGGCCGTTCTGCAACGGCGGTTTTCGCTGCGCTGATTGCTTTTGTGGTGCTCTCTGTTTTCAATACTGATATGTACGTGGTTAAAGGCGGCTGGGTAGCAGGCATTACCGTTGCTACTGTAACGAGCTATGCTGCTGCATTTCTTTTCTCCATGCGGGGCAGAGACGGGTGGGCATTTGTCTTTTCCGGTATTGGGATAGCCTCTGTCGTCGCTTCAGTTTTTGTGGCTCTGTTTCCAAGAGTCATGGTGAGCTCTCTTTCATCATTAAATGACTTAACGGTATACAGTGCTTCCTCGGGGGATTACTCTCTTCGGGTTATGTCAATCGTAGCTATTACACTTCTACCATTTGTACTTGGCTACCAAATATGGAGTTATTATGTGTTCCGCAAACGGGTCACCGGAAAGGATCTGACCTACTGATGGGAAAAGACCTGCTGAGGTACCGGGGGGTAAAAGCCTGTTTCAGCTGGATGATTGTGCTGACGATTTTTCAGGCAGCAGCAATTGTGATGCAGGCTTACTGGCTTGCCCGGGCTATTGTGCCATTATTTGAACAACAAGGCTTGTCGGCTGCGTTAATGCCTGCTGCGTGGTTTACAGCTGCGCTGATTTTACGCTATCTTCTGCAGTCCTGGAAAGAGGCTGTGGCTGCTTCCTTTGCCAGTAAGCTGACGGGGGAAAAGCGTGATGCACTCTTTCAAAAAATCGGCCGGCTCGGCCCGGGCAGTACTGTCCGGGGCACGGGAGGCGCAGTAACAACTTTTGTGGAAGGGATGAGTCAGTTTCAGCGCTATGTTGAGCTGTCGCTTGTGAAAATTCCCGGTGTGCTCATTATTCCAGTTGTTACCGGAACGGTAGTATTAAGCCAGGACGTACGTTCCGGGATAGTTTTATTCACCGCTTTTCCCATCCTGATTGTATTTATGATTCTTCTCGGAGTGGCTGCGAAAGCAAAGGCGCACAAGCAGTGGCATTCCTACCAGCTGTTATCCAATCATTTCATTGACTCCGTGCGGGGACTGAAAACGCTGGTATATTTAGGGAAGGCGCGGGGCCATGACCAAAACATCCGTAAGGTGAGCAACCAGTACCGGAAAGCGACAATGAGCACACTGAAGGTGGCTTTTTTAAGCTCGTTTGCCCTCGATTTTTTTGCCATGCTTTCCGTAGCAGTAGTAGCTGTTTTTCTTGGTTTGAGCCTGATTGAAGGCCAGGGGGAGCTGCTTCCAGCGCTATTTGTTCTTATCATGGCTCCGGAATTTTTTATGCCAGTACGTGAACTTGGAAGTGATTTTCATGCAACGCTCGACGGTAAGGAAGCTGGAGCTGCTGCCGAACAGTGGCTGGCGGAGAAGGAGAACAACCAGGAGCCTTCGCTTCTGCACAGTTGGACAGAAGAGAGCCGGTTAATACTCAAAAATATTTCCGTGACTCATGCCGGAAGCGAAGCGAATGCACTCAATGAGGCTTCCGCAGTTTTAGGCGGATTTGAAAAAATCATGATTGCCGGAGACAGCGGCTCAGGTAAATCTACGCTCATTCATCTTCTGGCCGGGTTTCTTCCGGCTTCAAAAGGAGCGGTGATTATAGACGGAGAGTGGCGCACCCATTTACAGCAGGAGGGATGGCGGCAGCAGATTGCTTACATTCCTCAGCACCCCCATATTTTTGCAGGCACTATTGAAGAAAATATCCGCATGAATAAGCCGGGAGCATCAGAAAAAGAAGTTGACGATGCAGTCAGACAGGCAGGCCTTGAAGAATGGATAAAAAGTCTTCCAAAGAAAGAAATGACGGTCGTAGGTGGAGGAGGCCGCGGTATCAGCGGCGGGCAGGCGCAGCGTATAGCAATCGCACGCGCGTTTTTAAGCGGCCGGCCGATTCTGCTGATGGATGAACCCACCGAGCATTTGGATATAGAAACGGAATATGATATTAAACAGCGGTTAAAACAGCTGTTTGAAGGAAAGCTAGTCATTATGGCGACACACCGGATGCACTGGTTAAATGATGTCGATCGGGTGATTTTTCTGAAAGAGACCCGATTAGCTGAAGACGGGCGCCCGGAGAGTCTGATTAGAAACAGCGCGGCTTTTCAGGAATGGATTCGGATGCAGAGGAGAGAAGCAGAATGAAGGGGCAATGGATACTGCCTTACGTAAAAAAATATAAGCGGGGTATCGCATGGACGGCCTTCTTTGGGCTTCTTGCCTCCGTATCAGCTGTGGCTCTGCTGTTTGTTTCAGGCTTTTTGTTAACCAAGTCGGCCACACAGCCTGAAAATATTCTAATGGTATACATTCCGATTGTTGCTGTCCGGGCTTTTGGGGTCAGCCGGGCCGTCTTTCGTTACTCAGAACGGCTGACAGCACATCAGGCAGTACTAAAGATTTTATCTGATATGAGAGTTCGTTTATACAGAGGGCTGCTTCCTGTGGTGGAAAAAGGGTCCCATCTGCTTCATGCTGGAGACACGCTCGGGCTTCTGGCTGAAGACATCGAGCGCCTGCAGGATATTTACATTAAAACCGTCATGCCAGCAGTAAGCGCGCTCGCTCTGTATCTGCTGTCAGCACTTTGGTTTGGATTTTTTTCCTGGGAAATGGGCGCTTTGGCAGCTTTGTATACGCTCATCTATATGACTTTGGTTCCGTATTGGTCCTACAGACGCGCCGTCTCATTTGTGCAGGAATGGAAGCCAAAACGGGCGGGGCTGTATAAAGAAACATCAGAGGCGGTATTCGGGATTGGGGAATGGCTGTTGAGCGGTCGTTTCATGGAGCTTGCCGGACGTTTTCGCCAGGCGGACGAGGCTATGCGTTCAGTGGAGTGGAAATACAGCCGGTTTATTCGCGCCCGCGGGATATTTTTACAGACAGTGACAGCCGGGCTTGTGCTCATTGTTTTGGCGTGGGCCGGATCCGGGGCGGAATCGGGATCGCTTGCCCCAACGCTCGTGGCGGCGTTTGTCTTGTTTATATTTCCACTCACAGAAACGCTAATCCCAATTTCTGATGCGGTGGGCGAGCTGCCGAGGTACACGCATTCGACAGAGCGCCTAAACAGGCTCGAAGCGGAAGAGGATCTGCAGGATTCGCAGTCGTGGAAGCCGGAACACGAGGGAAAGCATATTTTCTTTGGTGATGTTTCTTTTCATTATGAAGCTTCACAGCCCGTGTTGAAGCATTTGCAGGCAGAATGGAGACCTGGCTGCCGTGTAGCTCTTTTAGGGCCAAGCGGAGCCGGGAAATCAACAATGCTAAACCTGCTGCGGGGCGTGTGCTTTCCTTTTCACGGAGAAGTGGTTGTGGAAGGGCGGCCGGCTTCTGCCTGGGGCGAGAGAATTACGGAAAAGATTGCCGTATTGAACCAATCTCCGTATTTATTTTCGACTACGGTAGAAAATAACATAAGGCTTGGCCGCCCGGACGCCTCAATGGAAGAAGTAAAACAGGCGGCGAGACAGGCGCAAATTTATGATGCTGTAAATGCGCTGCCGGAAGGATTCCATACGAATATGCAGGA
Organism: uncultured Marinococcus sp.; assembly: GCF_947493875.1. Taxonomy (GTDB): domain Bacteria; phylum Bacillota; class Bacilli; order Bacillales; family Marinococcaceae; genus Marinococcus. The sequence goes on along the minus strand of NZ_CANLSU010000005.1, from coordinate 157,866 downwards.
GGCGGGTGCTCGTTTTTCCGGCGGCCAGCGCCAGCGTATAGCACTGGCGCGGGTGCTTCTGCAGGATACACCAATCGTCATTTTGGACGAGCCTGCGGTGGGGCTCGATCCCCGAACAGAACAAGCATTAATGGAAGACGTGCTGGAGGCGTTAAAGGGTAAAACGGTAATTTGGATTACTCATCATTTAAGCGGCCTCGAGCAGATGGATGAAATCTGCTTTCTGGATCAGGGCCGTATTACAATGCGTGGCACTCACGAAGAGCTAATGCGTACAAGCCCCCGGTATCAGAGGCTTTACGGGCTGGACCAGCCGGGAGCAGTTCACCGGGAAAAACAAACAACAACAAAATAGCCAAAAAGAGCCAGTCCTGTAGAAAAACAGGCTGGTTTTTTGTGCCTGGGGTTCCATCCGGAATGTATAGGGCTTATGATTTGTGGCATTCGGGTAAAATAAAAGTAGTCAAAGAAGCAGAAGCAGGAGGGGGAATCTATGGATTACTGGTACTACAGGCAGAACGAAAAAGAGCACGGGCCGCTGTCGAGTGCGCAGATGCGGGCGTTAATCGATGAAAAGCAAATTGGTGCTAAAACGCTGGTATGGTCGGAAGCCACCGGGGGGCGCTGGCTTTCGCTCAGCCGCACGATTCTCGCCGAAGCGCTTACAGAAGAAGAGCATCCTGGCGACCAGGCGAGAAGTGCCTTTATCCGTGCTTCCACCCGGATTAATCAATATGTCGGGGAAGAAGGGTCGGCCGATTTCCATTTGAAAAATTTGTTTTCGGACGTATTCAAGCGGCACACGAGGGAGGAAGCAGAGCTGGTGTTTATTTCCGGCACCTCCCTGACGACGCCGAACGAGCAGGAGATTCCGCTTTCTTGGCCTAAGCCGTGGCTGTTTTCACGAGTGCTTCTGGTGCTTGCGGTAACATATTTGATTTTGTATGGATGTACGCTGTTTTTCGGCAATGTGCTGACTATCCCGGGCATGATCGCCATCGGTTCATTTGCTGCCCCTTTTGCGCTCGTTGTATTTTTTTATGAACTGAACGCTCCGAGAAACATCAGTATGCTTCGCGTGCTGCAGATGTTTTTCGTCGGAGGGGTGGCGTCAATTTTTGTCACGCTGATTTTGTATTCCTTTATCCCCATCGGTGAAATCGGGTTCTTCAGCGCTATCGTTATTGGTGTTGTCGAAGAAGTGGGAAAGCTGATTATTATTGCGTACTTAATAAAGAAAACGCAGGTGAAGTATATTCTGAACGGGCTCTTGATCGGTGCTGCTGTCGGCGCAGGCTTCGCTGCCTTTGAGTCCGCCGGCTATGCGCTTAATTTCGGCCTGCAGTATGGAACCGGCGTAATGATCGACGTTATTTTCGAACGCGGCTGGCTGTCGATTGGCGGGCACGTTGTATGGGGCGCCATCATAGGTGCTGCTTTACTGCTCGTAAAGCGCGGCGGGCCGCTGCGGAAAAAGCATTTGACGGACCGGCAGTTTTTGAAAATCTTTATTATTCCAGTGCTGCTTCATGCAGTATGGGATATGCCGATTGCATTGTTTCCTGACAGCCGTTTCGTGCAGCTGATTTTGATCGCTGTGGCCTGGTATTTGATTTTGACGATGATCCAGGCTAGTCTGCGTCAGATTGCAGCTTTGCATACAAATGGAAAGAAGCCGGAGCAGGTCGGTGAAGACGAACTGGAGGTTCAAACGGTCTCGCGGGGACAGACGATGTCACGCATGGGTCGGAAAGATAACAAGGAATAAGGAGCGAACAGCGACATGCCTGAAGGACCAGAAATACGGCGGGAAGCCGATAAAGTGGAAAAAGCCCTGCAAAAAGGGCCGATCAGCGAGATATACACGGCATTTGAGCGATTAAAGGCTTACGAAAATCTGCTTTCGGGCTCAGAGGTCAATGAGGTGGCTACAAAAGGCAAGGCGATGCTCATTCATTTGAATAGCGGCTATACCATCTACTCCCATAATCAGCTTTACGGAAGATGGTATGTTAAAAACAGCTACACGTACCCGAAGACAAACCGCAAGCTCCGTCTGGCCCTGCATAATGAAAAGAAATCCGCCCTGCTGTACAGCGCCTCGGATGTGGAGATTATGCCGACTGAAGAAATCTGGGACCACCCATTTGTCTCCAAGGTTGGACCGGATCCGCTCAGCGAGAAAGTAACAGTGGATATGATTGTGGAGCGCGCCCTGGATAAAAAGTTCCGGAACCGGCGCCTGACATCACTTTTGCTTGATCAGCATTTTATTGGGGGCATCGGTAATTACCTTCGCAGCGAAATACTGTTTGCTGCCGGTGTTTATCCGGATCAACGGCCCGCTGATCTGGATAACGGACAGGTCCGGCAGGTGGCTGAAGTACTGCTTGTATTGATGGAGCGCTCCTATAAACAAAAAGGAATAACAACGGATGAGTCAGTCGTCGAGCGTGCAAGGGCAGAGGGGAAAGCTTACAGCGAGTACCGGCACTGGGTGTTTAACCGCGGCGGCGAGCCCTGCCGGGTGGACGGGACGGAAATTATCCGCTTCACTGCCGGTTCAAGACGCTGCTACTACTGCCCGACCTGCCAGCCAAAATAAACGCCAGAGCCCCTGTCACCTTCGTTTGAAAAAACGGACAGCTCCCTGCATAATAAACATGTTACTAAACATAAGTATTTGCAGCAGTGATGGGGGATATGGTGGGGAAAAAGCGAACTAAACCGTTAAAGCTCGTAACATGGATTACCTTGTTAATTTCTGCAGTGATGCTGATTGCGCTTTGCATTACCGGCATTATCGTTGCCGTGGATACAGCTGACGATGTCCGGGATCAGCAGGCAGAAAAAGCACTGAATATTGCCCAGGCTGTCAGCCGTTCACCGGAAGCAGCACAAGCGCTGCAGGCCGGCGGCCAGGGAGGCAGCCTGCAGGAATATACAAAAGAAGTACAGGAAGCAACGAATATGGAATACATTGTCGTTATGGATATGAACAGCGTGAGGTATACGCATCCGCGCGAGGACCGGATCGGAAAGAGATTCGCCGGGGGAGACGAGACAGAGGCCTTGAACGGCCGTACGTATGTATCCACGGCTGAAGGAACGCTCGGTGTGTCCATGCGGGCGTTTGTACCGGTGATGGCCGGAGGGGAGCAGATCGGCGTCACCTCCGTGGGCATTCTGACCGACAGCATTCAGGAGGATATCTGGGCAGACCAGAAAACTCTGGTGCTCGGCAGTGGTATCGGTCTGGCCGCCGGCGTACTTGGCGCCTTCTGGCTGGCCCGCCGGATCAAAAAAACGATGCACGGCCTCGAGCCGCTTGAAATATCGCAGGTGCTTGAACAGCGGGAGGCAATTATGTCCTCTGTACGGGAAGGCGTACTTGCCGTCAACAGCAACGGCACAGTAATTCTGGCCAACGATGCGGCCAGGGAACTGTTCGCGGAAGCCGGCGCCGAAGAAGATCCGATGGGAAAGGATATATCCCATTTCTTTGCTGATTCCCTTCTGAAAAGAGTGCTGCAGACAAAAGAGCAGGAGCTCGACCAGATCCAGCAGCTGAACGACGTAGAAATTATCGTGAGCTGCATGCCGGTCGTTTCAAACACAACCCTGCTTGGTGCTGTGGCAACCTTTCGCAACAAAGATGAGCTAACGCGGCTCGTCGAGCAGCTGTCCGGCGCCAGAACCTATGCGGAGACGCTCAGGGCCCAGTCCCACGAGTTTATGAACAAGCTTCACGTCATTTCGGCCATGATTCAGACAGAATCATATGAAGAGCTCGATGACTATGTGATGAGCATTTCAAGCAACTACCGCCAGGAGGTCGGATGGGTGACCGCTTATGTGAAGGATCCGGTGCTTGCCGGCTATTTAATGAATAAAATATCCAACCTGCAGGAAAACGGTATCGAAGTGGAGCTCTCGGGAAGCGGGATGTGGCCGGCGATGGCTGATCCTGAATGGACCGACCATATGATCACAATTATCGGCAATCTGATCGACAATGCCCGTGACGCGATGAAGCAAACGCCGTCCCCTCATTTGTTTATGCATATTTACGTAGAAAACAGCTATCTCGGCTTTCAAATCGAAGATAACGGGCGGGGGATGGATGAGAAGACCCAGGCAGAACTGTTTGAACGGGGGTACTCGACGAAGGGCGAGGGCCGGGGCTTTGGCATGTACAATACGAAGCGTTCGCTTGAGACGCTGCAGGCGGACGTGTTCATCGATTCCCAGCCAGGGGAAGGAACGGCCTTTGACGTGCAGATACCAATAAAGAAGGAGAACTGAAATGAGAGTATTAATGGTCGAAGATGACCCAATGGTAGCTAAATTTAACCGCATGTATGTCGAACGTGTTCCCGGGTTTGACGTAGCGGGGCATGCGGAAAACCTGACGAAGGCAAAAGAAATGCTTCATGCAGAAGCGGTCGATATTGTGCTTTTGGACGTGTATTTAAATAAAGAAAACGGCCTTGATCTTCTAGAGGAGCTGCGAAGAGAACAGATCCCGGTGGACGTGATTGCGATTACGTCGGCGAACGACACCTCGTCCCTGCAGCGGGCCAAACGGCTTGGCTGTACAGATTACCTGATTAAACCGTTTCATTTTGAGCGTTTCCGGGAAGCGTTAATCAATGTCAAGGAATGGCAGAAGGCGTCCGGGACGAAAAAGGAGTGGGGGCAGGAGGATGTGGATCAGCTGTTTTTAGCCAACAAGGGAACACAGGAGGAGCACGAGCTGCCCAAGGGGCTTACGACAGAAACCTTCCGGATTGTCGGCGAAGAAATTCTGCAGCATGCGGGCAGTACCTTTACGACGCAGGGGCTCGCAGAAAGCACGGGCATATCGAGAGTGTCCGTACGGAAGTATCTCGCTTTTCTGGAGGGAGAAGGGGTGCTTAAAATAACGATGAACTATGCGGGAAGCGGCAGGCCGCTGCAGCAGTACACGATGCCTCCGGAGCAGGTGGAAATACTTAAAGACTGGATGGAAAAGTAAGGAAAAAGGCTGAAGGTTTTGGTTATTTTGTTTACAAAAGTATGTGCTTACTTACAAAATGTATACAAGGAATCAAAACTCTATTATATTAATCAGCAAGCGCTTTCAATAATCTGAAAAAAGAGGTGAGAAGGATGAAGAATACGGTTGCTTCCGGCTGGAAATCATTGTGGAATTCCCACAGGCAGACCAAAAAACTGCTGAATGTGTTCCAGACGGACCGGTCACCAACGCGTCATAAGGAAGAAGAGATCCAGGATCCTTCTACTGCAGGACGCAAGACCAATCGTGGCGGAGACGACGGAGGAGGAAACAATGGAGGAGACAGTGGCGGGCAGGACCCAGCCTACAAACGTCCCCAGCTCGTAGGACTTATTTTAGGGCCATTATTATTTCTCATTACCATGTTATTTTTGGATCCTTCGGGGCTCAGCTATGAAGGAAAAGCAGTCCTTGCCACCACGCTTTGGATCGCCACCTGGTGGATTACAGAAGCGATCCCAATTCCGGCGACCTCGCTTTTGCCGATTGTCCTTCTGCCTATTACCGGGGCACTGGACGGCGACACGGTCGTTTCTTCCTACGGTAACGATATTATCTTCTTGTTCTTAGGTGGTTTCTTTATTGCCTATGCGATGGAAAAATGGAACCTACATAAGAGGATCGCGCTGTTTATTATCGCGGTTATCGGGACAAGCACCAACCGGATTATTCTCGGCTTTATGGTTGCCACAGGCTTTTTATCCATGTGGGTCTCCAATACAGCGTCAACCATGATGATGCTACCAATTGCGCTTGCGATTACGTATCAGGTATCGGAAGCCCTCAAGGAAGAAAAGGATTCCGAAAAAGAAGTGAAAAAATTTGAAAAGGCGCTTATTTTCGGTGTTGGTTACGCCGGAACGGTCGGCGGGCTCGGTACACTGATCGGAACGCCGCCACTCAGTATTCTGGCCGCGCAGTCGGAGGAGCTGTTCGGACAGCAGATTTCCTTCGCCCAGTGGATTATGTTCGGTGCGCCGATTGTAGCTGTCTTCTTACTGATTGTATGGTTCTATCTGACCCGTTTTGTATATAATGTCGGCTTTTCCACTATACCGGGCGGCCGTGACATGATTCAGTCCGAGAGAACAAAGCTCGGCGCGATGAAATACGAAGAAAAAATTGTAATGGCCGTATTCGTATTTGCCGCTGTGATGTGGATTACACGTTCCTTCTTCTGGGAAAATGTGGTTGGGATTACTGGTCTCAGTGACGGAGGAATTGCCATGATCGCCACCGTGCTGTTGTTTTTGGTGCCTGCCACAAAAGAACAGGAGGACCCGCGGGTACTCGTCTGGAAAGATTCCCGGGAAATTCCGTGGGGCATTCTGCTGTTGTTCGGGGGCGGTCTCGCGATTGCGGCCGGCTTTAGTAACACAGACCTTGCCGAATGGATTGGTAACAGCTTAACTGTTCTTGAAGGCGTGAATATCATTCTTGTGATTCTTGTGTCTGCTGCGCTTGTATTGTTCTTAACGGAAATTACGTCCAACACAGCGACAGGCACCATGATTATTCCGCTGGTGGCCTCTTTGGCACTCGCGATTCAGGTGCACCCGTTCGCACTGATGGTGCCGTGTGCCATGGCTGCAAACTGTGCGTTTATGCTGCCGGTTGGTACACCGCCAAACGCCATTATTTTCGGGAGTGGGAAAATACGGATCATCGACATGGTGAAAAACGGTTTCTTCCTGAATATATTTGCGATAATACTAATTACGGCATTAGTCTACCTGGTTCTGCCGACGCTTTGGGGCATCGATTTGACTACCGTACCCGACTCGTTCCGTAACAACTAAGGAGGATCCGTGGTGAAAATTGTACAGGTGGAAGAGCAGGCGGTGCCGATCAAATCGGACATCCGTAACGCGTTTATTGATTTTAGTAAAATGAATGTTTCTGTCGTCGCGGTCAAAACCGATGTCATAAAAAACGGCAAACCGGTTGTAGGCTATGGGTTTAACTCCAACGGCAGGTATGCACCGAGCGGACTTTTGCGCGAGCGGTTTATCCCGCGTCTGCTTGAAGCATCTGAACAGGAGATTACAAGTGATGATGGGACCAACCTGGATCCCTTTAAAATTTGGAGCATATTGATGACCGGCGAAAAGCCCGGTGGTCACGGCGAACGCTCTGTGGCTGTCGGGGTCATTGATATGGCGATATGGGATGCGGTGGCAAAAATTGAGGAAAAGCCGCTGTATCAGCTGCTTGCCGAAAGGTATGGAAGCGGGGAAGCAGACAGCAGTGTATTTGTATATGCTGCCGGGGGCTATTACCAGCCCGGAAAAGGACTCGATGCCCTTCAGCAGGAGATGCGCACGTATTTGGACTCCGGCTATTCGGTGGTGAAGATGAAAATAGGAGGATCATCGATTGAGGAGGACATTCAGCGCATTGAAGCAGTCATTGAGGTGACCGGCGATCCGGGAAAGCTTGCAGTGGATGCAAACGGGCGCTTTGATCTGGATGAAGCGATTGCCTATGCGAAAGCGCTCGAACCATACGGGCTGTTTTGGTACGAGGAAGCGGGCGACCCGCTTGATTACGCTCTGCAAAATACATTGAGCCGCTACTATTCCCATCCGATGGCCACTGGCGAAAACCTGTTTTCCATGCAGGATGCACGGAATTTAATCAGCTATGGCGGTATGCGGTCGGACCGGGATTACCTGCAGTTTGACTGTGCCCTCAGCTACGGTCTGGTGGAATATATGCGTACGCTTGATATGCTGGATGCAAACGGATGGTCGTCAAGAAGGTGCATTCCGCACGGCGGTCATCAGATGTCACTAAATATTGCAGCCGGACTCGGTCTTGGCGGCAATGAATCCTATCCGGGTGTCTTTGAGCCATTCGGCGGATTTGCCGATGACTATCCGGTGGAAAACGGCTATGTGCAGCTGCCGGAGGTTCCCGGCATCGGCTTTGAAGCGAAAAATAATCTTTATACGCTGCTGCGATCCGTGCTGCAGTAAAGAATAGCCTGCATTCATCCTTTGATGAGTGCAGGCTATTTCTATTACAGGAGCCGGTACAGGCTGGCGAGCCCGAGCCCGCCCCCGATTCCGATCGTGGCTACCCCGAGTGGGAGGTCGCCGTTTTGCATCAGCCGCATGAGCCTTGCTACAAGAATTGCTCCCGAAGCACCGTACGGATGCCCCTGGGCGATGGCGCCGCCGGCTGTATTCAGCCGCTCCGGCGGAATGCCGAGCTGATAGGCCGAGGCAAGCACCTGAGAGGCGAATGCTTCATTGCATTCCCACAAGGAAATGTCCTGTACAGACAAGCGGTTCCGTGCAAGCAGCCGGCGTACAGCAGGCACCGGGCCAACCCCTGGCATCGTCGGATCAACGCCAACGGATACGGCATCGACGATTTCAAGAACAGGCACGAACCCGTGCTGCCGGCAGGAGGATTGACTGGCCATCAGTGTGAGTGCCGCTCCATCGCTGATCCGGGAGGAGTTGGCGGCGGTGACCGTCCCATGCTCTTGGAAAACAGAGGGTGCCCTGCGGATGATTTTGTTCATTTTATCTGGAGAACGAAGCTCAGCGTCTGCCTGGATGGTGCTCACCGGAACAATTTCCCGGGAAATATCCGGTTTTGCTGCTTCCTCCCACGAAAGCCTGTAGCTGCGTTCGGCAAAGGCGTCCTGATCTGCGCGGGATATGCTGTAGGCTTTCGCCACCGTTTCCGCAGCTTCTCCCATATCAGGATCTCCGATAAACCTTGGAGAAAAGCGGGCTCTTTCCTGGGTGGAGGAAACTGGATAGGCTTCCGAGGCGAAAAAGGAGCGTTGCGGGGCCCGACTTATGCTTTCAACCCCACCGGCAAGAACGGTCTCCGACGCGCCGGCCTGCAGGTGCCGGAACCCCTGATGCACAGATTCAAGGCCGGAGCCGCACTGGCGGTCCACCGTTACACCGGGCACAGACGTGTCATATCCAGCTTCAAGCAGGCTGAGGCGGGCGAGGTTACCGCCTGGGCCAACTGCATTTCCCATAAATACTTCGTCAGTCGGTACACGGTCGTTTATTCCGTGATGGCACTGAAAGTGCTTGTACAGCGGCGCCGTCAGCTGTTCCGGCTCCAGCTTTGAAAACGTCCCGTTCACATGATGGACAGGGCTTCTTTTGGCATCAATGATATAGACAGGCTCAGTCATCATTACCGTTCTCCTTTGATAAGGCTTCGTAATACTTCTGTGCGCGCAGCCGGTCGATTTTTCCGTTGCCAAGAACCGGCAGAAGGTCTATCTGCAGGCATACAGGTAGTTTATAAGCGGGCAGCCATTGGCGGCAATGTACATGCAAGTCGTGTGCAATAACGTTTCCAGTATAAAGCGCAGCAATCTTTTCCCCCTCGAAAGCATCAGGCACGCCAAATACAACTGCCTGTTCAACATTGGGATGGCTCATGAGCACCTGTTCAATTTCTTCGGAATAAATATTTCGACCGCGGCTGACAATTTTTCCGCTCCGGCGGCCGGTAATATAAAGGAAGCCTTCCTCATCGACAAAGCCAATATCTCCGGTGGCAACCGACCGCGGGTAGGATAAGGACTCGTCTTCAGCATAGCCACTGAATAAAAATGGACTTGTTACGACTAATTCCCCGGTATCTGGTGAGCTCTCGGCTTCTACCATGGGAAACAGGCGGCCGGTGCAGGATGGGCTGACCTGTTCTGCGCGGTGGTTCAGGGCGCTTATGAAGCTGGTTTCTGCGCTGCCGTAGAATTCATACAGCGCAGCCGTGGGAAAGCGGGCGAATATATTTTGATTATCAGCAGGGAACCATTTTTCTCCTCCCGTAATGATTAGTCTGACCGAGGGAGAGGGGGAAGAAGAGTGGCGGAGAAGCCAGCGGAGCGTTGTAGGCACAGCGTACAATACGGTGACCTGCTGTTTAACCACCATCCGGGCAAACACCCGTGGTGAGTGCCTTACGGGCAGAATAACGGTGTGGCCGTATTCGAGCATGCGGACGGCCCCGTATAAAAAGAGGGAGTGGGACAGCCTTCCGGTGATCAGGACGCGTTCCTCCTCCTGAAATGGAAAAAGCTGCTCGTCCGCCTCAAAGCTTTTCAGCCAGGAACGGTGGCTTCGCAGACATGCCTTTGGTGTTCCGGAGGAGCCTGACGTGCAGGCCCCGTAAAACAACTCGGTTTCCTCGCAGAATGCCGCAGGCACAGACGGCTGCGCCCCAGCTCCGGTAATATCTGCAAGCGTCAATGAAGGCACCGCTAGTCCGGCTGCGTCAGTGTCTGCGATAAAAAGCGCGGGCCTGGAAGAGAAAAGAAAAGAAGCTATCGAATCATTGTCCAGCGTTTCATCCACCGGAACAGCAATGCCGCCTCCAGACACGACCGCAAAGAACATATACAGCTGCTCGAGGGGATCCTGAAGCGCAAAAGCAATCTGCTTTTGAAAAAACGGACCGGCAGCTGCATGCAGCTGTTTCCGCCGGAGGTTAATGGATTCATGCAGCTCCTGCCAGCTGATCGAACGATCCGAGTATTCGACCGCCGTCTGCGCTGGACGGGAAGCAGCGTACCGGGCGATAGACTGGCCGATCATGGAAATCCCCCTTTCGGTGCTACAGCCTGATTTTGTGCTGCTTGTTCAGCCGGACTGCTACAAAGCCGGCAACGACCGCTTTAAAAATATCTCCCGGCAGAAAAGCGAGTGCCTGAATAGCGGCAGTTGTCCACGGTATGTTTATTAAAAACGATAAATAAGTAACACCGCCGGCATAAATGACGAGAATTCCGCCGATAATATTAGCAAACAGATACTTTGGAACCGATGGTTTTTTAAAAGAATGGGCGATCCAGCCAATAATAAATGCCCCGACCGGCCAGCTCAGAATGTAGCCGCCGCCTGCGCCGAATAATACACCGGCTCCGCCGCGTCCGCCGGCGAGCAGGGGAAGGCCTATCATTACGAGCACTACAAACAAGAGTATGCTGAGACCGCCGTATCTCGCGCCGAGCAGAGAGCCCGCCAGCATAACACCCAGGGTCTGCAGGGTGATTGGGACCGGACTGAATGGAAGCGGGATGGGCGGAACAATGCCTAAAGCTGCCATGATTGCTGCAAATAAAGCCGTATAAATAATTTTTTGTATACGCATCAATGTTCACCTCACTGACTTCTAAGAATAAAAAGAAATCAGTTATTTGTCAACTTTATTTTAAAAAAGGTTTACGAAGTATGGTCAATTTGTTAAATCGGTACTGGCAGGCGATGAAGGAAAGAAGAAACAGTGTAACAAAATGTCACACTAAGCCGTTGTAGTGTCAGCAAAACAATTATAATAAAGAAAAAATACACTTTTAGCAGGAGGAATCGCTGTGCAGCAAGTATATGAAGCGACTGCCGCCAAACAGATTACGTTAAAAGAAATATTGCAGCGGCCAATATTTCAGAATATTACGTTTATTGGAAGCGAAGAGGCTTTAAAACGCACAGTTGACTGGGTACATGTCATTGAAGTAGCTGAGGTAGAGCAGCTGCTGAACGGAAGGGAATTGATTTTAACGACTGGGGTGGGCTGGCATAACGATGAGGGGCTCTCCCTGTCTTTTTTAAATCAGCTGATTGAAAGCGGTGCTGCAGGACTTTGTATCGAGCTGGGTACATATACGAACCGGCTGCCGGAAGCGATGGTCCAAACAGCAAAGGCCTGGGATTTCCCCCTGATTTTATTTCATGAGCAGGTGCGTTATGTAGACATTACGCAGGAACTGCATGCATTTTTTATTCATAGGCAGTATACGCTGATGCGGGACTTGGAAATATTGTCCCAGACATTTAACCAGATGCTTTTGCATGGCCGCGGGGTGAGGGCCCTTCTGCAGGAGCTTCGCGCCCAGACCGGACTGGATTTATTTTATCTTCCGGTGCAGGGGGAAAGTGAATTCGTTCCGGAAGTAACAGCGGCACGCGAGCAGCAGTTCGTCCGCCGGTGGCTTGAGAGCAAAACAGAGGACAGGGAATTTGTTTTACACAAGCCGATCATGGTACTCGATCAGTATTTTGCTGATATTGTTGTGTACGGAAACGGCCGGGAGCTTACGTCGTTTGAAGAACTGGCCGTGGACCGGTGTGCGACAGCAGTGGCCCAGGAGGTAATGCGCACAGCTTATATGGAGGAGCGCAAGCGGTACCGCGATGAGATGTGGATCCACGAATGGCTGAGCGGCGATCACCATGAGGAAAAGCTGCGCCGTCATCTGATCAGCCATTACGGCCGCGAAGAGTTCTCCGAGGCCTGTGTATGTGTGATGGAAACGTCGCATCTATCACTCTCTTCGTCAGCACTTGAAGCCTGGTACGTCCAAAAAGCGATGGTGGCAAGAGCGGCCTTTGAGGAAAAACAGATATTGTTTTTGTCCACCGTTCTGCCGCAGGGGCCGGTGTACGTGCTGCTTGATACCGCCAAATCAAAACGGGAATCATTTTCCAAACGGATGTATAAAGCGTTTGAGCAGCTGCGGAAAACAGAGGCACAGGAAGAAAAACAGCTGTATGATTTTGCAGCGTTCGGGAAGTGTTTAAAACAAACATCTCAAATATGGCGGAGCTTTGAGACGGCGAAGGAAACGATGGCGATTCAGCGGAAAATCGGCCGGCTGCCGATGCCATTTTATGAAAACCTTCATCTTCTCCGGACAGTACATTACATGGAGGAGCAGGGAGATCTTGAGGATTATATTCAGGATTATCTTGGTGAGGTGATCTCATACGATGCTCAAAAAAATGTTCGGCTGCTGCAGACATTAAAAGTATATCTGGAGTGCTTCGGATCAAAGCAGGCGACAGCGAAGCGGCTGTTCGTCGTCCGCCAGACGCTGTATCATCGGCTGGATAAAATTCAGGAGCTGCTCGGGGAGGACATTCTGGAAGCGCCGAAGCGGCTGTCGATTGAACTGGCCATCCATGCGTATGAATACAAATACGGAAGTGTTGAATAACGTAAAGAAGGAAGCCGCGGCTTCCTTCTTTTTGATCCTGCTACGATAAACTTTCCGATGAAGCACTGGCGGCCCGCTGCTTTAACAAAAAGGCAAAGTACTTGCGGGCATCCGGACTTTCGAGATGAAGAGTAAAGGTTTCCGCTTCCTTTGTAAAGCGGACGAACGTGCCTTCAAGGTTTTCCGTTACACCTCCAATGGAAAAACCGTCGTCCAGCAGTCCGTCAATCTGATCTTTTTCAATTAAAAAGTGATCGTGTTCTTTCATGAGCAGCTCCCCTCCTATTTCATGCTGGCAACTTCTGGTTTGGCTTCTTCTTCTGCTTCGTCTGCGGGGACCTCCCAGTCTCTTCCAACGGTGATGCCGAGGTATTTATCGTCGCTTGGATCTTCAATTTCCACCTGCTTATACTTTTTGAACCACCAGTATTTGGCGAGGAAGTAATAGCAGACACCGCCGGCAACAAACCCGGCAATAAAGGAAAAGTTGATGAAGAAGATAGCGACAGCACCTCCGACGGCCCAGGAAATCAGGCCGGCTGCGTTGATTCCTTTAAAGTAACGATACTGGCCGGTATGCTTGTAAAGGTCCGGCACGTTCACCCGGCGTTTTCGCAGAACATAGTAGTCTGATACTAAAATACCGACGACGGCGGAGAGGACGCCGCCTACTACAAGAAGGACGGTATCAAGCACACTGAAAATCAGCCACGGCTGGGCGGCAGTCCCGATAATGCCTGCCATAAACACACCAACAAAGAAGGGGATTTTCGGCCCGCCGACGTTGGAAAAAATCGTCGCTGCGGGAATAACGTTTGCACTGGTGTTGGTGGACCACTGGGCGAGCACGATCATAAGCAGAAGCACCGCGAGCACGAGTCCGCCGGCTGTCTGCTGAAGAGCGACGACCGGATCAAAATTGCCGAGAGCAATAAAGCAGATGGCGCCGATGACTACCATGAAGGTCTGCACGAGTGGAAGAGCGATCATGCTTCCAACCATCGTGCCGCGGTTTCTTTTAAACCAGTTACGTTCATATTTCGGGGCTTTAATAAAACGGCTCAGCGAAGGGATGTCTGTCGCGAGCGTACTCCAAAATCCCATGTTGGCAAAAATAACAATAACAAAAGCAGTTACGGCAGAGCCGGCTCCGGCCTCGATGCCGTCCCAGTTCCATACGTTCGTTCCCTGGGCGGAGGCCTCTCCGGTAAGCACAATGTACATCCATATCGAAATCAGGATGATCGCGGGAGCGGCAAAGTCAGCAAATCGTTCCACGGCCTTGATGCCGATAGCCGTATTGACCAGCTGGGCGCCGGCAAACAGAGCATAACAGACGGCCCAGTTATCAAAGCCGGTCAATATATTTAAAATGCCGTTCATCGCGGTAGAGCCGAAGTATGTGTTGATCCCAAACCAGAAGGAGGCGGCAATCCCCCTGGTCACAGAAGGCAGATGGGTACCGATCGTACCGAAGGGGGCCCTCATATAGACAGGAAAGGACAGCCCGTGTTCAATGCCAATATCCCCGACGATTGTAATAAACAATCCGATAGCCACACACCCGATCAGGGAAGCGAAGATGACCCAGCCGAGTGGAAGGGAGGAAACGCCTTCTCCGCCAATGGCGAAGGCAGCCAGGACGACCGCCATCCCGACCCACATAACGGCAAAGCCGAAGGTGCTGATTTTTCGTTTATCATGACCCACCGGCATCAGGTCCGGAGATTTTAAGTAGCTGTTATCTTTCATGAGTCATTGTCATCCTTTCTGCTTCTTAAAATTTTTACCTGCGGGTAAACAACACACCAGCGTCATGGACGATCACCAGTCCTAAAGAAACAGAGGACGAGAGGGAAAAAGAGTTCCCCGATTACATTAAACGGACGTGGAGGCAGCAGTTTTAGGGCTGCTTCCTAAAGCGAAGGGCTTGCGTTTCATGTATTTCCCGTAGCCAGGTTCAGCCTCCAGCTTCCGGTCGCGGACAACAAACTGGCCGCGTACCATGGTAGACTCAATCACGCCCTGCACCTCCATGCCTTCAAAGGCGTTATAATCAACCGCCATGTGCTGCGTTTTGACTGAAATAGTCCGGCTTTCATCCGGATTGAAAAGCACAAGGTCAGCGTCTGCGCCAACGGCGATTGTTCCTTTATCCGGATAGAGACCGAACAGCTTGGCGCTTTTCGTCGAGGTAATATCAACAAACTGCTGGCGCGAAATTCTTCCTTTGGCCACTCCTTCCGAGTAGAGAATACTCATCCGGTCTTCAATCATCGGGCCGCCGTTTGGAATTTTTGTAAAGTCATCTTTACCGAGGTCCTTCTGGCCGTTAAAGTCAAACGAGCACTGATCGGATCCGATGGTCGACAGATCTCCATTTTTAATTGCCGTCCATAGCTCCTCCTGATTCCATTTTTCACGAAGCGGCGGGCTCCATACATACTTGGCGCCTTCAAATCCAGGCTGGTCCATGTAGCTTTCATCAAGCACGAGGTACTGCGGGCACGTTTCACCCCAGACGTTGGCACCTTTACGTCGTGCTTTGCGGATTTCTTCCGCGGCATCGGCGCAGGAAACATGCACAACATACAGCTGAGAGTCGGCAAGCCCGGTAAAGCGGGCCGCGCGGCCGGTCGCTTCCCCTTCGATTTCGGACGGTCGGGTGCGGGCATGGTAAATAGGCTCGGTGTTTCCGGCAGCAAGTGCTTCTTCTGTTAAGTGCTGAATCACGTCGCCGTTTTCGGCATGGACCATGACGAGCGCTCCTAGCTCTTTGGCAGCAAGCAGCGTGCGGTAAAGCGTTTCGTCATCGGCCTGGAACACATTTTTGTAGGCCATAAATACCTTGAAGGAAGTAATTCCGTCGTTTTGAATGATTGAAGGAAGCTGATCAAGCACGTCGTCATTCATTTGAGTAATCATCAAATGAAAGCCGTAATCAATCACGGAACGTCCCTGGGATTTATCGTGCCATTCCTGAATGGAGGAGCTGAGCGGCCTGTCCTTGCTTGTCAGGCAGAAGTCGATCACGCTCGTCGTGCCGCCAAAAGCGGCAGCGATGGAGCCGCTTTCGAAGTCATCCTTGGAGACGGTTCCTCCAAACGGCATTTCGAGGTGGGTGTGCGGATCCACTCCTCCCGGGAAAATGTACTGGCCGGAGGCGTCGACAATTTCTGCCCCGTCTTCCTGAAGATCCTTGCCGATAGTTGTGATTTTTTCATCTTCGATCAGAATATCTGCCTTGTATTCATCGCTCGCTGTTACAACGGTTCCGTTTTTGATAATCGTTTTTGCCAAAATAATCTCCTCCTGTTATTGATTAGATCCGGCACCTGCCATCAGCTGCTGGCGTTCGTTCCATGTCATCGGTTCGTCGCCGACCTTTCTTGCGACTTCGACCATGTCGATGGCGCCATCCACCGGACAGACGATAGAGCACAGATTACAGCCGACGCAGTCATCCTCGCGCACCCGCAGTATATCGTTGCCGTCCTCATCCTTTAGCATATCGATGCACTGATGGGACGTATCTTCACAGGCAATGTAGCACTTGTTGCAGTTAATACAGACATCGTTATTGATTTTAGCGGCAACACGGTAGGTAAGATCGAGGTCGCCCCAGTCGGAATACTTCGGCACGGTCTGCCCGATCAGCTGGTCGAGAAAGACAAGACCCTTTTCGTCCATGTAGTTGCTGAGGCCGTCGATCATATCTTCAACAATACGGAAGCCATGATGCATCGCCGCCGTACACACCTGGACGTTAGAAGCGCCCATCAGCATAAATTCCGCGGCTTCCTGCCAGCTGGACACGCCGCCCATGCCTGAAATAGGCACGTCGATGCCCGGCGTTCTGGCGCATTCCCCGACCATATTCAAAGCGATCGGTTTAACGGCGGGACCGCAGTAGCCGCCGTGAGCACCCTTGCCGTCCACGTTCGGAATAGTATTCCAGGAATCAAGGTCGACGCCGGAAAGGCTGTTAATCGTATTGATCATGCTGACGGCGTCGGCTCCGCCCTCGACGGCGGCTTTAGCCGTGAACGTAATGTCTGTAATGTTCGGTGTTAGTTTGACGATCACCGGCGTCTGGGCTACTTCTTTCACCCAGGCCGTCTGCTGGCGGACGAGCTCCGGCACCTGGCCGGACGCTGAGCCCATTCCCCGTTCGGCCATGCCGTGAGGACAGCCAAAGTTGAGTTCGAGGCCGTCGACCCCTGCTGCTTCGACTCTTTTAACGATTTCATGCCACTTGTCCCGGTCCGGTTCGACCATTAATGAGCCGATAATTGCATGCTCCGGGTAAAGACGTTTCGTTTCTTCAATTTCCCGCAGGTTCACTTCAAGCGGCCGGTCGGAAATCAGCTCAATATTATTGAATCCGGCTACCTGGTTTCCACCGAACGACACGGCGGAAAAACGGGAGGAAACGTTCAGGATAGGGTCACCCATCGTTTTCCACACAGCACCGCCCCAGCCTGCTTCGAAAGCGCGCTGTACCTGGTACCCACTGTTGGTTGGAGGTGCGGATGCGAGCCAGAAGGGGTTCGGGGAACGGATGCCGGCGACATTGGTCGTTAAATCTGCCATGAAAACACTCCTTTCAGATTATGATTCAGCCTGCTGCCTGAGTATCTGCCGAAAGCTGCTGGTGAATGGTATAGGCTGCCTGCTTTCCCTGCTCCGCTGCACTGACAACCATCGCTTCTCCCTGGCCGCTGCCAAATACGACGTCCCCGACGGCAAAATGGTTTGGTTCAGAAGCGGCGTAGGAGGCGTCGACAGTCACAACGCCGTCCGTGTGATCAAGGCCGAACATGGCAATTGTATCCTGCAGCCGCTCCTGGCCGATGGCCCGTATAACGACATCCACATCCATCATAAAATTGGAATTCTGGATGGGTACTGGTCGCTGCCTTCCGTCCTGGTCTGCTTCGCCAAGCTCCATCTGGACGCATTCGAGACCGTTGACTTGCCCCTGGTCATTTTTTTCGATTTTCACCGGGGAAGTAAGCCATTGAAAGACGATGCCGTCCTGCTTGGCAAATTCAAATTCGAACGGGTAGGCGGTCATTTCATTTTTCGTCCGTCTGTAAACGATACTGACGTGTTCAGCACCGAGGCGGGTCGAGCAGGTGGCTGCGTCAACGGCCGTGTTGCCGGCGCCGATAACGGCCACCCGCTTGCCGGCAAGATTATTGGAAAACGTGCCGTCTTTGGTGGAACGCACAAAATCAACAGCGTCATATACGCCGAAAGCGTCCTCTCCTTCCATATGAAGCTCCGGAACGCTTCCCATACCGACAGCGATAATGATGGAATCAAACTGCTCCCGGAGCTCTTCCGGGGAAATGTCTTTTCCGACTGCGGTGTTCGTGCGGATGGTTACGCCCATATTCACAATCTGGTTGATTTCCCATTGCACGATATCAACCGGGAGGCGGAAGGAAACAATACCGTAACGGTTCAATCCCCCGGGTTCGTCGTCGGCTTCAAAAATGGTCACCTGATGGCCAAACCGGGCGAGCTCCCGGGCCGCTGCCAGACCGGCGGGGCCGCTGCCGACGATTGCGACATGTTTGGACGTCGAAGGGCCTGCTTCAAACAGCACCTGCTCATTGCGGATAGCCCAATCCGTGGCGTAGCGCTGCAGATCGCCAATCATGATCGGCTCTGATTCGCCGTTTAATACACAGGCTCCCTCGCATAATTCCTCGGTCGGGCAGACACGTGCACAGCTCGCTCCGACGGGATTTGCATCCATAATAGTGACTGCGGAGCCTTTTAAATTGCCGGAGGCTATTTTTTTAATAAAAGAAGGAATGTCTATGCCTGTCGGACAGGCCTGGATACAGGGCGCGTCGTAGCAAAACAGGCAGCGGTTCGATTCCTTGACCGCATGGGTCGTTGAAAGAGGGCTGTTCACTTCAGCGAAATTCTCCTGCAGCTGTTCGGTGGAAATCCATGCATCCGAGCGGTGATTGGACATGGTAAAACTCCTTTCGGGTTTTAAAGTAGGGCGCTCATGGATCCGTATGTTTCGGGCCGGCGGTCGCGGTAGAACTGCCAGGCGTTGCGCACCTCCCGGATCATTTCTTTATCCATATCTGCGACAAGAACTTCATCCTGATCACGGCTTGCGATGCTGACAAAGTCACCACGGGGGTCCACTACGTAGGACTGGCCGTAAAATTCACCCATGTTCCACGGGGCTTCGTAGCCGACCCTGTTGATCGCAGCCAGGTAATAACCGTTCGCCACGGCGTGGGCCGGCTGTTCGAGCTTCCAGAGGTATTCGGAGGTGCCGGCGACTGTAGCCGATGGATTGAAAACCACTTCGGCGCCGTTCAGCCCCAACAGCCGGGCGCCCTCCGGGAAGTGCCGGTCGTAGCAGATGTAGACGCCGACCTTCGCATAAGCCGTGTCAAATACTGGATATCCGAGATTGCCCGGTTTAAAATAGAATTTTTCCCAGAAACCGTAGCCTTCGTTGCCGACAGCAACATGAGGGATATGATTTTTCCGGTATTTTCCTAAGTACGAGCCGTCTGCATCGATGACGGCGGCGGTATTATAATAAGCAGCGATGCCTTCGCGTTCATAGACAGGAAGCACAATCACGGTGCCAAGCTCTTTAGCGAGATCCTGAAATATTCTTGTAGTTGGCCCTTCAGGAACCTGTTCGGCTGCTTCGTACCACTTCATCGACTGTTCGGAGCAGAAATAAGGCCCGTAGAATATTTCCTGAAGCCCGATAATCTGTGCTCCTTTGGCGGCGGCCTCACGAACCATGCGTACATGTTTTTCAATCGCTTTGTCTTTATGCTCTTGAACTGAAGCACTGCCCTCGACATCGTTGGAAGCCTGGATGATTCCTATACGGACCTGATCTGTCATGCAATCAATCCCCTTTCGGTTTGTTTTTTCAATAGTATAGAATTTTCTGAAAAAAACATGTGACATTCCGTCGGATAATGGAGGACCTTGTTGGACAAAATGTAAATAAGCTTTGTACGGCAGGGGATGGGACGGTCACAAAATCTTACATACAAATTAGTAAACCGACTTTAAGCGGAAAATAAAAAGACCACCCGGAGGCGGTCAGGCGGACGGTGAGGCGTGGATAATTGCTTCACGCAGCGTCGCCACGATTGTATCAATCTGTTCATGGGAAATAATAAACGGGGGAGAGATGGTTAACACGTTGTTATGCTCAGGAACGGTATCGCTGTTTTTGCCGATCATGACCCCGTGCTGTTTACAGTAGCCGAGCACCTGCTGCATGAATTCCGGAGGTGCCGGCTCCTTCGTTATTTTATCGCTCACAAGCTCGATGCCTGCCATCAGGCCGAACGTGCGGATGTCTCCAACGGCAGGGAAATGGTGAAAGGATTCGAGCTGCTCCCGTAGGTAGCTGCCGGTGCTTTTGGCTTTTGCGACAAGGTCTTCGCGTTCGAGAATATCGATGTTTTCGAGCGCGACGGCACAAGACATCGGGTTGCCTCCAAAGGTATTCACATGCCGGAAATGACTTTGGGGAGCACCGGATTTGAACGATTCATATAAATCATTGGAAACAGCTGTAGCAGATAAAGGGGCGTAGGCGCTCGTTATCCCCTTCGCCATGGTAACGATGTCAGGCTGCACGCCGAAATTTTTATGGCCGAAGGCTTCTCCCGACCGCCCAAACCCGCAGATAACTTCATCAACTATTAAGAGAACATCATGCTTTTGACAGATTTCCTGTACCTTCTGCAGGTAAGACTCAGGCGGCGTGATGACGCCGCCACCGGTAATTACCGGCTCCACAATGACTCCGGCGACTGTATCAGCGCCTTCCCAGATGATGGTCTGTTCAATGGAAGAAGCGCATTCGAGCGAGCAGCTGTCCGGCTCTTTGCCAAACGGACACCGGTAGCAGTAAGGCGGGGCTGCGTGGCGGAAGCCTTCGGCGACCGGCTCGTAGCTTGCTTTCCGGTCAGCCTGGCCGGTTGCGCCCAGAGCACCCATCGAATTTCCGTGATAGGCCCGGTAGCGGGAAATGAATTTATATTTTTTCGGCTTGCCGGTCTGGGTGAAATACTGCCTGGCAATTTTAAAGGCGACTTCGTTGGCATCGGAGCCGGAATTGGAAAAAAAGATGCGGTAGTGGCCGTCAAGCCAGTCGTTTAATTTTGCCGCCAGCTGAATGGCCGGCTTGTGGCTGTTGGTCATGGGCGTAAAGGGCATCGTACTGAGCTGCTTTGCCGCCGCTTCCGCGATGGAAGTTCTTCCGTGGCCAACATTTACACACCAGAGTCCGGCCATCCCATCAATGTAGGAGTTGCCGTCGATATCTGTAAGATACACATTGTCGCTTTCGGTGAAAATAGCCGGGTGATCATTGTGAGGAGCCATATGGTGCCATAAAAAGGCACGATCCTGATCGAGAAGCATTTCTTTTTCTGCGGAAACGGTCTGTTTATCGGTATGATTCATGTCGTGAAACGCTCCTTTCATATGCCTGCATAATAATATGGTAGCTCGAAAGGCGGAAAAAAGCATGATACAGATTGTGTAAAAGAAGTCAGAATAATTTAACATTTTGTTGTACGCCCTGGGAAAAGAAAACCGATAAAATAAAAGCATGAAGTCTGGAAGGGGATGAACCAATGGGAGTTAATACAGCACGTCTCACGACACGCGTGCATGAGCTTGCAGAGATTGGACGGATTGGGGAAACGGGCGTGCGGAGGCTTGCCCATTCGAAGAAGGACCAGGAGGGGATGGCTCTCGTGGAGTCCTGGATGAAAGAGGCCGGACTTGCGACGAGGATCGATGAAGTGGGAAACCTGATGGGCCGGCTGGAGGGCCGGGATTCTTCCCTCCCGATCTTTATGCTCGGCTCGCATATTGACAGCCAGCCCTATGGCGGCCGCTTTGACGGAGCCATAGGGGTGCTTGGTGCCCTGGAGTCGGTCCAGACCCTGGTGGAAGAAGGCTATACATTTGAAGGGCCCATTGAGGTGATCGCCTTCAGCGATGAAGAAGGCTCCCGGTTTAATAAAGGGATTTTCGGCTCCCGCGGATTGATCGGCGAACTTGAAGAAGGCGAGCTCGAACGGGAAGATGAAGACGGAATCACAAGGCGGCAGGCGCTGGAAGAAATGGGGCTTGATCCGGAGCGGGTTCATCTCGCTGCCTATGATCCTGAGCAGCTTTTCGCGTTTCTGGAGATGCATATTGAACAGGGCCCGGTGCTTGAAGATAAAGGAGCAGCGGCGGGTATTGTAACCGGGATCTCGGGTCCGCTCTGGCTCACGGTCACCTATAAAGGATTCGCGGGGCACGCGGGATCTGTGCCGATGCATCTCCGACGGGACGCCCTCCTGGGTGCCAGTGAGGCGACAACGGCGCTTAATACCATTGTCGGAAAACGGCAGCCGGCCCCAACGATCGGCACGGTTGGGAACATAAAAGTGTTTCCGAACTCCCGAAATATCATTCCCGAAGAAGTAAAGTTTACGGTCGATCTTCGCGATATTGACCTTGAGCGGCGAAATGAGTGCGAGAGCGAATTGCGTGTGGAGCTTGAAGCTATTGCCGCAAGGCACGGCCTGGAGCTTGATATTCAGGAGGATACAAACAGCGATCCGAGATACTGCGCAGAGTGGATCCAGAGTATCATGGCAGAGCAGGCCGGACGCTTGAAGATGGAAGCGCCGAAGCTGATGAGCGGCCCGTTTCATGACGCGATGCCAATATCGAAGGTGTGCGACTACGGCATGATTTTTGTGCGCTGCAAAGACGGCATCAGCCACAATCCGCTTGAGTACAGCACAGATGAAGATATTATCGAAGGTACGAAGCTTTACTATGAAACAGTGAAGCAGATTGCTGGAAACATGAAGGAGTATCAACTGAAGCATGCAGCGGATAAAATCAACAGCTGACGCAAAAAACCCGGAAAGCCCGGGTTTTTTTATGCAGAGGTTGTCTTTTTCTGGCGAATGATTGGGACGAGGAAGGAAAGAAGAGCGACAATCATCATGCTGAGGGCGATCGGCCGGGTGAAAAAGACCGTTAAATCGTCATTGGCGATAGTCATGGCCTGCCGGAAGGATTCCTCCATCATCCCGCCGAGGATAAATGCCAAAATCAGCGGGGCTGCCGGGAAATTGTACAGCTTCATCAAATAGCCGAGCACACCAAACGCAAGCAGTAAATAAAGGTCAAACGTGCTGAAGCTGATGGAGTACACCCCGATCATGCTGAACATAATCACGAGCGAAATCAGCATCGGGCGCGGAATCAACAGCACTTTAGCAATGTATGGAATAAGCGGCAGGTTCAGGATCAGCAGAAATACGTTGCCGATATACATACTGATGATAACGCCCCAGAACAGGTCAGGCTGCTCTTCGATTAACAGCGGCCCCGGCGGCACATTCAGTACAAGCAGAGCGCCGAGCAGGACGGCTGTCGTTCCGGAACCGGGAATACCGAGGCTGAGCAGAGGTACAAACGCACCACTTGTAGCGGCGTTATTGGCGGTTTCCGGAGCAGCGATACCCTTCACTGCGCCTTTCCCGAATTCCTCGGGACGTTTGGCGATTTTCTTTTCCGTAATATAGCCGATAAACGACGCAATGGTAGCACCAGCCCCGGGGAGCACCCCGAGAAGGAATCCAAGGAAGGACTGACGGGTCATCGGACCGCTCATGTCCTTGAAGTCCTGTTTGGAAAGCTTCAGGCTTCCAATATTGCCCTGGTTTTTAAGTGTCTTTTTCCGGTTGACAATCAGATTGCAGATTTCAGCAATGG
The DNA here is from genome assembly GCF_947493875.1 of uncultured Marinococcus sp. Taxonomy (GTDB): domain Bacteria; phylum Bacillota; class Bacilli; order Bacillales; family Marinococcaceae; genus Marinococcus. Next base: position 134,023 of record NZ_CANLSU010000005.1, on the reverse strand, counting down.
CAAACAAGCCTAGAGCGATCACGAGAAAATCAATGCCTTCGAGCAGATTCGGATTATTGAATGTAAACCGCGTCGTTCCTGTCTGGCTGTCCATGCCAATGGTGACAAACATGAGCCCGAGTACTGCCGAAATAAGTGCTTTAATCGTCGAGCCGTCGGATAAGCTCGCTATCGCGGTTAACCCGAGCAGCATCAGGGCAAAGTATTCGGGCGGGCCAAACACAATGGCGACGCTTGCCAGAAGCGGAGCGAACAGCATCAGCAGAACAACACTCACTGTACCGCCGGCAAAGGAGGAAATGGCTGCAATCGCAAGCGCTTTTCCCGCTTGGCCGTTCTGGGCCATCGGGTAGCCGTCAAAAGCGGTAGCGACGGTGCCCGAGATTCCCGGGGCATTCAAGAGAATGGAGGAGGTGGAGCCTCCAAACACAGCGCCGTAATACACACCGGCCATCAGAACGAGAGCAACGGTGGGATCCATATTGTATGTCAGCGGAATCATGATGGCGATTGCACTGATCGGCCCAAGCCCGGGCATCATTCCAATAAATGTTCCGGCGAAAACGCCAATCAATACAAACAGCATTCCCTGTACACTGAAAGCGACACTGAGGCCGCTTAAAATTCCGTCAAAAGTTCCCATGCGGTCAACCTCCTTTCTACAGCGGCAGAATGCCCGGAGGCAGACTTATATTTAACAGCTGTGTAAACAATAAATAAAGCGTTAAAGGAAAGGCAATGGATGTAACAGCATTGATGATATGCTTCCGGTAGCCCATGAACAGGCTGCACAGAAATATAAATATGGTGGACGTTAAAATGAAGCCAATAGGTTCAAGCAGAGTAATATATATAAGAATCATTACTGCCACGCCTCCTAAGTAAAAAATATGCTGTCCAGCTTCCTTGCGTTTTTCCCGGTCTTCTTCACCTTCGCCTTCTTTAATAAAAAACAGAAAGATGCTGAGTACAATCAATAAAAAACCGGCTGCTTTCGGCATAGTGGATGCAGTAATCATCCCCGTAGCAAAAGCGGGAATCTGAAAGGCCAGGTACAAATAGAAAACAGCAGTTACGATCAAAATTATGCTGACAATTTTATTTGCGGAGCGAAGCATATGGGTCACCTCTTTCGACTGCTTTTAATGTAGGAAGGCTCTGGACGCAGAACGTTCAGAGCCCTTCGTAAGCTGTTACTCGCCGCCCCGGTCGATGCCTACTTCATCAAGCAGGTCCTGCATGGATTCTTCTTCCTCAGCTAAAAATTCTTCAAATTCTTCGCTGTCCATGTAGTTTTCTTCCCAGGCGTAGGACTGGCGCGTTTCCTGCCAGTACTCAGATTCACTGAGTTCCTTAAACGTTTCTTCGTAATAAGCAATTTCGGCATCACTCATGTTTGGCGGTCCCAAAAATCCGCGCCAGTTGACGAATGTTTCTTCGATGCCCTGTTCCATAGCGGTTGGGAATTCACTGACCGTGTCACCTTCAAGACGCTCTTCGGCTGTAATGCCGAGTACTTTGACATCTCCGGCTCTGACCTGCTCGACAGTTTCTGTAATGCCGGTCGAATATACATCCGCCTGGCCGTTTAAGAGGTTGGTCAGGGCGCTGCCGTCCTGGGCAGATACGTATTTAATCGTCGAAGGATCAACGCCGGCGCCGGCTGCAATTTTGGCAAACTGCATATGGTCCATGCTGCCCGGGGAGGATTCGCCAACAACGGTAATGTCATCCGGATTTTCCTTCATATCTTCAAACAGGTCATTTAAGTCATTCCACTCTGAATCCTCCGTAACAGCGAACGCACCGTAGTCGGCAATCATATTCGACAGAGGGGTGAAATCTTCATAGTTGTATTCCGACTGTCCGTTCAGCGGCACGAGAAGAAGGGGAGGAGACGCTACAAAGGAATATTCCGGGTTGCCTTCCTGGTTATAAATGTAGGACCAGCCGTTGGCTCCGCCGCCGCCTTCCCGGTTAACGACGCCGATACCCTGATCAACGATGCCTTCTTTTTCGAGGCCTTCAGCAGCGGAACGGGCCACGGTGTCCCATCCGCCGCCAGCACCGGCGGGTGCAACAATTTCAAGTGAGGAATCCGGCTCGTAGTTTTCTTCTTCGCCTCCGCCGCCATCGCCGCCTGATGAACTGTCCCCGCCGCCACTTCCACAGGCACTTAAAACGCTAAGCGAAAGTACTCCGGCACCAATCCAATATTTCGAATGCTTCATAATATGTAGCCCCCTTTTTTATATTGATGTAAGCGTAACCAAAAAAAGTTTAAATGTAACCGTTTACAATTTAAAATGTATATCTTTCGTTTATTGTATTTATTTCATAAATGTCACGAACACAAATAAACCGGCTGCACGTTTTGGCTGCAGCCGGGGTGAAAGGTTTATTTTTTAAAATATCTGCGTTCGGGCCGGCCGACAATTCCATAAATGGGCCGGACTTCGATTTCGCTTGTGGATAATAAATATTTAAAATAGCGGTGCGCGGTGGTGCGGGAGGCGCCGAGAAAAAAAGCCATTTCATCGGCGGTTACTCCGTGCTCTGCCTGCTGGATATGGTCTTTCACCTGATCGAGCGTGAATGTATCGATGCCCTTTGGCAGATCTGCTTCTGGTTTGGTTTCCACTGGGACGGAAGAAACAGAAGAGGAGAAGTAACGATCAATTTCCTCCTGGGTTAGATCCCCTTCCGGACGGGCCGCCTGCAAAGCCTGGAATTTTTTCAGCGATTCCTCGAGTCTTTTAGGCGAAGCGGGTTTAATAATATAATCGATCACACCGGACCGATAAGCCTTCTGCACGTGTTCGAGATCATTTGAAGCTGAAATAATAATAATGTACACATCATGGCGGTCCAATATTTGCCCGAGAATGTCTGTGCCAAGCTGGTCGGGCAGATAAATGTCGAGCAGCAGTACATTAACCGGTGTGTGCTCCATCGTCTCGAGCAGCTCCTTGGCGGTGCCGGATGTGAACCTGCAGGAGAACCCTTCAATTTGTTCAATCAGCTGTCGGTGAATATCTGCAATGCGAAAGTCATCCTCGGCAATACCAACGTGAATCATCAACTACCCCCTTGCGGCAACGTTTTGGGCAGGTAGACCGTAAAGTAGGCGCCCTGGTTTTCATTGTTGCCAAATTCAAGCATTCCCTCTAGTTCATTAATCGTTCTTTCGACGATCGAAAGTCCGTATCCTCTTGGCTGGTTGCCGGATTTTGTAGAGGCCCCCTGGGAAGTAATATTTACACCTTCCGGCAGCCCGTGCCCATTATCGATCACTTCAAACATAATCTCCTCCTCCATTTCGGTGACAAAAAAAGTCACTTCCGGTGCCGGACGTCCTGCTGCGCTGTCGATGGCATTATCGATAAGGTTGCCTAAAATGGAAACAAGCTGAACCTTCTGAATGTGGTTCGGAAGACTCCCCAGCCGGCTTTCACTGTCAATGTGAAAAGCTGTCTTTTTCTCGGAAGCCCGGGCTGCTTTTCCGGTCAGAATCGCCTGTACGGTCGGATCCTGAATCTGCTGGAAAACTACGGAGTGGGTTTTGCGCTGCTGGGACGTTTCTTCTTCGACAAGCTGCACTGCCTCATCATATTTCCGGAGGTGCAGATACCCGGACAGTGCATACAGCTTATTCAAGTATTCATGGTTTTGCGAACGCAGGCTGTCCGAATAGCGCTGAATGTCAGAAAGCGTATTGGCCATCTGCATCATCTCCGTTTTATCCCGGAACGAAGAAACAACTCCGACGAGCTGTCCGTCGATAGTGATTGGCTCCCGGTTAACAATGTAAGGAGCACCGCGGAGCATTAATTCCTGGTCGTATTCCGGACGTCCGTGCTTCAGTACCTTTGGCATTTCTGAGTCTGGCAGCACGTGATGGATATTCTGCCCCTCGATCATCCCGTTAATGGCAAGCATGTTTCGGGCCGACTCGTTCATCATGGTGATCCGCCCCTCTGTATCAATCGCAATAATTCCCTCCCGGATGGCCGTTAGCACGCTTTCTTTTTCCTGGTACAGCTGGCCAATTTCGTGAGGCTCGAGCCCAAACATATCATTTCTAATATTTTTTGAAACCATCATGCTGCCGATGACACCCAGAGCAAGAAGGACGAGCGAGAGTACAAACAGGAGGCCAAAGCGTTCCCAGATAGCCGCACGCACATCCTCCAGTAGAAAGCCGACGGAAACGATGCCGACAATGTCCCCGTCTTCATCACGGACCGGTGCTTTGCCGCGAAGAGACGGGCCCCGGGTGCCGGTTGCGATTGATACGTAAGACTGCCCCAGCTCAAGAGCGCGCGCGTTGTCACCGCCAACCATGGCTTCGCCGATTTTCCATTCGTCGGGGTGGGCATAACGGATGCCTTCGGTATCTCCAAGCACCACAAATTCAGCACCGGCTTGCTCCCGGACTCGTTCGGCGTATGGCTGGAGCACCGAGCTTGGGTCCTCGGAGGCATAAGCCCCCTGGACGACCGGAGAGCTCGCTATGTAGGTGGCTGTACTTAGGGCTTTATCTCCAAGCTTTTCTTCGATATCATTATATTCTAAATAAGCAAACACGCCGAAGGAGCTTATCGTAATAAAAGCGACCAGCCCGACCACGAGAATCATGATTTTAGTCTGCATCTTCACATTTTTTCTTATAGAAGGTCCCTCCTTCGAAGATAACGCTTTCAAAAAATTAGTGACCGTATTTTAATATGTGGAAATACGAGTTGTTCAAAGAGTAGCACATCGCAGTTTCAACAGCAATTAGGTGTAAGGAGGGAAAAAATGGCTCCTATCAGCATGAAAGCGTACGTGGAATCTTTCGGGATGCCTTTTGAACAAGTAGGTATCAGGCGTGAAGAAAAAAAGGAATTGAGGGCGGATGAGGTGGAGGTACGCATGCGGCGGTCTCCGGTGAATCCCTCGGATCTTATCCCCATTTACGGCCGTTATGCTCACCGGGTGACGCTGCCGCTCGTGCCGGGCTATGAAGGCGTCGGAGTGATCGAACGGATTGGACCAGGGATAAGCGGAGCATTAATAGGACAGCGTGTACTGCCTTTGCGGGGAGAGGGCACATGGCAGTCACTGGTTCATGCGCCGGCAGCCTTAGCCGCGCCGGTGCCGGACAGCCTTTCCGATGAAACGGCTGCCCAGATGTATATTAACCCGGTGACGGCGTACATTCTTTTAACCGAAAAGCTGAAGATTCCCTCCGTTGGAATGCTTGTCATCAACGCGGCTAATTCTGTAATGGGAAGGCTTCTGATTCAGCTGGCCTCCCGGATGAATATTCGCGTAGTGGGCCTTGTACGCCGAAAAGAGGTAATAGGCGAGCTGATGCAGCTCGGGGCAGAAAAAATAGTGGCAGCCGGAGATGGGGAAGAAGCGTTCCAGCTGGAGGACGCCTTGCAGGGAAAAAAAGCGGATGCAGCTGTTGATATGGTGGGAGGGGTGTCTGGAACAGCCCTTGCCCGGAGTGTTAAACCCGGGAAAACTTTACTGGCGCTCGGCCTCCTTTCCGGCCGGCCGCTCGACTGGCCATATATTACGGAAACGCTGGGAGTGAAGGGAGCGATGTTTCATCTGAGGCACTGGAACGCCTCCATTTCGGCTGCGCGCTTCCAGCATGTATTTCAAACGCTGTTTCACATGGTGGAAGGCGGAGAGCTCTTGGTGCCGCGTGTCCGCCGTACGTACCCATTCGGGCAGGTCCAGCAGGCGTTATGGGACTATGAAAGCGAAAAATTCAGTGGCGGCGGAAAAATACTGCTTGGCAGACCGTGACTGCCTGCTCTATACAAGAGCGGCTGTCCCGATTTATAATAAACATATTCAATCCAACAGAAACGGTGAGAAACTTATGCGGGAATTTTCTTTTTATTCGACTCCCTTCGGTGTAAGCGGAGAAGAAGTACCATATGCAGCAATCGCCAAAGCTACCACAAGCAGGGAGCTCGTATCGGATCAGGAATCCGATGCCTTTTATTTTCGTTCGCTTGAAGCGGACGGTATTTTTTTGAACGAAGCCCAGATTGAAGCCGTACGCTTTGGCAGCGGACCGCTGCTTGCGCTTGCAGGTGCCGGCTCGGGCAAAACGTCGGTGCTTGTCTGCCGGGCCGGCTATTTAATGGCGGTCAAGCAGGTGCCGGCAGAATCCGTGCTGCTGATTACATTTACAAAAAAAGCAGCGGAGGAAATGAAAACGAGAGTGATGAACCTGCCGGGTATCGGTGAAACAGCCAGCAATCTGCAGGTGCGCACGTTCCACGCCTTTTTCCTGCTTCTGCTCCGGCGCTACGGTATCCGACAGGAAATTGTTTCAAGCGAGCGCAAAAAGCAGCTGGCCGTTAAGCTTCTGATGAAGGACATGGGCCTTGAAGACGTCTATCAGCCGGAGGCAGTTTTATCCTTTTTGTCCTATCATAAAATGAACGACACCGCCGTCTCGGATCTTCCTGAAAAAGAAACGAGCCAGAAGCAGTTAAAACGTATCTGCCAGGCATACGAAGACTGGAAGCTCGAGCGCAATTATATTGATTTTGATGATATTTTAATGAAGGCCAAAGCATTGATGGACGAGGACCCGGCTTTTCTGCAGCAGCTTCAGGACCGTTTTGAATATGTAATGGTCGATGAATTCCAGGATACCAACTATCTTCAGTACCGACTTGTGCAGATGATCGTGGAAAAGCACCGCAATTTATTTGTGGTGGGCGATGACGATCAGACAATTTATTCGTTTAACGGAGCCCGGCATGAATTCATTCTGGAGTTTGACCAGAAATATCCGGAAGCACAGACGATTGTGCTCGACGTCAACTACCGCTCCCATAAAGCCATCGCCGGTCTTGGAAACGAAGTAGTGCGCCACAACAAGCAGCGAAAATCGAAAACGCTTCAGGTGATGAATGCGGAAGCTTCTTCGCCCTTTTATTTCCGTGCTGCCTCCACCGACGAGGAAGCAGAGCAGGTGGTCGCAGACATGAAACGTGCTGTGGCAGAGGGAGAATGCGAGTGGCGTGATATGGCTGTGCTGCACCGGACGATCAGTGTCAGCCGCGCTATCTTTGAGCAGCTCACAGCCCAGGATGTGCCGTTTGTGCACCATTCCCTCGGCAACCAGATGTTTTACGAGCAGTGGCCGGTGAAAGCCATGATGGACTACCTGCGGCTGAGCCTGAATCCGACGCTGGTGGAGGCAATGCCCGAGGTCGTGCCGACTTTATTCATTTCCCGGGAACGCGGCATGCGTCATATTAAAGAGCAGGAAATATTTTCACCCCGCAGCGAGCCGCTGCTTCATTTAACTGACATGCCGGGCATCCGCCCGTTTCAGCGTAAAAAGGTGGAGGAGCGGCAGAGCATGATTCAGAAGCTGAAGGAAAAACGTCCGGAAACGGCGATCCGCCAGATGCGGCGCCAGTTTTACGACGGCTATCTGGAGGCCGATGAGCAGCAGGTAAGCATGAAAAAGGAAACGCTAAAGGAAACTCTCGATGAACTCGAGTCCTCGGCGAAACGGTTTGAGAGCGTCTCATCGTTTGTATACTTTGTCGACGACATGCTCCGCACGTTCCGTGAAATGAAGGAGCGCGAGAAGGATCCCGATGCGAACCACGTTTCGCTGATGACGATCCACCGGGCCAAAGGCATGGAGTTTCCGGTCGTCTATGTTATCGGCGCTTCGGAAACGATTATGCCGCATGATTCTGCGCTAAAGGCTGACCGGATGAAGGACCTTTTATACGGTGAAAAAGCGGAAAACAAGCAGACCCAGGCACTGGAGGAGGAACGGCGGCTCGCCTATGTAGCGATAACGCGGGCGAAAAAGAAGCTGTGCATCAGCTCGCCGGCGTTTTACCGCGGCAAGGAGGTTGAAGTATCACGCTTTCTGCTCGAAGCCTTTCCGGGGGAAACACATACCGGGGAAAAGCAGGAAACGGAAACCATCGATGCGCTCGTCTGTGAAGAAGCGATGTGCCCAGCCTGGATACGTCTGTCTGAAGCGCCTGATGTTACTGAAAAAGAGTGCCCGATGTGTAAAGGCAAAATGGTGCCCGGCACCAAACAGGTCATTAAAAAGTAACGCCTGCAGCTGCCTCAGCGAAATAGTTGAATAATCACGTGGTGCAGGCTACGATGAATGATAGATAAAAATGTTTCTAAGGGGGAGCTAGGCAATGGCAGACGAATCAGTAACATTATATGCATGGATTAACGGAAAAAGGGTCGATGCTGACGAATATATGGAAAGAGAAAACCCGGCTGACCCACAAAAAATCGTGGCCTACGTGCCGAAAACGACGACCGGGCAGGCGGCTGAAGCGATTGAAGCAGCCCGTGCTGCTTTTCCTGCGTGGAAGGAAGTACCGGTGGAAGAGCGGATCGAGCGGATGGAGCGGGCAATTCAGACACTGAAGGACCGCACCCCGGAGCTGGCTGAAACGCTGGCGGAGGAACACGGCAAGCCGATTTATGACGCCCAGGGCGAAATGGCGGTTTCAATCATGTGGATGGAACACGCCTGCCAGACGGTCAAAGAAACAATTGCCGATCAGGTGGACGAAGGCGAGGGCGGTAAAACAATCGTCCGTCAGGAGCCGATAGGCGTGGTGTCCGCCATCAGCCCGTGGAACTATCCAATTGCGCTCTCCACCATCAAAATTGCTCCGGCGATTCTGACAGGAAACACCGTCGTTTCAAAGCCGAGCCCGTTTGCTCCACACGCGGTCAGCCTGGTGGTTGAAATGATGGCGGGTGAATTTCCGGACGGCGTGCTGAATCTTGTCCACGGGGAAGCGGAGGTCGGCGTAGAGCTTACCTCCAATAAACACGTGGATAAAATTGCCTTTACCGGCGGTACGGAAACAGCGAAGAAAATTATGAAATCGGCGGCGGATACGATCAAGGATATGACGCTTGAGCTTGGCGGTAACGATGCCGCTGTAGTGCTTCCGGACTTTGACGTAAATGATGAGCGCGCGATGCGCCGCATGGTTATCTCCAATTTCCTGACCGCCGGCCAGATCTGCATGATTGCCAAACGCATCTACGTACCGCGTACTCTCTACAATGAGTTCGTGGAAAAGTATCAGGAGGCGGCCAATAAATGGGTCAAAATCGGCAGCCCGTTCGATGAACAGGTCACGACCGGACCACTCAACAACAAGCAGCAGCTCGATTTTGTGAAAAACCTTGTGGATAAAGCGGCTGAAAAAGGTGCCGACGTTATTCCGCTCGGCCACATTGTGGATAACGAGCTGTTTGAGCAGGGGTACTTCCTGCAGCCGACCCTGGTACTCGGCGCTGACCAGCAGGACGACATTGTGAAAGAAGAACAGTTTGGACCAACAGTGCCGATCGTTCCATACGACACGGTGGATGAAGCGGTAGCAATGGCGAACGACAGCATTTACGGCCTCACAAGTTCGGTATGGGGAGAAGAAAATCACGCCATCGAAGTCGCAGCCCGCATTGAAGCAGGCACGACGATGGTCAATACCGCTGCTGTGCAGGGGCTCGATGTCCGCTATCCATTCGGCGGAGTCAAGCAGTCCGGCATCGGCCGCGAATACGGAAAAGAAGGCCTTCTCGGCTATGTCACCCCTCACGTCATCAATGTACCAAAAATGCGGGACCTGCCTTATATTCCCGAATAAACGAAATCAAGCAGCTGCCCTGGAAGTCTCCAGGGCAGTTTTTTTATAGCTGCTGGTCTTTATCCAGCGGAAGTCGAAAAGTGTCTGCTGTTATAGCAGGAACTGGCGGCAGACGATACAGAAACGGGTGAAAAAGCCAGAAACCCCCGAGTATGAAAAAACCAAAGCCGGTAGAAAATAGAATCCAGTATGGGGATGTCCATGAGGCGAGAATACCGCCGGCCAGAGCACCGGCAGGCATAAAAAGAGTAACTATACTGGAAATAGCTGCACGGGTCCTGCCTAAAATATAATTAGGAACAGCGCTTTGTATGACGCTTGCAAATAGTATATTCGAAAGTCCGACCGGGAGCCAGGCAATTCCAAACAGGACAGCAAAAGCGACAGGCGGGAGCTGCATGGCGAGAAGCCAGCACAGACTGCTTAATAAAAAACCACAAGCGTAAATTTTACCGAGAGGAAGACGTGCACAAAGTGGGGCTGCCAATGCGCCGACAAGAACGCCGGCGCTGACAGCTGTTAATAAAAACCCATAAAATTTCGGCCCCTGAAAGGCATCAGCAAAGGCAGGAAGAACAGCATACATAATGCCAATGGTGCCGTTGACGGTCAGGGCACCTATTAACATGATCCAAAATTTTGATCTAAAAATGATGTAAAATCCCTGCTTAAGGTCAGAAGCATATCCGGTTCGCGGCTCCCTGTGCTGGGCAGCAGATTTACCGGGAAGCTGGAGCGAAGAAAATAAAATGAATGCAATTAAAAAGGAGAAAGCATCAATCCAATATAAAAATACCGCACCAAATATGGAAATCAGAATGCCGGAGAGCGCAGTAAATAAAATGTCGGTGCCCTGGTGAGCCAACGCAAACAGTGAATTGCCCTGTACAAGCTGGTGAGGAAGCACAGTAAGGGGGAGGGCTTTTTCCTGGGCCGGATACATAATTTGATCAAGCATGGCGAGCAAAGGCATGATAATTAATACGGCGCCAGCGGTAAGAAGCTCAAAGAGGTCAAGCACGGGGATAATTACAACAAGTATGCATTGAAGCAGCTGAGTAATACGCATAGTTTTGGCGGGCGGCCAGCGATCGATGAATGGACCGGCAAGAAACTGCAGGTTTTTAGGAAGCAGAGTTAGAAAGCTGGCAAGCCCTGAGAAAAATGGGTCGCCCGTAATATCAAAAACGAGCCAGGCAGCTGCAATAAAATAAAGACTGTCCCCAATGTTTGTAATCAAACGGCCGAAAAGAAGAAGCATGAAGTTTTGCTGGTACCAGATCGACATAAATACACTCCTTAATAATAAATTTACTCGAGTTAATTTATTTACTCATATATTCAAAAAAATTTAATTGTCTTTTTGGTCTTTTTTAGTATCTGTTTCAAATGCCGGATAATCAATTTCAAAAGCGGTGCTGTGAAAATAGTATAGGCTGGCATTCTCACGGGAGGTTTGGTTTGAACGTTCGGAAAATTCCTCCATGAGAGCAAAATATCTTTTTTTCCATTCGATAAAGTCTTCTTCTGAAAGGTGCATCTGAGACATATGACCAACGAGGGGCCATTCTTCGTAATCTGAAGCACTGCTTAGTGCTTGATCCACAAACGCGTCGGAAGGAGCAGATAAAATTACGCGCCGTTCTTTTTCTGCCATGCGAAGAAGCATCTGGCGGTTAGATTCGCTTACTTCTTCCGTGTTGGGGAATAAAGAAGGGTCCGGATAAAATCCTGAAGCCGAAGCCCGGTAAAACTTCTGCAGTATACCTCCTTTTTCCTCTGTATAAGAGAGGTCAACAAGCTCATGCTTTTGCAGTTCTTTTAAATGATAATGGATTTTTGCGCGTGGAAGGTCAAAATACTCAGCCAATTGTTGGCCGGTCATCGGTTTTTCAATCAAAAGCATTAATATTTGGGACCGGAAAGGATCGCTGACAGCCTTTAGCTGCTCGTAGGTTTCTAGTGTTTTAATCATATTGCTATCGCTCCTCTTAGTAAAAAAATTTACTTGAGTAAAATATACTTTTTTAGGAACATATAGTCAAGAGCTTTGAAAAGGAGTGATCCGATGCAGACGATACAGGTCGTGCCGTGGAAACAAGAGTGGCAGAATTATTTTTTCCATGAGCAAAAGCTGCTGGAGCTTGAAGCGTGCGGTAAGGGAGATCATATTTATCATATAGGAAGCACGAGCGTTCCGGGTCTCGCGGCAAAGCCAATCATCGATATTCTGATTGAAACGCCCGAGCTTTCCCTGTGGACTGAGGAGCGTCTTGAAGGATTGGGATATACGGGGAAGGGAGAGCACGGCATTGCAGGAAGGGCTTTTTATTACAAAGGAGAGCATGTCCGCCGCTTTCACGTGCACGTGTTTGAAAAAGAAAGCGAAGGGAGCGGGCGTCACCTGGCCCTCCGCGATTACCTTCGCTCCTTTCCGGAAAAAGCGAAGGAATATGAACTCATTAAAAAAGAGGCGGCGGCCCGGCATCCGCACAGTCCGTCAGAATATATGAACGAAAAGCATGCCGTCGTGCAGAAGCTCGAACAGGAGGCTCTCTGTTGGAAACGAACAGAAGAAGAAAACTAACGAAACCATCCACAGACATATACACAATGGGGATGGTTTTCAGTTGGGCACAGAAGATGAAGAGCTCAGGAAGGAATTTATCCACAGGCTTTGGTACACCATAAAAAAATTATCGTCGTATTTCAGCAGCATGAACGGGAATTTACGGAAAAAAAGACATAAAAAATCGAAGCACCTGCTTCGATTGAAGGTATTGCTTATAAATAATTTACTGAATTGAAGAACCGGCTTGTGGATAATGCTTGAAACAATCCGGCATTTCCACAGCCGGCCGAAAAATGGAATTTGGTTGGAGAAAGCTACTGATATAAAGCGGTGTGGATTTTTCTCATCAGTCGCCCGGTACGTACCGGCTGCTCGGCAAAAGCAACATAGCCGTCCGGACGTATGAGCACAGCTGAAAACGTTGGCAGCTTCCATTTGACGGCAAGGTCACGGCGGTAATCAAACAGATGGTGGATGTTTGGCTTCGAGGCCCGGAGTATGCCCTTGCGCTGAACAACGAGAATGAGAATGGATGGGCCGTACTGCCGGCGTATCTCCTGGATGCTTTCATCGAGCTGACGGAGCTCCTGCTCGTCTTCGATATAAAACAGGCAGGTAAACTGCTGGATGTGGAGAAAATCCATTACGTCTGCGTGTTCTCCTTCCTCGGTAAGAACCCGTGCCGGCAATGCCCGGGAGCCGGCCGGAATCAGTTCTCCCCGGTGCTGGAATTTCGCAAACGAAGCCCTGTGCTGATAGCTGATGTCAATATTGGCGAGTCGCTGGGTCAGCATGTTCTGCAGCGAACTGCTTTTGCTCAGCACACTGACAGGGTTCGCCAGGAGGCGCGGAATAAGGGTGTGGGAGTGGGTCATCACCTGCATCGCCGTATTGGTCATTCGAATGGTCTTGCGTCCGACCGCGTACCGTTCTTCTTCATACGTATCGAGAAGGGCAGGATCCGAACGGCCGCGCAGCACCCACGCCAATTTCCAGCAGAGGTTGACCGCGTCCTGCATGCCAAGGTTCATCCCCTGGCCTCCAAATGGGCTGTGCAGGTGGGCAGCATCGCCGGCGAGAAATAGCCGGTTGTCCCGGTAGGCATCAGCCTGATGGTGGGACGTCCCGAACTGGGACAGCCAGGAGGCATGGGGGAAATGTACCGGCTGCTGGGTAATACGCCGCACGCTTTTCTCAAGATCCTCGAGAGGGAGATCGTCCCGGTGCTCCCGGTTCTGTTCGGCATGATTGATGGTAATTACCCGGTACGTTTCATCACGGAAGGGAAAGAAGGCAGCTACGCCGCGCTCGGTAATGAATGAGGAGATATCTTTGGAAAGTGGGAGTCCTTCCACCGTGACGTCCCCGAGAAAATAAATGGTTTCATGCTTGCCGCCCGGAAAGGACACGTTCATGTTCTCACGGACTGTACTGTGGGGCCCGTCACATCCGATCACATAGGAAGCGCGGATTAATTCGTGCCCATTTTCGGTGGAGCATTCCACCTCTGCGTAGTCACTGTGCTGGGTAATCCGCTCGCAGTGAGTGTTCCAGTCGATAAACTGGCCAACCTCCCGTAGCTGTTTCTTCAAAATATGCTCCGTATCTGACTGCGGCAGCATAAGCATGAAGGGAAACGGCGTATCGAGCGAAGCAAAAGAGGCTCTGGAAGCCCGTTTGCCTTCAGGCTGAACAGTTGCATCAGTAATGGGGAAGCCTTCCTTTAGGAAGGGACGGAGCGCCCCGATCAGGCTGAGCATTTCAAGGGTGCGCGCCTGGATGCCGAACGCTTTGGAAAAGGGAGAAATAGAGCTTTTTCTGTCTAATATCCGGACGCGGATGCCGAGTGCTCTTAATGTATTGGCAGCAGTCAAGCCTACGGGGCCTGCCCCAACGATGCATACATCGGTATTCGTGGTTTTCATGGATTCATCACGCTCCCTTCGTATACTTGTAGTATACCCTGCGGAGCGCTGCCTCATGCACGTGTTGCCGGCGGGAGGCAACTGTGTTTGAATATGAGAAAATGCTGCTGTTGCCTGAGGTCCGGAGCCAGCTTAACTCTTATTAAGGGAAAGGAAGAGATTAATGTCATTTACTCATGATTTAAAGGAAAAGCTGCTTCCGGTATGGGAGCAGAACCACACACATCCGTTTGTGGAAGAGCTTGGGCGGGGGACCCTTGATAAGGAAAAATTCCGTTATTTCATGGTTCAGGATTATCTTTATCTCGTGCAATATGCAAAATTGTTTGCGATTGGCGCTGTTAAAGCCGAAGATGTGGAAACGATGGGGGCTTTTGCGAAGGTGATGGATGTCACCATGAATGAAGAAATGAGTCTGCACCGCCAGTACGCAAAAAAATTTGGGATCACCGAAGAGGAGCTCGAACAGGCAGAACCGGCTCCGACAACACTTGCGTACACAAGGTATATGCTGCATGAAGGACAGAACGGGGGTCTCGCTGAGCTGCTTGCGGCTGTGCTCCCGTGCATGTGGAGCTACGCAGAAATCGGCAGAAAGCTCAGTACGTGGCCGGGAGCACTGGAGCATGAGCTGTACGGTGAATGGGTGCAGATGTACAGTGATGACGAATTTCAACAGCTCGCAGACTGGGGCATCAGCATGCTCGACCGCCTGGCAGAAAACAAACCCGACGCGGAAAAAAGAAGGATTGAAAATATATTTTTAACGACCACCCGGTTTGAGTATTTGTTCTGGGAAATGGCGTACCAGCTGGAAGGCTGGCCGCAGACATGAAAAAGCCCCCGGTACGCCGGGGGCTTCGTTTATAGGCGTGGGGAAAGCGTAAATACGCCAAACCATTCGTTTTCATCGGTCCACCAGTCGTTGGTTTCCCAGGAGGACTGGCGGGCCAGGTGCATAAATTCGTCCGGAGTGAACTTCCGGCTGTTTTCTGTATGGATCGTCTCGCCGGCACGCATTGTAAACGTTTCTCCGCCGATTGAGAACAGGGAAGGCTTTTCGGCGCGCAGGTGCATTTCGATCCGTCCGAGCCGTTCATTATAAAAAGCCTCGTGTTCAAAATGGCCGGTGTTAATACCGGCGTCAAACTCGCGATTCAGGCGGTGGAGCAGATTCTTATTAAAGGAAGCGGTAATGCCTGCTTCGTCGTTATACGCCCGGTGCAGCACAACCGGATCCTTCTTCAAATCAACGCCGACTACGAGACTGTCCTCCGGATTCATTTGGGACGCGAGCTTTTGCAAAAATTCCGAAGCCTCCTTCGGATCCAGATTTCCAATCGTGGAGCCGAGAAAAAAGACAGCTGCGGGCTTATTTCTGCCGCTGTTTAAAAAAGACATCGTTTTCGTATAGTCCGCACATACACCAAAGACCTGCATGGCAGGCACGGCCTCCTTCACGCGGGCTGCGGTGTCGTGCAGGGCGCTAAGCGAAATGTCGACAGGAGTATAGCTAATAGCCTCCGAAAGAAAAGGAAGCAGGCAGCGGATTTTATCAAAGCTTCCGCTTCCAAGCTCAATCAGGGAGGAAGCGCCAATACTTTCAGCAATTTCTTCCCCGTAATCGGACAAAACAGATGCCTCGGTCCGGCTGAGGTAATATTCCGGCAGCCGGGTGATTTCATTAAACAGCATGCTCCCCCGTTCATCGTAGAAATGCTTGGGGGGAATGCTTTTTGGCTCGGCAGTAAGGCCAGTGCGAACATCTTCAGCCAGGGAGGACAGCGAAGGCTTTAAATCCAATACAGTATAATCAGCCATGGCTATTTCTGCACCCCGTCCTTGGCGAGCCGGAGCCCGCTGAACTGCCACCGTTTTTCCGGAGGGAAAAAGTTACGGTAGGTGGAGCGGATGTGCGACTGCGGAGTCGCGCATGAACCGCCGCGCAGTACCATTTGGTTACTCATGAATTTGGCATTGTATTCTCCCATGGCGCCCTCCGGCGGACGGTTGCCTGGGTACGGGGAATAAGGACTGCGTGTCCATTCCCAAACGTCCCCGTACGCATTGGGAGATGACTGGAGGGGTCTTGGGTGATAGCTTTCAGACTCAAGAAACGTGCCGTCTGCTTCGGAGCCGCGAAAAGCATACTCCCATTCCTGTTCAGTAGGGAGGCGGGCTCCGGCCCAGCGGGCATAGGCATCTGCTTCATAGTAGCTGATATGGGCAATAGGTTCATGAAGGCGCACTTCTTTCAGTCCGTTCATCGTAAAGTAAAACCAGATACCGCCCTGCTTCTGCCAGTAAAGCGGTGCTTTCCAGTCCTGCTCCTGGACAATGCCCCATCCTTCGGAAAGCCACAGCTCAGGATCTTCGTAGCCGCCGTCTTCAATAAAACGAATATATTCTTCGTTGGTCACGGGCCTTGAGGCGATAGAGAACGCGTGCAGATAAAATTTATGCTCCGGGCGTTCGTTATCGAAGGAAAAGTGCAGATTATCGGTGCCGATAGTCGTCAGCTCGTCTTCATAGGCGTGCCATTCCAGCCTGGGCGTCTCTCCCTGTTCGGCAAAAGAATCATTTTCCAGATAGGCGGGGTTAAGTGGGTTCATCGAAAAGTTGAATTTTGTGTCGGTGACTAACAGCTCCTGATGCTGCTGCTCGTGCTGCAGGCCGGTTTCCATTAATTCAGCGATCTCTTCGTTCCACGGGCCTTCCTGGAGAAAGCGTTCCATGGCCTCTTCCACATGACGCCGGTATTCCATGGTCTCTTCGGTGGTCGGACGGGAAATCAGACCGCGGTACTGCTTTGGAAAGGGCTTTCCCTGGGTTTCGTAATAGGAATTATACAAGCCGTTGGAGAATTTTGAAAACTCTTCATAACCGTCAGCATACGGCTTGAGAATGAACTGCTCAAAAAACCAGGTCGTGTGGGCGAGGTGCCATTTCGCGGGGCTGACGTCAGGGTGCGCCTGAATCATAAAGTCTTCGGTGTACAACGGTGCGGTCAGCTTCATTGTCTGCTCACGCAGGGATGTAAAACGTTCGGTAAAGTTAGCTTTTGCCTTCGCCTGTACGATAGGGAATTCCTCCTCAAATAAATAGAATGGTGCATAAGTATATGCACATGAAGGTTAAATACCCGCTTCAAAACAGGGCAAAACAACGCGAACGGCCGGAAAATCAAAAAAAAGAATGCCCGCAAAGGCATTCCATCAGGCATATATATTATTAAGCTTCTTTTTGAAGCTCTCTTCCGGTGTAGTGATAAACAAGCTCTTCACTGATTTCCCGGAGCCTTCTTTGATTGGCTGTAGAGTAGGAATCACTCGAAGAACTGGTAATTCCTTTTTTCGTAAAGTATTTGCCGGTTACCTGAGAGCCTCGGGCGCCTGAACCAAGCGATACTTCCAGGTCAGCTCCTTCTTCGGGAGAGTCGCCGAACTTACTGGTGAACTTGTTCAGGCCGCGGTAAAAGGCATTTTTATTATTCAGGCCGAACCCGGTGGAAATGTTGCCCGGGTGGAGGGCGTTTACTTTAATATTTTCATAGCGGAGTCTCTGGGCCAGGTCATACGTATACAAAAGCAATGACAGCTTCGCGAGTCCGTATTGCTTCAGGCCGTTATACTTCTGCTCCCCCTGCAGATTCTGAAAATTCATTTTCGATAAGGCATGTGCAGCAGAAGAGACATTCACTACCCGCCCGTCAGAGCTTTCACGAAGAAGAGGAAGAAGAAGCTCCGTAAGGTAAAACACCCCAAGGTAATTCAGGGCAAAGGTGCGTTCAAGATGCTCCTCCGTCCAGACGCGGGAAGAGTAGACAGCGCCGGCATTATTAATCAGAGTGTCGATCTGGCCATAGTCCCGTGCTACGTTCTCTGCAAGCGTCTCGATTTCATGCAGAAGGGAAAGGTCAGTCTGATAAAAATGAAGCTCTGTATTTCCGGTTTTCTGCTCCAATTCGGTAATCAGTTCTTCGCCTTTCCATTCCTTGCGTCCAACCAGCAATAAGGTATGCCCTTCGGCCGCCAGTTTTTCTGCGACGATTCTGCCGATCCCGTTTGTGGCACCGGTCAGCAGGATAGTTCTTTGATTTTCTACTTTATTTTCCATCAATGAAGGCCTCCCTTAATCATCAAACATAAAGGAGCAGCGCTTCCAGGAAAGAAGCGTCTGCCCCGCCGGTACTTTTATTGTTTAGCGCGTACCCAGTTAATCAGGCCGCCGCGAAGCATCATGTCAATCTGGCGCCTCGACATTTCATGGCGCACGGTGATGGTTTCGTTTTTGTTCTTGATGGCAGCTTCAAACGTATTGTGATTCTGGATATTTTCACGCAGATTCTCAAGCACAATAGTATCGCCGGCATCGATTTTCATATAGTCTTCAGCATCCTCAAACGTGATTGGAAGCACGCCGAAGTTCACCAGGTTCTGCCAGTGAATACGGGCGAAGTCCTGGACAAGTGCAACACGCAGGCCGAGGTAGCGTGGGGCGAGGGCTGCGTGTTCACGGCTTGAGCCCTGACCGTAGTTGGATCCACCGATAATAGCGTGGCCGGTGTCATCTTTAATTGCCATGGCCCGGTTGTAATAGTCTTCATCAGTAATTTCAAATGAAAACTTGCTGATTTCCGGAAGGTTACTGCGGTACGGAAGTACGCGTGCGCCGCCGGCAAGAATCTCGTCTGTGGAGAAGTTGTCGCCAAGCTTCAGCAGTACCGGTACTTCAATGCGGTCCGGCAGCTCTTCCATTTCCGGAAGGGTGGCAATGTTCGGGCCTTTTTCGATTTTTATATTTTTCGCTTCTTCGTAAGGAAGCGGCTCCTGCAGCAGCCGGAAGTCCACGGTTGGCTCATCCGGTTCACCCACCTTCGGATAGTCCATATCAAGGGTCCGCGGATCGGTAATTTCGCCGTAAAGAGCCGAAGCAGCAGCTATTTCAGGGCTGCAAAGAAAGACGCGGTCTTCCTTCGTACCGGAGCGTCCCGGGAAGTTCCGCGGGGTAGTCCGCAGGCTGTTTTTGTGGGTGGCTGGTGCCTGACCCATGCCGATACAGCCGTTACAGCCTGCCTGGTGAAGCCGGCCGCCGGCGCTTAGAAGATTGGCAATATGGCCGTTGGACACGAGGTCTGTCAGCATTTGCCGTGAAGACGGATTAATATCAAAGCTTACATTTTCATGCACATTTTTGCCTTTGACGATTTCAGAAGCAATCGCAAAATCCCGGTATCCAGGGTTTGCGGATGAACCGATATACGCCTGAAAAATAGGTTCGCCGGCGATTTCCCGGACGGGTACAACGTTGCCCGGACTCGACGGTTTGGCAATCAGCGGCTCGAGAGAGGACAGATCGATCTCTTCATCGATGTCGTACTGGGCGCCGCGGTCAGCCTTCAGCTCCTGCCATTCGTCCTCGCGGTCCTGGCTTGCCATGAAACGCTTCACTTCATCGTCTGATGGAAATACGCTGGCGGTGGCGCCAAGCTCGGCTCCCATGTTCGCAATGACGTGACGGTCCATGGCACTCAGGTCTTCAAGGCCGGGGCCGTAGTATTCAATGACTTTGTTGGCGCCGGCTTTTACATCATGGCGGCGGAGAAGCTCAAGAATAACATCCTTGGCGCTTACCCAGTCAGGAAGCTTGCCGGTAAGCTTTACTCCCCATACCTGAGGCATTTTTACGAAGAATGGTTCTCCTGCAATGGCCATGGTTACTTCAATGCCGCCTGCCCCCATGGCAAGCATCCCCATACAGCCGTTGGCACATGTATGGGAGTCCGATCCAAGAAGGGTACGGCCGGGACGGGCAAGGCGCTGCATGTGTACCGGGTGGCTCACGCCGTTACCCGGACGGCTGAAATACATGCCGAAGCGTTTTGCTGCTGTCTGAAGAAACAGGTGGTCATCCGGGTTTTTGTTATCCTCCTGAATGATATTGTGGTCTACGTATTGGGCGGAAGCTTCTGTCTGAGCCCGCTCAACCCCCATGGCTTCAAGCTCAAGCATCACCATTGTCCCGGTTGCGTCCTGGGTGAGTGTCTGGTCGATTTTCATTCCAATTTCTTCGCCCGGAGTCATATCTCCGGAGACGAGGTGTTCTTCAATTAATTTTTGTGCGACGTTTCGTGCCATAATGGTGTCCTCCTTCGTCAGAATTCCAATTGTGTTAATTCTTTCTGAATGAAAACATGCTCTCTATGTTTATACCTGTTAAGAAAAACTTGTAAACAAGAAATCTTTCTTTTCGTGTAATTTTTAATGTGTGATATTATTAAGGAGAATGAAACCATTCCAGGGACACCTGCGTATAAATAATTGTATAAAAGAAAATTTGAACCGTTAAGAAGGAGAGAAGGCCATGGGTAAAAGAATCATGCTGTTTCTGTTAACGAACATGATGGTGTTGTTAACAATTGTCATCGTGTTTTCAATACTAAGTTTGTTCGGTGTTAACCTGGGTGCTTATAACTACGGTGCCGGCACGTTGAATCTGGTGCCGCTGTTAATTATCAGTGCCGTTATCGGCTTTGCCGGGGCATTTATTTCACTGGCAATGTCGAGATTTATAGCGAAAAAAGCAATGAATGTCAAGGTGATTGACCCGGATAATCCGGGGAGCCAGGCTGAAAAAATGGTTGTGGAAAAGGTTCACCGTCTCTGTCGGCGGGCTGGGCTCACTCATATGCCGGAGGTTGGAATTTACCAATCTGCTGAAGTAAACGCGTTTGCGACAGGGCCGACAAAAAAACGGTCGCTTGTTTCTGTTTCAACCGGTCTGCTTCAATCGATGGACGATGACGCCGTAGAAGGTGTTATTGCCCATGAGGTGGCCCACGTGGCCAATGGCGATATGATCACCATGACCCTTCTGCAGGGAATCGTGAACACGTTTGTGGTGTTTCTGGCCCGGGTCGTTGCCTTTGCGGTATCGAGGTTTGTCAACGAAAATATGCGCCCTATTATCCACTTTCTGGCGATTATCGTTTTTCAAATTCTCTTTTCGATTCTCGGAAGCATCGTCGTCGCCGCCTACTCCCGTTACCGTGAGTACCACGCTGACCGCGGCGGGGCAGACCTTGCCGGAAAAGACAAAATGGCTCATGCTCTGCGCTCTCTGCAGAATTATGTGGACCGGGTGGATACGGAGCAGTCATCCATGCAGACGCTTAAAATCAACAACAAGCCGTCAGCTGCTGCGATGCTCTTTTCGTCGCACCCTCCGCTTGAAGACCGGATCCGCCGTTTAGAACAAAGCTGAATATAAGTACCTTCCCCGGATGCGCTTCCTGCGTCCGGGTTTTTTGTGCCGGGTGTACGCCAGCAGAAAAGAATATTGCCCGGGAAATATAAAATTGACACAAAAACGTAAATGATATCGTTCGAATTTGGCTTTATATCATGATATAAAGAGTAGAGTGATTTATTTATTGAAAGGAGAAGTCCTATGAAATATAGATTTTTTGGCCTTCTCGCGGTTTTATTTTTCATTACTTCACCTTACCAGGCGTTTGCAGCACCTGCGCTGGAATCCTCAAGTCCTGAAGATGGAGATTCTGTTTTAGAAGTGCCCGAACGCCTTGAGCTTACTTTTGATACAGAAATTGACCGTGTGGAAGACATGTATCTGCTTGTAGAAACCGGCGATGAGATTGAAATGTCGGAGCCTGAAATTAGTGAAGACGGCCGTACTGTAGTTTCCAGCATGGAAAGTGTACTGGAAAATGGAAACTATGTGCTGAATTACAGCGTAACAGGCGAGGACGGGGAAACAGTGCAGGGGGGCACGAATTTCAGCCTGAACAGCAATAAGCCCCTCGAGGAAAGGCAGCAGGAATTAGAAGCGCGGACGGGAGAAAGCTCTCTTTCTGAAGCCGAACAACAGGCTGCAGCAGAAGCAGAAGAAGCAGGGCCGAATATTCCTGGCATGGTGTTTATGGGAACGCTCGGAGTGGCTATTGTTTCCGCATTTACGATCATCCTATGGAGAAACAGAGAGCGTAAAAATAACAGCTGACAGCTTCGATACCCTCGAAGCTGTTTTTTTATGGACAGAAAAATTTCAACGGCTTCAGCCGTTCCTGTTTGCCAGAGAGGCACCGTTGTCCGCTATAATGGGTGAAGAGAGGATGGAGATGCAGATGAGAGAGCAGCAGACAGGCATTGCAGCAGGAGTGGCGGCTTACGTACTCTGGGGGTTTCTCCCGCTGTACTGGAAGCTTTTTAACAATGTTCCGGCGATTGATGTACTCGCCCACCGTATAATTTGGTCTTTTTTGTTTATGGCTGTACTTATCGTATTGATCGGGCGCGCTAAAGGGGTATGGAGAGAAATCAGCCACTCTTTTCATTCGGTGAAAACGACAGTGGCAATTACCGGAGCCGCTTTATTGATTACCATTAACTGGTTTACCTTTATCTTTGCGGTGAATGGAGATCATGTGATTCAGGCAAGCCTTGGATATTATATTAATCCGCTTGTGAATGTGGCACTGGCCACGGTGTTTTTAAAAGAACGGCTTGCCCGCATGGAAATAGCCGCTGTCGTGCTCGCATTTATTGGGGTGTTTGTACTCACTATTTCCTACGGCCAGTTTCCGTGGGCTTCAATTATTCTGGCGTTATCATTTGGTTGTTATGGTATTATAAAAAAAACTGTAGCGCTCGGGGCATGGGCAGGCCTAACCCTGGAATCGTTTCTGGCAGCACCGTTTGCCCTGATTTTTTTAATGTTTTTTTCGGGCGAAACGGCTTCCACCTATGATTCAGGCACGTGGACGCTGCTCTTCGGGGCCGGCGCCGCCACAGCTGTTCCATTACTGCTGTTTGCCTCAGGAGCACGAAAGATCAGCTACTCCCTGCTTGGATTTCTGCAGTATATTGCGCCGACGATTATGCTGATACTGGGTGTTTTTTTATTTAGGGAGCCTTTTTCCTTCCAGCAGTTTACGGCCTTTTTAATCGTCTGGGCGGGACTTGCCCTGTTTACCTATTCCCGCACACGTATCCATATGCAGCGCAGAAAAACTGAAGCAGCTATAAATAATTAAAGCAAAGGAGAAAAAGCATGGACGATCGATATTCAAGGCAGCAGCTGTTTTCACCGATCGGGGAAGCGGGCCAGAAAAAGTTAAATCAAAGCTCTGTAACGATTGTTGGTGCAGGGGCGCTCGGGGCTTCGGCAGCGGAGATGCTTGTACGCGCTGGTGTTGGTACGGTGACGATCGCAGACCGTGATTACGTAGAGTACAGCAATCTGCAGCGCCAACAGCTGTATACGGAGAAGGATGCCGCAGAACAGATGCCTAAGGCTGCAGCGGCAGAAAAACGGCTGCGTGAGATTAACTCCGGGGTTCAAGTGCACGGGGAAGTAGTGGATGTGGATTTTACATGGATCGAAGCGAAGGCTGCAGAGACAGATCTTATCATTGACGGCACGGATAATTTTGATACCCGGCTGTTGATTAATGATGCAGCTAGAAAATACGATAAGCCCTGGATATATGGGGCATGCGTGGGAAGTATCGGTATGGTTCACCCGTTTCTGCCGGGAGAGCGGCCCTGCTTTCGCTGCGTATGGAAAAAGATTCCTTCACAGGGACAGACGTGCGATACGGTTGGGGTGATCGCTCCGGCTGTGCAGTCAGTGGCGGCAAAGCAGACGGCCGCAGCCTTGAAAATACTGGTCGGTGACGGGGAAAGTCTCCCGGTGACCCTGGATTATTTTGATCTTTGGAACCAGCAGCAGTTTTCCGTCGGTCTGCAGAGCAGTAAAGACCCGGAATGTCTGTCGTGCGGGGAAAAAGCGATATACCCGGCATTAACATATGAACATTCAAATAAAACGAGCGTGCTGTGCGGCAGGGATACGGTACAGATCCGGCCGGGGGAAAGCAGACAGCTGAACTTCGAGCGGCTGGAGCGCGATTGGGAAAGCCGGAACTGGAGGGTGCGCAAAAACCCTTATCTGTTGTCGGTACAGACCGAAACGCGGCGCATTGTTTTATTCCAGGACGGCCGGGCACTCATTCACGGTACGAGCGACGTGCAGGAAGCCAAGCGGTGGTACGCCCAGCTGCTCGGGTAGCCTGAAACAATCCATCGACGGGAGATGACGGACAATATGAACTGGAAACCCTTCGTGGCAGCAGGAGCGGGTATTTTTCTTCTGCAGGGCTGCAGCGGCGGCCCGCAGGCCGGGCAGAACGAAGAGCAGGCCGAGCTGACGGTTTCAGCAGCGGCCAGCCTTCAGGACGCCCTTGCAGAGGTGCAGAAAAGCTTCGCCAATGAGCATCCGGATATCTCACTGGCCTTTAACTACGGCGGCTCTGGAACACTAAAGCAGCAGATTGAGCGCGGCGGTCCGGCAGATGTTTTTTTGTCAGCCTCCGCTTCGCACTATAACGATCTTGAAGAGGAAAATAAAATGGTGGAGGCAGAAAATCCTGCCTTTGCGGAAAATACGCTGGTGGCAGTAGTGCCTGAAAACAGTGAGGCAAAAGATCTGCGGAGCGTGCTTGATGGGAGCGGCCGGATAGCATTGGCAACGCCCGAAGCGGCTCCCGCCGGAAAATACGCTCAGGAGGCACTCACTTCGATGGAGGAATGGGAACATGTACAGGAGCGGATGGTTTTTGCCAAAGATGTGCGGCACACGTTAACACTTGTCGAAAGAAGCAATGCAGCGGTCGGCTTTGTGTACGCCTCGGATGCGCGTGGAGCCGACGTCCGGGTTCTTGAAGAAATTGATCCTTCCCTGTACTCGGCCATTCACTATTACGGCGGAGCTGTTGCAGGGAACGGAAACGAAAAAGAAAGCCGGGAGTTTATGACATATCTGCAAAGCAGCGAAGCCCAGGACATTTTGCGCTCGTACGGCTTTTCAGATCCGGAATAAAAGGAGCGTGCGTGCCTGATGTTTTGGTTTCCCATACAGCTGTCTCTGCTGACAGCAAGCATTGCAGCGGTCCTTGTTTTCATTGCCGGCGCGATGCTTGGAAGAGTTTTTGCCGTCAGAAATTTCCGGGGGAAGCTGGCCGCGGAAACGTGCCTGATGCTTCCGCTCGTGCTGCCGCCATCGGTGACCGGCTTTTTGCTTATTATTGTTTTTGGAACAAACAGCTGGATTGGCAGCGTATATGAGCAAGTGTTTCAAAATTCGATTATCTTCACGCCGGTTGCTGCCGTTGTGGCCGCGGCGGTCGTTGCGTTCCCTTTGATGTTTCAGTCGGCAAAAACCGGATACGGTTCAATTGACCCCAATATTGAAGCCGCTGCAAGAGTGGACGGAGCGGGAGAGTGGCGCGTGTTTATCAACATTGCCATGCCTCTTGCCGGCCGTGCGCTCATGACAGGGTTTGTGCTCAGTTTTACGAGAGCTCTGGGGGAGTTCGGAGCTACGCTGATGTTTGCCGGGAATATTCCAGGCGTTACACAAACGATGCCGACGGCCATTTACGTGGCCATTGAGTCGAATCAAATGAACCTTGCGTATACGTACGTCGGCATCAGTATATTTATTTCCTTTCTGCTGCTCGGTTTAACCTACCTTTTAAACCGGGAACGTTAAGTACTAATCACTCGTTTTCCGTTGAAAGTCACCGCTTTTGCCTCCGGTTTTTTCAAGCAGGTATGTCGGGCCGATGACCATCCCTTTATCGAGCGCTTTGCACATATCATACACGGTTAAAGCAGCGGCGGATGCTGCGGTTAATGCTTCCATTTCCACCCCTGTGCTTCCCTTCGTTTTAACAAAGGCTTCAATAAACAGTTCATAGGCTTCTTCTGTTTTCCAGTAAAAGCTGATGTCCACGTTACTTAAAGGGAGCGGGTGGCACATTGGTATGAGGGTGGATGTCTGTTTGGCACCGGTAATTCCTGCGATTTGGGCGACGGCGAGCACATCGCCTTTTTTAATATCTCCCTGTGTAACCGCCAGGTACACTTCTTCGGGAACACGGATGCTTGAACCGGCCAGAGCGCTTCTGCTCGTCACCGGCTTATCGGAAACGTCCACCATTCTGGCCCGGCCCTGTTCGTTAAAGTGCGTAAATTCTGACATGGTAAAAGTCCCTCCTGGATATAGTATTGACCGATTATAGCACGGATACATACATTTAAAATATAACAAAGGAGCATCAATATGGTTGAAAAACGTACGCCTGTCCCTGTAAAAGAAGCAATTGAGCGAGTAATGGAGCATGTCCAGGAAGGCGGCATAGAAGAGGTCTCCATCCGGGAATCTTACGGCCGCCGGCTCGCAGAAACGGTCACGGCCGCGCACCCGGTTCCGCCATTTGATCGTTCTCCCTATGACGGGTTCGCCATTCGTTCGGCGGACTCCCGCGGAGCTTCCCGGGAAGAGCCGGTGACCTTTCAGGTAGTTGAGGAAATCGGCGCCGGCTTTGTGTCAAAAAAAGAACTCGGACCTTTCCAGGCAGTCCGTATCATGACCGGGGCAAAAATTCCGGAGCAGTGCGATGCCGTTGTAATGCTCGAGCTTGCCCAGGAGGGTCATGACGGCACGTACCCGCTGATGACAATCAAACGCGAATTTGAACAGCATCAAAACATCTCCTTTGAAGGAGAGGACACAGAGGCAGGTGCCGAGCTCGTTCCGGCGGGCACGTGGATTGATCCCGGCGTTACGGCACTGCTTGCAACATTTGGCTACGCTACGGTGAAGGTGGCTGAAAAGCCGGTTATTGGTGTGTTTGCGACAGGTACGGAGCTGCTTGACGTTTCCGATGAACTCGAGCCGGGCAAAATACGAAACAGCAATGCTTACATGATGATTGCCCAGCTGCAGCGGGCCGGGGCAGAGCCTGTATATTACGGCAAGCTGAAGGACGAACTGGATCCCTGCTACGAGGCGGTGCGCCAGGCGGCCGAAGAAACGGACATGGTTATTACGACCGGAGGGGTCTCGGTCGGGGACTATGATCTGCTCCCGGACGTTTACGAACGTCTCGGAGCGGAGGTGTTGTTTAATAAAGTAGCGATGCGTCCCGGAAGCGTAACGACCGTGGCCAGCTGGGAAGGGACGCTGCTGTTCGGTCTTTCGGGAAATCCGTCCGCCTGCTATATGGGCTTTGAGCTTTTCGTGCGTCCAGTGATTCAGGCCGTTATGCATTCTTCGCATCCGCATCATACAATGGTCAAGGCGGAGCTTGCGGCGGATTTCTCCAAGCCGAACCCGTTCACCCGTTTTGTCCGCGGCAGCTGCCGCGCAGAAGGCGACCATTTATATGTAGAGCCCGGAGGCTTTAACAAGTCGAGTGCAGTCACCTCCCTGGCCGGGGCCAATGCGTGTATCGTTCTTCCGGGTGGAAGCCGCGGCTTCCAGCAGGGGGATGTGGTCGACGTGATGCTGCTTGAAGATAACGAAGGACAGAAAGAGCCGCTCGCATGACAATTCCGGTGCTTCAGGTAACTGGGTTTAAAGAAAGCGGAAAAACGACCCTGCTTAAACGCTGGACAGCGCTTGGGAAAGCAAACGGCTGGAAAGTGGGCGTATTAAAGCATCACGGCCACCAGAATGAACCGCTTCAGCCGGAGGGAGTCGACAGCCTGGAGCTGAAGGAGGCAGGGGCTGTGGTTTCGGGCGTGGAGGGAGCCGGGGTTTTTCAGTTCCTGGCAGATATGGAAGAGCCCGATCTTTCCACGCTGCTGAATATTTATCAACAGCTGCCGCTTGATGTTATTCTTATAGAAGGATACAAAAAAGGACCGTATCCAAAAGTGCTTCTGCTTCGAAGCACAGATGATAAAGCCACCCTTGGGGATCTTGATAACATTCAAACAGCATTTGGCCCTGGAGAAGAAGTAGATCATTTTCAGGATACTGATAAAGCAGATGCATGGTTTGAACAATATATAAGGAGTATACTATGAAGAAACGATTTTTCGTGACATCAGAACCGCTGTCTGTAGAAGAGCTTGCTGCTGAGGTTACGCGTCCGGAAGCAGGAGCTGTTGTCCAGTTTATCGGTACGGTCCGGGAATTTACCAAAGGCCGGAGGACGGTCTATCTGGAATACGAGGCCTATCATTCAATGGCAGAAAAGCAGCTCGAAGCGATCGGCCGGGAGGTCAAGGAGCGGTGGCCGGATGCTGAATCAGCTGTAGGCCACCGCACTGGTGAACTGCAGATATCAGACGCGGCAGTCATCATCGCTGTTTCAACACCACACCGGAAAGACGCCTATGAAGCGAATGAATATATTATTGAACGCATCAAACAGATTGTGCCCATCTGGAAAAAGGAACACTGGGAAGACGGCGAGCAGTGGATAGGAGACCAGCTTGAACAAACGCGGTACCCGGACGGGGCCCCAGGAGGTGGAAATAAGTGATTAATGTGTTATGCTTTGCCCACATGAAGGACATTTTCGGCGGTGAAAAGCTCACCATTAACAGCGGCGGCATAGCTACTGTAGAGGATGTGCTTGAGCATTTGAAAACAGCGTATGATGCTGATATCAGCGGCATTATGACCGCTGTTAATGAAGAGTTTGCTGAAGAAAGCACGCCGGTCGGCCAGGGGGACACCGTGGCCCTGATTCCGCCGGTCAGCGGGGGATAATACTGTGGCTGATGGAATCATTCTTACCGGAGGCATGTCGGAGCGGTTTGGTTCTCCGAAGGCCTTTGCCGTCTGGAAAGAGAGCTACTTTTATGAACGGGCCATCCAGGCTCTTCAGAATGAAGTGAAAATCATCTGGCTGATTTCCCATCCATCGTTTGCCGGGAGAATAAAAGCCGGGGAGCAGGTGAAGGTCAGGGAAGATCTTCCGCCCCATAAAGAAAAGGGCCCGCTGGCCGGCCTTTACACCGGTCTTTCCTGCACAGAGGAAGAGTGGGTATTTATGCTTCCGGTGGATATGCCGCTTATTACGGCAGATGAGGTGCGTTTTCTGGCTTCTTATATTACGCCGGAAGCAGACGCGGTCGTACCGGAGGCCGGGGGGAGACTGGCTCCAGCATGCGGATGGTTCCGCAAGGCCCTGCTTTCAAAGGCAGAAGCCCAGCTTGAATCCGGGGATTATCGCATGAAGAGCGTATTCAGCGGGAACGAAAGAGTCATAGACGTCAATCAGTCGTACTGGCGCCCCGAAGCATTTGAAAATATTAATACTGTCCGGCAGCTTGAGGAGTTAAATAGAAAGATAAAATAGATAGAGGGGGAATACGATGACCAATGTAACTGACCAGTTAAACCGTCCCCTTCGTGACCTGCGTATTTCCGTAATAGATCAATGCAACTTCCGGTGCACCTACTGCATGCCGGCCGAAATTTTCGGCCCGGATTTTGAATTTATGGGCCAGGACGAGCGCCTTTCTTTTGATGAAATCGTCCGGGTATCACGCCTGTTTGCCGGTCTTGGGGTGGAAAAGCTTCGTTTAACCGGAGGAGAACCGCTGCTTCGTAAAAATATGCCCGATCTGATCCGCCGCCTGACAGAAATCGAAGGCATCAAGGATATCGCTTTGACGACAAACGGGGTGATGCTTCCGGCTCAGGCTGAAAAACTAAAGGCCGCCGGGCTGCAGCGGGTGAACATCAGTCTCGACGCGCTTGATGATGAAGTGTTTGCAAGCATTAACGGCAGAAAAACTGGATCGAAGCCTGTTTTAAAAGGCATCGAGGCAGCAAAAAAAGCAGGCCTTACCGTAAAGGTAAATACCGTAGTCAAAAAAGGAATGAATGAGGAGCAAATTCTCCCGATGGCTATGTATTTTAAGCAGCGGGGCGTTAACCTGCGCTTTATCGAGTTTATGGACGTAGGCAGCACCAACGGCTGGAACTTCGGGTCGGTGGTGACGAAAAAGGAAATTATCGACACGATTCACCAGACGTTTCCAATTGAGCCCGTAGATCCGGGCTATTACGGCGAAGTGGCTGACCGTTACCGTTACAGGGACGGCAGTGGTGAAGTCGGCGTCATTTCGTCGGTCACGGAGTCGTTCTGCTCTACGTGCACACGGGCGCGTATTTCCGCGGACGGCAAGCTGTTTACATGCCTGTTTGCGACCGAAGGGTATGACTTACGGAATCAGCTCCGTTCGGAAGATGCGGATGAAACGATATTTAATAACATTGCCGGCATATGGGGCAGACGGACCGACCGTTATTCGGAAGAGCGGACCGAAGAAACAGCGCGCAACCGTAAGCGGATTGAAATGTCCTATATTGGGGGATAATAGAAACAAAAGAGGAAGCCTGAAAAGGGCTTCTTTTTTTAAAGAAAGAAACAAAGGAGGGGACTATTATGGCGACAGAAGAACATAAAGAACAGGCAGAAAAAAAGATTCAATGCGCCGTTATTACTGTGAGCGATACAAGAACGGAAGACACGGATAAAAGCGGCCGTCGCATTCATGAGCTGCTCGAATCCCACGGCCACGAGGTTTGTTTTTATTCGATAGTTACAGATGAACAGGCATCGATCACCAATTGTTTGAATGAAGCGCTCATTCATCCGGAGGCGGAAGCGGTGCTGATCAACGGCGGGACGGGAATCGCCGACCGGGACATTACCATCGAAACCGTAGAGCCCAGGTTTGATAAAGCAATTGTTGGGTTTGGCGAGCTGTTCCGCTACCTGAGCTACGTGGAAGATATCGGTTCTTCGGCGATTTTATCAAGAGCTGCGGCCGGCATTATCGATCACAAGCCGGTGTTTACGATGCCGGGGTCCTCGGGCGCTGTAAAGCTTGCGATGGAAAAGCTGATTATCCCTGAGCTTCCTCACGTAGTGTGGGAGGCTACAAAGCAGCGGGATTTGTAAGGGAAATGAAAAATAAAAGGGGTGCTTGTGTATGAAAGAGCCAAGTTTAGAGGAAATCCGGGCTTCGGAAAAGGAATATCACCGCCAGTACTATAAGCAGCACGACTTATTTGAAAAAGGCACCTGGATGAAAAAGCCAGCCTCCCGTATTATCAATGCCCTCGACCGAATTCGCAAAGGGGGAGACGTCCGACTGCTTGACCTTGGCTGCGGCATCGGCCGTAACAGCATACCGGCCGCCAGGCAGTTTCAGGAGGAAGGCTGTGAAGTTACGTGCGTGGATTTTTTAGATGAAGCCATCAGCCAGTTAAAGGATTACGCCAGGGAATACGGCGTGGATCAGGAAATTAAACCGGTAAAGCAGGCAATAGAAGAATACACCCCGGAAAAGGCGTATTTTGACGGCATTATAGCAGTTTCAAGCATCGAACACGTCCCCGATGAAAAAACCTTCTGGAATCTAATCGATAACCTTCAGAAGGGCACGGCTGAGGGCGGCGTGCATGCGTTTTTGATAAACACCGGTATTCATGAAACAGACACGGAAACAAGCGAGCAGCTGCCGGCAAAAATGGAAGTGAATTTCGATACAGAGGATATTATTCAAAAGCTTTCCCGCCGGTACGAAGACTGGACGGTGCATAAGCTGGAGAGCGAGGCACAATCGTTTACAACGTACCGGGAAAACCGGAAAGTGCTTATTAACTCAAATATGCTTCTGCTTGAAGCAGTAAAGGAACGGGCCTGACGGCTCGTTCTTTTTAACAGCCAGAGAAAAAAGACAGCCCGCAGGTTTATATGGAGCCGAAAAACAAGTTGTGATCGTGTCCCTGGGCAACCGGTAATTTCTCCTGAAACCGCCTTTCGCAGGTTGAAAATTGGCAGACATTAGGATAAGATGATAAAGGTTCTAAGCAACAGGCGCATAGAAGTGAACGTTTTATGACATATTTGTGTTTAAAAATCGTCAATTTTGAAATTTTGCCGGAGAAAAAATGACGAGAGGCATAAAAATTTGCTACGATAATGGTGCGCTCTGCATATGAACGGGATGAACCGTGGCTGATGGAGAGAGGGGTTATTCATCACAGAAGTCGGTAATAAAAAGGAAGGAGCGTGAAGCGCTTGAAAAACTTAGTTTCCTGGTTCAAACGACTGTTTATGGTACCAGGGTTGTTTGCTTTGCTGCTCGTCGCCAGCGGCTGCAGCGGTATTACAGTTTTGGATCCTAAAGGGCCGGTGGCCAGAACCCAGCAGGAACTCATTATTTTTTCTATTACACTGATGTCCGTCATTGTCATTGTTGTTTTTGTGCTATTTTTCTACATGATTATCCGGTTTAGGGAACGACCGAACTGGACAGACAAGGACTATGACCCTCACCAGCACGGAAACACCACGCTCGAGATAATTTGGACGGTTATTCCGTTTATTATTGTAACAGCTCTTTCAGTACCTACAGTGACCTCCATATATGCGTTGGAGGAAGCGCCCGAAGGGACAGAAAATCAAGAGCCGTTAGTAATATATGCCGATACATCCAACTGGAAATGGTATTTCAGTTATCCGGAGCAGAACATTGAAACGGTTAACTACTTACACATACCAGAGAACCGCCCGATCGAATTTAAACTGGCATCTGCGGATTCGATGACAGCGCTTTGGATACCAGCGCTTGGCGGGCAGAAATATAACATGGCCGGCATGCAGAATACGCTGTACCTGCAGGCAGATGAAGAAGGGGAATTTGCAGGCCGTAACGCGAACTATAACGGTTCCGGGTTTGCAGAGCACACGTTCACCGTAACTTCTGAAAGCGAAGAAGAGTTCAATCAGTGGGTGAGCGGTGTTCAAAACAACGCCCCTGAACTGACGGAAGAACGATTTAATAAATATCTTGAGCCCGGGCTTGCACAGGAAGCGGAATACTCGAGCACGCATTTGGAGTACGTAAACTTTGGTGTGAATTCAGGCCAAAGCTATATTACTGATCTCTACAGCGGCGAGCTTGGAGAACAGCTTCACCTTGAAGGCGGCGAAGGCGGTCCCTGGGAGCAGGAGTGACTGACGATATTTACAAAAACAGAAAGCGGG
The DNA here is from genome assembly GCF_947493875.1 of uncultured Marinococcus sp. Classification (GTDB taxonomy): domain Bacteria; phylum Bacillota; class Bacilli; order Bacillales; family Marinococcaceae; genus Marinococcus. The sequence continues at coordinate 100,963 of NZ_CANLSU010000005.1, read as the reverse complement.
TGACATCCTTTGTGGGATTTTATATGGAATGACTTTCTTGTCACCGGAGAACCTATTATTTACGGAGCGATGGCCTCCATCGTTCTCGCTACAGTAGGAATTGTGTTTATCCTGACATATTTCAAATTATGGAAATGGCTGTGGGATGAATATCTGACAACGGTGGACCACAAGAAAATTGGTATTATGTATATTGTAGCAGCGCTTGCTATGCTGTTCCGCGGTGGCGTGGACGCCCTAATGATGAGAACGCAGCTTGCGCTTCCCAATATGAACTTCCTGAATTCCGTGCACTATAATGAAATTTTCACGACGCACGGAACAGTCATGATTCTTTTCATGGCGATGCCGTTTATTATCGGCTTGATAAATGTGGCAGTCCCGCTTCAAATAGGCGCCCGGGACGTAGCTTTTCCATTTCTAAATGCATTCAGCTTCTGGACATTTTTCTTCGGCGCGATGCTGTTTAACATATCCTTCGTAATTGGCGGCTCTCCAAGCGCCGGGTGGACCAGCTATGTTCCGATGGCTGGGCCGGAGCTTAGTCCGGAGATAAATCAGAACTACTATTTATTAGCACTGCAGCTGTCTGGTATCGGTACGCTTGCCACAGGAATTAACTTCCTGGTGACCATCCTTCGTATGCGTGCTCCGGGCATGACTCTGATGAAGATGCCTATCTTTACATGGTCAGCATTGGTTACATCCATTATTATTGTCTTTGCCTTTCCAATTTTGACAGTCGCTTTGGCATTAATGACATTGGATCGTATTTTTGGCACTCACTTCTTTACTCTTGCTGGTGAAGGCATGCCGATGATGTGGGCCAATTTATTCTGGATGTGGGGCCATCCGGAAGTGTATATCGTTATTTTGCCTGCGTTCGGGATCTTCTCCGAAGTTATCTCAACGTTTGCCAGGAAACAATTGTTTGGCTATAAAGCAATGGTTTATGCCATGTGCATTATCGCGGGACTGAGCTTTATCGTCTGGGTGCACCACTTCTTTACGATGGGGGCCGGAGCATTTGTGAACTCGCTCTTCTCGATTACGACGATGCTGATTGCTGTTCCGACCGGGATTAAGATATTCAACTGGCTTGGAACGTTGTATAAAGGCAGGATTAGATTTAATGTGCCGATGCTGTGGGCGCTTGCCTTTATACCAAACTTTACTATTGGCGGTGTTACTGGGGTAATGCTCGGTATGGCTTCTGCGGACTACCAGTATCACAACACGTACTTCCTGGTTGCCCACTTCCACTATGTGCTGATTGCCGGGACATTGTTTGGAATGTTTGCAGGGTTTACGTACTGGTACCCAAAAATGTTCGGCCACAAAATGAATGAAAAAATAGGGAAAATCAGCTTTTGGTTTACAGTAATTGGTTTTAACGTTACATTCTTTCCTCAGTTTTTCCTCGGGCTTATGGGAATGCCGCGCCGGACGTACACAATTGAACCGGAATGGATGCCGCTTAACCTGCTGTCTACTACCGGCGCTTTCATTTTCGCCATAGGGTTTGTAATATTTACGTTTAATATTTATTATAGTGCCCGCTACGAGCCGCGGGAAAAAACAGGGGACGCCTGGGACGGCCGCTCACTCGAGTGGGCAACCACAACGCCTGTACCGCACTACAACTTCGCGACCGTGCCTTATGTGAACAGTCAAGAAGCGTACTGGGACATGAAGGAAACAGGTGCTACAACGTACGATGAATCCAAGCTCGAGCCGATTCACATGCCGAGCTATAAAGGGCTGCCGATCATTATGTCTGCGATTATGTTCATCGCAAGCTTTGGTCTTGTATGGCACTGGTTCTGGCTTGCGATCCCTGCACTGGTTGGAGTTATTATATGTATGGTTATCCGCTCTTTCGACTATGATGAAGGGTATCACGTCCCTATTGAGGAAATTAAACGTACTGAGGAGCAGGCAAGGGGGCGTAAAGAATGAGTGAACACGCAGAATTAAAAACGGGGCCGCTCGAGTATCGTAAAGAAGAAGACACGCTTACCATTCTTGGCTTCTGGATCTTTCTCGCAGCCGAGGTGGTGCTCTTCTCCACACTTTTCGCTACGTATGCTGTGCTTTTCGGCCGCTACGGCGAAGCTACTCCGGCGCACGAGCTGTTCGAAATGCCGATGGCGCTTACGATGACGTTTCTTCTTTTAACAAGTAGTTTCACGTGTGGGATAGCCATTCACATGATGAGAAAAGAGTCATTGAAAGGTCTGCTTATCTGGCTTTGTATTACATTGGCTTTAGGTCTTGGATTTCTTGGTTTTGAAATTTATGAGTTTGTACATTATGTGCATGAAGGCGCCACAATCCAATCGAGTGCCTTCTGGTCGGCATTCTTTACCTTAACTGGTACACACGGACTCCACGTAACGCTCGGTGTCTTCTGGTGTACGGCGATTATTATTCAATTAATACGCTTCGGTTTAACACCGACAACAGCCAGAAAAACGTTTGTACTTGGCTTGTACTGGCACTTTTTGGACGTTGTATGGATTTTCATCTTTACAGCTGTCTATCTGATAGGGATGGTGGTTTAAATGAGTGAACACACAGAACACAGTGAGTCAGGCATCCCCGTCAAACACGTAATTGGCTTTATTGCTTCAATTGTTTTGACATTGGTTGCTGCTTATACAACTGTCATGTCCGGACTTCCAGTGCCATGGATTATTGCCATCATTATGATACTCGCAGTAATCCAGGCGGTGCTTCAGCTCGTCATGTTCATGCACATTGCCGAGAAAAACCCTATACCGCAGTACGGAAATATCCTGTTTGGATTTTTCATCGCAGCGGTAGTCATCGCAGGTTCCATCTGGGTAATGTCTTTTGGTATGAGCGACATGGATATGGACAGCGGCGGCGGATCCGGCGGCGGTTCAGAAGAGATGGATCATTCAGAGGATTAAATAATAAACGCCTGCCCCAAGCTCAGGGGGCAGGCGTTTTTCGTTTATAAACAGGGCCTGTGGCATAGAAAACCACAAACGTTTAGTGTACAACGCTCCCGCCGGAGATTTTTACGGCTTCTCCAACGATGTTGGAGGCAGCGTCTGTTAACAGGTAGGCGATGGTGTTGGCTACTTCCTCCGGCTGGGTCATCCGCCGGGACGGAAGGCCATCGGAGGATACCTGCATTTGTTCCTCGAGGCTTTGGCCGGTTTCATCAGCCTTTGTCTGCATGAGCTGCTCCGCCATTTCCGTCTGCACATAGCCGGGACAGACGACATTCACCCGGATGCCGTATTCAATGGCTTCAAGCGCAAGAGACTGGGTGAAGCCGGTGATTGCAAACTTGGAAGCGGAATAAGCGCTGTTTCCCGGGGTGCCGCGCAGGCCCGAAAGGGAAGAAACGTTCACGATCGCTCCCTTCTTCTGCTCCCGCATACGCTTATACACAAGCTGTGTTAACAGCACGGTAGACGTATAGTTTACCTCCATCATTTCCTCAAGATCCGATTCTTCAAGCTCTTCCACAAATTTTCGTTTCAGCACGCCTGCTGAATTCACGAGAAGAGTCAACGGTCCATTCGCTCCTTCAGCTGCTTTTACAAGCTCACTGCGCGCCGGTGCATCCGTAATGTCTGCCGGGCATACAGACACGCGGGCCTGTGGCCGGGCATCGAGTATGAACTGTTTGGTTTCTTCGAGTTTGTCTTTGTTCCGGCCGGTAACTGTCACATCCGCGCCCATACAGGCAAGCGTGACAGCCGTTTCTCTTCCGATGCCTCGGGTGCTTCCTGTGACAAGGGCATGTTCATTTTTCAATGCGTTCTCAGCGAAAGGCATCATTATGTATTCCCCCATATTAAAATAGTCTGTTTTTATTTACCCGGAGGGGGGAGGTGGCAAACGGTGTATAGTATGTATGAAGGAAGATTATATCGGAAAAATACAGGGTACATAGAGAAGCAGTTACTATTAAAAGAGGTGAAAATATGAAAGCAGTATTTTTAAACGGATCGTTAAAAGATTCTTCTCATACGTCGAATACAGATGCGTTAGCGGATGAAGTCATGCAGATTTGGGAAGAGGAAGGAGTGCAGGTGGAGAAAATCCGTTTGGCAGATTACAATATCCCGTACGGAGTCGCAGATGATCTTGGAGAAGGGGATGACTGGCCGGCTATCCAGGCAAAAATTGAAGAAGCAGAAATGGTGTTGCTCGGCACGCCAGTATGGCTTGGAGAAAAAAGCAGCATGATTACTAAAGCAATAGAACGGCTGAACGGCTCAGCCAGCCATACAAATGAAAAAGGACAGGGCATTTATTATGACAAAGTAGCCGGAGTAGTAGCCACAGGCAACGAGGACGGAGCGAAACACGCCATTCAGTCGATTGTATTTGGTCTCTCTCATTTAGGCTTTACGCTGCCGCCGCGCCCCAACTGCTACTGGGTCGGTGAAGCCGGACCGGGGCCTTCGTTTATTGAAGCAGAAGGCATTAAAAGCGAATTTGTCCAAAAGCATATTCCTAAACTGGCGTACAACATGCTTCATGTAGGCACCATTTTAAAAGAAAATCCGATTCCGACTAAAGGCAATACGTAATGGATAAAAGCATACAAAAAAAGCAGCCGGTTGGCTGCTTTTTTTAGTAAGAACGGCTTACCAGCTTGCTTTTTTCACGCCTGGTACCTGACCTTTGTGGGCCAGATCGCGGAACGCGATACGGGACATGCCGAATTTACGCATATAGCCGTGTGGACGACCGGAAATCGAACATCTATTGTGAAGGCGTGTTGGAGAAGCGTCACGAGGAAGCTTCTGCAGTGCCTCATAATCGCCTTTTTCTTTTAACTCACGGCGGAGTTCAGCGTATTTCGCTACCGTTTCTTCGCGCTTACGCTCTTTTGCGAGTTTAGATTGCTTAGCCAAAGTTCTCACTCCTTTTCATAATATTCGTGGCATTCATATTTTTAAGCACATACTTCATCATAACAGGTGCCTCGGTATGTGTAAAGGCTTCTTCTTATTGTTTCCGATGTTTATGATCCGCCGGAAACGGTAATGAACTATTTAGTAACAACGTTTAAAAGAAGGGAGTTTCTTTCATGGAAATAAAACATTATGATAACAGATTTACCGCTGAACAGGATGGCAAGGTTATTGGTGACATTTCATTTTTTGAAGAGGGCGAACAAAGCATTGTTATCGATAGTACCAAAGTAATCGATGAAGAGCAAGGAAAAGGCGTAGGTAAAGAATTGGTCCGCAATGTGGTGGAAAAAGCAAAAGCGGAAAACAAAACGATCGTTCCCCGCTGCCCTTATGCGGAAGAGAAAATCAAAGAGAATGACGATTTCAAGCAGGTGCTTGAAACGCAGTAACAGCAGCACTGCCTCCCGTTCGGGGGGCATTTTTTTTATTTTTTGGCTTATCCCTGTATGACGCGTTGATACCAGACGGCTCCAGCCTCTAATTCCTCTTGAGTGATCTGGTGGCCTTCATGCCCCCAGTACAATTCTACGGAAGCTCCTGCTTCTTCAAAAAGATGGTAAAGGGCTTCTGCCTCCTCCGGGAGACAGATGGGATCGTTTGTACCGGCGCCGATAAAAATGCTGCTGCCGGAGAGGGACGGAAGAGGCACGTCCCGTCTTGGCACCATCGGATGGTGGAGAAAAGCCCGGGTGACTGATCGTGCATAATGAAAAAGCAGGCTCGCTCCCATGATGGCTCCGTTGGAGTAGCCGAACACGATGATTTTATGAAGGCTAAAATTGTAGCGGCCTGCGCTTTCCTCGAGAAATTGATGAAGCTGCTGGGTCCGGAAAATCAAGTCCTTTTCGTCAATTGATCCGTCGGAGAGCCTGGCGAAATAACGGTGCATCCCGTCTTCGACAACGTTGCCGCGGACACTTAAAATATTTGCCCCCGGGTCGACCAGCTGCCCTGCTTCGAGGAAATCCTTTTCGGTGCCCCCGGTGCCGTGCAGGATTAAAATCGTTGGAGCGCTGCTGGTGCCTGGTTGAAATATATGCTTCATCAAACCTCTCCTCCGTCCCGTAGTTACTTAATCAAGCGGCTTTAAACGTGCTTCGATTTCTGAGCGCTGAGGTTCGAGAAAAGGCGGGAGGGCAAGGCTCTCTCCCAAATGTTCAAACGGTTCATCCCCTTCAAATCCCGGGCCGTCAGTGGCCAGTTCGAAAAGAATGCCGTTTGGCTCGCGAAAGTACAGCGATTGAAAATAATAGCGTTCCACGAATCCGGAGTTCGGAAGCCGGGCGTTTTTAATGCGTTCAATCCATTGCTGCAGTTCGTCTGCGTCCTCCACCCGGAAGGCTACATGGTGTACAGCACCCCGGCCCTGACGCTCAGCCGGGAGGTCATTGCGGGTTTCTATATGAATTTCGGCACCGGACCCGCCTTTTCCTGTTTCAAATACACGAATATCCGGCAGATCAGCATCGTCGGGATGAGGATAGGAATGAATTTCGGAAAAACCCATTATATCCTTCAGTACGGCGGCCGTAGGCTCCGCCGTTTTAACGGTTAGGCGTACAGGGCCGAGACCAGTGGCCCCGTCTGCCGGAGAGGCGTTTGAAAGTTCCCACGGGACGCCGGGTTCCACGCCCTGGTCGTATTCATCAGACACAAACTGCATCCGGTGGCCCTCCGGGTCTTCAAACGGCAGCACGAGCCGTCCAGCCTGTTTCTGAATACCACCGTGCTGTACAGCATGCTCTTCAAATCGTTGTTTCCAGTATTCGAGGGCGTCGTCTCCAGGCACGCGGAGAGAAACATTTGTAATGCTGTTGGTGCCGCGTTTGTTGGAGGCGGCCATTGGGATTTCAAAAAACGTAACTTCGGTGCCGGGGTTGCCCCGTTCGTCACCGTAAAATAAATGATACACAGAGGTGTCGTCCTGATTGACTGTTTTTTTGACGAGCCGCATGCCGAGAACGTTCGTATAGAAATCGACATTTCGGCGGGCGTTTGCTGTTAATGAAGATACGTGGTGAATACCTTTCAGCTGCATGATGATTCCTCCTGTCCTGTTGTTTTTTGCAGTTTGCGGAGCAGCCGGAGCAGCTCCCGTTTTTCTGCCTCTGTCAGCCCGTCAAACTGCGCGGCCTGAAAGTTTTCCTGCCCGGGAGCGACTGCTTCCAGAATGTCCCGTCCTTTCGGAGTAAGGGATATATGCTTTTCCTTCCATGTCTGTCTGCGAGCGACAAGTCCTTCTTCTTCAAGCTTTTTCAAAACATAAGTGACGCTTCCCTTGGTGACAAACAGCTTGCCGGCAAGCTCCTTTTGCGTAATTGGCTGGTGAGCATGCACCTGGGCAAGAACGTCAAACTGCGGTGGGCTGAGTCCCGTCTGCTTTAAATGAGCGGCTGAACGGCTGAGGTTCTGTTCATATACACGCGAAAGCCGGAACCACAGCAGCAGGCCTAATCTGATTTTATTCATACGCATTGGCTCCTTTATGACTGCTATCAGTTTAACTTTAAACTGACGACAAGTAAAGAAAATTGCTTTTCCCGGCATTAAACATGGACAGGATAGGGAAGAAGAACATTAGAATAACGAAGAGGAGGAAAAAGGATGAGAGAGGCAGCACTTGTGGTAGATCAGAAAGCAGAGCTTGGGGAAGGTCCAAGCTGGGACGCCGAGCGCGGTGTTTTATACTGGGTGGACATTGATGGATTTAAATTAATGGAATATCATCCTTCTTCAGGCCGGCACTATGAACGTAAGCTCGATCAGCATGTATGTGCTGCGGTACCGAGGGAAAAGGGAGGAATGATGCTTGCACTGAGAGATGGCTTCTATTCCTACGATCTCGTGTCCGGGGAAAAGGAAGCCATTATAGATCCGGAAGCAGACAAGCCGGGAAATCGGTTTAATGACGGTAAATGTGATCCGTCCGGGCGCTTTTGGGCTGGGACGATGGCTGTCGAGCGCGGCACAGGGGAGGCGGCTTTATACCGCCTGAATAAGGATATGAGTCTGGATACGGTTTTTGACAGTGTCACCATTTCAAATGGTCTGGCATGGACCGAAGATGGAAGTATGATGTATTACATCGACACCCCGACTAAAAAAGTCATGGCGTACGACTTGAATGCTGATACTGGGGAAATTACTGGCAAACGAACAGCGATTACCTTTCAGGAAGGCTCCCCGGACGGAATGTGCATGGACCAGGAAGGCATGCTTTGGATCGCTTTGCACCGACTCGGAAAAGTAGAGCGCTGGAATCCGGAGACGAGCGAACGCCTGGAAACAGTGAGCGTTCCGGCGCAGAGAACGACCTCCTGTGTGTTTGGCGGGGAGGATTTGAAGGACCTGTACATTACGACAGCAAGGGGAGAACTGTCCGAGGAGGATCTTCGCAAGGAACCGCATGCGGGCGGACTGTTTCATATCCGTACCGACGTGCCGGGCATGCCAACCTACTTGTTTGGCGGCTGAAAAAGAAGGGAGAGAATATGCGTTCAAACAAAGCTCCGGAAGAATTGTATCTAAAAACGTTAAGCCTGGAGCCGGAAAACCAGGAGACAGCCATTCCATTTATCGGAAACGAACACGTGCATTCTTCGATGTTTTACCGGCGCAATCACTTTCCCTACCCGGAGGAGCCGGCGGCAGGGTTAACGATTGACGGTCTCGTTGACAGCCCCGGGTTTATTTCGCTCGAGGATATTCAGGCACTGCCCGCGCGCACAGTAGAGACAGTGCTTGAGTGTGCAGGTAATAAAAGAAGCTTATTTGAGCCCAAAGCCTTTGGTGAGCCATGGGGAAAAGGAGCCATCAGCCAGGGGAAATGGAAGGGCGTTCCGCTGAAAACACTGCTCGGTAGAGCCGGGTGGGATAAGGCAACAGCCGTGGAAGTTATCACTGCCGCAGGAGACGCGGGAGAGCGTCCCGATAAAAAGGACGTCTATGCCTACATCCGGAGCCTGCCGATAGAAAAAGCGATGGACCCGGATACCATCATCGCCTACGAATATAATGGCGGGCCTCTCTCTTTTAAACACGGAGCGCCGCTTCGGTTAATCGTACCAGGGTGGTACGCAATGGCTTCCATGAAATGGGTTGAGCGGCTCACGGTAAGTAAAGAAACGTTTGAAGGGCCCTTTCAGGCGATTGACTATGTTTATTATCCGCATAAAAACAGCCGGAAGGACGCCTTTCCAGTGACGACCATGAATGTGAACAGCATTATCCAGTCCCCTGCCGACATGGAGATTAAAAAAGAAGGAACGCAGATAATAGAGGGCATCGCGTGGTCGGGCGAGGCTGTCATCGAGCTGGTCGAAGTAAGCACAGATGGCGGACAGACATGGGAGGAAACGCAGCTTGAACCTCATAGCGACACGACGTACACATGGACAAAATGGTTCTATGAATGGAAGGAGGCTGCGGCCGGGGAATACACAATTATGGCCAGAGCCTGTGATGCTGGCGGCCGCCAGCAGCCGATGCAGGCCTTTTGGAACCAAAAGGGGTATGGCTATAATGCGGTTGAAACGATTCAGGTTAAGCTAAAGTAAAAAGAGGGCTTCGAATCCAAAACGGGATTCGAAGCCTTTTTAAACGTTAGGAAGACGTGTAGGCGCCTCCGTTGATATGAATCGTTTGTCCGGTCATGTAGGAGGCTTCATCAGAAGCGAGCATCACGTATGGCCATGCGTGCTCTGATGGCTGACCGGGACGGTTCATCAGCGTATCCTGACCGAAATCCTCCACGCCGTCTTCATTAAATGAAGAAGGAATCAGCGGCGTCCATACAGGTCCCGGCGCGACGCTGTTTACCCGGATGCCCTTTGAAGCGAGACTCTGGGCAATGCTTCGCATAAAGGCGGTGATCGCACCTTTTGTAGCGGAGTAATCCATCAGAATTGGGTTGCCGCGGAAGGCGTTGATCGATGAGGTGGAAATGATTGAGTCACCTTCGGATAAATAGTCCATTGCTGCTTTTGTTAAATAAAACTGCGAGAAAAAGTTCGTGCGGAACACATCCTCAAATTCATCGGACGGAATATCCTCAACATTTTCATGGACATGCTGGATGGCTGCGTTGTTAACGAGAATGTTTAATCCGCCAAACTCCTCTGCCGTCTGCTTCACGAGGTCGATACAGTGGGCTTCCTCTTTAATATCTCCCGGCAGCAGAAGACATCTGCCTCCCTCTGCTTCCACCATGCGCTTCGTTTCTTCAGCATCGTCATGCTCGTCAAGGTAGGACAGGGCGACATTGGCCCCCTCTTTGGCATAAAGAAGAGCGACAGAGCGTCCGATACCGCTGTCGCCGCCGGTAATAAGCGCGGCTTTTCCCTTGAGCTTCCCGGTGCCCTGATAATCGGTAGGGTGAGCCGGAAGCGGCTCCATCTTCGATTCAATGCCCGGCTGCTTGTCCTGGCGCTGTCTTGGCGTACTTCCGTTCTGCATATCTCTAGGATCCATGTGTAACATCCTTTCTCATTTTGAAATCATGCGTACATTGTTATTTATACCATCAGGATGCATATTACAAACGTACAATAGGAGAAGCAGCAATAGAAAACGAGATAAAAAAAGAAACCGCACGCAGCGGTTTCTTAGGAGGAAGGAGGTTGATAATCCAGGAGCCGGCCGGCGAGCTGATCAATGACCATGTCATCCATAGGCGGGTTATGAAGCCCGGCGCGAATATCACGGTAGTGCCGCTGCAGCGGGCTGGAAGCGGAGAGGCTTCTGGCTCCTGCAACGCGCATGGCCAGGTCCACTACTTCCACTGCTTCATTCACAATGCTTGTCTTAGCTGCGCCTAATTCACCCTTCATCTGCTGCCTCTCTTCGGCACTGGATTCATCCCATTTTAGCGCAACGGAATGCAGAAAGTGTCTGCTTTGCAGTAGTTTAAGCTCCATGCGGCCAAGTTTTTCCCGCACGTTTGGAAGCTCCGAGATCGTTTTGTTAATGCTGTTTGGAGAGTAGGAAGCAGCAAAACGGGCGGCTTCATCGGCCGCAGCCTGGGCGATTCCGAGATAACAGGCTGGAATGTGCAGAAGCCAGCCGGCTGCCGGTTTATTGCCGGGAACGATATATTGGGCCAGGTGGTTATTTGGCACCCGGACGTTTTCAAGCACCACGTCATGACTGCCGGTCGCGCGCATGGCGATCGAATCCCACGTGTTGATAATAGATATCCCTGCAGCTTCCTTTGGCACAACAAAGTAGGCTGTAGCATCTTCTTTTGGAATATGGGCCGTGACGATATAGTAATCAAGCACGGGCGACATGGTAGCGAATGTTTTTCGCCCATTCAGGACCCATCCGCTGTCCTGGCGTTCGGCGATGGTTCCCGGTGTGCCGCCGCGGGTCGGACTTCCGGTTGCCGCCTCGGTCGCGATATTGTTCAGAACGGCTCCGTTTTCAACGACGTCTTTCATGACGCTGCTGTACAAATTTTCCTCCCACGGCCGTGTTTCGTTTAAATTTTTAACGATGCCGACATGCCATCCAATGGCAAGCGACGTGGATCCGTCGTAGCGGGCGATAAGCTCCTGGGCCTCCACGAGTTCAAGCAGACCGGCATCAATACCGCCAAAAGCAGCCGGGGCCGTCAAGGCCGGATAGCCGATGCTTTTTAATGCATCGATGTTTTCGGTTGGAAAGGTTCCGTTCTGGTCATGTTCCTCCGTTCGCTCTGCGAATTTCCGGGAGGTATCTTCGAGCTGGTGCAGACGCTCGGCTTTTGTGGAAAAGGTTGTCATAATCATACTGCTGCCTCCAAAATGATGGAATTTTATTTGAATAGAGGTATCGGAATTTTATACGCATATACATGAAATCATATTCCCTTTATGGAAGCAAAAAAACAGCTTATACAAGGAAAATAAAGGATAATGACCCGCGTTTGCGCCAGTACAAGGCTTAAAGACAGAAAAAATATGTGAGAAAATTTGACACAATCGTACTAATTTGGTGTAAAAATCAGTTAAATCGCGATATATGCGGTGATATCATTATATAATGAGTATAGTTAATATAATCATAAATTATCGCGAATTATGATGAATTCTATGAAATTAGTGTATTTGTTATTTTTCGTTTAATTCTGCATAATGCAAAAGTTCCATAGTTTTCAGCATACATAAATAGGAAGGGGTCCCACCGTGGATAATCAAAAACCAAGAGTAGGCTTTGTGTTTTACGGAGCCTTAGTAATACTGCTTATTATGGCGGTTGTCGGAGTTGCAGTCCCGGAATCGTTTTTTAATGCCACCTCTGCAGTGCAGACATTCGTATCGAACCGTTTTGGGTGGTATTATCTTTTAATTGTATCGGCATTTGTGCTTTTATGTATCTATTTTATTTTCAGCAGGTACGGAAACATCCGGCTTGGAAGACCGGAGGACCGGCCGGAATACAGCTATCCAACATGGTTTGCGATGCTTTTTAGTGCCGGCATGGGAGTCGGGCTTGTATTCTGGAGTGGGGCGGAAACGGTTTCCCACTATGCAACAAATGCTCCGGAAGCAGAGGTTGGAACAGACCAGGCGCTGGTCGATTCCATGCGTTATATGTTTCTGCACTGGGGCATCCATCCGTGGGCGATTTACGGCATTACGGCTATCTGTTTTGCGTATTTCACGTTCCGGCGCGGTGCTCCCGGCATGGTGAGCGCCATGCTCAGCCCGATTATGAACGAAAAAGGCATCGGCGGAAAAATAGTGGACATTATCGCGCTGGTTGCAACGGTCTCAGGTATTGCCACCACCCTTGGTATCGGCGCAGCCCAGGTTTCCGGCGGTATGGCTTATTTGTTTGACACTCCGAATAATTATACGGTACAGCTGATTGTAATCTTCGTTATAACTGTTTTGTTTTTAGTGTCAGCGTATACCGGCCTAAACAAAGGAATCAAATTCCTGAGTAACGCGAACATATACTTAACAATCATCTTATTTATCTTAATGCTTTTTGTCGGCCCAACGTTATTTTCCATGAATTTGTTTACGAACACGATAGGAACTTATCTGCAGTCGCTTCCAAGCATGAGCTTCCGGATCGCACCAACATCCGACAGCTCGAGGGAATGGATCAATGCATGGACGATCTTCTACTGGGCATGGTGGATCTCCTGGTCGCCATTTGTGGGTATATTTATCGCCCGGGTATCGAGAGGGCGCACCCTGAAGGAATTTACCATTGGCGTCATCCTGGTTCCTTCGATTGTCAGCTTCATCTGGTTCTCCCTGTTTGGCGGTGCGACGTTAAACGTCCAGAGCACCGGTCTGGCAGACGTTTCCTCGCTGGCTGCGGAGGAGGCCATCTTTGGTGTATTTGATCAATACCCGCTCAGCATTGTTTTGTCTGTTATTACACTCCTTTTAATCATCTCATTCTTTATCACGTCCGCCGATTCTGCGACATTTGTGCTCGGCATGCAGACATCGAACGGGGCGTTAAATCCTTCTGCCATTGTCAAATTTATCTGGGGGATCATGCTCTCCGCCACAGCGGCAGTACTGCTCTACTCCGGAGGGATAGACGCGCTGCAGAACGTCATGATTATATCGGCGCTTCCGTTTTCCATCGTGATGATACTGATGGTGTACTCGCTGTTTAAAGCGCTGAGGGAAGAAACAGATATTGAAACAAAGGACAAACAAAAGGATACAGACAAGCCGGATAAGGCCTCCTAAAAATAATGTGTGGACTCCCATGTTTCATGGGGGTCTTTTTTGTTAAAATATGGAACTGATTATTACCAGCACTTAGTACCTTGTTATATACTTTTCATGAAAGGAAGGAAATTTGTTTAGAAAATTGAATTTTTTGGATACAATATGGATGGAGGTGAAAATTTGAAAAAGAAATTATTATTCAGTACTATTTTTGCAATCATGGCTACAATCCTTATTTTTGCTTCACCTGGCACCACTAAGGCATCTATGCTGGAAACGGAAGCACAGGGGCCGGAAGTAACGGCGCTTCAGCAGGATTTAATACAGATGGGATATTTACATACGAATGCGACCGGCTATTACGGCCCGGCCACCACCCGGGCAGTACAGCAATTTCAAAGTGATTTCAACTTAATCGTGGATGGTGCGGCGGGGCCGCAGACGACCAGCCGCATGAGTGAAGTTACATCAGTGGCCAAAGCGGTCTACGGGGAAGCCCGCGGGGAATCCTTTGAAGGGCAGATAGGTGTGGCAGCGGTGATTTTAAATCGTCTTGAATCTGCTGAATTTCCCAATAACGTAAACGGCGTCATTCAGCAGCAGAATGCTTTCACCGCAGTAGCTGACGGCCAGTACAGCATGACACCTGATCAGACAGCGTATGAAGCGGTCAAGCAGGCATGGAATGGCTATGACCCGTCCTATGGTTCGATGTATTATTACAATCCGGAGGAGGTAACCTCGGACTGGATCTGGACGCGGACACCGAATTTATCCATCGGCCAGCATGTTTTTGCAAGCTGATGATGAGAAGCAGGAACCTGCCGAGTGCAGGTTCTTTTTTCGTGCCTGAACAAATATGGTACGATAAATGATCATAAGTATGGATTCGGAAGGTGCCAGGAGGAAAAGAATGAAAGAAATTACAGAAGCAGGACCGTCAGAAGCATCCCTGATTAATGCCATTATGTATGAAGCGTTCTGGGAGTACCGGAACGACTCACCGCCGTCAGGAGCTATTCAGGAAACCACAGAGTCGATTCAGGCTGAAATGGAGCAGGGAGAACGGGCCGCCGTCTGGTGGAAGGACGGGAAAGCGGCCGCAATGATCCGGTTCCGGCCCGAGGAGGATTATATGTACTTTCACCGTCTTTCGGTCCGTCCGTCCCAACGTGGGAACGGGGCTGCCGCAGCGCTTATCCGCTGGGTGGAGAAAGCTGCAGCAGAAGAACAGTTCAAAGGGATTTATTGTAAAGTTCGGGCATCGACGCCGCAAAACGTCCGTATGTATCAGCGGATGGGATATGAAACGGTAAGGGAATACACCGCAGAAAAAGAAGGGCTGCCGTCATTTGGCGTCGTCGTGATGGCAAAGCTGCTGTAAAAAACGAAGGACAAAGCGTAAAGGTGTTCATTAAGGAATACAAAGCAGGGACTGCCCCGTAAAAGGACAGTCCCTGTTTTTTTGCTGTTATTTTAAAGCAAACTTTCGTTTAGACAGCTGCGCGTTCGACTTCCCCTTTGCGAAGAATAACGCGTGGATAAGGAAATTCTTCCTCCTGGCCGGCGAACGGGTAATGAACGTATTCGACACAAATCGTTCGTTCATATTCCGCGATCATCCTGCACTCTTTTCCATCAAAATACAAAAGTTCGTCTTTATCAAATATTTTTACGTCTTTTTCTTGTTCCACTTCCAAACCTCCTTACCCCTCTCTTTATAGAGTAATCAATTTTAGAGCAGGCCGCAAGGTAATAAAAGGAAACAGAACAATTTCAGCTTGAAATTTCCGGAGAAATTACAATGGGTACGGGCGGTCCTGCGCCTGTACACTGATCCACTGCTCGGTCGTAAATTCATCTAAAACCCATTCGCCGTTAAAGCGTCCGATACCTGATTGCTTCTCGCCGCCAAATGGCAGGTGGGCTTCATCGTTTACGGACTGGTCATTTACGTGAACCATGCCGGAATTAATGCGGCGCGCTGCCTGCATGCCCCGGTAACGGTCCTGGGTGAAGACCGATCCGCTCAGGCCGTAAGGAGAATCGTTGGCAATGCGGATAGCTTCGTCCTCGCTCGATGCCCGGATTAATGTTGCGACAGGGCCGAAGACTTCATCCTTTGCTGCAGGCATATCGTTAGTTACTTCGGAAAGAACCACCGGCGGTATAACCTGGCCGTTGATTTCAAACTCTGTCTGAAGTTTAGCCCCGGCATCGATCGTGCCCTGGACCAGTTTTTCTATATTTTTGACCTGTTCTTCGTTAATAATTGGTCCGACGATTACATTTTCATCCGAAGGGTCGCCAGCTTTTAACGTTTTCGCCACGCGGGTGAATTCTTCGACAAATTCGTCGTAAATGTCATCATGAACAATCACGCGGTTCAATGCGAGACAAATCTGTCCCTGGTGAAGGAAGGAACCGAATACTGCTGCTTTGGCAGCCTTTTTCACCTCGGCGTCCTGAAGAACAACCATAGCATTGTTGCCGCCAAGCTCAAGAGCGGTTTCTTTTAAGTTTTTCGCCGCGAGCTCAGCAATGTGCGTGCCGACTTCGGTGGAGCCGGTGAACGATAACAGCGCCGGTACTTCGTGAGTAACGAATGCATCGCCAATTTCGGAGCCGCGTCCGGCCGTGACGTGAATGACGCCTGCCGGAAAACCGGCTTCTTCAAACAATGCTGCAATCAGCAGCCCGGAGGTAACCGGTGTGTCGGATGCTGGTTTAACTACGACGGTATTGCCTGTTGCCACTGCCGGTGCAATTGTTCTCATTGCGAGATGGAACGGGAAGTTCCATGGGCCGATAACTCCAATAACTCCTTTGCCCGAACGGAACGTATAGTTTTCTTTTCCGGGCGTGTTCGAAGGAGCGGTCGATCCGTGGACCCGGTTAGGGAATGAAGTGGATTCAAAAACAATGTTGGATGCTGTATTGAACTCTGTTTCCGCCTTCAGTCTGCTGCTTCCGGATTCCTTGATCAGCCATTCCACAATGGTTTCCTTCTGGTTCTGCATGACATCGTACAGACGGTGGAGATACTGTTGTTTTTCAGCGGGGCTGTGGGCGTCCCACGTTTTCTGATAATCATTGGCCGACTGATACGCCCGGTCAAGATCATTGGCGTCTGCAGAAGCAATTGTTCCCAGCGATTCGCCGTTATAAGGATTAGTATTTTCGATTGTTTTGCTGGATGAGCCGCTCACCCAGGAGCCGTTAATATACTGCTTTGTAAAATCGGTATGCATAGCAACCATCCTTTCATAATTACCGGATAGAACCCGGTAGCAATGTATAATATACCTCGCGCTGTATTTTTTCAAACATTTAAGATCAGGGAAGGTCAATACTATTTAAGAATAATTTAAAATTTATAGAAAGCCGGTGCAGAAATCTGAGATGATAGCGGAGCTGAAGGAAAAGGATCCATATAAAGGGGGAGAAGCTATGAAACCATCCACTGCCTATTTATTTGCCGTCGCCGGCGCTTCGTTTTGGGGATTCACAGGCTTGTTCGTACAGAACATGTACCGGTACAATATTGAACCCGACCAGGTAGTAGCGCTCCGCATGGCCGGTTCGGCCCTGATCTTATTTCTGGCTGTAGCCCTGGTCCGGCCGTATCTTCTGAAGGTCCGGTGGTACGATCTGCCGCACTTTATCGGGCTCGGCGTCGGCAGTATAGCCCTCTTTAACTGGTGTTATTTCACTGTCATGAATGAAGCCTCGCTTTCCATTGCGGTCGTGCTTCTCTATACCAGTCCCGTGTTTGTAGCGCTTATTTCAAGATTTGTATTTAAAGAAAAAATAACAGCGAATAAGCTGGCAGCTATTTTGCTTACGATCGCCGGCTGTGCGCTGGTGGCCGGTCTGCTTCCCGGAGGAGCGGGCGGAATGTCGCTGTCGATTCTAATGATCGGCCTGCTTTCCGGTTTGTGCTGTGGCCTGTACAGTATTCTCGGTAAATTTGTGACGCCGAAATATCATTCCATTACGATCACTGCCTACACTATGCTAGCCGGAGGAGTGGTAATGGTCCCTTTCAGCGGCCTTCTGGCAAACGAAGAAGCCATACGTGAGCCGATGATGTGGATGTACGGTCTTGGAGGCATTCTTCTTTCCACGATTGCTGCGTATATCCTGTTTACGATCGGGCTGAAATATATCGAGTCGGGCAAAGCGGCGATTTTATCAACCGTTGAACCGATGGTGGCCATTGTGATCGGCGTATTCGCTTTTGGGGACAGGCTGAGCAGCTGGCAGGGGCTTGGTATTTTCCTTATTTTTTCGGCGGTCGTTCTTTCTATTTATTCAAGACCGGGAAAATTCCGGAGAAAGCGCGGAAGCAGGCGGAGGAAAACGCAAAATGAATGGGAGAAAAAGCCTGGTGGGGACGTTTAAACTGAAGACTGCAGGGAACAAATGTGAAAAAAGGAGGCGTTAAAATGGATGTATTAGTCATAGGAGCGAACGGGCATACGGGACGTCTGCTGGTCGAACAGCTTGCAGCCCATCCGGAGCATACTCCGCATGCTATGGTACGTGAAGTCTCCCAGGCCGATGAACTGAAAAAACTGGGCGCGGCATCCACGATTCTTGCAGATCTTGAAGAAGACACGGCGGCCGCTTTGAAGGGAATGGACGCCGTTATGTTTGCTGCCGGCTCGGGATCTTCCACCGGACCTGAAAAAACAGTGAGCGTGGATCAGCAGGGAGCAAAGAAAACCATCGATTCGGCAAGAGTGCAGGAGGTGCAGCACTACGTTATGCTGAGCGGGATTGGCGTCGAGAATCCACAGGGAGCCATTAAACATTACGCGGAGGCAAAGCTGAACGCAGACAAGCATCTGCAGAGCAGCGGAGTGCCATACACGATTGTCCGTCCGGGGAAACTGACATTTGAGAAGGGTACAGGAAAAATCGAGCTTGCAGAAAAGCTTTCCAATCCCGAAAAAAGAGATATATCCAGAGAAGACGTGGCACGCACGATGATCGCCGCCCTGGATATTGAAAACGCCCGCGGGCAGACCGTCGAGCTGCTTGCAGGAGATACGGATATTCACGAGGCCTGGAAGGCTTTATAAAATAATCCCCGCCGGCATGCGTACCGGCGGGGACTTTTATTTGCTTAAGAAGAAAAGTCAATTTCCTCGGGAGTATCTCCTTTGGAGTTCATCAGGCGGATAGAATCCGGCTGGATTTCGAGGACAATATATTCGGGATTGTCCGGGGAGCCAAGCCAGGACTGCACGCTGTCGGTCCAAACCTTTTCCTTGGTTTCCTGATCATGGCGGATTACTGCTTTGCCGGAAATTTCAACAAAAGCGTCTCCATAGCCTTCACCGTCGTATCCAAGCAGAATATGCACATTGGAATTCTTCTCGATTTCTTCCGCCTTATGGGTTTTGCTGCTTGTCGGCGTAAGAAGAGTGAAGTTGTCATTGTAAAACGTCATATAGCGGGAGTGGGGCTTGTTGCCTTCAATTGTGGCAAGGACGCCTACCTTGTTGCTGTCGATGATATCTTGTGCATGTCTCTTTGCTTCGTTTTTATCCATGGATAAACCTTCCTTTCGTAGTGAAACTAATTATCATTATTCCTGCCGCCACGTACTTTTAAACATGGTTTCAAAGCCGGAGAAACAGGATTTTTCGAAAATAATACAAATTGTATAAAAAGAATGAATATTGTTAATAGACAAACATTTAGTGTTTGCTTAAAAGGAAGAACGGAAATAGGTAAGTGTATTTTGCTTGCGGAATACGAATTTAAACCTATAGGAGGAATCATTGTGTTTAAGAGAATTGACAAACTGCAAATCGACCTCCCAACGCCCAGTAACCCAGACGCGAACTCAGCCAACGTCGTACAGGAGCTTTTAGGTGGAAAATTCGGTGAATTGTCAACGCTTAATAACTATTTATTCCAGTCGTTTAATTTCCGCAGCAAAAAACAGCTACGCCCTTTTTATGATTTAGTCGCAAGCATCACAGCCGAGGAACTCGGACACGTAGAGCTGGTTGCCAATACAATAAATTTATGCCTGCAGGGTTCAACGAGCCAAAGCGGCCAGGACCCGGCCAATCCGGACAGCACACCGCTCAGTGAAGCCATGGATTCAAGAAATCCGCAAAGCTTTATTTTTGCCGGGCAGAACTCTGTACCGAAGGATTCGATGGGAGCACCGTGGACAGGGGACAATGTCTTTACAAGCGGCAACCTGGTCAACGATCTGCTTCACAATTTTTACCTCGAGTGCGGAGCCAGAACGCATAAAATGAGGGTGTACCAGATGACAGACAATGAAACCGCCCGTGAACTCTGCGGCTACCTGCTTGTGCGCGGTGGTGTGCATGTAGTGGCCTATGCCAAAGCGCTGGAGAAATTAACAGGCGTGGACGTAACGAAAATGCTTCCGGTGCCGGACCTTGATAACAGTAAATATGATCATGCCCATAAATACGAAGCGAAGGGCGCACACCGTAAGCTCTATCGTTTCAGTGATAATGATTACACCATGCTTGACCGGATCTGGAACGGACCGACACCGGTTGGGCCACCGGGCGAACTCGAGGTAGTCAGTGACATGCCGACGCCGGAGGGCGGAGAAATTCCGAACCTCGACCATATTCCGGAGGAATTCGCCCCGGGATTTGACGAGCAGCAGTTCCGGGAAATGGCGAAAAAATTGAACTACGAAGCAGGACTTTAAACATCGGAGTCCGAAGCATGAAAGCACCGCCGGCCGGCGGTGCTTTTGGTTTGAATAAACATACATTCTTAGAAAGAAAGGAAGCAGCAGATGAAAATACCAGTAATTATGGATATGGACCCGGGACACGACGATGTCATCGCTTTATTTCTTGCGGCGGGGCATCCGGATATGGATATCCGGGCTGTAACGACCGTTTCAGGCAATGCAGATATAGGAAAAACAACAAGAAATGCTTTAGTGGCTGCTGATACCGCAGGCCTTAAGGGAGTACCGGTGGCGGAAGGAGCAGGAAGGCCCCTGGTCCGCAAGGCGGAGCACGCTCCTTCTATCCACGGTGAGTCCGGTCTGGATGGGCCAGAGCTTCCGGCGCCGACACATACGGTGGAGGAAAGACATGCAGTCGACGTAATGGAAGAGCTGCTGCTTCATTCAGAGGAAGAGATTACCGTTATTGCGACGGGACCGCTCACCAATATTGCCATGCTATGCCGTAAAAATCCGAAGGCCGCTGGACGTATTCGCCGCCTGTCGGTTATGGGAGGCGGCACGTTTGGCAACTGGACACCTGCGGCAGAGTTTAATATTTATGCAGATGCAGAAGCAGCAGAAATCGTTTTTTCAAGCGGCATCCCAATCACGATGTGCGGCCTTGATGTCACTCATCAGGCGTTATCATCCGAGGCCGTGGTGGAACGGATTAAAGAGATACCAACAATGGCGGCCCAGTTTACGTATGAACTGCTTGATCACTTCCAGCGTGCTTACCAGGAGCGTTTTCATCTCACGCTCCCGCCGGTTCATGATCCGTGCGCGGTGGCAGTGTGCCTGGAGCCGTCCCTGTTTACATTTGAATCGGCCGAGGTAAAGGTGGAAACTGCGGGAAAGCATACGTACGGGGAAACAGTCATTGATGCTTCCGCTGCTGACGGGCCGGTGCAGGTCGCAGTGGAAGTCGATAATGATAAATTTTGGGATTTAATCGTACAATCGCTTAAAAATCTGCCATAATGGAAATAGAAAAGTAAGCGTTATAATTAAAGAGACAAGGGAGCAGGAGGGACGCATATGGGTTTTTCTGTAGAAATGAACTGGGAAATTATTACGAATAAGCAGGCCGAGCGCCTCGATGAAAAAAATTTCCGGCTGATCAAAGATAATTATCAAATGTTTCCGCTTGATCACCCGCTTCCCATTCACACCTTTGCCGAAAAGGTGCCGTTTGGCAAGGCGGTTATACACCGGGTGGAATGGGAATCCCACCGCACCACAATTGAATACGAGCTTGTGTCCCTAACCTCGGTCAACTAAGCAGACAAATAGTGAACCCCCGACGCGTGCTGCGCCGGGGGTTCGGTTTATACATAATCCATATTGTCTGTATCACCGTGCATGCTTCGGATCTCATCCGGGTTGGCAACGACAGTAGGCTGGTAGTCAATTAAGATGGCAGAACGCTCTCCGGGCCCGTCCTCCGGGCCTTTGCGTACGGAGCCTACGTAATGAGTGACCAGTGGATCATACACCCCGTAGGATTCAAGCGGGCGGGTCATGTAAAAGGAATCAGTAATTTTTTCCTTGTCAACCTCCTCCGGCATCCGCCCGCGGACCTCCGGAACAGAAATGACGTTCCGTGCGCCTTCGATATTGCGCCGGCGGATCAGGTGCGCAAATGTGAACGGCTCGCCGTCCTGATGCAGCGTATTTGGCGAAGAAAAAGCTTCGTCCTCACCGGATTCAACGTGCAGCTTCACAAAGTGGACTCCTGCATGAAATGGCATCAGCGCATCCTCGCGTGTCCAGAATGTCTGGCGGAAATTAAAGGCGATCAGCGCTTCAAGCAGCCGGTTGTGCCTGACGTGTTCGGGAATGGCAGGAAAGCGGCGGCTCGCGTCCGGGTATTCCGGGTTGAACGACCCCTGGAAATAATCGTAGTAGCTTTTACCGTTTTTAACCGTTTCCGGCAGCCATTCGATCCGGTGGGTGCCGGGAAAAATAACGGCACGGCCATACTGACGGTAGCGGTTCAGATCCGGGGCATAGTCATCGGCCGGAAGGTCGTCAAAGGCGGCGGTGAGAGCAGCAAGATCGGCTTCGCTGTAGCTGTCATGCAGGATATCGGCTAAATCGTAATATTCGTATCCCTGCTGTTTTAAAGGCTTCATTTGTCTATTTCTCCTCCCGAATAGTGGTTTCTTCGAGTGGAAGCATCCTTCCATTGTTTTCACAAATGCTAGTGTATCACGCGCGGCCGAAGTTGAGTATATGAAAGCCGGGCTCCATCTTTCGTTTTTGTGACAGATTCATTATAATTAAAGAACAAATGTTCTTGAATTCAAAGAAATCAGCGAAGAGAGGAATTTCTTTATGCCAGTTATCCTAGCGGAGAAGCCGTCCCAGGCAAAAGCCTACGCGGCCGCGTTTCAAATACAGGAGAAAAAAGATGGGTATATGCGGCTGAAGCCGTGCAGCCTGTTTCCGGACGGGGCGGTGCTTACCTGGGGGTTTGGCCATCTGCTCGAGCTCCGGGCCCCGGCCGATTACGAGTCCTCCTGGAAAAAATGGTCGCTCGATACCCTCCCGATGCTTCCCGCCCATTTCCGCTTCAAGCCTAACCCCAGGGCATTCAAGCAGCTGAAGATTGTCAAACAGATGCTGCAGGAAGCCGACAGCATTATTATTGCGACCGACTGCGACCGGGAAGGCGAGAACATCGCGCGCAGCGTTATCGACTATACGAAAACGTCTCATAAACCAACCCGGCGCCTTTGGATCAACAGCCTCGAAAAGGACGAAGTGTATAAAGGGTTCGAGCAGCTCCGGGAAGGTGCAGACTATCTCCCTCTTTACGAGGAGGCACGGGCCCGCCAGTTTTCCGACTGGATTGTCGGCATGAATGCGAGCCGTCTGTATACGCTGCTGTTAAAGCAGAAGGGCATCAATGAAGTGTTCAGCGTCGGCAGGGTCCAGACGCCGACACTCAAGCTTATTTACGACCGGCAGAAGGAAATTGAGGCGTTTGTGCCCGAGCCTTACTGGGAGCTTGAAGGAACCTTCCGGGCGGAAGCAGGAGAGTATAAAGGAAAGTATAAAAAGCGCTTCGGCTCAAAGGAAGAGGTGCTCCGGATCTGGAAGGAGCACGGACTGAAAAAGGATACCGAAGGCACGGTCAGGAGCGTCAAAAAAGAAGAAAAGCAGGAAAAGCCCCCGCTCCTTCACTCGCTCTCGAGCCTGCAGACAACGATGAACAAGAAATATAAAATGAGTCCGTCGGCCGTGCTGAAAACGGTGCAGAGCCTGTATGACGAACCATTAAAAGCTGTTTCCTATCCGAGAACGGACACCCGCCACATCACATCAGGGGAATTTAACTACTTAAAAGGAAATCTCTCCCGGATGCAGGAGTGCATGAACGTCTCCTTCGAGCCGGCGTCCACCACTCCCTCGAAGCGGTTTGTAGACGGAAGCAAAGTTCAGGAGCACCATGCGATCATTCCGACTAAAAAAGTGCTGAGCCAGACTCAGTTTGAAAAGCTGAACCGGGCCCAGCAGCAGGTGTACAAAGAGGTCATGAACAGCGTGCTGGCGATGTTTCACCGAAACTACGTATACGAAGAAACGACGGTGGAAACGGACGTCCATGGGCTTATTTTTGAAAGCAAAGGCCGGGTGGACCGGCAGCTGGGCTGGAAGGAGCTCTTTCCGGCGCCGAAGAAGAAGAAAGATCAGGAGGACAATACTCTTCCCCCATTAGCCGAAAAAGAGCAGGTTACGGCATACGTCCAGGCGGCTGAAAAGGAAACCCAGCCGCCCAAGCCTTACACCGAGGGACAACTGATCAACATGATGAAGTCCTGCGGCAAATGGATCGAGGATGATGAAACGTCTAAAAAAGTACTGCAGGAAACAGAAGGCCTTGGGACTGAAGCGACGCGCAGCACCATTATTCAGACCCTGCAAAAGCAGGAATATATCCGGATTCAAAAGAACATTGTGGAAGTGACCGCCAAGGGCCGTGCACTGTGCGAAGTAGTGGAGGGGACGCTTTTGTCCAAGCCGCTGCTCACCGCGAAATGGGAAGCCTTTTTAAAGCAGATTGGCAGCGGGGAAGCGGATAAGGAAGCTTTTTTAAAGCAGACAGAGGCTTTTACGAAAAAACTGGTGGAAGAAGCGCCGGCAGGCATAACGAATATGCAGACGAAGCCGGATCAGGTCGCCTCCTCCAAAAAACAGCCGCAGCGTGCAGAGCCAATTGCCCTCTGTCCCGTATGCCAAAAGGGACAGCTGATGGAGCGGAAGTCCTTTTACGGCTGCAGTGAATATGCGAATGGCTGCAAATTCACCGTCCCGAAAACGTTATTGAAAAAAAGAATTACCCAGGCGCAGGTTAAAAAGCTGTGTGAAAAAGGGGAAACCCAGGTGATTAAAGGATTTAAAGGCAAAAAGCCGTTTGACGCCAAATTAAAACGTAAAGAAAATGGCGTGGAATTTGTGTTTCCAGCTAAAGACAATGCCTCGTCGTAGACAATATCCGGAAATTTGATATACTGTGAGGCAGAATGTTTTCTAGGGTTCCGCGGCATTGCCGGTCTGGTCCAAGAGAAAACCCGCAGACGAATAGTTTGCGACACGGAGGGATAAAAACCCGGGAGATCTTCGCTGCGAAGACTTCCCGGGTTTTTTCGCGGTTAAAGCTGTAATGAATATTTCCGGGAAATAATTAAGAAAGCACCGGCAAGGAGGGATTGTAATGGGATGGATCAACGTCGCGGCAGCGGCAGCATTTGAAATTCTCTGGGTCGTGGGCTTGAAGCATGCCTCGGCCGGATGGGAATGGGCAGGAACGCTTGTGGCTATCGTACTGAGCTTTCTCTTTTTAATCCGGGCGGGCGAACATCTGCCGGTAGGAACATCATACGTGGCCTTTGTCGGTATTGGTACCGTCGGAACGACGGTTCTTGATATGATCTTTTTCGGCCAGCCATTCGAATGGATCAAGCTGGTCTTTATTTTCATGCTGATTGGAGGCATCGCCGGGCTTCATACAGCCTCCGGGCGTGCCAAAGCAAATGAAGGGAGCGGTGGACAGTGATGACATGGCTGTATTTGATCGGTGCGGGTATTTTTGAGATGATTGGTGTTTCGATGATTAATGAATGGATCCAAAAGCGGGTCATCTGGCCGCTGCTGTTAATTGCTGCCGGGTTTGGAGCAAGCTTTTTTCTCCTTTCCCTTGCGATGCAGACGCTCCCGATGGGGACTGCCTACGCTGTCTGGACAGGAATAGGGGCAGCAGGCAGCGCACTGTTTGGCATGCTTTGGTACAAAGAGCCGGCAAACACAGGCCGGCTTATAAGTATCGCAGTGATCCTTGCTTCTGTGGTGGGCCTGAAGCTGATAGCGCCATAAAACGTTCAAAAACAAAAGCTTTTATGGCTTGAGCACAGGCTTTATTTTGATTATAGTTACACTCAGGTGAAGCATTTGGAGCAGAAAAGCAATGAAAAATGAAAGGAGGAAAACATATGGATCTTCAAAGTATTTTGTATGAGGCACATTCAGGTTCGTGGGCATTTTTGATTATATTCTTTTTGATCAGCTACCTGTTTCCGAAACAAAAAGTGACAATGATGATTGAGCGGCTTTTCGTGGTTATCATGGTTCTTTCTGGTGCAGGCATGGTGGCGCTGTATGGCTTCCCGCTCCTGTCCATTATAAAAGGGGTGCTGGCCCTGATATTTATCGGGGTAATGGAAATGATGTTTGTCCGCCGGCGGGCAGGCAGAAAACACGCCATGTTTTGGATTATATGGGTCATTTTATTCGCAATTATCCTTTCTATCGGCTACGATGTGATTGGGTAATACAGAGAGCATGCTGCAAAAACAGCATGCTTTTTTATATGCGTGCATTTTTGGGTATAGAAGAGATAGACTAGAGCTCCCTGAATGCAAGTATTTTTTAAACAACCATTACATGTATCATGCAAGTAATACATAAAGAAGCCATAGACAGCTGTGGCAGGGGAAAGGAGGAAAAGGGCATTGTTTGAAGGAAACGCGAACGTGGATTCATTTATATTATTAGGAGCACTTCTGCTTATATTAGGTGTCGTCGTGACAAAATTTTCGACACGTCTCGGCGTACCTTCGCTTATTTTGTTTATAATTCTAGGTATGCTGATGGGAAATGATGGTTTTGGCATTATTGACTTTCAAAATGTCCAGCTTGCCCAGACTGTCGGGATTATAGCCCTGATTATTATTCTGTTTGAAGGGGGTACTCAGACAAGGTGGCGTGACATTAGGCCGGTGGTGGGGCCTTCCGTAACGCTCGCCACGTTTGGTGTCCTGTTTACAGCTGCTCTGATGGGGGTGGTGGCAAAGCAGCTGCTCGACCTGAGCTGGCTTGAAGCGATGCTTCTCGGAGCCACAGTCGGTTCGACAGACGCCGCAGCCGTCTTTGCTGCCCTGAAAGGACGGAGCATTGATAAAAAAATGGGGTCCACCCTCGAAGCGGAGTCGGGAAGCAACGATCCGATGGCCGTGTTTTTAACGCTCTTTTTTATTGAATTAATTTTGGCAGATTCGCCGAATGTCTGGCTGTTATCCGGTGCTTTTTTCTGGCAGATGGGCGCTGGTCTTGCGATGGGAGCCCTGTTTGGCTGGGCAGCCTCATGGACCATCAACCGTATCAATCTGGACTCAAGTGGTTTGTATCCTCTATTTGCGATCGCTTTTGCATTGTTGACCTACAGCGTGACCTCGAGCATGAGCGCAAGCGGGTTTTTGGCAGTATATGTAGCAGCCCTTATGATAGGAAACTCCGATTTGATCTACCGTCAGCCGATTTACCGGTTTAACGAAGGGATGGCATGGATGTCTCAGATAAGCATGTTTATCATCCTGGGTCTCCTTGCGTTTCCAAGAGATATATTGACATGGTCAAACATCACGATGGGGCTCATTTTATCAGCGGTGTTAATGTTTTTGGCCCGCCCGCTGGCTACGTTTTTGTCGACTTCCTTTTTCGGCTACAAGCCGAAGCAGAATATATTTCTATCCTGGGCGGGACTGCGCGGGGCGGTGCCGATCATTTTGGCTACATACCCGATCGTGGCCGGTGTGGAGTCGGGCAGCCAGATTTTTAACGTCGTCTTCTTTATTGTGCTGACATCTGCGCTGATCCAGGGAGCGACTATCGCTCCATTAGCAAAGTGGCTTCACCTGTCCGGTCCGCTCCGGGAAGCGCCGACTCATTCCCTGGAGCTGGTGTCACTTGGAAAAGCGAACGCAGAAATTATGGAATTTCAAACGAATGAAGCGACACCGATTGTCGGCCAGACGCTTCAAAGCATTGAATTTCCAGCCTCTGCGCTGATCAGCGCGATTGTAAGAGACGATGAACTGGTCACTCCAGTTGGTGAGACGGTAATCAATGCAGGTGATTATTTGTATATTCTTGTATCGCGTAAAGAGAAGCGTATTTTAAAGCAGATGCTCCGACACGATTACTAGCGGAAAGGGCCGGTATTAAGGTGCATTAAATTTAAGGAAAGAAGGAAGGGCTCCGCATGAGTGTGCTGATCAATGTATTGATCCCAATCATTTTAATATTTGCGATTGGCTATTTGCTGCAGAAAAGACAGGCAGTGGATATTCGGCCGGTGTCGGCTGTCGCTCTTTATGTATTGACGCCCGCGCTTGTTTTCCGGACATTCTATGAAAGAGAGCTGAACAGCGATATGCTGTCGATGGCTCTGTTTTCCCTGGTGTTTTTGGCGGTCATGACCGGGCTGATCAAATTAGTGTCTTTTTTGCGTCAATGGCCAAAAGCCAATGAAACCGGCATGATGCTGTCCACTGTATTTATGAATGCGGGTAATTACGGTGCTCCCTTAATCGCTTTTGCGTTTGGCGATACAGCCTTTGCCTACTCTATCGTTTTTATGGTTATCCAGACGATGCTGATGAATACTGTAGGTGTCTATATCGCAAACAGCGCCAATATGGATACAGCCGACGCGTTTCGCACGGTGCTGCGGATGCCGGTATTTTATGCACTGCTTGCGGGCATCCTCTTCCAGCTGACAGGAATACCGATCGGTGCGACCTATTATGAAGCCCTTGATATGCTCGCGAGCGCAGCGATTCCGGTAGTTATGATTATACTGGGCATGCAGCTTGCACGCATATCCGTAAAACGCATGGATTGGAAGCTTGTAAGTGCAGGCACGTTTTTGCGGCTTATATTTGCCCCGGCCCTTGCTTATGTGATTACTCTGCTGCTGCAGACCAGCGATACGCTGACGACCGTGCTGGTTGTTTCAACAGCGATGCCGAGTGCAGCAACGATGGCAATGATTTCCGTCCAGTTTGATTCCAACCCTCAGCTTGTTTCGAGTATTACACTGGTGACAACTCTTTTAAGCGTCCCCTCCCTCTGGGTGGTGCTGTCGATTTTCCAGGCGTAAAACTCGGGGTGAATTGACGGAAGAGGTGTACCGCGTTATGATATAAGTAATATCAAACCACTAGGGGTGCCTGTTGGCTGAGACAGCGTAAAGCTGATCCCTTTGAACCTGATCTGGATTATACCAGCGGAGGGAAGTGGGGAAGAGATGCTGATACGACTATCTCCCCCGCTTTCTAACGAAGGCGGGGTTTTTTGTGGGAAAATATTATATTTGCTGGGGGTGCCTGCTGAGGCTGAGACCGGAGAACTATCCGGAACCCTTTGAACCTGATCTGGAGATCCAGCGGAGGGAAGCAGCCATGTTGAACCTTTTAACGGGCAGCCTCCTTCCTTCTGGAAGGAGGTTTTTTTATGGATAATAAACCGAAGCCTTGCATCCACGCCGTATCGCCGCCGGATATACAGTTGAAAGCTTGGTGGGAAAAAACGAGAGAGCTGAGTGGGGTCGTTGACTACGTGCATGTACGGGCGCCCGAATGGACAAGGCGTGAAAAAGAAACGGCCATTGGATGGGTGTTAAAGGAAGGAGCTGCCCCGAAGCAGCTGATCATAAATGATGAACCCGAACTTGCTGCTGCATACGGCCTGGCCGGTGCCCACCTGCCGGAGCGTCGTACGATCTATCCGGTCTCCGCAGGCTGGGGTCAGTCCGTCCACTCGGTGGAAGCGGCGGAAAAAAGTGAACAGCAGGGAGCATCATGGCTGTATTTTGGCCATGTGTTTGCCTCCGGCAGTAAACCTGGGAAATCACCGCGAGGGCTCCGGGCGCTGGAGGCTGTGGCGAAAAGCGTACGGATCCCCGTAATTGCCATAGGAGGAATTGACGCTGACAAAGCAGTGGAGTGTATAAACTGTGGAGCGTCCGGGGTCGCAGCCATTGCATATTTTTATGAGGCTGCCCAGCCCGGAAAAGCAGCCGGAAAGCTCAGAGCCCGGTTAAGGAGTGATAACAATGAAGGCTGATACAGAGGTTCTTATTGTAGGCGCAGGTGTGCAGGGATGCTCGCTTGCGTATCAGTTAAGCAAACGCGGGCGCCGCGTAATGGTAATCGAGAAAGACTCCATTGCTGCCGGAGCATCAAAAGCGGCTGCCGGCATGCTCGGAGCGCAGTCCGAGTGGGAGGGGTCTGACCTTTTTCAGGAATTCGCCCTGGAAAGCCGGGAGCTGTTTGAAGAGATGGTCCCCGAAGTGGAAGCGCTTAGTGGAATGGATGTTTCCTACGTGAACAACGGAATGCTGAAGCCTGTATGGGAGAAGGCGGGAGAAGATAAATACCGGCGGGCTGCAGGGCGCGGCTACGGCGCGGAGTGGCTTTCGGCACATGAAGCCCTGCGCAGGGAACCGGCGCTTTCCAAAAACATCCGGGGCGTCTGGTCCATCCCGAAGGACGGACAGCTCCGGGCCTATGAGTGGACAATAGCCCTTGCTGAAGCAGCAAGGGCCTGCGGGACAATTATACGGGAAAACACTTCTGTGGACCGTTTTTTAGAAGCTGACGGCCGGATTTGTGGCGTGAAAACAAAGGAAGGAATGATTGAAGCAAAAGAAGTGGTTTTTACCGGGGGGAGCGCCGGAGTGGAGCTGTTGGATGAAAAGGATTTTACGCTCTATCCGGTAAAAGGGGAGTGCTTGTCCGTACGGATGCCCCATGAGAATTTGAGACACACTCTGCACACGCCGGAGGTATACATTGTTCCGAAAAGGGACGGGGAAATCTTTATCGGCGCCACAGAAAAGCCCGGGGACTCGAGTACAGGAGTCAGTGTAGCCTCGATGCAGGAGCTGATGAAAGCAGCTGTTCATTTAGTACCGGGTCTGAAGCATGCAAGCATTGAAAGATTTTGGAGCGGCATCCGGCCGCAGACAGGAGACGGACTGCCATATATGGGACAGACCAGCCGTGGCCTGTGGGTAATGACCGGGCACTACAGAAACGGTATTCTGCTTTCAGCACTGAGCGGACAATGGATGGCTGCCCGGATCGAAGGAGAAAGCGTCCGCGAAGACTGGAAGCACCTGTTTGCCGTAGATCCTCAAATACGAAAGGGAGGAGTTATTCATGCAGATCACGCTTAATGGTCAATTACAGAATATTGAGAACAGCACAACTGTAGCCGATTTACTGGAAGAGCTTCAGATCGCCCACAAAAAAACAGTGGTGGAGCGCAACGGTACTATTGTGATTGAAGAATTTCATCAGCAGGAAGGTTTAATGGACGGGGATAAAATCGAAATCATTCATTTTGTAGGAGGCGGATGAACGAATGCTTAATATTGGCAATATGACGTTTGAATCGAATTTATTTCTTGGCACCGGAAAATATAAGGACGCTAAGACCCAGCTCCAGGCAGTAGAAGCATCGGAAACGGAGGTACTGACCTTCGCCGTTCGGAGAATGAACCTGTTTGACAGCAGCCAGCCAGATCCATTTGAACAGATGGATGTATCCAAATATCGGCTGCTCCCGAATACAGCGGGAGCTAAAACGGCTGAAGAGGCAGTACGGACAGCGAAGCTGGCAGAAGCGGCCAATATGTGTGACATGATTAAAGTAGAAGTGATCGGCTGCGACAAAACGCTTCTGCCGGATCCGGTGGAAACGCTCCGGGCCTCGGAGCAGCTGCTGAACGAAGGGTTTACTGTCCTCGCGTATACCTCTGATGACGTTGTGCTGGCAAGAAAGCTTCAGGAGCTTGGTGTTCATGCAGTAATGCCGGGGGCCTCTCCTATAGGCACGGGGCTTGGAATCATTAATCCGTACAACCTCTCCCATATTATTGAGCAGGCGGAGGTTCCGGTAATTGTAGATGCAGGCATTGGGAGCCCGAAGGATGCTGCTTATGCAATGGAGCTAGGTGCTGATGGCATCCTGCTGAATACAGCAGTTTCAGGAGCGGGCGATCCTGTAAAAATGGCAGAGGCGATGAAACTGGCAGTAAGGGCCGGGGCACTTGGCGCAGAAGCAGGGCGCATTGATAAAAAATTCTATGCCCAGGCAAGCAGCCCTATAGGGGGCCTCAGCATTTGAATACGGAAGAACGTTTTTCCCGTCAGCGGTTATTTCACGGCATCGGCCGGAAAGGACAGGAAAGGCTGCATGAGGCTCACGTCATAGTGGTGGGCGCGGGCGCTCTTGGGAGTTTAACCGCCGAAACCCTCGTACGCGCGGGAATCGGAAAATTAACGCTGATCGACCGGGATTATGTGGAGGAAAGCAATCTGCAGCGCCAGCAGCTTTATACGGAAGCCGACGCCGAGGCCTGTACGCCAAAGGCAGAAGCGGCGAAAAAGCGGCTGCTCGATATCCGGAGTGATGCTTCTATTGAAATCATTGTCGGAGAAGCCGATCCGGCCGTGCTTGAAAATTGTCTGCCCGCAGATCTTATTATTGATGGGCTCGATAATATGGAAACGAGGCTGATGATTAATGATACAGCGTTGAAGCACCGGCTCCCCTGGATCTACGGAGCCTGTGTAGGCGCGTACGGACTGAGCTACACAGTAAGGCCGGGACATGGGCCGTGCCTGCGCTGCCTGATGAAGGGTATCCCAATGGAAGGGGAAACGTGTGACACGGTGGGTATTATTGCCCCGGCCGTCCAATTCGTAAGCGCCGCTCAGGTGACCGAAGCGATGAAGCTGCTTACTCATTCCTTTGAACAACTCCGAGGAACGCTGTGGTCGTTTGATGTATGGTCGAACGAGAGTTCTTCCATTCATGTAGACTCGCTGCAGGATGAGGATTGTCCCTCCTGCGGGGCATCGCCAGCGTATCCGGCGCTCGCATGGAGTGGGCGAAGCAAGGCGGAGACGTTGTGCGGCAGGGACGCCGTACAGGTGAAGCCTCTTCCTGATATGCAGGTGTCACTGAAGCAGACGGCGGACGTTCATAAGCAGCACATCTCCAAAGCGAATCAGCATCTGCTGGTGTTAAATATTGAAAACAAGCGGATGGTGCTCTTTAAAGACGGAAGAGCCATTATTCACGGGGTTTCCGGGGAAGTGGAGGCAAGATCGTTGTATCAGAGATATATTGGAGGATAAATATTCCTTGTTTCATTTTACGGGCGGAGTGGTAATATTCCTTGCAAGGAGGGGGAACTATTGCCTACCGCTCGTATTTTTGTATCCGTAGAAGAAGCACAGAAGGCTGTAGATAAATTAAAGATGCAGGGGATCCAAAAGGAACAGATTTATGCTTTGGCTCTTGAGGCGGAAAAAGCGACTGCGAAAGAACTAAAAGTAAGTGATACAGAAGCAGACGCTACAAGTCCGGTGGAGTTCGTAAAACAGTTTTTCCGAAACGGTGCATCGGATATTTATGAACGATTAACAAAGCTTGGATACAGTGATGAAGAAGCGCGCGATCTGAGTGAAAAGCTAAACGAACATAATATATTAATTGCTGTTGATGAAGATCCGGAAAAATTCTCTTTTGAAAAGTGAATCTTTTCCGGATTTTGTTCAGCTTTGAGGCCCGCACGAGGCAGGTCAGTTCGGTTAATATCTATTCTTCGCTTTTCGATGTCCGGCTCCGCCTCCCGACCGCCCGTGCCATTGGCTTCATCCTTGTTTCATCGTCTATCGACGCTTCCAACAGGGCCCGCGTCGCTGAACAGGCTTCCTTCGCTTTTCGATCTGTCCAGCTCCGGAAGCCAGCGGCGGCGTGTCCCTTCAGATCTTTGGTAAAGAGAAAAGGCCTCTTTATCCAAAGCTCTTCCAGGGCCCGCGCCGCTGAACAGGCTTCCTTCGCTTTTCGATAAAATTTTATGTAATTTTTATGAATTATGGCTGTGACAGCTGCAATGATTAGTTAGTATGATAGAATAACGGTGGTATATAGACTAATAGTTGCGTTAATATAAGGAGAGTGGTATTGTTTCGATGGGAATTCTACTCGGATGTACATATACGACGGCAACTTGCACTCTACGAGGTAGGAATTACCTTATAGATACCCATAGAATTATCAGATTGTATTAAATGATGTGGAGGTAACTGACGTGAAAATTATTGTTGCAGGTGGAGATGGATTTTGTGGTTGGCCGACCGCGCTTTACTTATCAAAGCAGGGTCATGATGTATCAATTATCGACAGCATGGTGCGCAGAAAGATTGACGACGAACTTCATTCCAACTCGATCACCCCGATTGCAAGCCTTGAAGACCGGGTGGCGAAGTGGAAAGAGCTGACAGGAAAAGAAATACGTACATACGAAGGTGATCTTCAGCATTACGATTTCCTGCAGCAGGTTATGGAACAGGAACAGCCGGAAGCATTTGTTCACTTTGCTGAACAGCGCTCGGCTCCTTATTCGATGATAGACCGCGAGCACGCAGTCTACACGCAGGTCAATAACGTAGTAGGGAATTTGAATGTGCTTTATGCTATTAAAGAAATGGCGCCGGACTGCCACCTGATTAAGCTTGGCACGATGGGAGAATACGGCACGCCGAATATTCCAATTGAAGAAGGCTACCTGGAAGTGGAGCACAAGGGACGCAAGGACCGCCTTCCGTTCCCGAAACAGCCAGGCTCCTTCTATCATTTATCGAAAGTGCATGACAGCCATAACATTATGTTTGCCTGCCGCGTGTGGGGCATCCGTGCGACAGACTTAAACCAGGGCATCGTTTACGGCCTGGATACGAATGAAACCAACATGGACCCAGTACTTACCAACCGTCTGGACTACGACGGAGTTTTTGGAACAGCGCTGAACCGTTTTATCATTCAGTCCGCCATCGGACGGAACCTGACCGTTTACGGAAAGGGCGGCCAGACCCGTGGTTTCCTAAACCTTGAAGATACGGTCCGCTGTGTGGAGATTGCGGCAGAAAAACCGGCTGAACCTGGAGAGTTCCGTGTGTTCAACCAGTTCACTGAAGATTTCTCTGTACTTGAACTCGCTGAACGGGTGAAAAAGGTAGCCGAAGAAGAAGGCTACCATGTTGATGTGGACCATCTGGAAAACCCGCGGGTAGAGCTTGAAGAGCACTTCCTGGAAGCGGTAAACACCAATCTTTTAGACTTGGGACTGGAGCCGCACTTTTTAACAGATGACGTTATCCGCCACATCTTAAAAGCGGTGATTGCGCATAAAGAGCGGGTAATCGAAGAGAATGTACTGCCGAGTGTGAGCTGGAAATAAAAACGGGGAGTTGTCTTCTATGAAGATAATGATCATCACCGAGACTTTTCTGCCTTCTACAGATGGAATTGTTACACGATTAACAGCCTGCATACGCTGGCTGCATCGTGATGGTCATGAAGTACAGATTGTGGCCCCGGATCTGGGTGTGTATGAATTTGATGGAGCAGAAGTGAAAGGGGTGCCTGCGCGCGCCCTCCCTTTTTATCGTTCAAAGAAGTTCGCTCTCCCGAACCGGGTAGTCAAGAAGTATATACAGGATTTCGGGCCCGACGTCATTCACGTCGTGAACCCGGCGGTTGTAGGCTATTCGGGGGTAAACTATGCGAAAAAGCTTGGCGTGCCGCTGGTTGCCTCCTACCATACAAATCTGACCCAGTATATGTCCTACTATAATCTGGGCATGCTGAAATGGCTGATGTGGTGGTATGTCCGGCGCCTGCATAACAAAGCGGATATTAATCTCTGCACCTCGCAGACCGTTCAGACAGAGCTTCAGGAAAAAAGGTTTGAGCGTATGCATTTGTGGAAACGTGGAGTAGATACCGAACAGTTCCATCCCAGGCACCACAGCAGAAAAATGAGGGAGCGGCTCTCCGGTGGAAAAAGCGACCGAACGCTGCTGCTTTATGTAGGAAGGCTTGCGGCGGAAAAAGAGATTGAAAAAATCCGTGATGTCCTCGAAGAATCGGACAAGTTTTGCCTGGCTATTGTAGGAGACGGCCCCCACCGCGAGGAGCTTGAAAAGCATTTCGAGGGCACAGACACCGTATTCACAGGGTTTATGCACGGGAATGAACTGGCGTCTACATTTGCCTCCTCCGACGTATTTGTGTTTCCTTCTACAACGGAAACGCTGGGGCTTGTGATTATGGAAGCAATGGCATCCGGCCTGCCCCTTGTGGCTGCAGAAAGCGGACCGACAAAGGAACAGCTGACATCAGAACGTAACGGCCTTTTGTATGATCCGCATATTAAAGATGACTTTAAAAATACTGTCTGCCGCTTTGAAGACGAAACTCTCCGTAAACGCCTGGCCGACCAGGCCTTTACAGATGTTGCTGAATTCGGATGGGAAGCGGCAGCAGAGCAAATCAGGGATTTGTACAAAGAAGCAGCCGGTGTGAAGGTTTCAATAACGGCGGAAGATAGTGACACAGTTTCAGAAGAACGCCGGTAAGCGGAGATTTCATCAAGAACAGAGGGGTTCTATGGGTAAGAATCAAAAGCGGCGTGGTCCTCTTCAAGCGCTTCAGTTTAGTGCGATTGGTGTAACAAATGCCGTAGTCGATATAGGGGCATTGAATCTGCTTCTATTTCTTTTTCCAAGTGAAGAGCGAATGACTTTAACACTTTTTAATACGATTGCTTACGCATTGGCGGTAACAAACAGCTACATCTGGAATGTCTTTATTACGTTCCGGGACTCCGCGAAAGGAAGCACCCGCCAGCGGCTAGTGTTTATTGTTCAGGGGCTGATCAGCCTGGGTATTAACAATGCCGTATTTTTAGGATTTAATGCTTTATTTCAGACACTTGGAGTACCGACATGGATCCGCCAGAACCTGGCTAAGGGGCTGGCCATGCTGGCTTCGTTCACGGCGAGTTTCTTTATGATGAAATACTTTGTTTTTAAAGACTTTAACCGCCGGTATCCAAACCGTGAACAATCCTCACGGGAAGAAAACCAGTAGAAGAACATCTCAGAACCGCTGCTGCAGCGGAGCGGGGTGTTCTTTTATTATTTCAGAAGCACACCCATGCTATACTGACAAAAAGGGGGATACGAATTGGAACCTATCCATTTATACTTATCAAGGTACCAGGAGCACATAAACTACCTGCGCCAGACAGGACAGGAAACTCCGTCCTTTCGGGAGCTGCGGGAAAACGAAATTCCCCGCCTGCTTCAGGTGGTGGATTCCTATGTGCAGATGGCGACCGCAGACGGGGAAGAAGGACAGAAGGCGTACAAGCTTTTGGCTTCTGTACAGTTAACTGATGGCACCGGCTGGAATATAAGCGGCGAGTTTGTGCCCTCGGAGAATGACTGGTTTCCGGACGAGCAGCCATTGACGCATCAAACGTCCTACTGCGGTTTTTGCCAGGGAACGCTCGGCTTTTTTAAAAACGAAGATATGACGCAATTTGACTGTATGCTGCCGCTTCCGGAAAAGAAGTGGCTGTTTGAAAAAATGCTGGAGCAGCACGGATCTTCTATTTATCCCAACCAGTCATAAAACGTAAAGGAGGAGGCAAAGGTGAAGGTAGTGATTGCACCGGATTCATTCAAGGAAAGCATGACAGCCATGGAAGCAGCCCAGGCAATTGAAAGGGGATTTCGCCAGGGGATTGGAGACGCCGGCGATCTCGTTACAGAGCTGATCCCTATGGCTGATGGAGGTGAAGGAACCACACAGTCACTTCAGGACGGTCTTGGCGGGGAAATTCATACAGTGGATGTATCGGGGCCAGACGGGAGTGCGGTGAAGGCTGAATTTGTTTATATTCAGAAGTCCCGCACAGCGGTTATTGAGATGGCAGAGGCATCAGGCATCGGGCTGGTGTCCAAAGAAAGCAGAGCCCCGTTAACGGCCACCTCCTACGGTACAGGACAGATGATTTTGAAAGCGCTCAACGAAGGGGCGGAGCGGATTATTTTAGGGCTTGGCGGAAGTGCCACGAATGACGGCGGGGCCGGGATGGCTGCTGCGCTGGGGGTCCGCTTCCTGGACCATAGTGGAAATGAACTTGGACCCGGCGGAGGAGCGCTGAAGCATCTGCACCGCATTGATACGGGCGGACTCGACAGAAGAATTCATGAAGTAACCGTGCGCGCAGCCTGTGATGTTACGAATCCGCTTACGGGACCGGAGGGAGCTAGTGCTGTCTATGGCCCGCAGAAGGGAGCCGGAGCGGAAGCTGTGCAGGAGCTGGACGAAGCGCTGCGTGTGTTTGGGGAAGTAATTGAACGGGATCTGCATAAACCGGTGCTCCAGGAAAAGGGAGCCGGGGCAGCGGGAGGCCTCGGAGCCGGGGCGATCGCTTTTTTAAATGCTGAGCTTGAGCCGGGCATAGACATTGTGCTTGAAGAGAGCCGCTTCGCAGAACGCAGTGCTGGGGCGTCGCTCGTTATTACCGGCGAAGGAAAAATCGATGCTCAGACCGTATTTGGCAAAACACCGGTCGGAGTAGCGAAGGCGTCCCCGGAGGGAAGCACAGTGGTTGCGGTTGCCGGCCAGCTCGGCGATGGTTATGAAAAAGTGTATGAAGCAGGCATTGATGCTGCTTTCAGCATGGTCCCGGGCATTGTTTCCCTGGATCAGGCAATGCAGGAAAGCACCCAATATATCGAAAACTGGGCCCGGAGTCTTGGCGGCCTGTGGAAATCATAAAAAATCCGCTGCTTCTTTTGGGAGCAGCGGATTTTTACATCGTTTATAAAATTGGGGATAAAAGGTGGGATACTGCTTCCTTGATACGGATCCAGAGCGAACGCTGCCGGTACGCCTCGAGTGTGAGCTCGGAGGAGTGGGTTTCCATATCGTAGAGGAAGGTATCAGTCAGCTGTTTTGTTGTTTGCGCGTGATAGATAAAAGCGTTCACTTCGAAGTTCAGGCGGAAGCTGCGCACATCGATATTGGCTGTGCCCACCGAGCTGATTTCGTCGTCCACCATGATCGTTTTGGCATGAATAAAGCCATTGTTGTAAATATAAACCCGGGCACCGGCACGAAGGACAATGCCCACATGAGAATACGTGGCCCAGTACACAAATGGATGATCGGGCATGCTTGGAATCATGATGCGGACGTCGACCCCGGATAAAGAGGCGATCCGAATGGCGTCCATCAGACTCTCATCCGGAATAAAATAGGGAGTCTGAATGTATACCGAATGCTTGGCAGAGTTGATCATTTTGATATACCCGTTTTTAATCTGCTCCCACTCTGAGTCCGGACCGCTGGAGACAATCTGCATACTGCATTCCCCGGGCTCTGCAAGAGTAGGAAAATAACGCTCCTCGTAATGGATGGGATTTCTGGAATTAGCCTGGTTCCAGTCGAGAATAAACCGGGTCTGCGCTGTTTTGACAGACTGGCCCTCCAGACGCAGATGCGTGTCCCGCCAGTATCCGAACTTTTTGCTTAAACCAAGATATTCATCGCCGATATTAAAGCCGCCGACATAGGAGGTTTTTCCGTCTATCACAACAATTTTCCGGTGGTTGCGGTAATTGAGGCGTAGATTAATAATCGGCAGGCGTTTTGGGAAGAAGACCGCCACTTCCCCGCCGGCAGCTTCAAGACCCTGGAGTGCTTTTTTACTCATCTTTCTCGAGCCCATATCATCGTAGAGCAGCCGGACGACAACACCCTCCTCTGCCTTTTTTCTCAGTGCTTCAATAACCCGTCGTCCGAGGTTGTCACTTCGAAGAATGTAGTACTGCAGATGGATATGATCCTGAGCCTTCCCGATATCCTTAATCAGATTATCGAACTTTTCATGACCGTCCGTATACACGCGGACGTCGTTTTCCTTCGTCAGCACCGACCCATCGTTTGCGAGCTGCATATAGATCAGGTCCCGGTGCTTGGAGGAAACAGAATCCGAGAATTGGAAGGTGCCGTTACGAAGTGTATGCATCTGCTCCTGAATCAGTTCTTCAATTCCGATCTTTTCAATATCTGCCCAGTCAAAAAGCCGTTTTCTGGTCAGGTTCTGCCCAAAAATTAAATAGAGCACAAACCCTAAAAAAGGGATGAAAAATAAAACCATAATCCAGGCCCAGATGGCAGTGGCGTTGCGTTTTTCGATAAAGATAATGACAAAGGCGAAAAATAAATTAAAAACCGATAATATTGCTAAGAAAATGGATAATATCTCGAAGCCCATCTGCTTTCCCCATTCTTCCTCTATGTTGAAACGGAGGACCTTGTTAAATT
Source organism: uncultured Marinococcus sp. (assembly GCF_947493875.1). Classification (GTDB taxonomy): domain Bacteria; phylum Bacillota; class Bacilli; order Bacillales; family Marinococcaceae; genus Marinococcus. Next base: position 61,028 of record NZ_CANLSU010000005.1, on the reverse strand, counting down.
TATAGATACCTGCAAATTAGGCAGTAGTATTATTTTAACAAAATTAACGCCAATGCGAAGCAGGAAACTGATAATTTTGAGAAAAACAGGAAGAAGCAGTATGCTGCATCGTTTTCAATTCGCGAGGAAGTAGGATAAAATACGAAGAGACGACAGAAGATATAACTATTTGAACGTGGGACAGGGGGAGAAGAATGAAAAATGAAGTAGTCGGTATTGATGCAGGAGGTACGCTGATTAAAATTGCTTACCGTGTGAATGACGAATGGGAGCTGCAGAAAATACCTCTAACCGACATGGAGAAGGTACAGGCATGGATTGAAGAACGGGTCGACAATCCAGTTATTCATATTACAGGAGGGAAAGCAGAAACACTGCGGAAGTCTCTACCCTGGCCAGCAGAGCCTATCAGTGAGTTTGAAGCTACCTGTAAGGGAGTTTCATATTTGCGGCAGCGTTTTAATGAAGACGATACCTACGGGCAGACATATATTATTACCAATGTCGGGACTGGAACCTCGATACATTTTGCCGGTCCGGAGGAATACGAACGGGTCGGCGGCAGTGGAATGGGAGGAGGCACGCTTATTGGTCTTTCCTATCTTCTCACTGGCATAGAGGCGTATGAAGAAATCCTGCGCCTTGGAAAAGAAGGGGACGGACGGTCGCTGAACGTTAAGGTAGAGGATATTTATACCGATGAAGAGCCCCCGATTTCCGGAGATCTTACGGCCAGCAACTTCGGAAATATTATGAATATGAAAAACAATGAATATGAAAATAAAGACTACATTGCTGCTGTTGTACGCATGATTGGTGAGACGATTACGACGATGAGCGTGCAGATGGCCGACCAGCTGAACACCGATTCCATAGTGTATATTGGCTCCACCTTTGATAAGCACGATCATTTAAAAGAAATTATTGGCGGCTATACGAAGCTCCGCGGAAAAGAGCCATGCTTTCTTCCCTACGGAGAATTCAGCGGGGCCGTGGGCGCTTATATGCATGAACAGCCGCAGGCTTCTGCAAAGAAAGCTGAGAGAAAAGGATGAGTGAAATGAGCGAAACGGAACCATCTACACACAGAGAGCTGTTCGAACAGGCGGTAAATACGCTTGAAAATATTAGTACGCTGCTGCAGCCGGAGGTGCCGATGCTTGGGGAGCTGCACTTAACTACGCGCCAGGAAGCACTGTTTTTTATAAATCTGCGGCATGAGGGGCTGACACTGACAGAAATGGCTCACCGGCTGCGTATTTCAAAAAGTGCTGTAAGCCAGGCCATGAAGCGTCTGGAAGAAGAAGATCTTCTATACCGTGCTGCCAACAAAGAAAACAAGAGAGAAACACACCTCGTATATGGAGTGAAGGGCCGGAAGCTCAAAGAAGAATTGACAAATTTTCAACATTATGTGGTTGACCAGTATATTGCCAAAATACCGCTTGAAGAGTTAAAGCAGGCAAACCAGGTTATACACCGGCTTGAGGAAGAAATCAATAACGCTTATAAAAAATAAAAGAAGCAGGCCGCTCGTGCATCTTCATTGACGGAAGCCATCCAGTCGTTTAAGGTTGTTTGTGTAGTTAAGTTACTTAACAGTTTAGACGATGAACTATCGAAATATACATACCAATGGAGGAACGATGCATGAAAATTACCCGCACATCTATCCGGCGGCCGAAACTGACGATTGTCGGCATGATTTTATTTATCATGATGGGTTTCGTATCGCTGACGAATCTGCCTTTGCAGCTTTTTCCAGAAATTGAACCGCCGGTCGCGGCTGTAGCGACAAACTATGAGGGTGCTGGTCCGGAAGAAATTGAAAGCAGTGTCACAGAACCGATGGAAGAACAGCTCTCCACCATCGAAGGACTGGACCGCATGACCTCACAGTCAGAGGAAGGCACAAGTCTTGTGCTGCTTGAGCTCTCATGGAGCACTTCGGTGGAGGATGTGCAGCAGGAAATTAACAATGCCATGAATAACGCCAACCTGCCCGATGATGCCGGAGATCCGTCGTTTATCGAGTTTGACCCGGATGCTCAGGGCATGATTCAGATGGCTGCGTTTTCTGAAGGAAACGACCTGGCTGAAACGCAGAGCCAGGTGGAAGATATTGTAACCGAACTCGAACGCACCGAAGGGGTTGCAAGTGTTGATACAAGCGGTGGACTGGATGAAGAATTCGAAATTTCGCTGGACCAGGAATCGCTTGAAGACAATAATGTGACCCAATCCGACGTCACTAATGCCATACAGGCAAGTAATATTACGCAGCCGGGTGGAACGATCACCTCCGGAGAACGCACATTAACGACCCGTACGGTCAACGAACTGGGCGGAGTGGAGGATTTGCAGGAAGTGGCGGTCGGACAGAACGAATCCGGGGACACGGTCACTGTCAGCGATGTAGGTGAAGTGGAACGCACGACCGAGGAGCAGACAGCCTATACCGAAGTGAATCAGGAGCCGGGCATTCAAATGACAGTGCTGAAGGAATCAGATGCCAACACGGCCCAGGTGTCCACAGACTTTAATGAGACGCTGGACGACCTGCTTGAAGAAGATCAGTACAATGATCTCGAGACGACGATCATTTATGATGAAGGGGATTACGTTCAGCAGTCCATTAACAGCGTAGCGCTTGCGTTGATTGCCGGCGGCGTGTTCGCCATGGTTGTTCTTTTCTTCTTCTTAAGAAACCTGACGACGCCGCTCATTATTGGTATTGCGATACCGTTTTCGGTCATTGTGACATTTGCGTTTCTATACTTTACCGATGTGAGCTTAAACTTAATGACGATGGGCGGTCTGGCCCTTGGTATCGGGATGCTTGTCGATAACGCGATAGTGGTTATAGAAAACATATACAGGCACCTATCGATGAAGAAGCTGCCTAAGCGGGCGGCTCTCGACGGTACAAAGGAAGTGGCTGGAGCGATTACAGCCTCGACCCTGACAACAGTAGCCGTCTTTTTACCAATCGTCTTTATTTCCGGTATTGTCGGCGAGATCTTCCAGGCGTTTGCCCTATCGGTAGCCTTCAGTCTTCTTGCCTCCCTGCTTGTAGCTGTCACGGTAGTGCCGATGATTGCAAGCCGTGTCCTGAAGCCACTGCCGGAAGACCGGGAAGCAAAGCGTGAAAACTCCCGGCCGATGAGATTTCTGGACCGCTCGATTCGCTGGGTGCTCGGCCACCGCGCAGTCGCGCTGCTGCTGACGCTGCTTCTGCTGCTCGGCGGAGCCGGCGGCATTGCCCAGACCGGGGTGAACTTTATCCCGACGACAGACCAGGGCTTTTTCACGATTAATGTTGAAAAGGAAAATGGCACAAATCTGGAAACGACCGGAGAAACGGTAGACGAAATTGAAAGCGTACTTGAAGATCAGGACGAGATTGCAAGCTATATGGCAGTGGTCGGCTCGGGCGGCAGTGGCGTTGCAGCCGGAGGCGGCGGAAGCTCGGGCTCCAATGAAGCTTCCATTACAGTTACGATGGAGGATTTGCAAGACCGGGACATATCGACAGAGGAAATGATTGAAGAGATTGAATCCGATGTGGAAAACACTGACGAGCAGGCAGATATTTCGTTATCCTCCTCAGCAGCCATCGGCGGAGGAGAAGCCAACTCCGTGGAATTTACGCTCTCAAACGAAAATGAAGAGCGGCTCGCTGAAGATGTAGACGAAGTGCAGTCGGAGCTTGAAAATGAAAATACGATTCGGAATGTAGAAACCTCAGATGAAGAGACTGCTCCGGAAATCCAGGTGCAGATTAATGAAGACGAGGCGCAGGATAATGGCCTGACCCCGGCTGAAATCGCCCAGACGGTGAACAGTACGACAAGCGGAGAAGTGGCGTCGACGATTCAGACGGATAATGAAGGGCCGCTGAACGTGAACGTGCAGTATGCAGAGGATTCCCTTGAAAATCAGGAGGACCTTGAAAATCTGCAGATTGCTACGCCGCAGGGTGAATACGTCAGCTTAAGTGATGTGGCTGAAATTGAAGAAGGCCAGGGGCCTGCAGTTATTAACCGGCTCGATCAGGAGCGAAGCACTGAGTTTACAGTTACGTACGGCACCGGTACGAGCCTGAATGAAACCTCTACGTTAATTGAAGACACGATCGACGACGTAGATACCGGAGCGGCGACGACATTAAACTTCTCCGGCGAACAGGAGCTTCTCGATGACAGCATTCAAAGCCTTGTGTTTGCCTTCCTGCTGGCGGTAGTGTTCATTTATCTCGTGATGGCCGGCCAGTTTGAATCATTCAAATATCCATTTGTGGTTATGTTCAGCGTACCACTGGTGATCATCGGTGTGATGCTTGCCCTGTTTGCAACCCAGACACCTCTCAGTATCACTGTGTTTATCGGCTTAATTGTACTTGCAGGTATTGTCGTCAACAACGCGATTGTCCTTGTTGATTATACGAATCAGCTGGCGGAGCGTGGCATGCCGGTAAGAGAAGCCGTTATTGAATCCGTGAAAAAACGGTCACGACCTATACTGATGACGGCCTTTACGACCATTCTTGGTGTGCTGCCGCTTGCCCTTGGATTCGGGGAAGGCTCAGAAATCCAGCAGCCAATGGGTATTGCGGTCATCGGTGGTCTCATCAGTAGTACGTTCCTGACGCTGTTTATCATTCCAACGCTCTACACTCTATTTACCAAGGAAACAAGAAGCATGAATAAAAAATTCGCTACGCCGGACGGAGGCTACATGTACGGCTGGGAAGTAGAGGAAAGACGTAAGGAACGGGAAAAACGAGAACAGGAAGAACAAAACGGGGAAGAACGAAAAAAAGATGAAGACCAGCAGCAAAATGAAAATACAGAAGAAAGTAATGAACCTGAAAATGTAGAGGATAAAAAACGCGAAGACTTATCGCGGGATGAAATTTTATACCTTCTCGAACGTATCGTCGGTAACTCGGAAAAAGAAGAACGGGACCGTTCATCGAAGAATCCGGACAAAAATAAAAATTCCGGCGATGATGAAAAAAATTGACATTAGGACTATGTGTCACGTACGATTAAGAAAAATAGTAAGGAATCCGCTAGGGGCGCCTGCGCTGAGACAAGAACCATTCTTGGTCCCTTCGAACCTGATCTGGGTAGTACCAGCGTAGGGAAGTGGAGCTTCGTTTTATACAAATACGTACGTATACGCCAAAGCTCACTCTCTACTTCAGGGAGTGAGCTTTTTTTTGAACCTAAAGCAGGATTCCTTGTTAAGGAGGATACAACGAATGCCACAAGTACCTAAAGTATTAACCATCGCCGGAACAGATCCCACCGGCGGTGCGGGAATTCAGGCTGATCTGAAGGCGTTTCAGGAGTGTGAAGCCTATGGAATGTCTGCTATTACGAGCGTTCTCGCACAGAACACGACCGGGGTCCAGCGGGTGGAGCATATGAGCATCAGCCTGCTGCAGGCCCAGCTGGATTCCGTATTTGACGACATTATGCCGGATGCGGTCAAAACCGGGATGATCGCGACTCCAGATATGATCCGCACCACGGTGAACATGCTGAAAAAATATGATCTACCGGTGGTTATTGACCCGGTGATGGTGGCCACAAGCGGAGATTCCCTGGCTGAGAAGGAGACGCTTGAGGTAATGAAAAATGAATTTCTTCCTCTGGCCGCGGTCGTTACGCCGAATATGGCAGAGGCTGCAAGTCTGACGGACTCTCAGGTTCATTCCCTGGAGGAGATGGAAGCGGCTGCAAAAACAATCGTTGACGAACTGGGGGCGAGGGCAGCGCTTGTAAAAGGCGGCCATATGAAGGAGGATGCGGTTGATATTTTGTACGTCGATGGGGAAATTCATTATTTCCGCTCCCCCCGGACAGATACCAAGCACACGCACGGCACAGGCTGTACACTGTCAGCCGCGATCGCCGCAAAGCTTGCGCGTGGTAAGTCCATTTATTTAGCTGTCCAGGAAAGCAAGGAATATATTACCAATGCGATTGCACACCCTCTTGAAATCGGTAAAGGCAATGGACCGGTTAATCACTGGGGAGCGCGCGTTCCACTCGATCAACTACTAAAATAAAGAAATGAGGGATCGGCATGAAAGCAAAGGAAGTTATGAGCCTGCTTGAGGAAGTACGAAAAACGCGGCCGCTGATTCATAATATTACGAACACAGTAGTAACCAATTTTACCGCGAATGGACTGCTGTCCATGGGCGTATCCCCGGTAATGGCAAACGCCCCGGAGGAAGCAGCGGAAATGGCTAAAGCGGCGAATGCGCTCGTATTAAATATCGGCACGCTGAACCGGGAACAGGTGAAAGCAATGCGCATCGCTGGGAAAGCGGCGAATGATAAAGGGATTCCGGTCGTTTTGGACCCGGTAGGTGCCGGAGCAACTGCTTACCGTACGGAAACGGCACTGGCGCTGCTCGAAGAACTGGATGTGGCACTGATCAGGGCTAACGCAGGAGAAATGGCCGCGCTGCTCGGTGAAAGCGGAAACGTCCAGGGCGTGGATGCTTCGGGGGAAGCAGATAACCCCGTGCTCGCGAAAGAAGCTGCCAGAAGGTTTGGAGCAATTGCAGCGGTGACCGGAGTGGAAGACGCGGTCGCTCATCAGGGGGAAGTGTTTATCGTGCAGAATGGGCACACGCTGCTGACAAGAGTAACCGGCACCGGCTGCCTTCTCAGCTCGATCGCAGCCTCCTTTTTAACCGTCCAGCATTCGGCCGGGGCAGTGGCAGCTGCGCTTGCCTATTACGGCGCAGCGGCAGAAATCGCAGGCAGCTTAACGACAAGGGAAGGCCCGGGCTCCTTTCAAATTGAGCTATTGAATGCCCTGCATGCAACGCAGGAAATGGATCTGCGCCACTACATCCGCGTCAAACAGGAATCATAGGGGGCTGAAACCATGGATAAAGAGATGCTGAAGCTGTATTTTATTATGGGAAGCAACAATACGGGCGGAAGAAATCCGGAGCAGGTATTGCAGGAAGCTCTTCAGGGCGGCATCACGTGCTTCCAGTTCCGCGAAAAGGGCCAGGGGGCGCTGCCCGAAGAGGAAAAGTGGCGGCTGGGCCGGAAGATGAAGGCTCAATGTGCTGCCTTTCATGTTCCGTTTATTGTAAATGACAACGTGGACATGGCGATCCGGCTTGAAGCAGACGGGATTCATATCGGGCAGGAGGACGATCCGGCCTCCAAAGTCAAGGAACGCTGCCCTTCCCGTATGATGGTTGGAGTGTCTGTGCGTACTGTTGAAGAAGCGCACCGGGCCGCTGCAGACGGGGCAGATTACCTGGGCGTGGGTCCGATGTTTGCGACTGATACGAAAGAAGATGCCAAAGCTCCAGTCGGACTTGAAGGCATTCGCCGGCTCCGGGCGGAAGGTATTACTCTTCCGATTGTAGGGATCGGTGGCATCGACGCCTCCAACGCCGCTGCTATTGTGGAGGCGGGGGCTGACGGAGTGTCGCTGATCTCTGCCATCAGTCTGGCAGAGGAGCCGGAGAAGGCCGCAAGGGAGCTTCGCAGCCGTCTGGGTGGATCAGCCAAAAAGCAGGAAAAATAAAAGGACCGGCGGGGAGCTTTGAGTTGACCCGCCGGTCCTTTGTGTTATATATGCTCTTGTAAGGTTTGTACGACGTCTTTTAATGTTTCTTTTTCTCCTACATTTCCCGGAAATATTACATATGGAATTTTCGGAAAACGGCTCTTGGCATCTGTCTGCCAGACGGGCACACCGGGAGCAATCTGCCCGAGCACTTCTGCTTTTTTAACGAGCAGCCCCTTCGTGCCGACATCGCTTGATGTAATACCGCCCTTGGCAACGACAAATGCCGGCTGGTGAGCAGCGTTCTTCACAAAGTTTGTTACTGCATCGGAAATTTTTACGGATAGCGCCAGCTCTTCTTCTTTCCTATTTTCCCCTAAGTCAATACGCTCCCGGGAAGTGTAGACACACACCGTAGTCCCCCGCTTGATGGAGTCATCAACAATTTGCTGAACACGACGGGTTTCCCTCTGGAATGCTTCCTCATCCATCACGGCAGGGCAATAAAATTCCACGAATTGAACATCGGTCAGCTGTTTTAGAGCTTCAAGCTGCTCCGTCGATTTTTGCACATGGGAGCCAATAATAATGAGGCCGCCATTGCTGCTTTGATGCTCGAAGAGACTGCCCGCGTCTAAATAAGGCTTGCGGGTGATGCCGCCAATTTCTTTCGTAAATGTAGCCGCCGTCCGGAACAGAAAGTTTTTTTGGTGTTGCACGGACCGGAACAGGGCGGTGCAGAATACTTTTACATCTGTTTCACTGACAGCGTTGACGATAATCTTTTGAAAGGAGGCGGCCTGTTCGAGTTTAGCTTCGATCGCTTCGAAGTCGAGAGCCCGGAGCTCGTCGATGGAAATGGAAATAACGTCTTCCTTTTTAAACCGGCCGTTTGTTTTTTCTTCTACATATTCCCCTAAGTGGCTTGAAGCAAATCCGAACATCCGGTCGCTGGCAAATTCCGTTTCCGCCACGGGTATAAAGGCTTCCCCCTGCTGAATGTAGTGCACGTCGAAGGCGGTCCGCCGGTTGCCCTGTTCAAAAAAAGGAAGAAGAATTTCTCCGTCCACAGCCTTGCCTGTCCGGGATTCTAGTGTATCCTTTAAAACCTCTGTTTCAAGCGGGTAGTGGCCCCTCAGGGTGGAATCTCCCCGGCTGATCAGCAGGAACGGCTGATTTTTTTCTTCGGCCACGCGGGCGATTCGCTCTGCGATGTCGGTATGAACCTTCGTTGTTTCGGCTTCAGAGAAGGATCGCGAATTTGTAAGAATGAACACCAGCTGCCGCGCGTCTTCAAATGCCTCCCGGATCGTCTCCTCCTCCCAGTCTGTGTATACCGGTACGCCGTGGACCGTCTGCACGCCTGTGGGATCATCGTCGAGGGAGATGATTTTATGAGGTATGTTTTGGGCTGCTTCCTTAAATAAAGCATCGACGTTCTTTTCATCATAATCTGGAAGGGAGTTAATATAATCATTGATCTGTGTCATTCGTATTTTCCTCCTTTTGGCACCGAATAGTTCGCAAGCATTTCGTAATGCTGGAGCACACCGCTGTGATCGTCGGATTTTTTGCCGTGTGCCACCATGGACTCATACATTTCAGCCACGTCCGACGAAAGCGGCAGGGGAACCCCTAGGGATTTCCCGGTTTGAAGCACGTTGGAGAGATCCTTTAAATTAATGTCAATCCGTCCGCCTGCAGTAAAGTCCCGTTCGAGAATTTTCGGAATTTTTGCATCAAGCACACTGCTGCCGGCCAGTCCGTTGCGGATAGCTTCATATACTTTATCAATGTCCGCTCCTGCCTTGGAAGCAAGGAGCACGGCCTCCGACATAGCTGCCATTGTGACATTGACTAATATTTGATTGGCAAGCTTCGTGGTGGAACCGGCGCCCACCTCCCCGACGTGTGTGACGTCTGTGCCAACAGCTCGAAGAACTGGATAGACAGCGGCAAAGGCGTGATCGCCCCCGCCAGCCATGATGGAGAGCGTACCGTCTATCGCTTTCGGCTCCCCGCCGCTTACCGGCGCATCCAGAAAAGCTGCTTCTTTTCCCTGAAGCTTTTCTGCCCAGCGTCTGGAATCCACGGGGGAAACAGAGCTCATATCAACAACGACGGCTCCTTTTTTCACGACCGGCAGAATATCATTTATTACTTCGTCGAGTATGGCTGTGGTTGGGAGCATGGTGATAATAATGTCACTGCCTTCGGCTGCTTCTATAGCGGAATCGACGGCCTCTCCTCCTGCTTCCGTGACCCGCTGCCTGGCTGTGGGGTGAATATCAAACCCCTTCAGCGTAAAACCAGCCTTTAGAAGATTTTCAGCCATCGGCCCTCCCATAATGCCTAAACCAATTTGTCCAATATTCATATCATTGCGCTCCTTTAGTTTTTGTGATGGGAAAACATTTTTTATTAAAATTGATAAGGTTTATATTGGAATTATTGTACACAATTTTGTTTTTATTGTATACATTAACAGGTAAGTTGTTTTAATTTCTATGAAATAGGTATAATGAGAATAAGAAATGAAGACAGAAGATTGCATTAGAAAGGGTGGGGCAACGATGAAGCAACAGCATTCTGCTTCAGATACGGCGTACGAAAAAATACGGGATGCCATATTTGAGGATAAATATGAACGCGGGGAAAAATTGACGGAAGTAAAACTGGCAGATGAACTTGGAGTCAGCCGGACGCCTGTAAGGGACGCCATGCGCAAGCTCGAAGAGGAGGGCTTGATTAAGGATAAGCGGGTGATTAACCCGACGATTAAAGATTTAATGAATACATTTGATGTGCGGATGCTGCTCGAAGGGTTTGCTGTCCGCCAGGCTGCCCGTTACATGGGGCCTGACCGGATGGAGGAACTGAAAAAATGTGTGGAGGCGGCAAAGCAGGGAACAACAGAAGAAATTATGGAAGCAAATAAAGAGTTTCACGACATTATTGTAAGGGCGAGCAATAACGACGTATTAATTGATACAATCGAGCGGATGCAGTCGGTCATTTTTTTGTTCCGGAGAACAGTGGTGTACCATCAGAGGCCGCGTCTGATTGAAGAGCACGAGGCGATCCTTGAAGCGATTCAAAACCATGAGGAGGATAAAGCAGAAGCATTGATGAAAAGTCATTTAAAGAAGGATCTGGATTTTTCTATCCATTCCTGGTGAGAGCCGGCGAAATACATCCGCAGCCCCCTTTCCGGAAAGAAAAATAAACCCCATGCAGACAGGTGGGATAAAAACCTTTCTGCATAGGGGTGAAGCGGGCATTTTTATTCATTGAATGATACTGAAATGACCCGTTTTTCCCAATCGCTTTTTTCAGCAAGCTCCAGCAGACGAATGACTCTGCTCGCTTCAATGGCGGTCACCGGATTTTTACCATCCTCCTGGATGGCCTGGGCTATCTGTTCATAATAGGATTCATACGATCCCTGATGCGTAGGAATTTTTTCCGTACCTCCATATGCATCAGTAAACGTACCATAGTAAGCTTCATTCTCCACAGCCCATCCCCGGTCGCCGGGCATTTTTCCATTGATCAGCATATCCTCCTGGGGATCAAAGCCGTATTTTACAAAGCTGCCTTTTGTTCCGTGCACAATATACCGTGGGACCTCTCCGACGGCAAGAAGGCTGGATTGTAAAATAACCCGCTGGTTTGGATATCCGAGAATCACGTGAAAATAATCGGTATTGTTTGTCTTCGGGCGCTGGATTTCAAGGTCGGCGAAAATTGTTTCCGGCATGCCAAACAGTTCAAGCGCCTGATCAATGAAATGAGCGCCTAAGTCAAACCAGCTGCCCGAGCCTGGCAGGTCCTGTTCGCGCCAGAGACCCTCCACCTCCGGGGCGTAGTCGTTCCATGCAGCCTGAAAGGTATGAATATCGCCAAGTGCCCCTGCTTCCATCAGGGAACGAATCGTTAAAAAATCACCGTCCCAACGGCGGTTGTGATATACACTCAAAACGACATCATTCGCTTCGGCGAGCTCTGTCAGCTCTACGGCTTCCTCATATGTAGGCACGAATGGTTTTTCCAGAACAACGTGCTTGCCGTTTTCAATTGCAGCTTTAGCCAAAGGGTAATGCGTGGTGTTTGGACTCGTAATGACAACAAGATCAATATCCTCGCGCTGGCAGGCTTCCTCTGCTTCATCGGTCACTTCAACACCCGGAAGCCGCTCATGTACCTTTTCTGCACTCGATGATGAAACAAGCCGGATATTAAAGTGATCGCTTTTTTCAATAATAGGTGTATGAAACACAGAACCTGAAAAACCAAAAGCGATGATAGCAGTATTGATCGGCTGCATGACTGACGACCTCCTCAAAAGTTATTAATAAACTTTTCCCCCCGGACCGGAAAAGGAAACGTCACCATCACAGAAAAAAGCGGCAGTCGCCCTGCCGCTTTAAAGTGTTTCGTATGAACATGCTATTTCCATTTCGGCTGGTCAAAAAATTTCGGACGATACTTTGCGATAACAAACAGAATAATCACAGTAATAATGGTTTGCGGAATTAAATACGAAGCGTTGTACAGTGCTGAATAAGCCACAACAGGTGTACCTTCCGGGGCGTAGCTGCCAAACCAGATGACGCCTGAGACAAAGTGGTCGATATAGCGAAGCAGCGCTCCAAAGACAATGCCAATAAGCATCAAAAGATAAGGAATACGTTCACGGAAAACAGCGTGGGTCGTGAAAATAGCGGCAAAGCCGAGCACGGTATAGGCGATTGGGTATTCAAGCACAAGCTGAACGGGATGGACGATGGTTGCCCCCTGCAGAAGCTGGAGCATTCCTGCCAAAAATCCTGTCGCAATCCCTGCTTTCCAACCACGGCGAAAAGCCATCAGAAAAATAGGAACCATAATAAAAGAAATCGAACCGCCGGCGAGCCACGGTCCGCCGAATTCAAGAAATCCTAAAATAAAAGAGAGAGCAGCCATGAATGCTGTTTCTATCATAATTGCCAAACGTTTACCCCTCTCCAACGATGAACACCTCCCTAGAAATTACCGATACTATCTTAGCATAATAGGAAAAAGAAAGAAACGCCAAGCAGGCGGGTTTGTCTGATATAATATGAAAAGAAGGAAGAAACAGGGAGAGGGGTTACATGGAAACATCGACAGATATGCTGAGGGAGTATTTAAAGGGCAGTGGAGCCGCCTGTACGGTGACCCTGCTGTTATTTATATTTTATACAATTATACTGGGAGAAGTGCAGCTTTTCCCCAATCTGGCCTTTCTTTTAGCAGTATGCACGTATCTTGGCTCGATCGTCGGCGTTCTGCTGCTCAAGCTCGTGGAGCCGTATCAGTATCATATTCTGTATCCAATTCTGGGTACGTTTTTTTTCGGTTTTCTTGGCATTTTCTACGGCGTATCAATTATCTACGCCTACCAGCTTGACGGCTTTTTTGTCATTGTAACAATGGCTTCCTCGATGTCATTTTTTATTTCCCAGTTTGTGAAGGCACAGACGATTGTCTGGATCATGGCAGGCTCCGGACCGTTTTTTTTAGCGGTCATCATGTTTTCAAATCAATTAGCCCGTTCGCTCGGGCAGTGAAGGAGGAAAAGCAGTGAACTATCACGGCAGACAGTTTGCAGGCATAGAAAACAGCGCAGGTGGAGAGGTCTCAGGTCAGACCGTTTTTCATTACGAGCAGGACGGGTCAGTGCTTCGGGCCCGCTATTCTGGAGGCGAAGTCGTTTCCGGTGTTTTAATTGGAAAGGTGTATGCCAATGGCGAGCTGGAATTCCGCTACAATCACGTAAACGAGGACTGGAGCCTCCGCGGCGGCAAGTGTTACTCAGTCCCGCAAGTGCTGGAAGACGGAAGAATCCGCCTGCATGAACAGTGGCAGTGGCAGGATGAAAGCAGTGAAGAGGGGACGTCCATCGTAGAGGAATTAAAAAGCGATATGGTTTAAAATGCTGGCATAGGAGGAAAAGTATGTTCGACTACGCATTATATAAAGGAGACTTTCAGCATGGAACATACTTCAATTGCCGGCACGAATCTGCGTCCGTCCCGGATAGGGCTCGGAACGTGGGCGATTGGCGGCACGCAGTGGGGTGGAACAGATGAAAAGCAGTCGATTGATACGATTCATGCAGCGCTTGATAAAGGCATCACCCTTGTGGATACTGCTCCTGCTTACGGGTTCGGAGAATCAGAAAAAATCGTAGGGAGGGCGCTGCAGCAGGATAATAAACGGCAAAATGTCGTACTGTCGAGCAAGTGCGCGATGAACTGGAACGAGGATGGCGTCTTCCGGGACGGCACAGCTGCCAGGATCCGTCAGGAAATTGATGATTCCCTGCAGCGGCTGCAGACAGACCACATCGATATTTATCACGTGCACTGGCCGGATCCTAAAGCGGATATGACCGAAACGGCAGGAGCCATGAAAGAGATTCTCGATGCAGGAAAAATCCGCGCGATAGCGGTCAGCAATTTCACTGTTGAGCAGCTCGAAGAATTTCAAAAAACGGCGCCGGTTCATGTTATTCAGCCGCCGTATAATATTTTCGAACGGGGCATTGAGGAAGATATTCTCCCATATGCCGAAAAACAGGACATTTCCACACTGCTGTACGGTTCACTGTGCCGTGGGCTGTTAAGCGGTAAAATGACAGAAAACACGACATTTGAAGGTGATGACCTCCGTAACGGAGACCCTAAGTTTCAGTCGGACCGTTTTCCGCAGTACATTGCGGCGGTAAATGAACTCGATCAATACGTGCAGAATAAATACGACAAGCGCGTGATTCATCTGGCTGTCCGCTGGGTGCTCGACCAGCCTGGCACAAGCACAGCCCTTTGGGGCGGACGCCGCCCGGACCAGATGAACGGCATTGAGGAAATTATGAACTGGCAGCTCGACCAGACAGATATGAAAGCCGTGAACGAAATTGTAAACAAGCATGTAAAAGACCCGGTGGGACCCGAATTTATGGCCCCTCCGACCAGGTAAGAATCTAAAAATGCTGCGCCCAGGCGCGGCATTTTTTATGTAAATAAAGGATTCCCGGGAAAGGCCAGCGAAGAGGTGCATAAAAAGATGAATTTGCCAAACAGAAAAGATGCTTTGAGCCATTACCCCCAGCTTCTTTAATCATGTCAACATTGCTCCTGTCGTATTTGTATTTTCCTTTAATTGTGTTTACGCAGAAATCCCAATAAAATAAAGATGTAAGCGAATACTAAAAATGAATGGTCCATACTTCAACAAGAAATCATTTCATTATTGTCATCAATATATGTGGACCTGAAAAGGGGGAAACACAATGAGTGCATCAACAGAAAGTGCACCGCAGAAAAAAAGCATCCGTTCAAGGATTCAAAAGTTCGGCAGCTTTTTAAGCAGTATGATTATGCCGAATATTGGTGCTTTTATTGCATGGGGGCTGATTACGGCATTGTTTATCGAATCGGGGTGGCTGCCAAACGAAACATTGGCAGCGCTGGTAGACCCGATGATTATTTATCTGCTTCCGCTTTTGATTGGTTACACAGGCGGTAAAATTGTTCACGACGTGCGCGGCGGGGTCGTTGGCGCGGTGGCAACCATCGGTGTTATTGCAGGGGCCGACATTCCGATGTTTCTCGGAGCCATGGCGATGGGCCCTCTTGGCGGTATTGCCATTAAAGGATTCGACAAGCTGGTAGAAGGAAAGATCCGCCAGGGCTTTGAAATGCTGGTGAACAACTTTTCTGCAGGGATTATCGGCTTCTTCCTGGCTATCTTTGGCCTTCTTGCCATCGGGCCGATTGTGGAATGGTTAACTGGCGTTTTAAGCGGAGCGGTGGACTTCCTGGTCAATACAGGCCTGCTGCCGTTAACGAGCATTATTATTGAACCGGCGAAGGTTCTGTTTTTAAACAACGCTATTAACCACGGTGTGTTAAGTCCGATTGCAGCAGAACAGGTGGCATCTGCGGGCAAATCGATTTTGTACCTGCTTGAGCCAAACCCAGGGCCTGGTGTAGGGATCCTGCTTGCATTTGCGATATTTGGAACAGGCATTTCAAAGGCTTCCGCTCCAGGCGCTATGGTTATTCAATTCCTGGGCGGTATTCATGAAATTTACTTCCCGTATGTATTGTCAAAGCCTCTGACCATTCTTGCAGCTATCGCAGGCGGCATGACCGGGGTATTCACGTTCTCCCTGTTCAATGTTGGTCTCACAAGCGTTCCGTCACCAGGAAGTATCTTTCCGGTACTCGGACTCGCAGCTCCTGGAGACACCTTAGGAGTTCTGTTGGGCGTAGTGCTTTCAGCGGCGGTTTCATTTATTATTGCTTCTTTGATTCTGAAGTTCAGCTCCAATGAAGGAGAAACTCTTGAAGAATCCACAGCGAAAATGGAAAGCATGAAAGGCAAGAAAAGCTCGGCAGCCTCTGCACTTCATTCCAATGCAGATACAGCCGAAGCAGGTACAGGTGCTTATTTGGATAAAGATGTTAACAAAATTGTCTTTGCCTGCGACGCCGGCATGGGCTCAAGTGCCATGGGGGCGTCGGTCATGAAGGACAAAGTGAAAAAGGCCGGGCTTGATATCAGCGTTACGAACACCTCGATCTCGAATATTCCGGACGACGCGGACCTGATTATCACGCACAAGGATTTGACTGAACGGGCGCGGCAGAAACGGCCGGATGCTGAACACGTTTCAGTGGAAAACTTCCTCGGAAGCGACAAGTACGATGAGGTAGTCGAAGACCTTAAGCAGAAAAAAGGCGTGGAGGAAGGCTCCTCAGCTGGAACAGCAGCAGACGCAAAGCCGCCGGTTAACAAAATCATCTTTGCCTGCGATGCCGGTATGGGCTCGAGTGCCATGGGAGCATCGGTTATGAAGGACAAGGTGAAAAAGGCGGGACTCGATATTAGTGTATCGAACACCTCGATCTCGAACATTCCGGACAACGCGGACCTGATCATTACGCATAAGGATTTGACTGAACGGGCGCGGCAGAAACGGCCGGACGCTGAACACGTTTCAGTGGAAAACTTCCTCGGAAGCGACAAGTACGACGAAGTAGTTGAAGATTTGAAAACAAGAGAATAAGGAGGGAAACCGATGGAATACCTTACGGGCCGGGAACGGGAACTGCTGCTGCATCTTCTGCACCATCAGGAGCTGAAGCCAGTGGCTGAAATAGCTGAAGAGATGAATGTAAGCTCCCGTACTATCCATCGGGACCTTGATAAGCTGGAGGACTGGATTGCCGGCGAACAGGTTGAACTTGAAAGACGGACCGGAAGCGGTGTGCGGCTGAAGGGGGCGGAGGAGAATCTTGAAGAAATCAGACTCCGCCTCCAGCGTCCTGCCGTTATTGAATATACGCCGGATGAACGACGTACGCTGCTGATCTGTCTCATTCTGGAGTCAGACGGGCCCGTGAAATTAACGGCGCTTGGCGCAGAACTAAAAGTAACTATAGCAACGATCAGCCAGGATTTGGATAAACTCAAAGACTGGCTTGAGCTATTTTCCCTCATCCTTGTGAGACGAAGGGGCTACGGGGTGGAGGTTCAGGGCCCGGAAGCGGCTAAGCGCCGGGCGATGAGCAGCCTGATTGCAGAAAATGTGGAAGAAAAGGAGCTGCTCAGCTCAATCCGTCACCACATTTATGAACGAAATGTGCAAACCGAACAGGGGCGTGTAGCTGCACGTCTGCTTGATATGGTTGGAGAAAACCACTGGTCGACGGTGGAGCAGGTGCTGTCGAATATGCAGGACCAGCTTCCGCAGAATTTTGCCGACAGTGCCTATATCGGTTTAATTGTCCATCTCACCCTTGCTATTGAGCGCATCTCGGTGGGAGAGAGCATTGACATTAATGCGGATTACATGGAGAACCTGCGTGAAACGAAAGAGTTTGCGATTGCAGAAGCTATTATTCAAAAGCTTGAGCGTGTACTTGAGCTTTCCATTCCAGAAGCAGAAATCGGCTATATTACGATGCATCTGCGGGGGGCAAAGCTTCGGACGCCGGTGGAAAACCAGCTGGAGGTAGAGCACATGCCAGTGGCTATGAAAGCAAAAGCGTTAATTCAGGAGATGGAAAGGTTAACGGAGGAGCCACTTGGGAAAAACCATTCCCTGTACGAAGGGCTGGTGGCTCATCTCGAGCCGGCCCTGTACCGGCTTAGTGAAAACATGAGAATCCATAATCCGTTGATGGAATCTATTAAAGAGAATTATGCTGATTTGTTTGCAAAGCTTCGTCAGGCAGCTGATACCGTGTTTACGGAGAGCTATCTCCCGGATGCCGAGGTTGGTTTTCTCGTTCTTCATTTTGGAACGGCGATAGAGCATGAAGAAGCTGCCTCTCCTCTCCATGCGCTTGTGGTGTGCTCGAGCGGTATCGGCTCCTCGAAGCTGCTCGAAAGCCGGCTGCGGAAAGAGGTGCCCGTGCTCGGAGATCTCGAAAATGTGAGTCTGCTCGATCTCGAGGAAATGAATATGGACGACTATGATTTGATTATCTCTACGATTCCACTGGATCCTCAGCCGCTTCCTCATTTAGTTGTTCATCCTTTTTTAAATGAAGAAGATACAAAGGCAGTCCTCCGGGCAGCGGACTCCATCTACCGGCAGCAGAGCAGAGCCGGGGTGTCAGTGAAGCGGAAGGAAGCACTTGAAACGCCGCTCAGCTTATATGAAATACAGCTTTGTGCGGATTTAACCGTACAGATGTATCACCATTTTTATATGAGAAAAGTGATGGGCGGAAAGAACGCCGAAGAGGCAGTTCACTGGATCATGGGCGAGGTAAAGAAAGAAAATATCGTTCAGGATGCCGAAAGCATCGCAGAGGAAATCTGGGAAAAGCAGGCGAAGGGGTTTGCGATTCCAGGAACCAATGTGGCGTTGTTTCATACTCGAAGCACTCTGGTGAATCAACCGTCGCTGACGTTGTGGGAGCTCGAAGAACCGGAGGCGCTTACAGCCATGGATGGCAGAATCACGGACGTTGATCGTCTTTTGGTCATGCTTGCACCGGAGCAGGAACGAAAAGAAGTGTTTGAGCTGATGAGTGTCATCAGCGAAGAAATGCTGATGAACCCCGATCGGCTGGATGTCCTCAGGAGTGGAGAAGAAATTGACATTCAAAAGCATATTGATGAAGTTTTTCGGGAATGGTTGAAACGGAAAATAAATTAAGGAGAAGGAGAGAAATCATATGACTAAACCAGTACTGCAGCAGGAAAATGTGAAATTGAACGTATCGCTCGGGGGAAAAGAGGAAGCCATTCGTGAAGCGGGGGGCGTTCTTGTTGATAACGGATACGTGCAGCAAAAGTATATTGACAGCATGCTCGAGCGTGAAAAAGTGACATCGACCTTTATGGGAAACGGCGTTGCAATTCCGCACGGTACGGAGGATTCGCGCGAATGGGTGGACCATTCCGGGTTGTCAGTGGTCCAGGTGCCGGACGGAGTGGATTTTGACGGCAATGAAGTAAGAATTCTGATTGGTATCGCCGGCAAAGGTGATGAACATCTAAACATTTTATCGAAGATTGCAATTGTGTGTTCCGACGAAGACAATATCGAAAAAATGGTCCAGGCTTCCTCTAAGGAAGAGCTGCTTGATGTAATCGGAGAGGTTGAACTTTCATGATCGCGGTACAGATAGGCGCTGGAAACATCGGCCGTGGGTTTATCGGACAGGTGCTGTCTGATGCCGGATACGAGCTGTATTTTGCTGATGTTAATGATTCCCTGATCGATCAGCTGAAGGAAAAGGGCGAATATGTGGTGGAGCTCGCTGAAGACGGAGCTTCTGCGCAGACCATTTCAGGAGTGCAGGCCTTTCACAGTGCGAAAGAGGAAGACGCTCTTGTACAGAAGCTGGCGGAAGCGGATTTGATTACGACGGCTGTCGGACCGGCAGTATTAAAGCATGTAGCTCCCGTTATTGCAAAAGCATTAAAGCAAAAAGCTGCTGAAGGAAACGCCAGCCCGGTCAATATTATCGCCTGCGAAAACATGGTGGCCGGAACAGCGGAATTAAGGAAATACATCTGGGAGCAGCTGACGGAGGACGAAAAAACAGAAGCCGGCAGTTTTGCCGGATTCGCCAATGCTGCCGTGGACCGTATTGTACCTAACCAGCCTGAGGGTCAGGGGCTGAAGGTAGTCGTTGAACCATTTTTAGAATGGGCGGTGGAAGAACCTTCGCTGAAAGGAAAAACGCCGGACATCCCGGCTGTGACCTACGTGGATGACCTCACTCCGTATATTGAGCGGAAGCTGTTTACGGTAAACACCGGCCATGCAGCGCTTGCCTACGTCGGCTTCCTGTACGGATGTGAAACGACGAAAGAAGCGATGGAGCACCCGGAGGTCTCAGGCGCCTTTGAAGCAGCGATCCGGGAAACAGGCCGCCTGCTTCAAATCAAACACGGGTTCGGTGAAAAAGAACAGAACGAATACCAGGCAAAAATCAAAGGGCGGTTTTCAAACGAGTATCTTTCCGATCCGGTGACCCGGGTGGGCCGCGGGCCGATCCGGAAGCTCGGTCCAAAGGATCGTTTAGTCCGTCCTGCGGTGGAGCTGCAGGAAGCCGGGGAGCGTCCGGAGGCCCTGGCATTTGTTATCGCTGCTGCCCTTCAGTTCAATGTAACTGAAGACGGGGAGGCTGTGGAGCTCCAAAACACCATCGACCGTGAAGGATACAAAGGAGCTTTGAGCCATTACGCTGAGCTTCCTGTACATCACCCGCTGGTTGAATTGGTTGCCGGGTATCTTCCGGAACAATAACAGTAAATAGAGAAGCAGAAGTGCCCAATTGGACGCTTCTGCTTCTTTTAGTTTACATGGGCAAATCTCCTCCAGAGCCCGCGCCGTTGGTCAGGTTTCCTGCGCTTTTCCTTGTCCAGCTCCGGAAACCAACGGCGGCATCCTCTTCAGAGCTTCGCCAAAGGGAAAGACCTCCTTTGGGCAAACCTCCTCCAGAGCCCGCGCCGTTGGTCAGGTTTCCTGCACTTTTCCGGTTAAGAGCAGGCGGATGTCATTTTCGCTCAGCGTGTTCAGGCTGGTCTGCTCATCTGTGATGACCTGATCATACAGGTGGCGTTTTTCCTCCTGCATGTGCTGGATTTTTTCTTCGATGGTTTCATGAGTGATAAGACGAATGACCTGAACTGTCTTAGTCTGGCCGAGGCGGTGGGCACGGTCAGCTGCCTGCATTTCCACCGCCGGGTTCCACCATAGGTCATACAAAACTACGGTATCCGCCCCGGTAAGGTTGAGACCGGTTCCGCCGGCGCGTAATGAAATCAAGAAGACGTCCGGTCCTTCTTCTTCGTTGAAGGCTTCAGCAAGACGTACCCGCTCCTCTCCCGGAGTGCTCCCATCAAGATAATAGTAATCGATGCCTTCTTCTGCCAGCCGGCTTTTGATAAGAGCAAGCATGGAGGTGAACTGGGAAAATATAAGAATCCGCTGACCGCCTGCTGCACCTTCATGAAGAATGCGCACGAGTTCCTCAAGCTTTCCGGAGGAGCTTTGGTAATCGGGCTCCACGAGCGAGGGATGGCAGCAGATCTGCCGCAGGCGGGTCAACAGAGAAAGAAGATGCATCCGGTTGGTGTCCGCTCCTTCTTCAAGGAGAGCATCCGCTTCCTGCTGCACGTTCTGCAGCGTTTTTTTGTATATGTCCGCCTGAGTCGTTAAAAGGTCACAGTAGGTCGTCGTTTCAACTTTTTCAGGAAGCTCCTGGAGCACTTCTTTCTTTGTGCGGCGCATAATAAAGGGAGACGCTCTGTCCCGAACCTCTTCAGGACTCCAGGAGGAAAACAGTTTTTTGCTTGGAAACAGCCCGGGCATCACGACGCTGAATATCGCCCGCAGCTCATCAAGTCTGTTTTCCACCGGGGTTCCGCTCAGTGCAAAGCAGTATTTGCTCCGGAGCTGCTTCACGGCTTTTGCTGTTTTAGACCCGGCATTTTTGACCGCCTGGGCCTCGTCCAGGAAAATGCCGCGGAAAAACGTTTCTCCGTACCACTCAACGTCCCGGCGGATCAAAGGATAGGAGGTAATGAAAATATCGCTTTGCTGCTGGATCTGCTGCTCGCGTTCTTTTTTGCTGCCGGAAACGACGGTCACTCTTAACGATGGAAAAAAGCGCTCGGTTTCCTTTTTCCAGTTATATAAAAGTGAGGAGGGGGCGATAATAACAAACGGTTCTCCTCCAGGATTTTCCCTGTATTCTGTCGCAATAAAGCCAAGTGCCTGCAGCGTTTTCCCAAGCCCCATGTCGTCTGCCAGAATACCGCCAAAGCGGTAGGCGGCGAGCTGCTTCATCCACTGAATCCCCTCACGCTGATACGTCCGCAGCTTTACACCGAGCGGCTCGGCAAGCGCTGTATCTTTTTCAGCAGCACGCCGGATGTTTTCAAGCATGGCATCGACATCAAGAGTCGTCTGCCAGCGGGGGGTGCCGGATAGGTGTTTGTCCAGATTGAACGCCTGGTGGGCCGGATAGCGCACTGAATCATCTTCTTCGGCCCGGTCCGGCTTTGGCATCTGCTGCAAGGCACGGGCGAGACGCTGCAGCATTTCATCATCGAGAGGCAGGTACCGGTCGTCTTCTGTTTTATAAAATTCCTCCCCCTCCTGGAGAGCTCTCCAGATCCCAGGCGTCTCTAAAGCGTCTGTTACAGACGAGGTGAGTGACAGCTCCATCCATCCCTCCTCGGCATGAATGTCGGAAAATAACGAGAGGCTGTCCCCGGGGATAAGCATATTTTCAACTTCCTCACTCATGAAGATATCCATATACGGCCGCAGAGCTGCCAGCTCCTTTGATAAAAAACCAATAATATTTTTCGGTGAAGAAAGGGTCAACCGGTCATTTTCCTGGAGGAATCCCTTCTGCTGCAGCCGTTGGAGCTGGAGTTGTTCCTGCTGCCGGTCCCGGGGTATAAAATAAGAATCTTCGAAAGATGGAGCGGAGTCCGTGCGAAATGCACTATACTCTTTAACCCCGTAGCGATAGATTAAGTCTCCGGTAATCTCCCCACGGGGCCCTTTTGAGAGATACAGGGCTGTCAGCAGTGGTTCTGTGTGCAGGTTTTCCTGCAGCTTCTCATCCATCTCCAGGCAGCGGTGGTTCATTAACGGAGCCCCCCAGTGTAAAAAGGTATCGATAAATTCCTGACGGGAAAAAACGAGGCGCTTTGCTTCTGTCTGCATGAGTATTCGCTGGGCAGCGGCTGCGGTTCGCGCCAGTTCCTTTTCCGGGTAGTACAGCTGTCCGTCCCATAAACAGTATCTGCTGTGGCTGATAAAAAATGGTGCTTCCTGTTGTGGCGTGGAAAAAATCAGCGCATCGGATTCTTTTTCATAGCTTAGAAAAAATGAATAAGGCCAATTTTCTATTACACTCCAGGGCCTTTCCCCGTAAGTGTCTGTGATATAGGCATTCGGACAGGCTTCGAGCAGGCCGAAAAGCTTTTCGACCGCATAAGGCGGTATCGCGATTTCTTTTTTCGCCCCGCTTCTTGCTATCCACTGATCCTGAAATGAAGATCCCCATTCCTCGTATCGAAGCACGGAAGCAAGCAGCTGAAGGACATGAAGATCTTCTTCTGAAAAATAGTGGAAAACAGGATCAAATGCTAAAGAAGGAGCCAGTCGGAAGGGAGTATCATTTTTCATTGCTTCAATAAACTGATGAATATTTTTCACGGCGTACCGTTGGTTTTCTCCAATTTTCACCTGAACGACTGGAAATAAAACCTCGGGTCTCCGGTTATCAACAGGAAAAGAGATTAAAAAGTCAGCATGTATTTGGGTGCCTATATCCTCGACCCGTGACTGGAAGGGCGAAAAGTATTCCAGAAACTGGTCTTTCACTGCGTCGCTTTCGTCTGAGGCAGCGAGGCCGGGCGAAGCCGGCGGACTGGTGAAGGCAGGGGCCTCGAGGAGCAGAGCAATGAGATGACGGCAGGGAGCGGACGAGGAATGATAAAAACGGTCGCAGGAACAGTACATTTCCTGAATGGTATGACTTCCGTCAACAGCAATAAAAACGTCTTCCGGAAAAGGAGTGTCCTTTACGACTGCTTCAATCTGCCGGGTCTGCATCAGGGTTTCTTCTGTCATATGGGCAATTTTATATAAATCATACAGCCGTTTTCCTTCTGAGTATGTAGTTTCATCGGTCATCTGGCGTATAGCGTCCGCGGCAAATAAAGCCAATCTTCACCCTCCTTGCAACGCTGGAAATACTATCTTCCGTACGTTCTTTCCTGCCCGTATTTTAGCATATTACTGCCTGAAAAAGGGAATAAAAGTACATACAATCACGCCTGCAGCAGGTATAATATAAAGAAAGAGATCGTCGGAAGGAGAGATTCTTATGGATATCAGGCAGCTGATTCATGAAGCGAAACAGGAGGCGTGGGCGTTTTTCGCCCATACAGACCCCGCACATGACTATTGGCACACTGAGCGGGTCGCAGCGCTTGCAGGGGACATCGCTGAAAAAGAAGGGGCGGATCCTGATATATGCATCCTGGCAGCCTGGCTTCATGACATAGGGGACGAAAAGCTTCTCGAAGAAGGGGAAGACGGAGAACAAAAAATCATGCGCTGGCTGGAGCACAATGAAGCCGACGAAGAATTAAAGCAGCATGTTATGCAGATTGTTTCTTCTATTTCCTTCCGGCACCATAAAGAACGGGCCCCGGAGACTCTTGAAGGGAAGGTTGTGCAGGACGCAGACCGTCTGGATGCCCTGGGCGCCATCGGAATTGCCCGTACGTTTGCATATACCGGGCACATCCATCAGCCGCTGCATGATCCGCGTCCGGAATACCGGAACGAGCGAAACAGCGCGATTCAGCACTTTTTTGATAAGCTGCTGAGGCTTAAAGGTATGATGAATACGGATACTGGTCTTGCCATTGCAACCAAACGCCAGCGGTTTATGGTCAGCTATCTGGAGGAATTTTACAGCGAATGGGAAAGAAAGGCATAAAAATGGGGCTGGCCGGTTTTACGGACAGCCCTTTTTTAATTAGGATGAAGGGGCATTTGTGACGTATTCCAAAATTTCTTCGGGGCGTTCAAAACGAAGTGTCGGCGAAGTGTTTTCCGGGTGAACCGCGCCCCAGCCAGCTAGACCGAAAGCCGTGCCTGCTTTTTCGGCACTTTCACTGTCGTGCTGCGTGTCGCCAATATAGATAGTATTGGAGGCCTCTGCTCCGCTTGTTTCCATGAAGGCCCGAAGCGGCTCTGGGGAAGGCTTATGATGGACGGTGTCGTCGGCACTGATAATGTAAGAAGCAAACTGCTGCAGACCGAATGGTTTCATTTCATGCTCAAAGGCCTCGCGAGTTTTAGAGGTGACAATGCCAACCTGATAGCCCTGAATGTTCAGTCCTTCGAGAAGCTCCTGAATGCCGGGGAAAATATCAATCAAAAACCGGTTTTCCTCAAGGTACGCAGCCCATTTTTCCTGCACCGTGCGTCGCTCATCCTCCTGCAGGCCCAGCCGGTTTAAAACGTCCTTCTCCGGAATGCCGAGAAGCGGCCGCAGGTTTTCGTTTTCAATAATTTCCCCCGTGGTTTCCTCCACAGCACGCCTCAGTGATTTAATAATGGCGTCCTCTGTATTAATAAGTGTTCCGTCTACATCAAAAACAAAAGTACCGTACATATTGACTCCTCCTAATAGATATCTCGTTACTTGGTTTTCCCGAGTTTTCCGATTTTCAATCAACGGAAAAAAGCCCGGCATGAGAGAGCGTTTACATAAAAAACCTTCATGTAATCTATTGAAAAATTGATGTGATATGCTACACTTTGATGGTTCGTGACGTTGGTTTTCATACAGATGAAAGCCTGAAAAAAGAAAGCATGTGAGACGCGCAACAGGCCGGAATGTCCACATGCAACAAGGATAAAGAGTATAAAAAAAGAGAGGAGAAAAAAGTTTGAATTTTTCACAACTGAAAATGGAGTGGCTCGGAAACATTAAAGGGGACGTGCTGGCAGGGATTGTCGTTGCGCTCGCTTTAATACCGGAGGCAATTGCCTTTTCAATCATTGCCGGCGTAGACCCACAGGTTGGGCTTTATGCTTCTTTCAGTATGGCGGTAATGATTGCAATTGTAGGCGGAAGACCCGGGATGATCTCAGCAGCGACGGGCGCTATGGCTCTTTTGATGGTAACGCTGGTTGCTGATCATGGCCTGCAGCATCTGCTTGCGACCACCATATTGACTGGAATCATTCAGCTTCTGATTGGTTTCAGCGGACTGGCCCGCTGGATGAAATTCATTCCAAGGTCGGTGATGGTTGGTTTTGTGAATGCTCTCGCTATTCTGATTTTCCTTGCCCAAATAGAGCATTTCCGGGGAAATGGCTTTTGGCCATTTGTTCTGGCAGGTATTGCCCTTGCTATTATTTACCTGTTTCCTAAACTTACCGGCGCTGTGCCTTCAACGCTTGTAGCTATCATTGTCGTCAGCATGGTGACCGTGTTTGGAGGTATTAATGCCAGTACAGTAGGAGACATGGGCACGCTTCCAAGCTCCTTCCCTGTGTTTCTTCTTCCAGATATACCTCTGACGCTTGAAACGCTGATGATTATTCTGCCATACGCTCTGTCATTATCAGTCGTTGGTTTGTTGGAATCACTGCTGACTGCGACCATCGTAGATGATATGACAGATTCAGAAAGCAACAAGAACCAGGAAGCGCGCGGACAGGGGATTTCCAACGTCGTTACCGGCTTCTTCGGCGGTATGGCATCGTGCGCTATGATCGGGCAGTCGGTGATTAACGTAAAATCTGGCGGGAGAGGCCGGCTTTCTGCTTTTGTAGCAGGTGTATTCCTGCTGTTTCTGATCCTCGTGCTTCAGGGGCTTGTCGTTCAGATACCAATGGCAGCACTTGCAGGCGTTATGATTATGGTATCGATCAGCACATTCGACTGGGGCTCGCTTCCAATGCTTGCGAAAGCACCTAAGACCGACTCTATTGTTATGATCGTTGTGGTTGCTACAGTCGTGTATACGCATAATCTTGCGATCGGCGTGGTTGCCGGCGTTATTTTGAGTGCTGTGTTCTTTGCAGCCAAAATATCAAAGGTTCATGTGAGTAAAACCATTAAGGACGAAACGATCCGTGTGTACCATGTGGACGGCCCGTTGTTTTTCGCTTCAGTGACGGACTTTGTGAAGAGCTTTGATTACAAAGAGAATTTCGATAGAGTGGAAATTGATTTATCACGAACCCACCTTTGGGATGACTCTGCAGTCGAAGCGATTGAAAAGGTCAGACTGAAGTTTAAACAGGAAGGCACGAAAGTATACTTTACGAGCATTAACGAGGAAAGCTCAGAATTAATGCGCAAGCTGGAAGGAATGTCTTCCGGTCACTAAGAAATAAGTTAAGGATACAGAACTGTTAATGGAGAGGGGAATGTCTGTGTACCAAAAAGTATTACTCGCAGCAGATGGATCCGACCATGCCCGCCGTGCTTCAGGGCATGCGGTAAAGCTATTAAAAAATGTGCCGGACGGAAAATTGGATGTTATTTATATTATTGATAAAG
This sequence comes from uncultured Marinococcus sp., assembly GCF_947493875.1. Classification (GTDB taxonomy): domain Bacteria; phylum Bacillota; class Bacilli; order Bacillales; family Marinococcaceae; genus Marinococcus. Next base: position 33,864 of record NZ_CANLSU010000005.1, on the reverse strand, counting down.
ATCAATCCAAATCGGACGTGCTGCATTACGGAAATAAAGAAATTATTCAGATGAAGCGTCGGGAACAGCTTGAAGATCTCGAAAACGACCTGAAAGAAGCAGGTATTTCTTATGAGGTTCATATCGAGCACGGGGAACCGGGGCCGACCATTGTCTCCTTTGCGAATAGCGGAGCGTATGACTGCCTTGTGATCGGGAGCCGGGGACTTAACCAGCTGCAGACGATGGTGCTTGGCAGCGTCAGCCACAAAGTGGTAAAGCGTGTGCAATGTCCGGTGCTTGTCGTAAAATAAAACCGTCTGCTGTGGCTTTTTACCACAGCAGACGGTTTTTTTATTGGATGCTTTTAGCGCGGCTCTGCTTTTCGTTTCGTGGAAGAGAGTACATAGTCATACACAGCCTGAGCGACTCCGTGATCATCATTATGACTCGTTTCTTCATCCGCAAGCAGCTTTACATCCTGTTCGGAATTTTCCATCGCGATGGCAGTATCGGCGTAGCGGAACATGGACACGTCGTTAAAGTTGTCACCGATCGCAAACGTGACCGCTTCCTCCCAGCCTGCCTGTATACGCAGGTGATGGAGACCGGCCCCTTTTTCGGTATTTGGGTGCATAAATTCCAGGTTGTCCCGGCCTGAAGATGTAATGGAAACGTCCTGGCGGATTTTCCACGCGCTTCGGACGGCAGCAAGCTTATCCTCGAGCGGGGAGAGCATCAAGAATTTATAAACGTGTACATCTTCGCCCTCAATGTCTTCGAGTGAGCGGAGCTGATGCATGTGGAAGCGCCCGGTATTGTATTCTTCTTTTCGTTTAAACTCTGCCATGCGGTCTTCATAGTCGTCGTCTTCTTTTACGAGCTCATGAGCATCCTCCATAAAATACTGCCAGCCCTTCGGCATATAAAACATGCCTTTGTTCGTGTAAACATGAAAATAGACGCCAAAGTCTTCAAGCGACCGCACGACGCGGAGTGCTGTTTCCTTTTCCATGACGTTTTCGTATACTACGGAGCGGCCCTGGTTTACGATGGCCCCGTTCAGCGAAACGATGCCATCAGCTTTAACTCCGGCGTCTTCAAGCAGATGCTCTACATCCTCAATTCCTCTGCCGGTGGCAATCACGAGCTTGTGTCCTTCAGCCCGCATCCGGTTTAACGCCTTGGCATTCTGCTCAGATATATATTTTTTTGAATGGAGAAGAGTTCCATCCATATCAATTGCTACTACGTTCATTCCTGTCACCTCTTATGTAACGCCCGGGGCGTCCGAATTATACATTCAGAATAACACGAAAGTTCAAATGAAAGTTAATAATAGTTGACGAATTGGCTGGAAGGAGCTATACTCCTTAATTGGAAGATAATTTGACAATCAAAAATGACTCGTATAATCGAACGAACTGGGTTCGATGTTTCTACCGGGAGCCGATTTTCCCGACTACGTGTCTCTGTGTGATCCTTCACGCAGGGGCACTTTTTTATGGTTAAAAATCATATATAGGAAACTAAAGGAGAATGGAATCATGCTAAAAAAATTATTTCAGCTGGAGGACCATCAGACAACGGTAAAAAAAGAATGGACGGCGGGCTTAACCTCCTTTTTTACCATTGCTTATATATTAATCGTCAATCCGGCTATTTTATCTGATACAGGAATGCCGTACGAATTCGCCCTACTGGCTACGGCGCTCGTGACAGCTTTTGGATGTCTGCTTATCGGGCTGTGGGGCAATGCCCCGATCATTTTGACACCGGGCATGGGAGTGAACGCTTTTTTCGCGTATACGCTCGTGATTGGAATGGGCTGGACGTGGCAGCAGGGGCTTGCCATTGTCCTTCTTTCAGGGGTTTTGTTTTTAATAACGGCGTTGACGCCGCTTGCAGGAAAGCTGGCAAAAGCGGTGCCGCTGTCGCTCAAGCAGGGCATCACAGTCGGTATCGGCGTGTTTTTAACCTTTATCGGCCTGCAAAAGGGCGGGCTCGTGCAGGGGGACGCGGAAACATTTGTCGCACTTGGCAATCTGGCAGAGCCATCTGCGATGCTGACGCTTTTTGGTCTCATAATCATGCTGATGCTTGTCGTCCGCAAAGTGAAGGGTGCTTTTCTCATCGGCATTGCTGTTATATCACTTGTCGCGGGGCTGTTTGGGCTCAGCAGCAGCGACGCTGGAGAAGCGGCGGCAGCTACCGGAGGCTACGCATCGGTATTTACTGCAGCTGACTTTTCCGCATGGTCGTCTATTCCGTTTTGGACGGCGGTTTTTTCTTTGACTATGATTATCGTTTTTGAAAGCATGGGGCTTTTACACGGCCTGCTGGAGCGGAAAGAAAAGTTTGGCCGTTCTTATCAGGCGGCAGCGGTTACGGCATTTGGCAGCGGCTTTCTCGGTACGTCGCCGACAATTCCAGCCGCAGAAAGCGCTGCGGGAGTGGCAGAAGGAGGGAAAACAGGACTGACGGCGGTCGTCACCGGCCTGCTGTTTTTAGTGGCTCTCCTCTTCACACCGCTCCTGGGATTTATTCCTGAAAGCGCGATTGCTCCTGTTCTGATTATTGTCGGGGGGATGATGGTGCAGGAAATCCGCCATATTTCCTTTGATGATGCCTCCGAATGGTTCCCGGCCTATTTGGTCATCGGGATCATCCCGCTTACGTACTCCATTGCGGATGGCATTGCCTTTGGCTTCATAGCGTACCCGCTGCTGAAAATGGCACTTGGAAGCCCGCGGGCCGTTTCGCCGGTCATGTACGCTATTTCATTTCTCTTTTTCCTTCATTATGTATTTACCTACATGGTGTAGCCCCCGCCTCCTGGGCGGGAATTTTTTATTGGCAGAAGCGGTAAAAACGCTTACGATAGATAAAGGAGATGCATACACCATAGAATTACATACATTTTTTCGAGGAAAAGAGATCCAATACGGGGGTACGTTGCGTAAGCTGAGTACATACCTCTTTTCCCGAGCATTTTGAAAAAAGGAGAAGGCCTATGTCGAAGTTATCGGATAACGATTTATATGAGCGCATACGAGAACGTGACAGAGAAGCGCTTGAACTTCTGTATGATCGTTACGAACGGCTGCTTTATTCATTTGCTTACCGGATGACTAAGGATCAGCAGATAGCCGAAGAGATCATGCAGGATGTTTTTATGAAAATATGGCAGGGGAAGGGAAGTGCCGTCTATCAGAAAGAAAAAGGCTCTCTTTCCTCCTGGCTGCTTACGATTACACGCAACGCCTCGATTGATGCCATTCGCCGGAGAAAACCGGAAGTGGAATGGGATCCGAGGGATTCAAAAGAGGAAACGACAGGGGTGGAAGAGCAGGTGGAGCTGAAAGAAAGCAACGAAGAGCTTGAACAGGCGATCGCGCTTCTTTCAGAGGACCAACAAAAAATTGTCCGCCTGTTTTATTTTCAGGGGCTGTCCCAGCGTAAGATTGCAGAATCCTGCGATATACCGCTTGGTACTGTAAAGGGCCGGATCAGGCTTGCCCTAAAGAAATTAAAAGAACACCTCTCCAGGGAACGGAGGGTTGATTATGGCGAGTAATAAACAAGACTGGTTGTTTGATTATATAAATGGTCTCTTGACTTCAGAAGAAGAACGGGAGTTTGAAGCCTGGCTTGAAACCGATGAGGAAACGAGGCAGGAGCTTGAGGAAATGCAGGCGATTATGGGAGAACTGCCCCAGCATATCGAACCGCAGGACCCGCCGGCCGGTATGAAAAACCGGGTTATGGAGCATGTCGTCGGAAGAGAGCCAAAAGAGGAAATCACGACGGCAAAACCAAAAAGAAAATGGAGCGCTTTGGCAGGCGCACTGGCCGCTGTACTGCTTGCTTCCATAGGCACGAACGTTTACCTTGGCACGCAGTGGCAGCAGGCAGCTGAAGAACGCGAAGAGCTCGCCGGAGACCTTGGAGAAATGCAAACGGCTCTTTCAGAGCTTGAAGATTCTTCACAGCAAACGGGTGAAGTGATTGCTTCCCAGGAATTTGCCGCGACAGAAAATTCGCAGGGAAGCGGGACGGTCACGCTGCTTAATACTGAACAGCAGGGCGAAATGGCTGTACACGTAGAAGGACTCGAAAACCTTAATAATAGTGAAGTCTACCAGGTGTGGATGATTGGAAGCGATCAGACGATTCCTGCCGGCTCCTTTACTACAAATGAAAATGGCAGCGGCTCCGTAGTTGTACCTTCAGATGCCGTTAATGAAGAGTGGGACGCTGTAGCGATCACAAAAGAACCTCAGCCAAACAATGAAACTCCGCAGGGAGAAGTGGTCCTCGAGGCTCCACTGTCCTAAGGGGCTGCGAAAAAACCGGAAGAAATTCCGGTTTTTTTGTATGTTCAGGCACGCTCCCGCCATGGGAGCAAAGCGCCGTAAAACAATAATAGTGCCCAAAGCACTCGCAATTTATGATCCAGTCATATATTTGTTTCGTTAGCTGAACGAAAATCTAATATAAAAGGGAAGCTGATCTATCATACCAATCTGAACTGCCTGCTGAAGCTTAACACTTTATGTTCAGAGAGGCTGCCCTTTAATGGGCAGTCTTTTTGTGTACAGGCATCAAAAATGGTATGTATAAGATACTAATAAAAGGGAAAAGAAACAATGCATGGAATAAGCTCATTAAGAAGGGAGAAAGTGAAACGGATGAACTGGAAAATAATCGCAGCCGCAGGGACGGCGCTTGTCGCCGCTGGGTGCTCCGGAGGCTCAGAAGAAAGTGAAACATCATGGGAGGAAAAGGATTGGGAGGAAATTGAGGAAGAAGCCGCTGGAACTACCGTGGAATTACATATGTGGGGCGGCGACCAGGGAACCAATGAATACATAGATGAGTGGGTGGCCCCGCGTCTGGAGGAGCAGTACGACATTACGCTGAATCGGAATCCGATTGAAACCGAAGACGCGCTGCAAAACCTTTATTCTGAAAAAGAAGCGGGAACCGAAGAAGGCACGATGGATATCATTTGGCTGAACGGCGAAAATTTCCGTAACGCAAAGGACAACGAGCTTTTATACGGCTCCTTTGCAAACGCTCTTCCGAACGTGGAGGATCATATTGATATGGAGGCTGATACAAACGCATACGATTTCGGCACGCCGGTGGAAGGAATGGAGGTACCCTGGGGTTCGGTGCAGTTTACCTTTATGTATGATACTGAAAAGGTTGATACTCCTCCAGACAGTATTGAAGAGCTGGCCGCCTGGGTGGAGGACAACCCGGGAGAGTTCACGTATCCGGAAGCGACTGACTTTACCGGGAATGCGTTTTTGCGCCATTTTATTTACAATAACGTCGAAGCCGAAGAAGTCATTGAACAGGGCTATGATGAAGAATGGATCGATGAACAAACAGGCAGTATGTGGGAGACTCTGCGGGAGATGGAGCCGGATTTATGGCGAGACGGCGAAACGTATCCGTCGTCGCTCAGCCAGCTGGACCGGCTGTACCGGGACGGCGAAGTGTCTATGACTATGGGCTATAACGAAGCAAGAGCGGAAAGCCTGATCCAGGACGGCACGTTTCCGGAAACAACGGATACCTTTGTGTTTGACAACAATTCGATCGGAAACACTCACTACCTGTCGATTCCATTTAACAGCACAAATGTGCCGGGAGCGATGACTGCGATCAATTATCTAGTGTCCCCGGAAGCCCAGCTGCAGAAACAGGCACCGTCGATGTGGGGGGACAGTACCGTGCTTGACCTTGATACGCTCTCAGAGGACATGCGCCAGGAATTTATTGAGCAGGACCGCGGCGATTCCGTGCTGGATACCGAAGTACTGAATGATGCTTATCAGCCGGAAATGGATGCGGGTTATGTAGAGTGGACCGAAGACCGGTGGGAAAATGAAATTGTTCAAAGGTAAAAGCATGATAGCTATGCTTTTACCGGCACTTCTTGCTACGGCAGGGCTTTCTTTCTACGCGGTCGCGGTACTGTGGATGCGGCTGGGCGCAGAAGAGAGTCCGTTAGCTGTCCTTAATGACGTAGCTTTGCTGCCTTCTTTTTGGGAAAGCATCAGCTTCAGTCTTGGAGTGACGACCGTCTCCACCCTTCTGTCTCTAGGGATCGGGGTGGCGGCCTCTAAGCTGCTGTTTGGGAAAAAGCGAAGCGCCGGCGCCGGGGCGCTGTTCTGGATTCCGATGGCTGTGCCCCATTTTGTGGGAGCGTATCTGGTCATCTGGTTTTTTTCACAAAGCGGGTGGACGGCGTCTCTCATGCAGCAGCTGGGATGGATCGATAATAGAACAGAGTTCCCCATCCTGACAAATGATACTGGCGGCATCGGCATTATTTTATCCTACATATGGAAAGAGGTGCCCTTCGTAGTACTGATGACAGCGCCGGTCTATCTGGAGATGAATAATTCGGTAAAGCATGCGGTGGCAACGCTTGGCGGCGGGCCATTCCGCAAGTTTAAGGACGGGGAATGGCCTTATTTAAAAGCAGTCACCCTGGAAACGGGAGTAATTCTGTTTGCGTTTGTATTCGGTGCCTTTGAAGTGCCGGGACTGGTGGGAGCGACCCGCCCGGAAATGATTGGTGTTACCATTTTTGAATGGTACAGCGGCGGTAACTGGGAGGAACGTCCTTATGCCTACGCAGTATCGGCCTGGATTGGCGTGGTATTCATTGCTCTTAGCGCTCTTCTAATGTGGTATACTCGCCGGCTTCGTATCCGGATATGGAGGGGGGAGTAGCATGAAAAGAAAAGCAGCGGCAGCCGCTTTTGCACTTTGCTTTGCAGTTCCTTTGCTTGCGCTCGTTGTACAGAGTTTTGCGGCGGAATGGCCGTTTGGGGAAATTTGGCCGCTGGCATGGACGCTTGATGGCTGGAGAGTGCCGTTTAGCGACCCGCTGCTTGCAGAGGCCTGGGGACGGACGATTCTTATTGCCCTTTGTGTGGCGGCTCTGAATCTGGTGATTGGCATGCCGGCGGCTAAAGCGCTTGTCGTCCGGGAATTCAGGGGAAAGGAACTGATAGATGCCATGCTTTTAATTCCTGTGCTTCTTCCCATCACAGCCCTTGCTGTCGGACTGCACATTTTTGCTTTGCAAAGCGGTACAGCAAATACATGGTACGGGGTCGCTTTTTTTCATCTGCTCCCGACACTTCCGTACACAATTCGTATCATTCGTGCCGGCTATGAGCGGATAGGAAGAAGCCAGTATGAACAATCGAGAAGCCTTGGCGGCGGGGCAGCTGCCAGATTTTTGCTGATTGAGTTTCCTCAGATGACTGCTTCTGTGCGTGCAGCTGTCTTTTTTGCAGTCGTTATTTCTGTCAGCCAGTTTGCCCTGACTGTTATTATAGGAGGAGGAACGGTTACGACCATGGCGGTATTGTATTATCCATACACAAACAGTGCGGCACCGTCAGCTGTCAGCGCCTTTTCGTTAATGGCAGTCGCGCTTCCGGCGGCAGTCGCGCTTGCTGCTGACGGAGTGCTCAGAGTCAGTACGAAAATTTTAAAATCGTGGTAGGGGTAGGGAAATATGTCATACGTGTCAGTTCAGAACGGAAGCAAGATCTATCAGGAAAACCAGGTGCTCCAGAACGTAAACCTCGAGCTGAAAGAGGGGGAAAATAGAAGCCTGGTCGGGAAATCCGGAACAGGAAAATCAACGCTTTTACGCTGCATCGCCGGTATCGATACATTTTCAAGCGGTACGGTAATAATTGATGGAGTAAATGTAAATGAAAGGCCGGCAGAGAAGCGCCCTGTCGTTTTAATGTTTCAGCAGCCGCTGCTTTTTCCTCATTTAACGATTCTGCAAAATGTTACGTACGGTTTGAGGATGAAGCGAATACCCAAAAAAGAACGCACAAAAGCCGGCAGGCAGCTACTCGAAAAAATGGAAATAGCGGAGCTTGAAGTACTGTATCCGTATCAATGCTCCGGAGGACAGCAGCAGCGTGTGGCTCTTGCAAGGGCAATAGCAGTAACGCCGAAAGTACTGCTGCTTGATGAACCATTTTCGAGCCTGGACAGTTCTTTACGTAAAACGATGCGCCGCTGGGTGAAAGGAATACTTGAGCAGGAGAACATCACCTCCATGTTTGTGACGCACGACCGGGAGGAGGCGTTCGACATGGGAGAGAGTGTCAGTGTCATGGCTGGCGGAGAAGTTATAGAAACAGGTGATAGAGACAAACTCATGCGGGTGCCGGAGCGAAAAGAGACCGCTTCGCTGCTTGCAGATGGATGGTGGTTTCCGGAGAAAGGCTTTGTCCCGGCTGAAGCTTTGCGGGTGACAAAGGAAGCGGGGAAGGATTATTTCGCAGCTGAGGCAGGGCCGGTAAAAAAACAGTACGGGCTGTGGATTCAGACGTTTTATGAAGTCGGAGGCGCCCAATCTGTGACCCTGGCTGTGAATGAACCATTTCGCGGAAGAACATTTATAACCCCGGCTTGAAAAGGAGGCAGCGTATGAGCATTAAAAGTATTATAAAATATGTTGTCTTTCTGACAGCTGTTGTGACAATCGCCTGGTTGAACGCCGAAGTGTTCCGGTTCTCGCCGCAGGCGGTAAGGGATGAAATTTTAATACTCGGTGCCTGGGCTCCTGTTATTTACATTGCGGCCTGTATGCTCCGGCCGCTTATTTTATTTCCAGCTTCGATTATGTCGCTTGCCGGCGGGCTCGCTTTTGGTCCGGCTGCAGGCGTGATATACATCTTAATTGGCGGGACCAGCGGGGCTCTGCTCGCATACGGAGTCGGGAGGCTGCTCGGGAAAGAATTGTTTCAGACAAAAATTAAAGGAAAAATGGAAGTCTGGAGAAGGAAGCTCGAAGCGGAAGGCTTCCGGGCAACGCTTTTGATGAGGCTTCTGCCCATATTGAATTTTGACCTTGTGAGCTACGTATGCGGACTGTCCAGAGTCCGACTGTCTTCCTATACCGCAGCTACCGTTATTGGACTGCTGCCGGGAGCAGTTGGCTACAGCTTTTTAGGCTCGGGACTGTTAACCGGGGAATGGAAATATATAGTGGGAGCGGTCAGCGTTTTTGCAGCTCTTTTAACCGTAGTTGTCATTTTACGGAAAAAAGGGTATGAAAATAATATAAACAATGTAAATGGGGATCTGCAATGATTGATACACACGCCCGGAAATGGGCAGACCCGGTCATAGACAAAACCGCCGATTGGTTTCTGAACCGGCGTTGGACAGCCAATCAGGTAACTGTTCTTGCATTTGGCATCGGGGTGCTTACAGGACCGCTTATTTATTTTGATGCTGCGTGGGCAGCCTTTATCTGCCTCTGGATTTCAGGGTTTTTAGACACCGTGGATGGTGCAATGGCGAGAAAAACCAGTCCGTCGGCGTTTGGAACGGTGCTTGATATTACGTTTGACCGCCTTGTGGAAGCGAGTGTTCTGCTTGGGCTGGCCTTCCGGTATCCGGATTTAATGTGGCTGCTGCTTCTGTTAAGTGTCTCCATACTGTTTTCGATTACCGTGTTTTTAACAGTGGGAAACATGTCAGAACGGAGCGGAATCAAATCGTTTTATTACCAGGCGGGACTAGCCGAGCGGACCGAGGGATTTATTTTGTTTTCCGTCATGATGCTTTTTCCGGCTATTTTACTTTATTCCACTGCTTTATTTTTATTTGTCGAAACATTTACCGCTCTGCAGAGACTGCTGGAAGCAAAACGATTATTAAAGGAGCAGGATGAAAATGCCGCAGATTGACTACGATTTAATAGTGCTTGGAGGCGGGTCCGGCGGGCTGACCGTGGCGTCCGGAGCGGCGCAGTTTGGCATGAGGACCGCTTTGGTCGACGACCGGGAAAACCTTGGAGGGGAATGCCTCCATGCCGGTTGTATACCGTCGAAAGCATTTGTGACCGTTGGAAGAGAAATACAGAACGCCCGGAAAGCAGCAGAAGAATTCGGTCTGCAGCTGGATGGAAACGCTGATTTTGAACGGGTGAAAGAAAGAGTGAGAAACGCGGTAGCCGATGTGCAGGAGCTTGATGATATAAGCGGATTCGAAGCGCTTGGGATTGATGTATACATGCGGCGCGGGGAATTTATGGATCCGCATCACCTGTACCTTGAGGATGGAAGTGTCCTTGGCGGAAAAAGAATCGTCATTGCTACCGGCTCGAGTCCGAATGTGCCTCCTATTGAAAATCTGGAGCTTCTGCCTTACTACACGAACGAAACGATTTTCGAGGCGGAGAAGCTGCCGGAAAAACTGGTGTGTGTCGGAGGCGGCCCGGTTGGTATGGAGCTTGCCCAGACGCTCGCACGAATCGGCTCTTCTGTGACGGCGGTAGACTCGGGGGATCGCATTTTCTCAAAAGAAGAAAAGGAAATTGCTGAACGGGCGCAGAAGGAATTAGAGAAGGACATCCATTTTATTCCCAACACCCGGGTGGTACGGCTCGAAAAAGAAAATGGGCGTGTGTATGCTGTTACAGAAGGAGAAACCGAACAGAAGATCGAAGCGGATGCGCTTTTGCTTGCGGCAGGGCGTGTGCCGAACACCAATAACATAGGATTAGAAAAAGCCGGTGTGAGGGTAAAGAAAGATAGGAGCATCGACGTCTCGGATACCATGCAGACGTCTGTGCCGCATATCTACGCCATTGGCGATGCAAGCGGAGGCTATATGTTTACGCACGCGGCCGGTATGGAAGGCCAGACGGTGGTCTCCAACGCTGTTTTTGGGCTGCGCCGGAAAATTAATTATAATGCGCTCCCCTGGGCGTATTATACTGAGCCGGAGATTTTTCATCTGGGTGTGACCGAAGAAGAAGCTAAACAGCTTGAAGGCGTAGACGCCCGTATTTACCGTATTGAAGGAAAACAGGTGGACCGGTTTCTGGCTGAAGGCGACCCGGTTCCTTTAGTGAAAATTATTACTGATCAAAAAGGAAACATCATCGGAGCGCATGCTGTCGGACGCCATGCGGCTGATTGGATGCAGCAGGTCACCGCAGCAAAAACGTGGAAGAAGAAGCTGCGTTCATTTTCGAGTGTGGTTTATCCGTATCCGGCTCATGGAGACATCGTGAAAAAAGCAGCGGATGAATACTGGCGGAAGGCTTTGTTTAACAGTCCGGTCAACAAGGTACTTAAAAAGTATGTAGCATGGTTTCGGTAATTGAAAAGACAGAGGAGGAAATACAGTGACTAAACGAGTAATATTCGTCGGAGCAGGCCACACCCATCTTTCCGTGATAAAAGAGTGGAAAAAAAAGAAAAAAGACGTAGAGTGGATTCTTATTTCCCCGGGACAGTACCAGTATTATTCAGGCATGTACTCAGGCTATATGGAAGGGCGCTACGCCATCGAAGACATCCGTGTTCCGCTTCGGTCATTCTGTAACGAAAACGGGGGCACGTTTGTTTCGGCCAAGGTTACTTCCATTGATCCGGAGCAGAATATTGTGCTCACCAATGCAGGTAAAGTTATGCATTTTGACTATTTGTCCGTAGATATCGGTGCCCAGCCAAAAGGGCTTGAAATTCCACATGTGCAAAAGCATGCGGAGGTCCTAAAAGCTAATGAAAACTTCTCGGAAGCAGTGGAAAGCATACGGACAAGCCATCACCCGGTTATTGTCGGCGGCGGTTATGCTGGAGTCGAGATGGCATTCACCACGCAGGCATGGAGAAGTAAAAACAAGCTTCAGGCGCCGGTGAAAATTATTTCGGGAAGTAAACTCCTTCCGGAAGACACAGAGGAAACGCGGCAGCAGGTGTATGATCTTCTTGATAAGAGAGGGATTGAATACTTTGAAAACGAAGAAGTGCACCAGGTGACAGACCGGACGGTGGAAACAGATTCGCTGTCCTTTCCTTATGAAGACCTGCTGTGGATGACCGGACCAAAAGCACCGGCCTGGTTTGAAGCCTCCCGGCTGCCGGTCGACAGCGAAGGCTATCTGCTCGTAAACGAACACCTGCAGTTAGTAGCGTATCCGCAAATATTCGGAGTGGGGGACTGCGTTACCATTGCCGGACATGAAGACATTCCGAAAAATGGAATATCGGCTGTTAAAGAAGCACCTGTGCTTCTTGAGAACATTAAGCGTTCCCTGAAAGGCAAAAAGCTGACCAAGTATTCGCCGCAAAAAAATTATATGGCGATTCTAAATCTCGGACGCAAGCAGGGGCTGATGATTTACGGTGACAAAGCCCGTGCAGGTAAAGCACCGTTTAAAATCAAGCACCGGATCGACAAAAAATTCATCAAAGAACTACAGCCCTCAAGAAAAGCGTAGATGCCCGATCAGGTGCGACAGGCACTTCCCGGCCGCGCAGAGCAGCCTGCTGCTCGTAGTCGGACGGAAAGTGACCCGAGCGGCTGGGCATCGAAGCTGGACAGGAAGAAAAGCGTAAGAAGCCGGTTAGTGACGCGGGATCTGGAAGCTCTTTTGCCAAGTGGTTCTTTCACTTGGAAAGAAGAGCTGAAGAGACCTGCCGCCACTGGCTTCTGAAGCTGGACAGAGAAAAGCGTAGATGCCCGCTGAAGGCATGAAATAAAAATCCTTTGTATAACGTAAAAAACGGAGTGCCTGGTGAAAAGGCAGTCCGTTTTGCTATCTTCCTACGTCGTCTGGCTGGAAACGAAATAGGAATTTTCGTGGAAGGAAATATCAGGATATTTGTCCTTTGCCATGTTTAACTGGAACTCATTTTCAAACAGAGCAACCAGCCGGTCGTTTCGGTCTAGAGCCAAATTCTTTTGTTTTCTGGCGAAGGTATTCATTGCCTCCGCTGGGCCGTCGACCCACCTGGCCACTGATAATGGAAGATTTTCCATCTTAATATGAGCGTTATATTCATTGTTCAGCCGGTGCTCGAGTACTTCGAACTGAAGCACACCGACTACTCCGACAATCTGCTGCTCCGGCACCCACTGATACGTTTTAAACAGCTGGATGGCCCCTTCCTCGGTTAATTGCTGAAGGCCTTTTTCAAATGATTTGTGCTTCATCGCATCTTTAACAGAAATCGAAGCGAAGTGTTCAGGAGAAAAGTGAGGCATTTCTTCAAAAGAGAAGGTGCCTGCTTCTGCAAGTGTGTCGCCAATCCGGAAGGTGCCCGGATCGTACAGACCGATAATATCGCCGGCGTAGGCTTCCTGAACGATACTGCGGTCCTTGGCAAGAAACTGCGTTGGCTGGTGCAGCTTCATGTTCTTGCCGATGCGGACGTGGTTGACCTGCATACCTGGAGAATATTTGCCCGATGTAATTCTCATAAAGGCAATCCGGTCGCGGTGTTTTGGATTCATGTTCGCCTGGATCTTGAAAATAAATCCGGAAAAATTGTCACTGAGCGGGGAAACGAAGCCCTGATCGCTTTCCCTTCCGACGGGAGCGGGTGCCCATTCCATGAAATACTCCAGGAAATTCTGCACTCCGAAATTTGAAACAGCGCTGCCGAAAAAGACAGGCGTGAGTTCACCACTTTTGATACGCTCTTCATCGTACGCATCCCCCGCTACATCAAGAAGCTCAATTTCCTCCTGAAAAGCAGCCAGGAGCTGTGGATCAATTCGCTCCTTCAGCTTAGGATCGTCGGTGCCGTTTACATAAACGACTTCCGTCTGGGACGGGGAATCCGGATTGAACCATTCTACTTTTTTGGCATGGCGGTCGTAGATACCGTGAAAGTCCTGGCCCATACCGATCGGCCAGTTAACCGGGTACGAACGGATACCTAAAATGTCTTCCATTTCTTCCATCAACTCGAACGGGTCCCGTCCCTGGCGGTCGAGCTTGTTAATAAAGGTGAAGATGGGAATGCCTCTCATGCTGCAGACCTTAAACAGCTTTTTAGTCTGTGCCTCGACCCCTTTGGCCGCGTCGATAAGCATGGTTGCCGAATCGGCTGCGGTCAGCGTACGGTACGTATCTTCGCTGAAGTCTTCGTGACCGGGAGTGTCGAGAATATTGATGCGGTGCCCTTCATAGTTGAACTCCATCACGGAGCTTGTGACAGAGATGCCGCGCTGCTTTTCGATTTCCATCCAGTCACTTGTGGCGTGACGCTGGTTTTTCTTTCCTTTAACGCTTCCGGCTTCGCGGATAGCGCCTCCAAAGTACAGAAGCTTTTCTGTTAAGGTCGTTTTCCCGGCATCCGGGTGCGAAATAATGGCAAACGTCTTTCGCGATTCGATTTCGTTTTTCCATGTAGCCATTCGTTATATCCATCCTTCGTTTAAATTTGCTGATCATCTGTCCGCGTTCGTAAGCACTCTTCCTATCTTAATAGATAATCTTCGTTTTCGGCAACAACGAGGAGGGGGCACTGCCATAGTAATTATTTCGATAAGATAAGTTTTAGATTTAATTAATGTAAAATGTAGGACAATAGCCGCAAAAATTTGTAAAATTCCTTTGAAATGTTTATTTTCAAGAAATTAATGGTAAAATTTTATTATAACGTTATCATTTATAAGAGGTGAATGACATGAGATTTAAAAGAACAGCCGTCGTCGGTGCTCTGTCAGCAACACTTATTTTCCCATTAACCGCTCTTGGACAGGATACATACATTGTAGAGTCCGGAGACACTTTAAATACGATTGCCGGGGAGCACGGAGTGAGTGTAGAAGCGCTCATGGAAGAAAACAGTAACATTCAGAACCCTAATGTGATTAATGTAGGCCAGAGCATTGCTATACCGGAAAGCGAAAGCAGCTCTTCAGAAAGCAGTTCAGCTGAAACCTCAGAGGCTGTCTCTTCTCAAAGTGAGTCAGAATTTGAACAGGAAGTGGTGCGGCTGACGAACGAAGTCCGGGCAGAGAACGGACTTGAGCCGGTGGAAGCAGACAGCTCCCTGCAAAGCGTAGCGGACGCAAAATCTCAGGACATGATTGAAAATGATTATTTTGCCCATGAGAGTCCGACATACGGCAGTCCTTTTGAAATGATGCAGGAATTCGGCGTCAGCTATGACGGAGCCGGAGAAAACATTGCAGCTGGACAGGACACGCCGCAGGATGTCGTGGATGCATGGATGGATTCACCGGGACACCGTGATAACATTTTAAATCCGGACTTCACGCATATCGCAATTGGCTATGAAGAAGGCGGAGAATACGGGCAATACTGGACGCAGATGTTTTTGGAAAAATAAAGAGTTAAGAGCGGCTGCCTTTTGGCAGGCGCTTTTTTTGTGTTTATGTCATGACAAAAAGCAGGCTTTTCCCATATGAAAAGTACCTGCTTTTTATTGAACCCATGCTTCAGCCCAGTCCTGGATCGCATTAATAACCGGCTCGAGATCCTCCCCCTTACTCGTCAGCTGGTATTGAACGCGCACAGGCTTTTCCGGAAAAACACTGCGTTCGACCACACCCTTTTCTTCAAGCTCCTTCAGCCGTTCTGTAATCAGTCGGTCGCTCATGTCCGGAATTTCTCTTTTTATATCTTTGAAGCGGAGCGGTCCCTGAAGAAGGACTAGGATCAACAGGCCCGTCCATTTTTTTCCGAGCAGCTCCGCTGCAAATTCATATTTTGGGCAGATGGAAGTCTTCTGCATAATAGTTCACCTCTTTATGAACATAGTACCACAAAATCATTGTTTCGTAGAGGAGGGGCTGGGGTATAGCTTGAAGGGTGAGTTGACAGTGCAGATTTTTTCATGTACTTTCGAAAAGTAAGTAACTTTATAAATATAAGTGATAGAGGTGTTTTTCGATGAGTAAAGTATTGGTACCATTTTATAGTTCCTATGGACATATACACGAAATGGCAAAAGCAGTAGCAAAAGGCGCGGAAGAAACAGGCGCAGAAGTAAGGATTGTAAGAATTCCCGAATCCCAAATGGCTAAGGAAGGAATGTCCACGCAGGATGCCTACGTAGAGGCGCAAAATAAACAGGCGGATATTCCTGAAGCTACAACAGACGATCTCGTATGGGCTGACGGCGTTGTATGGGGTATTCCTACACGCTTTGGCAATATGCCGGCACAGGTGAAGCAATTTATGGATGCAGCTGGCGGCCTTTGGGCCAACGGTTCACTTGAAGGCAAGGTAGCAGGCATCTTTACGAGTACAAATACAGCTCACGGCGGTCAGGAAACAACAATTATCACGTCGGTCGTGCCGCTTCTTCATTTCGGGTTCATCTTTGTCGGTCTTCCTTATGGAGAGAATCCGGAAATGGCTGAACGCGACTTTGTCGGCGGAACGCCGTACGGTGCTTCTACGCTTGCTGGTCCGGACGGAACACGGATGCCAAGCGAAGGCGAGTTGACAATGGGCGGCCGTTTAGGTGCCCGCGTGGCCAGAGTCTCAGAGAAGCTTAGCAATTAAGAGAAAGCAAAAAAGCGTCCGCATGTGCGGGCGCTTTTTTTATATCTGGCGTTAATTACTGCCGTAAAGCTCGGAAGGATCCGTTGCTTCTATAGGCTGGTCGATTTCACGGTGGCCGTAAAAGTCTGTGACGACTTCGCCGTCAATGAGAATCTGAGTCTGACCGTATCCAAACTGGTCCATGAGCGCTGCCAGCTGTTCTACAAATGCGAGCTCGAGAGTACTGCCGACTGTAGTAGCGTCAAGGACGGAAGGCTCGAAGGAAACATAGGCAGTATTGTCTTTAAATTCCACAAACTGTACTTCGGTCTCCACTGGAAGCGGACTTGTGGCATCCTCTGTTTCAGGGCCGTCGAGCCATGCCTGCATAGCTTCAAACGGCAGGTCGTTTTCAGATGCTGCTTCCAGGCTTCGGTTTTCAGAAATTGTTTCCATTAAATCACCGTCGAGGTAGTAAACAGTCACTTCCTCTGTGACAGCCTCTTCCTCCCCGGAAGCTGAAGTGCTGTTTGCTTCTGTATCTGTAGTTTCGGCAGTCTCTGTGGAGCCTGATGGGGCTTCTTCTTCGCTGTTGGTGGTATCTTCAGAAGCACTTTCTTCTACCGCTTCTTCTTCGCTGTTGGCTGTGTCTTCAGAAGCGTTTTCTTCTGCCGCTTCATTTTCAGGTGAAGTGTCTTCGCTGGCAGTGTCTGCGGAGTCCGGGTTCTCCTCTTCATTTTCTGCGACAGCTTCTTCTGTAGTTGCGCTGTCTTCTGCTTCTTCCTTCTCCCCAGCTTTGGAAGCAGTCTCTTTATCTGTCTGCTCTTCATTTTTTGTGGTGTCACTTTCTGCTTTCTCTTCTTCGTTGGCTTCAACAGATGCTGTCTCCGTTGCTTTTTCATTGTTTTCTTCATTTCCGCTATTTTCGGTACCGCAGGCACTGAGAGTAATAATAGCTGTGGCAGCAACTGCTAAAAATGAGAATCTTTTCATGGAATCCCCCCAGGTCGAATATTAAATTTAGTTTACAAATAATACAATGTTGTTACATAATTATACCATGTTTCAAAATAAAGAAAGGTTCAAATCCCCCAAATGAACATAAACAGGACTTTACTAATGTTAAACCAGAGCATGAAAGCGGCGGGGGGTTTTTCAGAAAAAGACGCGGAAATGCTATAATAGTGCGAAGTATTTTGCTAATATCTTATGAGGCATCAGCATAAGAATGAAACTTTGAATATACATAAACAGAAAACGGGTGGAAACGTAATTCTATTTTCCGTTTCTATTAATAAAATTACCGGTGTAACTAATAAAGACAGGGAACGTCTACATTAAGGAAGTGTTCATCATGCATGATGAGTTTGAAAGGCTATATGAACAATATCATCACTCCCTTTTCCAATATTTATTTTATATGGTCCGAGATCGTGAAACAGCTGAGGAGCTTGTCCAGGAAGTTTACATTAAAGTGCTGCATTCCTTTGAAACATTTGAAGGCAAAAGCAGTGAAAAAACCTGGCTTTATTCCATTGCCAGACATGTTGGCATAGACTGGATCCGCAAGCAAAACAGAAAAAAGCGGAAATGGCTGGGAGTGCTTGGTCCTTTATCAAAAGAAGAAATGCGGGACCCAGCTCCTCTTCCTGATGAGATTCTTACTGCAAAAGACGATGTGCGTGAAATTTATGAATGCATGAAAGCATGCTCTGCGGATCAGA
The DNA here is from genome assembly GCF_947493875.1 of uncultured Marinococcus sp. Taxonomy (GTDB): domain Bacteria; phylum Bacillota; class Bacilli; order Bacillales; family Marinococcaceae; genus Marinococcus. Next base: position 15,840 of record NZ_CANLSU010000005.1, on the reverse strand, counting down.
GGCAGGTGCTTATACTGCGTTACGTGGAATCGCTCTCGATCAAAGAAGCAGCTGAAGTGCTCGGGTGGTCGGAGAGTAAAGTGAAAACGACCCAGCACCGGGCCGTGAAAAAAATACAGGAGCTAATGGAAAGCAGGGAAAATTTAGAAGAAAGGAGGGCAGGAGATTGAAGAAGCATAATCGTTCCAGGGAACGGATTGAACATTCATTAAAGCAAATGCCCCGTGTGAAGGATAAACGATCCAAAAATGAAATCTATCATAATATTCAGGATCGGCTGGACTCAAAGAAAAGACACCGTACGCACCGGCGCTGGCCAGTTCCTGTTTTTACATCGGCGGCAGTTCTCCTACTCGCAATACTTATCGTTCCGGGAATATGGTGGACTTCGAATCAGACGGCTTCCCCTTCTCAAGAAGAAAACGCTGAAGACGAGAATGAGGCCGGAGATTCAGAGTCAGCCGAACAGCATGAATCGGAAAATACTGCTGAAAACGATACAGACAGCAGAGAAGATGAAGAGCCTGAGCCGGCAGAGAGCGGCACAGAAGATGCCCCGCCAAAGATTCAGGAGGATACGGAAGAAAGCGGTGAAATGCCGGGTGGTTATGTAGCCGCGCTTACGAAGGAAGAAGGCAGCGGCGGTGTGAACGCTGTGACTATCCCTTTTGAAAGTGCCCGGGGAGCGGTTATTGTCCCGTTAACGTTTGTAGCAGAAGCGGACCTAAAAGAGCTTTTGAGCTTTATCACTGAAGAAGTGGACGGCAATGAATTCGGGCTCGGCCCTGCTATGACCGAAAAGGTATCCTGGGAGAATGCAGAGAATGGCAGTCTCGAAGCGGCAGTATCCTCTGAAACCACGGCTTTGGAATCCGGACAGATCGAACGCGGCATTGAAGAGCTCGCCCGTTATTTGGGGGAAAAAGATATAGAAGTATCAAATATACCCGATGAAGGCAGTGGAAGTGAAGAAGAAATAAATGTCCGGGATATTGATGAGAATCGCGGCTATTATTTATATGATGTAAATGACGCCTCTTATTTAGTGACTGGTGAAGGAGCGGGTGTTTCTACTACGAATGAAAATGGGAGTCTGCTATCTTTAGAGGAAACGCTGGCGAAAATGAATGAAGGACCTGAAATTTCAGAAGTGAGAGCTCCGATCCCTGGCTCTCTTACTGTAGGAAATGTGGAAGGCGAAGGAGAATCAGTAACTATTACTCTGAGTGGCTCGCTCGAAGATGCGTCTGGCGAGGAGCAGGCGATGATTGATGCGGTGGGGCTGGCGGCAGCGGATTTTGGGTATGAAACCATAAAATTTATCTCTGAGAACAGTGACACTCTCGGAGAAGTTCCGCTGAACCAAAAATGGGAAGTCCCTGCAGCACCTAATACAATTGAGTGGAAAGCAAGCTGATTAAAAATTTATTGGAGAGTGTAGGAAATTCCCAATTATTTCATGTATAATAACAATGTACATTTTGAATACATTGGAGGCCGCTTAACTCATGGAATATGATGCCAATATTAAAAACAGACTCCGCCGTGTCGAAGGGCAGGTGCGGGGTGTTCTTCGAATGATGGAAGAAGGGCAGGACTGCCGGGACACCGTAGGACAGATGTCAGCTGCACGTTCTGCAATGGACCGTGCGATTGGCGTAATTGTCAGTGAAAATCTGGAGCAGTGCATGCGCGAACAAATGGAGCGCGGAGAAGACACCAATGAATCTGTCCAGGAAGCTATCAATCTGCTTGTGAAAAGCAGATAAACGAAAAAGAGGCCACTTCTGCGGGAAGGGGCCTCTTTTCTATCTGGGGAAGCGGTTGTTATATAGAGATGAAAGCATGCTTTTGCCGCGCCACTGTTCAGCTTCTTCCGCTTTTGTTTGTCCAGCTACGCCCCGCAGTCGCTTATTCCGTTGGCCACCCTGGCTTCCTTGGCTCTGGCCAAGTCCAGCCAGGGAACAGGCCAGTCGGATAAGACTCCTGTGCCGCGGGGCTTCGCTTTTCTTGATGTCCAGCTTCAATGCCCAGCCTCTCGGAATTACTTTCCGTCCGACTTCGAGCAGCGGGCTGCTCTGCGCGGCCGGGAAGTATCCTTCGCGGATCTCGGGGCATTTCCGCTTTTCTTGATGTCCAGCTCCAGAAGCCAGTGACGGCAGGTCTCTTCAGCTCTTCTTTCCAAGTGAAAGAGCCACTTGTCAAAAGAGCCTCCAGATCCCGCGTCACTGTTCAGCTTCTTCCGCTTTTCTTTTTACATTAACGCTGCGATGACGAGCTGCAGCACACGTAAAAGAACGGCCCCAACAATGACGTAGGCGACAATTAGGGCGATTCGTCTTCCTGCTTTCTGGGCAGTCACCGCGCGTACTTTCCGGCGCGGTCTGCGGCTCCCGGAAGAAGGTCCATAGCCTTGAGAGAAATAAAATGGGACTACATTTTTTAAGAACAAAGGAATCAGCCCGAATCCAGCGACGAATCCAAATACGTGTGCCCATATATTGACTCCGGAATTCAGCAAAGTGAATACCATGCCTATCACAAGAAGAACCACAACTATCTGGGCGCTTGAAGGGTCAATAAGGTGCCGGCGGTTCATCATAATAAATACATAAGCGCCAAACAGGCCGTAAATAGCTCCGGAGGCCCCAAGGTGTGAAAGGTAAAGCGAACCAAAAAACAGCGTAGCAATATTTCCAATGACTCCGGCTGTTAAATAAAATGCCAGAAATTTGAGGCGGCCGAGCATGAATTCAAGCGGCGGTCCGAACAGCAGCAAAGCAAAGGAGTTAAAAAGCACGTGCCCCAAAGACGTATGTAAAAACACTGGAGTAAGAAGGCGCCAGTAGTCTCCGCTCTGAATAGCGAAGTTGTTGCCGACCATTAAATAATAGACAACTTCCCCGAACGGAATCAGACCGTTCGTTAATTCCGAAAGATTCACCCAGAAAAACAACAGCAGGTGGATCGCTAATATTACTGAAATTACAGGGTAGCGTCTTATAAATGTAGAAAAAGTCTCGTGGCGGATAAACAAGTGGGTTAGTCCCCTTTCTGTTGACGGGTATACTAAATCGTATAAGTATGTACGGTCAGTGTAGCATGAATAAATAAAGGAATACACGAAAAGCGTTGCGGGAAGGGAGAAAGTAATGATTAAAGGAATTGGCATTGATATCATTGAATTAGAGCGGATTGAGCGCTCTTTAGAACAAAAGAAATTTTTGCCGCGAATTTTAAATGAAGACGAATTACAGGCCTGCGAGCGTTTTTCCGGTAAACGACTGGTAGAATTCACAGCAGGAAGGTTTGCTGCCAAAGAAGCGTTTGTGAAGGCAGCAGGCACTGGCATTTCTTCGGAGACGGGTTTTCACGATATTACAGTGAGCAATGGAGAGCGGGGGGAACCGCTGCTTTGCTGCACTGGCTACGAGGCCTATATTATTCATGTTTCTATCAGTCATTCGCGGGACAGCGCTGTGGCTCAGGTTATTATTGAAGAAAGGAGCGAATAGGATGCAGGTCGTAACAAGCAAAGAGATGCAGGAGCTCGATCAATACACCATCGAAACACTTGGAATGAAAGAAGAGCTGCTGATGGAAAACGCGGGAAGAGCAGCAGCAGGTGAGATTCATGATATGTATCCTGAAGCACAAACGGCTGTTATCTTTGCCGGAAAAGGAAACAATGGAGGGGACGGTTTTGTTATCGGCAGGACACTATCGTCTCTTGGATGGAATGTTTATGTGTATCTGCTGGCAGAAGAGAACGCCCTTTCCGGAGGAGCGCTGTACCATAAAGACCTGTACCGTGCGTGCGGGCTTCCGCTGGCAGCAGGTAACGGTTTCCCTGAACCGGATTTGCCGGGGGAGGGGGTCATTTATATTGATGCGATGCTCGGTACCGGGATTCACGGAGAACTGAAGGAGCCTTTTTATTCTGCCGCAAAGTGGCTGAACAGCACAACGGCACCGGTGGTAGCTGTGGACATCCCTACTGGAGTACCGGCGAACGAGGAAGAACTGCCTAATATGGCCGTGAATGCAGACGCTACGGTAATTCTTGAAGCTCCTACATTGAGCACGTATCTGTATCCGGCGAGGCACTATTACGGAGAGCTTCGAGTTGTACCGATCGGCGTACCGGAAGCTTCGTGGAAAGCATTGGATCAGAAAAGACAGACATGGGATTTAACCAATGCAGCCAAAAGTCTGCCGGAGCGGACACAGGAGTCTCACAAGGGCGATAATGGCAAAGGGCTGCTGATAGCAGGAGCCTATAATATGCCCGGGGCCCCGGCCATCGCATCGAACGCCTGCCTTCATGCCGGCATTGGTCTTCTGACTACGAGCGTTCCGGCGTCTGCATTGAGTGCCGTTGCTTCTCATGTGCTTGAAGCAACCTACTTCCCGCTGCCTGAAACAGAAGACGGCCAGGTCGCCGATTTACAGAAAACGCCGTTTCCCTGGGACGGGATGGACGGTGTTGCAGCCGGCTCCGGGCTTGGTCGTACAGAAAGCACGAGAGTATTAACGAAGCGTCTGCTGACAGAAACACAAACGCCACTCGTGCTGGATGCCGACGGACTTTATTTTCTACCGGAGCTGGAGACGGAAATGATCAACAGAGAACACCCGCTGATTCTGACTCCGCATCCTGGTGAAATGGGCCGTCTGACAGGCCTTTCTCCAAAGCAAATCAATGCAGAACGGTTTACGGTCTCACGCGAATACGCTCGTAAATTCGGCTGCTACCTTGTGCTGAAGGGGCCAAATACGATTATTACTACCCCTGAAGGCAGACAGTATGTGAATACTAGTGGCAGCAGTGCCCTTGCTAAAGGAGGGTCAGGGGATGCGCTGACCGGCATTGTGCTTGCCATGATGCTTCAGGGCCCAACGGTGGAAGAAGGAGTTTGTAATGCTGTTTACACCCACGGTCTGGCTGCAGAAATTGCGATAAAAGCAGGAATATCGGATTATTCGTTTACTGCATCCAATTTAATCGATTATCTGCCAAAAGCCCTGACTTTCATTCAGGCACAAAAGAAACGATAGAAAAGAGGAGTCATCATGGCGTTTTCCAGCGAATCCTACCGGAATACGTGGGTGGAGATCAACACAGAAAATATTAAATACAACATCCGTGAAGTACGGAAGCTTCATGCTGAGAACGTGGCTGTAATGGCTGTGGTTAAAGCGGACGGCTACGGGCACGGGGCGGCAGAAACTGCTTTGGCAGCAGCGGAGGCGGGAGCGTCCTATTTTGGGGTGGCGCTGCTTGAAGAAGCGCTCGAGCTGCGGAATGCCGGCATAAAACTGCCTATCCTTGTGCTTGGCAGAACACGGCCGCAGGACGCCGCGGTGGCTGCCCGCCACGATATCCGGCTCACGGTCTTTCAGGAAGAATGGTTAAAAGAGGCTTCCCGGTATACAGTCGGGGAATCGCTTTTAATTCATATGAAAGTAGACACTGGAATGGGGCGGCTGGGATTGATAAATGACGAAGATATCACTTCTTTTCTGGCTGCCGTAACCAGCACTCCCTCTATAGAAATGGAAGGAATGTATACGCATTTCGCTACTGCTGATGAACTGGAGACTACTTATTTTGAACAGCAGTATGCCCGTTTTTCCCAGGTCGTTGCCCTGGTACAGCAGATGGGGAACGCCCCCCGGCTGATTCACTGTGGTAACAGTGCAGCAGCTATGCGTTTTCCGGAGCGCTGCTTTAATATGGTCCGGTTCGGTATTTCGATGTATGGATTGACTCCTGCAGCAGATATTACCGGGCATCTTCCATTTACACTGAAGGAGGCATTCACGCTTCACAGCCGTCTGACGCAGGTGAAGGAAGTACCGCCGGGCACGAGCATCAGCTACGGAGCAACGTACACCTCCACGGAAAATGAATGGATCGGTACTGTGCCTATTGGCTATGCAGACGGATGGCTGAGAGCGCATGCTGAAAATCAGGGGGAGGTATTGGCAGGAGGAATCCGCGTCCCTATTGTAGGACGGATCTGTATGGACCAGATGATGGTGCGGCTGCCGCATGAGTTCCCAGTGGATACGGTAGTGACATTGATTGGCAGCCAGAAAGAGGAAACGATCAGCGTCACGGAAGTAGCCAGCCGCCTTGGAACGATTACATACGAAGTTCCCTGCATTATCAGTAAACGCGTACCCCGGGTATATACTCCCGAAAACAGGTTTGAACCCTGAATTTATGAAAAACGCGCTTTGCAAACAGCATATAGAAATGCTATGATGAATTAAGTAATTATTAAGGGATGGGAATCTAAAAGGGTCAACCTGGAGGTGTGTGGAGTGCATCAGAAAAGCACTAAGCAGATTAAGGTCAGCCTGCCTGACTATCTTCTTGACGAACTTGATGGAATGATTGAAGAGGGGCAGCAGAGCGCAAACCGCAATGAATTTATTCATCAAGCCACGGAGATGTATTTAAAAGAACGCCAACGTCTGGAGTTTCAAGAAGCGATGAAGCAAGGGTATGAAGAAATGAGCAGTATCAATTTGAATATTGCTGCTGAGTCATTTCAGGCAGAAACAGAAGTGGATCACTCTTTGAATCGCCGATTGCTTAGCGGAATCTGAAACACTCGAAATTATATTTCTTCTTTTAAAGAAACAGAAATGAATATAAAAGCTGTTTGCCTGTCTGTGATAGGCAGGCAGCTTTTTTATTGTAATAAATTTTATTCAGGAATATATATGATTGCAGCCATAATTGTTTGCGCTAAAGTATTATACATGGAATAATACTAAATAGAGTATGATAGTGCACAGGTGTGCCGTTAACAAATAATATAACAATACAAAGTGTGCACCAGTCCGGGCATTAATACATGAAATTTATTCCAGCCCGTAAATGGAAATGGACAGACTAGATGGAGGAATTCACGATGCATTCATCTGTAGTGCAGGCTATCAATGACCATCAGGAACAGTTGGTTTCCAAATGGAAAGAAGAGATGGCCCGGGTTCAGGAAGAATATTTTAAAAACTCCCTTCCTGATGATTTGGTATTCACAAACAACGAAGAATTTATTGATGTGCTGTACAGCTCAGTCCGTTTAGAGCGGTCGGAAGCCGAGGGTAAAATTAAGCATTTTGCGGAGCGGCTTATTCAGACCGACTGGCCACTGAGCTATTTTACGCAGGGGATGCAGGTGTTCCGGCGCATCGTTACTGCCTATATTGTTCCATATATTAATAATGCAGAAAAAGACAGCGTGCGCTTGATTGTAGAAGTGGAAGAATGGGTGGATGCGATTGTGAACCAGCTGGTTGATGATTATTCCGATTCTTGGATAAAGACGCTCGAGCTTCAGCAGATGGCTCTGAATGAACTTTCTGCTCCGCTTATTCCTGTCTTTGAAAAGGTTAGTGTCATGCCATTAATTGGAGCGATTGACACCGAGCGGGCAAAGCTTATTATGGAGAATTTGCTCGACGGTATTATTCAGCATCGTTCCCAGGTGGTTTTGATTGATATAACCGGCGTGCCGGTAGTGGATACTATGGTGGCAAACCATATTATTCAGGCCTCTAAAGCGGTGAGGCTGGTAGGGGCGGAATGCATTCTGGTCGGTATCCGCCCGGAAATTGCCCAGACAATTGTGAATCTGGGTATTGATCTGAGTACCTTCCCGACGAAGAGCAGCCTGCGCAAGGGTATTGAATCAGCGCTTGAGCTGACGCAGCGCAAAATGGTTCAGATAGAGAATGGAGCAGAATGGAGGGCATAAATCGATGCGGATTCCAATCTTAAAACTAAGTCATTATTTATTAATTTCAGTGCAAGTAGATCTAGATGATCAAACAGCTCTTCAGTTTCAGGAAGATCTGCTTAGCAAAATTCACGAAGAGGGATCTACAGGCGTAGTAATTGATTTAACCTCAGTGGATATGATTGATTCATTTATCGCTAAAGTGCTGGGCGACGTCGTGGAAATGTCCAATTTAATGGGAGCAAAAGTTGTTCTGACGGGGATTCAGCCGGCAGTGGCGATAACCCTGATAGATATGGGCATTATGCTTGAAGAAGTACCAACAGCGCTAGATCTTGAGCAGGGACTTGAGAAACTTCAACAGGAATTGGAGGGGTAAGCATGAGTATCCAATCCAGCGTTGAAGTGCAGACCGAATGGGGAATCGTATCAGCCAGGCAGGCTGGACGGAATTTAGCTAAGGAAATAGGATTTGGCGGTGTGGATCAGGCTCGGATAACGACAGCTATTTCAGAGCTGGCAAGAAACATTTACCTGTACGCTGAAAAAGGGGAAATCGTTATCGAAGCGGTGGAAGAAACCCGCGGGACCCAGAAAAAGAAGGGTATAAAGATTACGGCGAAGGACCGCGGCCCCGGCATTAAGAACATAAGAGAAGTAATGGAAGACGGATATACTACTTCGGGTGGTTTAGGAGCCGGACTTCCAGGAGTGAGAAGACTAATGGATGATTTTGACGTTGACTCCGTGATGGAAGAGGGGACAACGATAACGGCAATCAAATGGCTCCGTTAAGGAGGAAAAACGTTGGCTGAGTCGAAAGAATTGTTACATGATCAATACGCGAATATTTTACGGGCGTATTTAGAAGAACATAGCGAACAGGGGCTTTATTACGCCCAGCAGTTCAGCAAGAGAGTGCTTGAGGAACAGATTTCTCCGGAAGAAGTGGTCAGCCTTCATCTGGAGGTGCTGGAGGAATTCTTTCCGGATCTTCCTAAAGGAGCTCACGAATCATTTGAGCTTCTTCTCGAAGTAATGATGGGCTACGGCCTGGCCTACCGGGAACACCAGAGCCTTCGTGACAAAACAAAGGAGCTCGAAGCAGAAATTAACGTGGCTGCGAATATGCAGCAGACGTTTCTCCCGGATGAAATCCCACACGTAAACGGTTTGGATGTAGGGGTTCTAAGTGTTCCGGCTTCGAAAATGAGCGGTGATTATTATCATTTTGTTAAAGACGACCACGACTGTGTCGGGCTTGCGATCGCTGATATTATCGGTAAAGGGATACCGGCTGCTTTATGTATGTCGATGATCAAGTACACGATGGACAGTTACCCGGAGCAGCGTCTGCAGCCCGGGGCTTTACTTGAAAACGTAAACCGGGTGGTGGAGCAGAACATTGCTTCGAACATGTTCATTACGATGATGTACGGATCATATGATTCGCGTTCCCACCAGTTTAATTATGCTGGGGCTGGGCATGAACCCGGCTTCTACTATAAGGCAGCTGAAGATACGTTTGAAGAGCTTCATGCCAAAGGAATCGTTCTTGGAATTAAACGCAACACCAACTATAAGGAATATCAACTCACGGTGGATCCGGGAGATTTTGTTGTGCTCTTATCAGACGGCGTCACCGAATGTCGGACCGATGACGGCTTTATTGAGCGTGAAGCCATCACGCGGCTCATTCGCACGTATCAGCACCTGCCTGCCCAGGAGATTGTAAATCACGTATTTTATGAGCTGGAAAGAGCCCAGGGCTTTCAGCTTCGTGACGATTTTACATTAATTATACTGCGCAGAAATGTTTAACCAGATTGTGATTTGGGAAAAATGAAAAGGATGCACATTTAAAAATCGTGATTTATATATAGCAGCATGGTTATGAGGAGGTTTACTAAATGAATTTATCGACAGAAGTGATAGAGAAATCGGATAAAAAGAAAATTTTGAAAGTAGCCGGAGAAGTCGATGCTTATACGGCCCCGGAACTGAAAGCAAATCTGAACCCGCTGACAGAAGAAGAAGGCGCAGAAGTGGTAGTGGATCTGACAGAGGTAAGCTACATCGACAGCACCGGCCTCGGAATATTTATCGGAGCCCTGAAGTCAGCTGAAAATCATGACGCGACGCTGCGTCTGACAGGACTGAATGAACGTGTGAAGCGCTTGTTTACCATTACCGGACTTGATGAAGTAATCACTATTGATGATGAAAATACAGAGGAGGCCAAATAATGGAACGCCAGTCAGATTATTTGGAAATGACCCTTCCGGCCAAGCCTCAATATGTTGGGATCGCCCGGCTGACAGTTTCAGGGCTCGCAAACCGCCTCGGTTTTTCTTACGATGACATTGAGGACATTAAAATTGCGATAGCGGAAGCATGCACAAATGTTGTCAACCACGCGTACGAAGAAACCGGGAATATGCACCTGTCCTGTAATGTGTTTGAAGACCGGGTGGAAATGGTCGTGGCAGACACAGGCCAAAGCTTTGTTCTTGAAGAACTGGATCAAAACCTCGGCCCCGTGGACAGCAGGAAACCGATCGATGAACTGAAAGAGGGGGGACTTGGACTGTTCCTCATAGACACATTGATGGATAAAGTAGAAATCAGCGGCGAAAATGGAGTGGCTATTTCTATGACAAAGTTTCTGCAAAGAGACGAGGTGGAAAATAATGTCGACGGAGTCTCAACCGAAACAAACGCGCAAGAACAAAAATAACGGTACGAGTGAAGAAGTTTATGAATGGATCCGCCAGTTTCAGGAAGACCCGACGGAAGAAATTCAAACGAAGCTGGTACAGCATTATGAACCGCTTGTACAGTCTTTATCGAGAAAGTTTTCCCGGGGACAGGATCACGATGACGACCTTTATCAGGTGGGTATGATCGGTCTTCTGGCAGCACTGCGCCGTTTTGACGACTCTTTTAACAGGAGTTTTGAATCGTTTGCGGTCCCAACAATTGTAGGGGAAATCAAACGGTTCATCCGTGATAAAACATGGAGTGTGCACGTGCCGCGCCGTATTAAGGAACTGGGACCGAGAATCAAAAAAGCCGTGGAAGAGCTGACAACCCGTCTGCAGCGTTCTCCGTATGTAGACGAAATTGCCGAGTACCTCGAAGTAAGTGAAGAAGAAGTGCTCGAAACCATGGAAATGGGCAAAAGCTATCAGGCTTTATCTGTGGACCGTTCCATAGAAGCAGATCAGGAAGGCAGTGCTGTCACGCTGCTGGACCTTGTCGGCGCCAATGAAGAAGGATATGAAAAAACAGATCAGCAGCTTCTGCTTCAAAAAGCTTTTGCGGTTTTAACAGACAGAGAAAAAGAGATACTGCGGTGCACGTATTTTGAAAACTTGAGCCAAAAAGAAACGGGAGAACAGCTGGGTATTTCTCAGATGCACGTTTCAAGGCTGCAGCGAAGGGCTCTGCAGAAGCTTCGTGAATCCATAAGAGTGGAGCCTTCGGAGTGCCTGTAATGACGGACTCCACCTCGAATACACAAGTAAATACCGCGGTCTTTCAAAAGACGAAGCCGGGCAACCGAGTGTGTGGGGACAGCTACCTCGTAGTCGAAACAGAGGACTTTTTTCTCTGCTCTGTGACGGATGGCCTGGGCAGCGGTGAAGGTGCCAGACAGTCCGCAGAGATAGCCATGAATATTATCCGGGCTCATAAACAAGAGTCTATTCCTATGCTGTTGGAGCGCTGTAACCGGGCCCTTGTTTCGGAACGGGGAGTGGTTCTTGCGATCATTAAAGTCTGCTATCAGGAGCAGGAGTTGACTTATGGAAGCATCGGTAATATTACCTGCTATATCAGTGCTGATAATGAAGAGATTTTTCGGCCGATCCCAACCAAGGGTTATCTTTCGGGCAGGAAGTTTCAATATCGGCTTGAGTACGTTCCTTTCGATAAGGGGATCTCTTTTGTTCTTCACTCGGACGGCATGACTGTGACTCCTGAAGACCAACGCGCTTTGCCTTATATGCGTTCGGTAGAGGAATACAAAAACAGGCTTGCCGAAAAAGCTGAAAATGAAAACGACGATGTCACTTTAATGGTTGGCGCGTTAGGTTAAAGCTCTTTCATCACTGCTGGTGGTGGAAGGGTTTTTTGTGTATAACGAGCGAAAGCAGATCAGGCGTTTTGATGTTATGATGAACTTGCCCCTTACATAAGAAGGCGTGCGGTATAGTATAATAAGTGTAGATTTCAATGGATTGTACGCTGGACAGGAGGAAATATAAATGGAAAAAGAGATGAGCGGTGTCACGTCCCAAATAGCTTCCAATCTTCAGATAAGGGAAAAGCATGTCACAAACATTATACATATGATTGAAGAGGGCAATACGGTTCCTTTCATTGCCCGCTACCGTAAAGAGCAGACCGGTGCCTCGGACGAAATGGTGATCCGGGATGTTCAGCAGGCCTGGAATTATGCGAATCAATTGGCCGAGCGTAAGGAGGAAGTACTGCGGCTGATTGATAAGCAGGAAAAATTAACGCCGGAGTTAAGACAATCCATCAATGAAGCTGTACAGCTTCAGGAAGTGGAAGACCTGTACCGTCCTTATAAACAGAAAAGAAGAACGAAGGCGACGGCAGCGAAAGAAAAAGGGCTTGAGCCGTTAGCGGAATGGCTCATGTCACAGCCAAAAGAAGGTATACCGGAGGAACAGGCGCAAGCGTTTGTAAACGAAGAATCCGGAGTGGCAGACGCCACAGCAGCACTTGAAGGTGCCAGGCATATTATCTCTGAACAAATTGCCGATGATGCCGGCATCCGCCACAGTGTTCGCGAGATCAGCTACAAGCAGGGGAGGCTTCAGTCCGCGGCTAAAGATGAAACCAAGGATGAACGCGGTATTTACAGCATGTACTACGATCATGAAGAAGCACTGGCGAAGGCCCCGTCGCACCGTGTGTTAGCCATGAACCGCGGAGAAAGTGAAGGAGTACTGAAAATTTCCCTCCAGGCACCAGAGGACAGGATACTTTCGTCTATAGAAAAAAAAGTGGTAAAGCGTTTTGGTTCGCCCGCTGTTCCGCAGCTGAACGAAGCGATCGAAGACAGCTACAAACGCTTGATCGGGCCGGCAGTCGAGCGGGAGCTTCGGAAGGTCAAAACAGAAGAAGCGGAAACGCAGGCGATTTCTGTCTTCTCCGAAAATCTTCGAAATCTCCTGCTGCAGCCGCCAATGAAGGGGAAAACAGTACTTGGCGTCGACCCGGCATACCGTACCGGCTGTAAATTGTCAGTCGTAGATGGCAACGGAAGATTGCTTGAGGTGGGGGTGATCTATCCGGTTCCGCCGAGAAATAAAGTAGCCGAAGCGAAGAAAGAGGTATTTGGCTTAATTGAAAAATACGGCATACAGGTTATAGCTATCGGCAACGGTACGGCTTCAAGGGAAACAGAAGAATTTATCGCGGGAGTCGTGGAGGAAGCGGGCGAAGACGTCTCGTATATTATTGTGAACGAAGCCGGTGCGAGCGTGTATTCTGCTTCGGAGGTTGCCCGGGAAGAATTTCCGGATCTTCAGGTTGAGGAACGAAGTGCAGCTTCCATTGCAAGAAGGCTCCAGGATCCGTTGGCGGAGCTTGTGAAAATAGACCCTAAATCCATTGGGGTAGGGCAGTACCAGCATGACGTTTCGCAGGCAAAGCTGAATGAGTCATTGACGTTTGTCGTAGAGACAGCAGTAAACCAGGTGGGCGTGGACGTGAACAGTGCCTCGGGCAGTCTGCTTCAATACGTGGCTGGCCTTTCTAAAGCGGTGGCAAACAATGTGATAAAGCAAAGAGAAGCGCTTGAAGGCTTTACAAGCCGTAAAGAGCTGCAGAAGGTCCCGAGACTTGGAGCAAAAACATACGAGCAGGCAGCAGGCTTTTTACGTGTGCCGGAGTCTTCGAACCCATTCGACCGTACGGCTATTCACCCGGAAAGCTATCAGACGGCAGAACGTCTGCTTAGTCATCTGGAACTTGAAGCAGCGCAGGCCGGCACAGAAGAAATGAAGGCAGTCCTGGAAAATCAGGAGGTGCACCAGCTGGCTGCAGCCCTCGACGTAGGCGTTCCTACACTTCAGGACATTATAGAGGATTTAAAAAGGCCCAACCGCGACCCTCGTGATACATTTTCGAAGCCTCTCCTGAAAAAAGGCATCATGACTCTTGATGACCTTGAAAAAGGTATGGAGCTCCAGGGCACAGTTCGAAATGTAGTGGATTTTGGGGCTTTCATTGATATAGGCGTCAAAGAGGATGGTCTCGTGCACATATCAAAGCTTGCGAACCGTTTTATCAAGCATCCGATGGAGGTAGTATCGGTAGGGGAAATAGTTACGGTATGGGTGGAAGATATTGATCAAAAACGGGGACGTGTAGCACTGACGATGGTAAACTAAATAGGAAATAAAAACAGAGGGCGCCCATACCTTCTGTTTTTTTAAGGAGGAAAAAATGACTGACGAAGAATTAACCGCGTTGACGCAGGAGATATCGGCAGAAAAATTTCAAAAGCTGTTTAAACACCGTGCCTCGTTTAACCAAAGGCTGCGTACCACTGGAGGAAGATATATGCTTTCTACAGGAAATATCGAAGTGAATCCCAGGTCGATGAACGATTATGGGCGTCAGGAAGTCATTGATATTGTAAAACATGAGTTGTGCCATTATCATTTACACTTGGAAGGGAAAGGGTACAAACATCAAGACGGTGAATTTCAGGAGCTGCTGAAGCGGGTGAAAGGCACCATGCACTGCCGTTCTTTGGAACAATACCGGTTAAAACAGAAAAAACGTTATCAGTATGCCTGTAAAAGCTGTCAAATTTCTTTTAAAAGAACGAGGCAGCTGGACACACGAAAATATGTCTGTGCAGCCTGCAAAGGAACATTGAAAAAAATATAGAAAAACCTTGACCAGTGTTTTTTCTATGTGATACATTATAAAAGTCGCTTGAGAGAGGGCGCTTCAAAAACCGGCAAAAAAAGCTGTAAATTCCCTTTTAAAAGCGTATTGACATTACATAATAGATCTTGTAGAATTTTCTTTGTCTCAAAAAAGAAATATTCACATTCCGCAGTAGCTCAGTGGTAGAGCAATCGGCTGTTAACCGATTGGTCGCAGGTTCGAATCCTGCCTGCGGAGCCATTGGAGAAGTACCCAAGTGGCTGAAGGGACTCCCCTGCTAAGGGAGTAGGTCGTGTAAACGGCGCGAGGGTTCAAATCCCTCCTTCTCCGCCATTTACTATGGCCCGTTGGTCAAGTGGTTAAGACACCGCCCTTTCACGGCGGTAACACGGGTTCGAATCCCGTACGGGTCACCAACATGGAGGATTAGCTCAGCTGGGAGAGCACCTGCCTTACAAGCAGGGGGTCGGCAGTTCGATCCTGTCATCCTCCACCATTTTCTTTATACAATTGAGGGCCTGTGGTGTAGCGGTTAACATGCCTGCCTGTCACGCAGGAGATCGCGGGTTCAAATCCCGTCAGGCCCGCCATTTTTACCCAATATATTGGGCCATAGCCAAGCGGTAAGGCATCGGGTTTTGGTCCCGTGATGCGCTGGTTCGAATCCAGCTGGCCCAGCCAACAACATGCGGGTGTGGCGGAATCGGCAGACGCGCTAGATTTAGGATCTAGTGTCCTTGTGACGTGGGGGTTCAAGTCCCTTCACCCGCACCATTATATATTTATCGGTACGCGGTCGTGGCGGAATCGGCAGACGCGCTAGGTTGAGGGCCTAGTGGGAGTTTATCCCGTGGAGGTTCAAGTCCTCTCGACCGCACCATAATATGCGCCTGTAGCTCAGTTGGATAGAGCGTCTGACTACGGATCAGAAGGCCAGGGGTTCAAGTCCTCTCAGGCGCACCATTTACTTATGTTTTTCGGCAGCAACTGCGGGAAGTAGCTCAGCTTGGTAGAGCACTTGGTTTGGGACCAAGGGGTCGCAGGTTCGAATCCTGTCTTCCCGACCATTTATTTGCGGGTGTAGTTTAGTGGTAAAACCTCAGCCTTCCAAGCTGATGTCGTGGGTTCGATTCCCATCACCCGCTCCATT
>NZ_CANLSU010000004.1 GCF_947493875.1 uncultured Marinococcus sp. | reverse complement strand
CATGTATTAGGCACGCCGCCAGCGTTCGTCCTGAGCCAGGATCAAACTCTCCGTAAAAAGTTTGATGCTGTGGCATCAGTGATGCCCTAAATTTGATTCTTTTCTTTGGGGCTCTGGCTTGTCTTTCCTTTTCAAAGAACAATCTGTCGTTATTTTTGCGACTTTTATATGTTAACACCGAAGTGTTATTAAGTCAATAACTTTTTTTCAGCTGTCTGAACAGCCCGCCGCTCTCTTTACGGCGACAAAAAATAATATATCATCGTTTCTTATTTGTACGCAACCCATTTTTATATTTTCTTTTAATTTTTTTATATAATTGCCGGCTTTCAAATCAGAAAGCCGGCAGAAAGCTTTCTACTCTTCGCGTGAAGCCTGGCTCCGCATTTGTGGAAACAAAAGTACGTCTCTGATAGAAGCAGAGTTTGTGAGCAGCATCACCAGGCGGTCAATACCTATTCCGAGTCCTCCCGTTGGGGGAAGTCCGTATTCCATTGCTTCAAGGTAATCATAGTCCATCATGTGGGCTTCTTCGTCTCCAGCTTCTCTTTCTTCCACTTGTTTTTCAAACCGCTCCCGCTGATCCACAGGATCGTTTAACTCACTAAAGGCGTTCGCATGCTCACGCCCTACAATAAATAACTCAAAGCGGTCTGTAAATCTGGGATCTTTTTCATTTTTCTTTGCAAGCGGAGAAATGGCGAGTGGATGACCGTACACAAATGTAGGCTGAATTAGTTTTTCTTCAACAAAGTGCTCAAAGAATTCGTTAACCACATGGCCAAAGGACATCGTTTCCCGAATTGGCACATTATATTCTTTAGCCAGTGCTCTCGCTTCTTCGTCACTCATTTCCTGCCAGAAATCTACACCGGTTTCTTCTTTGACAGCATCTACAATATGCATTCTTTTCCACTGGTTGCCAAGTTCAATCTGCTCTTCTCCGTATTGCAGGGTGGTGCCCCCAAGCACATCTTCAGCAATCTGTACGATCAGGCTTTCGGTCAGATCCATAATATCTTCATAGTCTCCAAAAGCTTCATACAATTCCATCATGGTAAATTCGGGATTATGACGGGTGGAAATACCTTCATTACGGAAGACGCGGCCAATTTCATAGACTTTTTCCATACCGCCGACAATCAGCCGTTTTAGATGCAGTTCAATCGCAATACGAATGTAAAGCTCCATGTCCAGGGCATTATGATGAGTAACAAACGGACGTGCCGATGCTCCGCCCGGTATCGTATGAAGCATCGGTGTTTCTACTTCCAAAAAGCCCTGGCGGTTCAAATGATTTCTCATGGATTGGATAATCTTACTCCGCATGATAAACGTATCCTTTACTTCCGGGTTCGCAATAAGATCTAAATAGCGCTGGCGGTAGCGCTGTTCAATATCCTGAAGACCATGGTATTTATCAGGCAGCGGGCGAAGAGCCTTTGTTAAAAGGGTTACTTCTGTTGCACGCACAGACAGTTCCCCTACGTTCGTTTTGAATGCACGGCCGCGCACCCCGACAATATCTCCAATATCCATATCCTTAAAGCCTTCGTACGCTTCATCGCCGACTTCGTCTTTCCGTACGTAAATCTGGACCTGCCCTTCAAGATCCTGCAGATGTGCAAATCCCGCTTTTCCTTTTCCACGCTTAGTGACCATGCGACCTGCTATCGTAATATCCGTATTTTTTTCGCTTAACTCCTCTTTAGAGAAAGCGTCGAACTCCCGGTGCATGGTTTTTGAATCATACGTACGCGCGAAGCGTTCTCCAAACGGGTTTTTTCCTTCATTAATCAATGCCTCTCTTTTTTCCCTGCGTACACGGAACTGGTCGTTCAGCTCTTGATCCTGGCTCATAGTAGTCTCCCCTTTAGATCGTTTTTAATTTTTCTTCTATATAAACATCGTTTGTTTCCAGTTTCAGTGATGCATTCATAAGCAGAGCGGCTTCCCTGAAAGAAGCCGCTCTTAGTGCAAATACTTATGCCATGCTGGGAGCTTCCGTAGAACCGACAAAATTATATAGTGTTTCCGCCACTTCGTCGCGTGTATTCAGTTCATTTACTCTGCCCCGTACCTTGGAGCCGCCGTGCATGCCCTTCAGATACCAGGCCACATGCTTGCGCATCTCCCGAACGGCCACATCTTCGCCTTTCAATTCTATCAAACGGTCCATATGCACAATACATACATCCATTTTTTCCTTCGGAGTTGGTTCTTCCTCTACAAGCTTTCCTGTTTCCAAATACTGCACTGTCCGGTAAAACATCCATGGGTCCCCAAGGGCGGCACGGCCGATCATCACGCCGTCCACTCCGGTCGTATCAAGCATTGCCTGGGCGTCCTGAGGGGTAGATACGTCTCCATTGCCAATTACCGGAATATTCACCGAGTCTTTTACTTCCTTAAGTATTTCCCAGTTCGCCACGCCTTCATACATCTGCACCCGGGTGCGCCCGTGTACCGCAACGCCTTCACCGCCGGCGGCCTCAATAGCCTGCGCGTTCTCCACAGCCAGTATATGCTCATCGTCCCAGCCCATCCGCATTTTCACCGTTACGGGCTTATCTACTGCGTTCACTGCTGCTTTTACCATTTGATAAATTTTATCCGGGTCTAGCAGCCACTTGGCCCCTGCATCACACTTAGTGATTTTCGGTACAGGGCAGCCCATATTGATATCAATAATATCTGCATTCGTATGCTGATCCACTACTTCAGCAGCCCCAGCCATCGTTTCCTGGTCCCCGCCGAAAATCTGAAGACTGAGCGGCTTTTCCCTTTCATCCACGTAGAGCATCCGCATCGATTTTTCATTTTCGTGCAGTATTGCTTTGTCGCTTACCATTTCTGCACAGACCAGTCCTGCTCCAAATTCCTTCGCTATCAGCCGGAATGCAGGGTTGCTGACTCCCGCCATCGGAGCAAGCACCACCGGGTTATTCATTTCTATATCACGAATTTTTAACACCACAGCAACCTCCTATGTGTTGGCTTTATTATTTTACGTGTCGTCGTTGTCTATTAACAGCTCGCCCCAGTATACTACATCGGCCCGTTCCTTCTCCGGCAGTTTTTTTACATACCAACGAACCGTCTTGTCCTCGTGAACAAAACGGTCCGGGGCAATATCAAAAAACGGCACAAGAACAAAGGCCCGCTCAGTTAACCGGGGATGCGGAATAATTAAATGCTCCTTGTTCATATTTTCTTCATCATAGATAAGAATGTCAAGGTCCACTGTCCTCGGCCCCCACCGTTCTTCACGTATGCGCTCAAGCTCATGCTCGATACGGTGAAGCACCTCAAGCAGTTTCTCCGGTCCGTAATCAGTGCTCCATTCGGAAACCATGTTCAGAAAATGCGGCTGACCGGTCACTCCCACCGGCGCGGTTTCATACACCGGCGACAGCTTTGTCAGCTGCATCTGTTTCTCCTGCTGCATAGCCAGGACCGCCCGCTTTAAATACTCCGCCCGTTTCCCGAGGTTTGACCCCAGTGCAATAAAAACCTGGGTCATTATGGACGAGTCCTGGTCATTTCAATGGCAACATGATCGTAGTGTCCTGGGATTGGCGGATCCGGTTTGATCACTTTCACGTGAAGCTGCTCCACAATATTAAAACGCTCAAATATTGTTTTGGCAATTTTTTCAGCAATCGTTTCCACCAGCCGGTACGTTTGGTTTTCCACGGCCTCTTTCACTGCTTCAAATGCTTCGGCGTAGTTAACGCTTTTTTCTACGTCATCCTCTGCCGCTGCCGGCTTTAAGTCCGCTTCGAGTACTAAATTGACGCGAAAGCGCTGACCTAGCCTGTTTTCCTCTTCAAACACCCCGTGATAAGCGTAAAACTCCATTCCCTGCAAATGAATTTTATCCAACCGAATGCTCCTTTCTTACTCCGAGCATAGCGTCCATCATCCGGGCTACGCGCGTCATTTCTTTGACGTCATGCACACGGACGATATCGCACCCTCGTTCAATACCCAGGCTCACCGTCGCACCTGTACCTTCCACACGATCATGGGCAGGAAGCTCAAGTGTTTTTGATATGAGCGATTTACGGGAGCTGCCAAGGAGTACTGGATACGAAAGCGACGTAAACTGATCCATCTTCCGCATCGCTTCGAGATTCTGCTCATAGGTTTTTGCAAAGCCGATGCCGGGATCCAGAATAATGCGGTCTTCCTTGACTCCGGCCTGCTCGCAAATAGCTATGCTTTCATAAACGTCCTGAATCATGTCAGGCATCAAATCCTGGTACTCCGTATTATCACGGTTGTGCATTAAAATTATCGGCACATCGTATTCAGCTGCCACCCGGGCTATATCGGGATCTGCTTTTGCTCCCCATACATCGTTAATGATATCCGCTCCGGCTCCGAGAGCTGCCTCGGCCGTGGAAGCTTTATAGGTATCCACGCTGATAGGCACGCCTATCCGGTCCCTCAGGGCTTCGAGTACCGGAAGGATCCGCCGCTGCTCTTCTTCTGCCTCTACAAATGCCGCTCCCGGGCGTGTGGATTCACCGCCGATATCTATAATATCCGCTCCGTCCTCCACCAGCTTTTCTGCCTGCGCGACAGCCTGCTCCACCCCGCTGTACCGGCCTCCGTCAGAAAAGGAATCCGGCGTCACATTTAAAATCCCCATGACAAACGTCTTTAAGGAAAAATCAAGCTCCCAATTCTTCCATCGCATTACCTGATTGCGCATTTTCTCTCCTCCCTGCCGTGCCAGCTGTTATTTTTTATCTCTTTCGTTCTGGTAGCGGCTGTGCAGCAGCCGGGCCGCTGAATAACTTGGAAAATAATAATCCCCGAGGGCACGCACTGCTGCAATTTCCTGAATAGAATTCGTAACAAACATTTCCTCTGCTTCTTCTATATCCTGCGGAAGAAAGTATCCTTCCTCCACAACGTAGTCATTTTCATGTGCTAACTGTATCACAAATTGACGGGTAATGCCGTTTAAAATACCTGTTTCCACTGCCGGCGTATACAAGATATCTTTTTTCCGCCAGAAAATATTGGAGACGATGCCTTCTGCAACATATCCCTCTTCGTTAACGAAAATCCCTTCCGCGTCCGGCCGGTCTTTTATTTCCTGTTTGGCAAGCCAGTTGTTCATGTAATGATGCGACTTCAGGCGCTCCCGGCCTTCCGGGCTGTTCCGTCTCAGCCGGAGCCACAGGGCATCCTTTTGCACAGGCTCCGCTCCCGCTGCCGGAAGCGGCTTCATGTAAATAACAATAACCGGCTCAAGGTAGGGGGTCGTCTGAATTCCCAGGCCCCCCGGCCCTGCGGATACGTTATACCGCACGTAGGCATCCTTCAGTCCATTGGCATCGAGCAGCTGCCTGATTTCTGCTTCGACTGTTTTCCGCTCATAGTGAAAGACAATGCCGAGCTCTTCTGCACCGGCTTCGAGCCTTTCCATATGAGCATCCAATAAAAACGGATGACCATTATACACCCGAAACGTCTCAAATAAGCCAAGCCCATACATAAAACCGTGGTCAAATACAGAAAGACGAGCTTCGCCCGCCTTCTTTATCTCCCCGTCTATATGCACATACAATGCTACAGCACCTCTTCAGACTTCCGGTGCCGGTCCACAAAGCGCTTGAGCATCTGTTTTCCTTCACCGGTCATAATCGATTCAGGGTGAAACTGTACACCCTCAACAGGGAGGGTGCGGTGGCGGATCCCCATAATCTCCCCGGCTTCCGTTTCCGAGGTGATATCAAAGCAGTCCGGCAGGGTGTCTCTTTTCACAATTAACGAGTGGTACCTTGTCGCCGTTAACGGATTTGGAAGATCAGCGTAAATACTTACACCGTCATGGTGGATCTCCGACGTTTTCCCGTGCATCAGCCGCTCCGCCCGTACAACATCGCCGTCGAAGGCCTGCGCAATCGCCTGGTGGCCGAGACAGACACCGAAAATCGGAATTTCTCCGGCAAAGCGGCGTATCGCTTCGACGCTGATTCCTGCCTCATCCGGACTGCAGGGCCCCGGGGAAATCATCAGAATATCCGGATTCAACTGGGCGATCTCCTCCACTGTAATTTGGTCGTTACGCCGTACTTCGAGTTCTTCTCCCATTTCTCCGAGGTATTGCACGAGATTGTACGTAAACGAATCATAGTTATCAATCATTAAAATCATGCGAAAATCTTCCTTTCTATTCTAGTCTCAGCTCTGCTCATGGATAATACCGGCCTCTGCTTCACTCTGTCTTTTCGCTTCCCATAATGCTTTGGCTTTTTTGATTGATTCTTTGTACTCTGCTCTTGGATCAGAGTCGATGACAATCCCGGCCCCTGCCTGCACATGGGCGTACCCGTCCTTGGCAAGCATCGTGCGGATGGAAATGTTCAGCTCCGCATCCTTGTTGTAGCCGATCCAGCCGAACGATCCTGTATAGAAGCCCCGGCGTACCGGCTCAAGCTCTTCAATAATTTCCATCGTCCGTATTTTCGGAGCACCGGTGATCGTCCCTCCAGGAAACACTGCCCTTATCATATCATATACCTGCTCTGTTTCAGCAAGTATCCCCCTTACATTGGAAACGATATGCATCACGTGGGAATACCGCTCCACCGCCATTAATTCATCCACCTTCACCGAACCGTAGTGGCAGACACGGCCAAGATCGTTTCTTTCAAGATCGACGAGCATAACATGCTCGGCCCGCTCTTTTTCTGTGCCCATCAATTCCTGTTCAAGCGCCATATCCTCCTCTTCGTCCTTTCCTCTCGAACGGGTCCCGGCGATCGGGCGCGTGGACACCTCTGCACCCCGTTTTTTAACCAGCAGCTCCGGAGAGGCGCTAACCGTCTGCCAGTCCGGTGTATGCATATAGCCCATATACGGGGAAGGATTCAGCTCTCTCAGCTTCTGATAAATGTGAAAGGCTGAGGTATGCAGGAGCTGTGTCTGGCGGGTGGATAAATTCACCTGAAACACGTCTCCGGCGGC
Source organism: uncultured Marinococcus sp. (assembly GCF_947493875.1). Lineage (GTDB taxonomy): Bacteria > Bacillota > Bacilli > Bacillales > Marinococcaceae > Marinococcus. Next base: position 420,472 of record NZ_CANLSU010000004.1, on the reverse strand, counting down.
AATGTATTCTTTAATCTGCTCTACCGCTCCGCCGAATAATTCCCCGGAAAAGGACGGCACCGACTTTTCGGCAGAGACAGCCCCCTTCGCTTCTGAACGCTCCTGCCCGGAAAACTCTTCAGCCACTTCCGACCATGCTTTTTTCCATTTCCCGAGAAATTCACCGGCGTCTTCCTCTTCGGCATGCAAATGCCAAATCCACGTTTTACCCGCTTTTTTATCGTGAATAAAAAACAGATCGTACAGGAGAAAATACGCATCCGGCATTTTCAGATCATCCACCGCAAGCTCCGGCAGATGCTCAATATATCGTACATAGTCATAGCTTATCTGGCCTACTGCGCCTCCCTGGAACGAAGGAAGAGCAGAGTCCGTTGGCAGATTGTACGGCTCCATCCATTTTGCCAATGCTTCAAGCGGGTCTCCCGCATGCATTTCAGTGCTTCCCTGCCTATGAAGGGTCGTCTCTTTGTTTTTCCCTTCCACTACCCCAAAGGGACGAAGGGCAGCAATATCAAGTTCGCCCTGGCGCCCGCTTTCAAGCAGCACGTGATAAGGCTCCTCCCTGGCAAGAAACTCAAACGCCTGAAAAAACTGGTCATTTGTCTGAAAAAACGACGTCGTACTCTGTGTATATGATTCTCCTGCTTGAGGCCCTCGGGCCAGTCGCTCATCCATTATGTGTATGCCCCCGGTTTCATCCAATTCTCTCTTTTTTACAGAAAATTCTCTTTATATTTCCTACAAGTCTACGAAATATTTTATAAAAAAACAATCAGAACGCTGCGTTTGCTTCATTACCCTTTTTCGTTATCATTCACTCCAAATAAACCAAAGTGCATCATTAAAGATAATTCCATAAAAAAAGCCCGCCCCTTTTCAGGGTACGGACTCTTTAAAGAATTTATGCTAGTCTGTAGTCTCTTCAAACTGATAGAGAGGCGTACTAAGATAACGCTCCCCGTTACTAGGAATGACAGCCACAACTTTTTTGCCCTTGCCGAGCTTTTTCGCTTCCTGAAGAGCAACGTAAATAGCCGATCCGGAAGAAATACCGCCTAAAACGCCTTCCTCACGGGCAGCACGGCGTGCATATTCAAACGACTGCTCCGTCGTTGCTACCGCTACTTCATCATAAATCTCTGTATTCAGCGTGCCCGGTACAAATCCGGCACCAATTCCCTGGATTTTATGAGGGCCTTTATTTCCGCCGTTTAGAATCGGGGAATCCGCTGGTTCAATACCTACAATACGCATCTCCGGATAGTGCTCCTTCAACAGGCCGCCTGCACCGGAAATCGTACCGCCGGTGCCGATGCCGGAAACGAAGGAATCAATCGGCCCATCAATCTGATCCAGCAGTTCACGGCCAGTCGTTTCACGGTGGATTTTCGGATTCGCTTCATTTTCAAACTGCTGCGGCATAAAGTAGCCTTTTTCTTCAGCAAGCTCGTTCGCTTTAGAAATCGCACCACCCATGCCGTCAGGTCCCGGTGTGAGCACCAGTTCCGCACCGTATGCACGAAGAAGATTGCGACGCTCCATGCTCATTGTCTCCGGCATTACCAATACCGCCGGGTAGCCTTTGGCAGCTGCTACCATCGCCAGGCCGATGCCTGTGTTACCGCTTGTCGGTTCAACAATTGTATCCCCTTCTTTTAAACGGCCATCCCGCTCGGCAGCTTCGATCATCGCAAGACCAATACGGTCTTTTACGCTGCTTCCTGGATTCATATACTCGAGTTTTAAATAAACATCTGCATCATTTTCCCCGGTTAAACGGTTTAGTTTTACTACGGGAGTATTTCCAATGAGTTCTGTAACGTTATTTGCAGCCTTCATTCATGCTCCTCCTTCAAACACCAAGTAAATTCATTGGTTTTATAATAATTTAATCGTACCAATTTGGTCAACTTCTGTCAATCTGTAGATCAAAAGGCGCACAAATAACCTAGGAGCGGTTTTCAATTTCGGAGGTGCGCTCTTTCAAACGTTCCAGGTCGTCGACATCCAGGTGATAGACCTCATTACAAAAGTGACACGTCGTTTCGGCTCCCCCGTCTTTTTCAATCATATCCTGGAGCTCATCGGTGCCAAGAGAAATAATTGCATTTTCCACCCGTTCCTTGGAGCACTGGCAGGAAAACTGAACCGGCTGCGTATCGAGCACGTTCACTTCTTCACCGAGGATAATATGAAGAATTTCCTCCGGGGTTTTGCCGTGTTCAATCAGCTTGGACACCGGCGGCATCTGTTGTATCTGCTGCTCAAGGCGCGCTACATATTCTTCCTCTGCGTCGGGAAGCACCTGAATAATAAACCCGCCTGCTGCTTTCACAGAGTTATCCGGATTGACAAGCACTCCAAGACCAACAGACGAAGGCAGCTGCTCGGAATTTGCAAAGTAATACGTGAAATCGTCTCCGAGTTCACCAGAAACAATCGGAACGTTGCCGGTAAACATATCCCGCATGCCGAGATCTTTAACGACTGATAAAGTTCCTTCCGTACCGACGGCACGGGCTACGTCCAGTTTACCGCTATCGTTCAAATCGAAGTGAACCTGCAGATTGTGGGCGTATCCCCGGGTGTCGCCCGAAGAGTTGCTGTCGACAATAATCGGACCCATCGGCCCGTGCCCTTCAATTTTAATGGTCAGTTTGTCGTCACCCTTAAGCATTGCCCCCATCATGGAACCCGCTGTCATCGCCCGGCCTAAAGCCGCCGAAGCAGTCGGCCATGCCTGGTGGCGTCTGACCGCCTCATCCACCATTTCTGTCGTGTGCACAGCATAAGCACGAACCTGATGATTAAACGCTGTTGCTTTTACTAAATAATCCTTCATTGATTTAATTCCTTCCTTTCCACTCTTGCTCTCTATATCATTATATTATCTTTGAAAACCTGATACATAGTATTGTACAAAACCCATCGAAAAACAACTAATCCGCTCGCATTCTCTCTGTTTATGCTATACCGCAGAACGCGCAGAGAAAAACGTCCGCTTTCTTTCAGCATACAAAAAAGGATGCCCGTTTAAAGGCACCCTTTCTTTTATACTAGTCGCGACGGTTTGTATCGTCACTGTCGGAGCTCGAATCTGAAGAAGCTGTCGTTTCTTCCGAGGAGGTCTCCTCCGAAGAAGAGTCGCCGCTGTCCTCTTTTAGGACATGGTCAGCCTCTTCCTCTTCACGCTTTTGTTCTTCGCTTTTCGTAGCACCCATCTCTTCATCCGATTTATTCGAATAGTGATCCTCCGGAAGCTTGCCGTCTTCAACAAGGGAACGGATCTGCTCTGCATCCAGCGTTTCCAGCTCCAGAAGACTTTGGGCTACAAGCTCAAGCCGGTCTTTATACTGCGTAAGAATTTGCTTACAGCGTTCGTAAGATTCCATAATGATTCTTTGCATCTCATTATCAATTTCGTGAGCGATAGCGTCACTGTAATTTTGTTCGTTCTGCATGTCACGGCCAAGAAATACCTGACCGCCTCCGCTTGAACCAAACTGCAGCGGACCGAGCTTTTCACTCATACCGTACTCGGTAACCATGCGGCGGGCGATATCTGTCGCACGCTGGAAGTCATTATGAGCACCTGTACTCACTTCGTTAAACATGACTTCCTCGGCCACACGGCCGCCTAACAGGCCGACAATTTTATCGAGAAGCTCCGGCTTGGTCATAAAGTAACGATCTTCCTTCGGAAGCATCATTGCATAACCGCCGGCCTGGCCACGAGGCACAATGGTCACCTTGTGCACCATATCCGCGTTTTCAAGCTTCATACCAACAACTGTGTGGCCTGCTTCGTGGTGAGCCACGATGTTACGTTCTTTTTCTGAAATAACGCGTGATTTTTTCGAAGGACCGGCAATAACGCGGTCGATCGCTTCTTCCACATGCGTCATTCTGATCTTCTGCATATCAGCACGGGCTGCTACAAGCGCCGCTTCATTCAGAAGGTTTTCGAGGTCCGCACCGGTAAAGCCAGGCGTACGCTGGGCAATGGCCCGGAAGTTAACATCCTCTGCAAGCGGCTTGTTACGCGCATGCACCTGAAGAATTTCCTCACGGCCGTTTACATCCGGACGGCCGATAAGAATCTGACGGTCAAAACGTCCCGGACGCAGAAGTGCAGGGTCCAGTACGTCAGCACGGTTAGTAGCCGCAATGATAATAATACCTTCATTGCCGGCAAAGCCGTCCATTTCAACCAGAAGCTGGTTCAGCGTCTGCTCACGTTCGTCATGGCCGCCGCCGACGCCGGCACCACGCTGGCGTCCTACTGCGTCAATCTCGTCGATGAAAATAATACACGGCGAATTTTTCTTCGCGTTTTCAAAAAGGTCACGTACACGGGAAGCACCGACACCGACAAACATTTCCACGAAGTCTGAACCACTGATGGAAAAGAACGGTACGTCTGCTTCTCCGGCAACCGCCTGGGCGATCAGCGTCTTACCTGTACCCGGAGGACCGACAAGAAGTACGCCCTTTGGAATACGGGCACCGATGTTGGAGAATTTACGGGCATCTTTTAAGAAGTCAACGACTTCTACAAGCTCCTGCTTTTCTTCCTCCGCACCGGCTACGTCTTTAAAACGCACCTTCTTTTTGTCTTCCTGGTACATCTTCGCCTTACTTTTACCAAAGTTCATCATCTTGCTGCCGCCGCCCTGGGACTGGCTGAGCAGGAAGAAGAATAGAAGGAAGATAATGATGAATGGGATCATCGTCGTAAGGAAAGTAACCCAGCCGCTCGTTTCTTCTTCCGGCTGTGTATCAAATTCGACAGCATTGCCGTTTGGCCCCTGCGCTGTCTGCAGCTGCTGTGTGGATTCATTCGTCATCGGAAGATACGATTCGTATGTTTCCGCATTTTCGGCATTTTCACTGGTAGCAGCTGTTACATTGTAAACTCCGCCCTCGGGCTGAAGCGTAATAGTAGCAAATTCGTTCTCACTGAGACGTTCGTTGAACTCTGTACTGCTGATTGTATTTGTATCTCCACCATCGTTTTGGGCAAAGCTGATAATCCCTATAATAACCAGGAATAAAAAAAGCCAAAACACAGTGTTACGAAAAATTCGGTTCATTCCTGACCTCCTCCTGCATACATCGAAAGCTGCAATAATAGTATCATATTCACTTGTCTGTTCCTAATCATCCGCCTTGATAAATCTCCGGCTTTAACACACCGATGTATGGCAGATTACGGTATCTTTCTGCATAATCCAGACCGTAGCCCACGACAAATTCATCCGGCACAGTAAAACCAACCAGGTCTGCGGTAAGGTCAACCACCCGTCCTTCCGGCTTATCCAGAAGCGTTACCACCTTCAACGACTTTGCTCCCCGCGTCTGCAGGAGACTGATTAAGTATTTAAGCGTCCGCCCGCTGTCGATAATATCTTCAAGTATCACGATGTCCCTGTCGTAAACCGTGGTGTCCAGGTCTTTGATAATTTTAACTTCCCCAGTGGAAACTGTCCCTCCGGCGTAGCTTGAAACGTCCATAAAATCCATTTCAAGATGAATGTTCATGCGTTTGACAATGTCCGCCATAAAAGGAAGTGCTCCCTTTAAAACTCCGATCACTAAAGGAAAACGCCCATCGTATTCTTCCGTAAGCGTCGTGCCCAGATCTTTAATTTTTGCCTGCAGCTCTTCTTCCGAGATTAATATATCCTGTATTTCGTCGTGCATCTGAATGTCTTTACCCTCCCAAGCGAATTTCATTCTTTCATCCGGGCTGTTATTAAACAGCCGCTGTTTTATTTTATAAAACTATAGTCACAAAACAGAAGCAGTACAACCGTGTTATAAGCCGCCATTGTTAAAAATGGTCCATTTTCAATCATAGCACGTATAAAGGGAATTTGCTTCCCTGCACAAAAAATTTTCCGAAATTGTCACTTCTTATTTCACGGACCCTTTAGTCCTTTTTCCATACGAAGTATGCTGCCTCTTTTTCATAACGAAAGGAGGCGCGGAGGCGGGGAATCCATAAAACGGTTCCCTTTTCATCTGTAAATACGGGCCAGAACGAACGTTCATGCTTTGGGACTTTTTCGTCTATAAACAGACGATGAACCCTTTTCGCTTCCTTCATGCCTGGTATATGTATTCGGTCCCCTGCCCGCGGGGGTCTTACGTATATCGGGAACGAAAGAATTCTTTCCGGCACCGCAATCCACACATCCGTATCTTCCGGCCGTGCATGACTTACTCCCACAATCCCGGCGCCGTATTTATAGTTACCGTAATCAGAAATACGTATCGGTTCAGGAAAAGAAGGGCCTGATTCCTCCCGGCTTAAAAATTCCATCCTGCCGTAGGATTTGCGTACCAGTATTCCCCCGGGTAAATGGAGCTCTCCCGACGAGCCGGCGGCAGAAGCCAGATCTATACAGGAATCCACCAGCGAAGCAGAAATGCCTGTTTCTTCTGCAGAAAAATAATAATTTAATAGTAGCGAAACCGTTTCCCTTTGTAAAGCAAGAGGGGCTTCGCGAAAACAATCCATTTTTACAGAAACGTAATTCCGCTCAAGCCTTTCTCCGTAAAAATCGAGAGAAGTGCGGGCCTGCCTGCGCATATAATTCTGCTGTTCTTTCTGCCATTCATACTTTTTCTGCATGTGCTGATGCACTAAAGGGAATTCCTCTGTGAGCGCCGGCAGAACATGGCGGCGCACCCGGTTACGCCTGTAATCGTCCGTAGAATTGCTTTCATCCTCCACGTAAGGTATGCCATGCTCTCTGCAATAAAACAGAATCTCTTTTTTTTTCACCCCAAGCAGGGGACGCGTCACCTCAAAACCGTTCATCGTACGCTTCGGGGCGATTCCTTCTTCTCCGAGAAGCGACCGGCCCGACGCAGCCTGCATGATTATTGTTTCAAGCTGATCATCTGCATGGTGGCCGGTTATCAGCACGCTGTAGCCAAAATGTTCCATGGTCCGGAAAAAGAAATCATATCTTTTTTCCCGTGCCGCTGCCTGTGTCGTCTTTTCTTCAGGAGACTCTTTCATAAACATTGCCGAAGAATAAAAAGGCAGCTGCTGGTCCTCCGACCACATCCGCACCATCCGCGCCTCTTCTTTCGATGCTTCCGGACGGAACCCATGGTTTACATGCGCGATTCCTAAGGTGAATTCATATTTACTCTGTAAGCTTTTCAGGATGGACGCAGCTGCCATGGAATCTGGACCGCCGGACACCGCTGCGAGCACTTTCGCCCCCCGTGGTATCATGTCCCATCTGGTAATCCATTCTTCAACGATGTGTTTCATAGCGCTGGCCCACCCCTTTGCCAACAGAAAATACCGAAAACGCGAACACGAGGCCCGCCGCAATGGCAATGGCCTGCAGCACTGTTTCCACGCCCTGCTCCAGTCCGTATAAATACCGTTCCTGCACAAATGCAAGCATCGTTTCATAAGCCCGGCTGCCCGGAATCAATGGAATAATGCCCGGCAGACTGAAGGTGGTCACCGGCACTTTCATAAACCGGGCAAACCACTGGCTGACAAACGAAGCAAAAAAAGCAGCCACCGCTGCCGCAAAAACGAGCGACAATCCTAAAACCGGCATCAGGGAATAAATGGCCCACGTGCATACACCGATAACGCCGCCCCACCAGACGAGCCGGAGCGGAATATTAAAAATAATCGCAAAAGCGATCGTTGCGACAAAACAAAGGCCCAGCTCTAATGCAAACATCGCCATCGTTATTTCCCTCTTTTCCTCAATCTATACGAAAAAAATTGTGAGCGCCACTGCCACACCGCCTGCTATAGACATGCTTGAGACGGCAGCTTCGGCTCCCCTGGCCACTCCTGCCACTAAATCTCCCGACATTAAATCACGCACCGCATTCGTCAGCGGCACGCCTGGCACAAGAGGAATAATCGTGCCGATAATGACCTGGTTGGTATTCATCACAAGTCCCATCTGCACCATCAGCATAGCCACCAGAGCACCTGTAAATGATGCCAGAAATTCCGAGAAAAACTTTACTTTCAGTCTCATTTGGTAGCGTACAAGCGCCACCGCTGTCACAAGTCCGCCAAGCGCTGCCGGCAGCATATCCATGAAGCTCGATCCAATCAAATATGAAAAAGCACCCCCGCCGATACCAGAAGCCAGGTAAATGAACCATACCGGATAATTCATTGGTGCTTCTTCTATTTCTTTTAACTGCTTCTTTACTTCCCTTGAAGTAAGAAGACCGCTCACATACTCTCTCGACAGCTGATTGACTGAAGTTACTTTACTTAAATCCTGATAGCGTTCCTCGATTCGGAGCATTTGTATATGATCACGCTGGTCTACAGGCGATTTAAACGACAAAAAGATAGCTGTTGTCGTCACAAAGGTGTTCACCTGCTCCATTCCGGCAGCCTGCCCCATTCTTCTCATTGTGTCCTCTATCCGGAATGTTTCTGAACCGTAACGAAGCATAAGCTGTCCTGCATGCAGACACATGGCCATAATGTCATCTGCTTTTTCCACGTGCCTCCCCGCCCTTCCTCAATTAATATGTAAACGTGCTTTCCGTTAAAGTATAGAATACTCGCCAGCGGAACAAAAGTAGTTTTCAGCAGTGAAACCGCTTTAATTAATTGGCACAAAATAAAACCACTGCCCGAATCAGCAGTGGAAGCATTCAAGTTATAATTTGGTAGCGGCGGAGGGGATCGAACCCCCGACCTTACGGGTATGAACCGTACGCTCTAGCCAGCTGAGCTACACCGCCATTTATTGCGACATTCACGATTATAAATTGTTTTTATATTAAAAGTCAATATGGGACATGAAATTAATTTCAGCTGAAGCATTTCCCCAAACAAAGAGAGCCTGCCGTGCGCTGGCAGGCTCTCTCCAGGGTTGGAAGCTTTCGGCATTACTTGCGGGATTTTTTTCCCCGTTTCTCTGTATGCTTACGGATAGTGGCCAGGCGTTCTTCACTGTCTTTCATGAAGCTGCTCATTTTGTCTTCAAAGCTTGCCGGACGCTGCTGCGGAGGTTTCGATCCTCCGCGGGGCCGGTCTCCCCCGCTTTTTGGACGGCCGCTGCCGCTGCTTTTCGGGCGTTCTTCCTGAGGACGGTCCTGCGCCTTACGGATAGAGAGTCCGATTTTTCCATCATCCTCTACCTTCATCACTTTTACTGTCACTTCATCCCCGACGGACAGAAAATCACTGATGTTTTCGACGTATTTATCCGCAACTTCACTAATGTGAACGAGACCTGTTTTTCCCGGCTCCACTTCTACAAAAGCACCAAACTTCGTAATGCCGGTAACCTTGCCCTGTATCTTGCTGCCCACTTCAATTGCCATCTAAAAAATGCTCCTCCTTATGGATCCTATATGAAATATAAAAAGAGATTAGTGCAAAAGAAATAGAAACGCCTCACGTTTTCAATTTCTCTGTGTCCAAGTAATTATACTCGAAGCCAAAAAACAATGTCAATTAGATGAATCGCTTTCCGGAAGTTTATAAAGCGTTTCCCCTTCTTTGGTTAAATAATATTCTTCCCGGGCAACTTCCGCTATGTAATCAAGGTCGTTGTAATCCTCCACCTGCTGATTTAAGTCTGCTTCTTTATCCTCAAGGTTCACCATCTGCTCTTCCAGCTGCTGCTGCTCTTCATTGTTGGCTGCAATTGTCTGCCACTGGGAAAATAAAGTGATTCCCATCAATATGACAATAAAGGCAGTAACAACAGTTAAAGCCGTCATTCTTTTTTTCAACCCACGGCGCTGCTTTTTCTCTGTGGCTTCTTTACGGGCATCTGTCTGTGTCGGCTGGTGGGAGTGCGGTCGATGAATGTTTGTTACTTTTTTCTTTTCCTCAATCAATCAAGAGCTCCTCCTTCGCTCGTCTCTGCAAGCTTTGTTGTAAAACACGCGCTTTATAAAGCGTTTACGATTTTAGTTATGTTAATCATAACGGAGCAGCGAAAGAGTTTCAACACGGTTTTTCCTCTTTATTACAGTTTTTCGCTTTATTTTTTCTATTTTCGCAGATTTTCTTCCATCCTAAATAATAAAGCCGCCCCAAAAAGGAACGGCCGTTCGTGTTATTTGCTTTCTTCTTCCATCAGTGTATACATCGACTCTGCTTCGTCTTTTTTCGTTGTATCCTTAATGGCTTCCACTCTTAGCTTTAATGTCTTCGAAGCAAAGCGTACGATGATTTCGTCTCCAGGCTTTACTTCCGTTCCAGCCTTCGCCTGATTGCCGTTTACCGTAATGCGTCCCTGAGCAGCTACTTCCTTTGCCAGGGTTCTCCGCTTAATCAGCCGGGACACCTTTAAAAACTTATCTATTCTCAACGTTACAGTTCCTCCTTCTTCGCTTCCTGCCACCACGATTCCGCTGTCTGCAGAAAGTTCTCTTCCTTCCAGTGCCGGTTTTCTTCCTTCATTCTCCGTTCAATGTAGGCAAAACGATGGAAAAATTTCTGGTTCGTCTGTTCCAGCGCTTCCTCCGGATGCACCCGAAAGAAGCGGGCGAGATTAACGAGCACAAATAAAATATCCCCAAATTCTTTTGAGCATTTTTGTTCGTTTCCTGCCTGAAGCTCTGCTTTCCATTCTTCTATTTCTTCATGGAGCTTCTCCCACATCGGGGCATCATCACCCCAGTCGAACCCGGCCTTCGCTGCCTTTTTCTGGATCTCATAGGCTCTCATGAGTGCCGGCATTGCCTGGGGAATATCCGCCAGTAGAGAATCTTCTTCGCCATCTTTGCCTTTTTCAGCTTGTTTAATCTGTTCCCACTGCGTGTTTACTTCTTCCGGTGTAGCCGCTGCTGAATCCGCGAATACGTGCGGGTGGCGACGGATCATTTTTTCTGTTACTGATTCTACCACATCATCAATGGTGAAAAAGCCTTCTTCTTCCCCGATTTGAGCATGAAGCATCACCTGAAGTAAAATATCTCCCAGCTCTTCCTGAAGGTTGTCGTCGTCCTGCGCATCGATGGCACTTAATACTTCGTAGGTTTCTTCAAGCAGATATCTTTTCAGCGACTCGTGCGTCTGTTTTCTGTCCCACGGGCATCCATCCGGCGCACGGAGGGCGGCGATAATGCTTCGCAATTTGTCCCAATCACCGAAACGGGCCGAAAATGGAAGCGGCGGTACATAGACTGACATTAGATTATCGACAAATTCTTCGCGGTCAAGCTCGTACAGCGGAAGCTCCTGCAGCCGTTCTGCCCCAGTCCCCGCTCCGGAAATCATGTGCACCGTGTGCTCTTCCGGGTACAGCTCCATCAGCGTCAGCTTCACCTCCGAAGCTGTCATACGGTCATACACCTGGGTAAGCAGCAGGTGAGTGGAGACCTGAACCTCTTCTCTTTTCAGTGCCGTCGCATCCAATAGCTGAAAGCCTTCACTTGGATCCAGGCGCAGGGCTGCAAACACAGGGTCTAAAAAGCTTTGCCCCCCTATGATATCCACCCGGCATTTTCCGGCATTTTCCGCTTCAAGCAGCTGCTGCACCACCATTTCTGCCACTAGTGGATGACCCGGAACGGCATAACAAATTTCTCCGTGGGCTTTGGAAGCTTCCAACAGCTCTTTTGTCATTAATCCATATGCCTCTTCAAACGAATTTGTCTGTTCGTAAATCCGGTCAAATGTTTTATACTCCGGCAGCTCATCCAGCAGCTCTCTGACTACCGGATGCTCCCCGGTACGCAAATACAGAGAGGAGGCTGAGCGGAGACGACGGTAAACGTTCAGGGGAAGCTGTCCGGCGTCCCCTGCCCCGAGCCCTAAAACGGTAATAATTGGTCGCATATCTGCACTATTCATTAGGAAGTCCCTCTCTTTTCATTCTTGTTTCCGCCTGCGGAAAATATGTTCCACTCCCGGCGTTCGAAAAGTCTTAAGCCTTTGACAAGGGCAAGACAAAGTACCAAGCCGGCACCGGAGAGGCCAAGGGCCCACATGCCAGCGACCGTCCGTGCATCCACGCTGCCGGCAGGCAGCTGCAGCACCCATAGTCCAGCTCCAAGCAGGACTAGCAGAGCCCCCAGGCATGCGCACCACCTGATGGAAGGCCAGGAAACCAGCCGGTGCTTCTGCAGGAGTGCCCCCTGAAGAAGGCTTGTAACAGCAAGACCTATGATCGTCGCCGCTGCTGCACCAATTGCTCCAAAGGCCGGGATAAGCACTACGTTCCCGACAAGCTTTATGAGGCCTCCGGCCACTATCGATCCGGCAGCCATCCGGACACGCCCTCCCCCCTGGAGGATCGCGTTTGCAGTTACAATCCAGCCGCTGAACAGAAGTGAAATAGCGAGCACAGCCATAAGATCTGTCCCTCTGCTGTTTTCAAACAGCATCACATTCACAAAGCCAGCTACTGTATACAGCCCTACAGCCGCCGCTCCGCCGATAACCAGACTGATCCGAAGAGCAAGCCCGCCAAGGACAACTCCTTCCTTTCCCTGCAGAGAAGGAAGTACAGCCGCTGCAAGCGCGGTAGATACTACTGTACCAAACTGGAGAAGCGGCTGAGCCCTGTCCAGAACCCCCTTCGTTTCTTTTGCATCCCGCCCGGAAATACCATACGCCTCAAGGCCGGGAACTACAGTAAACGCATCAATCCATTGATAAAATAAAAACACCATGGCACCGAGACAGGCAACCACTCCTGGTACCAGCAGTTTTTTCATCATTATTTTATACTCTTGCCCGGCTCCCCGAAAACGAAAAGACAGCGATTTACTACGGTGCTGAGACCACCAGAGAAGCAGCAGAATCAACGCCCCGGCACCGGCACCTGCTATGGACGCTCCCATAGCCCCGGCTCCTATGTCATACACTCCCTGTCCAGCCGACACTGCCGCCCAGGCAAATAAGAGAATAAAGCTTACCCGGCAGACCTGCTCCACTACATGCGATAAAGCGGTCGGCTCCATTCTTCCCCTCCCCTGGTAATATCCGCGTCCAAGCGAAAGCACAGGCACGAGAAGAAATACGAATGAAGCCACACGCAGCACCGGCGTAAGCTTCCCGTCCCCCATGGCACCGGCTGCCACTGGAGCAAAAAGAAACAGAAACACAAAAGCCAAAGCTCCTGCAGCTGCCAGCACCACTCCAGCCGCTTTCATCGTTTCCAGCCGTTCGGATGCTTTTTTCTGCTGTACCATTTCCCCAGCCAGCACAGCCGGAAAACCGTAAAGAGCAAGAATCATCGCTATACCGTAAAACGGGTACACCTGCTGATAAACATAATACCCAATATCTCCGGTCATATTCTGATACGGAATCCGGTAAACAGCGCTGAATACTTTCCCTATAAGGGCAGCCGCTGTCAGCAGGGAAACGCTTTTTAGCAAACGGGCGAAAGAGCTTGTGTCATTTGTCATCTTCGATCCCTTCTATCCGCCCGCTTTATTTCGGGGACGTTGTTTCCTCCGGCTCTTTTTTTGCTTCCTGCACGCCTTTGACAACCGCCTGCACAGAAGTGAGAATTTTCATTTCCTCGAGCCGCTGGTGCTGCACTGATATCTGAATCTTTTTCCCGCTGGTCCCGATACCGATATGACGACCCAGTTCATTGACTAGTCCGAACAGCGAAGCGCCATCTGCCTCACTGCTTGCTTTTTCGCCTACCAGAATAACGGTTTTGTTCGCTTCCTGGGAAATGGACTCCACTCCGGAAGCTTCCGCACGCAGACGAATATTGCTGAGAATAAACAGCTTTTCCACTTCCACCGGGTACGCCCCGAAGCGATCCATCATTTCACTCTGCAGATCTTGCATATCCTCAAGCGTTTCAAGCCCCCGGAAGCGTTTATACATCTCTATTTTCTGTTTAGAGTCATCAATATAAAAATCAGGGATGTAGGCGTCTGCTTTCATGTTCATTTCCATTTCCGGCTCCTGCTGCTTCGGCTGGTCTCCCTTACGTTCTTCAATAGCTTCTTTAAGCATCTGCGAGTATAAATCAAATCCCACGGATTCAATGTAGCCGTGCTGCTCTGCGCCGAGCAGATTACCTGTTCCACGGATGGAAAGATCTCTCATGGCGATCTTAAAGCCCGAGCCAAGCTCCGTAAATTCCTTGATCGCCTGCAGCCGCTTTTCCGCCACCTCAGAAAGCACCTTGTCGCGCTGGTACGTAAAATACGAATACGCTACGCGGTTGGACCTGCCGACCCGGCCGCGTATCTGATACAGCTGGGACAGTCCCATCCGGTCAGCGTTGTTAATAATAAGCGTATTCACGTTCGGGATATCGACCCCTGTTTCTATAATCGTCGTCGTAACCAGTACGTCTTTGTTGCCCTCCAGAAACTCTACCATAACCGATTCGAGCTCCTGCTCATTCATCTGCCCGTGAGCGTAAGCGACCTCTGCCTCCGGCACAAGCATTGAAATCTGGTCAGCCATCCGGCTGATATTATCCACCCGGTTATGCATAAAATACACCTGGCCGCCGCGGCTGATTTCACGTTCTATGGCTTCTTTGACCAGCGTCGGATTATATTCCATCACATATGTCTGGACCGGAAAGCGGTTTTCCGGCGGAGTTTCGATGACAGAAAGATCGCGAACGCCAAGCATCGACATGTGCAGCGTTCTTGGAATCGGCGTTGCCGTCAGTGTTAATACATCAATATTTGCCTTGAGTCGTTTGATTTTCTCTTTATGAGTAACTCCAAACCGCTGCTCTTCGTCGACAATCAGCAGCCCCAGATCATGAAACTGTACGTCCTTGGAAAGCACACGGTGCGTGCCGATCACAATATCGACGCTTCCTGCCTTCAGTCCACGGGTCGTTTCATTCTGCTGCTTTTTCGTCCGGAACCGGCTCATTAAACCAATGTTGATCGGCTGGTCGGCAAAACGCTCTGTGAGCGTGTCGAAATGCTGCTGGGCCAGAATCGTTGTCGGCACCAAAATGGCCACCTGCTTGCCGTCCATCACTGCCTTGAACGCCGCCCGTATTGCCACCTCGGTTTTTCCGTAGCCAACATCCCCACACAACAGCCGGTCCATCGGACGTTCGCGTTCCATGTCTTCACGGATTTCTTCAATTGCTTTTATCTGATCCTCCGTTTCCTGATAAGGGAAGCTGGCAGCAAACGCCTGCTCTTCCATCGCATACCGGTTAAAGGCGTGCCCTTTCGCAGCCTCCCGTTCCGCATACAGCTTGATCAGGTCGTCGGCAATATCTTCCACCGAGGACTGTACTTTGCGTTTTACACGCTTCCAGTCATTGCCGCCGAGTTTATAAATTTTAGGATCCTTTTCTTCTGACCCCACGTACTTTTGAACCTGATCAATCTGCTCGACCGGCACATACAGTTTGTCGTTGCCCGCATAGGAAACGTTTAGGAAGTCCTGGTGCACTCCTCCAACGTCCAGGGTTTCCATTCCCAGGTATTTTCCGATGCCGTGGTTTACATGAACGACCAGGTCTCCCACCTGCAGCTCCGAATAGCTTTTGATGCGCTCAGCATTGTTCAGCTTTTCGCGGCGTCTTGAGCGGCGTACCTGCTTTGTAAACGTCTCCTGCTCTGTAATAACGGCAAGCTTCTCCAGCGGCAGTTCAAATCCGCTGTCGAGACGACCCTGCACGATAGCAGGACGTCCCGGCGTAAACGGCCCGCCCTTGTCTGCCCGTTCTGCCTCTACTCCGTAATCATCAAGAATTCTCTGCAGCCGCTCGAGCCGGTCCTTTGTTTCAGCGGCAAAAACGATACGAAATCCGCCATTCTGCCAGCGTTCAATTTCATTTTTCAGTACCGGCAGCTGACCGTGAAACTGCTGCATTGCCTTGCTCGTGACGTTCGCCACCCGGCGCGGATGAAACTCGGATAAACTACGGGTAAATAATGAAAAAAGCACCTTCGGAAAATCGATGTTTTTCATCAGCGTGTGGAAAGGGACCGAAAGCTGCATTTCTACCGGCAGCTCTCCCTGCTCCACCATGTTTGTCCGCCACTCTGCCTCTTCTTCATCCAGCCGTTCTGCTGTTTCCTGTACCCGGCTTACTTCATCGATAAAAAAGATCGTTTCCCGGGAAAAATAATTGCTCAGGGTAGCCGGCTTTTCATAGAAAAACTGCATATATTTGTACAGACTTTGAAAACGCACGTGCTGCAGCAGCTGCTCCCGTTCTTCCGACAGGCGCTCCTGCACCTTCTGTTTTACGGTCTCGTCCTTGACCGTTTTCAGCGTTTTGCTCAGTCCATCCTCAAGGTGAGAGGCAGCGCGCTGAAACTGCTCCGGGTAAAGAATCGTTTCCTGGGCAGGGCTGATATTGACCTTAGTAATCTGCTCAATTGTCCGCTGGTCCTCCGGATTAAATAAACGCAGAGAATCAACTTCAGTATCAAACAGCTCCAGCCGCACCGGGTTGTCCGCCGTCAGCGAGTATATGTCGATAATGCCGCCGCGGATGCTGAATTCCCCGGGAGCAGCCACCATATCAGCCCTCTGATAGCCGGAAGCATAGAGAAACTGCTGGAACGCATCCAGGTCAAGATCGTCACCGGTATGCAGCGGCCACTGGGCCGCTTCCCAAATAGCAGGTGGAGGCAGCAGGCGTCGCAGGCCGGCCACCGGGCTTACAATAATTCCGTCAAAGCCTCTGACCAGACGATCCAGCACTTCAATTCGCTGTGACCTCATTTCCGGGCTCGCTACCGCAATTTCAGCAGAAATAAGCTCATTGACCGGATATATTAATACGTCCTTCTCCGACCATTCCAACAGATCATCGTACAGCTTCTGCGCCTGATACAGCGTGTGCGTCACTACCAGCTGAGGCTGTTGCGTCTTCTCCTGGGCAAGCGTCATAAATAACGTTCTTGCCGATCCGCTGAGTCCTGAAATCAACTGCTCTGGAACCCCGTTTTGGAGATCGCTGATAACTTCACTGATCTCCGGGTTGGAGGCCAATATCGATGGTAAACCCTTCATGCTCGTTCCTCCCTATTTATGGCGATCTCTATTTTTATCACGCAAAAGGGGAGCGGAACCCTCCAGTCCCACCCCGTCCTTCTATTAATTAAACTCATTCATCACTTCATCAAATGATTTACTGCTCCATGCTTCCGCCGAGGCTGCTGCCTTTTTAACGGCCTCATTCATCTGCTTTCTCTCTTCCGGTGGAAAGGTGCCAAGGACGTAGTCAATCACAGACGCCTTCTCCGGCTTTCCAATCCCAATGCGCAGCCGTTTGAACTCCTTTGTACCCAAATGTTCAATCAACGAGCGTATGCCGTTATGGCCGCCGTGGCCGCCTTTTTTACGCAGACGTACCGTGCCGGGAGCCAGATCCAGATCATCATACACCGCTAAAACGTCTTCCGGGGACGCTTTATAGAAATCAAGCATCGGGCCTACTGCTTCTCCTGAAAGATTCATATAAGTCAAAGGCTTTACCAGTATCACTTTTTCGCCCCCTGCCATTATTTCGGCAGTTTCGCTCCTCCACTTGCTCTTTTTCCATGACAGCTGCCACATGGAAGCGAGCTCTTCCACAGCTTCAAATCCAACGTTATGGCGTGTCTTGTTATATTTTTTCCCCGGGTTGCCTAACCCGACAATAAATTTCATGCTGGTCCCCCGCTCTGCCTCGTACGTATAATGTTCAGGCTGCTTCTTTTTATTGTACTAAAAAAAATGCTTTTTGACGTTTGAAACGATTACGGCGCTTGTTTTATTTTAAGATATTTCAGCTTAACAGCATAGCATAAATAAAGATCGCAGGGCGCCTGTCAAGCAGCGTCGCCTGCGATCTTTATTTATGACGGAGGGTACGCCCTCCGTCAGCTTTGGTGCAGAAATTATGAATTGTTGTTGTCGTTGCTGCCTTCTTCAGAACCTTCTTCGGATTCTTCGTCCGCATCTACAAGCTCAGGCTCTTCTGCTTCTTCTTCACCTGGCTCTTCCGGCTCTTCTTCCGGTACAAGAACAGTAACAATCGTTTCTTCCGGTTCACTCGTAATCGTGTAGTTTAAACCTTCTGGAAGGTCTGCCACCTGAATGGAGTCGCCGACGTTCAATGTCGAAATGTCCACGCTGATACTCTCAGGAATTTCAGCAGGCAGTGCGCTGACAGTAATATTGAACATCATGTGGGAGACAACGCCGCCGTCTTTTTCCCCCGGCGCTTCGCCTTCGAGGCTTACAGCAACGTCTGCTTCCATTTCGGAGGTCATGTCTACTTCAAAGAAGTCAACATGAATGAAGTAATCCTTGATGGAGTCAACCTGCATATCATGCACGATGACCTGGTGCTTTTTGTTTTCGCCTTCAATACTCAGATCAATGATGCCGTTCTTTCCGGCCTCACGAATCGTTTTCAGGAATGTAACATTGTCGACAGAGATAGGCTGGCTTTCCGTTTTCTTGCCATAAATAACGGCTGGAATTGTGCCCTCTCTGCGGAGTTTTTTCGTCACTGACTGTTTTGTTTCAGGACGACGTGCTGCAGTTAACTGCGTAGCCATGGTATTCACCTCATAATTAAATTTTATTTTCACGTGTTCGCGTAATTTTGCCCACTTGAGACAGAATTATACCAGAATCCACATCAAAAATCAATGGCTTATTCAAACCATTGATTTTCTTGTAGATTAATTAAACAAACGGCTGACCGACGTCTGCTCAAAGACATTAATAATTGCTTTAGCCATAAGCGGGCCGACGGAAAGCTGCGTTATTTTATCAATATTTTTCTCTTCCGGAAGCACGATGGAATTTGTTACTACAAGCTCTTCAATCTTTGAATTTTCGATTCTTTCTATCGCCGGGCCGGAGAGTACCGGGTGGGTGCAGCATGCGTACACATGGTTTGCCCCCGAATCGATTAACGCATCCGCTGCGAGAGTGATCGTACCGGCGGTATCAATAATATCATCAATAATGATGGCCGTTTTGCCCTCTACGTCACCGACGATATTCATGACCTCTGAAACGTTTGGACGCGGCCGACGCTTATCAATGATCGCAATAGGAGCCTTTAAGCGGTCTGCCATTCTGCGTGCGCGCACCACGCCTCCGTGGTCAGGCGATACAATAACGAGATCCTCCAGGCCCTTTTCGTTGAAGTGACGGGACAAAATAGGTTCTCCCTGCAGCTGATCCACCGGAATATCGAAGAATCCCTGAATTTGCGTCGCGTGCAGATCCAGGCTCAAAATCCTGGTCGCTCCAGCTGTTTCCAGCAGATTGGCAATCAGCTTGGCTGTAATTGGTTCTCTTGCCCGTGCCTTACGGTCCTGGCGTGCGTACCCGTAATAAGGGAGGACAACGCTGATTGTTTTTGCCGAAGCCCGCTTCATCGCATCGATCATAATCAAAAGCTCCATGAGATGCTCATTGGCCGGGTCTGAAGTCGACTGCACCAAAAAGACATCGCAGCCGCGGATACTTTCTTCAATGTTTATCTGCACTTCTCCGTCACTGAATCGTTTTACAGAGCTGAGTCCCATTGTTGTACCGATCTGTTCAACAATTTCCTCTGCCAGCCTTGGATTCGAGTTCAGGGTGAATACTTTCAAATTGGAGCGATCCATCGTGGACATTTTTTAATTCCCTCCGTCACTTGTTTTGCTTTTTACCTGCATTTAATTTTTCGCTTACATAGTTTTCTTTATTCGTCTGTCTTGATCTCGCAATAGAGAGCGCATCCTCCGGAACATCCGAAGTAATAGTGGAACCTGCTGCTACGTAAGCGCCTTTCCCAACGTTTACCGGCGCTACAAGATTGGAGTTGCATCCGATGAACACGTTATCTTCAATTTTCGTTAAATGCTTATCCATACCGTCGTAATTAACAGTAATGGAGCCACAGCCGATATTCACATTTTTTCCTACCTCTGCGTCTCCGATGTAGCTTAGGTGGGATGTTTTGCTTCCCTGTCCGATGGATGCTTTTTTAATTTCAACAAAATTTCCGATTTTGGCTTCATCACCGATCGATGACGCCGGCCGGATATGGGCATAGGGGCCGATTTGTACGGAGTTTCCTACCTCGCTGTCTGTCACTGTCGACTGACGAACCACTGTTTCGCTGCCGATGACAGCATTGCTGATTTCTGAATGCGGGCCGAGCTGGCAGGAGGTTCCTACATGCACACTGCCGCGGAGAATAGTGCCCGGCTCAATGACTGTATCAGCGCCGATCACAGATTCTTTGGAGATGTAAGTATTCTCCGGATCGATAATGGTTACTCCCTGCCGCATCCAATGCTCATTGATGCGGCGCTTCATGGCTTTTTCAGCCTGGGATAAGGCCACGCGATCGTTCACCCCGATTGTCTCAGAAAAGTCCGGAGTGGTCCAGGCAGATACGGTTTCCCCCTCCTCCTGAAGGATACCAATGACATCAGGAAGGTAATATTCACCTTGAACATTATTGTTATCCACCTGGCTGAGGGCATGAAACAATGCTTCATTATCAAAGCAGTAGGTCCCCGTATTAATTTCCCGGATGCTTTTTTCTGCTTCGTCTGCATCCTTATGTTCAACGATCCTGACCACTTCTCCACTGCTGCCCCGGACGACCCGGCCGTAACCGGCAGGGTCGTCTGCTACGGCTGTCAGAATGCTTGCTTTTGCTTCCATTTGTTCGTGGTGATCCATCAGCGCCTGCATCGTGCTCCCCTGGATCAATGGAGTATCTCCACACGCAACGATGGTCGTCCCCTTTTTGCCCTCTAGCATCTGCCTCGTCTGCATTACAGCATGAGCCGTGCCAAGCTGCTCCTCCTGAAGCACATAAGAAGTACGCTCCTTTAAATGCTCTTCGACAGCTTCTGCCCCGTGGCCGGTCACCGTCACTAATTGATCGACACCGGCGTCTTCGAGTTCGTCCACTACGTGCTCCACCATCGGTTTTCCGCAGACAGGGTGAAGTACTTTATAGAGGCTGGATTTCATGCGGGTGCCTTTTCCGGCAGCTAAAATAACGGCATAGCGATTGTTCATGTAGGTTCCTCCATATGCGCATTTTTGTCCATTAAGAATAATATCTTAAAAGCTTTCGGTTTTCAAGAATACACTATTACCTATTCTACATAATGAACGTTTTCCTATCCACCTGATTTCGTTTACAGCCAAAAATAAATAACGGCCTCCTTGAGACCGTTATCGCTGCCCTGATACATATGATATTACGAAGCGCCGGCTTCGTTATAATTTTTTTCTGCGGGCTGTTCTTCCTGTTCGTCATATTCTGCCAATACAGCAGCCTGGATCTTCTCTCTCGCTGCTGACGAAATAGGATGGGCAATATCACGGAATTCCCCATCAGGGGTGCGTTTACTCGGCATAGCAACAAAGAGACCGTTATTTCCATCAATGACCCGAATATCATGGACCACAAATTCTTCATCGAATGTAATCGACGCAATTGCTCTCATTCGTCCATCAGTATTTACCCGGCGCAGCCTGACATCTGTTACCTGCATATTTTCACCACCTTTGATTTATTAACTCTCTCCTCTATATGTATCTCCTCTGCCGCACAAAACGTAAAGAGGCTGATTATTAGTTTCTATATTATTTGGTAAAGTCCTCCCCAGGCAAAAAATCGCCTGTAGATATATTTGGTTTTGAAGTATATAAACATGTATTCAGTATAACGATGTTTTATGTATGTTACCACATCTTTTTACTCGAGCTAAAAGTCCTGTCTTTAAAAAATCCTTCCTCTATTCTTCTTATCGGCCTGTCACCTGCTTTTTTCTACCCATATCGTAAAAAAACAGCACCCCGGCTGCCATTTGCACAGGCAGCACAGAGTACTGTTTTTATGGAGCCAATAAAGCAATGACTTCAATTTCCACTTTTACATCCTTAGGAAGACGGGCCACTTCGACACATGAACGGGCCGGCTGATGCTCCTGAAAGTAAGACCCATACACTTCATTAATAACCGGAAACTCATCCATATCTTTAATGAATACTGTTGCCTTAATAACGTGATTCAGCGAGGAACCGGCTTCAGCGAGCACTGCCTGCAGGTTTTGAAAAACCTGATGGGTCTGCTCTTCAACGCCGCCGCTGACAATTTCGCCCGCCGTGGTCAAAGGGATCTGGCCGGAGCTATAAAATACATTATTTACCTTTATACCCTGTGAATATGGGCCAATGGCCTCTGGAGCCTGATTAGTATATACTTCCTTCATCTTGATCTCTCCTTTTCCAGCTTTGTTAGAAAATTGCCGGGAACTACACGGATATTTTTCGTCTTTTCGTTTACCTCTTCCACTCTTGCAATGCTTACATAATCATCCACCAGCCGCTCTCCGGCGCCTTCAGCTTCTACGAGCACTCCAATACCCGCTACGTTTGCCCGGAACTCCTGCAGCAGCTCTATCATACCGCTCACCGTACCGCCTGCTTTCATGAAATCGTCCACTACAAGGACGTTGGATCCTTCCGGCAGGCTCCTCCGCGCCAAGGACATCGTCTGAATACGTCTCGATGAACCCGATACGTAATTGATGCTCACCGTCGATCCTTCTGTAACCCGGTGGTCTCTCCGCACAATGCTTACAGGTACGTCAAGGTATGTACCAATTGCGTGTCCAAGCGGAATGCCCTTCATAGCCACGGTGACAATCGCATCAATCTGCCGGTCCGCAAAAACAGAAGCAAACATTTTTCCCACTTCGTTCATCGTGCGCGGACGCCCAAGGATATCCATCATATATAAATATCCTCCAGGCAGCAGCCGTTCTTTGTTTTCGAGCTTTTCACACAGCTCTTCGACAAACAATTCTGCAGTGCTTTTTTCCACTTTCGGTACATATCGCACGCCGCCGCTAGCGCCTGCCACCGTACGCAGTGCACCAACGCCCTGTGTTTCAAAAATTTCTTTAATGATAGTCAAATCTTCACTTACCGAGGATTTGGCGGAATCATACCTCTCCGTAAAATAACCAAGAGAGATAAGTTCATGTGGATGCTGCAGCAAAAAATTGGTCATATCAACCAATCGGCCGCTTCTTTTCAATTTTTTCATGCTTACCTCCGTAAAATCCGAATATTTAGCAAGAATATACCATTTTCATACGGATTTTATCAAGCGTTTCGGTTGTTCAACAGACGAACCGCGTACACTTGGGAGCAGAAACCACGCAACGCATTATACACACGGCTTACTTTACTTTCCTTATCCACCAGCCCGAAAACGGTAGGACCGCTGCCGCTCATCAGCGCAGCATCCACACCGGAATCGAGCATGCGGGCTTTAATCTGGCCCACCTCGGGGTACAGAGGCAGAGTTACTTCTTCAAGGGTATTGGATAAAGAGCGGCACAATTGTTCATAATTGTTACTCCGAATCGCCTCGACCATCGCAGGTGTCATCTCCCGGCGTTTTTTCGACGCATCAATTCTGCGGTAAATCTCCCCGGTGGAAACGCCTGTAGGAGGTTTAGCTAAAATTACCCAGCAGGACGGAGGCGGGTCAATGTGTTCAATTTGCTCCCCCCGGCCAGTGGCGATCGCCGTTCCGCCGTGGACACAAAAAGAGACATCTGAGCCTATCAGCGCCCCGATTTCCGCCAGTTCATCCATGTCCTCACCGATTTCCCACAGCTCATTCACTCCCCGCAGCGTAGCTGCGGCATCACTGCTGCCACCGGCAAGCCCGGCAGCGACAGGGATATTTTTATGTATGAAGATCGATACGCCGTATGCAATCCGGTATTTATCCTTTAACAGCTTTGCAGCCTGGTAAGCCAGGTTTCTATGGTCTTCCGGAAGAAAGCCTTCTGACATTTGCACGACAATTTTTCCATCTTTTCTTCGCTCAAACTCCAGACGATCAGCCAAATCCACCTGGGCCATCACCATTTTCACTTCATGATAGCCATCTGCCCGTTTACCTAAAACGTCGAGCGTCAGATTTATTTTCGCCGGAGCCTTTTTTGATAACTTCACCATCATTCTCCTTCTCTCATCTTCCTCCACGTTTACCGCACTTTCAACCTTCTAACATTTTAGTTGAAAAACAGCAGCATGTACAGCAGGAAAAGCTTCCCTCTCCTGCCGCAGGTGCGCGCAGATTCGGAAACCAGGCTTTCGCGCGCGTTTCGTCGTCCTTTTTTCAACATGATTTTAAACACGAAAAAAGCTTCCTGCTTAGCGCAGAAAGCCTGTATGCTGTCCGGGGACTGCATTCGTATGTGTTAGTTAAGCCTGAAGCTCTTCTTCTTCCGTTAGATACAGTTTGACTGTCTGGGTGAGTACATCTGTATAGCTGTAAGAAAGACGTTCGACAGGATGCTGGGCTCTGTCCAGTTTGACAATAAAGACGGAAGGATATGTTTCTTCTAAATACCCGGAACGTTCGACGGTTTTCTTGCGTCCGCCATTAGCAATTACCGTAACTCGTTTACCTACTTTTAGATCCAACGCTTCTTTAATCTCCACCAATGTTTTTCCCATTGTCTAACCCACCTCACTAAAAACCATGTTAACATAACCCGGGTTAGTTGTCAAAAATTTTTTATTATAACAATTCTTTAATTTGAATGTCAATTACTAAATCTTCTTTTTCGGAATGTCTTAAAATTCTTGATAAAAAGGAGCAAGTTCGTTGGCTAATAGAGCGAATTCCTCCATAGAAAGCGTTTCCCCGCGTCTCGCAGGATCGATGCCGGTCTGCCAAAACGCATGCAGCAGTCTTTCTTTACCCTCCGGCCCAGCGAGCTGGTGAAGCAAATTGTTCCACAGGGTTTTTCTGCGTTGGACAAACGACGCCCGCACCAGACGGAAGAAGAATTCCTCGTTCACTGTGTGCACCGGCGGAGCGGAACGTTTTCTCAAACGTAGAATCAGCGAATCGACTCGCGGCTGCGGAATAAAAACGGTTTTAGGAACGGTCATCACCTTCTCTGTTTCCGCAAAGTATTGCACCGCTATGGATAAGGACCCGTAGGCTTTTGTGCCAGGCACGGCCGCCATTCGCTCTGCCACTTCTTTTTGCAGCATAATCACAATGTTTTTAATCGGCAGCCTCTGTTCAAGCACTGCCATCAGGATGGGAGTTGTAACGTAATACGGAAGATTTCCTACGACGGATATGCTTCGGCATTCACTCATCTGTTCACGAATAAAAGCCCCAAGCTCCACCTGCAGAATGTCGCGGTGGTGTACCCGGACATGCGGATAAGGGGCCATCGTTTCTTCAAGAATCGGAAGCAGGCGCTGGTCGATTTCGAATGCTTCCACCTGCCCCGCCTGTTTTGCGAGATGCTCTGTGAGCGCTCCGATGCCGGGTCCTACCTCTATGACACCGTCCTCCGGCCCTATGCCCGCTGCTTCTGCAATGCGCGTTAAAATGTTTGCATCGATTAAGAAATTTTGTCCCAGGCTTTTTTTAAACGCAAATCCGTGTCTTTCCAATATATCCTTTGTCCGCCCCGGGGTTGCTATATCCTTCACGCCTTCTCCTCCTCTTCCAATAATTGTTCATATGCCGCAGCGAATTCAGCCTGACTGATCTGAAACATTTCCAGTCTTTTCAAAAACTGCTTTCCATTAGCATAGCCAATGTTCAGTATTTCCCCAAGACGGGCACGTTTATCTCTTGAGCCGCTTCCGGCGAACAGGCCGAGCTCCAAAAGGTCCTGCCTTGTTACTGCTGCTGTCACTTCCGGATGCTCTTTTTCGCTGCGCACGTGCCTTAAAGCTTCCCGGATCGTTTCTGCAGAAGCATGCTCTACGCCCAGACTCTGGCCCGGGCTTCCGTAAGCTTTTCCCTTTGTTAAAAAAGCGTGCTTGCACCCAGGCACACGCCGGCTGACAATCCGGCGGATTCTCTCGCCCGGCACGTCCGGGTCAGTCAGAATGATAACTCCTCTTCGCTCCCTGGCCAGTTCAATCCGGCGGAGCGCTTCCTCACTTACTGCCGACCCGTTTGTTTCAATAGTGTCTGCCTCCACCGCGTTGCGGACGGCTGCAGTATCAGACTTGCCCTCCACTACGATACATTCATAAATACGCACGGTTACCTTCCTTCTAAGCCAATTTAGTCTTTTGCTATGATACAGCCCGCTTTTCCATTCTTCATGGAAAGAGCGGGCCTGTTCATCGTCTACAGACGAAAAAGCTGTTTAGCATTTTTTGTCGTCTGTTCAGCCAATTCCTCATACGGAATTTCTTTCAGTTCTGCGATTTTTTCAGCCACCAGCTTTACGTACGCCGGCTCGTTTCGCTTGCCCCGGTAAGGGTGCGGCGCCAAAAATGGACAGTCGGTTTCCACCAGCAGCCGGTCCATCGGGATTTCCCTGCTTACTTCCTTAGGAAGCTTTGCGTTTTTGAACGTTACCGGGCCGCCAAAGGAAATATAAAAATTCATATCCATGCAGCGCTTCGCCGTCTCGGCAGTTCCGCCAAAGCAGTGCATAATACCACCGACTTCTCCCGCATTTTCTTCCTCGAGCAGGTCGACAATATCATCATGGGCCTCGCGGTCATGAATAATGATTGGCATATTTACTTTCTTTGCCAGGTGTATCTGCCGGCGGAAGACATCTTTTTGTACATCCTTTGGAGACTTGTCCCAGTGATAATCAAGTCCCATTTCTCCGAGGGCAACCACGCGGGGATGGCCGGCGAGTTCCTGAAGCCAGTCCAGGTCCTCATCAGTCATGTCGACAGCGTCAACCGGATGCCAGCCAACTGCTGCATAAATAAAATCATACGTTTCCGCCAATTCTATCGCTTTAGGAATCGTCTCCCGGTCAAAGCCGACGACCGTCATGTATTCGACTCCGGCTTCTTTGGCCCGTCCGATCGTTTCTGCAACTTCTCCTTCAAATTGTTCTACGTTCAAATGAACATGTGTATCAAAAAGCATTACATTCTCGTCCCTTCTTTAATTCACGACCGATCCGTTCGGAAGAGCCTGATCAATAGTAGCAAGCGTAAGTTCCTTTCCTTTAGAAGCTGCCAGAATCATTCCTTCCGACCATTCTCCCCGCAGCTTCACCGCTTTCAGATTGGTCACACAGATCACCTTCCGGCCTTTTAGATCCTCCGGTGTATAATGCTCTGCGATGCCTGAAACGACCTGACGCTTCTCATCCCCCACGTCCAACTGGATTTTAAGAAGTTTATTAGCCTTTTTGACTGGTTCTGCGTCAATGATTTCCGCTACCTTCAGTTCCACCTTCCCAAAATCATCAATCGTGATTTCACCGTTTTCTTCCGTTTCCTCTTCCTCTTCTGCTTCCGCTTTTACCGTACCGCCCATTGATTCAATAATATACTTCACTTCCTCCTCCTGCTGAAGACGAGGAAAGACGGGTACAGCCTTTCCGGCTACTTGGGTACCTGCTTTTATATGGGCGAAGGATTTTGTCGTCTCCCAGCCTGTAATTTCTTTATCTATCCCAAGCTGCGACCAGATGCTCTTCGGCGTTTCTGTCATAAACGGCTGAATCAGTATGCTGATCACCCGCAGAGATTCTGCCAGGTGGTAGAGCACGGAGCCGAGCACTTCCCGCTCGCTTTCATCTCTTGCCAGAATCCACGGCTGCGTTTCATCAATATATTTGTTTGTCCGGCTGATGAGCTGCCAGATGGCTGTCAGAGCCACCGAAAACTCCATTTCTTCAACCGCATTTTCTACCTTTGTGACGGTCGCCTCCATTAGTTCAAGCAGCGAAGCATCATACTGGGTCGCATTCTTTACATAGGCCGGGACGGAGCCGTCAAAATATTTGTTAATCATCGCCACAGTACGATTCAAAAGATTGCCCAGATCATTTGCGAGATCATAGTTCAGCCGGTCCACAAATCCTTCCGGCGTGAATACCCCGTCAGAGCCAAACGGAACTTCCCGGAGCAGATAGTAGCGGACAGCATCCAAACCGTACCGGTCGACAAGCGGAATCGGATCAACAACGTTGCCTTTGGACTTCGACATTTTTCCGTCCTTCATTAACAGCCATCCGTGGCCGAACACCTTCTTTGGAAGCGGCAGATCGAGGGCCATCAGCATAATCGGCCAGTAAATAGTATGGAAACGCACGATTTCCTTGCCAACAATATGCACATCTGCCGGCCAGTATTTTTGGTATTCTTCGTCGTGCTCTGTCGTATAGCCGAGCGAAGTAATGTAGTTGCTAAGTGCGTCAATCCATACATATACCACGTGCTCCGGGTCGCTTTTGACAGGGATGCCCCATTCAAAGGTAGTTCTTGAAATAGACAAGTCCCCGAGACCCGGTTTGATAAAGTTATTAATCATTTCGTTTTTACGGGATTCCGGCTGGATAAATTCCGGGTTATCTTTATAAAACTGGAGCAGGCGGTCCGCATACTTGCTCATTTTGAAAAAATACGATTTTTCCCGTACCTTCTCCACCGGGTGACCGCTTTCCGGACTGATGCCGGCGGTGACATTGCCTGCTCCGTCGTATTGTTTATCCTCGAGCTGGGTTTCTGTATAAAAGGTCTCGTCCGGCACCGAATACCAGCCTTCGTATTCACTCAGATAGATGTCCCCGTTTTCTTTCAGCTTTTCAAAAATAATCTGTACAGCATCGCGGTGGCGGTCTTCGGTTGTACGGATGAAATCATCGTAGGTAATATTTAATTTGTCCCACAGATGCTTGATGTTCTGCGCGGCGTCATCGACGAACTGCTGCGGGCTTACCCCGTTCTCCTCCGCCTTTCTTTCAATTTTCTGCCCGTGTTCATCTGTTCCGGTCAAGTACTTTACATCGTAGCCTCTCAGGCGCTTGTAACGGGCAAGAGCGTCTCCGGCCACTGTCGTATACGCATGTCCTATATGAAGCTTTCCACTCGGATAATAAATTGGTGTCGTTAAATAAAACGTGTTCTTTTCTTCTGGCATGTTTATGTCCTCCTTCAAAGTGTGTAAGGTCTCTTCCAATATAAAAAAAGCCTCCGTCCGCCAAGGGACGAAAGCTACGCTCACGTGGTACCACCCAAATTTCCGTTATTTTTACAAACAACGGCTTATTTCCAGGCGCATCCGGCCCCCGGAAGTTCAGCGTTAACGCCGCCGACGGCCCGTCTTTACTCTTACAGCTCACACGGACGCCCTCCCGGACCATATTCTCTAGTTCCGCCGCACCGGTTTTCAGCATTCCCGGTTCTCTGTGCCGGCTTCTGTAGATACTCATCCATTCGTCGGGCCAATATTTTCTACACTAATATACTATGTGTTTTTTTCCTTTTCGTCAAAAATATCTTCATTCGACAATTCGACAAAATCAGTTTTTACCTAAGTAAATATTTTCCTATTATAAATTTTTATGGTTTTTGTACATAATTGGATTGGTTAAGACTTTATTTTTTAAAAATTAATATAAAAATAGACATATAAAATGATTTATTTGCGTATGTGTGATTGAAATTTTTGTTAAATTTCACAGAAACCATGATTCAAATTCGTTGACGGTATTAGAAAACATTGGTATTGTTAGCTTACAGATAGAAAATGTCGAATTTTGACGAATAAAGCTAAATCTAAGGAGGACCTACCAATGAAATCAACAGGTATCGTACGTAAGGTTGACGAATTAGGGCGCGTAGTTATTCCAATTGAACTCCGCCGCACACTTGAAATCCAGGAGAAAGACGCTCTTGAAATTTATGTGGATCATGACCGCATTGTATTGAAAAAATACAAACCAAACATGACCTGCCAGGTAACCGGAGAAGTGTCGGATGATAACTTATCCCTTGCTGACGGTAAAATTATTCTTTCCCCTGAAGGTGCTGAAGCAATTATTAAAGACCTTCAGGATTATGTGCAAAACCATAAATCGAACGCTTAAGTTCACGAAAAAGCCTTTCCTTTTGGGGGAAGGCTTTTTTTTATGATTTATTTAACCCGTGGTAAGCTGCGTATACTTCCTGCTTTTTAACATTTCGGCGCTGGGCAGTTTTTTTAATCGCTTCCTTGCTTGAAGCACCCGCTTCCACGTATTTCCGGACCTCCTCCTCCATCGGCCCATGGTCCTCTTCTTCGGATTCATCCGACACAGGCTTCTCTACAATTAATACGCACTCCCCTTTAATGTCTCTGTCTTCAAAAGCAGCAGCTGCTTCAAGCAGGGTGCCACGGACAAACTCTTCATATTTCTTCGTTAATTCTCTAGCTACGACAGCCGGCACGTCCCCCCATTCTTCATATAGAAAGTGGATGGTCCCAAGCAGACGGTACGGCGATTCATACAAAACGATTGGTACGCCTGACGGAAGCTGGTGCAAAACCGTGCGTATGTCTTTTTTCTTTCGCGGGAGAAACCCATGAAAATAAAAGCCGCCGCCCCCGAGCCCGGATGCCGTCAGAGCTGGCAGAAGAGCACTTGCACCCGGAAGCGGCACTACCGGTATTCCGTGCGCAATGCATTTCTGCACAAGTTCATCCCCCGGATCCGATACCAGCGGCGTGCCGGCATCACTTACCATCGCCACCTGTCTTCCCTCTGTGAGCCACTGCAGAATTTTCTCCTGCTTTTGGCGCTTGTTATGCTCATGGTAGCTCTCCAAAGGCGTATCTATCTGATAGTGCTGAGTAAGCTTTTTTGTCTGTCTCGTATCCTCGGCCAAAATATATTCCGCTTCCTGAAGTATACGGACCGACCGAAAGGTAATATCCTCTAAATTCCCAATCGGTGTTGGCACTAAATAGAGCATGCCGGTATTTTCAGTAGCTTGAAAGCTGAACTGCTGGGTCATCGTGTGCCTCCTTCATTAACCGTTGTTTGTGACTGCGGGGCAGCTGCTTAATGCGGTATTCCTCCCGCATCGCCTCTGCTTTTGTAGGGAAGTCCTGAAAATAAACGAGCCTCACAGGCCCCCTCCCCTTCGTATACTTCGCCCCCCGGCCTGCATTGTGGGCTTCGAGCCGCTTTCGCAGATTGTTTGTATAGCCGGTGTACAGGCTCCCGTCCCGGCATTGCAGTATATAGACAGCATGCTTACCTTGTTCCATAGTGCGCCTGAAACTCCTCTGTATACTGACCGTCCGCGTTATATACAATAATCGCGGGAAGACATTCCAAACCGGGCCTGCCGGCCTTTATTCCCTCCACCATCACGATATTTGCCGCCCGTTCTGCCTTTGGATGAACAAACTGTATCCGCTTCGGCTCGATCCCGTATTTCTGGTAATAACTAAGCAGCTCTGCAAGCCTTTCCGGACGAAGAACCATAGCCACCTTTCCCTTCTGCTTGGCTAAAAATGCGGCGCCCCGGACAAATTCCTCCAGGCTTCCGTGCTCCTCGTGGCGCGCGTTTGCCAGCTTTTCATGCTTATTTTTCATTGCCAGCCGGCTGGTATCAAAATAAGGAGGGTTGCACGTCACCAGCGACCACTGATCACCGTGATACCTCGAACGAACCGTCCGTACGTCTGCCTGCTGAACGGTAACCTGCCCGTCCACTTCATTCATGGCCATCGTCCGTACCGCCATATCACACAGCTCCGGCTGTCTTTCTATACCTGTCACAGGAACACGGCTCCGCTCTGTTAATAACAGAGGGATGATCCCGTTGCCGGTGCCAAGGTCGATAATCTTCCCAACAGTTTTCGGCACAGAGCAAAAATACGCAAGCAGCACCGAGTCAATGGAAAACGCAAAAGCATTTTCATGTTGAATAATAGGCTTTTTAGAAGGGGTATGGTCGACTCTCTCTCCTTCTTGTAATACCTCTTTCACTGCCTACGCCCCCTGATTTTATATTGATTCACAGTTTTTTTCATATATCCACCTTCTGCTGATTGGCCTGCTGAAAAGCTGCATACCGTCCCTGCTGTCGAAGAAGCTCACTGTGCGTTCCCTGTTCTGCAATTTCTCCATTGTCCATTACATAGATGATATCTGCTTTTTCAATAGTATTTAAACGGTGAGCTACTACAAAGGAAGTACGCCCTTTCATTAAACGCCCCAGCGCCTCCTGTATTCTCATTTCTGTTACTGTATCCACGCTTGAAGTTGCTTCATCAAGAATCAGAATTTTTGGGTCGGACAAAACTGCCTTAGCGATAGAAAGCAGCTGCCGCTGCCCATGACTGAAGCCGCTTCCTTCCTTTCCAAGCATCGTCTGGTACCCTTCCGGCAGCCGTTCGATAAATGCATGGGCATTGGCTGCCTTCGCCGCTTCTATCACTTCTTCATCCGAAGCATCCAGATTACCATAGCGTATGTTTTCCATTACAGTTTTTTCAAACAGAAAATCATCCTGCAGAACTACGCTCATCTGCTGCCGAAGGTGCTTAATATTCCATTCGGAAAGAGGGGTGTGATCCACGTAGACCTCGCCGGCTTCCGCCGTATAAAAGCCGATGATTAAATTCATAACGGTGGTTTTTCCCGAACCGGTGGGTCCTATAAAAGCAGCTGTTTCGCCGGCATTTACATGAAAATCAATGCCGCGAAGCACCTTTTCATTTTCATAGCCAAACGATACATCCTGAAACTCCACTTCCCCCGAAACAGTGTGTGCTGTTCCTTCTTTCTCCCGGTGGTCCTCTGCTTTTTCGTCCAGAAAGGAAAAAATTCTCTCTGCCCCGGCAAGCGCCGCGAAAAGAGCATTAAACTGGTTCGCCAGGTCACTCAGCGGCCGGGTAAACTGACGGGAATATTCCACAAAAATCACGATTGTCCCAATGGTAACCGCACCGACACCATAATATGCCAAAATGCCTCCGGCTCCTGCAGTGACCGCGAAATTAATGTTGTTTAAAAAATTCATCCATTTCGGGATAAAGCCAGAATATGTCTGAGCCCAAAATCCGGCATGACGGAGGGTGTCGCTTTCCTGTTCAAAGTTTTTCATGACACGCGGCTCTTTAGAAAACACCTTCACGATCGACTGTCCGGAAATCGTTTCTTCGGCATACCCGTTCACTGCCCCAACCGCCTGCTGCTGCTTTTGAAACAACAGTCTTGTGCGCCTCGTAATCCAGCGCAGACCAAAAAACATGACCGGCAGAAACAAAAGCGTAAAAAAGGTGAGAAGCGGGCTGATCACCAGCATGATAACGAGAATTCCGGTAAACGTTAACAGGCTGGTCATGATCTGTACGACTGACGTGTTTAAAGTAGTTGATATGTTATCCATATCGTTCGTCATTCTGCTCATAATGGATCCATGCTGCCGTTTGTCAAAAAACGAAAGCGGCAGTGTCTGCAGATGGGAAAAAAGGTGGTAACGAAGCTTAAAAACGGCCTGCTGGGCAAGAGAAATCATCATGTACGTCTGGATGGTGCTCATGACACCCCACCCAACGTATACAGCAAACAACAGCAAAAGTATCGTTCCAAGCCCTTCGAGCTGCTGCGGCACTAAATACTGGTCCACAATATGGCCGAGAAGCAGCGGTCCCGAGAGCATAAAGGCAGCAGTAAAAAGAACGCAGACAAAAACAGCTGTCAGCCGCCATTTCTGAACGGCCAGGTAAGACCAGAGCCGGGCTGTGGTGCGTTTCCAGTTCTGTATCCGCTCGGCGTCCGGGCGGCCGTCTGCCTGTGAGGGGTCAATGTCCGGGTGTTTATATTGAAACGGCGAGGTAATCCAACGCTTTTTCATGTCGCCGCCTCCTTCCCGTACTGTGATTGATACAGCTGCCTGTAGAATGCAGACTCATTATACAGCTCTTCATGAGTGCCGAACCCGATGACTTCCCCGTGCTCGAGAAGCAGCATTTTATCCGCCTTTAGCGCCGTGGAAAGCTTTTGAGTCACTAAAATAGAGGTGCATGGGTACGCTTCAAGGGCCTCCAGGAATTCAGCCTCCGTTTCCGCATCCAGCGCACTGGTGCTGTCATCCAGGAGCAGCAGCCCCGGGTTCCGCAGCAGCGCCCGGGCAATAGTCACCCGCTGCTTCTGGCCACCCGAGAGGTTTACACCATTCTGGCCGATCATCGTCTGCTCCTGCTCGGGGAGAGCCCGGATCGTTTCCTCAAGCTGAGACGCTTTCACCGCCTTGCTTATTTCCTCAGCTCCGGCTTCCTCAAGCCCCCACTGAATATTTTCCCGGATCGTCCCTGAAAATAATTTCGCCTCCTGGGGTACATAGCCAATCTGCGTTCTTAACGAAGCAATGTCGAGGTCCCTGATGTCCGAATTATCAATAAAAAGACGGCCACTGACCGGTTCGTATAAACGAAGCATTAACTGGAACAAAGAGGATTTACCGGCCCCGGTCGCCCCGAGAACCGCCATCTGCTCGCCGTGTTTCACGTGGAACGTCACATTATTCAGAGCCGGAACCCGGCTGTCACTATAAGCAAAAGTCACATTCTCAAATTCAACATTTATACTTCCTTCTTCTTTTACTTCCTCCTGCCCGGAATTTTCTTTTTCGGTGCCTTCGAGCACCTCTTCAATCCGCGAGGCGGAAGTTCTGGCCCGTGCAAGCAGCGTAATCAGCATACCGACAACCCCAAGCGCGCCAGTCATTCTTGTAGCATAGTTAACTACCGCTACCACCTCACCTACCTGGGCCTCGTTGTTCTGCACGGCAGATCCCCCAATCCAAAGCATGAGCACAATCGCTGCATTCATTAAAAACAGCAGGATGGGCGAAGTAAGAGCTGTATAACGAAAAGCTTTAAGAGCGCTAGCCTGTAAAGCTTCATTCTGTACAAAAAAACGTTTAATTTCATGCTGCTCACGGCCAAAAACCCGTACAAGCCTTAGCCCGCCAAGGTTTTCCTTCATTACTCTGTTTACCGCATCAATACGTTTTTGCAGGCTGCCGAAATAAGTCATTCCTTTTGTCATCAGCCATGCAAGTATAAGCAATAAAAAAGGAATGAAGATTACAAGTATGAGCGCCATTCGGACATTTACCACAAAAGCCATGACAATCGCGCCAATTAGTAAAAGCGGCGAACGCAGCATAAACCGAAGCAGCATCACAATCATGTTTTGTACCTGGGTAATATCGTTAGTGAGCCTGGTGAGCAGCGAGGACTGCGGGAAATCCTGCAGATTCTCCAGACTCGACTCCTGAATACGCTTATACATTTCATTGCGCAGATCAAAGCCGGTGCTGTGCCCGACATGATCAGCGAAAAAACAGTTCAAAATCCCGACACCGAAGCTGAGCAGGGCCAGGCCCGCCATCGCAAGCCCAAGGCCCACCACCAGACCGATATCATTGTTTGCCAGGCCGTCATCGATCAGCCTTGCAAGAAGAAGCGGCTGGAATAGTTCCACTGATAATTCAATTAAAATCAGAAAAAAAGACAACACTGCTGCTGCTTTATACGGACGCGCGTAGCGTAAAATAGTTTTCATCAAAAGACTCCTTGCACATTTCTGCCCGCGTAAAGAATTATTTATATTTTAGCACATGCCTGCAGCCTATTTCTTCTCGATCCGGCATAAAAACCGGCCTTCTCATACGAAAAGGCCGGCTGGCAGCTACACGATGTCGAGCGGTTGTTTTGTCTGCGGCTTCGGAAAAGCCTGATCAAGCATTTCGATTTCTTCATTTGTCAGTGTCACACTCGCCGCTTCGGCATTCTCCCGCACATGCTCCGGATTGGACGTTTTCGGAATGCTTAACACCATTCCTGAATGAATGGTCCAGGCGAGCGCAATCTGCAGCGGAGTCATACTCCGTCGTTCAGCGATTCTCTGCAGGGTACGGCTTTCTATAAGCGTACGCCCTCCTCCCTGGTCCAGTGGGCAGTATGCCATTACCGGCATCCGCTGCTCCTTCATCCACGGCATCAGATCAAACTCAATTCCCCGTGAAGCCAGATGATATAGCACCTGATTGCAGACGGCATTATCTCCGTGCTCAAGCGAGAGCAGCTCTTTCATCTCCCGGGTATCCAGGTTGGAAACGCCCCATCGCTTGATTTTTCCATCTGCTTTTAATTTTTCCATCCCCTTCACCGTTTCTTCGAAAGGAATACTTCCGCGCCAATGGAGTAAATACAAATCCAGCTGTTCTACGCCGAGACGGCTGAGCGACCCTTCACATGCTTTTTCAAGTTTTTCGCCGCCTGCGTTATTGGGAAGAACCTTAGAAACAAGAAAGGCTTCCTCTCTTCTTCCTTTCAATGCCTCTCCGGCGAGTTCCTCTGCCTTACCACCGCCGTACATTTCAGCTGTATCAATAACTGTCATTCCATAATCAAGTCCCGTACGTAATGCTTCTATTTCCTGCTCCCTCAGCCCGGCATTGTCTCCCATATGCCATGTACCCTGGCCAAGCGACGGAAGCTCCGTGCCGTCCCGAAGGGTTATTGTGCGAGCCTGAACGTTTTCCTTGATGCTTTTTGAAGTATCGCCCATTGATGATCCAGTCCTTTCGCGTTGCTTTTATTGTAATACCGGCCATTTCGGTAAAAGACCGTTCAAGCCTTTCTTCACACGGAAAGCCTTCTTTTCATTTTTATCGTTTTTAACGGCGTTTCCATAAACATTTCTGTGAAGCGCTCCGTTTCCCGGAAGCCCTGCTTCCTGTAAAAAGCTTCAGCCCGGGTATTCCCCTCTTCCACATACACTGTCATCGTCTTCTTTTCGGCAGAAATGCGTCCCATTCCGGCGTCGAACAGTTTTTGTCCCCAGCCGGACCGCTGATACCCAGGGAGTACGTAAAGAGCTGCCAGCTCTGCCTCCTCCTGCTGGAGTACGTTAATATAGCCTATCAGAACGCTTTCGGTAACTGCAGCTAAAAATATGGATTCTCCACGCTTAACATCAAACATTTTTTTAGAATACGCAGCGTCAATGAACGCCTCTCTCGTCCGGGCCGGTATTAAATTCTTATACGTATGCTCCCAGGTGAGCTCAGCCACCCGTCGCACCGCTTCGTAGTCCTCCTCTTGTACCAGCCTGATCATCTGCATGCCCTCCTCGCTGAAAAAGCTCGCTGTGTGTCCTGAAGATATAAACGAAACCGCTTGTCTTTACAGACAGGCGGTTCCAGATGGATTTTTTTATTTTTGATTTAAAAAGGAGAGGCAGAATAAGCAGTCCCCATCCGTCCGCAGGCTGCCGTAATGCATATTACAAATGTGGAAGCCTTCATGGTACAGGCGGGCAAGATTGTCATAGCCCTCCCCCATGCTGCTCGTCTGAATGCGGCTCGGCCCAGGCTGAGAAGCGCCTCCGGCTAATTCCTTTTCCTGTATTCCCTCACCGCTGTCTTCCACCCGCTGACGCAGATGCTGATTTTCAAGTACGAGTGCCTGGTTCTCTTCAATCAGCATCGCCAGCTGTTCTTTGAGCTCTCCCAGTTCATCATGGAGCCTTCCGATCCGCTCTTCCATATGAATCACCTGGGAGAAGATTTCTTTTTTATCCACTCGCACTCCCACCTTCTCCGTCCGTTTAACTGTTATCCTGCGATGAAGCCTTCATCAAGCAGCTCGTCCAGCGAAAATTCCAATACTCTCTCTTCTTCTGCGTAGTTCACCTGTACGAGACGTTCTAAAATATTGATACCGGCCACTTTTCCTTTGCCTTCCGGGGTATTAATATGCTCGCCAACGTCCGGCATTTCACGCTTGGCTGTTTCATAATGATCATTTTCATATTTCAAACAGCACATAAGCCTGCCGCACAGGCCGGAAATCTTTGCCGGATTTAAGGAAAGATTCTGATCCTTTGCCATTTTAATGGAAACCGGCTCAAAATCCCCGAGAAACGTCGAACAGCAAAGCATTCTTCCACACGGACCAATCCCGCCGAGCATTTTGGCTTCATCCCGGACACCAATCTGCCGGAGTTCAATCCTCGTACGAAACTGGGAAGCTAAATCCTTCACCAATTGGCGGAAATCCACCCGGCCTTCTGCCGTGAAATAAAACAAAATCTTATTCCGGTCAAAGGTATATTCCACGTTCACCAGATTCATATCCAACTGATGTGTCGAAATTTTTTCACAGCCGAGATCGTAGGCTTCCTGCTCAAGCTGTTTGTTTTCTTTTACAGCGGCATGATCATCCTCATCGGCAAGCCTCATCACCTTTTTAAGCGGCAATACGACATCATCGCCGCTGACCTGCTTATTTTCAAGCACTACTTTTCCGTACTCAATTCCTCTGGCCGTTTCTACTATGACCCAGTTTTCTACCTGCGCGTCATGGCCGTTTGGGGAAAAGTAATAAATCTTTCCCGCCTTTTTAAACCGGACGCCTACTACATCATGCAATGTCATGATCCCTCCTGTAACTGGATCAGCAGCTGTTCCATCAGAAGCTGCGCATTCGCGTTGGCCCGGAGCCGGCGCTTTGCTTCTAAAATTGCCTGCAGTCGGGCAACGACCTCCATTTCTGAAAAACGAAGGGCTACTCGTTCCAACGTCGCTTTTTGATCGAAGTATGTGATGTCATCCGAACCGTATGTGATCGACAGAAGGTCGCGATACCAAAAAAGCAGCATATCTAAGCCGATGTCCAGTTCTTCTCTATCTGAAAAATGTCCAAGCCATTTATCCTGTAGTGTCAATAATGCACTGTGAAGGCGCTGATGCACCTCTTCTGTTAATTGTATCACTAGATTTCGACCCTGTACAATCCACTCAGCCAGTGCTGCCTCGCTTTCACGCTCCGGCACATGAGGAAGCTTTGCAAGCAGGCCGGCTGCAATTTCCCCTGTGCCCTCCCTTTCCTGGAACAGACGGCGGCGCCGTTCAATGGAAGGGGGAGAGAACGAAATCTTTTGGGCACGGGACTGAATAGTGTCCAGGAGGAAATGCGCATTCTCTGTTAATAAAATGGCCAGTGTCGGGCTTTCCGGTTCTTCGAGAAACTTCAGCAGACTGTTGGCCGCACTGGCCGTCATACGGTCAGCGTCTTCAATAATATAAATTTTTAAACGGGCTTCCATTCCTTTGTAGGTAAATTCTTTTTGAAGCATTTCCACCTGTGCTTTTTTGATTGAAGCGCCTTCCGGCTGTAAAAACATTACTTCCGAATGGTTGCCGTGCGTAATTCTGCGGCATTCCCGGCAGTCCCCGCACGGCGCCGGACCGATTTTTTCTATGCAAAAAAAGCGCTGTGCCATTAGAAGCGCTGTTTCACGCTTGCCGGCACCCGCTTTTCCCTCAAATATATAAGCATGGGCCACGCGGTCTTTATTCATGCTTCTTTCCAACAGCGACATGACTGTAGGCTGTTCTTCCTGCATGGCTTCCCAACTCATGTTAATCTCTCCGTCTTTAATATTTTTCAAACTCTTCCACGTTTAATTGAAAAACGGTCGCCCCGCCGACCTGCACTTCCACAGGGTAGGGAACGTAGGAATCTGCATTTCCGCCCATAGGCGAAACAGGAGCGACGAGCTGTTCCCGGGTTTTGCAGTTTTCCTGGATGACTTTTTTGACTTCATCCACCTGCTCGTCTTCGACACCGATTAAAAACGTAGTGCTTCCGGCTTTCAAAAATCCTCCCGTACTCGCGAGCCTGGTTGCCTGAAAATTTGCTTCCACCAGCGCATTAGACAATCGGTTACTATCTTTATCCTGCACCACAGCCACTAGCAGCTTCATGCTCCGTACCTCCTATTTCATCCAAATCCACATTATTTATTACTTTTATTTTACTGTATATGCAGCAAAAAGTGAAGCACGCCAACGAAACAGCCATTTTTTGAATAATGATTCCAATCCTTAAGCCTAAGACTTTTTGATCAATATTTAGGAATAAACACACTGGAATTGATGCCAACAGCAAAATATGGAATACTTCAAGTAACAGTTTCCTATTTATGGCATTACCGAACCATCAGATTAAAGAAGAAAGGAAGTTGGACTCATGCGCTTTCCCCGCTGGCTGCTCCGGGCCGTTCTTATTACTGCCGTTTTATTAATAAGTTCTACAGCTATCGGTTATTCCAAGGCAGAAGACCCTTACCGGTCCTTTGACGGAATGGGAAGCAGCGTGTCTGTCGCTCCTTCTGATGATAAATTAGCGTTCACATATATCACGAACGGCCAGGAAAAAATATATACCTCAACTGCTGATGGCAAAAATCCTGAGCCGCTTACTGATCTGAATCAGCCGCAATTCTCTCCTTCCTTCCATCCGCAGTCGCCGGAGAGCATTCTATTTTTATCGGAGCAAAATGATTCGGTTCGCTCTCTTTATACAGCAGAGACAAAAAGCAGCCAGCATGAACGTTTAACTGGCAGTGAACTCCACGTGCGCGATGCTGCCTACTCCCCGGATGGCCAGCTCATTTACTTTTTAGGCATGCCTGCGGACGCCTGGAAATCTGCCGACCGGAGTACAGAGGCAGGATTTAGCATCTACTCCATGCCTGCCGGCGGAGGCGCTTACAAAAAAATCACTCGTGAAAGCAAGTATTTAATGGGAAACATCTCTCCGGACGCTACGGGCAATATACTTCTGTATACTTACACGGAAGGCCCCGATGATGAAATGCACGTGGGAATGAA
Source organism: uncultured Marinococcus sp. (assembly GCF_947493875.1). Lineage (GTDB taxonomy): Bacteria > Bacillota > Bacilli > Bacillales > Marinococcaceae > Marinococcus. The sequence goes on along the minus strand of NZ_CANLSU010000004.1, from coordinate 380,061 downwards.
GACGCTGAATAGCAAAGTATATGAGGAGCATATCGAATTCGCGAACAACCTCCCCGGGGGGCTTTACAATCCGACAGCCTCACCGTCAGAAAGCCGCTATGCCTATACAACTAACGTTGCTTCGAGCCAGGAGCAAAACTACCAGTACGATTTATTTTTATATGACCTAAAAGAAATGCAGGCCAAAAGATTAACCAGCCATGAAAACAATGTTGCTTCTCCTTCTTTTTTTCATCAGTCAGATGATATTGCCTACATGCACCAGAAAAACTGGCCGGAGGAGCCTGCGGAGTATGAACTGCGTATTGTGAACAGCGCATCCGGGGCCGATGAAGTGGTTCCCGTTAATATGGATCAAGCCGGAGATTCGCTACTCTCTGCCGGGCTCGGGGCAGCCCAAAAAGCAGTCAACGTATATGTGATTGGTTTTTTCTACACTTTGTTTGGCGGCTGGTTTATTATTGCTGCGTATAAAAAATACCGCCCGTTTCTGGTCGGGGCGGTAAGCACTACTGTTGCCCTGGGGCTATGGGGCTTCTGCCATTTTGGAGAGGCGTCCTACCCATGGATCGCTGCCATCTGCTCCGGACTTGTCGCGCCGCTCTTTATATGTACGGGGATTTTATTTCTATTCGCTGGCATCCAATCCTACCGGCTTTATATTCGCGAATATAAAGCTTCCTCCCAGTAAAAAAAGCAGCAGGGATCCGCTCCCCTGACTGCTTTTTTCTATGCTTGTTTACGGTTTTTCCATTTAGCGTACAGGTCGACCACCGTGTCACCGATGTCACGTATTTGGGCCACCTGTTCATTTTCCTTCGTACGCTTTTGATTCTCATGAAGCGTTTCTGTAGCCACTGCACGTGTCGCTATATGATATTTTCCTACGGCTTCTTTGGAACCCTTCAGCGTATTTGTAAGCTCCTGGATCGCCTCCATGTCCCGGTTGACGGAATCGTTAATAACCTCCAGGCGCTGGGTCAATGTTTCCGACTCATTAATCAAGCCGTCTGTTTTCTTTTGAATCCGCTCCATTGTTTCATTGATGGTTTTCATCTGGGAGGATGCTGCTTTAACAGCCTGAACAACACCGATAACTAACCAGATAAGCGCCAACACAATGATAGCGATACTTACGTATAAAATAGCAATCATCTGTCCGGCTCCTTCCTTCTTTGCGATATTTTCCTAATTGCCTTTTCCCTTTTTTATTTTATTGTATGTACTGAATTTGTATTTTTCCTCAACTTTTTACATCCAGGTAGGCCTGTACCTTTTCCCTGCAGTCCTTAATCACTTCTTCAAGCGGCTTTTTGGCATCGATTTTTTTAATACGTACCGGATATTTCTCCGCAAGTGTCATATACGCTTCATGTACCCTCGTATGAAAACGGGCAGCTTCATTATCCAGGCGGTTCCATTCTCTTTCTTCGGCACGCTGGATTCTTGCTATCCCTTCCTCCGGATCTACATCAAGCAGCAGCGTGAGATCGGGCATGCGGCCTTCAATCGCAAATTCATTTACGGCTGCCACTTCATCTATACCAAGACCCCTGGCTGCCCCCTGATAGGCTAGGCTGCTGTCCACAAAACGGTCGCAGAGCACAACAGCTCCTTCGGCAAGAGCCGGGAAAACCCGTTCCACCAAATGCTGGCGTCTTGCAGCAGCGTATAAAAGGGCTTCTGTGCGTGCATCCATCTCTGCATATTCCGGCTCGAGCACCAGGCTCCGGATTTTTTCTGCAATCGGGATGCCCCCCGGCTCCCTCGTTTTTAACACCTTGAAGCCCTCTTCCTGCAGCCACTTTTCGAGAGCTGTAATCACTGTGGACTTTCCGGACCCTTCTCCTCCTTCTAACGTAATGAACCTTCCTTTACTGGTGTCATGCATATGGCTCTATCCTTTCTTCCTGTGTTTCACTTTTACGAAAAAGCGGTCATCTTCTTTCCTTCCGCCCTGCAGGCGTCCCCCATTCTGCAGAAGGTCACGGGCATAGCGAATTCTTTCGACATCCACATATTCTCCTTCAAGCCAGAGAGGAATCCCCGGGGGATAGGGCACCAGCGGCGCTGCTGCATTTCTTCCTTCTGCACTTTCAAGCAGGATCCATTCTTCGCCGCCAGGCTCTTCCTCCCAGGCCCCTTCGGAGAGCCGGGGAAATAATTCAGACATGGAGAAGGAAGGGGCCCTTTTAACGTCCCGGAGCTCAAGCCCTGCCCATACTCTCCTGACTGCCTTTAAGGGGATGTCGATACGTCCGTTGGTCAGGGGCAGCGCCCAGAGTACATAGCTGCTGCCGGCAAGCTCTGAATAGATGTCTTCCTGTTCGAGGGCCTCCTGCACCTCCCATCCTGTATATCCTTCTGGCACCGGTACCAACCATTTTAACGGATCGGCGGCTACATGCTCCGGCGGCTGTATCAGTCTGCTGCCGATGACTGCTTCAAGCTCCTGCTTTTGAACAGAAAGCTGTTCGGCGCACCATCCCTTATGCTGTATTGTATGTACATAATGACGGGCCGCATCGAGCGAAGCGAGCAGCAGATATGAAGGGCTGCTCGACTGCAGCATCCGCAAATAATAGGAGAGGCGTTCACGGGAAACCCGGGAGCCGGACGCATGCAGATATGCACTCATCGTGAGAGCCGGCAGCATTTTATGCGCGGACTGGACGACCACGTCTGCCCCCTGGGCGAGAGCCTCTTTTGGAAGCTGTGGACTTGCGGCAAAGTGGGCTCCATGGGCTTCATCCACAAGCAGTACCCCATTATGTCCGTGCACGAACTCTGCAAGGGAGGAAATATCGCTGCTCCACCCTTCATACGACGGAGAGGTGATGATTACCCCTTTTAATGACGGATAACGGGCCCACGCATCTGCCAGTATTTCCCGGGAAATGCCGATTGAAAGCTGCGTCGTTTCGTCTATTTCAGGCCGTGCAAACACGGCTCGGGCTCCGGCGAGCTTTACCGCATTCATCACTGACTTGTGAGCGTCACGCTGCACAAGCACCTGATCTCCCGGAGAAAAGGCGGCCATCACCATCGCAAGGTTTCCCGCTGTAGAGCCGTTAATTAAGAACCACGTTTTCGCGGCCCCAAACACCTCTGCCGCTAAATGTTCGGCTTCCGCAATCCCTTCTTCAGGCTCATGAAGATCGTCGAGGCCGGCGATTTCTGTCAGGTCGTAAGGAAGTATTTTTTCCCATTCCGTTAGCGACGCCGGAAAAACGGTGCCGTTTTTATGACCGGGCACGTGAAGGGATACCGGCCGGCCGGTTATATGCTGCTGCACCATGCGGACAATAGGCTGATCCTGCTGGGAACCCATGTCATTCACGCCCCCTTTTCAACTGTCTTATTTATCTTAACATGAAAAATTTGGCTGTTCTTTCTCTTTTTTCACTCGTGCTATACTATTGAATGATTGAGATATTAAAGGAGAGATGCCTGATGAAAAGCATTGCTGTATTTTGCGGCTCCCGCCTTGGAAGCGATCCCATATATAAAGATTCAGCAGCAGCTCTTGGCAAAGAGATAGCCTCCTCTGGTCGCACACTGGTCTACGGCGGATCCAATGTAGGAACGATGGGCCGCCTCGCAGATGCTGCGCTAGAAGCCGGCGGCGAAGTTATAGGCGTTATACCGGATAAACTCGTGGAACGGGAGATTGCCCATCCTTCCCTGAGTAAGCTTTATAAAGTATCTACGATGCATGAACGAAAAGCCAAAATGGCCGAACTGGCCGATGGATTCATAGCGCTGCCAGGCGGCCCCGGGACCCTTGAAGAGTTTTTTGAAATGTTTACATGGGCCCAGATCAGTGTGCACCAAAAACCGTGCGCACTTTTAAACGTTCACCATTATTATGACCACCTGCTTCAATTTTTCAATCATATGGAGCAGGAGCAGTTTCTCCCTGCCGACCACCGCGATAAAATTATTGTTTCCGACTCTCCGAAAGAGCTTCTTCAGCAGCTCAGCGAACATCCGGAGCTCGAAAAGAAGTCATACGAGTAACAGGCATAAAGTTGTGCCTGTGCTCTTTTTTATTCATTATTACTTCAGCCGGATAAACGCTTTGCGGAGCTTCTTATTTTTCGTTATGATGATAATAATAATTAAACAAACTATGCGGAGGAACCTATGCGAAAAAAAGTGTTTATACATATTGGTTTTCATAAGACAGCGACTACGTTTTTACAGCAGAATGTATATCCCAAGCTAAAACAGGAAATCAAATACATACGGAAAAAACGAATTAATCAGGAGCTGTACGACTTACGGCTGAAACGGCTGAGCGATGAAAACATTCATACCATCCGTACGAATATCGAAGCTTTCATGGAGACGGATAAGCCGGTGCTTATCTCTTATGAAGGCCTTTCCGGCAGCCCGTTTTCCCAAAAGAAATCCAAAAACAATCTAAGGGTACTTGAGGACCTCCGCCGCACATTTCCAGCAGATACATATGACACCCATATTATTGTCGGGGTGCGGGATCAGATTGACCTGCTGACCTCCCTCTACGTTCAATATCTCCATCAGGGCGGATACAAGAGCGCCAAAGCTTTGTTTAAGGACTGGGAGGACCACGGTATTCTGGACCATTACCACTATTACCGCTACCTTCAAAAAATAGAAGAGCTTTTCGGGCCGGATAACTATTACCTGCTGCAGTACGAAAACTTTCGCAATGATGAATACGGCCAGATTCTGCAGCTGCTTCAGTATATGGGCATCGACCGTGTGCCAAAATACAACCGCTCAAAGCTGAACCGCAGCTACGGAGTCATGCAGGCGGTAATCGCCCGTAAGTTGAACTATTTTGTTAAAACCCCGCTGAATCCAAACGGTAAACTGCCCGTCGTCGATATCCCAAAGATCGGCACTGTATCTCCGCGGCGCCTGCTTCAGAATAACAAAAGCTTTGCCCTTCATTATAAAAGGTATTCGCTTCCTGTGAATCTTCAAAAGGTACTGCAGCTGAAATATCAGAAGGATAATGAAAAGCTTGCCGAAGCCTACCATATTAAAGATTATTCCAAAAGCTAACCGAAGAGCCGCGGCTCTTCGGTTATTTTTCAATCAACGCCAGCGTATAGCGGCTCGTGCTCCCCGGTTCATAAAGATTCACCGTATCTGTGGAATACTGCAGAATCTCAGCCTGAAAGGGGTCCGATTCTCCCACCTGCACATTAAAGTCATTTTCGTACAATAATACCGTCACATCATGATACTCCTCATGCGTAACCTGAAACGTAAATTCGACGATCCACTTTCCTTCTTCCGTCTGCTCGTTTCTTAGTATTGTCTCTTCCTGAAACGCCCGGCTGTTAATATAAATCATTCTTTTTCCCCCTTTTGCTCTCCGCTTTATTCTGCCCTATAAAACCTTTTGTTACAATAATTATGATCAGCCCCCTCCCCCGGCAGTTTAAGCTTGTCCTCCTGGTGGTACGGTAAGGAAAGGCTTTGTATAAGTACGTATCGCCAAGCTGTAAAGAGAGGGGTATAACATATGAATACCATCAAATCCTATGCCAAAGAACTCATGGGCGAATTTAAAAAGGACGATGTCCCGTTACTTGCTGCCGCCCAATCCTACTATTACCTGCTTTCCATTTTTCCAATGATGATTTTAATACTTACCATTCTTCCCTTTCTGAATATTGATTCCCAGGCTGTTGTCACGCTTGTGCAGAACACCGCCCCTAGCGGCATGACTTCAGTGCTCGAGGAAAATATTCTAAGCATCGTTGAAACACCGCGGGGCGGGCTATTCACTATCGGCCTGATCGGTGCGTTATGGTCGGCTTCCAATGGGATCAACGCCTTCATTAACGCCTCCAACACTGCATACGACATCGAAGAAACGCGCTCCTTTATTAAAGTCCGGGGCATTTCCATTGCGCTGACGCTCGGCATGATTATTGCACTTGCTGCCGCTCTTATTCTTCCCATATTCGGAAACCTTATCATTGATTTTATCAACTCTGTCGTCAGCCTCCCGCCGCAGACCGAGCTGCTGTTTCAAATTCTCCGGTGGGTCGTCGCCCTCACCATAATGTCTGCTGTTCTTCTCGTGCTTTATCGTTTTGCACCGAATAAAACACTAAAGTGGAAGGAAATTCTGCCCGGCGCTGTCACAGCCGCGGTGCTTTGGCAGCTGATATCTCTCGCTTTTTCCTTTTATGTCAGCAACTTCGGCAACTATTCTGCCACCTACGGAAGCCTTGGCGGTATTATTATTCTGATGCTTTGGTTTTTCCTGACCGGCATGATTTTAATGATCGGTGCTGAACTGAACGTTATTTATCACCGCCGACGCGGAAAGTCCTCCACTACCCCCGCCTCCACGGAAGAAACGTAAGCCGGTCTGCCTCAGGGCCATCCGTTTTTTCTGCAAAAGCTCATCACTTCATATTCGGGTCAAAATAACAATAAAAGGAAGGTTCCCTATCGCAGGAACCTTCCTTGTTTTGCATGGATCAGCTGATACCTGAGGACCGGCTGCTGATACTTTCCTGTAAAAACTGCATCCCAACCCACGTTTTACGTCCACGCTGCTGGATCCACTGGGTGCGGGCGTAGTTATCCGGAAAGTGTTCCTCTCTCCCGGAAATATAGACAATATCTCCCGGTTGAATACTTTTAACGTTTTTTACCTGTACCCGGCAGCCGCTCATGCTGTAATCCTTGACTACCGCTTCATAAATAACGTTATTCACTTTTACAGTTGCAGACATATTCACCTGTTCCCGGACAGCCATTCGTTTTGCCTGAGCCGGCTGTTTTTCCGTCCCCCTGAAAAAATTCAGAAAGGCCCTTCCGAGTGAAGAACGTTCGTAAATACGTTTCGTATAAATATCTGTCATTTCCAAAAACATAATCTGAATTAAACTGCGGTACTGTTCGAGAGTCACATTTTGAAATTTACCTCCGACAGCAGCCACTGCCTCTGCCTGACCGCCGACCCACAGCTTATGCACGCGAATCCCGTTAATCGGACCGGCGCTGAGGGTGAAGTTTTCTTCCTGTGAAAGCCAGGACTTTGCTTCCGGGTGTGCTACTTCAAAACGTACCCCGGTTTCACTCAGGTCCAGCACCTTGCACGGAAGCGTTCTCCCCCCGGCTGACACAGTGCCCTCGAGATCCACCTTGTGCCGTTCGGCTCCGCGAAAACGCGGGCGCTCCACTGAAACCATCAATGCCAGTACAAGAGCTACAGCATTGTAGAGGATCCAGAAAATATTAATGTACAGTACGTCTTCGTTTTGAAAAATCGTCAGAGAGGTAGTGAAATGAAGCACTACTCTAGCCAGCGCAATAAAGGTGAGTGCAAGCAGTGCCAGATACGGAATACTGACTCTCCACAGAAACTGGCGGCGAGCGTTTTGGATGCCCTTGGCTGTAACATTAAACTTGATGTTTTTCCGCAAAAACGCTTCCGTAATTACCGACACTGCCATGTACGGAGCCATTGCTACTTCATAAACATGGCTCCAGAGCACCGTTCTTTTTTGGTCAGACATTAACCGGAAGGCCAGCTGCGACGAAACAAAGGCCGGCAGCCAGTAAAGCACAAGCGTTTCAAAGTCTGCGTTCAGGCTGTAAATGGAAAAAATTAAAAACAACAGCGGCGCCAGCAGGAAAATCATTTTATACACACCGAAGAACCAGTAGTTGATACCGTCCATATACAGCAGCCGCTGCATTAAGGAGAGGCCTTTGATTTTCATCGGATTCCATTTTCGCATAACTTGAATATTGCCGCGGCACCAGCGATCTCTCTGCTTTAAAAGATCGGCATATGTTTCCGGCGAAAGTCCGACAGCTAACGTTTCGTTCACAAATACTGTCTTTTGATCCCCGGTTTGAAGCAGCATTCCAGTCGCCATATCTTCAGTAATCACCCCAGTGGCAAACCCACCGATATCCTCGAGCGACTTTCTGCGGAACAGGGCATTGCTGCCTACGTACATGGTAGCGTTAAAGCGGTCTTTTCCTTCTTCCAGCCGGCGCATGAAAAAATCCTGCTCGTTGGTAATATTGTCTTCAAAAAACAGATTGTACTGAAAAGGATCCGCATTATAAAACACTTGCGGCGCCTGGACAAACGACACTTTTTCGTCCGTGAACTGCCCGAGGGTGCGCTCGAGGAGCTCAGCTTTTGGCACCATATCAGCATCCATCGTAACGACGACTTCCCCGTCGGTTTTCGTTAACGCGTCATTCAAATTACCCGCTTTGGCGTGCTCGTTGCCGGGACGGGAAATGTAGCCTACACCTAAGCTTTCTGCAAGGCGGCGCACAGACTCTCTTTTGCCATCATCGCAGACGTATACTTTCAACAAGTCTTCAGGATAGCTCATCATCGTGCATGCAATCATGGTCCGCTTTAGAAGGTCTTCGGGTTCATTATATGTGGCGATAAACACATCGACTGTGGGCAGGCTCTCCAGCTCTGAGAGCGGAATATGTTTTCGTTTAAACGGTCTCCAGGATAAAATCGTAAACATGATTGCCTGAAAATAGCCCATTACTTCTGTAGCCAGTAAGAGAATTCCGGCGATAAAGCTTATAATGCCAATGGTAGGAATCGTTTCGGCCGCTCTCCAAAAAAGATAAACGGCATTGACGATAAGAAAAAGAGAGAGCATTATATGCCGGGACCAGGTCCATTTTTTTGCTGAAAAATAAAGCAGCATTAGTACAATTATCTCTGCTGCCAGGATGTACCAGAATGTGTCGTTCATGTCCTGCCCCCCTGTTACAGTATAGGATTAAAAATAAATGTTCGTTTCATATAGCTATATGCAGGCTTCTCCTCCCAGCTGCTGTCAAACAGCAGCGGCTCTCCGTTTTCTGATTCCTGCTCGGTGACCCAGCTTTCTGCATCACCGACGCCCCAAACGGTAAGGCCGCTGCAGGAGGACTCCTCCATACAGACACTCGTCACATCTGCATAAATATCTGCCTGGGTCTTTAGACGTTCCTGTCGGGAAGCATCCAGATTCTGCAGCTTTACATCCATTTCAGTTACAGCTGTCTCAAAACCAGCCTCCCCCCAGCGCTTAAGATTTTCCTGCATTTTTTCTCTGGAAAACCTTGGATCGGCAGCATCAATGTGAGTCTGCATGCCAATACCGTCAATCGGGACGCCCTCGTTTTTCCAGCTGCTTAAGGCTGCAAACATAGCATCTGTTTTTTCATTTTTCATTTCGTTGCCGTAGTCATTGTAGTAAAGCTTTGCTTCCGGAGCCGCTTCCCGTGCCCATTCGAAGGCCAGAGGAATATACTCCGGCCCAATATACTCAAACCATATTGTTTCTCTGTAGCTTCCGTCATCGTTCCAAGCTTCATTAACGACGTCCCATTCCTGTACACGCCCGCTGTAGTGCTCTGCCATTGTCTGCACATGATCCTTCAGTACTGCTTTAGCGCTTTGCTCATCTACTACCTCTTCATGCACCCACCCGGGCAGTGCTTCTCCCCATACAAGCGGGTGACCGCGGACCTTCATATTATTTTGTTCCGCAGTCTGTACAATTTCATCTGCTTTTTGAAAGCTGTAATTTCCCGGTTCAGGCTGCACAGCCTCCATCTTCATTTCATTTTCTACAGTAAGGCTGCTGAATTCCTCAACAAGCAGATCTTTATATTGTTCATTGTCCAAAAGCGGATCCCAGCGCACCGAAGTACCTATATAATGCCCGGAAGCCTCCGCGTTTGTACCAAGTGAAGCGTTTGCTTTCATTACAAACCATCCTCCTGCCCCTGCCATAAGTAAGATCAGAAGCCCGGCTGTTACAAAAATGATCTTCTTCAAAACAGCATTTTCTCCTTTTGTGCATCGCCATTATAAAGACTGATTTTTTAACTTTTTTTTCCAATTAACTATGTATTTATACTTAATGATACCATTATTTTGGTGCGCTAAGAAGCTTTAACCCACACTTTTCCATTTGTCATTCCAGCCGGTTTCTATGGCTGTAAATGAAAAAGGAAACAAATTATGCTTAACCAGGAAGCTTTTATGTATAAAAACTCTTTGTTTTTAAAGATTTTTGCGTAAAAAACCTGTATTCCTGCCTGATTTATGCTTATAGTGTAACTAGTAAAATCAAGACTCAAAACCGCAGCTGTGATAAGGAGGACCATGTATGCTCGCTTTTGAACGAAGAGAAAAAATTCTATCCACTCTCTACAGTGATAAAAAAGTATTCGTCGCTCCCCTGGCTTCAACGTTTAACGTCACTGAGGAAACGATTCGCCGTGACCTTGAAAAGCTTGAACGTGAAGGGGTTGTTACCCGTAATTACGGCGGAGCCATGCTCAATGAACGAACGAGCGAAGACCTTCCCTACCAGACGAGAAATACGATCAATTTAGAAGAAAAAAGAATCATTGCCCAGCTTTTGCCACCGCTCATCAAGGACGGCTCTTCCATTATGGCTGACACGAGCTCCACGGTGTATGAAGCATTGCAGGTGCTTCAGCAGTCCAAGGATCATCTCACCATTATTACAAACAGCGTCTCTATTCTTCAGGACTTTGCATTTTCATCCTTTGACGTGTTTTCTACCGGGGGAAGCCTTCGGAAAAACTCGCGATCTCTCGTGGGACCCTCAGCCATCCGTTCAGTACAGCAGTACAACGTAGATGCAGCTGTCGTCAGCTGTAAGGGCATTTCCATGACGCAGGGCATTATGGATACAAATGAGCCGGAAGCTGATTTAAAGCAGTACATGCAGCATCAGGCCCGCCGGGTTATTCTGCTTGTCGACCATACAAAGTTCGGGGCTGTTTCCCTGGTCAAAACATTTCCTTTTGAACAGGTGGACTGCCTGCTGACCAACAAAAAACCAGCAGAGGAGTGGCTCGATTTTTTCGAACAGCACGGGATCGATGTTATTTTTCCTTCATAATAAAGCTCTGTCTCTCTGCGGCTGCAGGGAAGACAGAGCTTTTATTCACGGGCTCGTAAGGTGCCGGACAACGTCTTCGGCCATTTGATGGGTTTCCCAGGCCTGTTCATACATGTATTCCGGAATAATGTCCTGTTCCACAAAGGCCAGAAAGGTTGTAATAATAGTTTCAAACCCGCGTTTTTTCAGCGTGGATTCCCAGTCGTTTTCCCCCTGGTGCCACACGTCTTTATCTTTATGCACGCTTACATCCCGGACATTGCTTACCGTTAAGGTCTGCTCCTGGTTCATCACGTCTACACGTTCCAGGGAGGTTCCGGCTTCGCGGTTCATAATACCAAGCGCTGTCACATTGGGTGACTCAAGCTGCAGCGTCACATGGTGCAAAAGATCATATTCCCCTTTACCACTCACCGTCATGTTTTCAATTGTTTCCGGGAACAAATACAAAATTGTGTCAATCACATGGATAAAGTCATCAAACACAAACGTGCGGGCGTCCGCTGCCTGGTGGCCCCGGTGCTTTTGAACAATAATCATATTCGTATCCTCTGCTTCCATCAGCTTTTGATAGGAAGGGGCATGCCGGCGGTTAAAGCCGGTCATCAGCAGCAGCCGCTTCTCCTTGGCTTTAGTAAGCAGCCGCTGGGCAGATTCGGCGTGGTACGTAATCGGCTTGTCCACATACACGTGAATGCCCATGTCGAGCAGCGCATCTATAATAGGCTCATGCGCTACGGTGGCGGTATGAACAAATGCTGCTTTCATACCACAGCTCAGCCACTCATCCATCTGCTGATACGTATGGGGTATCGTATACGTATCAGCAATTTCTTTTAACGTATCCGGATTTCTTGTGTACACGTGCAGTTCTACATCCTTTAAATTACTTAAAATGGGGAGATACGCTTTTTTAGCAATGTCCCCGATGCCAATCATTCCTATTTTCATGGTGTCCCCTCCCGGGCCTGAGTTCATCAAGATAACGGTTACAAAACCCACACAGTGGTTTTGAATACCTTCTTCCCTCAGAATACCATAAATTGTTTCTTCACCGTTTTTTCACCAGGTTATTTATAGTAATTTTCTTTCTGTTCTGCTATTTTCTGTACTTCATCACGAATTTGCTGATACGCAAGGCGGCCGCCAAGACAGAGCAGATCGTCTTCTTTACTGTAGGGCGTGCGTCTGGTCAAATGATTAATCTGTTCATCCAGATAAGCGGAGAGCACAGCGAGTTCTTCCTTTTTCACCACTCTTCACTCCCTTTTTGTACGGAAAGGATCCGGTCAAAGGAAATATTATAATAATTGCCCTGCTCGTCCCTCCAGTGAATAAGCCGATTCATGTGATCAATATACGTACATGTCCCTGTTGTATCTACATCATGTTCTTCGTTTTTCCAGCGCAGCTTCAATTCATGCTTTTCTGCCCAGGCTTTACGCAGAAGCCGTTCCTTCTGTTTCCAGTCCTCCGTTTCTTTTTCCCATTCCGCCGCTATCATGCGGGCCATTGTTTTTTGTTCTTCATTCATCAGCATCACGTCCCCTTCAAAGAGAAGTATATTACTTCCATTATACAAGAACGTACGTTCGAGAAAAGGATATTTTTTACTGATTTTTTGTCTTCACAGAAAAAAACGCTCTCTGTAAGCATTTCTGTAGGCAGAAAAAAATTTTTTCTTCATACTGTACATAGCGTATTTTAAAGGAGGACAAACATGCAGGTAGATATTTGGTTTGATGTAATGTGCCCGTTTTGCTATTTAGGAAAACGTCGCTTTGAGACCGCTTTGGAAAACATGACGTTCAAGCACCAGGTGCAGGTGATTTATCACAGCTTTCAGCTGAATCCGGAAATGCCAAAAAATCCGGCATCGGACATTCATACCTTTCTCTCTGAACAAAAAGGTATGGACCGGGAGCAGGTGCTAACGTTTCACCGGCAGCTCACCGAGCAGGCACGGGATATCGGTTTGGAATACAACATGGACGAAGCAGTGCCGGCTAATTCCTTTGACGCCCACCGGCTTCTGCAGTTCGCCACAGAACGCGGCAAAAACAACCGCATGACTGAGCGCCTCTTGCGCGCATATTTTACCGAATCCAAAAACATTGCAGATATCGACACCCTCGCCGCACTCGCGGGAGATGTCGGCCTCGTGGAGGAAGAAACGAAGGAGCTGCTTGAGCTGGATGCCTACACCCCGAGTGTGCAAAAGGATTTACAGGAAGCTTCCTATATAGGAATTGATGGCGTGCCTTTTTATGTGTTCGATGAAACGTACACCCTCTCCGGCGCTCAGCCGGCAGAAACATTTGAACAGGCGCTCCAGCAAGTGTGGGATGAAAAGCAGAAGGCATAACAGGAGGAGCTCTTCCTTTACGGGAAGGGCTTTTCATATAAAAATGGGAAGAAAGTAAAGCTTCATACACTTTTTCGCAGGGAAAACTATACCCATCCATGAAAAACAGGAGGCCTGCACCATGCTTGCTATTAAAGTGAATCGTGCGTTCCATAAATTAAATAAACATGCCGCCCCCGCTGCCGAAGCTGCGCTGAAAAGAAACGAATCAATTGTGGTGCATTTAACCAGCACCCAGGAGCGGAAACTACAGGACTCTCTGTATTTTCTTGAAGAGGAAGAATTGATTTACTGTACCGAATTAGAAGAAAAAACCAACACAGACCCCAGAACAAACACCACGCTCGAGCTCATCCCCCTTCCAAGGCTGTTCAGCGTTTTAAATGCATAAAAAAAAGCCTCCCCGGGGGTACGGGGAGGCGCATAGAGGGGTTCCCTGTCCAGTGAGATGAACCTGGGGGATCAACACCTCCTATGTTAAGCCCTTAATGTAATGCTTGTGTGAAGAACCTGTTAATGTTTTGTTATTTTCTTTCGGCAGGCTGCCTTCTTCCCATAAGCACCGCAGCACAAAAAATCATAATACCAATTCCAATCGCCCCGGCAAGCCAAAGGGCATTTAACAGCGCAAGCAGGGTAAACATAAAGGTGAGCAGCATATATAAAGCAGCGGTGCGCGGCTGCCAATAAGCTGACACCTCAAACAGCCTTCCCTGGAAACGGAGAACCAAATACATAATCGCGTGCAGAAGAAAGCCAATAATAAACCAGCCCTGGAAATTTGAAAACGGAATACCATAATACCAGCCGCCTTCATTCCATATCCAGTACTCCTGCACCAGATAATTTACAGGGTCGAGCACAAAATCAATTCCAGTGACTAAAAGCGCCCCCAAAAGCACATAAAAAACGAACGCTCCCCACCCACGCAGACGTGGAAGCATGCCCAGAATATACAGCATTAACGCGTGTGAGCCCGAAACGATAGCCACCCATGCTGCTCCAATCGTCAGCGGTACCCCGAGAATCATCGCCCCAAAATCAGAGGCGTATTCATAGCTCCCGAAAAAGAGATTCAGCTGCACACCGATCCCTTCAAGAAACATCGAAAGCAGAAAAATAACAGCAGTCAGCCCGCCTCCGGTTTTCCCCCCGTACGACCGGACCAGAAAAAAAGCTCCAATTACTCCGGTTAAATACAGGAAAACAGCGTTTGCCCATTCCAGCCATACCGGGAGCAGATCGAACGTCAGCAGCACGAGACCGCATATGTACCAAAAAATAAAAAAACGAAATAATCCTATGTCGAACGATAAATTTCTCATGGGCCCTCCTGAAGTGACAGACTATTAATGGATGCCCCTTTCTATTTCCCGGGTAATACTTGTTTTAATTGTGTTTTGTAAAAAAAACAGAAAATCCCGAAGGATTTTCTGCCTGCAGACAATCTTTCCTCTATATTTTAAAGTAGCTGACTTCCTGCTGAAGCTCCTCTGCCATGGAAGCGAGCGTTTCGGCCGCAGAGGAGATTAGGAGAGGAAAACATTTTATTGATATTCAAGCTGTACACTGTTCAGCGAAGCAAAAACGCCGTTTTTATGAATTAACTCTTCGTACGTTCCCTGCTCAGCAATACGGCCGCCGGTCACCACCACAATATTATCGGCGTGCCGGATGGTCGCAAGCCGGTGGGCAATGACAATCGTCGTCCGGTTCTCCGCCAGCTGGGTCAGCGACTGCTGAATCAAAGCCTCGGTCTCCGTGTCGAGCGCTGAAGTTGCTTCATCCAAAATTAAAATCGGCGGATTTTTCAGGAAAGCCCGGGCAATTGCAATCCGCTGCTTCTGGCCTCCGGACAGCTTTAGCCCGCGCTGGCCGATTTCTGTTTCATACCCATCCGGAAGCTCCTCCACGAAGCCGTCCAGATTCGCCAGCCGGGCGGCTTCTTCAATCTCTTCTTCTTCGGCTGTCAAGCGTCCGTACGCAATGTTTTCCTTCAGCGTGCCATTAAACAGGAATACATCCTGCTGCACCATGCCGATCTGGGAACGGAGGGATTCCTTTGTCATATTTCGTATGTCTATCCCATTAATGGTCACAGCGCCGGCATCCACATCGTAAAACCGCGGAATCAGCGAGCTGATTGTTGTCTTGCCGGCCCCGGAGGAGCCGACAAAGGCAACTGTTTTCCCCGCTTCTACCGTCACGTTCATATCCCGGAGCACCGGCTGGCTTTCATGGTACCCAAAGGTGACATCCTCTAGCTTAATATCGCCTGTAAGCACTGGCGCTTCCACTGCATCAGGACGGTCGACAATATCCTTTTCTGCATCGGTCATCTGCACGAACCGTTTAAAGCCGGCCATGCCCTTCGGGTACAGCTCTAAAATGGCGCTGATTTTTTCAATCGGCTTGAACAGCACGTTCACGTACAAAATAAAGCCGACGAACTCCCCGTTTGTAATCGCGCCCGTGTAAACGAGCCATGCCCCGTAAACGAGCACTGCCAGAATCATGAGACGGGTTGTTAAGAAAATAGTCGCCGTAGTGTGGCCCATCGTGCGGTAGCCCGACAGCTTAGCGTGGCGGTAGCGGTTGTTGTTTTTGGCAAACCGGTCGATTTCAAAGGCTTCATTTGTAAAGGACTGCACTACCCGGGCCCCGGAGACGCTGTCCTCCACCCGGGCGTTCACGTCTCCAATTTCTGCGTACATTTTTGTCCATGCTTTGTTCATCTGAATGTTCGTGTAGGTAATAAGCACGATCAAAAACGGCACAAAAACAAGCGCAACGAGGGCAAGCTGCGGGTTAATTGAAAACATGATCGTAAAAGCACCCGCAAACGTCATAATGGCAATAAATAAATCCTCCGGCCCGTGGTGGGCAAGCTCCCCTATATCAAACAGATCATTCGTGATACGGCTGATAATGTGACCGGTTTTCGTATTATCAAAAAAGCGGTACGACTGGCCCTGCACGCTCTTAAACAGCTCCCGCCGCATGTCTGTTTCAATGTTAATGCCAAGCTTATGCCCCAGATAATTCACGATATACTGCAGGTAGGCACTGAATAGATAGATAATGAGCAGGCCGGCTGAGACCCACACGACCAGGTTCCAGTCCTCCTGAGGCAGCAGGGAATCAATAAACCACTGGACCACAAGCGGAAAGACCAGATCCAGGGCTGCAACAGCGATTGCGCTGAAAAAATCAATGAAAAACAGCTGTTTATGAGGAAGGTAATAGGAATAAAAACGTTTAAGCATCAGGTTCTCCTCTTCTAATTAAATTCACGTATAAATACCTTCTTTATTGTATAGGAATGCTGATGAAATTCAATTATTTTCTGCCTGCTTATTTCCATATAATGCAAATAACCATGAAATAATATGAAAACAGGCGCTTATCGGCATGGACAACAAATATTTGCTAAAAAACAGCATTAATTATAGCTATTCTTTTTTATGTTTAATGGACAAACAAAGGAAATATGTTAACATAGATGCACTGAACGCCGTTAGGTATGTTGACCTTCCCAAAAACTTCCTAAGCTTCAGTATACAGCTGTAGAAGCTGTTTTTC
This sequence comes from uncultured Marinococcus sp., assembly GCF_947493875.1. Classification (GTDB taxonomy): domain Bacteria; phylum Bacillota; class Bacilli; order Bacillales; family Marinococcaceae; genus Marinococcus. The sequence goes on along the minus strand of NZ_CANLSU010000004.1, from coordinate 363,183 downwards.
TCTGTATATGCGGCGCAGTACGCCAAAAAGCCTGAAAGCATTGCTGCTTCCAGGCTCTTTTTTTGATTTTATTTAGACGGCTGTTTTTCCAAAGCTTCGTTGTCATCCCGTTCATGTGGCATGAGAAGCGGCTTTGGAACAGCCTTTTTCTTTGTAGCTTCCGAAACAATAAATATGAGTATAAACGCGATAATAACGATGACCGTACGGAATGGGAAAAGCACAATCCCGTCTTCAATCATGGGGTACGGAAGAAAGACCGGCAGGCCGATTGCCGGCTCCCCGCCGCCAAGGCGCAAAAAGACCGATACAATAAATGCTGTAAGGGAACCGTACACGTTCGCATTTTTATAAAACAGAGCCATGGTCAGCTGCGGGAATAAAATACAAAAAATCAAATCCGACGCCAGGTACCACAGGGTATATACACTTCCAACATTTAAAGCAATCAGGGTAGAAGCCGCTCCGATAATCACAATCGAGGTCTTGATCACTTTTTTCAGTTCATCGTTGGAGGCTTTCGGACGAACCAGCGGACGGTATATGTTCCATGAAGCCATCGAGGATGCGGACAGAATCGAGGAGTCCATGGAAGACATAACGGCTGCTGCAAGAGCCCCGAGGCCAATCGCCGCTACCCACCCCGGCGTCAGATGCTGGAGCACCTCCGGCAGTACCATGGCCGCTGTTTCCGGTGCTGACGTCCCAAAGGACGCCCAGTCAACGTTATAGCCGATGATACCAATAAGCACAGCCGGGACAGCCGCAATAATGCATACGACACCGGCAATGATCGAAAACCACATCGCCGTTTGTTCATCTTTAGCGGAGAGCACGCGCTGGAAATAGACCTGCCAGGCAATGCCGCCGAAAATCAACAGAAAGGCATAATCCCACCAGTTCCAGAAATAGTTCCCCCATTCCGGATGATTCCACCCGTCAAGCGGCGGAAAAAGGTTCGCATAGGTGCCAAGATCCGCCTGATAATCGTTCCAGTTGACGCTCAGGCTGCCGGTACTGCCAAAGGCAAACGGCAGCACCAGAAACAAACCGCCTAACAGCAGAATCATCTGTAAAAGGTCTGTGTAGGCCACCGCCCACATGCCGCCAAATACGGTGTAGGCGATCGCAATAACGGCTGAAATAACAATCGACGTCGTAAAATCGATCCCTAAAATCGTACCGAATGTCGTGCCTAGCGCTGTCAGAATAGCGCCGCTCCAGAACATTTCCCCCAGGAGCGCCGGAAGATACAGCAGACCGCCCATTTTCTTCCCAAACCGCTGTTCGAGCGGATCAATAATGGTTTTGAATTCATAGCGCCGCATTTTTCTCGCATAAAAAATACCGCCAATAATAAGACTGAGGGCATAACCCCAGGGCGCCTGGGCCCACACGAGGCCGTCAACGTAGGTTGATTCGGCGGTGCCGTTAATATAACCGCCGCCTACCCAGGTGGCAGCCATAGTAAAAATCATGATAACAAGCGGCAGACTCCGTTTGGCCACCATCATGTCGTCGAGGGAATCAGACTTTTTAGCGGCAAAATAGGCGCCGACATAGTACATCAAAGCATAGAAAACAAGCATGGCAATAAAGCCGCTCCACATCACGTCGTCACCAGTAGCAATTATGTAAATCAGTACTGCTGCTACTAGAAGGACAAATCCCAGACTCTTTAATAAGTTTAAATTTTTCTCGATCACGAGCAACACCTCTATTTTTTATAAAATTCTAAATATTGCGAAAACGTTTTCCGGAGAGATAAAGTAAAACTGTTATCTCTCTTTTTCATCGTCTTCTTCTATCGGAATATATTTAAATAATTCTCCTGTTTCCATAGACTCCACGAGACGACTCAGCCATTTGTAGTACTTGATCGACTGGCTGAGGATCCGCTGGATCTCCCGTGCTTCTTCTTTTATGGACTCTTCTGCTTCTTCCGACTGAATCAGCATGTCCAATTGTTCCCAGGCGCTTTCAATGGCGCTCAAATTCGTCCGCACTTCTCTCTCCCACTGCTGAGTAAAGAAGTTGGTGAAAAAACGGAAAAAATCCTTTTCGGCTACGTAGGTCTGCTTTCGCTTTCCGCGCCGGTGCGTTTTCTTTACAACATTGAACTCCTGAAGCTTTCGTACTCCGGTGCTCATACTCGGTTTACTCATTCCGAGTTTTTCTCTCATTTCATCCAGCGTCATATCGCCTTCCACATACATTGTCCCATACAAAGTGCCAACGCTTCTTGTGACACCGTACAAATCCATGGTTTCAGCCAGGGAATCAATGATAATGTCTTTGGCGCCTTCGAGTGACTCCCTCCATTCATCCTGGTGATGAGAATCCGTCATGGGCTCCTCCTTTTCTATTAAAAAAATTCAATTTGTTAAATATTTTCTTCACAGTTTCTAATCTTAACGTATAAAAATCTCTTGTCAAATGCCTGACTAAAAATATCAGCCGGCAGTTCTTATGTTTATTCCCCGGGAAATAAAAAGCCTTCGGATATATTCGCACGCGCGTGAAAAAGTCTTATAAATCTTTTTTAAAATTTATTTATATCGGGCTGATAACCTCGAGCGCCACTAAAAATTTTCCGGCAGGTCTTTGACAAGATGTTCGAAAGCTGATAAATTTAAGTTATTCAAAACGTTAAATATTTTTTTAACAAAGTTAACAATTAGGAGGCATACACATATGGATATTCGCATGTACATTGACGGCGAATGGGTCGACGCTGCTAACGGCAAAACCCGGGACATTATTAATCCGCTTGACCAAAGCGTTATCACGCAGGCAGCGGAAGGCTCCCGTGAGGACGCTGTAAAAGCCGTACAGGCTGCCCGCCGGGCATTTGACAAAGGGCCATGGGCCTCTACAACCGCTTCGGAGCGCGGAGCTTACGTATTAAAGGTAGCCCAGCTCATTGAGCGGGATAAGGAAGAACTCGCAGAGCTCGAGACGCTCGATACAGGTAAAACAATGGGAGAAAGCCGTGCCGATATGGACGATATCGCCGGAGTGTTCCACTATTTTGCCGGACTTGCGGATAAAGACGGCGGCGAATACATCGCTTCCCCGCTTCCGGACTCAGACAGCAAAGTCGTCCGTGAGCCTGTGGGCGTATGCGGCCAGATCACCCCTTGGAACTACCCGCTGCTGCAGGCATCCTGGAAGATCGCACCGGCTATTGCAACGGGAAACACCATTATCGTCAAACCAAGTGAAATTACGCCGCTTACGACCGTCAAGGTATTTCAGCTGATGGAAGAAGCCGGTATTCCGGCAGGGGTTGCCAACCTTGTGCTCGGAAAAGGCACCGACGTAGGTGCGGAGCTTTCTGAAAGCGTGGACGTGGACCTGATTTCCTTTACAGGCGGTATTGAAACCGGCCGTAAAATCATGCAGTCCGCCACCTCCAATATGAAAAAAATCGCCCTTGAGCTTGGTGGCAAAAACCCTAACATTGTTTTCGCCGATGCGGATTTCGAGCTAGCCGTAGACCAGGCGCTAAACGCCGCTTTCTTCCATGCCGGACAGGTTTGTTCTGCCGGAGCACGGCTTTTGGTGGAGGAATCTATCCATGACGATTTCGTCAACGCGATCGTTGATCGGGTGAAAAACATTCGTCTCGGCAGTGGCCAGGATGAAGAAACACAGATGGGACCGCTTATTTCTGCGGAGCACATGAGCAAGGTCGAAAATTATATCGAAATCGGTAAACAGGAAGGAGCAACAGTTGCTGTTGGCGGCAAACGCCCGGACGACGAAACGCTCCAAAAAGGATTCTTTCTTCTGCCGACGATCTTTACCGACTGCCGCTCCGACATGAGAATCGTGCAGGAAGAAATCTTCGGCCCGGTACTTACCGTGGAAACCTTCACCTCTGAAGAAGAAGCCGTGGAAAAAGCGAACGACACGGTTTACGGCCTTGCCGGCGCTACGTTTACCACAGACATCAGCAAAGCCGAGCGGGTGGCCTCCGGCCTCCGTCTTGGCACCGTCTGGATCAATGACTTCCATCCTTATTTTGCCCAGGCGCCTTGGGGCGGCTACAAGCAGTCCGGCATCGGCCGTGAGCTTGGCAAGGTCGGCATGGAGGAGTACACCGAAACCAAACACATCTTCCGTAACACGAACCCGGAAGCTCTGAATTTTTTCTAGATCGACAGCAACAGATAAATACAAACTCTATAAATAATCTCTCGTTCTTTATGTTGAGTAAGTGTCATTTTATTAATAACTCTCTACGAAATAACATAGTTGGATCAAAAGTTATTATATAGCTTTACACACATCGTTAAACAAAGAAAATCTTTGGGGGTGCACAATATGAGTGAAACATTTGACTATGTAATTATTGGTGGAGGCAGTGCAGGATCTATACTTGCGAACCGGTTAAGCGCCGATAAAAATAATAACGTGCTTGTACTAGAAGCAGGGCGAAGTGACTATGCGTGGGACTTACTGATTCAGATGCCTGCGGCACTGCCGTTTCCAGCAGGAAAGAGCCTCTATGACTGGAAGTATCTGTCTGATCCGGAACCATACATGAACGGTCGCCGCATTAAGCATGCGCGAGGAAAAGTACTTGGCGGATCCAGCTCTATTAACGGAATGATTTATCAGCGCGGAAATCCTCTCGATTATGAACGATGGGGGGCAGACGAAGGTATGGAGGAGTGGAACTACGCGCACTGTCTTCCATACTTCAAGCGGTTGGAAAACGCGATGGCAGCTGAAGAAGGTGACGAATTCCGCGGGCAGGACGGTCCGCTGAAGCTGGAACGGGGGCCAGCAACGAGTCCGTTGTTCCAGGCGTTTTTTGAATCAGCCGTAGAAGCAGGCTATACGCGCACACCGGACGTGAACGGTTACCGCCAGGAAGGATTCGGGCCGTTTGATAAGCATATCCATAAAGGCAGACGAATGTCTGCTTCCCGTGCATTTTTGCACCCGGTTATGAATCGAAAAAACCTTACAGTAAGAACCCGTGCGTTTGTTGAAAGCATAGATTTTAACGGGACAAAGGCAGAAAGTGTAACATATCAACACAATGGCAAAACGCTGAAGGTGAACGCCGGAGAGATCATTCTTTCCGGTGGCGCCATCAATTCTCCGCAGCTGCTTCAGCTTTCCGGAGTCGGGGACGCTGAACACCTGCGTTCGCTTGGAATTGAGCCGGTAGCTGATCTGCCGGGTGTCGGTGAAAATCTGCAGGACCATTTGGAAGCATATATTCAGTATTCCTGCCCACAGCCGGTTTCCATGCAGCCAAGCTTGAATAAGTTAAAAATGCCTTGGATTGGTCTGCAGTGGCTGTTTGGCCGTAAAGGTCCCGCAGCGTCGAATCATTTTGAAGGAGGCGGCTTTGTCCGTTCTAACGAGACTGTTCCTTATCCGAATTTAATGTTCCACTTTCTCCCGGTAGCAGTACGCTATGACGGCAAGAAAGCAGATACGAAGCACGGATTCCAAGTGCACGTTGGGCCAATGTATTCTGATGCAAGAGGAAGCCTGAAGATCCGCTCCAGGGATCCAAGGGAGCATCCAAGCATGGTGTACAACTATCTTTCCACGGAGCAGGATAGACGCGAGTGGGTTGAAGCGATCCGCATTTCCCGTGAAATCATGGCGCAACCAGCCATGAAACCATTCAATTCTGGAGAGATCGCTCCAGGGGACGCTGTACAGACAGACGAAGAAATTCTGGAATGGGTTGCGAATGATGCCGAAACGGCGTTGCACCCGAGCGGTACTGCGAAAATGGGACCTGCTTCAGACCCAATGGCCGTTGTTGATCCGAAGACGATGAAAGTGCATGGAGTCGACAATCTTCGCGTAGTGGATGCCTCCGTCATGCCCTATGTGACGAACGGAAACATTCATGCACCCGTACTCATGATCGCTGAAAAAGCAGCGGATCTGATCCTTGAGCAACAGCCGCTCGAACCGATGCATACAAAATTTTATCGTCACGGCGTTGATCCGTCGGATGCAGGGACAATTAAGTCCTAAAATAAAATATAAAAAGGATTCTTTTTATCCAGCGCAGCTTTTTGTAGGAGCCCTCGCTTTGGAAAAAAGGATCTTTTTTCATTCATTAAGGAGGATTTTCCCATGAGCATGAATATGAAAGTCGAAAGCATGTTAAGCTATCACACATTTGAAGTACCTACAGCAATCAAGCACGGCATCGGTGCCATTAAACATATTGGTGAAGAAATCAAAGCCTTCGGCTCTGACAAAGTGCTGCTCGTCACAGACCCGGGCATCCATAATGCAGGCGTAACAAAGCCCGTTATCGACAATCTTGAAGCTTCCGGTGTAGAGGTTGTTCTCTTCAATAAAGTAGAGCCAAACCCTCCCGTGCGCCTGATTGAAGAGGGATCCAAATTTTACACAGCAGAAAACTGCAACGGCCTGATCGCTGTCGGCGGCGGAAGCTCAATGGACACTGCAAAGGCCATCGGCGTTGAAGCTACCCACGAAGGCTCGATTCTCGATTATGAAGCTGCTGAGGGCAAAAAGCCGCTGGAGCGCCGCATCCCGCCATTCATAACTGTACCAACAACAGCAGGCACCGGCTCTGAAGTAACCCAGTGGGCAGTAATCACAGACGAAGACCGTGAATTTAAATTTAACACCGGCGGCCCGCTCATTCCGGCATACGTAACCATTATCGATCCGGAGCTGCACGTTTCCATGCCTCCGCACGTAACTGCAATGACCGGTATTGATGCGATCGCTCACGCGGTTGAATGCTATACAATGAAATTCGCCCAGCCTGTCACAGACGCAGTGGCTCTGCTTGCGATTGAGTACGCTGCAAAATACATCCGACGCGCCTATGCCGATGGTGAAGATCTTGAAGCCCGTTACGGCATGTCCCAGGCTGCGATGCTTGCAGGCCTTTCCTACGGCAGTGAATCTGCCGGTGCTGCGCACGCCATGAGCCAGACGCTGGGCGGTATCATTCCAGTAGCACACGGCCAATGCGTCGCAGCTATGATGGGACCGGTAATGGAATACAACTGGAAAGGTGCCCCGGAACGCTTTGCACGTGTCGCCCAGGCATTTGGCATCGACACCGCACGTATGAGCACCGGGGAGGCAGCTAAAGCTTCTGTGCAGTATATGTATGATCTTGCAGAAGAGCTCGACATTCCTTCCCTCGAGGAGCAGGGCGTAAATCCTGACATGACCGAGCGTCTTGCCAAAGAAGCAATGAACGACCCGCAGACAGAGGGCAACCCTCGCGACTTGAAAGTGTCCGACTACGAGTGGATCTACAAGCGCTGCTTCCATCAGGTGCCAAAAACCGTTTAATATTATCCTTACGTAAAAGCCGGAAAGAGAGCGCTCCTCTTTCCGGCTTTTTTATATTATCCAGCGCAGATTTAAAACTCTTCATACACCGCCGGATCCTGATCATTTATGCGTCCGTCCGGCTGGGTCAGTGAGGCAAGCATTTCCATCTCCCCTTCGTCGAGCGCAAAGGAAAAGATCGAAAGGTTTTCAATCTGCCGGCGGGGCGACATCGATTTTGGTATCGGTATCGTGCCCAGCTGATAATGCCAGCGAAGAATAATCTGGGATACTGTTTTATTGTGATTATTTGCTATTTTACGGAGCGTCTCATCCTGCAGCACGTCGCTCGCCTTTGCAAGCGGACTCCAGGATTCGGTCTGAATATCATGCTTTTCATGCCATTTTCTCGATTCTTCCTGGTTAAAATACGGATGCAGTTCAATTTGATTAATGCTCGGCTTCACGCCTGTCTCCTTTTCAAGATGCTCCAGATGTTCCGGCAAAAAGTTGCATACCCCGATGGAGCGGACCAGCCCCCATTTTTTGGCCTCAATCAATGCCTGCCATGCTTCAACGTAATGGCCCTGCTTCGGGTTCGGCCAATGAATCAAATACAGGTCATAGTAATCCAGCCCTGCGCGGTACAGCGACTCCTGTATTGCCGGCACGGCCTTTTCATATTCATGATAGCGTCCCGGCAGCTTGGACGTAATCCGCAGCTCCTGCCTCGGAACAGAGCTGCGCCGCACGGCCTCTCCTACTGTGCCCTCGTTTTCATAGTTGTAAGCCGTATCGATCAGACGGTAGCCTGCATGAATTGCCTGGTCCACAGCATTGGCCCCTTCGTTTCCAATCACCGCCGCTGTCCCAAAACCGATAACCGGAAGCGTCAGGCCGTCATTCAGGCGGATTTCCGGAATGGAATTATTCATCAATGACTCATCCTTTCCCTGAAAGCTCAAAATATGGTCATGCTTTTATTCGGTAATTGTCTTCCCTTTTTGGGATGTTTATTAACCTGGGTAAAGACAGAAATATAGTATTGTTTAAAGATTTTAAAAAACAAAAATTCCACCACAGCGTGTACATACTGTGGTGGAATATCTAAAGTCTTATACCTGTTTCAATGCTCTCCCTGCTCACGTATAGCATGATATACTGCTCCGAGCAGATTGGAATGCTGGCGGAATTTAAAAGCTGCGATCGATGGCTTGATTTTCCCCAATGGCAGAGCTTCCATGATCCTGTCCAATTGTTCATTCACCTTTGCAATAAGATCCTCACGCGCGCTCACTCCGCCGCCAATGGTGATTAGCTCCGGGTCATACATATATTGCAGGTTGTAAATGCCTGCCGCTACATAGTAATAAAATTGCTCTACAGCAGCGGCAGCTTCCTGATCGTGCTCATCGGCAAACCGGAACACGTCTTCTCCCGTATAGTCTGCGGGGTCTCTATGCTTCGCATTGGCAAACCGGCGCACTAATGCCTGCGTCGATGCCAGCCCGCTCCACGTCTGGTTAAATCCCGGATGGTCTGTATTTAAAAGCATGTAGCCAAATTCACCGCCGTGCAGATTATTTCCCCGGTGCAGCACTCCATCCTTAATAATCGCTCCCCCGATGCCTGTTCCAATAACGATCGACAGCATGTTCCGGACCTGGGTTCCTGCCCCTTTCCACACCTCCGCATATGCTGCACAATTCGCATCATTTTCTATATAAACCGGCAGCTGCGCTCGTTTCTGCAGCAGGTTTTTTATGTTCGGACCATGCAAATAGGGAAGAGCGCTCGAGCCTTTGATAATACCTTCTTCAGTTACTGCACCCGGTGAACTCACTGCGAGTGCATGCACGGGAGAAAGTTTTTCACAAAGCTGCCCTACTGTCTCCACTAAGTCATCGACGCTGGCAGGGCTTTTGATTTTTTCTTTTAATGGCATCGTTCCCTCTTCGGTGACCAACGCATACTTCATAAAGGATCCGCCCAAGTCTATCGCTAAATACGTCTTCATTTCATCCCCCGCTCTTTTATTTATAAGGCTCTTCTTCCACCTTAAGTTTACGGGTTTTAATCACATCCTGGAACCAATAGGCAGACTTTTTCATGGTCCGGTCCCGATTGTTTTCCAGGTCGATGGAGACAAGCCCATACCGGTTCTTAAACGCATTCATCGGAGATACGTTGTCCGAAAAGGCCCACAGCATATACCCCCGGCAGTTCACACCTTCACGGACGGCTTCAAGCAGCCACGATAAATGCTCCGTAATAAACGCAATCCGGTAATCATCCTGAATGATTCCTTCCGCATTCTTAAACCGCTGTTCATTTTCCACTCCCATCCCATTTTCTGCAATGAACCATTCAATGTTTCCATACTCTTCCTTCATGCGAATCGCCATGTCATACATAATACGGGGGAAAATTTCCCATCCGCGGTAGGGATTCATTTTTTTCCCCGGAAGGTCGAAGGGGTCGTAATAGTATCTTGGGTGAAACGGAACCTGCTCGTTCCAGCCAGCCGTTCGTGCCTGTACACGATGCGGGAAATACAGATTCAGCCCGACGTAATCCACCGTATAGCTGCGGATGATATCCAGGTCTTCATCGGTCGCTGTAAAGGCAATATCGTGCTTATCCATCAGCTCATACAGCTCTTTTGGATACTCCCCCTTAATCGTTGGGTCCAGAAACATCCGGTTGAAAAACAGGTCATGCTTGTTCGCCGCCTCCTGATCATGGGGCGCTGTCGAACGGGCATATGTGACTTCCGGATTGAGGATGACACCGATCTTCGCTCCGGTCCGCTCCGCGAGCTGCTTTTCCCGGAACAGCTTCACGACACGGGCGGTCGCAAGCGTTTTATGAAAGTTCCACTGCATCCATTTTTGAGTGTTTTGTTCAAAAGGGTAGCGAATGGCATCCAAATATATGCGGGTCTGTGGCACGATAGGCTCGTTAAATGTCAGCCAGTGCCTGACCCGGTCCCCGAGCCGGTCCATCACTTTTTCCGCGTATTTTTCAAACAGGTGAACAACATGCTTCGACTCCCATCCGCCGTACCGTTCAAACAGCTCGGCAGGAATTTCGTAATGCTCGAGGCAGATCATCGGCTCCACGCCCTGTGCGATTAATTCATCCACCATGCTTTCCACGTAGGAAGCATATTCTTCGTCGACAATCGCATTTTCATAGTCGGTTAAAAAACGGGACCAGTTCACGGAGGTGCGAAAATGCGTCAGGCCGATCGTTTTCATGTAGCTGATATCCTCTTTGTACCGATTTCTGAAATCGGTGGCTACGGCCGGCCCGTAGCCGTCATGCCAGACATGCCGATTGTTTTTATACCAAAGATCCATATATGAATCCTGGCTCTCCTTCTTTCCGGACCAGCCCTCCGACTGCCAGGCTGAAAGTGCGGCTCCGAGCATAAAATTTTCTGGGATAGTTAATGTTTTAATAGACATATTTCGACTCCTTCGTAGTAAAAATATCAGCCTTTTACAGCTCCCTGGGTCATGCCTTCAACGATTTGCTTTTCCATCAGCAGATAAAAAATGATTGTAGGAACCAGCACAAGGGTTAACCCCGCCATCTGAGCCGGATAATTTGTTGTATAGGCTCCAGCAAAGTTTGCCAGGCCGAGCGGCAGTGTTTGAAGCGCTTCGTCGCTGATGAGCACCAGTGCGAACGCAAATTCGTTCCAGTTATTGATGAAGTTGATAATGACTGCCGTAGCAATAGCCGGCCTTGTCATTGGCAGAATAATGGACCAAAAGATACGGAAGACCCCGCACCCATCCATAATCGCTGATTCTTCCATTTCCTTTGGAAAAGAACTCATAAAGCTGGTAAGCAAAAATACTGTGATAGGTAAATTGAATGCTACATACGGGAAAATTAATGCCCAGTATGTATTTAAAATCCCTAAATTCTGCATAAGTATATACATCGGCACAAGTGTGGCATGAATAGGGATCAAAAGGCCGATCACGAGAAAGCCATAAATGAATTTTTTACCCCGAAATTCAAACCTGGATAAAAAGTAAGCTGCCAGCGCACCGGAAAAAATAGAAATCAGCACAGCCACGGCTCCCACTAATACGCTGTTAAAGAAGAATGTACCAATATTTGCCGTCACCCAGGCATCCTGAAAGTTTTCAAACACCCAATTAGCCGGAAGGCCGAACGGGTTTAATGAAAAATCCTGGCTCGTTTTAAATGCGTTCATGATCATCCAGAAGATAGGGTATGCATTCACGATGGTGAATAAAATTAAAATAATGTATACAAGCGTCCGCCGGAGTTTTCTTTTTGTTTTCGCTACAGCATCCCGGTCTACGGTAGCCGCTTCTCTTGGTTCTGCTTTATTTCCCATCATATTTCTTTTCTCCCTTCTCTATGTTCTTTTAACACCCATTACCTTCGTCGTGATCAAAATCAGGATCAAGCTGAATACGAGAATTAAAATCGAAAGCGCGCTTCCATACCCGTAGCTAAGGCCTTCAAATGTTTCACTGTACATATAGGTGGCCATTACCTCTGTGGAATGCGCGGGCCCTCCCTGCGTCATAACATAAATCAAATCAAACGTTTTTAAGCTGCCGCTTATACACAGGACAATCGCGACTAAAATAACATTTCGGATGGAAGGGAGCGTAATGTGAATGATCTTATGCCATTCCCCTGCCCCGTCAAGCTCTGCCGCTTCAAGCAGCTCCTTGGGAATAGTCTGGAGAGCGGAAAGAAATATAATGAAATACAAACCAACAAACTGCCAGACTATCGTAATTAAAATAGCAAATATAGCGGAATCAGGGTTGCCAAGCCAGTTCTGCTGGAGAAAGCCAAGTCCTGTAGTCTCCAGTAAATTATTAAGAAGACCCTGCTCTGAGTTGTAGATCATTCTCCACGTAATGGAGATGACAACAGTCGAAATAACTACTGGCAGAAAACCGATCGTACGAAAGAACTTCGCTCCTTTAATTTTCCGGTTTAATAAAAGAGCCAGACCCAGTCCAATCGGAATTTGTCCGAGTACAGAGGCAAGCACGACTAAAATATTATTGCGCAGTGACAGCCAGAACGTAGAATCCTGAAAAGCAGTAATGTAATTTTCTATTCCGACAAAGCTCATGGCAGAAAACCCGTCCCAGGCCATAAAAGAATAGTAGAAAGAAATAAAAATCGGAATAATGCCAAATACCATATAAATGATTAATGGCAGCACCAAACCTAAACCAATTTTCCATGGACTTCTGAGTAAGTGCATTTTGTCCCACTCCTTTTTAGAAAACGCTTACATTATGATTATAAAAGGAGTGGTGGATACAAAAAATCGACTTTTTTAACATAATATCCACATTTATTGAATATTTGTTGTATGCATAGCCCGGTACTGCGTAGGGGTCGTTCCCTTATATTTCTTGAACACCTTCACAAAATATTTATACTCGCTGTAGCCGACATATTCGGCAATCTCAAATACCCGGTTAGAAGTAGTGACCAGCAGCTCTGAGGCTTTTTCGATGCGGAGCGTATTTAAATAATCTGAAAAGCTCAATCCTGTTTCCTGCTTGAATAATATACTGAAATAATTTGGAGTAATAAAGTGATCTTCAGCGATCGTTTTTGCCTGCAGATCGTGCTGATAATTATGCTTCATGTAGCTGAGCACCTGATCAATGATCCAATTGGTTTCTTTTCTGTTTGATAAAGCTCCGGCCATGCGAAGCATATCCTCCATGAAGAAGCTTTGAATATCCTCGGCTGTATTATAAATACGCGTATCGACGTCCTGCTGAAGCTTAAACTCGTTTATATCAAACGTCCGCTCCCGAATGTGGGAAAACACCTTGTTTTTTATTATTACTTCAAGCTCCCTCATCATACGGAATGCTGGTTCAACACCTGTATCTTTTTCAATTAATTCGTCAAATACTTCCTGTACCAGTTCTTTTGCCTCTCCAGTCCGCCCTTCCATAATAAAAACAGCCAGCTGATCCTGAAATGCTTTTGCAGCAGGCAGGGATGGCTCCTGTATTTTTTCATCCGGTCCGGATATAGCGCTTTTAGAGGTACCTCTGATGCTGGTTATAAATGTATCGGCTTGTTTATAGAGCACTCGTATATCCTGAAAAGGGCCCGAAGCAGAGACCGCTGCATGAACGTTTATCCCTTTCTCTTCGATTTGCTTTTGCAATTTCGTTATCCGTTCCTTCTTTATTGAAGAGTCTGAGTCATCCCCGCAGCATATATATATCCATTCATTTTCATGCCTCCATACACGGGCGAATTGCTTGGTCCACCGTGCCAGATTTTCTTCAATCATCTGCATTAACTGCTCTTTCTGCCCTTCTTTTTCCATCTTTTCTTTCCCCTGGGCATACCCTTTTATTTCTGCAACCACTACGTAACAGCTTTTGTACTGTTCTTCCCACTGAATCATTTCTTCAGCTGTAACATGGTGGCGGAAAAGCTGTTTTTGCACTGCGATCTTCAGCTTCTCCCCCGGGTCATTATGGTCGTTACCAGCATAATGTTTTTTGTGCTGAAGTCGTTTTACGATTGTTAACAGCTCTTCAATGTTAATCGGCTTCAGTAAAAAATCATTCACCCCCAGGCGGAGAGCCTGCCTGGCGTATTCAAATTCGTCATATCCACTGAACATAATCACTTCTACTCCCGGATGAAGAGCTGTCAATTCTTCTGTTAAAGCAAGCCCATCCATATTAGGCATCGTAATATCCGTAAGAACGATGTCTATTGTTTGTTCATTTAATATATCCAGCGCCTCCATACCATCATAAGCTACACCTTCCACCTTCACACCGATGCTTTCCCAATCAATCGTTTGAGAAAGTCCTTCACAGATCATAGGTTCATCGTCCACGATCAGTATTTTCGTTGTCATTTTCCTCCCCCTCCTCCTGGTTGAGGTGCAATTCATTATTTTTTTCTTTTAAAACAGGAAAACGTATTTGAATATGCGTGCCTGTCTTTACCGGCACTATGTTCAAACCAAATGCCTCTCCGTACGTGTTGGTAATACGCTTCTCAATATTTTGCAGCGCAAATCCCTGACGCGATTTAGGAGAGCTGCTTTTTAACTCTTTAATATTTAAGGCTTCAATGCCAAGACCGTTGTCTATAACGTCTATAATAAGCTTCTCCTTCATCCGGTAAGCCCGGACATCGATATGGATGGTCTGCTTATTTGCCCCCATCCCATGCTCAATGCTGTTTTCAATTAAGGGCTGCACAATCATTTTCATTACCGGCACCTTCTCCAGTCCCGTTTCTACAAATAAGGAATAATGAAGTTTTGCCCCCATTCTTCGTTTTTGAAGCTCCAAATAACTCTTCGTACTCATTAATTCATCCTCAAGGTCCACCCAGGTGTTGCCCTTGCTTAACGTATGCCGGAAAATCCGGGAAAGATCTTCAATGCTTTTACCAGTGTCAGGGGCTTTTTCCAGCCTCGCTGACCATCGGATCATGTCCAGGGTGTTGTATAGAAAATGCGGATTGATCTGACTCTGCATCGCCTTCAGCTCTGATTCCTTTGTCTTAAGCTCCAATTTATATTTTGTATTAATCAGTGATTGAATTTCCTGCACCATTCGGTTGAAGCGTCTGCTTAATGTACCGATTTCATCTTTGGAAGCCACTTCCACACGGGCAGTAAAATCACCCTTTTCCACCCTTTTAATTTCTCGTGTTAAGGCTCCGATAGGCTTCAAAACAAACATGAAAAAGCCTATGATGACAAGGATACTCAAAAGAATGGTGCCAATAATAATACCGGCAGTAATGTGGCGAACGTTAGAAAGCTCCGTTGCTATATACGATTCCTTCACCATGGAGACAAGATATAAATCTTCGAGCTGCTTGGAAGAAACGTAATAATCTTCACCGTTGTAGCTATATTTAAAGGGCTCCTCCTGTTCGTTTTTTATCCGCCGCATAAGGGTTTGGTCGGAAAAAGAGCGTCCGGCGGTTTCTTTGTCTGCATGAAGCATCAATGTACCATCTTCTCTCAGTACAAATAAGTCGCTGGAGTCATTTTCCATATCACTCATTAAATAATCATACAATTGCTGCTCATTTAGGTGGATTCGCACCTCCCCTATTGAATTCGTGAAATCATACCGGCTGTTAATCTGGCGAAACAGGCTGATCACTTTTTTCTCTTCTGCCGGAAAACCTGTCTGCACTTCATATGGATCTGTCCACAGCACGCGGCCCTCCAGTTCTCTCGAAGCCTTGATCCACTTTTTATTTTCATTTTCAACATAGTCCCCCATCATAATGGAGCGACCATTTTCCCCTTCAATAAAAACAGACTGGAAGTAGCTTTTATTTGTTAAATGGAAGGTGAAGAATGCACGCAGATTTTCATTCATGTTGCTGAATTCTTCCACTGTGGCCTCCCCGTCTTCCAGGGTCAAATATTGATAAAATTCATTATTATATATAATGTATTCCGAGATATCTTCAATCTCTCTCATTGTATTATTTAAATCAGCTTCAATGGAGGAAAGATTTTGATTGGAGGTTTCCAGTGCCTGCTGGCGCAGAATGTTATTGGACTGATAAAAAAAGATAACGCTTACTGCTAAAATAGGAAGTGTAGCCAGACAGAGAAATATGATGGTTGATTTTGTTTTGAGACTCCAGTCCTTTACTTGAAGCTTTTTACGCACTGCATCCGCCCTCCTTTCTCTGAACAAAAAGAAGGATAAACCTGAAATTCGGTCATCCTCCTTTTACCTAGTATATATGAAATTATCTTTAACGGGCAGATAGGCTGAACTACTCTACTTCTTTTTGCAGAGCTTCACCGATTTCTTCCGGCGTTGCTTCCCCAAGTGTTAAAGCCTGGAGTTGATTTTCCAATTCATCATTTAAACTCGGTGTAAGAGTGGCGTCATACACCGGCGCATTTTCGGCTTCCTGCGTAATTTCCATCATTTCATTTATTAGCGGATCCAGTTCATCATTTGGGTTTTCTACATTCGTTGGCACAATCCGGCCTACAGATTGAAGCTCTTTAAACAACTCTTCGTTGTAGAGCCATTTTAAGAATTCCTTGGCTGCTTCTTTTTTCTCGTCAGAGATATCACTGTTAATCGCGCTCGCACTTCCCATAGTATTTGAGATACTGTTACGATCCCCTAAAGGAATAGTAGTAATACCGATATCCTGATCTTCCTGTTTATTTTCGATAATTTCAGTAGCCGCCCAGTTGCCGTCCATTACCATGGCGGACTCCTCCTGCAGAAACTGGTCTATCATCTGCATGCTGTCAATCGTATTCAAATCATTATTAAACGCTTCCATGTTATTTAATTCTTCGATGACTTCAAGACCCTGAATAAACTCGGGATCAGTAAATTTTCTATCCCCATTTTCCACGTCCTCCAGGAAGTCAGGACCTGTAAATCGATCCGCTATAGTTGAAATGTAGACTGACTGCAACACCCATCCTCCTGAATTCCCAAGGGAGATTGGAGTTACCTCTTCATCCTTTAAATCTTCAATAAGCTGCAGAAATCCGTCGTAATCTTCAGGAAAGCTGTCATACCCTGCTTTACTCAGCATATCCTTGTTATAGTATATAAAATGGGTCGGGTTACTATTCACCGGTACTGCGTATGTGTTGTCTTCTATAGTAAATTCATCAAAGGAGCCTTCCTCCAGCAAACCGCTGTCAAGCCAGTAATCTTCAATATCATCGATTGGCTCCACCGCTCCGGCTTCTACAAGCGGTCGCAGCTCTGCTCCCGGCCACACCTGGAACACATCCGGCAGATCCCCGCCAGCGGCCCGTGTGTTTAACCTTGTACGATAATCGTCGTTCGGTGTTGTATTTACATCCAGTTGAATATCCTCATGCTCATCATTGAATTTATTTACTACTTCCATGAATGCTTCAAAGTCAGGGCGGCCTGTATCAGCCGATTTCCAGTAGCTGAGCGTGACCACATCGTCATCTCCGCCACTGCCGCTGTCATTTCCGCAGGCAGCCAGCCCCCCAAGTGCCAGTACGCCAGCCAATGAAGCCGCCACCGGCTTTTTCCATGTACTCCCCATGATTTATCCCCCTCATTAATGTAATCGCTTTCAAAAACAATCGTATCATCTGCCTTTCCATGAAGTAATACAACAAAATTTGAATAATATCTACTTTCTTAATCTGAGTGTTTACTATTATGTAAAAAGCCGCTCCAGGTTCTGGGCATACCAGAAGCCTAAAACGGCTTGTTTGTATTAATGTCCGGTAAACGGACTCGTTTTTACTTCATATCTCTGATGTCTTGCTTCTTTGAGCAAAAAAACGTATTTGGCCTGATGAATTTTGAACTGAATCGTAAGCTCTTCCGATGGCTCCACGCTTTTGTTCAACAGCTGCTGGTACTGCTCCATTTTTTCCTTCGCAGCGTAAATATGGTCCTTCAGCCGTTCGAGCTCCTGTTTTTTCAGCTTTTTTTTCAGTGGCATACAGATCCCCCTACAGCTCGCGACGTCCTTCAATCGCTTTTGATAATGTTACTTCATCAGCGTATTCCAGGTCTCCGCCGATCGGCAGGCCATGAGCAATTCTTGTCACCTTCATGCCGGTCGGCTTCAGCAGCTTCGAAATATACATGGCTGTAGCTTCTCCCTCGATCGTAGGGTTCGTCGCGATGATCACTTCCTGAATCTGCTCATCCTGCAGCCGGGTTAACAGATCTGGCACGTTAATGTCCTCAGGCCCGACGCCGTCCATCGGGGAAATCGCCCCGTGCAGCACGTGGTACAGCCCTGAAAACTCCCGCATTTTTTCCATCGCTATAACGTCCTTCACGTCCTGCACGACGCACACAATAGAGCGGTCGCGCTGCTTATCCTGACAGATATAACACGGATCCGTATCAGTAATATGGTGGCAGACCGAACAATACGTAAGCTCCCGCTTTGCGTTAACAAGCGCTTTAGCAAACTCGAGCACATCGTCTTCTTTCATATCTAATACATAAAAAGCGAGCCGGCCGGCCGTTTTCGGGCCGATGCCGGGCAGCTTCATAAAGCTGTCGATTAATTGCGAAATAGGTGTCGGATACTGCACCTGATCTCCTCCTAGAACATTCCGGGAATGTTCATTCCTTTAGTAAATTTCCCCATGTCCTGCTCAACGAGCTCATCCACCTTCTTCAGCGCTTCGTTCATTGCTGCAAGCATGAGGTCCTGAAGCATTTCCACATCGTCCGGATCAACAACATCTTCGTCAATTTCAATGTCTAAAATCTGCTTGTCCCCGGAAGCTACTACTTTTACCGCTCCGCCGCCGGCTGTTGCTTCTACCGATTTTTCCTTCAGCTCTTCCTGAGCCTTCTGCATATCCTTCTGCATTTTCTGCATCTGCTTCATCATATTTGCCTGGTTTTTCATTATAAATTCCTCCTCATATTAGTGATCCACAACTTCGACAAATTCAGAGCCGAAGCGCTTCACTGCTTCATCCACCAGTGGATCCGGCGGCTCTTCCTGCGAATTTTCCGGAGCTTCGGATTCTTCGTCCTCGGCTTCTTCTGTACCGTTTTCCTGCTGAGTCTGCTTATACTCTTCTTTAACCCTTTCCCATTCGTTCGAAAGAATCGTGTACGGCTCCAATTCTTTTCCTGTAATTTCCCGAAGGGCGTCGATAACTTCCTGGCGGAACTTTGTTTCAATCATATTGCGGTGCATTTCGTTTTTAAAGGCCAAAAGTACGGCTGTCTCATTCACAATCACTGGTTTGGAGTTGTTCAGCCAGGCGTGGCCGGGCACGCTTTTCTCCCGCATCGCGTTCATCACGCCGTTCCATTGGTTGGCCAGATCCTGCAGGTCCTGCTTTGTCGCTGTTTTTAGGATCTCTCTGACTTTACCCTGGGACGGAGAAGAAGAAGCTCCTTTTTTGGAAGCACGCCTGGCCGGCTCCGGATTAGGCTCTTCGGCTGCAGGGGCTTCCTGAACCGGAGCTGCCGGCGGCGCCGGTGTTTCTTTCAATGCTTTCTCAAGCGACGCAATACGGCTTTCCAGACGCGCAGCTCTGTCATCTGAAATACTGCTTTCTGCCGTTGGCGCGGTAGTACCGGCAGAGGTATGGCAGGACTGAATCAGCGCAACCTCCAGAAAGATTTTAGGATGGCTCGACCAGCGCATATCCTGATGGATTTTATTTAACTGATCAATCATCTGATAAATCCATTCTGCCGGGACGTCAGAAGACAGGGATTCAAACTCCTGATCGAGCGTGGCCCGGTCCAGCAGCTCCTGCATCCCCGGTGCTGCCTGATGCAGCAGCATATCCCGGAGATAGTAGATAATGTCTTCCATAAAACGAACAGGATCTTTGCCTTCCTTTACCAGGCGGTCGGCTGCCTGAACAGCTTCGGCTGTATTCTGCTCCTTCAATGCCCGCACAGTATCTGTCAAAAACTGCTGCGACACGGCTCCGGTGATCGCCAGTACGTCCTCTGCCTGCACCGCTTCCTCAGCAAACGACATGGCCTGGTCAAGCAGGCTGAGCGCATCCCTCATTCCACCTTCGGCCGCCCGGGCAATCAGGTAGAGCGCCTGTTCCTCCGCCGACTCCTGCTGCTCATCGAGTATATATTTCATGCGTTCGACCAGAGTCTCGGGCTGGATACGCTTAAAATCAAAACGCTGACAGCGGGAAACAATCGTAAGCGGAATTCTGTGCGGCTCCGTCGTCGCCAAAATAAAAACAGCATGCTTCGGAGGCTCTTCCAATGTTTTCAGCAGCGCATTGAAAGCCCCGGTCGACAGCATGTGCACCTCATCAATAATATACACTTTATAACGGATATCCCTCGGAGCGGCGATCACGTTTTCGCGGATATAACGAATTTCATCCACCCCGTTATTGGAGGCAGCGTCAATTTCTATTACATCCACAACGGAACCGTCCATGATCCCTCTGCAGGCATCACATTCGTTACATGGTTCAGCTGTCGGAGCCTGCACACAGTTAATCGCTTTGGCGAAAATCTTAGCGGCACTCGTTTTTCCTGTTCCCCGTGGGCCGCTGAATAAGTAAGCATGTGAGAATTTTTCCTGAACGAGGGCGTTTTGAAGCGTTTTTGTAATATGTTCCTGACCTACTACGTCTTCAAGCAGCTGCGGCCGCCACATCCGGTATAAAGCTTGATGGCCCAACCATATTCCCCCCTTCTTTTCCGTTTCTTCCTCTATTCATTATACCTATTTATAAAGGTATTTTCAAAACTCAAACAACCTGAAAAGGCATGCAAATATAAAAATAAAACGACCCCTGAGACGGAATCGTTTAGCTGATATGTTTATAGAGCCGTGCACCTTTCTTCGACAATATTTTCATAAGCGTTACCTGCGCAGTTTGCTCGGTCCAGGCAGCTCTGCGGCACACGGAAGAGTCCGCTTACTGCTGCTTCCTTCCGGACCTGACAGGGTTCGCGGGTTTCCGTTGCGCAGAACCTGGACGTCAACACCACTTACGCAGGGCAGACCCTACAAAAATAAAGCCTCGGAAAGGGATTCGGTCTTGCTATAGCGGATTGCAAGTACAGGGCACCGCTACCTCCCCACTTAGCACGGCAAATGGATTCACTCTATTTAGGCACTTCTTATCGAAGCGCATTAATAAGTATATCTATTTTTTCAGCATTATGCAACCGGTGAGGTTCAATCAGCAGACATAGATTTATATGGACCTTTACCGACTTCTTTTTCTTCCCACTCGGCAATTTTTTCTTTAATCAGGTGAGGCGGTGTATGCATGATTTGCTCAGCCGGGACATTCAGCTTTTCAGACAGCTTCTGCGCCGTTTCCACGGTAAATTGATTTGAACGCACTGGAAAACCCCCTGTTTATTCAATAATTTTGTTAAATATAGCATGACCTGCTTCTATATTCCAAATAGAATTAAATGACTGTAAAGCTATTCCCCGTTTTCCTGCTGCTTATTCTTTTTCTTCTCTCTCATTTGCCGGAAAAATGAAGTAAGAAGGTGTGCACAGGCGGCGCTTTCAACTTCTGGGATGACGTCACAGCGGTGATTAAAGCGTTCCTCCTGAAGCAGATTCATCAGCGTCCCGGCGCAGCCTGCCTTTGGGTCATACGCTCCAAAAACGACGGAAGGCACCCGGGACTGCACAATAGCTCCTGCGCACATCGGACACGGCTCAAGCGTAACGTAAAGCGTACATTCTTCAAGCCGCCAGCTGTTTAAAAACGTACAGGCTTCCTGAATAGCAATCATCTCAGCATGGGCAGTTGCCTGCTGGTCTTCCTCCCGCCTGTTTCGTCCCCGTCCGATCACTTCATTTTGATAAACGATAACCGCCCCGATTGGCACTTCCCCTGCTGCTTCTGCCTGCTCTGCTTCGCGGATGGCTTCCTGCATCCAATATGTATGTAGATCCATTACTGTCTGCCCTCTTTTCACTCGTAACGGATAGTGGCGTTAAAAAAAACTGCCGTCTGGGGCAGTTCTCACTGGTAAATTAATGGCGGAGGAGGAGGGATTCGAACCCCCGCGGGCCGCAAAGCCCCTGGCGGTTTTCAAGACCGCTCCCTTCAGCCAGACTTGGGTACTCCTCCATGCTGAAAATATGTAGCTTGGTGACTGACAACGATAATCATAGCACAGGCCCAACCGTTGATCAACCCATACAGAAAGAAAATTTCCCCGTCCCTCTACGGTTTACGGAACGGGGAGATATTATTTATACCGGTGCCTGCTGCTGCATCTCTTCAAATTCTTTGCTTGTGCACAGCACGTAGTGATCCTTTGTTACTTCCCGGAACTCAGGCTCCTCGCTTTGGTCATGATCCTCCGGGTTGTAAGCAAGCCGGCGTCTTGTGCGCTCGTGCACCGGATCGGGCTGTGGAATCGCAGATAGAAGTGATTTTGTATACGGGTGCAGCGGATTTCTGTACAGCTCTTCACTCGAAGCTAACTCTACAAGCCGGCCGAAGTACATGACACCAATGCGGTCGCTGATGTATTTTACCATGGACAAGTCGTGGGCGATAAACAAGTACGTTAAATCCTCTTCCCGCTGAAGCTTTTTCATTAAGTTGACGACCTGTGCCTGAATCGACACATCGAGAGCCGAAATAGGCTCGTCAGCTATGATAAATTCCGGCTTCACAGCCAGTGCCCGCGCAATCCCGATCCGCTGGCGCTGGCCCCCACTGAATTCGTGTGGATAGCGCTCCGCGTGCTCCCTGCTTAGTCCCACGGTCTCGAGAAGGTCATACACGCGCTGGCGACGCTCTTCTTTATCCTTTGCGAGGCCATGAATATCAATGCCCTCCGCAATAATGTCAATGACCTTCATCCGCGGATTCAATGAGGAATATGGATCCTGGAAAATCATCTGCATCTGTCGGTTAAACTTTTTCAACTCCGACTTGGATTTTTTTCCCTGAACATTTTCTCCCTTGAACAAAACCTCTCCGCTTGTCGCTTCGTACAAACGGATAATCGAGCGCCCGGTCGTTGACTTTCCGCAGCCCGACTCTCCAACAAGTCCGAATGTTTCCCCTTTGTATATATCAAAATTCAAGCCATCTACTGCCCGCACGACACTCTTCCTGCCTGTTTTAAAGTGCTGACTCAGATTTTTGATCTCCAGTAATTTCTCATCGCTCATATCTACTGTCCTGCCTCCCATTTCCCGTCCATCTCGTCAATGCGCTGCTGTACTGAGGCGGGTGGTTGTACGTCCGGTGAGTTTTCGTGCAGCAGCCATGTGGCCGCGTAATGCGTCTCTGAAACCTGAAACATCGGCGGCTGCTCTTCGTAATCAATTTTCAACGCGTACCGGTTCCTCGGAGCAAAGGCGTCTCCCTTTGGCGGGTGAAGCAGATCCGGAGGTGTTCCCGGGATGGCAAACAATTCTTCCTCGCGCTGATCCACCGTCGGCATAGAGCCGAGAAGCCCCCAGGTGTAAGGGTGCTTGGGGTTATAAAAAAGTTCATCGACAGAGCCGATTTCTACAATTTTACCGGCGTACATGACCGCCACACGGTCCGCTACGTTAGCAACAACACCCAGATCGTGCGTAATGAAAATGATCGAGGTTTCGAACTCTTCCTGGATGTCTTTCATAATATCCAGAATCTGCGCCTGAATCGTTACGTCAAGTGCTGTTGTCGGCTCGTCTGCGATCAACACCTTCGGATCGCAGGCAAGCGCAATAGCAATTACCACCCGCTGACGCATACCGCCGGAAAACTGGTGCGGGTACTGATTCATTCTTGCCTTCGCGTCCGGTATCCGGACCAGCTCCAAAAGTCGTACCGCTTCTGTTTTCGCTTCCTCTTTGTTCATGCCGCGGTGCATCCGCAGCCCTTCCATCACCTGCGTTCCCACCTTCATCGTCGGGTTCAGGGACGTCATTGGATCCTGGAAAATCATCGCAAAATCCTTGCCGCGGTATTTGGTCATCTGCTTATCGCTCAGCTTGGCAAAATCCTCATCCCCGTATAGAATATTGCCGTTTTTTATATACCCCTTCGGTGCCGGGAGCAGGCCCATCAGCGCTTTTGTCGTTACCGATTTGCCCGACCCGGATTCGCCTACAATCGCCAGCGTCTCCCCTTTTCCGACCGAAAAGCTGACATCTCTTACAGCCTGAACTTCCCCGTTCGGTGTTTTAAAGGAAACACTTAAATTTTTTACGTCTAAAATGGTTTCATTACTCATGTTCGTTCCTCCCACATTCTAATCGCGCATCTTCGGATCAAACGCATCACGCATACCGTCAGCCAGAATGTTAAAGGCAATCATTAACACCGACAGCACAACGGCCGGGAATATTAATACGTGCGGCGTCGTCTGCAGGGCGTCAAAGCCGTTATCAATCAACACCCCGAGCGAGGCATTTGGAGGCTGCAGCCCCAGGCCGATAAAGCTCAGAAAAGCTTCAAAGAAAATCGCGTTTGGAATTGTAAACATTGTATTGATAATGATTAAGCCCATAGTGTTCGGCACAAGGTGCTTGGTAATTACTTTCGAATTTGACAGCCCAAGCGTCTGCGAGGCCAGCACAAATTCTTCGTTTTTCAGCTTTAAGATTTCGCCCCGGACGATACGTGACATGCCAATCCACCCGGTAATCGCAATCGCAAGCGATATAGAGAGAATACCTGGATCCAGGACGACAATCATCAGAATTAAAATAACCAAATTCGGTATCCCGGAAAGAACTTCGAGTATTCTTTGCAGAATGTTATCTGTCTTTCCGCCAAAGAACCCGGAAATACCGCCGTAGGCAACACCTATAAACAAGTCAAGCAGCGTCGCGATGAGAGCAATGAACAGGGAAACTCTTGTACCGTCCCACGTCCTTGTCCACTGGTCTCTTCCTAGCCGGTCCGTTCCGAACCAAAAATTATTTTCTTCTACTCCGGCTGCCGCATAGCTGTCCACACTAACCTGCACCTGAGCAGAGCCTACAGAGCCATCGCCTTCGCTTAATGTTTCGTATTGAACATAATCTTCATTGCCAAAACGGCTCTCGGCATTTGTTTGAGCCTGCTCCGCTGTAATATTTTCAAAAACATATGTTTCCTGGCCGTCCATGCCCAGCCAGCCGATATTTTCAAGCACAGGAACTTTTGGAGGTAAATTCGACCGTGACAAATCCTGTTCTCTCGGGGTGTATTCATTCATCATTGGACCGAAGATAGCAAAAAATACGATGAGTAATAATGCTATTAAAGAAATCATCGCCGCTACGTTTTTACGCAGCGCCCGGAAAGCATCCTGCCAGAAAGTCCGGCTTGGACGGTTAATTTGCTCCATATCATCTTCCCGTACATCAGCTGGAGAGAATAGTTCTTTGTCGTATTTTTTTTCTTTATCATTTTCGTGCTGCATAACTTTTACTTCCCTCCATCCAGGCGGATTCTCGGATCAATGATACCGTAAAGAATATCGATGATTAAAATAATCAAAACAAATAAGAAACTAAAAAACAGCGTCGTGCCCATAATCATTGGGTAATCGTTTGTCGTTACAGCCGTAACAAACTGTTCCCCGATCCCCGGCACCGCAAAAATCTGCTCGATAACGAGAGTTCCTGTTAAAAGACTCACTGCAAGCGGCCCTAAAATCGTAATTAAGGGAATCAGGGCGTTACGCAGTCCATGCTTGAAAATAACTGCTGACCAGCCGACGCCTTTGGCTCTGGCTGTAGTGATGTAGTCTTTGTTTAATACCTCCAGCATCTCTGTACGCATAAATCTCGCACAAATGGCCATTGGAAATATAAGTAGCGCGATTGTCGGCATTATTGTATGGGCGAATGTCCCCCATGTCGCGACCGGGAACAACTGCCATTGCACGCCTAAAAAGTATTGAAGCAGTCCTGCAAAAATAAAGGACGGGATCGAAGTTCCAATAACTGCGAGCAGAGTAGAACCAAAGTCTAAAATACCGTTATGAAAAATTGCCGCAATCAGTCCTAAGAAAGCTCCTAAAATCGAACCAATGAAAAGAGATTGAATGCCCAGCTGCAGAGAGGGGCCAATCCGGTTTCCAAGAACCTCGGTTACTTCCCGGTTGTCAAACTGAAAGGAGATACCTAAGTTTCCCTGCACAAGCCCCAGCATATAGTCTACATATTGAAGAGGCACTGGTTTATCCAATCCGTACTGCTCCAGCACAATCTGCTGCTGGGATTCCGAAAGCCGGTCTGCCGAACTTAACGGCGTGCCGGGCATCAATTTCATTAAAAAGAACGTAACACTGGCGATAATAAATAAAGTAATCGCCATGTATACGATTCTAGTGGCAATATAACGTGCCATACATATTTCCTCCTTGTAAATGTCGCGATGTTTATTCATGGTGTGAACCTTTTAGATTTAGATACAAGGGAAAAGAGAGTATAAGCCAATTATTATGGATATACTCTCTTGCCCCCTGAAAATATTATTTTATTTAGTTGTTATTCCTCTGTCGCGTCTTCGTTCATGTAGGCCCATTTGTATTCAAAATCAGGACCGGCGGAGTTTACGACAACACCCTGCAGTGCCGGATTCCAGAGATATGCCTGAGCCTCCTGGTACATTGGAGCAATTACTGCGTCTTCCTCAATTAGAAGCTTTTCTGCTTCCAGGAAGTTGTCCCAACGCTCCTGTGGCTGATCCGCCAATTCATTGTTTGCTTCTTCGATCAGGGAATCGTACTCTTCACTGGAATACCCAGTATGGTTGTTGCCGCTGTCTGTGACAAACAGGTTCATGAAGGTGTTTGGATCCACATAGTCAGGTCCCCATCCGGACATCAACAGGTCATATTCCATATTTGTGTCGCGATCGAGACGCTCTTGGAACGGTACCTGCTGCACATTTACAGTCAATCCGTCCAGAGTGTTTTCCAGCTGCTCTTTAATATATGCACTCATATTTTGAGCTGATTCAGTATCACCTGTCAGGTATCCCAGTTCTGCACTGTCTGCTCCAATTTCTTCGAGTCCTTGCTCCCACAGTTCCTGGGCCTGCTCTTTATCAGTTGCTGAGAGGTTGCCATTTACTTCGCGGAAGTCCTCTTCTCCTTCAGGGCTGAAAACAAAGTTCCCCGGCATCAATCCGCCCAGAGGCATTGAACCATTATTGAGAATAGTTTCTGTTAAGTCCTCTTTGTTCACAGCCATCTGGATGGCTTTACGTGTATTTTCGTTCGCAAGAATTTCATTTTCCTGGTTCATTTTAACGTACCAGGAGGTTGGCTGTTCTACTGCCCGGTAATCCTGATCCGTGCTGTACTCATCCACGAATTCTGCGGTTAATCCAGTTCGATCCAATTCCCCGGTTTCATACAGGTTAGTCCCTGTGGAAGGTTCTTTAACGACCTGTACGTTAATTTCCTCCAGCTGCACAGTGTCTGCATCCCAGTAATCTTCATTTTTTACATATTTCATGCTGTCTCCAGTGTTCCACTCTTCCATCGTAAATGGTCCGTTTGTAAGCATGTTATCAGGATTGAGCGCGTAATCATCGCCCTGCTCTTCAACAAATTCCTCATTCAATGGATAGAAGGTCGGGAACGTTGTTAAGGATTCAAAATATGGAGTCTGCTTTTCAAGAGAAACTTCCAGCGTATGTTCGTCTACCGCCTCTACCCCGAGTTCACTCGGCTCCATTTCACCTTCACTGATGGCAGTAGCGTTTTCAATAACACCGCCCATCATATAAGGTCCGTACTCGGAAGCCGTCTCCGGATCTACTGCACGCTGCCAGGAATAAACGAAATCCTCGGCTGTTACAGGGTCTCCGTTCGTCCAGGTGGAGTCTTCCCGAAGGTTAAACGTCCATGTTGTACCGTCTTCACTAATCTCTGGTTCCCCCGTAGCAACACCGTCAGTAATTTCCGCATTTTCGCCAAGCCGGTACAGGCCTTCATAAGTTTCTCCAGTCCACTGTATTCCAAACTCATCTGTAGTAAGAGATGGATCCATGGAAGGAATATCACCCGACTGCGCCAGGTTGACTACCTGATCACCGCTTGCCTGGCCTTCGCCGCCTCCGTCACCACCGCCATTGCCGCCGTCTCCGCCGGATTCTCCGCCCCCGCCGCCGGAACACGCTGCAAGTACTGTACTCGAGATTAATGCAGAAGCTAATACTGTCATTTTTGTCTTTTTCATAAGATATGTTGACCTCCCCAAAACTTTTATGTTCTTATTGTGTAAAATTTCTGTTTTCTCTGTATTTACAAAGTATACAAGATGTTGCGAATATTTTCATTAATTTTTTAATTTTTTGCGAAAATGAAAATTTATTCGCTTTGTCTATACGAAAAGCATTAATGTTTTTGCCCACAGGGCAATTATTCGTAAATGAAATGTTTCGTTCAGCGGCAGGCAGCAGTTGTGCTATAATAATGGGCGTTATAAAATTCCAGAAGGAGTCCCGTCTATGCATTGGAAGCTGAATCTTTTCGTATTTGCCGCTAATTTAATAGCCGCCGGTCTGCTGTTATTCATTTTTTCTCCGGACTTTGGGCTGCTGAATGTGATCAATTATGTGTTTTATGTAGGTCTGTTTTATCTAATCATTTTCATTGCAGCATTTGTCATGCGCGGAGGATTTTTTGATGCCATTACCCACAGCTTTCGGAAAGTGGCTCACCGACTCGCTCCCTCCAGACCTTCAACTCAGGGCTGGGAACAACGGCTTGCGCCTTCTGAGGTCGTCCAGACTTCTTTTTTCCGTGTGCTTTTCTTTCAAACCATATCGCTGATAGTCCTGGATCTTTTACTGCTTGCTGTATACTACGCAGCTAATTAAACTGTTCCGGATTCAGCAGCGCCCGTGGTACCACCACCTTTAATGTTTATTTTCATTCAGGAGTTAAATAGGAAAACGAATCCTTATACTGCTTTAATTCAACGTTCACATCGGCGTTCAAAATTCCGTCAATCTGTGCTAAATCTCTGTTAACAAAATTCACTAAGTCCTCGTTATTTCTAAAATAAGCCTGTAAAATTAAATCATGATTACCAGAAAAAGCACCGACAAACCTTACTTCAGAAAAACGCTGGAGCTTACTCGCGATTTCATCCTGCATCCCGAGCTTTGTGCTCAGCCCGATAATTGTCTGCACATCGAGCCCGATTTTGTTCGGATTGGTATGTATGATAAATTCAAAAACACTATGCCGCAGCATTTTGTTAATTCTTGAACGGACAGTCCCCTCACTCACTCCCAGGCAGCGGGCAATTTCACTGTATGATTCCTTGCCGTTAGCCTGCAGATACCCGAGTATCGACATATCTACCTGATCTAATGAAACGCTCATTGGCATCCCTTCTCTTTTTCCCATTCTCACCTTGATGACCTTGCATCCTTTATTACGAATCACCGAGATGATCCCAGCTCACATTAGTAATTTCGTAACAATTCCCCGGGTGGATTAACGTAATTATAAGTAATTGTTCTTATTATTGCAATATTCGTGAAAGAATTTTATGAATTTTTTTGTAAGATTATATAACGTCATATGATTCGAAAAAAGCCCCAAGGTACTTTCCATACTACAATGTAATCGCTTTCATTACAATCGCTTCTTTGAAAGCATTTTGCATAACTATAAAAAACTCTGGCCGCCTAAAGCGTCCAGAGTTTTACCGAAGCCTGCTTATTTTGCAGTAATATATTCTTTGTTGCCCATATAGCCGCGCAGCACTTCAGGAATTTTAATGCTGCCGTCCTCCTGCTGGTGATTTTCCATGATCGCTGCCACCGTTCGTCCCAGGGCAAGTCCTGAGCCGTTTAGCGTGTGCACATATTCTGTTTTCGCATCGCGGTCCCGCTTAAAGCGGATGTTTGCGCGCCTGGCCTGGAATTCCTCAAAATTACTGCAGGACGAAATTTCTTTATAGTCTTCATAGCTCGGGAGCCATACTTCGATATCGTATTTCTTCGCTGCTGTAAAGCCCAGGTCCCCCGTGCACATGTTCATCACACGATACGGAAGCTCGAGCAGCTGCAGTACTTTTTCCGCATGGCCGGTCAATGCTTCAAGCTCTTCATAGGAATCCTCCGGCGTCGTAAACCGCACAAGCTCCACTTTATTAAACTGGTGCTGGCGGATTAAGCCGCGAGTATCGCGTCCTGCCGAGCCTGCTTCAGAACGGAAGCAGGCACTGAATGCCGTATAGGCTTTCGGAAGCTCTTTTCCTGCGAAAATTTCTTCTCGGTGCATATTCGTGACAGGCACTTCTGCCGTTGGTACGAGAAAATAGTCCTCTTCCCGAATCTGAAAGGCGTCCTCCTCAAATTTTGGAAGCTGGCCGGTGCCGGTCATGCTTTCACGGTTTACCATGTACGGAGGAATCAATTCTTCATAGCCGTGTTCATCGCTGTGCAGATCCATCATAAACTGAATCAGTGCCCGTTCCAGACGGGCCCCTGCTCCTTTATAAAACATGAAGCGGCTTCCGGTTACTTTTGCAGCCCGCTCGGCATCAAGCATATTCAGCTCCACACCAAGTTCCCAGTGCGGCTTCAGGGCAAAATCAAACACTGGCGTTTCTCCCCAGGCCCTTACCTCTTCGTTATCCGATTCATCTTCGCCAATCGGAACTGTTTCATGTGGAACATTTGGAATGGAAAGCAGAATCTGCTGCAGGCGCTCATCCTTTTCACGGATTTGCTCATCCAGTTTTTTAACCCTGCCTGATACGTCCCGCATTTCTGCAATCAGTTCATCGGCGTCTTCTTTATTTTTCTTTTTAGCTGCGATTTCATCGGAGACGGTGTTACGCCGTTGTTTTAACTCCTCTGTCTCCTGAATCAGCTCCCTGCGTTCACGGTCGAGTTCTTCAAAGGAATCCAGTTCGCTGATATCTTCGTTTCGTTTTGAAAGCTGCTCTTTTACTGCATCAAAATCATTTCGTAATCGTTTAGGGTCCAGCATAGGTGATGCCTCCTTCATAATAGTAGCTGTTTATATATTATAAAAAAGCCCCGCCCCTGTGAATCAGGGACGAGACTTTAATTCCCGCGTTGCCACCCTTGTTGCAGTAAACGTTACTGCCGGCTTTTTCTCTCATCCGTTAACGGGGACGAATCGAAAACGGCTACTCAAGTTCACCGTTTTACTCCGGACGGGATTCCTTTCGCATTTTCATCGGTTCACACCAGCCACCGACTCTCTGTAGAAGCATGCAAAAGTACTATTGTCCATCAACGCGATTGTATTTACACATTTACTGCCGCCTGTGCTTCTCGTACCATCTGTACGAAATACTGATGAAATCTGCGGTCGTTCGTCAGTTCCGGATGAAAGGAGCAGGAAAGCAGATGATCCTGCCGCGCCACCACAATTTCATCTTTATATTCTGCAAGCACTTCGACATTCTGTCCAACTTCCGTAATCAACGGAGCCCGGATAAATACCGCTTCGACATCATCTGCAACTCCGCGAATGGAAAGCTCGGTTTCAAAGCTTTCACGCTGGCGGCCGAATGCATTACGCTGAACCGTCATGTCCATCAGCTCGAGATGGCCTTCCGGCTCGCCTACCACGTCGGTTGCCATTAAAATCAAGCCGGCACATGTGCCGAATATGGGCTTTCCTGCCTTGGCAAATGCCTGCAGCGGCTCAAAAAATTGATATTTTTCCACCAGCCGCCGCATCGTCGTGCTTTCGCCGCCTGGAAAGACCAATCCATCGATTTCTTCAAGCTGTTCCGGCCGTTTTACGATAATAACTTCCGTATCAGGGGCCTCCAAGCTTTTGGCATGTTCACGAACAGCGCCTTGAAGAGCTAAAACGCCGATTTTCATCATGAGTAAAACCCCCTGTATTTATATTACTGACTGCGGTCCTGCATGCGGTCAAAGCCTTCAAGCTGGGAAATATCCATGCCGCTCATTGCAGTGCCCAGTCCCTTGGACAGCTTAGCGATCAGCTCATAATCCTCATAGTGAGTCGTCGCCTCTACGATGGCCCGGGCAAATTTATCCGGGTATTCGGATTTGAAAATGCCGGAGCCCACGAATACGCCGTCGGCGCCAAGCTGCATCATTAAAGCAGCGTCAGTTGGTGTTGCTATGCCGCCTGCTGCAAAGTTAACGACTGGAAGGCGGCCTCTGTCGCGAATTTGAAGCAGCAGCTCGTACGGCGCACCAAGATTTTTCGCTTCCGTCATTAATTCGTCCTTCGACAGGCCGATCACTTTGCGGATTTGAGACTGGATCAAACGCATATGACGTACTGCTTCCACGATGTTGCCGGTGCCCGGCTCCCCTTTTGTGCGAAGCATAGAAGCTCCTTCACCAATACGGCGGGTCGCTTCCCCAAGATCGCGGGCTCCGCAGACAAACGGTACTGTATATTCGGTTTTATCCATATGATACACATCGTCCGCCGGTGTAAGCACTTCGCTTTCATCAATATAATCAGCACCGAGCGACTCGAGCACCCGGGCTTCCACGATGTGGCCGATACGGGCCTTTGCCATTACAGGAATCGATACAGCGTCCATCACTTCCTGGACAATCGTAGGGTCTGCCATGCGGGCTACGCCTCCGGCAGCACGGATGTCTGACGGCACCCGTTCCAGTGCCATAACAGCTACTGCCCCTGCCTCTTCGGCGATTTTCGCCTGTTCTCCGTTAACGACGTCCATGATAACGCCGCCCTTTTGCATTTCCGCCATGCCTCTTTTAACGCGGTCTGTTCCTCTCTCTGCCATACTTCAGCCCTCCAGCTCCATTATTCTATCTGTTGCCACCGATTTTTGCGGTGTAATAATAACGCTCAGTAGCCCTATTGTAACACTATACTATATCCGGATAAAGCATCTTGTTTGCAGCCAAAAAAGCATTTCTGCCAGCTTTTATTTTCCAGCCGCTGCGTGCTAGACGCTGCTGAAAAGGTTGCTGACGCTCTGAACAATATTTCCAAACCATCCGCGCTTCTCTACAGCTTCATCCGCTATCAGAGGCACTTCTGTGCGACTAGCGCCGTCCTGCACATATGAGGCTTCGCTGTTGGTAACAACCACTGTCCCAACTTCTTCCCCTTTTTCAATCGGGGCTTCATTTTTGGAGACAGCAATCTCATATTCCGGTTCTATTTCCTCTGACGAAATCAACCCGAGCTCTTCTCCAGCTGTCACATCTATGCTTTCTTCCTGTCCGCCTTCGATTTCAATGGAGGATTCCCCATCGATTTCTGCCCCTTTTTCCACGAGGGTCTGGCTTTTTAGCTCTCTTTCAGCGTAATCATATAGTTTAGCCGTTTCGGTAAAACGCGACATCTTCGTTTCTGCGTTCATCACTACCGATATATATCTGTTGCCGTCCTGTTCGATTGTCCCGGTAAAGGCATTTCCAGCCAGATCAGTGGTACCTGTTTTCAGGCCATCCACTCCTTCGTATTCCTGTTCAAGCCCCGGGAGCATTTTATTCCAGTTAATCATATCGATTGGTTCTTCCGAATCTTCGTTGAATGTTTTTTTAGGAATGCCTGCCACATCCAACACTTCAGGGTACTCATCCAAAAGATGATAAGCCAACAGGGCAGTATCGTTTGCTGACATCATGTTTTCTGCATTTTCTTCGCTGCCTTCCGGGGCGTAGCCCATCATCGTAGAATTATTCAGCCCGGTCGCATTTACAAATTCATAATTCTCCATGCCAAGCTCCCCGGCCTGCTGATTCATCCGGTCGGCAAAAGCTGCCTCACTGCCTTCAATGTGTTCTGCCAGGGCGATCGTTGCTCCGTTCGCAGAGTAAATGGCCATAGCCTCGTAGAGCTCTTCGACCGTATAGGCTTCGTCCTGGCGAAGAGGCACGTTGGATAAATTTGTCTGAAGAGAAAGTTCGCGGACTTTATCGCTGATTGTTACTTCATCGCTCCAGTTGATATCTCCGTCTTCGATTGCTTTGTTTACTATGTATTCTGTCATCATTTTGGACATGCTGGCTGCAGGAAGCAGCTCATCGGTATTGTCTTCAAAAACTACCTGCCCCGTGTCTGCATCTATCATAATAGAAGCACTGGCTTCTATATCAGGCTCTGCCGCTTGAGCCGGCGTGCTGCCGAACATCCATATGGCTGCAGCCGCCACGCAGGAAACACCTGCTGTTTTCAACTTATTTCTCCTCAATCTCTGCACCTCCGTGGTGTTTTGCTATCGCATATTTTACCACAGCCCCATTTTAAAACATACCTGCCATTGTTCCTTTTATAAAGCCGTCTGTATCCGACAGCATCCACAAATATTTCCCGGGAAATACTTCTTACATTAAAAAAGACGGGAGCCACTGGCCCCCGTCCTTCATTCTTAGGAAGAGTAGTTTGGTGCTTCTTTTGTAATCTGAACGTCATGAGGGTGACTTTCCCGCAGGCCGGCGTTGGTAATCCGTACAAAACGGGCATCTTCACGCAAAGATGAGATCGTTGGGGTACCGCAGTAGCCCATGCCGGCCCTCAAG
This sequence comes from uncultured Marinococcus sp., assembly GCF_947493875.1. GTDB lineage: Bacteria > Bacillota > Bacilli > Bacillales > Marinococcaceae > Marinococcus. The sequence goes on along the minus strand of NZ_CANLSU010000004.1, from coordinate 328,883 downwards.
CCACCGAGCAGCTGATGAATCGTGTCCTTCAGTGGGCCTTTATAAGGAATACGGCCTTCAATGCCTTCCGGTACAAGCTTTTGGCTGTTTTCCTGGAAATAGCGGTCCTTGCTTCCCTGCTCCATAGCGCTCATCGAGCCCATGCCGCGGTAGACCTTAAACTGGCGGCCCTGATAAATTTCACGTTCTCCGGGACTTTCTGTCACTCCTGCAAGCAGGCTGCCGAGCATAACTGCATGAGCACCGGAAGCCAGAGCTTTGGCGATATCGCCGGAATATTTGATTCCGCCGTCGGCAATAATCGGTACATTATGCTTGTCCGCTTCTTCTGCACACTCATATACAGCGGTGATCTGCGGAACACCCACGCCCGCTACTACGCGGGTTGTACATATCGAGCCCGGGCCGATGCCGACTTTTACAATATCGGCTCCTGCCTCGATTAAATCCCTGGTTCCTTCAGCTGTAGCTACGTTGCCGACTATCAGCACAACCTCAGGATAGCTGTGGCGGATTTCTGCAATTTTATCAAGCACGCCTTTGGAATGGCCGTGGGCAGTGTCGATCACAATAGCATCGGCTTCTGCTTTAACCAGAGCTTCCACGCGTTTATCTGTATCAGCGCTCACTCCAACAGCCGCTCCGACAAGCAGTCTTCCCTGGGTATCCTTCGCTGAATGAGGGAATTCGATTACCTTCTCGATGTCTTTAATCGTAATAAGGCCCTTCAGCGTACTATCCTTTTCTACAAGAGGAAGCTTTTCAATTCTGTGTTTCTGCAGTACGTCCTCCGCTTCCTCAAGCGTGGTTCCGACCGGGGCTGTAACGAGGTTGTTAGAGGTCATCACCTCTTTGATTCCGATCGAATAATCTTCAATAAAGCGGAGGTCGCGGTTCGTAATGATTCCCACCAGCTTTTGGTTCTCGTCCACGATCGGTACACCGGAAATGCGGTATTTCCCCATGAGATGCTCTGCATCGAACACCTGGTGGTCGGGATGAAGGAAGAAAGGATTCGTAATAACTCCGCTTTCTGAACGCTTCACCTGGTCCACCATTTCTGCCTGGGCTTCGATAGACATGTTTTTATGCACTATACCGAGACCGCCGGCCCGCGCCATCGCAATCGCCATATCTGCTTCCGTCACTGTATCCATTCCAGCACTTACAACAGGAATATTTAAAGGAAGCTTATCGGTTAACGATGTCCGTACTGATACATCCCTTGGATGAATATCAGATCTTGCCGGTAACAATAAAACGTCATCAAACGTTAGACCTTCTTGGGAAAACTTATCTGCTCGCACGAATCTTCCTCCTTCAAAATGGTTGATTTTACAGGATTTCTCACTGCCCTGCTGCCTGTAACTATATTTATTTCTAATATCTTATCACGTTTGGGCCAGTCTCAGAAGTAAAAGGAATATGTTTTATTTTTCCGAAAATTTATAAACAGGCGCTAATAATTATGTAAAGGATTACAAAGCTGGATCCACCATGCTAGATCACATGATGGATGGCTGATTTTTCATTCAGCTGAACGACCTGCCCGTCTTGCTCAAGCTGAACCAGCGGATATTCTATCTCACGGCGGTCCAGGTGCACAATCGAAGCAGAGCTGCCGTCGGCGAGCTGCACCTTCTTTCCGGTCATTACAGTAATGAACTGCTCTGTTAATGTTTCCACTACAGCAGGAGGAAGCTTTCCAAACGACTGCATCGTCAGCTCACGCATCGCATGAAAAGCCGATTTTCCCTCATTTTCCAGCCGTTCGCCTGCCATGGCGTGATACATGTCTGCCGCTGCTACGATGCTACTCAGCACATATATTTTGCCGCCTTTCATCCCAAGTGGATAACCGCTTCCGTCTTCGCGTTCATGGTGCTGCAAAATAGCAAGCAATACCTCATCGCTGATCAATCCGGTAGCCTTCGCCATCTGGTAGCTCTGAATTGGATGCTTTCCCGCCTTCTGCCGCTCTGCAGCAGAAACTCTGGCCAGGGAAGCGTCACACAAGAGCCCGGCGAGTGCCGCTCCGAGCCATTCCTTCTGGCTGCAGCCATGCTTTTTAGCCAGCAGCGCAGCCAAAAGCGCCACCGATACCGCATGATGACTCTCGTACTTTTCCAGCTCTGCAAACTGGTAGCTTGTAAATATATGAGAAGCGTTTTCTTCAATATCCTCGAGCAGGGGGGCAACAACCGCCCGTGCTTTTTTCATTTCGATGGGAGCTCCGGCTGTCCAGGAGCGCCACATGGCTTCATGAGCCTCCACCGCTGTATCGTAAACGTCTTCAAACACCGGCCGATGCTCTCTGGCTGTCTCAGTCTCTTCCGCTGGAGAAAAGGGATCACCGTTGACAAGCACCGGCTTTACTTCAATATACTCCACAAGAAACTGTTTGATAATATCGACTAAATGCTCTGTCAGCGCCGTTTGTTTTCTGACCACCGGCGTTTCATTCACTGCATAGACATCATTCACCAGCACGCATCCTGGCACTGCCTGATTAATATGTATTCGCATGGAGACTCCTCCATTCTTCCTGATATAATAATTCTATTTTACTATTTTCCTTGAAAAATACCACTACTTTCACCGTTCTTATACAGAATTTTAGAATAAAATTCCATTTTTCACATAAAAAAGACCGGCCGTTTAAAATACGGCCGGGTCTCAAATTATTCTTCTTCTGATTCTGCTGGAACATTTTCTTCTTCGGCAGCTTCGTGTTCAATTACAGGTGCTACTGTGGACACAGCTTCGCCTTTATCAAGGCGGATAAGTCGCACGCCCTGGGCGTACCGGCCGAGTCTTGAAACGTCACCAACCTGCATCCGGATAACAACCCCGTGAATGGTCATCACCATCAGATCAATGTCCAACGGTACTGAACGCATCGCTGCGAGTTCTCCCGTGCGGCTTGTGAGTTTAATCGCCTTTAACCCTTTTCCGCCACGGTTCTGCTTACTGAATTCTTCAATTGAGGTAAGCTTCCCGTATCCTTTGTTTGTCACCATCAGGATCATTTCATTCTCCACTGAAATATCCATACCTACTACTTCGTCATCCTCACGAAGCGAAATTGCTTTAACTCCGGAAGCGGTCCGCCCCATCGAGCGCACGTCCTCTTCATCAAAGTGAATGGACATTCCCTGCTTTGTGCCGATGATTAAGGAATCATCTCCGGAGGTAAGCCGTACGCCGTGAAGCTCATCGTCCTCCCGGACGTTAATAGCGAACAGGCCGCCCTTACGGATATTTGAGAAGGCAGAGAGAACGGTTCTTTTCGAAATTCCTTTTTTCGTCAGGAAGAAAAGATAAGCGTTTTCCGAGAATTCCTCGATCGGAATGACGGTGCTGATATACTCCCCTTTATCAATCTGGAGGAGATTAATTAACGGAATCCCTTTAGCCGTACGGCTTAATTCAGGAATTTCGTAAGCCTTCAGACGGTATACTTTCCCTTTGTTGGTGAAGAAAAGAATGGTCTGGTGGGAATTGGTCGTCAGCAGATGCTCTACAAAGTCATCTTCGTTTGTGCCCATTCCCTGGACCCCGCGTCCACCGCGGCGCTGGCTCCGGTACGTATCAATCGGCATACGTTTAATGTAGCCCTGATGCGAGATAGTGACTACTACATCCTGCCGCGGAATAAGGTCTTCATCTTCGATGGAATTCTCTCCGGCTTCGAGACGTGTCCGCCGGTCATCACCGAATTTTTCCTTCACTTCGGTAAGCTCCTCCCGGATAATTTCGAGCACCCGTTCTTCGTTAGCCAAAATTTCCTTCAGCTCCCGGATCCGCTCCATCAGCTCCCGGTACTCCTGTTCAATCTTATCTCTTTCGAGTCCGGTTAAACGCTGCAGACGCATGTCGAGAATAGCCTGAGCCTGATCTTCACTCAAATCATAGTTGTCCATCAAACCGTTTCTTGCGATGTCTGTGGTTTCCGATCCCCGGATCAGTTCAATCACCGCATCCAGATGGTCAAGCGCCACCCGCAGGCCTTCCACAATGTGGGCCCGGGCCTCTGCTTTTCGAAGTTCAAAAGCAGTCCGGCGCCTAATAACTACTTTTTGGTGCTCGAGGTAGTGATACAGACATTCCTTGAGGTTCAGCACCTTCGGCTGGCCGTTCACAAGAGCCAGCATGTTAATACCAAAGCTCGTCTGCAGCGCCGTCTGCTTGTACAGGTTATTTAAAATAACGTTGGCGTTGGCATCTCTTCGTACTTCCACGACGACCCGCATGCCGTTACGGTCTGATTCGTCGCGCAGATCAGTAATGCCATCGATTTTTTTATCGCGCACAAGCTCTGCAATCCGCTCCACCAGCCGGGCTTTGTTCACCTGATATGGCAGCTCATCTACAATGATTGTTTCCTTACCCTTTTTATCCTCTTCGATGTAGGCGTGCGAACGGATGATTATTGAGCCTTTGCCCGTCTGATAAGCCTTCCGGATGCCGGAGCGACCTAAAATGGAAGCAGCCGTTGGAAAATCCGGCCCGGGAATATAGTCCATCAGCTCTTCTACTGTAATATCAGGATCTTCACTCAGGGCGAGCACTCCGTCAATAACTTCTTCAAGACGGTGCGGTGGAATATTGGTAGCCATGCCTACGGCGATTCCGGAGGTGCCGTTGACCAGCAGGTTCGGGAAACGCGCCGGCAGAACCACAGGCTCCCGCTCGTTGCCGTCATAGTTTTCCTGGTAATCAATTGTGTCTTTGTTAATATCGCGGACCATCTCAAGCGATATTTTAGACATTTTCGCTTCAGTGTAACGCATTGCTGCTGCTCCGTCTCCGTCCACGGAACCGAAGTTTCCGTGACCGTTAACGATTGGGTGGCGGTAGCTGAAATCCTGGGCCATCCGCACCATCGTTTCATAAACCGCGGAGTCGCCGTGCGGATGGTATTTACCGATAACGTCACCAACAATACGGGCCGATTTCCGGAACGGTTTTTCCGGCGTCATGCCGAGTTCGCTCATTGCAAATAAAATACGCCGGTGCACCGGCTTCATTCCGTCACGAACGTCCGGGAGGGCCCGGCTGACGATAACACTCATCGCGTAGTCTAAAAACGAGGTCCGCATTTCCTCGCCAATACCAATCTCCGTGACTCTGGATTCGTTTTCTGCCATTGCAGTAACCTCCTACTTTCTATTCCAGCAGGCTGAAGTGCCTGTTTCTGCTATATTCGATAGAAACCCCCGCTTTAATCTTTTGCGGGGGTTTCTTTGTTTCACCTTAATAACGGCTCTTACACGTCGAGGTTCTGTACGTAATGCGCGTTTTCCTGAATAAAGTCACGACGCGGCTCTACGTGATCGCCCATCAGTGTTTCAAACACTTCATCGGCCACCATTGCTTCTTCAAGCGTCACCTGCATCGTCGTTCTTGAATCCGGATCCATGGTCGTTTCCCAAAGCTGGGTCGGATTCATTTCCCCAAGTCCTTTATAGCGCTGAAGATTTGGTTTTGGCTGCGCCGGAAGCTCAGCCAGTGCAGGCTGAAGTTCACGCTCGAAAAAGAGATAGCGAACGTATTTGCCCTGCTGGACCTTATACAGAGGCGGCTGGGCAATATAAATGTATCCTCTTTCAAGCAGCGGCCGCATGTAACGGTAAAAGAAGGTTAGCAGAAGTGTCCGGATATGGGCTCCGTCCACATCGGCATCCGTCATAATAATAATGCGGTGATAGCGTGCCTTTTCGATGTCAAATTCGTTGCCGATTCCTGTTCCGAGAGCTGTAATAATGGTTCTGATCTCATTGTTGGCAAGAATTTTATCCAGGCGCGCTTTTTCCACGTTCAGAATTTTTCCGCGAAGCGGCAAAATAGCCTGGAAATGCCGGTCCCGTCCCTGTTTGGCTGAACCGCCGGCAGAATCCCCTTCGACGATATACACCTCACTGCTCGCTGCATCCTTTGAGGTGCAGTCGGCCAGTTTTCCCGGAAGCGAACTGACTTCGAGGGCACTTTTACGGCGGGTTAATTCCCTTGCTTTTTTCGCAGCATCCCGTGCCCTTGAGGCCATCAGTCCTTTTTCTACGATCGTCCTGGCTGTGTCCGGATTTTCGCTCATAAACCTCGAAAAATGCTCCGAGAATAATGAATCTGTAATGGTACGGGCTTCCCCGTTCCCTAATTTTGTTTTTGTCTGTCCTTCAAACTGCGGATCCGGAATTTTCACGCTGACAATCGCAACGAGGCCTTCACGTACATCGTCTCCGATTAAGTTTGGATCGTTTTCTTTGAACAGGCTGTTTCTGCGGGCATAGTCGTTAATAACTCTCGTCAGTGCCGTCCGGAATCCCGACTCGTGGGTACCGCCTTCATGGGTATTAATATTATTTGCAAACGAATATACATTGCTCGTATATCCATTGTTGTACTGCATGGCTACTTCCACCTGAATATCGTTGCGGGTTGCTTCAAGAAAAATCGGCTCTTTGTGGAGTGTGTCCTTCTGACGATTCAGGTATTCCACAAAGGAAGCAATGCCGCCTTCGTAATGATAGGTCTGGACCTGCTCTTCCTCCGTGCGTTTATCGGTACACGTAATATGGAGCCCGCGGTTAAGAAATGCAAGTTCGCGTACACGGGTGGTGAGCGTTTCAAATTCAAACTCGGTTGTTTCTTCAAAGATGTCCGGGTCCGGTTTAAAGCGGATCTTCGTTCCCCGTTTATCTGTCTTACCGACGGTTTCAAGGTCGTGCTGCGGAATACCGCGGCGGTAAGCCTGCTGATAGATTTCGCCTTCTCTGTGGACTTCGATATCAAGCGTTTCGGAAAGAGCGTTCACTACGCTCGCTCCCACGCCGTGAAGCCCGCCGGAAACTTTATAGCCCCCGCCGCCAAATTTACCGCCGGCGTGAAGCACGGTCATAATAACCTCCACGGCCGGACGCCCCATTTTTTCGTGCATGCCGACAGGCACACCACGGCCGTTGTCTTCCACGGTAATGCTGTTGTCTTCTTCGATCGTGATATATATTTGGTCACAATAGCCGCCCATGGCTTCATCAATGCTGTTATCAACGATCTCCCACACTAAATGGTGAAGTCCTCTGGACGTTGTAGAGCCGATATACATGCCTGGACGTTTCCGGACTGCTTCGAGTCCTTCAAGTACCTGGATTTGATTTTCATCGTATGAATTTTGGTTCATCGACAATCTGTTCACCTTCGCTTCCTGCGGGATCAACTCTCGCGTTTAGTACGTAATTACCTGCCGTCGTTTTCATCACTCCGTATGCTCAGTTTTCTTTGGCAGACTGTATTTCTTCATGATATTCATCATATTCTGAAATAATCTGCGATCTGCGCTTCAGCGTTAACGAAGAAATAGGGGAGAAATAAACCTTCTCTTTTGTAACCACGACGGACTTTGCTTCGGAATCTGCAATTTGTTCTTTATCATCATTTTCCACTGCCTGCAGGAACTGTCTTGTAATGCTTGAAGAATCCTGGCTGTTGCTGTCTAAAATAGCGATAACGTCTTTTGAACGTATTACAGTGCCGTCGCCTAAATGTATAAACAATGTGATTCACCACCTACTGTTTTTCCAATTGTCCCTGGCGGGCCGTAAATACCGTTGCCCGCTCGATTGTCTCGTGCTTGATGCTTTCAATGCTTGTTGTTGTAACAAAGGTCTGTACTTTTCCCTGGATCGCGTCCAGTAAATGAGACTGCCGATGCTGATCCAGTTCAGAGAGGACGTCATCAAGCAGCAGGATGGGATACTCCCCTACGTAAGACCGGATCAGCTCTATCTCTGCCATTTTTAACGATAAGGCAGCTGTTCGCTGCTGGCCCTGGGAGCCGTAAGTCTGTACGTCCCTGTCGTTGACCAGAAGCTTCATTTCATCCCGGTGCGGCCCTGCAAGCGACAGTCCCCGCCGGATTTCATTTTCTCTGCGGCGCTCAAGCTCTGCGCGAAGCTGTTCAGCGAGTACTGAGGCTTCCATTTCCGCATGAATGTTTGCAGAGGGGTCGTACTGCAGCTTAAGCTGCTCGCGGTCCTGTGTGATCCGTGTATGAATCTCTGAGGCCCATCCTTCAAGCTGCTGCAAAAATCCGTAACGCCGCTGGATTACTTTTACGGCTGCTTCAATGTATTGCTCGTCGATGACCTCAAGTGTTAATTCCTGTTCCCGGCTCGGTGCGGGAAACATGCCCTTCAGCAGCTGGTTGCGCTGCTTTAGAATACGCTGATACTTGGAAAGATCGTGCAGGTACACCGGGCTGATCTGACCAATCTCCATATCAATAAAACGCCGCCTCATATTCGGCCCGCCTTTTACAAGGTTCAAATCCTCCGGGGCAAACATGACGACGTTGCATGCGCCTATATATTCACTTAGCTTTTTTTGTTCGATGCCATTCTTTTTTACCTTTTTTCCTTTAGCCGAAAGAATAACCTCAAGATCAACATGACGCTGCTCCCGCTCTACTGAAGCTTCGATACGGGCAAAGTCGTGATCCCAGCCAATCAGCTCCCTGTCTTTGGAAGTCCGGTGGGATTTCGCAAAAGCAAGCATATGAATGGCTTCCATCAGGTTTGTTTTTCCCTGGGCATTTTCCCCGACAATAACGTTTACGGTGTTCTCTATCTGCAGGGCAATATCACCGTAGTTGCGATACTGCTTGAGCCGAATATTTTTTACATACACAGGCCTGTGCTCATCCTTCGCCGGTACCGATAGTGAAGCTTCCGTTCTCTTCGACTTCCACTACGTCCCCTGGATACAGCTTTCTTCCCCTGCGGGCTTCTTCTTCTCCATTCACTTCCACAGCGAATTCAGAGAGAAACCACTTTGCCATGCCACCTGTATCGATGATTCCAGCTTCTTTGAGGAACTGGCCGAGTGTTATATATTCGGTTGTGATATTAATCGCCTCTCCCATATCGATCCTCCCGACGCCGGATATTAAAGCATAATTATTACTTCTGCCTGTTTCCGAACATATTTCATTCATACTCTATATTTTACTAAAAATAAGCGGAAAATGCCAGTATATCGCACTATTCGTTTCACATTCCCTGTCAGCTTAACATAAGAAAAACGGCCTCCTGTTTTATACAAAAGGCCGTATAATTGTTCGACTTTTAATACGTGCGGACCGGGGAGAATAAATGCAGCATCTGATCATGGTCTGTCGGACGCACTACAAACGGGCTCATCGCCCCGGTAAATTGAATATGAATTTTTTCACTGTCGATTACTTTTAGGGCATCTGTGATATTTTTTCCGTTAAACGAAATGCGAAGCTCTTCTCCGTCTATTTTATCACAATCGATGTTTTCCGTCACTTTCCCAATTTCGGAAGAAACGGAGTTAATCTCGACCCTTCCGTCTCCAAGTGTTTTTAAGTTGATTACGTTGTTTTTCGTTTCTCTTGAAAGCAGCAGTGCCCGGTCGAGTGACTGCAGTAATTCCTTTGTGGACAGCTCCACGCCGGTTTTGGTTTCAGAAGGGATCATATTTTTAGTCACCGGATATTTGCCGTCAAGAAGCCGGGAATAAAACAGAAGATGTGGAAAACGGAACATTACCTGGGTTTCCGTGATAATAATTTCGACAGTGGAATCATCATCGCTCAGCAGACGGCTTAATTCATTCAGGCTTTTACCCGGAATGACAATGTTGGATAAATCAGGAGCGTCTGAACCTGCCTCGAGACTGGCTTTCCGGAGAGCGAGCCGGTGACTGTCTGTAGCAGTACAGATGAGTTCTCCGTTTTCGCTTTCAAGGTTTACACCTGTCAGTACCGGTCGCGTTTCCTGGGCTGACACGGCAAAAACTGTCTGGCGGATCATATCCTTGAGTAAGCTCTGTGGCAGATGGAACATATTTGTATCATCAAGCTTTGGAAGCCGTGGATATTCTTCCGGGTCCAGACCGTTCAGGTTAAACACGACAGAGCCCGAACGAATCGTAGTGGCAAACTGATCCTGTACCACCACTTCGATCTCTTCTCCCGGAAGCTTTTTCACTATTTCTGCAAAAAAGCGGGCCTGAAGTACAATGCTCCCCTGCTCGTGCACCTGAACATACTGAGTATCGTTCTCCTCTGTTGGAATGAACGTTTCAATGGATATGTCAGAATCGCTGCCGGTTAACGTTACTCCATCGGCGGCTGCAACGATTTTAATTCCAGTCAGTATCGGAATTGTCGTTCTGGAGGAGACAGCTTTATTTACGTTTTGTACATGTTGCACAAATTGATCTCGATTGACGGTGAAATGCATAGGTCATCTCCCTTTATATATATTGTTTTTAAAGTAGTAATAGTAGTAGGGCTTGTTAGTAATGTGGATAAATAAGATTTGAACTGCCAATTCAGGCATTTGCCCCTGTGAGTAAGTTGTGTATAACTTCAGGGTGTTATCCACACCTATGTGCGTAATTGATCGATGATTCCCTGGACAGTTTTTTGCAGTTCTGTGTCTGTAGACATTAGATTTGATATTTTTTCGTGGGCATGAATGACTGTCGTATGGTCTCTGCCGCCAAAAGCCTCGCCGATTTTCGGCAGTGAGGCATCGGTCATTTCCCTGGACAGATACATGGCGATCTGACGCGGAAAAGCAATGCTCTTCGTACGTTTTTTTGCTTTTAATTCCGGCACAGGCATCTGAAACTGGGTCGCCACCCGTTCCTGGATGTGCTCAATAGTGACTGTCTTAGGCTGGGCGGTAGGAATGATATCTTTCAAGGCTTCAGCTGCGAGGTCAGCATTCATGTCCTGATTGATCAACGAAGAATAAGCGACAACACGGATGAGCGCCCCTTCAAGTTCACGAATGTTTGTATCAATTTGATTGGCAATATAGAGCATGACCTCGTTTGGAATATCAAGCATTTCCGCCTTTGCTTTTTTACGCAGAATAGCGATTCTTGTTTCCAGGTCCGGCGGCGTGATATCAGTGATTAATCCCCATTCAAACCGGGATCGGAGCCGGTCTTCAAGCGTTGGTATTTCCTTTGGCGGGCGGTCACTGGAAATGACAATTTGCTTGCTTTCTTCATGAAGAGCATTGAAGGTGTGGAAAAACTCCTCCTGGGTCTGCTCTTTTCCCGCTAAAAACTGAATATCGTCGATGAGCAGTACATCGACGTTTCGATATTTGTTCCGGAAATGCACAGCTTTGTTGTCCCGGATAGCGTTGATAAACTCGTTGGTAAACTTTTCAGAGGACAAATACATTACCTTGGCATTGGGATTATGATCAATAACGTAATGGCCGATGGCATGCATCAAGTGGGTTTTTCCAAGGCCGACCCCGCCGTAAATAAACAATGGATTGTACGCTTTGGCCGGTGCTTCAGCTACTGCAAGCGATGCAGCGTGGGCAAAACGGTTCCCGGAGCCGATCACGAAAGTATTAAATGAGTATTTATCATTCAGCATGCTCTTTGGAGGGTCCTGGCTGGAAACGGACGGAGCTGCTTTTAGGGGCGCTGGTTCATTTTCCACCGGGGCTTCAGCCTGCGGGATCACAAATTTTACCTGAAGCGCGGATCCGGTGATATCTTCTAAAGCGTCAGTAATCAGGTTTGTATAACGGCTCTCAAGCCAATCACGGGCAAACTCGTTCGGTGCTTCAATAATGACGGTATCTCCTTGAAGATCCGAGGCCTCTGTTGCTTTCAACCACGTTTCATAGCTTGGTTTACTTACTTTTTCCTGCATTAGTTCCAATGTCTGGTTCCATAAATCAGTAATATTTTCCAATAAGGACGCACTCCTCTCGTACAGGCTTAGCAGTATACAATGGTTTGGCTGAAGACTCAAATCGCTGGAAAGACAGAAAAGGCTTCTATCTTATCATGGTGAAAGAAAGAAACCCAATAAGTGAATATGCGGGAAATGCATATTGTATACGGTATAAAATTATTTTGGAATAATAATAAAATTATGTAAAAAAAGAAATACACATAATGCACAGGGCTGTGAATAACATTGTCCAATGGCTGTGGAAAATTATCCACAAAGTTATCAACAGCTGTGGATAAGGTTGCATTGTATGAAATGTTATTAACAGAAACTTAATCCATAATAGCAAATAAAAAGACGAATAACAACGGGAACATATTTGTTTATCCACAAACTCAAGAACTTGTGTATAGAAACTATCCACAGCACTAGATTATGTGTACAAGTTGTTTATAACGCTGTGGGCATTTTTTATGTTCGCTTTTATCTATCCACACAGTAACAAAGAATTGCTGTGTACAAACATAGGAAAAACAGCTGCCGGTATCGCCCAGGGGGTGGTTGACAGTTTTTCTTATTCTCTATATAATTTACGGGAATGTTTTCGAACGTTTATTACTCCTTGAGGAGGTGCGATACACTATGGGAAAACCAACATTTACCCCTAACAACCGGAAGCGTAAAAAAGTACACGGTTTCCGTGCGAGAATGGGAACAAAGAACGGTCGTCAGGTTTTGAAAAATCGTCGTCGTAAAGGTAGAAAAGTATTATCTGCATAAGAAGGCCACGGATTCTATCCAGTGGTCTTTTTTTCTGTCTTCAGCCGGAACGAAAAATAAAAATGCCGGCGGTTATTATAGGAAAAAGGGGAACCGGGTGATGAAAAAGCAAAATCGTTTAAAAAAGAATCACGAGTTCAGCTATATTTTTGCGCACGGAACTTCCTTTGCCAACCGGCAATTTGTGCTTTATACCTTAAAAAAAGACGAACAGGTTCATTACCGGGCAGGACTCACCGTCAGTAAGCGAATGGGAAACGCCGTCATGCGCAACAGGATCAAGCGCTATCTGCGCGAAGCTGTATCGGAGCTTGAGCCCCGGATCCAAGGAGGCTACGACCTGGTAGTAATAGCGAGGAAACCAGTAGCGGATATGGACTACCATGAAACGAAAAAAAGTCTGACCCATGTATTTAAAAAGGCCGGTTTGTTAAACTCAGGTAAAGCAAAGCCCAAAAAATAGAAAAAAGCTGTTTTCGTTTCTGTACCGGCAGCGGGCGGAAGCGAAAATACTTTTAAAATAGAGGAATTTCCGCTGGTACTGAAGAAATTGTTTACAGGAGCCATGCGTAAATGAACTTCAAATTATCTTACACATATATGTATATGCGGCATACGTGATATAGCCATGCCCGTAATAAACGAAAATAAGGCACTGAGCAACGTAAGGAACGAGGAGGGCGGGGTAACGGTGAACCAATCGATGAAGGTTTCCGGGAAAACAGTAGAAGAAGCTTTGGATACGGCTGTACAGAAATGGGAAACGACAATAGACCGTATCGAGTATCAGGTGCTTGAAGAACCAAGAAAAGGATTTTTGGGTATTGGAGCGAAGCAGGCTTCTGTTGAAGTAATTCTTCGAATCGATCCTGTGGAGGAAGCGGCTGCATACTTAAAAGACCTGGTTCAGGCTATGAATGTGGAAGCAGAAGTGGAAGTACAGATCTCAAGAAAGCATACTGCGATGGAGATCAAAGGCTCTTCGCTGGGCCTGCTGATTGGAAAACGCGGAAAAACCCTCGATGCGCTCCAGCATCTTACAAACACAGCTGCCAATAAATATGCTGATGCCAAACAGCATATTGTACTTGACGCTGAAAATTATCGTGGGAAACGAAAAGAATCACTGCAGCGGTTTGCAGACCGGATGGCTGGGAAAGCACTCCGGGAATCCAGAACAATTAAACTTGAGCCCATGGACGCAGCGGAGCGAAAAATTATTCATCAGACCCTGCACCAGCACAACAGCATTGAAACAACGTCGTCAGGAAAAGAACCAAGACGCCATGTAGTAATTACTCCCGTTGAAAAGAAAAGCTAAAATAAAAGAAACTGCCGCCTGGGACTACCGGGCGGTTTTTTAAATAGGCAGATATACACAGGTTATCCACATGTGGATAAAAACCTTTTGCGAAATGCTTTCATATGATATTCTATTTAGTTAGAAGCATATAAGGAAACGACGAAAACGATGCCGAAAAGAGGTGTCGTCCTTTTCGTGTGTCTAATAGATGAAAAAACCCAGGGAGGGTTGATGAATGGAAACAGATACGATTGCTGCGATTTCCACTCCGAGCGGAGAAGGGGCTATTGCGATAGTCCGCCTGAGCGGAGACGAGGCGCTTGCTATTGCGGATCATGTGTATAAGGGCAAAAAGTCTCTTCATGAAGTGGAAACTCATACGATCCATTACGGGCATATTATCGACCCGGCGGACGGCTCCGTGATTGAAGAATCCATGATTTCTGTTCTCAGGGCCCCAAAAACATTTACAAGAGAAGATATTGTGGAAATTAACTGTCACGGAGGGCTCGTCTCAGTCAATCGTGTCCTTGATAACGTATTAAGTCAGGGAGCACGGCTGGCGGAGCCTGGAGAGTTTACGAAACGGGCATTTTTAAACGGGCGCATTGACCTGACGCAGGCAGAAGGTGTCATGGACCTGATCAGAGCCAAAACCGACCGGGCCATGCAGAGTGCTTTAAAGCAGGTTGAAGGAAGACTTTCTGAACGGATCCGTAAGCTTCGCCAGAAGCTTCTCGAAACAGTGGCCAATGTGGAAGTGAATATTGACTACCCTGAATTTGATGCGGATGTTGTGACGACGAATGTTTTAAAGGAAAATGTAGCGTTTGTCGGCGAAGAGATTGACCAGCTGCTCGTTACAGCCCGGCAGGGAAAAATTATGCGGGAAGGGCTCGGCACAGCGATTATTGGCCGGCCGAACGTAGGAAAATCCTCCCTGATGAATAATTTGGTGCATGAAAATAAAGCAATTGTAACGGAAGTGCCCGGCACCACGAGAGACGTGCTCGAGGAGTATGTAAACGTCCGGGGGGTCCCCCTTCGTTTAATTGACACCGCCGGCATACGTGAAACTGAAGATATTGTGGAAAAGATCGGCGTAGAGCGCTCCCGCCAGGTGCTGCAGGAGGCGGAGCTGATCCTTCTTGTCATCAACAGTGCAGAGCCGCTGTCCGATGAAGACCGAGCATTATTTCAGGCAGTTCAAGGCATGAATGTTATTGTTATAATGAATAAAACGGATCTCCCCAAACAGGTGGATGAGGAAGAACTCCGGGAGTATACATCCGGCCGGCCGATCATTACCGCTTCTTTTCTGAATGATGAAGGCATCGACAGCCTTGAAGAAGCCATCGCCCACCTCTTTTTTGATGAAGGAGTAGAGGCAGCGGACATGAATTATTTGTCCAATGCCCGTCATATTGGGTTGTTGAACCAGGCAAAACGTTCGGTGAATGACGCTCTGGAGGCTGTGGAAATGGGAGTGCCTGTAGATATGGTACAAATTGATATTACCCGGGCCTGGGAACAGCTCGGAGAAATTGTCGGAGAAAACGTGCATGACGGATTAATTGATCAGCTGTTTGCCCAGTTTTGTCTCGGAAAATAGATACATCCGCTGCAGGCGGAGGGTAATACTAGAAGGAGGAACCGTAATGAGTTACAACGGAGGAAATTATGACACGATTGTCATCGGCGCCGGACATGCGGGTGTAGAAGCAGGGCTTGCTTCTGCACGCATGGGGGCAAGTACATTGATGCTGACGCTGAACCTGGACGCCGTAGCGTTTATGCCGTGCAACCCGTCTGTGGGAGGGCCGGCAAAAGGAATTGTCGTCCGCGAAATTGATGCGCTCGGCGGAGAAATGGCGAAAAATATTGATAAAACGCACATCCAGATGCGGATGCTTAATACAGGAAAGGGTCCTGCGGTACAGGCGCTCCGTGCGCAGGCGGATAAGTTTCTTTATCAGCAGGAAATGAAGCGGACCCTTGAGAACACAGATAATTTAACGATCCGCCAGGGCCTGGTGGAGGAACTGATCGTTGAAGATAACGTATGCAAGGGCGTAGTTACTAACACTGGCGCGAGCTATTATGCTTCATCGGTTGTAGTGACAACAGGCACTTATCTGCGCGGCAAAATTATTCTCGGAGAACTCGCGTACGAAAGCGGTCCGAATAACATGCAGCCTTCCATCAATTTGTCGGACAGCATTAAAGCGCTCGGTCTTGATATGGTCCGGTTCAAAACCGGAACGCCGCCGCGGGTGAACAGCAACTCCATCGATTACAGCAAAACGGAGATCCAGCCCGGTGATGAGCAGCCGAGGGCCTTTTCCTACGAAACGGTGGAATTTATTACCGATCAGCTGCCGTGCTGGCTCACCTATACCGGCGCAGAAACGCATGAGCTGATTACAAACAATCTGCAGCGCTCCCCAATGTATTCCGGTATGATTGAAGGCACTGGTCCGAGGTACTGTCCTTCAATTGAGGACAAAATCGTCCGTTTTAATGATAAACCGAAGCACCAGATTTTCCTCGAGCCTGAAGGCAGAAATACAGATGAAGTATACGTGCAGGGACTGTCGACCAGTCTTCCGGAGGACATTCAATTCGGCATACTCAAAACGATCCCGGGACTTGAAAATGTAAAAATGATGCGTCCGGGTTATGCGATCGAATACGATGCCATTGTACCGACGCAGCTGTGGCCGACCCTTGAAACAAAAACCGTGGAAGGTCTCTTTACTGCCGGACAGATTAACGGTACGTCCGGATATGAAGAAGCCGCCGGGCAGGGAATTATGGCCGGAATCAACGCAGCCCGCAAAGCACAGGGCAGGGAAGGCGTTATCCTGGACCGTTCGGATGCCTATATTGGTGTGTTGATCGATGATCTGGTCACGAAGGGCACCAACGAACCATACCGTCTGTTAACGTCGAGGGCGGAATACCGTCTGCTTCTCCGTCATGATAACGCCGACCTGCGTTTAACCGAAATCGGCCGCGAGATCGGATTGGTTCCGGAGGCCCGCTACGAAAGATTTGTGCATAAAAAAGAAGCGATCGAGGCCGAGAAAAAACGATTGGAAAGCTTTACCCTGAAGCCGCATGAAGAAATTAATGACATGCTCATCTCCCGGGGCTCTACAGCGATGAAGGAAGCAGCTTCGGCAGCCCATCTGATGAAGCGGCCGGAAATCGGTTATGCGGACGTTGCTCCATTTGCAGACGCACCGTCGTCTATTGCGCCGGATGTAGCTGAGCAGGTGGAAATCCAGGTGAAATACGAAGGATATATTTCCAAGCAGCTTGAACAGGTCGAGCGGATGAAGAAAATGGAAGAGAAGAAAATTCCGGAGAGTATCGATTACCATTCCATTTCCGGTATTGCAATTGAAGCGAGACAAAAGCTTTCAGAAGTACGCCCGCTTTCTGTCGGCCAGGCGTCCCGGGTATCCGGGGTAAATCCGTCCGATATATCTATACTGCTTGTGTATATTGAACAGGGCCGTATGGCAACAACGTAACAGTGCGTGATTAAGCCCCTGCTTACCGAAAGCAGGGGCTTTTTTTCAAGATACGCCGTCTTTCTGAAGTGGAGACACGAGGGGATTGGGCGTTGTCGTATTATCCAGTGAAGGGCAGGAAAGAAAAGAATGAGTAAAGAAAAGTTTCCCGAATGGCTCGAAGCCATACATATTTCTTTGGACGATAAGCAGAAAAAGCAGTTCGAGCAGTATTACCAGTTGCTTGTCGAATGGAATGAGCGTATGAACCTGACAGGCATTACTGAAGAACGGGAGGTATATGAAAAACATTTTTATGATTCCCTTACCGGAGCTTCCCTGGCGGCCTTTAAGGCAGAGGGAAGCCTGATCGATGTCGGTTCGGGAGCCGGCTTCCCAAGTCTGCCTCTTAAGATTTGCTTTCCGGAGCTTCAGGTTACCATCGTCGACTCTTTAAAAAAACGCATCGGTTTTTTAGAAGAAATTGTCAGTGAACTCGGGCTTGAAGGGGTGACCCTCGTCCATGACAGGGCCGAGCAGCTCGCACGTCAAAAGGCGTACCGGGATCAGTTTGACGCAGCGAGCGCCCGGGCCGTGGCCAAGCTTCCGGTGCTGCTTGAACTCTGCCTGCCGTTTGTAAAACCGGGAGGTGTTTTCATCGCGTGGAAGGGAGCAAGCGGAGAAGAAGAACTGCATGAGGCGGAAAACGCCCTGGTAAAATTGGAAGCAGCAGCAGCGGCACCGAAGAAAATGAAGCTCCCGGAAGAACAGAGTGAACGGGTGCTTTTAACATTCGAAAAAAAGAAAAAAACCCCAAAAGCGTATCCGAGAAAACCAGGAACCCCGGCAAAAAATCCTTTATAATCACTCACGGCTCATTCGACAACCTTTAGAAACGTGATAGAATGAAAATAGCAAATGTACGAACTCCAGAAGTGAAGCAACAAGGGCCGCAGTTTTTAAGTGAGGTGATATACGGGTATGAAACAGTCTATTCAAAAATGGTTCGGCCTGGGGGACAACCAGGCCGAAAAAAGCGGCATTAATGAACACGAAGTCAAAATGATTCCTATTCATCAGATCATGGCGAATCCTTTTCAGCCGCGAACGATCTTTTCAGATGAAAAGCTTTCGGAATTAGCCCAATCGCTGCAGACGCATGGCCTTTTGCAGCCAATAACGGTCAGAAAGCAGTCCGGCGGCTATGAAATTATTGCCGGGGAAAGGCGCTGGCGCGCGTCGCAGAAGCTTGGATGGAAAGAGATACCGGCTCTGGTGAAAGAATTTAATGATACCCAGACAGCTTCCATTGCGCTCATTGAAAACCTGCAGCGGGAAGCATTAACAGCGCTTGAAGAGGCAGCCGCATACGCCAGGCTGCTGGAAATGAACCAGCTTACGCAGGCAAGTCTGGCGCAGCGGCTGGGAAAAAGCCAGTCCACCATTGCTAACAAGCTTCGTCTGCTGCATTTGTCTGAATACGTTCAGGAGAAGCTGTCCGAAAAAGAAATTACCGAACGGCATGCCAGAGCACTTCTGAAGCTGCCGGAGGCAGAACGCCAGAATCAGATCGTTGATGAAGCCATTGAAAAGGACTGGAACGTAAAACAGACGGAGGATAAGATTGCTGCTTTGCTTGATCCAAAGCCGAAAAAGACAAAGCAGCCGAAAAAACACGTATCCAGGGATACCCGTATTGCCTTAAATACGATCCGGGAGTCGATAGACATGGTGACAAAAAGCGGCATGGCAATCGATACGGATGAAGAAGACTATGATGGTTATTATCAGGTGACTATTCGAATACCAAAATCGAAGCAGTAAATAAGAAGAACAGCAAGGAACTGGGAAAGTAGGTGTATCGATGGCAAAAACTGTTGCTATCGCCAACCAGAAAGGCGGCGTTGGGAAAACAACAACAGCAGTAAACATTAGTGCCTGTCTGGCACATGTAGGACAGCGGGTACTTCTTGTGGACATTGACCCGCAGGGCAACGCCACCAGCGGGGCCGGCATTGAAAAAGGGGACGTTGAAAAATGCATATATAACGTCCTCGTTGAAGACACAGATATTCGTGATATTGTCCGGGGCACTGCTTTGGAACAGCTGGACGTAGTGCCTGCCACCATACAGCTGTCCGGGGCAGAAATTGAACTGGTCTCCACTATTTCCCGGGAAATCAGGCTGAAAAATGCATTGAAGGATGTGGCTGCGCAGTACGACTACATAATAATCGATTGCCCTCCCTCCCTTGGACTTTTAACGATTAACGCACTTTCCGCTTCAGATTCGATTTTAATCCCTGTGCAGTGCGAGTACTACGCTCTGGAAGGACTGAGCCAGCTGCTCAATACTGTCCGGCTTGTGCAAAAGCACTTAAACCATGACCTGGAAATCGAGGGCGTCCTGCTTACGATGCTCGATGCAAGAACTAATCTTGGATTTCAGGTCATAGAAGAAGTAAAAAAATATTTTCAGGAAAAAGTATTCGAAACGATTATTCCCCGGAATATACGTCTCGGGGAAGCTCCAAGCCACGGTCTTCCCATTATTATGTATGACGCAAAGTCTAAGGGTGCCGAGGTCTATTTAGAATTAGCAAAGGAAGTGGTTGCTGGTGGCCAAAGGTCTAGGTAGAGGATTGAACGCTTTTTTCCCGGAAGAAACAGGCGGCAACGAAGATCAAATCACTGCCGTACCAGTACAGGAATTACGGCCGAACCCTTATCAGCCGAGAAAACGATTTGAAGCAGAAGCGATTGAAGAGCTGAAGCATTCTGTGGCGGAGTTTGGTGTTTTGCAGCCAATTCTCGTCCGTAAAAGTATTAAAGGGTACGATATTGTTACCGGAGAACGGCGTTTTCGTGCTGCCTCGGCAGCAGGCCTGAAAGAAATTCCGGCGATCGTAAAGGATTTAAGCGATGAGCGGATGATGGAAGTTGCTTTAATTGAAAATCTGCAGCGGGAAGATCTGAATCCATTAGAAGAAGCCCATGCGTATCAGCGTCTGGTGGAATCACTCGATATTACTCAGGATGAGCTCTCCAAGCGGCTCGGAAAAAGCAGACCGCACATTGCCAACTATATCCGGCTGCTGCAGCTGCCGACAGAAGTGCAAAAGCTTGTTGAGACAAAAGAAATCTCCATGGGGCATGCCAGAACGCTTCTTGGATTGAAAAAGAAAGAGCTTGCGGTGAAGGTAAGCGAACAAATTGTTAAGCAGGCACTCAATGTCAGACAGACAGAAGCACTTGTTCAGCAGATGAACGAAGGTGTTCCACGTGAAACAAAGCAAAAACAGCCAGCCTCTCCTTTCCTGGAACAAAAAGCAGAGGAGCTCCAATCGTACTTTGGCACCTCTGTTTCTATTCAGCAGGGAAAAAATAAAGGAAAGATTGAGATCGAATTCTTTTCAGATGAGGACCTGGATCGGATTCTTCAGCTTCTGAGCGAAGAAAAAGAATAGAGCAAAGGCTTCCGGTTCATCAGCCGGGAGCCTTTGCTCATTTTTATGGTTCAAAGGATAAAAGCGGGTGAGAAATGTCAGGTATAGGAGGAATGACGCTCAAGCACTACCATTGGATGCCCGTCGGAAAGGCTGAATGTACGGGAAATGACAAACCCGAACGAATGATAAAGATCGATTGCCGGCTGGTTCTTTTCGCTGGTGCAGACGTAGATTAATGTGTCGAGATGGTGGTTTAACAGATATTTCAACAGATAAGAGGCAAAGCCCCGCCGGAAAAAATCCGGATGGACGACGAGTCTTGTGATTTGCAGTTTTTTCTTCTGGTATTCATAAGCAATAAAAGCGCGAAGGACGCCTTCTACAAAATAGCCAATAAAGGTTTCCTTCGAGGAACGGATAGATTCCACACTTTCATTCAGAGCAGGGATATCAAAATTGTCGATAAGTACAGCTTCTGTATAATAGGATTGCTGCTGCAAAGCAAGTATATTTTTAGCAGTATTGTATTTATGGTTAGGTAACAGGACGATCATCATAATCTCTCCTTAAAATGAAAGAGGCGGAAAGAACGATAAAAGACTTCAGCTATGGAATCTTTGCCGTTTTAAGATAGTCCCGCTTCGGTTCATTTTATAGTAAAATATTTAAAGTCCAATTGTTAATGGAAAGAGGACAGTCCATGTGTAGGGGCGTATGCTGTTTTTGAGCAGGATGGATAAAATGTCGTTCATTCAGGAAGGAATAAAGCGGAAGAGCACACAAATAATACTAAAAAAATAGAAATAAAGAAACAAAAGGGAGCGGACATTTATGGTGCTGACAGGAACATTGGTCAATGGAGTGACTATTATTATCGGATCATTGATGGGGCTTTTGTTTCACCGTATACCGGAAAGAATGAAAACCACCATTATGCAGGCGCTGGCGTTGGCAGTTGTCCTTCTCGGGATCCAGATGGGGCTGCAGACAGAACAATTTTTAATCGTCGTGGGTAGTCTGGTGACTGGAGCCTGGGCAGGAGAGCGCCTGCGAATCGAAGACGGTCTGGAATCTATTGGCCAGTGGGTGGAAAGACGAATAGGAAAGAGCGATACAGAGAATACAGTAGCCAAGGGTTTTGTAACCGCCACGCTGGTATATGTGGTGGGAGCGATGGCGGTACTTGGGGCAATGGACAGCGGTCTGCGCCAGGAGCATGATGTTTTATTTACAAAATCAATGCTCGATGGATTTTCAGCGCTTATTTTTACGACGACGATGGGTGTTGGAGTGTTATTTTCGTTTATTCCGGTCGTTATTTACCAGGGCTCCATCGCTCTTTTTGCTGTCCAAATTGACAGGCTGGTGCCGCAGGAGGCAATGGATACCTTTGTTACTGAAATGACGGCTACCGGAGGCGTGATGATTATCGCTATCGGATTAAAGCTCGCAGGCCTGTTAGAAATCCGGGTAGCCAATCTACTTCCGGCGATACCAATGGTGGCTTTTTTTGTGTTTATCATTCGTCTGTTCGGCGGATGAAGCCTCCCGGAGAAAGCGGGCATGATCGTCATCATCGTGAAAAGTAACCGCAGGGGTGGTGCTTTCTTCCTCCTGGAGAACGTGCTGCTTTGATATTGACCGGTCGGCGAGGAGAAAGCTTTCTGCTATTAATGAAGCCATCGTGTCGATAGTATACAGCCGGGTATTTTGCAGTACAAAGTATTCCATCATCCCGCTGACATTTACTATGCCGTTAATATGCATGTCTCCAACCATCGGGAGCTTCTTTTTCATTGCAGCTCCCGGAGTCACTCCGCCTTCATTTAAAGTAACCTTCCCTACATTCTGAAGATAGCCAAGACAGGCGTCCACAGCGATTATAAAAGCATGCGGATGCTCTGCTGCAATGCTGGAAAGCGTTTCTTCCAGGTTAACAGCGTGGACCGGGTACTGAAGAGTGCCGTATATATAAAAGTTTTCCAGTTGCTTTTCAAGAAGCTTGCTTCCGGTTAGTGGCCCGAGAGAATCTCCAGTGGAGCGGTCTGTGCCAATACAGACCAGGATGATATCTTCATCTGTGACACGCTCCCGGATATGACCGGCAAGGCAATCCGCCAGCTCTCCAGCACTTCCGGGCTCTTCCATGCTGACGTGGCAGTGAGTACGATAGGCTTCACGTGAAACAGATTTTTTCCCCATAGCAGATAACTCCCTTCCAGAATCCTTTCTAAAAATAATTGTATTAGCCTCCTATACCCGCGTTTGGATAAAAATAACTGGCATATTTAAGCAGCAGCCGCCCTAAAACAGGAAGATGACAGTTTAATTGAGGTTTTTGGCGGAGTGCGATAGGATGAAAAGTATCGAAGCATTCAGGTGAAATGAGAAGAAAGGAGAAAATGGGACTCATGGTGGAGAAGCAGCCTTTTGATATCAACAGTATTGTAGAAATGAAGAAACAGCACCCATGTGGGGCAAACCGCTGGAGAATTATCCGGATGGGCGCCGATATCCGGATTAAATGCGAAGGATGCGGGCACAGCGTTATGCTTCCAAGAAAAGAGTTCAGTAAAAAGGTAAAAAAGGTGCTCGAATAATTCCGGTAAAGCTGCTCTTGTTGTCGCAAAAGTGAAATTATACTATACTCAAAGCAATATACTAACGATAAAGAGTTGCTTTTCAGGACAGCTGCGGTTGTCCTCTTTGTTATGTTTAGAGAAATATTAACTGAAAGAAAGAAGGAAATAATAAATGGCTTTAACAACAGGTATAGTCGGACTTCCAAATGTCGGGAAGTCAACATTGTTCAATGCGATCACTCAGGCTGGGGCGGAGTCTGCCAACTATCCGTTCTGCACTATCGACCCGAACGTAGGGATTGTAGAAGTGCCGGACAGCAGGCTCGAACAGTTAACAAATATGTTTCAGCCGAAAAAAACAATTCCTACCGCATTTGAGTTTACAGACATCGCCGGCATTGTCGAAGGAGCGAGCAAGGGAGAAGGCCTCGGCAATAAATTCCTTTCGCATATCCGGGAGGTGGATGCGATTTCCCATGTGGTACGCTGCTTTGACAGTGATGACGTGACCCACGTTTCGGGGAAAATAGATCCGATCCATGATATTGAAGTAATTAACCTTGAACTGATTCTTGCAGACCTTGAAACGGCGGAAAAACGGATGGATAAAGTAGCAAAGCTTGCCAAATCCAAGGATAAAGACGCCATGCAGGAGCATGCGGTACTCGAAAAGATTGTCGAAGCATTGAAGGAAGAGCAGCCCGTGCGAAGCCTGGAATGGACTGAAGAAGAGCTAAAAATTGTTAAAGGCTTCCAGCTTCTCACGATGAAGCCGGTGTTATACGTCGCCAACGTCAGCGAAGACGACTTAATGGAAGAAGAAGACAATGAACACGTCTCCCGCGTTAAAGAATTCGCAGCAGCCGAAGGGGCAGGCGTTGTAGTTATCTCCGGGAAAATTGAAGAAGAACTCGCAGAGCTTGAAGGAGAAGAAAAAAGCGAATTCCTTCAGGATCTCGGCATCGAAGAGCCGGGACTCGACCAACTGATCCGGGAGGCTTATTCCCTGCTTGGCCTGCAGACGTACTTTACTGCAGGTGAACCGGAGGTCCGGGCCTGGACGATCCGAAAAAATACAAAGGCTCCTCAGGCAGCCGGAGTGATTCACAGTGATTTTGAAAAGGGCTTTATCCGTGCTGAGGTTGTCGGATACGAGGACCTGATGCAGGCAGGTGCAATGAACAGCGCCAAAGAAGCAGGCAAGGTAAGGCTTGAGGGCAAGGAATATATCGTTAAGGACGGCGACGTCGTTCACTTCCGCTTCAACGTTTAATTTTTCTGGCTGGAATATTGTAAAAAGAAAGTCAAGCTGATATAATATTAACTTGCGAGTTAAAAACGGATAAGCGTTTTTTGCTCCTTGTTCTTTTCCACCGGAAAAGAGCCGAAGACCAAAAGGAGGTGACGCAGCATGCGGAATTATGAGGTACTTTACATTATCAGCCCGAATGTTGACGAAGATGGTGTGAAAAACACAATCGAACGGTACAACAAAATCTTAACGGATAATGGCGCTGAAATTGAAAAAGTAGACGAAGTAGGAAAAAAACGTCTCGCATACGAAATCAACGATTTTCGTGACGGGTATTACGTTGTAACCTACATTAAAGGCACCGCGGACGCTACCAACGAATTTGACCGTCTGGTTAAAATCGATGATAACGTAATCCGCCACTTAGTTGTTCGTAACGACGACTAATTTCATTAACAATCAGGAGGGGTTTAAATGATAAATCGTGTCGTGTTAGTCGGTCGGCTGACCGCGGACCCTGATCTGCGTTATACCCCGAACGGCGTAGCAGTCGCTAACTTTCGCATTGCGGTAAATCGTCCATTTACCAACCAGCAGGGCGAACGCGAAGCAGACTTTCTTAACTGCGTCATTTGGCGGAAGCAGGCAGAAAATGTGGCCAATTATTTGAAAAAAGGCAGCCTGGCCGGTGTGGATGGGCGTATGCAGAGCCGGAGCTATGAAAACCAGGAGGGCCGTCGTGTAACGGTAGTAGAAGTTCAGGCGGAGAGCGTACAGTTCCTTGAACCGCGTGGAGCATCCGGAGGCGGAGGTTCTTCGCAGGGAGGCGGCTATTCTCAGCAGCAGAACAGCCAGAGCTCAGGTTCAGGCCAGCAAAATCGCGATTCGTCCAATTTAAACGATGATCCGTTTTCGGATAACGGGCAGCCAATCGACATTTCAGATGACGATTTGCCATTTTAAAACCCCTGAGAGCATAAACAATCTTTTATAAAGGAGGATAAACAATGGCAGCAGCAGCACGTCGTAGAGGTAAAAGACGGAAAGTTTGTTACTTCACAGTAAACAAAATTACCCATATTGATTACAAGGATACAGAGCTCTTGAAGAAGTTTATTTCAGAAAGAGGAAAGATCCTTCCACGCCGCGTAACTGGTACAAGTGCGAAATATCAGCGTAAGCTGACCCGCGCTATCAAGCGTTCCCGTCACGTAGCATTGCTTCCTTTTGTGCGTGAGCAGTAAGGATAGCATTAAAACACCCTTTTTCAGGCCGGATGCCTGGGAAGGGGTGTTTTATTGTGTGGAAACTGGCTGCAGGTTTAATCTGCTTCCTCCCCGGGGTATAAATGAAGTAATCAATGAAGCTTTTTATATACCGGGAAGGAGGTCTTCATATGGACGTTCAGTCTTATATTACGAAAATTAATAAACAGCTTGAAGAACTGAAGCAGGACGATATTCAGGCCAAAGATGAAAACATAGAAGCGGAAGTGCCAAACGATTCTTCTTTCAAGCTGCCAAATGAAGAATAAATAGAAGTTCTGCCGCAGATAAATAAACGGAATAAGGCGCTGACGGTAGTCAGCGTTTTTTAGATATGAACAGCCTTTGACTATTCGGCTGTTCGTCTTTCTTTTTGAAAAGGAATAAGCTAAAATGAACGAATGGAATTTCCATGAAAACGAAGGGATAAAGGCAGCACTGGGATAATGTCGGAGTAAAAGCAATCGGGCGGCTGCTGCACATTTATTTGACTGCCTTTGTAAATGAGGTGAACGTGAAGTGAAAAACGCTAGAAGTGTCGCAGAAGCAGCCGTCTTTAGCGCGGTTTTCCTGGTGCTGGTACTGCTGTTGATCTTTGTGCCGGTCGTGGGCAGTATATTAACGATAGCGATGCCGCTTCCGTTTATTATTTTTGTGGCAAGAAACGGATGGAAGCCGGGCATTTTTATGTTTATCGTCTGTGCGCTGCTTGCCACTCTGTTTACAGGCGGAATTGGTTTTCCGACGGCATTGATATTCGGTCTCGGCGGGATTGCGGCAGGTGCGCTTATTCATCAAAAGAAGCCGGCGTTTGCCGTTTTTGCTGCAGGTACTGTGGCGTATATAATCGGCCTGGTTTTATTTTATTTAAGTTCGGTTCTTCTATTTAATATTGATCCGATTCAATTAATCCAGCAAACATTGAATGACTCTATCTCCCAGGCGAGAAGCATGATGGAGAGCATCGGTCAGGATACCTCAAATCTGGATGCTTTAGCAGAAATGGTCACGCTGATTCAATATATCGGCCCGGTGCTCCTTATTGGTACAGGCATTATTCTTTCATTTATAACCCAGGTGTTCGCTCATGTTATTTTGAAGCGTGTCCGGATGGACTATCAGCAGTTTCCGGCTTTTCGAAACTGGAGCTTTCCGAGATCACTCATATGGTATTATTTGACGGGTTCTATATTTATTCTGATCGGGCTTGAAGAAGGAACAGCTATGTATATAGTTGTCATGAACCTTTTTCCCCTGTTGGAGCTGGCTGTGGCAATTCAGGGCTTTACTGTGATCTTTTATTTTCTGCATGCTAAATCCTATCCAAAATACTACGGGGTTCTCATTATCGTCGGGAGTATATTATTATCAACAATAGCATTATTTTTAGCCCGCATTTTAGGTATAATAGATTTAGGTCTAAACTTGAAGCAACGCATTCAAACCGACACGAAGTAGGGGTTGAGTTACATGCCGAAGTTTTTAATACGGCGGTGGTACGGCTATCATATCGTCGGATTGTTCATATTAGCCGGAATAGCACTTGCCTTTCTCACCTGGTTTCAATGGGAAATAGGGGCGGTAGGATTTATCCTGCTCGGAGCTTTGGCTATTTATGTCATTCAGGCAGAGCGTTCATTTGAAAAAGAGCTTGAACGGTATATATCTACGCTGACCCACCGTGTGAACAAGGCAGGGGAAGAAGCGGTTACTGAGATGCCTATTGGCATCCTGCTGTATGATAAGAATTATCAAATACAGTGGGCGAACCCCTTCATCCTTTCCTATCTGCCGAAAGAATTCATGGGAAAGCCGATCGGTACTGTGTCTGAACGTCTGGCTGCAGCGATTAAGCAGGGGGAAAGCGAAATACACTTAACGATGAGAAATCGTCATTATACCGTGTATATTCACAGCGAAGAGCGGCTGCTGTATTTCTTTGATATGACTGAAACGACAGACATTCAGGCCATGTACCAAAAAGAGAAATCAGTCGTTGCATTTATTTATTTAGATAACTTCACCGAAGTTACCCAGGGCATGGATGATCAGACAAGAAGCCGGCTGATGAGTCATGTGACTACCGCTTTGAATGAGTGGGCAGGGGATCATGACATTTTACTGCGCAGCATCGCTGTAGACCGGTTTATGGCTGTCATGAACCAGGATGCCCTCAACCATCTCGAGCAGACGAAATTTGAACTGCTCGATTACGTACGTGATATCACGAGTAAAGAGAAGGTGACCATCACCCTGAGTATTGGTATCGGAGCTGGGGAGCCGTCTTTGCAGGAGCTTGGTTCGCTGGCCCAGTCCAGTCTCGATCTTGCACTCGGACGCGGCGGCGACCAGGTAGCCATCAAGGAGGCGAACGGGAAAGTGCGCTTTTACGGCGGGAAGTCCAATGCTGTTGAAAAGCGCACCCGGGTACGCGCCAGGGTTATTTCCCACGCCCTGCGGGATTTTGTCCTTGAAAGCGACCAGGTTATTGTGATGGGGCACAAAAATCCGGATATGGACGCGATTGGTGCTGCGATTGGTGTGCTTAAAATCGCTGAAGTAAATAACACAGATGCCTATGTCGTCGTGGATCCGGATGAAATTAACCCGGATGTGAAAAAGCTCATGGAAGAAATCGAAAACCATGAATACCTTTGGTCTCAATTTATTACGCCGTCAGAAGCAATGGATGAAGTGACAAAGCATACGCTGCTTGTCGTTGTGGATACGCACAAGCCATCCATGGTTATCGAGCCGCGGCTGATTGACCGCGTGAATCGTACGATTGTTCTTGACCATCACCGCCGGGGAGAAGAGTTTATTGAAGATCCGGTGCTTGTATACATGGAGCCGTACGCTTCATCCACCGCCGAGCTTGTAACAGAGCTTTTGGAGTATCAGCCGAAAAAGCTCAGTATGGATGTGCTTGAAGCAACAGCGATGCTTGCAGGCATTATTGTGGATACGAAAAGCTTCGCCATCCGGACAGGATCGAGAACATTCGATGCAGCATCATTTTTAAAAATGCACGGTGCCGATACGACTATGGTGCAGATGCTGTTAAAAGAAGATCTCGATCAATACGTCGAACGGTCGCACCTCATTGAACGGGCGGAAGTTTACCGGGACGGTATGGCTGTTGCTGCCGCGGCGGAAGACGAAATGTACGGACAGATTTTAATCGCCCAGGCAGCCGACACCCTGCTTACGATGAACGATATCAAAGGTTCGTTTGTGATATCTAAGCGTCAGGATGATAAAATTAGTATCAGCGCCCGTTCACTTGGTGAAGTGAACGTGCAGTTAATAATGGAGGCTTTGGGCGGAGGCGGTCATTTAACGAACGCGGCAACACAGCTGACCGATGCTACGATTGAAGAAGCGGAAAAACGCCTGAAGCAGGCCATTGATGAATATTTGCAAGGGGGCACATCCGAATGAAAGTCATACTGAAACAAGACGTTAAAGGCCAGGGGAAAAAAGGTGAAGTCGCAGACGTATCCGAAGGGTACGCCAGAAACTATTTATTAAAGAAAAACCTTGCTGTGGAAGCGAGCAAAGGCAATCTGCGTGACCTGGAAGCTACGCAGAAAAAACAAAAAGAACGTGAGCAGGAAGAGCTTGAGCAGGCGAAGAAGTTTAAGGAGCAGCTTGAAAAAACGGACGTGGAGCTTACCGCCAAAGCGGGAGAAGGCGGTCGTCTGTTCGGAGCGGTTTCCACAAAACAGATTGCTGAAAAGCTGAAAAGCATGAATATGAAAGTGGACAAACGCAAAATAGAAATTGACCAGCCAATTCGTTCACTTGGATATACCAAAGTACCGATCAAGATTCATCCTGAAGTCACAGCTGTCGTAAACGTACACGTGACGGAAGAGTAACAGCTGCGTGGATGAATAAAGAGCCTGTTTCCCCGTCATAAACAGAGGGTAAGAATCAGGCTCTTTTTTCAACACGTTCTATCGAGGTGAAAGCAATGAATGATATTTTCACAGAACGGGTGCCCCCGCAGAATATTGAAGCAGAACAGGCTGTTTTAGGTGCTGTCTTTTTAGAAGGAGAAGCGCTCATCACTGCCACGGAGCATTTAATGCCGGAAGACTTCTATCGTCAGTCGCATCAGCGTATTTTTAATACGATGATTGAGCTGTCCGAACGCGGAGAGCCGGTTGATCTTATTACGGTCAGCACGGAGCTGCAGGCGAAACAGGTGCTCGAAGAAATCGGCGGTCTTTCTTATCTTACCGATCTGGCAAACGCTGTACCGACGGCGGCCAATGTCGGTTATTACAGTCAGGGCGTATACAGCAAGTCCCTGCTGCGACGGCTGATACGGGCAGCAACTAACATAGTGAATGAAGGCTACAGTGGAGAACATGATGTAGAGGAAGTACTTAACGAAGCTGAAAAGACCATAATGGAAGTATCGCAGGAGCGTCGTTCGTCTGCCTTCGTTTCCATCAAAGACGTCCTCATTGAGACATACGACAATATTGAAATGCTGCAGAACCGGGAAAATGATGTAACCGGAATCGCAAGCGGCTTTGCCGAGCTCGACCATATGACTGCCGGCTTTCAGCGCAGTGACTTAGTCATTGTGGCTGCCAGGCCCTCGATGGGGAAAACGGCCTTTGCCTTAAACATCGCCCAGAACATTGCGACGAAAACCGAGGAAAATGTGGCGATTTTCAGCCTGGAGATGGGTGCTGCCCAGCTTGTGCAGCGGATGCTCTGTGCGGAAGGAAACATTGATGCTAACCGTCTCCGTACCGGCGCGCTGCAGGAAGAGGACTGGGAAAAGCTCACGATGGCGATGGGAAGCTTGTCATCGGCCGGCATTTTTATTGATGATTCCCCGGGCATCCGGGTGAACGACATACGCGCGAAATGCCTTCGTCTGAAGCAGGAGCGGGGTATCGGAATGATTTTGATCGATTACCTGCAGCTGATCCAGGGAAGCAGCAGAGGCGGGGAGAGCCGCCAGCAGGAGGTTTCGGAAATCTCGCGTAATTTAAAAGCTCTCGCGCGTGAACTCGATGTTCCGGTAATTGCTCTGTCCCAGCTTTCCCGCGGGGTGGAGTCCAGACAGGACAAACGCCCGATGATGTCTGATTTAAGGGAATCCGGAAGTATTGAGCAGGATGCCGATATTGTCTCGTTTTTATACCGTGATGATTACTATGACCAGGAATCTGAAAACCAGAATATCATTGAAATTATTATTGCCAAGCAGCGTAACGGCCCGGTTGGTACGGCTGAGCTCGCTTTTATTAAAGAATATAATAAATTCGTTAATTTGGACCGGCGACACGACGATAATCAAATTCCGCCCGGAGCTTAGGCTCTGGGCTTTTTGTATAAGCGAACAAATTAAGCAAATAAAACTTTTAATGTTCGTGTTTTATTGACTTTGTGTGCCGTGGTTGATAGACTATCTAAGGGATTTTCTCCATAATAAAATTCGTACATGAAAACTTTAGATGAAGCCAAGTGAACGTTATCGGAATAAGCAAAAAAAATATGCCTAAGGTGCCGGCAGGAGAGATTGTGGAGGTGGACGCTGTGTCATCAATAGTAATTGTGGGAACTCAGTGGGGAGACGAAGGAAAAGGAAAAGTAACGGATTACTTATCAGAAAATGCGGAGGTTGTGGCCCGTTACCAGGGTGGAAATAACGCAGGACATACGATCGTCTTCGGAGGGACTAAATATAAGCTGCACTTAATCCCATCCGGAATTTTTTACGATAATAAAACATGTGTCATCGGAAACGGAATGGTGATTGATCCAAAAGCGCTCGTCGAAGAGCTGGAGTATCTGCATGAGCGCGGAGTGGATACAAGCAACCTTCGTATCAGTAACCGCGCCCATGTTATTCTTCCGTACCACCTGCGTCTCGACGCCGTGGAGGAAGACAGCAAGGGCACAAATAAAATTGGAACAACCCGTAAAGGCATTGGCCCGGCATATATGGATAAAGCTGCGCGCGTTGGCATCCGTATTGCCGACCTTCTGGATAAAGATGAATTCCGGGAAAAGCTGTCGCGGAATTTGAAAGAAAAGAACCGCCTGCTGGAGAGAATGTATGATGCAGAAGGGTTTGAGCTTGAAGATATTCTGGACGAATACTACGACTACGGCCAGTTCTTTGCGAAGTACGTATGCGATACGTCGGTAGAATTAAATGAAGCGATCGATAAAGGCCGCCGGGTGCTGTTTGAAGGCGCGCAGGGTGTCATGCTTGATATCGATCAGGGTACGTATCCGTTTGTCACTTCCTCAAACCCTATCGCCGGAGGCGTGACGATTGGCTCGGGCGTAGGACCGTCCAAAATTCAGCACGTGGTGGGCGTTTCCAAAGCGTATACGACCCGCGTGGGCGACGGCCCGTTCCCAACAGAGCTGTCTGACGAAACCGGGGATCAGATTCGTGAAGTCGGAAACGAGTACGGGACTACGACCGGACGGCCCCGCCGTGTTGGCTGGTTCGACAGCGTAGTCGTGCGTCATGCCCGCAGAGTGAGTGGTATCACCGATTTATCCTTAAATTCCATTGATGTTCTCACCGGTATTGAAACGCTCAAAATATGCAAAGCCTACAAGTACCGTGGAGAAATTATGGAAGAATTCCCTGCGAGCCTGAAGGTACTTGCAGAATGCGAGCCGATTTATGAAGAGCTGCCGGGCTGGACAGAGGACATCACCGGTGCTTCGTCGCTCGGAGACCTTCCGGTAAACGCCCGTCATTACATTGAACGTATCTCTCAGCTGACTAACATTCCTATCAGCATTTTCTCGGTAGGACCGGACCGGAATCAGACAAATATGGTTCGTGGCGTATGGGCGATCCAATAGAATTCACTAAGCATCTGCCATAGAGGCGGATGCTTTTTTCAACTAATCGTTTTTTTCATATAAAACTAGTTGAAATTGCATCTGTGACGTGATAATATTACTCATGTTGTCGTTATCCACAGCGACAATTTCTTCTTGTCAGGAGCCATTAGCTCAGTTGGTAGAGCATCTGACTTTTAATCAGAGGGTCGGAGGTTCGAATCCTCCATGGCTCACCATGAAAGGCCCGTTGGTCAAGTGGTTAAGACACCGCCCTTTCACGGCGGTAACACGGGTTCGAATCCCGTACGGGTCACCATTTTCTTTATCAGACAGAAAATGAACAGGCGACAAGATTCGCAGTGTATTCTCCCCCTACTCCTTTTGGAAAGAAGACACCAGAAGGTTGAGGATGCCAGGGAGAGAGCAAAGGAACGTACAAAGCGTACGTGACTGCAGTGAACGAGAGCAGCAGACGACAAAATGCGCAGTGTATTCTTTTTAAAAGGGGCCTGTGGTGTAGCGGTTAACATGCCTGCCTGTCACGCAGGAGATCGCGGGTTCAAATCCCGTCAGGCCCGCCATTTTATTTTTCCGGTTTACGCACGATAAAGCAGCACTCAAGCAAAAGCATTTCTCTTAATATGGCCAGGTAGCTCAGTCGGTAGAGCAACAAGCAATACTTCTCCGAATGTTCTGCGAGTTGTCCGTCCCGAATTGCTTCTTCGAATAAGCAAAGAATGAGGGTAAGGACAGTGGCTCCAAAAGCAAGAGCAGCACTCAAGCAAAAGCATTTCTCTTAATATGGCTCGATAGCTCAGTCGGTAGAGCAGTGGACTGAAAATCCTCGTGTCGGCGGTTCGATTCCGTCTCGAGCCACCACTTTATAAAATAACCAGCGCCTGGACATTGACGTCCAGGCGCTTTTTTCACAGGCTTCAGGCCTCGATAGGAACAGATAAAGAGCTGTGTTACAATGTGAAAGAGAATTGTAATCCTCTTAAACATTTTGCAATAAACATAAAGAGGCATACCTGTGCAGGGTGTTACTACACATAGATGACTGAATTTGTGTCTTTTCACATTTGAGGAATGGAGCGGTGGGAACATGGATGAGAAAATATTAGTAGTCGATGATGAACAGCCAATTGCTGATATATTGGAATTTAATCTTCAAAAGGAAGGGTTTCAGGTTGTTTGTGCATATGACGGCGATGAAGCTTTAGAAAAGGTGGATAATTTCGGTCCGGATCTGATTCTTCTCGACGTCATGCTTCCAAACAAGGACGGCATGGAGGTATGCAGAGAGGTCCGGAAGCGGTTTGATATGCCAATCATCATGTTAACGGCTAAGGACGGGGAAATCGATAAGGTGCTCGGTCTCGAGCTCGGAGCAGATGATTATGTAACCAAACCATTCAGCAACCGGGAGCTTCTGGCCAGAGTAAAAGCCAATCTTCGCAGAAAGCAGCCGGCGGCAGAAGAAGGCAGCACTGAGCCGCAGAATGCTATAAAAATTGGTGACCTCCTTGTAGATCCGGACGCGTATTTAGTGACAAAACGCGGCGAGCCGATAGATCTTACGCACCGTGAGTTTGAACTGGTTCTTTATCTCGGCCGGCATATTGGCCAGGTAATGACAAGAGAGCATCTTCTCCAGGCCGTGTGGGGCTACGATTACTTTGGAGACGTACGTACCGTGGACGTAACAGTACGTCGCTTGAGAGAGAAAGTAGAAGACAATCCGAGCTTCCCTGAGTGGATTGTGACAAGACGTGGTGTTGGGTACTACTTAAAACATCCAGAACAGGAGAAGTAATGTATGAAAATTATCGATTTTTTCAAATCGATTCATTTTAAACTCATTTTGATCTTCGTGCTGCTGATTTTTGTAGCGATGCAGTTCATTACCGTATTTTTCACGAGCGCCCTTGAAGACACGCTCGTGGAAAATTTTAATGATACGCTCGCCGAGCAGACAGATCTTCTGGAGTATAATGTGCAGGAAGAACTGGCACAGAGTCGGGGAGAAGACGATAATACGGTGCAGGAGGATATCGACAGTTTATTAAGCCAGTTTGCCAACTCAGGAGCAAATAATGATCCCGGCCATTCAAGTCCGGAAGCCAGGGTTATTGGCTCCAACCAGATTATTTTAGGCACGTCGAACATAAATGAGCAGGATATCGTCAATAACCAATCAAATGACGACCTTGTGCAGCGGGCGTTATTAGGGAACACGCTTGAAGAAGTACGTTGGGACGCGGACAGCGGTCACAGGGTCAGCTTAATTGTGCGGCCGATCGAAGAAGACGGAGAAATTCTGGGTGTATTGTACGTGCGTTCTGATATGTCGAGCGTGTACAGCCTGGTAAATGACATCAGCAGTATCTTAATTGCAGCGAGCATTATTGTGCTGATTTTAAACGCGATCCTTGGTATTTTGCTTGCCCGCACGATTACACGGCCTATCGCAGATATGCAGCGCCAGGCAAAGATTATGGGAGAGGGAGACTTTTCCCGGAGAGTCCGCGTGTACGGCAACGATGAAATTGGACAGCTCGCCCATTCCTTTAACCAGCTGACGTTGAAATTAAAAGAAAGCCAGGCAAGCACCGAGGACGAACGGAAGAAATTAAGCTCGGTTCTGACTCATATGACAGATGGGGTTATAGCCACTGACGAACTCGGCCGCATTATTTTGATGAACAAACGCGCCGAGCAGCTGTTAAACAAAAACAGTGAGGAAATGGAAGGCACATATATTACAGAAGCCCTGCACCTCTCAGAGACACTGACCTCGAGCGATTTGTATGATTACAATGAAGCAATCATGCTGGATTTCAGCAGCGAGGAACAGGATTTTCTGCTGCAGGCCAACTTTTCAATCGTGCGAAACGAAGACGGACCGGTTACCGGCTTGATTACCGTGCTTCATGACGTTACAGAACAGGAAAAGATCGAAAGAGAGCGCCGGGAATTCGTATCAAACGTATCCCACGAATTAAGAACCCCGCTGACTACGCTGAAAAGCTACATGGAAGCTCTCGAAGACGGGGCGATGCAGGACGAAAATCTGGGTCCCCGCTTTTTACAGGTGACCCAGAACGAGACAGACCGAATGATCCGGCTCGTGAACGACCTGCTGCAGCTTTCGCGGATGGACAGTGACGAGATCAGCTTAGACTTTTTTACTGTGGACCTGTCTGAAATGATCAATCAGGTGATTGAACGGTTTGAAATGATTAACAAGGATAAAAATATTGCTTTTTATAAAGAGGTTCCTTCCTATCCGGTTTACGTAGACATGGACAAGGACAGGATTTATCAAGTTTTTGATAACGTGCTTTCGAATGCCGTGAAATATTCCCCGGATGGCGGGGAAATCAGTGTGCAGATGTTTACGCGTGCCGATGCTGTAGATGTTGAAATCAGCGACCAGGGCGTAGGCATTCCGAAAGAAAGCCAGCACCGTATTTTTGACCGGTTTTACCGGGTGGATAAAGCGAGAGCGAGAAACCTCGGCGGCACCGGGCTCGGGCTTGCGATTGCCAAGGAATTTATCCATGCGCACGGTGGACGGATTGCGGCGGACAGTGAATGGAAAAAAGGAACCACTATATTAATTACGCTGCCATATTCAGTGATTAATAAAGCGGAGGCTGGATCATGAAAGAAACAATCAAATCCTGGGTGTTGACGATTTTAGTGGTAGGCAGTCTGCTTCTTACCTGGCAGAACTGGTCATTTCAGCCCGAATATGAAAGCGTCAATTCCTCCGAAACCGTACAGGAAACGACAGAAATAGCTGAAACCCGGGAGCCGGCGGAAATTGTCCGGCCGAATCAGGGAGTAGTGCGTTCCGATGGAAGAAGTGCTCTCATGACAGAGGATCAGGCTTCATCTGATCTGGATAAGGCCTTCCGGCAGCTCGAAGAGGCAAGTATTACTGAAACGACAGCGACTGACCTGGAGCATGACGAGCTTTACCAAAACGCAGCTTCAGCAGCATATTCGATGGAATTCGTATTTCCATCGTCCGTGTCGTGGTCGATGATCAATGAACTATTCAGCTTTGAAGATGAAAACGACGAAGCAGCGAGTATCCTGGATGGTTCGGTTGACCGTATAATATTAACAGCTTCACCGGGGAGCGAGGAGCTGAATGCTGCGTTTGTTTCCTATGATCAGGGCGTGATCGTAAACAGCAATACAAGCCTTGATAAAAGCGATATAGAGTACGAACGATACCTCTCAGAGCATGAAAGTATGCTTACTTACAGTGCTGATGAAGACGGGTACGAGAAGCATATTTATATCCCCGAAGATCCGGGCTCCCGAACGAACTACACCTATGCCTCTACGAGTTTATCAGCCAACAGCTTTCAGCAGGTGTTACTGCCGGAAGGGAACGGACAAAACCTTCAGACGTACAATTATGATTCGTCGGAAGTCATCACAGACGGCACGAGAGAGCTGCGTATAAATGACACCGGAGATTACCTTCGTTACGCCAACCCGACCTACTCAGAGCAGACAGACGGAAATGATACAAGCAGTCTCGTTTCCTCCTTCGAGTTTGTAAACAATCATGCCGGCTGGTCGGACGATTACCAGTATTATGATTCCAATACTGTGGACGGGGAAACGACGATTACATTCAGAATGAATAAAGGCGGTCTTCCAGTTTTCCGGGATTCCAATGGCAGTGATTTTGCTTCCATTCAGGTGTCGAACGTAGGAACGCAGACGAGTGGATATTCCCGGCCGCTGTTTGATTTGGAAAACAACCCGGTCAGAACCGGGGATGCCGGCGTTTCCACCGACCTTCCAACTGGAGAGGAAACGCTCGATGCCGTGCAGGAGCAGTGCAGCTCTTCGTTGATTGAAGATATACAAATCGGCTACAGCATTTCAAGAAACGGGGAGAACTCCGGTTATTACGATATGGAGCCTGGTTGGTTTGTCCGCTGCGACGGCAGCTGGTCACCGGTGGATTTTAGCGGAGACGATAACGAAGAAGGAGGAGCATAAAATGGATTGGGCAAGAACAAAGACCATTTTTATTGTTGTTTTCCTGCTTCTTAATACGTTTTTGCTTTCCAGTTACTTAGAGCAGCAGACTAACTATCAGGAAAGCTCTGCTTCCCAGACTGGCGGGGAAGAATCGGAACAGCGGCTATACGGTTATGCTGAAGAGGATCTGCCGGACCGGATTGAACAGCTTCATCTCGAAGCGAGCTATGTGGATTTTGAGAGCGGCGGCCGCTCCCAGAAGGTAGAAAACAATTCAAACATTAATGACATTACGTATATATCAAATGAACGACTGATTGGAATGAGCGCCACACTCGAGGAACCGGTGGAAATATCTGAGGATAACCGGAACGAGGATCTGGCCTCCTTTTTAAACAATTATGTCTGGAATGCAGAGGACTATGAGCAGGGACAGATGGATGAAGAGTTAAACAGGCAGTATTATTACCAGACATTCGATGATAAACAAATCTACAAACCGGAAACGTCCGCCCAGCTTGAGCTGGTGTTTAATGATCAAAACGAGATTGTCGGCTTCCGCCAGTCGTATTTTGAGCTCGACGCTACTCCGGCAGACAGCACCATCCCGGCAGAGGATGCTATTGAAGCGCTGGGGAACCCGAGCAATGGTATTTTGCAGACAAACGATACGGTGACCGATGTAAGCGTCGGTTACTTTAACCAGGTTACCCCTCAGGGAGAAAATGTTTATTTATATACACCCATGTATATTGTGGAAGTAAACGGAGAATCCAGGTACCTTGTGAATGCCAGAACCCAGCGCGTCCAGTCATGGGAGCAGGTGATGGAGGATAATAGCGAAGAGGACATTATGGTTGAACCGGAAGTGCCGGAGAATGGTTCTGACCCGGAAGAAAATGGCTCAGCGGAAAACGGGGAAGAAGCACCGGCTAATGAATAGAGAAAGCAGGAGGATAGAATGACACTGCAGTTCAGCGTACTTGCCAGCGGCAGTACAGGCAATGCTATATACGTACAGACCGGGAAGCAGCGTTTGTTGATTGATGCAGGCCTGAGCGGCAAAAAAATAGTGGAAAATTTACATGCGATCGGCGTGGACCCGGCAGCTCTGGACGCACTGATAGTCACTCACGAACACAGCGATCATATTAAAAGTGTCGGGGTATTAAGCCGGAAATACCAACTGCCGGTGTATGCCAATTTAAAAACATGGCAGGCCATGGAGGGGCTTATCGGCAAGGTGCCCCTTGAACAGAAATTTCACCTGGACCGAAACCAGGCTGCTGCATTTGGCAATATTGAGCTTGAGCCTTTCCACGTTTCGCACGATGCAGCAGATCCCATGTTTTTCGTGTTTCACCACGAAGGAAAAAAGCTGGCGCTTGCCACAGATATGGGATATGTCAGTGATCAGATTAAAGGCACGCTCAAGAATGCCGATGCATACATTTTTGAATCAAATCATGACATTAACCTGCTTCGTATGGGCCGCTATCCATGGAATGTCAAAAAGCGTATTCTTGGCGATTCCGGGCACGTGTCAAATGAAGATTCCGCTTACGCGCTCGCTGATATTGTCGGAGAACGGACGAGCAGAATCTATCTCGCGCATTTAAGCCGGGACAATAACATGAAGGACCTGGCACGGATGACGGTGAAGCAGGTACTGGAGGAAGAGGACACAGGAATAGGCCATACGTTTCACCTTTATGATACGGACCCCTTTCTTCCGACGAGTCTGCATACGCTCTAAACTAAGAAATGTGGTACACCTGCGGGGTATTCTCCATAAACGTAAAAAATTATCAAAAGCACGCCCTTTTACTAGACGGGGCGTGCTTTTTCTTCGTACAATAAAAATACATCCCGGCACCCGAGACGGGTATGATAAAGGGTCTTTACTTCAATATGCGTCAAAAGCACTGGAGCAGGTCCCGGTATCTTATGAAAAAGGAAGTGTCGGATTATGGGTTATTATAATGACCACGCAAAAAAGGAAAACCAGCAGCATAGAAAAAGTCGCAGAAATGTAGGTATCGCAGGCTTTGTGGGGGCAATTATTGGTGCGGGGGTAATGACAGTATCAGCACCATTTATATACGATTCTGTTTCAGGGGAAAATACTGAAACCATCGACGGGACGGCGGATTTATCGAACAATGGTTCCGGATCCGACGTCTCTACAGAAGAAGTCAGTGCAGAAGCTGGAACGGTGACAGCGGCGGCAAATGAAGTTTCCGGGGCTGTAGTCGGAGTGTTTAATCAGGTTCAGGCACAAAACGCTGGTATTCAGGGGAGTCAGGGAAGTGAAGAACAGGAGGATGGCTCTGTGGAACAGGGCACTGGCTCCGGTGTCATTTACAAAAAGGAAAATGGTTCAGCGTTCATTGTTACCAACAACCACGTAGTGGAAGGAGCAAACTCTGTAGAAATCAGTCTGGAGGATGACACCCGGCTTGATGCAGAGATTGTTGGTACTGACCCTTATACCGATCTGGCCGTATTAAAAGTAGACGGCGGGCAGATTGACAGCGTAGCTGATTTTGGCAGCTCCGATGACCTGCAGGTGGGCGATCAGGCCATTGCTATTGGGAATCCGCTTGGCACAGATTTAACACGGACGGTGACTGAAGGTATTATCAGCGCAAAAGACCGTAGTATTCCTGTGGATTACAACGGGGACGGCCAGAATGACTGGGAAGCAGATGTTATGCAGACGGATGCAGCGATTAACCCGGGTAACAGTGGTGGTCCTTTAGTTAACAGCTCCGGCCAGGTAATTGGAATTAATTCCATGAAAATTGCCCAGTCTTCAGTGGAGGGCATCGGGTTTTCGATTCCAACGTCAGTGGCAGTGCCGATCATTGAGGATTTAGAAGAGGACGGGGAAGTAGAACGCCCGCAGCTGGGTGTAGCTATTCAGTCCATTTCTGAACTATCCAGCTACAACTGGACAGAGGAGCTGGGGCTTCCTGAAGATGTAGATCACGGAGTGTACGTGACCCAGGTTCAGCCAAACTCTGATGCGCAGAAAGCAGGGCTTGAACAAAACGATGTAATCACTCAAATTGACGGTGAAGAGATCCAGGGAGGCAGCGATCTCCGGGAGTATCTGTATAATAGTGCCGAGATCGGGGATACAGTCACCATAACGTATTACCGGGACGGAGAAAAGCAGACGGCGGAGATAGAATTAACTCAGACCGCATCCACAGGTGAATAAAGCATTCAGGGGCCTTCGTTAGAAGGCCCTTTTTTGTGGATAAATATAAACATGAACGAAATAAAGAGAAGATATGCTACAATAAATGCGGAAAAATTTGCATGAAGAAAGAAGGGTAAACCGTTGATACAGTGCTGTAGAGAGCATATAGAAGAAGCGTTGGATGACGCAGTGGAAAAAGGAGAGGGGAGGGCCCCGTCTGTGGATAATATTGTGGATGAAAACCAAAAAATGTCCACAGCCTGTGAGTATTGTAAAGAAAAAGCAGAATTTGCTGTGACAATTTAGGATATTTTACTTGTGAATATGTGGACAATTTCTGTGGAAAAATAATTTGGAGGGGGATAAGACCTGTGAATATATTAATTGTCGCTGTCGGAAAATGCAAAGAAGCATTTATCAATGAAGGAATCGCAGAATATAAAAAAAGACTGAGCAGGCAGGGCTCAGTGGAAATTGTTGAAGTAAAGGATAAAAAAACACCCGAGCAGGCCAGTGAGAAGGAAAATGAGCAGGTAAAGGACACAGAGGGTGAGCGCATTCTCAAAAAGATTCCCGAACGTGGATACGTGATTGCTCTCGATCCGGGAGGCAGAATGATTTCTTCTGAACAGCTGGCTGCAACCTTCCAGGATCTGGCCGTCCAGGGAACGAGCACCATCGTTTTTGTCATCGGCGGCTCTCTCGGTCTATCTGGGGAAGTGTTAAAACGGGCTGATTTTAAATGGTCGTTTTCCGCATTAACTTTTCCGCACCAATTAATACGCCTGATGCTTACAGAGCAGATCTACCGTGCAGTCCAGATTAATGCTGGGAGTCCTTATCATAAATAAAAGGAATGTAAAAAGCGCTTTTTATTTTCGGCACAAAAATTCGGCGCCTGCAGGAGTTTTCAGGCCTGCCGGCGCCGATATTTTATTACAATATGAATACATTAAACGTAATAACAGCTCCTGTTATCATTCCAATTAAGCTGAAAATTACTCCAGCCAAAGCTGCTTTTCTGCCGCGGTAATGATTGTTTTTTATATCCTTTAATGCTTTAATACCTACCCACAGCCCA
Organism: uncultured Marinococcus sp.; assembly: GCF_947493875.1. Taxonomy (GTDB): domain Bacteria; phylum Bacillota; class Bacilli; order Bacillales; family Marinococcaceae; genus Marinococcus. Next base: position 286,861 of record NZ_CANLSU010000004.1, on the reverse strand, counting down.
ATAATGCCGAAGATCAGGCTGAAGGGAAAAAGAATTACAAGAAAAATAAACGCATCAAAACCTAGTACTAAAGAAATGATGGCTTTAATGCTGCTCGGCTGTTTTACCGCTGTATTAGTATCATTCATGGCCTGCCGCTCCTTCGCTTTCCTGACTCACGTTAATGTTAATTTTATCGTAACGCGGCCATGCAGTAAAAACAATCAATAGGCGTGGCATTCTATTGACAATTCCAGGACTCCTTACGTTTGACCTTTCTAAAAAAAGGATATTAATGACGTAGAGCATTTAGTGAAAGAAATCAGCAGGCGAAGGAGTCGACGCGGCTATGGAAATTCTGCAGAATGACTGGGCTCCTGTACTCGAAAAGGAATTCGATAAAGAGTACTATCAGGAGCTGCGGGAGTTTTTAAAAAAGGAATACCAGGAGAAAACCGTGTATCCTGACATGCACGACATCTTTAACGCGCTGCATTATACAGGCTATGAGAATACAAAGGTGGTTATTCTCGGTCAGGATCCCTACCACGGCCCAAAGCAGGCCCACGGGCTAAGCTTTTCAGTAAACCCGGATGTTTCCATCCCGCCATCGCTGAAAAACATTCATGCAGAGCTGGAAGAAGATCTGGGCTGTGAAAAACCGGGTCACGGATCTCTCGTTTCCTGGGCAAAGCAGGGAGTGCTTCTGCTGAATACAGTACTTACGGTGCGAAAAGGAGAAGCAAATTCGCACAAAGGAAAAGGATGGGAAACCTTCACAAATGAAGTAATACGGCAGACAAATGAAAAAGAGTATCCTGTTGTCTTTATTTTGTGGGGACGTCATGCTCAGGCAAAGGAAGAGCTTATTACAAATGAACACCATTTAGTCATTAAATCACCACACCCGAGTCCGTTTTCGGCCAATAAAGGCTTCTTCGGAAGCCGCCCGTTTTCAAAAGCAAATCAGTTTTTAAAAGAAGCGGGCCGTCCGGAAATTGACTGGTGTATTCCAACAGAGGAGGAAGATCGTACATGAGTATTCAAACATCTGTAACAACGTTAGCAAACGGAGTAAAAATGCCGTGGCTGGGCCTTGGCGTCTATCAGGCGGAAAAAGGCGATGAAGTAAAAAATGCTGTTTTAACCGCCCTGGAGGCAGGCTACCGCTCGATTGACACCGCTTCTTTTTATGACAACGAAGAAAGCGTCGGAGAAGCGATTCAGGAAAGCGGAGTGCCGCGTGATGAATTATTTATTACCACAAAGCTCTGGAATAACGAACATGGCTTTGACGAAGCGTTGGAAGCCTTTGAGCGCTCCCGTAAAAAACTCGGCGTCGATGTAGTGGACCTTTATTTGATCCATTGGCCGGTTCCTGGAAAGTTCAAGGAAACATGGGGGGCACTCGAAAAGCTTTATAAAGACGGCAAAGTGCGTGCGATAGGAGTCAGTAACTTTACCGACCAGCATCTTGAAGAACTGCTGAAAACGGCAGAAATTACACCGATGTTGAACCAGGTGGAGTTTCACCCGCGCCTTTTCCAAAAAGCACTGCTGGAATACTGCCAAAGCCATGATATTCAGCTTGAAGGCTGGAGACCGCTTGGCAAAGGGGACCTTCTTGACCATGATGCGGTGAAGGAAATTGCTGATAAGCACGGCAAGACACCGGCACAGGTTCTAGTGCGTTGGGCGCTTCAAAATAAGGTTGTATCTATTCCTAAATCTGTTACAGCCGAACGGATCCGGTCCAATGCAGAAGTATTCGATTTTGAACTCGATACGAAGGATATGGATACGATCAACGGCATGAATGAAAATGCCCGTTACGGTCTGCACCCGGATGAGTTCGATTACGCATCAACGACAAAATAACGAAGTAAAGCAGCCGGTATAGCGGATATGCCGGCTGCTTTTTTATGTTCTCCATTCTTAAGATTGCTGAAGGCCTGTTTCAATCATGGCCGTTATTTGCGGATCGGTTGGCTTTGTGCTGCTTTTGAAGCTGCCGAGAACTTCGCCGCGGCGGGAAACAAGGAACTTTTCAAAATTCCATTCGATCTCACGGTCCGGGCTGGTCTGCTCCAGGAGCCAGTCAAACAGCGGGTGTTTTTCGTTTCCTTTGGCATGGACCTTATCAAAAATATCAAAGCTGACCCCGTAATTGGTTTCGCAGAATTCTGTAATATTTTGAATTGTGTCCGGCTCCTGGCCGCCAAAGTCGTTCGAAGGAAAGCCGAGCACCTGAAAACCACGGTTTTTGTAGCGTTGATACAGCTCCTCCAATTCTTCGTACTGCGGGGTGAATCCGCATTCGGAAGCAGTGTTGACAATCAGCAGCACCTCTCCCTTGTACTCGTTCAGCTTTTTTTCTGTGCCATCGGCCTGGACGGCGTCGATGTTGTAAATGCCGGCAGTCATATATTTGTTTCCTCCTTTTAGCAAATAATACCTTTTGTATAACCTTCGTCATTTCTGCTTAAACACCTATGCTGTGAATAAAATGCAATTAATGCAGGAAATAGCAGGAAGGTTTTTCAATTTTATCAGGATGCTATAATGTTAACTGATATGGATGAATGAAGAAAGAAGGCATCATGATGAAGCGGACAAAACTTCTCTTATTGGCAGCTGCTGTATTAACAGGCGGCTTGTTTTCCTACTTACAGCTGCCGGCAGGATGGCTGCTTGGCGGGCTCGTGACAGGTATAGCCTGCGGCATGTCTTACAAACGGCTTGTGTTTGATGGCTGGCCGTTCCGCACCGTTCTCGCCCTCATTGGCTGCAACATAGGTTTCATGATGGAGCCCGGCATCTTTGCTCTTCTGGGACAGTATATTTTTCCGCTGATCCTTACGCTCAGCTTAACGATGGCGCTCGGGGTTGGTCTCGGCTGGCTGATGAACCGCTGGACAGACCTGGATCCGCTGACGGCTTACTTTTGCTGTGTGCCGGGCGGGGCTTCGGAGGTGATCGGCCTAAGCAGCGATTACGGAGCGGATAACCGGATGGTTGCTGCGTTTCACACTACGCGAATAACGCTGTTTGTATTAACAATACCAATTTTTATTGGTCTTACGACACCAGCCGACATCGGTTCGATGGGCAGTGCCGGACCGTCGATGGCCGAGGTTTCCCCAGTGGTAATGGGAGTGTTTGGCATCTGCGTTGCGGTGACAGTCCTGCTTTATTATTTGTATAAAGTGCCGGCGGGAACACTGTTTTATGGGTTAATTATTGGATTTATAGTGGGGCACTGGGTGGTGACAACAGACAATGGGCTGCCATCTGTTATCGGCGGGAGCGGTCAGGCCCTGCTCGGAGCGATGGTCGGTATTCGTTTTGACCGTCCGACCTTTTACAAACTAAAAGAGATTGGGCGGCCGAGCGCGGTGCTTCTTGGGTTTTACTTTATTTTCAGCCTTCTGCTTGCACTGCTGTTTCATGCGGCGACCGGACTGCCGTACGTAACGAGTCTGCTCAGCACAGTTCCGGCAGGGGCTGCAGAGATGAGCAGTACAGCGATTGCTTTAAATCTTGAACCGACGCTTGTGTCGAGTCTTCATATTATAAGAGTGCTCGTTTTATTTATCTGCCTCCCGTTTTTTGTACGCCTGCTTCAGAAGCTGATTCAAAAACAGTCTGTATAGCATAATCGAATAGAAATAAACAGCTGGGACGATAATTAATTTTATCGTCTTTATTATTTTTGGGAAAAGGTACTGGCACAAAAAAGGCTGTTATTTTACGATAACGCTTTCAAAAATCATGAAAGCAAAAATATTTCGTAAAAAAGTAAACCTTTTGAACCCCTTATATATCACTGGCTTTTCGAATTTTTAAATAACAAAGCCGATATTTCTGTGTAAGATTATCTTACATAATACTAGATTCTGAAAATTTAAACGGTAAAATACTATTTAACGCAAGATGTTAACTAAGTTCACATGAATCTTGCACGATAATAACAGAGGGGGAAAAAATGTGGATCCGATAGTATTGCTTGATAACCTTTGGGTTATGATTGGATTTATTTTAGTTATTCTTATGCAGGGTGGATTTATTCTATTGGAAGCAGGTTCGACCCGGATGAAAAACGCGGGTCACATTGCAGGAAAAACAATCTTTACACTGGGAATTTCCTCGCTTGTCTTCTGGGCTGTCGGGTACGGTTTTATTTACGGTAATGATGTCGGAGGCATTATTGGAATGTCGAACTTCTTTTACGGAGATGCAAGCACGGCAGACGGTTTAACGCCTGCTGTTGACTTTATCTTCCAGCTGGCATTTGCGGCGATTGCCCTTACGATTGCTTTTGGCGGGTTCGCTGAACGTGCAAAGCTTGCTGCTTACGTAGTATTCGCTATATTATTCTCTGCCATTGTATATCCGGTAGTTGCACACTGGATCTGGGGCGGCGGCTGGATTTCCGGCCTTGGCAAACAGGACTTTGCCGGTTCCACAGTAGTCCACCTCACTGGTGCGATGGGCGCTCTTGCGGCAACGATTTTACTTAAGCCGCGTATTGGGAAATACAATAAAGATGGTTCAGTTAACAATCTTCCAGGCCACAACCAGGTCTTCACTGCTTTAGGTGTACTACTGCTGTGGGTCGGCTGGTTCGGCTTTAACGGAGCCAGTACATTTGGAGTAGCAGACGGATTCTTTGGCTACGTTTCTATGAATACACAGCTTGCCGCTGCAGCGGGTGCTTTTGCAGCACTTCTGATTGCCTGGGCGGTGCTTGGAAAAGCAGACGTACCAAGCATGCTTAACGGAGCCCTTGCAGGTCTTGTAGCAATTACTGCTTCCTGCGCATTTGTAGCTCCATGGGCTTCCGTGGTTATCGGTGCAATTGGCGGTATGCTCTGCTTCTTCAGCGTTCGTTTCTTTGAAAAACGCAACATCGACGATCCGATTTTTGCCCTTTCAGTGCACGGTATGGCCGGCGCCTGGGGAACAATTTCAACCGGTTTCTTTGCTACACCACAGCTTGCTGAAATGAACGGCGGCCGTGCCGGATTGTTTTACGGCGGCGGGTTAACCCAGCTTGGTGTACAAATTATCAGCGTCGTAGCGTGCGGGCTGTTTGCATTTATTGCTTCGTACATTCTGCTCTTAATTACGAAATCGATTATCGGCGGACTGCGCGTATCGGAGGAAGAAGAAATCATGGGTCTTGATATGAGTGAGCACGGTGCATACGGTTATCCGGAAAACGTGCAGCCTACTACAGACAATTCTTCGGAAAGAACAGGAGCATAAAATATGTCAAATTCTTCATTCTCACAAACACAGGGATTTTCAGCAGAACCTTCCTTTAAGAGCTATGAAGAAATAAAAAAAGACAAAGAAGAGAAGATGGACGACTTGGCGGGAGAGCCAGTAAAGCTTAATGAAGCCCACGATACGTGGATTTCAGAAACGGTTACTCTTGCTGTTCATCATCATCAGAGTGAGCGGGGAGAACTTCCTGCTCATTTTGCTTTTTTTCTTATGGGAAGTGCGGGAAGACAGGAACAGGCAAAATTCAGTGATCAGGATCACGGTATTGTTTTTGAGGGGACAGATGACGAACTTCAGGATTATTTTCTCGGTCTGGGAGCGGAAATACGTGAAGGAATGGCGATCGTTGGATACCCGCGCTGTGAAGGGCTGGTTATGGCTTCCCATAAACGCTGGTGCCACGGGGTGGAAGGGTGGAAAAAGCAGGTGGACGGCTGGATTGAAGCCGATGAATGGGGTCCGTTCCGCCATCTGCTCACCTTTATCGATGCCAGGACGCTTGTGGGAGAAGATGAACTTCTTGAGGACGTAAAGCAGCATGTCTTTGAACAGGCCGGCCGGAGAGAGGTGCTAAAACGGTTATCGGAAAACACCGCCTATCTGCACAAAGGGCTCAACGCTTTCGGGCAGCTTCTCCCGGAAGAAAAAGGGCAGTACGCAGGCTCGATGCATATTAAAGATGTCGGATTTTTCCCATACGTTCATGCCCTGCGCCTGCTCGCCATTTATGAAGGCATTCATGCTTCTTCTACGATCGAACGTATCCGGCAGGTATCGGAAAAGCATTCCTACGTGAAGGGCAAGGATGTGCATTTTAAAAATTTGCTGGAGCTGCGGGCTTCATTCTCCAGGAAACAAAATGTCTATGAGGACGTTCATTACGTGCCGGTGCAGGAGCTCTCGAAAGCCCAGAAGTCCGAGCTGAAGTCTGCATTAAAAGAAGGAAAGCACCTGTTTCAGCATACAAAAAAAATCATGGAGTCGGGTGATTTTTAAATGTTCCAATGGATGCGCAGTATTTCGAGTCGATTTGGCGGCCTGGACTCCACGAATCCGCAGCATCAGTCTTTTATGCGTCAGCTGCAAAAAGACGTAAAAGCAGAACAGCCTCTGCAGAAATCGCTGTCTTCGCTGAACGTCACCGTCCTTGATCTGGAAACCTCGGGCTTTAACGCGGATGCCGGAGACAAGATATTGTCGATGGGGGCTATTAAAATTAAACACAACCGGCTGGTCCGCGACGATGCCTTTTATACGCTTGTACATGAACCGGAGGCGGTGTCTCCGGAGGTAAGCGAAGTTACCGGCTTAACTGCCGAAGAACTGGAAGCAGACGGTCAGTCGATCAGCGAAGCCCTCGAGCAGTTCTATCAGTTTGCTCAGGCAGACATACTCGTAGCCCATCACGCCTCCCATGAACGAAAGTTTCTGCAGAAGTATACGTACCGGACGATGGGTACAAACCTTCAGCATCGCCTGCTGGATACTTCGTTTGTGTTCAGTATTGCTGCGCCGGACTTTGAATTTCGTTCGCTCGATGACTGCTGCAACTATTATGACATTCCGATAAAAGGCAGGCACAATGCCCTTGGCGATGCCATTATGGCTGCCGAGCTCTGGACACGCTCCATCCAGACGGTCCAGGAGCTTGGCTATGAAACGCTTCAGGACGTGTATGCACATCTCAGCCACCGCCGGAGGTAGCCCCCTGCGGCAGGCTGAAAAAATTTATAAAGGAGGAGGGCGCGGTGAAGGGTAATATTCCTCGTAACGCTGCTTGTTTTCCCATTAGCGTGGTACAAGAAATCACATCATTGTCAGCTCGCCAAATCCGTTACTACGAAGAACAGGGGTTGATCAATCCAGAGCGAAATCAGGGGAACCAGCGCCTGTTTTCGATGAATGATATTGATCGGTGTCAGGAAATCAAAGAGCTTATCGATCAGGGGCTAAATATTGCCGGCATCAAAGCCGTGCTCTCCGTCCGGGATAAGAGTTCAAGCTGAAAAATCACTGCAGAATGCGGATTAATAAAAAAGTCCCCTTTTTAAAAAAATTCTTTATATCTGTTTGAATAAAGAAGTGAACGGGAACACTTTCGAAACAACGGAGGTGTTTTATTCATGTCATTTATCATCGTAGAGGATATTCAAGTACCGGCGAAAAAATTCGACGAGCTTGAGAACGCCCGGGAAGACGCATCGGAAAAGGAAGTCATTGTCCGCAATAATGAAGGTCAGTACTGGGTGGTTGACGAAGAAGACTACACGAAGATCGAAGCCTACGGCTATGAGCTTGTAGAGAAGTAAACACACGTATAAGAGTCCGCACCTGATTTTAGGGCGGGCTCTTTTTTAAATATAGGTAACCCGGGGTAGAACCGGAATGGAAATGAGTTTCAAAGGAAAGAAGAAGTGAAAAGATACAAGTAGTGTAGAATTGGGTCAGGAAAGTACAAGCAATAGGATTCTAAAAGGGGGGGACTGGAATGACACGCTATGAAGATGACAGTTTATCGCTGCACACCGATCTGTATCAGGTGAATATGGTGGAAACGTATTGGCGCAGCGGCATGCATACCCGGAAGGCCGTATTTGATCTGTATTTTCGGGATCTCCCGTTTGGCAATGGGTTCGGTGTATTTGCCGGACTGGAACGGGTTGTACATTTTTTGGGAAATTTTGGGATGACGGAAGAGGACCTTACTTATCTGCGGGAAGAAGCAGGCTACGGGGAAGATTTTCTTTCCTACTTAGCGGAGCTCCGGTTTACCGGCAGTGTTTATGCGATGAAAGAGGGCGAGCTTGTCTTCGGCAATGAGCCGATGATCAAAGTGGAAGCCCCGCTCGGGGAAGCCCAGCTGATTGAAACCGCGCTGTTAAACATGGTGAACTACCAGACACTGATTGCTACGAAAGCAGCCCGCATCAAGCAGGTGACGGGAGGCAACGGGCGCGCGATGGATTTCGGACTGCGCCGGGCCCAGGAGCTTGACGCCGGGCTGTGGGGAAGCAGAGCGGCCTTTGTCGGCGGTTTTGAAGTAACGAGCAACGTCAGGGCCGGAAAAGTATTCGGGCTTCCTACAGCGGGCACACATGCGCATTCCATGGTACAGGCATGTGAAACGGAATATGAAGCCTTTAAAATGTATGCCGAGCACCATACGGATTGTGTGTTTTTAGTGGACACGTATGACACTCTGCGCTCCGGAGTACCTAATGCTATCAAGGTCGCAAAAGAGATGGGTGACAATATTCGTTTTAAAGGTGTGCGTCTTGATAGCGGGGACCTGGCCTACCTGTCGAAGGAAGCAAGAAGAATGCTCGATGAGGCCGGCTTTACCGACACCCAGATTATCGCCTCCGGGGACCTGGATGAATATACGATTACCAATTTAAAATCCCAGGGAGCAGAAATTGATACGTGGGGTATCGGCACAAAGCTTATCACCGGGTATGACCAGCCTGCTCTCGGAGCAGTATACAAGCTTGTGGCGATTGAGAACAATGATGGCGGCATGCGCGACACGATGAAAATTGGAGCAAAAAAATCAGGCAACCTGGAGAAAATGACTACGCCGGGTGTAAAAAAAGTCTATCGGATAATAAATACCGAAAACAAACGCTCGGAGGGGGATTACATTACGCTTTCCGATGAAGAGCCAAACGAGCAGGAGGAGCTGCACATGTTCCACCCCGTTCACACGTATATCAGTAAAAAAGTACAGAACTTTAAAGCGGTGAATCTTCATGAAACCATCTTTCAAGACGGAAGACTGGTATACGGTCTGCCATCCATGAAAGATATCCAGGCTTATATGCAATCGAATCTGCCGCTCTTATGGGAAGAATATAAACGGTCATTAAACCCCGAAGAATATCCAGTCGATTTAAGTCCGAAATGCTGGGAAAATAAAGTGCAGAAGATGCACGAAATCCAAAACGAATTTAGTCAATAAAGGAGGCCTCCTGCCGTGCCGGATTTTTCGGTCCGGCAGCTTTTTGTGCTTCATACGGGAAAGTTGCGAACGTCTTGTGACAATAAGGACAAACGTAGGGCTTCGGGCTGGACCTATGATATAATTTGACAAGATTCCAAGTTTGAATGCTTTGAAGCAGAGAAAGGGAGGGCAGAGCTTATGCAGATATCTGTTCAGACCGTGATTGAAAAAATGGAAGAAGAACTGCTCCAGCTTGCGGAGCAGGGGGAAAAGGGAGACGAACGGGCGCTGCAGGAGCATGCAAGAACGCTCCGAAACTATTGCGATATTCTGCTTTCTTCAAAGGCCGGTGAAACGAAGCGCCCGGCTGCAGAACCAAAAGCAGCAGCTCCAGCGCCGGAAGCGTCTGCAGCACCAGTGGCACGCCGGGAAACAGCTGAAGAGGAAAAAGAAATTCCGTCAACGGAAGGTAATTTACTGGATTTTTAATTAAGAAGGAGACTTAGGCATGCTGTGGAAAGTACTCATTGTGTTAGGGGCAGTAAATGCTGCTTTGGCAGTAGGCATTGGGGCGTTCGGAGCCCACGGCCTGGAGAGCCGGCTGTCGAACCGGATGATTGAAACGTATAACACCGGAGCGCAGTATCATATGTATCATTCGCTGGGACTGATCGCTATTGGTGCTGTAGCGGCTTACACGGGCGGAGGCTCAGCGCTGTTGGGCTGGTCCGGATGGCTTTTGTTTGCGGGAATTGTTTTATTTTCCGGAAGCCTGTATGTGCTGTCGCTCTCCGGCATTTCCTGGCTGGGAGCCGTAACTCCTTTAGGTGGAGTGGCCTTTATTGCCGGGTGGATTTGTTTAATTATTTACGTGCTGAAAGCCTAAAAAAGGCCGGCTGCGGGAGTTTTTACCGCGGTCGGCCTTTCTGTTTTATTTATTGGGATTACACTGCTCTTGTACGGTCAATTCGGCCGAGGAAAAGGGCCAGAACGAGGCCGGCGGCAAACATCACCAGGCTGAGGATAAACGCAATCACGCCGTCATTCAAGCCGGGAAATATAACGTAAAGCGACCCAAGGAGCAGGCCGGTAATCACTGCGTACGTCCCGACAGTATGAGCACGAAGCAGATAACGCAGCAGCTTACTCATAATGGCGATCCCTACGAGCACGCCAACGCCGAAGGTGAAAAGCACGGGCAGGTTAAATTCTGTTAAAGCGTTGATGACGGTCTGGTAAACGCCAATAATCACGAGCACAAACGAACCGCTGATGCCTGGAAGAATCATCGCTGTGCTCGCAAGCCATCCTGAGAAAAACAAGGTGGCAAAGCTTCCTGCACTGCCGGTGGCAATTACAGCTGCCTCCTCGTCCCCCTGAAAAAGACCTGAGAGCAGGACAATGACGGCTGCGATCAGCAAAATGACGTAATGATGCTTTTTAAAATTGGTTTTGTAATTCACTTTGTATAAAATAAAAGGAATCGTACCGAGAATTAATCCAAAAAAGAAGAAAAACGTCGGCTGTGGGTGTTCGGCAAGCAGCCATTCAAGCAGGTGGGCAAGTGACAGGATAGCTGTCCCCATCCCTACACCGAGAGGGATCAAAAAGCCAAGCTGCTGCTTCCACTGGCGTGAAAAAAGCAGGCTGATGGCAGACAACAGCCGGTAGTAAATACCAAGGATTAGCGCCAGAGTGCCGCCGCTTACGCCCGGAATAACATCACTTGCTCCCATGGCCATGCCGCGTAAAATATTTTTCCATTCAATCATGTACATCGGGACTCCTCGTTCATCAAAATTGGTTTATGTAAAAACTGCAAATTTTTCACAGCATCAATTCTTTATATCATGTTTTGAAAGAAATTACTATAAGCTTCAGGCTGCTCATGAAAAAAACCGAACGAAAGGTTCGGTTTAAAAAACGGCGTCCGGCTCAAGGTTTTCATTTTCTTCACGCCGCAGGCTGCGTTCAAACACAAACGGGCCAAACGGAATGACGGATACAATAACAGCAATAAGCATACGCAGAAACGGCCAGCGTTTCTGTACCCATACAAACAAAGCAATAGCTACATACAGGACGAACAACCCGCCGTGGGCAGCGCCGACGACAGTAACAGCCATGTCAAAACCCGCCCCGTATTTTAAAGGCATAGCGATAAAGAGCAAAAGCAGAAATGAGATTCCTTCAATGATACCGGCCCATCTAAGCGATTGGAGAGAATTCATGCACGGCCTTCCTTTCTAATGTCAAAATCACGATATGAATATAACGTTAACATAGCATAGGGGAAGGCCAGGTACAATGGACGAATTGTGACAGTTGACTCAGGTGCGGGCCGCAGCATACAAGCTGAAGGAGCGGCTCCATCGTTTCACAGGACGCTGATAAGTCATCCCGATATTCTCAGCTACTTTGATAGAAGGGGTGTTCTCAGGGTCGATAATTGATATAAGTGTGGGAATAGCAAGCGAATAAAACGCGAAATCCCGGACCATAGCAGCGGATTCAGACGCATAGCCGCATCCCCAGTTTTCCGGTGTAAGCAGATACCCAAGTTCAATAGAAACGCTGCCTTCTATTTTTTCGGGGACAAGTCCACACTGGCCGACAAAGCGCTGGGTTTGCCGGTCTTCCACAATCCACATTCCGACTCCGTATGATAGATAGTGACTTTTGTTCCAATGGATCCATTCGTCGATCTCTTTTTCGGATTTTAACGCGGCATAATAGCGCATGACGTCTTTATTCTGGAAGATATTTTTCAGCAGCCGGTGGTCTTGATGCTGCATGGCACGAAATGAAAGACGTTCTGTAGAGCGGGGGAGTCGCAACGCTTTCACCTCTTTGATTAATTGATAGCCGTCAGTGTTTTCCTAAAGCATTCAAACGGCTGTTTTACAGCTGTTTGGAAAGAAGATTCTTTTGAATTTCCTGATTTTTTTCTGCGAACCGCTCGTTGTGGGAGGATACCATAGCTTTTGCACCGGCCCCGGGCTCAAGAAACTGCTTGACGCTGTTTGCAGCTGAAGCGCCCTCCACAAACGCACCGGCAATCAGATGGACCTTTCCCTGGTGATTGGTAATATCACCAGCAGCAAATAAACCTTCGATATTTGTGCCCATCTGCTCGTTTACGAGGATTTTATTTTCTTCTGTCTGCAGCTGCAGGTTTTCAAGAAGCTCGAACTCCATCTGGAAACCGTGGTTCACGATGACAGCATCCACTTCTTTTTCCATGCTTTCGTTGGTCTCAAGATTTGTGCAGAGCACTCTTTCGATAGCTGTGCCTTCGTCGTTGCTGTGAAGACCCGAAAGAGCAAAAGGCGTCTGTACATTTACATCGGAGTCCTTCATTTCCTGAACGTGCCGTTCATGACCGCCGAACTCATCGCGCCGGTGCACAACTGTGACTTCGCTTGCGATCGGGCAGAGAGCGTTAGCCCAATCGACGGCAGAGTTGCCGCCTCCGGAAATCATGACCTTCTGGTCACGGAATCGCTCAAGCTGCTGAACGGTATAATGCAGATTCGAAAGCTCAAATTTTTCTGCGCCTTCGATGTCGAGCTTTTGGGCATGAAGAATGCCGTGGCCTACAGCAACAATAACCGTACGGGAATAATAGATGCCGCCTGTTTCTGCCTCAAGACGGAAAAGTCCGGCCTCATCCTTTTCCACGTGAATAATTTTTTCGTTTGTAGTAATTGCCGGGTGGAACGTTTCTGCCTGTGCCACCAGCTGATCCATCAGCTGTTTTCCGGAGGAAGGAGGCAGGCCGCCAACATCCCAGACAATTTTTTCAGGGTAGGCGTGAATTTTTCCGCCCAGGTCTGGCTGCGCTTCGATGATATGGGTGTCGAGCGCCCGCATCCCGCAGTAAAAAGCAGTATATAAACCAGCAGGGCCGCCGCCGATAATAGTAACATCATGTATGTGAAAGTCAGACAAGGTGTCCAGCTCCTTTAGTGATAATCGTTATCAATTACATTGTACGCTCTTTTTGTACAAAAGTAAAAGGAAGATGGTAAATAGCTTTGAAAACAAAAAATGTTCCACGTGGAACAACAGGGTTCATCATAGATGTTCTTAAGTATAAAAAAAGCCCTGCAGCAGATGCCGCAGGGCTTTCCTTTATAGAATTATTCTTTGGCGGAGGCGGATGTTTGTGCATTGGCTACCTGGATCTCATTGTCGTTCACCGTGATAGTAATGCTTTGCACATCCTCCTCTTCAAGCATGAGATCGGCAATGCCGTCTTCTACTTTTTCTTCGATTACGCGGCGAAGAGGGCGGGCACCGAACGAAGGATCATAGCCCTGATCGGCCAGCATACGTTTTGCATCCTCAGAAACGGTAACATCCAGTCCCTGTTCGCTGGCTGCCTCTAAGATGTCTTTGAGCATAAGGTCTACGATGGTAACAAGATCTTCGCGAGCCAGTTCTTTGAAGCTTACAATGCTGTCGAAACGGTTCAGGAATTCCGGACGGAAATAATCGCTGAGGGATTCCATGATTTTTGGTTCTACCTGGTCTTTGTCTCCAAAGCCTACAGTCACGCGCTTCATTTGCGAGCCAGCGTTTGAAGTCATAATGATGACTGTATCCTTAAAGCTGACCTTGCGTCCCTGACTGTCAGTCAGGCGGCCGTCTTCCATGATCTGCAGGAACATATGCTGCACATCAGGGTGCGCTTTTTCAATTTCATCCAGAAGAATGATGCTGTATGGTTTCCGGCGCACTTTTTCTGTCAGCTGTCCGGCCTCATCGTGTCCGACATATCCCGGTGGTGAACCGATAAGCTTGGATACAGAATGTTTTTCCATATACTCACTCATGTCGAGGCGGATCATTGCTTCAGGATCGCCAAACATTTCAGAAGCGAGGGTTTTGGACAGCTCTGTTTTCCCGACGCCGGTTGGTCCGACAAACAGGAAGGAACCAATTGGACGGCTGCCGCGGCGAAGACCGGCACGATTTCTGCGAATCGAGCGCGCGACTTTACTTACTGCTTCTTCCTGTCCGATCACATTTGCATTCAGACGTTCAGGCAGATCGCGCATTTTCTTTTGTTCATCGCGCTGGAGGCGGCGAACCGGAATGCCTGTTTTATTTTCCACGATCATCTGGATCGTTTCTACATCAACGGTTGGCGTTTCTTTTTGAATATTGCCGTTTTGTTCGGCTTCCTTAACCTGCTCCTGCAACTTGGCCTCTTCATCACGAAGCTTAGCTGCTTGTTCGTAATCCTCCTGCTGAGTAGCACGCTCTTTTTCCGCAGCAATCTGTTCGAGGCGGCTTTGCAGGGATTCGCTGTCATCGTCGCTGTGAGCGAGATTTATTTTGGAGCCTGCTTCATCCATTAAATCGATTGCTTTGTCCGGCAGGAACCGGTCCTGTACGTAGCGGTTGGATAAATTAACGCAGGCTTCAAGCGCTTCATCAGTAAAAGCTACATGATGGAATTTTTCATAGTTTGCCTGCAGCCCTTTTAGGATCGCTACGCTGTCTTCGAGATTTGGTTCGTTAACCATGACCGGCTGAAAGCGGCGTTCAAGTGCTGCATCCTTTTCAATTTTACGGTATTCCGCAAGCGTAGTTGCACCGATCAATTGAATTTCTCCGCGGGCCAGTGCCGGTTTCATAATATTGCCGGCGTCTGAAGAGCCTTCTGCCGAACCTGCACCAACGATTTGGTGAACCTCATCAATAAAGACGATGACGTCCTGACGTTCCTGCAGCTCTTTCAGCAGCTGTTTCATGCGTTCTTCAAACTGTCCGCGCACCCCGGTATTTGCTACGAGGGAGGTGACGTCGAGCAGGTAGATGCTCTTGTTTTTCAGTTTGTTTGGTACGTCGCCTTCTGAAATGCGGAGGGCGAGGCCTTCGGCAATGGCTGTCTTACCTACACCCGGTTCACCGATCAGAACCGGATTGTTTTTATTACGGCGGTTCAATGTTTCAATGACTCGTTCGACTTCTTTATCGCGGCCGATGACCGGGTCAATGAGTCCGGCGCGTGCAACGTCAGACAGGTTTTTACCTAAACCGTCAAGAAGGCCGCCGCCCTGGCCGCCGCCAGACTGAGCCTGTTCCTGATCCTGGCTGGAGCCTTGTTCTGCTCCGCCGCCCATCATATTGTTGAAGAATTGGTCAAATGGGGACTGGGAGCCGCCGGAGCCGCCCTGTCCGGATGGCTGATTCATGCTTTGACGGATTTCTCTATAGCACCGTTCACACAGGTGCATTTTTTGATGACTTCCATTAACATTCATGTTCAGTTCAATGCGTGCTGGACGCTGTTCGCAATGTTCACATCTCATCATACTGAACCGAACCTCCTTATTTTAAAGTAGTATTTTTGACGCGTGCATCGTTCATATTTATCTTCGTAAGGTCAGAATTATTTCGTTGACTTTGACTATCTTTGACCTTGTAACAGTATTATATACCCGCTTTCTGTATAATGCAAGAAATAAATTTGATTTTCTCTGACCAATTGATTTACACCACTATAGTAGGAAATGGAGAAGAGAAATTCAAGAAATATGCTTGATCATTAATTGTGAGAAACAGTAAAGAATGTATTAACGTTTTTGCGAAAGTCTAAACATTTCTGACCAATAAAAAATATCGAGTGGGGGAAGGTAAAAGCAGTGAAGGATTATCTGGGAAAAAGGGAAAGGAAAAGAAACAAAGCTTTTCAGAAGGGACGGTGCCAAATGAGAAACAATAAAAAGCGTTCAGCCGCCAAAACGTACAGGCTATCAGAACCCCGTCATTTGTTTGGAGAAAGCCGCCCGGTGCCAAGAAGAACGTTTCCTGTTGGGCGCGTGCATTCGGTGGAGGGAGGACGAAAAGTTGAAAACGGGAATCCGGTGGAAGCAGTGACCGTGGCCGGAGAGCTGAAGGTAAAGCTGTTCCGGTGGACACTGCTCCGTGTGGATATCCCCTCGCTCACAGTCCAGCTGCACCGGCCGAAAAATGAGCGGATAATGATTCGAAGGCACGGGGATCAGGAAGCATAAGCTTGTCTGCTCTTTTTTAATGGAAGGCAGAGCCGGTAGCTGATAAAGCCAACAGCTCCCAGGAGTATGAACAGTGTCGACATTCCAGCAGCAGGAATGACGGCACTTGCTGTAAGCATAAAACTGCTGAGAAGAAGAGCGGTATTATACATCATTGATTCCATTGCCATATAAGAACCGCGTGAATCATCGTGAACGATGCCGGCGAGGATCGTCTGGCGAACGGGAATATAAATGATCTCCCCCAAAGTAAAGGCTGCAGCAGCCAGCAGGAGGACTAAAAACGAAGTGCTGAATCCGAAAAAACCAAAGGCGACAGTATAAATGCCGAGCCCGGCGGCCAGAACTTTTTTATAATCGAGGGAAGAAACCCGGGCCGAAACCGGCATAGTAAAGAATACAACGCCGAGGGTGTTAATAAACATGATAAGGCTGAACATTCGTACGCCCGTGAGTTCAAACCCTCCCAGCACCATATGAAATTGTTCGTCCAGACGCACGGCCACGTATTTATCCAGCTGAAATTCCAGGCTGGCAATACACACGGTCCCTATCAAAAAGAAAAGAAAGCGGCGGTCTTTCATTACGGCTGCGTACCGCTTCCATATAGTGAGTGGTACCTGAACCTGCCGGGAGGATTTTTCTGGAAACGAAGCGGTCTGTTGTTTTTCCTTTAATTTAAAGGCAACGACATACCAAATACATATGCTCACGAGAAATAAAGCAACAAATAAATAAAAGCGCCCGCTTTCGAAAAACAGTCCGCCAATAACTGCCCCAAAGGCGTAAGCTACATTACCAAGCCAGTAGGCAAGCTGGTAAACATAAGGGCGTTCTGCTTCAGAGCTGTAATCGATAATCATCGCTTCGGATGGTGGATCGGCGGCATTAAAACAAGCGTTAGCGGTAAGAAAAGCTGCAAATGTAAGCCATACAGATTCAAATAAGGGAGAGCTTGCCAGTGCCATTACACCAAGGCTTAATACCTGCAGCCCCTGAGCAGTAACAATAATACGCTTTCGGCCGATGACGTCCGATAAGTGTCCGGTCCATAAACCAATTCCGATGCCTGCAGCCATAGTAAATGCGAGCAAAAGCCCGGCGGTGCCGGCTCCGAGATGACTGCTGAAATACACTGCCATAAACGGAAGAATGGCCATCAATACAAATTCCATAGAAAAATCAGTAATAAGACGTATTTTAATGTTTGTGTGGAGTCCCTGGAATTTAGTCAACGCAGATCTCTCTTTTCCAATAATAATGAAGTATAAAAATGATAATACCTAAATATGGAAATATTATCAATGTGTCTCCTGCAGCTTTTAAAACATGAAAATCACGGACTCTGGCTTTAAGCTCCCTTCTCCCTGAGTCTTTTCTTTTCAGGTCGGACGTGAGAAGATCACGGTAGACAGCATTTTGTATGCGCTGACATTTTAAGGGAAAGGGTGACTTTGATGACTTGGGAACCGGAAGAGATGAAGAAAAGAGATGAGGAAAGCATCTGGCATGCCATGAGGCCTTATAGCCCGGGAGGAGGCATGGTTGTAGAGAAAGCGGACGGTTCGTGGGTGACAGACGTGGACGGCAGGGAGTACCTTGATGGCATGGCTGGTCTTTGGTGCGTAAATGTCGGATACGGACGGAAAGAAATTGCTGATGCTTCGTATGAACAGATGCTGAAGCTTCCATTCTATCCTTTAACACAGAGTCACACTCCAGCTGTGCAGCTGACCGCAAAGCTTGATGAATGGCTCGGCGACGGCTACATGTACTTTTTTTCCAACAGTGGATCGGAAGCAAATGAGACTGCTTTGAAGCTGGTGCGTCAATATTTTCAGCAAATAGGTGAAGGCAGTCGTTATAAAACTATATCACGCTACCGCACCTATCACGGAAGCACGCTTGCCACAATGGCGGCAGGAGGACAGACGCAGCGGAAATACCGGTACGAGCCGCTGCCGCCGGGATTTGTGCATGTAACGCCGCCGGACCCGTACCGGAAGCCGGAAGGCCAGAGCGATGAGGAGTACAGCCTGGCTTGTGCAGATGAAATTGAGCAGGCTATTTTGTGGGAGGCGGAAGAATCGGTAGCGGCGGTTATTATGGAGCCAATCATTACCGGCGGCGGGGTGCTGATCCCAGAGGCTTCCTATATGAAACGGGTCCGGGACATTTGTGACCGATACGGCGTTCTTTTAATCAGCGACGAAGTTATTTGTGGCTTTGGACGGACCGGGAAGCGATTTGGATTTATGCACGCAGATGTAAAGCCGGATATTGTAACGATGGCGAAGGGCATCACAAGCGGATATATGCCGTTATCTGTAACCGCCGTGCGAAAGGATATGTACCAGGCATTTACCGGCAGTGAAGCCTACGACCACTTCCGCCATGTGAACACGTTCGGCGGCCACCCAGCAGCCTGCGCAGCAGCAGTGAAAAACCTGGAAATTATGGAACGGGAAAAGCTGGTGGAACGATCGGAGAGAAAGGGCAGGGAGCTCCTGGAGGCGTTAAAGGAGCTGGAAGACCTTCCCCACGTAGGACAGGTACGTGGACGTGGACTTTTGGCCGGTATTGAATTTGTCGAAGACAAAACGACGAAAAAGGCGGCACCGGAAAAGCTTGTGAAGCAAATTCTTGCAGGCTGCAAAAAAGACGGAGTCATTGTTGGAAAGACATCTGATATTGCCAGGCACCATAACAATGTTTTAACACTTTCCCCGCCGCTGAACATCGAAGATAAAGATCTTCAGCTGCTCATTACGACCCTGAAAAAGCATGTAAAAGCTGCGGTGAATCCCTCATAAAATACAGACTTGCCTCTGCC
Source organism: uncultured Marinococcus sp. (assembly GCF_947493875.1). GTDB lineage: Bacteria > Bacillota > Bacilli > Bacillales > Marinococcaceae > Marinococcus. The sequence continues at coordinate 267,792 of NZ_CANLSU010000004.1, read as the reverse complement.
TTTGGGCGGGGGCATTTTTGCAGCCGAATTTCAATTTTTAACCCTTTATGAAAGCGCTTTCTGATATAATTAATATCAGGAATCTTTCGTTTCAACTGGAATGTATTTAATAACGGGCCGAAGGGCAGGAGGTAAGGTGATGGAGCACTCATATTCGCCGGCTGTTCATGACGCCATTACGTACATGCATGAACACCTTCACGAACCGCTGGATCTTGCCGAACTGGCCGCTCAGGCTGCCTATAGTCCGTATCATTTTTCGCGCCTGTTTAAAAGGAGTGTCGGGGTGCCGCCGCTGTATTACCTGTCTGCTCTCCGGCTGCAGAGGGCAAAGGCGCTGCTGCTTGAAACAGCTCTTCCTATACGTGATATCGGGATGGAAATCGGCCAGCAGAGCGTAGGAACGTTCACAACGAGCTTTGTGTCGAGAGTAGGAATGACCCCGGGAGTTTTTCGTGCCTCAGCTGCCTCCACAGAGGAATCTTTATCCTCGTTAAAAAAGACCCGGCACTGGGCAGAGCCGGTTTTTCCTTCAACGGAACCTTGTATTAAAGGCCGGGTCTATAGTGAAATGTCTTTTGAAGGGTTTGTATTGATTGGACTGTTCCCCCGTCCCATGCCGGAGGGAGTGCCGCTGCATGGCACGCTGTGCGAGGCGTCGGAAGAATACTGGATTCCAGGGGTGAAGCCGGGAGTGTATTATGTGATGGCGACATCGGTCGCCTGGAAAATGAACGCGACCGATATTCTTATCCCTCATCACACGCTTCGCACACGCTCAAAAGAGCCGTTCCATGTGAATGGAGACTTTGCGGAAGAAAAGAGAGACGTCCATTTATACCCACCGCGTCTTGATGACCCTCCCATCCTCGTTTCACTGTCGCTATTGATGAATAATTTTCTGAAGCGCCAGGCCGGGACCGCAATCGAAAAGAAATAGGGTGGAGGCGCCCGTGCTATAGTGAAGGTAATCATGAAATAGAGGAGGACGTCTACGATGATTACCGGGATGAATCCGTACCTTACTTTTAATGGAAAAGCACGGGAGGCTGCCGCTTTTTACGAAAAAGCCCTGGAGGCAAAAGTTATTGGAAGCCAGACCTATGCAGAGGTCGAAGGAATGGAAATACCACCTGGAGCTGAAGAACTCATTATGCATGCTTATTTAAAAATCGGTAATATGGAGCTGATGCTCTCAGATACCTTTCCTGAGAGCCCTGATCTGGAAGCGCCGGGAAGCCTGGTGTCGATCGCACTCAGCATGAGTGACGCTTCCTCGGCGGCAAAAACATTTCATGCTCTTGGCACCGGCGGAGAAGTGATTATGCCTATGGCAGAAACGTTTTTCAGTCCGGCTTACGGACAGTTGAAGGACCAGTTTGGTGTGCTGTGGCATGTGGTTGCTTACGGGGAGGAGAAGTGACAAAGAAGGAGGGGCGGATACTATGGATCTGCAGACAAAGCAAATATTTGTAAATATGCCGGTTAAAAACCTTGAGGCTTCGATGGAGTTTTTTCAAACGATCGGCTTTTCATTTGACCAGCGCTTCACGGATGAAAATGCGGCGTGCATGATACTTGGAAGCGGTATATACGTCATGCTGCTTCAGGAAGCATTTTTTCAAACATTTACCAACAAAAATATCGTGGATACCAGCAGGGAGGCAGAAGCGATTCTGGCCATTTCTGCTGACAGCAAAGAAGCAGTCAATGAGATTGTCCAAAAGGCGCTGGATGCAGGAGGCCGTCCGTCTAATGAACCGATGGACGGAGGCTTTATGTACGGGTGGAGCTTTCAGGATATTGATGGTCATCTCTGGGAAGTAATGTATATGGATGAAAACGCAGTGTAGCAGTGAGGCATCAATAACAACAGCTTCCTCTGGAAGAAAGGAGCAGTATTTAATGGAGATCATGCCTTTTCAGGAATGGAAGGAAACAAAACTGACCCTTCAGCTTCTCTCCCAGATTCTCGGGAAGATACGGCTTGAAGCAGCGCCGCAGGAGCCGCAGTGGGAGCATGTGATGCTTGAAGTTACGCGCGATGGCTTCTCTACAGGCGTGCTGGTTAAGGAGCGTAAAGCATTTGAACTCGAAATAGATATCCGGAACAGCCGGCTTCTGGTAGCAGTGGAAGATACTGTGGAAACCAAAAGGCTTGAAGACGGCACCTCCATTCAAACGTATTACGAATGGATTTTCAGCTGTCTTTACCAGGCAGGAGTTCATGTGCGCATTCATCCCAAACCCCAGGAAATGCCGGTGACGATATGGTTTCCGGAAGACCAGGTGCATAAACGGTACGATGCAGAGGCAGCCATGAAGGGGCTCAAAATGATGCAGGCGGCATATCAGGAGGAACTGGCTTTTATCGCACCGCTGCGCTGCCGCAAAATCAAACCGGGTTTATTCTGGGGCACCTTCGACGTTTCGACACTTATTGTGGAAAATATTCCGGAGCCCTTTCCGGAAGACAAAACGATCGAAAAAGCTGCTTTTGACGAACAGTTTATCGAATTTGGATTTTGGCCCGGTGATGACAATACAGCGATACCTGCTTTTTTCGTTCTGCCATACCCTTTTCAGCAAAAGGATTTAAACAGTTCAGCGCTTGAGCCTGCAGGCGCTTATTATGATCAAAACGCAAGCGAATACTTTCTGCCTCTTACAGAGGAATTTGACGGAAAGGCCATACAAAGGTTTTTTCATACAACGTTTGCTTTACTGCATGAAGAACTCGGATGGAAGGACCAGGAATACTTTTACCGTCCGCTTTTGATGAAAAAGCCTCCAACCATCCAATAGAGAAACCCCGTGCGGCTTCTGCTGCACGGGGTTGACGTTTATAAGACAAGAACGCGTCCGTCTTCATACACACGGTACGTTTGGAGCAGTCCGTTGTCGCCCTGTTCAATAAGGGAAAGGTCGAGTGCCTGCACCTGGTAATAAGCCTGGCCGCTTTCGCTGATCGAAGGATATTGATCGATTTTTAGTTCTGCGTCTGTGCCTTCCTGATCGCGTACTGTCTGGAGTGCTTCATAAGGAGTGAATTCCTGCTTCTGTTCCTGCTGAACAGTCGTTGGGGTTTCAGAAGCCTGTGCAGGGACTGCTGATCCTGTAACAAATAAAGCTGCGAGTCCGATGACGGTAAAGAATTTTTTCATTAGATGATCTCCTTTCAATTGAAGCTATGCTTCTGCATTCCCTCTTAGAAATGAAACGTAACCAACAGCAGCAAATTCAAACCAAAAGTTGGATCCGTGCCTGTGCAGTTAAATAGTCGTGAATCATAAGCCCGGCAGAAGAAGTAGCCAATGCTTTGGTATCCGGATCTTGACCGGCTTAAGTGGAAACAGCCGCCTGAAGGTATTTTTCGTAAGAAGCAGCATCTTTATCACTAAACAGTACAAACCGGATATGCTGAACAGAAGCAGCCTGGGCAAGCTGCTCCAAAAAGACAGGCATAAAGTCTTCAAGCGCCTGATCAAGTGGGTAGCCAAAGGCCCCGGTGGACAGGGCAGGAAATCCAATACTTGTAATGTCTTTGTCTTCGGCCAGCTGCAGGGCGTTAAGGTAGCAGTCACGAAGAAGTTCGTCTGAAGGCTTATCGACCCCGTAAACAGGTCCGAGACAGTGAATAATGTAATCGTTTGGCATTTGAAAGCCCTTTGTAATCACTGCTTCCCCGGGTGAAATAGGGGCCAGCAGTCTGCAGGCTTCTTCGAGCTCCGGACCGGCAGCCCGGTGAATAGCACCGGCAACGCCTCCGCCGGTTAAAAGCTGGGCATTGGCGGCATTAACTACAGCTTTGAGGTCGTTCTGCTTTGTAATATCACCTTTGACAGATTCGATGGTGATGCCCTGGTATTCTGTCTGCATAAACGATTTCGCCTCCAACATCATGTTATTTGTAAAGCCTTTTCCCTTATCCTTGCTCTTTTATGCGGAAAGTCTTTTGTTTATTATTTTTTATACAGGGGTAGGGTATTTGAAGAATAGTATTAAAGGAGGCGGGTTAATGGCAAACCAGCAAAGAGGCCGCGGGCAGGGTCATCACGAAGAGCATGAAGACCATGGCGGGGGACATGATCATCATGAGCATCACAGCGCTATGATTGCTGACTTTAAACGAAGGTTTTTCGTCTCCCTTATTTTAACCATTCCTATTTTGCTTTTGACTCCGGTGATCCAGGACTTTCTCGGTCTGGATTGGGCTTTTCCCTATGATCAGTGGGGGCTTTTCGGACTCGCAACGGTCGTATTCTTTTACGGCGGCTGGCCGTTTTTAACCGGAGCAGTAGACGAACTCAAGCAAAAAAGTCCGGGAATGATGACACTCATCGGGCTTGCTGTCGTCGTAGCGTACGGCTACAGCACTATGGTGGTGTTTGGCTGGGAAGGCACTCAGTTTTTCTGGGAGCTCGCTACGTTAATCGACATCATGCTCCTTGGCCACTGGATCGAAATGCGCTCGATTATGGGGGCCTCAAACGCTCTGCAGGAGCTGATTAAGCTCATGCCTCATGAAGCCCGCCGGGTGAAAGCAGACGGAGATACTGAGGAAGTTAGCGTGGACGAACTCCAACAGGGAGACCATGTTCTTATTAAACCGGGAGAAAAAGTGCCGGTGGACGGGACGATTATTAAAGGAAAATCCTCGGTGGATGAATCCATGCTGACCGGGGAGTCGCTCCCGGTGGAAAAAAACGAGCAGGACGAAGCCATTGGAGGAGCAGTCAACCAGGACGGAAGCTTAACCATTGAAGTAACAAAAACCGGCGATCAGACGTATCTTTCGCAGGTCGTTACGCTTGTACAGGAAGCCCAGGAGTCCAAGTCGCGGGCGCAGGATCTGGCAAACCGGGCTGCTAAATGGCTGTTTTACGCTGCGCTTGGATCGGGCATCATAACGTTTATTATCTGGCGGCTGGTAAGCGGTTCGACAGACAGTGCAGTAGAACGGGCCGTGACGGTAATGGTTATCAGCTGTCCGCATGCTCTCGGACTCGCAGCGCCTCTCGTCGTGTCTGTTTCTACGGCCTTATCCGCAAAACAGGGACTGCTAATTCGTAACCGGCCGCCGTTTGAAAGTGCCCGGAAGCTCGATGCGGTTATTTTTGACAAAACAGGGACTCTGACCCAGGGAAGCTTTGGCGTAACCGACGTTGTTCCAAGCGGCAGTTATTCTGAAGAGCAGGTGCTTGGATTTGCCGCCTCCGTGGAACAGGAATCGGAGCATCCGCTGGCGGAGGGAATTGTTAATGAAGCTAAAACGCGCAATATCGAGCTGCATGCGGTAGAAGACTTTCAAACGATGACCGGGCAGGGGCTCGAAGGAGCCGTGAACGGGTCTGCGGTGAAAATTGTCAGCCCGGGCTACATGAAAGACCATCAGCTGACGTATGACGAGAAAACCTTCGGGGAGAGAGCGGAGGAAGGAAAAACGGTTGTGTTTGTGCTGGTGGATGGAGAGCTGATCGGAATGGTGGCGCTCGCTGATATGGTACGAGAATCCGCAAAAGAAGCTGTGGAGCGTTTAAACGAGCAGGGAATCAAACCAATTATGCTCACAGGGGACAATCAGCGCGTGGCGGACTGGGTAGCCGCCCAGCTTGGCATTGAAGAAGTTTATGCGGAAGTGCTGCCGGATCATAAAGCAGAGCAGGTAAAGAAAGTACAGCAGTCCGGCAGAAAAGTTGCAATGACGGGCGACGGTATCAATGATGCGCCGGCGCTCGCGACAGCGGATGTTGGTATTGCGATTGGCAGTGGCACGGATGTTGCAATGGAAACCGCCGATATTGTACTTGTGCAGAGCAATCCGCTCGATGTGCTTTCTGTTATTGAGCTGTCCGGAAAAACGTACCGGAAAATGGTTCAGAATCTCTGGTGGGCTGCCGGCTATAACATTGCTGCTATACCGCTTGCAGCCGGTGTGCTGGCACCGATCGGCATTCTGCTGAGTCCGGCTGTCGGAGCACTGTTGATGAGTATCAGTACGGTAGTAGTAGCTGTCAACGCGCAGCTGCTGCGAACGTAGGAAAACCCGGGAGGCTTTCTGCCTTCCGGGTTTTTAATGGAATCATACTGGTTTGTTTTACCGTTTCTTTTCGAACGTTTCAGCTCCGCCTTCTGTGCCTGCAATAATGATATCTGCCATATCAGTAAACAAGCCCGTTTCCACGACGCCGACCAGCTGAATCAGCTGATGATGCAGCTCCTCCGGCCGTTCGATCAGCTGAAAATCACAATCAATTACGTAGTTGCCGTTATCTGTTTCAAATGGGTCGCCGTGGTCGCGGCGAAGGACAGGATCACAGCCCAGCGATTGAATATCACGTACTGTTTTCTGCCATCCAAAGGGCGTGATTTCAACCGGCAGTGCAAAGGAGCCGAGCTGTTGGACAATTTTGCTTTGATCCACAGCAATAATCAGTTTATCTGCTGCATCGGCAATAATTTTTTCCCTTAGCAGGGAACCGCCTCCGCCCTTGGTCATGTGAAAGTCAGGATTGACCTCGTCTGCCCCGTCAATAGCTACATCTGCTTTCGTCATATCGTTTGAGAAATATACAAGTGGAACGTTAAATTCCTTTGCCCACTGCTCTGTAGCGGCAGAAGAAGGGATACCCTGGACGTGCACCCCCTGCTGGACAAGTTCTCCAAGCTTCTGCATGACCCAGTACATAGTGGACCCGGAGCCCAGGCCGACAATGGAATCATCTGGAATATATTCGACAGCCTTTGCTGCTGCGTCTTGTTTTTGCTGTTCCCTGGACATAAAAAAAGCTCCTTTAGGATGTATTTAAACAGGCTATTTCCTTTTCGAAGCCTCACCAAACCTGAGGGTTCAGCTGCTTGTTCCGGCAGAAATAAGCTTCACCCCGTTTGGGTCGACCACTTCTTCAAAGGCAGGGTGTGATATTTGGGCGGAATGAAGAGCATGACGGTGAGTGACAAGAGATTGTATGCGGGAAGAATAAGGACGAAGCAGCTGGTTGATTTCGTGCTCAAGGCCGTCCGTAGTGGTTTCGATGCTGAGGCTCTGAAGCCGGAACGGGCTGTGCAACCCGTCAACGGCCTCCTGATGCGTCTGCAGCTCCACCCGGAATGAATGGCTGGTGGAAATAAACGTTCTTTTTTCTCCTCGCTGAATACGCAGCCCGGCCGTTTCTGCCTGCTGGCAAATACGTTCGAGCCGGCGCTCACTTACCAGGTAGCCGATATGGTCAAACATGATCCGCCTGCCCTGGCCAAATGTGATATTGACGGCGCCTCTGCGCATTTCAATAATACGGAAAGTGATCGGTCTGCCGCGGAAGTCATCCCAACCCAACGGAGGATCGAAGGACTGATAGCTGCCATTATATTTTCCAATACGCTGGGAGACGCGAAATCCCAACCGGGAATAAAATGCTTCGGTTTGTTCTATGTAAGGCGTCCAGTGATGATAATGAAAAAGCATAAGAGAGCCTCCTGTTTCCATTTCCTGCTATTGTACCAAAATAATCCAAAAGAAAAACCGCATAGCATAATTACGATAAAAGTGGGTAGAGAAAAGATAAAATATATTGCGACTAAAAGGAGTGTATTCAATGACGGAACCAGTATTTATCATTTCGACCGGGAGGAGCGGCTCCACAGCTGTTTCCAACTGCATTCGTCTTCACCCTGAACTTGTGAGTCTGTCTGAATTGATTCTTTCTGTTCATTATAATTTTGGGATCAGCGGTGAAGAATGGAAGGGATTCGAAAAACAAACATGGACAGGCAGTAACTTCTGGGAGCTGCTCGCCCAAAAGGAGCCAGTACGGCTGGCTCCGTACGAAAAGAAAGGATTACACAATAAAGAAATACTCTATGAAAGAACGGAAAATACTTTATTTAACGAAAAAACGGGGCTGCCGGCTATTGCCTCCATCACCCTTCCTCACCTGACCAATGAACCGGATAAGCTGTACCAGGAGCTTGAAGCAGTGGTACCGGCATTCCCGGAAGATTCGCTGCAGGGGCAGTACCAACGCCTGTTTGAGTGGATGCAGCGGCGGTTTGATGGTGACACATGCGTGGAACGTTCCGGATTTTCCACAGACGCAGCTGAATACTTAATAGACATGTTCCCGAAGGCCAAATTTGTTTTTTTATACCGGGACCCCCGGGAAATTGCTGTGGCTTTTAACCGTTTTCAGACGATGAAGATGGGAAAAGCTATTTTAAAGGCGATTGAAGAAACAGGCGCTGATCCCTCGGATCCCTCCACGGAGGCTGAAAGGCTTGGCTCCTACCGATGGCTGCACCCGGATTATTTTGAGATTGAACAGCTGCGCCAGATGGATATGCCGTACAAGGAGCTCGGGTCCTGGATTTCAAAGTCACTGCTGCATGCAGGTCGTGTGATCGAAAAACTGCCCGGGACTCAGCAGCACTGGCTTCGGTATGAAGACCTGTTGGAAACACCGGAAAGAGAGCTCGAGCGCCTGATTACATTTATAAATCCGCCCTCTGCGTCAAAGGAAGCAAACGAGCAATGGATAAAAAAAAGTGTTGCACAAATTAATCCCAAGCCGGACACGTGGCCGGAGCTCCCGGTAGAGAAGAGGTCTGCGCTGGAGGAAGCGACAGGGCCGGCACTTCGTTATTTAGGCTATGCGTAACCAGGCGTTTACAAATGCGCATAATCGGAAATAGTATTTTAAACCAGTAACTCCAGACACAGATTAAAATAATGAAAGGTTGGTCTAAAATAATGAAGGCAGTAACGATTCAAGGCAAAGAACACATGGAAGTCAAAGAAGTTGCAGACCCGAAAATTGAACGCAGCGATGACATGATTGTACGCATTACAGCCAGTGGTATTTGTGGATCGGACTTGCATTTATATAAAGGTGGTATTCCGACGCCGGAGGATTACGTTGTCGGCCATGAGCCGATGGGGATCGTAGAAGAGGTCGGTCCTGATGTAAAAACATTGAAAAAAGGAGACCGCGTTGTTATTCCATTTAATATTGGATGCGGGGAATGCTATTACTGCACCCATCAGATGGAAAGCCAATGCGACAATTCCAACCCACACGCCGAAATGGGCGGATTGTTCGGATTCTCTGAGGATTTCGGGAACTTCCCGGGCGGTCAGGCGGAGTACCTGCGTGTACCGTATGCTGACTTTACCTCCTTTAAAGTGCCGGAGGACAGTGAACTGAAGGACGAAAGCGTATTGTTTCTTTCAGACGTCGTGCCGACTGCGTTCTGGAGCATTGAAAACAGCGGAGCGACTTATGGGGATACGATCATTATTTTAGGCTGTGGGCCGATCGGTTTAATGGCTCAGAAGTTTGCATGGATGAAAGGCGCTTCCCGCGTCATCGCTGTCGATCAGGTGCCGCACCGTCTCGAGCATGCGAGAAGAACAAACAATGTGGAGACGTATAACTTCAGCGAGACAAAAGAAATAGGCAAACTGCTTCATGAAGACACGAAAGGCGGGGCAGATGTAGTCGTTGACTGTGTAGGCATGGATGGCACCGTGCCGCCGGATACAGCATTTGGCTCCGAAAGCGACAACCAGTTTGGCACCATCAGCCCGATTGTGACAGCTTCCCAGTCTGTGAAGAAAAACGGAGTCGTGCAGCTGACGGGTGTTTACGGCACCGAAGCCAATGGATTCCCAATCGGTGACTTCTTCACGAGAAACGTGGCCCTTACAATGGGACAGGCGCCGGTTATTCATATGATGCCAAGCCTTTACCGGATGATTGAAAACAAACTATTCGATCCAACGGACATTATTACCCACCCAATTCCTTTGGAGGATGCAGCTGAAGGCTATCGCATCTTTGATGAAAAAGAAGATGGCAATATCAAAGTAATTTTAAAGCCATAAAATAATTCTAATATAATAAATGCGGAGCCTGTAAAAATTACAAGGCTCCGCATTTATTATGTTAAAAAAATGATCACTGATTTTTTAATATTGCTTATCAGGGTGAAAATACAATGTTTCACGTGAAACATTGTATTATGCATTTTTATAGTAGACCAGATTATCTGTCCATGCCCCGTTTTCGTGAATAAATCTCCGGCGCACACACTCGTATGTCATCCCAGCTTTTTCTGCAATAGAGATGGAGGGATAATTATCGATATTAATGTGAGCTTCTATCCGGTGAAAGTGCAGATCTTCAAAGGCAGCGCATAGAATCTCCTGTACGGCTTCTTTTCCAAAGCCCCGATTCCAGTGCTGGTTATGAATCATATAGCCGAGCATGCCCCATTGGAATTCTTCACGTATTAACGTAGTAATATCAGCATGCCCCAGGTGATTTCCGTCTTTATGAAAAATATCGTATACATAAGTGCTGTCCGTTTCTTTCATCTTTTTTCTCTGTTGAATCATATCCATGAATTTTGGTTTAGTTAAACGGCTGATTTCCGGTCTCCCGGGATCGTATAAATGCTGGGAGGATTTCCGTTCTGAGAGTGCCTGCCTGTAGCTTTCAAAGTCATCCGGGTGCAGCGGACGAAGAATTAAACGCTCCGTTCCTCGGTTTTTCTGCTGAAAATCCATTCTATACCTCCTGTTGCTCATACAGAAATATTCTATTTTTTATAGCGCTCACGTTTAAAATGAAAAGAAGATGCTTTAATTTTAATATATTAATATAATAAAACGTGTTTTTCTAAAATGAAAAAAGCCCCCCGTCTCTTTGAGCAGAGAGAGGAGCTTTAGGATGCTGCGAATTTAATGAATATGTTTGACGCGTCCTACCTGGCCGTCCTCAAGCCTGACTTTAATGCCGTGCGGATGGCTCGGGGAATTAGTGAGTAAATCTTTAACGATTCCCCGGGTCAGCGTCCCGCTCCGCTGGTCTTTTTTTAAAACAATATCCACTTCTGCTCCTGGGGTAACATCTTTACGTTTTGTGCCGTCCATATTATGTCCTTCCTTTCAACAGTGATGCTTTATTATAGCAGACGATGGAAAAGAGGAAATAATAAATTCTCGTTCCCGCATCGCTGCACCACCGGTTTAAATAAAAATACCTAGCCAGCCGGCACTTATCATGGCAATCAGCAAAAGAGTCTTTTCTACAGCCGAGACGTGCTCGGGATTGGAGTTATCCATTCGGCTGACAAGAATAAGAGAGACTGCCATAAGTACAGCCAGTCCCGCTGCCGCCAACAGACGGTCACTGCCGAGCCAAAAAATGGTGAGCACTGATATCACTAAATAGCATACAGCAGGCATATGAGCGTAAGGTGAACCAAATTTGCGGGTAAACCAGACTACTGTGGTGCGCTTTTCGGGAGAGGCCTGCATGTCCGCCTCCCGGTCCGGGATATGATGGACCATCACCCAGGCCAGACAGATCATGGCATTTATAAATGCGTTCTGCAAAGCCCATTCCGGAATGGTGCCAAGCGCGAGCCATGCCCCGCCGAGGCCGAGCAAAAATATGGACGGAAACAGGCTGAGCCATTCCCCGAGAAATGGCTTATAGCTGAGGCTGAGCGGGGGCAGGGAATAAGAGGCCGCTGCCCAGACGCCGATAAGAAGGAGCACGCCTACTTTAATATACCCAAGGATAAAACAAAGCACGGCGATGCCCATCAATGCGATAGCGAGCCATTTCCCCACCAGCCATAACGATTTTAATGACATGGCATTAGTCTGCAGCACGCGGCTGCCTCCGGAAAGAATAGCAGGACTGTGCTCATCCGTGCCTGAAAGATAGTCAGCATAATCATTAAAAGCGTGGGTGAGAAGCCCGTGAATAAGAAAAGCGCCAATGGCCAGAAGAATGAAAATAGCTGTTAAATAAGAAGCTGAAAGAGACGAGTATAAAAAAAGCGGCAGCATCGTAGAGACAATCGTAGCGATGCTTGAAGATATAACAGCAATGGCACGAACAAGCATCCACGCACTGCGCAGCGTCCCGGCGAACTGATTGGCCATCCACATCTTTCCCTTCTGATTCCTGATGGTTTCAATTTTCTGGTACCAGTATCCCATTTCCTGACGGTTTCGTACAGTGTCCAGGGGAGAAGAGCTGGCAGAAAGCAGTAAAAAAGACGCTGCTCTATAAGAGAACAGCGCCTGCGGCTGCGCCGCTGAGAACGACTACCCAGGGCGGAAGCTTCCAGAAGGCAAGCATTGTGAATAGAAAAGCAGCTAATACAAAATCCAGTGAGGACGTAATGGATGAGGTCCAGATTGGATTATAAAAGGCAGCTAAAAGGATACCTACAACAGCAGCGTTTACACCGGTCAAAACGCCTTTCATGTGAGTATTTTTACGAAGCAGGGACCAAAAAGGCAGCGCTCCGATAATTAAAAGAAAAGCCGGCAAAAAGATGCCTGCTGAGGCGACCAGGGCCCCCTGCCAGCCGGAGAGGACAGTGCCCAGGTAGGAAGCGAAGGTAAATAAAGGCCCCGGTACAGCCTGGGCCGCCCCGTAGCCCGCGAGAAACGTCTCTTCACTCATCCATCCGGTCGGGACAAACTCCCGTTCCAGTAGAGGAAGGACAACGTGGCCGCCGCCGAATACGAGTGACCCAGCCCGGTAGAAGCTGTCAAACATGGCTACGAAGGTAGAACCGGTCCACTCCCGCATAAGCGGCAGTGCAGCGAGCAGAACAAAAAAGAGTGTCAGGCAGAAAGCGCCTGTTTTGCGCGATACGGTTTCGAGGACCGCCGTATGATCTGCCTCCTGGACTGAGCGGTACAGCACCCATCCAGCTCCGCCTGCTGCCAGTATGACAAGCACCTGTGCAAGAGAGGTCTGCCATAAAAGAGTACCACTCATGGCAAGCAGGGCAATGGTGCGCCGCTGAAGATCAGGTGTGAGCTTTTGGGCCATGCCCCATATCGCATGGGCAACAACTGCCACAGCGACAATTTTCAGCCCCTGAAGCCAGCCGGCATCGCTGACGTCGAGGCCTTCAAGTACAAGGGCAAAGATTACTAAAGCAATAATGGAAGGAAGGGTGAATCCAAGAAAGGAAATAAAACCTCCCACGAGCCCACCCCGGATAATGCCTATCCCGATGCCGACCTGACTGCTGGCGGGGCCTGGAAGAAACTGACACAGGGCGACCAGGTCCGCATAGCTCTGCTCGTCGAGCCAATTTCTGCGTCGCACGTATTCTTCATGAAAATAGCCTAAATGGGCGATAGGGCCGCCAAAAGAGGTCAATCCCAGCCGTGTGGAAATCAAAAATATTTCCAGCCATTTTTGGCCCAAAGTTTTTCCCATAGCGTTCTCTCCCGTCTTTACTTGATTTCTTTAAACAATTCATAAGCTTTCACACGGGCTTCCTGCAAAATTCCGGCTCCTTTATCTGTGGTGGTATAATATTTGCGGATTTTTCCGTTCACATTTTTATTTTCTTTGTGTAAAAGACCGTCATTTTCCATAGCATGAAGAATGGGATAAAGAGTGCCTGCACTCATGGAATAGCCGTGTTCCTGCAGCTCCTCAAGCATCCATTGCCCGTAAACGGGGTGCTCGGAGGCGTGGTGCAGGATGTGGATGTGAATAAATCCTAAAAAAAGCTTACGAAGCGTTTTATCTTCCATGACCGATCATCCTTTCGGACTTCGATATCGAAATCCGATATCGAAAGAATAACAATTATTTTTTATTATAGCAAGAGGGGAAAACAAAGTTGAAATCCTGCCAAAAAATGAAAAAACGGCTCCGTAGGCAAGTCAGCGGAGCCGTTTTTGCTGCTTAAAGACTGTTTGTCTGTTCGAGTTCTGCTTCTACAATGTAACGGTCAGGAGCGCTTCCGATATAGTCAAATGGATAGCAGGTGGTGAGCGTAAGCGTTGGTTCGTCTTTGTCTACAATGACAGAGCGGTCCTCAGCGTCTGTCACCCATGTTTTCTGCAGCCGGTAAACATACTGGGTATTTTCATACTCGACAATAAGAGAGTCCCCGTCTTCAAGCTCGTCAAGACCGGTGAAAACCGTGTCACGGTGACCGCTTAGCACCGTATGGCGGGACTCGTCCGGAGTGGTGGTCCATTCGCTGACATACATGCCAACGCCCTGGTCAAGCGATTCATCATCTGTACCCCAGTAGACGGAATACGAGTTTCCAAGCTCCGGGATTTTTAATTTGGCTACATTTTCGCCTTTCTCCCATTGGTCTATTTCATCGCTCATCACTGCCGAATCTTTGCTGCTGTCGGAGGAGGAAGCCTCGCTGGAGCCCGTGTCTGTGTCATTTCCTTCAGGCAGCGTATAGGCTTCTGGTTCCCCGGAAGCTTCCACGCTGGAAGAATCGCCCTGCTCTTCGGAATTGTTATCGTCCGGAGCTTCCGCAGATTCATTTGCAGAATCAGAGATAACGTCTTCTTCGTTGGTGGAAATTTTATCTACTCCTGCTCTGGCATCAAACCACTGGTATCCGAAGTACCCGGTAATACTCAGGCCGATAACAATCATCGCAATAAATACTTTTTCCATATATGCTCACTCCAGTAAAGGGACGTAACAGACCACAATAGACATAACTATTATTTCCATAATACACGGCTGGTGGAGAAAAAAACAACCTTCACCAGGGAGGTGAAGGCTGCGTGACCGAAAGATTATTATGCCTGTTGGCGGCGTCTTGTCCAAAGCAGGGCTCCGCCGGCCAAACCAGCCAGGGCCAGACCGCCAGCCATATAGGCAGGCTGGGCGCTTGCTGTTTCAGGCATTTCTCCGCCTTCTTCCATTGAAGCCCCGTCTTCAGCCATACCTTCTTCAGGCATGTCTTCCATACCGTTCATTCCGTCCATGCCTTCCATTTCATCCATCGGTACAGCCTCATTCATGACTTCCTCCGGTACAGTAATATCACCGACGCTGTTGAAGCTGGAGTAGGTGGAATCAGCTGTCAGACTCATATCTGTAGTAATTTCTTCCATATCATAGGAAGCATCCATATTAATGGTACTGGCTGTCATGTAATGAGTCTCCTTATCCACGGTCAGGCTCATGGATACATCCTGAATGTCAATCATGCTCCACGTCTCTTCCATCATTTCCTCATTAGCCATGCCGCTGCCCATGTCGGACTGCATCATTTTACTGGCCGCTTCTTCTATCTCTTTACCGCTTCCTTCGTAGGTGAGCACGTAGGATCCATCTGTTTCTTCTACGTCCATTTCATCAGCAAAGGACTCTGAGGCTCCCATATACATGCCTGGGTTAGTGGTCATCGCTTCCATATCGCCCATCATGTCACCGGGCATCATCGTCCAGCTGCCATCCGGCATTTCTACATAGTAGCCGTCTTCTGTCCAGTACATTTCTGTGGATACTTCTTCACCGCTGACCGGGTCGACTGTATTAGTTGTCTGGTGAAGAGCGAAAGGATCCATTGTAATGTCCTGCTGCGATGTGGAGCTGTTCGTCATTGTTTCTCCTTCACCGGCGGCATTTGTAATTTCCTGTGAAATTTCGGTGGTGGCAGAATAGCTGTCGAGCTCAGCCATAGTTTCATTTGACTGCTGCAAAATGTCTCCTGCATTCATTTCTTCAGCCTGGGCGGGTACGGCGATTACTCCGAGAGCTAAAAAACCGGCACTGCTTCCTGTTATCCATTTTTTCATCATAATACGTCCTTTCTTTTTTCATGTATTCGTCAAAAGCTTATGTGAGAAACCACTGGCTTCTGGTATTCTATGGTAATTTTACCTTATAAATGCCGGAAATAAACGCATTTTTTAAAAATTTGTGAAAAAATGTGAGAAAAAAAGCCCGTACAGCCACATTTTATAGAGGCTTCGGGCTTAAAAAAACGAGAGAGCTTAAGCATGCCGGGCCCACGGAAAGTATCTGCTTTTTTTCGGCTGGCGGCTATTTTTTACATGAAGAAGAACAAGTCCGGAAATGACTAACAATAAACCGGCCGCTTTCATCCATCCAAATGACTCCTGAAAAAGCAAAATGCCCGCGATGGCTGTTAAAGCCGTGCCAAGACCTGCCCATACAGCATAAGCCACAGATAACGGGATCGATTTTAAGGCGAGACTCAGGAAGAAAAAAGCCCCGATAAATGCTATAAAAACGGTCAGAGAGGGAATAAGGATGGTAAAACCGTCTGAAAGCTTTAAAGACGTAGAAGCAATAACCTCAAATAAAATCGCAGCAAACAGCAGAAGAACAGCACGCATAAATTATTCCCTCCTTTCATCCTAAATTCATCATAAGAAGACCAATCACCAGGCAGACAATACCAAAGGTGTTCGTTTTATTCATTTTTTCCCTGAAATAAAAAACGCCGATGCAGGTAGTCAAAATGGTGCCAAGGCCGCTCCATGTAGCATAAACAACACCGAGCGGAAGGGCCTGGAGGACGAGCGCCAGCAGGTAAAAAGCAATACCCATACCAACTGCAAAACCAAGAGACGGAAGCAACTTGGTAAAGCCATATGAAAGCTTGAGCATGGAGGAGGCGAATACCTCGCATATGACTGAGATAATAATGAGCACGTAAACCATTACATTTCTCCTTCGTCAAAGCGTCCCAAAAGATTTTGAAGCAGACGTTCAGCCTGCGAAAGGGGCATCGTATTAATTTCGAAAATATGTGAAAACCAAATGCCGTCACTCAGCAGCCGGATCATCGAAGCTTCATCATTATGAAAAGCGTCGGAAGCAAAAAGGGTCTGCCAGCGTTCATTATATTCCTTCCAAAGATTGAGCACCTCTTTGTGATCGGCAAGGGTAGCAAGCAGGCTCGCATTGATTAAAAAATTGCTTCCCGATCGAAGCTCTTCAAGGGTTGCTTCCGCGTAAGCTTTAATATAGCTGCCTGCATCGCTTCGTTTTTCTTCGATTAATTCATGAAACCGGGCCAGCGCATAAGCGTTCATCTCATAGACGAGCCGTTCTTTATTTGGAAAATGGTAAAGCAGACCGCCCTTACTCACCTCCGCTTCTTCTGCTACAGCGTGCAGGGTAAGGCGGTTAAAGCCGTTCCTGCGGATGATACGGGCGGCAGAATGCATAATTTCCACTCGTTTACTCATTATTATTTCTCCTTTATCAGTTAACAGTCTGGACGGTATAGTAAAAAGTGTACCAGAGGAATGCCCAAAAGGCGAAGAAGCCCGCTTATCCATAACTGGTATAAAGAGCTGTATAAAAAAAGATTGAACCACGGAGCGCAGATGCGCGGTCGGGGGCCTGAATGGTGGGAGGAGGGCCGTTGTGTTTAGTCAACTTTTTGTTAATTTAACTATTTTAGTGACATTCCTTTTTTTTTATTATCAGGTGTTCCGGGAGCATTCCTTTTCACGTATAACCTCTGTGCCGATGAGGCTGTTTACCGGTGTACTGTTTGGAGTGCTCGGGATGGTGTTAATCGGGTTTGGCATCAGAGTTAACGAGTACACCCTGATCGATCTGCGCCATATCCCAATTATGCTCAGTGCTTTGTTTGGCGGATGGGTACCGGCAGTAACGGCCGCGGTTATTATTTCATTTTCCCGTCTAGCCATCGGTGGAGGAGTGATCGTTTTATATCCGATCAGCATGATTATTTTCAGTACGGCGGCGTATATTATCATCGCACGGCTGGTACGAAACCCTTGGCTTGCAGCATTTTATATGCTTCTATGCTCCAACATCTACTTTCTCATTATTATGGTCTACCAGCTGAATACCGTGAATCTTTACATGGAAGTGGTACTCAGCTATTGGTTTGTGTCATTTGCCGGAGCATTTGCAGCAGTATATATGGTAAAGCAGCTGACTTACTCCAATCAGCTGCTTCATAAGTATCGGGCGGAGTCCTTGAAGGACCCGCTTACAGGCCTTGATAATCCGAGAAGCTTCGCCTATTCGTTAACAAAAAATCTCGAACAGGCTTCGAAAATGAAGCAGGCAGTCTCGTTGCTCATTATCGATATCGATCATTTTAAAGATATTAATGACCGTCACGGGCACACAGCAGGAGACGATATTTTAAGGCAGCTTGGAGCTGTGCTGCTAGAAATGGTCCGGCCGGAGGATTCTGTGTACCGCAAAGGCGGAGAAGAATTTACAGTTATATTGTCCGGCTGCCCCGCATCTAAAGCATTCGATATTGCTGAACGGATACGGGAGCGTGTTGAAAAATATCCTTTCCTCACGGATGGAGAGACATTATATATTACTGTGTCGACCGGGGCAGCTATATTTCCTGAAACAGCTGTAGAAGAAAGGGAGCTGTTTAAACAGGCAGATGATGCTCTGTACCAGGCAAAAAACCAGGGTCGTAACCAGACATGCATATATTCTAAAAAAGACCTTATAAAATAGGTCTTTTTTATTGTTTGTAAATAATTGAGTCTTTTTTATAAATATGTATTAAAAAAAGTGTTTTTAAAATATCTAATTGGGTATAAAGTATTAATAGTAGATAATAAAAAAGAACTAGAGGAGTAAACGATATGCAAAAAACAAAAAATAATGAGCAGGTGTTAGAAGCTTCCCAGGTGTTACGTGCGCTGGAACGCTCGCTCGCTATCATTGAATTCGATCTTAATGGAAGAGTGCTGTGGGCAAACCATCATTTTGCCGCAGCTATGGAGTATCATGAAGAAGATATGGTGGGGATGCATCACCGGCAGTTTTGCACTCCGGATTTTGCTTCGAGCCGGGATTATGAAAGGTTTTGGCAGGATTTGCGCGCGGGAAAATCCTTTCAGGATAAAATACAGCGTTTGACGCGAAGCGGTAAGCTGGTAAGGCTTGAAGCCACCTACATGCCGGTGCTGGATGACGCTGGAAACGTACACGCGGTGTTGAAGGCAGCGACAGATATTACCCTCCGGGAAGACGAAATGACAAAGGTGTCAGACTCGGTGCAGCACATGTCTGAGGAGCTGTTAAAGAGAGCAGAAGACGGGAGGACAAAAGGCCGTGAGATTACTGAAAACTCCCGGCAGGTAGTAGAAGAGGCAAATAACAATCTTGCTATTCTGGAATCATTGGAGCAGCAGGCGGATTCTATTCGGGGGATTGTAAAAACGATCCGTGAAATCGCTGACCAGACTAATATGCTGGCTTTAAACGCAGCGATTGAAGCTGCAAGAGCCGGGGAGCACGGCCGTGGATTTACAGTAGTGGCAGATGAAGTACGGAAGCTTGCAACAAGGGCTCATTCCTCTATCCAGGAAGTAAACAGCCATGTCGAGGGAATAACTGGAGAAGTGAGTAAAATTAGCGAGGGGACAATTCGTTCTCAAAAAGGAATGGAAAACAGCCAGGAACATATTAAGCATGCTGTAAAAGAGTTCGAACATATTGGCGCAGCAGCGAGAGGTCTGGAAGAAAGAGCGAAACAATTCCGGCATATTTTATAAAAAGCAGCGGACCCGCGTCGCTGCTTTTTTATTTGCGTAAAATAAATGTAAAACTTTATATTTAGTTCAAAAGAATCACATGAATTTTATGCCATGATATAATAAATACATTTCCAATTAATTGTATTAAATATTGTAGTAAAGGAGAGAGCACATATGGCGGTACGTTCTGAATTACTTATGCGTCTTCAAATCGAACAGCCCATTATTCAAGCCGGAATGGCCGGCGGGGTTACCACTCCGGAGCTGGTGGCAGGAGTCACAAAAGCTGGCGGGCTTGGGACTATAGGAGCCGGATATATGACCGCAGAGAGTCTTCGCTCTACTGTTCAACTTGTGAAAAAGCAGACATCGGGGTCATTTGCAGTGAATCTTTTTGTGCCGGAAACTCCGGAAGTGGTCGCCGAAGATGTTCAGGCTGCCAATGAAAAGCTCTCTCTGATTCATAAAGAATTAAAATTGGCCGCTCAATCGATGCCGGATAAGCTGCCTTCTTTCTTTGAAGAACAGCTTGAAATTATTATAGAAGAAGAGATTACGGTCTGCAGCTTCACCTTTGGAATTCCTCCTGCTCCCCACATTGAGCGGTTGAAGGCCCACGGTGTCTTTTTGATCGGCACTGCCACTACCGTTGAAGAAGCCGTTCAAAATGAGCAGGCAGGTATGGATGCGGTAGTGGCTCAGGGAAGCGAAGCCGGCGGGCACAGGGGGACCTTTGCAGAGTCCTTCGAAAAAGCGATGGTCGGAACGATGGCTTTAGTGCCACAGGTCGTAGACGAGGTCGATATTCCGGTGATCGCAGCTGGGGGAATTATGGATGGACGTGGTATTTTGGCGGCGCATGCCCTGGGCGCGGGAGCGGTGCAGATGGGAACCGCTTTTTTAACAAGCAGTGAGAGCGGAGCCCCGCAGGCCCATCAGCAGGCGGTATTAATGAGTAAAGAAACAGAAACCGCCGTTACCTCCATCTTCAGCGGCAAGCCGGCCAGAGGAATTACAAATAAAATGATGATACAGTTGGAGGCGCTCGGGCACAATTGGCCACCGTATCCAATTCAAAATACACTTACACAGCCGATTCGAAAAGAAGCGGCCAGACAAAACGAATCTGCATTCATGTCCCTTTGGAGCGGCCAGGGAACACGTTTGAGCGTACGTGAGCCGACAGGCGTCATGATTAAGCGTCTTATGCAAGAGGCAGAGGAAGCATGGGAAAGCCTTTAAAAAGACCCGTTTATGCTCTGTTTGTTAAAATAAAAATATCAAAAAAAGCAAAGGAGCAGAATGAATGGCGTTATCGAAGGATTACAACGAGAGGCTCGCCGGTGAAAAAGAAGGACTAACGTATCGCGACCCTGTTGGTGAATTGATTCGGGAGCACGAAAAGAAGGGTGGGTTTGACAATCTGCCGGGTCGTGGCAAGCCACTGCCAAAGGATTATCTGCAAAGCGATACCTTTGACACTCTTTTAAAGCGAAACGGATTTGTGCCTTCATGGGTCCGGCTGCAGCGGGAAATCCGGGAGGACCTCGGGCAGGTGCTGAAACAGCAGACGGAGGAAGCAATCCCTGACCGCCGTATAAAAAAAGAAATCAGTAAAATCAATAAAAAAGTCCGCCGCTACAATCAGTTGTGCCCAGCGCCAAGTCTGCAAAAATGTTTAATAGAGAAAGAAAGTCTTCACAGGCAGTACGAACGCTGGCGTTAAACGTTAACGGAAAAAACGTGCGGCAGTTCCACGTGAAACGTCAATTGAACTCATAGTATTCTGTTCTTTTAACCCCCGTCTTCTGGCGGGGATTTTTTAATTGTTTTAAAGCTTAAAATGCTTAGAGACTTGAAGGCTCACTAATTGAAAAGAAGATTATTGTTATACTCAAGAGGGTAAACGGGAATGGATTATAAAATTTTTAAGATTCCATGCTATGGGTCGTGAACAGAGGGAAGGAGTCAATGCTTTATTACCGCTACTCTATCAATTGTTGCATTTATACTCTCTGCCGCAGTTTCAGTGTTCTCAGCTGTGAAATTGTCGGGCTATGCAGATATCATCAGCAGAAATACGAAGATTGGCGGGCTGCTCGCGGGCACTATTCTGCTTGCCGTTGCTACCTCTCTGCCTGAATTGACCGCAACTATTTCGGCCAGTGTGATTGGCAATGCTGATATTGCGGTAGGCAATGGACTCGGGAGTATTATTTTCAATATTTTCTTTTTGTTTTTATTGGATATTTACTTTCGAAACAAACGGCTGTTTCTTAAAGTGTCAGACGATCATCTCTATACGGCTGTTATCGCGCTATTGCTTTGTGTGGTAACTGCTGGCGGACTAATGCTTCATTACCCGCTTTCCTTTTTTGGCATAAGTGTTATCAGCATGCTGGTTGTTGCTATTTATATCGGCGGCATGTTTTATATATCCAAAAAGCAGAACAATAGCGCTGGTGAGGAAAAAAAAGCTTCGCCGGATGAAAATGTGAATATCCGGCGTACCGTGATGAAATTTATTACATTTGCTGCGATTATCTTTGTATCCGGAAGCGCTTTGTCTATATCTGGAGACGTCATGTCGAGCACAACAGGAATCAGCGCTACGGCAGTCGGCAGCATTCTGGTCGCGACCGCCACCTCACTGCCGGACGCTGTCAGCGTGTTTGTAGCGCTTCGGCTGGCCAATGTGAATATGGCGATCGGTACAATACTTGGAAGTAACATCTTCAACGTGCTTGTGACAGCAATCGGGGACGTATTCTACCGAGGCGGCAGTATTTGGATGGATACGAGCGACCAGATCACAATTATTGCCATTGCAGGGTTTGTGCTCACCGGACTGGTGATGATCATTGTAAAAAGAGACAGGACTAAAAATGCGTTCACCTACATGATGCCCTCGCTTGTAGTAGTGATCGGCTACATGGTTATGATTGCTTCCATTTTATTTTATAACGGAAGCACGTAAAAGCAGGCAGCCGCCTGCTTTTTTTGGTGGCAGGAAAATATGTGAGGTCTATTAGTTGCAAGAGCAACTAATTATTTATATGGTGGATAGAGTAAAATATACAAAAAGGAGTAATCAAAGTGTCTCAAAAGTTGGCTATTCTATCTATTTCATTGATCACCGTTATGGCGGGAGCTACTATATCCCCGGCGCTCGGTTCTATTTCTGAAGCTTTTCCGGAGGCCAACGAAACCTCAATCAAATTAATTAATACCCTGCACGCATTATTTATCATTCCATTTACTTTTATCTCAAGCCGGCTCACGAAACGAGTGTCCAAAAAATCTGTTCTAGCTGCCGGGCTCATCCTGTATGTCATTGGAGGCTTGGGCGGAGCTTTTGCTCCAACGCTTTGGCTGCTGCTCGTTTCAAGAGCGGTGCTCGGTATTGCCGTCGGGTTGATCATGCCGATATCGACGAGCCTGATCCCGGATTTTTATGAAGGTAAAGAAAAAACAGTGATGATGGGAAGAGTGAGCGCCTCCAATCAGCTGGGCGGTATTATCTCTATCGTACTTGCAGGCATACTGGCGGGTATTTTATGGAGGCTGACATTTGCTGTTTACGGCCTGGCTCTGCTGGTGCTCGTGCTTGTGCTTCTTTTTCTTCCGAAACAGAAGCCCGAAGCAGTATCAGCGTCAGATGGCAGCTCGTCGCGGGGAGTGGAAAAGCCTATATTTGCTCTTGCCGGTGGTATGTTTATTGTGTTCTTATTCTTTTATTCCGTTCCGACGAATATGGCAATCTTTCTGCAGGAAAACAATATTGCCTCTGCTTCCCTTGCTGGTGTAATGATCGCTTCGTTAAACGCAGGAGGGTTTGCAGCAGGCTCCATGCTTGGCAGCATCACCAGCCGGCTGGGAAGATGGACAGTGCCTCTGCAGCTGGCTGTAACCGGCATCGGTTTTGTTCTCATCGCTTTTGGCGGTCAGGCTGTATTAATTACGCTAGGCATCATTTTGATAGGTATTGGACTTGGCACTGTTATTCCGCTGATTTTTGACCGTGTGACGAAGGTCTCAAGCGCTGTCCAGATGTCTTTGGCAATGGCGGTGGTGCAGAGCTTCATGTATTTCGGACAGTTTATGTCGCCGCTCGTACTGGATTTTGTCGGCCGTCTGGCAGGTGGCTCGATCGGAACCAATCAATTCATATACGCTTTCTCCGGCATCACGGCACTTGTCGTGGCAGCTCTGGTTTTTCTGTTTAAAGCTTTCGGGAAACGTAAAGCTTCGGAGGAGGAGCAATAATATGAATATTTATTCCGTTGGTAAATGGGCGGCTATCATTCAGCGTTACACTCACCAGTATATTGATAAACGATTCAATCATTTTGGTTTGGGGAATACAGAAGTGCTTGTACTTTTAACGTTATATGACCAGGAAAATGTACCTCAGGAGTACATCACGAGGCAGATAGTGATGGATAAAGCTACAATTACGCGCGCTATAAAACGCCTCGAAGAAAAAGGGTACCTTTACCGAAAAGAGAGTGTACTGGACCGGAGGGAAAAGATTGTTTTTCTTACTGAAGCGGCCTGGAAAATAGAAGAGGAGATTTCAGAAGCGATGCGGGAATGGACAGATATTATGACAAAAGAGTTTACAGCGGAAGAAAAGCAAACGCTGCTCAGGCTTATGGAAAAAGCGGCAGATGGGGCGAGGGCCGAAGTCGAACCCAGGTAGAGGGTTTGTGACAGCAGGCCGCTCATGGTAGCATAATGATATCTACTTTGTATAATTCTATTATTCCCCCGGCATTCACTGCCCTTCATCATCTACTCCTGCCAATTTTCAGCCATGTGTATTCCATATATAGGAGGTGTATAGTTACTTGCGAAGAGAAACCAAATTTTTATTTTCTTTTATGCCTTTCACCACCTACGATAAAGAGAAAAATCGTTTGAAGGAGCAGCGCCAAAAAGGATGGCAGGTTCAGGACTGTTCTCTGCTCGGCTATTCTTTATCGGAAGTAAGGGAGGAAGAAAAGGAATATCAGTTTATCATGTCGAAAGATTATCAGGGGCTGCGGAAAATTTCTGAAGAGGAATGGATACTTCTGTGTTCCTCCCCGGTACTCCACATATTTGAGGGGGATAAAGATGCTTCGTCCTTTCAGGACCACTGGACGCTTTATTTTTTGGAGGAGTACCGGAAAAAGTGCAGGAGATGGGGGATTACAGCTGCAGTAAGCGCTCTTTTGTTTATAGTATTTCTGCTTTTAGTGATAACTGATTTGAACCTGCCGGGTGTAGCGGTGAATTTCGCATTTTTTATGCTTTCATTGTTCACAGGAATTGTAGCCTTTACCTTGATCCGGTGGATCCGGACGCTTGCTGTCATTACCCAGGCAAAGCAGATTGTCAGTACCGGCACAGAATGATATTTATCCTGTACATGAAAGGACGGCCTTCATGGAAGAAGAGCTTCGTTATTTGAATGAAGAGGATCAAGAACGATTTAAGGAAATTCAATCAATGCTTGAAGGAAACATCTCATATGAAGATCAGAAAAAGCTTGTGACAGAGTTGGCAATACTGCGTGAAAGAAATGAACTCAGAAAAAGATCCCGGCCAAAATAGGCACGGGATCTTGTTGTATTCACGCTTTTGGTTTGATACATACAGCAATGCCGAGAGGGTAGTGAACCCCCGTACGGGCGGGACGTTCGAAGGCTACTCCCTGCTGATAGTACAGCTGCAGCTTTTCCCACGGCCATTCTTCGCTTGATAAGAGCTCTTCCCATTCCTCTGGCGTTAACTGGTGGTAATGGAAAGGGGAGCTGCTGGGCTTGTCTCTTCCCTGGCCGAAGGGCGTAGAAACGATGAGCGTACCGCCAGGGCGGAGCAGGGCGTACATGCGTTTCATAAAGATAAGGTCATCGGGTACGTGTTCGATGGTTTCAAAGGAGACAACCGTATCGAATGTGCCTATCTGCATGGACAGTTTCTCATCAAGAGCATCTCCTGTCTGGAAGGAAAGCTGGGGATGATAATAGTGCTTTTGGGCAAAGGCGATCGCTTCAGCGTCAATGTCGACACCGATCACATGGTCTACCTCCCGTTTTTTCCCTTTAGCTGTCATCTGAGCCCCGTAGCCGACCCCGCAGGCAATATCAAGCACGCGCCCCCTGGCGTAAGGCATAGCGAAATAATAGCGGGCCAGATGCTCAAGCAGCATACCGTTGGTTGGTTTCATTTCTGAAGGGATGATTCGTTCTCCTGTGTCTTTTAACACGTATAGTCACCGCTGTCTGTATAGTTTGATCCTCTCATCATATAAAAAGAAGGAGGGGGATTGCAAGGCGGAAGGATTTCACAGGACGAAGTATCTGAGGTCCATTTGACAAATAGGAAAGCATCGTTTATATTTTTCATATACCCATGAGGGTAAATGGGGAAATAAAGGGAAGACAAATAAATACTCTAATTGAAAGGAGGAGCCTTTCATGGAATATAATGATCAAATGAAAAACCGGGTAAAACGGGTAGAGGGGCAGGTTCGTGGCGTTCTTCGGATGATGGAAGAAGAAAAGGACTGCAAAGAGCTTGTTTCCCAGATGAACGCTGCACGTACAGCGCTTGATCGTGCGATCGGTCTGGTAGTAAGTACGAATCTCGAGGAATGCGTGCGTGAGCAGATAGAAAAAGGGGAAGACAGCGAAGAACTGATCCAGGAAGCTGTTAATCTGCTGGTTAAAAGCAGATAATGAACAGTGTTATTGAAATTTTGAAAGAAACAAAAGAAGCTATTGGGCGTATACTGACAAAGAGAATAGATCAAATCAATTAATGACTAAAATCCGCGTTCTTCCATGAAGAGCGTGGATTTTTTAATATAAAATATTGTCGTTTTTCTTATACATTTTAAATAATTCATTTTTGATAACAGGCGGGCTGTATAAAAATCCCTGATATTCATGACATTTTTTCTGCCACAAAAAATTTAATTGCTGAGGGGGCTTCAATTCCTCCCGCGATAACGTAAAAATCCAACTGTGCCGACAGATGTAGGATACTTACTACAATAGATGTTTCACGTGAAACTCCGTTCATGTCCTTAAAAAAATATTTTATCAATTTTGAGCGTATCGAGAGGGAAATCCTTTATATATCCAGGTGATAAATAACAGGTGCAGAAAACACTCAAGCTAATAGATGTTTTTTGAATAGGGCTGTTAATACAGGCGGACACTTCTTTAAGCAGTAGATCCGGGCCGCATGACCGAATACACTAGCGCCAGACAAACCAGTCGCATGTATTTATGCACGTATGATATTTTTCAGTACGCGTAATAAGAAGTAAATATGCCAACAAAAATGTAAAGGAAATGTTCCGTTTTCCGAATTTACGGTATGACCCCCGGATAAAAAGGGTATAGATTTTAGGGCAATTGGCATAAGGTTAAAATAAAAATTAATAAAGGTGGCTTCACAATGCAGGAACAGGACCGTGAAGTAGTATTTATCTCAGACAAGATCCATGCGATTATTCTTTTTTTAGATGATATTATCATTCAGGAGAAATACCATATGAAGGATGTTGAAAAGCTTCAGCCTGAAACGATGGAATCTCAAAAGCATAAATCAGCGATTATCTTAAACATTATGGAACGCTCGGCAGAATTACTCCGCGGAAGGTTTCCGGACTGCTGCGAGGCCGGGTCACAGGTTACTTACACCGTAAAAGATCTGGAAAAGGCGAGAGAGGATTTAAAAACCATTCACAATGATACATTCAAAGAATACGGAATTATTAAATCCAGGTACGAGCCGGGAGAAACAAACGAAGATTCTTTTATTACAAAAACAGTCGTAGGCCTGGTGAACTACAATGTGCATTTATTTGAAACGAAGTTTCTGGATTATATGGAGCCCCATGCTCTCTAGGCGAAACGAGGTGCTTTGCCGAAGAACGGTTTAAATAAAGACAGAATGGACTATCAGGATGATAACAAAAAATAAAGGGAGGTTTTTATGAAACCGTTCGTTAGAGAATACACTGATGATGAAGCACTGCAGCTGGATGTTCAGCGTCTGGCTGAAAAGGGTATTGATAAAAAAAACGTGTACGTTATGACCCACGATAACGACCGCACCGGCCGTATCGCGGAAAATGCGAATGCCAACACTGTCGGGATGAAAGAAGAAGGGTTAAAAAATGCGGTAGGAAATATGTTCAGCAAAAAGGGCGATGAGCTCCGGAACAAACTGCAGGAAATTGGCTTATCCCAGGAAGAAGCCCATGAGTATGAGGATGAACTCGATGAAGGAAAAATCCTTCTCATTGTGACAGATACTGAAGATGTCAATACGATTATTTAACAATAAAAGAGTAGAGCCGCACTCCAGAAGGAGGCGGCTCTAAGTTTATCAATTGACAAGCTTTTACAGGAAGGAATAAAATAGCGTTAGATTTTCCTTAGGGAAACTTTTTTTAATAGAGTAAAAAGGAGATTATAATATGGAGTGGTTTGCGGAGCTCCCTCCCACGCTGCAGGCGCTGATCGGCTCTTTGTTTACCTGGGGCATGACTGCAGCAGGTGCTGCGGTTGTGTTTTTCACGAATAGAAACAACCAGAAGCTGATGGATAGTATGCTTGCATTTGCCGGCGGGGTTATGATTGCTGCGAGCTTCTGGTCGTTGCTTTCACCAGGCATTGATATGGCAGAGGAGCAGGGACAGATACCTTATATTCCAGCTGTTATTGGTTTTTTACTTGGGGGTGTTTTTCTGTTGCTGCTCGACAGGATCATTCCCATGATGAATGAAGATACGTACTTTACGGAAATAAAAGACAAGTATGCCAAGCACCGGACCACAATGCTTGTGTTTTCGATTACCCTGCACAATATTCCGGAAGGACTCGCTGTAGGTGTAGCATTCGGGGCACTGGCTTCGGAATTCACCAGCTCCACGCTCGCAGGGGCAGTAGCACTTGCGCTTGGTATCGGTATTCAAAATTTTCCGGAGGGCACAGCAGTATCGATGCCGCTTCGGCGGGACGGACTATCGAAAAAGAAAAGCTTCTTTTACGGTCAGCTGTCCGGCTTTGTCGAACCGGTGGCTGCGGTGATTGGGGCTGCCGCGGTTATCATTATTGAGCCGCTGCTTCCGTTTGCTCTCAGTTTTGCAGCAGGAGCGATGATATTTGTTGTTGCCAAGGAAGTCATCCCAGGCTCGCAGGAAAAGGGCAATATACGGCTCGCTACCTTCAGCCTGATGATCGGCTTTAGTGTCATGATGATATTGGATGTAGCTTTAGGGTAAACAGTGCGGCTGAAGCAGAGAGGTTTTTTCTGCTTCAGTTTTTCTATCTGACAGACTGTTTTTAATGCATTAATGACATTTAGAGTGCATATCGTTTCACTGTTGGTGCTTTTGGCGGTCAATTCCTGGACAGGAGCTATTATTTATTTTTTGATCTGCGGACTTAGGGGTTCGCAGATTTTTTGCGCTAAAACAGGAACAGGAAGTCTTTGCACATTAAACGAGGGTGAGAGATAATAATTACATGTAAAGTAAACGTTTTCAATCGCATAAAAAGCTTCCAATTAAATACGACGGTGGTGAGGATATGATTTCAAAATTTATGGCTCCCGAAATCATTTTCGGGGATCATTCGATTCAGCAGACGGGCGAGAGCTTTTTACGACTGGGAGCACAGCGTGTACTGGTAGTAAGTGATCCGGGCGTTAAAGAAGCCGGCTGGACCATCCAGGCTGTAGAAAGCATACAAGCTTCCGGCCTTGATTATCACCTCTTCTCAAATATCAGTACAAACCCTGACACAGCCCAGGTAGTAGAAGGGGTAGAGGCTTATCATAAAGCCCGGTGTGACGCTGTGCTAGGTATTGGAGGAGGAAGTGCGCTGGATGTGGCGAAAGCGGTGGCTGTGATTGTGAGTAACGGCGGAAGAATCGAAGATTACGAAGGAGTAGACCATATCCACAGTCCACTTCCCCCGGTCATTATGGTACCGACAACGGCGGGATCGGGGTCTGAAGTCTCACAATTTTCCATTATTGTGGATCCGGAACGGAAAAAGAAGATGACGATCGTTTCTAAATCGCTCGTGCCGGATATTGCGATTGTCGACCCGTTCGTATTAATGACCAAAGACCATTTGCTTACAGCAGCTACCGGACTTGATGCGATTACACATGGCATAGAAGCGTATGTAAGTGCAGCAGCGACGCCGCTGACGGATGTGCATGCGGTTAATGCGATGAAGCTGGCGGCTGAATTTCTGCGGCCGTCGGTGGCATCGCACACAAATGTGGAAGCCAAGCGTGCGATGGCGATGGCAAGCATGCAGGCGGGACTTGCGTTTTCCAATGCCATTTTAGGAGCGGTACACGCGATGTCTCACGCGATCGGCGGACGCTATGCTCTTGCGCACGGAGAAATTAACAGCATTTTGCTTCCGCATGTCATGGAATTTAATCTAATTGCTTCCCCTCCCCGCTTTGCGGCTATCGGCGATATTTTCGGCGCTTCTGCGGACGGGGAGGAAATGGTTCGTGCCAGACACGGTATTCAGGCCGTCCGGGCTCTTGCAGATGATATTGGTGCCTCAAAGACGCTGCGCTCTGTCGGACTGAGAGATCCTGATTTTGAAAACATGGCCCGCATTGCCCTTGAAGATGCATGTATGATCACCAACCCCCGGGATGTAGCTCTGAAGGATATCGAAATGCTGTTCAAAAAGGCTTACGAATAAAGGAGCGTCTGTATGTTTACAGAAAAGGAAATGGTGATTGAAAAATTAACCGGGGTCCGTGCCTCGAAAAAAAGCTATTATACAGACTTGAAAGCAACAATTGCGGAGCTTGAAAAAAAGAACCGGAAGCTTGAAATTTTAAGCGAAGTGGCAAAGGGGTTTCAGGTTACAGGAACGATGGAAACGTCGCTGCAGCATATTCTTGAAACTATTTATGAACTTTATCCGATCGACCGGGTAAGCTTATCGTTAATCGAGCAGGGAGCAATGTCATTAAACAGTGTCTATCCTCTCTACGCAGAGGATTCCGCAGTCGGTATGCATCTCCCGAAAAAAGAGTCGTTGTACTGGAAAGCAATCGAACAGAACATGATTGTTCTTCATGAGTGGGAACCTGCTGACACGTATGAGTTTGTGGAGGAGCAGACGCTTTCGGCTTTGAATTTTCACTATGTGTGTGTCATACCGCTTCGGATAAAAGCGTCGACCATCGGTGTTCTCACCTTTGCCGCAACTGAACGGATCGAGTGTGACCAGTCTGATATCAGCTTCTTCCGGCAGCTTTCAGACCATATTGCCCTCATGATGGAGAACGCGAGGCTGTACCAGGAGGTATACCAGGGCAAAAAGGAATGGGAGGAAACCTTTCAGGCCGTAGCGGACCTCCTGATATTAACCGATAACGATCACCGGATCGTTCGCTGCAACCAGGCCTCCTACAGCTTTTTTAACGAACCTCCGGAGGCGGTGGCCGGCCGGCGTTGTCATGATCTGTTGTTTCACGATACGGAGGCATTCTGTCCAATTGAAGAAAGCTATCACGGTGAGACGATGAAAAACTACCAAATGACGTTAAAAAACGGCCGTGTGTGCGATATTCAGACGTACCCAGTCCGGGACGGTGATGGAGAGATGAAAGGACTGCTTATTTATATTAAGGATGTAACGGCGCGGATCAAAACTGAAGCCCAGCTTCAGCATTCCGGAAAGCTCGCGGCGATAGGGGAAATGGCGGCCGGAGTGGCGCATGAATTAAATAGTCCGCTGACCGCGGTGATCGGTAACACCCAGATACTACAGCGGAGTCTGACAGAGGAGGGGCCTCCAAGGGAGCTTGCGGCGGCGATTGAAAGAGGGGGCCGCCGCTGCCGGACGATAGTGCAAAACCTGCTTTCTTTCTCCCGTCCCGAAAAAGAAGAGAGCACGGAATGTAACGTTAATGAAGCAGTCGAAGATGTGCTGAGCCTGGTTGGTTTTCAAATCGAAAAAGAGAATATTCTGATTGAAAAGCATTACACATTCGGTCTGCCGCTCGTCAAAGCAGGACCGCATCAGGTCGGTCAGGTGATTATCAACCTGCTCCTGAATGCAAAAGATGCGTTAAAGGACAGCGGAGAGACAGATAAAAAGATTCAAATTAAAACCAATATTGTTCATTCAAACGTTGTGCTTGAGGTCGAAGACAACGGGTGCGGTATTGCCCAGAGTCAGAAGCCGTCAGTGTTTGAACCTTTTTTCACTACAAAAAGAAAACAGAATGGGACCGGGCTGGGTCTGTCGGTAAGTAAAGATATTGCAGAGAAAAATGGCGGCCGGCTGACATTTGCAAGCGAAGAGGGAAAAGGAAGTGCCTTTCAATTGAAGCTGCCGGTTCATGGAGGAGGGGACGAGTATGAAGATATTGGTCATTGACGATGACTATGATATTGGCACATTTTTTCGCTATCTGCTTGTAGAACAGGGCCATCATATTGATCTTGCCCATGACGGGAAGGAATATGAACGCCTTCGCAGCCGGAACCATTTGTATGAACTGGCATTTATCGACTTAAAGCTTCCTGACACGAATGGGTTGAAGCTGCTCGCAGACTTGAAGCAGGCGCAGCCCTCCTGCCGCTGTATTATTATGACAGGATACAGCACGATTGATACAGCTGTAGAAGCAGTTAAGCTTGGGGCGGAGGACTATATTGAAAAACCTTTTGAAGACATCAGCATTATTGAAGAGAAAATACAGCAGCCGCGGCTGGGCCGGGAGGCTTTAGACCACATTGAACAGGCAGCTGCAAGAAGCGGCTTGATAACTGGAGAAAGCGAAGCAATGAAAGAAGTCGTCCGACTGGCTGCGCGCTTTGCACCAAAGCCGTTAACGATTTTAATCGACGGAGAGACTGGCACTGGAAAAGAGGTAGCCGCCCGCTTCATTCATGAGCTTGCCGGGCCGGAGGAGCGCTCATTTCTAGGTGTGAACTGCGGAGCGCTGCCGGAGCAGATGCTCGAAAGTGAGTTGTTCGGCCATGAAGCAGGGGCGTTTACCGGAGCGCATAAAACGAGGAGGGGGTATTTTGAACTGGCCTCGGAAGGAACGCTCTTGCTCGATGAAATTGGAGAAGCTTCACTTTCAACCCAGGTGAAGCTGCTGCGGGTGCTCGAAACGAGAGAGCTTTACCGGGTGGGTAGTGAACGTCCGATTACAACAAAAGCCCGTATCATTGCTGCCACAAACCAGGACCTGCACCTTGCTGCAGAAGCAGGGGAATTTCGGGAGGACCTGCTGTACCGGCTTGAGGTCGTACGGCTGACTATTCCGCCCCTGCGGGAACGAAAGGAAGATATCCCCGCGGTGGCCCAGTCGATTCTTCGCAAAGAAGCTCCGGAAATCACAACGATCAGTCCGGAAGCTTTGGATGTGTTACAGACTCACCACTGGCCGGGCAATATCCGGGAGCTTACAAACGTGCTGGTCCGGGCAGCCGCGGAATCAGACGGAAGGATTGAACGCCGCCATTTAAACATGAGGCCATCAAGCCGCAAGACTGCCGCCAGGAATCGAATTGTGTCCGGGGATTGGCTTATAGAGAAAAAACAGGAGCTTGAAGAGACAAAATATTTGTCGCTTGAAAGCACCGTTGAAGCTATACGGAGTGAAGAAAAGAAAAGCGTTCAGGATATTATCGACCACGCCTTAATGCTCACACGTGGAAATCGCAGGGAGGCAGCAGAAATGCTAGGGGTTAATACGAGAAAGCTGCGCTACTGGCTGAATGAATAAATTCCGGCAGAATCATCAACAAAACCCGGCGGGAAGAGGAGCCCGTCCGGGTTTTGCTTTGTGTAAGCGTTTCGTAAATTTACCGGGAATCTAATCCTGGATTTTGAGTACAATCCTGCCGTTGATATCGCCTTTTTCCATCGAGTCAAATACGTCGTTAATATCATCCAATTCCTTCATTTCAATAATCGGACGAATCCTGCCGTTAGCCGCGAGCTCGAGACATTCCTGCAGGTCTTTGCGTGTACCGACAATGGAGCCTTTTACGTTTACCGCGTTCAACACCGTATCAAAGATTGGAATCGGAAGATCACCGACAGGAAGCCCCACAATAACTAAATTTCCACCCCGTTTAACAGTGGAGTAGGCCTGTTCAAACGCTTTCGGACTAACGGCCACGCTGATGGCGGCTTCTACGCCGTTTAATTTTTCCATCAAAACCTTGCCGGGGTCCTCGTTCATGCTGTTGATCGTCATGTCTGCTCCCATTTCCTTCGCAAGCTCCAGCTTGTCGTCCCGTATGTCGACAGCCACCACGTTTAAGGCCATGGCTTTTGCATACTGTACGGCAACGTGTCCGAGTCCGCCGATGCCAAAAATTGCGACCCAGTCACCCGGTTTGGCTTCGGATACTTTGAGTGCCTTGTACGTTGTCACGCCTGCACAGAAAAGTGGAGCTACTGTGTCAAAGTCCAGGCTGTCCGGAATTTTCGTCACATAGTGGGAGGGAGCTTTGCAGTATTCCGCATAGGCGCCGTCTACGGAATAGCCGGCATTCAACTGCTGTTGGCAGAGCGTTTCTCTTCCAGAGAGGCAGAATTCGCATTCTCCGCAGGCAGAGTAGAGCCACGGAATGCCGACGCGGTCTCCGACTTTAATGGATTTGACGCCGTCCGCCACCTTTTCTACTGTACCTACGCCCTCGTGTCCCGGAACGAGAGGAAGCTTTGGTTTAACCGGCCAGTCGCCGTGGACCGCGTGCAAATCGGTGTGGCAGACTCCGCATGAATGAATTTTGACAAGCACTTCTCCATAATCAAGCTCGGGTACCGGGATATCTTTAATCTCCAGTTTTTGATGAAATTCATTAACCACTGCTGCTTTCATGAGTGAACCCTCCTTGTATTTTTGCAGGCTGCACTCTATGTATATGCAAGAAGCGTGCCAAAAATGTAAGCGCACCCAAAAGCTGGTATAGAAGGGAGAGGTTATAAAAAATTAAAACGGCAAGCCGAAATTTCGGCCCAACGCGACAAGAAATTGCTCCTGAATTAAAAAAACAGTCCTGCTTTTTAAGCAGAACTGTTTGGGGATGTTGACTTATTCAGTTTCAGGAAGGCCGGCCATGACGAGCTGTGTTTCGCCGTCTTCGTTTTCCTGCGTGTCGAGCGTAACATCCTGCATTAAATCTGTAACGCGGTTGTCCACTGCTACTTTAATGCCGTTTGCTTCTACCACCTGATCGTCTTCCTGCGGATCCTGAAGAACAAGACCGATCTGGGAGGATTCTTCCATTTCTTCAACTGCCACGCGAAGGTGGTCCATGTTGTTTTCTTCCATCAGCGGTTCTAGTACTGCTTTAGCACCGTTTGTAATTTCCAAGGGTGAGCCTCCTTAATTTTTAAACCTGTATAGAGTATATCTATACCTTTTTTTCTATCTCTGCAAACTGCTGAATACATTCCCTGCTCTCCGTAAGTGTAAACTGCCGGAGCCGGGCGCTGGATAATTATCATTTGCGACTCTGCCAAGGGTAACAACAATATGACTGTTATTCAACTAATTCATACAGGAAATCCCGCTGCCGATATCCTCCCGGTCAGCCGCCAATGATTAAGAGCCATACATACAGACCGGTAAGAGTAACAAACAGCGTCGGGATAGTCAGGATGATACCGACTTTAAAGTAATACGCCCAGGAAATATGAAAGCCGAACTGCCGCAGTACGTGAAGCCACAGCAGGGTAGCCAGAGAGCCGATCGGAGTGATTTTCGGTCCCAGGTCGCTGCCGATCACATTGGCGTAAATAAGGCCTTCTCGTACGGTGCCGGAGACAGCCGTTTCTGAAATAGCCAGAGCATCAATCATCACTGTTGGCATATTATTCATGACAGAAGATAAAAGAGCGGCGATAAAGCCCATGGAAAGGGTGCCGACAAACAATCCCTCATCAGCAGCAGCCTGTATCACAATGGCCAGCTGCTCGGTAAGCCCGGCATTCTGAAGGCCGTATACCACAACATACATTCCCACCGAAAAGAAAACGATATCCCACGGAGCTCCCTTTAATACTTTGCCCGTTTCCACAGCCGGGCTGCGGCGGGCCATCCATAAGAAGAACAGGGCTACAATACCGGCAATAACTGAAACGGGAACTGCTGCGAATTCGCTGATAAAATAACCAGTGAGCAGAACCGCGAGCACGACCCAGGAAAGCCGGAACATTTTTACGTCCCGGATCGCTTCCTTCGGATTTTTTACTTTTGTGACGTCATACCGCCCGGGAAGATCCTTTCGAAAAAAAAGATAGAGAACAAGAAGGCTCGCCCCTATGGAGAAAAAGTTCGGAACAATCATCCGGGTGGCGTATTCAACAAAGCCGATGCCGAAAAAGTCGGCAGACACAATATTTACGAGATTACTGATAATCAGGGGCAGGGAAGCTGTGTCAGCGATAAAACCACTGGCCATAATGAAGGGGAGAATCATCCGTTCCTTAAATTCAAGTGCTCTTACCATCGCGAGAACGATAGGCGTCAGTATTAGGGCGGCGCCGTCATTGGCAAAAAGCGCAGCCACCACGGCACCGAGCAGAATTATGTAAATAAACATCCGGAGCCCGCTGCCTCCGGCAATTTTTGCCATGTGCAGGGCCGCCCATTCAAAAAAACCTATTTTATCGAGAATCAGGCTGATAATAATGATGGCAACAAAGGCAAGCGTGGCATTCCACACGATCCCAATAACCGTTTCGACGTCCCCGAAGCTGACAACGCCTGCAATAAGAGCGACAATAGCGCCGCCACAGGCAGACCAGCCAATATTTAAATTTTTCGGCTGCCAAATAACCAGTACGAGCGTGATAAGAAAAATAATAACTGCAGACAGCGTGTTCATACATACCTCCAGGCCGGGCCGAAAACATGCGGCATCCGTTCTTCCTAATTTTATTATATAATCATATGCTAATATAAATGCAGATAGAAGTCAAAATACGATTTAATACCTTTAGAAAAAAGTATGATTGCTAGGGTAAAAGAGCAGAAAAAATGTATAATGAGGCTAGAGGATGAACGTAAAGGCGGTGAAGCTTATGACAGAGGAACAGATGAACGTAACGGTAATATGCGGGAGCCTTCGGAAGGAATCCTATAACCGGAAGCTGCTGGATGTAATGAAGGCAGAATTTCCGGAGCATTGGGAGGTGGAAGAAGCATTTTTGCATCAAATTCCACTTTATCATGCCGATGTAGAAGAAGCAGGAGCCCCGGAAGCCGTGGTAGAATTGAAGCGTGCAATGATGCGTGCGGACGGGGTTATTATCGTGACTCCCGAATATAATAATGGCATGCCGGGTGTTGTAAAGAATGCCCTGGACTGGGCGTCGAGCCCGCCCGCCCATTCCGCCCTGACCCACCGTGCTTTCGCGCTTGCCGGAGCGACGCCCGGGGGCGGCGGCACAGCTTTATCCCAGTATCAGGTCCGGCAGACTCTTACAGCCGCTGAAGCCTATGTAATGCCCGGGCCGAAAATGCTGGTGGCCGGGGTGGCGGGAAAAATGAACAAAGAGCTCGATACACTGGAGGATGAAAAAACTACGCGGCACGTAAAACAGTTTGTGCAGGCGTTTAATAGCTGGATGCACCGTTTTGACGGATAAAAGAAAAGGCTCACAGGAGGAATGACAGATGAGAATCAGGGAACATGACCTGCCGGGGGTAGGAAAACGGGTATCGTTTGAAAACCGGGACGGCATTACGACGGTCATGATCATACACCACAGCGGTAAAAGAGAGATTTATTTTGTGGAAGACGAGGACGATGACGAAGCGCTTTTTTCAACTATATTCACATCCGATGAAGCGAAGGAGCTGGGAGCCCGTCTGCTTGGTATTCATGATGAACCGGTGGATGAAGAAAGCTTTGAGCGTTTCCGCCTGTTAAGAAAGAAAATGCTTGTTGACTGGATAAAAGTAAAAAAAGGCTCTCCAATGGATGCACGCTCAGTGGAAGAAGCCCAGACGTCGATACCGGAAGGAGTTTCTATTGTCGGCATTATGAGGGATAAAGATATCCTTCCGAAGCCGGAGGATGATTTTATTATTCAGGCCGGGGACACCCTGCTCGTTGTCGGAAAAAAAGATATTATTGGGCGCTTTGAAGAAGTTTGTAAGGCGAAAGGATAATTCTTATGCCGGAAATGCCTGATCTGCTTGCTGCGGGATTGATGCTGCTCGTACTTTTTATCGGGGGATGGATCTCTTTTAAAATGCGGTTCCCCGATGTCATCATCTATCTATTAATTGGAATTGTCGTCAGCAGCTGGCTGGCAGATTCTCACCTGCTGTATTTTGCTGGTGAAATTGGTATTGTCCTGCTGTTTTTTATGCTGGGAATGGAGTTTCCGGTCCGGCAGCTTATCCTTGTCGCAACGAAGGTTTTCCGGGCCGGGATTCTGGATATTATACTCAGCTTCGGGGTTACCGTAGGTATAACGCTGGCGTTTGGGCTTGGGTGGCTCGAAGCCCTAATCATAGGCGGTGTCGCCTATGCTACAAGCTCCTCGATCACAGCCAAAATGCTTGAGAATTCAAAGCGGATGGTCAATCCCGAGTCCGAATTCATACTCGGTCTTCTCATTTTCGAGGATTTATTCGCCCCGGTACTTGTGGCATTGCTTGTCAGCATGACTGTAGGGAGTGGAGTTACTGTAGGCATGCTCGGATGGACCTTCGTTCAAATTATTATACTGGTCGCAGGAGCGGTCCTGCTTGGTATATTTGTTTTCCGAAAATTGCGTTCATTTGTGGACCGCTATATGGATGAAGATTTTTTTCTTCTTTTCGTTTTTGGTATTGCGCTTACGTACGGCGGTATTGCTTTGTACCTGAATTTATCCGAGGTGCTTGGCGCGTTTCTGGCTGGAATTATCCTGGCTGAAGTGAAACGAAGCGATGTACTCGAAGGACTGGTCGTGCGCTTTCGGGATCTGCTGCTCCCAATGTTTTTTGTTTATTTCGGCACTACCATTGAGGTCGGGGAAGGAGTGCCGATGATTCCGATGCTTCTCGTGCTGCTTTTCTGGTCAGTGGCTGCGAAAATCCTCGTCGGATTTGCGGGCGGAAAGCTGTACGGCCTGTCATCCAAAGTAGCGCTGCGTGCAGGCTTATCTTTAACCCAGCGCGGGGAGTTCTCCATTATTGTCGCGGCACTTGCTACAGGTACGCTGCGGACCTTCAGCAGTATCTTTATTCTTCTCTCGGCTCTGGTGGGGGTATATTTGTTCCAGAAAGCACCAGAGCTTGCCTCAAGCATTTATGGAAAGAAAAGAGGAAAAAAACCAGTATAGAATGAAGCTTTAAGGGCTGCTCACGGAAAAGCAGTCTTTTTTTACATAATTTTACGGTGCATTTTTTTAAAATATCTCTACAGTATGTTAAAGCGGGAGAAGGAGGAGGTTTATATGCTTACAGGCATTCTTTTATTTATACTGGCAGGAATCATGGAAATTGGCGGCGGCTATCTGGTGTGGCAGTGGATAAGAGAGTCGCGCCCGGTCTATTACGGCCTGTTCGGAGCAGCAGGGCTTGTAATGTACGGGGTCATTGCGGCTTTTCAGGTGTTTCCGGCGTTTGGAAGAGTTTACGCAGCATATGGAGGTATATTTATTATTATGTCCCTGCTCTGGGGCTGGTGGGTCGATGGCTGGCGACCGGACACATACGATTGGGTCGGGGCTGCTTTTTGTATTGTCGGCGTAAGTATTATGCTGTGGGCGCCCCGCGGAGCATAAAAAAGCCCGCCGGAGACCGGCGGGAGAGCTTTACATAGATGGAATTGTACGGTGGGGGAGCTTCCATTGAAAGCGGTAGGAGCATACCCGGCCGGAAACGAGCAAAACGAATAACAAAAACAGGCCAAATCCGCCGGTAACCCAGCCCATACCGATAAATAAGCCGCCGACCAGCGCCCACAAGGCGTAGACCTCCGAGTGAAGCACCATCGGTTTTCGGTTGGCCAGCACGTCACGGATCAATCCGCCGCCACTTCCTGTGAGTACTGCTGCCACGATGACAGCGCTGAGCGGGTGTCCCATTTCTACTGCAAACAGGGCCCCCTGCATCGCAAAGGAAGCAAGGCCGATAGCGTCAAAAAAGGATCCCCAGCTGTGCCAGTGCTTCATTAAAATATTTGGAAACAGTACAAACAACAGAATAGAAAAGAAGGAAACCTGGAAAAAGAGCCCCTGGCTCCACAGCTCCGATACCGGGACACCGATCAGAATGTTTCGAATCGCTCCTCCTCCAAACGCTGTGATAAATCCTAAAAACAAAACTCCAAAGATATCAAGGTCTTCTTCCATAGCGACAATTGCCCCACTGATGGAAAACGCGATGGTGCCTATCACTGTCAGCATATCCCAGGTCATACTGCTCCCCCTTTCCCGGTTAATACGTCTTCATACAAAAATCGCTGCCGGAAGGGCAGCGACGGTGTGTACACTTATAGTCCGAGAATGATTATAAGCTGTAACTGTAAAAATAGCAACCCGGTGGCTTTGACAAAATGAGGGGCAGAATATTTCTGTTACAATGGTGCAAAGAGCAGTTAATGTTTCAGCTGCCGGGGGAATCATATATAAAATATAGGCGAAAAATAACATTTACATAAAAAGAAGGGACGCTATGAATATAGAAAACATACATACAAAGACTTACGCGAAAAAACTGGATGAAGGTGATGAACTCCAAAAGTACCGCCGGGAATTCTACATGGGAGAGACGATTTATTTGGATGGAAATTCGCTCGGACTGCTGTCGGAGCGGGCGGAAAAAAGCGTACAGGAAATCATGGATATGTGGAAACAGCTGGGTATTGAGGGATGGACAAACGGAAGCCATCCCTGGTACTACCTCTCGGAAAAGCTGGCTCAAGCCTCGGCTCCGCTGCTAGGGGCTAAAGAGACAGAGGTGATTGTCACTGGTTCGACAACCGTAAACATTCACCAGATGCTTGCTACCTTTTATCAGCCTACTGCTAAAAGGTACAAAATACTTGCGGATGATGCGGCTTTTCCTACCGATATTTATGCATTAAAAAGCCAGCTGGATCTGCAGGGGCTGGGGGAAGAGGCACTGGCTCTGGTGCCGAGCCGGGACGGAATGCTTGATGAAGAGGAGATTATTGAAAGAATGAGTGACGATACGGCTCTATTGTTTCTTCCGGGCGTATTGTACCGCAGCGGCCAGGTGCTCGATATGGAGCGGTTAACGAAAGAGGCACACGCCCGTGGCATTATGGTCGGCCTCGATCTTTGTCACTCGGTCGGATCTGTACCACATGAGCTTCACGAGTGGGGCGTTGATTTTGCTGTTTGGTGCAATTATAAGCATTTGAACGGAGGACCGGGTGCTGTTGCTGGGCTCTATGTCCATGAAAAGCATTTCGGGGAATCGCCGGGGCTTGCGGGGTGGTTCAGTTCAAAAAAAGCCGTGCAGTTTGATATGAAGCACACCCTCGAGCCGGAGGAATCAGCCGGGGCCTACGAAATCGGGACTCCGCATGTACTGAGTATGGCTCCACTGATCGGTTCGCTGGAAATGTTCGGGGAAGCAGGAATTGAACGAATACGGGCGAAGTCTCTGCGGTTAACCGGATATATGATCGATTTGATCGACGCTGGTATTGGCAGCGGCCTGAAGGTGGTAAGTCCGAGAGACCCGGCTGCAAGAGGCGGGCATGTGCTTCTTAAGCATGAATATGCCGCCGGCATCTGTAATGCGTTGAAAGCGGAGGGCATCGTGCCTGATTTCCGGGCGCCGGCCTACATCCGGATTGCGCCGGTGGCGTTGTACAATACGTATGAAGAAGTCCGGATGGCAGTAGAGACGCTGAAAAGAATCATAGATAATGAAGAGTACCTGCAGTTTTCAAATGAACGCGGGACAATTGCCTGACAAAGATCAGAGGAAGTGAAGGGAGGAGGTCCGGAAATGGAAACAGCTATTATTGTTCTATTGGGGCTGTTAATTGCTTTTATCGTTTTAGTGCCGGCGGGACTGGTGCTCTGGATGTATGTTAAGGACCGCAGTCAGCGGCAGCACGCTATTTTAAAAAACTTCCCGGTTCTCGGGAGAATGCGTTATTTAATTGAAAAAACGGGGCCGGAATTTCGTCAGTATTTGTTTAACAACGATCTTGAGGGAAAACCCTTTTCAAGAGAGCAGTTCATTTCTACAGTAAAAGCCGGAAAATATAAAACACGTATGCTTGGCTACGGGTCGAAAGAGGACTTTAATACGAATGGCTATTATATCGTAAACGACATGTATCCGACGCTTGAAGAGGATCTGCGCCGGGACCGGAAGGCGGAAGCTATTCCGTCCAAAGTATACGAAATCGACAACGAACGGCTGTTTACAAGGCAGGAGCACCGGGTGGAGGAATCGTTCGATCCGTTTCTGCTTGATGAGCAGGACATAATTACGCTTGGAAAACATAGCGGCGTCAGGCATCCCTTCCGCGTGAAGGGGCTTATCGGCCAGTCAGGCATGAGCTATGGGTCGCTCGGAGACCGGGCGATTGAAGCATTGTCCATGGGAAATGCCCGGGCTACCGGCTCTTGGATGAACACAGGGGAAGGTGGACTGTCGGACTACCATCTGAAGGGCGGAGCGGACATTATGTGGCAGATCGGTCCGGGACTGTTCGGGGCAAGAGACCGCGCCGGTAATTTTAATCGGCAGCTGTTTCAGGAACAGGCAGCTTACGACCAGGTGAAAGCTGTAGAGATCAAGCTGGCTCAGGGAGCTAAGCAGCGGGGCGGACACGTGGACGGAGCTAAGGTTACCGAAAAAATTGCCGCTGTCCGGAATGTGGAACCGTGGAAAACGATAGACAGCCCGAACCGGTTTAAAGATATTGAAACCACTGGAAAGCTGATGGCCTTTCTCGAAGAGCTGCGGCAGCTGAGTGAAAAGCCGGTCGGCATAAAAATCACTCTCGGCTCAAGACAGCATGCCTTCAAGCTGGCGGAGGAGCTGAGGACCTCGGAAATTCTTCCCGATTTTATCACGCTGGATGGGAGCGAGGGGGGCACGGGAGCCTCCTACAAGGAAATGGCGGACAGTGTAGCCCTTCCGCTCTTTTCAGCGCTGCCGATGCTTGAGGAAGCGCTGCTTGAAGCGGGGATTAGAGACAAAATCACCATCATTGCCTCAGGGAAGCTGTTAACGCCGAACAAGGCAGTCACAGCGTTGGCCCTTGGCGCGGATTTGATTCATGTGGCGAGAGGATTTATGATCAGCGTCGGCTGTATCATGGCGCAGGTTTGCCATTCAAACGAGTGCCCGGTTGGGGTGGCCACGACTGATCCGAAGCGGCAGGAGGCTCTTGATATTGAAGAAAAATCCTACCGCGTTACCAATTTTATTATTTCCATGCGGGAAGGAATGCATAATTTAGCAGTGGCGGCCGGTCTCCATTCGCCAACGGAATTTAATCGGGAGAACCTTATTTATAAAGATATGGATGGTCGTACGTATTCCGTAGAAGACATTGTAGAGAGAAAAATAGAAAGAACGCAAAGCAAAGCCTGAAAAATTTTTAAAGCTCCGCAGAGAGTGGAAGTATTTCCTGGGAAATAAACGGTTTCTGCTCCATGCTTAAAGTTAAAAAAACCGCCGAAGTGTATGCTCACTTTGGCGGTTTGTTCTATTATACAGAAAAGTATGCCTGAATTTTTTCCGGCTCAAGAATGTTTCCAACATAAAAGGCTCCAAAATCGCCGTAACGGGCAGAGACTTCGTCAAAACGCATTTCGTATACGAGTTTTTTAAACTGCAGGGCGTCGTGAGCAAATAAAGTGACTCCCCATTCCCAGTCATCAAGGCCGGTGGACCCGGTGATAATCTGTTTTACCTTTCCGGCGTACTGACGGCCGGTCATGCCATGTGCTTTCATTAA
Organism: uncultured Marinococcus sp.; assembly: GCF_947493875.1. GTDB lineage: Bacteria > Bacillota > Bacilli > Bacillales > Marinococcaceae > Marinococcus. Next base: position 224,488 of record NZ_CANLSU010000004.1, on the reverse strand, counting down.
TTCGCGGCGTTTATCAATCGGAAGCGAATACCAGTTGTCTTCGCCTTCGCGCTTTTTATCCATTGGATAAAAGCAGAAATGCTCCCATTTTGGCAGGATAGGGTAAATGCGGCCGCGGATCCATGGATTATCGAGAGGATCGCTTCCGTCTTCCGGCGGCATATAGTTTCCAAGCTCTACGATGGAAACGTAGGAGTAGGCAGGAGTTGTGTAAGCCGCCAGTCCGGACTTATCGAAAGCAAGTTCAATATCGTGAATCTCTTTCATGCTTTCACGGAGCACCATGATAACAAAATCGGCTTTTTGGCCGACGATCGTGTATAAAGCATGGCTGCCCTGTTCAGCCTCTTCCACCTGCTGAAATTCTTCAATCATGCGATGGAATTCGTTAACCATCTGGTCGCGCTCTTCGCTCGGCACCTGCTTCCATGCATGCCAGTTAAAGTGGCGGAAGTCATGCAGGCAATACCAGCCGTCCAGTGTTTTAGAAGCTTCGCTCATCATGATTACCTCCTTCATCTAAACCTTCCGTTGCCCACTATACCACAGTACACAAGCGTCCAAAACGAATATGATTGAGCAATTTGTGAAACGTGGATGGTCGTTGTCGAAAAACGTTTATCCCTTCTTCGTCAGGAATTAGGGGGGCAAAAGTGTGAAAATTTACAAATCATTGAATTTATTCGTCCCGGTTTATTTTTCCTGACAGAAGGAGTATGCTAATGTATGAAAACAGTGCGGCTATTTTCACAATGAATAGACGAAGGCCCTCTGCAGGTGCTTCGCTTATTCGCGGAAAAACTACTACAATGAAACCAACACGATATACACTTGTTTACAATATTTTGAGGAGGAATTTTGTTGAGCGATCTTTTCGCGTCCATCTATGATCAGGTGAAAAAAGAACATCCTTCCATCGTACTGCCGGAAGGCGATGATGACCGTGTCGTCCAGGCAGCCTCACGTCTCGGGGAAGAAAATGTGATTATCCCTATTCTTATCGGAGACGAACAGGAAATTGAAGCCAGGGCGCAGAGGTTAGGTGTCCCCCTCGAGAACGTTACTATCTTCAACCCAAAAACGTATGAAAAAATGGATGAGCTTGTAGCCGCTTTTGTCTCCCGCCGAAAAGGGAAAGAGACAGAGCGGACGGCCAAAGAAAAGCTGACGGATGTCAATTACTTCGGCACAATGCTTGTATATATGGATTTTGCAGACGGGCTTGTCAGTGGTGCAGCTCACTCTACCGGCGACACCGTGCGGCCGGCGCTTCAAATTATTAAAACAAAGCCCGGTATCCAAAAAACGTCTGGTGTATTTATTATGGTGAAAGAGGATCAGAAGTTCGTATTTGCGGATTGTGCCATTAATATATCTCCAAGTGCTGATGAATTAGCAGAAATTGCCATTTCCACTGCGGAAACGGCAAAATCATTCGATATCGATCCAAAAGTAGCGATGCTCAGCTTCTCTACAAAGGGTTCGGCTGCTTCCATGGAAACGCAGAAGGTATCCGAAGCGACAAGAACCGCCCAACAAACCCGCCCGGATCTCGTCATTGACGGAGAGTTCCAGTTTGATGCTGCGTTTGTGCCGGCGGTAGCACAAAAGAAAGCCCCGGATTCACCGCTTCGCGGCGAGGCGAATATATTTATCTTCCCAAGTCTGGAGTCCGGAAACCTTGGCTATAAGATCGCCCAGCGCCTCGGCGGCTACGATGCTATCGGACCGATTCTTCAGGGCCTGAATAAGCCGGTGAATGATCTCTCAAGAGGGTGCAGCATAGACGATGTGTACAAGCTTTCCCTTATTACGGCCAAGCAGGCTATCACCGAACGCGAAGCAGTAGCGAATAAAGAATCATAAATGAAAAAGACCTTTCGGAGAATTCATCCGAAAGGTCTTTTTTGTGCTACTGCCGTGTGTCGTGCGTCTGTGTTTCTGGTACAGCTGCGGTGTCAAAATTATCTGCAAGCTTTTGCAGTCCATCCTGCAGTGCGCTGCCGCGAACCGGCATGCCATGGCCGGTGATTGCAGCGGCTGGCTCGAGCTGGTTTAATTTTTCAACAGAGCTTTTAGCATCGACCCAGTCCATTGTTAAATATTTCGGAGGGCCGTGGATTTCAAGCTTTTGGGTCGTAACACGGGAAAGGGATTCCTGTTTTACAGTAACAAAAGCATCACCGGCAATGAGCGTCCGGTCGTGTTCACGGAACAGGGAAATGTGCCCGGGCGTGTGTCCGGGAGTGTGCAGCCATTTCCATTCGCCGAGCTCGGGGACAGAACCGTCGGACGGAAGCGGCTGCACGAAATCTCCCAGGTTGACCGGCTCGTTTGGAAACCGTGGCGACATCTTCGCGACGAGTCCGCGGTCTACAGAGCTGTCCGCCTTTGGATATGCTTTCTTTCCGGTCAGATAAGGCATTTCCTCCGGGTGGGCGTAAACGGGAACATTCCATTTTTTAACGAGCTCGACCACTGTACCCACATGATCAAAATGACCGTGCGTGAGTATGATGGCGTTTGGTTTATTGTTTGTGCCGTATAAATCCTCGACAGCCTGAATCACCTTATCCGAGGATTTAGGCATGCCGGTATCAACCAGCACCCAGTTGTTATTATTATCATGCTGTTCGATGGTACAGATATTAACGATTTTATTTGTATAAGCATGAACCCCCCGGGCTACGGTATGCTCTTTGCCGCTTTTTACCGAGGTCATCGGCAGGTACTTGTCCGCCATTGGATTATACAGCTCTTCGTTCGTTTCTTCGCTCATCATTTTCCTCCTTCAAAAATAAGCATGTATGACACGTATTTCCGTGCCCTTGATAATTAAAACCAGAAAAAAGACGGACACTCCGAGGAGCGCCCGTCTAAAAAGCTTTTACGATTTGGAGGATAATCCTCCGCGAAGATCTTTTTCGATATCTTCGAGACTGCGTCCTTTGGTTTCCGGAATAAACCGCAGTACGAATAAGAAGGCAAGCACGCCCATGAAAGCGAAGATAACGAAAACCCAATTGATGCCTATGGCTCCTAATAAAATCGGGAACGTTAAGGAAACAATTAAGTTAGCCAGAGACAGTACGAGCGTTGTAATGCCGGTAGCTGCACCGCGGGCTTTCATTGGGAAGAGCTCTGGAAGCATAACCCATACGACCGGCCCCCATGTGGCGGAGAAGAACATAATAAATACGCCAAGGAAAACCACGATCAGCCAGGCAACGAAGGTAGTGAGTTCGACGCTGAATAGAATTATGGAAAGCACTGCGAGACTGCTGACCATACCAACGTTTCCGATCAGAAGCAGCTTTTTCCGTCCCAGTTTGTCGATCGTTGCGATCGCTACGAGAGTCATTAACACGTTTACTGTACCGATACCGACTGTACCAAGAATTGAAGCGGCGTTACCGAGTCCTGCTTCCGTGAAAATAGTCGGTGCATAATAAATAACGGAGTTTATACCAATCAGCTGCTGAAAGGCAGCGAGCAGACAGCCGACTATCAGCATTGGCCGCAGCCATTTTGCCTTTAGGAGATCGCCGGTGCCTTCTTCAATATTTTCAATTTCCTTCATTTGTTTCATTTCATCTTCGATTTCTGACTGGTCGCGTGTTAAGCCCATGATATTCCGGGCTTCCTGTTCGCGGTTCCGTTTGATCAGCCAACGCGGGCTTTCAGGCATAAAGATTACACCAATCATAAGCAGAATCGCCGGCACGGATGCGAGCCCGACCATCCAACGCCAACCTTCAATCGGAGTGAAGGCATAGTTGACGATGTAGGCAAGCAGAATACCAAGAGTGATCATCAGCTGGTTTAAAGACGAGAGAGCGCCGCGCTGACTGGTTGGAGCCATTTCCGAGAGGTACACCGGCACAAGCGCCGTTGACCCCCCGACTGCAAGGCCGAGAATAACACGGCCGGTAATAAGTACACCTGCGTTTGGAGAAAATGCAAGAGTCAAAGAGCCAATTAAGTAAACGAGAGCGATTACAAATACGACCCGTCTTCGGCCAAATTTATCCGATACATAGCCGCTAAGTCCGGCACCAACAATAGCCCCTGCGAGCAGCGAGCTGACGACGACACCCTGCAGTAAGCTTGAAAGAGGAATGTCCTGATCAATGAAAATGAGAGCTCCGGATATAACACCGGTTTCATAACCGTACAATAAGCCGCCAAGGGCTCCAAAAAAGTATATCCAGCTCTTGCTTAAGCCGTTAGACATAGTATACCCACCTTTATTTTTTGTCCTGAGAGAATTCTTCCACGTTTGAGAGCATCCCAAACATTTCCATTCAATAAAATCATAAGAAAACAGCCGCAAACAATACCTGTTTTGGGCTGTGTAAGGTTTTCCTATGAGTGTGGCCGGGTCGCCTTTTTGTTTCTTGCAAGTACCCTGTCGTAGAAATGGGCAAAACGGGACTGTTCGTCCTCTGTAAGCTGATCCTCATATACAGAAGCACCCAGGCGCTCAGCCGTCTGCTGGATCCGCCGGTTGATATCCTGAATGGAAAAGGCGGTGCCATACAGCTCTTCGAGAGAAGTCATCACAGAAGGAACAACAGCCGGCCAGGTGACCCTTTTGTCTGCCTGATCAGCGGCGGCACGCTCGTAGAACTCCCGTAAAACCTCTGCACGGGCAGCTCCGCTCCGGGTAACGGCCAGATAAATCTGCACCGCTACCCCGCCTCTGATACGGCGCTGCGAAATTCCGGCAAATTTTTTCCCGTCGATGCTTAAATCGTAGGACCCCGGACAGTAGGAGCCAACGATTTCATAGGCATCAATGTACCCTGGACTGTCGTCAAATACCTCCTGAATAAATGACCACATCCATTCATAGCCGGCATGAATAGAAGTCCGTCGTTCTTCTTTAAAAATGAGGGAGAGATTATAAATTCCTTCATCAAGCACGACAGCAAGGCCGCCGGAATTGCGTACAATAACTTCGTATCCCTGCTCCCGGAGGTATTCAAGCCCGTCGGCCGCAGCGGGCAGCCGGGTATCCTGAATACCGAGGACCACGGTGGGAGCATGAACCCAGGCACGCATCACAGAAGGGGAAGAACCCTCTCCCAGACTCACACAGAAATTATCATCAAAGGCAAAGGATTGCAATGGATCCATATTAATTCCTGTGACTGAATGATCGATCCACCGCCATTCCTTATTGGCAAAAATATCTTTCATTTCCATTTTATGTACCCCGATTCTATTCATTTTCATTTTGACCGGTCTTATTATAACACTGCTATTTCCGTGTAAGATATTACACGCTACTAAATAATAGAAGAAACCAGGATTTTTCCTTTCCAAACAGAATAATGAACAGTATAATTACGGTATCTGCCTGAGAGAGTTTTTAAGTGGAGGGGCCCGAAAAACAACATAGAGAGAATATTCATAATATTTATATTTGAAAAGGGGGACCTTAACATGAACAAGAAATTGACGATTTGGATTTTAATTGCGCTTGTTGCAGGTGTAATCGCCGGTATTATTTTGAGCTTTGGGCCGGACAGCGTCTATAACCCGCTGGATACATACGTGCTATATCCTGTTGGCGAAATTTTCCTTAATTTAATTACGATGCTCGTAGTACCGATTGTGTTCGTTTCGATTACGCTAGGGGCAGCGGCTTTGAACCCGAGAGATCTCGGACGGATCGGCGGTAAGACGATTGTGTTTTACCTTGCAACTACGGCGATTGCCCTCACCATCGGCGTGATTGTTGCTTATGTACTTCAGCCGGGAGCCGGCGGGGACTTTGACATTCAAAACGCCAGCTATAACGCAGAAGAAGCGCCTTCCATTACAGAGACCCTGCTCGGAATTATTCCGGACAATCCGGTACAGGCAATGGCGGAAGCAAACATGCTCCAAATTATTGCTTTTGGTATTTTCATCGGGATTTCTCTGGCGATGCTCGGAGAGAAAGTATCGATGGTGAAAAAGTTTTTTGAACAATTAAATGACATCCTTATGTTTTTGGTTACGATTGTAATGTACACAGCTCCTTTCGGTGCATTTGCGCTGATTGCTTCAGCTATTGGAGAAGCGGGACTGGACGGCCTTCAATCCATTCTAATGTACGCGTTAGCAGTTATTATCGCTCTTATTTTGCAGGCAGCTATTGTGTACACCCTTGCGATCTCTTTAATCGGCAAGGGGAACCCGCTCACCTTCTTTAAAGAATTCTTTCCAGCGATGGCTGTTGCCTTTAGTTTATCGAGCTCGAGTGGGACGCTGCCGATTTCGATGAGGATGGCCCAGGAACGGCTGAAGGTAAGCAAACCGGTATCAAGCTTTGTTCAGCCGCTTGGTTCGACGATCAACATGGACGGTACCGGCATTATGCAGTCCGTGGCGGCGGTGTTTATTGCGCAGGCGTACAGCATCGATCTTTCCTTTACCCAGGTGATCGTCATTATCCTGACGGCAACTCTGGCAAGCATCGGTACTGCCGGTGTTCCAGGCGTGGGACTGATTATGCTTTCGCTCGTACTTACCCAGGTCGGGCTGCCAGTAGAAGGTATTGCTCTGATTATCGGTATCGACCGTCTGCTTGATATGCTCCGGACTTCCCTCAACGTGACAGGCGACGCCGTGTGTGCGTTTGTAATTGACCGTTCAGAGAAACGAAAACGTGGAGAAGAAGTAGAGCATATGGGAAAAGAATGATTTTAAAAGTACCGGCGGCATATGCTGCCGGTATTTTTTATGGCTGCTTTTTTTGCTAAGCCAGGAAAGAACTTGCTATAATAATAGTATTGAAATATACGATCAGCGGGCCCGCTGAAACAGAGACGGAAAGGAACGCAATGACCATGCCGGTTGGAAATAAGAAGCTTCCAGAAGAAAAAGTATTTAAGGACCCGGTCCACCGCTACATTCATATCAGCGATGAACTCATATGGGATCTGGTGGGAACAAAAGAATTTCAACGGCTGCGCCGCGTCCGCCAGCTTGGAACGACGTTTCTGACGTTTCACGGAGCGGAGCATACCCGCTTTAACCATTCCCTGGGCGTGTATGAAATCATGCGCAGGATTATCGAGGTGTTTGAAGGCCGTCCGCACTGGAATGGGGACGAAGGACTGCTTTGCCTGAGTGCGGCGCTTCTTCATGATATCGGCCACGGGCCGTTTTCCCATTCGTTTGAAAAAGTGTTTAACACGGACCACGAAGAATGGACGCGCCATATTATTCTGGGAGATACTGAAGTAAACACCGTGCTCCGCCGGATGGGCGGGGATTTTCCTCAGCAGGTCGCAGATGTAATTGAAAAAACCCATCCGAATAAGCTGATTGTCAGTATGATCAGCAGCCAGATTGATGCGGACCGGATGGATTATCTGCAGCGGGATGCCTTTTATACCGGGGTCAGCTACGGTCATTTTGATATGGAGCGTATACTCCGGGTCATGAGGCCGACCGAAGATCAGGTGGTTATTAAGGCAACGGGCATGCATGCGGTCGAGGATTATATTATGAGCCGGTACCAGATGTACTGGCAGGTGTATTTCCATCCGGTAACAAGAAGTGCGGAAGTGATACTGACAAAAATCCTGCAGCGCGTCAAAGATCTTAAAAACGAGGATTATCCGTTTAAATACCCTCCGCACCATTTTGAAAGCTTTTTCCGTGGGGCCATTACGCTTGAGGATTATCTGGACCTCGACGAATCGGTCGTTATGTATTATTTTTTGATGTGGCAGAAGGAAGAAGATACAATTCTGCAGGATCTGTGCCGCCGCTTCATGAACAGGCGTCTGTTTAAATATGTGGAATTCGACCAGCACTTTATGATGAATGAATGGCTGCGCCTGCAGCAGCTGTTTGCAGATCTTGGGGTGGATCCTGCATATTATTTGGTCGTCGATTCTTCGTCGGATCTGCCGTATGATTTCTACCGGCCCGGCGAGGAAGAGGACCGGGTGCCTATTCATCTTTTGATGCCGGACCGCCGTCTCCGCGAATTGTCGAGAGAGTCGGATGTGGTAGAGGCGATTTCGGGTAAAAAGCGGACCGACCATAAATTATACTATCCGTCAGAAATTCTCGAGGAGCCCGGGCAGGAAGATACAAAGCAGCAGATTAAGGACATCCTTCATTTAAAATTGGGCAAAGTAGAACGGTGATTCCGCCGTCCTTCCGGGTGAAGCCGGAAGATACATAAAGAAAGCAGCAGAAAGGGAGGGGGAGCGGCATTATGCTACCGGATCACGCTAAGATTATGGCTCTGCTTGAGGATACCAGAGAAGTTGTTGGACGAAAAAAACTGCAGAAAATCGTATACATTGGAAAAAAGCTGAACCTTCCATTTCAGGAAAAATATACGTTCCGTATGTACGGTCCCTATTCAGAGGAGTTGACGCTCCGGCTCGAAGAACTGTGCGGCCTCGGCCTTATTACCGAGTGCAAAGAAACAAAATCCGGCTACTATCAGTACCGGTATGAGCTTTCCGAAGACGGAACTTCGTTTCTGGAGAAATTTCCGCTCGACTGGCCAACGGAGCGGGCAAAGCCTGTTCTTCAAAGTCTAAACAGCCAGAGCGCCCGGTTTTTAGAGCTTGTTTCCACCATGCTTTATTTTGATCATCTGTCCAAAGAAGCGGTGGAATCCCGGGTGGCCGAGCTGAAAAAAAGCCAGAATTACCGCCCGGAAGAATTCGAAGAAGGCTGGGAATATATCGAATCGTTGCAGAATCAGTAAGAAAACAGGTACGATAAGAATAAGGAACGATTAAAGGAGGAGCTTTTTACGAATGAGTGAATTCAGTAAAGATAATAATAAAGGCGCTGAAAAGAAACGCGGCAGCCAGTTCAATATTTTAAGCGGGGACGCTACGAAAGGGGACGGTGGCTTTAACGCCGGCGCCCTCAGTCTGGACAATGTAACCCCCGTTTTCATCGATCCGGCCGAAGACGCGGCATTTATTGACATGGGAGCACTGCACGCCAGATCCGAACCGGAAAAACGGGTGAAGTTCGGCCCGGATAAAAGCAGCGTTCCGGACGGCAAGCTGTACTGGCTCGTATGGGTATCGACGGAGCAGGGAGAAAACGGTGCGTTCTACGCCGGTCTTGGTGCCTGCGAAATGCTCGTGGACAAAAAAGCCCGCCGTGCGTACAAAAGTATGCCGGAGCATGTGAACAATCTGGATAAAGCAATTAAAGGCCGCATAGCCATTGCGCACATGGATGAGCATTCCCGCTACATTCTGCAGGAATATTTAAAAGCATTTAACCAGGACATGTGGAACAATTCGACAGAAGAGCTGTATGAGGCCTTCCGCGGAGCAGCGGAGCAATAAAAAACAGGGGCGTGCGGGAAATTTTCCCGCACGTTTCGTCTGTGAAAAGAGGAGGAACGGCTATGGAAACGTGGTTTACAGAAAAACAAACGGAGCATTTCGGCATTACTGCACGCGTTACGAAAACGCTGCATTCCGAGCAGACCGATTTCCAGCAGCTCGACGTAGTGGAAACGGCAGAGTTCGGGAACATGCTGCTGCTGGATGGCATGGTTATGACAACAGAAAAGGATGAGTTCGTCTATCATGAAATGATGGCCCACGTGCCGCTTGCAGCGCATCCCGAACCAAAGCATGTGCTGGTTGTCGGCGGCGGCGACGGCGGCGTTATCCGGGAAGTACTGAAGCACCCTTCGGTAGAGGCGGCCACGCTTGTGGAAATCGACGGCCGGGTGGTGAAGTATTCAAAAAAATACCTGCCTTCCATCGCCGGGGCGCTTGATGATCCGCGGGTGGACGTGCAGGTGGCCGATGGGTTTATGCATATCGCGGAAAGTGAAGCCGCGTATGACGTAATTATGGTGGACTCCACGGAGCCGGTCGGTCCGGCGGTGAAGCTGTTTGAAAAAGGCTTTTACGAAGGCATCCACCGGGCATTAAAGGAGGACGGCATCTTTGTCGCCCAGACGGACAATCCGTGGTTTCACGCGGACCTGCTTCGGACCGTATACAATGACGTAAAGGAAATATTTACCCATACCGATGTATATACTGCAAATATCCCTACGTATCCGAGCGGTCTGTGGACGTTTACCATCGGTTCGAAGCAGTACAGGCCCAAGGAGGTTCACCGCCACAGGGCAGAAGCACTGGATACTCATTACTATACGGCAGATATCCATGAGGCTGCGTTCGTGCTTCCGGCTTTTGTGCAGCGGGGCCTTGAACAGGAGGAGAAGTGACAATGGACGCCTTTGATCCGGCTTATACAGGAAAGGTATTTATCGGGAGCTCTGCTTCCTATGAGGACAGCAGCGTGGTATTGTACGGCATGCCGATGGACTGGACGGTCAGCTTCCGTCCGGGCTCCCGCTTTGGCCCCAACCGGATCCGGGAGACCTCTATCGGTCTCGAGGAATACAGTCCCTATCTGGACAGGCATTTAGAGGATTATTCGTATCATGATGCAGGGGATATGATGCTTCCGTTCGGGAATCCGGCCAAAAGCATAGAGATTATTCAGGAGACGGCATCGCGTTTGTTTGCGGATGGCAAATTTCCTCTGGGGATAGGCGGAGAACATCTTGTGACCTGGCCGATTATGCAGGCGGCCTATGAGCATGATCCGTCCGTTGCCTTCATCCATATTGACGCGCACACGGACCTGCGCGAAGACTATGAAGGAGAGCCTCTCTCCCATGCAACTCCGGTACGGAAGATCTGTGAAAGAATAGGACCGGAAAACGTGTATTCCTACGGAGTGCGCTCCGGGGAAAAGGAAGAGTTCGACTACGCCCGCACGTCCGGCATGCACTTCTCCCCGTTTGAAGTGGCGGAGCCGCTGCGGAGGGATTTAAAAGAGCTTCATGGACGCTCGGTATACGTATCGATTGATATCGACGTTTTAGATCCGGCGTACGCTCCGGGCACAGGCACGGCGGAAGCTGGCGGCATAACGTCAAAGGAGCTGCTGGAAGCCATTCACGCGATTGCCGCCTCGGAGGTTAACGTGATCGGGGCCGATATTGTAGAAATTTCACCGCCGTATGACAGCGGCGATCAGACGGCGATTGCGGCCGGAAAATGTATTCGGGAGATGCTTCTTGGCTGGACGAAATAGAAGCTGAAGCCATCAAAAAGACCGGAAAGCCTCAAAAGGTTTTCCGGCCTTTTATTTACGTCAGACGAACGGGAAGCTCCGTGAGGCCGCGCATGAGCATGCCGGGCCGCCATTCCAATTCAGCAGGAGAGGCATCCAGCTGGAGATCGGGGAAGCGTTCGAGCAGCGTATTCACAGCGACTTCAGTTTCAACTCTGGCAAGCGGTGCTCCGAGACAGAAGTGCATGCCTTTGCCAAAAGCAAGATGCTTGCTCTGTCCGCGGGTGATGTCGAAAACGTCGGGATCTTCAAATGCTTCCGGATCGCGGTTAGCCGCATCGAGCGCGACGAGTACATGGTCTCCCAAGTTTATCGTTTTTCCCTGGAACTCGAGTGTTTCAGCGGCCCAGCGGTCGGTGCTGAATTCCACCGGTCCCTCGAAGCGGAGCATTTCTTCAATGGCCGGGCGGATGCGCTCGGGCTGTTGCTGTAACGTGCGCATCTGCTCCGGGTGAGTCATCAAAGCAAACAGGCCGTTTGCAATGAGGTTTACCGTCGTTTCATGACCGGCGATAATGAGCAGCGAAACGACGCCGTAAAGCTCCTGCTCGGATAGACGGTCACCTTCCTCTTCTGCCTGGATGAGCTTACTCACCATATCATCCTCCGGCTGCTCCCGCCTGGTGGCTATCCAATCCCGGAGATAGGCGGTGAATTCCTCCGTGTGCTGCTGAATTTTTTCGGCTTTTCCGGGGTCATTGGAGGCTTCGACGAGCGTATTGGACCAGGTACGGAATTTATCTCTGTCCTCGCTTGGCACGCCGAGCATTTCGCAGATAACAATGATGGGAAGCGGAAAGGCGAAATCATCGATAATATCAATTCGGGAGCGGTCCTGCATATCATCGATCAGCTCATTTGCAATCTCTGTAATCCTGCCCCGGAGCTCTTCGATCATTTTCGGTGTAAACGCCTGCTGAACGAGTCCGCGCAGCCGTTTATGATCCGGGGGATCCGCAAAAAGCATATTTTGGGAAAAAATATTTTTCTGTGCTTCGGCACGCTCTTCTTCATTTAAAAATACAGTGAAATCCTTAATGAAGCGAGTGTCCTTCAGTACCGCAACAGCATCCTCGTAGCGGGTGACGATCCAGGCGTAATGGCCATCGGGCATTAAGGCCTGATGCACCGGATCGTGCTGCTGTAGAGAGTGAAAGGCGGGGTACGGGTTCTGGTTAAAGGCGTGGGTGAATAAGCCGGCATCGTTGCTGCTGAACTCATTATTCATGGTAATCGGCTCCTTTATAGTAGGCTTGACAAGGAAGTACCCGTACATTTTAAGAAACGGGGACAGGTTAATGATATTCCCGTTTTTCCGAAAGCGTCATCATTGTTGTTTGAAGAAGAAACAATTAGAATGTAGGAAAATCCATCCCTTGCGGAGGTATAGCGAAATATGATCTATCATGAATGGAATCGTAAATGGAACGAACTCGAATGCCACCGTCTATACCGCAACGATGATTTAGAAAAGGATAAATACGGATATATTGCCTGGGAGCGGGAGCTGCCGTTTTTTAAAAGCTACCGCAGCCGAGCGTTTTATGTTGTTGATACGCCCCGCTATATTGAACAGCGGGCTGCCGCGGAAGAACAAAAAGCAAAAGCACTCACGCGTCGTTTTCCGGAAAAATTCCGGGAGCAGAAGGAGGCAGCCGACCGTCTCATCCGGTCAGATTACCGGCTGCTGCTTTACCGTCGCCTGTATGAAGGCAGGGTGCCGTACGTATTAATGTCCACGCGGCAGATGGATGCATGGCTGCAGAAGGAAGAAGCATATCAGCTGCAGCTGACAACGCTTAGTACCGAAGAGGGGCCGCTTCAGAGCCTTTCTTTTTTAAAAAAGCAGATGGGGGACAAAAACTACCATAAATGGTTCGCACAGCGCCGAAAGGAATGGGAAAAAACAAAGAAGCAGGACGCCATGGATCTGCTCTCCCTCTCTCCATACCGGTCGCGCCAGCGGGAAGAAAAGAAAATATAGCAGCAGGCAGCGTCTTTAAATATACGGCACGACTGCTTCGCGGTGTGTGTGCACGTCCACGCTGCTGCCGGAAACGATGAGAACAGCAGGACCGTTAACGGTCACGAGTCCATCCAAAAGGGCACCGGTGCCGACAGCGGCTGCTCCTTCAACGACCATTTTGTGCTTATCGTATAAAAAGGCCATGCCCCGGGCGATTGTGTCCTCATGCAGCCGGAGGCGCTGATCAGCGTAGCGCTGGACCATGGAAAACGTATACTGGTTTTCGAGACCGATACCTCCGAGCAGGCTGTCGGCAAGTGTTGGTGCCTCCGGAACGATCGTTGGCTTGCCGATATTCAGGCTCTCATCCATAGCAGCTCCTTCCCGGAGGGACAGACCGATAAGCTCAAGATCAGGAATTTGTTCCTTCAGGGCAAGACCGAGGCCAGACAGCAGGCCGCCGCCGGAAAGGCCGGTGAGCACGTGCTTCACGGAGGGCAGATGCTCGAGGATCTCGAGTCCCATGGTTGCCTGTCCGGCGATGACCGAAGGATGGTCAAAGGGAGGGATAAGAGTCAGTCCCTCCTCTTCGACAAGGCGGGCGCTGGCTTCTCCGGCTTCGTCCTGGCCGCTTCCTTCTACATGCAGTTCAGCACCGCTTGCTTTGAGCGCCTCGACTTTATTTGCCGGTACGTTTTCTGAAACACACACGACAGAGCGGATGCCGAGCAGGGCTGCTGCTGTCGCTACGGCAAAACCGTGATTACCGGTGGAAAATGTGACGACGCCCTGGGCCCGCTGCTCCGGAGTCAGGGAACGAATCATGTTAGTTGCTCCCCGGAGCTTGAAGGAGCCGGTGACGTGCATTTGCTCGAGCTTTAAGTACACGGGATGGCCGGCAATATTTGTCAGTGGCTGGGAAAAAAGGAGCGGCGTTTCCGGAAGTACCGGACGTAAACGCTGTCTTGCTTCCCAGGCATCCTGAAGTGTTAACATAGAATCATCTCCTGCTGCAGCAAAATTAATAATTATACTTATTTAAACATAAGCGGAGAAGCGAAAACAATACGCTCTGGCGGACGTTTGCCAGATTGCGGATAGGGAACACCCAAATAGAAGCGTGCGTAGAAAGGATGAATGAGTGTGAGAGTTGGGTTTATTGGAACGGGAATTATGGGTTCAAACATGGTAAAAAATTTAATGGATGCCGGAGAAAAGGTTACGATTTATAACCGGACCAAGCAGAAGGCGCAGCACCTGCTCGATGCAGGAGCTGGATGGAGGGAAACCCCGAGAGAGCTGGTGTCCAAGGTGGATGTCGTATTCACCATGCTGTCGAACCCTGAAGCAGTAGAGGAGATCGCAAACAGCGTGGACGGCCTGTTTGCCGGCGAAACGAGCCGGAAAATCTGGGTGGATATGAGCACAGTCAATCCCGGCTTTACCCGGCAAATGGCCAAAACTGCAAAAATGAAGGAAATGCGCCTGGTGGACGCACCAGTGTCCGGGTCTAAAGGACCTGCTGAAAAGGGCGAGCTGGTATTTCTTGCCGGCGGCCGTGAGGAGGATGTAAAAACAGTACAGCCGCTTCTCGAAATTATGGGCAAAAATGTGCACTATATGGGAAGCAGCGGAAGCGGCTCTGCGATGAAAATGTCCGTCAACCTAACGCTGATGCATGCCATGACCAGTCTGTCGGAAGGGCTGCACGCAGCGGAAGGACTGGGACTTGATAAGGAGCAGGCGCTTGATGTACTGCTTCAGGTGCCGACGACGGCTCCTGCGGTGGCAGGAAAGCGGGACATGCTTCTGAGCGGCAGCTATGAAACCCAGTTTCCGCTGAAGCATGCCTACAAGGATTTACACCTGCTCGAGGAATCAGCCTACCAGGCGGGAATTTCCCTGCCGGTCACCGGCTCGGTCCGGGAAGCCTATGCGCTCGCGAAGCAGTACGGGATGGGTGATGAAGACTTTGCGGCAGTGTATAAGCTGCTGTCCAAAGGAAGCGAATGAAAAATACCCCGAGAGGCCGTTTTTTCAGGCCTCTCGGGGTATTTTACTATTTAGCGGGGGCGTTGTTCTTTTGTTCTTCGTTTGCCTGGCGGGTCATTTCCTTCTCTCTTTTCGGAGAGCTCAGGAAAAGGGAAAGAATCAAGGCTACAAAGGCAAGAGCAGTGCTTCCCATAAAGGCCCACTCAAATCCGACTACCTGCGCCAGCTGTGGCACGGCTTCTGCGGAGGTCGATGCATCAGGCTGATACTGCTGGGCACCTAAGGCGACAAATGTCACCAAAAGGGCCGTACCGATAGAAGCGGAAATCTGCTGCAGCGTATTTGCCATAGCTGAGCCGTGGGCGTACCATTTCATCGGCAGCTGGTTTAATGCTGATGTCATGACCGGCATCAGCGCGCAGGCGAGCCCGAACATACGGATTGCATATATAATGGTTAAATACGTAAACGACGTTTCAAGCGAAAGGTTCGTAAACATAAAGGTAGTGATGGTGACAATGGAAAGGCCGGTAATTGCGAGCCATTTTGCGCCAAAGGCATCAAACAGACGGCCTGTAATCGGCGACATAATCCCGATCACAATGGCTCCCGGCAAAAGCATTAAGCCGGATTCCAGCGGTGTAAAGCCTAACACGTTCTGCATGAACAGCGGCAGGAGCGTTTCTGCTCCTATTAATGAAACCAATACAGCCATAGTGATACCGATAGCGAGGCTGAATATCTTAAACTTAAACACCCGGAATTCGAGCATTGGCGACTTTAACGTGAACTGACGCCAGATGAACAATCCGATAATGAGGGCGCCGGCAATCACGGCAGTAAGAACGACCGGGCTGCCCCAGCCGCTTTCCGAAGCTGTTCCGAAGCCGTACAAAAAGGAGCCAAAGCCAAAGGAAGAAAGAATGATGGACAATACATCAATCTTCGGGCTGCCCAGTTCGGTTACGTTCTTCAAAAAGATAGCGCCGGTAATGATCGTCAGTGCGACGATTGGAAGCACCGTAATAAACAGGGCTCTCCATGGAAAATGCTCGAGTAGAAAACCCGATAGCGTCGGGCCGATAGCGGGACCAAACGAAATAACGATCCCGATCATGCCCATCGCTGTGCCGCGGCGTTCCACCGGAATAATGGCCAGAAGTACGGTCATTAACAGCGGCAGCATAATGCCGGAGCCGGAGGCCTGGATGACGCGTGCAAAAAGAAGCACGGGAAATGAGGGAGCAATGGCAGCGATAGCGGTACCAATACCGAATAAGCCTATAGCGGTCAAAAACAGCCCTCTGGTTGTAAAGCGTTCAATTAAAAATGCAGAGATTGGAATCATAATACCGTTTGTCATTAAGAAGGCTGTTGTCAGCCACTGAACGGTTCCCTGGGTAACCCCGAGGGCATCCTGAATGGAAGGCAGGGCGGTGGCAAGCAATGTTTCATTAATAATTCCCATAAAGGCACCAAGCAGCAGGGCAGTAATCATAGCTGCCTTCTGCCCGGTGGGAATGTCCCAAGATGAAGAACTCATAGTACGTGTTTCTCTCCTTTCCATGCGCTCCATTTTGCACTCAGCTTCTGCGTGTGCGTATGGAGATCCGCGTGGTGCTGCAGCTGATGCAGTAAAGCATCGATCAAAAATTCCCTTGGTATTTCTGCCTTGAACTCTTCGTAAATCATTTCCGTGGTCTGGAGCGTTTTTTCAGGCAGGTCGCCCTGCGTGTGCCGGGCTTTTACAAACAAAAGCAGTGCTTCGGCTTCGCAGCGGATGCTTTCCATACCCTGTATGGGCTCGTCTCCTCCAGCCCATCCTCTCGGAAGCTGGGGATGTAGATCGCTGTCATCCTTAACAATGGAATGAAGCCTCTCGACAATGAATGCAGATAACTGGTTCAACGGCAGGGCGGAAATATGCCAGGTCATAAGGGTTAAATAGGAATGCATGATTCCTTCGAGAATAACAGCCAGGTCACTGACGTAAGGGCGCACACGGGGGCCGAAGGCTTCCAGTAGCGATTGTTCATGCCATTCCTGAAAAAAGCGGCGCATACGGTTTAAGTAGTTGGAAATTTTGTTTTCCGTATGAGGAGGAAATTCTGTGAAAAGCATCTGAAACAGCGGGCGGTACTCCGTGAATTTCTCCAGCTCGATGCGTATTTTCCCCTCAAGCCGCTTGAGCTCCGGCTCATGCTGCGTTCCCTGATAGTTTTCGGCCTCGTGAAGCATGTTTTCATGCACTTTGCGGAGCAGCTCTAAAAGCATCGTTTCCTTGGAATCAAAATGCTTATAGAAGCCGCCTTTGGAGATACCGCAGGCCGCTGTGATGTGCTGGATGGAAGTGGAGTGAAACCCCTGCTTCACAAACAGCTGCAGAGCTGCTTCCAAAAGCTCATCCTTACGCTCTGTCATGCAGTTTTTGGCCTCCTTTTGACTATGTGGTTACTTTTGGTGAACGTTTAGTCACAAGGAGTATCGTAGCATTTGCCATGTAGAGAATCAAGTAATGAGCTTAGAGGTTTTGATAAAAAAACCTGCCGGCAGTCCGGCAGGTTTATGTGTCTAAATAATCGACGCCACGTTCTGTAAGCTCTTTTGTACCACGGCGCAGATGAAGATATACGATCAGCAGCGCAAGCCCCGCAGCAGTCAGAATCCCTCCGGCCCCCAGCAGGCCGATCCATTGCCAGGGGGCTGTGTCCCATAAGGGGAGAAAAGCCGGCTCGGGGCTGGCCCATTTTGACTGAAGGGAGAGGCCGGCACTTAGAAGCATCCAGGTGGGAACGAAAAAAAGCAGAAGGTACAGAACGTTGAGAAAGAAGGATACCACGCCTGTGTCGAACCGCACCCGTTTTTGCGGATTTTTTTCGTCGTATGTTCCGCCGGCTGCCCCGGCCCAGATGCCTGAAGCCGCGGCAACAGCCGTGAGGGAGAGCGTCAGCACAAGTCCGGCGAAAAATAGTACAATGTTCCACCCAAAGAGCAGAAAGGCGATCAGCTCAAGTGCTGCAATGGCCGCTCCTGTCATAATCCAGTGAGCCAGAAACTTCCCCAGGACAATCTGCCGGGGCTCTATAGGAAGCGCCCGCAGCATCCAGCGGGAGTCCCCCTCCCGTCCAAACGCAGCTGCGGCAAACTGCTGCAGGCCGAGCAGGATGGCCGGGCCGAGCATCACGTGTACACTGCTCCAGGCAGAGGAGGGATTTGCCCATGGGGAAGCAAGAGCTGAGCCGCTTCCAAAAAAATTAATGAACATTAAAATAAGAATAAGGGCGAACGTGAAGCAGGTGGTCCATTCCTTAGGGTTTCTCTGCACGGCCCGCCATTCTTTAAGGGCAATGGCATAGGGAACAGGACGGGCTGCCCCGGGCCGGGTCGATTTGATTTTGTTTCCCACGGGTTCGGTGGCCCGCTGCCAGGAGGAGAAATAGTGTTTCTCCACGAACCAGAGAGAAGCGAGGCTTATAATCGCCAAAGCCCCAAGGCAGGCAGCTGTATAAATGATACCGGCGCCTTCCCCCTGGAAGGAAGCGAAAAGAGCGGCTGCCACGGGCTGCGTGGGGAGCCAGCCTGGAGCTTCTTCAATAGTAAGGGAGGTGCTGTCGTTTTGCATAATGATATTTGGCATCTGCGCAGCCAGAATAAACAGGGCTGCAGATATGAAACTGATTATCGTAGTCAGCTGCTGGGCACGCTGGGCCGGCAGAATATAAACAAGAAACAGATTCAATAGAAATGCGAGGCCCGCTCCAAAAACAGACAGTCCCAAAAAAAGAAGAGCAGCGGCGGGAAAAAACAGAAGGTGAGCTCCGGAAACGGCGCCGATAATAATACTCAGACCGGTTAATAATAAAAAGGAAAGCAGGGGAAATCCGGCCCATCCGGTGAAAAACTGCATGGCAAACAGGTGCCTCGAACGGATGGGAAGTGTGAATAAAAACTCAATATCCTTTGAACCAAACAGTAATTGAAAGGTGCGCGGCATGGTCACAAAAGTGATAACAGCAAGGGTGCTCAGCAGCAGGTAAACGACGGCTGTACGTAAGCTTTCCGCAGAGAAAACATCCCCAGCGGAAGCTGCGCCGAGGCCAAAGGGAATTATCATAAATAGGGCCAGTGCTGTAAGAGTGATGTATAATATTTTGCGCCCGGAAGGGAGAGCCTCGTACTGATGGCGCATGGTTTTTTTCTGATAATACCAGAGCGTTTTTATCACGGAACCTCTCCTTCAGGATCTTCGGCTTCGTGCTGCTCTGTCATGCGGAGAAAGACATCCTCCAGAGAGCCTCCTGCGTGACTGGCGTGCTCCTGTTTAAGCTCCCCGGGGGTGCCCGTCTGCAGAAGCCTTCCCTGGTGAATGATTCCAACCCGGTCACAGAGCTGATCAGCAACGTCGAGCATATGAGTGGAAAAAAAGACGGCAGTTCCGTCTGCCGCTGTTTCGCGCAGAATGGCCCGAAGGTCGCGTGAGCTCTTCGGATCGAGCCCGACCGTAGGCTCGTCGAGAAAAATAACAGCCGGCTGGTGGATCAGGACTCCGGTTAAAGCTATTTTCTGCTTCATGCCATGTGAATATGTCTCCATTAACCTGCCGGCGCTTTCTGTTAAATCAAATCGGTGCAGCAGCATGTTTGCATGCTCTATCCATATGTTTTTATCGAGTTTAAACACAGAAGCAATAAACTGAAGAAATTCCCACCCTGTGAGCTTTGGATAAATATCTGGTTTATCGGGCAGATAGGCAATCTGCTGCTTTGCTTCAAGTGACTGGTTTTTAATCGATTTGCCGTGAATATAGCCATCCCCGCTGCTCGGTTCAAGCAGACCGGCGAGCATTCGCATCGTCGTTGTCTTCCCGGCCCCGTTTGGTCCGAGAAAGCCGAATATTTCGTGAGCATGGACCTCGAAATTCAGTGGGTGGACCGCAATGGAGTTCTTAAAGTGTTTTGTCAGCTGGTTGACTTCTACTGCGGGAGAATCATGCATGTCGGGCCCTCCTTTGTATGATATGCTGTGGGCAGATGAACAGACACATTCATCATAAATGATATAGAAAATAATGGAAATAATAAAAGCGCGCACCATGTAAGGAGGCAGAGGGCTGAAATGACCTATGAAGAACTGGCGGATAGACTGGATCGTACGCCTGACGGTGAAATGATTGGTTTTTTGATGGTGCCAAAGGCACACCGGAAGCAACAGAAAAAAGTGAACAGCTATTTAAAGGAACGCTATGCTGCATCTGATTCCGATTCCTTAAAGGACATTGTGGAGCATTTTTGTGAAGAAAACCTGGAAACCGGGGAAAGCCGGGAAATTGAGTTTTATCCAACGGAAAAATTAACATAGCCAAACGGGGGAGACGCATTGAAACCAAAAACAGTGATGAATCTGGCCACGCTTATTAACGGCATTGGCGTATTATTATTTATTTTAGCCAGTGTGCCGAACTGGATTCCCGCGATTTTATGTTTGTTTGGGTGCACGCTGCTCGTGTTTCGCAAGCAGGCGGCAGACTGGTGGAATAAAAACATTGCTAAAGAACCGGAGCAATGAAGGCAGCTGCGCTTGAGCGGCTGCCTTTTAGGTTCACGCTGTACGGGCGTAGGTCCATTTGCGCCACAGATATTCCATGGGCCCCTGGGAAAATTTTTTCAGATACCAGTGGCTGCCGGCGAGCTGAATAAAGTAAATGAGTAACGCTGCAGTAAAACCGCCTGTAACAGAAGCCTCTCCGAACAGCCCCAGACCGTAGCCATGGAACAGGAGAACAGCAATAACCGTCTGCAGCAGGTAGTTCGTTAAAGCAAGTCTCCCCATGGAGGCGAAAGGAAGCAGAAAGCGGCGCAGGCCTGGTTTTTTTGCAGCCAGCACAAAGGACGACACGTAAAACAGCATCATCACCGGTCCGGCCAAATAATTCAGGCCCTCTCCGAGTCCGGTGCTGAGGCCGCAGGGCAGGGTTATCCATTCCTGCTTAAATGCTGTGACCAGGGCATTCAGGATAATGCCAAGCCACAGGCTGTGCAGCCAGAGACGCTTCCATGACTTCAAACGAGCTTCAGCTTCTGTAAACATGCTCCGGCGTCCAAAATAGAAGCCAAGAAGAAATAACCCAAGAATGAAGGGGAGAGAAAACGGAAGCTGGAGCAGGACGAATATGACTTCATTACTCAGCCGGTAGGATAAAATATCGCCGTAGGAGCCGTTTGCCATGACAGAAATGCCGGAGGCAACGGACTGCCGGGCAGAAGACCCGGGATTCATTGAGGCAGTGCCCGCGGAGGCTGCAGTTAAGAGAAGCGACATAAAGAAGCACGAGGCAAGGATCAGCCCAAGAGCCCACGCTAAAACTGCTTTACTGCTTCTATGGGTGAACATAAGCAGAAAGAAGCCGGTCACTGCATATAAATGAAGAATATCGCCTGACCATAAAAAAACGAGATGAATCAAGCCGATAAACAGTAAAAAAAGAAGCCGGCGCTGAAAAATCCGGTCAGCGGGAAGGTTTTTTTCCACAAGCCGTTTGTAGAACATATAAAATCCAAGCCCGAATAAAAAAGAAAACAGGGGATAAAATTTTCCAATTACAAAAAAGTCCAACAGCGTATTAATCGTTTGACCGGCCGCTTTGGTCTCCGTCAGGCTGGTATTTACCATGTCTGCGTACTGGCTGAAGCCTAAAGCTTTAAAGGCAGCCATGTTTGCCAGTATAATGCCGAGCAGGGCAAAGCCTCTTAGCATGTCGATAGTATGTATACGTTCTTTTAGAGATACTGCCTGGGCCATCTGATGTCCTCCTTCGTAGAAACTGGATCCAGTATATCAAAACTACGTACAGAGGGAGAAAAGGTTGCGGTAATTCCTTAAAGAAAGATTACATGGGAAAAAATGAGGGTAGTAAAGAAGTATGGTAAATCTGTTATTTCTCTACAGCTCTGCATAACGTTAAAGAATAGAGAGCTCTTTATTGATAAGTAACTATCAGTCGGAAATAAATACAGAAAAGGAGCGATACATTGAGAACAATAGAAATTAATATACATGAAAATGAAATATACGGCACCGTTGATGAAACACATAAATTCATGTTCAGAAAAATGGGAGACCGGTCTAAAAAAACATTCCCTTTTGGTTTATTTAAAGGCCATGCAAAGGAAAATTCGAATGCCGCGTACCTTGAAATCTATCAGGAGGAACAGCGGGTGCTCTACTGGGAGCTTGAAGATTTTCAGGACAGGGACTCCCTTGTGTTTACCCGGGAAGGGCTGCTTGAAGAAGGGGAATGGAAGCCGGAGGAACTGACGCTTGAAGGCCTCCGTGTAGAATTCTACGAACCAAAATTATAGTACTTCGTACATAACAGGAAACAGCTGCTAAGACTAATACCTCTACGTCCTTGTTATGGTAATTCTAACATTTTACCACTATTTGGGAGGGGTTTCATGCTTGGTTTTTTGATTGGACTGCTGATTGGAGCTGTTTTTTCTTCCGTGATTTTCATCATAAAAACACGGTGGACCATGCGTGTGCAAAGTCGGCAGCAAGCTGTTTACCGGCTGCTCGCCAGGGAACGCAGAAATCGTTTTGATGTACGGAGTATGAGGTAGATACAGGAGAAGGGCCGGCGCTGAAAAAGTGTCCGGCTTTTTGTATGGGCTTTTGTCCAAAAAACGCAGCTTAAACTCAGATTATTGAAATTAAACGATTGAACAAAGCGCCAGGGTGGGAATGTAATAATAGAATATCATTTATTAAGGTGATATTTGTGGGCACAACGGCCGGCCTTCCCGGGGAGGTAGGCCTTTATTTTTCAATTAATACATAGATCTTTTTCCAGGATCTTTGAATATAACCGGTGTACACACTATGAGGAGGAGAGGACAATGGCGGAAAATCACTCAGGTGAAGATCTCCAGGAACAACAGAAGCAGTTGGGAAGCTACCTCGGAAAATTATTACGGGATCACTTTGGGAAGGGGCCTGAATCGGTCTACGTCAGCATTGATCCTCATTGCATCGTAATGCACATCCGCAAGTTTCTGTCCCCGATGGAGCAGGTGATCATGGGGCAGAGAAACCAGGAAGCTGTGGAAGAGCTTCGGGAGACCATGATGGAGCAGATCCTTCCGGAAGTAAAGCATTATCTTTCAAGGATTGCAGATATAGAGGGCTGGGAGTTTTACTTTGACTGGAATATCGAAAACCGCTCGGGCATGATTACTGCCTTAAATTCACAGGAATTGAAAACCAAAAATGAAAAGAAACGTCCGGAATATATCGAAAACATTAAAAGAAAAGTGAACGATGTCAGTGCCAAAACAGAAAAAATTCCTGACGATATTGCGATGTATCAAATTAACGAGCGGACATTGATTGCGGCTCGGACAGGTATCTTAATTCTGATTGAAAAAGAATTAATCAGCCTGGGCCATGGAGCAAACCTGAAAACCGCGAAGCGCCATCTGGAAAAGCAATTGTTAAACGAGATACGCTTTGATAAGCTGTTTGGAGCGAAGGTACATGATATTTTCGTGGACTGGGATTTTTATAATGATACAAGCGTTGTGGTATTTGTTACGGACCCTGTATCAGCGGCAGAATAGCTTTATAAATTATGTAAAAGCCAGACCGGCATCCGGCCTGGCTTTTTTGTATACCCGCCGGGTCAGCGGACGACGGTTTCACTTTGGGCTCCCTGGGCTAGACGTTTAACAGTGCCGAGCATCAGCAGGCCGCTGCCCTCTGCGCTCAATGGATAGCCGAGAGGAACAGTGCGGCGGAGCAGCTGGGCATACATCTCCGGTTCGGAAATGCGCCGGCCAAAGCCTTCTTCTGCCCAGTTGATTACAAGGGCAAGAGCGCCGGAAACGTGAGGAGCTGCCATGGAAGTGCCGCTCAGCCTGGTGTAGGAGCTCCCCACATACGTAGATAAAATCGAAGCCCCTGGCGCTGTGAGATCAATTTCGTCGTTGGTATTTGTAAACGGGGTCAACTCACTGGAAAAGTTCACCGCCCCGACCTGAATAACTTCATTATAAGCACCCGGATAGGCAAACTCTTCAGTATCGACGTTCCCGTCTCCTTCATTTCCAGCGGCACAGACAACAGCAATATCGGCCGCAACGGCTTCTTTAATGGCCTCGTGCAGCTCAGGGACGTCCTTGGGACCGCCGAGGGACATGCTGATTACACGTACCCGTTCTCCGTTAGTGCCCCGCCAGGAAACCGCGTAGCGGACAGCCTCGATAATTCCCTGCATGCTCCCGCTTCCTGATCCGTTCAGTGCTTTTAAAATCAGCAGCCCGGCTTTAGGGGCAACGCCGACAATACCAAGGCCATTCTTGGCCGCGGCGATAGTGCCGGCCACGTGAGTGCCATGTCCGTTATTGTCTTCAAAATTTGCTGGGTCCCCCAGGTAATCCCTGGTAAAGTTGAGCCCGCCGATAATTTGATGCTGCAGATCAGGGTGATCCGTCTGGCAGCCGGTATCAATGACCGCGACAACATTGCCTGCGCCCTGAGATGTTTCTTCCCACTGCTGCGGTGCTTCGATCATTTCTACACCAGCCGGTACGTAAGATGTGACAGAAGCATCGCTTTCTTTTCGGAACGGAACTAAAGATACATAACTCATAATAATGCCTCCTCATCAGGATATAATAGCGTTTCCTGTGATGAAAAGGCATGATCAAAGGAGAAAGTAAACCAGTAAAAAATCAGGACCGGGTCTTCCCGGTCCTGAAGGATATTATATTGTTACTCTGCCTGAGCCTGATCGATGCATTCCTTAGCCGGCTCTGCTGCAGCAGGAACTTCGACGTCTTTACCGTTTTTATACTTTTGAAGTACAGAAATCAGCTGACCACGGTTAAAGCCGGAGTCATTTTTGTTTGGATTGCCGTTTGGCACCAGTTCATGCACTTCATCGATAATACATTCTTTTGTAACATTCTCAACGGGAGCTTCCGGTTCTTCAACGGCCGGTTCTCCGACTTCAAGGCTGATCCGTCCCTCTGTTTCATAATCGACGGCGCCCTCCGTGTCCATTAAGAATTCAGCATAGGTGATCATACTGTTGGTCACAAGACCGGCATCAGGCTGAACAATTTCCCCTTCAAAATTATAGCCGTCCCCGCCGTCCGCGAGGAAGTTTGGCAGTGCGACCGAGTAGGTTTCCGTGCTTTCGATCGGCTCTCCGTCAATAGTGAGCTCTGCTCCGTTAAATGCGCCGTCTTCGGTCGTATAAATGGTATAGTTCAGTCCGGACGTCTGCAGGTCCACCTGCTCGCTGCGATTATAGGACTGCTCGATGACATTTTCGAGAGCTTCCCCTGTCATATTCATTTCAACGATATTATTTCCAAATGGTTCAATGGAATAAATATCTCTGGCAGTAATCTCGCCAGGGTCGATGCCAGCCCGCAGACCGCCGTTGTTATAAACGGCCACGTCTGTATCCGTAGTGTAGCGCATGGAATCAGTCCAGAAGTTACCAAGCGGAGCGTCTTCCTCATAGCGGTTGTCTCTGGACAGGCCGGTATTTGTTTCCCCGATGACTTCCCCCAGCAGTTCATCGGCTTCTGCGATATAATCATCCGCCTTCGCCTGAACGTCTTCATTCATCGCTTCTATGCTATCGATATCGTGCAGCTGCCCTTCAGTATTTGTTACTTCTCCGGTTTCATCATCGAGGGTAAAGGTCATTTCTCCGATGAAGTCGAGGCTTGAGCCTGCCTGGGCAATAGGTGTGCCGTTCACGACGGCTGGCTCTTCAAGGACAGTATGTGTATGGCCGCCAATAATGGCGTCAAAAAAGTCCACGTCCTCTGCGAGCTGCTCGTCCTCACTGTAGCCTATGTGAGTGAGGGCAAGAAAAAGGTCTGCATCTTCTCCGAGACCTTCGTATGTCTCTGCCACCCCTGCATAGTCATTGTCAAAGCTGAGGCCCCCGATGCCGTCAGGTGCTGTGGCAGGTGGTGCCTGGGTCAGTCCAAGAAGAGCGATATCGATGCCGTCAACGTTAATTTCATCATAGGCGGCGGGTTCTTCAATAGGAATCGAGCTGTCTTCAATGGATGTATTGGCACTGATCCAGGTGAAGTCACTGTCTGCTTCATTCTGGGCGAAGACTTCCTGGCCGTAATCAAATTCATGGTTGCCGATCGTCATCGTTTCAAGTCCGACATCGTTCATTAAGTCGACCATAGGAGCGCCGTCCTGCAGATCAACTACCGGGTCACCGCTGAAAATATCTCCGGGGCTTACAAACACGACATGATCTGATTCTGCTTTTTTCTCATCAATGTAGCCCGCAAGCTTTCCCATATCCTCAATGGATGAATGGATGTCATTAGCATGGATGACTGTGACTTCCGTTTCGCCCTCTGCTGCTCCGGCACTGACTGCGGGCAGTACGAAAGCAGCGGCAGAAGCGCCCGCGGCAATCCCCCATCGTAAATATAAATTGCTCATGTAATCCCCCCTGATATGTATAAAAGATCTAAATAAAATGTAAGAAAATTTTGATCTTTTGCCAATAAGCAGGAATTACTGCTTGCAAGCAGAGAAAAAAAGAATGAGCATATACCTAGAGAGAAACAGGCTTGTACTCCAGCATTTTAAAAAATTTATGCCTGAGTTCTCTGTTTTTTTACATCCAAAGTCGTGATTCGTTTAGATTATCAAGCCGGCTTTTCTGCCGGCCCGCCACGTTTAGCCATGAAGAAATACGTTGCAAGGGCTAACGCGCTCATCAAAAAGATAGTCAGCCCCATGGGAATGGCCGTATCTTCGCCGGCAATACCAACCATAGGGGCGGTAACAGCACCGAGCACAAACGGAAGAAGACCTAAGAGTGCTGAAGCGCTGCCGGCAATATGGCTCTGGGTTTCCATCGCAAGAGAAAACGACGAGGTGGCGACAAAGCCGATAGAGGTAACAAAAAACAGAATAGGCAGTACAATGCCCCAGAGCGGTCCTTCAAAAATAACGACCACAAGCAGAGCGAGTCCGGCGACAAAAGCCATCACAAGTCCGGATTCAAGAAATATTTTTTCAGGAATGACGGAAGCAAAGCGGCCAACCATAAACGTGCCAAGCAGAAGACCGAGTCCGTTTAACCCAAACAGAATACTGAACACCTGTGGGGATACACCGTATATATTTTGATAAATAAACGGAGTGCCGGCCACATAGGCAAAAATACCGCCGATCATAAAGCCCTGGGATAGAGCGTACCCCGAGAACTGCCGGTCTTTAAGAAGAGATAGAAAATTACTGAAGGTAGTGCTGAGATTGCTCGACACCCGTTCTTCCACAGGAAGCGTCTCGCCTAAACGGAACACTGTGACCAGCAGCAGAATAGTACCTAGTACAGACAGTGTCAAAAAGATTCCGGGCCAGCTGGTGAAAAGGAGCACTCCGCTCCCTATGGAAGGGGCGAGCAGCGGCACAAGGTTATTGACGAGCATCAGCAGGGCAAACAGCTTTGTGAGTTCAGCCCCGTTGCTGACGTCCCGGACAATTGCCCGGGAAATAACGAGTCCGGCTGACGCAGCAAAGCCCTGTATAAAACGACCGGCGATCAGGATGAAAATATTCGGCGCAAAAATACAGGCGGCTGACGCAGCAATATAAACGATTAGAGCGATAATCAGCGGCCGGCGCCGGCCGTACACGTCACTGAGAGCTCCGGCAACGAGCTGGCCAACCCCGAGCCCGAGCAGACAGGCTGTCAAGCTCAGCTGTACGGTAGAGGCACTGGTTTCGTAGGAGTCGGTAATATCAGGCAGGGCGGGGAGGTACATATCAATAGTCAAAGGAATAAGTGCTGCAAGTGCTCCAAGCAGGATAACAAAACGGGCCCGCTTGAATCCGGTTAATTGGTTCATATGTAGACCGCCTTTCTAAGCGAAGGTATGATTGAAGGAAAAGCTTAAACCTGCTTCAGCTTAACTAAAAAAAGAAGAGATGGAAAGTTTTTTGCCCATACTCGTAAAATAGACCGTGTTTACAAATATTATTTTTTTGGAAATAAGGTGTAGGACCCCGCTTCTCCGCTATAATAAAGATAGATAATAAGGAGGAAGGCTCGATGAAAGCAAAATTAAAACACTATGCTCTACGGCTGACAATTACGGTAAGTGCCGCGTTTCTGATTCTGATGCTTTCCCGCTTTTACCTGCACCTCAACCCTGAGGATGTGAAAGGATGGATGGAAAGCATCGGATTTTTAGGACCGATTGTTCTGCTGCTGTTATTTGCGATCCGGCCGTATCTGCTGATTCCATTGCCCGTGGTCGCCATAGCTGCCGGTTTTTTGTTTGGGCACTGGCTGGGCGCCCTCCTTATTTTTCTTGGAGCCGTTCTTGGCGCTTCTGTTTCTTTTTTTACGAAAAGACGCAAGGCAGGAGATTTAAATTTAGATAAGAAAAATATGGAGGAACTGGATAAAATCAAGGAAGAGCTTGAGGAGCACGGCTTCAAATTTTTATTAATGCTCCGGCTTATTCCGGTGCTTCATTATGATTTATTAACGTCCCTCAGCGCCCGGATGGACGTAGGCTGGAAGCAGTACCTGGGGGCAACTCTGCTCGGCACCATACCAAGAGCCATTCTGCTTGGCTTTTTTGGCTCGAGTATTCTTTCGTTCGAGCCAGTGAAAATGATTATTCTGGGGGCGGTAGCGCTGATGATAGCTGTGCTCGGCTACGTACTTAAACGAAAAATTGAGGACGAATTTGATACCGAAGAGCTAATAGAAGAAACAAAACAGATGCAGCCACCGGTATAAATACACCCGGTTCGCAGAAAAAAGGAGAGCAAAGCATGGATTTGAAGCTTGCAGGAAAAACAGTGCTTGTATTGGCGTCAAGCCGGGGGCTTGGAAAAGCATCGGCCGCCGCATTTGCCAAGGAAGGTGCTGACATCGTGATTACGGGCCGCTCGGAGGAGAGCCTTAGAGAGGCGGAAAAAGAGCTTTTGTCTTTGAGCGGCCGCGGCCGGGTGAGCTATTATGTGTGCGATATTACGAAAGAAGCGGAGGTAAAGGCGCTCGTTGAATATACCGTAGAAGCGTTCGGTCCGGTCGATGTGCTCGTTAATAACGCCGGTGGTCCTCCTGCCGGCACGTTTGATGATTTCGATGACGGGGACTGGCAGAAGGCGTTTGACTTAAACCTGATGAGCTTTGTGCGTGCCATACGTGCAGTACTGCCTTCAATGAAGCAGAGCGGGGGCGGCCGGATTGTTAATATTACGTCTTCTTCGATGAAGCAGACGCTGGATAATTTGATTTTATCGAATACATTCCGGGCCGGCTTGATGGGCCTTGCCAAAGGTCTGTCCCAGGAGCTTGCTCCGCACGGTATTCTCATTAATTCCATTGGGCCCGGAAAAATAGCGACAGACCGGGTAACAGAGCTCGATGGAAGAAAGGCTGAACAAATAAATAAGAGCGCTGAAGAGGTGCGCAGTGAATCAGAAGCAGCGATCCCGCTTGGACGCTATGGGCAGCCGGAGGAGTTTGCGGCTCAGGTCGTTTTTTACGGCTCCTTTGCCAACACCTATGTGACTGGCCAGACACTGCTCGTGGATGGCGGCCTGATAAAGGCTCTGTAAAGCGAAAAAGTTTATCCTCTTCGCTGCCGGATAATGTTTAGGCCATTTTTCATCAGAAGAAGCCCTAAAGAGAAAACAGCCGGAAAACCGGGCGCAGCTTTCCGGCCTTTGCTCAGCCGGGCGAGCTGGTGGTTGTACCATGCAAGCTCCATAACCCCCAGATTGTCAATAAGCGGAAGACCGGTTTTGGCAGGTTCAGTCCGGGGAACCGGGGCCTTTGAAAGAAGCCTGGCCGGGTAGTCCGGGTATACAGCCATTGGTCTTGCCAGACCAATGAAATCGGCTGCCCCTGACTGGAGCGCGCTGTCCATCGCCGGGCGGGTCCGGAAGCCTCCGGTTAAAATCACCGGTACTTCTGTAGTCTGCTTCAGGCTTTCAGCATATTCCAGGAAATAAGCTTCACGCTGAAGCGTAGAAGCAGAAGCATTTTTTCCGAATAATTCCGGGCGTTCGTAAGTGCCCCCGGAAATTTCAATCATATCGGCTCCAAGGCGTTCGAGCTCTTTAATTACATATTGGGATTCTTCCTCGGAGAAGCCGGCTTTCATAAAATCTGCGCTGTTAATTTTTACTCCAACAGGAAATTCCGGCCCTGCGGCTTCGCGGACAGCGTAAAAAATTTCACGTAAAAAGCGGAAGCGGTTTTTAATCGAACCACCCCATTCATCGGTGCGCTGATTATGACGGGGGGAGAGAAACTGGCTGATTAAATAGCCGTGGGCGGCGTGAATCTGGACACCGGTAAAGCCGGCGCGCCTGGCCAGGGATGCGGTATGGGCAAACTGCCGGATGATTTTTTCTATTTCTGGATGGGTTAGCGCCCGGGCGTTGGGAAAGAAGCGCTGAAGCCCTGATTCAAAAGGTACAGTAGAGGGGGCGACGGTTTCACGGGAGACGCCTTTTGGCACCTGCTTGCCCGGATGATTGATCTGCATCCATAAATGGGTGTCATTATGTGTGCCGGCACGGGCCCAGGCTTGGAACAGGCTAAGCTGCTTTTCGCTTTCAAGCACGACATTGCCCGGCTCCCCAAGCGCCTGCTGGTTGATCATCACGTTCCCGGTAATGAGTAACCCCGCGCCTCCTTTGGCCCAGGTATGGTACAGCCGGAAGATGTCAGCGTCCGGCAGATGAGCCCTTGTGGCGAGTCCTTCGCTCATGGCTGATTTAACGAAGCGGTTTTTAAATGTCACATTTTTATTATGTAATGTAAACGGGGAAGCGGTAGTGATGTCTGTCAACGTGATCCTCTCCTTACTCTCCGGATGGATGAAGAAAAAAATGAAGCGGAGCGCGTAACAGAAGCGCTCCGCTTGTTTTATTACTGGCCGTGGGAAATAACAATTTTGCCGAAGAAGTTTTGGCTTTTCAGGTGGCGGTAAGCCTCCTGGGCCTGTTCAAATGGATAGACCGTGTCGATCACCGGTGTCAGCTGGTGGGCAGCGATGGCGCGGTTCATGGATTCGAACATATCCCGGCTGCCGACACCAATCGTTCTTGTGGAAGCTTTTCCGAAGAGATCGTAGTAATCGATTTTGTCCCCGGTTCTTGTGAGCACGCCGATTAAAGCTACCTCCTCGCCGGGGGCGACTGCTTGAATCGATTGATGAAACGAAGCAGGACCGACCACTTCAACGACTCGGTTTACGCCGCCGTTAGAAAGCTCTTCCGCCCGTTTTCCCCACTCCGGTGTATCATTGTAGTTGATGATGTCGTTAGATCCGAGCTCCTGCAGCTTGTCCTCTTTCCAGCTGCTCGAAGTAGTGGAGATAACGCGAAGGCCGAGAATTTTCGCGAGCTGCACGGCGAAAACGGAAACGCCCCCTGTGCCAAGCGTCAGCACCGTGTCTCCCGGGCCGGCCGGAGAAGGACCGTGCAGAGCGTTCCAGGCAGTCACCGCCGCGCATGGAAGCGTTGCTCCCTGCTCGTACGTAAGATGGTCAGGCAGACGGACAAGCTCCTCCGGATTGATTACTTTATAATCCGTCAGCCACCCGTCGCTGTGCGTGCCATACGGCTGCATATAGGAAGGACGCTTGCCGCCGAACCATTCCCGGGTGAAGTTGCCGGCAACCCGGTCTCCGACACGGAAGCGGCGTACATCTTCGCCTGCTTCAACAATTTCCCCGGCGCCGTCTGAAAGCTGCACGAGGTTTTCCCGCAGCTCTCCCGGATAACCGCCTTCGATCATAGCGAGGTCCCGGTAGTTTAAGGAAGTGGCTTTCACGCGGACAAGCACCTCTCCCCGCTGCACCTGCGGCATGGATTCTTCGGTCATTTCTAAATTCTCTAAGCTTCTCGGTTCACGAAGCCGAAAAGCCCGATTTTGTACTGGTGCCATTGTATAGCCTCCTTGAATGTCTGGACTCCTTACTGTTCATTCCCTGGGGAGCGATTTTTTAAAATAGACGGGCGGGATTTTAAGCAAAAAGTTATACTGAAAGCATGACCGGATATTTTTCTGTGAAAAACAGGAATGTTATTGCGCTCAATAAAGAAGAAGTCAGATCCTGCTAAAAAGGAGGTCCGTCGTGCGGAAAAACACAGAGATGACCGAGGTGGAAAATGTGATTGTGCACAAAGCAGCAGAATTCCAGGGATATACCATTTTATTTTCGATCCACGGCCAGCGCTTTCAATTTTTAATAGCAGACGGGAAGCCATTATTTCCGTTAAATGTTCTTCATACATTTGCTGAAAAAGATGTATGCAGCCAGTGCGGGAAAAAGGTGCTGCAGGTGCCGGTGGGCCAGCAGATATGCAGAGCCCTTCAGCACAGGAAAAAAGAACTGCTCGCCTATATGGAGGAGCATTTCCTGTGGGGGCCGGCAGGACATATTTAATTACAGCAGGAGGATTGGTATGTACAAACTAATAGCCATAGACATGGATGGAACGATGCTGAATGACCAGCATGCCCTGACGCCGGAGGTGATTCACGCGGTCCGGGAGGCAAAAGCAGCCGGCATCAAAATCGTATTGTGCACCGGTCGGCCGCTCCCAGGGGTCCAGCGTTATGTTGATCAGCTGTCCCTTCGGGAGGAGGGGGACTATATTGCTGTATTTAACGGTGCGCTGGTTCAGGAGACATTCACCAGCCGGGTGATCAGCCAGCTCGATATGCTGTACGAGGACGTGAGGGAGCTTGAGTATCTGAGCCGGGAGCTGCCCATAGCGATGCAGTACTTTAGTGAAAAGCATATTTATACTCCGCAAAGAGATATTGATAAATATACGGTACTCGACGCTTACCTGAATAATATCCCTTTGCGTGTGCGTACGCTTGAGGAGGTCGGGCCGTCTGTGGCACTTCCGAAGGTGATGTTTGTCGGCGATAAAGAAGATATTGACCGGACAGAGCTTTTACTGCCGGAGAAAATTAAAGCCAGAAATGAAATCATGCGCAGCACGTCGCATTTTTTGGAATTTCTTCATCCAGAAGCAAGTAAGGGCAACGCAGTGATGGATCTGGCGGCGCGGCTTGGCATCGCCCGGGAGGAAGTGATGTGCATTGGGGATAACGGCAACGATTTATCTATGATAGAGGCAGCAGGGTGCGGGGTGGCGATGGGAAATGCCATTCCGGAAATCAAGGCAGCAGCTGATATTATTACATCCACAAACAATGAAAACGGAGTGGCAGAGGCAATCAATAACGTACTGCTGCAATCCCGTTAAGCAAAAAGCCTTTATTCCGGACGGAATAAAGGCTTTACTTTTATTTCCCGGGAAATCCGGGTTATTCGAATGGATAGCGGAAATTCCACTGCCGCCGGGATTCGTCCATCAGTGCCATCACATCAGAAGAGTATTGCAAAAGAGAGGCATAGTCCCGGCTGGAAACGCACCTTTCCATTTCCCGGATTTCATAATGCAGAGCCTTTGACGTCTCGCCCTCGGCAACGCGCTCGTTTTCTCCGTTAGTGTATTCGATGAGTGCTTCATCGGCGCGGGGGAAGTTGTCGACCGTAATTGATCCTTTATCGCCGGCAATAATCCCTTTTTTAGGAAGCTTGGAGCTGAAGGAAAGCTGGACTGTCGCCATCTGGCCACGGCTGTTTTTTAAAACGATGCCCGACTGGTCGTCGACACCGCTTTCGGCCATTTCTCCAATGGTTGTTACATCCTGCGGCTGCTCCTGAAGGAAAAAACGGGCAAACGATAGGGCATAGACGCCAATATCAAGCATCGCGCCCCCGGCAAGGTCCGGGTTAAAGAAGCGGTTGGTGGTGTCATACTCTTTAATAGTGCCAAACGTGACGTTAATAGAGCGCACGCTGCCGATTACCCCGTCTGCGATCTTTTGCTGCAGCTCACGGTGAAGCGGATGGTAATACAGCGTCATCGCTTCAAGCAGCACCAGTTCCCGGTCTGAAGCAAGCGCCGCCAGTTCATCGAGCTGCTGCTTGTTAACGGTAATGGCCTTTTCACAGAACACATGCTTCCCGCTTTCGAGACACTGCCTGGCAATGTCATAGTGATTCGTATGGGGAGTCGCGATATAGATGATATCAAGTGCTTCGTCTTCGAGGAATTTGTCCAGCGAGTCAAACGGATGCCCGGCGTTAAAATCACCTGCAAAGCTTTCGGCTTTATCCATCGCGCGGGAGCAGACGGAATGAATTCCGCCGTGCTCA
Organism: uncultured Marinococcus sp.; assembly: GCF_947493875.1. Lineage (GTDB taxonomy): Bacteria > Bacillota > Bacilli > Bacillales > Marinococcaceae > Marinococcus. The sequence goes on along the minus strand of NZ_CANLSU010000004.1, from coordinate 190,114 downwards.
TCATTTAATGCTTCAGCAAATTTTCCGGCGATATCGCCGGTCCCAATAATTCCCCAGTTAAAGCTCATATGCGTCACACCTTTTCATTTAATAGTTTCCCCGGCTATTATAACGCAAGCCGGTAGATTATAAGGGAGTAATTTCCAATTTGAACAGGACGGAAGAATGTTATTTTGCCTGCTTCCGTTTGATTTTATGATACGTATCCTCCTGGCATATGACGAAAAGCTGCGCATCCTCCGGAATACGTTCGTCGAGCTTATGATTGATGTTTAAATCATCGTGGTCTGATACGAGAGTGGCTCCTTCTTCAAGCAGATCCATATAAGCTTCGCGGTACGTCCCCCAGGAGGGGCGTTTGGGTATTTCATACAAATCCTCCCCGTGCCTCTTCGACAAAAGCTGAGACACAATCCTTGAGGTGCCGCGGCTGAAGGCGGAACGGACGGCAAGCTGTGAAATCATTTCTGAGCTGACGATAAATTCATCCACCTCCACATGGGTAAAGTTGTGAATATTATTTCGTTCTTTGACCTCTACGATGGTGTAAATGTCTTTAAAGTGTCGCTGGATGCTGGTGGCAATTAATAATGATTTTCCGTCGATGTAAGAAGGGTCATGGATATATTCACCGTTGATGGTAATTTCATTAGGGAAAATAAATACCGCCCGGGCTTCACTGATATTTGCCTGCTCCAGTACCTCTTTGTCGACCGGGTTGCCGCGAACGTAAAACAGGCGGTCGTGGTGGTAGGGGGTTTCTTCATACTGGTCAATAAGCACAATCTCAATATTTTTTTCTGTATTTAAAATTTCCTGAATCGCAATTTTCGCATGCTTGCTCCAGTCCGCAATTACAATATGGTCTTTTCCGTTATACTCCAATTTCCCCCGCTCCTTTCGGCGGTTATACACATATATAAAATCAATAATTTTACTGATCACAATCGAAATCAGGCCGATGCCGACTAAATAAAGAAAAATGCCGTACAGTTTCCCGGGTACGGTATCCGGCACGTAATCGCCGAAGCCGACAGTAGTTACAGAAGTCATCACCCACCAGAAGCCGTTGAAGGGGCTGCCGAATTCCTCAGGCTCTATGTAGTAAATGGCAAAGGAGCTCCCTCCGATCACCAGGGCAGTAATCATAAAAATAACGGCTGTATTCACATTAACCAGACGTTCAAACAGCTTATTAAAAAACATCCCGCGCCCCCTTCCTGCTAAAGTACTATTACCCATCTTAAAGCGTTAAAAATCCAAAATTTCAAGGTAAAAATTTTAGTAAAAACTTTATTTATGTCTGGTTTTCCACTATACTGATGAAAAGAGTGAAGGAGGCTGTGCCATGGATGCAGTGGTAATGAAGGAGTTTGAACAACAGTTTTCCCGAGAGGCGGAACGACTGTTTTTCGCCCCCGGCCGTATTAACGTCATTGGTGAACATACAGATTATAACGGTGGATTTGTTTTTCCGTGCGCGATTACAAACGGGACCTATGCAGCAGCGGGAGGGCGAAGCGACCGGCAGCTTCGATTTGTGAGCGGTAATTTTTTAAACGAAGGAATGATAACGCTGTCACTGGATGATCTGTCGTTCCGGCAGGAGCATGATTGGGCGAACTATCCGAAGGGGGTATTTGCTATTCTGGCAGCAGAAGGCTATCAATGCGAAACCGGCTATGATATTTATTTTTCCGGCAATATCCCAAACGGGGCCGGCTTATCCTCATCAGCTTCGATTGAACTGGCCACAGCTGTGCTGCTAAACGAATGGGAAGAGTGGGGGCTTTCCATCAAAACCCTTGTCCAGTATGCCCAGCGGGTGGAAAACGAATACATTGGCGTTCAGACCGGTATCATGGACCAGTTTGCGATTGGATTTGGCAAAGACGGACACGCCATGCTGCTTGACTGTGGAACGCTTGAATATGAATACGCTCCGCTGCCGACAGAAAAATATACCATATTGATTATGAACACAAACAAATCCCGGGAGCTCGCCGGCTCAGCATATAATGAGCGCCGGGCCGAATGTGAAGAAGCTTTGGCAGAAATGCAGCAGCACCGGGACATTAGGAGCCTTTGTGAGCTATCGGTGGAGGAATGGAACGATCTCAGCGGGGAGATTAATAATGAAACGGTCCGAAAAAGAGCCCGGCACGTGATTTACGAGCACGACCGGACAAAGCAGGCAGCGGCAATGCTCGAAGCGGAAAATTATGAAGCGTTTGGCCGACTGCTTAATGAGTCACACCGGTCGTTAAAGGAAAATTATGAAGTGACCGGCCTTGAGCTCGACACGCTGGCCGAAACCGCCCAAAAGCAGCCCGGCGTGATTGGCGCCCGAATGACTGGAGCGGGCTTTGGCGGCTGCGCGATTGCTTTTGTGGAGCATGAACAGGCGGAGGAGGCAGAGAAGAGTGTCGCAGCAGTTTATGAAAAAGCGACAGGCTTCAAACCTTCATTCTACAAAGCTACCGCCGGTGGGGGAGCCCGGGAGCTGGCACGGGCAGGGCAAAAGTAAGGGAAAGGAGAGGTGCTATGGCCATGCAGGTGGATGCAGTCATCATGTCGCTCGTCGACTGGGCAGAAAAAAATAAATTAATTCATGCAGAAGACAAGGTGTATGCACGTAATCAGCTGCTGCGGGAGCTCCATCTCGAAGCGATGGACGAAAATGCAGCTGTTGAACAAAAGCCGTTCGAGGAGATGCTTGGGCAGCTCACCGCCTATATGGTGGAAACAGGGATCGTGGAGGATCTGCTCGACAAGCGGGAACAGGCTAAGGCAGACCTTATGAATATTTTCCTTCCCAGGCCTTCTGACATCCAGCGGACCTTTGAGGGAAAGTACCGCCGGGACCCGGTTGAAGCAACCGATTATTTTTATTGGCTGAGCCGGTTTTCCAACTATATTCAGATGGACCGGGTGGCCAAAAACGTTCATTTCCCATACGCATCTTCCTATGGAACGATCGATATTACAATTAATTTATCCAAGCCGGAAAAAGATCCGCGTGATATTGAAGCGCAAAAGCAGAAGAGTACCACGGTGTCGTACCCGAAATGCGTCCTGTGTAAAGAAAATGAAGGCTATCCAGGGCGTATCGGCCATCCGGCCCGGTCGAATCACCGGTTAATCCGGACAGAGCTTGAAGGGGAAACCTGGTATCTGCAGTACTCTCCGTATATATATTACCCGGAGCATTCCATTCTTCTCAGCGAATACCACCGGGATATGAAAATCAACCGGGAAACCTTTATCCGGCTGCTTGGATTTGTAGAACAGTTTCCGCATTATTTCATGGGCTCAAATGCCGATCTTCCGGTGGTGGGCGGGTCCATTTTGTCCCATGATCACTACCAGGGGGGAAGGTATACCTTTGCCCTGGAAAAGGCAGAGCCGGAAACCGTTTTTGACGTGCCGGATTATCCGGGTTTAACTGTGGAAATTGTTCACTGGCCGATGAGCGTTCTGAGGATTCGCTCAGAGGAGCAGACAAGCGTTATTGAGGCTGCAGAATCGGTCCGGAAAACGTGGCAGAATTATACCGATACAAAGCTTGAGATCGAAGCTTACTCCGGCAGAGAACTGCACAATACGGTAACACCGATTGCACGGAAAAACGGGAGGAGCTGGGAAATGGATATAGTGCTGCGCAACAACCGGAAGACAGAGGAGCACCCGTATGGCCTGTTTCATCCCCACGAGGAAGTGCATCATATCAAAAAAGAAAACATTGGGCTGATTGAAGTCATGGGACTGGCGGTTCTTCCGGCAAGGCTGCTCGGTGAACTCGATCAGATCACTGAATTTGCCGCCGGGCTTGAAGAGACGGTCCCTGCCCAGCACGAGGAGTGGGCTGAAGAGCTGCGCAGTAAGCTTCAGGGAAAGCCGAAGGCTGAAGCGCGGCAGGAAGTCGAACAGGCTGTGGGCAAAAAATTTATGGAGGTTTTGCATCATGCGGGTGTGTTCAAGCAGGACGCCGCCGGACACCGCGGATTCCGCCAGTTTTTGGACTCGTTGCCCCTCGGGCTCAAAGAAAAATAAAAGGAAGCTGATGATATGGCAACGATAAAGGACATCGCAAAAGAAGCCGGCGTGTCAATAGCGACCGTCTCCCGGGTACTGAACTATGACGACACGCTGTCGGTAGCGGAAAGCACAAAGCAGCGCATTTTTCAGACCGCCGAAGCGCTGAACTATACAAAGCATGCAAAACGCAAGCAGGCTGTGCAGGCGATTACCATCGTTTACTGGTATACCGAACAGGAAGAGCTCGAGGACCTGTATTATCTGTCGATCCGCCTGGGTATTGAAAAGCGCTGCGACGAGCTGGGCATCCGGGTCCGGCGCCTGCTGCTCGAGGAGTTTCTCGAGCAGGAGAATGCCGAAAGCCAGCCGGTCATTGCTGTAGGCAAATTCAGCCCGGCACAGGCGGAGCGTCTGCAGCATGTGAGCACGCAGCTCGTCTTTGTGGATTCCAGTCCGGATGGAGAGACCTTTGACTCTGTTATTGCCGACTTTCAGCGTGTGACGGAAAAAGTCCTTTCGTATCTCTGGGAGCTTGGCCATACACGTATCGGCTATCTTGGCGGGAGGGAGTCCTACCTGTCAGAAACAACGACGATTGCGGATGCGCGGGAAGAGACCTTCCGCCGGCTGATGGCTGAAAAAAACGATGACGCTTCCCCGTGGATGCGAACGGGCCGGTTTACTGTCCAGGACGGCTACGAATTAACAAAGAATGAATTGGCCGCTGAGGCCGAAGAAACGAGACCGACAGCGTTGTTTGTGGCAAATGACACGATGGCCGTTGGATGTCTGCGTGCGCTTCATGAAGCGCAGATCAAAGTGCCGGACGATATGAGTGTAGCGAGTGTCAATGACGTCAGTGTGGCGAAATTTGTTTATCCGCCGCTTACATCGGTGAAGGTTTACACAGAGGTGATGGGGGAAACGGCAGTGGATCTTCTGCTTGAGCGGCTTGATGGTCGGAGAACGGTTCCCAAAACGGTGCTTGTGGCGACGGAACTGAAGAAAAGAGAAAGCTGCAGCAGGGCTTAAATTTTTTATGCAGAAAACATATTTCTATTGCCTCAAAAGGGGTATAAAATATAAGTAAGCTTTCCATCAATCAGAAAAGGAGCGTGTACGATGAGTGCGAAAAGAGTATTGATCGTGGCCGGTGATGCCGTGGAAGCGTTGGAGGTGTATTACCCGTATTTTCGGTGCATGGAGGAAGGATTTCATGTGGATCTGGCAGCAGCCAGTGTCAAAAAACTGCATACGGTAATTCACGACTTTGAGGACTGGGAAACGTATACGGAGAAGCCGGGGTATGGCATTGAAGCGAATGTCGCTTTTGAAGGCGTAAATGCTTCTGATTACGATGCGCTGATTATTCCGGGAGGAAGAGCACCCGAGCACATCCGGATGAACAATGACCTGCTTGAAATCGTGAAGCATTTCTTTGAAAAGGATAAGCCGATTGCGATTATGTGCCACGGAAGTCTCGTGCTGACCCCGATCGCAGAGGTGGCAAAGGGAAGAAAAATGACCGCTTACCAGGCCTGCAAGCCGGAAGTGGAGAGCATGGGCGCAGAATATATCAATGAAATGGATTATGTGGACAAAAACCTGGTTTCCGGGCACGCATGGCCGGATCTGCCTGCCATTATGCGGGAGTTCGTGAAACAGGTGAACGATGCCCCGGTAACAACGTAGGACGGGGTTCGAGCCGGCCGGCTGTTCAGGCCGGCTTTTTTTAATAGCTGTTCATGCTAAAATGGTAATGGATTACATAGAAGAAAAGAGGACTGGAAATGACGGAAGCTGTTTTACTGCTGCTTACAGGCATCTTTGCCGCTGCGTGCGGTTCGCTGGTCGGCCTCGGCGGGGCGTTTATTATTGTGCCGATCCTCGCGCTTTTCTTTCCGATGCCAGCCTCGGATATTGCAGGAACCTCGATGGCTGTTCTTTTGTTTACCGCTATTTCAAGCACGTGGACGTATTCGAAGCAAAAACGGATTGATTATAAAAGCGGCATCTATTTTGCGCTTGCCATGATGCCGGGTGCAGTCTTTGGCGCGTGGCTGACCCAGTTTTTTGATACGGATACATTTTATACCGCCTTTGGCATCTTTTTATTCTGCATGGCCCTGTTCCTTTTGTTCCGGCCGAAAAACAAACAGCAAAGTGCCGGCAGACCGACCACCAGGCGGACATTTACAGATCTTACCGGCCATACATATGAGTATTCATACAATCGGTGGATTGGCCTGTCGATTGCGCTGGCTGTCGGCGTTATTTCAACGTCGTTTGGTGTTGGGGGAGGCTCTGTCATGGTGCCGACCATGGTGATGCTGCTTGCTTTCCCGCCCCATATTGCGACGGCGACCTCGATGTTTTTGATGGTGCTGTCGGCTGCGGTCGGAACGGCGGCGCATGCCTGGTTCGGCCACGTTCAGTGGGATAGCGTGCTCTGGCTCGCGATTGGGGCTGTAGTAGGCGGCCAGATTGGTTCTGCGCTTGCGGCGAAGCTGCCGGGAGCTATTATTCTGCGTGTGCTGGCCATTAGCCTCGTCATCGTTTCATTAAGACTGATTTTCGGAAGCTCATAAAAATAATCCCGGCTCTCGTATCGAGCCGGGATCTTTGTGCTGTTTTACTGGTCTTCTTCCGTGTGGAAATGGGAAACGATAGTATTCAATTCTCTGGCCATCATATTCAGCGCTTCTGCGAGAGCGTCGATTTCTTCTACCGCGTGAAGCTGCGTTTCCGAGGCTGAGGCTACGTTTTGGGAGGTGCCGGCATTGTGTTCAGAAATTGCCGAAATCTCGTCGAAGGAGGCAGTGATTTCCTGAGAGCTTGCCGCCATTTGCTCCGAAGTGGCTGCCACACCTTCAAGGCGCAAGCTGACTTCGTTCGTGTAATCTGAAATTTCCTGAAAGGCAGCCTTAGCCTGCTCGGTCATCTTCAGGCCATCCTGAACCTCGCCGGTGACCTGTTCCATGGAGACGGCGGAGTCCTGAATCTCTGTTTGAATCGTAGTAATAATCGAAGCGATCTGGGAGGAAGAATCCCGGGACTGCTCGGCAAGCTTGCGGACTTCTTCGGCGACGACAGCAAATCCTTTTCCGTGCTCTCCTGCCCTCGCCGCTTCAATAGCAGCGTTCAAGGCGAGCAGATTGGTCTGTTCGGAAATGGCCGTGATGACATTTAAAATGTTTTCAATTTCCCGGGAGCGGGCGCTCAGCGTCTGGTTCACTTCATTGGAACGTTCGACGGAGGTATGGATGGAGCGCATTTTTTCCAGCGCCTCGCTCATCGTTACGAGGCCGCCGTTCGCTTTTTCTGTCGTCGAGGCTGCATGCTCGGAAATAGAGGTTGTACTGCCCGCCACTTCCTGGACGCCTTTGGAGACTTCCTCCATGGCACCGGCGCTTTCTTTAATGCTTACTGACTGCTGCTCTGAGCCTGAGGCTACCTGCTGCAGGGAGGCATTGACTTCAGTAATGGCCCGGCTGGATTTATTGGAATTTGATAGAAGCTGTTCAGATGAGTCCTGAAGAAGACGGGAGCTCATATCAAACTGGCCAATCAGCTCCTTCAGCCTGGTGCTCATCCGGTTAAAATGCATGGCAAGCTGGCCGATTTCATCCCGCTGATTCAGCTCAATATCCTCACCGGTTAAATCATCATCGGCTACCTGCTTCACCCGGGCGGTGATTAAGCGAATTGGCTTTGTAATACGGCCGGCGATCAGAACGGCAGCACCAATAATCAGCAGAGCTGCCACGCCGATAAGGGTAAGCACTGTCCACTTCAGGCTGTTTGTTGCTGCGAGGACTTCCTCCATTGGCGTCAGAAAGAAAATTTTATATCCTGCTTCCTGAACCGGGGAGGCGGAGACGAGCAATTGTTCACTGCCGTTTTCGATTGTTGTGGAGGAGGCTTCCTCCTGCTCCTGGGCAAGCAGTCCCTGCCATTCACCGCTGATATCAGCCTGGCCCACCGGCTGACCGATAAGATCCTCTTGCGGATGAAGCTGAATCACGTTTTGGTTGTCCACGAGAATAGGTACAGCACTGTTTTTCTCTCCGCCCCCTGTATAGCGTTCCATTAAAGCATCAAAATTAACAGACGCAGACATGACGCCGGTGATATCCCCATTGGAGGCGGTCACCGGAGACGCCACGACTACGATGCGGTTTCCGGTAGAGTTGGAGTTAAGGACGTCGGAGATTGTAGTCTCGCCGTTCATCCCGTTCTTAAAATAGTCTCTGTCGCCGAGGTCGAGTTCCCCGATATTTTCTTCGGTGGTATGTGCCTCCACAATTCCATCTGTGCCGGTAAATACGACGGTTTCAAATGTCTCATCGCGTTCAATGATCTGATTCATCAGGCTGAGGCGGGTATCGGTATCACCGCTGCTCATATCCTGCGTGCCCGCAGCAAGTACAATTTCATCAAGCCGTTTGACGAGCCAGCGGTCCATTTCGTTCGCCGCAGCTTCAGATGCCATGGTCAGTTTTTCTTCTTCTTCGGCCACTACGACACTGCTGCTTTCCTGAAAGACAAAAAAAGCGACAGCCACAGCCGGAAGCAGGCCAATCACTAAAAACCATATGAGTAATTTTTTTCGAAGATTTGGCTGTAATAATTTTTCTTTCACGTTCATCCACTCCCCAATATGTAAACGAATACCTTCTTTTATTCATATCGGATAAATGGAAAAAAAGTGAAGCTTTTCAGGAAAGCAGCTTGAAGGAATATCGGTCGCTGCCATGCAGGTAAAGGAGTCTTCCTGTTACTCCTTCAGCTGCATGCGTTCGTTAAAATACGTCTTGTAGCCGAGCTGGGTAAATAAAATAACGCTGAGAGCGACGGCCCCGGTAATGCCCAGAAGAATAGCGATCTGATAGCCGATCGCTGTCACAGGGTTAACCCCGGAAATAATCTGCCCGGTCATCATCCCTGGCAGAAATACGATTCCTGCCCCAACCATATTGTTGATCGTGGGAAGGATCGCCGCGTCGAAGGATTGGTTCACAAGCTTGCGGGTGGCCTGATTCGGGGTTGCTCCGAGCATGAGTGCTGCTTCCACCCGCGAACGCTGGCTGTGCAGGTGCTCTGTCAGCGTCTGGACCCCAAGGGTAATGCCAGTCATGGAGTTGCCGATAATCATGCCTGCAATTGGAATGAAATAGCGCGGGTTAAACCACGGAGCAAACTGGATAACTGCAAAGTTGAAATACAGCAGGCTCAGGATGGTCCCGAGACTCATCGATACAGCGATCGCCCGTTTCATTTCCCGGGTCAGGGGACCACGGACGCGCTGGAAAATATTCCAGATCGCAAAGCCGAGCATAAAAAGCACAATCAGCGATGTGAGCCAGGGGCTCGGGTTTTCAAATAAAAACATGAGCACGTAGCCCATTAACAGCAGCTGAAACGTCATACGGAGCGAAGAAATGAGTATTTCTTTCTCCCTGGGGATTTTCCGCCAGCGCACAATGACAAGCAAAAGAATGATAAACACGTAGGCAGCAAGAATCTGCCAGAACGACAGCTCGATAATAGAGGTGTTTTCAGTCATGATTTCAGGCCTCCCACGCTGGTAAATGAATCTGAGTGAACGATGCGGTCGGCAAAATGATCGGCCATCGCCGTCGCATGGCTGATAAAAATAACTCCTTTGGCAGAACGCCGTGCTTCTGCGAGAAATCGTTCCATGACGTTCCATTCCATGTCTTCATCGAGCGCTGAGGTCGGCTCGTCGAGTAAATAAACGTCGGGGCCGGCAAGAAGCAGGCGGGCGAGGGAGAGACGCTGCTGTTCCCCGCCGGACAAATTTTCGGCCGGGTCACGGAGCTTTTTATCAAGCATGCACTGCTGTGCCGCAGCGATAAGCTTTTCGTCAGAAGCTTCCTCTCTGCCGCTGAACAGTCTCCCTGCCTGAAGGTTTTCAGCTACTGTTTCCCCGAACAGCACCGGCCGCTGCGGAAGCATCATCACCTTCCTGCGCAGCTCTGTTGGTTCCCAGTCGGTGTATGGTTTTCCCTGGTAGGAAACGGTGCCGCTTTCCGGGGTGGCCAGATAATTGAGCAGGCGCAGAAGAGTTGATTTTCCCGATCCGCTTGGGCCGGTGACAGCAGTGACAGTATCGGTGGGGATGGTGAGCTGCTTTGTGTTAATAATGCTCTTATACTTTACATCGTTTAACTGAAACATAAAACGGCTCCTTTCATTAAAATTATTACCCGGAAATAATCGATAGGAAAATAAAAAAGCACTCATGAACATTTCCATGAGCGCTTGGGCAGAATGCCTGCTCAGGCGAAATCGAGAATATACACAAGACCGGTGTAGGCACTCAGCACAAACATACAGCCGAGAATGAAAACGCTGAACGGCGAGCGTCCGCGATGAAAGCTCTGCACCATAAGGTATAGAAACCCAAAGGATAACAGCACGCTTAAAATGGTGATGGGATGCAGCTGCAGCTGAAAGGAAGCGCTGTCCGGTATGGAGGCAGGGTAGAGCACATGAAACAAAAAGGCCGGATTTTCATAATTCAGACTGCCGCCTGGCTCCTGTTCGGTCATAAAAGCGGTAATGACAAAGATAAGTACGGCGGTCAGGCTTTCTGCCCGAAGCCACTGCCGCGGGTTGTAATCCGTGACCTGCTGCAGGCGCCTGCGGATGAATATTCCGTTAAAAAGTGCAAACGTAAGGATAACAATATAAAACAAATGCTTCCATATGAGAGCTTCTCCGTATGGAAGAGCCCATGAACCGATAAATGGGTCTGTCAGCAGCTGCCCCATGATTATGCCGGTAAAGGCGATAATAATGACACACATGACGGCTATCAGAGTGAACCACTCCAGAAAAGAAGCCCATTGCTTATAGGAAACACCAAACCAGCTGACCATCAACAGCGTGCCGATCCAAAGACTAACGGCAAGCAGATGGAAAAAATGAAGAGTTCCGCCGATGAGAGGAATCGCATTGGCAGCGTGGCCGGATGCTCCCAGAGCACCAATCATTCCCATGACAAGAACGAGGCCGACGACGGCGGCAGCGCGCGGCATGCCGGTGGAATGAAAGAAAAGAATAAATATCCCGAGCAAAAAAAAGCTCAGCACAAACAGCACTACCCAGCTCTGGCCTACTTCGTACTGGAACAATATACGCTCGAGGGCACCGAAGAAAGGCATGTCCCTGCCCGAAGCTATCGTGCGGGTGAGCTGGGCGATGGGAACGAAGGAAACGACAGGAAGCAGGGCTGCAGCTGCTGCCGGAACAAAAAACGGAATAGAAAGCGTCGGCCGGTGCGTGGCAGGGATAAGCTGAAGCAAGAGCGTGCCGGCAAGTACAGCGAAAAACAAATACTGCAGAGCGTTACCTGCTGCAAGAATCATGTCCGGCGTTTAAGGCGGAACAGGAACAGGGCCACAATGGCGACGACGAGACCCAGGCCGATCACTCCAATGGTTATGCCGAACCCGGAGCCGGCTTCTTCTTCATTAATGGCGCTTTCGGTTTCACCGTCGGCGTTTTCCTCCGCTCCTTCCGCATTGTTTTCAGAAGAGGAGTTGTCATTGGAGGTCGCTGCTTCTTCTTCGGCTGCTTCTTCTACAGTAAAGGAAGAGCTGTCCTCCATAATATGGCCGTCTTCACTGACAATATCAAAAGAGGCTTCGTATTCTCCAGCCTCAAGCGGCTCTTCCATTGTCACATTCAATTGGTCTTCAGGCTCGATGGACACATCAGCGGTTTCCACGTCATTTCCTTCTGCATCTTTGACCGTAACCCCGTTGTAGTCTTCAATAGGACCGTCAAAATAAAACATGATGTCTTCGGGTGCTTCCACTGTGGCTCCGTCTTCAGGATCGGAGCCTTCGAGGTGTGTATGTGCTTCAGCCACTGCGGGCGAAAGCAGAAAGCCGGCGGCTAAGCAGGCGATTAAACGGCGCATAGGTTTTTCCTCCTTTTATATGAACGAGAACGTAATTATAGACATCTTCTTCCTTTATACCAAAGAATACGTTCGAAAAGGAGGAAAGGATGTGAATAATTTACGAAAATCGTTTTTCAGGAAGGAAAAAGGCAGAGAGGATTCATTCTCTCTGCCTGATCAAATCAGGAGGATGCGAGGAGCTGGAGAAACCCTTCAGCGGTTTCTGCTTTTAACAGCCTTTGAATTAATTTTGGCTGTTCAATCACTCGCCCGAGCAGCTCGTACATTTCCTGAAGGTCTTCGGTGCTGTCTTTTTTTACATTCAACAGGCACACCAGCTGAACAGGCCGTTCTCCCCAGCGAACAGGTTTATCGAGCGTACAAAAGGCTAAAAAGGTCTCCTCTGTCTTAGGCGTGACCGGGTGGGGGATGGCGACAAGGTTGCCAAAGGCAGTCGAAGCCACATTCTCCCGTTCAAGGACAGAATCGAGAAAACCATCATCAATTAAGTGCCGGGCAGACAGCTCCCGTTCGAAAAACGTGAGTATTTGCCGAGTAGTGGAAAAGGGCTGGTGTAAAAAAACGAGAGACTCCCGTAAATACGTACGAACAGCAGGCTCTCTGGAAATAAAGCCCTCGATGGTGCGAAGGTCAGTTTCGCTTAGAATCGTATTTACCTGAAGCACCGGAACAGGTAGGTCATCGTAAATCGGGACCGAGCTGATAATGACGTCGATATGATCAAAATTCATCTCCCGCAGACGGTAATATTCTGTTGTTCCCTGAATGTGAAGCCGCCTTCCGAATTTGGCCTGGAGCCGGTAGTAGAGCAGCTGGGCGCTTCCGCGGCCGGAGGCGCAGACAATCAGGCATCGGGCAGGCGTTGTTTCCATTTTACTGCGTTCAAGCGCGGCACCGATATGAAGAGCCAGATAGCCTATTTCATTTTCATCAATACGGATATCGTAATGCTCTTCAAGAGCGATGCCGGCAACGACCCCGGCTTCAAAGGCGAGCGGATAGTTGGCTTTAATATCGGCAAGCATAGGATTGCGAACGTTCATATTGTACCGGAACCGGCTGATGGCCGGCTGCAGATGAAGAGCAAGGGCAACGATAAGCTCCTGATCGTTTTGAAGCTTCAGATGCAGTTCCTTGTCGATATGAACGAGCAGAAAACTGACCATATTATACGTATCGGTATCGAGAGAGTTCTTTACCGTTTCAACGGTGCCATCTTCGTTGTCGAACAGTCGGGTGCCAAGCAGATGAAGCGTAATATAGGCAATTTCTTCCTCCGGAAACGACACCTGCCAGGTCTGATTGATTTCTTCAACGATATTTTTGGCTACCTGGTATTCACGCTTTTGTATCAGTTCATCAAATTCTGCGTGATACATCGATACGTAGTACTCGTCCTGAATGCGCTGGTAGGCAATCAGAATATGGTTAAATAAATTGTGCAGGGCAATATCGGATAAAGAAATATGCTGAATTTTAATCTGCCTTAAAATAGTGTTCCAGATGCTTTTTCTTTCCTGTTCGGAAAGATGAAGAAAAGGCAGCGACTGATCGTGGCGCGGCTGCTCATTCTGCCGGTCGAAAATATATTCAGCGATGCAAAAACGCATCTGCATCTCGCTCCCCTGGAGATGAAGGCCATCATTGGCGGTCCGTTCAAGAGCAATATTATACTCCTTTAAAATCTCCCTCACCTTTTTCAGATCGTTCTGTACTGTGGAGCGGCTTACAAACATCTCATCGGCAAGCTCATCCAGCTTGATGAAGGAACTGGCAAGAAGCAGCCGCTGGATCAGATATGAAACCCGTTCTTCGGGCAGGCTGGGAAGAGCCTGGGAATCAGGGGCTGCCGGCTGCAGATACTCCTTCACATATGCCCGGAACTTATCATTGTCGATGATTTTCAGCTGGTATCCCTTTCCTTTAATAGCTTCAATTTCTGCCCCGTTCGACTGAAGCGTTGTCTGAAGTCCTTTGATGTCCTCCCGGATGGTCCGGCTCGACACCTGGTGCAAGGACGCCAGATAGCTTCCGGTCACCGGGACGCCGCTCGCGACTAATTCTCTTAAAATGCTGTTGCTGCGTGTAGTCATATCTCTTCCCCCCCCTTAAAGGTGAACACGTATGTAAGCGCTGTAGAAAAAATGCATAGTCTACAGTGCGTAATTAGGGATACTATAAAAGTAGCACAAAAGAAGCAGGAAAGAAGTGCAAATGATTTCCGCTTCCTAACGGAAGAACATTCTCTATCTATGAAAGCGCTATTTTATTATATTGAGTATATCAACCGCACATCATTTTATTTTAATTGGAGGAATATCAATGAATATTTTATTAGCATGCTCCGCCGGAATGTCGACAAGTCTTCTTGTTTCAAAAATGAAAGAAGCAGCCGATGAGCAGGGTGTCCAGGCGGAAATATGGGCAGCAGCCCAGGATAAAGCACCGGAAGAAATCAAAAAGGCTGATGTACTTTTGATCGGCCCGCAGATGCGCTTTATGAAGAAAAAATTTGGCAAGGTCGCCGATGAGCAGGGGATTCCGCTTGATATTATTGATTCCGTCGCTTACGGACGTGTAGACGGAAAAGCGGTACTTGATCACGCCATGAAGCTGTTAAACGAGCAAAAATAGGGGGGAGACACATGAATCGATTTATGGAGGTATTGGAAAATATTCTGATGCCGATTGCAGAAAAACTAAATAACAACCGTCATCTGACGGCCTTGCGCGACGGGTTTCTGATTGCCCTGCCGTTAATCATTTTTGGTTCTATCTTTGTTGTTATCGCCAACTTTCCATTTCTGGATCAGCTGATTGGGGAAGACGCCTATGCAGCCTACCAGGCAGCGCTTGGTCCGGCTTCGGCATCCACGCTTAGTATTATGGGGCTTTTTGTCATCGTTGGGATCGGGTATAAATTAACTGCCTCGTACGGCGTGGAAGCACTCTACGGCGGGATGGTCGCCCTGGCGGGTTTCATCATTTTAACCCCGCAGACCTTCGAGGACGTGGAAGGAGTTATTCCAACGGCCACTCTCGGGGCCGAAGGCATGTTCGTCGGTATACTGACCGCGTTTCTCGCGGCCGAGCTGTACCGCTACTTCGTACAGAAAAACCTGACAATTAAAATGCCGGCCGGGGTTCCGGACGCGGTCTCGAGATCGTTCAGTGCGCTGATCCCTATCGCCCTGACCTTATCGGTCTTTCTCGCTATCCGTATTTTGTTCAGCCTTACCCCGTTTGAATCTGCTCAGAGCTTTATTTATACCGTTTTACAGGAGCCATTAACAGCGCTTGGCAGCGGGCTTCCGGCTACGATCATAGCTGTTCTTATGATTCAGATATTCTGGTTTTTCGGCCTGCACGGGCAGATTCTGGTTAACTCCGTGTTCGACCCGATCTGGTACGCGCTGAACGATCAGAACTTTCAGGCGTTCCAGGCAGGAGAAGCGCTTCCGAATGTTGTCACCAAACAATTTATTGATACATTTATTGTAGGGATGGGCGGCTCCGGTATGACGCTTGCGATTGTGCTCTGGCTGTTCATGCTCGCACGCAGCAAACAGGCGAAGCAGCTTGGCAAGGTTGGCGGTCCCCCGGGATTCTTTAACGTCAACGAACCGATTATTTTCGGCCTGCCGATCATCATGAATCCATTGATATTGATTCCTTGGCTGGTGGCTCCGGTCGTTATTGCAGTCATAACGTATGTAACGATGTCGATCGGCCTGGTGCCAAAGCCGGCAGGAATCATCGTTCCGTGGACCACCCCGATTTTCTTAAGCGGATTTCTGGCTACTGGGAACGCCTGGCAGGGAGCTGTCCTGCAGCTGTTTAACCTGGCCGTGGTATTTATCATATGGTTCCCGTTCCTGCGGATTCTGGACCGTCAGTATGTCCGGAATGAAGTAGAAGGAGAAAAAGAAACGACAAATGCAGACAACAAGCAAAAAAGCGGTTAAATCAGAATAGGAGTGGAGAATATGGAAGCGTTAACAGAAACCGCGTTTCAGATTATATTATACGCTGGTAACGGCAAAGCAAACGCCATGGAAGCGATCCAGGAAGCGAAGGCCGGAAACTTCGACCGCGCCGAAGAGCTGATCAAGGAAGCAGGGGAAGAGCTCGGGAAAGCACATTCCTACCAGACCAACCTGCTCACGAAAGAAGCAAGCGGCGAGGATTTTTCCGTTAATGTTATGCTTATTCATTCGCAGGACCATTTGATGACCTCTATGACGGTCAGAGACCTGGCTGAAGAGATCGTGGAAGTGTATCGCACGCGGTAAGCATAAAGAGGGACCCGGCTGAAAGAAAAAAACGGTCCGGGGCCCTGCTTGTTGTAAAACATATACAGGCGCAACCATTTTAGGAGGTACCATCTATGGCAGAGAAGTTCACGTTTCCAAAAGGATTCTGGTGGGGGGCGGCCACATCCGCCACTCAGATTGAAGGCGCCGCGAATGAAGGCGGCAAAGGGAAAAATATTTGGGATCAATGGTTTGAAGAAGAGCCGAATCGTTTTTTTAACGGAGTAGGTCCTGGCACTACATCCGATTTTTATCACCAGTACAAGGACGACATTGCCCGGATGAAGGATATTAATTTTAATTCCTTTCGCTTGTCGATCTCCTGGTCCCGGCTGATCCCGGACGGCTCCGGGAAAGTGAACCAGGAAGCTGTTGATTTTTATAACAATGTTATCAACGAAATGATTGAACAGGGCGTGGAGCCGTTTGTCTGTTTATATCATTTCGATATGCCGATGGCGATGCAGGAGATTGGCGGCTGGGAGAACAGGGAGACAGCGGAATACTTTGGCCGTTATGCCGGCATCTGCTTTGATCTGTTCGGCGACCGGGTGAAAAAATGGTTTACGCACAATGAACCGATTGTTCCGGTGGAGGGCGGCTACATGTACGACTTTCATTATCCTAACGTCGTCGACATGAAGCGGGCGGCCCAGGTGGGCTATCATACCCTCCTGTCCCATGTGTTTGCGGTGAAAGCCTTTCGTGAAAAGGACCGGGCTGGCGGGGAAATCGGCGTTATTTTGAACCTGACCCCGTCCTATCCAAGAAGCAGCCATCCGGCAGATCTGAAGGCTTCCCGGATTGCAGATTTATTTTTTAACCGGAGCTTTCTCGATCCCACCGTGCTCGGGGAGTATCCTCAGGAGCTGATTGACCTGCTCGGGGAGCACGGGGTGCTTCCGGATACCGAGAGCGGGGATAAAGAGCTGATCAAAGAAGGAAAAGTCGACCTGCTGGGCGTGAACTACTATCAGCCGCGCCGGGTCAAAGCGAAGGAAAACCTGCCGAATCCAAGCGCTCCAATACTGCCCGAGTGGTTTTTCGACCATTACGAAATGCCCGGACGGAAAATGAATCCGTACCGCGGATGGGAAATTTATCCGAAGGGTGTATATGACATTATGATCAATCTCCGGGATAACTACGGGAATATCCCGTCGTTCATTTCTGAAAACGGCATGGGGGTTCAGGACGAAGCCAGATTTATGGAAGACGGCATGATTCAGGATGATTACCGCATTGAGTTCATCCAGGATCATCTTGAATGGCTGCACCGGGCCATCGAAGAAGGCGCTAACGCTAAAGGGTACCATCTCTGGTCGTTTATCGATAACTGGTCGTGGATGAATGCCTACAAAAACCGCTACGGCTATTTTTCTGTCAATATCGATACGCAGGAACGCACGCCGAAAAAAAGTGCCTATTGGATCACTGATGTACACAAAAATAACGGATTTGAAAAATAGCATTACGGGCCGTCTGTTTATCTGCAGACGGCTTGGTCTGTATAAATATACGCAGAAAAAGGAGCGAGACGATGCAGGATGGGATTAAAATTGTAACGATCGGCGGTGGTTCCAGCTACACCCCGGAGCTCGTGGAGGGCTTTATTAAAAGACATCACGAACTGCCGGTGAAGGAGCTGTGGCTCGTAGATATTCCGGAAGGAAAAGAAAAGCTGGAGATCGTGGGAAAGCTCGCCCAGCGTATGGCAGCCGAAGCAGGTGTCGATATGACAGTGCATCTTTCCTACAGCCGGGAGGAAGCATTGCCGGGAGCGGATTTTGTCACCACTCAGTTTCGGGTTGGTATGCTTGAAGCGCGGGCGAAGGACGAGCGGATTCCGCTCTCCTACGGCGTGATCGGTCAGGAAACGAACGGACCGGGCGGGCTGTTTAAAGGACTGCGGACCATTCCGGTTATTATTGACATTGTGCATGACATTGAGCGGCTGTGTCCGGACGCGTGGCTTGTAAACTTTACAAATCCGGCCGGCATGGTGACAGAAGCGGTGCTGCGCTATACGAACCACGAACGAATTGTCGGCCTCTGCAACGTGCCGGTGGGAATGCAGATGGGAGTGGCTGAAGCGCTTGGAGTAGACGGCAGTCGCGTACACATTGACTTTGCCGGGCTGAATCACATGGTGTACGGGCTGAACATTTATCTCGACGGTGAAGATGTAAAACAGCAGGCGCTTGAAGCGGTGGCAGATCCGGCGAATGCCTCCACGATGAAAAATATCGCAGCGCTCGGATGGGAGCCGGATTTCATACGGGCTCTGCAGGTGCTCCCCTGCCCGTATCACCGGTATTACTATAAAACAGAAGAAATGCTGGCTGAGGAACAGGTGGCAGCCCAGGAAACCGGCACCCGTGCGGAGGTCGTGCAGGGGGTGGAGGAGGAGCTTTTTGCCCTCTACGGCGATGAAACACTCCGGTCGAAGCCGGAGCAGCTGGAGCAGCGCGGCGGGGCTTATTACAGCGAAGCGGCCTGCAGCCTGATCAACTCGATATACAATGACACCCGGGACATCCAGCCGGTTAATACGAGAAACCGCGGTGCCATTGCAGGGATCCCGGCGGAGTCGGCGGTGGAAATCAGCTCCGTTATCACAAAGGACGGTCCGAGGCCCGTGGCTGTCGGAGAGCTTCCGGTGGCAGTCCAGGGACTCGTGCAGCAGATCAAGTCGTTTGAACGGGTAGCTGCTGAAGCAGCGGTGACGGGAAACTACGGGACGGCTCTTCTGGCGATGACTATTAATCCTCTCGTTCCGTCTGACACAAAAGCAAAACAGATGCTTGATGACATGCTCGAAGCCCATCGGGAGCATCTGCCGCAGTTTTTCCAGACAGAAAAGGCTTAAAACGAAGAAGGTCTCCTAAATCAGGAGGCCTTTTTGTTAGAAAAATTTTGCCAAATTTTAAAATAAACCACAAAAAGAACAAACGTTCGTGTATACTAAATCGAAAGGAGGCGTTACGGATGAAAGAAAACAAATTAACCCCGGGGTCGAATATGCGATGGGAATCCAGCCGGATGATTCTGCCGGAGCACCGGGAAATGTGGCTGCGTCACCAAAAAGAGGACCGGATGAAATTCAGGCCCCTCTGGGACGAGCAGCAGCTTGAGGAGTTTTCCCACCGCCTTCACGAAGCTGCGGCGGCTGGAGTGGAAGTAACGCTTCATGTGTTTGATCCTTATGCAGAAATAAAGATGACCGGAAAAATTCTGCATCTGGACGAGCTGAACAAAACAATTAAAATAGAAGCAGGCGGGGACGTCCGGCATATTGGTGTGCAGGACATTATGGACCTGGAGACGTAAAAGCATGTTTTTAAAATATACCTGAGGGAAAGAAAGGCAAGAAAAGAACCCAAAAGGGAGCGAATGAAATGAAGGACAAAAAATTCAGCAGAATTTCCTTAACGTCTTCCCTGGGAGGTGTCGGGCTGATTGCTGTATCTATCATTGTGTCTGCCGTATTTTCTCTTCCCGACACCAGTCCCTTTGTGCCGTTATTTGGGTCGCTGCTGACGATCGGCATTCTGCTGCTTGCGCTCAGTGCATTCATGAGCATGATTGCTTTTTCGCGCAGTGAGCCGGGATGGATGAAGCTGAGCGGCTGGATTATTATGGCGGTGCTTCTGCTCTGGTTTATGGTCAGCCCGGCACTTACCGGTGTAGTGTAGATCTTCAAAAAACGCTGGTTGCGCGCAATACTGGTTCATGGTGTAATGTAGAAAACGATGCAGAGGACGGATGTTTAATGAGTATACCAGATTTTCGGGCCCGCTCGCCGTGGGCATCATTAACAGATGTAGACAAAGTACACGTTTCCCCAGTTTCGCCGGGATCGATTCAGACCTCTTTGACGGTGCCGGGAAGCAAAAGCTTTACGAACCGGGCCCTGATTATGGCAGCACTGGCGGAAGGCACCTCCACCCTTTCAGGCATTTTAAAAAGCGATGACTCGTACTGGTGCCTTGGCGCTCTGCGTGCGCTCGGCGTGAAGTCCGAAGTGGAGGGCGATACGGTGACGATCCACGGATGCGGGGGCCGGTGGCCGGAGGAGGACGCAGAGCTTTACATAGGAGCAGCCGGTACTACGGCCCGTTTCCTTCCGGGGCCGCTTGCAGCAGCCGGTAGCGGAGTTTACAGGGTGGAAGCGAGCAAACGAATGAGTGAACGTCCGGTGGAGCCGTTAATGGAAGCCCTGGAAACGCTCGGAGCCGATGTTCATTACATAGATAAAAAAGGGTTTTATCCGCTTGAAATTCATGCGGGCGGGCTCCCCGGTAAAGAAGTGACCATTTCCGGCAAATTATCGAGCCAGTTTATCAGCGGCCTGCTGCTGACGGGTGCCTATACAGAGGAAGGCCTGCGTATCCGGATTCCGGATTACATCGTGCAGCACGCCTATGTACACATTACGCTCGATTTAATGAATCAGTTCGGGGTGCCGGTTACGTACAACGAGGATTTAACTGACATGCAGGTGCCGGCAAAGAGCTTTCAGGGCCGGAGCATGGCGCTTGAAGCAGATGCGTCGACAGCCAGTTATTTTATGGCACTGGCGGCACTCACGGCCGGAACGGTCCGTATTAATAATTTAACAATGGATACCAATCAGCCGGATATAGGAATGGTGGATGTGTTCGAAAAAATGGGCTGCCGCGTGGAAAAGGGTGACACCTACATTGAAGTCACAGGTCCGGAACAGCTTTCGGGCGGGTTTGAGCTCAGCATGAAGGAAATGTCCGATCAGACGCTGACCGTTGCTGCCCTGGCTCCGTTTGCCGATGCCCCGATTACGGTCCGGGACGTGGAGCATATTCGTCATCACGAATCCGACCGCATTCACGCAGCGTGCACAGAGCTTCAGAAAATGGGCATCCGGGTGGATGAATACTCGGACGGTCTGAAAATATACCCGGGGACGCCGGTTGGCGTGTCACTTCATTCCTACGATGATCACCGGGTGGCTATGGCCCTTTCGCTGATTGGAGCGAAGGTGCCCGGAATCTATATTGAAGATCCGGGATGCGTGTCGAAAACGTGTCCGACCTTCTATGATTTGTTTGAAGCAGCCGGCGTGCCGGTGAAATTTTCATAAAAAAGAAGCCCTCTCCATTTTTAGGAGGGGGCTTTTGTGCAGAAATTATGATGCAGCAAGCTCCCGGCAGGCTTTTTCGCAGCGGTAGCAGGCATCTGCGCAGTCTTTGCAGTGCTGGTGGTCATGCTTGGCACATTCATCTCCGCATGCCTTGCAGGCTTCTGCACACAGCTGAGCGGTCTCTTTCATCAATGGACTGTTGGACTGGATGGCTTTAGCTGTCATAGCGCAGATATCTGCGCATTCGCGGTCGAGACGTATACATTCGGCCATCATTTTCACGTCGTCCTCCTGCAGGCAGTCGTTAAAGCAGTGGTTGCACTGCTTCATACATTCGATGCAGGCTTCGAGGCATTCCTTCTTTGTAGCGTTCATACTCATCATCCTTTCTCATATTAGGTACTGGTATAGGGGTTCCCGGCAGGGGTATTTATTCAAACGTAAAATATGTGGAAGCAGGCAGTATTCACCTGCTTCTTTGTATCATTATTTATAAGGATGCTGCTGGTAAAAGAAATTCGGCGTGTGCATGATATTGCGGTAGGAGCTGTGAAAGATATGAGTAGCGGCCGGCGATACCGGCGGGATCAGCCACGTCCAGTCACCGGTTATTTCCCGGCCTGCTTTTTGCTCCTGCTGCTCAAACCGTCTGAACTGCGAGGCGGCCGTGTGATGATCCACCATGCTGACGCCTGCTTTTTTATACGAATGCAGCACAGCGCGGTTCATCTCGACAAGCGCCCGGTCCTTCCATAAACTTCCCGCGTACGTCCGGTCGATGCCAAGCACGTCTGCAGCCTGCGGGAGCATATTGTAGCGGTCCTCGTCTGCGAGGTTCCGGGCGCCAATTTCCGTTTCCATGTACCAGCCGTTAAACGGAGCGGCCGTATACGTGACGCCGCCGATTTCCATTTTCATATCCGAAACAATCGGCACGGCATACCATTTTAAACCGAGCGTGGAAAAAGCATCGCTATCCGGATGGGTAATCGGAACTTCTAGTACTTCTTCGGTTTTCAACGGAAACCACTGGGGAGCACCTTCGTTTACCTGAACGACCAGGGGAAGAAGGTCAAAGGATGTTTTTTCGCCCCTCCATCCCAGTGATTCACAGTACTTTGTGAAAGCAACAGACTGCGGGTCGCCAATGATTTCCCCGTCCCGCTCGTAGCCGGCGTAGCGGATCAGCTGGTAGTTCCATATGCGCATCCGCTCCTTCCCGTTTTTGACCGAAGGAAATACAGAGATCGTGGGAATAATTTTCCCGTCGTTTTCTGCGTAGCGGATATGGTGGCGGAGCGCTTCGACTGCCTGCTCTTCGGTACGCACGTCCCGGCAGTCGATCACCTGCAGGCTTTTCCAGAAAAAACGCCCGATACAGCGGTTGCTGTTGCGCCAGGAGACCTTCGCTCCGAATGACAATTCTTCAAACGTATGCTCATAGTGCCCGGAAGCTTCAATCTCCTGCTCTACGTTTTCCCAGCGTTCCTCAAAAACGGCCAGTGGCTGGCCTGTTTCCCGGTAATACTGCTCTAAAAATGCATATGCATCCTGTTTTAATGCTTCTACATTGGTCATGATTTGTCTGCACCTCAGTTTTTGCTTTTTTTTTCAGTATAAAGGTATTATCTTCCTTTATCGAAAAATTACTCTTAAAAAAGCTATTTCCCGGGAAATAAACAACTGTGGCAATGACAGATAAATGTACGAGTTGACAGGTTCTGCAAGGAAGCGAATACTGGAAACGAAAAATAAAGGGAAGTGAGTGATAGCAATGAAGGCAGTAATTACTACAGAAACCGGCGGACCGGAGGTACTGCAGATTCAGGATCGTGAGGCTCCGAAGCCGGAGATGGACGAGGTGCTGATCAGGGTGAAAGCAGCAGCCGTGAACCGGACCGACATTTTAAACCGGGAGGGCAAGGCCGGATACATCGAAAACCCGGTGCTCGGCATTGAAGTGGCTGGCGTGGTGGAAGAAGCAGGCACTGAGAACCCGTTTTCGCCGGGCGACCGGGTAATGGGGCTCGTGAATGGCGGCGGCTACGCAGAATATGCTGTTATGCGGGCCGACCGGGTGATGCGGATACCGGAGGCGTTCACGTATGCTGAAGCAGCGGCCGTGCCGGAGGTATTCTTAACGGCCTACCAGACGCTCTATTGGATCGGGCACCTGAATCAGCATGAATCTGTCCTGGTTCATGCCGGGGGAAGCGGTGTAGGCACAGCGGCCATTCAGCTGGCCAGCAAGCTTTCGTCAGCCCGTGTCCTTACCACCGCCGGATCAGCAGAAAAGCTGGCATTCACCCAAAAGCTCGGTGCAGATGTCTGCATTAACTATAAAGAACAGAATTTTGAGGAAGAGGTGCTTGCGGCTACCGATGATAAAGGCGTAAATGTGATTTTGGATTTTGTCGGGGCCTCCTACTGGGAACAGAACCTGAAAAGCATTCAGACTGACGGCCGATGGGTGTTGATTGGCGTTCTTGGCGGGGCGAACGTACCGAACGTGAATCTGATGAAGCTGTTAATGAAGCGCGTGCAGCTGACCGGGACGCTTCTTACGCCGCGGAGCGACGAATATAAAGCCGAACTGAGCAGGGATTTTGTGAAGCATGCGATGCCGCACCTTGAGGACGGCTCCATTCGTCCTATCGTAGACACGGTGTTTTCATTTGAAAAAATCGCGGATGCGCACCGGCATATGCAGGACAATAAAAACATCGGAAAAATCATATTGGAATGGTAGAAAAAAAGAGCCTGGGTTCAGGCTCTTTTTTATGGCTCTTTATTTCCATTGGAGCTCTGCCCCGCCGGTCCTTGTCACGTTCCGCCGCGAAGCCAGGTCTTCGACAAGCTGCAGCAGCGCGTAGTCCTTCTGCTTTGCTTCAATCATCCCGTCAATAGGCTCGCCGATCTGTTTTAAGGCCTGCAGAAACGGAAGATTAAACTCCGGATCCACGTAATCGGCATGGCTGCGGAAGGCCTCGGGTGATTTCGGCGAGGAAAGATGGATTTTCGGCCGGCTGTCGGTATGGGACCATGTATTAATAAACCGGGGCAGCAGCTCCTCCAGACGTTCATCATCGGAATGGTTGGCCTCGAAGTGATGATAATCAAACATCATTGGAATGTTTTCCCGTTCACAGACAGCGAGCACGTCGCCTGCTGTGTACGTTTTATCATCATTTTCCAGCGTCATCCGCGCCTTGATTTTTTCGGGCAGCTGCTGAAGGTTTTCGTGAAACCGTGCCACAGCCGCTTTTTTATCGCCGTAGGCTCCCCCGACGTGCAGGTTGACCCATGCTCTTTGTTCGAGTCCCATGGCTTCAAGCATATGGTAGTGGTACTCCATGTCCTGCACGGCATTGGTGGTGACATTAGGCTTGTCGCTTGTAAATAGCGTGAACTGGTTCGGGTGAAAGCTCGGGCGGATATTGTGCTCCCGCACAAGTCTGCCGATTTCCTTATATAAATCCGTAAAAGGCGTTATGTAATCCCAGGCGGCCTCGTCATGAGTGGCAAGAGGCGCAAGCGAGGAAGAAAACCGGTACAAAGGAATGTCGTGGGCGATATTGTAATGAAGCATGCGGATCGTATGCTCCAGATTTAAACGGGTGACCTCCCGCAGCTTATCCTCGCGGCTTTCGGGATCCATCTTCTGCCAGCGCGTCAGTGTCATTGTTTTTCCCGGAGAAGCGTTCCAGAGAGCGAGAGCCTGAGATACGTATCCGAGTCGTAAAGTCATCATACATAATGCCTCCAATTTCAGATCTTTGTTACACATACCCAAAAATCAGCGGCCGTAGTCTTCAAAGAAAGGAACATGAAAAATAAATCGTGACTTAATTGAACGAATATTATAAAATAGTTTAAACGATAATAATAAAAACGTTCAATTTAGGGAGGTGTAAACATGAATAACCTGGTGAAATTAGAGGGCGTGTCAAAATATTTTGGGAAGCACACAGCGCTTGAGCATGTGGATTTGACGATCCAAAACGGAGAAACGGTAGGATTTTTAGGTCCGAACGGTTCAGGAAAGTCCACCACGATCCGGGTAATGCTCGGTCTGCTGAAAAAAAGCGGCGGTGAAGTGGAGCTGTTTGGCAAAGATGCGTGGACCGGGGCCGTAGACATTCACAAACGGGTGGCTTACGTACCGGGTGATGTGAACGTCTGGCCGAATTTAACCGGCGGCCAGGTGATTGATGTTCTCGGGAAGCTGCACGGTAAATTTAATGAAGAGAAACGCCAGCAGCTGATTGAACGCTTTCAGCTCGACCCGCGGAAAAAAAGCAAAACGTATTCGAAGGGAAACCGGCAGAAGCTCGCGCTCATTACGGCGTTTGCCTCGGAAGCGGATCTGTATATTTTTGACGAACCGACCTCGGGTCTGGACCCGTTAATGGCCTCCATCTTTCGGGAATGCGTACGGGAGCTGCAGCAGGAAGGAAAGGCTGTGCTGCTTTCGAGTCACATACTGGCAGAGGTGGAGGAGCTGTGTGACCGGGTCAGCATCATTAAAGAAGGAAAAATTATTGAGTCCGGTACGCTTGAGGAGCTGCGGCATTTAACGCGTATTTCCATTACGGCAGAAACGAAGGAGACGGTGGCTTCTTTAGCGGAACGAAGCGACGTCCACCAGTGGAAAGCAGACGGTTCGAAGGTGCACTTTTATGTGGACGCGGAAGGGCTGGCGCCGGTCATGCAGGAGCTCTCAGCAGCAGGTGTGGTTTCATTGGAGTCAAGGCCGCCGACGCTTGAAGAGATTTTTCTTCGTCATTATGAATCGAAGGCAGGGGAAGCGGGATGAACATGTCAGTGTTCACAGGAACAGGCAGGCTGTTTCGGCTAATGCTCCGGAAAGAAAGAGTACGGCTGCCTATTTGGATCGTGTCAATTTCGGTGCTGTTTCTGCTCAGTATTCTCAGCTTTCCGGAAACGTATCCGACGCAGGAAGACCGGCAGGGCCGGGCGCTTCTTCTGGAAAGTCCGGCACTCCGGGCGATGGCCGGTCCAGGCTATGGGCTTGAGAATTATACGTTCGGCGCGATGATTACTAATGAGATGTTTTTATACGTGGGGATCGCTGCTGCGTTTATGAGCATCTTTATGATTGTCCGCAATACAAGAGCAGAAGAGGAAAGCGGACTTTCAGAGCTTGTGAAAGCAGGGGTCATTGGCAGGGTCAGTATGTCCACAGCCGCTTTTTTACTGATGGTGCTCGCGAATCTTTTCATCGCCGTCATTATTATCGCAGGCATGCCTTATACGATAGAGGGGCTCAGCTGGGAAGGAGCCTCAGCCTTTGGACTCGGGGTTGCCGGTGTCGGAATTATGTTTGGCACCATCAGCCTGTTGATGGCCCAGGTGAGTGAAAGCGCCGGAGCAGCGTCCGGTATCAGCTCTGCGCTGCTTGGCCTGGCATTTTTGTTCCGGGCTGTCGGCGATGTGGCTTCTGTGGATGTGTGGCGGTGGCTGTCTCCGATTGGGTGGGGGCAGGCGATGCGCGCCTTCGTGGACGAGCGCTGGTGGCCGCTCGGCTTGTTTGGCGCGGGTATTACACTACTCGCAGTGGCGGCCATTTATGTAGACTACCGCCGGGACGACGGGGCCGGGGTGCTGCGGGTACAGGGCGGAAAAGCCCGGGCCGTGGGCGGTCTGACCCACCTGCTTGGGCTGCAGAGCTTTTTATTTCGCTGGGTTTTTCTAAGCTGGGCAGCCGGAGCGGCTCTTTACGGAGTGGCGATGGGGGCCATAAGTGAAGAAGCTGCTGACTTTTTTGCGGATAATCCAATTGGGGAAGATTTTCTCGTGCAGGCCGAGGGTGCTACGCTTGCAGAATCGCTATTTGCCACTTATATGGCATTTCTTGCCATGCTTGCAGCAGGCTATGCTCTGCAGGTGATGACCAAAATGCTCCGGGAGGAAAAGAACGGCCGGGGAGAAATCCTGCTGGTTCAGTCTGTTCCGCGTCCGCGGTGGATGCTTGATTATCTTCTGATTTCCTGCGTGGGCAGTTTTATGCTGCTTGTGAT
Source organism: uncultured Marinococcus sp. (assembly GCF_947493875.1). Taxonomy (GTDB): domain Bacteria; phylum Bacillota; class Bacilli; order Bacillales; family Marinococcaceae; genus Marinococcus. The sequence continues at coordinate 162,649 of NZ_CANLSU010000004.1, read as the reverse complement.
CAGCGGCATAGGCGCCGGGGCGCTTTACGGCTACTACACGGACAGTGCAGATGGGGCATGGAAGGTGTTTTTCGCTGCCATCGCCCAGACACCGGCTGTCTGGATGTTTATTGGACTGGCGGCTTTGCTGATGGGCCTGTGGCCTAAGGCGCTGTCACTCGTCTGGCTTGTGTATACAGCGTTTACCCTGATCGGGCTTATTGGGCCGCTGCTTCAGCTGCCGGAATGGGTGAGCGATATTTCGCCATACGCGCAGATTCCAGGCGTGCCTGCAGAGGAGTGGACAGCCTGGTCGACCGTCATTCTTCTGGCAGTATTCGCTGTTTTTACAGTCGTCGGAATGTTTACGATTAGAAAAAGAGACTTGATCATTTAAAGAAAGGAAAGAAATGGGGAAATAAGCGGTGGCATACAATAAAAAACGACGAACAACGAGAAAAAAGAAGGATCTGGTCGAAACCGCGCACCGTCTGTTTCTGCAGGAGGGTATTAAAGCGGTTACCATCGGGCAGCTGTGCGTGGAAGCCAGTGCAAGCAAGGCCACATTTTATAAATACTTTACAGACAAAGAAGGCATTTTAAGCGAAATGCTCGACGGCGTGATGCAGGAGTCCAAAGACAAGATGGAAGAGCTGATCGAGCAAAGCAGAAAGCATGGAATGACTGAAGAGATGCTTTTGAAGATATTTGATATGAAGGAATACGAATCGTTTTTTCAATCGAGCTTTCTCACGGAATTAATGCAGGATTATCCGCATGTACTGGCCGATTACAGCAGCCGGGGCGAGAAAATAGTGATGCCGGCGTTCCGGGAGCTGGTGGAGCTGGCAAAAGCGCAGGGGATTCTTCGGGAAAATATAAATATTGATTTTTTCATGTCATATGCGATCTCGCTCCGGCAGATGGTCGCCTACCGGATTCAGCAGGGGGAGGACGGGCCGGGCAGCATGACGCTTGAAGAATACCAGACACATTTTTATGATTTATTTTTGTACGGTATCGTTAAAAGATAAGCAGAAGGGCTGCCGGGTGCCGGCAGCTTTTTTATGGCTGGTGGAATTTCCACTGGCGGGAGCATTACTTTTTCTGCTACAGTAAAAGTTAAAATAACCAATCATGTTAGAAAAGATTGGAGATGTATCACAAGGAGGCGGAAACGGTGAACATAGGAGAAACGCTGCAGCGCCCGGTCTGGAAGGATGCTACACTGCTTGCGGGAAAAGACGGAGAGATCCGGGAGATCCGGCAGGTGAATATGATGGATGCACCGGATATTGTTGATTATCTGCAGGAGGACGACCTGCTGGTGACGACCGGGTACCATTACAAGGACCGCCCTGAGGAATTAAGCGTGCTCATCGAGCGGATGGACGCCGTGGGGTGCGCCGGCATTGGGCTTAAAATCGAACGTTTTCTGCAGAAGCTGCCGGAGAGCGTCATCGAAAAGGCGGACGAGCTGCAGTTTCCTATTATTGCCCTGCCGGAGGATATCGGTCTTGGAGCGATGGTCAATGATATGCTCAATGACATGCTTTCGGTGCGGACAAGAGAGCTGCGCGAAGCGTTAAACATCCACCAGCGGCTGACCGATCATGTTATGCACGGTAAAGGCCTGACGGCGCTGCTTGAGGAAGTATGCGACTATATTGGCTTTCCGGTTCTGCTGCTGGATGCATATGACCGTCCGATCTATGCAGGCGAAGGGATGGAAACAGCACAGACGGTGCTTGAAACGCACCGTCGGGCGAAACGGGATCTGTTTTTAGCCGGCAGTACCTACAGCAGCTTCTGCGTGTGGGAAACAGCGCAGACGTATACACTGTTTCCGGTACGGACACACGAAACACGCAGCGGCTGCCTGGTGATTGGCGGCGAAATCCCCATTTATGACAACGGGCTTGTGCTTATCATTGACCAGGCCGTGAATGTGATCGGGTTCGAACGCATGAAACAGAGCGCCATCGCTCAGTATGAACGAAGAGCACGCGATGAATTTTTTCAAAATTTCATCAATGAAGGCTATTCATCCGATGAAGAAGCACGAAACCGGGCAGAAGAGATGGGGCTGCCAAACAGCCGAAATTACGGCTGCGCAGTAGGCATGCTTGACCCCGAGCCAAGGCTTCCGGTCACCTATACCCAGCAGCAGCGGGAAATGGACCACATGTATGAATACATTGAAGGCGAATTGGACAAATGGCGGACGCCGGCCTGGTTTTTCAAAAAAGAGCGGCAGTGTATTATTTTATGGGAGGTGGAACAGCTGCAGGCAGAGGCAGATGAAGCTTTGGTGGAGGCACTGCAGCAGCTGCAGGAAGGGATTAAGCTGTTTTTTGACCGCTCGATATCCTTTGGCATTGGAAACACGGCGCGGTCGTTTCTTGATACCCCGGCTTCCTATAAAGAGGCGGAAAACACCTTGTACAACAGCCAGCTTACCGGCGAACGCGGTTTTATCCGCACCTATTATACAAAGGATATTGCCCAGCTTCTCCGGCTGCTGCCTACCGAAGAGCTGGCCTCGTTCAGCCACTCGGTGCTGCAGGAGCTGACGGAGGGGAGCCAGGAGGAACAGGGACTTGTACAGACCTTATCTGTCTATCTCGAGTCGCACTGTCACGTGGCTGATACGGCAAAACGGCTTTACATTCACCGTAATACGGTGCTCTACCGCCTGGAAAAATGCGAGGAGCGCTTAGGGGTTTCATTGAAAAATCCTGAAACGACGATGCGGCTGCGCCTGGCGCTGCGGGTGCAGAATGTTCTCTCCTCGGAGTGATGTAAGATAATCTGCACAGAGCCCTTTATTTTTCTAACGATTATAGATAGAATGGCTAAAATATTTTGGTAATTTTATATAAAACATCTAATGAATCATGTCCGGGCCTCCTATAAGATGGATAGTAAGGTAATAATAAAAGGAGGAACACCTAATCATGGCTAACGGAACCAACGGGCTTCGGACTTTTTCATTGGGACTTCAGCACGTGCTTGCAATGTACGCCGGAGCGATACTCGTTCCGCTTATTGTAGGCCGCGCCCTGGAGCTTTCAGCAGAACAGCTGGCATACTTAGTGGCAATTGACCTGCTTTCCTGCGGTGTAGCAACTCTGCTGCAGCTGTGGAGGGGAAAACATATCGGCATCGGGCTGCCAGTCATGCTCGGCGTATCATTTGTAGCAGTGACACCGATGATCAGCATTGGCACCAACTACGGCGTGACAGCTATTTACGGATCGATTCTTGTGGCCGGGCTGTTTGTCGTTATCTTTGCCAGATTTTTTGGAAAATTACAAAAGCTGTTCCCGCCGATTGTGCGCGGCACAGTTGTAACGATTATCGGACTTTCGCTTATTCCTACCGGCATCAGAAACATGGCCGGCGGAGAAGGAAGCGAAAACTTTGGCTCCCTTTTCAACCTGCTTTTATCAGTTGGGGTACTTGCGGTGATCATTCTTTTATTCCGGATGTTTACCGGGTTTATGCGGTCGCTCGCTGTCCTGATCGGTATTGCCGGCGGAACGATAGCTGCAGCCGTAATGGGCCGGGTCTCCTTTGGAGAAGTGATGGAAGCCTCGTGGTTTCATTTTCCTCAGCCGCTGTACTTCGGCATGCCGACATTTGAAATTGGGCCGATTATCACGATGATCATTGTGTGCAGCGTGATCGTCGTTGAAACGACCGGTGCTTACTACGCAGTCGCCCGCATTACGGATCGTGAGCTGAACGAGGACGATCTGGTCCGGGGCTACCGTTCCGAAGGGCTCGCCGTCATTATCGGCGGCTTATTCAACGCTTTTCCCTACAGTACGTTTGCACAGAATGTAGGTCTGCTCGAGCTTTCAAAAGTAAAAACGAGAAACGTTATTTTCTCGGCGGCAATGACCCTGATCGTTCTGGGGCTGATTCCAAAGGTTGCTGCCCTGGTTGTCATCATTCCAACACCGGTGCTTGGCGGGGCCACTGTCGTCATGTTTGGAATGGTTGTCGTTGCAGGTCTGCAGATGCTCCGCGACGTCGATTTTAATGAACAGTCGAACCAGCTGGTGGTTGCGTGCTCCGTGTCGCTTGCACTCGGTGCCACAGTAGTGCCGGAGCTGTTTTCAAGCCTTCCGGAAGGGCTCGCCATCATCTTCGGGGACGGCATTATCACTGGTAGTTTAGCCGCAATTTTTATTAATCTCCTATTTAACACACAGTGGAAGGGGGAACATGTATATAATGAAGAAAAACAAAGCAAAGCCTGAAGGAGGAGTAGTGTATGCTGACCATTGAACAAGTAAACCAATTATCCCGCCGGGAATTTATCGACACTTTCGGAGGGGTGTATGAGAATTCTCCGTGGGTGGCCGAAGCAGTTGAACCGGTGAGGCCGATAGAGTCTGTTGAAGATCTGCACCAGCGAATGGCAGGCGTAGTTATGACGTCCGGGGAAGAAAACCGGCGGGCCCTGATCCAGGCGCACCCTTCTCTTGGAGAAAAGAAACCGATGAGCGGGGAATCTGCTTCCGAGCAGGAAAGCGCTGGTTTGACGGAGATGGAAGAGGAGCAGCAGGAAGAGCTGCGTATATGGAACGAGCGTTATCAGGATAAGTTTGGCATGCCGTTTATTATAGCGGTAAGAGGAAAGACCGCAGAGGATATCTTAGAGGCAGTCCAGGTGCGGATGGAACATACCCAGGAGGAAGAAGAGCGCCAGGCTGTAAGGGAAATACACCGGATAGCTCTCCTGCGGCTCGAGGCCATCATTGAAGAGGAGCGGCCGGAAACGATAACTGAATCAAACGAAAGCGTGGAAACAGGCAGCAGCCCCGCAGCCGGAGAGCAGGAGGCTTCTGCAGCGCTTGCGGCAGAGCCGGCCCGCCTGTCGCAGACAGCGACAAGGACGAGCAGTAAAAAACGGAGAACGATGAGCTACGGCAAAGGCGATGTATTTGCCTACCGGACGTTTTCCATACCATTTACAGATATCACCCCAATACCGGAGTCCCCTTATGAAGGCACCAACAACACAATTTTTGGATTAAATGTGTCTGTCAATATTACCGGGGAGGCCTTCCTGCCGAGCTTTACCGAGGGCGACAACAGCATGGTGGTGGCGACGGATTCCATGAAAAACTTTATTCAGCGTCACCTGGGCAGTTATGAAGGGGCAACAGTGGAAGGATTTCTTGCCTATGTCGGAGAAGCGTTTCTCGAAAAATATGATCACGTCGAAACCGCAGAAGTATATGCCGACCATCTTCCCTTCGAAAAAGTAAATGTAGATAATACGGGATACAAAAGCGGTGTAGTGTTTAAAAAGTCGCATAATGAAAATCCTGCAGCGATGGTAAAAATAGGGCGGACCTCGTTTGGGGCTCCGGAAATTATCGAGCAGGAAAGCTATGTAAAGGATGTCCAGCTCGTGAAAGTAGTTGATAATTCATTTGTCGGCTTTATCCGGGATGAATACACAACGCTTCCCGAGGACTCCAACCGTCCGTTGTTTATTTATTTGAATATCGGCTGGACCTATGAAGCACCGCATATCGCCTTCGGACAAAACGGGGAAGGCTACGTAGCCGCTGAGCAGGTGAAGGATATTGCAGCTGCCGTTTTCCACGAAACACAGACGGCCTCCATCCAGCAGCTGATCTATTATATCGGCCGCCGGGTGCTGGAGCGGTTCCCGCAGCTTCAGGAGGTGTCCTTCGAGTCGCAGAACCATACATGGGACACTGTGGTTGAAGATATTCCCGGAAGTGATGGAAAGGTATATACAGAGCCGCGCCGTCCATACGGCTTCCAGCGCTTTTCGGTGCACCGGGAAGATCTGGATCATGAAGGAGAAGCATAAATGGGACTCACAACACATGTGCTGGATCTGGCTTCGGGACGTCCAGGGGATGGTATAGCTCTGACGCTGTACCGCCTGGACGGCAGCCGGAGAATTAAAGAAGCAGAACGGGTAACCAATGCAGACGGGCGGGTGGATGCACCACTGCTGCAGGCAGAGGCCATTCAAACAGCAGCATATGAGCTGGAATTTCAAACAGGAGAATATCTCCGGCAAAAGGGGTGGACGAAGGAGGAGCCGCATTTTCTGGAAACGGTGGCTCTCCGGGTTACACTCTCAGCGGAGGAAACGTCCTACCACCTTCCGCTGCTGTTATCTCCCTACGGCTACCAAACATATCGGGGAAGCTGATTAAAAGCCAGGCAAAGGAGGAAACGTATGGCTGTTCATTCTTCAAACATAATTCAGGATCAAATCGACCAGCTGATGGAGTGGCTTGCCGGCTTTGGAAAAACAGAGGACGGCGGTGTAACAAGGCTTTTATATGATGAATCGTGGCAGCAGGCACAGGAAGCAGTAAAGGCAAAAATGGAGGCAATGGGCCTTGAATCCCGCTATGATGCTGTTGGAAATGTATTTGGACGCTTGGAAGGGACAGAAAAAACGGACAAGGTCGTCATGGCCGGTTCCCACATTGATTCTGTCGTAAACGGCGGCAGGTATGACGGCGCATACGGAGTAGCTGCAGCCATGCTCGCCGTAGAAAGGCTGAAGCAGGCTTACGGTCGGCCAAAGCAGAGCATTGAAATCGTATCATTCTGTGAGGAGGAAGGAAGTCGTTTTCCCGTCACGTTCTGGGGGTCGGGTCATATTACCGGAAGGCTGTCAGAGGGCGAAACGGACGCCCTGAAGGATACAGACGGCATTTCCATCGGTCAGGCAATGCGTGCATGTGAATTTGAAGCTCCTGCCTCGCTTCCGCTCAAGCGTGAAGATATAGACTCCTTCATTGAGCTTCATGTGGAACAGGGAGGGACGCTGAAAAAGTCGAATGCTTCTGTCGGAGTAGTATCAGATATTGTCGGGCAGCGCAGGTATCATATTACCGTGGAAGGAGAAAGCAACCATGCCGGAACCACGCCAATGCCGGAACGTAAGGATGCGGTGGTGTTAGCCAGTGAACTGATTACAAATATCACCTCCATGGCCAGAAGCAAGGATGAAAGCATGGTAGCCACGGTAGGCAAAATGGAAATTACGCCAAATGTACCGAACGTCATCGCTTCTAAAGTCGTTTTCAGCCTGGATGTCCGTCACCACAGCAAGGCGCTGCTCGAAGAAATTGAGCAGGAGCTTGAAAATTTGTACACCGTGCAGGCTGAAAAGCACGGCATGAACATTTCTTCGAATTGCTGGATGGAGGTGGAGCCGGTGCCGATGAGCAAGGAGGTATATGAAACGATGTACAAAGCTGCTGAAAGCCTGCATATTCCCTCCCAGCTGATGATCAGCGGAGCCGGGCATGACGCGCAGGTCATGGGCAGCTATTATCCGACTGCACTGTTGTTTGTGCCAAGCGAGGCCGGCGTGAGCCACTCGCCGAAGGAATATACCAAATCCAGTGATTTGGAGCAGGGAGTAAAGGTGCTTGAAGAAACACTGCTTCGTTTAGCGTATTAGAAAGGAGAGTAAATATGGGCTATCACCAGGAAATCCAGCCGCCGCTCCGCACGATCATGACCCCGGGACCGGTGGAGGCGGACCCCCGGGTGCTCCGTGCCATGAGTACCCCGGTGGTCGGCCAGTTTGATCCGGCCTTTACGAGTATTATGAATGAAACGATGGAGCTGTTGCGCCGCATCTTTCAAACTGAAAATGAATGGGCCTTTCCAGTGGACGGAACCTCCCGTTCAGGTATTGAAGCAGTGCTTGCGAGTGCGATTCGCCCGGGGGACCGGGTGCTCGTGCCTATTTACGGGCGGTTCGGGTATTTATTGACCGAGATCGCTGAACGGTACGGCGCAGAGATCCACACGCTTGAAAAGGAATGGGGCACTGTCTTTTCCCCGCAAGAGGTCATAGAGGAAATGGATCGTGTGCAGCCGGATATCGTTGCGATGGTACATGGGGAAACGTCGACTGGCTGCATTCAGCCGCTTAAAGAAATCGGGCATGCCTGCCGGACGCGCGGAATCTACATTGTAGTGGATGCGGTGGCAACGATCGGCGGAGTGCCGGTCAAAACAGACGAATGGTGTCTCGATGCGGTTATCGGTGGGACACAGAAATGCTTCAGCGTTCCGTCCGGCATGGCTCCACTGACGTACAATGACCGTCTCGAGCGCCGCTTTCAGGCACGTAAAAAAGTGGAGCGGGGGATTGCGACAGAGGCAGACAAACAGCCGGAGGCACCGATGATCCGGAGTAATTACTTCGACCTCAGCCAGCTGCAGGACTACTGGGGCCCGCGTCGTTTGAACCACCACACCGAAGCGACATCGATGGTTTATGCGCTTCATGAAGGCGCGAGACTGATCGTCAACGAAGGGCTTGAAGCCCGTTTCGCCCGGCACCGCTACCACGAGGAAGCACTGATGGCCGGTTTACAGGCAATGGGTCTGTCCTTGTTTGTAGAAGGCGAAACGAAGCTTCCAGTCGTCACCTGCATCAACGTGCCGGAAGGCATTGACGCAGATGAAGTCCGCAAAATGCTGCTCGGGCAGTTTGGCATTGAAATTGCCTCGTCCTTCGGGCCACTGCACGGGAAAATCTGGCGCATCGGCTCCATGGGCTACAGCTGCCGGAAGGAAAACGTGCTGGCCGTGCTCGGAGCGCTCGAATCAGTGCTTTTATACGCCGGAGCCCCGGTGAATCCAGGCACTTCCCAGCAGGCAGCGCTGTCCTTTTACATGCAGGAAGAAGATACAAAAGCAGCGGCTGAAGTATAGGAGGACACATAAAGAATGTATGATCTGCTGATTAAAAACGGAGCCGTCGTCCGCCCCGGCGGCACAGAAACAACCACGGTGGCAGTCACGGACGGAAAAATAGCAGCCCTTGGCGTATCTGATGAAACCAAAGCAAAAAGCGTAGTAGACGCTGATGGAATGCTCGTCATGCCGGGAGCGGTAGACGTTCACGTTCATTTCAGCGAGCCCGGCCGGGACTGGGAAGGATTTGAAACAGGGGCCCGGATGCTTGCAGCAGGCGGCATCACTACTTATATGGATATGCCGTTAAACGGTATTCCTTCTACGATCACCACTGAAAACGCAGAAGAAAAAGCGGCGCTCGGCCGGCAGAAATCCGTCCTGGACTTTGGGCTTTGGGGCGGACTCGTGCCCGGAGGAATAGAACATATTCCGGCCATGGCGGCCCGGGGCATACGCGTATTCAAAGCCTTCATGTCGCCGAGTGGGAATCCAGAGTTTGAACGGGCGGATGATGAAACGCTGTTCCGGGGCATGCAGGTAATTGCTGAACACGGAGGATTGCTCGGTCTTCATGCAGAAAGCGCGCCGGTAGTGAGTACGCTCAGCCGGCAGCTTGAGGAAGAGGGGCGTACGCAAGCGGATGATTATTTAGCCTCCAGGCCGGTGGAAGCAGAGCTTGAAGCGGTGCAGCGCGCCCTCGTTTTTGCAAAGCAGACAGGCTGTCCCCTGCATTTTGTACATATCAGCTCTGCCGAGGCAGTAGAGGTGATTCAGCGCGCAAAAGCAGCCGGGCAGGACGTTACGCTCGAAACCTGTGCCCATTATTTAATGTTTGACCACGAAGCACTGCGAACGCGCGGCGCCGAAGCAAAATGCGCGCCTCCGTTACGGGAGGCCCCGGTACAGCAGGAGCTTGTGTCGAGATGGAAGCAGGGCGACATCGATATGGTGACCTCCGATCATTCACCGTGTCCGGAGGAGCTGAAAGAAGGCGGGCTGTGGCAGGCGTGGGGAGGTATTTCGAGCGGCCCATACACGCTGTTAAGCGTGCTCGAGCTCACGGCGGAGCACAACCTGCCGTGGGAGCAGGCAGCAGCGTGGACCGCGGAGATGCCGGCGGAGCGTTTTGACCTTCATCAGAAAGGGTGCCTCGAAGAAGGCAAGGATGCAGACCTTGTGCTGGTCGATCTTCATGAAGAAACGGCAGTGACACGCGACACAATGCATATGCGTCATAAGCACAGTCTGTTTGAAGGGCATCGTTTTCCGCACCGTATCCATTCAGTCTGGCAGCGGGGCATAGAAATTTATAACGGAAAAACTGATACATTTACAAACAGAAAAGGAAAGTGGCTGCAGGAATAATGATCCGGCAGCCACTTTTTCAGCGCAGAAGGCGGTTGATGAATTTACGTGCTGTACGGTTGGCGGACCGGCGTGCGAGGCGCTTTCCCAGTGAGCCGTTTTTGGCTGCCTTTACATCACCGGAAACACGGTTTGCTTTTAAAATCGTACGTGCGAGCTTTTGAAAAGCCATATGAACACTCCTTTCCTTGAAACAATCTTTGTATTGTATATATCCGTATTTGCACAAAAATAAGCCTCCAAATGAATATTCATTTGGAGGCCTGGCAGCGGAAAAGCTTATTTCAGCAGCCACTCGTGATCCGGGTCATTATGGAACTTCCATTTGCGCACCGGTCCGGCCATCACATTCAAATAATAAGCCTGGTAGCCTGCAGGAGCCGCCACCGGGTGGTAGCCTTTAGGTACCATCACGACATCGTTGCTGTTTACTACCATCGTTTCATCAAGATCTCTTGGATCGTCGTAAACGCGGTGAATCAGAAACCCGCCTTCTTCCGGATCCACCTTATGAAAATACGTCTCTTCAAGATAGGACTCGTGCGGAAGGTTTTCGGTATCGTGCTTGTGCGGCGGATAGCTCGACCAGTTTCCTTCCGGTGTGTATACCTCCACTACCAGTACGCTCTCGGCTTCCTCGGAGTCCGGGAGGATATTATGCACTCTCCGGGACATGGAGCCCGAGCCGCGGTCTTCTGTGCCTACATCATCCGGACCGATCAGGCGGGCGTTATACTTACCGGTTGCAGGAGCCTTACAGACGGCGAGTTCAATATCTGTAGTCGCCTTTACCTCAAAGCGGTCCCTAGCCGGAACGTATACCGAATACGGCGGTATTTTTTCGAAAACACTCATCCGCCTGCCGAGGTTTTCAAAGGAGTCATTGCTGGTCTGGATGTCTGCTTTGCCGCTTAACAGGACGAGGCATGCTTCGTTATCGCCGGTCTCTGCCTGAATGCTTTCGCCCTCCTGCACACGGTACACCTGAAAGCCGACATATTTCCAGCCGGCGCTTTCCGGGGTAACATCATGGATTTTTTGGGCGGTGGTATCTGGTTTTACGACTAAGTTTGGCACACATAAACACCCTTTCTAAGAGATTTCAATTGTTTCGGATTCTACATCGGCAATATACACGGTTTTCTTTTCTTTCCAGGCTTTTGCTGCAGCCAGGGCAGCCGTCTGGGCGGCAATGCCGTCATCGCCGGTGCAGACAGCCGGAGTACCGGACTGTACGGATTCAGTGAACATCGCAATCTCGCGCTCGAATGCCGTCTGATAGCGCTCCAGGAAGAAGTGCACCGGCTTTTCCGATTTAATAAAGTCCTCCTGCCACCACTCCACCTGATGAATTGGCTGGTTTGGTACCGTGGCTGCCCCGTTGGAGCCAAAAAGCTCGAGACGCTGATCATAGCCGTACACTGCCCGCCGGCTGTTTTCAATCACACCGACGGCCCCGCTTTCAAACGTTAAAGAGATAATGGCCGTATCAATGTCACCGTAATCATTGAACCGCTTATCGGTCAGCGCGCCGCCGTGCACAGAAATCGCTGCGATATTTTCTCCCATAATATATCGGGCCATATCAAAGTCGTGAATAGTCATATCCACGAACAGTCCGCCGGAATTCGCCACGTATTCCATTGGAGGCGGGGAAGGGTCGCGTGAAATGATCTGCAGCATCTCAGGGGCGCCGATCTGGCCGTTTACACGCATTTTCCGCACCTGCTGGAAGGAAGGATCAAAGCGGCGGTTGAAGCCGAGCTGAAAAACAAGGCCTGCTTCCTTGGCCGCCTTAACGACCCGGCGAGATTCTTCAATATCAAAGCTGATTGGCTTTTCACAAAAAATATGTTTCTTATTTTGAATGGCCGTATCAATGAGAGAGATATGCTCTGAGGTGGCAGCGCAGATAAAAACGGCATCAATTTCAGGATCATGAAGAATATCTTCGGCGCTGGATGTTACGTACTCCGGAGAAAAGGCCTGCTCAACCGTTTCAAGAGCAGAGGCGTTTATATCTGCGACCGCCCGGAGAACAGCGGCAGGAAGACGATGAAGGTTTTCTATATGCAGCCGGCCGATGCGTCCGGCACCGATAACACCTATATTAACCATAGACGGAGCCTCCATAAAATGTATTTTGAAGAAAGCGCTTAACTTTAATGTGAATTATACATTAATGAATCGCTTACATCAATCGGAGAATAAAATTTTTCAGAAAACATACATTAGTCTAACACTTTTACATAGAAATTAAAGAAAAATCAAAAAAATACTTTACATCTGAATGCGCTTTCTTTAGAATCAAACGTATAGAAAAGGAAAGCGCTTAACCATAAATCGATTAAAATAACGAAGGGTGGTTATGTTTTAATGGAATTTCCCAAAAACCGTTCAAGGGATCTGGCTGGCATGGGCCGGCTGACGATTGACATGAACGCGAATGAAATCAACCGTCCTATGGAAGAAACACGGACGTTTACGAAATATGTAGGAGGCTCTCCGGCCAATATTACGATCGGAGCATCGAGACTCGGCCTCAGTACCGGCTTTATCGGCAAAGTGGCAAACGATCAGATGGGTAATTTTATCCGGGGCTACTTTGAAGAAAACAACATCAATACAGAAAATGTAAAAACAGATGACACGGGCGCGGTCACCGGGCTTGCCTTCACGGAAATTATCAGTCCAGAGGACTGCAGTATACTTCTGTACAGAGACAACGTGGCGGACCTGAAAATCAGTCCGCTCGAAATTTCCGAGGAATACATTAAAAATACATCCGCGGTAATGTTTTCCGGTACGGCGCTTGCCGCAAGCCCTTCCCGCGAAGCGGTCTTTCTGGCGGCAGAATACGCGCACAAGCACGGAACGAAGGTGCTGTTTGATATTGACTTTCGTCCGGCGACGTGGAAATCAAAGGAAGAAACGGCGACGTATTACAACCTGCTGGCTGAAAAAAGCCATCTGATTATTGGCACAAGAGACGAGTTCAATATGATGGAAAACATGGAGTCTGAAATGGACGGAAGCGACGATAAGACCGCCGCAAAATGGTTTAACCATTCGGCAGAAATTGTGCTGATAAAACACGGAGCCGAAGGGTCATTTGCCTACACGAAGGACGGGGATTATTTCACCGGGAAAACCTTTGAAACCGAAGTGCTGAAAACATTCGGGGCCGGAGACGCCTACGCCTCCTCCTTTGTTTATGGTCTGATGCAGGGCTGGGAAGTTGACCGGGCGATGGATTTCGGAGGTGCCTCCGCTGCCATTGTCATTTCCAGGCACAGCTGCTCGGAAGCGATGCCGAATGCAAAAGAAGTACAGGAATTCATTGATGAAAGTGTGAGAAAAGGTACCATAAAGTCCTAAGAGGCCAAGGTGCTCAGGTATAATCATATGAAGTACTTCAAAAAGCAATTCTACAATCCGTTTATATAGAAAGGACGATGAAGATATGCAGGAACAAGCAGTAACGACCCTGAAAAATTTGATCGGCGGCGAATGGGTGGCGTCCCGGTCCGCCACCGACAAGGTATACAACCCGGCCACCAGTGAGGTGATCGCGCACGTGCCGCTCTCCTCGAAGGACGAAGTGGACGAGGCGGTGAAGGCGTCCAAAGCGGCGTACCGCGACTGGTCGAAAAAGCCCGTTCCGCAGCGCGCCCGCATTCTGTTTGCCTACCAGCAGCTGCTCATCAGCCACTGGGACGAGCTCGCCGAGATCATTACGCTTGAAAACGGCAAAAACCTGAAGGAGGCCAAAGGCGAAGTGCAGCGCGGCATCGAGTGCGTGGAATTTGCCGCCGGGGCCCCGACGCTCATGATGGGCGACCAGCTGCCGGACATTGCCACCAACATCGAGTCCGGGATGTACCGCTACCCGATCGGCGTGGTCGGCGGGATCACCCCGTTCAACTTCCCGATGATGGTGCCGTGCTGGATGTTTCCGCTCGCGATTGCCTGCGGCAACACGTTCGTGATGAAGCCGTCCGAGCGGACCCCCATGCTCGCGAACCGGCTGGCCGAGCTGTTCGAGGAAGCCGGGCTTCCGAAGGGCGTATTGTCCGTGGTGCACGGCGCGCATGACGTGGTCAACGGACTGCTGGAGCACGAGGACGTGCCGGCAATTTCCTTTGTCGGCTCCCAGCCGGTGGCCGAGTACGTGTATACAACCGGCACGGCGCACGGCAAGCGCGTCCAGGCTCTCGCCGGGGCAAAAAACCATACCCTCGTGATGGAGGATGCGGATCTTGATAACGCGGCCTGGCAGATTTTAAACGCCGCCTTCGGCTCCGCCGGGGAACGGTGCATGGCCGCTTCCGTCGTCGCGGTGCAGGACAGCGTCGCCGACGAGCTGGTGGCAAAGATTCAGGCGTATGCCGACGACGTCACCATCGGCAACGGCCGCGAGAAGGACGTGTTCCTCGGGCCGGTCATCCGCGAGGGCCATCTCGAGAAAACGAAGGCCTACATTGACAAAGGCGTCGAGGAAGGCGCAACGCTCGTACGCGACGGCCGCCAGGACGAGGTCGCCAAAGAGGGCTACTTTATCGGGCCGACGATCTTTGACCACGTGCAGCAGACAATGACGATCTGGCAGGACGAAATCTTCGCGCCGGTCTTATCCATCGTGCGGGTGCCGGACCTGACCGCCGGCATTGCCTGGGCGAACGAGTCCCGCTTTGCGAACGGCGCCTGCCTGTTTACGAGCTCCGGGCATAGCGTCCGCGAATTCCGGGAAACGATTGACTCCGGGATGCTCGGCATCAACGTCGGCGTGCCCGCCCCGATGGCGTTCTTCCCGTTTTCCGGCTGGAAGGATTCCTTCTACGGCGATCTGCATGCGAACGGCAAGGACGGGGTGGAATTCTACACCCGCAAAAAAATGGTCACCGCCCGCTGGTAATCGTACAGCTTCAGCACAATAGCACAACTCCCAGACTGTCTTCTCTTTCCTTTCTATTCTGAGAGAGGAGAAGGCAGTTTTTTCTTCTATAAAACGACAACAGGAAGGGGATTTTTATGCCCGTATTAACAACAGCACAAGCAATCGTACGTTTTCTGGAGCAGCAGTATATTGAATGGGACGGTGAAGAAATTCCGTTTGTAGATGGAATGTTTACGATCTTCGGTCACGGTAACGTGCTCGGCCTCGGCCAGGCTCTTTCTGAAGCGAAGCGGCTCCGGGTGTACCAGGGAAAAAATGAGCAGGGCATGGGACATGCAGCCATATCGTATGCCAAACAGAATAATCGTAAACGCATCATCGCCTGCACGTCCTCTGTCGGACCTGGCTCTGCCAACATGGTGACAGCGGCGAGTGTGGCAACGGTAAACAACATCCCGCTGCTCCTTTTTCCGGGAGACATCTTCGCAAGCCGCCAGCCGGACCCGGTGCTGCAGCAGGTGGAACAGCCTCATGACTTAACGCTTTCCACTAATGACGCGTTCCGTCCGGTAAGTAAGTTCTGGGACCGTATTACAAGACCCGAACAGCTGATGACTTCCTTAATCCAGGCGATGCGTGTACTGACAAATCCGGCGGAAACCGGTGCAGTTACCGTGTCCGTACCGCAGGACGTCCAGGGGGAAGCCTATGACTTTCCGGAATCGTTTTTCCAGAAACGGGTTCACCGTGTTTCGAGAAAAGTTCCGGATGAGCGTTCGGTAAAGGAAGCGGCAGCCTTGATCCGGAGCAAAAAGCGTCCGTTCATCATTTGCGGCGGAGGCGTCCGCTATTCAGAGGCAGGAGAAAGCCTGAAAAGAATGGCTGAAGCCTGGAACGTGCCGATCGCAGAAACGCAGGCCGGAAAAAGCGCGGTGGAAAGCACGCATGAGTGGAATGTCGGAGGTCTTGGTGTAACCGGGAACCTGGCAGCGAACACGCTCGCTCCAAAGGCGGATGTCATTATTGCGGTAGGCACGCGCCTGGCTGACTTTACCACCTCCTCGAAGCAGCTGTTCCGGAATGAAAACGTCGAATTTATTTCGATCAACGTGTCGGAATTTCACGGAGTGAAAATGGACGCCTCACCGTTAATCGGGGACGCGCAGGCCGTGATTGAAGCGCTTGTAAACGAGACCGGGGACTACACGTCCGAGTTTAAAAACGAGACCGAAGAAGCAAAGGCGGCCTGGGCCAGGGAAAAAGAGCGGCTTTATTCCATCCGCTATACGGAGGAAGGATTTACACCCGAAATTGCCGGTCATCTTGACGAGGAGCTGCAGGAGTACCGTAAAGTACTGGGTACGGACCTGGCGCAGACAACAGCGCTCGGTATTGTAAACCGGGAAATCGATGAAGATGCTGTAGCCGTCGGAGCAGCCGGAAGCCTGCCCGGTGACATGCAGCGCCTGTGGGAATCGAGTCAGAAGTACCGGTACAACATGGAGTACGGCTATTCCTGCATGGGCTATGAAATTTCCGGAGCATTCGGGGCCAAGCTTGCGGAGCCGGACAAGGAAGTATACGCGATGGTCGGGGACGGCAGCTTTTTGATGCTGCACTCGGAAATGATTACAAGCGTGCAGGAAAACAAAAAGATTAACGTGATGCTGTTTGATAATTCCGGCTACGGGTGCATTAACAACCTGCAGATGGGTAATGGCATGCAGAGCATCGGAACCGAATTCCGTCATCGTGATGAAGCAAAGGATGAAATGTGCGGCAGCGTGATGCACATTGACTATGCGAAGGTAGCCGAAGGCTACGGTCTGAAAACGTACCGGGTGACCACGGAGGAGGGATTGAAGGAAGCTATCGCTGATGCGAAAAAGCAGACAGTATCGACGCTTATTGACGTAAAGGTGCTGCCGAAGACGATGACCGGGGATTATGAATCCTGGTGGAATGTCGGCGTTTCAGAGGTTTCTGAACGAGAAAGCGTACGGGAGTCCTTTGAAGACAAAGAAAAGCAGCTGCAGCAGGCCCGGAAATATTAAATGGTCAAACGCGTTCAGAGCCCCGGCTTTGGACGCTTTTTTGTAATGGGAGATTATATTTTTGATAAATCGCTTACATTTTTTCCGTTTACCCCTTGAATTACCCGGAAGGAAACGATAGTATAAACATAAGTTAAGCGCTTACTCAAAAAGTATAATAGCTGTAAAAACAGTGCAGGAGGTTCTGGGACGTGAATAAAGTTAAGGTTGGAATACTCGGAGCGGGGCACATCGCTGCAGTGCATGCTGCCCTTTTAAAGCAGGACGAGCGGGTTGAAATTGTTGGGATTGCTGATATTTTTGAGGATAAAGCGAAAGAATTGGCCGCAGAAGCAGGCCCGGACGTTCGCACAGCGGGGTCCATCGAAGAGCTGATTGCGCTAGGCGTGGACACTGTCTATGTCACTACGCCAAACACGATGCATGTTAGTCCGGTTCTTCATTGTTTAAAGAATAATGTAAACGTATTCAGTGAAAAGCCGATGGCCACCTCGGAAGAAGAAGCAAGACAGATACGCGATGCCGCATGGGAATCCAAAGCGTGCTACAACCTTGGCATGAACCGCCGCTACGCCTATGTATACAAAAAAATTAAAAGCTACATGGACTCCGGACAGCTTGATGCGTATTCCGCCCATTTCAAAATGAACCGGGGAGAGCTGCTGCATCCTGCCTGGACGTCTGATCCGGCGAAGACCGGAGGCTTTTTATACGAAACGCCTTTTCATTTGATGGATCTCTGCCGCTATTATTTCGGAGAAGTAAAGAAGGTGAAATGCGAAGCAACGCAGGCTGTATCAGACAGCGAACCCGATAACTTTGCGATACTTTTGACCTTTGAATCCGGCATGATTATGACGTTTAATACCTTTGCCCATTCCGGGTGGAGCTTCCCGTTTGAAGCAATTGAAATCTACGGAAAATACAGCACAGCATCGACCGCTGAACTCGAAACCGTGAAAATTGCCTGCGGCCTTGAAAGTGAAATTGATTCCTCTGATTACCACCTCATGCCTGTCAGCAAAAAATGGGGCTATGAAGAGGAGGACCGGCTGTTCATTGATGCTCTGGTCAATGGAACAGAACCGCCGGTAAATGCGGAGGAAGCGTACAAATCCACCTTTCTGCTGACAAGCATTTATGAAAGCGCTAAAACCGGTAAAGAAATAAATATTGCCGATCAGTTAAATAAGGTACTTTCTTAAGATAAAGAAAGCAGGAGTGGAAAAAACCGATAGAAGAGAGCGGACAAGAAAACACAGGAGGTGTACGAATGGCACAGAACGATATAAGGGTAGCAGTGCTTGGACTAGGGCGGCTTGGGCTGTTTCATGCAAGCAATATGATGAACAAAGTAAAGGGAGCCGAGCTGGTGCTGGTATGCGATCCACTCGCCGAGCATGCCGAAATGGTGGCTGAACAGCTTGGGGTGGAACGCTGGACGTCCAACCCTGAAGAAGTGTTTGCCGATCAGGAAGTGGACGCCGTGGTGATTGTAACGCCGACCAGTACGCATGCTGACATGATTACAAAAGCGGCCCGCAGCGGCAAGCAGATCTTCGTGGAAAAGCCGCTGACCTCCACCGTGGCAGAAGCTGAAGAGGTGATTAAGGTCGTGGAAGAGACCGGCGTTGTCTGCCAGGTCGGCTTCATGAGAAGGTACGACCCTGGCTTCCATGATGCCAGGGAGCGCATTGAAGCCGGCGAAATCGGCAAGCCGATTTATTTTAAAGGATTCTCCAGAGATAGCGGTTCCCCGCCTGCCTCCTTCATTAAAAATAGCGGTGGGATATTTCTGGACTGCTCCATTCACGACTATGACATGGCCCGGTATTTAATGGGCTCGGAAATTTCTTCTGTGTCCGGCCATGGCCGCATTCTGATCAATTCCTTCATGGAAGAATACGGCGATGTCGATCAGGCGATTACGTATTTGGAGTTTGAAAACGGAGGCGCCGGAGACGTAGAAGCAAGCAGGACGTCCCCGTACGGCCACGACATCCGGGCAGAGATTATCGGTACCGAAGGAGCCATCTTTGTCGGTTCGCTGCGAAACAGTGATGTGACGGTGCAAAGCAGTGCCGGGAGCAATCACGAAATAGTGCCGAATTTCCAGACGCGGTTCCGGGAAGCGTATATCCTTGAGCTCGAACAGTTTATTAAATGCGTCAAAGGAGACGAAGAGCCGCGGGTCACTTCACTGGATTCCAAAATCAATATGCAGGTAGCACTTGCAGCCACCGAATCGTTTAAAAACAATGGGGAACGCATTTATATGAAAGACGTGCATCAGGATAAGGTTTATACCGACTAAAGCAGAGGCGGAAACTATAAGAAAAGGGGTGCAGCATATGGCGGGACTTGGAAACTACGAGTTCCATCTCGGAATTGCAGCTATCAGCTGGGTGAATGATGATATTCCGGGACTGGGCGACCACTATTCATTGGATCATATTTTAGGAGAAATGCGGGAAATCGGGTATGAGGCTACTGAAATGGGGCGGACATTTCCGCGTAACCTCGCGGAGTTAAAAGCGATTCTCGAAAAGCACGATATTACGCTTGCCAGTAAATTCGTCGGAACGCAGTTTTCCAACCTGCAGCATAAGGATCAGGAGGTCCGCGATTTCGAAGAATGGGTCCGGTTTTTAAAAGACATGGACTGCGAATACGTGATCGTCTGTGAAATGGGCAACTCGATGCACTGGGATAAGGATGATCCGGATAAAGCAAGAATCACAGCACCGTCGGAAGCACAGTGGAAAAGCATGGTGGACGGCTTAAACGAGGCTGGGCGCATCGCAAATAAATATGGGCTCGAGCTCGTGTACCACCCGCATGCCGGAACGATTGTAGAACAGCGCGAAGACGTCGACCGCCTGATGGCAGAAACCGACGAGGATGCTGTGTCACTGCTGTACGATACCGGTCATGCCTTTTTCGGCAACTATGACCCAATGGATCAGCTGACACGCTACTACGACCGCATTAAGTATGTACACTACAAAGACGTCCGTGAAGACATCTGGAACAAAACAATTAAAGAAAACCTGACCTTCCGGGAAGCCGTGCTCGAAGGACTGTTTACCGTGCCGGGGGACGGCTGCATTGATTTTGAACCTGTCCTCGA
Source organism: uncultured Marinococcus sp. (assembly GCF_947493875.1). GTDB lineage: Bacteria > Bacillota > Bacilli > Bacillales > Marinococcaceae > Marinococcus. Next base: position 142,491 of record NZ_CANLSU010000004.1, on the reverse strand, counting down.
AGAGCTGATGAAGCGGGGCTACCAGGGATGGACAGTGGTAGAAGCAGAGCAGGACCCGGACGTCGCCCCGCCGTACAAATATGCAAAAATGGCAAAGGATCATCTGGATGAAACAATGGAAAAGGTTCTGGAAAAATACGGGGAAAAAGCCGGCAGATAAACGAACTAGGGCATTTCGAGTGAATATCGAAATGCCTTTTTCTTCTATAAAGAGCCTGAACGCGGGGAGGTCCGCAAAGACTGTTGTTTCGTCCTGGGTGAAAAAGCTGAAAAGAAAAGACTCTCCCGGTGGATAGGAAGGAACGGAGGATTTATAATAAACGAAACGACAAAAATGAGGAAGATAAAATGAGAACGACAATTTACGACATCGCTGAGCGGGCGGAGGTTTCAATCGCTACAGTGTCAAAGGTGATTAACAACAAAGGAAAAATAGGAGAGAAAACCAAACAGCGGGTGCTCGCCATTATGGATGAACTCGATTATCAGCCGAGCACGGTGGCTTCGGCCCTGACGGGAAAGCAGACGAACACGATTGGCCTGCTGGTTCCTGATATTGCCAACTCTTTTTTTGCCGAGCTTGCGAGAAGCGTGGAAGATACAGGACACGCCGGCGGATTCAATGTTGTTATATGCAATACCGACAACAATCCGGAAAAGGAAATTCAATATTTATGGTGGCTGAATCAAAAAAGAGTGGATGGTATTATTCTGGGAACAGGAATACAAAACACGAAAGCGCTGCAGGATTTTATGAAACAGAACATTCCACTCGCGCTCGTGGCAAGAGACGCTTCCGCAATTGATGTAGACACCGTGCTCGTCGATGACCACCGGGGCGGCTACGAGGCTACAAAGCATCTGCTCCAGGCAGGACATACCCGGATTGCTTTTGTGGTAGGCGAGATGAATAACTCGAGTGATACGGAACGGCTGAAAGGCTTTTATGAAGCGTATGATGAGTATGGAATAAGCCGGGAGGAAGCGGTACTGGTAAAAGACAATCATTCGATTGATGATGCCAAAAAGTCGATGCTTGAGGCTCTGCAGAATGATCCCGGGATCACTGCAGTGTTTGCTTTAAATGACTTTCTGGCGATCGGCTGTATTCAGGCAGGTAAAGAAGCGGGGCGGCAGGTTCCTGAAGATTTGTCTGTTGTCGGCTTTGATGATACATTTATTGCTACGCTGAGCGATCCGCCGCTGACTACAGTAGCGCAGCCCATCCTTGAAATGGGGCGGCTGGTGACACAGATGCTGGTGGACCGGATCGGAGGCAAAAACGAAACGACACGGACTGTTATTTTAAATCCGGAGCTGCACGTACGTAAGACGACCGCAGGCATAAAAGAAGCAGAAAGGGATGTTACCAGCTCATGAAATATAATACGCTTGGAAAAACAAACGAAGAGGTCTCTGTCGTAGGTATTGGAACGTATCAGTTCGGCGGTGAATGGGGCAAAACCTTTACTCAAAAGGAAGTGGACGGACTGTTTGAAGCAGCAAGAACGGAAAATCTTAATTTTATTGATACCGCCGAATGCTACGGAGATCATCTCGCGGAGGAACTGACCGGCGCGGCCATTCAAAAGGACCGTGATCAGTGGTTTGTAGCCTCCAAGTTCGGCCACCATTTTCACGGGCCGAACGATCGGACCCGGCATTATGATCCGGAGGATGTGCAAAAGCAGCTCGAAGCATCCCTGCGGGCACTTAAGACGGACTATATTGACCTTTACCAGTTTCATTCCGGGACAGACGAAGAGTTTCAGGATGATAAGCTGTGGACGATGCTCGATAAACAGAAAAAAGCCGGCAAGATTCGCCACCTCGGTCTTTCCGTAAAAAAACAGGACTACATGGATCAGATCAGGCAGGCAGAAGCTGTTGGAGCAGAAACGATACAGCTCGTGTATAATCGTCTGGACCGTAAAAACGCTGAAGAAGCTTTTCCGGAATGTGACCGCCAAAATCTCGGCGTTATCGCAAGAGTGCCGATGGCGAGCGGCTACTTAAGCGGAAAATATACACCTGGGGCTTCCTTTGAAGAAAATGATGTCCGGCACCGCCATCCGCAAAACGAGCAGGAAGCGGCTCTTCAGGAAGCCCTGCGGCTCAAGGAGAATCTGCCGGACGACGTGCCGCTTGCCCAGTGGGCACTTGCCTGGTGCCTGTCCAATTCAAGTGTGGACGCGGTCATTCCCGGCTGTAAAACACCGGAACAGCTCGTAAGCAATGCCAAAGCTGTAGACCTTCTTGATGATAAAGACACGGCCCTGTTCACTATCTAACTGAAACAGCTGACGCCTTTTCCGGAATAGGAAAGGGCGTTTGGTATATAAAAAACAAAAAAATGTTTTTGCATCAAAGCTGTTGTTTCTTTCGGGGACCGGAAGGGAATAGTGGGGTAATAATTCATAAACAGGAAGGGTGATGGAGAATGGCAGAAGTAGAATACTGGAAACAGTTTGTAGTAGAGCCATGTATGCTCGAAGCGTCAAAAACTGAAGTGTCTGACGTGTTGAAGGTTTGGAAGAACGGGGAAAAGGATGCAATCGTGATGGTGGACGACGACAGCCGGCCGGTAGGTATTCTCGATGAAACAAAGGTGTGGAACCACATCTACAAGGAAAAAAGCCTTGATAAAAAGATTAAGGACGGATGGATTTTAGAAGTGTCCCAGATTACTGAAGGACAGGTTCCGGAATCATGGGAGCAGCAGTACCCGCCAATCGCGGTCGTAAACAAAAAGGGAAGAGTCACCGGTGTCTGGACGGAAAAAGCGTTAAAGGAGCTACATACATCTGAAACGGCTTCTTCTCCTACCTTCCGTCCCTCCATCGCCTCCTTCCGGCGCATTATAGGGGAAAATGAAGAGGTGCACCGGGCGATCCAGACGGCGAAGCGGGCCGCTAAAACGAAAACCCCTGTCTGGCTTTCCGGGGAAACGGGGACAGGCAAGGAATTGTTTGCCCAGGCGATTCATCAGGAAAGTGGAAGAACCGGAGAGTTTGTAGCGGTAAACTGCGCCTCTATCCCGGACACTCACCTTGAAGAAGAATTATTCGGAAAGGAAGTCCCAATGCAGCCCCAGCAGGGCTCTGTCGGTTTACTTGAAGCAGCTCATGAAGGTACGCTGTTTCTCGATGAAGTAGGCAATATGTCTATGGCGATGCAGGCAGCGCTGCTGCGGGTGCTTGAGGATTCATATGTACGCAAGATCGGCAACGCGGCCCCAATTCCGGTAAATATGAAGATCATTTCTGCCACTAATGAAAACATCGAACAGCTGGTGGAGGAGGGGAAATTCCGCAGGGATCTGTACTACCGTCTGCACGTGGTACCCGTGGGTCTGCCGCCGCTCCGTGAACGGTCCGAGGACCTTCCGCTCCTGGTGGAATACTATAACACGCACTTTTCCACTGAACTGGGCGTGAAGCCGCTAAAAATAACAAACAAAGCCATGGAGGCCATGAAGCAGTACAGTTGGCCGGGGAACATCCGGGAATTGATGAATGTCATTGAACAGCTTGCCGCAATGCACGACGGTGGGAAAATACGTACTGAAGATCTTCCCATCTCTTCTGCAGAAGCCCGTGAAGCCGCTGAGCCCGTTCAGACGTCCCGGACCGAAAGCGCGAACGCAGCAAACTGGAAGGACCAGAAATCAGCCCAGGAGCAGAATATGATTAAGCAGGCGCTTGAAGAAGCAAACGGTAATAAAACAGAAGCTGCCAAAAAGCTTGGAATCCACCGGACGACATTATACAAAAAAATGCGTGATCATCAGATGTAATGCAAAAAAGCAGGCGCGCGCCTGCTTTTTTATATACGGAAAAATATAAGGGTCATGCCTTTTTTTCTTCATAGGCATAAACTGACGAGGTCCGGAAATATAAAAACAATGCCCCAATCGTCAGCAGTATAATGCCTGCCGTAATTTGATACAGATACTGATAGCCGACAGCGTTCACTAAAAGCCCGAGAAAAAAGGAGCCGAGAGCGATGCCGGAGTCAAACATAATAAAAAATGTAGCGGTGGCATGCCCGCTTCGGTGCGGCTCGGCCGCCTGAATGGACATCGTCTGAAAACCGGGAAGAAGCGTACCGTAGCCAAGGCCGATCAAAGCGGCAGACAACAGCAGCATCCAGCCGGCAGTAGTAAAGCTGAGCGTTACGAGGCCGATGGCAAAAATCAGCAGACACGGGTACAGAACAGCTCCCGGCCCGCGGGTGTCAAATAACGGTCCGGCCACCGGGCGTGAAGCAATGACGACCACAGCGAACACAAGAAAAAAGAAACTCGATACCTGGATCAGACCCATAGCTTCGGCAAACAGTGACATGTATGAAATGACGCCGGCGTAGGAAAAAGAAGCAAGCAGGCCGATAGAAGCAATTGGAAGCGCCCGCAGTTCAATAAAATCATGAATGGAGAGCTTCTGTTTTTCGCTATTCGGCGCGGCAGGGGTCCCCGGGTCCCGGGCAATGGCCGCACACCAGACGCCGACAATCATAAAAATGCCAAGCAGTACAAATAAAAGGGCGAAAGGAGCAAACTGTATCAGCGTCAGTCCTATGAACGGCCCGATCACGACCGCGACATTCATCGAGGTCGTGAAATAACCGAGGCCCTCCCCGCGGCGTTCATTCGGGATAACATCTGCAGCGATTGCGCCGGTAGCTGTACTTAAAATGCCAAAAGGAATGCCATGTACAAACCGGAGCAGAAGCAGGCCGGTATACGTATCAATAAAAAGGTATAAAAAAGTGCAAAGGACAAACGCAGCAGCACCCCAGACCATTGCGCGTTTACGTCCGGTTTTTTCCATAATTTTACCGGCAAATATCCGGGTAATGATGGTGGCAACGAGCATAATCGTGACGATAAGCCCGCCCTGGGCGCTGGTGCCGCCGAGATTGCCGGTAACAAAAAGGGGCAGTGTGGTTAAAAGAGAGTAGAATACGGTAAAAACCATGAAATTGGTAATCGTGATACTAATAAAATCCTTCGTCCAGATAGGGTGGTCATAACGGCTCACTGTTCCACGCTCCTTTCCTTCGTAATTTTTCCGAGCAGCTCATGCAGAGCTTCCCGTTCCGTATCTGACAGCTGCGCAAGCGAATGATTTTCTGCTTCTGCCACCCGCTCTTTAATCCCGGGAAGCATTTTTTTCGTGCTGTCGGTAAGATGAATGATCTGCGTGCGCCGGTCCTGTCCGGGGCGTTTTTCAATCCAGCCGTTGCGCTCCATTGTCGCAATAGTGCGGGCAATCGTCGGCGCTTCCACCTGCAGATACTTCCGCATGTGAACCTGGGTGGCCGGTCCGCCGGTATCAAGCACATACATAATCATATACTGCGCATGGGAGAGGCCGAACGGGGCGAGTGTTTCGTTTAGTGTATTCGAGAGCGTACGCGACCGCTGATGGATCATATGAATAAGCTGATCTGATTCCATAGAAAAGAAAGCTCCTTTTGAATTTAATTAGCATGCTAATTAATTACAGCTTTACCAGTATACGAAGTATTTGAATAAAGGTAAACACTGGAAACGATTACAGGAAGCAAAAAAAATAATAAAGCGTTTGCAATTTAGAGTTGGATATTTTAGAATGTAATAAATCGTTTTACTAAAACGTTTTATCAGGAGGGAAGCTATGCGAAAAAATGTGACGCTGCGTGATGTGGCAAAAGAAGCAAATGTCTCCACCAGCACCGTGTCCCAGTTTATGAACGGTCGTTTTACATATATGGGCGAAGAAACAAAAGAACGTATCGAGCAGGCCATCGCCCAGTTAAATTACCGGCCGAATGCGATTGCAAGAGGGCTGAAGCAGCAAAAAACGACGACGATCGGCGTTATTATCGCAAATGTGGTGCACCGGTTTTCCACTCTGGTGGTCAGGGCTATTGAAGATATGTGTATTAAATACAATTATCATGTCATTATCTGTAACGCCGATGACGACGAAATGAAGGAAAAACAATACATCGATATGCTGATGGCAAAGCAGATTGATGGAATGATTATTATTCCGAGCAGCCAGGACCGAAAAAATTATGAAGACATTCTGAGCTATCAAATTCCATTAGTATTTCTGGACCGAACAGTGGATCAGTCAGATGCTCCTTCTGTGGTGGTGAATAATTACAAGGCTTCCTACGAGGCGGTAAAGCATTTAGCCGACAGGAGCTACCGAAGAATTGGTTTTATCGGTCCGGAGCTGAAAATGAATACCAGAAAAGACCGTTTCCGCGGCTTTGAGGACGCGCTGCAGGCAGAGGGAATCGCTGAAAACAAAAGGCTTGCATATCACGGGGAGGTGAGCGGCGCCCGGGAAGCATTAAAGGTCATGATGAAAGAGCAGCAGCCCCCGGATGCACTGTTTATCTCTAACGACCGCATGCTCGTAGAAGCATTGACATTTGCCAAAGAAAATCAGCTCAATATTCCTGAAGACCTTGCTCTGGTGACGTTTGATGAAGTGGAGTACGCTGATTTCTTTTCCCCATCACTGACAACCATTGAGCAGCCGGCCTATCAAATGGGTGAAAAAGCAGCAGAGCTTCTGCTGGAACAGGTGAACAACGGCGTGCCGGCAGAGAAATTGAGCCGTGAATATGTGTATCAGACAACCTTTCATGTACGGGATTCCACTGGAGCAAAAATATAAAAGGAGGTTTTGAATGATGAAAAAAGTAAGCGTTGCCATAGCGGCGATCGCCGCTGGAATGCTGGCAGGCTGCAGCAGCGGCAGTACAGAAGACACAGCCGGGGCTGAAGAAAATGTTCATTTAGTTGCCGCCACCCAGCTTGATGATCAGAGTCCCTACGCTGTCGGCCTGAGAGAATTTAAAAAGGTTGTAGAAGAAGAAAGCGATGGAAGCGTTACGGTGGAGGTACACACGAACGGCTCACTTGGCGGAAGTGAAGCAGAGCTTGCCCAAAGCGCGGAGACCGGATCGGTGGATCTGGTGGTCGCTTCTCCCGGGTATTTGGCCCAAAAGGTAAAAGAAGTAGATTTCTTTTCCATTTTGTATTTGTTTGAAGACCGGGAGCACTGGACGAAAGTGGTAGACGGTGAGGTAGGCGATGAAGTGGCACGCGTAACGGAAGAAGAATCAAACTTCAAAGTACTTGATTACTGGTCAGCAGGCACACGCAATTATTACGGAACGCAGCCGGTGGAAACACCGGAGGATTTAGAAAATAAGACCGTCCGGACTCAGGATTCACCGGTAGTGACGGATACGTGGCAGGCGCTCGGTGCACAGCCGACGAGCGTAGCCTGGAATGAAATGTACCAGGCGCTTCAGAACGGATTGACGGATGCAGCAGAAAATGATTTTACCAATATTTATTTAGCCAGTCATTACGAAGTAGCGGATCATCTGTCACTCACGGAGCACGACGTTACAACACGGGTATTTTTCACCACCCAGGAAGCGTACGACAGTATGAATGCAGAACAGCAGGAGGCAGTTGATACAGCGGTACAGAAAGCAACTGAAACCGCTCGTGCAACTGATGAGGAATTGGCCAGTGAGTACAAACAAAAGCTGCAGGAGGAAGGTATGGAAATCAACGAAGTGGATAAAGAAGCCTTCACAGAGCAGACGGAAGACGTACGCAGGGAAGCGGTCGAAAGCCTTGGAATGGAAGAGGAATATGAGAGAGTCCAGGAATTAAAGGATGAATAGGTGGGTGAGAAGATGAGAGCGTTTATCGATAAAATACAGCGAATGTTTTTGTGGGGAGGCGCAGCCGCTTTTTCTATTTTCTTTATATGCGTAGCGCTGCAGGTAATGACCCGTTATATTCCAGGAATAGCCTTTCTCTGGTCAGCCGAGGTGGCCACATATGCCTTTATATGGATGGTACTGCTCGGGGCGGCGGCAATGGTCAGGGAGCGCCAGCATTTTACTGTGAGCATCCTTTTGGAGAAGCTGTCCGGCAAGTACCTGCTCGCGCTCCAGGTAATTATTCATTTCTTTTTAATCCTGTTCGGTCTCGCGTTTGTGATCCATGGGATCCAGATTACAGCGCAGTTCAGCAGCTGGACGCTGAACTACCTGCCTGGAGTCAGCCAGTTTTTCATTTGGCTGCCTGTACCAATTGCCGGGGCGGGGATTATGCTGTTTGCGTTTCAGAATGCAATGGATCACTGGCGCCACTACCAAAATATTGTGGAGGTGAATAAACAATGATAACCGCGATTGGACTTATACTGCTCTTTTTAATATTGATGGTTCTTGGCATTCCTATTGCCTTTGTGATTGGTATTGTCAGCTATATCGGCTTTCTCGTTATGGGAACGGTGCCACTTGAAGCCGTTATTCAGCAAATGTTTGTCGGGTTGAACTCGTTTATTTTACTTGCTGTGCCACTGTTTATCTTTGCGGCAAACATCATGAACCGGGGAAAAATATCCGAGAGGCTTATCCAGTTTGCGGTGTCACTCGTCGGTCATATCCGCGGGGGCCTGGCGCACTCCAACGTCGTTGTTTCCATGTTTTTCGGAGGCATATCCGGAGCGTCCACGGCTGATACGGCCGGAGTGGGAAAGATTCTGATCCCAAGCATGAAAAAAGAAAAGTACAGCACAGAAACGTCAGTGGCTGTAACCGCCGCATCCTCCACGATGGGCATGATCATCCCTCCATCGATTCCAATGGTTATTTACGGAAGCCTGGCCGGAGTGTCGATTGGCCAGATGTTTATCGGCGGAATTATTCCAGGACTATTAATCGGCGTTGGCTTAATGGTGTTTATATCAATCATCTCAAAGAAAAATAATTATCCGAAGCATGACCGGCTCGACACAAAAGCGATTGTCAAACACGGCATCCGGAGCTTTCCACCGCTGCTTACACCGATTATTATTCTCGTCGGCATCATGGGTGGCTTTGTGACACCGACCGAAGCGTCGATCATCGCCTGCATTTATTCGTTTATTCTGGCGTTCTTTTTTTACAAAAGCATCCGTCTGCGGGACATGCCGGACATCGTTATTGAAACATTGAAGCTCAGCTCACTTACCCTGTTTGCGCTGGCGACCGCTACATCGCTTGGAAGACTGATCAGCTATAATAATATTCCGGCCCATATTTCATCGTTTTTCCAGGAATCAGTGCCGTACGCGTGGCTGATGATTATTCTTATTATCTTATTGTTTTTATTTGTCGGCATGTTTATGGATACCGTGCCTTCGATCATTTTGTTTGTGCCTATTGTGCTGCCGGCGGCATCAGAGCTCGGTCTCGACCCGATTCATGTGGGGATTGTCGTTCTTATGTGCCTGGCTGTAGGACTGGTAACGCCGCCATACGGCCTGTGCCTGCTGCTTGCAAGCGCGATTGGCGGGCTTTCCATCAGCCGCTCCTTTAAAGCGACGATTCCGTACATTGGCATGATTCTGGTTGTGATTTTAGTAATTGCATTCGTGCCGGGCATTTTCATGTGGCTGCCGAATGCATTTGAATAAGAATGGAGGCAGCAAAGATGCAGGACGTCCTTACAATTGGTGACGCAATGATTACAATGAATCCGAAGCAGCGCGGGCCGATGCGCTTTACGACTGAGTTTGAACGTAAAATCGGCGGGGCCGAGCTGAACGTGGCCATTGGCTGCGCCCGCCTCGGGCTTCAGACTGGCATGATCAGCCGTCTTGGCCGCGATGAATTCGGCCGCCACATTTTCAATACTCTGCGCGGAGAGGGAATTGACGTTTCGGGAATAGCCCTGGAAGACAACTACGCTACTCCCGTAAATTTTAAAGAAACGACCGAAAATGGAAACGGACGTACGTTTTACTACCGTTTTCCGTCCCCGACGGAAGAAATAACGCTACAGCACATTAAAGAGCAGCTGAGCGGGCAGCCGAAGGTGTTTTATATTACCGGGGTGTTTGCTTCACTCCGCCCGGAAAACGTGGAAATGCTCCGGGAGGTCTTACGCTTTGCAAGAGAACAGGGAGTGCTTACAGCTATGGATCCAAACATCCGTCTGCGCCTTTGGAGCAGGGAGGAGGCCGGAGAGGCCATCCGCTCACTGCTTCCGTATGTGGATCTTATGCTGAGTGGAAGAGACGAAGCGGATATGCTGTTTGGCGTCCAGTCATTAGAAGAACACATCGCTTCTTTTCAATCGTACGGTATCGAACGTGTCATTATTAAAAATGGCAGTGAAGGAGCAGCGGGAAAAAGCGGAAGCGGTGAAACCGTGCATCAATCGGCGGAAAAAGTAGAAAAGGTGGCCGACACCGTAGGAGCAGGGGATGGCTTTAATGCGGGCTTTTTATACGGACTGCTGCAGGGATATCCACTTGAAAAAGCGTTGAAAATCGGCTCGGCAGCGGGAGCAAAAGTGGTGCAGGTAGCAGGCGATAATGAAGGACTGCCGCTTTTAGAGGAAGTGGAAGCAGTGCTTGGGAACGAAGAACGCCTGGAGCGTTAAAGGAGGAAGCGATGAAAATACAGCTGGCGCTGGACCGGTTGCCATGGAACGACTGCTTTAAGATCGTTCATCAAACCGAAGCATATATTGACTGGATTGAAATAGGAACGGGAGTTATTAAGGAATACGGCATGGACATCGTCCGGCAGATGAAGCAGGAGTATCCGGATAAAGTGCTGGTGGCAGATATGAAAACATGTGACGCCGCCAGGGCAGAAACAATCCAGGCCTTCGGGGCAGGTGCAGACGTAACGACGGTAATGGCTTTCGCGTCGGATGCTTCGATTCAGGCTGTGCTCGAGACCGCTGAAGAATACGGGAAAAAAGCTTTTGTGGATCTGCTGAATGTCCGGGAAAAACAACGCCTCAAGGAACTCGACAAGCTTGGCATCCGAAACGCTTCGCTGCATATAGGCAAAGACATGCAGCAGGAGGGGAGCGGCGATAGTGATTATTACAAGCTGCTGCAGGCATTCCCGCACTGGGAGGTGTCGGCGGCCGGGGGACTGCAGGCAGATACCCTTTATAAAATTAAGGATGCCCGTCCGGATGTCATTATTATCGGAGGCGCTATTACCAAAAGTGAAGACCCACGGCAGGCGGCCGAGCAAATACGATTGGAGGCAGATCGGCTATGAATACAGAACAAGTATTAAATACTATTTCCCGGGAAATAACAGAGGTTGTTGGCAGCGTGAACGCAGAAGAAGCAGAACAGGCTGCTGTAAGGATTAACCGGGCACCAAGAATTTTTGTAGCCGGTGAGGGGCGCTCCGGTCTCGTTGGAAAAATGTTTGCGATGCGTCTCATGCACAGTGGCTATAATGTGTTTGTCGTCGGGGAAACCATCACCCCTTCCGTGAGTGAGGGGGACTTACTTGTAGTGTTATCCGGATCTGGAAACACTCCGATTCTCGTTCACACGGCGGAACAGGCAAAAAAAAGCGGAGCAGAGCTTCTCGTCTGCTCCACCAACCGCGCGTCATCCCTCGGAAAGATTAGTAGTGCCTTTATTGAAATTCCGGCAGCAACAAAAAAACGGCTGGAGCACGAGCCGGAAACGATTCAGCCGCTGGGAAACCAATTCGACCAGAGCCTGCATTTAATACTGGACGGCCTGATTATTGCTGCTGTTCACGCAGGCGGTAACGCTGACTATGAACAGATGGCCAGGCGTCATTCCAACATGGAGTAGCACATACGCAACCGGTCCGGCCAAAAGCCGGACCGGTTGCTTTTTTTATGGCGCAGGCCGGTTTATTCGTCTGCCTGCTGATCATAGCGGCGTTTGTACTCCCAGAAGCCGGGCACCTCCGGCGGCTCGTACGTGAGTATTTTTTCAATGCATTTCAGACGGAGCTCCTGCTGAAGATCCTCACGCTCCTGATAGGACGTCTGGCGCAGGGCCTGCTGGATAAAAGGCTCGAATTTTTGAAGCTCTTCATACAGCGCTTCTTCACTCATGCGCTGGGTTTTTGTTGTGCGATTGTTAGTCATCATGCATCGCGACCTCCTTTTTTTGATGAAGAGCATGCCAGGCGTGTTACTTCCCGGCGCAGGTGCTCAATGCGTTGTTCAATCCGCAAAAGCAGATAGAATGTTACTACGATAGGAAAGCCGACATTGGCAAGCAGTTCGACGACAGCACTGGAATCAATAATATGCATTACCGTTCCTCCTATTTTCCGGCATAAAAACGAAGGGTCTTCAGTCCTTTCCGGTGGGCATTTGACACTGCCTGCCTGCTGATTTGAAGATGACTGGCAATGTCGGTATCCTTCCACCCGGAGCTGTATTTTTTAGAAAAAATCCACTGCTGGTACGGCGTCAGCGAACGAAACCCCAGCCAGATGGAATAATGGTGCAGCTCTTCCTCGAGGCTCTGTTCTTCGACCCGGCTGGAAAAATTCCCGGCTTCTTCAAACATCTCCTCCTGATCGGATAAAGGCGTCCGCTGCTGGCGCCGGCGATGATAGCGGTCATAGCGGACTGCGTCCCAGTGCAGGGTTTTTAACATATAGGAGCGCCAGATCACGTCCTGATAGAATCGTTTAAAGGACAAATCGACGGCTTTATAAGCCCAGGCCGTCTCTTCGTTCAGGGCCTGCTTTAATAATTGCTGGTGCACAGAATCCTCCAGAAATTCCCGAATAAGCCGGGTGCGCAGAAATGAATGATTCTTCTCCCGGAAGGTCTCCCACGTTTCTCTTTTTGAATCAGCGTATGATGAATGTGTCATAGATGCCTCCTCTCCTTACCCCTGTTGTTTATAAAAGACATCCAACAGATAAAAAGTAAACCATAAATACGAACGTTTGTTCTTATATTTTATACGAACGCTTTTCCCGTAAACAAGAAAATACTGAAATTAAAAAAATTTACAGGTTAAGTCCTGTTAAAAAAGACTCATTGGTGGCATAATGTGTTTACAAAAAGATTACTTAAAAACAGAAGAGGGAATATGAAAATATTAGATTTTTGTAACAGGAGGGGAAAAAGTGAATTTAACATCAGGGCCGTCAAGCAGATACACTTTCTCCATTGAAGAGATGGCTGAAGAAATCATGAGCGTGATTGCTGAGTCCCTTCACGTGGACTCTGTTTATATTGCAAAAAAAGAAGATACTTATATGGACGTGCTGAGTGCTTACAATAACCACGAAGAGGAGCTTGTATCCCCGGGAATGAAGGTGGAGCATGAAGCCTCGTTTTGCCAGTATGTACTGAAAAATGACGAACAGGAGTATTTTCATTTTTCCGATGCCGTGAATGATGAAGAAACGAAAGAGCTGCTGATGCCGAAAAATTTCGATATACATACCTTTCTGGGTGTGTATATCAAGAATCAGGAAGGCGGCCCGTTTGGCACGCTCTGCGTATTAAACCGCGAGCCTCGCGAATTTAAGAAGGAAGAAATTTCGTTGATGCAGACGTTCGGGAATTTATTAAGCTATTTGATACGTGTCGACCAGATGAATGAAAAAATAGGAGTCCTCGGGTATCCGATTGTGCCGATAGGCGAAGGAATTGCCGTGCTCCCGCTCGTCGGGGCGATGGATGAAAGCAGATCCAACCGTTTGATGGAAACGGTCCTGCAGGAAGTCTACGGCGGAAAATACGACTATTTTATGATCGATGTGTCAGGTGTTTCCGCATTTAACGAAACGTTTACAACGTATATTTCCCAGGTCATTCAGGCACTGAAGCTGATGGGCATCGATCCTATCCTGACCGGGGTGCGGCCGGACATGGCTGTTCAGGACATCCGCAAAGATATTCTCGGCGAAAATATTATGATCGAAAAAAGCCTGGAGACAGCGCTCAAATCTATTGGCTTCCGGCTGGTCAGAAACGAGTGAACAGCGGACGGCGGTCGATTTACATATCAAGTTGAAAGAAGGAACTGGTATGAGTACAAAAGCAGAACAGATGGATGAAAGAGTGGAAAATGAAAACAAGCTCACCGCTGCCTCGGTGGAGCGCATTGTTTCGGAGATTTTCGGGCTTTCGCTGCAGAGTATTGCAGCGGACCCGAAAGCGCCTGGTGCCCGGAGGTCGCATCCCGTTTTTGCCGCATGGACGGAACAGGAATGGGAGGCTGCCGGTAAGGAGGAGCTGCTCGATTATGCACTTTTGCATCTGCCGTCTGCTCCGTCGGGTGAAACGGTGCGGCAGGTTATTAATGACGTGTACCGCGTGAATCTCAGCGGTATTTCCGCTCTCGAAGCATCGACGTTTTCGCTCTTTTCCAAAGGAACATGGATCAAGCAGAACGAAAATGACCTGTTTGTGCTGAACACCGGGTCGACGGATACAGAGGTCACTGTCTCGGTAACAGAGCATTTTATCCGGCAGATGGGGGCCGGTGAGCTTCCAGCCGGGCTTTGCAGGGAGCTTGAAGCACTGGGGTTTGTTTATATCCCGGAGAAAAATCAGCTGAATTATTCGAGTTCGGACGGCCGTCCGGTCGACGATATATTTAAAAAGAAAACGATCGGGGCCCTTGAAAATGCAGGGCAGCAGATCGGAAAGTAAGCACCCTTTTATACGTAAAGGGTGCTTTTTTTATGGTAATTACGCCTGGAGGCGTAGAAAAGATAGACCCCGGGCTGCTCCCGGAATCCTGAGTACCGGCGTAAGATAGAAGTACAGGAAGGGGGAAACAAACATGTGGAAAAAAATCGGATTAGCAGCAGTAATTACAGTCGCAGCGATAGTCGTTCTGTCTAACCTCGGACCGCTGCTTTTGCTCGCGGCCGGAGTGGCGCTTGCGTATATCGTCTGGCGCCAGTTTCAGGAAAGCACATCCACCGCGGCGAAGGTTTTCTGGGTGATCGTGGGTATCACAGCCATACTGCTTGCGCTCACCAATATCTATGCAGTAATCGCGCTTCTCGGCTTGTATGCAATATACTGGAGCGTAAAAAAATGGAGCGGGGACGAGGTGGACATCGACCGTCGTTCAAAAACGAAAGACCCGTTTACAGGCTTTGAAGAAGAATGGAAAAAACTAAAGCGCAGATAAAAAGGAGGAATGATCTATGACAGGCATTTGGCAGCAGTTCAAGGAGGATGTCGAACACGAATGGGAGCGGTGGAACATGAAAAAAGAAACAGATAATCCGATCGCATCACTTAACCGCTATATTAAAGAAGCAGAGCGCGAGACGGAAAAGGTAAGCAGGCTTACTGAACGCCAGCGCCGACTGGTCGAAGAATTTCAGCACGAACAGGACGAAGCGGAACACATGCTTGATAAACGTAAACAGCAGGCCGCAGTGGTAAAGCACTATGAAGAGAATGAGCTGTACGATATCGCTGTCAGGGAAATTGAACAATACGGTGAGCGGGCGCTTAAGCTTGCTTCGATGAAAAAGGAAGCAGAAGAACAGCTGCAGACGCTTGAGAGGCGGCATCAGGAAATGGTGTACAAGCTCAAGGATATGCGTTTGAAACGGATGGAATGGATGGGCCGGGAAAATGTAGCCCGGGCCAATCACAATATCTCTAAGCTGTATCAGGAGAACGGCCGCGAGCCGGAAGCCCGTTTTAAGGAAGTGGAACAGTATTTAGAAGGTATGGAGCAGCGCCATCAAAGGGAGTACGAGCATTCCACCTTTGACGAACGGGTAGCGCATCTGGAAAAGCGGAAGACAGAGGCAGAGCAGGAAAAAGCGTGATAAAATAGAGACGCTGACTAAGGCGTCTCTATTTTTAACTTACATAAAACAGCAAAGGAGGGTTCCTATGTTTTCCCACATATCAACGAAGATGATCCAATTCGTGTTTTTTACGGGAATCCTCCTGTTCATACTGGAATTTTTTTCGGACGGAGCGGGTTTGCTGCCCATACTCTTTTTCTTCGCCCTGTTTATATTTATCGGAAAGCGGACGAAAAGGCGGACAATCTCGGCCATTTTCTGGTGGACCGGATGGATCGGCCTGGGTCTTACAGCGGTCACTCTCTGGGCCGTCCAGTTCTGGGTGATCGCCTTTTTTGTTCTACTGCTGCTGCAGATGCGCCGCTCGGGCCGGGAGCCCGTCGAAGAACAGGCAGAGGTGGAAGAACTGAGCGGTAGAGTTGAGAATTATGAACGGGACAAGCTGCTTGGCAACCGCCTGTGGGGGCGGGAGAAGGTTGGACGAAAGCCATTTCACTGGAAGGATATTAACGTGATCGGCGGCGTCGGTGATAAAATTGTTGATGCCACCAACACCGTGCTGCCGCAGCAGGCGGTGATTATCGTCCGCCACGGCCTCGGTTCAGTGACTGTCTACGTTCCGTACGAAGTGAACGTCATTATCCGTCACAGCACGCTATACGGGCGCGTACGCCTGTTTGGCAAAGAAGAAGCAAAGCGCTGGAACCAGACAGTTACCTATCACTCGCCAGCGGCGGACGAGGATGCCTCCACGCTTTACATTTTCACTTCGCTACTCAGTGGGGATCTGGAGGTGGAGCGGCGATGAACAGCTTTGTGAAAGCAGCCGGGTGGGGAATTGCCGCAGCCTTCCTTATAAGCGCCGCAGCCGTGATTCCGCTTTTGTTGCTGCTGCCCTTTGGCATGTGGGACGTACTGACGGGGCGTACTATGAGCGGACTGCCGTATGGATTTTTGCTCGTGGTTCTGATCGTTCTGCTTGGCACCGCGCTCGGATTTTTGGTGTTCCGGGCCTGGAACGCCCGCTGGCAGCAGCTGCAGGCTGTGCTGGAGCGGTTGGGCAGAGGAAGCTCTAAAACAATCTGGCCGGCAGAGGTGTACCGGGAAGTGGAAGAGCTGCGTACGGAGCTTGAAATGGTGGAGCGTCAGCTGCACGGACAGGCTGAACGGGGGCAGAAGCTGGCCACAGAACGGGCCGAAGACCGGGAGAAAAGCCTGCAGGAAGTTATTTCGCAGGAAAGAAACCGGATTGCCCGTGAGCTCCATGATTCGGTCAGCCAGCAGCTGTTTGCGGCCTCTATGATGATATCTGCGGTTAATGAACAGGCCGGCGCCGGGGAGGTCTCCCGGGAATGGCAGACCATTGAGCGGATGATCAACCAGTCCCAGCTCGAAATGCGGGCTCTGCTTCTTCATCTGCGGCCGGCTGCACTGAATAAGCAAACACTGCAGGAAGGAATTGCTCAGCTGCTGAACGATCTGACGACGAAGGTGCCGCTGCAGATTAAGCAGGTGATTGAGCCGTTTCCGATTGAAAAGGGAGTGGAGGACCAGCTGTTTCGGATCAGCCAGGAATCGATTTCCAACACGCTGCGCCACGCAAAGGCGACGGAGCTGAAGGTTTCTCTGCTGCAGCGGGAAGAATTTATTATTTTGCGTATCCAGGATAACGGTGTCGGCTTTTATATGGAGGAAGAAAAACCCGACAGCTACGGTTTAAGCACGATGAAGGAACGAACGGAGGAAATCGGCGGGCGCTTTCATCTGGTGAGCCTGCCGGGAGAAGGCAGCCGGATCGACGTAAAAGTGCCATGGCTGTCAAAGGGGGAAGAGGCATGATTACCATCCTGTTTGCAGACGACCATGAAATGGTGCGTATTGGGGTGACCTCGTATTTATCAACGCAGCCGGATATGGAAGTAACCGCTGAAGCCTCAAGCGGAAGGGAAGCGGTCAGGCTGGCGCTTGAACTCAGGCCGGATATTATTCTCATGGATCTTGTAATGGATGATATGAACGGCATTGAGGCGACAGCAAAAATTATGGAGGCGTGGCCGGAAGCCAAAATCATTATCGTCACAAGCTTTATCGATGACGAAAAGGTGTATCCGGCGCTTGAAGCGGGGGCGGTAAGCTATATTTTAAAAACCTCCCGGGCCGGGGAGATCGCAGCGGCCATCCGGAAAACGCACGACGGCCAGTCGATTCTCGAGCCGGAAGTAGCGGGAAAACTGATGGCGAACATGAAACGGCGGGACCGGAGGGAGCTGCACGAGGAACTGACCGCACGCGAGCTCGAGGTGCTGCGGCTGCTTGCGGATGGAAAGACCAATATCGAAATTGCCGAAGAGCTGTTTATTGCCCTGAAAACGGCAAAGGTACACGTGAGCAGTGTGCTCCATAAGCTCCAGGTGCAGGACCGGACCCAGGCAGTCGTTTATGCATACAAGCATCGCCTATTTTAAAAAGCTGCCCCCTGAGTAAAGGGAAGCAGCTTTTTTTGGTACGGAGGGCTATGCCCACCACATGTCGACCGGGCGTTCAGAGATATTTACGGAGTTTAGGTTTTGTACAGCCCGCTCGAAGCCTTCATCAAGCGACATGATTGGGTCTTCGTGCTCGATGCTGACTACATGGTCATAGCCGAACGTCCGGAGCGCACTGATCATGTCGCTCCATTCCTTCATGCCGTGGCCGAAGCCGACCGAACGGAAGCTCCAGGCCCGGGTCTGAACGCTGCTGTACGGCTGCATGTCAGTGAGGCCGTACATGTTGACGTTATCCTGGTCAATGTACGTGTCCTTAGCGTGAAAGTGGTGGATCGCTCCTTCTTTTCCGAGAATTTTGATCGCGGCGACCGGATCGATCCCCTGCCACCACATATGACTCGGGTCAAGGTTGGCGCCCACGGCATCATTGGTTGCCTCCCGCAGCTTCAATACCGTATACGGCGTATGAACCAGAAAGCCTCCGTGGGGCTCGATACCGACCTTGATGCCGTGTTCTTTAGCGTAGCTCCCGGCCTCCTTCCAATAGGGAATAAGCTTTTGCTCCCACTGCCAGTTGTAAATGTCCGAATACGCGCTCGGCCACGGCGCGACCGGCCAGTTTGGATGCTTAGCGCTCTCGTCGCTTCCGGCAACCCCGGAAAATGTATTGACGACAGGAATATTCAGGAGGCTCGCAAGCTGTACGGTTTTTTTGAATGTTTCGTCCGCCTCCTTCGCTTCAGCCGGATCCGGAGAAATTGGGTTGGCGTGGCAGCTGAGCGCGCTGACGGTTAAGCCCCGGGAGTCCAGGGCTTCCTGAAACTGTTTGCGTGCATTCTCGCTGTGTAAAAGCTCGTCCACATTTGCGTGGGCGCTGCCCGGGTTGCCGCCGGTGCCAAGCTCTACCGCCTGCACTCCGGCACGTTTCACCTTGTCGAGCATGTCTGTAAAAGCCAAATCAGCATAAAGAACAGTAAAAACGCCGATCTTCATTATTGAACACCTTCTTTTCCGATAGTAACAAACTGCCCGCGTTCGCTGGACGCAAGAGCCGCCAGAATAACGTCGAGGGCCTGCTTTCCGTCTGCAGCGGAGACCGGCACTCCAGTATCTGAGACGATGCTTTCAGTAAAGGCATCAATCACGCCGGAGCCTTCCTGGCCGCCGGCATCGTTTGTCTGAATGCCTCCCAGCTCGTAGCGGACCGTATGGCCGTTGGTATAATGGGCAGTCAGCGAATGGACCGGATCATCCTCAAGGCGGAGCGTCCCTTTTTCACCGTAAATGATTGTCGAGTTGTCTTCCTCGGGCACATACGCCCAACTGGCCGTGAGAGTTCCGATCAGGCCGCCCGCTGTTCTGAGCAGGCAGACGGCGTTGTCATCCACCGTGATATTTTCCTTTGCATTGTTTTCCACAAAAGCAGCCACCTGGGTTACCGGCTCATCGAGCAGAAACTGAATAAGGTCGGATTTGTGCACCCCAAGGTCTCCCATGGCACCAATAAAGGCTTCCTCCCTGCGGAAAAACCAGCTGTCCTTGCCGTCAATGCTCCACCCTTCAGGACCGCCGTGGCCAAACGTCGTCCGGAAGCTGAAGATTTTGCCGAGCTCGCCGCCCGCAATCAGCTCCCTTGCCTTCAAGTGCGAAGGAACGAAGCGCTGGTTGTGGGCAATCATTAGTTTTTTGCCGCTTCGCTTTTCGGCCTCCATCATTTCTTCAGCTTCCTGGGCGCTTGTTGCCATCGGCTTTTCACAGAGCACGTGCTTGCCGGCAAACAGGGCGTCGATGCTGATTTGGGCGTGCATATGGTTGGAGGTGCAGACGCTCACCGCCTCAATCGATTCGTCCTTTAACAATTCATGGTAATCGGTATAGGCCGAAGCCCCGAGACGGGAGGCCGTTTCTTCGGCGCGCTCCTGTACGAGGTCACAGACCGCCCGGATGGTGGTATGTGCATTTGCTTCATATTCTGGAATGTGGCGGTTTCTCGCAATGCTTCCGCACCCGATAACGCCGATATTTACTGTTTTCATGGGAGTCCACTCCTTTTTATATGTGGTTGATTATTCTTTTACTGACCCGCTCGTAAGTCCGGAAACTATCCGGCGCTGGAAAATCAGAACGAGAATGACAATCGGGATGGTGACGATGACGGTAGCGGCGGAAATGTCGCCCCACGGCACTGTGTATTCACTCTGGTAGAAGGAGATGCCGACCGGAATCGTGCGCCAGGCATCGGCGGTATTGATCGCCAGGGCGAAAAGATATTCATTCCAGGCTGCGACGAAAACGAGAATTGCCGTAGTAAAGATGCCCGGTGTGGCGAGCGGCAGAATGATCTGCCGGTACGTCTGAAATGGCGTAGCGCCGTCCAGCTTGGCCGATTCTTCGAGCTCCCACGGGATTTTTTGAAAAAAGGTGGCCAGAATCCAGATAGCTAGCGGCAGGCTGATGGTAATGTACGGGATAACAAGTCCGATATAGCTGTTGCGAAGTCCCGTGTCCGTCACAAAGTTAAAGATTGGCGACAAAATTGCAATTGGCGGAAACATCGATGATGCTAGGACGAGGCCTAAAATTAAAGTCTTGCCGCGGATGGGCAGCCGCGTAACCGCATAGGCCGTGAACGAAGCAATCAAGAGCGATAAAACCGTGGTCAGGCCGGAAACGACAAAGCTGTTGAGCATGTAACGAAAGAGCGGCCTCGTCGTAATCGCTGATGCGTACGACTCAAGAGTAGCATTGGATGTAAACCATGCAAACGATGTGAGCTCATTCTGGGGCTTCAGGGATGTTAAAAAGATCCAGATGAATGGAAACATAACGAGAAATACGAAGATAGCCAGGAAAATGTAAAAGCGGATACCGGCTTGGTTTTTAAGCATGTACAGTCACTCCTTCCACTTATTTTTTCGCTCTTTCCGGAAACAGGTCCGAACCAAGCAGCTTGACGAAGATAAAGCTGATGATGGCCACACAGACAAATACAATGACGGAAAGGGCAGAGCCGGCACCGAAGTTCTGCTGTTCAAACAGGGCCTTGTAGGCAAAGACGGAAATCGATTCCGTAGCGTTTGCCGGGCCGCCGCCGGTCAGTACATAAATCAGGTCAAACACGCGGAAGGCATCAAGGGTCCGGAAGAGCAGGGCCACGAGAATTGCTGACTTTAACAGCGGCAGGGTTACAAAGAAAAACTTCTGGACTCTGCCGGCCCCGTCCACTTCCGCTGCTTCATACTGCGTGTTTGGTATAGTCTGAAGCCCGGCAAGCAGGAGGAGAGCCATGTAAGGCGTCGTTTTCCAGACGTCGGCAAATATGATGGAAAACATGGAGCCGGACGCTGTCGTTAAAAGGGCGCCGGGGTCGGAAATTAATCCGATGGCAGCCATATAGTGGGCGACGATCCCGGACTGCCCGTCGAATAGATAGCTCCACATCATGGCAGCCACGGCTGTTGGAATAGCCCACGGCACGAGAACCGATGCCCGTACAATTCCGCGCCCCTTGAAGGTCCGGTTGATTAACAGGGCGACACCAAGGCCGATGATCAGCTCAGCACCGACAGAAACAATCGTAAAGAAGGTCGTATTCGTTAAAGCGGTCCAGGTCCGGCCATCCGACAGGTAATCCGTGTAATTCTGCAGGCCGACAAAGTTCGGGGACAGCACCGAGCCCTGCAGGTTTTCAAGCTGGGCGGCCAGATAGCCAATTTCCAGGGCGATGTCACCGTCAGCCTGCTGCTGCACGGAGTTGACGGCTTCAATTTGTTCATCCATTGCGGCTTCAAAATCACTGCCCCATGAGCCGTCGATCGACTGAATGCGCAGGTTATCGTCTGTGATCGGCTCGTAGTTATTCAGCATACTGTTGACTTCCTGATAGCTTGAAGCCATCCCCTCATCGTCCACGAGCTCTTCATGATGCTCCTGGACGACAGCCCAGGTTTCGTTAAACGTCTCTTCCCCTTCCGGATAAGCTTCGCTTAACTCGTTAACATTTTGTTCGACAAGGTACCGGTTATCGGCGTATTCTTCGAGATTCAGGCTTTCGCTCATAATACGCTCCGACTTGGTCGGGTCATTCAGCCGGTAGTCAAACAGGCTGTTCCAGCCGGAAAGCATAATGGGCCATATTACGACAAGAAGAATCAAAACGAGCGCCGGGGCGACCATTGCGTAGCCTAATTGTTTTTCGTTTAATTGAAATTTGCGTCCAGATTTTCCAGCCATGGGGCTTCCTCCTTTGAATCCGTATTATTCTTCATTCAAAACGGCGCTCAATTTGCGTTCCATGTTGGCAGCAGCTTCTTCAGCCGTAATTTCACCCGCTGCTGCACGCGAAAGCTCAATCTGCATGATATCCGAAACCTCCGGATAGTCCGCCGTCACTGGACGGGGAACTGCATTTTGAAGCGTTTCGACGAACGCATCATCCGCAAATAGAGCATTTGCCTCCTGGATGTCTTCATCGTCATATAACGACTCAATAGTAGGAGCCCGGCTGCCTTCGAGAGCGCCGATTTTCTGGCCCTGCTCACTGGACATAAATTTTACAAATTCCCACGAAGCCTCGACCTCTTCGGAATTTTTATTAATCATCGTCGTCCATCCGCCAAGTGCCGAGGCAGTGCCATCGCTTCCGGACGGAAGCGTAGTGAAGCCGACATTATCCGGGATGTTGGATATTTCCGGATCGGTCGAGGTGGATAGCAGATACGGCCAGTTCCTGGCAAAGACGGTGTTACCATTGATAAATGCGTTTTCCGTTTCTATTTCCTGGAAATTTAAAATATTATTAGGCACAAAGTCAGACTGGGTCACATCGATCATTTTTTGAATGCCTTCAATAGCCTCGGGGGAATTAACGACTACCTCCTGGTTTTCATTAATGATCTGGCCGCCATAGGCGCCAATGTATTCAATAGCGTTGGTGACAAGTCCTTCATACTGGGAAGCCTGCATCGCGTAGCCGAAGGACGTGCCTTCCTCGCCCTGAAGCTCTGCGGCCATCGTTTCAAGCTCTTCCCACGTTTCCGGTGGTTCGTCTACGATATCCTTCCGGTAAAACAGAAGACCGGCATCTGTGTAAGCTGGCATGGCAAACTGCCGGCCGTTATAGGAAGTGGATTCAATGGTGGCTGGAAAATGGGCGTCAATATCAACATTGTCCCTTTCAATCAGGCGGTCGAGCGGAAGCGCATAGCCGGCCTGGGCAAATTCTGCCGGCCAGACGACGTCAGCGGCAAACACATCGATTTCATCACTGCCGCTGCTTAAAATCGTGGCGTACTGGTTATGCTGTTCGCCTGTATCCGGCGGCATCTCCCGGACCTCCACATTGATATTTGGATGCTCTTCTTCAAATGCCTTGATCGTGGCATCTGTCGCGTTGGTCGTATCCACACCGCGGGCGTACGTAATCGTAACTTCGTCCTCAGCGGTGGGGGAGATGTCCGCAGTTGAACATCCGGCGAGCATTATAAACGCTCCTGTAACGGCTGCAGCTTTTTTCATGCCTATTCCTCCTTATGTGAAATCGATTTCAAAATATCCGAAACGTTTCGGATAGCAGGGAAAAGTAAAGAAAAATTACTTACTCCCCGGGGGACTGGTGGATTCCCGGACGGTCAGTGACGCAGGAATTACCAGACTGTCAGGTGTTTCTCTCCCTTCAATCTTATCAATAAGTAATTCGCAGGCTTTGCGGCCCAGCGTGTACCTGTCCTGATGGACGGTCGTAAGCGGTGGTGAAAAGTACTCCGCTAGCACCAGGTCGTCAAAGCCGATAATGGACAGATCCTGCGGAAGCACATATCCAAGCTGATGTGCTGCCCGCATGACGCCATGAGCCATCAGGTCACTTGCGCAAAAGACGGCCGTAATGTGCGGGTAGGCCTGAAGCAGCCCGAGCGCTTCCTGCTCTGCCATTTTTTCATCGAAGGCAGCCTCCCGTATGTATTCCTCACGGTAGGGCAGGCTGAACTCCCGGAGTGTTTCTTCGTAGCCTTTGCGGCGCTCCCTGGATACGTAGGCGTAATGATGGCCGTTCATAAATGCGATATGTTCATGACCGAGGCCGATCAAATGCACCAGCGCCTGACGTGCACCGTCTGCGTTGTCGGTGGTAACAAAGCTTGCGGTACCACTTTCCACCTGGTTGTCGATAAACACGCACGGCAGTCCGGTAGCCGCCAGCTCCTCAGTGGCGGAGTGATCATGGGGAAGGTTCTGGGTGATTACTCCTTCGAGCTGCCGCTCCCGGCACATTTGATAATACGTGCGGTCTCCGGCAGGACGGGATTGAAATACGATGAGGTCATAACCGTATTCGTTGGCGTATTCGTTTACGCCGGCCAGAATATCAAGTGTGAACGTATCCTTCGAATTGGAAGGAAAGGATTGGGAGGTTAAGAGCCCAATTGTCTTCGAACGATTCATAACGAGGCCGCGTGCAATATGATTTGGCGCATAGTCCAGCTGTTCAGCGACCTCCTGGATACGTTGACGCGTTTGTTCATTGACGTCGCTGTATCCATTTAGGGCTCTTGAAACAGTAGTGACCGAAACGCCGGCTGCTTTAGCGATATCTTTGATAGTATTCATGATCAGCCTCCGAAACGTTTTGGAAGAATGACTTCATTATAGAAAACGCTTTCATTTAACGCAACCCTAAATTGAAAATTTTTAAAAATTATCATAAAAAACAGTGCTTTTCTATGAATCATAAAAATTGATTAACGCCGTGCAACCTAGTAAACTAGCGGTAAATAAGCGATAAGAAGGAGTGGACAGTATGGAGCATGCTTCAGGCAACAAAAGGACCGTCCAACCTAATAAACAACAAATGCTGAATCGATTAAAGCGCATTGAAGGACAGGTGCGCGGCGTTCACGATATGGTGGAAAACGATCGCTACTGTGTGGATATTTTAAACCAGATTGCAGCTATTCAGTCGGCGACCAACAAAGTGTCGCTGGCATTAATGGAGGACCACACCTCACACTGCGTGGCAAATGCAATTAAAGACGGCGAGGGCGAAGAATCCATTGAAGAGCTGATGGCTGTTATGCGGCGGATGATGAAGTGATTTTTGACAATACCCCGCCGGTGTATTATACAATGAGGGTATAGAAAGGATGGTTGAAATGAAAAAAGAAACGATTCAGGTGGAAGGAATGAGCTGTGGTCACTGCGTCTCTGCGGTAGAAGGCGGCGTTGGCGAACTGCAGGGCGTTTCGAATGTAAAAGTAAACCTTGATACTGGAGCCGTAGATGTAGAATACGATCCTGACGTAACTTCACGAAAAGATATCGATGAAGCGATAGATGACCAGGGGTACGATGTTGTATCCGCGTAAATAATAAGAAGGAGCGGATCGTGACGGCACGGTCCGCTTTTTTACGCATTCTTTGTTTGCAAAATACTATACGGGGGTATAATATTTAAAGAAAGCCTGTAAGGGAGTGAGGTGTCATAATGGAAAACCAGACAGCTAATAGTTCTGCCCACTGGAACGCCTCCATAGAGGGAATGACCTGCGCAGCATGCTCGAGGCGCATTGAAAAACAGATTGGGAAAATGGAGGGTGTGTCGGAAGCCTCTGTTAATTTAACGACCGAACAGCTTTCGGTACAGTATGATCCCAGTGAGGTAGCACCGCATGACATGGAAGAAAAAGTAGAACAGACGGGCTATAGCGTTCGCCGCAGCGAAGCGGTGTTTGACGTCACCGGAATGACCTGTGCCGCCTGCGCCAACCGGGTGGAAAAGAAGCTGAATAAACTTCCTGGCGTGTCGGAAGCCACCGTCAACCTGGCAATGGAGCGTGCCACGGTTCACTATCTGGACGGAGAAGTTTCTGTAGAGGACATGGAACAGGCAGTAGACAAATTAGGGTACGGGTTAACTGAACGCACCGAGGAAGAGACAGAGGACCCGAGAGAAAAAGAGCAGCGGAAAAAAGGATGGCAGCTGCTGATTTCCGCGCTTTTGACCCTTCCGCTTGTATGGACGATGGTATCCCATTTCGGATTTCTGTCCTTTCTCTGGTCCCCGGAAGTATTGATGAACCCCTGGGTTCAGTTAGGCATTGCGACGCCGGTTCAGTTTATCATCGGCTCCACGTTTTACCGGAGCGCCTATAAATCACTGCGGAGCGGCAGCGCCAATATGGATGTGCTGGTCGCCCTTGGGACCTCGGCTGCCTATTTTTACAGCCTGTATTTTGTGCTGACAGGCAATGCATCCGAAGGGCTGTATTTTGAAACGTCAGCAGTGATCATTACCCTTATCCTCCTTGGCAAGTGGTTTGAGGCGAAAGCGAAGGGACGCACCTCGCGCGCCATTAAATCGCTGCTTTCGTTAAAAGCGGAAACAGCCCTGGTGGAACGCGGCGGAGAAGTAACAGAAATAAAGAGCAAAGATGTTCAGGAGGGCGACGTCGTCCACGTGAAGCCGGGAGCGAGGGTGCCAGTGGACGGGGAGGTCATAGACGGCCGCTCGTCTGTGGATGAATCCATGCTTACGGGTGAAAGTATTCCGGTGGAAAAAGACACGGGAGACACGGTGATTGGTGCCACGGTGAACGGAAACGGGCGTATCCGCATGCGCGCCACCCGGGTCGGCAGGGACACGGCATTGTCCCAGATTGTCCGGGTCGTGGAAGAAGCCCAGGGCGGAAAGGCGGAGATTCAGCGCCTTGCCGATCGTGTATCCGGAGTGTTTGTACCGATTGTAATTGGCATCGCACTGTTGACCTTTCTCGCCTGGATTCTTTTTGTGCAGCCCGGATCGCTTGAAGCGGCACTGCTGCCAACCATCGCCATTCTTGTCATTGCCTGCCCATGTGCGCTCGGTCTCGCAACGCCGACGTCTATTATGGCAGGCTCCGGCAGAGCTGCTGAAAACGGTGTGCTGTTTAAAGGCGGCCAATATCTCGAGAGCACCGGGGCAGTGGAAACCATTCTGCTTGATAAAACCGGTACGATTACAAAAGGAGAGCCGGCAGTGACAGATATTGTACCGGCTCCGGACTGGACGGAGCAGCAGCTGCTGATGCACGCTGCCGGAGCGGAGCAGTCCTCCGAGCATGCGCTGGCCCAGGCGATTGTCCAGGATGCGGCGGAGAAAAATCTTACGCTGCAGCCTGCTTCTTCGTTTGAAGCAGTACCCGGCAAAGGGGTGCTTGCAGTCACAGAGGCCGGCACTATAGCGGTTGGCACAAGTGCCTGGCTGGCGGAGCGCCGTGTGGAAGGTGTTCCGGAAGGAGCAGAAAACGAAACGCTGGAGGATCAGGGTAAAACAGTTATGGGAGTAGCAGTAAACGACCGCTTTGCCGGCTGGATTGCCGTCGCTGATACAGTGAAGGAGACATCCAGACGGGCAGTGGAACGCATGCAGGCGGCAGGGCTTGAAGTCGTTATGATTACCGGTGATAACGAGAAAACTGCCCGCGCTATTGCAGCAGAGGTAGGGATTGACCGTGTGATTGCGCGCGTACTCCCTGAACAGAAAAGCAGCGAAGTAACACGGCTGCAGCGTGAAGGACGGCGCGTCGCCATGGTCGGAGACGGGATTAACGATGCACCGGCGCTTGCGACCGCTGACATCGGCATGGCTGTTGGTACAGGCACAGACATCGCCGTGGAGGCAGCGGACATTACGCTGATGCGAGGGGATCTAAACAGCGCAGCAGATGCTGTACTCATGAGCCGCGCAACGATGAAAAACATTAAAGAAAATTTATTCTTTGCGTTTGTGTATAATTCCGTCGGCATTCCTATTGCCGCCATCGGCCTGCTCGCTCCGTGGGTGGCCGGGGCAGCCATGGCGTTCAGTTCAGTTTCTGTTGTACTGAATGCCCTGCGCCTGCAGCGGATGAAGATTTCATAATAAAATCCGGCAGGGCTTAATCAGCTCTGCCGGATTTTTTATTCAATATGACCGAAAAATTGATTTTGAATCCGGTTCATTACTATATGACTATGAATTTTCTTAGTTTATGCTATAATAAATAGAGGTTTGTAGGTATAATATAATAGTTCGAATGCATTTCATAGATGCTTCTCCAATTTAAAAGTGATTCAAGGAGGCTGTTCAAAATAGCTGCAAATTGTAAGTCCCCATCCATAGATAATGCTAAAATTGCCAATTCCGATTCCATTGATAAACTTACAAAATGCCTGTATCAGACGGCTAATATT
This sequence comes from uncultured Marinococcus sp., assembly GCF_947493875.1. GTDB lineage: Bacteria > Bacillota > Bacilli > Bacillales > Marinococcaceae > Marinococcus. The sequence continues at coordinate 114,175 of NZ_CANLSU010000004.1, read as the reverse complement.
GAACTTGGCAGGCTAGCAGCTTCCATAAACAGCGCCCAGGCCGAGCTTAATTTATTAATGCAGGAGATTCAAAAATTCCAGAGTAAATCCGCGGGGTGACTGAATGCCTGTTAAGGGGATTTTTACCAGACTAAATACAGCCGGGGGCGCTGCCCCCTGGCTGTATTTAATCCGCTCCCATTTTTTTATCCAAAAGGGCGGCGATAACGAACATAAAAATCATGCCGACGCTCACGGCAAACAAGTCGGGGCCGATCCAGCGGGTGAATACAATACTTAAAATTAAAACAGAGAAAAAAGCTATAAATGTTACATTCGCTGCGGCGAACCGGTGCCGGCGGCCGTGCTGTTTAATGCGTGCGATGACGTAAATAACGGCATTTAACGCCAGGCCGATAAATAACAGGTAATACAGATTTAACGTTAGTTCCATGACTCATCGATCTCCTCAACTACATTCTGGTATGTATACGTACGACGGGACGTCTTTTCATATCACTTTACATGGTAACATGAACAGGGAAGAGGCGGTAGGAAAGATAAACCGTGCCCGCATATGCTACACTTGCCTTAGAAGTTAGTGATGGAAGGAAGGAACAATTACGATGCAGATAGAAAAATACGAAGGCATGCCTCCAAGTGAAGTGCTTCAGGGCATCCTATATTTACATGCTCAGCTTTTTGAAAAAATGGAACCAATGCACCAGACCCTGGAACAGGCAGGGGCATCCCTTGTGCAGGTGGCACGGGAGGAAGGGAAAATTCTCGGCTACGACATCAGCTACGCAAAGGATGACAGCGTATGGTACAGCTGGCTGAACGGGATGGAAGAAGCGTTTGAAGATGACGGATGGAGAAGCCGTCTTGTCGGCAACGTTCTTATTCATGCCCGTGAACAGGGCTATCAGGTCGTGCAGACCAAGCTGGCCCATGAGCACCCGGAATTTATTGATATGCTGCAGGCAGCTGGCTTTCAGGTGAAAGAGGAGCTAACAGATGAACGCGTCTGGCTGGAGAAAAAACTGTGAGAAGAGGCCGGTTTGGCCTCTTTTTTATAGGCATAAGCCATCAGACTTATGATAGTACCTTTTCAAATTCATAGGTGTTGGGCATACTGGTGAAAAAGAAAAGGGAGGAAATTATATGAAAAATATGGAAGCCGGCCTGTTGATTCTCCGGGTCGTGACGGGCGTAATATTTTTAGCTCACGGGGCCGATAAATTACTGAACGGAATGGGAGCCTCGGCTGCATCGTTTGGCAGCATGGGTATGCCGGACGGCACTGCTTACGCTGTAGCAGTCATCGAAGCTGCTGGAGGAGTTTTGCTTATTCTTGGGCTGCTGACGCGTGTGGTTGCGGGTCTGTTTGCGCTCATTATGCTTGGGGCGATTGTAACGGTCAAATGGCAGCAGGGGCTGATTGGAGGCTTCGAGCTTGATCTCCTGCTGATGGCTGCCTCTATCCATCTGGCACTAACCGGAAGCCGTATGCTTGCGTTGAAAAAACGAAAAAAGAAACGCTCTTTCTGAAAAAGCAAACGGCCTGCAGGGATGAATTCCCCACAGGCCGTTTATTGTTTATGCATTTTCATTTGACGTATAGGGCTCCATCTTTTTCCACTGCGTACGAATAGTGGAGGAGGCCACCCCGTAGCGTTCGGCGATTTCTTTTTGGGTGCCGCCCCCTACAGCGTATTCAAGAGCTGCTGCCTGGGCCTCCGGTTTGCGGATCACAGGGTTTTCCTGCTCGCAAAAGCGGGTCCACAGCTCTGCAGCTGTAGATACTGCTTCTTGGGACAGCTGATCGGAGCTTTCGAGTGTCTCCACTACTTTCTGCCGATCCTCGTTCAGGTTTGAAGTGGATGCCGCAGCGGTCTCTTTTGTATCGGCCGCAGCATCTGAACCTGCTTCAGAACGGGTGGAGGCGCTATCTGCTTCCTGGTATTTCTCCTGAAGATCATCCTTTAGTGTGCGAAGCACATCCGGCAGGTGATGCGTGATCCAGCCGGCTTTATCCGCTTCGTTGTCCGGAACAGAGCCGGTAACGCTGTTAATAACATCATCGGCGAAATCCGGATGGAACGGCAGCAGGCCAAGCATTGGATACCATTTATCCTCTACAGGGACTAAAAAGGCGAGAAACACAATGTTTTCCTGCAGGTCCCGGAAAAAGGACAGTGGTTCAATATGGTGAACTTCCTCGCTCAGCAGGTCGGTGACCTCGTACCAGTCGTCGGTCATTTTATTCAGGCGGAACAGTGACAGGTTATGCCCGGTCCAGTTGGAATAAAGCCGCTGAAGCCGCGGGTGCTGGCTGTTGTGCTCTATCTGCTGATGAATGTTCATCCATTCCCTGCGCTCATTGCCGTGCAGTAAAAAGTCGGCAAGCGCCAGATTTTGAACAAATTTATGCCAGGCATAAGGGAAATAGTTCGGCCGGTAGACCCGGCGGTAATAATGGCTGAAATCCTTCCGGCTGTCTTTGTTTGCAGCGGCTGCAAGATCCAGCTGTATGTTGGTTACTTCTTCAGTCGTATAAGCTGGCTGGTTGGCGGGATCGCCGCAGCATTTTTTGTATTTTTTACCGCTGCCGCAAGGACACGGATCGTTACGTGAAATACTCATACATTCAGGCTCCTTCTCACTAGTATGTTACTATTCCTTCAAATTCTAACATACATTGCCCTGAAATGGGGAATCCCTGCGCTTCGGGGGAGGGAGACGTGAAAAAACCCTTCGCAGTGGAAGGGTTCTTCAGGGCTTTATTCGTACAATAATAGGTTCGTTTAACTGGTTCCCTGCCTGTTCGCATTTTCCCATACATTACGGAGGGTCTCTGCGCTGTGGTGGAAGCTCCGGGCTTCATCTTCGTCGAGCGGCAGTTCGATCACTTCCCGGATCCCCTCGCGGTTAATCACGGCCGGGACCCCGATACACAGATCGCTTTCCCCGTATTGCCCATCCAGATAGGCACTGACGGTCAGGACGCTGTTTTCATTTTTAAGAACCGCGTTCGTAATACGGGTAAGCCCCATCGCAATCCCGTAGCTGGTGGCTCCTTTTCGTTCAATGATTTCATAGGCAGCCCCGCGTACGTCTTTAATCATGTCTTTCATTTCCTCCACATTTTTATCTTCTTTTTCATCCGCCAGCTCTACGGCGTTTCGGCCGCCGACGTTTGCCTGACTCCAGACAGCAAGCGACGTGTCACCGTGTTCGCCAATAACATAGGCATGGGCATTCTGGGCGGCAGTGTCGAAATAGTCACTCAGCATAAACCGAAGGCGCGAGGTATCAAGAATGGTGCCACTTCCAATGATTCTCTCTCTCGGAAGCCCGCTGAACTGCTGAGTGGCATACGTCAGAATATCCACAGGGTTGGCAGCGATAAGAAATATTCCGTCAAAGCCATTATCCATCACCTGGCCGACGATATTTTTAAATATCGCTGTGTTTTTGCCGACAAGGTCGAGACGGGTCTCGCCGGGCTTTTGGTTGGCGCCGGCAGTAATGCAGACAATATCGGCATCCCGGCAGTCTTCATACGTGCCGAACCAGGTTTTCGTAGGATGCGGGGCAAATGCTTTGCCGTGATTCAAATCCATCACGTCCCCCTCAGCCTTGCGTGCATCCAAATCGATGATCACAAGCTCCTCAACGACGGCCTGGTTAATTAATGAGAACGCATAACCGCTTCCAACAGCGCCGGCTCCGATAACAACAACCCGGTGGACGTGATTTCTTTTCATAGATAAAATCTCCCTTCGAATATGAATCATGTGAATGATTGAACAATATTTATCTATCTATATTGTGCACTATTTCACAAATTGATGCAAGTGTGGGCAACACATAGCTGTGAACAAATGATGAACTTAAGTGTTGGGAGGAATTTGAAACGGGAAAGGAGCAGAATAGGAGGGATGACCCGATGAAAAATGCATTAAAATACGCGCTCCCGACGGCGTTGACGTGGGCGGTGATTGGCCTGCTCGCCGGGCTGAATCTCGACAGGGGCTGGCTGTGGGTGCTTGCTTTCGTGATTTTTGGATTTCTTGTCAGCTTTGTTACAGTGATAATGGCGCAGTGGATTATTTCTAAAATAAATATGTAATTAGTACCGGAGAAATTAGGGAATGGTGTATGTAAAGTTTAAAAGTGAGAAGGAGCGTGTGAGAATGGAAGCGACAGACAATCGGCGGCCGGTCATAGCGATTACCGGAGCAAGCGGCTACATTGGAAGAAATCTCATGGCGGAGCTGAAAAAGCATGCAGATATTATTGCTCTCTCAAGAAACATAGATACAAAGGAAAACGAGGAGCATGTAACGTGGCGCTCGTGTGATTTATTTTCATTAAAGGACGCAGAAGAGGCACTTGAAGGTGCAGATTACGCTCTATACTTAGTCCATTCGATGATGCCGACGTCTAAACTGACCCAGGGGCGGTTTGAGGACATGGATGTTATCCTGGCGGATAATTTCGCACGTGCCGCCGAGCAGAAGCAGGTAAAGCAGGTCGTTTATTTGAGCGGCATTATCCCTGAAGCTGAGCACCTGTCACGCCATTTAAGCAGTCGGCTTGAGGTGGAAAACATTCTGAAATCATACCGGACGCCGGTAACCGCTATACGGGCAGGATTAATTGTCGGCCCACAGGGATCCTCATTCCCTATTCTCGCAAAGTTGGTGAAGCGGCTGCCGGTCATGGTTCTTCCGAAATGGACGCAGACCAAGACCCATCCGATCGCCCTGGCCGACGTATTAAACAGTCTGCAGAAGAGTATCGGGGAAGAGTCGCTCTACAACCGTTCGATCGATGTTGGAGGGCCGGATGTAATGACCTACCGGAAAATGATGGGTATCACCTCAAAGGTGATGGGGAAAAAACGGTATGCAGTCACCGTGCCTTTTTTCACCGTGCGTCTTTCCAGACTGTGGGTGAGTGTGACTACGGGGACACCGAAAAGCCTGGTCTATCCCTTAATTGAAAGCCTGATTCATCCGATGGTGGCTGATCCCGCAAAAAGTGTGAAAGGCATTAGTGATGGGAAAATTTCATTCGAGGAGGCTGCAGAAAACTCCCTGAAGGAAAGCAGGAAGGAGCAGTCATCCATTTTGGCACGCCTGAAGCCAGCGCCTGTGGAACGCAATGTCCGCTCGGTCCAGCGCGTGACAATTCCAAGTGGAAGAGACGCGGACTGGACGGCCCGTTATTATATTAAGTGGCTCCCGAAGCTTCTGCGCCCGTTCGTAAAGGTGGAAACGACGGATCGTTATCTGTACGGCCTGCGGCCTGCTTTCATGAAAAGAACGTTTCTTGAGCTTTCCTATTCTAAGGAACGCAGCGAAGAAGACCGTGCGCTTTACTATATTACCGGGGGGCTGCTTGCCCAGGTAAACGAAGGAGAGCGGGGGCGGCTGGAATTTCGCAAAATTCCTCATACGAATCAGTGCATTGTAGCGGTGCATGATTACGTTCCGGCTATGCCATGGTACTTTTATCAATATACTCAGGCATTTATTCATCTTTGGATCATGAACCGCTTTAAAGCACATCTTGAAAAAGATCAGTGGACGTTAAGAAGATCCCGCCAGCTCCAGCCGGAGTCATAATTTTTCTTGTTTATCTCCAGCTTTTTTAAGGAAGATATAAAAGGATAAAGGCAGTCTGCAAACAGAAGGGAGACGGTGCCGTATGAGCACCAACCAGTTGATCCGTGACTATTTTGTCAATCATGCAGCGGAGATGGCGAATACATGGTACGAAACGTTGGAGGAATCAGACAGAGAGTCTGCTTACGCAACGACGGATCCAAAAGAAATTGAGGAGCTGAAGTCTCAGACGTACGAGTTTCATTTATACTTTTCAAGCATTTTTGTCGAGGACCGGAATACGTGGGAGAATACCTTTGAAGTATGGATAGACGGCGTTATAAATGATCCCAAGTACTTCCGGACGAAGGATGCCCGGGTCGTCCGGGAAATGATGAGATACCGGGAGCAGTACACAGCCTATCTGAAGCGTTTTTATGCGGAAGAGCACGCAGAGCTTTCCGCCAATATGAAAGAACAGCTGCGGGAGCTCGTAACAAACGGCATGGATCAGATTATTCTTTCGTATGTGGAAAAATCCAACCGGCTGCTCCTGCAGAAGCTGGAAGCTAAGGAAAGCATTATTAATGAATTGAGCGCTCCAATCATTTCGCTGAATAAATCCTCTGCCCTTCTTCCGTTAATAGGTGAAATTGATGAAGAACGGGCCGCAGTGATACTCGAGCATTCACTCGAGGCATGCGCGAAAAAACAGGTTTCTGAATTGTTTATCGACCTGTCCGGCGTAGCCGGCATCGACACCCACGTCGCTCATCAGATTTTCGGGCTTATCCGTTCGTTAAAGCTGATCGGCGTGCAGCCTGTGCTGGCAGGGATGCGTCCCGAAATTGCCCAGACCTCCGTCAATCTCGGCATCAGCTTTCAGGACGTGCCGATTGCCTCATCGCTTGCCCAGGCAATGGATCAGGAACACTAAAAAAAGCCGGCTCCTTAATAAAAAGGCGCCGGCTTTCTTTCGTCTTGAATACAGAATTATTCTGTTATTAGACTTTTTCTACAACATACGTTGGTTTTTCAACGAATTCTTTTCCGCCGAGTTCCTTCGAATGATCGAAGTAGCCGCCGAATTTATAGACGACTTTGTACTCGCGGTCAGGCTCTGTAAACAATTGATTTTCGTTGTTAGAAACAACTGTAACATGATTGTTTTCTACAAAGCTGTCAATTTCACTCGCTTTATAGTTCGTACCTGCAGTTAGTTCGGAAACGGATTGGCTTCCCATATATAATCGCTCCTTTGCTTTATAATTTGTCCACTAGTACAGTTACCCGGGAAGAAACGATGTTAATCATACGATTTAATATCCGCCGCGGATATTTGGTTCTACGTCCTCTAAATAAAACTTCGTCAGCTTCTCCTGCTCCTCCCTGGAGAAGGAAGGCACGCTGACTGTCTCGAGGCTGTCAGACACCTGTTTTTCATTCCGGAATCCTGGTATGACGCAGGTGACATCGTCATTATCGAGAATCCAGCGAAGCGCTGCCTGCGCCATGGTTCCCCGTTCTTCTTTAATCCACTGGAGGGAGGTGCTGAGCTCCACGCCCTTTTGGAAAGGAAGACCGGCGAATGTTTCTCCGACATTGAAGGCGTCGCCGTCCCGGTTGAAATTGCGGTGGTCATCTTCAGCAAATGTCGTTTCTTTTGTATATTTCCCAGTTAACAGCCCACTTGCGAGCGGCACGCGGGTCAGAATGCCGACGCCCTGCTTTTTGGCCTGTGGAAACAGCCGTTCTGCCGGCTTTTGGCGGAAAATATTGTAGATCACCTGAAGCGCCTTAACATTCGGGTAATGCAGGCATTCCATGCCTTCCTCCACTGTTTCCACGCTGACGCCGTAGTGACGGATCTTTCCCTGCGCCTGCAGGTCATCAAGTACCTGAAACACCGAGCCGTCTTTTAAAACGTCAATCGGCGGGCAGTGAATCTGATAAAGGTCCAGGCGTTCGCGTCCGAGACGCTTCAGCGTAGCGTCGAGGTAGTTCGTGACGCTTTCCCTGGAATAAGTATTTGGGTCATTAATATCGCCGCCGCGCGCAAATTTGCTGGCTACGTGAATCTTGTCTTCTTTTCCCTTTGTCGCTTTTCCGATTAACTCTTCGCTGTGGCCGTCCCCGTAGACGTCGGCCGTGTCGAAAAAATTCACGCCTGCATCCATGGCAGCCTCAAGGCCCTTAAGCGCTTCGGTATCGTTTGTTGCTCCCCACGCGCCGCCAATGGCCCATGTGCCAAAGCTCAGCTCACTTACTTCCAATTCGGTATTTCCCAACTGACGATATTTCACACCGTCCACCTGCCTTTTAATCAAAGTATGGTAAGCCATTCCCGTTCTGTAAATATTTAAGCGTTCTCATGATTAATGGTTTTGATTTAGTGTAATGTTTCCTATAATAAAAGCAGTTCATTTTAAAGGAGGCGGAGTCCTTGTATTTATTTAAAGAAAAATCGATCAGAAATACGATTGATGTCAATCAGCAGGCGCTTTCCCTCATTGAAGACGGCTTCCGGCGCCTGCAGGCAGGAGAAGTAACCATGCCTCCCGTGCTCAGCATGCCCATTGCCGACAAAAATGGGGAGATGGATGCAAAAACGGCCTATGTCAAAGGTATGGATCAGTTTGCCCTGAAAATTTCGACCGGTTTTTTCGATAACCCGGACAAAGGGCTTCCAAGCCTCAGCGGCATGATGCTTTTATTTCACTCGGATACAGGCTTCCCGGCAGCAGTACTGCAGGATAACGGCTACCTGACCGATGTGCGCACAGGAATTGCCGGAGCTGTGGCAGCCAGGTATATGGCTAAAGACGAGGCAAAAATTGCAGGTATTGTCGGTACCGGCACGCAGGCGCGCTTTCAGCTGCGTGCGCTGAAAATGGTGCGGCCGTCGATTGAAAAAGTGTACGTGTATGGGCGCAAAAAAGAACGGACCGAGGCGTACCAGCGTGAAATGGAGCATGAGCTTGGCGTTACGACAGAAGCTGCCGATCTTGAAACGGTCGTACGAAACTGCGACGTGCTCGTCACGACGACCCCGGCGACAGAGCCGTTCATCAAAAAAGAATGGCTGCATCCGGGACTTCATATTACAGCGATGGGCTCAGATGCCTCGGAAAAGAATGAAATCGAGCCGGATGTACTCGGGGCAGTGGACATTCTTGCCTGTGATGCCGCCTCGCAGGTGTTTTCCATCGGAGAACACCGGACGGCGAAAGAAGCAGGAATCATCGATGAAAGCAGCACCGTGGAGCTCGGGGCGATTATCAGTGGAGAGGCGCCCCGCCGGGAAACGATGGAACAGATAACTCTCTGCGACCTGACAGGCACCGGGGTGCAGGACACGGCCATTGCGGTCTACACGTACGATCAGCTTAAGGCCTCCGGAGAAGGAATTGAAATAACAGAGGACGAATAAACAGAGGGCGCCGGATTAATGATCCGGTGCCTTTTTTTGCTTTTTTCGGGGGGAGGGGTGGTGATTTATGGAAAAAGTTATATAATTATTTGTAAACGATTTCATTATAAGGGGGCTATGATGGTGGGCGAACGAAGGAAGCGTTGGTTGTTTGCTGTTTTCTTTCTCGGTTGCCTGGCCAGTCTGGCAGCAACCGTTTATTTTGGCACAAAGGCTTTTTACGTGGAACCGGTCAATTCAGAGGAAAACGAAACGTACCAGACGAGGGCAGCGCTCATTATGGAAGAAGCAGGCAATCCTTACTGGGAACAAATCAAAGAAGGCGCTGTTGCAGCGGGCGAAGAGGCGGGCATTTATATCGAAACGTACGGACCGTCCAAAGCAGGTAAAGATGAGCAGCTTGAAACGATGAACCGGATGATCGAGAGCAATGTAGACGCTATTATCACTCAGGGCATTGATGATCCTGTTTTCCAGGAGCTGGTGCAAAAAGCGCTGGAGAAAGGGGTGCCGGTTATCACGGTAGACAGTGACGTGCCGGAGAGCGGGCGGCGTGCCTATATCGGCACAGACAATTACGAAGCCGGTGTTTCGGCAGGGGAAGAGCTGCTCCGAAATACGGAAGGAAGGCAGTATGTCGGCATCGTTTCTGGAAGTGCGGACACGGTCAATCAGAAGGAAAGGGTGGAAGGCTTCCGGGATACTGTGGAAGCAAGCGGCCGCGTGGAAATTAAGGACATCGGGTATTCCGGAATCTCTGAGATTGGGGCCGCACAGGCCACCTACAGTTTATTGAAGGAGGAGCCCGACATCACAGCGCTTTACGGCACGAGTGCTTTGGACGCTATCGGCATAGCCCAGGGGATGGAAGAGATTGAAGGAGCCGGGGAGCTGTATGTGATCGGGTTTGATACACTGCCTGAAACAGTACAGCTGCTTGAGGAGGGTACAATTGATGCCACGGTCCGTCAGCATCCCGTACAAATGGGGGAGCAGGCGGTTTATGATGTGGCCCGGCTGAATCAACAGCAGTACGTGCCTTCGGTACAGCACACCGAGACGGTTATTTGGAGAGCTTCTGATGCTGCACGGGAAGGGGGCGGGGAGCGGTGATACGATCTATCCGTTCGAAAATGGTGTTTTTCTCCTTTGCCTTTATTCTGCTTTTTAACGCTGTAGCTATCGGTATTTACTGGAGCTCAGAGCGTATTACTAATGAATACAGTACGAGCTTTGACCGCTTTGTGCTGTTGAATTCCATTTCCCGGCAGGCCGAAGAATGGACGGCAGCGACGCAGCAGATTGCGACCAACCCTTCACAGGAAACGTGGGCCGCTTATTATCAGGCATCCGGGGAAATGAAGGCACTGGCAGAGGAGCTCGGTAATGAAGAAGGTCAGCCGGGGTCGGTCGAAATGAAGAGCTACATGCAGCTGCTCGATTCACTCGAACAAAACAGTGAAACAACCGCTGGGTTTGTGCTGCAGGGCGATATTGAAAAATACGGAAGCAATCTCGCAGAAACTGAACAATCGAACGCCTATATACAGGAAAGCACGCTGACTCTTATCGATCAGTCCCTGACAGAGTATCAGCACCTGTATGCCCAGCTTCAGGAGCGTAATACCTCATTCCGCTATTTTATTATATGCCTGTTTGCTACGTCGCTACTGATTGCTGCTTTTATCGCATTCCGGTTCTCTTCAAGCATTACAAAGCCGGTCGACGAATTGTCCCGGGCAGCAGGGGAGGTATCGCGCGGCCATTTTCAGGGGGAGCCGCTCCGTATTCGTTCGGGAGACGAACTGGAGCTTCTGGGCCGTACGTTCAACCGTATGCGGACAGATATTCATACGTACGTCGGCGAAATGGAAAAAAAGGCAGAGATGGATCAGCTGATGAAGCAGCTGGAGCTGAAGCATCTGCAGAATCAGATCAATCCGCACTTTTTATTCAACACCCTGAACACGATTTCAAAAATGGCTTATCTGGAAGATGCGGAAGAAACGTCGGAATTGATAGAATCTGTTTCCTCTCTGCTGCGCTACAGCTTAGGGAATATCGAAAAAGAAGTAACGCTCCGGGACGAGCTGGATGTGATCCGGAGTTATTTTCATATTCAGGAAACAAGGTTTCGGAACCGCTTATCTACACATATTGAAACCGGAACAGACGAGCTGGATGTGCCTATCCCGAGGCTGACGCTGCAGCCGGTAATCGAGAACGCCTTTATTCACGGGGTGGAAGGGATGGAAGAGAATGCCGAAGTGCGTGTGCAGGTGCGCCTGGAGGACAGTCAGATTGTCGTCCGGGTAATGGACAACGGCAAAGGAATGAATGAGCGCCAGCGCCAGCAGCTTCTTGGTGCGGGCGAAGAGCAGGAAGCGCACATTGGTCATTCCACTGGCCTTGGCATGCAGAACGTCCGGAGGCGTCTGGAATTATTCTTTCATACCGGGGAGCTCGTGGATGTGGAATCTGTCCCGGCGCAGGGCACTACGGTGAAGCTCCGTATGCCGGTTAAAGAATGGCAGAAAGCAGGGGGGCAGGCAGGATGATACGACTATTGATGGCAGAGGATGAATGGCTTGAGCGTAAAGCGATGAAAAAGCTGATAGCGGCTCATTTACCGGAAATTGAAGTAATCGGAGAGGCAGAGAACGGGCCCGAGGCAGTGGAGCTGGCTATCGAAAAAAGGCCGGACATTATGCTGATGGATATTAAAATGCCGGGATGCAACGGCCTTGAAGCCATACAGCGCATTCAGCAGGCGGCATCCGGCATCCATTTTATTATGGTCACCGCCTACGATTCCTTCGACTATGCCCGGGAGGCGCTCGGGTTGGGTGTAAAGGAGTATTTGTTAAAGCCGGGCAAAAAAGAAGAGACCATTCAGACACTCATGCGTGTGCAGACGGCAGTAAACCGCAGCAGGCAGGAACGGAAACAGTACAGCCACAGGCTGCAAAAGCTTCTTTTCCAGAGCGTCTGTCACGGAGAACCGTATGAAAACCATGCAGATCTTCTCATAGAAGCAGTGCCGGAAGCTTCCTGCGGTTTTGCAGCGGTCATGCGCGAAGAGGATATGCCGGAGGATATAGAAGAAAAAATGACCCGGTGGACTAACGACGCTTTTCTTACGGACCGTCAGCCGGACGGATGGTTTCGGACTTTTTTCTTCCACACGGGTAAAAACAGAGGCTCTGAAGAGGTTGAACGTCTCCGCCGCCGCATGCATTTTGAGCTTGGGGAAAAAGCATCCATAGGAATTTCTGAAAAGGAACACGACGTGAAACAGCTGTTCCAGGCTTATGTGGAAGCATTGTCCGGTCTTGAAAAAGATCAGGATGCGCTGCCGGAACAGAGCAGCCAGTGGGTCTCCTCCATTGTGAATGCGCTGCGGACCGGGGAAGAAAAATCCGCCATCTATTATTGGAGCGAATGGTGGCATACCCGTCCCCAAAAATCATCGAGGAGGCATTTGTGGCTTCAGCTTGAAGAACTGGTTAAGGAAATGAACGGGACTCTTGAAGAAGATATGCCGTCGGATGCGGCGGAGTGGAAGCGGCTCCTTCATGTGGTGGGGGCATACAGAGGGCTTCACTTTCGGGAGCATCACCAGATTGAAAAGGTGAAGGCCTACGTAAAGGAGCACTATGCCAAACCGCTCCAGCTCGAGGATATAGCGGGGTATGTGCAATGGAGCCCTGCCTATTTTTCCCACCAGTTTAAAGAAGTAACCGGAGTATCATTTGTTGATTACGTCACGCGTATACGGATGCAGGAAGCAAAGCGGATGCTTCAGGACCGCGAACGGCCGTTAAAGGAAATCAGCATCAGTATCGGGTACAAAGACCCGAACTATTTCAGCCGTGTCTTTAAAAAACAGGTGGGATGCTCTCCAAAACAATATCAGCAGGGCAAAAGGTAATAGGATAAAGTAACCTAAAAATAATGCAGACAATCAAAAGATTGTATAGAAAATACTTCCATACAAACGCAGGATCGTGACCTATAATCAAAATTGTAAGCGTTATCATAAAATCATATTATTCCTGCAAGGGGGAGGGTTCATGTTGAAAAAGAGTGTTGGTCTGGTAGGAAGTTCATTGCTGTTGTTCGGTTTGGCAGCCTGTGGGGGAGGCGGTTCGGATTCCGGATCGGGTTCGGAAAATGAAGGCAGCTCCGGAGGCTCGGGAGAAGGCGGAAGCGACGCTGAAGTAGAAATCTTCAGCTGGTGGACAGGCGCTGGCGAGGAAGACGGCCTGATGGCTTTAATCGATATGTTTGAAGAGGAAAATCCCGATATTTCGGTGGAAAACGCAGCTGTAGCCGGCGGTGCCGGTACGAATGCTAAAGCAGTGCTTGCCACAAGAATGCAGGGCGATGACCCGCCGTCCACGTTCCAGGTGCACGGCGGAGCTGAGCTGAATGACAGCTGGGTGGCGGCAGACAAAATGGAGCCGCTGAATGATTTTTACGAAGAGGAAGAGCTCAATGACAAGTTTCCGGAGGAATTAATCGATATGGTCAGCTCGGACGGCGATATTTATTCCGTACCGGTCAATATTCACCGCGGAAACGTCATGTTTTACAACATGGAAGTGTTTGAAGAAAACGACATCGAGCCGCCAACTGATATCGATGAGTTTTTTGAAGTCGCAGAGGAGCTCGAGGCAGCAGGCGTAACGCCGCTTGCGATGGGTGATAAAGAATCGTGGCCGGCTACGCAGATTTACGAAAACCTGCTGCTTGCCAACCTCGGTCCAGAGGACTATGAAGCCCTATTTGAAGGAGAAGTTGGCTTTGACGATGAACGTGTAGCGACAGCTACCGAGCAGTTCGGACAGATGCTTGAATATGTCAATGAGGACCACGCTTCGAGAAACTGGCAGGATTCGGCGCAGATGGTTGCAGACGGCGAAGCTGCCATGATTAACATGGGCGACTGGGCAAAGGGTTACTTTGTAAATGACCTTGGCCTCGAAGTAAATGAAGGCTTCGGCTACACCCCGTTCCCTGGCACTTCGGAAGATTTCATGGTTATCACTGATACGTTCGGTCTGCCAAAGGGAGTTGAAAATCCGGAACAGGTAAAAGAATTCCTGAGCGTCCTCGGTTCGAAGGAAGGACAGGACACGTTCAACCCGTTAAAAGGTTCGATCCCGGCGCGGGTGGACGCAGATGAGTCCAAATATGACGAATACGGCCAGGACACGATGGAGGACTTCCAGGAGACATCGCTTACGCCAAGTCTTGCGCACGGTTCAGCTGCCTCTGAAGGCTTCGTGACAAAAGCGAACCAGGCAGTAAATATCTTCGTTACGCAGGGCGACGAAGAGAAGCTGATGGAATCAATGCAGACTGCAATGGATGAAGAGCAAAAATAAGAAGGTTAACAGAGGGAAGCCCCGTGCCGATGCAAGCGGTGCCGGGCTTCTTTTGTTCAAAGGAGGGATAAAAGATGGCCGATGAAGTAATGGACAAAACAGCATCAAAAGATCGGGTGAAGCGTAAAAAGGCAGTCAAGGACCGCTGGTGGGCGGTGGCGTTTATCGTTCCCTCGTTTTTGCTGGTCGCTGTATTTGTATACGGATTTATCGGATGGACGGGGTACGTCTCGCTCAGCAACTGGAACAGCCTGACACCGGACTTTTCGTTTGCCGGACTCGCAAACTATATATACCTGTTCCAGGACTTCCGTTTTCAGGCGGATTTAAGGAACACCTTTTTTTTCACAGTGCTATTTATCGGGTTCGTGATTGTAAGTGGATTGGGCCTGGCTGTACTCATCGATCAGAAGCTAAAGGCCGAAGCGCTTTTTCGTAATATTTTTCTTTTTCCAATGGCGCTGTCCTTTGTCGTAACCGGTGTTGTCTGGCAGTGGCTGTTAAACCCGTCCACCGGCTACAATACATTTTTGGCGTTCTTCGGTATCGAACCGCTCTGGTACACTGATACGACTATTCTGGGCGGCTTTCAATGGGGAAGTATTGAATTCGGTCTCCCGGTCGCCATCATCGCGCTTGTGATTGCAGCTGTCTGGCAGATGACCGGCTTTTCCCTGGCCATGTACCTGGCTGGTCTGCGGGGCATTCCCGAAGAGCTTCGGGAGGCTGCCCGGGTCGACGGGGCGTCGGAGTGGAAGGTATACATGAAGGTAGTCATTCCGCTGCTTCTGCCAATTACCGTGAGTGTCGTTATCATTATGGCGCACATCTCGCTGAAAATCTTTGACCTTGTCTATGCCATGACCGGTTCGGGGGCGAATTTTGTGACCGACGTTCCGGGGGTGTATATGTTTGAAACGACGTTTAGGGCCAACTACTATGCAAACGGGGCAGCCATTGCCATGGTGATGCTCATCCTGGTCGCTGTATTCATCGTACCGTACTTACTCGCCAATCGAAGGAGGGAAGGCTGATGGCCATTCGATTAACGCCGGTATTCAAATACGCACTAGCTATTTTCATGTCGCTTCTGTTTTTATCACCGATCTACGTCATCGTAGTAACCAGCCTGAAGCCGCTCGATGAAGTAAGTCTCGCTACGATGTGGGCATTTCCGACAGCGATCGATTTTTCAAGCTACGCGGAAGCCTTTACTGCCCTGGCCCCGAACCTGGCGAACAGCTTTTATCTGGTTATCCCGGCGACGATTTTATCAGCGCTGCTCGGGGCGATGAACGGATATGTGCTGTCCAAATGGAAGTTCAAAGGCTCGGAAATTCTTTTTACCATACTGCTGTTTGGGATGTTTATTCCGTATCAGAGTATCCTCATCCCGCTCATTCAATTTCTCAGAACCATCGAATTGTACAACTCGATTCCGGGACTGATTCTGACCCACGTCGTGTATGGTCTGCCAATTACGACTCTGATGTTTAGAAACTTTTATGCGAATATTCCTGATACGATGATTGAGGCAGCGAAAATTGACGGAGCAGGTTTTCTGCAGATATTCCGGCGTGTCATCATCCCTCTTTCCATTACGGGGTTTGTCGTTGTCGCCATCTGGCAGTTTACGAACATCTGGAACGAATTTTTGTTTGCGGTAACAATCACAAACGCAGACAGCCAGCCGGTTATGGTGGCGCTGCAGAATTTATCCGGCAGCCAGATCGTGCAGTGGAACGTACAGATGGCCGGCGCCATGCTTGCCGCCCTGCCGACGCTGATTGTCTATATTGTACTAGGAAGATACTTTGTCCGCGGCCTGCTCGCCGGCTCGGTCAAAGGGTGATCAAAGCTTCCCTGCTCCGGCAGGGGAGCTTTTTTGTCTGCAGGCTTTTCAATTGATCAATTTTCCCTTCTCAATGCGCGAAGTCGTGTTAAAATAAGACAGTGATTAACCGGAACGTTAAAAGCGAGTATGTGCAGGCGTAGAGAAAGGTGGCTCATCGTGGCAGACACAGCAAAGACCCCGGTAAAAGTCGCTATGACAACCAATATGCAGCAGGAGGATGAACGTGAAACCATCCAGCTGAACGCAGACGGCGAAATGTACGAAAAACAGGAATGGACCTATGTCCGGTTTGAAGAAGAGCTTGAGGGCATAGGAAAAGTACAGACAACGCTGAAAATCGGAGACGCAGAGGTTATGGTGCTCCGAAGCGGGGCCGTGGCCATGCGTCAGGTCTATGCGTACGGCGAACGTACCGAAGGCACCTACGATATGGGCTACGGCCGCCTTCATACAGAAGCGGTAACAGACCATCTGGCTGTGACCAGGGCCAACCCCGGCTGGATGATGCATATTGATTTTCATTACCGGCTGGCACTGCAGGGGACGCCGGTAGGGCGTTACGAAATTTCGATCGTAATTGAGGAGGACGTATGAGCATATGAATATAATGGATCAGGTGAAAGAGCAGCTGAAAACAGAAGTTGCTGCGGCAATTGAAGCGGCAGGACTTGCCCGGGGGGAAGAAGTGCCGGAAATTGTGCTTGAAACCCCGAAGGAAAAAAGCCATGGAGACTTTGCATCCAACGCAGCGATGAAGCTCGCAAGTGTGGCAAAAAAGGCTCCACGGGCGATCGCCGAGGACATCGTGAATCACTTAAACACAGACAAGGCCTCCGTTAAAAACATCGAAATTGCGGGGCCTGGCTTTATTAACTTTTTTATGGATAACCGCTATTTGATCGACGTGATTCCGGGAGTGCTCAACCAGGGAGCGGACTACGGCCGTTCTGATGTAGGAAAACAGAAAAAGGTCCAGGTGGAGTTTGTATCGGCGAACCCGACCGGCAACCTGCACCTCGGTCATGCCCGCGGTGCGGCTGTGGGGGACTCGCTCTGCAACATTCTGGACTTTGCCGGCTACGACGTGACGCGTGAATATTACATTAACGATGCCGGCAACCAGATCGTAAACCTGGCCAGATCGGTCGAAAGCCGTTACTTTGAAGCGCTTGGCTTGGATATGGAAATGCCTGAAGGCGGCTATCAGGGAGCAGACGTGCGCCAGTTCGGTGAAGAGCTTGCCAGTGAGCAGGGCGACCGGTTTGTTCACGTCGAGGAGGAGGAACGGCTCGAGTTTTTCCGCGAGTACGGCCTTAAGCGTGAAGTCGAAAAGCTGAAGCAGGATCTTGAACAATTCAGAGTCCGCTTTGACGTGTGGTATTCGGAAACCTCTCTTTACACAAACGGCAATGTGGAAGAAACTCTGCAATACCTGCACGACCAGGGAGAAACGTATGAAGAAGACGGAGCGGTATGGTTCCGCTCGAGCCGTTACGGGGACGATAAGGACCGGGTGCTCGTGAAAAATGACGGCACCTATACGTATCTGCTGCCGGATATTTCGTATCACCGGAACAAATTCGGCCGCGGCTTTGAAAAGGTTATTAATATCTGGGGCGCGGACCACCACGGCTATATTCCGCGGATGGAAGCAGCCGTGCAGGCGCTTGGTTATGACAAAGAACAGCTCG
Organism: uncultured Marinococcus sp.; assembly: GCF_947493875.1. Lineage (GTDB taxonomy): Bacteria > Bacillota > Bacilli > Bacillales > Marinococcaceae > Marinococcus. The sequence goes on along the minus strand of NZ_CANLSU010000004.1, from coordinate 96,215 downwards.
AAACGCAGATTATTCAAATGGTAAATCTGTTTGAAAACGGCGAGCGTGTGAAAATGAGCAAACGGACCGGCAAGGCGGTAACGCTGAAGGATCTCATGGAAGAAGTCGGCATCGATGCTACCCGGTATTTCTTTGCGATGAGAAGCCCGGACACACATATGGACTTTGATTTGAGTCTGGCCAAATCGCAGTCGAACGAAAATCCGGTATATTATGTGCAGTACGCCCACGCCCGGCTTTGCAGCATTTTCCGTCAGGCGGAGGAGCGCGGGATTACGTTTGATCCGGCGGCAGATTTGACGCCAATTCATAGTGAAAAGGAATTGGACGTGCTGAAAAAAATCGGTGAATTCCCGGAAGAAGTGGCCATTGCAGCGGATAAATACGCTCCGCACCGCATGACCACCTACCTTCATGAACTGGCGTCTGCATTTCACAGCTTCTACAACGCAGACCGCGTCATGGATGCTGAGGATGAGCCGAAAACCCAGGCAAGACTCGTACTGGCGAAGGCAGTCCAGACGACGGTGCAGAACGGTCTGGACCTTATCGGCGTACACGCGCCGGAAACGATGTAATAACGACGAAGGCACCACCCGGGATGGGCGGTGCCTTTTTATTATGCTTTGGCAGGTGCTTTTTCATATGCCGATTCGATCTGTTCGTCGACCGGGAACCTGGTTCCCACGTAGGCGCGGGCCCGTTTAACAAACAGGGCGATCACAATGAGCGTACCAATGGCTGCAAGAATATAGCTTAATTCCATCGGAAGCCCAAAGCCGATCGGCGCGTTTAAAATGTAGGTGAACGTGGCCATGGTCATAAACGTGGCCGGAATTGAAGCGACCCAGTGGTTTTTCCCGGCGAGCACGAGATACATGGCACCGACCCACAGGGCGATCATAGCGGTGGATTGGTTGGCCCAGGAAAAGTACCGCCATAAAATGGTGAAGTCCATGTTCGTTAAAGCAAACGAGGCGACAAACAATGGAAGCGCGATCCACAGCCGGTTCGGCATTTTCTTTTGATTGATCCGGAAGTAGTCGGCAATAATCATCCGTGCACTTCTAAACGACGTATCGCCGGAAGTGATTGGAAGTACAATAACCCCGAGAACGGCAAGTGTACCGCCGACAGCACCAAGCATTGTCATTGAAACCTCGCTGACCACAGCCCCGGGGCCACCGGCAGCGATGATTTCATTTAGGGAAACGCCGTTAAAAATGCTCATGGCAGCAGCGGCCCAGATCATGGCGATGATGCCTTCTGCGATCATCATCCCGTAGAAGATTTTTCTTCCGCTGCCCTCGCTCTGGGTGGTGCGGGAAATAATCGGTGTCTGGGTGGCATGAAAGCCGGAGATAGCCCCGCAGGAAATAGTTAAAAAGAGCAGCGGAAAAATAGGTGCCTGATCCGGGTGCATGTTTTGAAACGAAAGCTCGGGAATCGGCTGTCCCTGCACAATCAGCCCGCCGCCGATACCGACAGCGCTCAGCAGAAGCAGCGCCCCGAGAATTGGGTAGATTTTGCCGATGATTTTATCCACCGGAAGAAGTGTCGCGAGCGTATAGTAAGCAAAAATAACTGTAATAATGGCAGCAAGGCCGATCCATCCAGGGAGAATCCCATTCAGCAGCTCCGCGGGAGCGGTGACGAAAACGGTTCCAACTAATAATAAAAGAAGTACAGAAAAGCCATTCACAATATGCTTCATCGATTTGCCGAGAAATTTGCCGGCAAGCTGCGGAAGGTGGGCGCCACCGTTCCGGATGGAAATCATGCCGGTTAAGTAATCATGCACTGCACCGGCAAAAATAGCGCCGAACACGATCCATAAAAAAGCAACCGGCCCGTAGAGAGCTCCCATAATCGGGCCGAAGATTGGGCCGACGCCGGCAATGTTCAGCAGCTGAATCATGGAGTTTCTTTTCGTTCCCATGGGAAGGTAGTCGACATTATCCTGTTTAGTGAAGGCGGGGGTTGCCCGCTTGTCGTTTGCAGTAAATAATTTTTCAATAAAAGCGCCGTATGTAAAATAGCCGACAATCAGTAATGCTACTGCGATGATAAAAGTAATCATGATGTCGTCCTCCTGATAATTTGAATACGCTTACAAATTAGTTATACAATTGGAAATGATAAACGTCAAGCAGAAAAATGAAGCGGGCCCTACGGTTTTTATTGCAAACAGGAAGGGTAAATAATGGTAGACCTAGAAGAAGAACAGGAAGACATGCTGCGATGCAAAAGGAGGAAAAAGTATGGCTGTTATTATCCGCCCGATGAAGTACAAAGATTTGGACCGAATCCGGGAAGTTGCAAGGGAATGCTGGTACGATGCCTACGAGGGAATTATTCCGCTTCCGGCCCAGGAAATGTATTTAAGCCAGGCCTACAACGATGAAATGTTAATGCGCCGTATATCCAAGCACACCTCTAAAGTAGCTGAAGTGGATGGAACAGTTATTGGCTTTTCCGATCTAGGCCCGATCGATGACAAAAGAACCTGTAAAATGTCAGCTTTATACCTGCTTCCCGGACACCAGAGCCGGGGGATTGGAAAGCAATTATTTGACGAAACGCTGCTAGAAGAGCCAAACGCTAAAAAAATCCGGGTGTATATAGAGGAAAAAAATACACGCGGGCAGAAATTCTACGAAGCCCAGGGCTTCGAGAAAAAAGAAAAGCTGCAGGGAGAGTTCGGTGGCTACCAGATCCCGATGCTGATTATGGAGAAGGATATGTAAAAGAAAAGCGGAGGAAGCCTGACCAGCGATGCGGACCCTGGAAGGGCTTTGGAAAAGTGGCTTTTTCACTTTGACAAAGGTCTGAAGGGATGCGAAATCGCTGGCTTCCGGAGCTGGACAGAGAAACGCGGCCGACTAATAAACCGCTGCGTTCTGAGTGTCTGAAGAGTGGGCAACCTATAAATCAAAAAAAGCTGCTCCTCTTGTGAGGAAGCAGCTTTGCACTTGATAGATGATTATTTTAATGGGTTACTTCATTTTTTAATAGGACGATGCGATGGTAAGGAAATTCTTCTTCTTTTCCCACAATTGGATAATCACTGAATTCTACAATAACTGTGCGTTCAAATTCAGAAATAACTTTCATTTCATAGCCTTCGTAGTGAACGACTTCTCCAGGTTCGAATTGGTCAAATTGCTTTTCGCCAGCCATATACATCAACACCTTTAACTTTATTAAAATATAATACCCTTTTTTATAATGATTAAACGTCGCTTGAAATTACAGACACAATACGTACATTTTCGTGAAACAGGAACGATTTGTCAATAAGGTTGCAGCAGACCGGTAAATCAGCTAAACTAATTGAAGTTTTTGAAGGAACGAAAAAATGGAGGATGGTCATGAGCCTGGAAGAAAAAGAGAGGAAGCTGCAGCAGCTCACAGCGAAGGAAGCGCTTCTTGGTGTTGCTATTGCTGTGGGCCATTTTATCTGGTGGTTTGGTTTTGCTTATGGTCTTGGAGGCAGAGACCCCCAGGATTATCAGTACATACTTGGTATGCCCGACTGGCTGTTTTACAGCTGCGTGCTCGGGCCGGTGCTTTTACTCGTCACTTTGTGGTTTGTCGTGAAGTTTGTCCTCCGTGATATTCCTCTTGATCAGGAGGAAGAATAATGAATATAGAAGTGATTGTGCCATTAATCGTTTTTTTACTTCTTACGTTTGCAATCGGTATATGGTCCGCTAAAAAAAGGACGGGAGCCGCTTCTTTTCTTCATGATTATTATTTGGGCAGCCGTGAACTTGGCGGGCTGGTGCTTGCCATGACAATGGTTGCGACGTACGGAAGCGCGAGCAGCTTTGTCGGAGGCCCCGGCATTGCCTACGACCGGGGGCTTGGCTGGGTGCTTTTGTCCATGGCCCAGGTGGTTACCGGCTATTTTACACTGATGATTCTTGGCAAGCGGTTTGCTGTTATGGCCCGACGATACCGGGCTGTAACGCTCGTAGATTTTCTCCGCTCCCGCTATAATAACGGACTTGTTGTTATTTTAGGGGCATTCAGCATTGTCATCTTCTTATTTTCTGCCATGGCCGCCCAGTGGGTAGGTGGCGCGAGGCTCATCGAATCGGTCACAGGCATGAGCTATCAGGCGTCCCTGTTTCTGTTTGCAGCGGCAGTCCTGTTTTATGTGATCATCGGGGGCTTCCGGGCAGTAGTGGTTACAGACGCAGTGCAGGGCATTATTATGGTAGTTGGAACATTGATTATTTTCACCGCTACGCTGATAGCGGGGGGCGGCATGAACAATATTATGACCTCCCTGTATCAGGAGAACCCGAACCTCGTTACGCCTTTCGGCGCGGATGGAGATTTAACTGCGCTCTATGTATCGTCATTCTGGATTTTAGTCGGTGTGGGAGTGGTTGGGCTGCCTCAGGTGGCGGTACGGGCAATGTCGTATAAAAGCTCGGCTGCTATGCACCGTGCGCTTCTGATCGGAACGGCAGTGGTTGCTTTTATGATGTTTGGAATGCATATGGCCGGAGTTATGGGCCGCGTGGTGGTACCGGGCATTGAAGTAGCCGATACCGTTATGCCGGAGCTTACCATGACTGTTCTTCCCGGATGGCTGGCCGGTGTCGTCCTGGCAGCGCCGATGGCAGCCATCATGAGCACCGTGGATTCCCTGCTGCTGATGATTAGCTCCTCAGTAGTGAAAGATGTATATATTAACTATATCAAGCCGGACGCTTCGGAAAACAGAATACGCCTGCTGAGCCTGATTGTTACGGCAGCCGTCGGCATTATCGTTGTAGCTATTTCGTGGAGTCCGCCGGAGTTTTTAATCTGGCTGAATTTGTTTGCCTTTGGAGGACTGGAGGCAGCGTTCATCTGGCCCATCGTTCTGGGACTGTACTGGAAAAAGGCAAACGGATGGGGAGCGCTTGCAGCAATGGTCACCGGTATCGCCTCATACATGATTATTTCCATCTGGCTTCCGGGATGGCTCGGGATGCACGAGGTGGCTATGCCCGTTCTGTTTTCACTTGCTGCGTTTGTGCTCGTTTCCCTTCTCACGAACCGGCAGCAGAACGAATGGGCACCTCTGGAAAACCATTAAACACACAGGCAGTAAATTCTATCAGGAAGAATTAAATAATAATTATGGAATTTTCCTTCGAAATATGTTTATAATTTTAGGTATGAATTTTCGTAGCGATGAAGCGATTAATATAAAAGAATCAGCATAAGGGCATGTTCGTGAAAAGGAGCGATGAAGCTGTGAAAATAAACGAGTTGAGCGAAGAAAAAGTACGGGAAATGTCTTCGATGGAACTGGCGTATATGATACTCGAAGAAGAGGGCGGAGCATCAGGCTATACGAGAGTTATGGATCGTCTGACAGAATTAAAAGGATACACGGAAGAAGAAAGAAAAAGCCGGATGATCAAGCTGTTTACCTCCATGAACCTGGACGGACGGTTTGTGCACCTGGGCGAAAACCACTGGGGTCTTCGCGGATGGTATCCTCTCGATCAGTCAGATGAAGAACTGAGTCATACCGTACAGGGGTCTGATGAGCTTGCCGATGAAATCGATCCGGAGGAAGAAACGTATGATGATGACCTGGTGGACATTTCCGACGATCTGGACGCGATCTCTAAAAAAGACGACGCCGACGAAGACACGTTTGATGATAATGATCTCGAAGGCTTTGAGCCAGGCAATTCCGGTCCAGGCTTCGACGAAGACGAAGAAGAAGACGAAGAAGACAGTGGAAGCGACAATACAGAGGAAAGTGAAGAAGAGAGCCGGTAATTTTATCGTGGCGATATCTTGACTTTCGAAACTCGTATAGGTACAATCATTTTTGGGCTGTGACGTAAAGGTGAAAATGATACCTATATAAGCATTAACGACAAACAAAAGTGTGCCCCCTCCATATGGTGGCAGGGCGCCACTTTTGTTTTTTTTATGAACAAAGAAAAGCGGAGGGTGTTTGGGCACCAGCTTAAACGGCTCGTCGGTTTCAGTCGGCTTGAGACGAAGTCACAAACGAGCTGAAATCACGAATGGATTAAGCTGGTAACACCCGTAGCTGGACAAAAAGAAAAGCGCAGAAGCCTTGCTTAACCGCGACAGGTACTTCCCAGACGTGCAGGGCAGCCTGCTGCCCGGAGTCGGCTAGGAAGTAACCCCGAGCGGTTAGGCTTCGAAGCTGGACAAAGAAAAGCGCAGGAAGCCTGTTCAGCGGCGCGGGCCCTGAAAGAACTATTTTAAAGAACATTTATATAAAGAGAGGCAGATAGGTATATGGCGAGTAAATATATTTTCGTTACTGGCGGCGTTGTATCTTCGTTAGGTAAAGGCATTACAGCAGCTTCCCTTGGAAGACTGCTTAAAAACAGAGGACTTAGTGTTACTATCCAAAAGTTTGACCCATATATTAATGTGGACCCGGGAACGATGAGCCCGTATCAGCACGGGGAAGTTTTCGTTACAGACGACGGAGCAGAAACAGACCTGGATCTCGGGCACTATGAACGCTTTATCGATATTAACCTCAGCAAAAACAGCAATGTCACGACCGGAAAAGTATACTCATCCGTTATTCGAAAAGAACGCCGCGGCGACTATCTCGGCGGCACCGTACAGGTTATCCCGCATGTTACCAATGAAATTAAAGAACGTGTGTATCGTGCAGGAAGAGAAACAGGAGCCGATGTAGTAATTACAGAAATCGGCGGTACGGTCGGCGATATTGAAAGCCTGCCGTTTCTTGAAGCCATTCGTCAGATTAAAAGTGATGTTGGGCGCGACAACGTAATGTATGTGCACTGTACGTTAATTCCATACTTATCTGCAGCAGGAGAAATGAAATCCAAGCCGACGCAGCACAGCGTCAAAGAGCTCCGCGGCATCGGTATTCAGCCGAACGTCATTGTACTCCGGACAGAAAAGCCGGTACCAGAAAACATGAAGGAGAAAATTGCTTCGTTCTGCGACGTGCCTTCAGAATCGGTTATTGAAGCAGGGGATGCAGAAGTATTGTACCAGATCCCGCTTGAACTGCAGCGCCAGCATATGGACCAGATTGTCTGCGATCACCTGAAGCTGACAGCGCCACCGGCAGAAATGACGGAATGGACTGCGCTTGTCGACCGGGTGAAAAACTTAAGCAAAACGGTACGTATTGCCCTCGTAGGAAAATATGTAGCGCTTCCGGACGCGTATCTTTCAGTGGCAGAGTCGCTTAAGCACGCCGGCTACCACTTCGATGCAGACATCGAAATCGACTGGGTGCAGTCGGAGGACCTGGATGAAAATAATGTGGCAGAGCGCCTGAAGGATGCCGATGGAATTCTTGTCCCCGGAGGCTTCGGAGACCGCGGCATTCAGGGCAAGATTGAAGCAATCAGCTACGCCCGTAAACAGAAGATTCCGTTTCTCGGAATCTGTCTTGGCATGCAGTTGGCAAGCGTGGAATTTGCAAGAAACGTGGCCGGCATAGAGGATGCAGGTTCGGCAGAATTCCATCCCGATGCTAAAAATGCAGTAATCGACCTGCTTCCGGAGCAGAAGGATGTTGAGGATCTTGGCGGTACGCTCCGGCTCGGCCTTTATCCCTGCAAGCTGAAAGAAGGCTCCCGGGCAAAGGAAGCTTATGATGATGCGGAAATCGTTTATGAACGTCACCGCCACCGCTACGAATTCAGCAATGCTTACAGAGAACAGCTGGAAGACAACGGATTTATCTTCAGCGGTACGAGTCCGGACGGACGTCTGGCGGAAATTATCGAAGTAGCAGACCATCCTTATTTTGTTGCTTCACAGTTCCACCCGGAATTTGTGTCCCGTCCGACCCGCCCGCAGCCTTTATTCCGCGAATTTATCCGTCACTCTGCAGGAGAATAAATAAAAGTAAGCCTGGATGGCATAGACCATCCAGGCTTCTTTATGCAGAATATCTCTGCTTTATTCGAGTTCATCGGATAATTCTTTGATATATAAATATAACAGCTGGCCGGCGAAGAAAGCAGACAGGTCAAATGGATACCCGTAGCGCTCTCCCGTTTCGTCCGGAATGACCGGATCGGCCGACGGTGCTGAAATATGGCAGTTTAACGGCCCGAGCAGCTCGTTGATACGGGCATCATCCTGCGTGAAAATAATCAAAGGTGTTTCGCTGTTTTCGCATGTCTGGATAAACGAAAGCATCTCCTCCTGCTCGTCGGGATGAATGATTAAAAACAAACGGTCGACCTCAGACAGGGCCTCGGTCTCGGGAGAGGGGATAATGGCTGTCGTTCCTCCCGGAGCATCCGGATGGCTGGCCAGCGCGAGAGCAATGGAATGGGCGGACGGCGATCCCGCTATCCAGAGCCTGCCGAGCCCCCTTACAGCCTGGACGGCCAGACGTGCCGCATCTTCAAATTCTTCCTCCTGGTCCATGATGCTTTGAAATTTACCCTGAAGCTGGGTAGAAAAAATTTTCATGAAAATCCTCTTTTCTGCTTTAAAATTGATGCCTGGCTGAAACATACATGGTCATAAATCTCATAGTAATATATACTGCAGGGAGAAGAAAGTAGAGAAGGAGGAATTCATGCAATGCAACGGGTGTTAATCGTAGATGATCAAATGGGAATCCGGCTTCTCTTAAAAGAGGTGCTCGAAGAAGAGGGGTACACCGTCAAGGAAGCACATAACGGCGAGCTTGCTTTACATATGGTGGAGGAATGGACGCCGGAAATTTTTATCATCGATATGAGACTCCCGGGGATCGACGGGCTCACCCTGCTTAAAGAGCTTCAAAGCATCTCCCGCCTTGAAGGTGCCTGCATGATTATAATGACTGCCTTTGGCGAAAAGGAACAGGTGGAGGCGGCCAGACAAAACGGAGCTGCCTACTATATCACGAAGCCGTTTGACATTGAAAACTTAAAGGGCGTCATTGGCAAAGTTTCACGAGAAGGGTGACAACTGGACTCGATATGCTATAATGAAAAAAGAATTTGAGTAAGATCTACATAGCATAGTCGGTTTGTTTTCAAGCGGAAGTATCTGACAGTGAAGACGCCCTGATCACATCATTATTACGCTTTAATACCCACTATTCAATGCAGCCTGAGTGAAAGCTGCAGATACTTTCGTGTGCTTAAATATGTTTACTATGTATGGAAGCTGCTCAAACATTTTGCTTGAAACGAAGAGGGAGGATATTTTTATGCCATTGGTATCAATGACGGAAATGCTGAAAACAGCACAGAAAAATCAGTATGCCGTAGGACAGTTCAACCTGAACAACATGGAATTCACCCAGGCCATTCTTCAGGCGGCTGAAGAGGAAAAATCTCCAGTAATCTGCGGTGTTTCTGAAGGCGCGGCCCGCTACATGGGCGGCTTCGAAACAGTCGTTACCCTGGTAAAAGCGTTGATGAAAGAATACAACGTAACAGTACCTGTAGCTATTCACCTCGACCACGGCTCGAGCTTTGAAAACTGCATGAAGGCAATGAAAGCTGGCTTTACTTCTGTAATGATCGACGGGTCCCACCACCCGCTTGAATACAACATTGAAATGACTAAGCGCGTTGTAGATGCTGCACATGCGATCGGCGTATCTGTAGAAGCCGAGCTCGGCCGTGTAGGCGGACAGGAAGATGACCTGGTCGTTTCTGAAGCGGAAGAAGCTTATGCTATTCCTGCAGAGTGTAAAGAGCTTGTAGAGCAGACCGGTGTTGACTGCTTCGCAGCAGCGCTTGGTTCTGTGCACGGCCCGTACAAAGGCGAGCCGAACCTCAGCTTTACCCGTATGGAAGAAATCCAGCAGCTCGTGGACGTTCCATTCGTTCTGCACGGTGGTACAGGCATTCCGACAGAAGACGTGAAAAAAGCGATCCGTTACGGTCACGCCAAAGTGAACGTAAACACGGAAAGCCAGATGTCCTCTGCGGCGAAGGTACGCGAAGTACTGGCAGAGCAACCGAACCAGTATGATCCCCGTAAATACCTCGGCCCGGCACGCGATGCCATCAAAGAAACAGTGAAGTTCAAAATGCAGGAATTTGGTTCTTCCAACCAGGCATAATTAAAGGGCATAAAGCGAAGAAAAGGGGCCCGGCAACGGGCCGCCTGTTTCTCCGCCTTACCTTCTTCTTTTCATAGTAAAATGATTTGCAAACGTTTGCTTGAGCTGGATAAAGAGTACTGAATAACAGGAGGGAACATGTATGAAGTTTTTTGTAGATACAGCGAATATCGATGAAATCAGAGAGGCGAATGACCTGGGAATTCTCGCCGGCGTCACCACGAATCCGAGTCTCGTCGCCAAAGAAGGCGTTGACTTTCATGAACGCTTAAAAGAGATTACTGCTATCGTTGACGGCTCCGTCAGTGCCGAGGTTATCTCGACGGAAGCGGAAGGCATGATCACAGAAGGCCGCGAGCTCGCAAAAATCGCTCCGAATATTACGGTTAAAGTTCCAATGACACTTGAAGGCATGAAAGCCGTAAAGGTCTTTACAGAAGAAAACATTCAAACGAATGTTACGCTCGTCTTTTCTTCCGTACAGGCGTTAATTGCGGCAAGAGCAGGCGCGACATACGTGTCCCCATTCCTCGGACGTCTGGACGATATCGGTCATAACGGTCTGGACCTGATCAGTGAAATTTCTGAGATCTTTAACGTTCACGGCATTGAAACGAATATTATTGCAGCATCCGTGCGCCACTCCACCCACGTGGCAGAAGCAGCGGCCCGAGGTGCCCATATCGCGACCATTCCGTTTAAAGTTGTTCCTGGTCTTCTGAAGCATCCACTGACAGATCAGGGCATTGAAAAATTCCTGAGCGACTGGGAAAACCGTAAGCAGTAAAATAAAACAGCAAAGGCTTCTGCAGGGTTTCTGCAGAAGCTTTTTTTGTATGAAAATTCAGCCAAATTCTCTTGCTAATAAGTGGAAAAACATCTATGCTGAAAAAAGAAAACACTTTTAACGATTAGTAGGACACAAATAGTATAAAAAGGCATTCCCTGCCTGGATCCGGGCCCGGCCTAAAGCTTTTACATACCGGTCCATACAGGCTGGCTGAATAAGCCGGATAATGACTATAGAGGATGATTGCATGCAGAAAATGATTATTGAAGGCGGCAGGCCTTTAGCAGGCCGGGTCTCGGTCAGCGGAGCGAAAAACAGCGCGGTGGCGCTTGTACCGGCTGCATTGATGGCAAATGGCCATGTGACTCTCGAGAACCTTCCGGATATTCACGATATCGACGCGCTGGCGGAGATTTTGCAGGACGCAGGAGCGAATGTAAAAACAGAGAATCACCGGATGAAAATCAACGCGAAGAATGTCCGTCCGCTGCCGCTGCCAAACGGAAAAGTAAAGAAGCTGCGCGCTTCCTACTATCTGATGGGGGCAATGCTCGGCCGGTTTAAAAAAGCGGTTATCGGCATGCCGGGCGGCTGCTATCTTGGTCCGCGGCCGATTGATCAGCACATCAAAGGCTTTGAAGCCCTTGGTGCCACTGTCGAAAATGAACACGGAGCGCTTCATATCCATGCCAAAGAGCTGAAAGGAGCCCGCATCTATCTGGATGTGGTGAGCGTTGGGGCGACGATTAATATTATGATGGCGGCAGTCATGGCCAAGGGCCGGACAGTCATCGAAAACGCCGCGAAGGAACCAGAAATTATCGACGTAGCCACACTTTTAACAAATATGGGGGCAAATATTAAAGGCGCGGGTACAAACGTTATCCGTATTGACGGCGTGGAAGAATTAAATGGATGCACTCATTCGATTATTCCGGACCGGATTGAGGCGGGAACCTATATGATTGCCGGGGCAGCTGCGGGAAGCGAAGTAGTAATAGACAACGTCATTCCGGACCACCTCGAAGCATTAACGGCCAAGCTCCGGGAAACAGGGACAGGCGTGGAATGGTATGATAATTCGGTACGTGTCACCGGAGCGAAGCGGCTGCAGGCTGTGCAGTTAAAAACACTCGTTTATCCCGGTTTTCCTACCGATCTGCAGCAGCCGTTCACAGCGCTGATGACAAAAGCGGAAGGAAAAACGATTGTTCACGACACCATCTATCCATCCCGGTTCAAGCATGTGGATGAGCTGTCGCGCATGGGAGCGGATGTAACCACCAGTGAAGGCACTGCGATTGTGCGTGGGCCCGCTCAGCTTCAGGGTGTACAGGTGGCAGCGAGCGACCTGCGGGCCGGAGCTGCCCTGATCGTAGCCGGGCTGATGGCCGAAGGCCGTACCGTTATTACCGGCTTTGAGCATGTGGCCCGGGGCTATGAAAGGGTTGAGCACAAATTGCGTTATTTAGGCGCTGATATTCGTTTAGAGACCATCAGCGAGCAGGAGATGCAGGAAATTAAAAATTCATAAGCTTGGGGGAGTATAACAATGGAAAGAAGTCTATCGATGGAGTTAGTACGAGTGACAGAAGCAGCGGCATTATCGTCTGCACGCTGGATGGGCCGGGGAAAAAAGGATGAGGCCGACGATGCTGCTACAAGCGCAATGCGCGATGTATTTGACACGATCCCGATGAAAGGGACCGTGGTCATCGGCGAAGGGGAAATGGACGAAGCGCCGATGCTCTACATTGGGGAAAAGCTCGGTACCGGCTTCGGCCCGAGAGTCGATGTGGCGGTAGACCCGCTTGAAGGTACAGAAATCGTCGCCAGCGGCTCCTGGAACGCCCTCGCGGTGCTTGCCATTGCTGACCATGGAAGACTTCTCCATGCTCCGGATATGTATATGGATAAAATTGCCGTAGGACCTGAAGCAATTGGGAAAATTGATATCGATGCGCCGGTTGCAGACAACCTGCATGCTGTAGCAAAGGCAAAGGGCAAGGATATCGAAGACGTTGTAGTCACTATTTTAGACAGAGAGCGCCATGCCAAACTGATTCAGGACGTCCGTGACACCGGGGCCCGCATCAAGCTGATTCCCGCCGGGGACGTGGCCGGTGCAATTAATACCGCCTTTGATGAAACAGGCGTGGATATACTGCTTGGCTCCGGCGGAGCGCCGGAGGGCGTTATTGCCGCGGTCGGACTCAAGTGTCTGGGCGGGGAAATGCAGGGCAAGCTTCTTCCGCAGAATGACGATGAGCTGGCCCGGTGCACGGAAATGGGCATTGATGATGTCAGCCGGCCGCTTCTTATGTCAGATCTGGTCGGCGGGGAGGACTGCATCTTCGCTGCTACCGGCGTAACGGAGGGCGAGCTGCTGAAGGGCGTGAATTTTAAAAGCTCCAAGGCGACCACTCAGTCCCTGGTCATGAGGGCGAAATCAGGGACGGTCCGTTTTGTCGACGGCAAGCACAACGTGCAGAAAAAGCCGGATTTTGTCATCAGAGACGAATAGCACAGGCAGAGGACAGGGGGCACCTGTCCTTTTCCCATTTTCATGCCGGAGGTCTCCCGTGCTGATAATTTCACTTGCAGACAGAGTCGTTCAAAGTTAAAATGATGAAGAACAATCCGTATTCGTAAAACGTTTACTGCCATTCAACAGTACTCCTCTCCTTTATGCGAAGCGAAGGCGCATCTGCTTCAATGCTCCAAAGAATGCAGGGCATCCGTTCCTTTTCTTATCTTCCAACTATCCCAACACGTTTTGCCGGAAAGCCATAACGGAAATAAAAAAGACGGCTTACATTCACAAAGTGTAAGTGTTTCTTCACGTTGACGGAACTAATATACATGATTACTTTTTTACATTCATAAAAGAAAAAGAAAGTGGTGACCGCATTGGCAGTCAACATCGCAGAGCTTGAGACAATGACGCTGAAAGAATTGTACCGGCTCGCCAAGGAATACAAGGTATCGTATTACAGCAAATTAAACAAACGGGAGCTCGTCTTTGCGATCTTAAAGGGGCAGGCGGAAAAAGACGGCCTGATGTTTATGGAAGGCGTGCTTGAAATTATCCAGACAGAAGGCTACGGTTTTCTGCGCCCGATTAACTACCTGCCGAGCACGGAGGACATTTACATCTCTGCCTCGCAGATTCGCCGTTTTGACTTGAGAAACGGGGACAAGGTTTCCGGAAAGGTACGGCCGCCGAAGGATTCGGAGCGGTACCACGGTCTGCTTCAGGTGGAAGCGGTCAACGGGGAAGACCCGGACTCCTCGAAGGAACGCCCGCATTTTCCGGCGCTGACGCCGCTGTATCCGGAAGAGCGCATGCAGATGGAGACCCGTCCCAACCGCGCGTCTTCACGGATTATTGACCTGATCACCCCGGTAGGCTTCGGCCAGCGCGGACTCATTGTGGCTCCGCCAAAAGCCGGAAAGACGTCGCTGTTAAAAGAAGTCGCCAACAGTATTACTGAAAACCATCCGGAAACCGAGTTGATTGTGCTGCTTGTGGATGAGCGTCCGGAGGAGGTCACTGACATCGAACGTTCTGTAGACGGGGACGTAGCCAGCTCTACATTCGATGAAGTGCCTGAGAACCACATTAAAGTTTCTGAGCTTGTGCTTGAACGGGCGATGCGGCTCGTGGAGCACAAGAAAGACGTCGTCATTCTGCTCGACAGCATCACCCGGCTTGCACGGGCGTATAACCTGGTGCTGCCGCCAAGCGGCCGGACGCTTTCCGGCGGTATTGACCCGGCAGCGCTTCATCGTCCGAAGCGCTTCTTTGGTGCAGCCCGCAATATTGAAGAAGGCGGAAGCCTGACCATTCTGGCGACGGCCCTTGTAGAAACCGGATCGCGGATGGACGATGTGATTTATGAGGAATTTAAAGGCACAGGAAACATGGAACTCCATCTTGACCGCCGCCTGGCCGAACGCCGTATCTTCCCATCGATCGACATCCGCCGCTCGAGCACCCGGAAAGAAGAGCTGCTCGTTTCCAAGGAGCATCTGGATAATTTATGGGCAATCCGCAAGACGATGAACGATTCTCCGGATTTCGTGGATCACTTTATCCGGCGCATTAAGCAGACCAAAACGAACGAGGAATTCTTTGAAGAGCTTCAAAAGGACAAGCAGGGAAAAGTAACGACCGGAAAGAAATAAACGAAATGAACGATTGATAAATTCCGGGGGAATTGTTATAATCTCGTTATGTGTGAAAAAGAGAAGAATTGAAAGGAAGTGACCAGCTATGAAACAACAAGTGCATCCGGAATATCATAAAGTTGTGTTTATGGATACAAGCACGGGATTCAAGTTTTTGAGCGGTTCGACAGAAAGCTCATCTGAAACTATCGAATGGGAAGACGGAAACACGTACCCAGTAATCAAAATTGAGGTAAGCTCCGACTCCCACCCGTTCTATACCGGCAAGCAGAAGCAGAACACTGCCGGCGGCCGTGTGGACAAGTTCAAAAGAAAATACAACCGCTAATCACAATGGTTGGGGAAAGGCGGAAGCTGCGGCTTCCGTCTTTTTTATATCACGAACCGAAACCGATAAGCAGGGGAGAATAATATGGCGCAGTTATTTTTTAAATACGGCACAATGAACAGCGGCAAGTCCATCGAAATTTTAAAGGTGGCCCACAATTATGAAGAGCAGAATAAACCGGTGCTTATCTTCACCTCCGGCCTGGATGACCGGCGCGGCGTCGGATTTGTAGCAAGCAGAATCGGAGTGGAGCGTGAGGCTGTTCCAGTATTTGAAGAAACAAACATTTACGACATCGTCCGTCAGGAAGAAGAGCGTCCGTTCTGCATCCTCGTCGATGAGGCGCAGTTTCTGTCCCAGGAGCACATCATTCAGCTGGCGGAAATTGTTGATAACCTTGATATTCCGGTGATGAGCTTCGGTTTGAAAAACGATTTTCAAAATGAACTGTTTGAAGGCAGCAAGCATCTGCTTCTCTACGCGGACAAAATCGAGGAAATGAAGACCATCTGCTGGTTCTGTCATAAAAAAGCGGTCATGAATTTAAGACTCGACGGCGAGGGGCGGCCGATTTATACAGGCGATCAGATTCATATCGGCGGCAATGATTCGTATTATCCGGTATGCCGGAGATGTCACGCGAACCCGCCTATTGCCCTGTAAACAAAAAACAAGCCAGCCGGTGCAGTGCCCCGGCTGGCTTTATCTATTGCAGGCGGACAGCTACTTCGCCCGGCGGATCACCTGCTGAAGCGGGTCCCACACTTTGTTGTACGGCGGAGCGTAGCTCAGGTCCAAATCCTCAAAATCACTTACCGTCATACGGTGGAAGAGGGCAGTTGCCAGCACATCGAGCCGTTTGTCTGTGCCGTCGCCGCCGATAAGCTGGCCGCCGAGGATAATACCTGTGTCCGGACAGTACGTGACTTTAATATGAAGCCTGGTATTTCCCGGGAAATAGCCGGCATGGCTTGATGTAGTAAGCATCTCACTGCGGTGCGGAAAGCGCATGTCCGCAGCCTCCGCCTCGGAGATGCCGGTTTTTCCAAGCGTCAGGCTGAAAAAGCGGAGAATGGAGGTGCCGGTTACTCCTTTAAAGGACTTTACGCTTCCAGCCATGTTCAGGCCGGCGACCCGTCCCTGCTTGTTGGCATGGGTACCGAGCGGAAGATAATCATCGATCTCCTTGATCCGGTGAAACTGGGTAGCGCAGTCCCCGGCGGCATATATGTCAGCGACGTTGGTTTCCATATAGCGGTTCACCTGAAGTGCGCCGTTGCCGTGCCGGAACAGTCCGCATTTGGACACCATTTCCGTGTTCGGACGCAGGCCGACGCCGGCGATCACTGCATCGGTTTCAACTACCCGCCGGTCGGTATGGACAGCTTCGACCCGGCTTTTGCCTGATAAATGCTGAACGTTCTCCGCAAACAGCAGCTCAATGCCGTTCGCTTCAGCTTCCTCAGCGATGTATTCTGCCATGTCAGGATCAAATATGCCCGCAAGCTGATCACCGCGCTGCAGAAGCGTCACTTTCTTTCCGGCATGAATGCAGTTTTCCGCCACCTCCAGGCCAATGTAGCCGCCGCCTACGACAGTGACATGGTTAACGTGCGCCAGATCTGTTTTGATCGTTTCGGCGTCCGGAATCGTTTTTAGTGTATGAACGCCTTCAAGCTCCCGCCCCGGCCAGTTTGGCAGAAGCGGACGCCCGCCGGAGGCGACGAGCAGTTTGTCGTACGTAACCTGAAACGGTTGTCCAGTATTGTTGTCCATCCCGGTGACTTCTTTTTTATCCGCATTAACGCCGGTTACCTCGTGGTTGACCCGGGCATCAATGCCGTACTTTTCCCGAAATGTTTCGACGTCGCGGGCGATTAAATTCGCGCTGTCTTCGACTTCGCCCCCGAGTATGTAAGGAAGGCCGCACTGGGCGTAGGAATATATTTCCCCAGCTTCAAGTGTAATAATTTCTGCGTTCTCATCCTGCCGGTAGATCTGCATGGCTGCACTCATGCCGGCGGCGTCTCCGCCGATAATAACGTATTTCATTGTTTTTCCCCCTTCTGCTGAAACAATAGACATCTACAGGGCGGTTCCCCGCTCCCGCACTGGTCAAACGAAATTTACAGATGCGGTGGTATTTTGACGCCCCTATGCCCCTGTATTATAATTAGTATACTGTAAAGGAGAACGAGAAACGTGTAAAACGTAACGAAATATATTTCCGTCGGATAAAATTTGAAAAATAGAGGTGAACGGTGTGTTAGAGCGACTGCAGACGGTAGAAGACCGTTATGAATATTTAAACGAACAGCTGAGCGATCCGGAAATCGCAAACGATCCGAATAAAATCAAGGAGCTGTCCAAGGAGCAGGCACAGATGCAGCGGACCGTGGAGGTCTACCGGGAATACAAAGAAGCCCGGCAGCAGCTTGATGAAGCCAAGTCGATGCTTGAGGATGAGCACGATGCGGAAATGAAGGACATGGTAAAATCGGAAGTCGAAGAGCTGAGCGAGCGTATTGAAAGCCAGGAGGAAGAACTCCGGAGGCTCCTTCTGCCGAAGGATCCAAACGATGACAAAAACGTCATTATTGAAATACGGGGAGCTGCGGGCGGTGAAGAAGCGGCGCTGTTTGCTGCTGATTTATACAAAATGTATACCCGTTACGCAGAAAAACAGGGGTGGAAAGCAGAAATCGTGGAATCGACTGCAAGCGACCTTGGCGGCTACCGGGAAATCATTTTTATGATTAATGGCGATTCGGCGTATTCGAAAATGAAATATGAAAACGGGGCTCATCGGGTTCAGCGGGTGCCAAGCACAGAATCCGGAGGACGCGTGCATACCTCAACAGCTACGGTGGCTGTCCTGCCGGAGGCCGAGGAAGTGGAAGTGGATATTCACGATAAGGATATCCGTGTCGATACGTTTGCAGCGAGCGGTCCCGGCGGCCAGAGCGTAAACACCACCATGTCGGCGGTACGTCTGACTCACGTGCCGACAGGTATTGTCGCTTCCTGTCAGGACGGCAAATCGCAGATTAAAAACAAAGAAAAAGCGATGACAATTCTTCGTGCCCGTGTGTACGACAAATTCCAGCAGGAAGCCCAGGCCGAATATGACGAAAACCGGAAATCGGCGGTGGGAACCGGGGACCGTTCCGAACGGATCCGGACATATAATTTCCCTCAGACGCGCGTAACCGATCACCGAATCGGCCTGACGCTGCAAAAGCTTGACCAGATTCTCCAGGGAGAGCTCGATCAGGTTATCGAGCCGCTTGTAATGGAAGAGCAGGCCGAGCTGATGGAAAAAGCAGGCGAAGCGTAATGAAGGAAGAACCACTTGTATTTGAAGCCCGGAGATGGGCTTCTTCTTTTTTGAGTGAGCATGGTAGAGAAGAGACGGCAGCAGACTGGCTTCTCGAGCACCATCTTCAGCTCTCCCGGGCCCAGCTGCTGGCCGCATTGAGAGTGCAGATGGCGCTGCAGACGTGGGAGCATTTCCAGCAGGATGTGCACCTTCACGCAGCCGGGACGCCGGTGCAGCATTTAACGGGCAGCAGCTTTTTTTACGACCGCGAGTTTCACGTTAATCCGGACGTGCTGATTCCCCGGATGGAAACCGAGGAGCTTGTCTGGTACGTGATCGACTGGGTGCAAAAAAATAAAGAGCTGAAAGCGCCAAGGATCATCGACGTTGGCACAGGCAGCGGCATTATCGCAGTCACGCTCGCCCTGGAGCTTTCGTCGGCACGGGTGCAGGCTGTGGATATTGACAGCCGGGCGCTTGAGACGGCGAAACGAAACGCCGGACGGCTAAACGCACCGGTCGTCTTTCATCAGGAATCGTTTCTTGAAGGCATGGCGTCCCGGAAGGAGCGGGCCGATGTTATTGTGTCCAATCCTCCCTACATTCCAAAGGAGGAATGGGAGCAGCTTGATCCACTCGTCCGGGAGAAGGAGCCTGCCATTGCATTGATCGGTAAAGGCGAAGAGGGAATCCACAGCTATGAAGAAATTATCAGCCGTGCTGCCGAAGTTTTGGCTCCGGGCGGGCTGCTTGCCTTTGAAATCGGCTGGCAGCAGGGGGAAGCTGTGAGGCAGGCAGCTGAAAAAGCTTTCCCGGAAAAAAGAATTCAGGTAATAAAGGACTTGAATGGGAACGACCGAATCGTTACAGTTGTGAATAAGTAAGAAAGTTATCCACGTTCTGTGGATAACAAAAGACAGATACCCCCATATATGTGGAAAACATTAATTTATCGTAAAAATTGTAAATTTAAAAGCTGAATTAACGGCAGAAATCATAGTTATCCACAGAAAATCAGAACCTGTTGATAGTGTGAAAAACCAAAAATAAAGCAAAATAATCCCTGATATGAAAGCATTTTAATTTTTCGGAAGGAACGAAAGCTGCATGAGTTATAAACAGACGGTTATAAAAAATGTGGATAAAATAAATGAAGCCTCCCCGGAGAAGTCTGTATTGAAGGAAATGGGGCTGTGGATAACGCAGGGAAAAACAGTGGCCCTCCCGACAGAAACCGTATATGGCCTCGGAGCAAGCGCTGTATGCACCGAAGCTGTCCGGGCGATTTTCGAAGCTAAAAACCGGCCGCCGGATAATCCGCTGATTGCTCATATTGCTGACCGCACTCAGCTAGGCAAGCTCGGGGTAACGTGGACAGAGAACATGGAAAAGCTGATGGACGCGTTCTGGCCGGGACCTTTGACGCTTATATTCCCACTGACGGAAGAAACGCCGCTGTCACCTCTTGTAACGGCGGGATTACCCACAGTGGCTGTACGAATTCCGGAGCACGAGGTGGCAAGGGCGGTGCTGACCTACGCAGGCGTACCGGTCGCAGCACCGAGTGCCAATCGTTCCGGTTCCCCGAGTCCGACTACGGCGGAGCACGTCTACAGTGACCTGAATGGGAAAATTGATGCGGTGATCGATGGCGGCCCGTGTGGATACGGGGTAGAGTCCACTGTCGTGGACTGTACGTCAGAGCTCTGCTGGATTCTGCGCCCGGGAGGAGTAACAAAGGAACAGATCGAGCAGGTGCTTGGCCCTGACACCGTCCGCTATTCGCAAGCTGCTTCTTCAGAGGGTGCCCCGGCAGCACCGGGGATGAAATACCGCCACTATTCGCCGGCGACCTCCCTCTATTTAATGAAAGGACCGGAGGATATATGGCAGAGAAAGCTCCGGGCCCTCCAGGAGGCCGGAAAGAAAGTAGCGGTACTTGCCGTGGAAGAGAACAAATCAGCGTGGACACAGGCGGACGCCTTTCTTAGTTTAGGCTCGCGCCGGGCGCCGGAAGAAACGGCATCAAAATTGTACGCTGTTCTCCGCGAATTAGATACAATGGAAGTAGACGCTGCGTTCTGTGAAGTTTTTTCAGAAGAAGGAATCGGAACCGCGCTCATGAACCGTCTGGAAAAAGCAGCATCTTCAGAACAATGAAAACTTCTGCAAGGAGTCGATGGCAATGAGTTATCACGTATTGTTTATTTGTACAGGAAACACATGCCGGAGCCCAATGGCTGCTGCACTAATGAAGCACCACTACCCGGAGGTGGAGGTGGCTTCAGCTGGTGTGATGGCTACAAATGGAGAGCCGGCAGCGGCAGAAGCCGTCCGGGCGATGGATGAAAGACAGGTGGAGATTGACCATGAGTCCCAGCCGCTGACGAAGGAACTAATCGACTGGGCGGACGTTATCTTTGCGATGACCCAGGGACACAAGGATATTATGAAGCGGATGTTTCCGGATGCGGAAAAGAAAACGGTGCTTTTAAAGGAATATGCCGGAACCAATGGGGACAGGGACATTGGAGACCCTATCGGCGGCGGCCGGGAGGTCTACCACGAAACGGCAGAGGAAATGGAAGAGGCGCTGCAGGCAGCATGGGAGCGGTATATGAAGGAAAAGTCGCTGGACTGAGCCTGGAGATTTACAGGCTGATGGATACGTGAGAAACTGAAAACAGTATAATCAAACGGAGGAGAGGTTGACATGAAAGTAGCATTGGGTGCCGATCACGGCGGGTATGAGTTAAAAGAGGAAATTAAATCTGTACTGGACGAAGCAGGGGTGGAATACGAGGACCTGGGCTGTGACTGCAGTGACTCGGTGGACTATCCCGACTACGCGGTTCCGGTGGCTGAAAAAGTAACGGCCGGCGAAGTGGACCGTGGGATTCTTGTCTGTGGCACGGGCATCGGCATGTCGATTGCTGCGAATAAAGTTAACGGCATCCGCTGCGCGCTTGTCCATGACGTATTCAGCGCAAAAATGACCCGGGCGCATAACGACAGCAATGTACTGGCCATGGGCGCGAGAGTCATTGGCTCCGGCCTCGCCGGCGAAATTGTCAAAGCCTGGATCAGTACAGAGCACGAAGGCGGCCGGCACGCCGACCGTATCCAAAAAGTAGCGGCAATTGAACAATAAGGAACGAAGAAAGGATGGGTTGTCATGGTGAACAAAGCAGAATGGCAGCAGCCTTTACGGGAATTGTTAGCTTCATTAAAGGAGCAGGCGTCGCTTCGCAGCGGCCAGGTGCTTGTGATTGGCGCGAGCACAAGTGAAGTACTCGGGGAGCATATCGGTAAGGCAGGCTCTGAGGAGGTCGCCGAAGCATTGTTTGATGTCTTTCAGGAGTTCCGCGAAGAAACCGGCGTGCGCCTTGCCTTTCAGGGCTGTGAGCATATTAATCGTGCGCTCACGGTGGAAAGGGAAACGGCGGACGCTTACGGACTGGAAGCAGTAAGTGTGGTACCCCACCCAAGAGCCGGCGGATCGATGAGCTCGTATGCGTATAAACACATGAATGAGCCGGTCGTCATCGAAGCGGTAAAAGCAGATGCCGGCATTGATATCGGATCGACCCTGATCGGCATGCATTTGAAGCCGGTGGCGGTTCCTGTTCGCGGCCCGCAGAAGCAGATTGGCGCTGCCTATGTAACGATGGCAAAAACACGGCCGAAGCTGATCGGCGGCGAGCGTGCGCGCTACGAATAGCCGCCGGAAAAAGAATCGCATACTGCGGTTCTTTTTTCTTCCCATGCCGATTAAAAAATAAAGAAATCCGAAAAAATTTCGTAAGGTACGGAAATTCGTAAAAAATACGTGTTACAATGAAAAACATAGCAACACGGAGAGAAAAATAACGAACGAAATATTAGCGGAAAAGATAATCGTTCGTTATCGCACCGAAAGGGAAGGGAGATTTACAGATGGAAACTAAGGTAAATGCAGAAAGTGTACAAACGCAGGATCCGGCCATATTTGAGGCAATGCAGAAGGAGCTGGGGCGCCAGCGCGATAAGATTGAGCTGATAGCTTCGGAAAACTTCACGAGCCGTGCAGTAATGGAAGCGCAGGGGTCCGTTCTTACCAACAAATATGCGGAGGGCTACCCGAACCGCCGCTATTACGGCGGCTGTGAGCACGTGGATACGGTGGAACAGCTCGCCATTGACCGGGCGAAGGAATTATTCTCGGCAGAATATGCGAACGTGCAGCCTCACTCCGGCGCCCAGGCAAATATGGCTGTTTACTATACGATTTTAAATCACGGCGACACCGTGCTTGGCATGAACCTTTCCCACGGGGGCCACTTAACCCACGGAAGCCCTGTCAACTTCAGCGGTGTGCAGTACAACTTTGTGGAATACGGTGTGACTAAAGAAGACCAGATGATTGACTACGATGAAGTGCTTCGCGTGGCAAAAGAAACGCAGCCAAAATTAATCGTTGCCGGTGCAAGTGCGTATCCGCGTGAAATTGACTTTAAAAAATTCCGCGAAATCGCCGATGAGGTAGACGCGTACTTAATGGTCGATATGGCACACATTGCCGGACTTGTAGCAGCAGGGGTGCACCAAAACCCGGTGCCTCATTCGCATTTTGTTACGACGACCACGCACAAAACACTGCGCGGCCCGCGCGGCGGCCTGGTGCTTTGCAAGGAAGAATTCGGCAAGAAGATTGATAAAGCAGTATTCCCGGGTCTGCAGGGTGGACCGCTTATGCACGTGATTGCTGCGAAAGCGGTCGCCTTTGGTGAAGCGCTGCAGAAGGATTTCGTAACGTATTCCGAAAACGTCGTGAAAAATGCCCGCAGCTTAAGCGACTCTCTGCAGAACGAAGGAATTACCGTCGTTTCGGGCGGCACTGACAACCACCTCGTGCTGATGGATACCCGCAGCCTGGAGCTGACAGGGAAAATAGCGGAAAAAGCACTGGACGAGGTCGGCCTCACAGCGAACAAAAACGCGATTCCGTATGACCCGGAAAAACCATTCGTCACAAGCGGCATCCGTCTCGGTTCTGCAGCCGTTACGTCCCGCGGCTTCGGCGAAGAAGAAATGAAAGAGATAGGCGCCATTATTGCCTACACGCTGAAAAACCATGAAGAGGAAGAAGCGTTAAAAGAAGCGGCTGAACGCGTGAAAGCTTTAACGGGCCGTTTCCCAATTTACGAATACCTGTAAGTCGGCAGGCGCCGGCCAAAAAAGGGCGTGCTGAAACAGCTGTTCTCCTATTTAAAGGAGGCAGCTGTTTTTCTTTATCACTTTCGGAAGAATCCTTTGTTTTTCAGGGGTGAATGCAAGTGTGTTAGGGTATATGTAGATTGGGAAAAGGAGGAGTTCAAATGGTTTTTGAACTAAATGAGAAAGCGCCGATGTTCACGCTCGCGGATGTGAACGGCGAAGAATTTAAACTCGAAGAAAAAATAGGTGAGGGCTGGCAGCTTCTCGTATTTTTCCGGGGGTCATGGTGCCCGGTATGTAAAGAAGAGCTGCAGGCCTGGGAAGAGCACCGCAGTTTTTTTGAAAACAATAACGTAAATATTACAGCCATTTCTACTGACAACCCGGAGGATCTGAGCGCGATGACCGAAGACTACGGGCTCAAGTTCCCGGTGCTCGTCGACGAAGCACTGAAGGTGCTCGACGATTACGGCGTCTTTTATCACAGCTCGGAGGCGCCATACGAAGACCACGGAGCGCACGGGGAGCCTGCATATTTTCTGCTCGATGAAGAAGGCAGGTTTTTATACCAGCACCGTCAGACCAATCCATTCGGCCGGCCGGGTCCGAAGGAGCTGCGCAAAACGGTAAAGTATATTGAAGACAATTTAAAATAAACGTTTGCAGCAGTGCATCCGGGCGCTGCTGTTATTTTCACCAGCGCGTGGAAGTTGCGGCATATTTCTGTCATTTTATATAACCTTGAATCCCTCACGCTTTTTAGGTAGAATTTCTAAAGAATATGTTCAATAGGGACATGGGTTAATAAGCACCGGCTGGCGCCGGGGAAAAAGGAGCCGACTATACTTATGGGAAATGTACATGTACTGGATCATCCGCTCATTCAACATAAACTTACATTCATCCGGGACGTCTCAACAGGAACAAAGGAATTCCGGGAGCTTGTCGATGAAGTGTCCACCCTGATGGCATTTGAGATTACAAGAAACCTTCAGCTTCAGGAAGTAACGGTGGAAACTCCGGTGGGACCGGCCAAATCCTATACGCTTGCAGGCAAAAAGCTTGGAGTGGTGCCGATTTTACGCGCAGGACTCGGTATGACCGACGGAATCATCAAACTGATCCCGGCGGCAAAAGTGGGGCACGTCGGGCTTTACCGGGATCCGGAGACACTCCAGCCGGTGGAGTATTATGTGAAGCTGCCGAGTGATGTCGAAGAGCGGGAATTTATCGTGATTGATCCGATGCTTGCGACAGGCGGTTCTGCTATCGAAGCGTTGAACAGCCTGAAAAAACGCGGGGCCCAAAATATCAAGCTCATGTGTTTAATCGCAGCGCCTGAAGGAGTGGCACTCGTTCAGGAAGCACATCCGGACGTGGACATTTACCTGGCTTCGATGGATGAAAAATTAAACGACAAAGGTTATATTGTTCCGGGTCTCGGAGATGCGGGTGACCGTTTGTTCGGCACGAAATAATAATAGATGAGAGGGCTTTTCCCATACGGGCGGAAAAGCCCTTTGATTTGCAAAAAGTGTATTCTATTTAATGAAAGCAGGGCAGTCAGATAACGTTTATGCATAGAATAAATGCTGAACGTTCATGTTTTCCGCCCAATTTTTTCTTGACTTAAAGATATGAAAATGTCACTTAATAGACACAAAATAAAAAATGCCTGAAACACGCGACAATACAGGGTTTTATTAATTTTCGTCCATTGACATCAAGGGGCGGCTATTGTACGATGATGAAGAACGTATGATAAGGTTTACATATGGGAGAAATTTGGATTTCCTTCATAAACGGCATGAGTCACGCAATTGTTTCTTTTTTTTGCCTAAAACATGTAAGGGGACAACTATTGCTACGTAAAGTTGTGTAAAAATTCTCTCAATGGATCTCGTAGTGTATTAACGGACTAACCAGTCTGTTTTTGGAGGAAAAGGTGGCCCGCGCATGAATGATACAGGCTTGTATCTCCGCTCGTTATTTATAGGATTGGCTGGAATGCTTGTATTGTACATAGCTCCGGCGCTGATTCCAACGTTCCGGCAGGAAGCAGTGAGCTTATTTGCAGGAGCGTGCGGAGGAGCTTTTAACATCTGGCACGCCCACCGGGAGACAAAACGAATCCAGAAGGCGGTACTCGAGGAAAAAAAGATTTTTCCGTTCGGGATGGCCACAAGGCTTGCAGTAGGTGTAGTCATTGCCATGCTCTATGTCCGGTTTCCGGAACAATTCCGTCTGCTTTACCTTGTGATTGGATTGTTCAGTCCTTACCTGCTGCTTTATGCTTTATCCGTTCACTTCAGCAAAGAAAAGTAGTTTTTTAGCTGCAGCGCACAATCGACTAACATAGTAAAGGGGTGACTGAGACTTGAATATACAGCACGAAGCGCCGTATATCTATGATTTGTTTGGTATACCCGGCTTCCACATTAATCTTTCCAATGTCATGATGCTGACTATTGCAGCAGTCATTGTATTTATCATTGGTGTGGTGAGTGCGCGGAGTCTCTCGATGAGACCAACCGGCTTGCAGAACGTGTTTGAAATGGTTATAGAATTCGTCCGCAACATGATTGGAAGTACCATGGACTGGAAAACCGGAGAGCGTTTCTTCGGACTTGGAATTACGATATTCCTGTTCATTCTGGTATCAAACATGCTCGGGATTCCGTTCATGCTGATTAATCATGAGACACACGTGCTTTGGTGGAAATCACCAACAGCGGATCCGGTCGTAACGATGACGCTTGCCGTAATGGTCATTGTGCTTTCGCACTTCTACGGCATCAAGATCCGCGGAGTGAAAGAGTACGGAAAGAACTACTTCCGTCCAAAGAAATTTCTCTTCCCGATTAACATTCTTGAAGAGTTTACCAACACATTGACACTTGGAGCACGGCTTTTCGGCAACCTGTATGCCAAAGAAATACTGCTGACGCTTCTCGCCACGGTAGGGACAACCTTTCCCATCGGGACCGCACTTGGCATTATCCCAATGGTTGCCTGGCAGGGATACAGCATATTTATCGGCTTCATCCAGGCGTTTATCTTCCTGGTACTGACCATGGTCTATATTTCGCATAAAGTGGAAACAGAGCATTAATCACAGCATCTGCAGAAACAACGAAACAACAATATAGTTTTAAACTAATTTAAGGAGGATTTGCACATGGGTCTTTTAGCAGCTGCAATCGCAGCAGGTTTAGCAGCAATTGGTGCAGGTATTGGTAACGCAATCGTAATCAAAGGGGCGATCGACGGTACTTCCCGTCAGCCGGAGCTTGGCGGCAGATTGCAGACACTTATGTTCATTGGTATCGGTCTTGTTGAGGCAGTTCCGATCATCGCAGTCGTTGTTGGTTTTATCACGCTTTTCCAATAAACATACGTTTTGGAAAGGGAAGCAAAATGGCGGAGTGGGGGAACTGGCTTCGCCATTCCTTTTGTATATCTAAGAAAGGAGTGAAATCTTTTGCCATCTACATTTGCGTTCGGAGATGTGCTTTTCTCACTTTTTACGTTTGTCATTTTACTGCTTTTGCTTCGCCGGTTCGCCTGGGGTCCAATTGTGGAACAGATGAAAAAACGTGAAAACCACATTTCCAATGAAATAGAGACAGCGGAAAATCACCGTCAGGAAGCGGAAAAATATTTAGAAGAGCAGCGGGTGGAAATGGAGAAAGCGCGTGAAGAAGCGCAGTCCATTATCGAAACATCCCGTAAAACGGCTCAGGAGCAGTCGAAGGAAATTATCCGGGAATCTCACGAAGAAGCCAGCCGTATGAAAGACAATGCCCTCGCTGATATTACAAGAGAGCGGGAGCAGGCAGTGGAAGCGCTTCGTGCCCAGGTCGGCCAGCTTTCTGTGCTGATTGCGACGAAAATTATTGAAAAAGAACTGGATGAAGAAGAACAGGAAAAACTGATTCAGGAATACGTACAGGAAAGCGGCGGTCGCTTATGAGTAATCCAACCCTGGCAAAACGCTACGCCCGCGCGCTTTTAAAAAGTGCGGAAGAACACGGGGCTCTTGAAGAAACCAAGCAGGAATGGGAAGCGATGCTCGAAGTGTTCCACGCTCATCCCGATATTGCTCAGATTTTCAGGTACCCGTCCATCAGCCGCGAAAGAAAACAGTCCTTCATAGCAAGTACTTTTGGTTCCTGGAGTGAACGCAGCCGTTCCATGCTGAGTGTGCTGCTTGACCGGAAACGCCTTCACCTGATTGATGAAGTGGCAGTGGAAGTCATTGCACTGATTAACGACCGTCTCGGCATTGCCAACGCGGTCGTTTATACCGTGAAACCATTATCAGAGGAAGAGAAGCAGGCAGTGTCCCGCAAGTTTGCCCAGCGGGTCGGCAAGCGCGAGCTTTATATTGAAAACAGAGTGGATCCTTCGCTCATTGGCGGCATGAAGGTGCACGTTGGACATACAATTTTTGACGGAAGCATTCAAGGTCAGCTAGACCGATTGCAGCGTAATATAACGCAAACGAATTTATCATGAATGGGGTGAATCCTGGTGAGTATCAAACCCGATGAAATTAGTTCTTTAATTAAACAGCAGATTGAACAGTTTGAAGCGGAGACAGAGTCCAAAGAAGTCGGCATCGTCATTCAGGTGGGGGACGGTATCGCCCGTGCCTACGGCCTGGACAACGCCATGGCCGGCGAGCTTCTGGAATTCGAAAACGGCGTCATGGGTATGGCGCAGAACCTTGAAGAAGGCAACGTAGGTATTATTATTCTCGGTGCTTACGAAGAAATTCGTGAAGGCGACCAGGTTAAACGGACCGGCCGCATCATGGAGGTCCCGGTCGGTGAAGAGCTGCTCGGACGTGTAGTTAACGCCCTCGGCCAGCCTGTGGACGGCCTCGGCTCCACAAACACGACCAAATCCCGTCCGATTGAAAGCGGAGCGCCCGGCATTATGGACCGTCAGTCGGTATCCGAGCCGCTTCAGACCGGCATTAAAGCCGTGGACACGATGATCCCTATCGGCCGCGGCCAGCGTGAGCTCATTATCGGCGACCGTCAGACCGGTAAAACGGCTGTTGCGATCGATACGATTTTGAACCAGAAGGACGAAGACGTTATCTGCATTTATGTAGCCATCGGCCAGAAAGACTCCACCGTGGCAGAGGTCGTGGATACGTTCCGCCAGAAGGGCGCGCTTGATTATACAATCGTCGTAAACGCAGGGGCTTCCGAGCCGGCACCAATGCTTTACCTGGCGCCGTATGCCGGAGCTTCCATGGGCGAAGAGTTTATGTACAACGGCAAGCACGTGCTCATTGTGTATGATGACTTAACAAAACAGGCGAATGCATACCGTGAACTTTCCCTTCTTCTTCGCCGCCCGCCAGGCCGTGAAGCCTTCCCAGGGGACGTCTTTTACCTTCACTCCCGTCTGCTCGAACGTGCAGCAAAGCTGAGTGATGAGAGAGGCGCTGGTTCAATGACCGCTCTTCCAATCATTGAAACCCAGGCAGGGGACGTAGGTGCCTACATTCCAACAAACGTGATTTCCATCACCGACGGCCAGATCTTCCTGCAGGCGAACCTTTTCAACTCCGGCGTTCGTCCGGCCATCAACCCGGGTATTTCCGTATCCCGTGTCGGCGGCTCGGCCCAGACAAAGGCAATGAAAAAGGTTTCCGGTACGCTCCGTCTGGACCTGGCCTCGTTCCGTGAGCTCGAAGCCTTCTCCCAGTTCGGCTCCGACCTGGACAAAGCGACACAGGACAAGCTGGCACGTGGGGGAAGAACAGTAGAAGTGCTCAAACAGGGGCTTCACCAGCCGCTTCGCATGGAGCTGCAGGTAGCAATTGTGTTTGCCCTGACAAGAGGCTTCCTGGACAACATCCCGACAGACGACATCCGCCGTTACGAAAAAGAACTGCTTGCGTATCTTGAATCGAGTCATTCAGAGCTTCTGGCAGGCATTCGTGATACTGGAAAGCTTCCGGACGAAGAAGAGTTCAAGCAGGCGATTCAGTCGTTTGAGAAGTCATTTAACCCTTCAAAATAAAGATTGCCGAACGTAAAAAGGTTCAAAAGGTGGTGAACAGATGGCTTCCTTAAAAGAAATTAAAGGCCGTATTCAGTCGACAAAAAAAACGAAGCAGATTACAAGTGCCATGGAAATGGTCTCTGCGTCAAAGCTGAATAAGGCCCAGCAAAATGCTCAGCGGTATGAGCCGTATACGAAAAAAATCAAAGACGTTGTTTCCGGCATCGCTGCCGGCAGCAGCGGTATCTCCCACCCTATGCTAGAAGAACGGCCTGTAAAGAAGACCGGCTATATTGCCATATTTACAGACCAGGGGCTTGCGGGGGCATACAACTCGAATATACTTCGGGACTTAATGCAAAAGCTTCGGGAGCGCCACCAGTCAAAGGACGAGTACAGCGTCATTGTGATTGGCCGGACAGGAAGAGACCTGTTAAAACGCTACGGTATTCCGATGTTCGACGAAATCACGGGCCTGCCGGACCAGCCGTCCTTTAACGATATTAAAAACGTCACGCGTCTTGCGGTCGATTTGTACGCAAACGAAGATGTGGACGAGCTGTATATCTGGTACAACCATTTTATTAATCCGATCCAGCAGAAGGTGACCGAAAAGAAACTGCTGCCGCTGACGGAGGAAGTAAGTGAAGAGGAAAATAAAGGCAGTGCCCAGTATGAATACGAGCCGTCACCGGAAGCGATTTTAAAGCAGCTTCTCCCGCAGTACGCGGAAAGCTTAATCTACGGTGCCCTCCTCGATGCTAAAGCGAGTGAGTTTGGTGCCCGGATGACAGCGATGAGTGCAGCGACCGACAACGCCAACAACATGGTCGATGATTTAACACTTTCCTACAACCGTGCCCGCCAGGCAGCAGTTACGCAGGAAATTACCGAAATCGTCGGCGGTGCAGCTGCGCTTGAATAAAAGAATCATTTCGTCCGGCCCTGCCGGACAGTAAGGAGGGGAACGATTACCATGAGTGAAGAAAACGGTCGAATTACTCAGATTTTGGGACCGGTTATTGATGTTCAGTTTCCAAGCGGCCAGCTTCCGGAACTAAACAACGCGCTCCGCGTATCACAGCCGGCAACTGAAAATAAAGAAGCAATAGAAGTCACCCTCGAAGTTGCGCAGCATTTGGGCGACAACTCCGTGCGTACAATCGCCATGTCCTCGACAGACGGTCTTATTCGCGGAACCGAAGTGAGCAACACAGGAGGCTCGATTTCAGTTCCTGTCGGAAACGATACACTAAGTCGTGTATTTAACGTCCTCGGGGAGCCGATTGATATGAAAGAGCAGGTGGCAGACAGCGTGGAGCGCAAGCCGATCCACCGCAAGCCGCCGAAGTTTGACGAGCTCGCCGTAGAGACGCAGGTTCTTGAAACAGGCATTAAAGTCGTAGACCTGCTTGCCCCTTACGTAAAAGGCGGAAAAATCGGCCTGTTCGGTGGTGCCGGCGTAGGGAAAACCGTACTTATCCAGGAGCTCATTAACAACATTGCCCAGGAGCACGGCGGGATTTCCGTGTTTGCGGGAGTAGGGGAGCGTACCCGTGAAGGGAACGACCTTTACTTTGAAATGAGCGATTCCGGTGTTATTAACAAAGCAGCCATGGTGTTTGGCCAGATGAACGAGCCGCCGGGTGCCCGGATGCGCGTAGCCCTGACCGGCCTGACAATGGCAGAGCATTTCCGTGATGAAGAAGGGGCCGATGTGCTTCTCTTTATCGACAACATTTACCGTTTCACGCAGGCAGGCTCGGAAGTATCCGCCCTTCTCGGCCGGATGCCGTCCGCCGTTGGGTACCAGCCGACGCTTGCAACAGAAATGGGTCAGCTGCAGGAGCGTATCACCTCCACGAAAAAAGGATCGGTTACGTCGATTCAGGCAGTGTATGTGCCGGCCGATGACTATACGGACCCGGCCCCGGCAACAACGTTTGCCCACCTGGATGCCACAACCAACCTGGAGCGCCGGTTAACAGAAATGGGTATTTACCCGGCTGTGGATCCGCTCGCTTCCACATCACGTGCGCTTGCACCAGAGGTTGTTGGCGAAGAGCATTACGATGTCGCCCAGCAGGTAAAACAAACGATCCAGAAATATAATGAACTCCAGGATATTATCGCCATCCTCGGGATGGAAGAGCTTTCTGAAGAAGACAAGCTCACGGTAAACCGTGCCCGCCGCATTCAGTTCTTCCTTTCACAGAATTTCCACGTGGCAGAGCAGTTTACCGGCCAGAAGGGTACGTACGTATCCGTGAAGGATACAGTACGTGGATTCAAGGAAATTCTTGACGGGCAGCACGATGACGTGCCGGAAGACGCCTTCCGCCTTGTCGGCCCGATTGAAGATGTAGTGGAAAAAGCAAAATCTATGTCCTAAGGACGACACGGGGGAGGGAGAACACAGATGGCAACGATGCATCTCAGCGTAGTGACTCCGGACGGGTCCGTCTTTGATGGAGAAGTAGAGATGGTCAGTGTTCGTGCGGAAAGTGGCGAAATGGGGATTCTCCCCGGCCACGTTCCAACCGTGGCTCCTCTAAAAATCGATGCAGTCCGCATTAAGTACGAAAACAAAGTAAAGCTACTGGCCGTGAGTGAAGGATTCGTAGAAGTCCGCTCTGACGCCGTTAATATTTTGGCGGAATCTGCAGAAACTCCAGGAGAGATCGATCCGGAACGGGCCCGCATCGCCAAAGAGCGGGCAGAGGAACGACTGGACCGGATAAATGAAGAGGAAATTGACGTCATGCGGGCACGCCTTGCCTTAAAACGGGCAAACACCCGCCTGAAGGTTTCCGAAGGCTCATAAAGAAACATCCGAAGAATCGTTTTTCCCAACGGAGAAACGGTTCTTTTTTAAATTGTATTGTATACGGCTGGGGGAGTAGTGAAATTAAATAACAGCAGTATCTGCTTTTCTATAGAAGATAGAACTATAGATGTTTGATTACGAATCCTTTATAATAAAATATGCTTATAGTTATACAAATTTTTATAATAATAGTACAGGACTCCATGAACCCAACGACCGCCGCACATAGTAGCAGAACCTTGGTCTCTTGTCTTCCCTGATGCATTTGATTATTCTGAAGCGTGGCTCAAAATTTGCAAAGAACGTTGTACGGCAACAAAGAAAGGCATGATGGCATGAATCCGGACGGCCAGGAAGCACTAATACATATCCTGCTCCATCTCTCTTTTTTTATCCTGACCTGGTGGTGTCTGCAGGCGTTTCGGTTTGACGTTTTTATCCGGAGACCGGAAAGCCTGAAGGGGAGACTTTTGATTATATTGTTCGCTATTGCAATCAGCTACTCTGTAAGCAGTTTCTTTATCGATTATTTTGATTTTTCTTTGTACCTCCGTTACCTGTTTTTCACACTTTTGGCATAAAAGATTATGAAAATGCGGGAGCGGGTAAAGGATTCTGTATGAAATTCATCGATGCTGCCGGAATTGACATGGAAAAACTGTTTTTTTACCGCTGTAACGTTTTGAGACGGGAAGCGACTAATGAAAAGGCTAGACAAATGGACGAAAGAAATGCACAGCTCTTTAAGTAAAGTACGCAGCACAAAAAGATAATATGCATAAGTATAGCGGAGGGAATTAAATTGGATAAAATTATTGTACAGGGAGGCAGACGCCTAAAGGGGTCCGTCAAAGCAGAAGGAGCAAAAAACGCGGTTCTGCCTGTTATTGCAGCTACTCTTTTGGCAGAAGAAGGACGCAGCACACTTTATGATGTGCCGCCGCTCGCAGACGTAGACACAATCTCCAATGTTTTGCGCCACGTCGGAACAGAAGTTAATTACGAGAATCACCGCTGGACAGCTGACGCTACGGGTGATCTTTCCACAGAAGCCCCGTTTGAGTATGTCAGCAAAATGCGGGCTTCGTTTCTCGTCATGGGCCCGCTTTTAGCAAGAAAAGGGATCGCCCATATTGCGCTTCCGGGGGGATGCGCGATTGGCTCCCGGCCGATCGATCAGCACCTTAAAGGATTTGAAGCGATGGGAGCTCACGTCGAAATCGGCAACGGCTATATTGAAGCGAAGGTGGAGGAACGCCTGCAGGGAGCACGCATTTATCTTGATTTTCCAAGCGTCGGCGCTACTGAAAATATTATGATGGCCGCTGCTCTTGCAGAAGGCACTACCACGCTTGAAAATGTAGCAGAGGAACCGGAAATCGTGGACCTTGCCAACTTTATTAATGCGATGGGCGGCAAAGTACGCGGCGCCGGAACCGGCACTATCCGCATTGAGGGTGTGGATAAATTAACCGGAGCGGAGCATACAATTATTCCGGACCGGATTGAAGCAGGCACCTTTATGATTGCTGCTGCGATTACCGGGGGAGAAGTATTCGTCGAAGGCGCAATGCATGAACATTTACGTCCGCTTGTAGCAAAAATGCGCGAAATGGGCGTAAAGATTGAAGAAAGCGACGGGGGCATGCTTGTCACAGGCCCGGACATTTTAAAGCCGGTGGATATTAAAACCATGCCGCATCCCGGCTTTCCAACAGACATGCAGGCGCAGTTTATGGCGCTTTTAACCCAGGCGAAGGGCACCGGCCTTATTACAGAAACGGTTTTCGAAAACCGCTTTATGCACGTCGAGGAATTCCAGCGCATGAACGCAAGCATCAAGATCGAAGGACGCACAGCGATCATCAGTGGTCCGAAAAAACTGCAGGGTGCTGAAGTATCAGCTACCGATCTCCGCGCCGGAGCAGCTTTAATCGTTGCCGGTCTCGTAGCGGAGGGAGAAACAACGGTAACAGAGCTCCGTCACCTGGACCGCGGATATGTTGACTTTCATAAAAAGCTGCAGGGTCTCGGCGCGAATGTAAAGCGCGTGAATGCAGACGAGGAAGCAGATACGTCCCTAAAAACAGCTGAGCGCTCCTAGTTTTTCAATGACGCAGGCCATCACTATTCAGTGGTGGTCTTTTTTATATGGCAATAGTGGGTATATAGTATCTGACAAAATAGGATATACATCACTAAATGCTGACTTATATTCCTCGATACAGGCTTATGTGGTAAAATAGAACTAATTATAAATATGGACAATTTGAAGAGAAAAGTGCGCCCGCCGGCTTGCGTCCGGCCTGCATTTACGGAAACGGGGAATACAATTATGCTGAGGGGTTTTTATAACGCTGCTTCGGGGATGACAACCCAGCAGAGAAAAACGGATGTGCTGAACAATAATATTGCCAACGCCAACACGCCGGGCTACAAATCTGATCAAAGTGCGATCCGGACATTTCCCGAGCAGCTTCTGCATGCGGAGAATGCCGGGAGAGGCCCGCACACGATCGGTTCACTTGGAACAGGCGTCTACATGCAGGACCAGGCCCCTTCATTTACTCCGGGAGAGCTGCAGGAAACGAAGGCCCCAGCCGATGTCGCTCTGCTTGAAGCAGAGGTGCCGGATGAAAACGGGGCAGTGCTGTTTACGGTCCAGGGGGAAGATGGGACGGCCTATACCAGGAACGGCAACTGGACAGTGGATGCAGAAGGATTTTTAACAACAGCGGACGGCCAGTACATATTAAATAACCAAGGAACTCCGGTAGAAACCGGAAACGAAAATTTTCAAATTTCCGAAGACGGCACAGTACGGCTTGAAAATGGCGGGGAAGCCGGACAGCTTGGGGTGGCGTATGCCCCTGATACCAACGATTTAGTCAAAACCGAAGCGGGTCTTTTTGAAGCGGAGGAGGAGCTTGGTGCGGCAGCGGACAACGAAAACGTCCGCTATCAGATGAAGCAGGGATTTCTCGAACAGTCCAATACCGATTCCACCCAGGCGATGACGGAGCTGATGGAAGCATACCGGATGTTTGAATCCAACCAGAAGGTGATGCAGACGTATGACCGCAGCATGGAAAAGGCTGTGAATGAAGTGGGACGCCTCGGTTAGACCATATAAAAAATTGAATTCAGGAGGAACACAGCATGTACTCGGGATTACGTATACCATTTCAGTCCATGGGCTCAGTCCAGCAGCAGATGGACACCATCAGCAACAACCTCTCCAATGCGGAAACGGCCGGATTTAAATCAAGACAGGCGACGTTCAGTGAAATGATGTATCAGCAGGAGGATAATATGCCGATGCCGGAAAACGGTACTGGACGGCTTACTCCGCCGGGTATACGGACCGGCGGCGGTGCAGCCATCGGCCAGACAGCACTTCGGATGGAGCAGGGCTCACTGAAGGAGAGTGAGCGTGAGCTGGATTTTGCGCTTGAAGACCCGGACGCTTTTTTTCAGATAGAGGCGGAAGACGGAGCGGTTGAATATACAAAGGACGGGCAGCTGTATCTGTCAGAAAACCCGGAGGCTCCCGGCAGCTATACGCTCGTTGATCAAAATGGGGGCTTTGTATTAAACGAAGCCGGAGGGAGATTTGATATTCCCGCAGGGGCTTCGGAATTTTCGATGCAGGAAAATGGGGAGCTGACAGCTGTAACGGCGGCCGGGGATAACGTGAACCTTGGTTCATTTGGCGTGGTTCAGGTGGAGCGTCCGCAGGCGCTGACGTCGGTCGGAGGCAATCGGTACCGTTTTGAGGATTTAGATGGACTCGGGGCAGCGGAAAATGATATGGTTATAGAAGCTGACCCGTCCAGCGTAAAGCAGGGAATGGTCGAGCAGTCTAATGTGGATTTATCGAATGAATTAGTAAATATGATGAATGCCCAAAGACAATACTCGTTTAATTCCCGTGCACTGACGCAGGGAGACCAGATGCTTGGATTAATTAACAGTATTCGATAAGTCTTTGCGGTTAAGGGAGCATAGATAGTACATATGAGCAATCAGGACAACCATACAAGGAGTTCCAAACCGAATAGGAAAGAACAGCTGAAAAGAGGAGCACAGAAGGTGCGTGCGCGTCTTCAGCACCTGCTCTGGTGGCACTGGCTGATTATTATTTTAATTCTGGCTTTTATCTGTTCGGTTATCGGCCTGATGATTGGCTATGCGGTCGGGGGAGGCAATCCTTTTCAGGCTTTAAACCCGGCAACCTGGCTGGAGATTTATCGGTTAATTCGAGGAAATTAGCATAAAAAGTGAGGAAAAAATAATGCTTTCAATAGAACAAATCAAAGAGATTATTCCCCACCGTTACCCATTTCTTCTTGTCGATAAAATTATCGAGGTAGAACCCGGGGAGCGGGCGGTAGGCATTAAAAATGTCAGCGCCAATGAAGAATTTTTCAATGGACACTTCCCCGACTATCCGGTGATGCCGGGAGTGCTTATCATTGAAGCGATCGCCCAGGCCGGCGGCGTCGCACTGATGCAGCAGGAGGATATGAAGGGAAAGCTTGCCCTGTTTGCAGGCATCGATGAATGCCGCTTTAAAGGCCAGGTGAAGCCGGGAGACCAGCTGCGTCTCGAAATGGAAGTCACCAAACAGCGACGCTCCATTGTGAAAGGAAAAGGAACAGCTTCCGTAGATGGCAAGGTCGTTGCAGAAGCGGATCTGATGTTTGCGATTCAATAGTAAAAAGGACTGCGGCCAGAGCGGGCTGCAGTCCTTTTTTGTTGTATGCTGTTATTCGTCATTTTCTTCTAACGCGTCTTCAATGTGTTCTTTAAGCGCCGGTCCCATCGTGCGGGAATAGAGAGTGGAAATATGGTGGTTGTCCCGGAAAGTAATGACGTTGCCAATAACAGGATCACACGTGTCGTCATCACAAAAGTAAGGAGACATATCAGCAAAGGTTACATTGTCCGGAATTTTTTCCTCTTCTGTGTTTTCCCACGGAGGGTTTTCAGACAACACTTCATCTCTTGGTACGGCACAATCGGCCGGATCATCGCTTTCCTCCAGGCAGGAAGGGATGTCCTCATGCATTCTTGGATTGTCCCGTATCGCGAATATTTCCGTATCGCCTTCGAATTCTTTCCAAATTTCAAGGTATCCTTCGGGTATAGTACCTCCGGCATTTACATTGGCGGTAGTGAAAAGTAAATCAGGATCGTTTTTCTTCAGCGGCTCAATGGAATCTTCATTCCACTGCATGCACGAATCAGACAGAGTTCCGTCAAAATCATCGGCAGAAAAGCGGCAGCCGTCTTTATTAAACACATCGATCTGCAGGCTTAGCTCCTCAGACATTTTTTCAAGGGCGGGAAACCAGTGGCCGGAATGAGAGCCGCCTACTAAAGCAATGGTATATTCGGGATCGGTCGTGTCCCCGTATGAGCACATGCTGATTTCCGTCTCTTCAAGATCGGAATAGCACTCACTCTCAGAATAAAATTCCGGCATCTCGCTTTCAGCCTGTGCCACGTTATCGAGGGGATCGATGTCGGGGTTCGGTTCAATATCCTCTGATATTGCGCGGGCCCCGGGGTAGTCAGTTACTGTATAATCCTCGCTGATACTGGACTGGCTTTTTTCGACGTAATTATCCCACACGCCGGCAGCTGCAAGGGCAGGAAGCAGAAACACAACAAGGGCTGTTACTACTTTTGTTTTCGATTGTTTGAGATTAATTTTTCGTATAGGTGCCTCAATTAATTTAACAGAGAGCGCCGAAGCGATGAATGCAAGAGCTATAATCGCGATGCCGCCCTTGATCGATACTGTCGTATTGTCGAAATAGGCAAAATAGAAGATAAGCATCGGCCAGTGCCATAAATAAAACCCGTAGGAAATGCTGCCGAAATACAGAAACGGCCTGGAGCCCAGCAGCTTATCCACACCAAAACGGCTGCTGTTTTCAGCTGCGGTGATAATCAGCAGGGCCCCGGTGGTTGGAAGTAAAGCAGCAAATCCAGGAAAAATGGTGGACACAGGAAGAACAAGCCCTGTTAAAGCGACAATTGCCAGTCCCAGCCAGCCAAGAACAAAACCAATTGATTTCCTCATTGTCAGGTACGGGAGAAGCAAAGCGACAATGCCGCCAAGACTGAATTCCCATACCCGGGCAAATGTGTCAAAGTAAGCCCATGGCTGATTGACGGAAGTAATGTAGATGGAATAGCTGAGTGACAGAATGAAAATAACAGCTAGGACACTGCAAAGCGTTTTACGTACAGGGGTTTTAAATGTTTTTTTTGCAAGAAAATAGGTTAATAGTATAAGGAGAGGCCAGAAAACATAAAACTGGCCCTGAATGGAAAGAGCCCAAAAATGCTGAAATGGACTTGCTTCGTTGTTTTGCGCCAAATAATCGACCGCACTGGTGGCGAGCTCCCAATTTTGAAAATACAGCGCCGAAGCAAACATTTCTGAAACAATCTGTTCCCACTGCGACTGCGGAAGAAAGACAATGGAACCTGCCATCGTAAACAAAATAACGATTACTGCAAGAGGCAGCAGCCGTCGGCCGAGGCCAAGCAGGTATTCAGGCAGGTTAATAGTTCCTTCCCGTTCAAATCTCGATAGCAGCGATGTGGTAATTAAATAACCAGAAACGACGAAGAATACATCCACTCCGCCTGAAACAGAACCTAGCCAGATATGATACACAGCTACTAAAAACGCAGCTACAGCCCGCACCCCTTCAATCTCAGGCCGGAATCTTTTCTCAGGTGTCCTCAAATCATTCATTATATTCACTCCAAGCCTGTAAATTCTTTCTGAAAAGCGGTAATTTGCAAAATGTTTTTAGGTCAATACAATATGTAAGTAGTATATATTTTATCATGGAAGGCGGAATAATATGCATTCCTTGAGGCATTTATCTATGAAATGAGCCAAACCTACCTGAGCTCGTGATAGAGAAAATGGATGTTAACCCAAAAAAGCAGATTTATCCTGGTATTTAACTAGTAAAGGCACAGGCAGAAATTGTACAAAGAAGGTACTATTTATTAGTTTTTAAGCGTTTTTGAGTTTTTGTGTTTTTTCTAAAAAAGAAATGATAAAATGACGTGGAACTGCCTGATTTTTAAAGTCCACATACTGTATTATCGATTCTTAAGGCAGAGAAACCTTTTATATAAAGAAGCGTCTAAACATATAGGGCTTTTTAGAGTATAATGAATATAGGAATGTATAATTATGGACAAAAGGTGTCATTATCCGTATTTGAACGTGCCCGAAAAGTTCATATAAAACGTTCTTCAACAGGGGGACCACAATGGTTACTGCTATTGCGTTAATAACTAGTTTTGTAGTGGCCTTGCTAATAACGCCTCTAGTGAAAAAGCTGGCGTTTAAAATTGGTGCTACCGACCAGCCAAATGCCCGGAAGGTTCATACTGGACAGATGGCCAGAATGGGTGGCCTTGCTATTTATATTGCTTTTTTAGCAGGGGTGCTGATTTTACGCCCGGAAAACGAAACATATTATTATATCCTTATCGCAGGAACTATTGTGATAGCGACTGGCGTTTTGGATGATATTTATGAATTAACGGCTAAAGTAAAGTTTTTGGCCCAGATTGTGGCAGCTGTAATCGTCATTATTGGAGGCGTGCAGGTGACCTTTATTAACCTGCCGTTTGGAGGAGAGCTTGAACTGGGTATTTTCAGTATCCCAATCACGCTGCTCTGGATCGTTGGAGTGACCAATGCGATAAACTTAATTGACGGTCTTGATGGTTTGTCTGCCGGAGTTTCTGCTATCGTGTTAACAACTATTTCGGTGCTTGCCATTCTGCAGAATGATATCTTTATTGTAGCCTTAAGTATCGCCCTTCTCGGGGGGACGCTTGGATTCTTAGTGTATAATTTTCATCCGGCTAAAATTTTCATGGGAGACGCCGGTGCGCTATTTTTAGGGTTCATGATCGCAGTCATTGCACTGATGGGCTTCAAAAATGTAACTGTTTTTTCCTTGATTGTGCCGGCGCTCATACTGGCTGTGCCGATATCAGATACGTTTTTTGCGATCATCCGGAGAATTGTGCATAAGCAGTCTTTATCCGCCCCCGACAAATCCCACCTGCATCACTGCCTTCTGCGGCTTGGGTATTCTCATCGGGAGACGGTGCTCATTATTTACTGCATAAGTGCTATATGCAGTATTTCTGCTGTAGCGTTCACACTCTCTACACTGTGGGTATCGCTCATTCTACTCCTGGTTGTGCTGATTTTGATCGAAATTCTGGTGGAAAGTGTCGGGCTCGTGAGCCAGCAGTACCGGCCGTTTTTAAACTTTATCAAACGGTTGTCCGGTTCCATGAAAGAATAAACTGAGAGCTAAAATCCATGTATAAATAGACCCGCCGTCAGCTATCTTTAAGCTTTTGGATCGGGTCTATTTTATTTAGATGTGTAAACTACAGTGAAGGTGGCCTAACCATGAAAGTATTGCTTGTGTCTAATATGTATCCAAGTGATAGATACCCTTCTTATGGAACATTTGTAAAAAATTCCGAAAAGATGCTCGAAGAGAATGGAATAAAAGTGGAGAACGCAGTATTAACAAAACATCAAAATCCTGTCCCAAGATACTTGAATTATGTATTATTTTATGCCAAAACACTGGTGAAGGCGCTGGCAAATAAGTATGATGCTGTTTATGTGCATTACCCGTCTTTGTCTTCTATATCTGTACTGATTGCGGGATATATAAAAAAGCTGAATGTTTACGTGAACATTCATGGAAGCGACGTGGTACCGGAAAACATGAAGCAGAAAATCATGAATAAAATAACAGTGCTTTCGTTGAAGCGGGCAGATAAAATCATCTGCCCATCTGAATACTTCCGCGATTTAGTGATACAAAAACATAAAATTCCCAAGGAAAAGCTGTACGTTTTTCCGTCTGGTGGTATAGACCCAGAAATTTTTTATGAAAGAGATAATATTTCGGAGCTAAAGCATAAATACCATTTAGAGGAAAAATATACATATATTGGATTTATAAGCCGCGTCGACTACGGTAAGGGCTGGGATACTTTTTTGGAGTCAATAGCTCTGCTCCGTAGAGACAATCTGTCTGTTAAAGGGATTGTTGTAGGTGGGGGCGGGGAAGTAGAACAGTTTTGGGAAAAAGTAAACGAGCTTGGAATTGGAGAGGCGATTATTCATTATGGGGCTTTAAGGCAGGAAGAAGTCGCTGAGCTGATGAATTGCTTTAAAGTATTCTGCTTTCCGACTGAAAGAAAAGGAGAAAGCCTGGGACTAGTGGGGCTCGAAGCACTGGCGTCAAAGCGGCCGGTGGTGGGGAGCAGCATTGGAGGCCTGAAGGGCTATATCCGCCACGGGGAAAATGGTTATTTAGCAACTCCGGGCGACAAAAAACAGTTTGCTTATTACCTTGGAAAAGTAATATATGCT
The DNA here is from genome assembly GCF_947493875.1 of uncultured Marinococcus sp. GTDB lineage: Bacteria > Bacillota > Bacilli > Bacillales > Marinococcaceae > Marinococcus. The sequence continues at coordinate 54,020 of NZ_CANLSU010000004.1, read as the reverse complement.
GATGACGATGAGTACAGATGGATGCAGGAAGAGGCAGATAAAACGTCTGAAAAATATGTAATTGATAATATTAAAGACCAGTTTATCCGAATCTTTCGTGGTAATCAATAAACCTCTTTAGAAAGTAGGAAGGGTACAATGAGTTTCCCAGAATTGATCAGTGTGATTATTCCAACAAGAAACAGGCGGACACTTTTGCAGCAGGCAGTCGAAAGTGCGAGAACTCAGACATATACAAACATTGAGATTATAGTAATAGACGAAGCCTCTGAAGACGATACTGCTGCCTATTTAAAGAATATTGATGATCCGAGGCTGAAGGTAATTACGCATAGTACTCCGCAGGGAGGAAATATTGCCAGGAACAAAGGACTTGAAGCAAGCAACGGTGTCTATATTGCTTTTTTGGATGATGATGACGTGTGGGCAGATACGAAGCTTGAAAAGCAGCATGAAGCATTTAAACGCGACAGTACTGTTGGCATTGTAACCTGCAGCAGTCTGGTTGTGTATCAGGACCTGCAGATTGAACGTTACATGAATAGGGGAAGCAACTACTTATACAGTAACGAAGAAGCGTTCGCTAAAATGCTGACGGAAAACTTTATAGGAGGAGCCTCCTTTCCACTTATAAAAAGAGAATGCCTCACGGAAGTGAACGGGTTTCGGCCGGAAGTGGTGAGTGCGCAGGAAACGGATTTGTATTTACGCATACTCGCAAACGGTCATAAAGTCTACGCTGTAGAGGAAGTATTAATACTGTACCGGGTTCATTCCATGAACCGGATATCTGATAGCTTTGAGCCAAAGGTGAAAGGCCTTGAACAGCTGTTTGAATATAAAAAGGAGAATTTTTTACCTCACCGTCCGGTGCATGAAGCAAAAAAAATTGAACAGACGCATATCGTGGAAGTGAGTAAAATTTACACAAGAAACAGAAAATATAAAACCTTTTTCCAGTATTTTAACGAAGAAAAACAAAAATTAACTTCAGCCCAAAAAATACAGGCGTGGAGAAATGCTTTTGTTCATACCCCCCCTGTGCAGCTATTTAAACAGGTAGTGCAAAAAAGAAAAACTAAAAAACTGAATGAAAAGTGGAAGCAGTACATGAACGAAAACTTTAAGGGGAACTAAGCGGCGAATTCCTATGTAAAGCTTTCCCTACCTGATTTTTGAAATAAAAAAGTAAAGTTTTGTATCAGCTGAAGACCAAATGAGTAATGATTGGGGCAGTTTAGATACTTTTCCCTCTAGTGAAATGATATAATATGTGATAGTATTCTCGTCGTGAGAGTACGTGCAGCTGCACTAATATTATCTATCCTTTTTAGGAGGATGCGACTTGATGGAAAGAGCCACAAGCCTTAGGTTTGAGAATGTTGCCAGAATTGTTCTTTTATCTTATTTACTGGTCCAGCCGGTTTTGGATTTATTAATATTTTTCGATACACCGTTCGCTTCCCAGTTCCGGGCCTTATTTATTGGTGCAGGACTGGTCTATTTATACTTTTTTGCTGCAGGATGGATAAGAAAGCTTTTGTTCATTTATATTCCTGTATTGTTTGTGTATTTTGCGATTAATTTCGGCGTCAATTATTTTGTGAAAGATCCATATATTCTTTCACTCGAAGTTACAAATATTGTGAAATCTATTTATTTCCCCATCATCGTTTTTACCTATTTAGCGTTCATTTACCAACAAATAGATGAAGGTTTACATAAAAAAACCATTCCGTACATTTTAGGAATAAATATGCTCTTGATAGCAGTTGTGGTGTTCTTGGCTGATATTACTGATACTGGTCGAAGAGCATATGGCTTTTTAGCAAAAGAGGGACACACAGGATGGTTTTTCTCCGGTAATGAGATAAGTGCTATTACTGCGATGAGCTTTCCATTTGTGATACTAGTGTTGTTAAAAGCGAAAAAACTCTGGCAGAAGCTGGCTTTACTGGCAGGAACCCTTTTAATCATATGGGCGATGATGACGCTTGGTACAAAGGTGGCTTTTGTCGGCCTTATTGCAGGCCTTGTACTTGGAGTCGTATACTCAATAATAATGCTATTTCAACGAAAATATCTTAATTTCGTGCTTTTGGCAGCCGTTTTCATTTTAACTGCTTTAGCCACTCCGGCTATGCCGATAGGCAATAACCTTGGCCTTGCCGTTACCGAAAGCATGAATGAAGAACCGGAGCCTGCTGAAGAGGAAAAGAAAGAGAAAAATGCTTCTGCCGAAGAGCAGTCAGCGGAGGAGCATTCAAATGATACAGATAGTGAAGAGAATACAAATGAAGATACGAAAGAACTAAAAGAAGAGCAGCCAAACGAAGAAATTTTAAACACCATTAACAGCATCCCTTACCATTCTGCCGTTCTCAGCGGTCGGGAAGAGCATCTGGCGGAGGCCTTCCATCAATTAAATGAAGCTCCGGTTATTCAAAAAGTCGTTGGGATGGGCGTGTATCAGAATTACCCTAATGAAGAAGAAGCAGCCCCTATTGAAATGGATTTGTTTGACTGGTTTTTCGATTATGGATTTATCGGTCTACTGATTTTAACGTTCCCGATATTTGTCACAGTATATTTGATTATCCGAAACTTGATTAAATATAAAATGGCTTCCCTGCACATTTATTTTTTCTTTGGGCTGATCAGCATGGGACTTGGCTTAAGTGCTTCTGTTATTGCAGGTCATATTCTGTATTACCCGGCAGCGGCCATTTATCTGGCAGTGGCGATGGCCTTGACCGTAAAATATTCTGAGCCAAAGCAAAAGAACCTATCGTTTCGCAGCAGAAGCAAATATGAATAAAAAGGATTCTATAAAATGAAAAAAGTAGTGTTCATTTCGTCGGTCGGCGGTCATCTAACTCAATTACTGCAGCTTGAACCGTTGTTTTCAGAATACAATTATCATATTATTACAGAAAAAACAGATATAACGGTAGATATGAAAGAAAAGTACCCGATGTCCTTTTTAGTATACGGAGCCAGAAACTATCCATTCCGTTATTTGTTTAAGTTCTCCTACAATATTATTAAATCGCTGTTTTTATTCTTAAAGCTGCGTCCGGATGTAGTAGTTACAACAGGCGTACACACAGCGGTGCCGATGTGTTACATTGCGAAGCTGTTCCGTAAAAAAGTCATTTATATTGAAAGCTTTGCCAAATCACATTCGCCGAATCTCGCGGGGCGGTTAGTGTATCCTATTGCAGATTTGTTTATCGTTCAATGGGAATCGATGAAAAAATTCTACCCGAAAGCAGTCAATGGAGGGAGTATCTATTGATATTAGTAGTGCTTGGCACCCATGAGCTTCCTTTTCCACGGCTTCTGCATAAAGTGGAAGCATTGATAAAGGAAGGGTATATTCAGGACAATGTTATTGTTCAGAATGGCAACACAAAATTCGAAAGTGAACATATGACGATTCGCCGTTTTATTCCTTCCGAAGAGATGGAAAAACTGTTTCAGGAGGCAGAGCTTGTTATCAGTCATGCTGGCACCGGATCGGTGACCACAGCTCTGAAATACCATAAAAAAACCATTGTCGTACCAAGGCTGAAAAAGCACGGGGAGCATAACGACGACCATCAGCTTCAATTAACCGAATCGTTTACAAGCAAAGGCCATGTTATCTCGATGACAGGAGAAAAAACGCTTAAGCAGGCTATGGAGGAACTGGTGTTATTTCAGCCAACACCGTTTCAGACCGGAAATGACCAGATGCTGAAAACGATTAAAGATTATATTGATTCCGTTTAAACACAGTTTTGTTTCTGCAATCTGTGTTTTTTTATGCTTAACAGCCAAAAATTACGGGAAAAAAGAGGGTTGAACGAGATCACGAAAGGAGAGTCAATGTAATGGGATTTATACTATTTCTTATCGTCGGCGGTCTGATTGGCTGGCTTGCCGGTTTAATACTGGGCAAGGACATCCCGGGCGGCGTTTTGGGTAACATTATTGCAGGTATTATTGGTGCATGGATCGGCGGGGCCATCTTTGGTTCCTGGGGGCCGGTTATCGGCAGTATTGCGATTTTCCCGGCATTAATCGGTGCAATTATTTTCGTCGTCATTCTAAGCTTTATTTTAAAAGCGATCCGCTAAACTATAAACGAAGCCGTCCTTTAATTGGGAGCGGCTTCGTTTTTATAACAGGGCGCGGTTTTTACTGATCTGCTGAAGAGCTGTATTGATGCCGAGGACCTCTGTCGCAATATGGCCCATGCCGGGGAATGTTTCAAGCTTAGAGCTCTCGATATGGTTGGCAAGATAGACCGCGTGCCGGAGGGGGATAATCTCGTCCTCTTCTCCCGCCCAGATATAAGCCGGCGTGTCGATGTTCTCCAAATGATAGGCCCAGGGCGTCATCAGTGTCTGAAGGTCGCGGAGGTAACCTTCAGCAGAATGGGAGGATTCCTGAACTGCAAACCTCCATTTATCCAGAATAAACGGAGTCACGTACTGGCGTTCTTCTCTGGAAAGCTGTTCGGACTCCGTCTGGAAGATCTTATCCTCCATATTCGTCTGTTCCCATCGGGTGCGGAGGAGATCCGGTGCTTCCTGAATCGTCTGCAGCGGTGCTTTTAACGAAGTATCAAGTAAACGAAACAATTCAGGGTCCTCTGTGGGACCAAGCGAACCAACCAAATGGAGCTCGCTGATGCGTCCCTTCAGAAGACTGGTGCTGGTCGCTGCGTATGGGCCCCCGCAGCCGACACCGATTAAGGAACAGCGCTGAATCTCAAAATGATTCATGACTTCATCGATGTCCTTGGAAAACTGCAGAAAGGTGCCGTGGGGATCGGGAGTGGACAGGCCATAGCCCGGACGGTCCACAGAAATAATGCGAAGGGAGTTGGAAGCAGCGGCCTCTTCTCCAATGGCGGCTTCAAGCCGGGAGCTTCCGACACCGTGTACATAAAGGACAGGTGTTCCGTCTGGATCACCGAACATGGAAATACTAAGCATACGGCCATCGCGTAAAGAAAGCGCTAATTGTTTCAACTGTTCCCTCCTCCTCTTTCCGTGCGGTATCACTTGGAAATGACGTGTAGGTACATTCTAGCATACAATGAGAAAAACGGAAGAATTTCATTCAGAACAAAAACGGCCCTCCGTAATGGAGAGCCGTGGTTGATTAATTTTATACTGTGCGGGTCCAGTGCAGCACGTCTTCCTTGTCCCCAGTCTGAATGCCGGTGATCGTATCATACAGCTGTTTGGCGAGAGGACCGGTCTCTTCATCATTGATTTTGTAGGTTTGGGCGTCCCACCGCAGCTTGCCTACAGGAGAAATGACAGCTGCCGTCCCGGTGCCGAAAATTTCCTCCAGGGTGCCTGCTTCATACGCAGTACGTATTTCTTCCATATCGATGCGGCGTTCTTCCACAGGAATATCCCAGTAATGGAGGAGTTCAATGACGGAGTCACGGGTTATTCCTTCAAGGATACTTCCATTTAGCGCAGGAGTTACAACCTTCCCGCTGATTTTAAAGAAAATATTCATGCTGCCGACCTCTTCAATGTAACGCTGCTCTACGCCATCGAGCCACAGCACCTGGTCGTACCCAGCGCTTCCGGCCTGCTCCTGGGCCTTCAGGCTGGCCGCATAGTTGCCGGCCGTTTTGGTAAAGCCGACGCCGCCGCGGACGCTGCGGACGAATTCGTTTTCCACATAGATGCTGACCGGCTTCATGGCATCGCCGCCGCTGCCATAGTAAGAGCCGACAGGGGTTAAAATAATCAGGAGCTTGTAGGAGGAGGACGGTTTTACGCTGAGACTTGCTTCCGTCGCAATTACAAATGGGCGGATATACAATGACTGCCCTTCTCCGCGGGGGATCCAGTCACGCTCAAGTGATACGAGCTCCTTTAAAGAATCTATCAATAACTGCTCGTCGATTTCCGGAATACTCATCCGGCGGTTGGACTGGTTCAGCCGTTCGAAGTTTTTTTCCGGACGGAAAAGCATAATATTGCCGCCGGAATAATAGGCCTTCATTCCTTCAAATACAGCCTGGCCGTAATGAAATACAAGGCTGGAAGGATCCATGGTAAGTGGCTGGTAGGGCACAATCCTTGGGTCGATCCAGCCCTCTCCCTCTACATAATCCACGACAAACATATGATCGGTAAAGTTTTTCCCGAAAGCGAGCTGAGAGAAATCAGGCTTCGTTTTCGGAGATTTTGTACGTTCAATGGTCAATGACTCAGCCACAATAACATCACTCCTATGTATTTATCGTTCCATTTATATCTCTACTGGTAACAGCATTTAAATTGTATCATACAAAGAAAAGTTCTATCCACTTGCAAGCCGGCGACAAGCGCTGTCCGCCTTCTGATTAGAAAAGCTTTCTCCACCTGCACACCGGCGACAGGTACAATTCAGCCTTGGAAAAAATAGCTCTTTTATTTTTGAAAGGATGAAATGTAACCCCGAGCCGGTGGTGGAGAAAGCTGGACAGCGAAAAAACTTGAGCCGGTGGAGAATAAGACGTATTAATCCGGCTGCTCTTCTTCAGCATGTGCCCGCAGCTTGCGCAATGCGGATTTCCGCCATGATTTGACTGTAGAAGCAGCTACTCCATGTTTGGCAGCAATGTCGCGTATAGGAAGAGAATGTACGGAAAAGTCAGTGAGCCAGGTTCGTTCCCGCTCTGAAAGAAGGGGGAAGTAAGCTTCAAGCTCAAAGCGGTCCTCCATTTCCGACGACTGCTCGAAGGGCTGGTGGTCATCAAACAGCTGATGCCGCTCGGAAAACTGGACCTCTTTGCGGAGCATCATCAGCATTTCTCCGCGCACAAGCATAAAAGCGTATCCCGGAAAAGCTCCCTTTTCCGGAGAAAAGGTAGAATAGGCCTTCCATAATCCTACGTATCCGGCCTGCATATATTCCTCCTGCTGCTGATAAATGCGGAGGCGTGTAATCATTCGTTTGACGAGCGGAGTATATTTTTCATATGCTTCTTCAAATGAAGCAGGGATTGTATCAGTCAATGGGCTCTCCTGCGAAGCCGCGCGCGGTTCTTATTTATTCCATGGTAGACTCAGCATATCTAAAGAATGGGAATGCTGCCGGGGCACTATGTATGGATAAATCCTGATGAACGCGTTGTATTATAGAAAAGAACAAAGCTTTCAAAATATAGGAAACGCCAAGCCGGTATATGAGAAAATAAAGCAGATCGGTTGAAAGCAGATGAAGAAAGCGTACAATTGAAATAAGAATGATTACGATCAGGCAGGTGAACAGAAATGCCAAACGAAGACAAAGAAGCGCAGGCAAATGTAGATTGGATCCAGCAGCAGATTCAGGAGCGGTCGCTTGATATTATGACAGACATGCTGAAGGGGCTCGCTGACGGCAAGCGGATGCAGATCGCCCAAGCGCTGGCCCTGACGCCGGAATTGAGTGTACATAGTATTGCCGAAATCATTGACTCCTCCATTGCCACGGCGTCCCATCATCTCCGGTACATGCATAAGCTGGGGCTGACGAAGTTCCGGAAGGAAGGAAGAACGGTGTACTATTCCCTTGATGATGAACATGTGAGGCAGGTGGTGGAGCTCGTTGTCAGCCACCAGGCAGAAATTAAAGAACGGCAGGGAAAAGAGGCGTAGCAGCGTCTCTTTTTTTATTTGCAGTAAACAAATGTCTCTCCAGTCTACAATTGCAACAAACGGTCCTGGATATGAAAGCGGAAACAATATTTTGAAATCAATGAAAATTTACAAATGTTTAGTTGACGAACGAATGAAATAAAGCTATTATGTTTACAAAGGTTATAATATAGAACAAATGTAAAGGAGGCGTTATTGTGACGCAGGCAGACTGGGTTTGGGAAGAGCCGAAGGAAAAGCTAATCGGGTGGCTCGAGCAGATGTGGAGCATCCGCTGGTTTGATGAAAAAGTAGATGAATTTTTTGCTAAAGGAATGATTCACGGTACGACCCACCTATGCGTGGGACAGGAGGCTTCGGCCGTCGGTGTATGTGCGATGCTTGAAGATAAAGACAAAATTACGAGCACTCATCGTGGGCACGGGCACTGCATTGCCAAGGGGGCAGACCCGGACCGGATGATGGCTGAGCTGTTTGGACGGGAGACCGGCTACTGTAAGGGTAAAGGCGGGTCCATGCATATAGCGGATGTCGAAAAAGGCAACCTGGGCGCAAATGGCATCGTCGGAGGCGGCATTCCTTTAGCCGTAGGAGCGGCACTCACGTCAAAGATGCGCCAGGAAGGGTATATTACCGTTTGTTTCTTCGGGGACGGGGCGGCAAATGAAGGCAGCTTTCACGAAGCAGTGAACCTGGCCGCCATCTGGGATCTTCCGGTCATCTTTGTCTGCGAAAACAATCAGTACGGCATGTCCGGCCCGGTAAAGGATATGGTGAAAATCGAAAATATTGCCGACCGCGCTTCAGGCTATGGCATTCCGGGACATGTCGTTGACGGCAATAACCTTCCGGAGGTAATGACCGTTATGAAAGAAGCCGTAGAGTATACAAGGAACGGAAGCGGGCCGGTGCTTATCGAAGCGAAGACCTACCGGTGGAAGGGCCACTCCAAAAGCGACGCTAAAAAATACCGGACAAGAGAAGAAGAAAAAGAATGGAAGGACAAAGACCCGATTCGTTTTTTTCAGGAGGCCTTGATTGAGCGCGGCATCATTACCGAAGAAGAAGCAGAGACGGTGAAAAAAGAAACCAAAGCCCGTATTGAACGATCAGTGGAATTTGCGGAACAGAGTCCCGAACCATCTGCGGATACACTGCTTGAGGATGTATACGCTTAATACAGAAAGGAGTGCCTGACGATGCAGTCGAGCGCAGTAAATTCTTCAAATAATAAGGAAACGACACGGAGCATTACCTTTGCTGAAGCCGTCCGCGAAGCGCTGTCGCAGGAAATGCGGGAGGACCAGGACGTTTTCATTCTCGGGGAGGATATCGGGGTTTACGGTGGTGCCTTTGGCGTTACCCGTGGAATGATTGAAGAGTTCGGTCCGGAACGGGTACGTAACACTCCGATTTCTGAAGCAGCGATCACAGGTGCTGCCATTGGCTCTGCGCTTACAGGTATGAAGCCGGTTGTCGAGCTGCAGTTTTCGGATTTTATCACGATTGCGATGGACCAGCTGGCTAACCAGGCAGCAAAGCTTCGGTATATGTACGGCGGCAAGGGTAATGTGCCGATGTTGCTGCGGACGCCTTCAGGCTCCGGAACCGGAGCTGCGGCTCAGCATTCGCAGAGTCTGGAAGCCTGGGTGGCCCACGTTCCCGGCTTAAAGGTGGTGCAGCCGTCGACAGCGTCAGACGCCAAAGGGCTGCTAAAGGCTGCTATTGCCGACCCGAACCCCGTGATCTTTTACGAACACAAATTATTGTACAAAACGGAGGAGCACGTACCAGAGGAAGCGTATACCATTCCTCTTGGCGAGGCGGACGTAAAGCGTGAAGGGACAGATGTGACGATCGTTGCGACCGCTGTGATGGTGCATAAAGCACTCGAGGCAGCAGAGAAGCTGGCAGAGGAAGGCATTGACGTGGAAGTGATTGATCCGCGGACACTCGTACCGCTCGATGAGCAGACGATCGTGGATTCCGTCAAAAAAACTGGAAGGGTGATCGTCGTGCATGAAGCCGTCAAAAGAGGTGGATACGGCGGTGAAATTGCCAGTATGATCGCAGAAAGCGAAGCCTTTGATTATCTGGATGCCCCTATTCGCCGGCTCGGGGCACTGCCGATTCCTGTGCCGTACAATCCGGCGCTCGAAAAAGCAATGGTTCCGCAGGTGGATGACATTATGCAGGCGGCGCGCGACAGCGTCCACCGCCGGTAAAGGAGGGCAGCATTCATGGCGAAGGAAGTATTTATGCCCAAATTAAGCAGCACGATGGAAACCGGCACCCTTCTGCAGTGGTTTAAGCAGGAGGGGGACCCGGTGGAGGTCGGAGAGCCGCTGCTTGAGGTAATGACCGATAAAATAAATATTGAAGTAGAAGCGTATGAAGAAGGTGTCCTGCTGAAACGGTACTACGATGAAGACGAAGAGGTACCGGTAAACGGCATCGTCGGCTATATTGGCGAAGAGGGTGAGCAGGTGCCGGAGGAAAGGCCGGGGACTGAGGGTAAATCAGAGCCGGAAAGCCTTCCGGAAACGCCGGCCCAAACAGCGACGGAGCAGACAGCGGAAACTGAAAAAGAGGGAGGCGTGCGTGCCACACCGGCGGCACGGAAGCTTTCACGGGATAGCGGCGTAGAGCTTGCCCTGGTACAGGGAAGCGGAGCGAAAGGGCGTATTCACGCTGCGGATGTTCACGCTGCTGCAGACAAGCAGCATGTGCGCAGTACGCCGCTTGCGAAAAAAGAAGCACAGGCAAATAGCGTAGACCTGTCTGCCGTGAAAGGAAGCGGAAGCTACGGCAAAGTCACGCGGGCCGATGTCACTTCGCTGCCCGCAGAAGAGAAGCTTGAGTCCGAGCCGCTCCAGGGCGTCCGGAAAGTGGTTGCAGAGCGCATGCAGCAGAGTGCGGGTGAAGTGCCGCACGTGACGCTTCACACTGAAATTAATATGGAGGCTGCGATGGAATTACGGAGCCAGCTGCTTCCGGTTATTGAAAAGCAGACCGGCCAGCGGCTGTCGGTGACAGAGCTGTTGATGTTTGTAGGCAGCCGGGCGCTTCAGAAGCATCCGGACGTAAATGCCTCCATAACAGATAATCGGATCACAAAGCAGTCATCTGTGCATATGGGAGTCGCTGTAGCCACAGAGCGTGGGCTGCTGGTCCCGGTTATTCGCGATACAGAAACAAAAGGACTGGCAGAACTGGTTGCTGAAACTAAACAGACCGCGGCGGCGGCCCGGAACGGAACCCTGCCCGGCAGGGAGCTTTCGGGAAGCACATTTACGATTAGTAATTTAGGAATGTATGCAGTCGACCATTTTACTCCGATTATCAATCAGCCGGAAGCGGCTATTCTCGGTGTGGGACGCATGCAGGACAAGCCGGTAGTCATAGACGGGGAAATCAAGGTACGCCGGATGATGGCGGTGAGCCTGTCCTTTGATCACCGTATTATTGACGGAGCTCCGGCGGCTGCGTTTTTAACAGACTTTAAACAAATGCTTGAACAGCCGTATCAGCTGTTTGTCTAGAAGGGGGCGGACCGATGGAAACGTTTGACCAGGTAATTGTCGGCGGCGGACCGGCAGGATATGTAGCTGCGCTCCGGGCTTCCGGCCTGGGCCAGTCCACTGCCCTCGTGGAGGATCGCGAGCTCGGGGGCACATGCTTAAATCGTGGATGCATTCCGTCTAAAACGCTTCTCCAGAACGCAGAAGCTGTAAACTGTGTACGAAATGCTTCAGCATACGGGATCCAGATTGAAGGCTTTCATCTGCGCTACGAAGAAATGCTTGAACGAAAGGACCAGGTGATCCGGCAGCTCCGCCAGGGCGTCCAGTCGCTGATGAAAAAAGGCCGGATCCAGGTGTTTTCCGGGCGGGGAAGGGTTCACACAAATAAACAGGTCACGGTCACCGGTAAAGACGGAAAGGAAACTATAGTGGCCGGCAGAGCCGTCATTATTGCTTCCGGCTCCGTGCCGGCGGTGCCTCCTATTCCTGGTCTTGATGAGGCCGAGTACTACACGAGTGATACGATTTATGAACGCCGTTCACTTCCGGCGTCGATGACGATCGTCGGGGGCGGCTTCATTGGTACTGAATATGCCTGTTTGTATCAGTCGCTTGGCGTACAGGTGACGGTTGTGGAAGCGGCGGAACGGCTGATCCCCCAGGAGGATGAAGACGCTGCGAAAATGCTGGCCGGTGCACTTGAAGAGGCTGGGGTGACTATTCTTGCAGGAACCTCGGTTACTTCCGTCCGCCAGCAGGGAGAGCAGGCGGGCATCAATGTGCAGGACGCCTCCGGAAACAGCCGACAGCTAACGACAGATCTGCTGCTGATTTCCACCGGGCGTACGCCTGTCATCGCTGCTGCTGAGGACCTCCATTTACGTATGGACGGCCGCTTTGTGGAGGTGGACGGTTCGATGCAGACATCGGTGCCGGGAATTTATGCTGCAGGAGACATTGTCGGCGGCTGGCAGCTGGCTCATGCGGCAAGTGCCGAGGGGATTATTGCTGCAGAGCATGCTGCGGGAGCTTCTCCTTCCATGGATCTCTCGCTCGTGCCGCGGTGCATTTACACCTTTCCGGAAATAGCCTCCGTTGGCCTGTCTGAGCAGGAAGCACGGGAAGCGTACAGCGACATCAAAGTAAAAACTGTGCCGCTGCGTGGCAATGCGAAAGCAATGACAATGGGAGAGTCCTGGGGATTTGTTAAAATCATTTCCCGGGAAATGTTCGGCGAAATTCTCGGCGTGGTGATGGCCGGCCCGCATGTTACCGAAATGATTGGAGAGCCCGCGGCCTATATCCATCTGGAAGGCACCATCGAAGAATGGAGCAGCCAGGTGCATGCGCATCCGTCGCTGTCGGAAACGCTGTTTGAAGGGGCGTCTGCTCTCTTCGGACGTCCGGTTCATCAATAAAAAGCGATGTAAGCGTATATAGTTTTTTGGCAGGGAGTGATATACTGGCATCAGATGAATTTATGGAATAGAGGGAAGAATTATGCTCAACTGGGAAGAAAAAAGAGAAACCGTAAAAGTAGCGAAGCTGTATCATTTTGATGGATGGACCCAGGCGCAGATCGCCAAAAAGCAGGGCGTTTCCCGTCCGGTCATTTCCAAAATGCTGCAGCGGGCCCGGGATGAAGGCATCGTTGAAATATATATTAAAGATGAAAGTGTGCATACCGTTGACCTGGAACAGAAGCTTGAAAAAAAGTACGGACTGAAAGAAGCGGTGGTCGTTTCGACGACAGGATTCACGCCTGATCTTGGTAAACGACTGATCGGAAAAGCGGCCGCTTCTTATGTGGCCAAGAGATCCGAGCAGGTAAAGCGGATCGGTATTTCCTGGGGGTCGACGCTTCGTTCACTGATTGAAGAATATCCGTATGTCGAGCATAGAGACATCCAGATTACGCCGCTGATTGGAGGAATGGGAAACAAATACGTGCATCTGCATTCCAATCAGCTGGCGTTTCATTTTGCGCAGAAAATGAACGCCTCCTGTTCATATCTATACGCTCCGGCGATGGTCGAAACCGACGACCTGAAGGAGCGGCTCGTGCAGTCCAGGGACATCGCCCAGGTGCTCGAGGAAGGCAGGAACGTGGAGCTTGCCCTTGTCGGCCTCGGCAACCCGCTGCAGCATTCCACAATGGAAACGATGGGTTACCTGCAGGAGGAAGATATCGTCACGCTCCGAAAAGCCGGAGCAGTCGGAGATATCAGCTCGAAGTTTTTCGACGCTCTCGGCCAGGGCGTGGACCACCCAATCAACAACCGGGTCATCGGCCTGACTCTCGAGGAAATTAAAAGCATTCCTGAGGTCGTCGGCGTAGCCCAGGGCTCCCACAAGGTGCTCGGCATCGAGGCTGCGCTGAAGGGCGGCTATCTGGACGTGCTGATCGTGGATAATCAAATTGCAGAAGCTTTAACGGAATAACGTACGCACGGCTCCTTTCAAAGGAGCCATTTTTTTATGCCAATGAAGCCGTTGGCATATTTTTTTAATATATGTATGAACAAATGTGTAATTAAGAACATATGTAAAATAAAAGAAATAATTGTCAATTATCCTGAGAAACCCGTGCAAAAATAAATTTTTAAAATATCTGAAAAATAGATTGACGGCTGTATGAAAACGCTTTAATATTGTTACAAAGGTTACAAGTTGTTACAAATGTAAAGGAGGGGTGAGGATGTGGGGTTATTTTATCGCCGCGTTCGTCGTAATATGGCTGCTGCAATTTTATCTGACATTCCGCCAGATGAAATACTATAACGGCATGATTGCTTCAATGGGCAGGCGTCCTTCGGGCTATCTCGGCACAGGTATTGATAAACGCCTGCTTGGCATCGGCACGGTCATTCTGCTTGTTACCAATGAAGCAGGCACAGTGATCGATGCCAAGATAATGAGAGGAGTGACGGTGTTCGCCAGGTTCGCTGAAGCGCCTGAGCTGATGGATAAAAACATCCATGAATTAAAAAAGCAGTGGGAAACAGAAGGCGCTCCTGGTAAAAAGAAGCATCCGAAGCGGGCTCATCTCATGGCAGCCCAGCAGATTCTTGCAGAACAGAAACGCAAACACAAAAAGGGGGATAACAAATGGATTTCTTAGTAACGCTAGCAGAAGGCTTTATCGGAATGTTCCAGGCAGGCGGTGAAACGTTCGTCGGGCTCGTAACAGGTATTATTCCGACACTTATATGTTTAATTCTTGCTGTTAACGCCATGATTAAATTCATCGGCGAAGAACGAATTTATTCACTGGCCCAGAAAAGCACCAAATATTTCTTTCTGCGCTATACGCTGTTTCCGGTCCTGGCCGTGTTTTTCCTGACCAACCCGATGTGCTACACGTTCGGACGCTTTCTTCCGGAGCGGCAGAAGCCGGCGTTTTACGACTCCGCCGTATCATTTGTGCATCCAATTACCGGATTGTTTCCTCACGCGAACCCGGCTGAGCTTTTCGTCTATACAGGAATTTCAGCGGGCATTACGACGCTTGGTCTGTCTGCCGGTCCACTGGCCATCCGCTTCTTCATTGTCGGCCTGATCGTTATATTAATTCGCGGCGTTGTGACCGAATGGATTACCGCTATCATGCTAAGACGCCAGGCAGCCAATACAGAGGATGATTCCACGGAAAAAAGCGCCAGCGCATAAATGAAAATTTAAAAAAAAGCGAGGGAAGAACAATGGCTGAATATAAACCGGTAGAGGTAAAAAAAGGAAGAGGCGGCTGGGGAGGCCCGCTCGTCATTCATCCAAACGATCAGAAAAGATATATTATGTCGGTAACCGGAGGTGGTATTCACCCGGTCGCCGAGCGCCTGGCGGAGCTTTCAGGCGGCGAAGCGGTGGACGGGTTCAAAGCCTCCTATGATAAAGAAAATATCGCCGCAGCAGTTATTGACTGCGGTGGCACCGCACGCTGCGGGGTCTACCCGAAAATGGGCGTGCTGACGGTCAACATCCACGGCACGTCACCGGCCGGGCCGCTGGCACAGTATATTAACGAAGAAAATTTTGTCTCGGGTGTAGCTGAAAGGGACATGAAGGCTATCAGCGAGGACGAGGTGCCGGCTGCCGAAGCGGAAGCAGAGGACAAAGCCTCCCCGTACAACTCCCTGATGGACCGGGACGTGGCCAGGCAGGTTAAAGACGACGCGAAAATGAAAGCCAAAGGATCCGGGCCGAAAAAGGCAAATATTATCGAACGTATCGGCCGCGCCGTCGGCAACGTAGTAAGCGTATTCTTCCAGGCCGGCCGGGAAACGATTGATACCGTCATCCGAAATATTCTTCCGTTCATGGCTTTTGTCAGTACGATTATCGGGATCATCACATTCACCGGTATCGGGGATCTGATCGCAAACTTTGTATCGCCGCTCGCCAGCAATATTTTCGGGCTGCTGCTTTTATCCTTTATATGTGCGATTCCAATTTTATCCCCGCTGCTCGGTCCGGGCGCTGTTATTGCCCAGGTGGTTGGGGTGCTTATCGGTACTCAGATCGGCATGGGAAATATTCCGCCGGCAATGGCGCTTCCGGCACTTTTCGCCATTAATCCGCAGGTAGGGGCAGACTTCGTACCGGTTGGCCTGACACTCGGCGAAGCAAAGCCGGAGACCATTTCCGTCGGCGTACCAGCCGTCCTGTTCTCGAGGGTTATTACCGGGCCGCTTGCCGTTGTGATCGCTTATCTTTTCAGCTTCGGCCTGTATTCATAAAAATAAAAACGGCGGGCACTCGCTGCCCGCTCTGTATTTCTTAGGAGGAGTGACCGTGCAGATGAAAACAGAGGTATTTACAGCCACTGTGGTTGGCATTGGAGAGGACGCCCAGATGCTGATGGACGATGGCATGATGATTTTATTCAACGAAACAGCACCAAAGGATTTGTACGACATCAGCTTCGTTCATAATGCCGAAGGGTTAAACGGGGATCTGGAAGCCGGGGATGAGCTGATCATTGATGGAGAAGTGTTTGCCCTGACGTTTGTTGGCGGCAAAGCAAATGAAACGCTGCGGGATCTCGGGCATGCGACCTTCCAGTTTAACGGAGAGACAAATTCAGATCTGCCGGGGACGGTCTGTATAGAAGCCAGGCCGCTGCCCGCGATACAGGTGGGAAGCACCATCGTATTTCGTAAAAAATAAAGCTGGATAGGAGTGGAGAGCAATGATAGGAATTAACCGAAAGCTGCAGGCGCTCGAAAAAGAGGGCCGCTACATTAAGGTGGGTCTTGTCGGTGCCGGCCAGATGGGTCGCGGCATGATCGCGCAGATTGAAAATATGAAGGGCATGCGGGTTGTTATCACCGCTGACATAAATGAAGATAACGTCATTAACGCGTACGGGCATGCCGGCATTGAGCGGGGAAATATTGTTTCTACTAACGATAAAGGAGAAGCCTCGCAGGCTATCCGCATGAACAAAGTGGTGGCTTCCACCAAAGCACTGCTCGTATGCGCACTCGATGAAGTGGATGTGATTGTGGATGCGACCGGGGTACCGAATATCGGCGCAGAAATTGCCTGGAACGCGATTTTGAGCCGGAAGCATATCGTCATGCTGAACGTCGAGGCGGATGTTACTGTCGGGCCGCTGCTGAAACGGATGGCGGATGCAAGCGGCGTCGTGTACACCGGGTCGGCAGGAGATGAGCCGGGAGCGATTATGGAGCTGTATGATTTTGCTGATGCAATTGGCTTTGAGGTGGTGGCGCTTGGGAAGGGCAAAAACAACCCGTTAAATGTTGAAGCGAATCCGGACACGGCAGCAGCTGAGGCCAAAGAGAAGGGCTCAAGCCCGAAAATGCTTGCCTCCTTCCAGGATGGCACAAAAACGATGGTGGAAATGAATGCCGTAGCGAACGCGACCGGGTTTGTACCGGAGAAGCCGGGCATGAACGGCTTCGAAGCCGGAGTCGCCGATCTGCCGGAGCTCTTCCAGCTGCGGGAGCAGGGAGGAAAAGTCGCAAAGCAGCACATTGTGGAATACATTAACGGCATCGCCCCGGGCGTGTTTGCCATCGTTGCTTCCGGCATGGAAGAAGTGAATGCGGAAATGAAATATTTAAAAATGGGAGACGGCCCGAACTACGTACTGTACCGGCCATACCACCTGACAAGCCTGGAAACGCCGCTTTCCGTGGCACGCGCTTACCTGGACGGCCAGGCAACGATTGCTCCCGACGCGGGCCATGTTGCTGAAACAGTGGCTGTGGCGAAGCGTGATCTGGAAGCGGATGAGCATCTGGATTCGATTGGCGGCTTTACCATTTACGGTACTGTGATGGAAGCTCCCGAAGCAAAAGAGAAGGGAGCACTTCCGATTGGCCTGGTGGACAAAAATGTACGAATGGCCCGCCCTGTAAAAAAAGGAGAAATCATTACGTATCAGGATGTCGAGCAGACAGTGGAATCAACGATCTGGCGTCTTAGGAAAATGCAGGATCATGAGTGGAAATAAAAGGAGAAGGAAGCGCTGCCGAAATTAGCGGCCGCTTCTTTTTCCGTCTTCAAATCGTGGTATAATAAAAGAGTAATAAGTAAAGGAGGGGCTGAAGCGATGAAAAAACGTAAGGAGCTTATTTACTTACAGTGTGCTCATTGTAAGGAAGAGACGCCCCACAACGTGGAATATATTAATGGGGACGTGTACAGCATGGAGTGCCGCACGTGCGGCCGGGAGCTCACATTAAACCGCGATATCATGAAGGAATGGTACAGCGAAGTGTATGACCGCGTGACTACCAAGCCAACTCGCCTGACAGAGGAATACAAAGAAAGCAGGACGCCGTTTGTCGTACGGATGCCGTTCCGGCTGGCAAGCAAGCCCTACCGGCTGATGCGGGATTTAAATGATACCCAGAAGACCCTGCGCTATTATAAAAATAAACAAAAGAAATCTTCCTGACCACGCGCAAGTGGAAAGGAAGATTTTTTATGAACAAAGATATCATCCACTGACCAGTTGTTTCCTGGGGGTGGGTGCTGCTTCGTATACACGGTTGAAATCCAGCAGAGGACAATCAGTGCAGGCCTCTGACACTCCGGTGCACGTAGCAACAGAGTCAAACACACCGTCTTTATAAACGTAGGATAATTCGTGAAGCACCTTCTGGTTCGTGATCGAGCAGTAAATAACCTGACGCGACATGGAGTAGTCCATCGTATTTCACTCCCTCGGCGTATAATAAATATCATGAATAAGAGCGGTATATAATAATTTACTTAAAGACTATGTACCCGGAACGACAAAAAAGAAAACCATGGACTGTAAGCAGATAGTATTAAGCGGGGGAAAGTTTACGCCGGGCGGTATGCGGGAAAATAATGTTTCTGACAGCCCATTTAACCTTAAACAAACAACCAGTAATTTAAACCAACAGAAATGTAGCAGTAACGGCATATCTGAGCAGAAGAAACACACAACGGCTGAAAAAAGAGAGGGAAGAGAAAAAGGGGGAGCATCCATGAAGCAAAAGTATATGCTGATTGCAGTAGACCAGGACGGCCATGAGATTTCACTAAAGAACTATAAGGGCCGTGAGGCGAAAGAGGAATTAATTTTAGAAGGAAAAGACTGCGCAACGACAATGTATGAGCAATTAAAGGAAGAGCTGCACCCAAACTCGGTGAAAATGCTCAGTCTGTAAAGCTGATATTAGAAGCCCCCGGCATCTACCGCCGGGGGCTT
This sequence comes from uncultured Marinococcus sp., assembly GCF_947493875.1. Classification (GTDB taxonomy): domain Bacteria; phylum Bacillota; class Bacilli; order Bacillales; family Marinococcaceae; genus Marinococcus. The sequence goes on along the minus strand of NZ_CANLSU010000004.1, from coordinate 35,145 downwards.
TTTACTATCTTTCAATCAGTTCGATGCGGTTGCCAAACGGGTCCTCCGTATAAAAGCGGGGGGAGCCGTTCAGCGGCTCTTCGGGCTTTACAGGCCAGTTAAACTCCTGCAGGCGCTCTCTGGCAAGCTCAAGGCTGTGCACCCGGAGCGCCGGATGGGCCTTTCGGGCCGGGGAAAACGGCTCTTCAATGCCAATATGGACCTCAAGGCCGCCGCAGTCAAACCAAACACCGCCGCGTTTGGCCAGATCCTCGGGCTTTGGTATCTCTGGCATACCAAGGATAGTATGGAAAAAATGGCGGGCTTGTTCTTCACTTTCCGGTGGGGCGGCAAGCTGTACGTGATCAATCCCGGTAAACAATGTCATAAGAGAGTCATCCTTTCACTTTTCGGGCTATCGTTTTTCCGATTTCAAGCGAAGCTGTTGCTGCGGGCGACGGGGCATTTAATACGTGCAGGCTGCGGGCTCCCGTAATAAAAAAGAAGTCGTCCATCAGCGTCCCGTCCTCCTGAATGGCCTGGGCGCGTATTCCTGGTTCGCCGGGCATTAGATCATCCGCTGCAAGAGAAGGAATCAGCTGCTGCAGCTCTGCGGTAAATGCCTGCCTGGAAAACGAACGAACGTATTCCCGCGCTCCCTCCCTCCAGTACCGGGAAGCAAGCTTCCTTAGTCCGGGGGAACGAAGATGCTCCCAGGCATCTGCCGGGTTTACAGCCATTTTTCCGTATCCTTCCCGCTCAAAGCTTAATACGGCGTTCGGGCCGGCCTCTACGCCGCCCCGGCTCATCCGGGTGAAATGAACGCCGAGAAATGGAAACGCGGGGTCCGGTACCGGGTAGACGAGCCAGGAGACTTTATGTTCAGCCTCCGGAGCGAGCGTATAGTATTCCCCGCGGAACGGGACGATACGGACATCTGTATGGTACCCGGCCATACGGGCAATTTTATCACTTTGCAGCCCGGCGCAGTTGACGAGCTTCCGGCCGGAAAACGTCTGGTCCTGGGTAGTGACACTCACGCTCTCTTCCGTTTCCTGAATTTGTCCGGCCTGCTGACCGATCAGGATGTCCCCGCCCCGCCGGCGGATTTCGGCCGCAAGAGCCTGAGCCACCTCACCGTAGTCGACGATACCGGTTTCGGGCACAAGCAGTGCGTGCTGGGCACTTACGTACGGCTCTCTTTCTGCAAGCTCTTCAAGCGACAGATAGCGCGGCTGCAGGCCGTTTTGCCTGCCGCGCTCATATAGCTTCCGCAGCTGAAGTAATTCATTTTCGTCCCTGGCGGCAATGATCTTTCCGCAAATCGTATAGTCGACCCCGTGCTGATCGCAGAAAGCAGCGAGCGATTTCCGCCCCTTTTCCGTAAGCAGAGCCTTCAGGCTGCCGGGACGGTAATAGATGCCGGAATGAATAACGCCGCTGTTTCTGCCTGTCTGGTGCGAGGCCAGGTGGGATTCTTTTTCTAAAACGACTACTCCGGCGCCGGGTTCTTCTTCAAGCAGCGCATAAGCTGCAGCAAGCCCGACGATTCCGCCGCCGATAATGATATAATCGTACATATCGAAGCTCCTTTAAACGACAATTTTTTAACAGAGGCTGCTTACGCACAGCATACCCGTTTTTTAAAAACTTACAACGGGAGCAATTTCTTTAAAATCGTGTCTCTAGTATAATGGAAAAAGAATGTACCCGGGAGAAAAAAATTGGAAGTTTACAGCGCAGCAGAAAAAAGGAATAGCAGATATGAGGTACATAATAAACAATTGGATTAGGAAAGGATTGCACGCCTCATGGATGAGTTTAACGATGATATTTTGACAGACTCGTTAATTTTAAAAGCGATCGATCATTCGAAGGTCGGGCTGGTTATCACAGACCCGAACAAGGAGGATAACCCCATCGTTTATGTAAACCGGGGTTTCACTGATGTTACCGGCTATACGTATGAAGAAAGCGTAGGGCATAACTGCCGGTTTCTCCAGGGGGAAAATAGAAACGAGCAGGCAATAGAAAATATGAAACGGGCGGTGGCTGCCCGGGAGGAATGCGTCCTGGAGCTCGAAAATTTTAAGAAGGACGGCACGCCGTTCTGGAATGAAATATATATTGAGCCCATTTATATGGAAAACCGTCTGTATTTTCTTGGCGTTCAGCGCGACATTACCCGTCAGAAAAAATACGAAGACGATCTGGACAAAAGCGAACGCCAGGTGGACCGGCTTTCAACACCAATTGTGCCAATCACAGAGAAAATATCTGTGCTTCCGGTGGTCGGGGATTTATCCTATGAACGGTTTGAAATGATTTTTCATAAAATTTCCGAAGCATACGGAAATATTCATTATGAAAAGCTGATTCTTGATCTTTCCGGCATGGACGAGTATGACGAACAGGTGGCCGACGGCATTATGAATCTGCATCATCTTCTCCGCCTGCTTGGCTCGGAGCTGATTGTAACCGGCATCAGACCGGAGCTTTCGATGGCGTTTACGTCGCAGAACATTTCGCTTTCCTATCTGCGGACCGCAGCTACGGTGAAGGAAATGCTGCAGGAGCTCGGAATATCGTAAAAAGCCGGAATGCTAAGGATTCCGGCTTCACCAATGCTGCTTATTTTTCCTCGTCCTGCCTTTTGGCGTCGCCGGCTTTGTTCTGCACTTCGCCTTTTACTTTATCCTTCTTGGCGTCACGCTGCATTTTCGGATCGTCCTTGGCATTGCCTGCCTGATCCTTTGCTTCGCCTTTTACTTTATTGACAGCGCCCTTTACTTTATCGCTGAAGCCTTTTTTATCTGCCATAAATGAATACCTCCTGTATTAGGTTCCTACTGGGATCATTCCCGGTGAAGCCTGGGATAAAACAAATGATTCAACAAAAATACGTACGCAAAGGAGCATGCCTGTATGTCTGTTATTATTGCCTATACGAATCCCCCGGAGCATGTCCGGAAGTACCTGGAAGAAAATGCAGAGCTTCATGTGATCCGCCCGAACAAAGAACGGGAAAAATTCATGGAAATGCTGCCGAAAGCGGAGGCGCTTATCGGAGCGGGTCTCCCGGTGAATCAGGAGCTGCTGGACCAGGCACCGGAGCTTCGGGTAGTAAGTAATGCTTCAGCCGGGGTGGACAACCTCGACGTAGACCTGCTGACAGAGCAGGGCATTGTGGTCACAAATACTCCATCGGCGGTCGTTGATACGATGGCAGACACGATGTTTGGGCTGATGATCGGCGCTTCCCGGCGTCTGATGGAGATGCATGAGCTTGTGAAAAATGGACAATGGGACCGGAACGCGCCAAAGGACTGGTTCGGCTTGAACGTTCATCATAAAAAGCTCGGCATCATTGGCATGGGCGGCATAGGAAAAGAAATCGCCCGCCGGGCAAAGGAAGGCTTCCGGATGGAGGTCAGCTACTATAACCGTTCCCGGCACGAACAGGCAGAAAAAGAAACCGGTGCCGTCTATGAACAGCTCGATGATCTGCTCGCTTCGTCAGATATGGTAATGGTACTGCTGCCATTAACTAGTGAAACAAAGCATATGATCGGCGCAGAGGCCTTCCGGAAAATGAAATCAACAGCGGTATTTCTAAACGGCGGACGCGGGTCTGTCGTCGATGAGCAGGCACTGATCACTGCCCTTCAGGAAAAAGAGATTTTCGCGGCAGGCCTCGATGTATTTGAAGAGGAACCGCTTCCCTCAGACCATCCGTTTTTCACGATGCCTGAAGTGACACTGCTTCCTCATATCGGCACCGGGACGACAGAAACCCGGGAAGCAATGTACATGGAGGCCGCCGGGCAGTGCGTAAAGGCTCTGATGGGAGAAAAACCGGAAGCGCTTGTCAACGAAAAGGCCTGGGGCAAAGGAAGAGAGTAGGCTTACGGGGAACATGGAAGAGGCGGTTTTTGGACATAAGAAAAACCGCCCTCTTGATGCGAGAACGGCTGCCTTTTCAGCGTTTATTTTAGCGCTTTATGCCTTCAGCGCTTTTGTTTGCGGTTTTTCCACCATTTTCGTACATACGGATAAACAAAAGGTCCAACTTTGACAGCCATTTTAATTAATTTTCTCATAGTAGTTAACGTCCTCCATCTTCAAATTCTTATTTAACAATTACCCTGTTGAAGGACGTTGTAATCATGAAGTTCGGCTTCAGCTGCTTTTGTGCTTACGGAATTTCCGCTTCGCGGCGTGCTTTGGTTGTTTGACCTGCTGTTCTCCGTTTTTGACAGCGTCTTCCTGCATGCGTTTGCGGGCTTCAATAAATAACATGAAAATGCCCCTTTCTTTTGAATATTGTACAGAGACTATTCCCAGGTTAAAACGAAGATAAAACATCGTTTTTAAAGAAAATGAGTGTATAAGGTAGCTATAAGTGAACAAACGGTGAAAATCACTGAAAATGGAGCGAAAGGAGACTATATATGGGAAAACCATTAGTCGCTGCCTACAACCGGGTGAGCAGAGAGGCCCGTGAAAAATTGGCAGAAACGTGTGAGGTGCGGTACTTCGAACGCAGCGAAACGCTTGAAGATCCGGTGTTCCGCAAAACGATGGCGGAGGCTGAAGCCATTATTGGTATCGAATATGAAATCGGTGCAGCGTTTCTGGAGCAGGCTCCTCATCTCCGTATTGCCGCCAACGTTTCTGTTGGCTACGATAATCTGGACCTGGAGGCTTTAAAAGCCCGGGATGTGTATGCTTCCAATACGCCGGAGGTGTTAAACGACACGACCGCAGACGCTATTTTCGGTCTGCTGCTGGCGGCGGCCAGACGTATTCCGGAAACCGACCGCTACGTGAAAGACGGAAAATGGCAGAACACGCTACCGGATGATTATTTCGGGGTGGACGTGCACCACCGGACGCTCGGCATTATCGGCATGGGAAGGATCGGGGAAGCGATTGCCAAACGGGCCCGCTTTGGCTTTGACATGGACGTTTTATATTATAACCGTTCGCGAAAGCGCGAAGCGGAAGAAAAATACGGGGCAAGGTGGACAGCACTTGAACCGCTGCTTGAGCAGTCGGATTTTGTCTGTACGATGACGCCGCTCACAAAGGAAACGCACCATTTAATGGACGAAGCGGCGTTTCGCCGGATGAAATCGTCTGCTGTATTTATTAATGGGTCGCGTGGAGGAGTCGTGGATGAAGAGGCACTTGTCAAAGCGCTCCGGAACCGATGGATACGTAGTGCCGGTCTGGATGTATTTTCGGAGGAACCGGTTCCTTCTGATCATCCACTGCTCACATTTCCACACGTGGTGACGCTTCCGCATATCGGCTCCTTTACAGAAGAAAATGAAAACAATATGTCGCTGCGGGCGGCGGAAAACGTGCTGCAGGTGTTAAATGACCAGGAGCCTCAGGATCAGCTTTAAAACAGAAAAGATGATCCTGTTTTTTTGCCATAATTGGTATAGACAACTATATTTTATACTGGTACGATGTAGAAAAGGAGGGGACTCGCAGTGGAAGATACTATTATATATTCAGCGACTATTGTAAACGCAGACCATACCTCAACTGGGCAGTTCATCTGGATCCGCGGGCAGGCAGTCCAGCAGACAGGAAGCATGGAGCGCCTGCAGGAGGTTCCGGAGGAAACACGCCGAGGTGCAGTTATGGTGGACGGCTCCCGGGGCTTCTTTATACCGGGAATGATTGATATGCATATTCACGGTGTCCAGGGAGCGGATGCGATGGACGGCAGCACAGAGGCACTGGAAACGATGGCCCGGACGCTGCCGGCTGAAGGCACCACGACATTTCTTCCCACTACGATTACCCAGAAGAGCGAGGATATTACAAGAGCCCTGGAGGCAGTCGCTGACCACCGGCAAACCATGCCGGCGGACGGCCAGGCGGAAATTGCAGGTGCACACGTGGAAGGGCCGTTTTTTGAACCTTCCAAGGCAGGGGCCCAGCCGGCTGAATTTATGGTTCCAGCCTCGGTGGATTTATTCGAAGCATGGCGTCGTGCCTCCGGCAACGCGATCCGGATTGTCTCACTGGCTCCGGAGCATGATCCGGGCTTTACGCTCACCAGCCACCTGCAGAGCATCGGCGTCGTCGCGTCCGCAGCACATTCGAATGCCTCCAAAGCGCTTGTAGACGAGGCGGCAGAGAACGGTCTTTCGCATATTACCCATCTGTACAACGGCATGAGCGGGCTGCATCACCGGGAGCCCGGCATCGCTGCCGCAGCATTGTTAAACCCGGGGCTTACAATTGAAATTATCGCAGACGGTGTTCACAGCCATCCGGACATGGTCAGGCTTGCCTATCAGGCAGCTGGGGCGGGCCGGATCTGCGTCATTACGGATTCCCTGCGGGCCAAAAATCTGCCGGATGGTACGTATGATCTCGGTGGCCAGCAGGTAACGGTGGCAGGAGACAAGCCGTATCTGGCAGACGGCACGATTGCCGGCAGCATGCTCGCTATGGATCAGGGCTTCCGCAATATTCAGGCGTTTACAGGCTGCAGCCGCGAGGAAGCAGTGCGCATGACCTCATGGAACGCAGCGCATGAAATAGGAGTTGCAGAGCGAAAAGGCAGCATTCAGGCCGGTAAAGACGCCGATATTGTCTGGATGGATGACAGTATGCATATACAGAAGGTGTGGTGCCGCGGGAGCGCTGCGGTGCCTGAAAAGAGAGGGGAAGTGAAGCCGTGAAGCTTATCCGCGTGACTGACAGAAAAGCATTGAATGTGCATGCGGCGGAAATGATCGCCAGAAAGGTGCAGCAGAAGCCGGACAGTGTGCTCGGTCTTGCGACCGGAGGCACACCGGAGGGCACGTATCAGCAGCTGAAGAATATCTATGACCGCGGGGGCCTGGACCTTTCCCTCGTTACGACCTTTAATCTTGATGAATACGCCGGCATGCCGAAGGACCATCCGCAAAGCTATCACGCGTACATGCAGCACAAAGTCTTTCAGCCGCTGGAGCTGCGTCCGGAACAGACGCATCTTCCGGACGGGACAGCCGATGACCTGGAGCAGGAATGCCGGCGCTATGAAAAGCAAATTGCAGAAGCCGGCGGTATTGATATGCAGCTGCTCGGCATTGGCGAAAACGGGCACATCGGGTTTAATGAACCCGGCACCTCCTTTTCGAGCCGGACGCATGTGATACAATTGAAGCCGTCAACCAGAGAAGCCAACTCCAGGTATTTTGAGCGTATCGAAGACGTGCCGAAGCAGGCAGTAACGATGGGAATTGAAACCATTATGGAAAGCCGTGAAATTCTTTTGCTTGTATTTGGCAAACGTAAAAAAGAAGCACTTCTTCGTCTGCTTGAAGGAGAGGTGCAGGAAGACTTTCCGGCTTCCGTACTGAAAAAACACTCCAGAGTAACGGTGATTGCTGATAACGAAGCGCTGTCGGAGGTGCCTGCAGAAGTGATAAAGCACTTTGCCGGGTGAAAAAGCGAAAACGGGAGGATGCCGTATATGAAAATTAACAAAAAATCCCCGCTGCCCATTTATTATCAAATACAGGAAATGATCCGCGAAAAGCTTGAGAGCGGCGAATGGCCTCCGGGCTATATGCTTCCATCCGAGCGTATTTTTGCTGAAGAATTTGATGTAAGCCGCATGACAGTCCGCCAGGCGGTGACAGAGCTTGTAAGCGAACAGCTGCTGACGAGGGAAAAAGGCAAAGGAACGTTTGTAGCTGAACCTAAAATTGAACAGATGCTTCAGGGCCTTACGAGCTTTACCGAAGATATGAAGGCTCGCGGCATGAAAGCAAGCAGCGAGCTGCAGCTGTTTCAAATGGAGGAAGCGGACGCAGCAACTGCCAGGCTGCTTCAGCTGAAGGGCGGCTCGGTCTACCGGATGGAGCGGCTTAGGCTCGCGGACCATAAGCCGATGGCGCTTGAAAATTCATATCTGCATGCAGATATGTTTCCAGGCCTTGGAGAAGAAGCGGCGTCAGGCTCTATTTATAACCGGCTCGAGCAGGATTACGGCATCACGATCGGATCCGCCGACCAATCCCTGGAGGCCTCTCTTGCTTCGGAGCGCGAGGCAGAGCTTCTTGGCATCATCCCGGGAGCCCCGGTGCTGTTAATTTCCCGGACTACCTATACTGCGGACGGAGACCCGTTTGAACACGTTATTTCCTCCTACCGCGGGGATCGGTACAAATTCCGTATCCATATGCCGCGGTAAGGGCGGCCGAAGCAGCTTTCCTGGTTTTCTGGGCTGATATACGTTAAAATGCTCGCAGGATAACGATTAGCTGATAATGAGGGAGGCCGCACAGATGGATGATCGATTGTTTAAAGCAGCCATGGGAAAATTCACGACCGGTGTTACGGTACTTACGACGGAGCATGAAGGGACAGTTCACGGCATGACGGCCAACGCGTTCATGTCTGTTTCACTTGAGCCGAAGCTGATCCTCATTTCCGTTTCGAAAACGGCATCGATGCACGAATATATGCAGGAGTCGGACCAGTTTGCCATCAGCGTTCTCGGAAACGGCCAGGAGGCAGTGTCGCGCTACTTTGCCCGCCAGTCCGAAGATGACGCAGAAGTGAGCTTTGAGCGGTTTGAAGACCGCCCGGTCATTGAAGGGGCCATCACCCAGCTTGCCTGCACGAAATATAACGAAGTCGATGCCGGGGACCATACGCTGTTTATCGGTTCCGTGGAAAACGTAACCGTCCAGGATGAAGCACCACTCGTTTATTTTGAAGGCAAATACCGCTATATGGAATAACTCTCCGGCTTTTGGCCGGATGTTTCACTTATACGTTCCCTTCGTACAGGGTTAAGCCGTTTCCATAATGGGAACGGCTTTTGTATGACAAAGGAGGGAGATTATGACTGGAATCACCCATATCGGTTTAACCGTGCCGGATATTGACGCAGCTGTCGAATGGTACACGGGGGTGCTGGATTTTGAGCTTCTGGCCGGTCCGTTTACAGCGAAGGCTGAGGAGACGGACGATGCTTCCACGAATATGACGATGGATCTTCTCGGCGAAGAAGTGAGGGAGATGCGCAACGCGCATCTGACTACAGCGAACCAGGTAGGTCTTGAGCTGTTTGAATTTGTTGATCCCAGGCCTGGCCCGCAGGAGAGCCCGCCGTGGCAGCAGCGATTTTTTCACCTCTGTCTGCTCGTGGCTGATATCAGGGAAACCGCTGCGCGTATAGAAGCAGAGGGAGGAAAACAGCGGAGCCGGATATGGACACCGCGGGAGGGAAAACCGTACCGGCTTGTGTATATGGAGGACCCGTTCGGCAATATCATCGAGCTGTATTCGCACAGCACGGAAGTCACCTATGGAAATATGGACAGCAAGTAAGCCGCCTGCATGAATACGGTGCCCTTTCCGGCTGATCGATGTTATTCTATACAGATGAACAGAACGGACGGGATGTCAGCAGGAGGCAGAATATGTATCACGCAGAAACGACTAAAGAAAAGCTGCGGCTGTTTATGGTTATTTTAGGACCCATTTTGATCACACAGCTGAGCTATTTTGGCATGAATTTAATAGACACCATCATGTCCGGACGGGCCGGAACAGACGACCTGGCGGGCGTGGCGATCGGGGCGAACCTGTGGATGCCGGTATTTACAGCGGTGAACGGCATCCTCCTCGCCATCACACCGATTGTTTCCCAGCAGCTCGGGGCCGGAGAAGGAAGAAGAATTGCCGGCACGATTACGCAGGGGCTGTACCTGGGCGTGCTTTTCGGGGTGCTTGTCATTACGCTCGGAGCGGCGGCGTTAAGCCCGGCTCTTTCGTTTATGTCGCTCGAGCCTGGCGTCGAACGGATTGCTGCTCATTATTTAATCGGCCTCGCTTTTGGAATTATTCCTTTCTTCTTATCGATCGTTCTACGGAACTTTTTTGATGCTCAGGGCCATACGCGGATTACGATGGTGATCATGCTCGGGACGCTTCCGTTTAACGCGTTCTTTAATTACGTATTAATTTTTGGGAAATTTGGTTTTCCGGAGCTTGGCGGCATCGGCGCGGGATACGCCACAGCGATTTCCTATTGGATCATTTTTGCGTTCAGCGTCATGATGACGTTCCGGATTCCGGCTATGAGGCGGTTCCGCATCTTTTTGGATTGGTACCGGCCCTCCTGGCAGGCGTGGAAGGAGCAGCTGCGGATCGGCGTTCCGATGGGAATGTCACTGTTTTTTGAATCGAGTATTTTTTCGGCAGTAAGTTTATTGATGGCGTCGCTGTTCAGCACCGTTACGGTCGCCGCCCACCAGGTGGCGCTCAGCTTCACGTCCCTGATATTTATGGTGCCGTTAAGCATTTCCATTGCGCTGACGATTGTGGTCGCCTTTGAAGTCGGTGGCGGCTACCTTGAAGGGGCCAAAGCGTATACGCGCCTCGGGGTAGCCTCAGCCATGGGCATACTTGGCGTGGCTTCCATAGGGATATTTCTGTTGCGTGAGCCGATCGCTTACATTTACACAACCAATGAAGAAGTAGTGCAGCTTGCTGCCCAGTTTTTCCTGTTTGCGATCGTCTATCAGATTTCAGACGCCGCCCAGGCCTCGCTTCAGGGCGTGCTTCGGGGCTATAAAGACGTGACCGTTCCGTTTTTCACGGCACTTGTCTCCTACTGGGCGCTCGGTCTGCCGGCCGGGTATCTGCTTGCGGTCACGACGCCGCTCGGGCCGTTTGGACTCTGGCTCGGTATTACCGTTGGGCTTACAAGTGCCGCCATCGGATTTTTCATCCGGCTGAAAATTGTGGTGAAAAGGCATGAAAGAGGCTTCAATGTCTCTTAGCCCTGACTGTCTTTAAAACCCAAGCCGGTCCCGGTATTTATGCAGACACTGTTCGTTTTGGGCATCCCCGCCGTCAGCATTGCCGCTCGCAAAAATAGGCGGGGTTTCTCCGCGGTCCGCCGTTATTTCGATTGCACGGGCAATAGCTGCCTGCAGCATGGCGGTTCCTACTGCTGTAGAGCTTGAGGCAAAAGGAGTCGTAAGATCCGGATGCGTCAGCAGGGCGTCGCCGGGCGGCGCATGGTTATCGAGGACGATATCGACGACATCCATCAGCCGGAAGCCGTCCTTATGACGGGAGGGCTGAGCTGAAGAATAAGCAACTGATGTCAGGCCGGCGACCGCAGCGCCGGCTGTTTTGGCGTGGAGGGCGACATCGATGGGTACAGGGTTTCTTCCGGAGGTGGAAATAACGATAACAGTGTCCTCCGGCTGAATATTTTCGTTCGCTAAAAACGTGGAGGCGTAATTGTTTGTCCGCTCAAGCTTGGAGGAGCGCAGAGCCCCTTCATGAAGCATCACAGGTTCATGAAGAATAGGGCGGAGCGGCACAAGGCCGCCGGCCCGGTAGTAGACTTCAAGTGAAAGCAGGTGCGAATGCCCGCATCCGAATAGGTGAATGACCCCATCCTGCGTAAGCGTGTTGGCGATCGCTTTGGCACAAGCCTCCATCTGGCTGTATTCCTGTGCTTCGACAGTGCTCAGCTGCTCGCGGATTTGGGAAAAATAGTTCTCTATCATCATATATATCATCCTTTCTTCACGTTAAAAGTATACCTGTTTTTTGACAGAGAAAAAGCCCCCGCCTTTGAAGCGGGGGCAAGGGTTATTCTGCATTGGAATCAGGATGCTGAGAGCGCATGGCATCTGCGACAAACTCCACCTCAGTGCCAATAATGACCTGCAGGTTGGTTTTATCTACTTTTACGACGCCGCGTGCCCCGTTTTGCTTCAGCCCGTCTTCATCGACTTCGTCCATGTCATTCATCTGAAGCCGGAGCCTCGTCACGCAGTTATCGATCGATTGAATATTGGAATACCCGCCGAGGGCAGCCACGTAATTTTTGGCGAGGGATTCATATTTGTCATCGCCGCTGAACGTATTGGCTGTGGTGACCGTTTCTTCATCCTCACGGCCTGGTGTTTTAATATTCAGCAGCCGGATCAGTGCTGAGAAGACCACGAAGTAAAGAACACCGAATATTAATCCGACTCCGAGCAGCAGCACAGGCTTGGTCGCAATGCCGAAGTTGAGCAGGTAGTCTATGAAGCCGGCGGAAAAACCAAAGGCGTCTAATATTCCCAGCTGGAATGTTACCATCATTGCAAGCCCGGTCATAAGTGCGTGCACGACATAAAGCAGTGGGGAAAGAAACATGAATGTAAATTCAATTGGTTCTGTAATACCGGTCAAAAAAGAAGTTAGGGCCAGGCTGCCGAGCATGCCGGCAACTTCTTTGCGGCGCTCCGGCTTCGCGGCCATAATCATAGCGAGACACGCGCCCGGTAGGCCGAACATCATGATTGGAAAGAATCCGGCTGTATAGGCACCAGCGTCCGGGTCACCGTTTAAGAAACGGGTGATTTCCCCGTTATAGCCCTGAAAGGAACCAAAATCAAACCATATATACACGTTGATAATATGATGAAGACCGGTGGGAATCAAAAGCCGGTTCAAAAACCCGTACAGTCCGGCTCCGGCAGCTCCTGTATTTGTAATAACACTGGTAACCTGGTCAATCCCGGTCTGGACCGGAGGCCAAACATAGCCGAAGATAAACGCAAATACAAGCATCGTGACGGCGGTGATAATAGGCACGAACCGCCTGCCTCCGAAGAAGCCGAGGAACTGCGGCAGCTGAATGTTATAAAAGCGGTTATATAATAGTCCGGCTGTGATACCTGCAATAACGCCGCCGAATACTCCCATGTTAATATCTTCGTTTATCCCTTCCAGTCCTCCAGTTAGAATTAAATAACCGACAACGCCCGCAAGTGCAGCGGCACCGCTGCCGTCCCTGGAAAAACCAATCGCCAGTCCTACCGCAAAAAGCAGTGCCAGGTTGTCGAAAATAAGCTGGCCGGCGTTTGCAACAAAGGCGATATCAAGCAGGTCCTCCTGCCCGAAACGCAGTATAAGAGCAGCAGCCGGAAGGACTGCGATCGGAAGCATCAATGAACGCCCGAGCTTTTGGAACTTGCCCATGATTTGAAGATTTCCAAGCATAAGTAGATCCCCCTTTAAAAGAATGTATGATGAAAATGTACCTTATTTTAGTTATAGATGTCTATACCAATTTTCTTAAAAATTTAAAAACTCTGTTAAAGAATCTGACGACATCCATAAGGTAACGCTTACAAACATAGTAACATATTATATATAGATGTCTATACCATTTTTACAATAGATTTTTAACACAAAGATGGTACGATAAAAAGAAAAAGAAAGGTGATCAAAGTGAAATTTGACCTTCATAATCATCACGATCGCTGTGGCCATGCGGAAGGAACAATTGAAGACTACATTCAGGCAGCGATCCGGAATAATCTCGACGTGATCGGTATTTCCGATCATTCCCCGTTCTTTGCAAGCGACGAAGAGCGCCCGCATCCCCGCATTACGATGGCAAAAGGGGAGTTCCCGGCTTATATTGAAGAAATCCGGCAGCTGAAAGAAAAATACATAAACGATATTGAAGTGCTGATCGGTGTGGAATCCGACTATTTTCCGGACCAGGAAGCACCATACCGGGAGCAGTATGGTAAATATCCGATGGATTACGTAATCGGTTCAGTTCATTTCGTAAACGGCGTCAATATTTTCGATACGTCCAGATGGGAGGGCATGAATGATGCGGAGATCCGCCAGGTAAAGGAGGAATACTACCGCCAGATTGCGCTTTCCGCCAAAAGCGGCATGTTTGATATTCTGGGTCACATCGATGCCCTGAAGGGTTATTTTCCGTATGCGGCAGAAATTGAGACCCCGGAGGTGGAGAAGACGCTCCGGATAATCGGGGAAGAAGGGACCGCCATTGAAATTAACACCTCCGGCAAGACCAAATACTGCGGGGGCTGGTACCCATCGGACGATATGCTCGAACGCGCCCTGTACTACAACGTTCCGGTGACGTTTGGCTCCGATGCGCATGTGCCGGAGAGAATCGGGGACGATCTGGAAGAAGTGCGGAAGCGTCTGAAGCAGATCGGCTACCGCTCCTGGAGGTTTTTCCGGAAGCGCCGTCCGGTGGACGTTAAACTGTAAGGTGCATAATTTTGTATATATAAGCCGGAAAGGAGCGTATTCACGCTTTTTTCCGGCTTTTTACATTCATATAAAAATAATTAATATAGGCAGCTGTAAATATCGAGAATGAAGACCGATGAAAGTAATAGAAGAATAACGTACGATAGAAGAGGATCCGTGTAAAATTTATAATTATACAGCAGGAAGGTATAGACGCCGGTGCGCCAATATGAAAAAATATATTAAGTATAATTTAAATATTTAATTGTTTTTGTATTTGTGCAGTAAAATGAATCAATTTCTATACAGGTGCAAAACGATCAATATTACGGAGCCCGTCACTGAAGAAAGGAGATTTACCCTTAATGCCAGCAAAATATGAAGAACAGTTACAGGAAATTCTGCACGAGGCGATTCAGGAGCATAACTACGACCGCGCCGAGCAGGCCGTACACCATATGCGTAACCTCGATCGGATGGAGGCCTTTATCGCCGGGGAGGACGTCAGCTACCCGGAGCGAACCGCCGTAGAGGCCGCAGGTGCTGGAGAAAACGGATTGGTCGACTTGTCCGCTCCCACAGTCTCCTTCAGAGAGCAGCCCCGGGCGAACGGAAACAGCATTTCTGCAGGACGGGGCAGGGAAACGCTCCTTTTATACTACATTGAAGAAGAAGGACTGCTGAAATTTAAAAAAGCACCACAGACATATGCTGTAAGCGTCGATTTTTTCAGAACGTTTTTGCAGAATCTGGTTTCCTGGAAAAATAAGTCTCCTTTTTCCTCCAAGGATTACTTTGAAGCCTTCGGGGATTCCCTGAAAGAGAAATCCACCTACCAGGCCTCGACGCTGCGCCAGTTTATAACACTTCTGTTCCGCTATTGTGTAAAGCTTGATATTCTTGAGAAGCCGGAGGTGCATCAGCGCAGCAGATACATTCTGGCAGACGATATCAGCGTTGAAGAGATCATCGACTATATTAAAGAACATAGAATACTGCAGATGTAATATAAAGATAAAGTATAGCTTCCTCCGCCTGCATTACGGCGGAGGAAGCTATTTTAAATTTACTAAGTCTAATATAACGGGTATAAAGTTTTACGTAGGTCCAATATCACCAATAAAGTTACGGATTTGTGTGCAAAATTACAGTTGTGTAACAAAAGTGCTCGTTCTATTGAATTAGTTAAACCTCCAACATATAATACGAGTAGCTTATAAAAACGGAAAAAACATATTAAATAATTTAAAAATAAAATAACAGGAGGTGTAATCGTCTTAAACTCTTAATAATAAAAAATATCCCTTTTATTACATATATTTCTATTCAGATGCTTCTGTCTGAAACTTTAGAATCATAACATACAAACTCCGGATATTAAGAGGCCTGACAGACGAAAACATAATGAAAAAATTCTTATTCAGCGCTGCGCTTGCAGCAGGACTTCTTGCCACACCGACTGTCGCAGACGCAGCGCTCGGAGACCAGACATTAAAAGTGGGCCACCGGAACTCCGATGTAAAAGAACTGCAGGAGTATCTGCAAAGCGAAGGATTTCACACCGGATCCATTGACGGCGTATTCGGCCCGGTAACAGCGAGTTCACTGAAATCATTCCAGCGTGCGAAGAGTATCGGCGTAGACGGTGTCGCAGGGCCAATCACGTTCAGTAAAATGAACCTTGGCGGCAACTCGTCCTCTAACGTTTCCTCGAATTCCTCAAGCTCTTCCAGCTCGAGCGTATCTTCAAGTCTCCGCCAGGGAGATCGCGGAAGTGAAGTGAGCAGCCTGCAGAGCACGCTGAAAAGCAAAGGATTTTATAACAGCTCTGTGGACGGCGTGTTCGGTCCTGTAACGGATGCCGCCGTAAAAGACTTCCAGCGTACGGCCGGTATCGGCGTGGACGGAGTTGTCGGCCCGGTTACCCGGAAGGCATTGAACAGCAGTGTAACGGCTTCTTCAGGGAATTCCAGCTCTTCTTCAATTTCTGATTCCAATGCGGTAGCAGGTGTATCAACCGGATCATCCTCGGCAGTAGTGGAAACAGGCAAGCAGTATATGGGCACCCCATATGTGTGGGGCGGCACTTCTCCAATCGGCTTTGACTGCAGTGGCTTTGTTCAGTACGTCATGAACCAGCACGGCGTAACCACGAAGCGGACGGTGGCGCAGATGTGGACACAGGTCTCCAGAGTTTCAAGTCCCAGCGTTGGTGATGTAGTGTTTTACGAAACAAGAACCGGCCCTTCCCATATGGGCTTTTACGTTGGAAACGGCAAGTTTCTCCATGCCGGCGCCTCGACAGGGGTCACGATTTCCGACATGAACAGCTCCTACTGGAAATCCCGTTATATTGGTGCGGGCCGCTTCTAAATAAAATAAATATCCGTGAGGCTGAAAGCAGAGTAGTTGCTTTCAGCCTCTTTTTTGTGATAAAAGTCGTATTTGGCAGAGAATATGAAACTAAGATATTTTTACTTTGTTTGAGGGGTTGTGTGCTATACTTAAATTACTTAGTCTGTTTTCCATGCCGAAGAAATAATGAAGGCCGAGAGCCGGTCCAAAGGAGTGGAAGTGTTGATTGACATTAACAGCTACATCTTAAACGATGAAGACGAAACGGCGGAGAAAGAGAACAATGTCAGGCAATTACTCGCAGAGTATAATAAGACAGGAATAACGGATATTATTGCTGCTCCGAAGCAATGGCATGATAACGACAAACACCCAGGGGACACGATCCCATTTTTAATTGAGCAGTTCCAGAAGCAGTGGCGCGGTGAATTAGGCGCTGTCCGTATTTATCCAGGACAGTGCGTACGGCTGACGGATACACTGGCAGGTGAATTAAAAACGGAAGAGGCATTAACGCTGAACGGCAGCCGGTACGTGCTTGTGGACTGGAGCGAAGAGCTTTCCTATCATCAGATGCATGTGCATTTACATGAACTGCGCATGCAAGGGTACATGCCGATCCTGGCAGAACCGGAGAAGGATCCCGGTTTCCAGCAGCATCCAGAGGAGCTGTACCGGCTGGTCAAAAATGGATCGCTTGTACAGGTGAATGCGGGAAGCCTCAGCAAAAATGCGCCAAAGCCGCAGAGGCATCTGGCGGAAAAAATGGTTCAGCACCGGTGGGCAAATATTGTGGCAAATGTAACCATTGATTCCGTAGAGGACCCTTCCATGGAAGCCGCCTTTGACAGTATTGAAAAGCTTGCCGGCAGAGAATATGCCCAAATGCTGAAGGACAATGCCGATTGCGTACTGAATAACCGGTATGTCAGCACCGAGGAACCGTCTCCCTTAAAAGAAAAGCGAAAATGGTTTATGCCGAACCGCTCCAAAGCCAAATAAAAAACGGTGTCCTCGGTTGAGGGGCACCGTTTTCGTTATTCTGCGGGCGCTTCTTCGCCGTCTTCAAGCTCGAGGTGTTCCCGGAGCATGCTTGAGATTTCCTGCACTTCGGCCGGGTCCTGTTCCATATAATATATACCGTCAATGGTACGGTCCTGTCCGTTTTCAAAGTTAATGTTTTCAATATCATTCCGGGCGCTGAAGTAATTCGAGCGCAGATCCTTCATGTCCTCGAAGGTCATATTTGTGCGCACGTTTTCCTCCACGACGTCGAGGTAGTCACCAATACGCGTAATGGACGTAACGCTCTGTCCTTTATTTGCGACAGCTTCCAGAACCTGACGCTGACGTTCGTTACGGCCAAGGTCCCCGCGCGGATCCTCTTTTCTCATGCGCACGTAGGTAAGTGCTTTTTCTCCGTCCATTTCAATTTCGCCTTCTGGGAAATCATATCCATTATCGCTGAAAGCAAAATCGTTCTCCACCGTAACACCGCCAACAGCGTCCACGATGTCCTCGAATCCTTCGAAGTTGATGGTAGCATAGTAGTCAATCGGTACGTTCAGGAAGTTTTCCACCGTGTTCATGGCCATGTCGGCGCCGCCAAATGCGTAGGCGTGCGTGATTTTATCCTGGTTCCCGCGGCCAATAATTTCCGTATACGTATCTCTTGGAATACTTACCATTTTGGTTGATTCTGTTTCCGGGTTGACGGTCGCCACAATCATGGTGTCGGTCCGGCCCGAGGTGCTTCCATTCCGGGCGTCGACGCCCATCAGCAGAATGGAAATCGGCTCGCTCGAATCCATGTCTACGTCCGCGTCGCGAAGGTTGCTCTGGCGGTCTTCCCCCTCGTTAATATTTTCTGCGGTATCTGCCACGGAGTCATAGAGATACCAGGCGTAAATGCCGACGGCTATAAGGAGCGCCAGAAACAGCCCGCCAATAATAAGCAATGCTTTTTTCATATGTATTCATTTCCCCTGTCTGCCTGATGATGTAGTATGCTTTATTTTATAGTTAATTCAGCAATAGTACAATAGGCTGTAATTATATGATATTTGCTACAAATGATAGTCGTCTAAACGATAGGGAAGTTACAAAAAAATCCAGACAATATAATTGCCTGGATTCGTTTCGTTATTTTTTCAGCCCTTTAATGGATTCCGGGGTAGCACCGGCCGTCATCGCACAGAAGGCTTCCTGCTCTTCAGGGGAAAGTGTCTGAACAAAATGCTGCAGCTGCTTATCATCTGTCTGTCTGCGCAGCTTCTGAACCTCCTCGATATAAAGGCGGCGTACAGAATCCGGCAGGGCCTCGACGTCAGACGGCATTGCTCCTGCCGGCTGAAGCAGCGAGCAAAGGCTTTGATAGCGGAGCTGCAGCTTACGGGTCAGCTGGACCGCATGGGTCCAAAGCGTATACAGCTCTTCATTGTTCTGCCTTAATGAGATGCGTTCTTCATCTACGCTCCGGAGCGTTTGAATACTAGTTAATGTGATCATACTGCGTGACCCCCTCGTGTTCATCCCATGGTTTTTCCAGTGTAATGAATTTCGCAAGCTCCTTGCTTTTCTGCCGGTGGTGCTTACGGTCAATTTCGCGGTCTTTGCCAGTTTCAAACAGGGTTTTTTCTTCATCGGTTTCCGGGATGATCCCTGGTACCGGTACTGGTTTGCCGTGGTCGCCAAGAGCAACAAAGGTTAAAAAGGCCGTAGCAGCAATGCGGCGTTCCCCACTCATCATGTCTTCAGCGATAACCTTGCAGAAAATCTCCATCGAGCTTGTGCCAGTGTAGGACACAAATGATTCAATACAGACCGAATCCGTCTGGAAAATTGAACAGAGAAAATCGATGGAATCAGTTGAAGCGGTAACGCATTCCTTCGCGCGGGAATGCCGGCGGGCCGACAGCGTGGCGCAGCTGTCAAGCTTTTTCATCAAAACGCCGCCAAAAAGGGAATTATAGTTATTTAAATCGTTCAGCAGTACCTGGTCAGTGTTGACGATACGGCTTTCACGCATTTTCCGTGCCTGCATAGTGAAGTCTCCTTTCATTTATAAGGATACTCCACACATAATCATAATGAAAATGAATGGTTAATATAATTATCATAACTAGTGTCTATGATAAATACATTAATCGCCCTGCTTCATTTGGGAAAGCACCGGAATGGAAAAATCGAGCCACTCTTTAGCGATAAACGAAAGGTAGTGCTCGCGGTGCCAGATGAGGCCGAGCCTCCAGCGGAGCGCCTCTCCGGCAAGCGGGCGGATAACGACCTCGCCGCCAAGCTCCCGGCAGATGCTTTCAGGAAGGAGGGTAATGCCGAGACCGCTTGCAACCATTTTCTCAATAAAGTCCCACTGTGAGCTTTCTGAGAGAATATTGGGCATAAATCCGATATCCCGGCAGGCGGTAATAATCTGCTGGCGGAGGGAAAAATCCTGATTGAACAGCAGAAAGCGCTCCTGGCTGAGCCCGGCAAGACTCACAGACGGCTGAGCCGCAAGCTTGTGGCTGGCAGGGAGCACGACCTGGAGTGGTTCGTCGACAAACGGGTGCGTATGAAAAAGCGACTCCTCTGTCGGGAGGACCACGGCGCCAACGTCGAGATCGCCGTGCAGCAGGGCTTCTTCTATTTTTTTCGATCCATTTTCTTCAAGGTGCAGAGTGATTTCCGGATACTTTTCGTGAAAAGGCGCGATCACCTGCGTGAAAAAGGAGGAGCTTAAGATCGGCGGCAGGCCGATACGTAGCTGTCCCCGCTTCAAGCCGCGCAGGGCATCAAGCTCATGCTCAAGCCCGTGGTAGGCGTGCCGTATTTTTTTGGCCTGCTCAAGCATGACAGCACCAGCATCAGTGAGGGTCAGCTTTTTACGCGAGCGGTCAAACAGTGTTACCCCCCATTCCTCTTCGAGCTGTCGCAGCATCTTGCTGATAGTGGGCTGGGTAACATACAGGTGTTCGGCGGCGCGTGTGATGCTTTCAAGCCGGGCAGCCTCCATGAAATAGACGAGCTGGCGGTAGTCCATATAATCACTCCAATGGTTCAGATGAGTTTATTGTAATAGAGTCATATCAAAAAAGAAAATGTTGACTTTCTTAAATGAAAGCGTTAACATTTAGTTACTTATTAAAACAATTTTAAAAAGTATAGGTGGCTATCATGACGGTAACGAACGCAAATATGTTAAAAACAGCAAACCGACGGCGTATATTTGAATTGCTGCACCGCAGTGAAGAGCCGATGACCCAGCAGGAAATGGCTAAAACGACAGGCTTAACAGTGGCCTCCGTAGGAAATATTCTGGTTGATCTGGAAAAAGCACGACTTCTTCAGGAAGCAGGACAGGCGCTGTCTAACGGAGGAAGAAAACCAACACTGTACACATTGGACGGCGAATGGCACTACCTGGTTGGCGTGAGTATTTCGGTTGAAGAGGTCGTGCTTGTTATTACTACGTTAAAGGGGGAGATAATTTACCGGGAGACAGAATCCTTTTCTCTGACGGAAGAGCCTGAAACGGTAATAGGGAGAGTGATATATGAACTGAAACAAATTACAGAGGCGCCGCTATTTCAATTGAAGGAAATGGCGGGCATAGGAATAAGCTCGCCAGGGCCGATTAACGCATCAGAAGGTATTATTTTATCGCCGCCTCACCTGCCTTTATGGCGAAGCGTCCAGATTGTTTCTTTATTTGAAGCAGCTTTTGAAACTGCTGTCAGCCTCGAAAAGGATGCGAACTGTATGCTTCTAGGTGAATGGCATTATGGCCGGGCACGGGAAGCGGAAAATGTTCTTTATTTTATGATCGATTTCGGGATAGGCAGCAGCTACATTATAAACGGCCAGCTCTTTCGCGGGGCTACTCACCTGGCAGGAGAAGTAGGATTTGACAGCAGCCGGCTTCGTCCGAAAAATAACGCTACCGGCAAAGCATTATACTCCATTCTTCCAATTATGAAAGAAGCCAGGGAACGAATACATCAAGGCGAAGCAACATCACTGCCTCAACATTTACATTCCATAGACCAATTCATTGACTGCTACGCGGAAGGAGACTCGCTGGCCCGGGAAATTATCCAGGAAAGCATGGAGGACGTCGGCTGTGCCATTGCAGACAAGGTCAATTTTTTAAATCCGGAGCTGGTTGTGATTGGCGGAAGATTAATCACGGCTGTACCTGAATTTGCTAAGGAAGCAGAAAAAATTGTAAAAGAATGCGTTTATCCTGAAACGGCAAATGCGATGAAATTTATGTCCTCAACATTTGGCTGGGAAGCGGAAGCAATGGGTGCCGCTTCACTGATCTTAAAGCGAATGCTGCACTAGTTTTGCAGCCTTTAGCTTTTAGAGACTTATTAAAATTGTTTTAAGAAGTGAAGGTCTACAAAATACTGCAGATCGGAGGCAGAGCCTCATGAAAAAAACAATACCAATCGGAATGTCTATGCTGGTAATAGCAGGTATGACTGGCTGCAGCAGCGAAAACCCCAGCGCTGAAGAGAAAGAAACGCTCACCTGGTATACGACAGCAGGGTATTCACCTGAAGCCCCATCAGCCGCAACTTCAGAGTATATTTCAGGAAACATTCAGTCGTTTGAAAAAGAGCATCCGGATATGGATATTCAAATAAGTCTTCAATCGAGCAACATTGATGAAGCAATGGCCAGGCTGCTTGAACAGGCAAATACCGGCCGGGCCCCGGATATGGCTGCGATTGATGGTTATATGCTGGATCGTTACAAGGAATACCTGCAGCCCCTGGATGAGCTGATGGAAGAGCGCGGCATCGATCCGGATGATTACCTTCCCTTTGCGGAAAAGGTGCTGCGGGGCGATGATGGAAAGATTTACGGCCTGTATATGAGCACAGATACGAGAATGCTTTATTATAACAAGGAAATCATTGAAGAACCTCCATCGACCTGGGAAGAAGTCATTGAAGTATCCAATGAAGTACAAAAAGAAGGCTATGAAGGACTTGTGCTTCCACTGGGAATTGGAGAAGGCACCTCGGTGACGTCGTTATGGCCGTTGTTCTGGTCGCAGGGCGGCGAGCTGGTGGACGAGGAAGGCAACCCGACGTTTGGCGAAGGAAAGAACCGGGAGGCCATGATCCGTACGTTTGAAACGCTTGACCGGGCCCAGGAGGAAGGAGCGGTTTCCAAACGCATGGCAAGCTCTGGACAGGAAAATGATGCAAACGGGGAAGTTGCTGCCGGCGATACGGCCATGTTTTTAGGTGGAAGCTGGCAGGCAGCCACGATAGAGGAGATACTTGGCGATGATTTTGAGAACTGGGAAGTAGCTTCCCTCCCGACTATTGAGGAAAATGATCCGACCGTATCAAGCGCCGGCGGCTGGGCTTGGGGTATTTTTGCGGAGGATCCAAAAAAGCAGGAGGCCGCCTTTGATTTCCTTGTGGATTCCTTTATCAGCGAAGAGGGAATGGGTGAATTCACCTCGATTCAGGGATCGCTGCCGGCCCGGGAGTCGGTATATGAATCTGATTCCTACAATCCGGGCGCTTTCAATGACGAGTTTCTGACATCTCTGGAAACAGAGGCCGAAGCCCGCCCAGGAGCCTCAAAATATAACGAAATTTCGGTACAGCTGCAAACGGCTATTTCCCAGGTAATATCCGGAAGCAAGGAGCCGGAACAGGCGGTCGATGATGCATGGGAGATTGTTACCTTTGGAGAAAGCGGTGAGAGCGAATGAGCACATACGACAAAGCGTTTCCCCCTCAGCAAACGGAGCAAAAACGGAGGCCGAGAAAAAAAATATGGGACACTCCGTATCCCTGGTTAATCCCTCTCTTGCTGGTGCTCGCTGCAGTGTTTCTTTATCCGATTCTCCAGATAGTGCGGCTGAGCTTCACTGATGCAAATATGATTCAGGTGGGGTACGACTATACGCTGGAATCATACCTTCGCATGTTTACGCTTCCGGGTTTTTTCCCAATGATCGGAACGACGGCATTCTTCGTGTTTTTCAGCGTTGTTTTTCAGCTCTTTGCCGGTTTTATCGTTGCGCTTCTCATTGTGCAGGGCGAAAAAATGAACCTGCGGGGAACGGTTATCGTGCGTACCTCTGTCCTCGTTGCCTGGGCCATTCCGGGCGTCGTGATCGGGGTAATCTGGGGCATGCTGTATAACGAAACAGACGCAGGCATTATCAATTATGCCCTGAGCACCGTCGGCCTCGGGCCCGTTTCCTTTCTCTCCGACCCGACCATGGCGCTGTTGTCCGTGACGCTTGCAAATATATGGCGGGGCACTGCGTTCAGCATGATCTTAATGTATGCAGGTTTGAAAACGGTTTCAAAGGATGTGCTGGAAGCAGCGGTCATCGACGGGGCAAGTGCGCTGCAGCGTATGAAAAATGTTATTCTCCCAGCGATTGCCCCTATTATCCTGGTCAACCTCATCATTATTTCGATTGATACCTTCAACACGTTCGATATGGTGATGGCCCTCACAGGCGGCGGGCCGGGTAACAGCACAGAAGTTATCGCTTTAAGTATCTACACAGCTATTTTCAGGGAGTTTAATCTCGGAGAAGGTGCCGCGACCGCCGTAGTACTGCTGGTTGTGAACGTAGTAATGACGCTTGTGTACTTAAAGGTACTCGGCCGAAGGGGGGAAGAATAAATGATGGTAGGTGCGAAAAAACAGCGGTGGATAAGAATCGGGCTGTATACAAGCTACGTGCTTGTCGTCCTCAGCTTTCTATTCCCGCTTCTCTGGGTGCTTTCCCTGTCCCTGCAGACAAGGTTTGAGGTACTGCAGGTGCCTCCAAGTATCATCCCGACAAGCTTTGCGATCGGGAACTACCGGGAGGTGCTTGATACAGCCCCGGTGCTGCAATATTTGTGGAATTCGTTTCGGATTGTAGCTTCAACGGTAATACTGACACTGATCATCGCAGTACCGGCAGCGTTTGCCTTATCAAGGTACCGGATGAAGTTTAAAAATCAGCTGATGGTCGCTGTGTTAATGACACAGATGATTTCAGCAGTAGTTATCACCATCCCATTGTACCGGCTGTTTGCAAGCTGGGGGCTTTTGAACCAGCTGTGGCTGGTCGTGCTCGTATACGTCGCCGTCGTGCTTCCGTTTACCACGTGGTTTTTGAAAAACTACATTGATACCGTCCCGGTGGATATGGATGAGGCGGCAATTATTGACGGGTGCAACAAATGGCAGATGCTGAGCCGGGTCCTGTTTCCGGTCAGCATGCCAGGTATCGTTTCCGTAGTGATTATTGTCGCCGTGCAGAGCTGGTCGCAGTTTGTCATTCCATTCATTCTGATTGATGATGCGTCGCTGTACCCGGTCTCGGTCGGCGTGGTGAATCTCCAGTCCACCCAGACCCAGATTACGACCCACCTGCTAGCTGCAGGAAGCATTATGTCCATTATTCCAGTAGTCATTTTATTCGTCCTGCTTCAGCGCTACATTGTCGGAGCATTGACAAGCGGAGCTGTTAAAGGATAGCAGGGATTTACTTCAGAGAGGATGAGAACCATGTTTTGGACAGAAGAAAAATTAGCACAGCGGATAAGCGAATTAAAGCAGTTCCGATATACCGGAAAGCAGTCGATCGAGCGTTTTCAAACGGTGGAGGAACAAACGGGAGAAAAAATCATACAGGCGATGCCGAAGCAGGAAACGACCGAAATGAACATTGGCGACCGCTGGGAAGGGAGGGACCGCTACCTCTGGCTGAAAGCAGAAGTGGAGCTGCCGGGCGAGTGGCAGGGAGAAAGGGTCGTTGGCGTGTTTGACTTCGGAAAAACGGGCGGCGGCCACAATTCCGGATTTGAGTCACTGCTGTACGTGAACGGTGAGCCGTTGCAGGCCGTCGATGGGAACCACAAAGAAGTGTTTTTTCCAGAACGGTTGATCGGGCAGAAAATAACGCTGGAATTCCGGCTCTGGTCCGGGCTCGAAGGAATTAAAGGAAACCGGGAGATTCAGGAGCACCGGCTGCAGACTGCCTTTATCTCCTGCCTGCATGAGCCGGCGGATGATCTGTATTACACAGCAGAAGCGGCGCTGGAAACGGTGGCTGTGCTCGACGGACGAGATGCTAAACGGGCACTGCTGCTGCAGGCGCTCGACCGGGCATTTCAGCAGATCGACTGGCGCGTGCCGGGGAACGGGGCGTTTTACGAGTCGGTGGAAGAAGCGAATGACAAGCTTCATAACGACCTGGAGCCGTTGCAGGAAGAGCATCCGCTGACCGTGCGGGCCGTAGGTCATACTCACATTGATGTCGCCTGGCTCTGGCGTCTTAAGCATACGAGGGAAAAAGCGGGACGTTCCTTTTCCACTGTCCTGAAATTAATGGAGCAGTATCCGGAATACCAGTTTCTGCAGACGCAGCCCCAGCTGTATGAATATATAAAGGACGACTATCCGGAGATTTACGAACAGATCAAACAGCGCATAGCTGAAGGACGCTGGGAAGCCGGGGGTGCGATGTGGCTTGAAGCTGACTGCAACATTCCTTCCGGTGAATCCTTAAGCAGGCAGCTGCTGTACGGCCAGCGCTTCCTCGAACAGGAGCTGGGGGTGGAGCGGTGCCGCTATTTGTGGCTTCCGGACGTGTTCGGCTACTCGTGGGCACTGCCGCAAATTTTAAAGCAGGCAGGGATCGACACATTTATCACAACCAAGATCAGCTGGAACCAGTATAATCGTATGCCTCATGACACCTTCACCTGGCGCGGAATCGACGGCACGGAGATCGCTGCTCATTTCATTACGACGCCGGATGGATCGAATAAATATACCTACAACGGGGAAATTGAAGCCGAAAGCATCCAGGGCATCTGGGATCAGTACCGGGACCGTTCCTTTAATAATGAGCTGCTTCTGTCCTACGGATACGGAGACGGAGGAGGCGGGGTGAACCGGGATATGCTGGAGAAAATCCGCCGGTTTGATGAAATGCCCGGACTTCCGAATGTAAAAACGGGCAGGGTCGACGAGTATCTTGACGGGCTTCATGAACGCATCGAGCAAACCGATCAGTATGTTCATACGTGGGACGGGGAGCTGTATTTGGAGTATCACCGGGGCACGTACACCAGCCAGGCGTACAATAAAAAAATGAACCGTACCGCAGAGCAGCGTTACCGCCGGGCGGAATGGCTCGACACACTCGCGTATCTTCAGAACGGTTCGTGGCACAAGGACCGGCAGGAAAGGCTGCAGAAGGGATGGAAAATCATTCTGCGCAACCAGTTTCATGACATTATCCCCGGCTCTTCGATTCGGGAAGTGTATGAAGACAGCACAAAGGAATATGCAAAGGCACTGGAGCTCGTCGAAGCAAATGAACAGGAAGCGAAGACGGAGCTGCTGAAGCATGAACATGCCGGAGAGGCGCAGACTATTTTTAACCCAGCCTCCCACTCGCGCGGGGCACTGGTCCAGGTGCCGGATGCAGAAAAGAGCTGGACCGACCATACGGGTGAGCAGTTGGATGTGCAGACAGCAGAATCAGGAGAAGTGCTCGTCCATGTGCCGGACCTGCCGGCGCTCGGGTACAAGGTGATCTACTCCGCCGGGGCGGCTCAGAAAAGAGAGGGCACGCCGTTCCAATACGACAACCACCGGCTGGAGACGCCTTTTTATACGATTGATTTTAATGAACATGGCCAGCTCGTGAGCGTGTATGATAAAGAATCCAGACGCGAAGCATTGGCCGGCCCGGCGAACGTTCTCGAAGTGTTTGAGGATAAGCCGCTCGCATTTGATGCCTGGGATATTGATATTTTCTATAAAGAGAAACAGTACACCGTCTCTGACTTGAAAGCAATACGCCTAATCGAAAACGGGCCGCTTCGAGCAGCTATTGAATTGGAATGGAGCTATCAGTCTTCGGCGATTTATCAAAGGGTGATCGTATACAGCCGTTCACGGAGAATCGATTTTGAAACGACAGTTGACTGGCACGAGCATCAGCAGCTGCTAAAAGCAGCGTTTCCAGTACAGATTCGTGCCACTGAAGCGACCTATGATATTCAATACGGCAATGTCACGCGCCCAACCCACTGGAATACAAGCTGGGATATGGCCATGTTTGAAACAGTGGGCCATCAATGGGCAGACCTTTCGGAGCGGGATTACGGGGTCAGCCTGCTTAACGACTGCAAGTACGGCTATGACATTAAAGACAACGTCATGAAGCTGACGCTGTTAAAATCGGCGATAGCTCCGGACCCGACCCAGGATCAGGGTGAGCACGTTTTTACGTACAGCCTTTTTCCTCACCAGGGAGACTGGTTTGAAGGAGGCACCGTTCAGGAAGCGACTGAGCTGAACGTGCCGGCAGAAAGTGCTTCCGGAGGCATGGAAGCGCAGGAATACAGCTTTCTGCAGCCGGATGCAGCCAATATTACCGTGGACGCCGTCAAGCAGGCAGAGGATGATGAAGGAATTATCGTGCGTCTGCATGAGCACGGGGGTGTGCGTGGGGAAGTAACGCTTACAAGTGCCCATAGCTTTTCCTCCTGCATGGAATGCAATCTGCTGGAAGAACCGGAAAAAATGCTCGCCGCCGGGTCCAGTTTAACGCTCCACTTCAAACCGTATGAGCTCAAAACAATTAAGCTGACGATTTGAACATTACGGAATTTACAGTCCGGAAGACTTCGGTTAATGATGTCTTCCGGGCTTTTTTGCGGCCTATACCCGCAAGCCTTATGCATAAAATTACGAAAATATGATAAGCTGTTGTTATGGAAAAAACGCAAAGGAGCAAACGATTATGATTGATTTGCATTCACATATACTCCCCGGCATAGATGACGGGGCCGGAACCATTCAGGACAGCATCGAAATGGCAAGAGCCGCGCAGGCGAACGGCATACATACCGTAGTTGCTACACCTCACCATAAAAACGGCGCCTGGGATAACAGCGGCCAGGACATTCCCCACCTGGTGGACTACGTGAACGAGTCACTGAAAAGCGCCCGTATTGACGTGAAGGTGCTCCCGGGCCAGGAGAACCGGATTAACGGAGAGCTGGTCGAGGATTTGAAAAAGGGCATTTCGATCGGCCTGAATCACAGCCGCTACGTGTTTGTTGAATTTTCGAGTGCACAGGTGCCGCGGTACGCGAAGCAGCTGATGTTTGAGCTGCAGGTGGAGGGCTATGTGCCGGTCATCGTACACCCCGAGCGGACGAAGGCGTTCCGTGAGCAGCCGGATCTTTTGCATGAGTTTGTGAAAAACGGGGCGCTCACCCAGGTTACCGCTCACTGCTTCACCGGTAAAGTAAACAAAAGCATCAAGCAGTTTGCCGAAGACATGGTGAGCCATAACCTGACGCATATCGTGTCGACGGACGCCCATAATATTGACCTGCGCCCGTTTGATCTTCGGGAGGCCTATGATTACATTGATCATCATCTGGGCTCGGAATACATGGATACCTTTTTGGAAAACGCCGGGCGTATTATTGAAAATAAAGACCCGCTGCTCGACGAACCGCTAAAGATTAAGAGCAAGAAAAAGTTTCTAGGCCTGTTTTAAAATAAATATGAGAAGAAACGGGGTTTTTGATTGCCTAAAGTAGTCATCATTGGCTCACACTTACAGGACAAAGGCGGAATTGTATCCGTGCTGAAAAATGTCCTTTCCTCTTCGTTGGTGGAAAAATATGATTTTAAGCTGATTCCTTCTTATATCAATAAATCAAAAGCCGTCCGGGTGAAGATGTTTATCCGTGCTTTTTCTCTTTTAAGAAAAGAATTAAAGCATGACCGTCCCGATATCGTTCATCTGCACGCTTCGGTTGCGGGAAGTTTTTACCGTAAAGCTCTGTTCATTTTATATTTAAAAAAGAAAGGCATTCCGACCGTGCTCCATATTCACGGTTCGAGGTTTGAAAGCTTCTATACAGATATGAATCCGGTGGAAAAAAAGCTGTCACAGTACATCCTCCGGTTAAACGAACGGGTAATTGTGCTTTCCGACTACTGGAAGGAGTTTTTCCGTCACATTGTTCCGCTTGAAAAAATTGCAGTTATAGAAAACGGAATCGCATTAAAAAACTATACATACGACAAAAGTGAAATTCCGGTAAACTTTCTTTTTATGGGGCGCCTTGGAGATAGAAAAGGCGTGTATGATTTAGTGGAAGCCTGCGGCCGGATCGCGGAAACAAATAGTGGCTTTCATGTACATATTGCCGGAGACGGTGAAGTTGAGAAGGTGGCAGCACTGGTGAAGAAAAAAAACCTGGAGCACTGCGTGCATGTGCTTGGCTGGGCCGGAGAAAAGGAAAGAGAAATGTATTTGCAAAAAGCAGATGTTATGGTGCTTCCTTCTTATAATGAAGGTTTTCCGATGGCCATTTTAGAAGCGATGAACTACGGGACAGCAGTTATTTCGACACGGGTTGGCGGCATTCCGGAGATGATCACAGAAGGTACTGACGGTTTTATTATCGATCCTGGTGACGTAGAGGCTCTGACTGAACGTATGAAGCTGTTGCTCGAACGTCCGGAGCTCCGTGAACTGATGGGGAAAAATAATATGCAGAAAGTACGTGAACAGTTTGATGTCGAAGTCCAGGCAGCGAAAATTGACAAAATATACCAGAACATCCTAAATAATTAGTACTACAAATTTCTGAAAGAACGCAGCACGGCGCTGCGTTTTCTTTCGTGGAGCCCATAGTCTCATTAGTATAATCTCATCTAAATGAGGAAGAATATATGGTAGGATAAGTTGTAGTTTGCTGCAGGGATTGTTAGTGAAAACAGCAGTTATTTTGACGCGTGGCTTTGGAGGGATAGGATTGTCTGACTTAATTTACAGTTCGAAAAAAAATAAAAGCCGGGAACTTCAACAAATATTAAAAATGTTTGATCCGGAAAAACGAAAGTCTATAGTTGCAGCAGAAGGACCGTGGGGATCTATCGCTTTTTTTGAGAATCACTATAAAAACAGTGAGTGGGTCGAAACAGATGATTACATAGCTATAATGGTGGGCGGGCCTTTAATTAAAACGAAAAATGAAAGCTTTAATACGAACAATGTACAGAAATTTATTAATGCATGGAATAAAAAGAACGAAAAATTTGATGAGTATGTCGACGGGCCGTTTTTCTTTTGTTTTATCGATAAGAATGAGAACAAAATTAATGCAATAACTGATTTAATGGGCTTTATACCTGTGTATTATTCGACTGGGAGCGAAACAGGAGAATTAATTTTAGGAACTCATGTGGACGCTGTTGCCAAAGCATCAAAACGTTCTGAGAACATCGATTACGTATCGTTTGCTGATCTAATAGTAAATAAGACCATCACGTTCCCGCACACGATATATCAGAGAGTATTTCAAGCGCATCCAGCTTCCTGCTATACACTAGATCCTTCTGAGCATGAAATAAAGAAGGACCGCTGCTACTGGCTGCCTAAAGAAGAAAAAAGACAAAACCTGGATGAACTGGCTTCCAGGCTGGAGAAAAGCTTTGCGCAGTCGGTATCAGAAATAACAGATGGGTGCGCAAGCGCAGCGGTGTTTGTAAGCGGGGGAGAGGATTCCCGGATAGTATTGGATTTCATGCCCAGCAGCGTAAAAAAAACAGGGCATTTGTTTTTAGACGATATAAACAGAGAGCTGACAATTGCTAAAAAAACTGCTTCTGTTTATAAAATAGATACAAAGTTAGGCTTAAGAGCTAAATCGTATTACCTGGATCAGTGGCTTCCGGTTTCCCTGACCCAGGGATCCAGCTCTCCTGCGTACCATGCCCATGCATACGGCATGAGCCGGTTCCTTGGTCTGGACCAGTATGATGCTGTAATAGGCGGTCTGGGGGCAGACGCTTATTTAAAGGGCAGCCGGGTGAAAAATGTACACAAATACAAGTTTTGGGGCTTAAAGTACAGACTTGATACACTGGATAAAAACAACAGTTCGTCTGATGTTTTTTTTGAAAATCAGCCTAATTCGTTTATCAGTAAAAATGTTTGTGAAGCTGTAATGAAACGAAGAAAGAAGCATAAAGATTATATAGCCTCCTTTCGTCCTGACAGCGCGGTAGAATGGAGTGAACTCTGGCCTGCTTCGATGAATGAAAGTATGTCTAACTTTTTTGTACACCGGCGCATATTTAACAATTACGAGCCTTTTTTACAAAACGAAGTAGTAAAAATAGCAGCAGCGGCCCCGCAAGAGTACAAAATTAACCGTCAGCTTTTTCACCGGGCATTTAAAAAGCATTTAAAAAAATCATGGCATGTATCCCACACAAAGGGCCAGCTTCCATATTTTTCAGCCAGAACCAATTTTCCGATCATGGCGGCGATTCGTACTAAAAGGTCGTTGGTTGAGCACGTATCAAAAAACAAAGTGAATCAGGATTCCTGGGCTGATTTTGATAGTCTGGTAAAGGACCATAAAGCATACGTAACTGAAGAGCTTCAACAATTAAATGCAAGTCGGCTGCTGGCGCCCCTCTTTGATGAAAAAATGGGCGAAGAAAAATTATTGGAAACATTGAGTGCCAAAGAAATACTGATAGTTCTGCAAACAGCAATGCTTCAAAACAGCTTAAAGTCTCAATAAAAGGTTCCTTTGGCGAAAAAATATAATTTTTCTCAATTGGCGGACGGTAGAAAGGACGGGACATGGCGCACGAAAACAATTCATCAAAATGGAAAAGTCTGATTTCTAATAAATTTATTCGCAATATGAGCGTCCTGATGTCGGGCACAGTGCTGGCCCAAATTATTACAGTTGCTGTGACTCCTATATTGACAAGGCTGTATACTCCTACGGAATTTGGCATATTAGCTTTATTTACTTCGATTGTCGTAATATTGACGGCAGTAATGACCTTAAGGTATGAAATGGCTATTGTACTTGCAGAAGATGAAGAAGAAAGCGCAAATGTTTTTGCGCTTTCTCTGCTTATTACAGCATGTATTACTATTTTTCTGTTTGTTATTGTATGGCTGTTGCGAGAGAATATTGCCGCGTGGCTGAATACGCCGGGGCTGGCGCCATGGCTGTGGCTGGTTCCTGTAAACGCCATGCTGATGGGTCTTTACAAGTCCTTTGAGTTCTGGTCAACACGCAACAAACGATATAAAAAAATCGCTGCTTCAAGAGTGTCAAGAGCGGTCGGGGTTGTGGGGGGGCAGCTCTCGGGAGGTTTCCTTCGTTTCGGTGCAGGAGGACTGGTCGGCGGCCAGGTACTCGGACAGTTTCTTGCGACTTCCACTCTTATGTACGATACGCTCAGAGGCCGGAACTACCGCGTGTTTAAAAAGGTCAATACACGTTTGTTCCGTCCAATTATCGTGAAATTTAAAGATTTTCCAATGTTCAGCTCAACCCAGGCCCTGGTAAATGCTTTTTCGCAAAATATGGCTCCTTTTCTTCTTGGTGTTTTTTTCGGCACAAGCGTGGTAGGTTTTTATTCTCTTGCGCTGAAATTAGTGAAAATGCCGACTAACTTAATTTCGGAGTCATTCAATCAGGTGTACTTTCAAAACGCTTCAGATATGTACAATAAAGGGAAAAACTTAGGCCCTCTGCTGATAAAGGCAACACTGTATTTAGCTGCTGGAGCCCTAATTCCGGCGATTTTACTGATTATATTTGCCCCGTGGGCGTTCAGTTTGATACTGGGTGAAGAATGGCGGGAGGCCGGCGTGTATTCGTCCTGGCTGATGGTATGGCTTTACTTTGGCTTTATTAACCGGCCTGCAATTGGAACCATACAAGTGCTGAAAATTCAAAAGATCCTGTTTAATTATGAACTGCTGCTGCTCGTTTTTCGCATTGCTGCTATGCTTGTTGCTGCGAATTATTATACAGCGGTTACAGGTATTGCTATCTACAGCGTGCTGGGAGCAGTATTTAACTTAGCTATTATTTTAATTACGATATTTATCGTGCGACGCAGAGAAGCGCAGAACGAACCCGAATAAAAATACACCTCCTGCCCCTGAAAAGGGAAAAGGAGGTGTATTTTTTGCGTTGTTTAATTGATGGTGTCGATGCTCATGATATTGGAAGTCATAACGTTGCTTCCAACTTTGGAACGGAATTGATCGGCGGACATTTCCTCATCACCCTGCTCAAAGTGAACAACTACCGTTTGAAGTCGTTCATTCTTTGTTTCAAAGTCGACATCAAGGACCTTGCCTTTATTATAAGCCTTAAAGCTGCTTAAGTCGGAAAGCTCCTGATTGGAAATGGAATATGTCCAGGAATTCTGTGCGTATCTCGAAGCGTCATAAGGGTCCGGAACACCTATTAAGTAAGGCACAGAATTGCCCCAAACATCTCCGGCATCAACGGTATGGCCGCTTGCGGAAGCTGAATAGATAGCTTCAGCCAACCTCCCGCCGTAGTTGGTAGTCTGGCCACTTGTATCCCTTATAGCGTTCAGGACCATAGCATCGTTCCGGCTTCCGGTTGGTACGCCGTGATAAACCTGGGAACGAGTGTCATCATAGACGTCAAAGTTTTTGACAGAGGATAACTTCGTCAAAGCATAGCTTCTCGAAGCGACAGCCTGGGCTTTAAAAGCTTCCGGCTCCTGCCAGCCGACGATCATTTCATAAGGAACGACACCTTCAAGATAGGTATCGATGTTGACATGATTGACAACGTCCATTACCCATTCGCTCCGGTACGTATTTCCATTAACTTTAACGTTGGATTTAGGAAAGTGAAGCTCGCCTTTGTACAAATTATCCTGGTACGAAAAAGCTCCGTTGCCAGAAGCAATAACTTCTGTGGAAGAGGTGACAGAATTGCCGTTGTTTGTGACAGTGTACAATCCGCCCTCCGGAGTGTTTTTATAATTCACAATGGTTTCTCCGGTAAGGTTGCTCATAAGCGTCGTCCCGTTCGTATCTTTGATGCTGTAAGCGTCGGAGCTGCTGAAAACAGCGTTATTAGTCTGTTCTTCAAACAGGACGCGAATAATTTGAGACTTATACTGTTCGGAAGTTCCTATGTTAATCCCAGTATAATAATGGTTCAATATCTCTTTGTAGCTCTGGCCGTTCTGGGCCATGCCGTAAGCTCCCCACTGGGTCATTCCAACGCCGTGCCCGAAACGGTCTTTGCCTGTGAAAACGTAAGTTGTTTCTCGTTCCTCCAGCAAAGCCCGGAGTGTCGGGGCGTCTGCTACGCCTGTAACGTTAAGGCTTCTTGACTGTTGAAAAGCTTTCAACTGCGCAACAGCGGAGGCGTCAAAGACAGAGCCGGAGCCTGCGTTGAATCCTGCAGCCGTGAGGTATTGTTTTACCAGGCGTACAGCTTTTCCTTCATCACCCTGCTTGATTTCTTCGGTGAAAGGGGCAGGTATTTCTACAGTAGTGTCTTCATCCTTCGGCGGATTGTTCAGCACCTCGCTGATTTTGGCGAGGGTGTTCGGCCCGGCGACGCCGTCCACCACGAGGCCGTGGTCACGCTGGAAGTCCTTGACGGCGGCTGCGGTGAGCGGGCCGAAGTGCGTCGTTGGCTCGGAAATGTTGAGGTACCCGAGCGTGTAGAGATCGGCTTTCATGGCTTTGGCTGCGTTGCTGCGGACGCCGTCCTTCAGCAGGGCGCTGTCACTGTCCAGGGCCTCGTCCTCGGTATCTTCATCCTTTGGCGGATTGTTCAGCACCTCGCTGATTTTGGCGAGGGTGTTCGGCCCGGCGACGCCGTCCACCACGAGGCCGTGGTCACGCTGGAAGTCCTT
>NZ_CANLSU010000003.1 GCF_947493875.1 uncultured Marinococcus sp. | reverse complement strand
CCTGGGCTTCGCCCAGGCCCAACATCAATTGGAAGATATGTTTCAACGGCAGGGTTAACTTCAAGGCTGGAAGAGGACAGCCGTTTACACAAAATTATTGACGGTCCCGTAGTCTTCGTATCTTGAGACAAAAAGTAGAAAATAAGTTCAGTATATATTGAACTATGTTTTCTTTGTCTAGTACTTTTTCACTCAACATAATGACGATTATCGGCACATCTTTTAGTAGATCTCTAATAGAAATACTCAAAAGAGGCTATCCATTTAAGGATCAGCCTCTTTTTTAAATGTAGATACGGGAACGCTTGGGTTAACCTAAACGTTCATGAGGAGGCATTGCAAAAACCTTCTACATCGTTGAGAATGGAATTAATTTACATAAATGTTAGAAGAGCCCCTCATCGATAAACAGAAGCACCCATGAACATCATAGATACGGAGGCGCAGCATGAGTTTAAAACAGAACAAAAATTTTAAATCCATTTTAGGCCTGGGGTTATTCACGAATATTGGCGATAGTTTATTTTTTATTGTCACGATGTGGTATGTGGCCAATAATTCAGACGTTGCCATCTATGCGGGGCTAGCCGTGTTTTTATTTACACTGCCGGAAACCCTATTGATCTTTTTCGGTCCACTTGTCGACCGATTTAATCCAAAGCGAATTTTAGCTTTTTCTGCTACAGGGCAAATTTTAGTACACCTCATCATCATCGTGTTGTTTATCACCAGCATGATGACCATTCCGATGTTATTGCTTTTATTGTTTATTTCAGCTATTTGTTCTTCGATCACTTACCCAGTGGAAGAGACGATGCTTCCGCAAATCGTAGAGAATGACGAACTCGTTCGTGCAAACTCGATATTTACAGTGGTGTACAAGTTATCGGATTCCCTGTTTGATGGGATTGCAGGTATCATCTTAGTCGTAGGGACGGTTTCGCTCATCTATGAAGCGAATTTGCTGGTTTTTCTTATTCCCCTATTGATGCTCAAGTTTTTGAAATTCCAAACGAATACGGAAGAATTAGAAACATTCGATATGAAAAGCTATACCCGGGAGTTGAAGGAAGGAATATCATTTGTTTCTCACTCTAAAATCAAATTTATTTTACTTCCTTTAGCATTTCTCAACTTTTTTACCGCTGTTAATACGGTAGCCCTGCCTTTTTTTGCGGATGAATTAACCAGTTCTCCCTCTACCTATGGATTTCTGTTAGCCTTCAGTGGCGCAGGTAGCATGATTGGAGCACTCATGGTTAATAAGATCCAACAAGTATTATCTCCTGGCAAGATATTAACATACGGTTTGCTCGCAAATGGTCTTTTATGGTTTTTCATGACGATTAGTACGGTCCCCTACGTGGCGTTTGTATTTATCTTTTTGGCTAACTTCTGGATGGGGGCATACAACATTATTTTTGCCTCTTTATTTCAAGTATTAACACCCGTTCATTTATTGGGAAGAATGAATACGACCGTGGATTCCGTGATCACCATCGCGATGCCTATTGGTGCCTTACTAGGAGGAATCATTATCGACGTGATGCCGTTGCGAGTAGTGATGGCATTAAATGCAGTCGCTCTTGTTTTCACCAGTATTACGTATTTTGTTAATAAAGATATATATAGGCTCGATGCCATTGACCAACTGGAACCGATTGAATACGATCAACAAACACAAGGTCAACGCACTTAACATTTTTAATGGTTAGCATGAATTATCATTTCAACCCTTTAAAAGCGGGATACTAGGATAATAATGACATATGTTTGGAGAACAATGATTATAAACGTCGATAATATATAATTCATAAGAAGGTGGTAAAAAGATGAAATGTAAATTTATTTTTTCGGTGATTGTTAGCTTGTTGATGTTTACGTTCTCTTTAGTTTTATTGGGCTTAAATCATAACACGGACATGTTTATGGAGTATGAAGCGATGATCGATATGCTTTGCATGCTACTATTTGGTATTTCCTCGCTCGTGTTTCTAAGAGAAGGGAGAGTGAAAGTTTTAGAAAAAAGCGGAGCCAAGTTTTAGGTTTTTTACGTAAACAAACGAATGACCAGATTTACTGCAAAAATGAATTGATACCCATGAGATTTATATGAGCAAAGTGGTGGTCCAAGAGAAAAAATGGTGAGCGTAATATCTCTTATAGCTTCTTGAGCTCCTGTATGTTTTTATCTAACTCGCTGTGCAAGGGAAGGATGTGTCTATTATTTTGATATTAAATCATCATCCCACCTATCGAGGAAAAGATATAAAATCCCCTTTATATGTTGTTCATGATCTTTCTTCCGTGGTTTTATTGATCAGTTTAATCATTTATACGTTGATCGTTTGGGAAAGAATACCGGATACAGTTATCATAAACTTTTTGCCAGAGGGAGAAATGAAATACGGTAGTAAATGGAATCTGTTCATCTGGATAGGTTGGACGGGGTTTTTTACGATATTAAACCCCTTTTTGCGCGTATATGCCCATCACTTTGCCTTTTTTGACGCGGATGTTTCTGCATCAAAAGCATCGTTACGTAAAGTGAAAACGTTCTTTAGCTGGATTATGTTTGGTACGGTTATTTTTTTTACCGGGTACTCGATCGAAAGAATATATGCTAGTTTCCATTCCGAGTTTTCTCTTTTTCCCTTTCACCTTATTTATCCGGGATTCCTCATCTTGGGGGTTTTAATTTCATTTTTTGTCATGGGAGTTCAGAGGTTAAATGAGTACAATCGATAGCGTTTCATGAAGAAAAATAGAAGAAATCCGAAAGGCTAGTATGCTTATTCTTCGATCTGTAAATATCTACGAAGAGTCCGAATAAATTTAGCAAATTCCGATTCTTTTAAGGTATGACCAGTGTACTCAAATACAACTACTTGCGTATCCATAATCTCGTTTTGATACCTTGTAGCTTCTTCTTTGGAGAGAAGAGAGTCTTCTCCAGTTCCTCGTAAGATAAGTGTTGGGCAGGAAATCTGATGAAGCATAGGCTCGAACGAGTGCTGCCGAGCCTCTTGCTCGATACCTCGCACGACATGTTCAGCTAGGAGGTTGCTCCCTCGTTCGTTTCCCCAAAATGTTTGTAAATACTGATCAGCCCATCCTGGCCCCATTTGTTTATGAACAGCGGGATATTCAGCTAAAATAAGTCCCTTCAACTTAGAAGTCTCCTTCAGAGCGTAGCCTAACGCATAGGAGACGCCGCGTGAATACCCCATCAAATAAAAGCTCTGGAGGTCAAAAAAATGCACGACGGCCTTGATATCGTCCACATGGTTTTCCAGCGCATAGCCTGACGTGGGGGCGCTACTTTTTCCTCTTCCTCGATGAGCAAAAACGATACAACGTTGGGGCCATAGGGCGTAGATCGTCGCCATATAATTTTCGGCTGGTTCAGACAACCCCGGACTAATCAATAAGGGAGTGGTGCTGCTCTGGTCCTTTGTATGACTGTCGAGGCAGTGTAATAATGTTTCTCCCTGGCGTATCCAGTACTCTTGCATTCATGATACCTCCTTAGCACTATAGCCTTTCTCAAACGGACGGGACCTCTTATAAAAGATGGAGTTAACCGTCATGACGTGAAACTAATAGCTCGCCTAGTGGCATTGATATCCAAAAGAAAGAACATGCGACCCTTTTCTCTGCCTACCCTTGGGAATGATGAATTCAATAATTCCTTGGATAGTGGCGAACGAGAACATGTTTTAATTTTTAAACTTATTGGCTTCCGTTAAAGCCTTTTTATGCTTTATTCGTTGATATTGTTTACCAACTGTTTAACAAAGCCCGACCCTTGAAGCAGATATCCATGCTTTTGGTAGAATTGATGAGCTGTCTGACGTTCTTCACGATTACCACTGCTTAACACCATGGCTTGGCATCCAAGGCCTTTCGCTCATGCCTCTGCAGCTTCTATTAACGCCGTCCCTACCCCTTGGCGTTGCTTATCATTTCTCATCGCCATGGCTAAAATAGCTCCATACGTGCCTGTCCTTTCGAAGTAATGCATATACCCTAAACCGATAAAGCCAATAAGCTCTTCTTTGTCATTGAGAGCTACAAGAGCCTGATTTTGCGGCAATTCCATCAAATAACCCATGCGTTTGGCAATATCTATGGCAGTACTGGGATACCCCAATGCTTCAAAAAGTAAGGGGAGAGAAGCATAATCTTGTGGCGTGATCGTTCGACAATGAATATCCATGACGAAACCTCCCTTTTATTGTTTCTGCCATTGAAGATCGATCCATGATTCTATGTATGTCAATTATATGGAAATTTCTTTACAATTTATTTTAATTGCTTTATCTCCTATAAACAACGAAGAAGCCGTAAATCAGTCTAAAACCTTTAACTTCTGGACACAGCCCTAAACACCCCGTTTTTATCGTCAAAAACGGGGTGTTTTCCATCTGCAAGTTCGTCTATAATGAAGTGTACAATATCTAACAGACTTTTAGACACTTTGGAGGAAACAAAATGACGCAACGGATTGGTTACGCGCGCGTATCCACCTTTCACCAGGATTTCAGCTCTCAACAGAAGCAGTTGGAAGAGGCTGGCTGCCATCGAATCTTTACCGAAAAGGTGACAGGTACAACAACCATCGAACGGGAGCAGCTGCGAGAGGCCATTCAGTATGCCCGCCCCGGTGACACCCTGGTGGTGACGAAAATTGACCGCCTGGCGCGTTCCATTATCGATCTCAACAACATTGTGCATGAACTGGCAGCCGAAGGCATTTCCGTCTTATTTCTGAAAGATAACATGGAATTTCACGCCGGAGAGGACACGAATAGCATGCAGACGCTCCTTTTTAATGTGCTGGGGAGCTTTGCGCAGTTTGAGGCCGACCTGATCCGGGAGCGTACCACAGAAGGACGAGAACGCGCGAAAGCTCAAGGGAAGCACATGGGAAGACCGGGCCAAACGGATAAAGCCGTTCAGCAAGCTCTCCAACTATTCGAAAACCGTGCGACGAATAAGATGAGCGTGAACGATATCGTTAAACTTACTGGTGTGCCCAGGTCCACGATTTACGCTAAAATGAAACACAGGTAGTCTTACAGGAGTAATGGTAGGGAGGATAAAAAACAATAATATATAACGAGCAGCTATATGATTTATACAAAAAGCAATGAGTTGTTTCAAGACGGTGAACTTGATTATTATAGAGAACAAGATCCTACGGAATACATATATGCGTTGTGATATAGTTGGGGACATAGGAACTATGTTGAAGATGAAAAGCGATTGCTTACTAGGGGAGAGCGCAAAGAAATAAATAACCAACTTGTTAAAGAAGAGAATTTTACTGAGGAGGAATAAAAAATGGGAGTAATTATGTTTGTCATTCTTGGTGTTTTTATAGGAGTAATTGGTTCTGTGATTGGTTATTGGCTGAAGAATAAATACCAAGAAAAGCGGGACAGAAGACAATCGAAACTTTCTTTGATAGTTGAATGGGGTGATAGTCGACAGCTAGTAAAAAATTATTACCGAGGAATTGATTTAAATCCATATTACGGACCTACGTTCCGATCTCTTATTGTAAAAACAGAATGGTTATTTTCCGATGATAAAAAAGTAAAAGAGAAATGTGATGTTTTTAAGAGTTCTATTAATAGTTCTCAAGTAGATAAACGTGATTTGGAAGTTGAATATACTACTCTTATCAAGGCTCTCTGTAATAATGTTAATATTCCAGAGCCAAAATTATAAAGAATAGATATTTAGAAAGTCGTCAATGTAACTGGACTTCGAAAGCGCAAGAGCAAGCAGTTTTGAACTGCTTGCTCTTGCTTTCTTCTGCATTCATTTGCTTGTTTACTTTTCCTTTGGTAATTTCAATAAATTATCTCTTTGAGTGCTATTCTGAGTAGATCTTACATACATTTGACGCAGTTATTCTATTTCTGGTTAGCTATTATTAGCGAAGGAATTAAAAATATCATTAAGAAAAACGACAAGAATATTATACCCATAGCCTCGAACCCCCGAATGAATACTAAACTCCAATATAGAAGACCAAGAGAACCTAAAATACCTAAAATGCTGGGGATGTTCACGAACCATCTTGATATTTTTAATTTTTTCAAAAGCAATGTTATCACTACTATGATAGTAGCTACCAAAAAAGCATCTCTCATAGGTAAGAGTATTAACACCATCATGACTCCTTTAATCGTAATATAAATGAATAGATTGAGTTGTTAATTTAAATGCTATCTTTTTAAACAAGAATATTTTATTCTAGAACATAGTAAACCCGAAGGTATGTCGATATTATTTTCAAAAAATCATATGGAATTTGATGCCGGGAAGAACACTAAGGGCGCCCAGACGCTATTGTTTAACGTGCACGGGACGATAGATGAACTATAGATCTTCGCTAGTATTTTTGCTAAGGAGTATTCCAATGAAAGGCCAACATCAAAGTTATATGTGTGCTCATCCCTTTGGTGGATAATTTTTATAATAAGAACCTAAAAAACCACCACCAAGAACAATAAAACCTCCTATAAAAACGAGAAAATGCCATTCCCCGGTTCTCACCCCAGCAGCAATAAATAAAATCGTATACACACTTAATACGATCCACACCGAATGTTTTAACACTGTTTTCATGTTCATTTCCTACCCTGCCCCTTTCCACGCTCGTTGGTCTGCTCCCACCGTATGCTTGTGATAATAGGTACACTAGAATGCGCTTGAACTGACTTTAGTCTAATTTTTATTTCCATTATTTACAATCTAAAAAGGATCCTCCATTTTCAGGAGAACCCTTAACATAATTGCGCTTATCGGTAGTCAATCACTTTATCTTCACATTTTACGATTTTTAAAAATATCGATGAAAATATCAGGAATTACAACCAATCTTCCGTACAATAAACGGCTTTGGCTCTGGTATCTAAAGCCACCTGTTTCCCGATTGCTAAGGGGTGCATCGGGTGCGTATGGCTGGTATCGAACTCTGCTAGAATAGGAATGTTCTTTCCGTCCAGTTGTTCCAATAGAAGATCTATGGGCTTGTTGCCTGTGCCAAGATCGTCATATCTTTCATGCTTTCCTAAAACAATGCCAGATACCTTCTCGAAGATGCCATGCATTTTCAGCATCGCAAAATTTTTTTCGACGATGGCCGCATCTTTTGCGCTGTCCTCGATGAGCAAGATATCGCCGTGATTAATGGTGGGAAAATAATCGGTACCAATACATCCATACATAGCGTTTACATTCCCACCGATGAGTCTTCCTTCCACGGCATGAGGATTTCTTGCCGTCCATTCATTCGGATACAAGGTTTTGGTGGTCGTTTTATCCAACCAGTTCACCGGTTCATCCGACCAATATGGAGGCATAGGAATCTCATAAGGCAGGGGGGGAGCACTCATAAAGTAGTTCTCGAAATGCGACCACGTATCATGAACCAGGGGCGCCCACTCGCCAAAAGAAGGAATGAGTGCTGGTCCGTAGTACGTCGTTATATTCGTTTTATGATAAAGAGCTAGAAGAATGGCGGTCGTATCGGAATAACCAATGACAAACTTGGGATGGTTGTAAAAAGCACCATAATCGATATATGGCAAGAGACTGTTGGAATTGCTCCCACCGATCGTTGCCATGATCATTTTGATCTCGGGATTCTTCAACAATTCATTTAATTCCTCAGCCCGTGCCTTGGGCGAACCTGATCGATAGGGTTCTGCTTTTCCGGTTAACGTTCCTTCGATAATGATGAATCCTTTGCTTTCAAGAAAGGATTTCGCTCGTTCGAATCGCGTTCTGGCTGTGACTGTTGCGGGAGATGAAGGCGTAAAAATACCGATTTTATCCCCAGGACGTAATAGCAGCATCAAGGATTCCTTCTTTCTTCTATGTTTGGTTTCTTTTATCTCCATTCATACATTTCTGTATGTTTGTATGAAAAGCCAATAAGCGGATTGATTCCATAAAACATGCTCTCTCCTAATAAGTTGGAGAAGAGCATGTTTCAACGTCCATTTTTATGGAACGACAAAAAAACATACCGTATTGATGAGAAATAATCCGCCTAACGCCCACGCTACGATCATTTTTCCTATTCGATGCTTGTGATAGATATAGACAAGCGTAAATAAGATCGGTATCACCGTACAGATAAATAGGACACCTTTAATTTTATCTTCTACCGTATAATGTGTCTGATCCAATAAAAGCATCAAATTCCATGAAATAAATAAAAAAATTCCGTATATATAAAGAACGGATTTTGCACTGGTCATCGAACACCTCCATGAATAGCTCACAATATTTCTTTTTCCATGATAGCAGTCAATCATTTGAAAAGGAATATTATGGATGGTATTTGACTTATTCTTTATCTTAAAAGGGAAGTGCTTAGGAAATAGCTGCTTTCCTTCGATTATTACCATAAAGTAGATTATCGGAAGCAGATCCGTTTTTATTAGTAGCATAGACGATTCTCTATACCCCTATGATAGCATTTGTGCTATCATAGGGGTATAGAGAATATCATAGGAATGGATGGACCAACGATGGCATATGACGTACAGGCATTAGGAAATGTCCCTATGTTCGAAGATTGGCTTTTCAATGCCGCGACACAGGGATGGCAGCAACGAGGCCGTCAGGGGATTTGGGGCAAAACAGCAGATCAGTACATCCGGCAGCGAGCGATCCTCGAATATAATCCGTACCCGCCGGAAGAGAGTCAAACAGGGCGAGACGCTGTACCGCCGTCGATCAAACAGGTATATCGAAACACAGAATTAGAAGAGCTATACCGTTGGGGGATCGATGGCGCCAAAACCGGCAATCACCGTTTGTTGTTTGTGATTCATGAAAGGCAGAAAGTGTTGCTGCTGCATCATTTTGATAAGACGTATAACGGCGCGATTCGACGACCGGACATTATTCCAGCCGAAGAATGTTACGAAACTTATGGGACAAATGATTCCAAATAACAAGGGGTAAAACAAAGGAGGCAGTTGGGATGAGCAAGGCATTCGATCATTACCAGGAAGCCGTGGGAAAAGCGCACATTGATCGATTAAAGCAGGAAGCAGCTCTCGCAGCGACCATCAAAACCGAACGCCAGCGTCAGGGTCTTTCCCAACAAGAACTGGCAGATGCGATTGGTAAACCAAAATCCACGATTGGACGTATTGAAGCGGGGATCACGGCGCCTCGAGTGGACACCCTCCTGGCTATTGCTCAAGTGCTTCATATTACGTTTTCGCTTGGCGAGGCGTCTACAGACAACAATGACAAGATTTCATTATAAGTTACAAGAGGCCGAGCATGATATGGAAACCTTCATGCTCGGTCTTTGCATGTATTAAAATGGG
The DNA here is from genome assembly GCF_947493875.1 of uncultured Marinococcus sp. Lineage (GTDB taxonomy): Bacteria > Bacillota > Bacilli > Bacillales > Marinococcaceae > Marinococcus. The sequence continues at coordinate 489,305 of NZ_CANLSU010000003.1, read as the reverse complement.
TTTCATTTGCCAGAATTAATGTTATAAAGAACAGCTAAAAAGCCACTAACGAAAGTGCATTCCGGGAAAACATGTCTCTAGGCGTTCTCAGACGAGGGAGAATCTCAAAAATAAATTTTTAGAATACTTTGACACGTAAACGTTTACGTGATATGTTTATCAACGTAAACGTTTACTATAAATTCATTCAATCAAGGAGGAAACAAACATGAAAAACAAAGCAAAATGGAGTGGCGTATTCCCGGCGGTATTGATTCCTTTTAACGAAGACGATTCGATTGATGAACAAGGATTTCGGTCTCTGGTACGTTGGGTTGCTGGCCATGACGGTGTCAACGGCATCGTGGTCAATGGTCATACGGGGGAAATCATGACCTTGCTTCCCGAAGAACGAGCAGAAGCGGTACGAATCGCAGCGGATGAACTACAAGGCGAGGTCCCTGTTATTTCTGGTATTTCTGCTGAAGGAACGACCGAAGCTATTCAACATGCCCAGGCTGTAGAAGCAGCTGGTGGCGAAGGAATTCTTCTTATGCCTCCTCATTCCTGGTTACGGTTTGGCATGCAGCCAGCATCTACGGTGCAATATTTTAAAGACGTTGCGGAGGCCATCAATATCTCGATCGTGGTTCACCAGTATCCTACCTGGACGAAATCGTCATATTCCACCAGTCAGCTTTTAGAAATGGCGAAAATTCCAAATGTCGTATCCTTTAAACTTGGGGAACGGGACATTGCACAATACGAAGTTGATGTTAGGGCCCTTAAACAAGAAGCTCCGGATGTATCATTATTAACATGTCACGATGAATACTTGCTTCCGACCCTTGTCCAGGGCATTGACGGTGCACTCGTTGGATTTGGATGTTTTGTGCCAGACTTGATTTCTGAACTCGTCAAATGTGTCAAGAATCAAGATCTTGCTGCTGCCCAACAGGTATATGACCGCATTTTTGACTTGAAACAAGCTGTCTACAAAATGGATGAGCCGTCGTCAACCTCTCATCTGCGTATGAAAGAAGCGATGTATCAGCGTGGATTGATCAGCAGTCGTCAGGCAAGACGCCCGGTACTGCCATTATCCGAGGAAGAACGGGAAGAAATTCGTCAAGGATTACTAAGCGTCGGATTGCTCAAAGATGAAGCAAAAGCATAAGCTTTTTGAAAGCGCTTCGATGTAAAAAAGACATAACGGCCATGGAAGGGAGACTACTCCCTTTGGCCGTTTATGTGTATGATGAATTTAACAACAATCAGTCCTAGTGCTAGGAAGCGCAAAGGAGGGGGCAACATGGGAAAACAAGAAGTGGAAGCGAAGGAAATGGTGAGTGACAGTGCAACCAAGCGGCTTCCATTTACGCAATTATTGAAACGTATAGGGCCAGGGATTGTTTTGACAGGAGTGGTAATGGGGCCAGGCGTTATTACGACAGCATCGATGCTTGGCGCATCGTATGGATATTCTCTGTTATGGTTATTTTTTCCGATCGCCTTTATGGCTATCACGTTTTTACTGGCCACGTACCGAATTACATTACTGACAGGGATGCCGTCGATCCATGCAATTCGCCATTATTACGGAAAAGTAGGGGCAGCCGTCGTGGGTATCGCTGCATTTCTGTCTTGTGTATTTTTTACCATTGGAAATATTTCTGGTACTGGAACGGGCATGAATTTAGTATTCGGTATCAATTGGAAATTCGGTGCTTTGATCATGTTGTGTATCCTGGTGTATGTTTATTTTGCGAAAGGGGTCTACTCGAAAGTTGAAAAAGGCGCGATGCTTTGCATTTTAGGGATGATCATTGCTTTTTATGCCACGTTATTTAGTACAGGTGGACCAAGTGTGGCACAGACAGCAGAAGGATTAACGCATTGGTATTTTCCAGCGGGAAGCTTTGCGTTAGCTTTAGGGTTTATTAGTACGCATGCTTCGATCACCACAGGTCTATACGGCACGTATTTAAGCAAAGAGAAAAAATGGAAGAAGGAAGATTTGTTCAATGGAGCTATGTTGGCGGATTCCATTGCCCACGTTTTAGGGGTAGTGTTAGTTAGTGGAGCGATTGTTCTAGTGGGAGCGATCGTGATGAACCCACAAAATGTGCTCATCGAATCCCCGAGGCAAATGGCAGATATGCTTGTTCCTTTTATGGGAGGAGCCGCAGGCGTCGTCATGGGCATTGCCCTATTAGCCGCAGCTTTTTCTTCCCTGTTAGGTAATACGCATCGTTCGGTGGTTCTGCTGAACGCGGGATTCAATAAACCAACCGGATTGGAAGATAAAAGTATTAAATGGGGGTCTTTGGGCGTGCTGGCGATCTCAGCAGCGGTGAGTTTTAGTTATGGGGGCTCCCCGGTTCAACTCATTTATTTAGCGAATATTGCCACGGCGGTAGCAGCACCGGCGGCTGGTTTCTTTATTTGTTTGATGTTATTTCGAAAAGATGTTAATCAAGGCATGAAGCAGCCGAGAATTCTCCAGGCATGTATGATTATTAGTTATTTGTTTGGTTTAGCACTAATTGGAAAAGTAATTGTCGATCTTGTAGGGATATGGAGTTAAAAAATAACCAGAGCTCTCACGCTGATTGTTTTCCCATGATGCTTTATATTTTTGTAAGCGGTAACAAAAAGAAAGCCATGATCCCTGGATCGTGGCTTTCTTTATTGCTCTACGTGTCGTGTTGTTTCGCGATCAATGTAAGTCATTGGAAAAACAAGATCTTGCGATTCTATGCGGTTCTCAGTTAGCAAATCAATGAGCATACGCGTGGCTTCCTGGCCGATGCCGGGGAGGTCCACTTGCACAGAAGACAAGGCCGGTGTTAACAGGGAAGCAATAGGCACATCATCAGCACCGATGACCGATAAGTCCTCTGGAATCGAAAGCCCCATGGTCGTCGCTATACGCATGGTCCCGATGGCCAAGTAATCGGAAGCACAGACAATACCAGTCATGGTGGGCCGGGAACATAAAAAGGTAGAAACACTGCTGTCAGAGTCGTTGACATCAAATTCATTGAGTTCCAACATATCATTGCTTCCCGAACCTAAATCAAGTCGCTCTACGGCTTGATGATACCCTTCCCAGCATTTCACGCTGTGCATTGAACTCATGGGTCCGTTGATCAACCCAATATGTCGGTGACCGCGTTCGTATAGAGCCTGAACGGCTTGACCCATGCCATCAGCGTCATCCGGGCGGACGCAGGGAAAAGGGGAGTCATCAATGTAACTGCCAATGACGACGGTAGGAAGGCCAAGAGTTTCCAACCATTCCAAGCGAAACTCTTCACTTCGGGGTGAAAATAAAATAATTCCGTCCACGGATTGATTTTCCAGTAATTTCTTTTGTTGGGCCGAAGTAAAAGACATCACGATATTGTAATCAGATTGGTCAATGCCCTTTGCAATACCATCGATGACTGTCGAAAAAAAAGGATTATTTAAGGTGAAAGATCCACGGGGAACGATAATAGCTATATTGCCCGTCTGCTGCTTGACCAGGCCCCTTGCCCCTAAATTTGGGCGGTAATCCATATCTTCCATAATTTTGCGGATGCGGGCTTCGGTAGCTGCCCCTACCCCTGGTTTACCGCTAATCACTCGGGATACTGACGCTGTTGATACTCCTGCTTGACGTGCCACATCTTTAATACTAACCGTCACAATGTCGACCTCCACTAATTATCACTAAGTACTCTCATTATAATGGTAGATTGGTGCAATGCACAAAGTAAAAGACATCTCCATTTATAGCAAATTTTCATACTGGCTAGACTGAGGAATTGATGAGAGATCTTCTTCTTGAAAAAGGGACGAGACAAGAAAAAGGAAGAATCACTGAGGAAATTGAAAGCTTACCAATTATATTCTCCTTTTCCCATCTCTCTGTATATAAAGAAACGTTCTAGTATTAACGATGTAATTAATATTAAACGCCTATTAGTCCAATCACAAAGGCGAAAATTTAAAAAAGGATTTGCTTTTTAGCTTTTCCGCTAATAAATATCCAGATCCTGCATTTAACCCTCCGCCGGGCCAGGTGGACGCCCCGATCATATAAAAATGGCTAATCGGTGTTTGATAGCGGGAGTGGCCGACGAAGGGGCGGAATAGAAAATGCTGAAACAGCTGGTGGCTTCCGGCCATATGGTCGCCTTCGACAAGATTCGGATCCTCCTGGGGCAGATCCTCCGGGGAAAAGACGTGCCGACCTGCTATCGTATCCTTCACCCCGGGAGCGTATTCTTCCAGTTTATCGATGATCCGGTCGGCGTATTGTTCCTTGATGGAGGACCAGGGACCCGGCTCAATCTCGTTTAGCGCGTCGTACTTAGGATGAGCGGGAAGGGAGCGAACCATGATCCATACAGCCGCTTTTCCTTCCGGCGCTCTGCTTGGATCAACGGCGCTAGCCTGGCCAACGATCAGCAGGGGGCTGTCCGGAAGCGTCTCATTCAATGCCTGGGTATGAGTGCGGGCGAGGTCTTTTACATAAGGCGCTATGTGAACATAAGCAGATTGCCCGATTTCCTCCCCGGCCGTCCACTGGAGCGGCTCGTCCAGCGCCAGATGGATCACCATCGTTTTCGGCCCGTACTGGTAATTGTTTGCCTTAGTGACGAAGGAAGCAGGCAGGTGGGCCGTATCGACTAAATGATCAACGATCTGGGTAGGCGTAGCGGTGGCAATGACGTCCCCGGCTTCTATATACGTGCCGTCGTCCAGAATCACTCCTTTGGCTTCGCCGTCCTTAACGTATACTTCCTTCACCCAGGTGCCGGTTTGCAGCTCGCCGCCTCTTGCTTCGAGCATCGTTACCATCGCCTGGATCATCGTTTGGATGCCGCCGCGGGCAAACGGAACCCCCTCCCGGTAGTGTCCTATGGCTTCCATTAATGGAAAGGCAGCCCCGCCGCTGACATCCGGGGCGTAGTCCAATTGATAGCCCCACGGTACGACCAGTGATTTTACTTTATCATTTTCAAACCATGAATCGACGAATTGCCGAGGGGACTTGGCGAGCTGACTGGAGACCTCCAGGGCAGATTTAATTTTTAAATCAAGCAGCGCCCTGAATACGATAAGGCCGGCATGGAGCGAGGGAAGCTCCCGGTGCATCAGTTTATATAAATAAGGAGAAACACGGTCGTATAAGGCATCAAAATCCTTCCAGGTCTCTGCGTCAGCGGCGGAATAGCTGGCGATATTGCGGTGCGTTTTGGCCGGGTCCTTGTTAATGGCGAGTCCGTGCCCGTCGGGAAAAACGCTTGCGTACGGGTGGGGCCCGTAGACAGGGGAGAAGCCATTTGCCTCGAGCTCCCGCTGATTTTCCGAATAAAACCGGGATTTTAAAAACAAGCTGATGTTCATGGAAAATAAATCATGAATAAAGCCCGGAGCGGCTACTTCACCAGATTTAGCAGCTCCTCCGGGGCGGGTTTCCTTCTCCAGCACCAGTACTTTCTTACCCTGCTTGGCGAGCTGAATAGCAGCGGTGAGGCCGTTATGGCCGGCGCCGATGACAACTATGTCATATTTCATGTTTTCCTCCTTTACGGTTACGTTCTTTATAATCGCTCACGTATATGCTTAACTCTTAATCTTTTCCCAAAAAACTAAAGGGATAAGAGCCTGATTGAGTGAAATATCATATGAGCACATTATTTGTGCTTTAATATAATATTGTGTACTATTTGATTGTGCACAATTAAAAATAAAGGATGGCCATCCGCATGAATGATTCACCATTATCGCTTGATCACCAGTTATGCTTTGCTGTTTATGCCTGCTCCAAGGAAATATCGAAAATGTATCGCGAAGAGCTGGATCCGCTCGGGCTCACCTTCTCGCAGTACCTGATGATGCTTGTGCTGTGGGAGGAGGACCATCAGTCCGTCAAAGCCATTGGCGAAAAGCTGTATCTCGATTCCGGGACGCTGACCCCGATGGTGAAACGGATGGAGGGCGCGGGTCTGGTCACAAGGAAGCGCTCTACGGAGGATGAACGAATCGTGCTGGTTCATCTTACCGAACAGGGACGCCTGTTAAAGCGCGATGCAGCGTGTCTGCCTGAGCGTCTTGGCAGCCGCCTGGGGATTGATGAGGAAGGCGCGAAGCAGCTGCTTCGTCAGCTGCACCAAATTACAGAACATATTCAAAAAGGAGAGAATTAACATGCAGCCACTTTATACTACAACCGCTACCGCTGTCGGAGGACGCGACGGCCGTGTCACTTCAGAGGATGGTAACCTAAACCTTGACGTTCGTACGCCGAAAGAGCTCGGAGGCAGCGGCGAAGAGGGAACAAACCCGGAGCAGCTTTTCGCCGCCGGCTATGCGGCGTGCTTTGAAAGCGCCCTGAACATGGTCGCCCGTCAGAAAAAAATCAAGCCGGATCATACAGAAATTACTGCCAACGTCTCCATCGGCAAGGATGACGGAGGCGGATTCGGCCTGGCCGTGAAGCTTGCGGTTCATGTGGAAGGCGTTTCGGAGGAGCAGGCGAAAGAGCTTGCCGAAGGCGCCCACGAGAACTGCCCGTATTCGAAAGCGACACGCGGAAACATTGAAGTGGACGTGACAGTAGCTTAAACTTTTTTAAGAATTAGGTAGTGTAAAGACTGGTGCTGGAGAACAGACTCCATCATCAGTCTTTTTATTTTGGTTTTTTAGTATTTAAGCTTGCGTACGTCATTATATGAGTATATAATAGATTTATAATATCTATAATTGGAAGTGAAAAGCGGGATGAAATTTTCAAAAGCCACCGACTACGCCCTGCATGCGCTGGTGTATATGATTCATCGTGACGGGGAGAGAACCAAAATCCCGGTCCAGGATTTATCGTTAGCACTGAATGTCTCTACCACGTACTTATCCAAAGTATTAACGCGTATCGTAAAGGCGAATTACATTAGCTCCACGAGCGGTGCCAAGGGCGGATACAGGCTGCAGAAGAACTGGGAAAACGTGAGCGTGTACGATATTGTGGTTGCGATCGACGGCGTGCAGACGCTGTTTGAAGACAGCTTTGATCACGGAGAGGAATGCAGAATTCAGGCGGCTATGATGGAAGCCCAGGAAAATTTAATCAGCACGCTAAAAAACAAAAGGCTGAAGGATTTAACGGTGTAGCAGATCCTTTTGCTTTATTATAATTATAGATAATAAGAATCTTTAATATACAGGAAGGGGTTTTAAAATGATGTATGACGTAATTATTATTGGTGGAGGACCGGCTGGATTAAGTGCGGCGCTTTATTTTGGAAGAGGATTAAAAAGGGCGCTGATTATTGATGAGGATAGGCCGAGAAACATCGTAACGCATGAAACGCACTCCTATTTAACCCAGGATAGAGTGACTCCGCAGACGTTCCGGAAGCGGGCCAGGGAAGATGCGTTGAAGTACGAGGGCAATACGCTGTTAAATGATAGAGTGACTGCAATACACCAGCATAATGACGGCTTTATCGTCCAAACGCCAGCGGGTCAGTTTCAATCAAAGCAGGTGTTGGTTGCCTCGGGATTAATCGAACAGCTGCCAGCGATTAAAAATATCGAACACTATTACGGGCAAAGCGTCTTTTACTGCCCGTGGTGCGACGGTTGGGAAATGAGAGACAAAAAGCTTGCCGTTATCAATCCGAATGAGCTGGTCATGCACATGGTTATGCTTCTCTCCAACTGGACAAACCAACTCGAAGTATTCACCGACGGCCACACCAGCCTGACGAAGGAAAATAAAAAGATACTCGAAGATAAAAATATTCCTTATCATCTGGAGAAAATTGACGAAATGTCTGGAGAGAAGGGACAGCTGCAGGCGATTAGAATGACCAACGGAGAAACGGTAGAGGTGGAGGGTGCTTTTACGTACGTCCACTGGAACACCAACTATGAATTTTTAAGCGATCTGGACGTGGAGCGGGATGAAAACAATCGATTTGTGCTCAGTCAGTTTGGAGAAACCTCTGTGAAAGGACTGTATGTGGCCGGCGAAGCAAAGGACAATTTTGGCAGCCAGCTGATAGCGGCAGCGGCGAACGGAGGGGAGGTTGCAAGATTCATGATGATGGGGCAAATTCAGGAGGCGTTTAATAAAGAAGCATAAAAGGGGCGGATGTTAATTGCCTCCTGAGTGCTATAATAAACCTGAAAGCTAACGAAATGAGGGAGAAAAGTGAGCTATCAGGTTGTACACACCACCGTGTTTTCTATGGAAAAGGGCGGAGGTAACCCGTGTCCTGTCGTTTTAGACGCGGATCATCTTTCCACAAAAACAATGCAGCAGATGACAAAGGAGTTTGCACATGAGTCAGCCTTTGTTATATCCTCCACCCGCCCGGACTGTGATCTAAAGCTTCGTTTTTTTGTTCCCTCCCATGAGATGGAAATGTGCATTCATGCCACCATAGGGAGCATCACGGTTTTAGTGAACAAAGGGGCCATTAGCCATTCCCCGGTCATTGTGGAGACCATGCTTGGGCCTGTAAATGTAAAATGGGAAAAGCATGATTCAAAGCTGGAGATAAGTGTCGAACAGTTCCCGCCCGGGTTTCTGACCACCGTTCCGTCGAAAGAAGAAATAGGCAGGGCACTGAATATTGAAACAGAGGAACTGGCAGAATGGCCGGTTCAATCCGTTTCGACGTCCCGTTATAAATTAATGATCCCTTTAAAAAAAGTAGAGACGTTGAACGCGCTTCAGCCTGATTTTAATTATCTCTGGGATTTATGTGACGAATTTAACACGACCGGCTTTTATCCTTTCGCTGTTTCACAACAACACGAAAAATACGTGCAGGCACGCCAGTTTCCCCGAAGGGCCGGCTATCCGGAGGATCCGGCCACCGGGGTGGCTGCCTCGGCCTTAGGCGCCTATTTAACGGCACATAAGATTTTGCCCCCAGTAAACGAAGGGTGGAATACCTTTCGTATTGTTCAGGGAGTCGCTATGGGAAAGCCGAGCATGATTGAATCGGAAACGTTTGTACGCAGCAATCAAATCGTAAATACCCGTATCAAAGGAAGCGCCGAAGAATTGAAATAGTGTTTTATACTTTCAGTATGCCCCGGAAGCCTCTCGCGGCGTAGTATGATTCGGCTCCGTTATGGTAGATGAACGTGCGGCCGTACCGGTGGTCGCCAAACAAAGCGCCGCCCCGTTTTCTTATATCCGCAGGCGTCTGAATCCAGCTTGACGTTTTCGTATCGATTTTTTCCAGCTGTTGAAGAGTGAGATACTGCTCTTCGGTTAAAATCTCGACACCCATAGCCTGAGCCATGTCGACAGCAGTTGTTTCAGGCTTATATTTCTTTCTTGCTTCCAGTGCTTCGCGGTCATAGCACACGCTTCGGCGACCCTTAGGGCTTTCGGCCGAGCAGTCACAGAACAAATATTTATTTTCTTCACGGTCTAAGCCAATCACATCCGGTTCTCCGCCGGTCGACTCCATTTCGTTCAATGACCACAGTTTTTCGTTGTCTCCCTCAAGCTTTTCCAGAACAGAAGCCCATGCTAACTCTTTATGGCGGTGCATATGCTGTTCGAAACGGTTTTCGAGTATTGCCAGAATAGCTTTTTTCTGTTCGGGAGTAAGCTGAGGAGATGTATCGTTTTTCTCCATCATGGGGAAATCCCTCCTTAAGACTTTACGGGCTTGTCTAATAGTGATAGGTAAGGCTTTGACGTGATCGCCACCTTTTCCCCCACTCCACACCGTACGTGAGAGTTTCCCCTCATACGGCGTTCCATCTAACCATATCAACATCGTTATTTCGTTGAGCGAAAGATCGGTTGATGCCCGGCCAATATTCGCCAGTCATCAAATTGCTGCTTCTTCCGATTGTTTAAGGTATAGTGACCTAACGTGGTTCGAGCTTGCTTTATATCTCCCTGATGAAGGGCTTGATGAATATCTTCTTGAATAATCACAAGGTTATCAAATCGATCGGTGCCGCCCTGTCCCAACGGGACCTTATGATGACAATGCCAACCAGTAAGCCCTAACGATAGACCGGTCATGGCACACCTTCCATACTGCGCAATGAAGGTAGTAATGCGGTTATCGTTGTATTCAATTGTCCGGTGAGGGATATAAAAGCGTTGGACATGACGTAATACTTCCACCGGTACAGCTTGCAGAGAATCATGAATGAGTGCTCGTCCTTGTTTCGTATACGAAGAAATAGCTGGTGTGAAATTTCGTGCGGACTGATGTTTCGTCGTATAGATTGGAAGGAGCACAATGCCCTGCAACTTGTACCACTTGGGGTGATACCTTCGGTATCGTTGCTGTAATCGATGGGGCAACTCACGTTTGCTCGCTCGTTTCCAGTCACGTCGCAATCGGTTGTAAAGCATTCTTGTAAGATGGTTACTCAAATGGTCTAAGTCTCGATTAATATGGGTTGCTGCCGAGTAATAATTTTGGATACCCATTACGGTAGTGTTATATTGCCAAGCCGCTTGTGGTGTTTGTTTGCGCGCCATCGCTTTTACAGCCATCGTTAGTTTCTGATAGGCTTGTTTTCTCGCTTTGGCTGTCATTCGACTATGAGCAACATGCCGATTTCGCTTTTTTCGTGCCTTGATCGAGAATCCTAAAAACGTACTTGCGTGTTTCTGAAGATTAACGATGAATGATTTTTCCGGATGGATATCCAACTTCAGACGAGTTTGAAGAAAATCCCGCGTCGCATAAAACATTTTCACCGCTGTCGGATAATCTCGGCACATAATTTTGAAATCATCGGCATATCGAACGAGAAAGCACTCTTTTAAATTCGTTTTCTTCAGCGCTTTATACTTTTCTGAACGACCAGCGTACGAATAACTGGTTTCGATTGTTTCCCATTGGTCGCTAATCCACCAATCCAATTCATTCAATGCGATATTAGAAAGTAACGGGCTCAAAATGCCACCTTGCGGTGTGCCTTGACGGGGAATGCCCTCTCCTTGAACTTCCGCTTTAAGCAGGGAAGACAGGATAGCGATCAAGGTTTTATCTCGAATGCCCATGCTCCATAGTTGTTTCAACAGTTTCCCGTGGTGTACATGATCAAAGAACCCTTGAATGTCCATGTCGATACAATAATGGAATCCTTTGCCTTTGCTATTAACGAGGGATTTCATTCGAGCCAAGGCATGATGCGTATTTCGATGCGGTCGAAATCCATAGCTATGCCCATGAAATTTTGCTTCACACACAGGTTCCAATACTTGAAGAATGCACTGTTGAAACAATCGATCCCAAATCGTTGGAATACCCAAGGGCCTTCGGCTTCCATCTGGTTTCGGAATGAAGGTTCGTCGAACCTTTTGAGGCTTGTACCACTGGAACATGGATCGAATATGCTCTATGACTTCCTCAATCGTTAATTGTTGAATGTCTTGGATGGTTTTGCCATCAACACCTGCCGTTAGGCTACCCATATTTCTCTTGATATTACGATAGGCCAAGCGAATATTTTCATCTTTGCTCATAAGCTCGACGAGCTTATAAAATCGGTCCCCATTGTGACTTTGCTGATACAAGGCATCCAAATTTCCTTGCATGCCGTAGTATTCAGCGTGTCGAAGCTTTGCTACTTTTTGAATAAGTCGGTACTCCTTTCAGAGGTAACCTTTATTAGTCCTACAAGAACCTTATCCGTCCCTAGCACAGCTTGTTCAATAAGGTGTTGATATCATCGTTAGACTAATGGCTATCCCTCCAGAATGTTTCCATTCCTTCTTCGGTACTGTGCCATCGCTCTCCCTGCTGTCAACGAAGGTTATGATTTTCCTTCACCCACATCATCGGCAGTAAGGCCTCCATGTTAGCAGGTTTCCACGTTCCGCTATTTCTATCTGTGCCCATGACCGTAGGACTCTCCTTTAAGCCTGCTGAGGGAATGCCGCCTGTAACGGCATATGGACTTTCATAACAATTATTCTTACTCACCCACGTCAGCGCCACGCCCGTGGCCTATCCATTTCTGGATAGTAATCGTTCTCGACCCGTACCTTCGGAGATTCGTCAGGTTCCTCCTACCCATGGTTTTACGGAACCGATTCTATCCCTAGTCATGTTGTAGACTCCCGGCCTATCAATGATAAAGCCCACCGCTGGGCCTCTTTCGAGATACCTTTCGGTATCTGACGATCATTTTCAGCCGTCTTTACCGAGCTTCGTACAAAGGCATGCTTACTTCATGCTTTTGCACGTCGGAGTATCAGAGGAAGCCCTTCCAGGCGTTACCCTGTCATTTGACTTCTCGAAATAGCAGTTCTCCTGACCGTTGGTCAGGGCTTAACCTTTTCAGTTAAGAACGTGTCGCACAATTATACCATTCCAAAGGGTATTGATTACCCGCTGCCCATAATGGGTATTTATACGAGAGAAAACGGATGAGTCTGAATCATTGAAGGAGGAACTAGATTGGCACGTTTACAAAACAAAGTTGCAATTGTGACCGGGGCAGCCGGTGGGATTGGTCTCGGTACTGCCAGACTGTTTGCAGAAGAGGGAGCGAAGGTTATAGCAGCCGACGTTCAATTCAATCTGCTGCAGGAGGAAGTAAAGAAAATACAGGACGAAGGGGCGGATATCTCTGCCTTCGAGCTGGATACCACCTCAGAGGAGAATTGGAAAAAGGCTGTTCAACAAGCGGTGGATACCTACGGGCAGGTGGATATTCTGGTCAATAACGCAGGCATCCACTATCCGAGCAAAATTCTCGAAACCTCCCTGGAGGAATGGAACAAAGTCATGAACGTGGATTCGACCGGGTACTTTCTCGGCATGCGCGAAGTGATCCCGGAAATGCAGAAGGCCGGGCAGGGATCGATTATTAATATAGCATCGATGGCCGCCTTAACCGGGTCCGGAGCAGCTGGCGGTAACGGCACAGCCTACAGTGCGGCCAAAGGGGCGATACGTTCCATGACGAAGCACGTGGCTGCCCATTTTGCCGAAGAAAGCATTCGGGCAAACAGCATTCATCCAGGTCCGATACGGACGCCAATCATGGGCGAGCGGCAGAAAACCATTTCAGAGGATAATCAGGACGTTGTGCCTCTTCCGCCCCACCACGGGGAAGCGGTGGACATTGCGTACGCTGCCCTGTACTATGCTTCCGATGAATCCCGGTTTGTAACCGGGGACGAGATGGTTGTCGATGGAGGATCGTTAGCTTAACAGCCGTTAGAATAACGAATAAAAATCGATTATTTTTCCAGTAAGGATTACCCTGGTAGCAGCTCGTATGCTACCTTGAGGGTAATCTTTTTTATTTGAGGTGAGCAGAGTTGAGCAGAGAAAAGAAGAAGCTTGATTTGGAACGTATTGTTTTTATCGGACGCACATTTGACGAATACCTGGATATGTTTGACCTGTCCAAAGCAGGGATCCAAGGAAGGAGGATTCTGGATTGCCCGGCCGGGGCCTGTTCGTTTACGGCTATCGCAAACAGTCTGGGAGCAGAGGTGACAGCCTGTGATATCGCGTACGATCACCGTGGCGAAGATCTAAAACAAAAGGGGCTTCAGGATATTGAGCACGCGGCGGAACACATAATGAAGGCCAAAGGTAATTACGAATGGGGTTATATTCATAGTGTTGAAGATTTAAAAAGCAGACGCACACAGGCACTGCGCGACTGTTCGGAGGATATGTATCATTCAGGCGGCCGGTACGTGCCAGCGGAACTACCGGTGCTGCCCTTTGAGGACAGCACCTTTGACACCGTTTTGTCCGCCCATTTCCTGTTTATGTACGCCGACCGCCTGAGCTATGACTTTCACATCGACACGCTTACAGAATTGGTGAGAGTAGCAAAAGAGGAAGTGCGCATTTTTCCGCTGGTGGATCTGAAGGGCGAGAGGTACGAGCATCTGGATGCAGTGATTGAATATTTAACCTCGGAGGGTCATATGGTGGAAGAAGTCTTTGTTTCGTATGAATTTCAAAGGAATGCGAATTCGTTTCTCCGGATCATGAAATCCTCCGTCGGTAATTAAGCCTGATGAGAGGAAAGCTCTCGAAACCTGCGGGGCGAGTCACGCACGAATGCCTGAAAATTCCGGTTGAATGAACGGAGGCTGCTGTAGCCGCAGTCTGCAGCAATTTCCCCGATCGGCTGCTGGCTGCTTTTCAGTAAATAGCAGGCCCGCGATACCCGATAATAGTTTAAGTATTCGGTAAAGGTCATGCCCGCCATGTGCACAAACAGCTTGGACAGATAAGGGTAATCATACTGCAAATGTTCAGCCACCGCTTTTAACGTACACGCGGAGGCGTAATTATTATCCACATACAAAAGCATTTGATGAAGGATTTTCGTTTTCGCAGAGTATTGTACGGGCTTGAAATCGGTGTTTTCCTCTAACGTACTGCATATGCCGTACAAAAAGCTTTTCTGCCTGTAGACGGAATCCCGAGACGGCAGCTGCATGTCCGGTGAAAGAGAAAACGTATTATTTACAGGGACCAAGCCTTTATAATCCATAAAAAAACGACCAATTAATTCAGGAGAAAAAATGATGATGGTGATAGCGGAATGCCCGACCGTTGTAAATTCATGCATCTGATTGTTAAAAATAAAGGCTGCCTCGTTTTGCTGCAGAAGATATTCTTTTTGGTCAATGGTTACCCGCACTTGTCCTTCCTGGACAAGGATCAGCTCATAGGCACGGTGAAAGTGAAGCGGAAAGCTGAAATTGGTTAAGGTGACACGTTGAAATGATTCCTGTTCTTCGACTCCGTGAGGCTCAAAAAAGACCAAAGCCGTATCCCCTTTCAAAAACACTAATATTGTCTTATATTATACTATTTTTTGAATAGAAGCATAAGAAGCTTCCCGCCTATAATAAAAATAGATTGATAGAAGGGGGAAAGCTTCATGGCACTTGAATATCATGTAGCAAAAAACGGCTCTGACAAAAACGACGGCACACAGGAAAGTCCTTTTTTAACAATTAATCGAGCAGCTTCACTGGCCACCGCGGGAGACACCGTAGTGGTGCATGAAGGTGAATACAGAGAATGGGTGAAGCCGAAAAACGGCGGCCGGAGTGAGACCCGGAGAATTACATATACCGCAGCTCCCGGAGAAAAGGCAGTGATTAAAGGTTCGGAACAAATTGACTACTGGGAACAGGTGGAGGGAACGGTCTGGAAGGCAGCCGTCCCAAACACGTTATTTGGCGACTACAATCCGTTTACGGAAGAAATATTCGGGGACTGGATCGTTCACAATCCGGGCAGGCATCTGGGCGATGTGTATTTAAACGGAATGTCCTTTTACGAAGCAGAAACCTTTGCGGAAGTGCTGAATCCCGAAAAGCAGACCGAGGTTTTGGACCACTGGACAAAAACGACTGTTCCTGTCCTCTATTCAGAGCAGACCACGTACCGCTGGTATGCGGAAGCAGACGGCAGCCATACGACGATTTTCGCCAATTTTCAGGGCGCTGATCCCAATAAAGAGCTCGTGGAAATAAATGTGCGGAAAGCCTGCTTTTACCCGGAATTGACGGGGCTTGACTATATTACGGTGCAGGGGTTTGAAATGGCCCAGGCAGCAACGCCGTGGACGCCTCCGACAGCGGATCAGCCGGGATTGATCGGACCGCACTGGAGCAAAGGGTGGGTTATCGAAAACAACGTGATTCATGATTCCAAGTGCAGTGCGATCAGTATTGGAAAGGAAGCATCCACTGGAGACAATTACCGGACAAAAAGAAAGGACAAACCAGGCTATCAGTATCAGCTGGAATCTGTGTTTATGGCCCGTCATATTGGCTGGAGCAAGGAGCGCACCGGCTCTCACATTATTCGGAACAACACCATTTATGATTGCGGCCAGAACGGGGTGGTCGGTCATCTGGGCTGCGTATTCAGCGAGATCTATCATAACCACATTTATAATATCGCATTAAAGCGGGAGTTTTTTGGCCATGAAATCGCCGGAATTAAGCTGCACGCAGCGATTGATGTCCAGATTCACAGCAATCGTATCTATGACTGCTCGCTTGGAATATGGCTCGACTGGCAGACCCAGGGCACGAGAGTAAGCAAAAACCTGTTTTACAGGAATAGCCGTGATCTTTTCGTGGAAGTGAGCAGCGGTCCGTATGTGGTGGACCATAATATTTTAACCGCAGACTATGCTCTGGATAACCATGCGCAGGGCGGAGCCTACGTGAGCAATCTGATTGCGGGCAAAATGGTGCACAAGAAGATGCTGGACCGGGCGACCCCGTATCACCTCCCCCACAGCACGGAGGTAGCCGGGTTTGCGCCTGTCTACGGCGGAGACGATCGTTTTTACAATAACATGTTTGTAGGAAAATCGGATTTGAAAGATGTAGGCACCTCCCATTTTAACGGATACACGGCGTCGCTTGAGGAATATGTCGAAAGGGTGGACCAGGTCGGCGGGGACCATGAAGCGTTCCACAGTGTCGAGCAGCCGGTCTATATTAATCATAATGCTTACTTTAACGGGGCCGTTCCGTTTGAAGGAGAACATGAGGCGTTAACTAAAGAAGCTTTTGACCCCGAGCTTACGATCATTGAAAAAGGGGATGAGGTGTATCTGTCCTGTGAACTGCCCGGTGAATTTGAACAAATGAATGGGGAGATAAAGCATACAGGAAATCTGGGGCGGGCGCGTATCGTGGATGCGGATTTTGAAAATCCGGATGGAAGCGAGCTCCGGATAGATACTGACTTCTTAGGCAAGCAAAAAGCCAATGCAGATGTGCCGGGGCCTATCGGTCAGCTGCAGGCTGGCAAAAACGAAATAAAGGTGTGGGGGTAATTTTTAATAGTACGGTGTCTGTTTATGATAAACGGGCACCGTATTTTTTGTAAGAAAACAGGCAGGATATTTAATAAAGCGTTTACAAAATAATTAGTTTGTTTTATGTTGAATACGTATTCAAAAAAAGGAGGATGTCCCATGCCCACTTATCTGAAAAGAGGAAAAAGCGATCAGGAGAAACAGGAGGCGGACACGAAGGTTCAGCAGGCAGTCCAGGGGATTATTCATGACGTAGAGGAGCGGGGAGATAAAGCGGTCCGGGAGCTCTCGGAAAAATTCGACAAATGGTCGCCGGAATCATTCCGGTTGTCATCTGAAACCATTCAACAGGTGATGGATGAGCTGCCGCAGCAGGTGATTGATGATATTAGCTTTGCGCAGTCGCAAATTCAAAATTTTGCCCGGCATCAGCGGGAATCCATTCAGGATATTGAAGTGGAAACGCGGCCCGGCGTGATTTTAGGACATAAAAATATCCCAGTGAACAGCGTGGGCTGCTATATTCCGGGTGGACGCTATCCGATGGTGGCCTCTTCCTACATGAGTATTGTCACAGCGAAGGTGGCCGGGGTCGAAAGAGTGATTGCCTGCACGCCTCCGACTAACGGGGAAATACCGGCAGCCACGGTGGCAGCCATGCATATGGCCGGGGCGGATGAAATCTATCTGCTGGGAGGAGTCCAGGCAATGACTGCGATGGCTGTCGGCACGGAGACAATTCAGCCGGTGGATATGATCGTCGGTCCAGGCAACGCTTTTGTAGCGGAAGCAAAGCGGCAGCTGTACGGCAGAGTGGGCATTGACTTATTTGCAGGCCCGACCGAAACGCTCGTGATTGCTGATGAAACAGCCGACGTCGAAATGGTAGCCACCGATATTCTCGGTCAGGCAGAGCACGGGCCCACATCCCCGGGGCCCTCATTACAACGTCCCAATTGCTTGCCGAGTCTTTGGAGGAGGAAATTGCCCGTCAGTTAAAAACCCTCCCGACAGCGGAAGTCGCAGAGCAGGCGTGGCAGGATAATGGTTCTATCATCGTCGTGGAAAATGTGGAGGAAGCTGTTCAGGAGGCGGACAAGCTCGCCTATGAACACGTAGAAGTCCTCACCAGGGATCCGGATTACTTTCTGGAAAACATGACAAACTACGGAGCACTCTTTCTTGGGCCGGAAATGAATGTCGCCTACGGGGATAAAGTAATTGGAACCAACCATACACTCCCGACCAAGCAGGCGGCAAAATATACGGGCGGTTTATGGGTAGGCAAGTTTTTAAAAAACTGTACGTATCAGCGCGTGACAAAAAAAGCCAGTGTTGAAATAGGCAGATACGCCGAACGGCTGTGTGAGCTCGAAGGCTTCGAGGGACATAAGGCCCAGGCTGCATTACGTGTGCAAAGATACAGCACGACTGACTGAACACCGGCGCGATATTGAGCCGCTTATTATGTAAATAGTTGATAAAAGCTTGCCTGTTAATGTATACGTATTCATAAAAGGAGGGAAAGCCATCAGCCCTAATCTGTTTTCTTTAGAAGGAAAAACGATTGTCGTTACAGGCGCTAACAAAGGCATTGGAAAAGAAATAGCGGTCATGCTGGCTGAGGCCGGTGCCCGTGTGGCTCTGGTAGCCAGGGAGGAGCAGGCTTTACAGGAAACAGCCCGGATAATTCAGGAGAAAGGTCAACCGGCCGAGCCGTTCCCATTTGATTTAACTGAAATAAAACATTTGGATGAACTGTTTGAAAGTATTTACAAACGGTTCGGCCAAATCGATGTGCTCCTGAACAATGCCGGCACGAATATCCCGGCTCCGGCGAAAGAAGTAACGGAGGAGCAGTGGGACCGCATCCATGACATTAATTTAAAAAGCGTCTTTTTTGCCTGTCAGGCAGCGGGCAGGTGGATGCGTAAAGCAGGACAGGGCAAAATCATCAATATGTCCTCCCAGATGGCTTTTGTGGGGTATTACAACCGCGCTGCCTACAGCTCGAGCAAGGGAGGCGTTACACAGTTGACAAAATCCCTGGCTATTGAGTGGGCTTCTGACGGCATCAACGTTAATGCTTTAGCTCCGACCTTTATTGAAACTCCAATGACAGAAAAAATGTTTGAGGATACAAAATTTAAAAAGGAAGTGCTTGCCAGAATTCCGCTTGGCAGGCTGGCCCGTCCCGAGGATCTGTTCGGAGCGGTCGCTTTTCTCAGCTCGGCTTCCTCCGATATGGTAACCGGACAGACGATCGTCGTCGATGGCGGCTGGACGGTCTGGTGAAAAACTGCAAATAATACACAAATCGAAACTCTGCCGTTTGACGACGGCTGCCAAAGGGAAGGCCTGCTGTAGACAGACATCATGGAGGGATCACAGATGAGCAGTAAAAAGGGTTTTGGTGACAAACTAAAAGGAAACGCGAACAAGGTTAAAGGGGAAGCAAAAGACCGGATGGGAAGCGCCACAAACAATTCCAAAATGCAGCGTGAAGGAAAGAAAGATAAGCTTAAAGGCGTTGCCCAGGATAAAAAAGGCGATTTTAAAAATAAATAATCATTATCCTTCTAATGAAAACAGCCCTGCTCACGATAAAAGCGGGGCTGTTTGTATGTGCCGGTGATATTGAAAGGCAGAAGACTGTTCCGGTCATCTATTTCCCCAGAAGTCGAGCAGAATGCCATTATCCTTAAGCAGGGCGGAGGCAGCCAGAACGCCGCTGGTGGTTACCATTGGCGAACCGCCGCCGGGGTGGGTGGAGCCGCCGGCAAAATAAACATTCTTCAAATCCTGGGAGCGGTTGAAGGGTCGCAGAAACGCATCCTTCCGACGGTTGGAGGCAAGACCGTAAATGGAGCCTTTGTATGCGCCAAACGTTCCTTCCAGATAAGACGGACCGAGTACTTGTTCCTCCACAATATGCGGACGAAGAAAAAGGTCAAATTCCTCCAGCTTGTCGTATACCAGGTTTTTGTAGGACTGTTTTTCTTCCTCTGTCATAGCGCCTCCGGGAAGTGCCGGGGCATTAATTAGAATAAACAGATTGTCGCCATCCGGGGACTGGCCGTGGTCGCTGTACGAAGAGTTGCTGATATAAACGGTCGGATCATCCGGAAACAATCCATGCTTAAGCTGTTCAAATTCTTCAGGATAATCCGCAGAAAAATACACCTGATGATGCTTCAACTGCGACAGGCGGGTGTTCAGCCCGGCCATGATTACAAACGCGGAAATCGATGGCTCAGGATTCTTTGGAACCGTTCGGTCTTGCTGAGCGGAGGCCGGGAAAAGCAGCGGATACTGGCTGAGAAGGTCACCGTTTAGTACCACGCTGTCCACCTCCAGAGAGCCCGAGGCCGCATAAACAGTTTGAGCACGTCCATTGTGTGTGGAGACGTGGTGCACAGGATCATTGAACGAAAAGGTGACACCAAGCTCTCTGGCCGTTTCATAAAACACATCGGCAATTTTCACATTTCCGCCCGGAGTATAGTATACGCCATCAGCAAGCTCAAGGTGGGCAATCAGCGCAAACGTTGCCGGGGTATCGTACGGAGAAGAACCGATATAGGTCGCATAACGGTCGAACGCCTGCTGTACATCCGGATGCTTAAAAAAACGGCGGTGGAAAGCATGCATGGTGGTAGCCGGACGCACTTTGCGAAGAGCAAGGGCAAGCCCCGGGGAAAGGTAATCCAACGGTGACTCAAAGGTGCGCTGCAGAAAATTTGCCGTGGCGAGCTTGTAAAGCCGCTTGACCTCCCGAAGGTAGTCATCGTACCGTGAGGCGTCTGCTTCCGAAAGGCGGGCAATAGCCTGTTTTGTTTCGGCGGCGTCTGAAGAAACCTCGAGCGTGCTGCCGTCAGGGAAATAATTACGGGTGTGCTCCGGCAGCTGCCTGAACGGAAGGAGATTTTCGGGCTCCCTGCCGGCAAAAGCAAGCACGCGGCGAAATATATCCGGCATCGTAATGGTGTTGGGTCCGTAATCAAATGCGTGGGTTCCAAGCTGGAACGGGCGGAGCTTTCCTCCAGCCCGTTCGTTTTTTTCATATACAGTAACATTCTGGCCTGTTTTGGCGAGCACGATGGCAGCGCTTAAGCCGCCGAGCCCGGCACCGATAACAGCAGTAGTGGTCATTGGTAGGTCCGCCCTTTCCAAGAGTAGCCTTTTTTCGTTTTATCCAAATAAATCGAGTACAGCAGCACAGCGATCATGACCCCCGAAGAAAGAGGCTGAACAAGTACCGTCCACCACGGGTGGGAAGCTTTTAAGGTAATGCCGGTGCGAAGCACAGCTGTCAGCACATATGGAATGGCCAGCTGCCACTCGGCTAGAACAACGGCAGCCAGCAGAAGAAAGGCCGGCACGATAAAAAAAAGCGTATGCACAGCAATGACTGCCACAGCAATGACTGCTGAGCGGCCGATCCCGGGGAAAATATTTTTACTGAAGCCAAGCCACGCCTCCCGGCTCGACTTGTACATATAGCAGGTAACGGCCGAGCCCGGAGAAACAAGCAGTGTTTTTAAACCGTGCGATTTTATATTCTGGGCAAGCGCCATATCATCAACGAGCGCCTGTTTGACAGCGGCATGGCCACCAGCCCGGTCATAGGCCGGCCGGCTGAAAAATAAAAAAGCTCCGTGCGCTGCAGTAAAAGCCCTCCAGGTGGTGCGGTTGGCAACTGGAACAGGAAGATGAGCATACACGACAAAATGCTGCATATACACAAGCAGCCGGCCCCAGAAGCCCTCAGTTTTGAAATGAGGAAATCCGGTAACCAGGCCGGCGTCATGCTTCTGAAGAGCGCCCTCTGCCCATCGGAGGGCATCCGCGTGCACTCGTACGTCAGCATCAATAAAGCACAAATACTGTCCGGAAGCTTCCCGGGAAAGCTGATGACAGGCATGCACCTTGCCGTTCCAGCCTTCCGGAAGCGCAGTCCCTTCAATGTAACGTGCATTGGGCCAAGAGCGGACAGCATCCTGCAGGAGCATTTTTGTGCGGTCCGTGGAATGGTCATCGAGAAAGATGAATTCTGTTTTTAGATCGTCGGCCTGGCGGAGGCTCCGCACAAGCGCCGGCACGTTTCGTTCTTCATTGCGAAGCGGTACAAGCACGCTGATCAAGCCCGGGCGCTTTGGAAAAGAAAAAGAGGCGAGAGAAGGCAGAGTCCACACATTAATGAACGTAAATATCGTCCAGGCACTGAGGATACATACGAGAATCCATAGAAACATGGCGGGCGTCCTTTCTATTTTTTCTGCCGGAGGCCGGTCCACCAGCTGCTCATTGTCTGCGAACCTCTCAAAACAGTAGTGTAGTTGTCCAGGTGCTCGTACGCGATGTCTTCACGCATCTCGTCCCACTGATGCTGCAGATGGCGCTCAAGTGCATCCTGGGCTGCCGCTCTTGAAGCGAGGTTTTCCGGTGTCCGCGGGAGCGGTGGGCCAATATTGATAAAAATTTCAGGCTTTTGATGATGCAAAAATGTGTAGTGCATCGTAACCGGTACAAATGGAACGTCCACCCTGGGAAGAAGGTAGGAAATGCCGGGCTGAAGGGTGATCGGAAAATGATCGGCGTGGATTTCCGCCCCCTGCGGGAACAGCCAGACGTGATGGCCGTTTACGAGCTTCTCTTCTGTATGGCGGAGGGCATGGATAACGTCTCGGCGGCTGCTGCGGTCCACCGAATAGGCCCCGAGCCTGCGGAAGAAAGGAAATTCACGCAGTCCTTCTTCGTCCATCATGACGTAGCCGGGATGGCGGAACCAGTATTTATTTAAAAAGTAGATTAAAAGTCCGTCCCACCAGTTGCTGTGATTGACATAAAAAAGCGCAGCATCATCGGTGTAGATGCTGTTGTTGTGCATATGTACGGCAGAAAAATGCTTATGGATCAAGCGCCGGTCATACAAATAAAACAACTTTTCAAAAAGCGGCTGTTTATTTTCTGTAATCATCTGCGCACCCCCTGTGTTTGACTATATATAGAATGAAGGTTTAAATCGCTATAAAAAGAAGGTATATACAATTAGAATAGAGTTCTATTCCTTATTCACGCTCATTTAAAACGTATTGTACAAGCGTTCAAAAAAGAGCGTTTCGTCCTGCATTATGTAGCTTGTAATGATAAGAGCGTTCCGGAAGGTTTGTGCGCAGGCGTGAAGTTCGTTACACTTACTAAAGCATCCGCACAGCTTGATCGCAGTTGTGACTATATAAAAAGGAAGTGAATGATATGTTAAAAAAATTATTTGGAAAAGAGCAAAAGCCTGTAGACGTTACAATAAAATCACCAGTCAGCGGAGCATTCGTTGATATAACAGAAGTGCCGGATCCAACATTTTCAGAAAAAATGATGGGAGAAGGATTTGCGGTGGATCCATCGGAAGGAATTATTCTTTCCCCGGTCAAAGGGAAGGTAGAGCAAATCTTTCCCACGAAACACGCCATCGGCATTCGTTCCGAAGAAGGCCTGGATGTATTAATTCATATCGGTCTTGAAACGGTGTCTCTTGACGGAGAAGGCTTTACATGCAAAGTATCCGAGGGAGACAGCGTCGAAGAGGGGGAGCTGCTGATGGAATTTGATATGGATGTGATCAGTGAAAAAGCTGCCAGCAAAATCACACCGGTCGTATTCACGGAAGGCGATCAGGTGGAAAACATTCAGATGAACAGTGAGAACCGCCTGAAGGCAGGAGAAACGGTGGTAGCGACGGTCACTGTAAAAAAATAATGAAATACAAAATCCAGCCGGCTCCGGCTGGATTTTTATGTTATGACCCGTTAATCAACTACTGTACTTCCCGGGTCGAGAAATAAAATAGTTACAAGCGCAAGCAGAAAGCAGTAGATCGCAAAATAGGTGAGTTTTCCTTTATTCAGGAAGTTAATCAGCCAGATGATGCCGAGCCAGGAAGTGATCAGTGAGGCGATAAATGCTGCAACAAGCGACACTGCACCTATAGAAGCGAGGCTGCCGTCTGTAATATCACCTAGCGCGAGGACGGTTGATCCTAAAATGACCGGGATCGAAAGCAGAAATGAAAACCGGACCGACGTTTCCCTGTCCAGGCCTGAAAATAAAGCGGCAATCAGCGTGCTTCCGGATCTTGAAATGCCGGGGATAACAGCCACTGTTTGCGCAAGGCCTACAATGACGGCATCGAGCGCCGTCATTTCATTCACCGTACGGCGTCCGATCGTGTAGGCCCGCTCGATGATGATGAGAAAAATGCCGGTCAGGGTGAGCGATATAGCAATCATGACTGGTGTTTTCAGGGCGCTGCCAAGAGAATCCTCTAGGAAAACGCCAAGAATGCCGGTAATAATGGTCGCAAGTACTATGTACAAACAAAGGAAAAACTCAGGGCGGTCCTCCCGGCGCCTCTTGGCGATATAACGGAAAAAGACCTGAATCAGGTGGACGATATCTTTGCGGAAATAAAAAATTACAGCTACGATTGATCCCAGGTGCAGAAAAATTTCAAATGACAGGCCGGGGATCGAATGGCCGAGGAGAAACTCTGCGATGATGATATGGGCGGTGCTTGAAATCGGCAGGAATTCTGCAATGCCCTGGACGATTCCTAGAAAAACAGCTTCAAAAATATTCATGGGGTCCAACTCCTCCATCAGATTACTTGGATAGTGTAGCAAATCTGGTGATAATTAGGAAGAGTGAAAATAAGCAAATGACTATTCTCACAGACAGTTAAAGACTGGTAAACTAAAACGAATGAATCATATTCGATGCAGAAAGGACGTTAATAATGGATTTTACAGAAAAAACAACGCAGAAGGAAACGATATTCGAAGGAAAAGTCGTCGATTTATCGGTGCACGAGGTGACGCTTCCGGACGGGAGGAGCAGCAAACGAGAAGTGATTAATCACAGCGGCGCGGTAGCTGTGGTGGCAGTCACGCCAGAGCAGAAAATAGTGATGGTGAAGCAGTACCGCAAGCCGCTCGAAAAACCGCTGGTGGAAATACCGGCCGGAAAACTCGAAGGCACTGACAGTCCGGAAGAAACTGCGGCCCGGGAATTAAAAGAAGAAACCGGGTATACTGCAGGGCGGGTGCAGAAAATTGCTTCATTTTATACCTCTCCCGGATTTGCAGACGAAATTGTCCATCTGTATGAAGCGTTCGATCTTGAGGCCGGCGAACCGGAAACCGAAGAGGATGAATTTATTGAACTGAAGGAAGTAAGCTTGAAGGAAGCGGACGAGTTGATCCAGAGAGAAGAGATTCATGATGCTAAAACCATGTATGCGGTGCAGTATGTAAAAACCATTCTCGGTCAGCGGTAATTGAGATTGAATATCGTCATTTATCTGTCACATGGGGGTATCATTGATAATCAACGCCTGAATAACTGAAATTGCGGGACAAATAAGGTCTGTATGCAAAATTCATGCCAATTTATTTATAATAATTTTAAAGTGAGAATGGTTATCGGTTTTATATTGACAGGCTTATTTAAAATTATTATAATAAGTTTATTACCCTTGAAGGAATAAGGGAGGTAGCGATAATTGGAAAATCGGGTAGAACGTATTAAGAAACAGCTGCATGAACAGAGCTACAAGCTGACCCCTCAGAGGGAAGCAACTGTACAGGTGCTTTTGGAAAATGAAGAAGATCATTTAAGTGCAGAAGATGTGTACCTTCTGGTGAAGGAAAAAGCGCCGGAAATTGGTCTTGCCACCGTGTACAGAACACTTGAATTACTTAATGAACTTGAAGTCGTGGATAAAATCAACTTCGGTGATGGAGTTTCACGGTATGACCTGCGAAAAGAAGGAGCCAGCCACTCTCATCACCATCTCGTCTGCATTGAATGCGGAACCGTTGATGAGATCCAGGAGGACCTGCTTGCAGAGGTCGAAAAGATTGTAGAAAAAGACTACCAGTTTAAGGTAAAGGATCACCGTTTAACGTTCCACGGGGTCTGTTACCGCTGTCAGGCGAAGGCAAAAAAGAACGAAGAAAGTGCGGAGGCTGCTTCGCTGCACACGAATTAACACATGTACGGGCATCGTCTTTTAACAAAGAGCGGTGCTTTTTTTATTGTCCGTTAGAATGAAAGCGGTATATTTACTGCCGCATTCGCCCTTCCCTAGTAATAAGCGACTATGCTATTCTTAGAAGGGAAGATTGGGAAGCAGGAGGCGGTCGTATGACCACGGAGGTACTGGACTTTATACATTATTGCCAAGTTGAAAAGGGCCTCTCCAAGAACACGATTCAGTCGTATCAAAGAGACCTGGAACACTATAGAAAATTTATGCAGCTTCGGGGGAAGGAGTCATGGACGGACACAGAACGTGCGGATATCGTGGATTTTTTGTATGCTCAAAAAGAAGCCGGGCGCTCTACAGCTACGCTGGCGCGCTTTTTGTCGTCGGTCCGGGCGTTCCACCAGTTTCTTCTGCGTGAACAGGTAGTAAAAAAGGATCCTGCGGAATTGATTGAAATTCCAAAGGGAGAAAAAAAGCTTCCGACCGTGCTGTCCACTCAGGAAGTCGAGCGGCTGCTCACAGCAGCCGAAGGAACGACAGCCTTTGCAAAACGGAACCAGGCGATGCTTGAATGCATGTACGCTACCGGTCTGCGTGTTACGGAGCTGTGTGAGTTAAAAATTTCTGATGTGCACCTGCAGATGGGATTTATCCGCTGTGTTGGCAAAGGAAACAAAGAGCGGATTGTGCCGCTCGGAAAAGTGGCTTCCGAGGCTATTGATACGTACATACATTACGGCCGGAGTACTCTGATGAAAAATAAACGCCACGACCTGCTATTTGTAAATCATCACGGCAATCCGCTTTCAAGGCAGGGTTTTTGGAAAATATTAAAAGCAACGGCAGGCAAAGCGGGCATAGAAAAAGCATTAACTCCGCATACCCTTAGGCATTCCTTCGCCACCCACCTGCTCGAAAACGGGGCAGATCTGCGGGCGGTCCAGGAGATGCTCGGACACGCCGATATTTCCACTACCCAGATTTATACCCATGTATCCAACCATAAATTAAAAGATGTATACCTGCAGGCTCATCCAAGGGCCTAGCAGAAAAGGAGAGAGAGCAATGGAAAACTACAAGTATCCACGCGTTTTTTTAGTTGTTATGGATTCTGTCGGTATCGGCGAAGCCCCTGACGCTGAAGAATACGGGGATAAAGGTGCCGACACGCTCGGCCATATCGCTCAGCATATGAACGGGATCAAAATTCCCAACCTTGAACGGCTCGGTCTTGGGAATATCCGGGAAATTCCGGGCGTGGAAGCTTCAGAGGCGCCGACATCTTCGTACGGCTACATGGAAGAAATGTCGCGAAGCAAAGACACGATGACCGGCCACTGGGAAATCATGGGCCTTTATATTGATGAGCCGTTCCGCACATTCCCGGATGGCTTTCCGGATGAGCTTTTGCAGCAGCTCGAACAGGAAACCGGCCGGGGCATCCTTGGAAACAAAGTAGCTTCAGGCACCGAGATCATTGAAGAACTTGGCGAAGAGCACCAAAAGACCGGCAAGCTGATTGTCTATACCTCGGCGGATTCAGTACTTCAAATCGCGGCCCACGAAGATGAGGTGCCTATTGAAGAACTGTACGACATCTGCGAAAAGGCCCGGGCGATGACGTACGAAGCACCGTATATGATCGGCCGCGTGATCGCGCGTCCGTTCAAAGGCTCCCCTGGAAACTATGAACGGACGTCCAACCGCCACGATTATGCGCTTAAGCCGTTTGGCCGCACGGTCATGAACGACCTTGAAGACGCAGGACTCGACAGCATTGCTATTGGAAAAATCAGCGATATATATGACGGCGAAGGGGTGACCGAGTCGATCCGGACCTCCTCCAATATGGATGGTATGGATCGTGTGACGGAAACGGCGCAGAAATCGTTTACCGGGCTCAGCTTTTTGAATTTGGTGGATTTTGATGCCAAGTTTGGCCACCGCCGCGATCCGCAGGGTTACGGAGAGGCGCTCGAGGAATTTGACGCCCGGCTGCCGGAGCTGCTCGACGCAATGGACGAAAATGATCTTCTGCTTATTACTGCCGATCATGGAAACGATCCTGTCCATCACGGCACTGACCATACCCGTGAAATCGTGCCGCTGCTTGCCTACAGCAAAAGCACCGGCTCTGCCCCGCTGGGCACCCGGAAAACATTTGCCGATATCGGTGCCACGGTAGCGGATAATTTCCGTCTATCCATGCCGAAGTATGGCACGAGCTTTTTACAGCAACTAAAAAGGAAGGGTGAATAACTTGAGTATCCAGCAGCAAACCAAAGAAGCAGTTCAATACATTCAGTCCAATATCTCTGCCGTGCCGTCAACCGGCCTCGTGCTCGGTTCCGGCCTGGGGGTGCTGGCCGATGAAATTAAAAACCCGGTCGTTCTAAAATATGAAGATATTCCCGGCTTTCCCGTTTCGACAGTGGAAGGTCACGCGGGCCAGCTTGTCTTCGGTGAACTTGAAGGCATGCAGGTGGCAGCGATGCAGGGACGTTTTCATTACTATGAAGGATATTCTCTCCAGGAAGTGACGTTTCCAATCCGGGTAATGAACGCTCTCGGAGTGAAGCGGCTTCTTGTTACCAACGCTGCGGGCGGCGTAAATCATGACTTTGAACCGGGCGATTTAATGATTATTGATGATCACATCAATTGGCTCGGCGCTAACCCGCTTATCGGGGAAAATGATGCAGAGCTCGGTCCCCGCTTTCCGGATATGAGTTCGGCGTATTCAAAAGGCCTGGCCAAAATAGCTGACGAGGCGGCGCTGTCACTGAATATCCGCATTCAGCGGGGCACGTATATGGCAAATACCGGACCGGCCTATGAAACTCCGGCAGAGGTCCGCATGGCACGGGTGCTGGGTGCAGACGCCGTTGGCATGTCCACGGTGCCGGAAGTGATCGTTGCTGTACACGGAGGCATGGAAGTTCTCGGCATTTCCTGCATTTCAAACCTGGCTGCCGGCATGCTCGACCAGCCGTTAAGCCATGATGAAGTCATGGATACGACATCAAAGGTACAGGAAGATTTCTTGAAATTAATGAAAGAAACCCTTCGCCGGATCGCACAGGAGGATGCCTGAATGAATGCTGTAAAAATAAAGGAAGCAAAGGATTATATACAGTCGAAATACAGTGCTGCGCCTGAGGTCGGCATGATTCTTGGCTCCGGGCTCGGCGACCTGGCTGATGACATTGAAGCGGGTACCGTGATCCCTTATGAAGACATCCCGCATTTTCCTGTTTCCACAGTGGAAGGTCATGCCGGGCGTCTTGTGCTTGGAGAGCTTGAAGGAAAAACAGTGGTAGCGATGCAGGGCCGCTTTCATTACTATGAAGGCTATTCGATGCAGGAGGTAACGTTCCCGGTGCGGGTGATGAAAGCGCTCGGCGCCGAGTTTTTATTTGTCACCAATGCCTGCGGCGGGATGCAGTCATCGTTTCGCCCGGGAGATTTAATGGTGATTGAAGATCACATAAACTTTACCGGAAGCAACCCACTGATCGGTCCGAACAACAGCGATCTCGGCCCGCGTTTTCCCGATATGAGCCAGGCGTATGATCCGGTACTCCGCGGGAAGGCGTTCCAGGCCGCTGAAACGCTGGAAATTGACTTGAAACGCGGCGTCTATGGCGGCATCGGTGGTCCAAACTTTCTAAGCCGGGCAGAACTGATCCTGCTTCGCAACGTCGGCGCTGATGTGGTTGGCATGTCCACGGTGCCGGAGGTGATTGTGGCCCAGCATGCGGGGCTGCGCGTCCTCGGTGTTTCGTGTATAACTGATATGGCCATTGGAGAAGAAATCGTCAGCATTTCCCACGACGAAGTGATGGAAACGGCGGCTAAAACCAAACCGATTTTTATCTCTTTAATGAAAGAAATCGTCAAAAATACGTAATTAACAGCAATGTGTAAAGGGGCCGTACTATGAGAATGGTGGATATTATTGCAAAAAAGCGAGATGGAAAAGAACTGAGTGAAGAAGAAATCCGTTGGTTTGTGGAGTCTTACAGCAATGGCGAGGTGCCGGATTACCAGACCTCGGCGTTTGCGATGGCGATTTATTTTCAGGACATGACCCAGAAGGAATCTGCCGCGCTCACCTACGCGATGGCAGAGTCAGGCGATCAACTCGACCTGTCGGCCATCGAGGGGATCAAGGTGGACAAGCATTCCACCGGAGGCGTCGGCGACAAAACGACGCTGATTATCGGACCGATTGTGGCGGCATGCGGCGTTCCTGTAGCGAAGATGTCCGGACGCGGGCTCGGGCACACCGGCGGCACGATCGATAAGCTGGAAAGCTTCCGTGGGTTTGAAACAGAGATTCCAAAGGAAGAGTTCGTCAATCTTGTTAATGAACACAAAATTGCTGTCGCAGGCCAGAGTGGAAATCTCACCCCGGCAGACAAAAAGCTGTACGCACTCCGGGACGTGACAGCAACCGTAAACTCGATTCCGCTGATTGCAAGCTCGGTGATGAGTAAAAAAATTGCTGCCGGCGCAGATGCAATTGTGCTTGATGTAAAGGCAGGATCGGGTGCCTTTATGAAGGAAGTGAAGGAAGCGAAGCGTCTGGCGGAAGCAATGGTGGAAATCGGTCAATCCCTGGATCGTAAAACGATGGCGGTCATTTCCAATATGGATCAGCCGCTGGGCCGGACCGTCGGGAACGCCCTCGAAGTTAAAGAAGCCATTGAAACACTGCAGGGGAACGGGCCGGAAGACCTGCACGAGCTGAGTGTCACGCTTTCCTCCTATATGCTTGTTGCGGGCGGTAAAGCCGACACGCTGGAGCAGGCGGAAAAAATGGTGCTTCAGGTGATTGAAAACGGGGACGCGCTTGAAAAGATGAAGGCATTTGTGCAAAACCAGCACGGGGACGCCTCCGCTGTAGACAACCCGGATGGTCTTGCAGCTGCCGAGCACCGTGTTGAAGTAAAGGCGGAAGCCTCAGGCTATGTGCACGGCATTGAAGCCGAAGAAATCGGCGTAAGTGCGATGCTTCTCGGAGCCGGCCGTGCTACCAAAGACGACGTGCTTGATTACAGTGTGGGAATTGAGCTCACGAAAAAAATCGGTGACCCTGTGCAAAAGGGCGATACGATCGCTATTATGCATGTGAATGACCAGAACAGCGCTGAGAGCGCCAGGAAAATTTCCGAAGCCTTTACAATTGCAGAAGCTGCTGTTGAAAAACCAGTCCTCATTTATGAAACCGTGCAGTAATTGCGCGGTTTCTTTACTTGCATAAAGCTTTTGTCTTTTTCAGAAGCGTGCTAAAATAAACGAACGAGGAGGAGCAACGAAGGAGAGAATAATATGCAGCTTCATGGAACGCACCATATAAACGAACACGGCCACCTGGAGATCGGCGGGGTGGATACGGTTGATATAAAGCAGGAATACGGAAGCCCGGTTTACGTTTATGACGTCGCTTTAATGCGCGAGCGGGCCCGTGGGTTTCAGCAGGCTTTCGAAGATAACAAAATGACGTATCAGGTTGCCTATGCAAGCAAAGCATTCAGCTGCGTTGCAATGGCGCAGCTTGCGAAGGAAATGGGACTCAGCCTGGATGTGGTTTCCGGAGGAGAATTGATGACGGCGTCAAAAGCCGGTTTTCCGATGGAAAAAGTTCATTTTCACGGCAATAATAAAAGCGAAGCGGAAATCGCCCTTGCCATTGAACTCGGCATTGGCTGCTTTGTAATTGATAACTTTCATGAAATTCAATTGATTGAGCAGCAGGCGGCAAGGCAGCAGACCCAGGTGGAAGCATTGATCCGGACGACTCCAGGCATCGAGGCGCATACCCATGAATACATTTCCACTGGGCAGGAGGATTCAAAGTTCGGCTTTGACCTGACCTCCGGCCAGGCCGATCAGGCCATTTACCGCCTGCAGCAGAGTCCGTCCATCAACATTAAAGGCGTGCATTGTCATATTGGTTCGCAGATCTTTGAAACGAGCGGGTTCACCATGGCTATCAAAAAACTGTTTGATCAGTTTGTGCACTGGCAGGAGCACCTTCAGTTCACGCCGGATGTGCTGAACTGCGGCGGCGGCTTTGGGATCCGCTATGTGGAAGGAGACGAACCGCTCGCGCCGGAACAGTACGTCCAGGATATGATCCAGTCAGTTAAACAGGAAGCGCTCCGTACCGGCATGGACGTGCCGGAAATCTGGATCGAGCCTGGAAGGTCCATTAGCGGTGATGCCGGAACAACGCTGTATGACGTAGGTTCGAAAAAGGACATTCCCGGTGTCCGCCGCTACATTTCAGTGGATGGAGGTATGTCTGACAACATTCGTCCGGCTCTTTATCAGGCAGAGTACGAGGGCATTTTAGCCAACCGGGGCCATGAAAAAGCCGATGACACGTTTTCGGTCGCCGGCAAGCTCTGTGAAAGCGGCGATATGCTGATCTGGAACCTTCCGCTTCCGGAAGTGAAAACTAATGATACGCTGGCGGTTTTCTGCACAGGAGCCTACGGATATTCCATGGCCAACAATTACAACCGCCTCCCGCGTCCTCCGGTCGTTTTCGCCGAAGACGGGGAGTCACATCTGGTGGTTCGCGGAGAAACGTACGAAGATATTCTTCAGTACGATCTGTCGTATGCACCGGCAAAGGCAAAAACCAAATAAAAAGGGGTAGAGAGACATGAAAAAAGGTAAAATCGCATTTGAAAATGGAGAAACAGTAACATTGGAATTTTTCCCGGAGGATGCACCGGGAACAGTGAAAAACTTTGAAGGTCTGGCGAATGACGGCTTTTATGACGGCCTTACATTCCACCGCGTTATCCCGGGCTTTGTCGCCCAGGGCGGATGCCCGAATAACCGTGGAGACGGCGGTCCGGGGTATACCATTCCGTGTGAAACGGAAGGAAACCCGCGCACCCACGAAAGAGGCTATCTCTCGATGGCTCACGCTGGAAAAGATACCGGTGGCAGCCAGTTCTTTATTCTCTTTGACCAGCAGCCGCACCTGAACGGTGTACATACGGTATTTGGCCGTGTGACAGACAATATGGACCAGGTGGACCGCATCCAGGCACAGGATGTTATGAAGGAAGTGCGTGTCTGGGACGAAGCATAAGCTGAATGTTTTGACGGATAAATAAGAAAGTAATAAAATGTATTTTAACTTCATACGGTACGTTGATTGCGATCAACATCCTTCGGGGTCGGGTGAAAGTCCCAACCGACGGTGATAAAGTGAATGCTTTTCAGTCCGTGACCCGGTAAGCGCCAAAGGCGCGGACGGTGGATTCAGTGCAATTCTGAAGCCGACAGTAACAGTCTGGATGGGAGAAGGAAAACCGTATTCGAAAAAATTCTGTTTTTCTGTCTGCAGGTGTATGTTCCGCAGAATGGAAGTGGAATATTATTTTGGATACGTATGTATAAAAGCCCCCGGATGTTCATTCGGGGGCTTTTTTGTTTCTGTAATTAAAAAAAGCAAAAATACAAGGAGGTCCGGCCATATGGATCATACATGGATGCATACAGCACTTGAACTTGCGCGCTCAACTGAAGGGCAGACTTACCCGAATCCAATGGTCGGTGCCGTCGTCGTTAAAGATGGCAGAATCGTTGGAATGGGAGCTCACCTTCGCTCCGGTGAAGCACACGCAGAAGTCCATGCGCTTGCAATGGCAGGAAACGAAGCTGAAGGAGCTTCGATTTATGTCACTCTTGAGCCCTGCAGCCATTACGGGCGTACCCCGCCGTGTGCCAAACAGATTATTGAAGCAGGCATTGTAAAAGTGGTGGTGGCAGCTTCAGACCCGAATCCGCTTGTAGCCGGCAAGGGCATACAAATGATGGAGGAAGCGGGTCTGGAAGTTGTGACTGGAGTGGGGCAGGAAGAAGCAGCTTATTTAAACAGGAAATTTTTTCATTTTATTAAGAATGGACAACCTTATGTGACTGCTAAAACTGCTTCTTCCCTTGACGGAAAGACTGCGACAGCCAGTGGGGAAAGCCAGTGGATTACCGGAAAAAAAGCCCGGGAGGATGTGCATCGGGAGAGGCGCCGGTGTGACGGCATTTTAGTCGGTATCGGGACTGTACTGAGTGACGATCCGTCCCTCACAGCCCGGGTTCCGGAAACGGGAGTGACGCCGGCGCGGGTAGTACTCGACAGTACGCTCCGCATGCCGGAGAACAGCCGAATGCTGAAGGATGCAGCAGTTCCAGTCTACATCTTGACGAATGAGCCGGCCGACACTGAAAAGCAGCGCCGTCTCGAAGAAGCGGGGGCTGAAGTGATACCAGTCGCTTCCGGCGTGAAAAATATCTCCGCGGTACTTGATGTGCTCGGAGAAAAGAAAATTGTCTCATTATTTGTGGAAGGAGGGGCCGGCGTTCTCGGGTCCTTTCTGGAAGCTGCAATGATTCAGGAATATTTAATGTATGTAGCGCCGATGGTGATTGGCGGGGAAAATGCACCCGGAGTCTACCAGGGAAGCGGTATTTCGACACTTCAGGAGGCCCGGGCATTTTCACTGATAAAGGAAGAGACATTCGGTCAGGACCGAAAATATACACTGCAGGCCGGGGAGTGAAAGCATGTTTACGGGAATTGTAGAAGCGACAGGAACAGTGTCAAAAATGACACACCAGGAAAATTTAATTCAGCTGGAGCTTGAAAGTGATCTGGATATGAACAGTATTCAAATTGGTGACAGCATTTCGGTAAATGGCATCTGCCTGACGGCGACGGCTAAAAACGGCCGGTGCGTCTACGTAGACGTGATGGCTGAAACGCTCAAGCATACGAGTCTGAAATATATGGAAGAAGGCACACACGTTAACCTGGAGCTTGCGATGCAGGCTGGCGGACGCTTTGGCGGGCACTTTGTGCAGGGACATGTGGATGCCACAGGAACCATTGCTTCTATTGAAGAGGAAGAAAACATGATTTACGTGCATGTGCAGACGCCGAAGGAGCAGCTCCGCTACATGACCAATAAAGGCTCCGTCACAGTTGATGGCATCAGCCTGACGATTTTTGGAGTGGATGACGAAAAAGAAACCTTTACCCTGTCGATTATTCCGCATACGTGGCAGGTAACCAACCTCGCAGACAAACAGGCCGGCGATCTGGTCAATATTGAATGTGACATGCTTGCCAAATATACAGAACGTCTGTTAACTGTAGATAAATAAAACCTTTGCAAAGAAAGTAGGAACGATACCATGGAGGAACGACGCTGGTTTGACCCCATTGAAGAAGCGTTAGATGAACTGAGAAACGGGCAGGTTGTGATCGTTTGTGATGACGAAGACCGGGAGAACGAAGGAGATTTTGTCGCTCTGTCGGAAAACATTGATGCCCAGACAATTAACTTTATGATTACGTACGGCCGCGGTCTCGTCTGCACGCCGATCACAGAAGAGCAGGCCGAGCGCCTGCAGCTTCAGCCGATGGCTGATCAGAATACTGATCCGCATGGCACTGCTTTTACGGTGAGCGTCGACCATGTGTCGTCCAAAACCGGTATCAGTGCCTCCGAGCGGGCGCTGACAATTCAGCACCTTGCCAATCAGACCGCCGAACCGGGAGACTTTCAGCGTCCTGGCCATGTGTTTCCACTTATTGCAAAAGAAGGCGGAGTACTGCAGCGGGCCGGTCACACGGAAGCCGCGATTGACCTTGCGCGCCTGTCCGGAAAAACGTCGTCCGGGACGATTTGTGAAATCACAAGAGAAGACGGGGAAATGGCCAGGGTGCCGGAGCTGCGCGAAATCGCTGACCGGTTCGGATTGAAAATGGTAACGATCAAAGACTTAATCAGCTACCGTCGCCACCGCGAAAAACTGGTAAAACGGGAAGCGGATACGAGCCTTCCAACCGAATTTGGTGATTTTCGTGCGCTCGGCTTCACATCATCTATTGATGGGAAAGAAATGATGGCGCTTGTGAAAGGGGAAATCGATCCGGAGGAGGAAACGCTGGTCCGGGTCCATTCAGAATGCCTGACAGGGGACGTTTTCGGCTCCAAACGGTGTGACTGCGGGCCGCAGCTGCAGGCGGCACTGATGCAGATCGAAAAAGAAGGCAAGGGCGTGCTGCTGTATATGCGTCAGGAAGGACGCGGCATTGGCCTGATCAATAAATTAAAAGCGTATGAACTGCAGGAAGCGGGATACGATACAGTGGAAGCAAACAAAAAGCTTGGCTTTCCGGATGATCTGCGTGAATACGGGATTGGCGCCCAGGTGCTTCGCGACATTGGCGTAGGGAAAATGAAGCTGCTCACTAACAATCCCAGGAAAATAACAGGCATCTCCGGCTACGGCCTTGAAGTGACGGAGCGCATTGCAATACAGCTGCCGCTGCAGGAGGAAAACGAGAAATATATGCGTACGAAGTATCAAAAATTAGGACATATGCTTCATTTTTAGGAGGAAAATAAAATGACAACTACTATTGAAGGCAACGTAAACGGCAGTGGACAAAAAATAGCGATCGTCGCAGCACGGTTCAATGAATTCATTAACAAACAACTGCTCGAGGGAGCGGAAAGCACGCTGATCCGCAGCGGAGTGAGAGAAGAAGATATAGACGTTATCTGGGTGCCCGGGGCATTCGAAATTCCCTTTGCTGCCCAGCAGGCAGCCAAAACGAAAAAATACGATGCAATTGTGGCAATCGGGACCATCATTCGCGGCGCCACTCCCCATTTTGACTATGTGGCCAACGAATCCGCCAAGGGAGTCGCAAATGTATCGCTGCAGGAAGAACTGCCGGTTATTAACGGTATCATTACTGTGGAGACAATTGAACAGGCAATCGAACGAGCCGGGACAAAAGCCGGTAATAAAGGATCCGAGGCTGCTATGGGGGCCGTGGAGATGGCTAGTCTTGCAAAAAAAATCCGCATGGAGTAAAATAAATCACACGGTTTTAAGCCGTGTGATTTTATTTTGAGGGGTTACGCGTGCATGAGCGGCTTTCGGTTATAATTACCTATATTCCTCTTGCATTTCTGTCCAAAAGCGTGTATGGTCAATGGTGAATTTGGATACTGCTTTGCGTAAATTATGGAAATGAAGACAAATTTGTCTGAAATTCTGATCACAATGAGGGATAATTGGTTATGTTGATTAAGTATAAACAATCCTATAAAAAAATAGCGATGGGGCTTCTTTCGTACATGCCGGAAGAAAAAGATGTAAAAAAGCTCCAGGAAACGGTCCAGCAGTATGAAGAAACAGATGACTGGCAGCTGTTTATGTGGAAGGAAGACGATGATATTGTCGGAGTCGTCGGTCTGCGTTACACTGAAAATGGAGATGCAGAGCTTCACCATGTATGCGTAAACCCCTCCTACCGGGATGAAGGTATAGGCAAAAAAATGGTGCAGGCGGTCAGGGGCCGTCTCGATCACGACCTGGTCGCCAGCAAGGAAACGGTTCAGTTTCTGCAGGTGTGCGATGAACATCAAAAAGATATTCTGGAAAATGAAGTGAACTAATACTTTCCCGCCGGTGAACGGCGGGTTTTTTAATGGGAATACGAAGAACCTCCGGATTACATACCGCGGCTTCGTCGCTGTTTATCCCGGATGCGGAGCTGCTTATCGCGTTCATGAACGATATCGGTGCGGTCACGGAGCGCGTGTTTGTGGACAAGGTCCGTATCCTCAAGCGGGGAGTCCTGGAGCCAGCGCGTCTTTTTTTGTTCACAAAGACGAATACACTGGGCTTCGAGTTCGGGATCGGTAATCGGCAGGTTCATGTCACGAAACGGCTCTTCAAGGTGATCGAGCTGCTCCTGGATAGCCTGCAGCAGCCTGTCGGCGTCGAGCCCCAGGGCCTGCAGACGGCGGGGAAGCGGCCCAAGAATCAACCCGGCGTTTTTCAAACATTTTGAAGCCCCGGTAAGGTTACCCCTCCGCTCATGGTACAGACCGACAGCGATCTGAATCAGGCCGGGCCATACAGGATCACGTTCTCCGGAAGGAGCTTCCTTCCAATGGTCTTCGAGTATTTCGTGGCATTCAAAGTAGTCACGGGTGCTGTGAAACTCGACAAGAAATAGAATGTAGGCGTCTGGATACATACGGCGGTTTCTCCTTTCAAAATTATTGATAGGATTGATTGTATCAAAAACAGCCAGGGAAACGCATGCCCTGCTTACAGCGGATATGATATACTTGCAAAAGCACTCAACAAGTGATGAAGGATGGGAATTATGTCCGAGCAGTATAAAGTAAAAATTGATCAATTTGAAGGTCCGCTTGATGTGCTGCTTCATTTTGTCCAGCAGGCGGAGATGGATATCCAGGATATTCCGCTGGCTGCAATTACGGATCAGTATCTGCAATACGTAAGGACCATGCAGGAGCTTGAGCTTGATGTGGCGGGAGAATATCTTGTGATGGCAGCCACGCTTTTGCAGATCAAAAGCCAGACCTTACTGCCTGTGCAAGTGGACGAGGATGCATGGATCGAGGAAGAAGATCCTAAAGAACAGCTGATTGAGCAGCTTGAAGAATACAAGCGCTATAAGGAAGCAGCCGGAAAACTGCAGCAAAAAGAACAGGAGCAGCAGCAGGTGTACAAAAAACCGCTCAGTGAATGGAGCACCGGAGAAGAAAAGGAAGAAGGCCTTCCGGAAGGGCTGACGGTATATGACATGGTGGCAGCGTTCCAGAAAATGAAAGAACGGGCAAAAAATGCCCATCCTCCCGAGGCCACTGTCCGGACGGATGAATATTCGGTGGAAGACCGGATGACAGAGGTAATGGTGGAACTCGAACAGCTCGATGCCTGTTCGTTTTACCAGTTATTTGAAGAGACGAGAACCAAACCGCAGATGGTGGTAACATTTCTTGCTCTGCTTGAACTGATGAAACAAAAGCAGATCCGCTGTGAGCAGGCACATAATTTTGATGATATAACGATTCAACTGGCAGAAAAGGTGAAGGTATGAAACGGGAAAAAACGATTGAGGGGGCGCTGGAGTCGTTGCTGTATATTAGTGGAGATGAAGGCCTGGAGGCAGAACAGGCTGCCAGAGCACTCGGTATAGAAACGGACTCTGCCCGCAGACACTTAATCTCCTTAAAGGATGCCTGGGCAAAGCGGGAAGGCGGCCTGCAGATTACCCAGGCGGAAAATACATTTTTCTTCGCGACAGTGCCCGAGGCGGCGGAAGCGATTGAACACTTCAGTGAGCAGCAGAACCGGCAGACGCTCAGCCAGGCAGCACTGGAGACGCTTGCCATTATTGCCTACAATCAGCCGGTGCTGAGGGCAGACATCGACCAGGTGCGCGGAGTGAAATCGGACCGGGCGCTTCAGACTCTGCTGTCCAAAGGGCTCGTCAAAGAATTTGAACGTACCCAGAAGCCAGGGAGACCGATGTCTTTTGTAACGTCCACCCGATTTTTAGAGTATTTTGGACTTGAAACCCTGGAAGAATTGCCGCCGCTTGAGGATGAAGAACAGCCGGAACAGGCGGATCTGTTTTTCCGGGAACTGGATCAGGATGAAGAATAAATGAAAAGCGCTGATAAGCGCTCTGCTTCCTGGTACAGTGACTTAGTGGCGGCGTGGACAGTTTCCCAACTGTCAGCGCCGTTTTGTGCGTTCGACACAAATACGGTTTTCCAGCCGCCCGTACCGGTTTTCCAGTATGAATCAAGGTATAGTCGGTAGCGCTGGAAAAACTGTTGCAGCTCATCTGCTTCGCCGGAGGAAAAGACAGTGAGCAGCTGATCTTCCGAAAAATGCAGAGCGTGTTCAGACTCCCGTACTGCCCGGGGGTGAGGCGCATTGAACTGCCGGAACAAAGCATCCTTTACCGTCATGAACCGGATGTAGATGTCCTGCTCGATGGAAGCGGTATAAGCCTGTGTCCGGGTGGTTTCTGCTTCGACTTCGAGCTGGTCTGCACGCTGGACCAGGTGCTGCAGCTGCCTGTTTGTAAGATGTGTGCGGACAGCGGTCCAGACGGTTATCCCGGCTAGCAGCGGCAGAGCTGCATAAAGAATTAGAAAATGAATTGTCATGTGGCACGCTCCTTTCTCCGTATTGTAGCGGAAGCAGGACGAAAATAAAATAAGCAGAAAAAACTGTATGAGGAGGCCTATTTATGGAAAGATTGCAAAAAGTGATTGCCCAGGCCGGCATCACTTCAAGAAGAAAAGCAGAAGATTATATTACGGACGGCCGGGTAAAGGTGAACGGCAAAACAGTCAAAGAGCTCGGCAGTAAGGTCGGGCTCCATGATCAGGTGGAAGTGGACGGCATTCCGCTCACGAAGGAAGAGCCGGTCTATTATTTGCTGTACAAGCCAAAGCAGGTTATTTCTGCGGTAGCAGATGATAAAAACCGCAAAGTGGTCACCGATTTCTTTCCCGAAGTAAAGTCGCGTATTTTTCCTGTCGGCCGGCTGGATTACGATACCTCCGGACTGCTGCTTTTAACCAATGACGGCGAGTTCGCCAATAAAATGATGCACCCAAAAAGCAACGTAAAAAAAACGTATATCGCAAAGGTGACGGGGAAACCGTCAGCAGAAAAGCTGCAGCTTCTCCGTCACGGCATTGAGCTTGACGGGGTAAAAACGGCCCCTGCGAAGGTGAATGTTAAATCCGCCAATAAAAAAGGCAACAGCTCGATTATTGAAATTGTGATCCATGAAGGAAGAAATCACCAGATCCGCCGCATGTTCGAAAAGATCGGCCACCCGGTGGAAAAGCTGAAGCGCGAGCAGTACGCCATGCTTGATCTGCTCGGAATGAATCCAGGGGAAACCCGGCCGCTGAAGCCAAAGGAAGTTAAACAGCTTAAGGATCTGGCCTAAAAGTTCATTAATGTTTCAGATCTGCCGCTTTGAATCTCAGTCTGGGGGCGGGTAAAATGAATGCATAAGCTTTTTAGACAGGAGAGGATTTCATGGACCAGCAGACAACCATATTAGTCGTAGACGATGAGGCCCGGATCCGCCGGCTTATCCGGATGTATCTGGAGCGCGAAGATTTTTTGATTGAAGAGGCGGAAAACGGAGAGGACGCGCTTGCGATGGCCCTGGAAAAGGATTACGACGTTATCCTGCTTGATTTAATGCTTCCCGGCATGGACGGCGAAGAAGTATGTGAACAGCTGCGTGAAACGAAAGCGACGCCGGTCATTATGCTGACAGCTAAAGGAGAGGAATCCAACAGAGTACAGGGGTTTGAAGTAGGGGCGGATGACTATATCGTCAAGCCGTTCAGTCCGCGCGAGGTAACGCTGCGTGTGAAAGCACTGCTTCGGCGTTCATCGTCCACCAAATATATGAAGCCGGAAGCATCTGCCAATGAAGTGCTGGTTTTCCCCCATTTAACGATTGATAACGATGCCCACCGGGTGACGGTGGACAATAAAATCATCGGCCTGACACCGAAGGAGTACGAGCTGCTGCTGTATCTGGCCCAGTCGCCGGATAAAGTATTTTCCCGGGAGCAGCTTTTAAAAGACGTCTGGAAATATGATTTCTTCGGGGATCTCCGGACGGTGGATACGCACGTCAAGCGACTGCGTGAAAAACTGAATAAGGTTTCTGAAGACGCGGCAGACATGATTTCCACAGTATGGGGCGTCGGCTATAAATTCGAGGTGGAGCAAAAGCAATGATCTGGCGCAGTGTCGTCGGAAAGCTCTGGCTGACTATACTTGGACTGTTAACGGTGGTCCTGTTAATTCTTACTATTCTGCTGCTTCAGTTTTTCGAGCAGTTTAATATTTCCGAAGCAGAGAACCAGCTGACCAACAATGCTGAAATCATCGCCACAGCGCTTCAGGAAGAAAACTCCCCGGAAAGTTCGCAGCCGGTCATTGATCAGATTGCCGGCACGTACAATTCGGAAGTGATGGTATTTATCGATGGAGACCTCTGGTATGGATCAGGGGGAGGGGACGGCCTGGCCGCCTCTGATATTCAGAATAGTAATGAGCTCGGGCGGGTGGCCGGAGAACGGGAGCAGGTGACGGTTCATGATACCTTTTCCATGGATGGCGGAGAGGACGAGATTTTTGCTGTCGGCGAGCCGTTTACAACTAACGACGGCCGCGAGGGGGAAGTATATGTGTACCAGTCACTCTCGGTCATTGAAGAGACCACTGGGGAAACAAAGCAGATTATTCTGCTTTCGGCCGGTATTGCGATTATTTTAACCA
Organism: uncultured Marinococcus sp.; assembly: GCF_947493875.1. GTDB lineage: Bacteria > Bacillota > Bacilli > Bacillales > Marinococcaceae > Marinococcus. The sequence goes on along the minus strand of NZ_CANLSU010000003.1, from coordinate 447,268 downwards.
CCGTTTTTGCTTTTTTTCTGAGTACCCGTATTACAGCACCTCTACGGAAAATGCGCGAGCTTGCCCTCAATGTGCTGAAAGGGGATTTCGACTCCAAGGTGCCTGTAGTAAGCAACGATGAAATCGGCCAGCTCGGCAATGCGTTTAACCGGATGCGACGGGAGCTTTCACATAACCTGACAGCATTAAATCAGGAAAAAGAGCAGCTGAGCCGCATCCTGCACAGCATGGCTGATGGGGTCATCACCTTTGACCGGGGGGGGACGATGGTTCTGACCAATCCCCCGGCAGACTACTTTATCCGTTTAAACCGGCTCGAGGATAAACAGGAAGCAAGCTCGCTCCCGGCGGAGGTTATCAGTCTGTTTGAAAAAGCAGTGGAGACAGAAATGGAGCAGCTTGATGAATTTGAGGTGCAGGACCGGAGCTTTGCGGTGCTTGTTACCCCGCTTTACGGCAACGAAGATGTGCGTGGTGCGGTAGCCGTGGTCAGGGATATGACAGAAGAACGCCGGCACGATAAGCTGCGTAAGGACTTCATTGCCAACGTCTCTCATGAACTGCGGACACCAATCAGCATGCTGCAGGGGTACAGTGAAGCCATCGTAGATGATATTGCAGCAACGGAGGAAGAAAAGAAAGAAATCGGCCGCATCATTTACGATGAATCCTTGCGGATGGGACGCCTGGTGAATGAACTGCTGGACCTTGCCCGGATGGAGGCCGGCTACCTGAAGCTCGAAAAAGAAGAGGAGGAAGTGACATCCTTCTTTCAGCGGGTGGAACGGAAATTCCAGGGGCTTGCTGATGAATCGGAAGTGCAGCTTGATCTGGATCTGGATGCTCCGGAACAATATGCCTATATCGATGTTGACCGGGTAGAGCAGATTCTGACAAACCTGGTCCATAACGCGATCCGACACACCGAAGCGGGAGGCTCCATTACCATCAGGGCTGTGAACGGGGAATCGCTGCATATGGAAGTAAGCGACACAGGGAGCGGAATCTCGAAAGAAGACCTGCCGTATGTATTTGAACGCTTTTATAAAGCAGACAAAGCGAGGACGCGGGGCAAGGGAGGTACCGGACTCGGCCTTGCCATTGTTAAAAATATTGTTGACGCCCATCACGGTGCTATTGCAGCGGAAAGTGAACCAGGAGAAGGAACGACGTTTTATATTGACCTGCCGAATAAGTAAAGCCCAGAGGAGCGGTTCAGGATGAAAGCTTGGTACGAAGAGCACTTTCAGGAAGACTATTTACGAGTGTACGATCACCGCGATGAAACGAAAGCGGCCAGTGAATTGAATACGATTTTGGAAAAAATTCCGTTGACGCCCGGCGCCAAGGCTATTGATCTTTGCTGCGGAAACGGACGTCATGCCCGCTGGCTGGCGAGAAAAGGTGTGGACGTTACCGGCATCGATCTCTCGCCGGCACTGCTGAAAAAAGCAATTGAACTGACGAACGACCTGGCGGTGCAGTACCAGCGCGGCGATATTCGAAACGTACAGATCCGGAAGGAATACGATCTGGCCTTTAATTTGTTTACAAGCTTTGGCTATTTTCCGGACGATGAAGAAAATGAGTTAATATTCCAGCAGGCGGCCTCTGCGTTAAAGCCGGGCGGATGGTTTGTTTTTGATTATTTGAACCCGGAGTATATTAAACAGCATATTGTCCCCCGGGATGAAACGGTGAAGGATGGACTGAAAATTTATCAGGAGCGGAGCATTCAGGATGAATTTGTCGTAAAACGCATTAGTATAGTAGAAGGGGATTCCACCAGAAGGTACATGGAAAAAGTGAAAATGTATCAGGAAAGCCAGCTGCGCAGCATGATGGAAGCGCACGGTCTGCAGGTTCATGCTTTTTACGGCGATTACGATGCTTCTCCTTTTCAACTCGAAACTTCCCCGAGGCAGATATTTATCGCCCAGCTTGCAGAACAATAAGCAGGAAGGAAGAACATGGATGAAATTTAAAGCACTGATGATAATCCCGGCAGCAGGTGCGCTTGCTGCCTGCAGTACTAATGGAGAAAGCGGCAGTCAAAACGGGAACGACGGCAGTAATGAAAACACGGAAGCCATTGAAGTCACGGATGCTTCCGGGGAGACAGTCACACTCGACGAGGCGCCTGAAGATATTGTCAGTCTGATACCGAGCAATACAGAAATAGTTTATGAGCTGGGAGCGCTCGACCGGATCGAAGCAAGAACCGATGCGGATACATACCCGGAGGAAGTTACAGACATCGAAAGCGTCGGTTCAGGCCTTGAACCAAATATTGAAGAAATTATTGCCATGGAGCCGGATGTGGTGCTTGCCCACGCCTCCTCCGGCATTGAGGACTCTCTTTCCCAGGTGGAGGAAGCGGGGATTCCAGTAGTTACCGTGCCGGACGCACAGTCGTTTGAAGCTGTATATGACAGCATCGAATTGATCGGCAGCACTATCGGAGAGGAAGAGGAAGCCGCTGAAGTTATCGATGACATGAAAGAAGATGTATCAGACGTAAAGGAAGCGACCGAAGAAGCTGATGCCAGCCCGCAGGTGTATGTGGAGGTAGGGGCCTCCCCTGATCTGTATACCGCGGGAAGCGGTACGTTTATTGATGAAATGCTCACGGCTGTTCATGCAGACAACGCTGCCGGCGAATTGGAAGGATGGTCGATGGTGAGCGAAGAAGAAATTATTGATGCTGCCCCGGATGTCATTTTAACAACGTACCCGACAGAAGAGGAGCCGCTTGAAATGATTGCCTCAAGAGAAGGCTGGGAAGCTTTGCCTGCGGTGGAAAATGAAGAAGTGTACGCATTGAGCAGCGATAAAGTGAGCCGTCCGGGTCCGCGTCTTACTGAAGGGCTTGAAGAAATGGCAGAAAGAATTCATCCGGATGCGATGGCTGAAAAATAATTACACAGGTGCCTACCTTCTTATGCTTGCAGCGTTTACCGGGGTGCTGCTTCTCGCCGTTTCCGCCGGTAGTGTGGCAGTACCTTTATCTGTAAGCATTAGAGCGGTATTAAACCAGTTTTTCCCCTTTCTTCCTATCTCACTTGAAACAGAGGCCGGTGCTGCAGCGATTATTCAGGAGGTGAGGCTGCCGCGTGTACTCCTGGCGTCCGCAGTGGGAGGGGCACTGGGACTGGCAGGAGCTGTCTTTCAGGGACTGCTGCGAAACCCGCTTGCCGATCCTTATACGCTTGGCGTCTCCTCGGGATCCTCGCTTGGGGCGGTGGCGGTATTGTATTTTGGATGGCAGATTCCTCTGCTTGGCGGGTTTACCCTGCCGGTAGTCAGCATTATCTGCGGTTTTTTAACGCTTGCTGTGCTGCTTCTTTTTGTTTATTCCGTGGAACGGGCAGTGCGCACTGAAACAATGATTCTTGCAGGTATTATCATTACCGCATTTCTCAGCGCATTTATGTCGCTGTTGATTGCGTTCAGCGGAGAAGAGCTCCGGCAGATTATTCAGTGGCTGCTTGGCAGTGTAAGCCGCAGAGGATGGGATTATTTTCAGCTGATTGTTCCGTGTCTGCTGGTGGGAGTGCTGCTTCTGCTTCCACAGGCGCGCGCGCTCAACGCATTTGCGTTTGGCGAAGACAGTGCTTCCTCGGTAGGGGTAAATGTAGCGAGGACAAGGCTGCTGCTTCTAGTCGGCGCATCAGTACTGACAGGAGGAGCGGTTGCTGTTTCGGGCACTATTGGTTTTGTAGGGCTCGTGATTCCGCATATGATCCGGCTTCTGTGGGGGCCGGATCATAAACATCTGCTGCCGTTGTCTTTTGGCGGTGGGGCAGTGTTTTTAACGCTTGCGGATCTGATCGCACGCACGGCAGCTGCTCCGGCAGAGGTTCCGGTCGGGGTGATTACGGCTCTGGCCGGAGCGCCGGTATTTGCCCTGCTTTTATTTTATCAGCGAAGAAGGCGGTGGCAGTAATGGGGGTAGTCCAAGTCGAAAACGTAACTGCCGGCTACGGAAAAAGGAGTACGGTCGTTGACCGGGTCTCCTTTAACGTCGAGGCCGGAGAGATGATCGGTATTGTCGGGCCGAACGGCAGCGGAAAGTCTACACTGCTTCGTGTGATGGCTGGTCTGCATGAAGCGGCCGCCGGGAGCGTCCGGTATAAAAACATCCCTTTGAGCTCGTTCACTTCTTCGGAAAGAGCAAAGACTGTCGCCTATCTGCCGCAGTTTGACGAATTAACAGCAGCCTATTCGGCCCGCCAGGTCGTAGAGATAGGAAGGTATGCTTACCAGCATGGCCTGTGGCCGGCAGCAAATAATAAGGAAGACGAACAAGTCATCCAAAACGCTATGCAGCAGATGCAGGTGTGGGCTAAAAGATTCCATTCATTCCACGCGTTAAGTGGCGGTGAAAAACAGCGGGTGCTGCTTGCAAGACTTCTTGCACAGGAGCCCGAGTGTCTGCTGCTCGACGAGCCGACGAACCATCTCGATATTCACTATCGTATTGAACTGTTGAATTATATTCGCAGCTGGACTTTAGAAGAAAAACGGGCTGTGGTAGTTGTAATGCACGATATTCAGGCAGCTGCGCTATACTGTGACCGGGTGCTGATGCTCTCAGAGGGCAGAGTGGAAGCGTTTGATGAACCGACAGCTGTTTTTACCGAAAAACGTTTGGGCCAAGTGTACCAGGCCGATATTCATGTCAACCTGCAGCATGAAATAAAAGCACCAGCCGTGCACTGGCGCCCGCCACAGCCGGAAGGTAACGGTGCGGATGATGTCCCGCTTTCATGGTCGGAAGCACCGCATCGAATGGAAGCAGTCTCACGTACAGCTTTAAATGTGTATGCCCCTTCCTTAAAAAAGCTGGTTTATGGAACGGTGTTTTCAGTGGATACAATCAACGGTGCTGTACATATTTCCGCTGATGGACAGCTGGCCCACACCATCCATTTTTCAGAGGGCATGCGAGTATGGAGAAAAAGCACAGGCAGCCGGGAGGCTGTTTTTGGTTCCGGACGATCATGCTTTCTGTGGCTCCACATGGCCGAAGGCTGGCCGGCCTGGGAGATTTCAGCCTTACAGCTGTACATGCAAAGAAAAGCATTCGAATGGATGCATGACCGCGGATATACTGGGCTTTCCTATGGAGCGCTCAAAGAGGTTATAGTAACCGCGCCGATAAAAAAGAATGAAGTATTTTCGAAAGAACAGTTACATTGGCACTACCTTCACATCGGAGAATTGATAGAATCAGTGTTGGATGACTACAATTCGGCTTCCGGATAGAAAGGGTGATTATACTTGAAGCTGTATACCAAACAGGGGGACCGTGGAGATACCTCCGTGGTGGGCGGAAAAAGAAAAAAGGACGATGCCAGAGTTGAAGCGTTTGGAAGCTTTGAAGAAGTTAACGCATTGATTGGCAAGGCGCAGTTGATGGCGGTGGAGGAAAAAAGCGGGCCAGATCTGCAAAAGGATCTTGAGCGTATTCAGCATGAATTATTTGACTGCGGCAGTGATGTGGCTGACATAAGGGCTGAGGCGGTGCGTAAGGTTGATAATTCCACCGTGGAATGGCTCGAGCGCCGGATTGATCAATATACGGAGGAAGCCCCGGCGCTGAAAAAATTTATTCTTCCGGGAGGGACGGCTCTTTCGGCAGAGCTTCATTTCGCCCGCACCGTTTGCCGGAGGGCAGAACGGGAGCTTGTTCGCGCAGGAGAAACCGAAGACGTGCCCGCACCGGTGCTTATGTATATAAACCGCCTGTCGGATTACCTGTTCAGTGCCGCGAGAATTGCGAACAGCCGGTCGGGCAAAGCAGACGTTGAATATGAACGAAGCGCAGAAGTATTTACTACGGAACAGGATAGGAAAAACAAAAAATGAAGCAGCTTCCGGAGCAGACTATTCAAACACAGCTGAGCGGTGAAGATGTTTTCATTGACGTCGGGCTGCTACGCTGGCTGAATGAGCAGAGCGGGCCAGTGGAACGGGACAACTGGCTGCTTTCTGCATGCTTGTTCTTTCTGACCCGTCTGAAGGTGCATGGACATATCCGGCTTGATGAGGACGGGCATATCCACCGGCGCTTCTGGAAGGTCATGGAGAAGTCGCTGAAGCTGGAAAAGCACGGGAAGCATATTAAAACGAAGCATATTTTTATCTACTGCTTTTTAGAACAGATGGCCATGCAGAAGCAGTGGATTCAAAAAGACGGGAAGCATGCATTTATTACCCGCAGTGGTAGTGCTTTTTTGCATGAAAACCGGGAAAAACAGCTTAATGAACTGCTTGGCTATTTGTGGCCAAAAGCATAAAAAGTGAAAACGACGGGCCTGGGCCCGTCGTTTTTGATATCACTAAAAGAATTTTAAAAAAACAGATAGAAGGAAAACTGTACAAAAAAAGCGTGCCCGTGGGCGCGCTTTTTTGTATTATGGCTATAGTTCAATCGTGTCGGCCAGAGAAATTTCTTCAATGGACGTTAAATCCTTTACGACATCCTGGTTGGCTTCACGGTCAACGGCGAGCATCATGATAGCCTCGCCGCCTTCTTCGCGGCGTCCCACCTGCATGGTGGCGATATTGATCTGATGCCGTCCTAGAATTTGTCCCATTTTACCGATAACCCCCGGCTTGTCCGTATGCTGGATATAAATAAGATGGCCGGTCGGATAGAAGTCGACATTAAAGTCGTTAATGCGGACAATACGTGGGCCGTATTCCTTCACATACGTGCCGTACAGCGCAAACGAACGGCCTTCGCCTTCGACGGTCGCCTGAATCAGGTTGGAATAGCCGAGCGACTGGGAGCCGAACTGCTCCCCGTAGTCAATGCCCCGCTCCTTGGCGATGGTGGAAGCATTCACATCGTTGACCGGCGCGTCGATGCGGCTCTGGAGAAAGCCGGCGAGCAGAGAGCGGGTCAGAATGGACGTTTCAAGGTCGGTGACGTTTCCGCTGTAGCGTACGTTCAGCTCCTGAACAGGCGTTTTTACGCTCTGGGACATGATGTTACCCATGCGGCGGGCAAATTCATAGTACGGGCGTATCGCTTCAAACTTTTCTTTTGACATTGTCGGGAGATTGATAGAGTTTAAGGCAGGGAGCCCCTGCAGAAACTGAAGCACTTCGTCTGAAACCTGGGAAGCCACATTTAACTGGGCTTCTTTTGTTGAAGCGGCTATGTGCGGCGTGCTGACTACCTGGTCAAACGCGACGAGAGGGTTTTCATTCGCCGGTTCTTCTTCGTAAACATCAAGGGCCGCGCCAGCCACATGGCCGGTTTCGAGATAATGGGCGAGTGCTTCTTCGTCAATAATGCCGCCGCGGGCGCAGTTTAAAAGCATAACTCCAGGCTTTGTTTTGCCAAGGTTCTCGTGGCCAAGCATGCCTTTTGTATCCTTGGTGAGCGGTGTATGAACGGTGATTACGTCCGCCTCCCCGAGCAGCTCTTCGAAGTCCCGCAGGTCTACGCCCATTTCGTTTGCCCGTTCCTTTGTCAAAAACGGATCATACACGATGACGCTCATTTCAAAGCTCTGGGCCCGCTTGGACAGCTCCGAACCAATACGGCCGAAGCCTACAATGCCAAGCGTCTTTCCGCGAAGCTCCGTTCCCTGGAAGCCTTTACGGTTCCATTCACCGGATTTCAGTGAAGCGTTCGCCTGCGGAATTTTCCGGGCGAGCGAAGCCATCATGGCAAATGTATGCTCGGCCGTGGAGATTGTGTTGCCGTCCGGGGCATTTATCACCACAACCCCTCGTTTGGTAGCGGCATCGATGTCAATGTTATCCACACCGACACCGGCGCGGGCTACGATGCGGAGGTTTGGCATGGAATCCATTACTTCTGCTGTGACAGTGGTGCCGCTCCGGACGAGCAGGGCATCAAACGAATCTAGCTCTTCTGCATCATCAACGTGCTGCTGAACGCACTGTACCTGATCACTTTCAAGCAGCGGGGCGAGGCCCTCGCTGCTCATCGAATCGGATACAAGCACACGAAACGTCTGATTGCTGGTCACTGTTTCTTCTTCGTTCATAGTTTTCTGCATGTTACTCCACTCCCTTGTTCGTTCATTCACAAAAAGTTTGTTGACGTTTTGTGCTTTAAATGTCCAAATGTATTTCTCTGGAGGACAAATGTCTATGCGTAGTTGGGAAGAACTTTATCATACTCCAGTACAGGTGTCAATTTACCTGACGCCGCCGGAAATACGAAAAAGAGACTGGTATTCAGCCTCTTCGGTTACGCGCATGTATAAAAAACCGGCGGCAGAAAATACCCGCTGCCGGCCCGTTTTATAATTACTGGTTGTTGTAGCGGTCGATGGATTCCTGCACAAGCTTAGCTGCTTCTGCTTCGTTTTCCCAGCCGCCGATTTTAGTCGTTTTCTTTTCAAGCTCTTTGTACGTCTGGAAAAAGTGGGAGATTTCATCAAGCTTGTGCTGAGGTACGTCATCAAGCGTAGTTACTCCTTCAAAACGCGGGTCCTCCGTTGGCACAGCCAGCAGCTTCTGGTCCTCGTCCCCATCATCGATCATGTTTAAATAGCCGATGACCCGTGCGTCAATGACGCAGCCTGGGAAGGTTGGGTTGGTAACAAGTACGAGTACGTCAAGCGGATCGCCGTCGAGCGCAAGCGTGTCATCGATGTAGCCATATTCCGCTGGATAAAACATCGGGGAGAATAGTACGCGGTCGAGTTTAAAGACCCCTTTATCTTTGTCAAATTCGTATTTGTTCTGGCTGCCTGTCGGAATTTCAATAAGTACTTCCACTTCTTTGTTCTCTGCCAAGGCAATCTCCTCCTTCAGTATGTATAGTAAACATCTTCTGCATTATAGCAGGAATGAAACATGGAAGAAAGGCAGGGGAAAGAATCCGTAAAAAAACCTCCCGGACGCCGGGAGGAACGGTGCTTATTCGAATTTAAACGGATCCCCGGCGAACGGTTTTTCCGCGACTTTGATGGAATCGGTCGGGCAGCCTTCAAAAGCGTCGATCATATCCTCTTCAAGGTCGTCCGGGATGCTTTCTGTACCCTGGTTGTCATCGACAATATTTTCGGCCAGGCCCTCCTCATCGTAATCGAAAATATCGGGAGCTGCTGCTCCGCAGGCACCGCAGGCGATACATGTATCTTTATCAACAATGGTGTATTTCGCCATCTGTGTCCCTCCATATGATTAAATATCTATAAATTTATGCGCTTGAGCGAAGAGCGTCGTAAGGTCTATTCCATATTGTATTTCTTCATGATAAACTTTTCAACAGATATGAAATGCCCCGCACAGCCTAACGTGTGGCATTTTGATGAACGAATAGAAAGGAAGAGGCGTATTGCTGTTTCAAGAGGCGATGATCCTGATAGCATTAAAAAGGCTCCGCGGAGAGCGTACAGACGCTTCTGCCTATCATCTTTTGTCCGGAAAACGCTCCTCCCAGACGATCACGGATGCCAAATGGTTTCAATCAAAGGATCTGTTCGGGGCGGTTCCTGCACTTGATAAGCCGCAATTTGAACGCCTTACCGCCTCTTTTTACCAACGCGGCTGGCTGGAGACCGGAGGAGTACCGGGTGCTGAGGCTTCCGCTGCCATCGAGCCGTGGGAGAAGATAGTAGAGGAGGCGGGCTTTGATGGATGGACGTACCGTGACACGGGACGGCAGTTTTGGAGAAGGATTGCTCTGTTGATTCAGACGCTCTCCCACCTGTATCAGCAGGAAAAACAGTTTGTTCCTATTATTCAGGACGTGGCAGCACAGGAGTGGGTGAAACGAAAGCTTGCGGCCTGGGGCCCGGAAAAATATACTGTTATGAACAGGTTATATGGAGAAGTGAAAAATTGTTTGCATGAACTGAAAGAGGTGCAGGCATTTATATTTGCGTACAGGCTGACAGGAGTGGAAAATCTCGGGAAAACGACAGAGCAGATAGCGCGCTTCCAGGGCAGGGAAAAGGTTGAAATTGAGTACTTGTTTCAGGGGGCTGTGCACTCTTTAATAAAAAAAGCGGAAAACCAACCGGGGACGGTGCTTCATGAATGCCTGGATACCGAAGGGAATCCTAAGCTTACCGTTACAGCTGAAAAGACGCTTAATTTCATAAATCATGGAATGACGCTCGATGGAATCGCCCGTGCCCGGCGGCTGAAGGAGAGCACTATTGAAGACCATTTCGTGGAAATTGCGGGTGAGGTCGAAGAATTTTCCATTGATCATCTGGTGCCGCGAGAAAAGCAGGAAGCAATACGCCGGACAGCTGTATCTCTTGATACGTTTAAGCTGAAAGCGCTGAAAGAACAGCTGGATGTTGATGTCACATATTTTGCGATCCGGCTTGCACTGGCAAAAGGAGGGGAGAAAGGTGAGCGGAAAAACAGAAGCGCTGAATAAATACTTTGGCTTTCCTTCTCTGCATGAATACCAGGAGCCAATTGTGGATGCGCTGCTTGCAGATACAGACACCCTGGCTGTTCTGCCAACTGGAAGCGGCAAATCCATCTGCTTTCAGCTGCCCGCTTTAATGAAGAACGGTCTGACGATTATCGTTTCCCCGCTGCTCTCATTAATGGATAATCAGCTTCAGGAGCTGCGGGCGAAACATATTAAAACAGCTGCCGCCTACAACAGCTTTATGACCCCGGAGGAAAAATCCCGGGTGCTGGGCCGGCTTTCGTCGTTAAAGCTTTTGTATATTTCCCCGGAAGCTCTTTCACTGCCGTTTATCGTAGAGCGGCTGAAGACGGTAAAAGTGTCAATGATGGTAGTGGATGAGGCTCACTGTATTTCCCAGTGGGGGCATGAGTTCCGTACGGATTATTTGAAAATCGGGCCGGTACGGCAAGCATTGGGACGTCCATGTATGGCAGCCTTTACGGCAACGGCGACACCGGAAGTGCAGATGGACATAAAAAAACAGCTGCAGATGGAAGAGCCGGCAGAGTACATTCATTCGGTGGATCGTGCGAATATCGCTCTATTTGTTCAGCAGTGCAGGGACGAACGGGAAAAGAAAAAAGAAATGATCAGGCTCGTCCAGAAGGCTCCGGGCCCCGGCCTGGTTTACGTATCGAGCCGGAAAAGATGCGAAGAGCTTAAAGCACTGCTCCAGGAAGAAACATCCCACCGTGTGGAGGCGTATCACGGCGGACTCGAAAATGAGGCCAGATTAATGATTCAGCAGCAGTTTTTACACGGTGATCTGGATGTCGTTGTGTGCACAAATTCCTTTGGGATGGGGCTGAATAAAGCCGACGTCGAATTTGTTCTTCACTATCATTTTCCAAAAGACGCAGAATCGTATATTCAGGAAATCGGGCGAGCAGGGAGGGACGGAAGGCAGGCATGGGCAGCGGTGCTCTACCTGGAGGAAGACATTATTATTCCGCAGATGCTGATGGAATCGGAGCTTCCCCCTGTAAATGAAATCGGCCCTGCATTGGAAACGGCAGCCGGAAGCAGCCGTGGAGAAATAACAGATGATCTGATAAATAGAATGGGATGGACAGAAACTGCTGCCCGGTTTCTTGCGTACTATCTTGATAAATATCCAGGAAAGCGCCGGGGAGAGCTTCATGAAGAATTGGAAAAGCAGGTGCAGCAGCGATGGTTTGAAAAGCAGAAAAAGCTCAAGGCTATGATACAATGGTTGGAAAATAACGAAGCCTGCCGGAGACGTTTATTACTGCAGGTTTTTGGGGAAGCTTTAAGGAAACGTCCCGAGCCCTGCTGCGATAGGTGCGGGGGCAGGATTCCTTTTCGTGAGCCTCAGGGAGTAGAGAGAGAACAAGAAACAGCACCGTGGGAAGCACGACTGCAGGAGCTGTTTTTCGGAAGGGAGAGAGCGTAGCATGAATAAAACACGCATGGAAAGGCGAAACGCCGGTGCGGAGGAAAATGCAAAGCATCCGGACGCAGAACGAAGCCGCCTCGGCCGCCGCCGGGGCAGTATGGGCGGGGAGACTTTAAATGAAGAGGAAAATCAGGAGGCTTCAAGACGTTCACGTTACTCTGGAAAAGATGAAGAACCCGATGAAGAAGAGAGCCCCATGCTGACTCTTCCCCATACGCTGTTGGCTGCATTTATATTTATTGTCATTACCGCCCTGGCGTCCCCGTTTATCATAAGTATGTTTCAGTAGAAATGAACGCGGCGGTTGTTTCAGTCAGCGGTGAAGACAGAAGAAGACCGACAAAGCAGGCGATCACGCCAAAGATCATTAATACAAACGGCCAGGTGAGCGGTTTTTTTCTGAATAAAAAATATAAAAGCAAAAAAAAGCCTCCTCCAAATAAAGCGGCTCCTGCTAAAAAGACAATAAGATCCATCGTTTAAATACCTTCTTTCCGGTCAATTTTTCCCTTACACAAGTATAGCGGAGATAAACGGTATACGTATACTCGTTTTTAAATTGTCCGGAAACGTTCAAATTTTATAAAGGAAAAGAGGGGTTCCATCATGAAAAAATGGCTGCTGGCTCCTCTTCTTTTTTCTGTGCTGTATGCCGGCAGGGTCCTGCAGGAAACATGGCAGAACAAAGTGAGAACTCATGAGCTTGATTACAAGAATCTGCCGCCGGAGGTGGAGGGCTGCTCCATCTTTTTCATTACCGATATTCACCGCCGGCGGGTGTCACCTGCATTATTCCGGCAGCTCGAACGGGAGCCTGACCTGATTATTATCGGCGGCGACCTGGCCGAGCTCGGGGTGCCGGCTGAACGTATCAGACAGAATCTACGCCTGCTCCGCAGCTATGCACCGGTCCTGTTTGTCTGGGGGAACCATGACCTGCAGGTGGGCCGCAGATGGCTGAGGCCGCTGCTGCATCAGGAAGGAATCGAAATTCTCGAAAAAAAAGCGTATACGTTGAACGAAAGTGCTTTTACCATTGCTGCCTTCGGAGAGGAACGCTTTTACGAATCCTACCGTAACCCGGCAGGTCTGCCGGAGGCAGACCTGCTTATCGCCCACAACCCGGAAGCATATTACCGGTACGGCCCTTTTTCCGGACGTGCGGCCTATATGCTTACCGGCCACACCCATGGCGGCCAGATCCGGCTGTTTGGCTGGGGGCCGAAATTAAAGGGAGGCTGGTATAATGAAACCTCCCAGTCTTTGTTTATCAGCAACGGCTACGGCACGACCAGCATACCGATGCGCCACGGCGCCCCGGCGGAAACACACCTGTTTGTGCTGACAAACAGCCATTTCAGCAGCGAATAAAGGAGTATGAATATGAAGGAACAAGTAATTATTATTGGGGGCGGGCCATGCGGTCTGTCGGCAGCTATCGCTTTAAAGCGCAGGGGAATTGATGCGGCTATCATAGAAAAGAAAAATATCGTTCACAGCATTTACGAGTATCCCGTCCATCAGACGTTTTTCAGCTCTGCGGATAAACTCGAAATCGGCGGCCATCCCTTCCCGGTGGTAGACCGAAAGCCCCGGCGCCAGGAGGCTCTGGTTTATTACCGCAAGGTAGCGGAAGCGGAAAAACTCCGTATTTATAACTATGAGGAAGTACAGACGGTCCAGGAAACGGACGACGGCTACCTGGTTCAAACCGAAACGCTTCAGGGCGAGACCCGGGAGTGGGAAGCTCTTCACGTTATTATAGCCACAGGCTACTACGATAACCCAAACCATATGGGCGTGCCTGGAGAAAGCCTGCCGCATGTAAAGCATTACTTTGAAGAAGCCCATCCTCACTTTAACCAGCAGGTCGTAATTATCGGCGGAAGAAATTCAGCTGTGGATGCTGCTCTTGCCCTTGAGCAGGTGAACGCACAGGTGACGGTGCTCTACCGGGGAGAGGCGTATTCCAAAAGCATCAAGCCGTGGATCCTTCCGGATTTTCAGGCAATGGTCCGGCGCGGTGCAGCCCATATGGAGTTTGAAGCAGACGTGGTGCGTATTGAGCCTGACCAGGTTGTTTATGAGCAGGGGGGCGTCTCCCACTCCGTACCTGCTGACTTTGTTTTCGCCATGACCGGCTATCATCCATCAAGAGCTTTTTTCCGCCAGCTCGGTATCGCCGTTGATGAACAGTCGGGCCGTCCGTCCTTTGACGAAGAAACGATGGAAACAAACCGGGAAAACATTTATATTGCCGGAGTCATCGCTGCCGGTGATGAAGCAAACGAGATATTTATCGAAAACGGGCGCTTTCATGGAGAAAAAATAGCGGAAAATATAGCACGAAAAAAAGCCACTTCGTTTTGAAAAACTGGTGGCTTTTTAATATGGAGGGGGAGGCTATTCAATATATTCAAAACAGTCGCGTATGTTTTCGAGCGGCCGCTTTTCATCCAGGGCAGCGAGCAGCTTCAGGCGCGCTTTCTGGCCGTTCAGCCCGTTCGTAAAAATAACGCCCTTTTGCTTCAGCTGGTAGCCGCCTCCTTCGTAGCTGTAGGTGGCCTGGACCACACCGCTGTGGCAGCGGGAGACAAGAACCACAGGCACCTGCTTGGCAATCGAATCCTCAATCAGCGGCACGATGGTTGGAGGAATGTTCCCCTGACCGAATGCTTCGATGATAATACCGTCAAGAGGCTGGTCAAGCAGCGGGGAAAGTAAAGCAGCATCCATGCCGGCTGCCATTTTTAAGAGGAGTACCTTCTTGTTCATATGGACCGGTGAAAAATGCTCCCGGCTCACCGGATAGTGATGAATAAATATTTCGTTGTTTGTCACAAAGCCGAGTGGCCCATATTGCGGACTCTGAAAAGTGGCGATGTTGGATGAGTGGGTTTTTGTCACGTTTTTTGCAGAATGAATCTCTTCGTTTAAAACGACGAGAACACCGATGTTCCGGGCTTTATCACTTGCGGCGGTGCGGACTGCTGCAAGGAAATTCTGAGGGCCGTCAGCGCTGATCTCATTGCTTGAGCGCATAGCACCCGTCACTACCACCGGCAGGTCTTTGTCGTGAAAAAGATCGAGCGCGTAGGCGGTTTCTTCCAGGGTGTCGGTGCCGTGGGTAATAACGACGCCGTCATATGTATCCTCGGAAAGCTTCTCAAGCATATGCTCGTGCAAAGAAAGCATGTGCTCCGGAGTAATGTGAGGGGACGGCAGATGCAGGAAATCGCTCGTCACAATTTCAGCAATTTGATTGGCAATACGGCTCCAGTGGCTTAACGGATTGTGAAGCCCCGGTTCCACGCCGCTTTCCTCCGTCTGGGTCATGGCGATCGTGCCGCCTGTGTGAATAACCAGTATTTTTTTCATTTCAATTCCTCCTCGTCGGCTCGGCTGTGAGTGGCATTATTCTTTTACGAATCTGAACATAGCATGATACGATACGTTTAACAAGAGAGGGTGAGAACGAAAGGTGATCGCACTGATTATGGCGGCCCTGGCGCCGGCTGTTGCTTTACTGTTATATTTCACATTAAAACGCCGGGCGGACGTAGAGCGGAGGCTGCCGGTCATCCGTGCGTTTGTCATAGGGGTACTGATTGTGTTCCCGGTACTTGTGATCGAGCATGCGCTTGAAACGGAAGGGGTAAGCATACCGTTTTTTGCGGCGCAGTATACCCAGGCTGCCGTACTTGAGGAAGGCATCAAGTTTTTCCTGCTGTATACGTTTGTGCTTCGATTTGCCCCGATTAAAAATACATACGACGGCGTTATTTACGGGCTTTCCCTGTCGCTTGGCTTTGCTTCACTTGAAAACATCCTGTACTTAATTGCAAACGGCATTGAAACGGCTGTCACAAGAGCTCTGCTGCCGGTAACGGTGCATGCGCTCCTGGGTGTGATTATGGGGTATTATGCGGTATCAGCGAAGCGCGCCTCCCGTCATGGCAGGCGCTTCTTCTCTTTTTTCCTTGCTCTCGCTATTCCGCTTATCTTCCACGGGCTGTACGACTATATACTGAGTGCTTCTCTAGGCAATATTCTGTATTATCTTGTCCCGTTCATGCTATTTTTGTGGTGGTTTGCGTTGTCGAAAGCAAATAAAGCCAATGCGAAATAACAACTCGAAAGGACGAAGCTACTATGTCAGAAGACCGCCGTTACCGCGTTGTTATCCGCTGTCCGAAATGCGGGGAAAAGTATATTCTCCGCGGCAGAAAGAACAAGGCCGGGGAAATGGAAACGGGTTTTCGCCGCTGCGTCTGTGGTAATGAAAACCAGCTGCACGTGGATATTGCGCCGGAATAAAAAGGCTGCTTGCAATATCAATTCGTTTCCTGTACTTTGGAAAGTAATCATATAACGTTTCTTATCAAGAGAGATGGAGGGATCGGCCCTTGGAAGTCTCAGCAACCAGCCGCAGGCAATGCGGTCAGGTGCTAACTCCTGCAAGCTGTGCTTGCGAGATGAGAAGAAGTATTGCATGCCAAGGTCTTCTTCTGTCTAAGGAAGAAGGCCTTTTCGTACATTTAATGCATTAATTTTAAAGAAATGAGGGCTGTGACATGTCAAAGCAACTGCAGATAGAAACCATCCTGGCACAACTGGGGAATAATTCTGACCCGCGGACCGGGGCGATCAACCCGCCTGTTTATTTTTCCACAGCGTATAAGCATACAGGCATCGGAGAGTCCACAGGATACGACTATTCCCGGACGGCTAACCCGACGAGAGATCTGCTTGAAAACGGTATCGCTGCGCTTGAAGGAGGTAAACATGGGTTTGCCCTCAGCTCGGGGATGGCTGCTATACAGACGCTGTTTGCGATATTTGAAACTGGTGATGAAGTGATTGCCACAAGCGATATTTACGGCGGTACATACCGTCTGTTCGAGGAGGGATGGCGGCACTGGGGCGTGACGGTTACATACGGCGACCCGAGGGATCTCGAAGCCTTTGAACAGCTGATAACAGATAAGACGAAGGCCCTGTTTATTGAGACGCCGACAAACCCGCTGATGCAGGAAGCAGATCTGAAGGAGCTTTCGCTGCTCGCGAAAAAGCACGGGGCCTGGCTCATTGTAGACAATACGTTTTACACTCCAGTGCTTCAGCGTCCGATAGAAGAAGGTGCTGATATTGTGGTGCACTCGGCCTCAAAATATTTGGGCGGTCACAATGATTTGATTGCCGGGCTGATTGTATCAAACGTGGACGAGCTTTCTGAAAAAATTGGCGCGCTTCAAAACGGCATGGGAACAATTTTAAGCCCGTTTGACTCCTGGCTTCTTATGCGCGGGATGAAAACCTTAAAGCTCCGCATGAAGCAGCATACAGAAAACGGAAAAGCGATCGCAGAGTACCTCAGCCGTCACGAGAAGGTAACAGATGTGCTTTATTCGGGTCGGGGAGGCATGCTTTCCTTCCGTCTTGAAAACGAAGAGTGGGTGGATTCATTTTTGCGAAACATTAAAATCATTACGTTCGCAGAAAGTCTGGGCGGAGTCGAAAGCTTTATTACGTACCCGGCCACGCAGACGCATGCAGACATGCCGGAAGCAGTACGGGTCCATAACGGTGTTGATAACCGTCTTCTCCGCTTCAGCATTGGCATAGAGGATAAGGACGATTTAATTGAAGATCTCGAACAGGCGCTCAGAGCGCTGTAACTCATAAGCAGGAGAGGGGCAAAGCTATGAACGTACTCGAAAAACTCGATTCCTCGATTTTGATCGGTGACGGGGCCATGGGCACGTATCTGTACCAGAAGGGCTATAAGGGCTCGTTTGAAGCCATGAATTTAACGGATCCTGAGGCTGTGGAGCATGCTCACCGGGAATACGCAGAAGCCGGGGCGGATATTTTACAGACAAACACCTATGCAGCGAACCGGGTGAAGCTTGCAGGCTACGGCCTTGAAGATAAAGTGCAGGATATTAACCGGGCCGGCGTGCAGCTGGCGAGAAATGCCTCCGGAGGCTCAGCGTATGTATTTGCTACAGTCGGCGGTATAAAAGGCGTTCAGGTGAGCGAACATTCGGATGACTTTTTAAGAGACGCGCTGCAGGAGCAGGTGGATATCTTGCTGGCGGAACCGGTGGATGGCCTGCTGCTTGAAACGTTCTATGACCTGCCGGAGCTTCTGCAGATCGTCCGCTACATTCGGAGCAGAGATGCAGAAATTCCGGTTATTGCCCAGGTGGCGCTTGGAGACGTCGGGGTCATGCACGGGGGAGTGCAGATCAGTGAAGCCTTCAGCCGGCTTGAGGATGCCGGAGCTTCGGTGGTCGGGCTCAACTGCCGGATGGGCCCGTATCATATATTGAAATCACTGGAGCAGGCGGAACTGACCGACCGGGCGTACTATTCCGCCTACCCTAACGCCAGTCTGCCAAACTGGTACGACGGCCGTTACGTGTACCAGTCCAACCCCGAGTACTTTTACAAGCAGGCGTTCCGTTTTAAAGAGCAGGGCATCCGTCTGATTGGCGGCTGCTGCGGTACGACGCCTGAGCATGTCCGCATGATAGCGGAAGCGGTCAAACACGACGCTCCAGAAAAAACGAAGCGTCCGGTGAAGGTGGAGACTGCGGTGGCTGAGGCGACAGCCGATAAGGAACCGTTTGTGCCTCTTCATGAAAAAGTAAAAAACGAAAAAACAGTCATCGTGGAGCTGGATCCGCCGAAAAAGCTGAAAACTGGAAAATTCATACGCGGCTCCCAGGCGCTTCATGACGCAGGGGCTGATGCGGTTACGCTTGCCGATAATTCCCTTGCCTCCCCCCGTATCGACAATCTCGCAATGGGAGCGATGCTTAAGCAGCAGACCTCTGCCCGGCCGCTGCTGCATATCGCCTGCCGGGACCGGAACCTGATTGGCCTCCAGTCGCATCTGCTCGGGCTTCATACCATTGGCGTGCGGGATCTGCTGGCGATCACCGGTGATCCTTCGAAGGTTGGGGATTTTCCGGGGGCAAAGTCTGTGTATGATGCCAACTCCGTATCGCTTATTTCCCTGATCCGGGAAATGAACGAAGGACGGCTGTTTTCCGGGAAATCCCTCGGGGAAAAAACGAATTTTTCCATCGGGGGAGCCTTCAATCCCAATGTGCTTCATATTGATAAAGCTGTAAAAAGGCTGGAAAAGAAAGTGAATGCAGGCGCGCATTATTTTATGACTCAGCCGGTGTATGATATAAACCGGATTAAAACAATCCATGAAGCGGTAAAGGAGCTGAAGGCGCCTGTTTTTATCGGCATCATGCCTCTTGTGAGCGCGGGAAATGCAGAGTTTCTTCATAACGAGGTGCCAGGCATTCAATTGACGGAAGACACGCGAAAACGGATGGCAGCCTGCGGGGATGATGCTGAAGCAGCCCAACGGGAAGGTATCGCTATCGCAAAAGAACTAATTGATGAAACGCTCCGCTATTTTAATGGCATTTATTTAATTACGCCGTTTCTGCGCTATGAAATTACGGCCGAACTGACGAAATATGTTCGGGAGGAGACCAGTGCCGGCGTAACTGAAATTTAACAGTATTTCTTTCTATCCGATATATTTAGTAAAAGGGGTTTTAGCTATTGTACGAGATTGGAAGCGTTTGGCATCTGCATGAAAATATAAAAACGAAAGCACCACATGACAATGATATCCAATATAAATCCCAGCTGCTTGATGCAGATGAACACACGTTCACGATTGCCATGCCTTCGGAAAGAGAGACCGGTAAAATTACTTCCTTTCACGCAGGGAGAGCCGTCCACGTCTGGTTCGTCGGGGAGGATAGCGCTGTTTATTCGTTTCGCTCGACAGTACTTTCCCGCCAAAAGGGGCATATACCGGCCCTGATCATTGAACGTCCTGCGAAAAAGGAATGGCAGCGGGTGCAGCGAAGAAACTACGTGCGTGTGGAAACAAGCGTCAACGCAGCTGTTCACGGCCATTACCGCCCGTTCACCACGGTCACGGTAAATGTGAGCGGCGGTGGATGCATGATCGTCGTGCCGCCAAAAGCAAAGCTGCTTGAAGATGAACAGGTACAGATTACGCTCGCTTTCCCGATGGAAGATGGGGCGATGCATTATCTGCATTGTACTGCTGCGGTAAGAAGAGTACTGGAAAAAGAAGAACGCCGGCCGAAGCGGGCAAGCATGGAGTTTTTGGATCTTGCCGAAAAAGAGCGTCAGGCAGTAATCCGGTACTGTTTTGAACGGCAGCGGGCCGCAGCGAATCAGGAAAAACGAATAGGAAGCTAGTGCGTTAGACCGCCGGAGCGGTCTTTTTCTTTTTGTAAAGCACCGGTAAATAAAAAGTTCGGCAGGTACAATATATGCAAACGGGGCGAAATATGTTAGTTTTGAAAATGATGAGCAAATGCTAAATGTTCAACAATCTAATGGGCGGGGTGCAGGAGGATGAGAAAAATCAATATTGCGATCGACGGGCCGGCCGGTGCTGGAAAGAGCACTGTATCGAAGGGATGTGCCGTTCAGCTTGATTATACATACATCGATACAGGAGCAATGTACCGGGCGCTGTCGTTAAAGGCGCTGCGCACAGGCACGCCCCTGGACGACGGCGGGAAAATGACGGAGCTGTTAAAAGCCGCCAATATCCGCCTTGTGGGCAATCCGAGAGTGAGTGAAGTCTACCTCGACGGGGAAGATGTTTCTGCAGCTATCCGGACGAGTGAAGTGGACAGCGTAGTGTCTCTGACCGCGGCCCACCTTGGGGTGCGTGAGGAAATGGCCCTGAAGCAGCGCCGGCTTGCGGCAGAAAAAGGGGCGGTGCTCGATGGCCGGGATATCGGTACTACTATCCTTCCGGACGCGGAGTTGAAAATATTTCTGGTTGCTTCTGCAGAGGAGCGTGCAATGCGAAGGTACAAGGAGATGCAGGAGCGGGGGGCGCCGGCGGATTACGATGAAATTTACGAAGCGATCATTCACCGGGACGAGTTCGATAAATCCAGAGAGCATTCACCGTTAAAAAAAGCAGAGGATGCTGTGGAGATTGATACCACCGCTCTTACCATCCCGGAAGTTATCAGCAGGATCACAGCGCTTGCAGAAGAGAAGGTGAATTACTCCCATGATGTATAATATCGTAAAGTATTCTTCCTACTTTCTTGCGGTTATTTTTATGCGCGTCCGGGTGACCGGAAGGGAAAACGTGCCGAAGGAAGGGCCGGTTCTCATCTGCTCGAATCATATCAGCAACTTTGATCCCCCTTTGCTTGCCACTCATATTCGCAGAAAAGTGCACTTTATGGCTAAAAGCGAATTGTTTAATAAAAAAATTCTCGGTTTTATTATGTATTTTGTCGGAGCCTTTCCCGTCCGCAGAGGCGTAGTGGACCGAAAGTCATTGAAACAGGGAATTCAATTTTTAAACGAGGGACAGGTTTTATGTCTTTTTCCTGAGGGTACTAGGAGTAAAAGCGGGGAAATAGGAAAAGGATTAACCGGTGCCGGCTTTTTTGCTCTCCGTTCAGACGCGGCAGTAGTTCCGGTTGCTATCAGTGGCCGCTACGGTTTATTCCGGCGTGTGAACGTAGTGATAGGCCGGCCGGTGCCCATGCAGGACCTTCGGACGAATAAAGCGAAAGCTGAGGAAGCGACCGAAGTAATCATGGAAGAAATCAAAGCCGTTCATCAGCAGGCGAAGACAGGCACCAGCCGGCTGCAGTCCGGTTAATTCCTCAAAATCCCCAAACCCCATAGGCAGGATTTAAGGACACTGAAGGAGGCAATGGTCAATGGCAGATGAAATGAACAACGAACTTGAAGGTATGAAAGAGTTTAACGTGGGAGATATCATTACTGCCACAGTAACAAAGGTGGAAGAGAAACAGGCGTACGCGGATGCCGGCTATAAAGTGGATGCGGTTATTCCGATCAGCGAACTTTCCAGCCTGCACGTGGAGAAAGTAGACGATGTGCTCAAGGAAGGAGATCAGCTCGAATTCAAAGTAACAAAAATGGAAGATGATGAGCTGGTTCTCTCCCGCCGGGCAGCACTTGCCGATAAATCCTGGGGCGAGCTTCAGGAAAAGTATGAATCCGGCGATGTTATTGAGGCCCAGGTGGCTGAAATTGTCAAAGGCGGGCTTGTAGTCGATCTGGGCGTGCGCGGCTTTATCCCGGCTTCGCTCGTGGAAAGATATTATGTGGAAGACTTTTCAGATTATCAGGGAAAAACATTAAGACTAAAAATTGCAGAAATAGATCCGGAAGAAAACAAGCTGATTTTATCTCAGCGTGCCGTTCTGGACGAGGAGGCCGAAGTGAAGAAGAAAGAAGTGCTTGAAAACTTGAATGTAGGAGATACGGTGAAAGGAACAGTGCAGCGCCTGACTAACTTTGGCGCATTTGTGGATGTCGGCGGTGTCGACGGTCTTGTCCACATTTCGCAAATGGCCCATCACCGGGTAGAATCACCAGGAGAAATCGTCAACGAAGGCGATGAGGTCGAAGTGAAAATCTTAGCTGTTGATCCGGACAGCGAAAGAGTTTCTCTGTCGATTAAAGATACCCTTCCTGGACCATGGACGACCATTGAAGGACAAATTGAAGCCGGGGACGTTATCGACGGCCAGGTAAAACGGCTGGTCAGCTTCGGCGCATTCGTTGAAGTGGCTCCCGGAGTGGAAGGCCTTGTTCACATTTCCCAAATCGCGAACCGTCATATCGGAACGCCGGGAGAGGTTCTTGAAGAAGGTCAGGCAGTAACGGCTAAAGTGCTTGATATTAACCCTGCCGAACACCGTATTTCGTTAAGCATCAGAGAACTTGAAAATCCTGAAACCGGTGATTCGAAGGTTCAAAGCGAATACGAAGCACCGGAAGAAGATCATGCCGGCTTCTCCCTTGGAGATATGGTCGGCGATCAGTTGAAAAAATATAAAAAGTAAGGAGATTTGCTTGTGTCAAGGGCTAGGCGGAAACAGGACCACATTGAATATGCTTTATCCACAGGTTTTTCAGCCGAAAGCAGTTTAGATGACATTCAATTTGTCCATCAAAGTCTGCCTGACTCAGCTTCTCTTTATACAGATGCATCAGTAGAAATCGGCGGACTTTCGTTAAGTTCGCCGATTCTTATTAATGCAATGACGGGTGGAGGCGGCGGCGAAACAGCCGCTGTTAATGCTTCACTGGCAGAAGCTGCAGCAGCAACGGGCGTTGCTATGGCAGTCGGTTCTCAAACATCGGCCATCAAAAACGAGCAGGAATCCTATACATACAGAATCGTACGGGAAAAAAATCCTGATGGTATTATTTTTGCCAATACAGGAAGTGAGGTAAGCGTTGACCAGGCGGTGCAGGCGGTCGAAATGATTGAAGCTGATGCTCTTCAGATTCATTTGAATGTCATCCAGGAGCTTGTTATGCCTGAAGGTGACAGGGACTTTCAGGGAGCCCTGGAGCGGATCGGACGGATTGCAAGTGAGCTTTCTGTTCCGGTAATTGTAAAAGAAGTAGGGTTTGGCATTTCCTTTGAAACGGCAGTTAAGCTGAGAAGCTCCGGAGTAGCCGTTATTGACGC
Source organism: uncultured Marinococcus sp. (assembly GCF_947493875.1). Lineage (GTDB taxonomy): Bacteria > Bacillota > Bacilli > Bacillales > Marinococcaceae > Marinococcus. The sequence continues at coordinate 423,862 of NZ_CANLSU010000003.1, read as the reverse complement.
TGGTGGCAGCGGGGGTACGAATTTTTCCATGATTGAAAACAAAAGACGGGAGCGTCCGTTTGCTTTTTTCGATCAATGGGGTATCCCGACAGCAGCCGCTATCGCTGAAACTGTGCATGCCTGGCATCCCGGCAGCGTTATCGGTTCAGGGGGCGTAAGACACGGCCTGGATGTCGCAAGGATTATTGCCCTTGGAGGTAGCGCCAGCGGAATGGCAGGAGCCGTCCTAAGAGAAGCGAAAAACAGCGGAGCGGAGGGCGCTGCTTCTTTTCTCCGGCAGATACAGGAGGAATTGAAAACAGTAATGACGGCAGTTGGGGCTCAAAACATTAAGGAACTGCAAAGGGCACCAGTGGTTCTGCGCGGGGAAACAGCCCACTGGCTGAAGGAGCGAGGCATTGATACGTCTGTATACAGCCGCCGTTCGATATAAGGGGAGAAAAACCAACCAGGCGCATTTTGCTGCCTGGTTTTTCCTTGTTTTACCCGCCGGATACAAATTTGGGGGAGAGGAACGTATCTGTTTCATGTTATGATAATGAAGATAGATTTAGAGACAGAAAGGAATCAAAATGATGGTAAAACCTACAGTCGCCATTGTCGGCAGGCCAAATGTCGGCAAATCAACAATATTCAACCGTATTATCGGAGAACGAATGGCTATCGTCGAAGACGAGCCAGGTATTACAAGAGACAGGCTTTACGGGGAAGGTGAATGGCTGCACCGCTTCTTTCACGTGATTGACACCGGAGGCATTGAACTGAATGATGAACCTTTGCTCACTCAAATTCGGGAGCAGGCGAAGCTTGCTATCGACGAGGCAGATGTCATTATTTTTATCGTGAACGGGCGGGACGGCATTACGGCTTCAGATGAAGAAGTCGCAGATATTCTGCTTCGATCCAAAAAACCGGTCCTCACGGCCGTGAATAAAATAGACAACTATGAAATGCGGGAGCAGATGTATGAGTTCTATTCCCTTGGCCTCGGAGAAGTATTTCCGATTTCCGGTTCCCACGGCCTCGGCCTCGGTGATCTGCTGGATGAAGTGCTCGAACGGTTTCCTGTGGAGGACGAAGAGGAAAAGGACGATGACACGATTCATATGGCAGTCATCGGCCAGCCGAATGTGGGGAAATCCTCCCTCGTGAACGCAGTACTCGGGGAAGAACGCGTCATTGTGAGCGATATTCCGGGCACTACGAGAGATGCGGTGGACACGGAGTTCGAAAAAGACGGCCAGAAATACAGCATCATTGATACGGCGGGTATGCGCCGGCGGGGAAAAGTGTATGAAAAAGCAGAAAAATACAGTGTACTCCGGGCGATGCGTGCCATGGAACGGGCCGATGTAGCTGTTGTCGTTCTCGACGGCGAAGCAGGCATCCGGGAACAGGACAAAAAAGTAGCAGGCTATGCGCACGACTCCGGCCGGGCTATCGTTATTGTCGTTAACAAATGGGATGTAGTGGAAAAAGACGACAAAACGATGCACCGGTTCACCGAAGAAATTCGGGAGGAGTTCCAGTTCCTCGACTATGCCCCGATCGTTTTCCTTTCGGCCAAGACGAAGCGGAGAATACAGAACCTTTTGCCGGTAGTAAGTCAGGTGGCTGAAAATCATCACGTACGGGTCCCTACCAATGTGTTAAATGAAGTTATTATGGATGCGGTTATTATGAATCCAACCCCGACCCACAGCAATAAACGCCTGCGTATCAATTTTGCAACACAGGTGGCTTCAGGCCCTCCGGTTATCGTGTTGTTTGTAAATGATCCGGAGCTTCTGCATTTTTCATATCGCAGATATTTGGAAAATAAATGCCGCGAAGCCTTCTCGTTTGAAGGGACACCGCTTCGAATCGTGGCCAGAAAGAAAAACGAATAGCAGCCGGAAATGGTTTGGTAAGGGGAGAGTGCAATGGGAGTAATTCTTGCAGTTGTGATTGGCTATCTAATCGGCTCAGTTAGTTTTAGTTATCTATTTGTGCAGCGAATAAAAAAGGTGGACGTCCGTTCTGTCGGGAGCGGCAATGCCGGAGCCACAAATACCCGGCGGGTCCTGGGCACAAAATGGGCGGTGGTGGTGCTGCTTTTAGACGTGCTGAAAGGAATGGTGGCGGTCTGGCTCGGTTTCTTTTTCCAATGGACAGCCTCGGCCCTTTTGCCCGGATTTTTGTCGTTAAGCCAGGTGGACGGTCTGGCTCCCGCTCTTGGCGGTCTTGCCGCCGTACTTGGACATAACTGGCCGGTCTATTTTGGCTTCCGCGGTGGCAAAGGTGTAGCAACGGCCATCGGAGTTATTAGTGTACTAGTCTTTTTTCCGGCAATTTATGTCGGGATTATAGCGATTGCAGCGATTGCAGTTACCGGTTACGTGTCTCTAGGCTCTCTGTTGTTTGCTGTTTTAACCCCGGTGGCGGTTTTCTATACCCAGTCGACCAACGGACATCCGGAGACCTATCTGTATTTAACCGTTTTTCTTGGCCTTCTGTCGATATGGAAGCACCGTACAAATATCGTCCGCCTGCTGCGTGGCAATGAAAGCTCATTGTATAAAAAGAGCAGTGAAGGATAAAAGGAGTTAAAAACATGAAGAAACAGGCAGCTGTTATTGGAGCAGGAAGCTGGGGAACGGCCCTGGCTTCTGTGTTAGGACAAAATCAGCATTCGGTGCGTCTTTGGTGCCGCAGAGAAGCGCTGGCTGAAGAAATCAACACCACACACAGAAATGAAGGCTATTTAAAAGGGATTGTCCTGCCCGAAAATATAGTGGCCACCACTGATGTAAAGGAAGCAGCAGGTGAGGCTTCCTACATTGTGCTTGCGGTTCCGAGCGGGGCAGTAAGAAAAATCGCCCGCGAGTTAATGCCGTATCTTCACCCGGAAACCATTGTCGTACATGCAGCTAAAGGCATCGAGCCTGACTCCTTTTTAAGAGTATCGCAAATTCTCGAAGAAGAGTGGACGGATATTTCTTTTAAAGGAATGGCCGTGCTTTCGGGGCCAAGCCACGCGGAAGAAGTGGCAGAGCAGCAGCCAACCACTGTCGCGGTGTCAGGCACCTCTGAACAAGTACAGACCCGGGTGCAGGAGCTGTTTATGAACCAGGCTTTCCGTGTATACACAAATGATGATTTTCTCGGTGTCGAGATTGGCGGGGCGCTGAAAAACATTATTGCCCTCGGTATCGGTCTTACATCAGGACTTGGATACGGGGATAACGCAAAAGCTGCTTTAATGACAAGAGGGCTGGCGGAAATTACACGTCTTGGCACCCATCTGGGAGCATCCCCGCTTACCTTTACCGGCCTTTCGGGTCTTGGGGATTTGATCGTTACATGTACAAGTGAACACAGCCGGAACTGGCGGGCTGGAAATCAAATCGGCTCCGGCAAAAGCCTCGAAGACGTACTGGAGCAGATGGGGATGGTCGTTGAAGGAGTACGGACTACCGAAGCTGTCTACCACTGGTCCAGGTCTCTTGGAGTGGAAATGCCAATTACAGAAGGGCTGTACAAAGTCCTGTTTGAACACGTGCCGCCGGAGAAAATGGCAAAGTCCCTGATGGAGCGTGGAAAGAAAAATGAAAAAGAGCACTCCATCATGCTGCTCGATGATAATGATTAATGCGCCTGTTACGTTAAAGGCGCCCCTTTTGCTTTCTAAAAGGGCTTGTGCTAAAATTTCTCAAGACAAACAGCAGTGGCTGAAGGCAGCAGAAGTTGATTGGAGGACTTACGGTGGCTAATTTTGATCACGAAAAAATAAAAGAAGGTGTCAGGCTGATTCTTGAAGGTGTTGGTGAAGATGCCGGCCGGGAAGGCCTGCTCGACACTCCGGACAGGGTAGCCCGTTTATACCAGGAGGTTTTTGCCGGGCTGCATGAATCAGCAGACGAGCATTTAAAAACTGTATTTGGGGAAGACCATGAGGAACTGGTACTGGTAAAAGATATTCCGTTTTTTTCGATGTGCGAGCATCACCTTGTCCCCTTTTTCGGTAAGGCTCACGTAGCCTACATTCCAAAAGGCGGAATGGTGACAGGTCTGAGTAAGCTGGCCCGGACCGTGGAAACAATTGCCAAACGTCCGCAGCTTCAGGAGCGTATCACGTATACTATTGCAAACGAAATTGTTTCGACACTTGAACCTCACGGAGTGATGGTCGTTCTTGAAGCTGAACATATGTGTATGACGATGCGCGGCGTGAAAAAGCCGGGATCTATGACGGTAACGTCCGCAGTGAGAGGAACATTTGAAGAAGATCAGGCGGCAAGGAGCGAAGTTCTTTCGCTGATTAAGCACTGATCACCAGCAGATAAAAATCAGGCGCCTGCAGAAAGCAGGCGCTTTACCATGGGCACAAACCGAAAACAGGGAGGGTCTTAAAATGCAGAATGGAGATGATTTTATCGTCATCCGTGCAGAAGAAGACGGTGTCAACGTTATGGGCTTGACCCGCGGCAAGGACACTCGTTTTCATCACTTGGAAAAATTAGACGGCGGAGAAGTACTTATTGCTCAGTTTACCGAGCATACATCTGCGATCAAGGTACGCGGCAACGCGGTTATACAAACAAGCTACGGCGAAATAAAGGCAGGAAGCGGGGAAGATTAATGTAATCTTTCTTGGAAACAAAGAGCCTGTGCTATAATTGGAGAGCATAGGACGTAAGAAATGAAATCACCAGCATTTAAGGGGTTGGGGGAAGCGGCATGAACAACTACTGGACACCATGTGCAGAGGAAATAAAAAAAGAGTTTCAGCGCCTGACCCAGCACTCGTACATTGAGCAGAAAATCGGGCTGCCGGAAGCGCACGAAGAGACGGTTCACCTTCTGCTGGAAGCGTTAAGTGGGGCCAAAGTGCCCCGGAAACGGATGGTGGAACAAATTACAGCTGTACTGCTCGTGCAGTCAGCATTTAAGGCTCATGAACAGATTCACCTGCATAACGACGGCGATGACAAGAAAATAAGGCAGCTGACGATTTTGAACGGGGATTTGATGAGCAGTCTTTACTATCGTCTGCTCAGTACTGCTTTTCATCAGGAAATCCTTATAGTTTTCACATCAGCAATCCGGAGCATGAATGAAGCGAAAATGAAGCTGCATTTTGGTGAGTGCCAGGACTATACCGATATGCTTCAAACACTTAGAATGAGTGAAGCGGGCATTGTGGAAGCGGTTATCCATTTTTACGGGCGCACGCATCTTGCAGTGGCTTCCTCCTCTATTTTTGCCTTGAAAAGACTGCTTCATGAATGGGAATGGTTTGGCCGTACCGAAGAATTTTCAGCCAGCGCTGCCCAGGTGCAGCACTGGGAAGGTCACTCGCAGAGCGCCCGCCAAATATTAAAACAATTAATCGATCAAGAACACAGCTTTTTTCATCAGCATGTCGAAAAAGACGAACAGCTCTCTGAGGGGCTGCACTCGCTAATGGATGAATGGATAGCTGTAGGTATTGAGTAAAAGGGGTTTCAATGATGGCTACCCAAAAAGAAAATAAAGTATATCAGGTCTTCCAGTCTATTTCAGGCAACTACGACCACATGAACAGCGTGATCAGCTTTCGGCTGCATAAACGCTGGCGGAAAAAAACAATGAAGCAGATGAACGTCCACCGTGGAGCGAAAACGCTCGATTTATGCTGTGGCACGGCAGACTGGACGATTCAGCTTGGAAAAGCAGTAGGAAAAGGCGGCAGCGCTACCGGCATTGATTTCAGTGAAAAAATGCTGGAGGTCGGCCGGGAGAAGGTGCACCGGGAACAGCTCGCAAACATCGATTTAATACATGGAAATGTAAACAGCCTTCCGTTTCCGGATGACTCGTTTGATTATGTAACGATAGGCTTCGGTCTCCGGAACGTATCCGATTACCTGCGGGTGCTTAAGGAAATGCAGCGGGTGCTGAAGCCTGGCGGTACCGCTGTGTGCCTGGAAACGTCCTGGCCGGAAAACAGCCTTGTAGAAAAATTTTATTCCTTTTATTTTCAGTCGGTTATGCCGGTCATAGGGAAAGTGCTGATTAACCGGTACGATGAATATCGTTGGCTCCAGGAATCGACCATGGCCTTTCCGTCAAAAGAAACGCTTGGGGTTATGTTCATGGAAGCAGGGTTCAGCCGGGTGCAGATGTCTCCTTTTTCTGCCGGCACCGTCTGTGCCCATATTGCACGCAAAAAGTGATAAAATGACAGTGATAAGGAAGTTGAACCAATGAATAAAATTAAAACCATTTTAGAAATGATAAAATTCGAACATACCGTATTCGCCCTCCCTTTTGCGTTTTTGGGAGCGGCGCTCGGCGGCCTGATGATCAACGGCTCCTGGCCCTCCATTGCTGACTGGATATGGATCACACTGGCAATGTTTGGTGCCCGCAGCGCTGCAATGACGTTGAACCGCCTGATTGATGCAGAAATAGACGCCCGCAATCCGCGAACGGAAACACGTGCCATTCCTGCAGGAGACGTTTCAAGAGGTCAAGCCATTTTATTTGTGCTTGGATCTTTTTTTGTTTTATTTATCGCTGCGTTTCAGTTAAACATGCTGGCGGTCTACCTTCTGCCGATTCCTGTCTTTTTTATGACGCTGTATTCCTACACAAAGCGCTTCACCTGGCTTTGCCATGTGTTTTTAGGAATAACAATTGGTATCGCGCCGCTCGGCGGATGGGTAGGAGTAACTGGCACGCTTCAGCCGGAGGCATTTTTGCTGTTTACGGCGGTAGCTATGTGGATTGGTGGATTTGATATAATTTATGCCACACAGGATGCGGAGTATGACAAGCGCGTCGGGCTGAATTCCATCCCGGCCTGCTTCGGGATTGCGAAAGCTCTTTACATTTCCCGGGGGTTTCACCTCGTCAGTCTGATTTCCCTGCTTGCACTGTATCTGCTTTCGCCGCTCAGCTGGTTTTATCTTATTGGACTGGCCGCAGCTGCGGCAATCATGATTTACGAGCATTCTCTGGTGAAGCCTTATGATTTGTCGAAGGTTGGAGTCGCCTTTTTTCCCATGAATGGGATTATCAGCATCGTGATATTAGTATTTACCCTTGGAGATATTTTAATGTAAAAACATGTACACCTGTACAGTGAAGATGTATACGATTTGGAGAGATGGTTATGTCCATAACAATGGGAGAAATCGCTTATACGAACGCAAAACCGTTTTTTTATTATCTCGACCGTCAAAAGCTTGAGCAGGAGGGGGTGCAGTTCGAACAGGACGTACCTGCTTCGCTGAACCGAAAACTCGAAGAACAAAAGCTGAGCGGAAGTGCTGTATCTTCATTTGCTTTTGGGTCCAGTACGCATGCTCTTTCGCTTCTGCCTTCTCTTTGTGTAGCTTCTGCCGGCAAAGTACGGTCCATTTTGTTCTATTCCCGTTACCCTCTTGATGAGCTTGTGGGGAGGCGGATTGCGTTAACATCGACAAGTGCGACAAGCGTTCATCTGCTGAAAATTATACTGCGGGAATTCTATCAGGTGACAGAAGCGCAGTATCAGACGCAGGCACCGGATCCGGTGAAAATGAAAGAGCAGAACGACGCTTACCTGTTAATTGGCGATGACGCCATCAGGGCTTCCTGGGAGGAAAGCGACTGGTTCTGTTACGATCTCGGCGAACTTTGGTATGCTCATACCGGCCTGCCGATGGTTTACGCTGTATTTGCTGTTCAAAACGAATCGTTCCATCAGGCTGAGAGCACATGGTCTGCTCTGCATCAGGATTTTTTACAAAGCCGCCGCACAGCACAGCAGGACAATTTTGCCGAAATGGCCAGTGATTACAGTCACAGGCTTGGAGGCAGCAGGACGTATTGGCAGAACTACTTCCGGGGGCTTCATTTCACGCTTGGGACCAGAGAGCAGGAAGGCCTGCTTTATTATTACCATCTCGCTTATAAGTATGGATATTTAAATGAAGCAGTTGAAAGTTTAGATATTTTGCAGCCGGGAGACGAGGTGCATTATTTATTTTGAAGGTGAATAAGATGAAGCTGATGGATCTGTACAGAGATTTAAAACCGGAGATAAAAGTGATCGAAAAAACGCTTGAAGAAGCGGTGGACTCGAAGCACGCCGTCCTGACTGAAGCGTCGAATCATTTATTAAAAGCTGGAGGCAAACGAATCCGGCCGGTTTTAGTGCTGCTAAGTGCGAAATTTGGAAATTATGATATCGGGCATATCAAACATGCTGCTGCTTCACTTGAACTGATACACATGGCTTCTCTTGTTCATGATGATGTGATAGATGATGCTGAGCTGCGCCGGGGCGAATCTACAGTCAAAGCGGCATGGGACAACAAAGTAGCGATGTACACCGGCGATTATATCTTTGGAAGTGCGGTCGAGCGCGCAGCCTATTACCGAGACCCTGTCATCAACCGGATTATCTCAAAGACGCTGATCGAAATATGCGTCGGCGAGATCGAACAGATCCGGGACCAGTACAACTGGGAGCAGCCGCTGCGGACGTATCTGCGCAGAATCCGCAGAAAGACAGCGGTTTTGATTGCCGCCGGCTGTGAGCTCGGTGCTGCAAGCGCCGGAGCATCAAAAAAGACGCAGCGTCAGCTTTACCGGTACGGCTATCACCTTGGCATGTCCTACCAGATTATCGATGATATTCTCGATTTTACCGGGAGTGAAAAAGAGCTTGGAAAACCTGCTGGAGGGGACCTTAGGCAGGGAAATGTAACGCTGCCTGCGCTGTATGCGATGCATCATAATCCGCATCTGCAGGAAAAAATCAGTGCAGCTATTCAGGAGGAGGCAGTCGACGAAGGCCAGGTGCAACGTATATTGTCGGAAGTTAATAATTCCGGGGGCATCGAATATGCGAAAACAATGAGTGAGCGTTATCTGGAGAAAGCGTATGAAGCGATTGCCACTTTGCCGGACATAGAGGCAAAGGATTCCTTAAAGGATATAGCTGCGTATATTGGCGGCAGAAAATATTAGATCCCCTTCCAGTCCGTAATTGCTAACGCTTTCAACTTTTGCTATACTAATTTTGGTAATTAGTAATGGATGGGGGAAAAAATATGACAAGTGAACGCACGTTTGTGATGGTTAAGCCGGACGGGGTTCAGCGCGGACTGGTCGGCAGCATTGTTCAGCGTTTTGAAGAAAAAGGGCTGAAAATCGCCGCCGGTAAATTTATGCAGATTTCACCTGAATTAGCCCAGAAGCATTACGAAGAACATAAAGAAAAACCTTTTTTTAATGACCTGGTCGGTTTTATTACGTCGGGCCCCGTATTTGCCGTAGTACTCGAAGGCCAGGATGCTATACATATTTCGCGGCTGCTGATCGGGAAAACAGATCCAAAAGAAGCACCGGCAGGAACGATCCGCGGCGATTACGGGCACGTGAAAGAGAAAAATGTTATCCACGGCTCAGATTCCCTGGAGAGCGCGGACCGGGAGATCGGTTTGTTTTTCAAACCGGAGGAAGTACTCGAATATGAACGCTCCATCGATGCATGGCTGTAAAACAAGATTAAGCTGATACACTTTTGGGAATACACTCTTATAGACAATTCAAGATAAGGGTGATAATCAATGATGTATTTACTGGCAATACTGTTGCCGCCGGTAGCGGTGCTGATCGTCGGCCGGCCGTTTCAGGCATTTATCAATTTTCTGCTGCTCCTGATTTTCTGGGTGCCGGCATCCATTCACGCCTGCTTCGTCGTAGCTGATTCCAAAGCGGAAAAACGGGCGAAAAGGTATTAATCTAAAGCGTGTCCCTGCAGGGGGCCCGCTTTTTTTATTATTTACTGATAAAAGCCCTTCACCTGGTTATCAGGTGAATATTTTCTTTCTGCTGGTCGATATAATGAAAAAGATCTTTGATCGGAATCTGAAGAATCAAGGCTGCCGTGATATAATAACGATACTCAGCAAAGTGGGGATACGATGACAAGCAGGCAAAATGCAGCAGTGGAAAATCAAATGGATGATGATTACGGTTTGTTCGTGCAAAAAATGAAGGGCCTAACCGGCCTGGACCTGCATTTATACAAAGAGGCGCAGATGAAGCGGCGGCTGTTTTCCTTTTTACAGAAAAAAGGTTTTCATTCGTTCACAGATTTATTTGACCGGGGTCTTCAGAGAGACGAAGTGCTTTTGAAGGAAATACTTGACCGGATGACTATCAATGTTTCCGAATTTTTTCGTAATCCTGCCCGTTGGGAGGTGCTTCAGACATCGATTCTTCCGGGAATACTTAACAAACGCAGTGATCCGCACATATGGTCTGCAGCGTGTTCTACTGGTGAAGAACCGTACTCGCTCTGGATGATGATGAAAGAAGCATTTCCGGGTTCTTCCTTTTCCATTACGGCGACGGATATAGACAGCCGCATCCTTGAACAGGCGCAGATGGGTCTCTACTCGGCCCGTGCAGTAGAAAATGTGCCTCCGGCGTATCTGCAGAAATATTTTGAAGCGAGTCCGCCGGCCTACCAGTTTGATACAAAAGCGGCAGCCCGGGACATTCGCTTTAAAAAGCAGAATCTGCTTGCAGATAATCCAGTGAGGGAGGTGGATGTTATCATTTGCAGAAATGTAATGATTTATTTTACAGAAGAAGCGAAGGATTATATCTACCAGCAGTTCTACGGTGCGCTGCGCCCGGGAGGTGTTTTGTTTGTCGGAAGCACGGAGCAGATGTTTCACCCGGAAAAGTATAAGTTTGAGCCGGCCGGTACCTTTTTTTACCGCAAAAGCTAAGCTTTTCAGGAAGATGAAAGAAGGCAGTTTCACTAAATAGAGGATTATGTTATCATTTACTGCATAAAAGCACTAAAGAGATACGTATGGAGCAAAGGGGAGAGATGGCACATATGAGATTTTTAACCGCAGGAGAATCACACGGACCACAGCAGACAACGATCGTTGAGGGAGTTCCGGCACAGATGGAGCTTCTTGAAGAGGATATCAACCAGGAGCTTGCAAGACGGCAGGGTGGATACGGACGCGGCCGCAGAATGCAGATCGAAAAAGATAAGGTGAAGTTTTTAAGCGGGGTCCGGCACGGGAAAACAACCGGCGCACCAATTACAATGGTCGTCGAAAATGACGATTTTGTGCACTGGGAAAAGATTATGGGCACCGAACCGCTCTCTGAAGAGGAAGCGGAAAAAGTGAAGCGCAAAATTACCCGTCCCCGTCCCGGGCACGCAGATTTGAACGGGGCTATTAAATACGGGCATCGTGACATGAGAAACGTGCTCGAGCGTTCCTCGGCCAGAGAAACAACTGCCCGGGTGATGGCAGGGGCACTGGCAAAAAAAATTCTCAAAACCTTCGGAATAGAAGTTGGAGGCCAGGTTCTTACGATAGGTGGTATTCATTCAGCACAGACGTCTTATTCCTCCATGCAGGAGCTTCAGGAAAAGTCAGAAGCGTCTCCAGTCCGCTGCCTGGACCCTGAAGCGGAGAAACAAATGATGGAAGCGATCGACAAGGCGAAGGCGGATGGCGATTCCATTGGCGGCGTTGTCCAGACTGTAGTGGAAGGCCTGCCGGTAGGTTTGGGCAGTCACGTGCAGTATGATCACAAGCTTGATGGCAAAATCGTCGGCGCGGTTGCAAGCATTAATGCCTTTAAAGGGGCTGAAGTTGGTATCGGCTTTGAAGCGGCTAACCGGCCGGGAAGCCAGGTGCATGACGAGATTGTCTGGGACGAAGAGAACGGCTATTACCGGAGCACGAACAACCTTGGCGGATTTGAAGGCGGGATGACCAATGGCATGCCGGTGGTCATCCAGGGCGTGATGAAGCCGATCCCGACCCTCTATAAGCCGCTGCAAAGCGTAGATATTGATTCCAAAGAACCGTTTAAAGCGAGCATTGAGCGTTCGGACAGCTGTGCGGTGCCTGCTGCTTCGGTTGTAATGGAAAACGTCGTGGCGTTTGAGGTAGCCGTCTCCTTTCTGGATATGTTCGGCACAGATAATGTTGACCGTATCCGCCGGAACTTTGAAGAGTACGTACAGGAAGCGAAGGATTTTTAACCGATGGAAACTGTACAGATACAGGCGGAGAAAAGAAGCTACCCGGTAATAATCGGGGGAGGGCTCCGCTATCAGCTTGCAGCCGTTTTAAAGGAGATAACAGCAGACAGCAGCCGTTTCCTGCTCGTCGTGGACGAGGCGGTGGAAGCCCTCTACCGGGAAGAAACAGAAAGCCAGCTGGCCCGGCTTCTGCCTGTGAGCACCTATGTTATGCCGTCAGGAGAGCAGTCCAAATCGGTGGAGGAGCTTTCCCGGCTGTGGGAGTTCGCGGCGGAAAGCGAAATGGACAGAAAGTCGGTATTTGTGGCGCTCGGCGGGGGTGTTGCAGGTGATTTGACCGGGTTCGCAGCGGCCGGATACATGAGGGGAGTAGACTATATTCAGCTGCCGACCACTCTTCTTGCCCAGGACAGCAGCGTAGGAGGGAAGACGGGCATTAACCTGCGTGCAGGCAAAAACCTGGCCGGTGCCTTCCATCCGCCTCTGGCTGTCATATATGACACGCAGACACTGCACACCCTGCCCGACGCCGAGTGGCGCTCCGGCTTTGCCGAAATGATCAAGCACGCCTACCTTGACGGAGAGGTCTTTTTGCAGGATTTAAAAGCCCGCGTGCAGAGCGTGGAGGATATGAAGTCGCCCGAAGTAGCTTCCTGGATTAAACGGTCGATTGAAGTCAAAGCGCGTATTGTCGAAGAGGATGAACGCGAGCAGGGCGTGCGGGCCTTTTTGAATCTGGGGCACACACTTGGGCATGCCCTGGAGAAAGAAATGGGCTACGGACGTATCACGCACGGAGAAGGAGTGGCGACCGGTCTGTGGTTTGCTCTTGCGGTAAGTAATTACGAAGGGGCAGGCCACTGGGATCTGGAAAAAGAAAAAGCATGGCTCGAATCACTGGGCTACCCGGTGGACGCCCCAGGCGGACTTTCAGCTGACACGCTAGTGGAGGCGATGAAAAGAGATAAAAAAGCTTCCTACGGGGATATTCATTACGTACTGCTCGAAAAGCCGGGGAAGCCGCTGACAGCAAAAGTGGAAGAAAACACGATCAGGCAGCTGCTCGATCGCTATTATAAATAGGCAGGTGACAACAGTGATACGAGGTGTACGGGGTGCAACAACGGTAAAAGAAAACCACGCAGAAGAGATCTGGGAAGAAACCGGACGGGTACTTAAGGAAATGATAGCGGAAAATCATATTACCGCAGACCAGGTATCGCATATTTGGTTTACGGTCACTTCTGATCTGGATGCTGCTTTTCCGGCAAAAGCAGCGAGGGAGATTCCTGGATGGGAGTTTGTTCCGGTAATGTGTGCCCAGGAAATCCCGGTGCCTGGCAGCCTGGAGCGTTGCATCCGTGTGATGATGACTGCGGATGTAAATGTACCTGCAAAAGATGTGCAGCATATCTTTTTAAACGAAGCGGTGGCGCTTCGTCCGGACCTTGGATTGACAAAGCAGAAGGATTCCTAGTAGGATAAGTATAAGCTAGAGTAACGACAGTTAAGGTATAGATGAGCGCTGCCACCGGAGGCAGCATAGAGAGTTAGAAGAGCAGAGGCAGAATAGCGGAGAATAGAAGATACCTGACAACACATTTAACCAATAAATCCTGCGTAGTATATGCAGGGTTCTCTTCTATCATGCCTCTCTGTCCGCAGAGAGGTTTTTCTCGTGTTCTGGCATGCTTTTCCTATTAAAGGAGGAAAAACCGTGACCAAAACAACGAAGCAGGCATTCACTGACGAGTCTTTATCCCACCGCACAATTCCATATATGGAGCATTACTTTTCCGATACCCTCACCCCCATTGATGTATTTCGTCACTTTCAGGAGGACGCAGTATATCTGCTTGAAAGTAAAGACGAAGCCTCTCCATGGTCGCGCTACTCGTTTGTCGGGCTTCACCCCTCCTACCGGATTGTAGAGCAGGGAGGAGAATTCCGTCTCGAGAAAACGGACGGCGCCCTCATACTTACAGCTTCCGATCTGGAAGCCTGCATGCAGCAGGCGACAGACTATATTGATCCTTCGCTGCCGGATGTGGATCTCCCATTTAAAGGCGGTGCTGTCGGTGCCCTCTCGTACGATGCTGTGGAATTGTTTGAGCCAAAGCTTGCGCCGGAGAACGCCCCGGAATCACGCATACACTTTGTGTACTGCCGCACGATTATGGCACTTGATCAGACGAACAAAGAACTGACGATCATCTATTATGATGAACATACAGAGAAAGAAACTGAAAAACGCTTTGAGGAAGCGAAGGCAACGGTAGGAAAGCTTCAAAAAAGTCTTCAGAACGGTAATTCCGGCTCCGCAATGTATCCGCCGCTTGAAAAAAATACAGCCGTGGACTTCAGCCGGGTCCAGTCCAATTATTCGAAGGAAGATTTCATGGATGCGGTGGAGAAAATTAAAGAATATATTGTAGCCGGAGACGTGTTTCAGACAGTGCTGTCCCAGCGCTTTGAGCTGCCGACAACAGTGAGTGGCTTCGACCTTTACCGGGTGCTTCGCATGATTAATCCGTCGCCGTACTTGTTTTACCTGCGGCTTGGCGAAACTGAAGTGGTGGGAAGCTCTCCGGAACGGCTCGTGCAGGTGCTGGACGGTCACGTGGAAATTCATCCGATTGCCGGAACCCGCAAACGGGGACAGACTGACACAGAAGATAAAGCACTCGAAGAAGAACTGCTTGCCGATGAAAAAGAGCGGGCGGAGCACTTTATGCTCGTTGATTTGGCTCGAAATGATGTTGGCCGAATTGCCTCCTACGGCACGGTGGAAACGCCGGTGCTGCTAGAAACAGTCCGTTTTTCTCACGTGATGCATATTATTTCGAAGGTGACAGGAAGGCTTTCTCCTTTCGTTTCCCCGGTCGCAGCTCTCCAGTCTGCTTTCCCGGCCGGAACCGTTTCCGGAGCACCGAAAATCCGTGCGATGGAAATTTTAAAGGAACTCGAGCCGACAAGACGCGGAATGTATGCCGGTGCTGTGTGCTATATGGGCTTTGACGGCAACATTGACTCCTGCATTGCCATCCGGACGATGCTTGTGGAAAATCAGACGGCAAAGGTCCAGGCCGGTGCTGGTATCGTTGCCGATTCAGACCCGGCATCGGAATACGAAGAGACGCAGAATAAAGCAGCCGCTCTTCTTCGTACTGTAGCCGCTGCCGAAGCAATGTTCACCGATGAGAAGGGAGAGAATATTCATGCTTAAAGCACTGTTGAATAAATGTATTGAGGGGCATACACTAAAAGAACAGGAAGCAGAACAGGCAATGGACTTTATTATGCAGGGAGAGGCTACACCGAGTCAGATTGCCGGTCTTATTTCCATTATGCGGTTTCGGGGCGAGACTGTGGAAGAGCTGACCGGATTTGTCCGCAGTATGCGACGTCACGCCCTTTCATTAGAGCATGAGGAGCCTTCTCTTCTCGATACGTGCGGAACCGGCGGCGACGTAAGTTCAACGTACAATATTTCCACTGCTTCTGCGATCGCGTTAAGCGGAGCGGGAATCAAGGTAGCCAAGCACGGCAACCGCTCGGTATCATCCAAAAGCGGCAGCGCCGACGTATTGGAAACACTGCAGGTGCCCGTGCAGTCAGGACCTGAGGAAGCGGTTAAAGCACTGCAGGAAA
The DNA here is from genome assembly GCF_947493875.1 of uncultured Marinococcus sp. Lineage (GTDB taxonomy): Bacteria > Bacillota > Bacilli > Bacillales > Marinococcaceae > Marinococcus. The sequence continues at coordinate 408,168 of NZ_CANLSU010000003.1, read as the reverse complement.
AAGGGCTTGCCTTTTTGTTTGCCCCGCTTTACCACGTAGCGATGAAGCATGCAGGCACCCCAAGAAAAGAACTCGGTTTTCGTACAATCTTTAACGTGCTCGGGCCGTTAACAAATCCGGCAAATGCTGATATTCAGGTGGTCGGTGTGTTTGACCGGGAATACGGAGAGAAAATGGCCTACGTACTGAAAAATCTAGGTGCGAGCCGGGCGTTATTTGTGACCGGCAGAGATGGACTGGATGAAATGACAATTTCGGACAGTACCTATATTACGGAGCTTCGCGACGGTGAAATTACGAAATATGAAATTACGCCGGAAGAGGCAGGGCTGAAGAGAGCTCCCGTCGAAGAGGTGCAGGTGGAGACAGCCGAAGAAAGCGCAGCGCTGATTGAAAGCATTTTTAACGGCTCAGAAACGGGAGCCGCAAAAGATATTTTACTATTAAACATGGGTGCTGCATTTTATGCTGCCGGCCGGGCAGAAACAATCGCAGACGGTGTGCAGCTTGCGGAGGAAGTCATCCGCGGGGGCAAAGCCGAACAGCAGCTGCAGCGCCTGCGGGGAAATGAGGTTAAATCAACGTATGCTTGAAAAAATACTGCAAACTAAACAGGAGGAGCTCTCCCATATTACGGTTGGTGAGCGTCCGGATGTACCGTTTTATTCACTGAAAAAAGCACTTCAGCAGGATCCGCAGAACGTACAGATTATTGCGGAGGTCAAAAAAGCTTCGCCCTCCAAAGGACTGATACGGAGCGATTTTGATCCGGAGGCCATCGCTCTTGGCTATGAACAGGGAGGTGCCGCTGCCCTGTCGGTGCTGACGGATGAAACGTATTTTCAGGGAAGCAGCAGCTATCTGACAGCGGTCAAAAAAATATCTTCTCTGCCTGTACTGCGCAAGGACTTTATTATTGATACCAGACAGGTGGAGGAAAGTGCAGCGATCGGGGCAGACGTTATTTTACTGATCGCAGAAGCCCTTGCGCCGGAAAAGCTGCACGAATTGTACCGGCAGGCTTACGGGCTCGGGATGGAGGTGCTTGTAGAAGCACATTCCCCCGAAAAGCTGCACGACCTTCTCCATCAGTTTACGCCGGAAATTATCGGCATCAACAACCGTGATCTTCATACGTTTCATACAGAACTCGGGCAGACAGGAAAAGCAGCTTCGTTTATACCGGAAGGCAGCGTACTCGTCAGTGAAAGTGGCATCCGGACAAACGAAGACCTTGATTATATACAGCTGCTCGGGGCAGAGGCGGCGCTTGTCGGTGAATCCCTGATGAGGCAGCCGGACGTACGTGAAGCTTTACTAAAACTGCGGGGAGTGAACGAGCATGCCTCCACAGACACCGATGTTTAAAATGTGCGGCCTGCACTCCGAAAATGATGTGCGGCTTGCAGCTTCTTCCTCTGCTGACTTTGCGGGGTTTGTATTTGCCCCGGGGAAACGGGAAGTGGAGCCGGGAGCCGTTCGCGAGTGGCTGCAGGTCCACCCGCTGCACGGTAAAAAGGTTACCGCCCTGTTTGTGAATGCGCCGGTGCGAAGAGTGATTGCGACCGTGGAAGAAATACAGGCAGACGTGATTCAGCTGCACGGCGAGGAGCCGCCGGAAGAAGCGGCGATCATTCGGCACCGTACTGGCAAGAATGTTTGGAAAGCCCTGCCGCACGGAGAATATACGCATCAACAGATTGATGCCTATGCGGACTACGTGGATGGCTTCATCATCGACGCCAAAGTCAATGGCCGGTTTGGAGGCTCCGGCGAATCCTTCGCCTGGGAGCACGTGCCGGGCTATATTAAAGCCGGAAAAGCCCACCGGCTTCCGCTATTTATCGCAGGAGGAGTTCGCCCGGAAAATGTTGAAGACCTGCTTGCGTATCATCCGGCAGGTATTGACATTTCCAGCGGACTGGAAAAAGACGGAATAAAAGATGCCGGTTTATTAGAACAATTAGAGAAGAGGTTGAATAGCTATGCAGCAGATATATCCCGATGAACATGGACGGTACGGGGATTATGGCGGAAAATATGTACCCGAAACGCTCATGTATGCACTGGAGGAGCTTGAAGAGGCATTTAACGCTGCCTGGGAGGATGAATCCTTTCACGAGGAGTACCAGGATATTCTGCGTGAATATGCCGGCCGCGAAACGCCGCTGACGTTTGCAGGGCATTTGACGGAGCATCTGGGCGGAGCTCAGATTTATTTAAAACGGGAGGATCTTCTTCATACCGGTGCCCATAAATTAAACAATGCCATCGGCCAGGTGCTTCTGGCAAGACGCATGGGGAAATCAAAAATCGTTGCCGAAACAGGTGCCGGCCAGCACGGCGTGGCGACGGCGACCGTCTGTGCTAAGTTTGGGCTGGAGTGCAAGGTGTTTATGGGCGAAGAGGATATGGAGCGGCAGGCACTGAATGTTTTCCGCATGGAGCTGCTGGGAGCAGAAGTACTGCCTGCATCGTCCGGAAACAAAACCTTAAAGGATGCCACCAATGAAGCGATCCGTTACTGGGTGACCAACGTCGAAGATACGTTTTATTTAATCGGTTCAGTCGTTGGTCCGCATCCATATCCAATGATTGTGCGGAACTACCAGCGGATCATCGGCGATGAAACGAAACGGCAGATGCAGACGCGTTGCGGCGCTCTTCCGGATGCGATTGCAGCATGCGTGGGAGGCGGGAGCAATGCGATCGGCATGTTTTATCCGTTTCTGGAAGACGATGTAAAGCTTTACGGGGCAGAGGCAGCTGGTATGGGAATTCATACAGCATTGCACGCAGCAACGATTTCAAAGGGTACCCGCGGGGTCATTCACGGGTCACTGACGTATTTAATCCAGGACGAAAATGGACAGATTATTGAGCCGTATTCTATTTCTGCCGGACTGGACTACCCGGGCATTGGTCCGGAGCACGCCCATCTGGCCGAAAGCGGCCGCGTGGAATACACGGGCGTGACAGACGAACAATCGCTTGAAGCACTTTCGCTGTTAACGAAGAAAGAAGGTATTCTACCGGCAATTGAATCCTCTCACGCGCTCTACCTGGCATTTGAAAAGGCCAAACAGATGGACAGAAATGAACGAATCGTTATCTGCCTCTCGGGGCGTGGAGATAAAGACGTTGAAACGATCCGCCGCCGCATGGAAGGAGAGAGCAGTGATGAATAAAGCAACAAATGTGCTGTCTGTGGAAGAAGCAGCAGCGCAGGCGCCTTACCCTCTGTTTGTGCCATTTATTATGGCAGGGGACCCGGATGAGGAAGCGACCATTTCAATTGCTCTTTCGCTTCAGGAAGCGGGCGCCCATATTTTAGAGCTTGGCATTCCGTACTCTGATCCGCTGGCTGATGGGCCGCTGCTTCAGCGCTCAGCCCAGCGCGCACTCAAAGGAGGTATGAGCCTGAAAGGGGCTCTGCGCATGATCCGGACGATGAGAGAACGCGGACTGACGATTCCGGTCGTCGTGTTTTCCTACGTCAATCCCGTGCTCCGCATGGGAGAAGAAACGTTTGTCAAAGAAGCGGCGTCCGCGGGAGCGAACGGGGTACTGATTCCGGATCTTCCCATGGAAGAAAGCAGTTTTATCAGTGAGCTTGCAAGAGAGAAGGAGTTGTCGGTCATTTCACTTGTGGCGCCGACGTCAGCCCACCGTATTGAAAAAATTGCCTCCCAGGCCCAGGGCTTTCTGTACTGCGTTTCAAGTCTTGGTGTAACAGGTACGAGAGACGCTTTCCCGGATGAGGCCTATGCGTTTATCCGCAAAGTAAAAGAAGCAAGCACGGTGCCGGTCGCTGTTGGATTTGGCATCTCCAACCGCCGGCAGGTGGAGCTGCTTGACGGCGTGAGCGATGGCATTGTTGTCGGCAGTGCGATTATGAAAATCGTCGAACAGGAGCAGGAGGCACTCGTTTCGGCTGAAAAGACAGAGCGCGAGCAGGCACTGAACGAAATTAAAACCTTTGTCTCCGGGCTAATTTCGTCGTAAGATAGTAATCAGCATACAAAGACGAGGTGACAAAGTTGTATATTAAAAAACAAATCAAAGGCATGACGCCTTACCAGCCGGGAAAACCAATTGAAGAAGTGAAACGGGAGCTTGGACTGACCACCGTCCATAAAATGGCTTCCAACGAAAATCCATACGGTGCCCCGCCGGAGGCCAAACAAGCAATCGAAGAAGCGGCCGCCGATCCGGAAATTTATCCGGATGGTTATGCAGCTGAGCTCCGCCAGGCAGTGGCCGAGGAGCTGAATGTTGGAGAAAAGCAGCTGCTGTTTGGGGCCGGTTCCGACGAGGTGATTTTAATGCTCTGCCGGGCCATGCTTGGGCCGGACACAAATACCGTCATGGCGGTGCCATCGTTTTCGCAGTACAAGCATAATGCGGCCATTGAAGGAGCGGAAATCCGTGAAATTCCGGCAGTGGACGGAGAACATCAGCTCGAAGCAATGCTTGAAGCGATTGATGAACAGACACGTATTGTCTGGGTATGTAACCCGAACAATCCGTCCGGTGCCTATATAAATGATGAAGCATTTGTGGCATTTCTCGATCGGGTGCCGGAAAACGTACTAGTCGTTTCGGACGAGGCTTACATTGAATACGTGACCGCAAAGGATTATCCGGATACGCTGAAGCTGCTGCAGGAGTACCCGAACCTTCTTCTTTTGCGTACATTCTCAAAGGCTTATGGTCTGGCCTCTCTCCGGGTCGGTTATGGCGTAAGCCATGAAGAGTTGATTCAGTCCCTGGATCCGGTCCGGCCTCCGTTCAACGTTACAGCTGTAGCTCAGCGGGCGGCAACGGCAGCCTTGAAGGACCACGGCTTTATTGAGAAGTGCCGGACGAAAAATAAAACTGAACTCGATAAAATGACAGCCTTCTGTGAAGAACAGGGCCTGGACTATGTCCCTTCGCAGACCAATTTTCTGCTGATTCATACAGGAGTTGCAGGAAGCGTTGTTTTTGACGAAATGCTGAAAAAGGGTATCATCATCCGCTCAGGAGAAGCTCTCGGCTATCCGGAATCGATCCGTGTAACGATAGGGACCGAAGAGCAGAATGAAGCTTTTCGCCAGACGCTGAGTGAAGTGCTTGAACGTCAGCAGGCCAGGCTTTAGCGGACAACACCCGGAATCCGGCTCCGCTCGGGGCTGGGTGTTTTTATTTATGGAAACAAAGAGAGGCCTGGAGGGAAACAGATGCAGAAAAAAGCAGCAGTTATCGGGCTGGGACTGATCGGAGGGTCAATTGCCCTTGCCATCAAACAGGAACATCCCGGTGTTTATATTACAGGAACAGATGTAGATGAAGCCCAGACAAAGCTGGCGGTATCCTTGAGTGTTATTGATGAGGCTGCCCCGGACCTGGAGAACGCTGTAAAAGAAGCAGATCTGGTTGTGCTTGCCACTCCGGTTGCCACCACTGAGAAATTGCTCGTGCAGCTGGCTGGCATGCCTTTAAAGCCCGGAGCTATCGTTACCGACGTCGGCAGTACAAAAACATCGATCTGCGAGCAGGCAGACGTTCTTTCGGAAAAGAACGTTCATTTTATTGGCGGCCATCCCATGGCCGGTTCCCATAAAAGCGGTGTCCACGCTGCCCGTGTCCGTCTGTTTGAAAATGCCTACTACGTGCTGGTGCCAAACGGGCCGGGCTCTTCTGAAAAGATTGGTGAGATTAAAGATTGGCTTCAGGGCACACAGGCGAAATTTATTGAGCTCTCCTACGAACAGCACGACCTGCTGACAGGCGTCATCAGTCATTTTCCGCATATTGTGGCATCGGCCCTTGTGCATCAGGTGAAGGGGATGGAGGACGAACAGGCATGGGTGACAAAGCTCGCTGCCGGAGGGTTCCGGGATATTACGAGAATCGCTTCAGCCAGCCCGGAAATGTGGACGGATATTCTGCTGAAAAACAATGACGTGATGCGGCAGCTGATGGAGGACTGGAAGCAGCAGATGAGCGCCATTGAACAGATGCTTGCCGCGGGGGATAAAGAGCAGATTTACCAGTTTTTTGAGCATGCCAAGTCCTATCGTGATGGACTGCCTGCCAAGAAGCAGGGGGCCATACCGGCCATTTATGACCTGTTTGTCGACGTGCCGGACCATCCCGGAGTTATCTCGGATGTAACCGGAATTCTTGGCCGGACCGGCATCAGTATTATCAATATCCGGATCCTTGAGACGAGAGAGGACATTATGGGCGTGCTGCAGTTGACGTTCCGTACTGAAGACGACCGGCGGGCCGGCATGCAGCAGCTTGAAAAGCACGATTATGAATCCTACATTGGTTAACCGAAAAAAGGATAAAAAAATAGGAGAGAAGCATTGACAACGCTTACAATTACGTTATACTAATATTAGCGTATGGTTTCTCTCCACTCCTATCCATACTCTTTATCTTAAAACTAGCCGATGTGGCGGCACACCTGATGAGTAGACATCAGGTGTTTTTTTTGTTTTTGTAAACGTTATCACGTTCTGCGTATAGAAGGTTTTCTGTTCGTCACAGCGGGCAATGTTTGCTATAATTACACAGTGCTAAACGAGATTTACCTGGAAGAAAGGTTGTTGACGGCGTGAATTTAGAAACGATCCTTGAAACGATAAGAAACGGCGATACGGAAAAAGGGCTTGAAGAGATGGAGAAATACAGCCACTCTGCAAATGATCAGGAAAAATACGATATAGTGGAAATGTATCAGGAGCTGGGCCGCTCGGATAAGGCACAGCCGCTGATTGAAGACCTGCTTGGACGCTATCCCGATGAAGGGGCACTGCTGACTACTGCAGCCGAGAATGCGATTGATCTTGACGATGAGGATGAGGCGATTGAGTGGCTGCTTGAGGTAAAGGAGTCGGACGAAGAGTATCTGCGGGCGCAGCTGCTGCTTGCTGACTTGTATCAGATGCAGGGGCTCGATGAAGTAGCGGAACAGAAGCTTTTGGATGCACTAAAGCAGAGTCCTGAAGAGCCGGTGCTGCTTGCCGCCGTCGGGGATTATTATTTATCCCGCGGAGACTACGCTAAGAGCATTCCTTATTTGAAGCAGGCGGAAGGTGCCGGGTTTAAATTTCCGGATGGGAGCCTGAGTCTTCGTCTCGCTGAAGCTTACAGCGTGACCGGTTCGTTTGAGGATGCGCTGAGCTACTACGAGGCCGGACTGAAAGAACACACGGAGCTCCATGCTTTGTTTGGGTACGGCTATACGGCGCTGCAGGTCAGCGATTATCAGCTTGCTGCGGAAAAATTCGAAGAGCTCCGGAACATGGATAAAGACTTTGTAGCCCTCTATCCGTATCTCGTGCGAAGCTACGAAGGCCTCGAGGACCATGAAAAAGCCCTCGAAGCAGCCAAGGCTGGCATTAAAGAAGATGAATACAATGAAAATCTATATACCGAGGCCGGGAAGCTGTATATGGCGCTTGGCAACGAAGAAGAGGGAGAAAAACATCTCAAGGAGGCGCTTGCTTTAAATCCGGCTCATCTTGAAGCGGCGAATGCGCTTCTCAGCATGTGGATGGAGCAGGAAGAACCGGAGGCAATGATTGACCTGATTGATCATTTATACGAAATGGGCGAGCCGGATGTGCGTTTTCAGTGGTACTACGCCCGGGCTAAAAATCTTCAGGACGAGCCCGTCGAAGCAAAAGAAAAATACGAAGAAGTGTACAGCGTGTATCAGGAAAACGAAGTATTTCTTGAAGAATACGGCCGTCTGCTGCTTGAGCTCGGCTACCGGGAGAATGCGTTGAAGCATCTGGAGCAGGCTTCGGCCATGCAGCCGGATAACACTGAGCTTCAGCTTTTGCTTGAAGACCTTCGAATGAGCGAATGAAGACACGAACCTGGTGTCTTTTTCTACATATAAAATGAGGCGGATGATACAGTGAAACAGCTACTTGGATGGTTTGGGACACCTTACGTGTTAATCCCGCTTTTTATCATTAACGCGCTCGGTACCATTTACGGCTATATTTGGTACGGGCAGCAGCTGCAGCAGACGCCGGCTGTGTTTCTGCCCTTCGTCCCGGACAGTCCGACCGCAAGCCTGGTTTTTACGATCGTTCTCGGACTCTATATTATCGGCAGAAGGAGCGGACTGGCGGAAGCGTTTGCTTTTATAACGCTTGTAAAGTATGGGCTTTGGGCGGTGGGAATGAATGTGTTTTCCGGCGTGGCCGGAGAGGCTCTCAGCTGGCAGCATTACATGCTTATCGCCTCTCACGCGGGTATGGCCCTGCAGGCGTTCCTGTATCTTCCGTACTACCGGGTGAAGCTTTGGCATATCGGGGCAGTAGCGGTATGGACACTGCATAATGATATAATTGACTACGTTTTTGGAATGTATCCGTGGGTGTCAGCATCGCTCCAGCCGTACATTTCCCTGATCGGCTACGGGACGTTCTGGCTTAGTGTGATTTCGATCGGGCTCCTGCTCTGGTGGAGGCTCAGTCCCGGCCGGACGGAGCTTCGGCTCATGGAGGAATAGAGCAGAATCTTTGACATTATACCCCTGCCTGCATACAATATAAGTATATATAAATGGAGGGATGAGAAAAAATGGGAATGCTTCTGTTATATTTAGCAGCGCTGATCCTCATTCCGCTTTGGGCACAGTCCAAAGTGAAAAAAGCATATAAAAAATATTCGAACGTAAGCAATTCATCTGGAATGACAGGGGCCTCCGTGGCAAAAAAAATCCTGGAGGAAAACGGCATCTATAATGTACGCGTAGAGCCGACTAAAGGAAAATTAACGGATCACTATGATCCCTCGAAAAAAGTTGTCCGCTTGTCGGAGGAGAACTATTACAATTCGACAGTAGCGGCTCAGGCGATCGCTTCCCACGAAGTGGGACACGCAATTCAGGATGCGGAAAACTATGCGTTTTTACGATTCCGTTCCTCGCTTGCCCCGGTGGCTTCGACCGGGTCCAACCTTTCCTTCTTTTTAATTCTTGCCGGTATTTTGCTGCAGTCGACCGGAATGTTTCTGGCGGGCATCGTATTCTTTTCGGCCGCCGTACTGTTCCAGGTTGTCACTCTTCCGGTGGAATTTAATGCGAGCAGCCGGGCCATGAATCAGATTGTGGCGACCGGTATAATCAGCAACAATGAAGAACGGGAAACGAAAAAAGTGCTAGATGCCGCTGCATTAACGTACGTGGCAGCTGCTCTGGTAGCCGTGCTGGAACTGGGGCGTTTTATCGCCATGTTCCTCATGACAAGCCAAGAATAGTAAAAAACACCTGCGCCGGCATCGCGCAGGTGTTTTTGTGTATTGAATCTGATGAAGATGTGGGTCGAATCCGCCTTACTGCAGCGGGTTTTTGTTTTCATCGAGCGTGAAGCCCTCGCCGATAACATCCTGGACATCGTTAACCGTAACAAACGCATGGGGGTCCACCCGTTCGACAAGGTGTTTCAGGCGCATCAGTTCGTTTTTGCCAACGACGCAGTAGAGAATCTCTTTTTCCTGGCGGGTGAAGCTGCCCTTGCCGTTTAGTATAGTTGCTCCCCGGTTCATCTCCTGTAAAATGGCTTCAGCTACCTCCGGAGCCTGATCGGAAATGATCATGGCGGCTTTGCCGGAGTATGCCCCCTGCTGAATAAAATCGATGACGCGGGCAGCCACGAATACAAACACGAGCGTGTACATTGCTTCCCGGTAGTCTAAATACAGCAGAGAGGCAATGATTACGAAGGCATCAAACATAAACAATGACCGTCCCATCGTCCAGCCGAATACGTTGCTTGCAAGCTTGGCGATAATATCGGCTCCCCCGGTCGTACCGCCGTACCGGAAAACAATGCCGAGGCCCGAGCCGACAAAAACACCGGCAAACAGAGCGACCAGAACAAGATCATCCTGAAGCGGCAGGCGGAGAAGGTCGACTTTTTGAAACAGCCACAGAAAAAAGCTGACAGCAGCTGTACTTATAAGCGTATAGACAAATACGTGCCGCCCGAGCAGCCGCCAGCCCAGAATCAGGACGGGAATGTTCAGAACGAGGTTGCTGAAGGCCGGGTTGATATTGAATAAATTATAAAGAATTAGGGTAATACCAGTAAAGCCGCCGTCCGCTAGCTGGTTTTGCATGTTAAAATAGACGAGTCCAAAACTCATAATGGCAGAGCCAAGCACAACAAAAAAGATGTTACGGGTATGTATCCAAATGCTCATGATGGTTCCTCCTCTCCGGTCGGAAAGCTTGTATCAACCGTTATATTATAGTAAAGCCCAGAGCAGGAGGCAATCTATGTTTGTCAAACCGAATGGATTTTTATACGATTGAAGGGAGGACGCCGGAATGTCCCAGGAACAGATGACGATGAAAGAAATGCAGGAAAAAGTGGATGCCTTCATTGGCCAGTTTGAAGAAGGGTATTTCAGTCCGCTTGCCATGCTTGCAAGAATGACAGAAGAAACTGGAGAGCTTGCCAGAGAAATTAATCACTACTACGGTGAAAAGCCGAAAAAAGAAAGCGAAGAGCATAAATCACTGGATAAAGAAATGGGCGACATGCTGTTTGTGCTCATCTGCTTTGCGAATTCACTTGATATTGATCTGGATGAAGCGTTTCGTATCGTAATGGAAAAGTTTGAGACAAGAGATCAGGATAGATGGACGAAAAAGGAGAATGACAAATGAGTGAATCAATCCGCGTTATCGTGGCCGGGCCGAGAGGAAACATGGGTAAGGAAGCTGTACATATGATTGAAGCAGCAGAGAATCTGCAGCTTGCCGCTGTGGTGGACCATAAATACGAAGGCTCACTGCTGTCAGAAATCGAAGGAATGCCAAATTCCGGCGCACGCGTCTATACAGACGTTGACCAGTGTCTCAGCGAGGTCGAAGCAGAAGTTTTTGTAGACTTGACCACGCCGGAAATTGGAAAGATACATACAGAAAAAGCACTCGACTACGGTCTTGCGCCCGTCGTTGGTACGACCGGATTTTCCGATGAAGATCTCGACCGCCTGCGTCAGAAAGCAAAAGAGCAGCAGCGGGGAGTGCTTATTGTACCAAATTTTGCTATCGGCGCTGTACTGATGATGAAAATGTCGCAAATGGCTGCGGCCTACTTCCCTGACGTTGAGATTACCGAACTGCATCATGACCGAAAGCTTGATGCCCCGTCCGGCACCGCTGTGAAAACGGCAAAGCTGATTCAGGAAAACCGGACTAAAAAAACACAGGGGCACCCGGAGGAAAAAGAAACGATGCCGGGAGCACGCGGAGCGGAGCTTGACGGTATGAGAATTCACAGTACACGTCTTCCGGGCCTGGTGGCACATCAGCAGGTGATGTTTGGCGGCGAAGGCCAGACGCTTACTATTCGTCACGACTCGATCAACCGGGCCTCATTTATGCCGGGTGTCAAATTTGCGATTGAGCAGGTAGTCACGATGAACGAGCTCGTCTACGGCCTCGAAAACATTCTGGAGTAAAGGGGAGCTTTTATGAATATCGCACTGATTGCCCATGATAAGAAAAAGGATGATCTTATCCGGTTTGCCGAAGCATACAGGCATATCCTCGAGCGTCATACCCTTTCAGCAACCGGAACGACCGGTGGGAGACTGAAGGAGGAAGTAGGCCTGAACGTCAAACAGTACCAGTCCGGGCCGCTCGGCGGCGATCAGCAGATCGGGGCACAGATTGCAGAACAGCAGGTGGACCTGGTGCTTTTTTTCCGGGACCCATTGACCGCGCAGCCGCATGAGCCTGATATCACCGCATTGATGAGGCTCGCCGACGTACACGGGGTACCGCTTGCGACAAACATGGCCGCAGCTGAGGTGCTGATCAAAGGGCTTGAACATGGATTGTTTGCCTTTCGGGATATTTTAAAGGAGTCTACAGATCAATATGACACATAAACGAACGCTGTTAACCGTAGGGGCCCATCCTGATGATATTGAAATCGGAATGGGCGGGACGGTAGCACTGCACAGTAAAAAAGATAACGTCTATATGCTTTCCCTGACAGAGGGGGATCTTTCATCCAATGGGACCGTGGAAACAAGACAGCAGGAAGCAGAGCGGGCAGCAGAGATCCTTGGTGCCGGAAGGCTTCAGCTTACCTGGAGGGACCGGATGCTTACAGCAGTAACCCAGGAAGAGTACACCCAGCTTGTGCAGCTGATCCGGCGCATCCAGCCAGACGTGATATTTGCCCCGTACTACCTTGACCGGCACCCGGACCACGGCGATGCCGGAAATATTGTTAAGCGGGCTGTGTTTGATGCAGGAGTCAAGCTTTATCCGGGTGTGGACGAAAACGCCCACAAAGTACCGGACATGTACTATTATATGATCAACGGCTACCACCGGCCCGCCTTTTATGTGGATATCACCCAGGCGGCCGGTGACAAAGAAGCGGCCTTAAGAGCGTATAAAAGCCAGTTTAATCCGGGAGAAGATGCCGTAAGTACGCCGCTTACGGACGGGTACCTCGAAACGATTCAGGCAAGAGACCGACTATTCGGCAAAGAAACGGGAGTGACTTACGCGGAAGGGTTTATCGCAGAAACTCCGATGCTTTTTCAACAGGTGCCCGGCAGACAAGGAAGTGACTAAGCGTGAAAATTGGAATAACGTGCTACCCGACAGTGGGAGGCTCAGGAGTAATTGCGACGGAGCTCGGCAAGCTGCTTGCTGAACGAGGCCATGAAATTCATTTCATTACCTCGGCGATTCCGTATCGTTTAACCGAAACCTCACCGAATATTTATTATCATGAAGTCTCAGTAAACCAATACGAAGTGTTCCAGTATCCGCCTTACTCGTTAACGCTTGCAAGCAAAATGGCGGAAGTTGTCAACCGGGAGCAACTCGACGTCCTGCACGTGCATTACGCCGTGCCTCACGCTGTCTGTGCGATTTTAGCCAGGGATATGACCGATCATCCCGTAAAAGTAGTAACAACGCTTCACGGTACAGACATCACCGTGCTTGGCCATGACTCCTCGCTTCGTGATATTATCCGCTACGCCATTCAGCGCTCGGACGAAGTGACCGCGGTATCGGACGCTCTGGTGGATCAGACAAGACAGATGCTTGAAGTTGGCCGTGATATTCATACGATTTATAATTTCGTGGACGAGCGGGTGTACGGTCCGAAAACGGACAAGAAGGATTTAAAAAAAGCATACAATATTGACGAGGACGAAAAGGTGCTTCTGCATGTCTCTAATTTTCGTCCGGTAAAGCGGGTTGTGGACGTCGTTCGTACATTTGCTGCAGTACAGACGGAGGTTTCCTGTAAGCTGGTTATGCTTGGGGACGGTCCGGACCGGGAAAAGGCATGGGCAGAGGCGAAAAGGCTCGGCGTTGACCAGGACGTACTGTTTTTAGGCAATCAGCGGCAGGTAGCCGACTATTTGCACATTGCCGATCTGATGCTGCTGCTTTCTGAAAAAGAAAGCTTCGGCCTGGCTGCACTTGAAGCGATGGCGTGCGGCGTGCCAGTTCTCGGCACAGATGTCGGAGGTATTCCTGAGGTGGTTTTTCATAATGAAACCGGCTATGTTGTACCGCTCGGGGCAGTAGAGCTGGCTGCTCAGCAGGCAGTCGGGCTGCTGACGGATCCAGATAAGATGAAAAGTTTCAAACAGCGCTCGCTCGACGTGGTGGAAGAATATTTCTCCTCCTCACGCATCGTAGCCCAATATGAAGAAGTGTACCGTCGGACCGTGGAGGACGAGTAATGAATGGCCGGCAGACGTGGGAAGAGGCGCTGCTTGTTATTAAAACATTACAGAGAAACGGAATTACTGCCTATATTGTAGGCGGAGCCGTACGTGACCGCCTGATGAACCGGAATCCGAGCGATATGGATATTGCAGCAGCAGCGACCACCGGAGAGCTTTTGATTGTTTTTCCGCACGCTGTGAAGCCATCGGAAAAGCACGGTACCCTGCTCGTAAAGAGTGGAAAGAGCATCGTAGAGGTTACTCCGTTCCGAAATGGGGCGGAAACAATTGAAGAGGACCTAAAGCATCGGGATTTCACATGCAACGCGATGGCAGCAGATGCACAGGGGAGAGTGATCGATCCGTTCAATGGACAGAAAGATATCCGCGACCAGATACTGCGTACGCCGGAGTCGGCTGAACGCGCTTTTTCCCTCGATCCGCTCCGGGTAATACGGGCATTCCGCTTTTGTGCAGTTCTCGGTTTTTCGCTGGATCCGGAAACTGAACGAGCAGCGAAAACAGCTGCAGAAGGGCTTTCACATACCGCCTTGGAACGAATAAACGGTGAAATAACCAAGCTGCTTGAAGGACAGAAACGTCTGTGCGCCCTAGAAAACATGAGAGAGCTGCGTTTGTTTTCCTGTTTTCCCGAAAAGGTCCGGCCGGCATCTCCCTCTTTTCATCATCCCACGCTTGTGCAGTTCCCTGAAGGCATAAAGGTTTCATGGGCAGCACTGCTGTATGCCCTGTATGGACGAAAAAGCCTGGACGTGCTGAATGGATGGCGGTTTTCCAATCAGGTACGAAAGCAGTGCCGCTGGCTACTCGAACGAGTCGATGTTGCTGCTTCTTCTGAGACGTGGCTGCAGTGGCTGTATTATTTCGGGCCCAAGCAGGTGGCAGATCTGGAGAAGCTCAAACAGTGGAAGTATTTTACTTACCGGCCAATGTCCTATGCAGAATGGAAAAAGAAATGGGAGGCCCTTCCGATTCATTCCAGGAAGGAGCTGGCCCTTCCGCCAAAGTCGATCGCCTCGATGCCGGCTTTCAAAGGCACGGCAAAAGTCGGGCAGGCGATCGCGTTTTTGGAACAGGCAGTCGTGAATGAAAAGGTGGAAAACAGTGAACAGAAGCTGTTAGCCTATTTGGAGGAAATGAACGATGAATAAAAACCGATTGCTGCAGCTGTTGATGAACCACCAGGACCGTCCGGTATCCGGCCAGGAGCTCAGCGACGAACTGCAGGTGTCCCGTACCGCTGTATGGAAGCAGATCGAAGAGCTTCGGAAAAATGGATATGAAATTGAAGCGGCATCCCGGCGAGGGTACCGGCTGGTTCGGTTTCCGGACCGGGTCGGCACAGAAGAAATTATGCTTCATCTTACAACTGCTCGTCTTGGCCGGTCGATTGTTTATAACGATATCGTACCCTCCACCCAGGAAATTGTACGGGGACAGGCTGAAAAAGGAGCGGAAGAGGGTCTTGTTGCTGTAGCGAATGAACAGGTACAGGGACGGGGAAGACTGGGGCGTGTATGGCAGAGCAGTCCGGAGCAGGGCATATGGATGAGCCTGCTGCTCCGCCCGCAGGTGCCCCCCCGCTATGCTCCACAGCTTACGCTGCTGTCAGCGGTGGCTCTTGCCGAGGCGCTGGACAGCTATCTTCCGGAGCCCACGGCGATTAAATGGCCGAACGATATCCGTATTCATAAAAGGAAGCTCGCAGGTATACTAACGGAAATGCAGGCAGACATGGATGAAGTACAGACGGTCATTGTCGGCATGGGTATTAACGTAAACCAGGCTGACGGGGACTTTACCGGAGAGCTTGCGGAAAAAGCCGCTTCCATCCGGCAGTATGCAGGAGCCCGGCAGAGTCGTCCGCAGATTATTGCATCTATCTTAAAAAGCTATGAGTCCTGGTATAATGAATACTTAACGAATGGGTTCGGTGCAGTCAAAGCTGCCTGGTCCGCTAAAACAGATACACTGGGATGCTTTATCCAGGTCGAAACGTCCCGGCAGACAGTGGAGGGAACGGCTCTTCGTATAACCGAAGAGGGGGCTCTTCAGGTCCAAAAGACAGATGGCAGTATTCAAACGGTACACAGCGGTGAAATTCTGGACAGTCCCCCACCGGAATAGCGGAAGAAAGGAGGCAGGCAGATGGGACAAAAATATGTAGTCATAGATGTAGAAACAACCGGCACGTCTCCGAGAAAAGGAGCAAAAATAATTGAAATCGGCGCAGTGCTGATGGAGGACGAAGATGTACTTGACACTCTTTCCACCTTTATTCAGCCGCATATGCCGATCCCTCCTTTTATCCAGCAGTTTACCGGCATCCGGGATCAGGATGTGGAGCATGCTCCGGAGTTTTATGAGGTGGCTCCCACATTAACCGCCTGGCTGGAGGACGCTGCCTTTGTCGGGCATAACGTGCAGTTTGATCTGGCCTTTATCAATGCAGGCATGCAGGAAGCCGGATTCCCGCTGTTTCAGGGACCAGTGGTGGATACAGTAGAGTGTGCGAGGCTCGCTTACCCAGAGGCGCCGGGGTTTCGGCTGTCACAGATTACGTCGTGGCTGGACCTCGACCATGACCGTCCGCACCGGGCGGACAGCGATGCCCTCGTCACTGCAGAGCTGTGGATATCTATCCGTAAAAAGTTAGCTGTGCTTCCAAAGGACGCGCTTCACCGTCTGGACCGCCTGGCTGCCTTTCTGCACAGTGATCTTCACCGGTACATTGAGCGCTGCATCGCAAAAGCGCCGCAGCAGCTTCCGTATGATTTAGAGGAAAATCACGGCATTGTGTTCCGCAAAGAGCTTCCGGCGGAAAAGCCGGAGCAGAGAAATGTATCGATGCAGGAGACCCTGAGTGGAAGTCATGCCAAAAGCCGGGGCTGGGACCGTTTCGAAGAGCGTCCGGGACAGCTGGAGATGGCAGAAATGGTCTATGCCTCGTTTGAGGAACGCTCCCACGCCGTTATAGAAGCGGGAACCGGTCTGGGAAAAACGCTCGCCTACCTGCTTCCAGCCGTAAAGTATCATCGTACATACAATCAAAAAATATTAATTTCCACTCAGACGCTCACCCTGCAGGAGCAGCTGATGAATGAAGATCTCCCGCTGCTTGAGCGGCTGATTGATGACCGGGTTTCTGTGGCTGTTTTAAAGGGCCGCGGCAACTACATCTCGTTGCAGCGATTTGAAAAATGGCTGCAGCACTGTCAGTTTTCGCTCGAAGAAGCGCTCGGCCTCGGCCAGGTGCTGATATGGCTGACGGAAACCCGGCACGGAGATCTTGATGAAATTAATATGGCCGGCGGCCGCAGGAATGCTCTCTGGGAAAGCCTCCGCCAGAATCATTACCAGGATGAGCACGCTCAAAGAGGGTGGGAGGAGTACTGTTTTTATGCTCGCGCCCGCCGCAAAGCCGAATATGCTGATATCGTCGTCACCAATCATGCGATGCTTTTAAGCGATATGTACCAGGGAAAAAATTTATTTTCCGCCTATCCGTACGTGATCATTGATGAAGCCCATCACCTTCCGGAAACGGCGGGGAAATATGCAGGAAGATCCGTTCACTATACAAAAGCAAACCGGCTGCTCCGCAGGTTCGGCCTGGATACAAAACAGAGCGTCGTGCGCCCGCTCATCTGGTTTGGGGAAGAAGCAGGCATCGTGTTTGAGCCTGGCTGGTACCAGGAACGCGAGGATAACCATGCGGTGCTGATGTATGAATGCGACGAGCTCTTTCGTCTGCTCACGCGCTGGTGCCGCTCGGCTTCCGGCCGTCGGCGCTCGGAAGTGGGCCGGTACAGCCAGCGCTTTATGCCTGGCAGGGAATCCGGACCGGTGTGGGAGCAGGTGGAGGATGCCGGGCGGCGTTTTCTCACCCTTCTGGAACAGGAATTTAAAGCATGGGAAGCGTTCGGAAAAGTATGGGAGACGCAGCCGTCCTCCAAAAGCTTTGTAAATGAACTTGCCGAATTGAACGCCTATCTCGAACAGCTGGACGAGCTTGGGGACAATCTGTTCCATCTGTTATTTGAACGGGAGCCTGAGCATGTTTACTGGGTGGAAGCAGAGCAGAGCGGGGCTAAAAATGCTGCGTACATTTACGCCCGGCCGGTGGAGGTGGCCTCGGAGCTTAGTGAGCAGCTGTTTATGAAAAAAGCAAGCGTCGTCCTTACCTCCGGGTCCCTTGCAGTAAATGGCTCATTTGAATACATGAAATCAAAAATGGGGCTGAACGATTTTCTGCCGCAGACAAGTCTGATTGATTCCCCCTATCATTATGCTTCCCAGACGCAGCTGCTCGTTCCAAAAGATATTTCCGGCGTGAATGATAAACACGCTGATTTTGCACAGGAAGCAGCTGAATATATTTTTCATGCTGTCAATATTACGGAAGGAAAAACGATGGTTCTGTTTACGTCCTTTAACATGCTTAAGCAGGTGTATCACCAGCTGAAAGAATGGACTGAAGAATCGACGCTGAGCGTCATTGGGCAGGGAATTACGAGCGGTACCCACGCCAAGCTGACTAAGCTGTTTCAGCAGCAGGACAATGCGCTTCTTCTTGGGACCAATGCGTTCTGGGAGGGCGTCGATATTCCCGGGGAAAAGCTGCAGCACGTGATCATTGTGCGTCTGCCTTTTTCTCCGCCCACAGACCCCGTATACGAAGCTGTGTCGGACAAAATGCAGCGTCAGGGGAAAAGGTCGTTTTACGCAGAGGCCCTGCCGCACGCTGTTCTCCGATTCAAACAGGGCTTTGGCCGGCTGATCCGTCATTCCGAGGACCGGGGCGTGGTAACAGTACTAGATAAGCGGATTATGGAAGCTTCCTACGGCTCGTCGTTTATTGATTCGATTCCCCGGACAAATACGTATTATGAACCGATGGACGCGGTGCTGGACCGTATCGCTGACTTTTTTGAAGAAGCAAAAAAACGTTAAAGGAGTGTGGAGATGGAACACTTTGTAATCGAGCACGTTTACCCGATCCCAAAGGCACGGGGCGTTCGGGCAGTTAAAAGCTATATTGAAGTCAAGGACGGTAAAATTGTTACAGTAGAGCCGGGAGACTATCCGGAAAGAGAGAACGGCGTCAGTATTCTGAACGGGCGGGGCAAGTGGCTCAGCCCGGGCCTTTATAACACCCATGGACACACCCCGATGACAATGATGCGCGGCGTCTCGGACGATGTGGTGCTCCAGGAATGGCTGAACAACCATGTATGGCCACGGGAGCGCCTGTTTACCAACGAAACGGCGAAGGCCGGTACAGGTCTTGCTCTTGCGGAAATGATCCGGACCGGAACGACCGGGTTTCTTGATATGTATCATATGGGGATGCAGAACACATATGAGCTCGTGAAAAGCTCCGGCATCAAATCCATGATTTCCAAGGGAATGATGAGTATTGGAACGCCGGAGGAGCAGAGCGAAAAGCTTGCAGCGGCGGCCCGTGACTTAAAGGAATGGGAGCAGGACACAAGCGGCCGGATAACGGGCATGCTTTTCCCGCATGCTCCGTATACGTGCACGCCGGAGTTTTTGGAAAAGGTGGTTGATGCCGGGCATAAACACAGCCTGCCGCTGGGCATTCACCTTGAGGAAACGGCCAGAGAGGTAGCGGATTATCAGCGTGACTACGGCATGACGCCGGCCAAAAAGCTAAAAGAAATCGGGTTTTATACACGCCCGGCAATGCTTACACATGTCGTGCATGCGACAGATGAAGACCTGGACGACATGAATGTACCGGAAGTGACGATTTCCTACAATCCGATGAGCAACGCCAAGCTCGGCTCGGGTATTGCACGCATTCCCGAAATGCAAAAGCGCGGTCTCCGGATTACGATCGGAACCGACAGTGCCGTGTCTAATAACAATCTCGATATGTTTGAGGAGCTCCGTTTGGGAGCCCTGATGCAGAAGGTCGCCTTCCAGGACCCGAGTTCGATTGAAACGGAAGCGGTCTGGAAAATGGCAACAGAAAACGGGGCAGCCTCGATGGGCTTTGGCGACAGCGGCAAACTGGAAGCAGGAGCCGCAGCGGACTTTATTCTGCTT
Source organism: uncultured Marinococcus sp. (assembly GCF_947493875.1). Classification (GTDB taxonomy): domain Bacteria; phylum Bacillota; class Bacilli; order Bacillales; family Marinococcaceae; genus Marinococcus. The sequence goes on along the minus strand of NZ_CANLSU010000003.1, from coordinate 388,344 downwards.
AACAGCGAGTCATTCGCGCTTCAGCCATACGATAATATTTTATCGCATCTGGTGTACGCTGCTTCCGGTCGGGATGTAACAGACAGCTTTGTGAACGGCAGACAGCTGATGAAAGACGGCGAACTTCTGACACTCGATGAAGAAAAAATTACCGCCGAGGCCAACCGCCATTACCGCAAATTAAATGAAGCGTACTTATAATACGCCGGGTGAGGTGAAACGATGGGAAATGAACAGCTTGAAGTTGTCGCGTCGGTCAAAATCGAAGCGTCGTCCGATCTGTACAAAATTGTTGATACACTGAATCGGACGTTAAAGCAGGAGGAGTTAATGTTCGGCCTTTCTCTTGATAAGGAAAACGAAGAACAGATGGTGTTTACCATTTACCGCACATAGGGGGATATGTCGTGAAAAACTGGATAACGCTCGCGGCTTTTTCAATTGTCTTTCTAGTCGTTCTGGTGCTTGTGGCCGGCTATTTTCAGGCCCGTGCTCCGCTTGCTGACGACAGGGAGCGGGCAGAGGCACTGGCCCTTGAAGAAAATAATGTCGCCGAAGTACAGAACACGTTTATATATAACGGCAAACAGCCGGTGAAAACAGCACGCGTCGAAACCAACGACGGCAGCAGGGACTGGCTGTTTTTCCACAACGGGGAAATGCTCGAACGCCTGGCGGCTGCTGAAACACTGAGTATCCAGGAGGCTGAAGAGCGAATAGTGGAAATAGAGGGAATTGACGCCGTGCGGACAGTGACACCAGGCTACGAAGACGGGCGTCCGGTTTATGAAGGAAAATACCGGACAGAAAACCAGCAGCATTATGTGTACATTGATATGGAAACGGGAGAATTTGTGAAAAGCTTCAGCCTGGAGCGCGGTTAAGCGGCGGATACCACGCTTGAACTCCTTTTCGCTTTTCTTTACACTAACTATGGATAGATTGAGAACGGAAACTATTGAGGAGGAAAGAGTATGGAATTGTCCCAACGAGTGAAAGAAATTACCCCTTCAACAACCCTGGCGATCACTGCCAAAGCCAATGAACTAAAGGCAGCCGGCCAGGACGTGATCGGCCTCGGCGCCGGCGAACCGGATTTTAATACTCCGCAGTACGTCATTGATGCAGCCGTACGTTCCATGCAGGAAGGGAAAACGAAATATACTCCTTCCGGCGGCCTTCCGGAACTGAAGGATGCAGTCATTCAAAAGTTTAAGCAGGATCAGGGCCTTGATTATATCCGCGACGAAATCATCGTCGGCACCGGTGCCAAGCACATTTTGTTCACGCTGTTTCAAACCATCCTTGATCCAGGCGATGAAGTGATTATCCCGACGCCTTACTGGGTCAGCTATCCGGAACAGGTCAAGCTTGCTGGCGGGCGCCCGGTATTTGTGGACGGTAAGGAAGAAAACCAGTTTAAAATTCTTCCAGAGCAGCTGCGCGGGGCTGTAACGAAAAAAACGAAGGCCGTCATCATTAATTCTCCGAGTAACCCAACCGGCACCATGTACAGCCGGGAGGAGCTGCGGGCGCTAGGCGAAGCCGCGAAAGCGGAAGGGCTGCTGATTGTTTCCGATGAGATTTATGAAAAACTGATTTACGGGGACAAGCAGCACACTTCCATAGCAGAGCTTTCCCCGGAGCTAAAGGAACAGACCATCATCGTCAACGGCGTTTCCAAATCCCATTCGATGACCGGGTGGAGAATAGGCTACGCAGCCGGCAACCGTGCTATTGTAAAGGCAATGACTAGCCTTGCGAGCCATTCAACATCCAACCCGACGACGAACGCCCAGTACGGAGCTATCGCTGCCTATACGAAGGATGACGGTGCTGTTGAGACGATGCGCCAGGCATTCAGCGAACGGCTGAACACCATTTACGACAAGCTTGTTTCGATTCCGGGAATCACCTGCGTGAAGCCGGAAGGCGCTTTTTATCTGTTCCCAAACGTTGAGGAGGCAGCTGCTTCGTATAAAGATGTTGACGAATGGGTAAAGGCGCTGCTCGAGGAAGAAAACGTAGCAGTGGTTCCAGGCAGCGGCTTCGGTTCTCCGCAAAACGTGCGCCTTTCCTACGCTACTTCCCTGGAGCAGCTTGAAGAAGCGGTGGCGAGAATCCGCCGTTTCGTAGAAAAATAATTCAATAAGTATAAACAGGACGAACCGGAGGGACTATCGTGAAAGCAACTATTGAACGTTTGAATCAATATATCGGCCAGGAAGTAAGATTTGGTGCATGGCTGGCCAATAAGCGCTCGAGCGGCAAAATTGCCTTTTTACAGCTGCGGGATGGCACTGGCTTTGTGCAGGGGGTCATTGTGAAAAATGATGTCGGCGAAGAGCTGTTCGCCCAGGCGAAGAACCTTCCCCAGGAAAGCTCGCTGTATGTGGACGGGACAGTAAAAGAAGACGACCGTTCGCCGACCGGGGTGGAGCTTCAGGTGACCGGATTTGAAATTATCCAGGAAGCGGAGCCTTACCCGATCACCCCGAAAGAGCACGGCACAGAATTTTTAATGGACAACCGTCATCTGTGGATGCGTTCGCGTAAGCAGCACGCACTTTTGCGTATACGCGATGAAATCATTCAGGCAACCTACGCTTTTTTCCGGGAGAATCAGTTTATTAAGGTGGATCCGCCGATTCTGACCGGAAGCTCGGCGGAGGGGACGACATCGCTTTTTCATACGAAATACTTTGATGAAGATGCGTACCTGTCCCAGTCCGGTCAATTGTATATGGAAGCAGCGGCCCTCGCTTTTCAGCGCGTGTTTTCGTTCGGACCGACATTTCGGGCGGAAAAATCAAAAACCCGCCGGCACTTGATTGAATTTTGGATGATTGAGCCGGAGATGGCTTTCTGCGATCATAATGAAAGTCTCGAAATTCAGGAGCAGTATGTCTCCCATGTCGTGCAGGCGGTGCTTGCCAACTGCCGCCAGGAGCTTACGACGCTGGAGCGCGACACCTCCAAGCTCGAAGCCATCCAGGCGCCGTTTCCGCGCATCACGTACGACAAAGCGGTGGAGATGCTGCAGGAGGCTGGCTACGAAGTGAGCTGGGGCGAGGATTTTGGGGCTCCGCACGAAACATATATCGCGGAGCAGTTTCAAAAGCCGGTGTTTATTACTAATTACCCGCTCGAAATCAAAGCTTTTTACATGAAGCCTGATCCGGACTATCCGGAAACTGCGCTCTGTGCCGACCTTATTGCTCCGGAAGGCTACGGGGAGATTATCGGCGGCAGTCAGCGCATCGATGATCCGCAGCTTATGAAGCAGCGGTACGAAGAACACAACTTATCGGAAGAAGCCTACGGCTGGTATCTGGACTTAAGAAAATACGGCACCGTGCCGCACTCCGGATTCGGTCTCGGTCTGGAACGGACGGTCGGCTGGATTGCCGGCACCGAACACGTCCGGGAAACGATACCGTTTCCGCGTTTGTTAAACAGGCTGTATCCATAAGAGAAAAAGCCCCCGTCCCGGGGGTTTTCCTTTATGCACTTTGCCGACAGCCGGCCGGGTGAGAAGGAGGACAAACAGATGAACAAAGATAAAGAAATAGAAGCACTCATGCACGGGCACCTTTCCATTCCAGTAATTATTCTGGACAAATACCAGCAGGTTGGGCTGAATGAGACAGAAGCAATGATGCTTTTGCATATATACCGTTTCGGCCAGAACAATGTGCCGCTTCCAACACCGAAAGAACTGGCTGAAAAAATGAGTATGGATGAAAATGAATGTGCAGGCTGCCTGCGGTCGATGATTAAACGCAATCTGCTGCAGATTGATGAATTTGAACGCGACCAAATCCGGCAGGAATCATACTCCCTCTATCCTTTTTTCCGCCAGGCTCTTACAGCGGAGGTCCCGTCCGGGGAAGGGGATCAGATTGAAGAGCAGCATCTGTTTCAAAACATTGAGCAGGAGTTTTCCCGCCCGCTTTCCCCAATGGAGTGGGAAACGATTAACGTCTGGCTCGACCAGGATCATTACTCGCCGGATATGATCCAGATTGCGCTGAAAGAAGCGGTCATGAATCAGAAATTCAGTCTTCGCTACATGGACCGGATGCTGCACGAATGGAAGCGCAAAGGCATTCAGAACAAAGAAGATGCTAAGGCCCAGACCGAACAGTTTAAACAAAAAGGCGGACGGCGCACGCAGGCGGCCCAGTCGGAAAAACTGCCGGAATACCCCAATATTAACTGGCTGGATGAAGAGTAGAGGAGAAAAAAATGGCATTAACGAATAAAGATTTACAAGTTGTGATTGAACGGATCGAGCACATGTTTCCGGAAGCGGAATGTGAACTGAATCACCGCAATCCCTTTGAGCTGCTGGTGGCAGTCGTGCTTTCCGCCCAGGCAACCGATGCACTGGTGAATAAAGTGACCCCTGGATTGTTTGAACAGTACAGCTCCCCGGAGGACTTCGCTGAGGCACCGCTTGAGGATATTGAACAGGCTATTCGTTCGATTGGACTTTACCGCAATAAAGCGAAAAATTTAAAAAAGCTTTCGGCGTCTCTGCTCGAACGCCATGACGGGCGCGTGCCGGAAACACAGGAAGAGTTGGTCGAGCTTGCGGGCGTCGGCAGAAAAACGGCGAATGTGGTAGCGTCGGTAGCATTCGGGGTACCGGCCATTGCGGTGGATACGCATGTTGAGCGGGTGTCCAAGCGTCTGGGCATATGCAGATGGAAAGACAACGTCACCCAGGTGGAGCAGACGCTGATGAAGCGGCTGCCAAAAGAAAAATGGTCCCAGATGCATCACCAGCTTATTTTTTTCGGCCGCTACCACTGCAAGTCCCAGGCCCCCCAGTGTCCGTCCTGTCCAGTGCTTGACTACTGCAGGGAAGGGCAAAAACGGATGCGGAAAGAAGGTGCAGCATGGTAAACATACAAATTCCAGCGTCATTTCAGCACGAAATTTTTTATACTGTAACGCAGATCGAAGTAGATGAAAAAACAGACCGGCAGACGGCGGCTCTGAGCCACCCGTTCTGGTATGAGATCGCCTATGACAACGGCATCGCCGGTACACCTCCGTGGCAGGAAAACATTAATCAGCACATTAAAGGATTTATGCAGTGGTGGGAAGAGCATCTGCCTTTTTTGGATGAATGCTGGGACGAACGAGACAAGGAAAAGGCAGCTCCATACATGAGACTCGGGCTCGCCCACTGGCTGTGCACGCTGTTTTGGATGAACGAACGGCCGGTGCCTTCGGCAGAGCCGGAGGAATTGATCGCAGAAAGCAGGAAGCTTGCACATAAGCCGATCAACGTAGAGGAGCGTCTCGGCTTTCTGCTTGAGTATCCGAATTATTTTCATTCCTACCTTCAGCTGAAGGAGCTGTACACAGAAGTGAAGAAAAAAGAAGCGCTGGCAAAGCGCTCCCGAAATCACGAATGATAAAGGAGTAAAATATGGCATATACGAGCGGTTGGGAACAACAATGGCTGCAGACAGACATGCATTTGGATCCGGCAGAAACCGCGATGCTTGAAGACGTGCAAAAAAAAATTGAGCATCCTTATTTTGAAGTTGCTTTTTGCGGGCATTTTTCAGCCGGAAAGTCGACCGTATTAAATGGCCTGCTTCAAAACGAGCTGCTGCCCGCGAGTCCGATTCCAACAAGCGCCAATATTATATCGATTGAAAACGGGGAGCTTGGGCTCGAGGTTGAAACGGGCGAAGGCCAGACAAAAGCCTGGGAATCCGATATCCCGTGGGGACAAGTGCAGAAGTGGGGCAGGGACGGAGCGGATATCAGATCGATCCGTATGCAGGCCCCGCTGCCATTTTTAGGATCTTACAGCCGGATGGTGGACACGCCGGGGGTGGACTCGACAGATCCGCTGCATCAGGCAGTAACAATGGAGAGACTGCTGTCGACCGATGCTGTTATTTACGTGACGGATTACAATCATGCCCAGTCGGAAACAAACATCCGGTTTTTACAGCAGCTGACAGCGGAGGGCAAACCGATTATTTTTGTTATCAATCAGATGGACAAGCACCGGGAAGAAGAAATCACGATGCGGTCCTACCGCAACCAGATTGCTGCGACGCTTGAACGAAATCAGGTGCATGTGCTTGCCACATATTATATTTCCATGCGCGATGAGCAGCACCCGGACAATGAACTGAAAACATTCTCCTCTCATGTACGCGGCCTTCTGTACCACGGAAGCGAGCTGCTGGAAAGAAGTGAGGAACGGATGCGCCAGACCGTTTTGTCACGAATCCGTGACAGGCTGCGGGAGGAACAGCAGACAGCCCTCGAAGACTGGCAGGAGCGGGCGGAGCATGCCGGCTTACCTGCACAGCTGATGGATGATAACGATCAGCCGGACAGTGACGAAAGATGGAGCAGCTGGTTCAGGGAATGGAAGCGAACGCTGGATCAGGCTCATTTGTTTCCAGCCTCCACTGTGGATAAAGCCAGGGACTGGCTTGAAAGCTGGCAGCCGGGGTTCAAAGCAGGCTCCCTGTTTAATAAAAAACGAAAAACGGAAGAAGCCCGCAAGGAACGGGCGGAGGCCCTGCTTTCAGATATAAATGAAAATATTAAAGCGTCTTTGACGTTCCATGTGCGTGAACTGTTGCAGCCGGAAAAGCAGGACGTTTCCTCCCACAGTGCCGATTATGCTGACCAGGTGCAAAATATTGATGTACAGCTTGAACACGCGGACCTGGAGCCCTTTATTCCAGAAGGTGAAACCGGCAGGCAGTATGTGTTTCAAGTAACCGACCAGCTGGCCGGCGTAATTACCAGGCGGTTCAAGGACCAGGCGGAGCCGCTGCTTGAAGAAAAAGAGCGTGTGCTTACCTCCGCCGCGGGCCCGGCTTTAACAGAAGCAGAGCAAACGAAATTAAATGAACTTCAGCATGGATGGAAAGAGGAAAAAAAACGGCTGGAGCAGGAAATCGCCCAGGTGGAGCGCCAGATGGAAAGCGTATCCGCCCGGCGGGAATGGGAGCAGGAAATCCGGCAGATGATGAGCGAAGAGGCCCCGTCCGATGTTCCGGAGATCTCCATTTCCCGGGAGGATGAAGCGGTGGAAGAGCAGGAGAGTGCTTCTCCCGGACAAAAGGAGCTTCCTTCGTACAGCGAAGAAATCCAGATGGTGGAGGCCTTTGCCGCCGATTCTTCCGAATCTCCGTTAATCGAAGAGGAAAAGAAGCATCTGCAGCGTTTATGTGAAAATCTGCAGAACCAGGAGCTTCACGTTTCAGTCTTTGGTGCTTTCAGTGCCGGGAAGTCTAGCTTTATCAATGCGCTTCTCGGTGCTCCGGCACTTCCTGTTTCGCCGCATCCGACCACAGCGGCCGTAAATATTGTGCGGGCCCCGGAAAAAGACTACACACACGGTACGGTTATTCTGCAGCTGAAGGATGAGGCTTTTCTTGACGAAGAAATTCAGGCCGTATCAAAGGAGCTCGGGGAAGTGTACACGCTTGCCTCCATCCAAAAATGGAGAAAGCCGAACCGCACCCGGGATGCACGGATGGAAACCTACAGCCAGTACATGTTCACGCTGCAGGAAAGCATCAAAAAACACCGCTCCACACTCGGGGAGACCCGCACGATTGGGATGGAGGACTGGGGGTCCTGGGTGGCGGATGAGCAGAAGGCGTGTCTTGTCAAACAGGTGACGCTTTATTACGGGAGTTACTGGACGGATCGGGGCCTGGTGTTGACCGATACGCCGGGGGTGAATTCGATCCACGGACGCCACACCAATGTCGCATTTGATCACCTGCGTCAGTCGGACGCCATTTTTTACGTCACGTACTTTAATCATGCGTTCTCGGATGCCGATGAAAGATTCATCCAGCAGCTCTCCCGGGCAAATGAAGAATTTGAACAAAATAAGCTGTACTTTCTGATCAATGCCGCAGATCTGGCAAGGGACGAGAACGAGCGCCGTCAGGTTGTCAACCATGTGCGCGGTCAGCTGCGGCAGAATGGGTTTGAGGAGCCGTTTCTGCTTCCTGTTTCAAGCCAGCGCGGGCTGGAGGAAAAGCAGCAGGGCAGGGAAGACGAAATGTTTTCAGCCTTTGAAAACTATTTATCCGGACAAATCTGGCAGGAGCTTCTTGTCGTGCAGCAGCAGTATGTCATCGAACAGGCGCTTAATTTAAAAGAACAGCTTGGGCGGGCGCTGCAGGTGCAGAAGCACGATGCAAAAAGCGTGGCTGCAGAAGCAGAACGGCTGAAGCAAAAGCTCGGCCAGTATAAAGAAGTGCCGGAACATTTTCATATGGAGCGGCTGCGAAAAGAACTCGCTTCAGACACCGAAGAACGGCTGATTCACGTGCGCAAGCGCTTGTATTTATTCTATCAGGATTACTTTAATAAAGTGGTGAACCCAGTCACTATAGACGGATCCTCACGAAAAGAACAGCGCAGGCAGCTGTCCGGAAGACTGATGGAAATTAAAGAAGAGATACTGGTGCAGGCAGGGCAGGAGAGAGAAACGGCGTTCATCCGTCTGGAGGAATTAATGAAACGGCAGCTGAAGCAGGAGACCGAAGAACAGTACAGGGAGGTTCAGGCGGATTTCCCGATGTTTCAGATTCCTGACGCCAGCCGTTCTTTTATCCCAAAGCCGGAAAAGACGCTTGAGCTTGAGGTGGATGCGAAGGCATATGAAACGTACTTCCGTTCGGCAAAGGACTTCTTTGTGCATCAGGAAATAAAAACCCTGAAAGAGGCGTACGGGGAAAATGTCCAGAGTGCTGCTGCGGAAGTAACGAAAGAAGTGGCGCAGGAGCTTGAAGAAAAAATAGAGAACGGTGTTAAAGCAGCGTCTGATTATATTTATGCCGAACACAAGCAGGCGCTCGACAAGGAATTCGATCGACTGTCTACGTGGTATGACCAGAGCTATTATTCCGTATTGCAGACAGAATGGGAGAAGCTTGCTCCGTTAACGAGAAAAGAAGACCATGTTCAGGTATAGCAAAAACCGCACGCCTTTTGGGGCAGTGCGGTTTTTGTTATTCGTTAGTTCCTGATTCCTGTTCGGGTTCAGAAGGGCTGTCTTCGGTTTCAGCAGGCTCTTCTTCACCAGAGGTATCTGTTTCCGGCTCTGTGTCCCCAGAGCTTTCGTCTTCGGTATTTTCACCGGTGTCGCTTTCGCCGCCGGAGTCCGGCTCGGATTCTGCAGGCTCCTCACCGCTCGTGTCTGTTTCTTCTTCGCGGCCTTCTTCGGAGGCACCTGAATCTTCATCTGCCGGAGACTGTTCAGTTTCGCCATTTTCTTCCTGGTCTGGCTCTGTAGTCTCTTCCGGTGTATCTTCTGTATTTTCTTCATTTTCCCCAGTTTCTTCCGCAGGCTCCTCTGCAGGTTCAGGCTCATTCTGAGAGTCGTTTGTTTCCTCAGAACCGCTGTCACCGGCAGGCTCGCCGCTTTCTGAATCCCCGCTGTTATCCGAGCCGTTATCAGAGGATGGTTCAGCGACCTGGGCGTCCACCTCGCCTTCTACAAACAGTTCAGTAATGGTGTCAGCGTCAGAGGTGTTTGACGTAGCGCGCTCCCCAGTCTCTTCATTGAGCCGCACTGATACTACAGACTCCGGCTGTTCAAAGTCGGGAGTGTCGATGCCGCTGCTGACCTGCTGCATGATTTGGCGGAAAACATCCTTGGCAGCATCAGTCTGCCCGTCTACAAGATAATTATTTTCCGACCGGGTTTCGAAGCCGGCCCAGACCGAAGCCGTGTAGTTCGTAGTGTAGCCGTTGAACCATACATCCGGAACGCCTCCGTCGGGAATATTCAGCGTACTCATTTCGTCCTCGGTGAAATTGGTGGTTCCGGTTTTGCCGGCGAGCGGAAGGCCGTCAATCTGGGCACCGGTGCCGGTACCATCGGAGACGACGTCTTTAAGCATATCCGTGATCATATAGGCCGTATAGTCTTCCATTGCCTGCTCCTGCTCTGGTTCAAAGTCAATCGTTCGTCCGTCCGGGAACTCAATCCGCCGGATGGAGTGAGGATCGTTATAAACCCCTTCGTTTCCGAAAGCGGCGTAGGCCCCGGCCATCTGCTCAGAGGAAACCCCCTGCTCAAGCCCGCCGAGAGCTGAACCATAGTAGACGTCCTCAAGGCCAAGGCCAAGACCGTTTGCAAACGATCTGGCATTACCAAGGCCGACTTCCTCAAGCGTTTTTACTGCAGGGACGTTCAGGGAATCCGTCAGCGCTTCACGCATGCTGACGCTGCCCCGGTAGTTCCGGGTATAGTTTCGCACATCGGTGTCTGTGTCCGGGTACTGGTATTCTTCATCTTCGATCTGATGGTACGTGGACCACTGCATGTTTTCAATGGCCGGCCCGTAATCCAGGACGGGCTTAATGGTCGACCCAGGCTGATTAGGATCGGTAGCGAAATTATAGCTCATTGCCGTATCAGGGCTCTGGCGGTTGCCGACAATGGCTTTCACTGCTCCGGTCTGGGTATCAAGCAGTGTAAAACCGATCTGAAACTGTTCATTGTCTGGAAAGCTGTCGAGCGCATCTGAACTTTGAATGAGTTCCTCCGCCTGGTCCTGAGCTTCGGTGTCAAGCGTCGTGTAGACCTTCAGCCCGGCTGTATATATGTCTGAGGCCTCAATGCCGTCAAAGTCTTCGAGCTCGTTTTGCACGTATGACATGAATGAATCATAGGCAACTTCGTTTTCCGGCGGCTGGTAGTTAAGCTGCTCATCCACCGGAGTGCTGGAAGCCTCTTCGGCTTCTTCATCCGTAATATATCCTTGTTCATTCATCATGGAAATAATCTGATTTCTGCGATCCTCGGCGTTTTCCGGATTTTGAACCGGGTCATAATACGAAGGCCGGCGCGGGATGGCCGCGAGCAGAGCAGCGTCTGCGATCGTGAGCTCGCCTGGATCCTCTTTTCCAAAATAGGTTTGTCCGGCCTGGGTGATGCCATAGGCACCCTGATTGAAATAGATCAGGTTAACGTACATTTCAAGAATTTCATCCTTACTGTACTGCTGTTCAAGCTTAATGGCCAAATACTGTTCCTGGACTTTACGCGATATGTTTTTATCAGGGGAAAGAAACGCATTTTTCACAACCTGCTGGGTAATTGTGCTTGCCCCCTGGGATCCGAAGCCGTCAGTCACGTTTGCCCATAACGCGCCAAAAATCCGCTGAACGTCGATGCCGAAGTGGCTGTAAAAACGTTCGTCCTCCACAGCTATAAATGCTTCCTTCGCATAGTCAGGCATTTCTTCTATATCGGCTAGTTCCCGGTTACTGCTGTTTTGCAGCTGGGCAATCTCTTCGTCGTTCTGGTCATATACAGTAGCCGCTTCTGATAATACTATCGCTTCCGCATCTAATTCAGGGGCCTGATTGATCATATAGGCGACAATGATGACACCGGCAGTCATGAAGACAAGCATGAGCGAAAGGGCCCATATAATGAACGTCTGCCAAAGCGGTCGTTTGCGGTTTTTCTTCTGCTTCTTTTTAGGGTTTTTCTGGTCGGCCGTGCGCTTTTCCTGGCGGGACCGGTAATTGTCACTCATTGACGTTCGTCCTTTCGTTGTGCATAGCATCTGGTTCTGTGTGCCCAGGCATTAGACGTTCAATTTTTTGTTTTGTTACAGGCGTATTCAATGAAAATAAACGTCCTTCACGGTTTTTAAGTAGTCCAGTCTCGGGTGAAGACCGAGCGGAATTGAATGACCGTGCGTCTGGATTTCCTGATAGGGAATGGATTTTCGTTTTGTCTGTCCGTAATACCAGTGAAGAAACCGGGAAGCGTCATATAAATAGGTCTCCCCGTGTGCGGCAAAACGAAGAAGCACAAATGCGATGCCGTCCTGCTTTTGGACCTTGTGCATATGATCTGCCTGGTGGTCATGAAAGTTCTGCAGGGGAAAGGCTGTTTTGTTGCGCGTTTCCTTTGCTTCAAAATCAATGTAGCGGCCGGCAAATACACCGTTATAGTCTGTGGTGGAGGCCTGTTTAAAATATGCTTCGGTGATGCGCGCGGCGCTCCGTTTCGGATAATGAACATCGACTATCTGAACAGGTGTCGGTTTTTTATGTATGATGCCGATGTCGCGTGCGATATAATATTCATTGGACTCATTAATGTCTTCTTCAAGCGTCATGCCGCGGTTGGCGAAGCTTTTTTCCGCCGGCGGGCCCTGACGGGAGGAAGCATTTTTTTTCGGACGGTATACTTTTCCGTTTGGGTAGCGGTAAGCCATGAGAATCTTCCTTTGCTAGAATTTACTGCCTGCTGCTATTTTACCACAATTTCAGCCGGATATTACGTACGCCGTGCTTAGAATGATAGACAAAGCCTCGGTTATTCGTGTTAGGATAGAAAAGAACGAGAAAGGAAGGGGATAGCATGAGCGATACACCGATTAATATTGGTTTTGGCAATATGGTGATGGCAGAACGGGTAATTTCAATTGTGAGCTCTGATTCTGCCCCGACAAAACGTTTGATCCAGGAGGCACGTGAAAGAAAGATGCTCATCGACGTGACTAATGGACGGAAAACAAGAAGCATCATCCTGTCGGACAGTGATCACGTGCTTCTGTCGGCCATTCAGCCGGAAACAGTAGCCCAGCGGGTAAGCAACCAGCAGGATCAGGAAGAAAGCACATCCTAAAAATATTCGCTTTCCTTTAAAGGGAAGCGTTCTTTGTATCAGAGGGGGTTTTTCGATGCCCGGGCTTTTCGAAAGCTGTGACCAGATGAAACGGCGCATGGATGAAGCAGAGCAGATTTTTTATGAAGTACAGGAGCGGGACGACCGCCCGGATTTTTATGAGGAAGTGAAACCGTTTGTCGACAAGGTAAAAGGGGAAGCAGATGTATGGAAAGAGGAAGCTTCTGCCTGGGTGCAGACAACAAGCTACCCGTACCTGCACGAATCCCAGATGGAAGACACATATGATAACATCATGAATGCCTCTCTTCAGGCTTACCAGCGGACAACGAAAGAAAAACAATTCAAGGAAACGCTGCAGGCCGTGGAGTTTATTCTAAATAGCATTCAAACACAGTTAACACAGGAATCCTAGAAAGGGGAGAGTAAGTTGAGCTTTCTAATTTCTTCTGAATGGCTGAATGACCACCGCCGCGATGAACATGTCCGGGTGGTGGACTGCCGGTTTGAACTAAAAGACGCAGCAGCTGGGCATAAAGCGTATGTTAAGGATCATATTCCAGGTGCTGTCTTTATCGATGTGGAAAAGCATTTATCCGCCCAGGCCGGGACCCACGGGGGACGTCATCCGCTGCCGGATATGGACTTTTTCGCTCAGGTTCTCTCGGAACGGGGCATAGACATGCAGACGACCGTCGTAGCTTATGACGATCAGGGAGGTATGGGTGCTGCCCGCTTTTGGTGGCTGATGCAGTATGCGGGTCATACGAATACATACGTCCTCGACCGTTCTTATTCCCATTGGGTGGAGGAAGGATTTCCGACAACAGAGGAGATTCCGACCCCGCTCATGAAGCAGATGATCATCGACCGCGAGCCGAATCAGCTGGTTCACCTGGAAGAAGTAAAGCAGCAGCTGCGTAATGAACATGCAGCGCTGGTGGATGCAAGAAGCTACGAGCGCTACGCTGGGGAAAATGAGGAAGTGGACGCTGTTTCCGGCCATATCCCTGGTGCCTATCATTATTTCTGGAAGGATGTGCTCCGCGAAGACGGCACATGGAAATCGCAGAGTGAACTGCGTGACCATTTTCAGGAGCTCGAGGGTTTTGATGAAGTTATTTCTTACTGCGGATCCGGTATTACGGCCTGTGTCAATGTGCTCGGCATGAGAGAAGCCGGAATTGAGCAGGTGCGACTTTATAACGGAAGCTGGAGCGACTGGATTTCCTATCCGGACCTTCCGATCGAAAAAGAGCCAAACAGGCTGTAAAAGGATATACAAAAGCTGCCGGCTTCTGCCGGCAGCTTTGCTTTGTATAGGCGGTCAAAACCGTCCGGAGCGGAAAATCGCATACAGGAGCCAGATGAAGAGAAAGAACGCCACAATAAAGCTGATTTCAATGACAGGGAGCCGGACGAGAATCGAATTGGTATCCCCGAATGTGGATCCGACAATCAAGCCGACCATTACGATGCTGAAGGCGAGAAGTATGACACTGAAGCTTAGGCGGTTGCCAATACGGTCAAGCTTGTTCATTAAAATATTAATGCGGGGCATGCGTATATCGACGCCCAGTTCATCATCATTGATTTTTTTCAGGGCGGAACGAATCTCCTTCGGCAGCTCACGCAGGTAGCCAAACTGTTCTTTACCTTCGCGGAAAACGTCCTCGATCCGGTCGCGCGGGTTCAGGCGTTCTTTAACGAGCATCCTGCCGTAGGGCTCGGCAATTTCGACGATGCTTAAGTCCGGGTCGAGATCGGTGGCAATGGATTCAATGGTAATAATGGCTTTAGCAAGCATCGTAAACTCTTTATGGATGCTGATGCCGTACCGGTGGGAGGTGGAAAATACATCATTGATGGCTGCACCGATTTCAATATCTTTAAACGGCGTGTCGTAATATTTGGACAGAAGGTATTCCACATCTTCTTCAAAAATTTCTGTATCCATATCTTCCGGAAAATCGGCCATTTCATAGATAGCTGCCGCTACGTCCCGGGTGTTTCGCCTTGTCATGGCGATAACATAGTTAATGAACTGCCTGCGCATGCTTTTGCTCAAGCGGCCGACCTGGCCGAAGTCAATGTAGGCGACCACGTTTCCCTCTTTAAAAAGCAGATTCCCGGGATGAGGGTCGCTGTGAAAGAAGCCGGTGCGAAGCACCTGGTGTAAAAAGGAATCCACCAGATGGTGAGCAAGCTTCTTTTTATCAAACTCGGCAGTGGAGTAATTAAGCTCGGAAAGCTTATAGCCATCGATATATTCAATGGTCAGAACGCGGCGTGACGACCAGGCTTCATACACTTCAGGCACCTGGACAGAATCAAAATGCTGAAGGGTCCGGGACATTTTTTCCACATTTCGGGCTTCAGTAAAGTAATCAAATTCATCCCGTATAGCAGATACATACTCCTCTACAACATCCTGAAGCTGATAGAACCGGGCCCATTGAAACCGCTGGGTGAGAAGCCGGGCCAGATCCCGCAGAATATCGATGTCCTGTTCGATAATTTCTTTAATATGCGGCCGGCTGATCTTTACAACAACATCCCGGCCGTCATGGAGAACCGCTTTATGTACCTGGCCGATGGAAGCCGCGGCGATGGGAGTTTCATCAAAATAGGAATAAATATTGCCAAGGGGTTCATGAAGGTCATGCTCGATCACCGATTTGGCCGTTTCGTATGGAAACGGGGGAACGTGATCCTGCAGCTTTGCAAGTTCATCCACAATGGACGGAGGGAAAATATCCCTGCGGGTGCTTACAAGCTGGCCGAGTTTGATGAACGCAGGGCCAAGCTCCTCCACAACAAGCCGAAGACGGACCCCGATCGACTGCGTGTTCCAGTCATTGGGATCCGACATGATGCGCTTGGGAAGAGAAAGAATATGAAAAAGTCCCACTTCCTGCAAAATATATCCGAAGCCGTGTTTCGCAAGCGTAGTAGCAATCTTTCTGTATCGATTTGCGTGCCGGATACTTTTTGTTATAGCCATGAAGCGTTCCTTCCTTTAATTAAAATTGGCGGTTATTCGTCCTCTGGTTTGTGCATCGCCTTTTCAATGGCATCGAGCTTTTGTTCGAGACGGTCAATATCACGCTTGGTGGCGATGCCCATGCTTTCCATCCGATTTTCGAAGGAGTTTTTCGCCTGGCTGTTCCAGGAGTCGCTTTGAGCCGAACCCCGTTGAATCATTTCCTCTTTCCACTCGTCAGCTTCCCTGGGTGTGATCTTTCCCTTGGTTACGAGGTCATCGAGATATGTCTGTACCTTTTCCCGCCCATATGAAGCGGCTCCAAGTCCCAGAAAAAATCCTTTTTTCAGCATGTCGTTCATGAAAAATCCCCCTTTATGTTTTGTGAAAAAGTGTACTATTAACATTATACCAAAGATTGGGGCGGGTAAAGAACTGCCGGTATTAACATTTATGTACCCTTCGCATAAAGCAGGAAAACGGACGGCTTTTCAGTGTGCATATTCATGTTATAATAGTAGGGGTTTGAACGGGATCAAAAGGCGGCGGAGACATTCTCCGCCGCTTTCGAGCATTTACACTAATCATGTTAACCGGGCATTCACAGTTGAAGTGGACGCACGCTAAGTAGAAAGGAACGTTGCTTGTATGGGGAATATACACATTGAAGACATTATCATCGCAAATCAAACGCTGAAAGACGTGGTCACGCATACCCCATTGCAGAAAAACCAGGTGCTTTCTGAACGTTACGGGGCCAATATTTATTTAAAACGGGAGGACCTCCAGGTGGTGCGCTCATTTAAAATCCGCGGGGCGTACTATATGATGAGCAGCATTCCCAAGGAGAAGCTTGAAAACGGAGTGGTATGTGCAAGCGCTGGAAACCACGCTCAGGGCGTGGCTTACTCCTGCCAGGCGCTGAAGGTGAAGGGTCATATTTTTATGCCAAACACGACTCCGCGCCAGAAAATTTCGCAGGTGAAGTTATTTGGAAAGGAATACGTGGAAGTAGTACTTACGGGCGACACGTTTGACGATGCCTATTACGAAGCCAATGCTTACGGCGAAGCACACGACATGGAATTTGTGCATCCGTTTAACAACGAAAAAGTGATCGCTGGTCAGGGCACTGTCGGAATGGAAATTATGAATGATATTGAAGAGCCGATCGATTATTTATTTTCCTGCATCGGTGGAGGCGGACTCGTATCCGGCGTTGGCACGTACGTAAACTCGATTTCCCCTGCAACGAAGATTATCGGCTGTGAGCCTGCCGGAGCTCCAGGTATGAAAGCATCCATTGAAAATCAGGGTGTCGTCTCTCTCGACTACATTGACAAGTTTGTTGACGGGGCTGCTGTGAAGCGGGTGGGGGAGCTCACATATGACGTTTGTAAGGATCTGCTTGACAGCATCACGCTCGTACCTGAGGGCAAGATATGTACAACTATTCTGGAACTGTACAATGAAAATGCCGTTGTGGCTGAACCAGCGGGTGCCCTGTCAATTGCGGCTCTTGATTTTCATAAAGAAGAAATTAAAGGAAAAACGGTCGTTTGTATCGTCAGCGGAGGAAACAATGATATCGGCCGCATGGAAGAAATGAGGGAGAAATCATTGATCTATGAAGGACTGCAGCATTACTTCATTGTGAATTTTCCGCAGCGTGCCGGCGCACTACGGGAATTCCTTCATGATGTACTCGGCCCGGACGACGATATTACCCGTTTTGAATACAACAAGAAAAACAATAAATCCAACGGGCCGGCGCTTGTCGGCATCGAGGTCACCTATCCGTCGGACTACGATAAGCTTCTGACGAGAATGAAAGACCGCGGCATCAAATATACAGAAATCAATAAAGAGGAAACGCTGTTTAATTTCCTCATCTAATTAAGACGGTATACACGGGCAGAAAGGGAGCGGATACAATGATCAGCGAGAACCGGAACGGCTGGGTGGAAGTAATGATGCAGCAGGAGCATGCGGCTCTTTCCGGAGAGTGCATGAAGTACTGGCACCATACGACGTTTAAAGAACAGGTGTCCTGGTCATCGGCGCTTCAGGCCACGGCCCGCCACGATGATGCCTGGAAAACACTTGATGAAGAGCCGGTACTTGATGAAAACGGCTGGCCGGTATCCTTTGTAAATTACCCGGTCCCGCCGAAGCTCGGCGCCTACCGCAACACCATTAACGCCCTCGAAGAAGAGGACCCGTACCAGGCGTATTTGATCAGCAGCCACTATGGCTCGTTTTTCAAAGAATCCGAGGCACCGGAGGAAATTGCATTTATGCAGGAGGAAATCGCCCGCCAGCAGCGGCTGATTACCGGCTACCATTGGAATTTTCTGATGGCAGCTGAACATTTTCATCTGCTTCAGTTTTTTGACGATCTCTCCCTTTATATATGCATGAATACGCCGGGGGCTTCTAAGGATGAGGAGGTCCCATGGTTCCGGGACGGCTTCCGCCAGACGTTCGCGTCTCTTGATCATGAAACAATCCATGCCCGTTGGGAAGACGAAGAGACGATAGCTCTGCAGCCGTTTCCGTTTACGGAGTCCTTTACCATCGAGGTGAAGCGGCGCTGTGTACAGGAGCCGCTTGAGTCGCCCGGGGAGCTGTGGAACGTGAAGCCGGACAGCCGCCGCGTCACATTAAAGCCTGCCGAATAAATGCTGAAAGTAAGATAAAGGAGGAATCATGATGACACTGCAGGGAAAAAGAATTATTGCATTTGTCGAAGATGATTTTGAAGATTTAGAGCTGTGGGTGCCGGTCATGCGCCTGCGCGAAGAAGGTGCTGAAGTACTGCTTACCGGTAAAGAAAACGGCAAATCATATACAGGAAAACACGGGGTGCCGGCAGTGTCAGAGGCAGCACTTGCCGAGGTGAATCCGGCAGACTATGACGGGGTGCTGGTGCCTGGAGGATGGGCACCGGACAAACTCCGCCGCTACAGCGAAGTGCTCGCCATCGTCCGGCATATGGATGAGCATAAAAAAATCATCGGTGAAATCTGCCATGCCGGATGGGTGCTTTCCTCCGCAGGCATTCTGCAGGGTGTGCACGTCACAAGTACTCCCGGTATTAA
This sequence comes from uncultured Marinococcus sp., assembly GCF_947493875.1. Taxonomy (GTDB): domain Bacteria; phylum Bacillota; class Bacilli; order Bacillales; family Marinococcaceae; genus Marinococcus. The sequence goes on along the minus strand of NZ_CANLSU010000003.1, from coordinate 369,593 downwards.
GGATGATATGACCAACGCCGGGGCTATTTGGTCGGACGATCCGGTCGTCGTAGACGGCCATATCGTGTCAAGCCAGCGTCCACCGGATATTCCAGCGTACAACCAGGCGCTTGTCGAAGCTTTTCGCAGTCAGTAAAAAGAAAAGACCGAAACGGCCGGCTGTATCTTAAAAATGCGGTCGTTTTGGTCTTGGATATAAAGCGGGTGAAACAGATTGGAACGAATAACAAACAAGCAGCTTGAGCAGATAGAAGCGCGGGACGGACGCCAGGTGGTTTTGTTTACCTCCCCTACGTGCGGCACGTGCCAGCTGGCAAAACGTATGCTTGCGCCAATAGAAAAATTGTACGCCGGCGCTTCATTTCTGGAAGTGGATATCAATACTGCCCCTGTACGGGCCCGGCAGCTCGAAATTCAGAGTGTGCCGTGCTTAATCGTATTTGACAGCGGGGAGGAAAGAGAGCGGCTGTACAAAATGCAATCGGGCTCGTATTTACTTGAGCAGCTGCATTCGTATCTGAAAAAAGATTTAACCGATAAAAAGGAGGATTCCTATGCAGGCCCCTCAGTTTCAACTCAAAGAAATGTCCAGCGGCGATGAATGGTCGCTGGAGCAGCTGAAAGGAAAACCAGTGCTGTTAACGTTCTGGGCATCCTGGTGTCCGGACTCTTCTGCAGATCTGGTGCAGAAGAACCGGTTTTATGAACAAATGAATGAAGACAGCCCGCTGCAGTTTGTGACGATTAATGTGACCGGCCGCGAACGGCGGGAAGAAGATCCTAAAACGTACGTGGAAAACAACAATTATCGTTTTCCAGTGCTTCAGGACGAAGGTGTGGATACGTACAGACGCTATAAATGTGAAGGCGTGCCGAGTACGTTTATTATTGATGAGCATGGTGAGATTGTGGCGCAGTACGGAGATAAAGCATCGTTTATTGATATTATGCAAAGCCTGCAAAAGGTGAACAGCATATAAAAAGGCCCGCCGCGAACGGCGGGTTTTTTGTATATATTGAATAAACGTTATTTTGGCGGACGGCCAGAAGAAATAATACGCTTTACCTGGTCGCTGTTCGGATAATCATTGGCGTCAAACTGGGCTAAAACTTCATCCGTATCGTAGGGCACCCGGCGAATTTCCGGAATGACCTCCCCATCTTCAATGGTCAGAAGGACGTACGATGGTGTCGGGTCCCCATCAAACGGAAGGCCGATACTGCCCGTGTTGATTACCCATTTATCCCCAATTTTTCGGATGGAGGGGGTGTGCACATGTCCATACACATAAATGTCTGCTTCCTGCTTCTGAAAAAACGATTCTTCAAAGACGGAAGCCTCACTGTCGACCGGAACCGGTGGAAACAGGCTGCCTGGCACTGCGTGGAAGGCGAACAAACGAAAGCCTTCATACTCATCGAGAAATGATTCGGGAAGCTCTTCTAAGTATTTAACATCATTTGTGGAGAGCCGTTCGAGGGCCCACTCCCTCTCCTGATTCATGATCGAGCGTTTGCTCTCGGGGACTTCTCCTTCCCGGACACCGCGGACAATCCATTCGTCTGCGTTGCCCTTCAATACTTTTGCAGGCAGGGATTGAACGGTTTCAATCGAATTTTTTGGTTCCGGACCGCGGAAAGCAAGGTCCCCGAGCATATACATATGGTCTACCGATAAAGCGTGCAGGTCGTTTAAAACAGCTTTTAATGCACGGGCATTACCGTGTACGTCTGAAAGAAGTGCAATTTGCAACGTAATAACCTCCTCATGAGCTTTTGAAACAATCTTATTACAGTGTATCAGAACAGCGGGCTGGTTTGGAATGCAAATGCACAAGCCGGTTGGCAGGAGAGGCTTCTCCTGTGCTATAATCAGACGTGCAAATTGGGACGTTATTTTAAAGGAGAGAGATTGATCATGCATATTACATCCATTGAGCCAACACCGAGTCCTCATACGATGAAGCTGAATGTTAACGAATCGCTGCCCGCCGGAACGAGCAGCAATTATAAACCGGAAAATAAAGAAGAAGCACCGGCGCCAATCCAGCAGCTGCTGGAGATCGAAGGCATTAAAGGTGTCTATCACGTCGCTGACTTCATGGCCCTCGAGCGTCATCCAAAAGCCGACTGGGAGCAGCTGCTGCCCCAGGTGCGCCAGGCGTTCGGCGAAGAGGTGGAGCAGCCGGCCGAAGAGCCGGAGGAGCCACAGGAGGCTTTTGGGGAGGTACAGGCACAGGTACAGATTTTTAAAAACATACCGATGCAGATAAAGCTATTGTCCGGTGAGGAAGAAAAACGTCAGGGTCTGCCGGAACGTTTTCAGACCGCAGCGTTTGAAGCCCAGCTTGAAGACGATAACATCGTGATGCAGCGCAAATGGGAGGATTACGGGGTTCGTTACGGTCAGGATCTCGAACAGATCGGCAGTGAGATGGCAGAGGAAATTGCTGCTGCCTATCCGGAAGAGCGGCTGAAACGCCTGGTACGGATCGCAAATACTCCGGAAGCAGAAAACACAGAGCCGAAATTTAAAAAAGTCACAATGGATATGATGGAGGAGCCGGACTGGAAACAGCGCTATGCAGCCTTTGATCAGATGGATCCTTCCATGGAAGACCTCCCGGTTATACAAAAAGGGCTTGCAGATGAAAAACCGGCCATCCGCCGGCTGGCGGTCGTGTATTTAGGGATGCTTGAAGATCCTCAGGTGCTGCCGGACCTTCAAAAAGCGATGCAGGACCCATCGGTCACGGTGCGAAGAACAGCAGCAGACACGTATTCTGATTTGGGGGATCCTGCGGGGATCCCGGACATGATCGAAGCACTGAAGGACAAAAACAAGCTGGTGCGCTGGCGTGCGGCAATGTTTTTATATGAAGTAGGTGACACTTCGGCCGTGGAGGCGTTAAAGGAAGCCGACGGAGATCCGGAGTTTGAAGTGGATCTGCAGATTAAGCTCGCACTGAAACGAATTGAAGGCGGGAAAGAAGCAAAAGGGTCCATCTGGAAGCAGATGAGTGAGAAAATGGAGCAGGAGCGAAAGCCCAGGTCGTAAACGAGAAGGGAAGGAGCCTGAACGATGACGAAAGCAGAAGTACGACAGCAGCTTGAAGAACGAAATATGGAGGAAGTGCTCGAGCTGATTGAGGACGCTGAAAATGGCGATTTAAAAGAGCTTGAGTTGGCCGCTTCTCTCGGTCTTCTTCGTGATGAAACACTGAACGATGCAGTGCTGAAGGTGCTGCAGGACGAAGGAGTCACGATTATTTACGTGGAGGATGAGGAATGAATGACGGCATCTACGAGGAAGAAAATGTAACAAGGCCGGCACCGTCGCAGCGCATATCTGAAGATGCGCTGACGGTCTGGCGTTTCAAGGGGATGATTGAAATGGCCATTGTTTCTTTCATCCCTTTTGCTTTACTTGTGCTTGCCTTCTGGTTTGGATGGTCCGAATGGGTCCGGTGGGCCCTCGGCGCGATCCTGCTATTTTTAGTTTTTTTTTCTGTCTGGTATGCATGGGTGCTCCCAAAATGGCAATGGCAGCGCTGGCGCTACGAGGTGTATGAGACAGAGGTAGAGCTTCAGTACGGTGTGATTATTTCTAAACACGTATTGATTCCCATGGTGCGCGTCCAGCACGTGGATACAGCCCAGGGGCCGATATACAAGCGGTATGGGCTTTCCACTGTGACGATTTCCACCGCAGCCGGGATGCATGAGATTCCAGCGCTTAAAGAAGAGACGGCGCCGGAGCTGCGCAACCGGATCGCCTTTTTGGCGGGGACGGATGATGACGATGAATGAATGGAGACGAATGCATCCGGCAGCCATTGTCACCGTATTTTTCCGGCAGCTGAAGGATTTTCTTTTTCCGCTGATTATTACTTTCTTTGCTGGCGGTAACGCTTCCGGGCCGCTTCCAGTCAACTGGATCTTTTTGCTTTTAGTGCTGTTTATCATCATGAGCAGCATCATGAAATGGATCTTTTTTCGTTACCGTCTGATCGAGAAGGAGCTTCAAATCCATTACGGCATTTTTGTGAAAAAAGAACGATTTCTCCGCAGTCAGCGCGTTCAATCGGTAGATATCACTGCCGGTATCATTCAGCGGATGTTCGGTCTTGTTCGTCTTAATATTGAAACAGCAGGCGGAGGAGCAGAAGCGGAGGCTTCGATTCAGGCGATCCGCCGGGAAGAGGCGGATATTATTCAGGCGGCTCTGATTCAAAAATCTCCTGCTGCTGAAGCAACGGAAGATTTTTCCGGGGACGGCATATCTGCGGAGCCTTCAGAACCATCGTTTTCCTGGAAAGTGCCAATGAGTACCATTTTCACAGCCGGGCTTACCTCCGGCCGGGCGGGTATTATTTTTGCGGCGCTTGCAGGCCTGTATTCCCAGGTGGGAAATCTTCTTCCCGATGCGTGGGTCGAGCAGTCAATTGGCATTTTAATCGAGCTCAGCTACTGGTTTATTATCGGGGGACTGTTAGTGACAGCGCTGCTAAGCTGGCTTGTTTCGTCGGCATGGACGCTCGTGCAGCACGGAAATTTCGAAGTGAACCGTACCGGGAATGATCTTGAAATTAATTGGGGGCTCCTCGAACGAAAGCAGATTACGCTTCAAATGCACCGGATAACGTGTATTCGTTTTATCAGTAATCCAGCCAGACAGGCGCTCGGTATGTGGGCGGTTTATATAGACAGTGCCGGCGGGAGTACTGAACGGGGCCAGAATTCGATAATGCTGCTGCCGCTGATTCACCAGAAGCAGCTACATACCTTTATGGAGCAGATTGACGACACGGCATTGATTCCGGAAAAGGTGAACAAACTGCCAAAACGCGCGGCAAGAAGATATATGTTCCGGGCTTCAGTTTTTTGGTGGCTGGTATTTATTCCGACGGTGATCTGGGTGCCTTACGGATGGGCAGCCGCAGTGGTGCCGCTGTTTTTCACCTGGTGGGGCTGGATATGCTATAAAGGCTCCGGCATGAAAGTGGACGAAAAGCAGCTGATTATCCGGCAAAGAGCCTGGAGTGCCATTTATAATTTTGTGCCTAAACGACGTATTCAATATTTGGAAAACACCCAGTCCTTTTTCCAGCGGAGACGCAGACTGTATACGGTCTCGGCTTCGGTTATCAGCAGTGTTACCGGGCGGACGGTTTATTTACGGGATGTGGATGAAAAGGATGAAGCAGTTTATTTTTCCTGGTATCAGAAAACCTGGGATCGTGCTGCGAGAACACAAAAAAAAGGCTTTTGAACTCCGGTTCAAAAGCCTTTTTTGCATAGTGGGGAATTACTTCCCACGGGCAAACGAGTTTGTATAGATAAACAGGTTGCGGACGCCCTTATCGGTCGTAATTTCAAAACGGTCAAACACATAGTCCTCATCGTCTGCGTGCAGGGCCCGTTCATAATGGTGCTGCACGATGAGTACAGACTGCTGTTTTCGGAAGTAGAGAAAATTCACTCCGGTAAAAGAAGTTTCTTCAGGCTCCTGCATCAATTGGTACAGCAAATGGTTATGGCATTCAACCAGATCGTCTTTACTGAATCCGTTGGAATGAATATTTTTAACCAGGCTGTAGCGGGAAGGATCTTCGAGTTCATTTAAAAAGATAGCGAATGGCCGGAATTGATCACTGTGAATACGGACATGATCATGCTCCTGCAACTCAAATATCTGGCCGTGATCGTTTCGGAAATACATATCGTAGTAATGGACCGCGCGGCGCCAGGGAAGACCGGCCGGGGAAATTTCGAGTTCAAACGGGCAGTCTTCAATGTCAAGGGCCTGGCCATCCGGCGCCTCCCGGAGGAATACGTTTCCCCGCGAGCGGTGAATTTCATAATAAATATACGACTCTTCCTGAGGCTCTTTTGGTTCCGGTGTAAAAGTAGCGGAAAGAGAATGCAGCAGGTGCCTCCATTCTTTTTTATCGCTGTAGGAGACGAGTGGGGAAGAGATCTCTTTTTCAAGCAGCTGCACGACGGAATGCTCGTAGGAAACAGGGGAACGGTCGTCAGCAGCGGAGATTTTTGTTCCCGGGACAGTAATGGTTTCGAGGTTAAATTCATACACCGCTTCTTTTCTTTCCACGTCCGGAAGGCGGTGGGCCTGTTGAATCCGGACACGCCCTTCCCAAATTTTCCGGGGGGCGGCGGATGTCTGCTCTAAAATACCGTAATAGGCCCCGGATCTGCCGTAATCGACAACCACGGGGCGGCCTTGATGCTCGAATGCTTCTTGTCGTTTCATAATGGACCTCGCTTTATACCTTTAAAATTTCTTTTCCTGCCTATATCTTTTTTCGTTTACCTTCAACAGCTGGCGCATTTTCCGGGCATGAACGTCATTTTGTTCCATGCGCAGTGAGCTGATCCGTCCGCGCATCGCTTCAAGCGCCTGCAGCAGAGCACCGTGCTGCTCATTTCTGTGATTTGGTTCAAGCAGTCTGTACGTTTCGATCAGGTCCGGTATTTCACGGCCAAGCATCCGCTCGACCAAATACTCATCCTCTACATCAAGCTGCAGGGAGGGCGAAGAGCGCAGCTCCTCAAGCTCGCTGTCAATCTGCTGCAGCTCCTGGTGAATATCTGCCGGGAGGCTGCTCTTTTGCTTCACGTAGTGCTGATGAAAGCGGTCGAGCGCTTTATGCCATTTTGCTGGCTCGTCCTCCGGTACTTCCTCTTTCTGAACCGGTTCGGCTGTCTGCAGCTGAATGTCTCGGGGCGCCCGGCCCTGAAGGGTGTAATCGAGTACTTCAAGCTTGCGGAAAATATGCTGAAAGTAGGACGATTTTTCAATATTGCGGGCATGCATTTTTCCGTTTTTCATATAATGCACCAGCGCTTCCCGCAAAAAAGCCGGAGTGTGGACGTCAGTACTTCGTACGTAGTCAATCGTCACTGTTTTTTGAATGGCCGCCTGGGACCGCTCTTTTTCAAAGCTTGTAATGCGGATGCGCCGGGCGGTCAGCTTCATGCGGAACAAAAAAAGTTCGTTTTCGCGTTTTAGGCGCCTGGACTGCCGGAGTTCATCCGCGCGGGCAATCACCCGGTCGATTGCGGCTTCCATTTCCTCCACGATAAACAATCCGTGGCTGTCGGAGAAGATATGATCATCCACCGGGCGCATATGGTCCGGCAGGAAGCGTTCAACCCAGGGATGTTCGAACCATCTGTTAGCCAAGGGATTCACCGTCCTATACGTTGATATCTATCAGTTTAACAATTTGTGCTTCATCTGCTTGTTTAATTCGTCCATTTCGGAAATGAACTGTTTACTGGAGGCGACAATACGTTCATTGGACTGCTCCGTCATCTGGATGGCCTCGTACACATCCTGGTAAGCCTGCTGGAACGTTTCGAGGGCGATCGCCGGCTCTTCGAGTGTCTTCAGGGTGTCGGCCGTGTTTTCTTTCAGCATACGTGCATTGTTGGTGAGCATATTTTCAGTAGATTCGTTAACACTCTGCACCGCATTGATCACTTTCCGCTGGTTGCCGAGAGCAAGCTGGATGGAAGCGGTGACGGTAACGATGTTTTTCGTCATGGTAATGGCGTTAAAAATCGCTTCCTCGAGCTTTCCATTGTTATCGACAATCAGATCGATTGAAGCAATTGACTGCTGAAGGACCATAACTGCCTGGGTCATGTTTTTTACCCGGGATATTACTTTTTGCTGTCCCTTTTGAATAGCGGCCGGGTTGTCGCGCCATTGTTCCTCGAGCATTTCTTCCTCAAGCATGGAATTCAGCTGCTTGCCGGTTTCAATCTGTATTTCAAGTTCTTCAATGCGCTTAATGGCCGTTTCTTTTAATTCTTCAAGCATGACGTTGTCTTCCTGCAGCTTGTCCCGGCCGGCGAGTAGGCCGTGAATAATATTGTCCACCTGGGATTCCACGGTTTCATATTTTTTCGCGTATTGTTCGACCGGATCCCGGCGTAAAATTTTGTTCATCGTTTTCTGCAGGCGGCCTTCTTTCAAATATTCCGGTTCAAGTTCGCCGACCACTGTTTTTAATTCATGAAGCTTATCGGGAAGCTCATTGTCTTTTTGATCCATCATTTCCCGGACGGGCCGCTTCAATGCTTCAAGGGAGTCACCGGCTTTGCGCTGCTCCGCTTCCCCAAGACCACCGAGAGTACTTACAAGCTGATCTGTATCTTTTTCACTTTTAAAGCGTTCAATGAATTTTTCAGCTTCTTCCTTGCTTTTCCCTTCGTTCGTGGAGGGAGTTAAATCTTCTTGATTTGTGTTGGGCTCATCAGTCATACGGATTCCTCCTCATAGTGAATTCGGCGGGGCCTTTACTTATATATCGTATAATCATTAATAATAGTTTATAAACAGGAAGTATAATACTTATAGTTTAGCATTAGAGCGGGCAATAGTAAAAAAATGTCCATTAAAAGAGCCTTGCCCTGCTGGACAGAATAAATCATTTTACTTTGCAATTTTGAAAATTTTTTGTAACATATTATAGAAGCAGTATATAAACCAGTCGGCAGCAGCCAGGGGGTTTTTCAGGGAGAATTGCCAGCTCCAGCAAGTGCTGTTCAATGGAAGAAGTATTTGCTCTATTCACAAAACAATAGCGGATAACGACGAATCAGATTCAGCGTGCAAAGAACTACCGCTGAAATAAGAAAGGAACGAATGGCATGTGTTTAATTGCTTTTGCGTACCAGGTGCATCCGTGGTTTCCGCTTGTCGTTGTTTCTAACCGGGATGAATTTTTAGAACGGCCGACACAACGCCTTCATAAATGGCAGGGGGAAGGCATCATTGCAGGGAAAGATTTACAGCAGGGCGGTACATGGATGGGAGGCAGTCTTTCCGGACGGTTTGCGGCTGTGACAAACATTCGGAGGCCAGGTATGGAAGCCGGTGAAAAATCACGCGGGCATCTGCCGCTGCGGTTTTTGCGGGGCGAAACGAAGCAGGCCATTGAATCGGTGGAAAAAGACCGGAACGAGTACAGAGGGTTCAACATGATTGCCGGCTCAGAGAAGGAAATTTTTTATTTACATAATCACAAGGAAGGGCCATATGCAGAGCGTCTTGCACCAGGAGTTCACGCGCTCAGCAATGCGTCTTTGAACACGCCCTGGCCGAAGGTCGAAAAAGCAAAAAAGCATGTGGAAGCACTGCTTGCTTCTTCAAAAAGCACGCTGGACCCTGACGCCTTTTTTAAAGCAATGCAAAATGCAGAGCCGGCCGCCGACCAGGACCTTCCAGATACTGGGGTGGATAAACAGCTTGAGAAACAGCTCTCATCGATGTTTATTGATCTCCCGGAATACAAAACGAGATGCCAGACCATGTTTATTGTGCGTAAAGACGGAAAAATTACAATGATCGAGCGGATGACAGACGCCCGCACCGGAACGGGCTACTATGAATGGCATGTATAAGTTTGAATATTTATTCTTTGAAGCGTATGAATATAAAAAAGTATCAAAAGAATAAAAGCTTGCAGGCCTGCCTATAAGCGTTTACATGACTAGTGAAACTCAAATCTTAATTTGTCGAATGTTTAGAAAAATGATATAATATGCAAACCAATTTAAATTTGGACACCATGGAGAGAGGTGGAGAGGGGTATATGTTATTGCCTAGAAAACATTATAAAGAAGGCTTGTATGACTCCCAGTTTGAAAAGGATAACTGTGGGATTGGCTTTCTTGCGGATATTAAAGGGAAAAAGTCACATGACATTGTCGAAAAAGGATTGCAAATTTTAAGAAACCTGGACCACCGCGGCGGCCAGGGAGATGAAGTAAATACCGGGGACGGCGCGGGAATGCTTCTGCAAATCCCACACCGTTTCTTTAAAAATAAAGAAAATGAGCTTGGCTTTTCACTGCCGGAGGAAGGTGATTACGGGGTTGGAATGCTGTTTCTGCCTGTAGACCACACCCGGCGTGCGCAGTGCGAACAGGCCATTGAGAAAATGGTGAAAGAAGAGGGGCTTCCACTGCTCGGATGGCGCGAGGTGCCTTCTGACGATTCCATGCTTGGAAATGCGGCACTTTCAGCTATGCCTGCCATCCGTCAGCTGTTTATTAAACGCCCGGAAAATGTAAAAACGAGAGAAGATTTTGAGCGAAAATTGTATATTGTCAGAAAACGGTCTGAGCATGAGCACGGAGTCAAGCTTCATGACCAGGACAGCTTTTATTTTGCCAGTCTGTCCTCGCGGACCATTGTGTATAAAGGAATGCTTACCACAGAGCAGCTGAATCAGTTTTACAAAGATTTAAACGACCGGCAGTTTGAAACGGCGCTCGCGCTTGTGCACTCCCGTTTCTCCACCAACACGTTTCCAAGCTGGGAGCGGGCGCACCCGAACCGTTACCTTATCCATAACGGGGAAATCAATACGATTAAAGGAAATGTTAACTGGATGCATGCCAGAGAGCCGAAGTTTGAATCGGATCTCTTCGGCAGCGACATGGAGAAGGTTCATCCAGTCGTGGATGCTGAAGGCAGTGACTCGTCGATGTTTGATAACGCGTTTGAATTTTTAACACTGTCAGGACATAAAATGCCTCATGCAGCAATGATGATGATTCCTGAACCGTGGCAGAACAACCCGCTCATGAATGAAAAAAGACGTGCGTTTTATCAGTACCACAGCTGCTTAATGGAGCCGTGGGACGGTCCCACAGCCATCGCATACACCGACGGAAGCCAGATCGGCGCCTGTCTCGACAGAAACGGCCTGCGTCCGGCCCGTTATTACGTTACTAAAGACGACCAGATTGTTATGTCCTCAGAGGTAGGTGTGCTTGATATAGCTCCCGAGGACGTCCTGTATAAAGAACGTCTGCATCCCGGCCATATGCTGCTTGTAGATCTTGAAGAAGGGCGTATCGTTCCTGATGGAGAGATCAAGGATAAAATTGCCGGCGAGCATCCGTACCAGGAATGGACCGACGAATACCTGACGGATTTAGAGGATGTGCTTGAAAGCCAGGACGTATACAATACCAATTTTGAAAAGTTAGAGCAGCGCCAGCTTGCTTTTGGCTATACGTATGAAGAACTTGAAAAAGTGGTTAAGCCACTTGCCACAGGCTCGGGCGACCCGGTCAGCTCGATGGGCTACGATTCTCCGCTTGCTGTGCTTTCGAAAAAGCCCCAGCTTTTGTACAACTACTTTAAACAGCTGTTTGCACAGGTGACAAATCCGCCGATAGACGCTATCCGCGAGGAAATAGTCACTGCTGTCGGCACGACTATCGGAAAGCAGGGCAATCTGCTCGATCCAAAGCCATCGCATGCCCAGCAGCTGTATTTAAAAAAACCGATTGTCAATAACGAAGATTTAGCCAAGCTCCGCTCCAATGAACTGGAAGGATTTGCAGCTTCCACGCTTTCCATCGTTTTTGAAGCAGCAAAAGGAGCCAATGAAATGGAACGTGCCCTCGAACGTATATTTGAGCAGGCGGACCAGGTCATTGATGAAGGCTCGACTATTCTTATATTAAGCGATCGTGATGTGAATGGGAATTATGCGCCGATACCGGCGCTGCTGGCGGTCAGCGGACTGCACCACCATCTCATCCGCACAGGCCGCCGTACAGACGTAAGCCTTGTGCTTGAAAGTGCCGAGCCAAGGGAAGTACACCATCTTGCGGTACTGCTCGGGTACGGGGCAGAGGTAATCAACCCATACCTTGTCTTTGATTCGGTCGATGATATGATCAAAGAGGGATTAATGGAAGGCTCGTACGTTGAAGCGGTAAGCACGTATATTAAAGGTGCCACAAAAGGCATCATGAAAGTCCTCTCAAAAATAGGCATTTCCACGGTACAAAGTTACCGGGGGGCGCAGGTTTTTGAAGCCGTTGGCATTAATGATGAAGTAATCAACCGCTATTTCACATGGACATCCTCGAGAATCGGAGGCGTGAGCACGGAGATCATTGCAGAAGACGTTCTCGAACGCCACTTCCGCGCCTACAATGACCGTGAAGGGCTGGATACAACGCTTGATCCAGGGGACGACCTGCAGTGGAGACGGTACGGTGAACCTCATCAATACAATCCGCATACGATCCATATGCTGCAGCACGCTGCAAAAACCAATGATTTTACGCTGTTTAAAAAGTATTCAGACGCTATCGATAAACAGGAACAGGAGCAGACAACGCTCCGCGGTCTGCTTGAGTTTGATAAAGGTGTCCGCGAGCCGATCAGTATCGATGAAGTGGAGCCGGCAGAAAATATCTTCAAACGCTTTAAAACTGGAGCGATGTCATTCGGTTCCATCTCCGAGGAGGCTCACGAGGCGCTTGCAATCGCTATGAACCGTATCGGCGGGAAATCGAATACGGGTGAAGGCGGGGAAAATCCAGAGCGGTTTACCCCGGATGAAAATGGCGACCTTCGCCGGAGCGCGATCAAACAAGTGGCTTCGGGACGCTTTGGGGTTACGAGTCACTACCTGGTTAATGCTGACGAAATACAAATCAAAATTGCCCAGGGGGCAAAGCCTGGCGAAGGCGGCCAGCTTCCCGGCAAAAAAGTGTATCCGTGGATTGCGGAAGTGCGCGGAACGACTGCAGGCGTGGGCCTGATTTCGCCTCCTCCACACCACGATATCTATTCGATTGAAGATTTAGCCGAACTGATCCATGACTTGAAAAACGCCAATCCAAACGCCCGGGTCAGTGTGAAGCTTGTTTCAGGAACCGGCGTTGGTACGATTGCTGCCGGCGTCGCGAAAGGCCGAGCTGACCATGTAGTTATCAGCGGCTATGACGGCGGCACAGGAGCCGCTGCCCGCACGAGCATTAAGCATGCCGGCCTTCCGTGGGAAATCGGTCTCGCAGAAACGCATCAGACGCTTGTCATGAACAATTTGCGGAACCGGATTTCAGTGGAAACAGACGGCAAGCTGATGACGGGCCGCGATGTCGCGGTAGCCGCTCTTCTCGGTGCGGAAGAATATGCATTTTCCACAGCGCCGCTCGTTGTACTCGGCTGTGTCATCATGCGTGTGTGTCATCTCGATACATGCCCGGTAGGTGTTGCAACCCAAAACCCTGAACTGCGTAAAAAGTTCATGGGCAAGCCGGACAATGTCGTAAACTTCATGACATTTGTGGCTGAAGAGCTTCGTGAAATCATGGCGGAGCTCGGTTTCCAAAGCATTGATGATATGGTGGGGCACACCGAAGTGCTGAAGCAGGTGGACTCGGTGAATAATAAAAAAGCACAGACCGTGAACCTGTCGAACCTGCTTCACCGCCCGAAAGCGAAAAATCAATCCAAGCATGTGGCCCACATTAAACAGGACCATGAGCTGAATATATCTCTTGATGAAACGACGCTAAAGCATGCGGCGAAGGACGCTCTAGAATCACAGACACCGGTGTTTGGGGAGTTTGATATCCAAAACACCAATCGTGTGGCCGGGACGATGCTTGGAAGCGAAATTACGCAGAAGTACGGTGCCGAAGGCCTGCCGGAGGACACTATCAGATTTACTTTCTACGGTTCGGCCGGCCAGAGCTTCGGGGCGTTTATTCCTAAAGGCATGACAATGAGCCTGATTGGCGATGCCAATGACTACATCGGCAAAGGTCTGTCAGGCGGAAAATTGATCGTCACGCCGCCGGATACTTCTACATTTGATGCGGAAGATAATATCATTATTGGAAACACGACGTTTTACGGAGCTACGTCCGGGGAGGCTTATATCCGCGGGGTGGCCGGTGAGCGGTTCTGTGTCAGAAACAGTGGTGCAAGAGTCGTCGTCGAAGGCGTTGGGGACCATGGCTGTGAATATATGACTGGCGGTGTTGTCGTTAATCTTGGCGTTACCGGGAAAAACTTTGCAGCGGGTATGTCGGGCGGCGTAGCGTACGTATACGACCCTGACCATACGCTTGAAAGTAAATACAACAGCGAAATGGTAGGCCTTGAGGTGATCGAATCTGCCGGGGATGAGCAGGAGATCCGGCAAATGATTGAATCTCACGGAAAGCAGACGGGCAGTGAAGCTGCAGAGCGCATCCTGGCCGACTGGGAGACCGAACGCAAGCATTTCGTGAAGGTTATTCCGTATGATTATCAGGCAATGCTGCAATCGATCCAGGAAAGAATAGACAACGGCTTGAGCGAATCAGACGCTGTGCTCGAAGCTTTCCAGGAAGCCACGACAGAAGAAGATAAAGATAAAGAAAAAGTCACTGGAAATTAATAGTCCGGGAAGGCTTTCAGAGCCTTCCTGGCTTTTCGAATAAAGGCGTTGAATGCACAGCATACAACGTTAAAAATGGGAGTGAGGGAAATGGGGAAACCAACAGGTTTTCTGGAATATAAAAGAGAAGCTCCAAGTAAACTGGACCCGCTCGAACGGGTGAAAAACTGGCAGGAGTTTCAAGTCATGATGCCGGAAGACAAGCTTCAGGAGCAGGGCGCCCGCTGTATGGACTGTGCGATCCCGTTCTGTCAGGCCGGTACTTCCATGGTTGGTTCCGATGAAATCGGCTGTCCCGTATACAATTTGATTCCGGAATGGAATGATCTTGTTTATCGTGGAAAATGGCAGGAAGCATTGACACGTCTGCATAAAACAAACAACTTCCCGGAATTTACCGGCAGAGTGTGCCCGGCTCCTTGTGAAGGCTCCTGCACAGTAGCCATCAACGATGATCCGGTAACTATCAAATCCATTGAATACCACATCGTAGAAAAAGGTTTTAAAGAAGGATGGATTACGGCTGATCCGCCAAAATCAAGAACTGGCAAAAAAGTAGCAGTGATCGGTTCCGGTCCGGCAGGACTTGCAGCCGCCCAGCAGTTAAATCGGGCCGGCCACATGGTGACGGTGTTCGAAAAAGACGACCGCATCGGCGGGCTGCTTGCCTACGGCATTCCGGAAGTAAAGCTTGAAAATGAAACAATTACAAGAAGAACAGACATTATGGAAGAAGAGGGCATCGAATTCCGGACGAGTGTCGATGTAGGAAAAGATATTACCTCTGAACAGCTCGATGAAGAATACGATTCAGTTATTCTCTGTACCGGTGCGCAGAATCACCGCGATGTGCCGGCGGAAGGACGCGGTCTAAAAGGAATCCATTATGCGATGGACTTTCTGCGGGGAAACACTAAATCCCTGTTGGACTCGAACCTCGAAGACGGAAGATATATCAGCGCGAAGGATAAGCATGTGATCGTTATCGGCGGTGGGGACACCGGGGTGGACTGTATTACGACCTCGCTTCGTCACAACTGTGCCTCTCTGACACAGTTCGATATTAATAAAGAAAAGGACAACGACCGTCCGGAAGACAATCCATGGCCGCTGTATCCACTTGTTTATAAGCAGGAAGACGGGCACAAAGAAGCAGCCGCGCTTCAGGGCGAGGACCCGCGTGCATATAAAGTTATGACAAAGAAATTTGTCGGAAACGAAAAAGGCCAGGTAAAAGAAATTCATACGGTGGAAGTGGAAACGGTCTTTGAAGACGGCAAAAAAGTTCGTCACGAAGTGCCTGGAACCGAGCGCGTCTGGAAAGCAGACCTCGTACTGCTTGCTGTCGGCTTTACCGGTCCCGAGCAGGAGCTTCTGGAGCAGATGGAAGTCGAACGCACAGAACGAAGCACGGTAAATGCCGAATACGGAAGCTATGTCACAAATCATGAAAACGTATTTGCAGCAGGCGATAACCGCCGCGGTCAGAGCCTTGTAGTATGGGCTATCCATGAAGGACGTGAAGCAGCACGGGAGTGCGACCGTTTCCTGATGGGAACGACTAACCTGCAGTAAAATGAAAAAGTCCGGTTAATCCGGGCTTTTTCAAGAAAAGATTTTTAAATTTCACGTACTGTAATGAATTTTTATTAATAATCTGATACAATAGATTAAAACTTTGTTGGAGTAGGAGTCACATTGAAAAAGGTTGCAAAAGGGATTTTAACAGCAGTAATGGTTTACGCAGTCATCATCGTACTTATTTTGGCAACGGCGTTATTGTTTGTAATGGTTTCATTTTCCGGAGAGATGGCCCAGGTACTTCTCGGATGGGACGAATACAATGAATGGACAAACACGCATCTGGCTCCCTGGGCAGAGATACTGTGGGAATGGTTTGTTGCTATAACGCCAGGAGGCTGACAGGAAAGGTGGAAAAAGAATGGAACAATATCGATTTCCTTATAAATCAGGAGTTTACGTTGGAATCCCTGTTAAAGAAAATCCCGAACAGTGGCTGATGGAAGTACAAGTCGTGCTGGAGCACCCCCGGCAGGGAGATCTGCATCAGCCGAAGAAAACAAATGTGCCGATTTTTCACGAACGCCGGGCGCTGGCGGAAAAAGAAAAAATCTGGGTGCAGAAAAAAGCGGTGAAGCCGCTCGAAACAGTACCGGACATGACGTATAAAGAATCTCTGCGACAGGCGTTTGATGCTTATGAGCAGGAGCTCGAAAGTAAAGAAGATGAATTTTCCCAGAAATCGCTGAAAACGCTCTATGCAGTAAAAGCCGATTATGAACGGCAAAAACTATTATAACTCTGCCCGCGGGCAGAGTTATTTTCGTATCTTTATTTTATTTATACGTGTGGAGTCCGTTCATCGGTGACAAACAGAGCCCCGGCTGTGTGCAGCCGAATGGAAAGTTCGATTAAAAACAGATCATCGGAATTATTCAGATCACAGCTTGTGAGTGATTCAATTTTTTTCAAACGGTATAACAAGGACTGACGGTGGAGATTTAGCTCCCGGGATGTCTGGCTGACATTGCCCTTGCACTCATTATAGGTGCGAACCGTTTTCATTAAATCAATGCCGCGTTCGACAGAATAATGATGAAGGGGGGCAACTGTAGCTTCAGCAATCTGGCGGATTTCTTCATTTTTAGCCAGAGACATGAGAGCCCGGTCAAAGCGTGTATCTTCATACGTATGGATGTAGCCGAACCCCCGCTGTCTGCGCCCGGCATCAAGAGCAGAAGAGGCTTCTGAAAAGCTTGTCACAAACTCCCACGGTGCGGCCGTCTTGCTTACTCCCCAGGAAATGACAAGATGAGGGATTTTTTGTTCGAGGCGGTACTGCACCGTCTCAGCGAAATAATATACTGTGTCATACATCATGGTTGGATGCATTTCCAGATATACGATCAGCTCCGATTTTTGGAACGTGCTCATCACACGTGCTTTTAAATAACGGCTTGCGTGAGAGACTTCCTCTTCAAACATATACCCAATCTGTTCGAGCCAGTGGTCATAGGAAAGCGGCGGAGATTCTGCGTGAAAGACCCGTTCAACATTTTCGGGTTTGGCGACAAAGCAGATATAAGGAAGCTCAAGGTTATAGCCTAATGATTTGCCGCGCGAAAGCGCCTGGTCCCGGGATTCATAATTATCCTTTGCCAGACTCCAGACAAAATCATCCTTCAGGCGCATCTCGGTTTCAAGCGCCGTCTGGTCATGCAAAAAGCAGAGAGCGGAAGTGGTGACCGAGTGTTCAAGCAGAAGCAGGGTGTATTCTTCAAAAACATCGTGCTTTTCTTTATGAGGGGGCCACTGCAGGATCATATAGCCCTGAATGTCCTGGGTCGTCTGCACGGTTAAGCGCAGCAGGATCCCGGCGTCTGTGTCCATCCATTCCATGTTCGCCGGCAGGCTCTTTTCAGGATCTGTCTGCTGAAAAGGAGGAAAAAGCGGATTTCCCCCCTGGCTTAAATACTGGTTCCACCATTCGGCGAGGTCCGACGAATGCTCTGTCTGGGTCTTCAGGCGCCCCCGCTTATCCACTACAAGCATCGGTATATGCAGCTGCTTGTATACATAAGAGGCAATTGCCTCCATGCCCTTGCCTTCAAGAATAATTTCGAGAAGATCTGTACGGATTTTATTCGAAACGTCGATCGAGCGCAGCGAGCTTTTATGAAGGGCTTCAGAAATGGCTTCTGTAATGTCCGAAAAGCGGATTTCCCATGGGATTTCCACGAGCGGAAATGCCTTTGTTTCACAAAAGTCGATCACGTTGTCAGGAATTGACGAGATGTAGTGGCCGATAGATAAAATCAAACCGCTCGCACCCGCCTCCATCAGCTCTTCAATAAATTCAAGCAGATCCCTTTCATTTTGACAGCCGATCCCCGAGCTTAAAATTAATTCTCTCGGACGGACGAAATCTTCCACAGGTGTTTCTATAACCGATGCCCAGTAGACGGTAATAGAGCTTGAATCGGCATTTGATGTCAGTGGAAGGGCCGTGTTCATAATTGGAAGCTGTAATACTTGTTGCATAGAAATCATCGCCAGACACCCCTTTACAATACCAAAAACGTAAATTCATCTTCTGATTATTATTTTACCATATTTGCATGGAAGATAATGTGTCATGCACATTGTGCAAAAGAAAGTGCGAAACTTCATACAATTGTGTGAATGGAATTTGAACAGATAACCTATACACTGAAGATAGAGAAAAAATAGTACCAGGGAAGGTTGTGTTCAATCATGACAAACACACACATTAATCGTTCGACAAAAGCAGTATGGGCAGGAGAAAAAGAATACCGGGCATTTGGAGCTACCCAGGTCCCGGTAGTCCACAGTGTTGCCTATACTTACGATGATTTAGACCATTGGTATGACGTGGCAACAGGAAAAAAGGAAGGGCATATCTATGGTCGGAACACTAATCCTACCCTGCAATCGTTCGAAGAAAAAATCAGAATTCTGGAAGACGCTGAAGCGGCTACAAGCTTTTCAACCGGCATGGCTGCAATCAGCAACTCTCTGGCTACGTTCCTCCGTCCGGGCGACCGGGTGGTATCGATGAAGGACACGTACGGTGGTACAAATAAAATCTTTACTGAATTTCTGCCGCATATGGATATCGAAGTGTCACTATGCGAAACAGGCAATCATGAAGAAATTGAGACAGAAGTTCGTAAAGGCTGCGATATTTTATATCTGGAAACACCAACCAATCCAACGGTAAAAATTACTGACATTGAACGAATGACCAGGGTAGCGAAGGAAGTGGGCGCGCTTGTGTTCGTTGACAACACATTTGCTACTCCAATCAACCAGAACCCGCTCGAATTTGGCGTGGACCTAGTTATTCACAGTGCGACGAAATTTCTGGGAGGACACGCAGATGCCCTTGGCGGAGCGGTATGCGGCCGGAAAGATCTGGTTGAAAAAATATTTCATTACCGCGAAATTAATGGAGCGACGATGGATCCAATGGCTGCCTACCTGATGATCCGGGGCATGAAGACGCTTCATCTCCGGGTACGCCAGCAGTGTGAATCCGCGATGAAAATCGCTGAACACCTGCAAAATCATGAGCAGGTGGATCAGGTATTCTATCCGGGGCTCAAAACACACCCTGGTCATGATATTGCAGCAAAACAGATGAACCAGTTTGGCGGCATGTTCAGCTTCTCGTTAAAAGGTGGAATGGATGCTGTTCGCCAGTTCCTGCCAAAACTCGAGTATGCCAACCGGGCAGCAAACCTGGGATCGGTGGAAACAACGGTAGGGCCGGCAAGAACGACAAGCCACGTGGAAAATACGCCGGAAGAGCGGGCAGCGCTCGGTATTCCGGAAAGCCTTGTGCGCTACTCGGTCGGAATTGAAGATACAGAGGATCTCATTAACGATTTGGAACAGGCGCTGGCCTCGCTGCCAAAAACCGCAAGCGTGCAAAACTAAAGGACGGTTTGAACGATGACTATAGCGACAAAAACGATTAAAGAAGAAGCAGAAGCGATCAGAGAGCAGCTGGTCGAATGGAGGCGCAGCCTGCATCGCCGCCCGGAGCTGAGCTTTGAAGAGTATGAAACGTCAGCGTTTATTAAACAGGCGCTTGCCGGTCTTCAGCATCTAACATTATACAGCGGGAGAGAAGAAACGGGTCTCGACACGGCCGTGATCGCAGAGCTCGGGGCCGGTGACGGCCCTCTCGTCATTCTGCGCGCTGATATTGATGCCCTTCCGATCCAGGAAGAAAATGACTGTGACTATGCTTCCACGCACGAAGGTAAAATGCATGCGTGCGGGCATGATGCCCACACTGCTATGCTGCTTGGTGCCTGCGTTGTGCTTCACAACCAGCAGGAGCATTTGAACGGAACCATCCGGTTCATTTTTCAGCCGGCAGAAGAAGATACGGATGAGTACGGAAGCACCGGCAGCCCGTACTTGATCAGCCGTGGGTGGCTTGAAGGAGCTGAAGCAGCCTTTGCGCTGCACATGGACCCTGAGTTTACGCCGGGTCATGTAAGGCTGCAGGAAGGCCCATCCATGGCAGGTATTGATACGTTTGAAGGGGTCATTCGCGCAAGCGGCGGCCACGGGGCGTATCCTCATCTCGCCACGGATCCGGTGTGGATCAGCACGTTTGTGATGCAGGCGATGCAGGGGATCGTTTCACGGCGGACGTCTCCGCTTGAACCGGCGGTTGTGAGTATCGGTGAATTAAAGGCAGGAGCTTCGACGAACGTTATCCCGGACGAAGTCCGTATCCGGGGAACGATGCGAAGCTATTCGGATGACACCCGCAAGCATCTTCGTGAGGAGCTTCAGCAGGCCTTCCGTATAGCAGAATCGATGAACGCCTCCCAGGAGGTAACGATTGCAGAAGGTGAGCCGGCACTCGTTAATAGTCCTGTAGCGGTGAAGGCTTACCGGTCCGTGCTAAAGGAACTGTACCCGGACACGATGATCCACGAAGAATCCTATGGCATGGGCGGAGAAGATTTCAGCTACATGGCCCGTCAGGTGCCGTCCTGCATGATGTTTCTCGGCGCAGGCTACCCTGATCGTGCAGACAGCGGGCTGCACATGCCCCAGTTTGATATTGAAGAAACCATTTTACCAATTGGCGCTTCCCTGCTTGCAGGAGCAGCTGTACACTATATGACAAAGCACAAGACAGATTAGACTGGGAGGAAAAAATATGCCGCATAAATTAGATTTTATCGGGTTTGGCGGAGTGGGCCGCGGACTTGCAGATATACTGCTGGAACGGGGAGACTGGCTGAAGGATACCTTCGGTTCCGACTTTTTGGTCGTTTCCGTTTCCGATTTGTACAAAGGCTCCCTTCACCACCCGGAAGGCCTTGACATGCAGAAGGTGCTTGACTGCCTGAAAAAAGATGGGACAGTCGAAAACTATCCTGATACCGAAGGGCTCGTGCGCGGCTGGGACAGCATCGAAACCATTACCCAGTCAAACGCTGATACTGTAATCGAAATTACGTTCACCAACGTGGAGACCGGACAGCCGGCGATTGATCACTGCAAAACGGCATTTAAGGCCGGCAAAAACGCCGTTCTTACGAATAAAGGTCCCGTAGCACTTGCCTATAAAGAGCTTCAGGCACTGGCAGAAGAGAACGGTGTACGGTTTTTATTCGAAGGAACGGTCATGAGCGGAACACCGGCGCTCCGGATGCCGCTTACAAGTCTTTCCGGAAACCGGATTACGTCCATTAAAGGGATTATGAATGGCACAACAAATTACATGCTCACTCAGATGGAGCAGGGCATGGGATACAGCGAAGCTTTAAAAGAAGCCCAGTCCCGCGGATACGCGGAAGCGGATCCCACGAGCGATGTCGAAGGCTATGACGTATTGTATAAAGTAGTCATTCTTGCCAATGTCGTCATGGGAGCTGATTTGAAAAAAGAAGATGTGGAGCGCCAGGGAATTACGTCTCTTTCTGCCGAAGATATGCAGCAGGCAAAAAATGAAAACAAGCATTGGAAGCTGATCGGGCGCGTTGAAAACGTCAACGGCACAATCAAAGGGTCTGTAAAACCGGAGCTCCTC
This sequence comes from uncultured Marinococcus sp., assembly GCF_947493875.1. GTDB lineage: Bacteria > Bacillota > Bacilli > Bacillales > Marinococcaceae > Marinococcus. The sequence goes on along the minus strand of NZ_CANLSU010000003.1, from coordinate 347,759 downwards.
TCCGAAGACGACGCCCTCGCCAACGTGGGCGGTGCGGTAAACGCGGTTACCTATGAATGCGACCTGAGCGGCCCGATTACGCTGATGGGTGCCGGGGCCGGGGTGCCGGAAACAGGATTTGCCTTGTTAATCGATTTGATTAACATGGACCGAAATACTATATAAAGGCGGGATAATATGACAACAAAAATCACAGAGCAAAAGATGCTGCTCGGCGGAGAATGGGTCGGCCGGGAGCAGACACTGGACGTCGTCAATCCCGAAGACCAGTCTGTTATCAGTACAGTCCCAATGGCTAGCAGCGACGATGCACGCGAAGCCGTACGGATTGCTGTTGAAGGAAAAGAAATCGCCGAAGCGCTGAGTATCCGGGAGCGCATGGATATATTAAATAAAGTGGCGGATTATGTGCTCGATCATGCAGAGGAGTTTGCAGAAATCATTGCGCTTGAAGGAAGCAAAACGATAGCGGAAGCTTCCGGCGAAGCACGGAGAACTGCTGAAACGATACGCCTTGGGGCAGAGGAGGCACGCCGTCTTTCCGGGGAATCGATTAATTTCGACCAAATGGAAGGTAATACGAACCGGATGGGCTATTACTATCATTTTCCGGTGGGTGTGGTAGCAGCCATCACGCCGTTTAACGATCCGTTGAACCTGGTGGCCCATAAGGTAGCACCGGCAATTGCTGCTGGTAACGCTGTTATCGTGAAGCCGGCAACAGAAACACCGCTCAGCGCATTAAAGCTGGCTGAAGCATTTATTGCTGCCGGTCTTCCGAAAAAGGTGATGACAGTGATTACCGGAAGAGGCCGTGACATTGGCGACATTCTGGTTGAAGCAGAGGACGTACAGATGATCAGCTTTACCGGTGGCTATGAAACAGGAAAAAGCATTGCCCACAAAGCAGGGCTGAAAAAGCTTTCCATGGAGCTCGGCTCGAATTCCCCGTTTATCGTATGGAAGGATACAGACATTGAAAAGGCAGCGCAATCCGGCGTGGACGGAGCGTTTGGAGCGGCCGGCCAGAACTGCCTGAGTGTTCAGCGGGTGTACGCTCATGAAGAAATTTATGATGCGTTTGAAGCATCGTTTGTGGATAAAGCCAAACAGGTGCGCGCCGGCAGAAAGATGGACAAGGATTCAGATATCGGACCGGTCATCAACGAAAAAGAAGCCAAACGGATTGAAAGCTGGATTGAAGAAGCAGTGGAGGCGGGAGCCAAAGTGCTTGCCGGCGGAAAACGGCACGGGGCCTTTATCGAGCCGACGGTTCTATCGAATGTGCCGGAGCACATAACAATTGTAAAAGAAGAAGTGTTCGGGCCGGTAGTGATACTTGCTTCTGTGGCAACATTTGATGAAGCAGTCACACGCTCGAACAGCGTACCTTTCGGGCTGCAGGCCGGTATTTACACGAATGATATTAATTTAGCGCTGAAGGCAGTACGCAAGCTTCACGTTGGCGGTGTTATGGTAAACGACAGCAGCGATTTCCGGATCGATGCCATGCCGTTTGGCGGCGTGAAGCATTCGGGCATCGGCCGGGAAGGCGTAGCGTTTGCAATTGAAGAAATGTCAGAAAAACGGCTCGTATGCTTCACCATTGATGAATAATTAAACGTAAACGGGATAAAAGGGGGGATCAGCTCATGTTATTTGAAAAAGATGAGTACCTGATGAGGATGAATCAGACAAAAATGAAAATGATGGAATATGGTATTGAAGTGCTATTGGTCTCCAATCCATCCAATATGTATTATTTAACAGGATATAATGCATGGTCATTTTATGTGCATCAAATGGTGATTGTGATGATTGATGAGGATCAGCCGTTATGGATCGGGAGAGAAATGGATGCCCACAGTGCCGCGGTCACCACCTGGCTCGACGACGACCATATCATTCCGTACCCTGATGAATTTGTGCAGTCGACAATCAAGCATCCGATGGATTTTGCAGCAAACATCCTGACCGAAATCGGCCAGGGCAACCGGAAAATCGGACTGGAGATGGATGCATTTTATTTTACCGCGATGTGCTACGAACGAATCCAGGCTGGTCTCCCGAATGCCGAATTCCGTAATTTCAGCACACTCGTTAACTGGGTCCGCCTGATAAAATCGGAAGCGGAAATTGAATGCATGTACCGCGCTGGCCGGATACTGGAAAATGCCATGCAGGCTGGTTTTGATACGGTGGATGTCGGCGTTCGTGAAAATGAAGTGGCTGCGGCTATCACCAATGCCCAGATTCTCGGGACAAAGGAATTTGGCGGCGATTATACTTCGATTGTGCCGATGATTCCCGCAAACGAAAACACAGCCACTCCGCATTTGACATGGACGGATCGCAGATATAACTACGGGGACTTTTTGACGATCGAAATTGCCGGAGCGTATATGCGCTATCACACTCCGATGGCAAGAACGATGGCGATCGGCCAGGCCCCTGAAAAAATGTATGATCTGTCGGAAACGGTCGTTGAAGGCATCGAAACGACGATGGATGCAATTAAGCCTGGGATGACAGCTGAAGAGGTGGAAAGTGTGTGGAGCAGGACAATCGCAAGACGCGGGTATTTTAAGGAATCCCGTCTTGGCTACTCCATCGGGCTCAGCTATCCGCCGGACTGGGGCGAGCATACAGTCAGCTTCCGGAAGGGCGATCACACTATTTTGCAGCCGAATATGACGTTTCACCTGATGCCTGGCATCTGGCTCGATGATCACGGTGTGGAAATTACCGAGTCGATCCGCATCACGGAAAACGGATGTGAACTGCTCAGCCATGTGCCAAGGGATATGTATATCAAAGAACCCGGGGTGCTCGGTGACGGCTTTGCGGAAAACCGGATGAACGCCCATTACAAATAAGAAACAGGCAGCGGACTTCTTTTTTTGGAAGTCCGCTTTTTTATGGATGGGAATGCAGGTATTGGCTATTTTTTTCGGATAGTGATAGCATAAAGGTGTTTGCAATGATGACTGGACGAAAAAGAGGAATGATCATGAACCGGCAGGCCTACATAAAACCAACACTTGGAGCTGCTGCTTTTGCGGCTGTATTTTGCTATTTTTTAGAAGTGCTTTTAAGCGTTCCATTTGTCGAATACGCGTACAGCCTGATTGCCGGTGTGCTGCTTGTGGCATCAATGCCTGTGATGCCGCCCCTGAACCGGCGGGTGGTTTACGTGCTGATCGCTGTCGGTATTGCTCTGTTCTGGACCTACGGGGTCTCCTGGCAGACAGTATGGACAAGCTTCGGGGAAAATCTGCCGCTGCTGGCCCTCTTTTTGACGGTACCGCTGATTGGGACGTACATGTCAGAAGCCGGACATCTGCATGCGTTTCAGCAGTATCTTGAACGTCAAAACGATAAAAAGGGAGTGCCGCCGCATCGGCTTGGCTACGGAGTGACGGCAAGCATCGGTGCTATTCTTAATCTCGGCTCTATGCCGCTTGTGTACGGCATAGCCAAGGAAAGCTTTCCGTCGTTTGAACAAAAAAGAATGGCGTTAACGGTGCTCAGAGGATTTGGCTCGTGCATGCTCTGGTCGCCGTACTTTGTAAACATGGCCCTGATTTTAAGCATCTATGATTTGAGTTGGGGAGAGGTTGGTCCGTACGGGATCGTGATGGCTGCGGTATTAACGGGTCTGGTCGTTGTATTTTTCCGTTCGTCGGCGTTCGCCGATGACAGCTGGACGGTTCCGGACAAGGAAAAAGAAGCTAATCCGACCGTCTCTTCGATGCGCACGTTTATACTCTTTTTAGGTATTTTGCTTGCTGCTTCTTTTTTGCTTGAAGCGCTGCTGCCCTACAATATGCTGACGATTGTTTCTGTGTTTGCTCTTTTGTATCCGTGGGTGTGGGCCATTGCACGAAAACAGGCCGCCTCGTTTGCACAGTCAACGTGGAAACACGTAGGCGGTTCGTTTGAACGACTGTACAACGAAATTGGTATTTTTGTGACGGCCGGATTTTTCAGTGTTGCGCTTCGGAGCAGTGATGCCGGGGTGTGGCTTTCTGAAGCCATCAGCTTTCTGTCCCAGGGCTATATGATTCTGCTGATTGCCTGGGTGGTTGCTATCGTAATGGGACTATCTGCTGTGGGTATTCATCCCGTTATCATTGTCACTGGCCTCGGAGGGGCCCTTTCGCCGGAAATTTTCGGGGTGGGGGCTCCGTTTATGGCTGTGCTGCTGCTCATGTCCTGGATGCTCGGCGTCCAGGTGTCTCCGTTTACAGGAGCAATACTTATGACATCCCATTTGATGGGGACGACCACCATTCAGGTCATCAGGAAAAATACAGCATTTATTCTAAGCGCAGCCGTCGTGCTGAGCCTTGTGTTATTTATACTCGGAGAAACAGTAATGTAAAAATGAAGGAGAGAATGCAGCATGCGTCCACTTGAAGCTGGAAAATTATATGGATCAGTCATGCTTGTGATGCTGATGTGGGGGCTGAATGTCGTGGCATTGAAGGTGCTGGTGGCTGAAATAAGCCCGGTTTATATGCAGGCAGCCCGGATTTTGCTTGCCGGTCTGTCTGTCGCCTTGTTTGTGTTTCTGCGCAAAGAACATGAACGGGTACCCCAGGCTGCTTTTATGTATATACTGCTGGCCGCGGTGTTTGGCATGACCGGTCACCATACGTTTTTAGCTATAGGATTGAGTGAAACAACCGCTGTGAAAAGCTCGCTCATCCTTGCGCTTCTTCCTATTACGACAGCGCTCCTGTCCATGCTGTTTTTGGGGGATGCCTTTACGAAGCTTCGCTGGCTCGGGGTATTTGCCGGGTTTGCAGGAGCAGTACTTATTAATGTCACCGGAGAAGGCGGGGGAGCGGTACAGGGCGCCGCGAGGGGAGACGCTTTTATCTTTGCGGCAATGACTGCCCAGGCCGTCAGCTTTTTGTTCATTAAAAAAGCTTCTGATCTGGTGGCCCCAAGAGTATTAACGATTTACACACTGATGCTTGGCTCTGTTGGTTTGTTCGTAGTGAGCTTCGTGCTTTCTCCCTCCGGGTGGGAGTCGTATATAACGGCTCCAGGCTGGGTATGGCTCGTGTTTTTACTTTCCGGGATTTTTGCCACCGGTCTCGGGCAGATTTTATATAACGCCTCGATCTCTAAAATCGGACCGGGGAAAACAGCCATATTTAACAACTTTGTACCGTTTTTCGGTCTGTTAAGCTCAGCGCTTATTCTCGGAGAAAACGTATCACCGGCCCAGCTTGGAGGATTTGTATTTATTGTGGCCGGAGTGCTGCTTGGCACCGGCTGGGTGGATCAGCTGCTGTTAAAAAAACGTAAACAGACATCCGCTAAACGCCATGCTTAGCGGATGTCTGTTTTTTTATCCGGAACCTCGTCAAAACCGCCCGGATGGAAGGGATGGCATTTGACAATGCGCTTGACTGTTAAAAAGGACCCTTTCCAAAAGCCGAAACGCTCAAAGGCGGTAATACTGTACTGGGAACAGGTGGGATAGAACCGGCAGGAGGGAGGTGTGAACCGGGAAATGTAACGTTGATACAGCCGGATCAGCGCCACTATTAATGTTTTCATATATACGCACTCCTAGCGACTTTTTTTACACTTAAAGCGTAGCATAAATAAGCACATAACTGAAAAACCCCGCCTGAATGAGCGGGGTTTAAAACCGTAAATTTGTATCAGCCGACGTAGAAGGAGGCTGCCGGTTCAACGACCTGACGGAGAAGCGCTTCTTCTTCTGCGTTTAAACGTACCATCGGGAGGCGGACGTCGCCGGAAATGATACCGCGCATCTCAAGCGCAGCTTTGACAGGAGTCGGACTTGGAGCCGCAAACATCGATTTCATCAGCGGAAGCAGATCACGGTGCCGGGAAGCGGCATAAACCGGCTGTCCGTTAAAGAAGCTTTGAATCATGTCCTGCATGCTTTCTCCAGCCACATGGGCAGACACAGAAACGACGCCGGTAGCTCCAACAGACAGAAGTGGAAGCGTCAGGCTGTCATCGCCGCTGTATAAAGTAAAGTCCTGCGGTGCATGCTGCAGGATATAGGCCGCAGCTTCGAGATCACCGCTCGCTTCTTTAATGGAGCAGATGTTTCTGACATGGGACAGTCGTACAATGGTTTCCGGCGTCATGCCGGCTGCACTCCGCCCCGGAATATTATAAAGCATCACCGGAGTGTTAATTCCTTCAGCAATTGTACGGAAGTGCTGGTACATCCCTTCCTGGGAAGGTTTATTATAGTACGGAGTAACGAGCATAACGGCATCAATGCCGGTTTTTTCCGCTTCGAGGGACAAGGCGAGTGAAGCCCTTGTATCGTTGGATCCTGTGCCAGCAATGACCGGCACCCGGCCGTTTACAGTCTGTACAGTGTGACGGAACAACGAGATTTTTTCCTCATGGGAAAGCGTTGGAGACTCGCCGGTTGTCCCTGCAACCACGATGCTTTCTGTTCCTGTGCTGATCAAATGATTAATGAGTCTGGTTAATGCAGTGTAATCTATATCTCCATGTTCATCGAATGGAGTCACCATCGCTGTACTCAGTCTGCCAAAATTCATGTTTACTCACCCTCTTAAAAGTATAGTCTTGCCTAAAAAGAGAGGGCTTGCGGTTTCACGTCTTCGTCTCCGTCCGGACACGAAAAAAGCAACCATGGAAAGAGCCCATCGTTGCAGGAACGTTTCAGCTGTTAAGCAGAACCGCACGTGCGTGAGATAGCCCTCCATACAGAAAATCTGTATGACAGTCCCGCATTTATTCAATACGAGACCAGCGTTGAACGATTGAGTCGTCCGCAGCTTCGGCAAAAACCCCTTTCCGCTTTAATCACCAGAGCTCATTCTCTTCCTAAAGCGTACTAATAGTTTTCGCAGCCTCTAACCTCACTTCTCAAATAAAGAAGCAGGATATGAAATTAATTAACTACACCATAGCAGATAACGCCCCGAAAGACAATAGTACGGCTGAAAATCAATTATAAATTACGTATTGCCTGATTTTGGCGTGAATAAACATAATTAAATATCGCCTGCATTTCCCTTCACCACCCCTGTTTGGGCGGATAAAGGACGAGGCTGGCAAAAAAATTTTAAAAACACATTTCATTTTAGGGAACCTTTCTTATATAATGAGAGAGGGAAAACAGAACATTAGGGGGCCAATTACGTATGTCGCAGCTTCAGCAGATCGCTCTAGAACTTCCAGAAGAACTCTATACGGAAATCGAACATCTGTCCCAGTCAGAAAAGGATTCTTTTTTTCATCAGGTATTAAAAGATCAGATTGAAAAACAAAAATCCACAGACATGCAGGAACAATTGAAGAACGGATATGCAGAAATGGCTGCACTAAATGCTGAAATATGCGCTGAATTTGAATATGCTGAAACAGAATCTACACAGACGACAGAACGGCGGCTGAACGAACAAGACTAGCTGTTCATCCTGTCCGGCAGCATAAGCGCGCAACCGGAAAAGGAGGTGAATGGGTGGTTTGAGTGATTCGAAACAAAACAATCAGCATCATAAAAAAGTAGTTAAACGGGGGGACGTATTTTTTGCGGACCTGTCTCCGGTAGTCGGGTCAGAGCAGGGAGGCGTCCGCCCCGTACTTATTATTCAAAATAATATTGGTAACCGCTTCAGTCCCACAGTGATTGTGGCTGCTATTACGGCACAGATTAAAAAGGCAAAAATGCCGACACACGTGGAAATTGATGCCGCCAAGCATCGTTTTGACCGTGACAGCGTTATTCTGCTTGAGCAGCTTCGCACTATTGATAAGCAGCGGTTAACCGATAAGATTACCCACCTCGATGATGAAACCATGGAGCAGGTGCGTAAAGGTTTGGAAATAAGCCTCGGCCTTCATGAGTTCAATTAGTCCATCATACATAACGACTGCGGGCCCCCGCCGGCATATGAATACCTGAAGCCTTCCCAATCTGGGAAGGTTTTTTTACTGCAAAAAAAGAAGTGAGTGCCTTTAAAATGCGATATATCGTCCTGTGAGTCTAATAAAAGCACTCAGTAGCGCAAAGATGTAAATTCATACGAAAAACTTTTAAATGCTCTATTTTATTTTAAGTTGTGATGTGATACACTGCTCTAGGAAATAAAGAGAGGACTGGATCAACCAGTCTATAAGAGAGAGGATAAGGAAGGGAGGCTTTCATATGCTTAAAGCAATGAAGCAAAAATGGATGGACAAGCGCGATCAGCTCGCCCGTCAAACAGAAGAACGGATTCAGGGTTATAATACGGATCTGCAGGTACAGATGAGACAGAGGCGTGAAAACGATGATTGGACTGATGAACTTCTCAATAAAGATATTGAAAAATATTTGTATACGATCCATCCGTCGTTTCTGTTAAATGACCGTGTGAACCGGGCGCTTTACAACCGGCTGCTTGCCCGGGCGCAGGGAAAGTATTCACTGACGCTTTCTGTCACAAGTGAAATGAAGCTTGCGCTCGACTTTTACAACACGGATCTTGCGGTGTTTCTCCGTTTGATTGAAAAGAAAGGCTTTCAGCTTCAGGGAAATGAAGAACGTTTTCTGCTGACGCTTATGAACCGCCTCAGTGAAAACAATTACCGCATGTATAAAGAACGTTACAGCGAATTGGATGCTCACAACGATTCCTTGTCAGATGCGGTCACTTCGTACCTGCAGCAGGTGCCGCGTTCTTATCAGCTCGAAACGGGGCGTCTCGACTTCTTTTACAAGTTTCTGATCAGTGAAGGTCTTCTTCCGGCAGGAACGACAAAGAAAAAGCTGAAAAAAATAATTAAATCCTCGAATAAAAAGAGAGCGGGCGACCATCAGCTTGAACGGATGGAGCGCCGCCTTGACCGGATTGGTTAATCGACGAACAAAACGCTGCCAAACGCAGCGTTTTTTATTGCTCTGAAAATTCAGGGAAAACATAATTCTTTTCGATCAGGCGTTTCTGTGGCAGAATGTAGGTAAATATACAGAAGGGATGGAGAGCTGATGAGTCAAAACAAAACGAATCTCAGCACGTTTTTTGCCGACAAATTGCAGGAAGCCAAAACTCAATTTGAGCGCACCATTGACTGTAAACACACAGCTTTTGACGACTTATACCCTTATATGAATGAACAGCCGCAGTTTTTCTGGTATAAACGGTACGTAGCCTGGCAGGAGCTGCTCACTACTGTGGAGCTTGCTGAGGAACTAAATATCGACTGGCAGAAAGAATTTAAAACGAAACAGCAGAAATTTATTGAAAGCAAAATACTCGATGCAAAAGTGCTTGATGACTGGTACGGAAAACAGCGTACAGAAGCATAAAGAAAGCCGGCGGGGCCCGCCGGCTTTTTATGATTTCTTTTATGCGTCTTCTTTTTGTTAAAAGATAAAATGAGCGATTAAAACAATGACCGGAAGTGAAATGATGGTTCTCTCCAGAAAGATCAGCACCAGGTCGGTAAAACGGACAGGAAGCTTGCTCCCAAGCAGCAGGCCGCCGACTTCGGACATATAAATGAGCTGACTAACCGAGAGGGCTCCGATAATGAAGCGTGTCATTTCGCTTTCAATATCCGTACCAAGAATCGCCGGCAGGAACATGTCGGCAAAGCCGATAAGCATCGTTTCGCTGGCTGCTACAGCCTCCGGCACCTGCATCAGCTGCAGGAGCGGAACAAACGGAGCGCCGAGCCAGGCAAAAAGCGGAGTGAATTCTGCAATAACCACAGCGATGGTGCCAAGGCCCATGACGATTGGTATGACGCTGATCCACATATCAAGTACGTTTTTTGTGCCGCTGATTAGGACGGAAGACCAATGAGTGCGGGAAGCTTTATCGAGTGCTTTTTCCCACCCGGAGGAAACTGGGTTTTTGCCAGTATGTCCATTGGCGATTTCCTCTGCCGGCTGCTGGTTGTAATACTCGTTTTTCTTCCGCGACAGCGGAGGAATCCGCGGCATAATGAGGGCGCACACCACACCGGCTGCCACGATGGTGAGGTAATAAGGCAGCGTGTAGGCAAGCAGATCGAGCTCCCCGAGGATCGTGATAGTGAATGTGATACTGACTACCGAAAACGTCGTACTGATAACAGCGGCTTCGCGCTGCGTGTAGTGGCCGCTTTCATACTGCTGGCTCGTCAAAAGCACCCCAATTGTGCCGTCTCCCAGCCATGAAGCAAGACCGTCAATCGATGAGCGTCCCGGAAGGGTAAATAATGGGCGCATTAAAATAGTCAGGATTGAACCGAAAAATTCAAGCAGACCGAAATTAAGCAGAAACGGGAGAAAATAACCGGCAAAAAAGAAGACGGTAATTAAGAGGAGAATCAGGGAATAGAGCAAAAGACCACCGGTGGCGTCCCCGACAAGCCAGGCTGGCCCGATTTGAAAAAGAGTTAAGAAGGCAAAAATAAAGCCTAAAATCCGAATGAGCAGCCAGCCGTTAGTCACATGAAACAACGACACGGCAATGCCGGAGGAAAACGGTCGGAACCGGGCAATAATGGCGCCGGCGACGGAGATGCCGATAAAAATAACGCCCATTGCAGGCAGTATACCGCTCAGTAAGCCTTCGAGCCATCCGGCAAGAAGAGCCACCGGAACGGTTAAGCCGTCGTCAGTAGAGATAGGTACCATGAATAAAAAGATCCCAATCAATGAAGGAATAATAAATTTTAGGGCGCTCGAGGCCCTGGTGGATGGGGTGGAACTCATTTTCTTCACCTCGATATTCATACAATTTTATGTATAATTACTACAAACATTGTACTAAATTAACACGAAACCCGCCATTTGCAAAGAACATTTTTATTCGTCTCAAGGGAAAGGAGCCACGATCAAGGCATGCCGCAATATATCTTTGATGTTGAATCTGTTTATTTAAAGGAGCCGGAGGACGAACTCCAGACGCATATAGCGGAGGTGAGAACTGAAGTAATACACCGTGAAAAGGGCGATATTTTATTTGAAGCTGTCATTCCGGTAGCCTACCACGCTTACGGAGTCTATCCTGACGTGAAAGCAGTTGCTTCCCAGATCCCCCGTCCTTCGCTTCAGCGCGAGGTGCTGTTCCGCGTGAAGCGATATGTCAAAAAACTCCGTCCGTTTTTGTGAACCGGAAGCCTGTTCAGCGAAGCAGGTGCAGCAGATCCCCGAGGGCTGTCAGTTCATGCTCTGCCCGGAATTCATGGGCCGGGACGCTCCCGTCATGGTTAATCCAGGCGCTGTTGATCCCGGTATTTTTTGCCCCGGCAATATCGGTGTTCATGTTGTCGCCGACCATCAGCGTATCTTCAGGAGCGGCGCCTGCGAGATGCAGCGCATGAGTAAAGATGGAAGGATCAGGTTTGCCCACACCGAATTCGCCACTGATAATAATATGGTCAAAAAAAGGTACAAGGGCCGGGGTGAGTGACAGCTTCAGCCGCTGCAGACTTGGAGAGCCGTTTGTGAGCATCAGCAGCTGGTAATTGTTCTTTAGTGTGTGAAGGACTTCAAACGTATCAGCGTATACGTATGGAAGATGTCGCCGATGCATAATAAAACGGTCTTTCAGCCATTCCCCTGTTTCCGGTTGGTGAACGCCATGGGCTGCAAGCGCACGTGTCCAGGTTTCTTTTTGGTAGGAGGAAATAAGCCGGCTCATTTCCTGGAAGCGACGGTGTTCAATATCGTCAAAGTTTCCCCAGAGGCCTTCGAATGCGTTAATGCCTATCGTTTTAGTGAAATCATATACAGAGAGTTTTTTATACAGCTCGGGGGCCGTCCGCTGCACGGTTTCCATGAGCAGGTGTGCCTTTACACCAGTACGTATTTCAGCATCGAAGGCCGTGGCCCGCAGCGCTTCAGTGATGCTTTTTTTATCCCAGAGCAGGGTGTCGTCTAAATCAAAAATAAGTGTTTTCATGAAAATCCCCCTGTGAAAGTGAAAAAGTATGTATAAATCATAGCACAGCGATTAATATTTAAGAAAAAGAAATATGCCGATCCGCCCGGAAAAGCAAATAATTCAGTTTAGGGACTGTCAAGTGAAAAGAATTAGTGTACAATGTAGGTGTGTGAGAACGCTTCATAAGAAATGCCGCTTTAAAGATGCCGGAAAACAGCAATCAGGCGGATTTCCGGCTTCCTGCAGCGAGGAACATACATATTTTCGTATACTTGGCTGTGTAAGGTTTTGAGCACCTGCTCTAAGCATGTTAAAATATGTCTGATTTATGATAAGGCATGTTCTCGAAGAATTGGTTGAGTCGAAGAAGGGAAGTGATGGTGGAGACTCCATTCCAAATGGTTCACCTTCATAGATATTAAACGACTAATATGATAGTTTAGAAAACTTATTGATCACATAAGCTGGGGGTATCACTCGATGAGTAAGCATCAATCCAGGGCTGAAGAAGCCTGGCAGGAATTTTATGGTCCCAATCTGGGTTATATGTGGGAGCAATACGACGTGTACAAAGAAGATCCTGACGCCGTGGAGCCGGAGATCAAAAGCTGGTTCGACCAGTACGGACCTCCGTCTTCAAATGGGGAAGCAGCAGTCAGCTATGCTCCTGCTGTGGAGGATAAAGACCAGGCAGTCGGTGCCGGACTAAATATGGAAAAGATCGCGGATGCAGTCAAACTTGCTGAAAACATCCGCATTCACGGCCATCTGTCTGCAGACATCAACCCGCTTCAGGAACCAAACGGGGAAACCTCATTTCTTCGCATAGAAGAATATGGGTTAAGTGAAGAAGATCTTCGGACCATACCAAAGGAAATCCTATGTCCGGATGCGCCGGAATCAGTGTCAGACGGACTCGAAGCAATCGAGCATTTAAAGCAGATGTATACTAAAACCATCGCTTTTGAATTCGACCACGTTCATGACGTGGAGGAACACCGCTGGCTCAACCGCAAGGTGGAGGCAGGCGAAATTTACAGCGATGTGTCGGAGGATAAACGCAAAGCTCTGTTGAAAAGCCTTACGGAAGTAGAAGCATTTGAGCAGTTTCTGCAGAAAACGTTTGTCGGCCAGAAACGTTTTTCTATAGAAGGAATTGACATTCTTGCTCCTATCATGGAAGAGCTCACCCACAGTGCGATGCAGGACGGGGCAAGAAACATTATGATCGGCATGGCCCACCGGGGTCGTTTGAGTGTCCTGGCTAAAGTTATCGGGAAGCCTTACGACCTGATCTTCTCTGAGTTTCAGCACTCTCCAAACAAAGATCTCGTGCCTTCGGAAGGCTCTGTCGGGATTAATTACGGCTGGACAGGAGATGTAAAGTATCACCTGGGGGCAGATAAAAACATTAATCAGGAATCGTTTGAGTCCCGTATTTCCCTGGCCAACAATCCGAGTCACCTGGAATACGTCAATCCGGTTGTGGAAGGCTATACGAGGGCAGCCCAGGATGACTGCAGCGAACCGGGCTTTCCGCAGCAGGACGGCTCTAAGGCCATGGCTATTTTAGTGCACGGGGATGCGGCTTTTCCCGGCGAGGGCGTCGTAACAGAAACCCTGAACATGAGCCGGCTGAAAGGGTATCAGACTGGCGGCACCGTGCATATTATTGCCAATAACCAGCTCGGTTTTACAACCGACACGGATGAAGCAAGAAGTACCACCTATTCGAGCGACCCGGCCAAGGGATACGAAATCCCGGTTATTCACGTGAATGCGGATGAACCGGAGGCCTGTCTTGCGGCCGTACAGCTGGCTTACGAATACAGAAATAAATTTAACAAAGACTTCCTGATTGACTTGATTGGCTACCGCCGTTATGGCCATAACGAAACGGACGAACCGGCGGCAACCCAGCCGTACCTTTACGGATTGATCAGGGAGCATCCGACTGTTAGGGAGCATTATGCGGACCATCTGGATGAAATCGGCTTCTGGGACAAATCAGAAACTGATCAGCTGAAAGAGGATACGCTGAATCATCTGCGGGACCAATACAATAAAGTAGCAGAGGATAAAGAAGCGGAAACCGAGCTTGGACCTGTTCCGGAAGAAGTGGAAAAACGTCTTCCTAAAGTTGAGACCGGCTATGACTTAAATGAACTGAAAGAAATTAACCAGGAGCTTATTACCTGGCCGGAAAACTTTAACGTCTTTCCGAAATTAAGAAAAATTCTTGAGCGCCGCGGTCCGGCTATGGAAGAAGGCGGCAAAGTGGACTGGGGCCATGCCGAAGCGCTGGCTTTCGCAACGATTCTGGCGGACGGGACACCGGTGCGTTTAACTGGTCAGGATTCCCAGCGCGGTACGTTCGCGCAGAGACATCTGGTGCTCCATGACCATAAAAACGGTGATATGTACTCCCCTATGCATGCGTTCTCGAAAGCAAATGCAGCCTTTGCACTATACAACAGTCCGCTCTCCGAAAACGGTATTGTAGGTTTTGAATATGGTTACAATGTGCAGGCCCCGGAAACGCTGACACTCTGGGAAGCCCAGTTTGGTGATTTCGGTAACGCTGCGCAGGTGATATTTGATCAATTTGTATCTGCGGGCCGCGCCAAATGGGGACAAAAGTCCGGTATGGTCTTTCTGCTCCCGCACGGCTACGAAGGACAGGGACCGGAGCACTCGAGTGCAAGACTCGAACGTTTCCTGACACTCTCGGCAGAAAACAACTGGAATGTCGCTTACCTTTCAAGTTCAGCACAATACTTTCATCTGCTCCGGCGCCAGGCGGAATTTCTCGGAAAAGACGAAATGCGTCCGCTTGTACTCATGACACCAAAAAGCCTGCTGCGTAATCAGACCGTAGCAAGCGAACCGGAAGCCTTCGGTGAAGGTGCTTTCCAATCCGTAGTGGAGGATCCGCTGACGGGCAAAGACAAAAAGAAAGTAAAACGCCTGCTCGTAGGTACTGGAAAAATGACGATCGACCTGCATGAAGCACTGGCCGACGGTGAAGTACCGAGTGATATCCATATTGTCCGGATTGAAGAGCTCTATCCGTTTCCGGAAGAAGAAATTCGTGACATCCTAGAAGCGTATCCAAACGTAAAATCGATCCAATGGGTCCAGGAAGAGCCGAAGAACATGGGCGCATGGTATTACATGTACCCGCTCCTGCATAACCTGGCTCCAAAAGGAGCATCGGTGGATTACATCGGGCGCCGCAGAAGGTCAAGTCCGGCAGAAGGCGACCCTACAATCCATAAAAAAGAACAGAACCGCATCATCCAGGAAGCCCTAAAAGGAAACGAATAAGGAGGACGCAGTCATGGCAGAGATCAAAGTACCAGAACTAGGCGAATCCGTTACAGAGGGAACAATCGCAGAATGGTTAAAAAAACCAGGGGACAAAGTCGAACAGGGAGAAAACATCGCTGAGCTTGAAACTGACAAAGTGAATGTGGAAATCCCGTCGGAAAAAACTGGTGTCCTCCAGGAACTGTTAAAAGAAGAGGGAGACAACGTAGAGGTCGGCGAAGTAATTGCCGTTGTGGATGAAAACGGTGAAGCCGGCGGCGGAAGCTCAGAAGAGAAAAGCTCGGAGGAAGCGGCTCCCGAAAAGGAAAGCGAAGAAAAGCAGGAAGAAAAACAGGAGGCTTCCAAAGAGCCGGCAGCAGATAAATCAAAAGAAAGCACGGAAGAAGAATCGAAAGAAGAATCTCCGGCAGACCGCCCTGTTGCTTCTCCATCTGTGCGTAAATATGCCCGCGAGCAGGGCATTGACTTGAACGAAGTGTCCGGAAGTGATCCAAAGGGCCGCGTCCGCAAAGAAGATGTGGATAATGAGGTCAAAGGAAGCAGCAAAAAAGAAGAAAAACAGCCGGAAAAACCTGCTGCAAAAACCGAGAAAGACGAATTCGAAGGCAAACCGGTTGAGCGCATCAAAATGTCCCGCCGCCGTCAGACGATCGCGAGCCGGCTGAAGGAAGTCCAGCAGGAAACAGCGATGCTGACCACGTTTAACGAAGTGGACATGTCAGCAATCATGGATCTGAGAAAGCGCCGGAAGGATACGTTCCAGGAACAGCACGACGTACGCCTCGGATTTATGTCCTTCTTTACGAAGGGTGTTATCGCGGCGTTGAAAAAATATCCGCTGCTTAACGCGGAAATCCAGGCTACAGAAGTGATTAAAAAGCAGTTCTATGATATCGGCATGGCTGTTTCCACTGATGATGGCCTCGTAGTACCAGTAGTCCGGGATGCAGACCGTAAAACGTTTGCTGAAATTGAACAGGAAATTATGGACCTTTCCTTAAAAGCCCGCGATAATAAATTAACCTTGAAAGATCTTCAGGGCGGTACCTTCACTATTACGAACGGAGGCGTTTTCGGTTCGCTGCTTTCGACACCGATTTTGAACGCTCCGCAGGTAGGTATACTCGGGATGCACACGATCCAGTGGCGCCCGGTGGCCATCGACCAGGATACGATGGAGAACCGTCCAATGATGTATACAGCCCTTTCCTATGATCACCGCATCGTAGATGGCAAAGAAGCAGTAAGCTTTCTTGTAACGCTGAAACAGCTGCTTGAAGATCCGGAAAACCTTCTGCTTGAAGGGTAATATACGAAAAAAAGCCCGCTTCCCGGCGGGTTTTTTCTTTGCAGAAAAACAAAAAGGCAGGGCTTATACTGGTGCCAGGCTGACGATAAGAAAACTCATATTTTTTCATATTCCGCGATAATCTCTGATTTTCAGCCATTTTATCGTAAAAACAGAGATGAAATGAAAATAAATGATTTTTTCTTCGTTTAACGCTTGCGTTCCGTTTCTATCTATTGATATAATCATTTATGTGATCGTTGAGAGAACACGATATACCAAGGAGGGATAGTATGAGCAATATTAAGATGGACCGAAAAACAGCTGCGCGTATTAGAAAAGATGGAGGCGTAGTTACGCTGGACCCATTTTATTTTTGGAATCAGAAAAAAGACAAAGGCCCAGTCGATACAGTAGTACAGGTAGGCACACCTGCTGAAACTGCCACATATACGCGTTACCAGTTTGAAGACATTTCGGTGTATGTCCATGAACGCCTGCAGCTGAAAAAAGAATTGCGCCTATTCCTCCATGGATTCGGTCCGTTCGAACATCTCAACTGCGCAGGAGTAAAACGATTCAGCAAACCACAAAAAACAGCGAACGCTGTTTCCTAATAAGTGAAAAACGTCCTGGCAGCAGGGCGTTTTTTGTATGGAAATTAATTAATTTCACATACTGTATTAAACAAAAAATTAAAAATCTGATATAATAAAACCAAACATATGATCCGGTTTTTAAGCCGGCAGAGGAGAATGTTCATGAGCCTACAATTTTATCTCGGACGCTCCGGAATGGGTAAGTCCACCGCCATGTACCAAGAGATCAATGAAATGATCACCCGTGATCCCAACGGACCTCCGGTTATCGTTATTACCCCTGATCAAATGACTTTCCAGGTGGAACAACAGCTTGTCCGCCTGTCGGAAAAAGGGATGACAAGGGCCCAGGTTTACAGCTTCCCGAGACTTGCGTGGAAGGTTTTTCAGGAAACGGGAGGAGCAGCCAAAACCGCCCTTCAGAAAACAGGTAAACAGATGCTGATCCGCAAAGTGATCAGTGAACAGCGTAAGCATTTTCGGCTGTATGAAACGTCGAGCTATACGGATGGTTTCATTGACCAGGTCGATGAAGTAATTACAGAATGGAAAACTCATAACGTATCCAAAACGGCTATGCGTGATATGGCGACAGAGCTGGAAAGCAGCGGAGCAACCGGCGCTGACCGCATTTTAACCGCAAAGCTGCAGGACCTTCTGCTCATTTGGGAAGAGATGGATAAGATCATTGGTGACCGCTACATCGGAAGTGAAGAGCAGCTGTTCTGGCTGACTGAAAAAGTAGCCTCGTCTGCATACCTTGCAGAAGCAGTCGTTTATATTGATGGCTTCCACAGGTTCACGCCGCAGGAGCTTTCAGTGGTCGGGCAGCTGCTTCAGTACTCGCAGGATGTGCGGGTGGCATTGACGCTCGACGATTTAACAAATAAGGAAGACACACATCCAGCTCCGGATATGTTCAGACAGACAGCAAAAACGTATTACCAGCTGAACGGGCTGGCAGAGGAGCACGCCGTAGCGGTGGAGAAGCCGTACTGGTTTAACGGCGGAGCGACAAATAAGCACGAAGCGCTGCAGCATTTAGAGAGGTTCATGGAAAACCGTTCCTATAAAACAAGCCGGGGCGGAGATGCTGTTACAGTTAAAAATGCGGTCAACCGCCGCACAGAGGTGGAGGAATGTGCGCGGGATATCGCGGCGCTTGTCCGGGATCATAATTACAGGTATGAGGATATTGCCGTCGTCGCCAGAAACCCGGGGGATTACAATCATATAATTGAAACCGTGTTTCAGGATTACCGGGTTCCGGTGTTTGTGGATGAAACGCGCCCGGTACTGAATCACCCGGTAGTGGAATTTATCCGGTCAGCGCTTGAGACCATTGCAGAACGGTGGAGATACGAGTCAGTATTCCGGACATTTAAAACAGATATGCTGTTTGACGTGCATGAGTCCTGGACGGAAGCGAGAAAACAGGTGGACTTTCTGGAAAACTACGTGCTCGCCCGAAACGTCAAAGAAAAAGACTGGAAAAGCGAAGAACAGTGGGTCTACCGGTACCATGCCACCAATGTGGAGGACGACTGGGAGCATAAAGACAACCACGAGATCGAAAGAGACATTCATCAGACACGAATGCGGTTGAGTGCTCCATTATTCTCGCTGCAGGCAAGACTGAAAAAAGCACGGACTGTACGGGAAAAAGCGGGTGCATTATTTACATTTTTAGAGGAGCTCCGGATACCGGAAAAACTTGAAATGATGCGCGATGACTGCCTCCATCATAACCGTCTGGAGATGGCAAGAGAGCATGAGCAGATCTGGGACATGATCGTGGACCTGCTAGAGCAGATGGTAGAGGTGGCCGGCGATGATAAGGCAGGGATGCAGACCTTTCAACAGATGATGGAAGCTGGCTTTACGAAAGCGACTTTTTCGATTGTGCCTCCTTCCCTGGACCAGGTAACTGCAGCTGATATGGAACGTTCACGGCTGCTGGATATTAAAGTGGTGTATCTGCTCGGCGTAAACGAAGGTGTCCTTCCGGCTGCCCTCGAAGAAAGCAGTATGCTGCAGGAGGGAGACCGGGACTGGCTCGAGCAGCAGGGCATTGAGCTTGAAGAAAGCGGGGAGGCAAAGCTTCTGAATGAAAACTTCCTCATTTATCGCACGATGAGTCTGCCCTCTGACAAACTGATTGTCAGCTACCCAATGGCGGATGAAGAAGGAAAGCGGCTTCAGCCCTCGATTGTGATCCAGCAGCTCCTGGACATGTTCCCGGACCAGGCACCGGTGCTGATTCAAAACGAACCAGGTGTCTACAGCAAAGAGGAGCAGCTGCATTTTGTAAATGCCTCCATGAAAACAATGAGCTTTTTGATTGGGGAACTTGAACGCTGCAGGCAGGGAGAGGACGTGGCTGAACTCTGGTGGAGCGTGTACAATATTTTTGTCAAAAACAACCGTATGGAAAAACTGACGAAAAGCCTGTTTTACCGTAATGAAGCAGTAGCTCTGTCGAGGGAAACAACCCGGGAGCTGTACGGGCGGAAAATGAAAACGAGCGTGTCGCGGATGGAGCAGTATGAAGCCTGTGCTTTCCGGCAGTTTGCTTCGTATGGGTTGAAGCTGAAGGAGAGACAGCTGTATAAGCTCGAAGCGCCGGATATCGGGCAGCTGTTTCACGCGGCTTTAAAGGATGTAACAAAAGCGGTGTACCGGGACGGGCGGACGTGGGAGGAGCTTTCCGAGCAAAATGCCCGTGATTATGCCGAAGAAGCGGTGCATGAACTGGCTCCGGCCATTCAGCGCCAGATTCTTTTAAGCAATTCCAGACACCAGTATTTATTAAAAAAGCTTGAAGAAACCGTGCAGCGGGCTTCGATGATTTTGAGCCAGCAGGCAAAATCCAGCCGCTTTTCGCCTATCGGGCTTGAAGTAGGCTTTGGACCGAGCGAGGAAATTCCGCCGCTCCTGTTTGAACTGTCTGATGGCACTCAGATGGAAGTAGCGGGAAGAATTGACCGCGTGGACCAGGCGGTGTCAGACAGCGGGGTGCTGCTCCGGGTGATTGATTACAAGTCCAGTGCTAAAGACCTGCGTCCGGAAGAAGTATTTTTCGGACTGGCGCTGCAGATGCTCGTCTATCTGGATGTAGTGCTCTCCTTTTCCGAAGAATGGCTCGGAACGAAAGCAGACCCGGCCGGCGTACTGTATTTCAACGTACACAATCCTATCATTCAGGCGGGGCGGTCATGGTCTCCGGAGGATATTGAGCAGGAGATGATGAAGCAGTTTCGCATGAAAGGCATTCTGCCGGACGACCCCGGCATTGCCAAAATGATGGATGAACGGCTTGAGGCGGGCGCCGATTCGTTTATTGTACCTGCGCGTCTGAATAAAGGCGGAGGGTTTAATAAACAGTCACCGGTCGTGTCAAAAGAACAGTTTGAACGTCTTCGCGGCCATATCCGTGAAAAAATCCGCCATATCGGTGAGCAGCTGAGAGCAGGCGATACGAGCATTCAGCCTTTTCAAATGAAACAAAAAAAAGCATGTGACTACTGTGAATTTCATTCTGTATGCCAATTCGACCGCGGGTTTCCGGGCAACGAATTCCGGAGCTTTCGGAGCGGGGGCATGAAATGGGAGACGCTGTTCCAGGAGGAGGAAAACGATGAGTCTGAGGACCATTCCTGAAAAACCGACAGACGCCCGCTGGACGGACAGCCAGTGGGAGGCAATACAGGCAGAAGGCTCAAATATTTTAGTTTCTGCCGCCGCAGGAAGCGGAAAAACCGCTGTGCTCGTGGAGCGGGTCATCCGGAAAATTACGCAGGCTGAAGAGCCTGTGGACGTAGACCGGCTTTTGATCGTCACGTTTACCAACGCAGCCGCAGCAGAAATGAAAACAAGGGTAGGAAAAGCGCTCGAGGAAAAATTAAAGGCAGACCCTTCCAACCTGCATATCCGCAGGCAGCTGGCGCTGTTAAACCGGGCCTCCATCTCCACGCTTCACTCATTCTGTATGAATGTCATCCGTACGTATTATTACCTCGTGGATGTGGACCCCCAGTTTCGCATTATGGATCAGAATGAAGGAGCCATGATCCAGGAGGAGCTGCTTGAGGAGCTGCTCGAGGAAAACTACGCCGCAGAAAACAACGATGATTTTGTTCTGCTTGCCGACCGGCTGAATAAGGACCGGAGCGACGACTCGCTGCGTGAAGCAGTACTGCGCCTGTTTAAGTATTCCCGGGCGCACGCGGATCCGGCAGAGTGGCTGCAGGAGGTGGCTGACCAGTACCATACAGACGGAAGCAGGTCGATCGAAGAGCTTCCGTGGGGGCGTGAAATGATGCAGCAGGCAGAGACTTCTCTTGCCGGCGCTGTCCTCAAGTATGAAAATGCGATTGCCGCTGCCGGTCAGCCGGACGGACCAAAGGCAAACCTAGAGCTTCTGCAGGAGGAGCTTGATACGTGCCGGAGGGCTCTGGAAGCCAAGACATGGAAAGACATGCAGCAGACGCTTGCCGGGTTCACCTTTAAAAAGCTGGCCAGCAAAAAGGAGGCGGACGCAGCACCGGAGCGGCGGGAACAGATAAGAAATAACCGGGACGGAGCCAAAAAGGTCATTCAGAAGCTTCAGGAGGAAATGGTGGCGGAAAATCAGGAGGATGCGCTGAGCGATATTGCGGCTCTCTATCCATCGGTCCGGGAGCTGTGCCGGCTGGTGCAGGCATTCAGCGAGCGGTACTACGAGGTGAAGCAAAAGCGGGCAATGATGGATTTTTCCGACCTGGAGCATACATGCCTGCAGATTCTGGCTTTTGAAGAAGCTTCCGATCATTACCGCGGATTTTTCCAGGAGGTGCTCGTAGACGAGTACCAGGACACTAACTTTGTGCAGGAAAAAATCGTCACGCAGCTCTCCTCCGGTAATAATCTGTTTATGGTTGGAGATGTCAAACAGAGCATTTACCGTTTTCGTCTGGCGGAGCCGGATCTGTTTTTAGAAAAATTCCAGCGTTACGGAAAAAGCGATGACGGCGAACGGATTATGCTCGATAAAAACTTCCGCAGCCGCAGGCAGGTGTTAGATGCCGTCAACTACTTATTCCGCCAGCTGATGGATAACGACCTGGGCGGCATTGCCTATGACAGCGAGGCAGAGCTGAAATGGGGCAACGATCAGTACCCGGACCTCGGGGACATGGTAACCGAAGTGGCCGTAATTGATCAGGAGGATGTTGCAGAGAATGATCCGCAGGCAGCGGAGCTGACCAACGCCCGGGCAGAGGCCCGGTGGATCGCGCAGGCGGTCAGCGATTCGATGCAGAACGGCTGGGTGACCGATCAGGAGACAGGCGAAAAGCGTCGGCCGGTCTACCGGGATCACGTGATTTTAATGCGTTCGATGCCGTGGGTGAATGAAATGATGGAGGAAATGCAGGCGTACGGTATCCCTGTCTACGCAGAAGTGTCCGGGGGGTATTTTCAGGCAGTTGAAATTCAAATCATGATTTCCCTGCTGCAGATTATTGATAATCCGCTGCAGGACATTCCGCTCGCCTCTGTGCTCCGCTCGCCGATTATCGGCTGGGATGAAGAGATGCTCGCAGCAGTGCGGCTGGAAGACAAAGATGCTTCTTTTTATCAGTGTGTAGAGTTGGCCGCCGCTGGCTCCTCGAGTATGCATCCACAGGCCCAGGCGTTTCTGGAACAGCTTGAAGGCTGGCGCAGCCGGTCCAAATACGAGCCGTTGTCAGAATTTATATGGGCGCTGCTCGAAGAGACGGGCTATCTGGATTTCTGCTCCGGGCTGCACGGAGGTAAACAGCGGCGGGCGAACCTTCTTGCCCTGTACGATCGTGCCCGTGTGTATGAATCGACGTCGTTTCGCGGCGTGTTCCGCTTCCTTCGCTTTATTGAAGGCATGAAAAACCGAAAAGAAGACCTGGGGACCGCCCGGGCGCTTGGGGAACAGGAAGACGTCGTCCGGTTTATGAGCATCCATAAAAGCAAGGGACTGGAATTTCCGATCGTTTATGCTGCCGGACTGCAGAAGGGCTTTAACGTGCAGGATCAGCGGCAGCCTCTTCTTTTTCATAAAGAGCTTGGGATCGGCATGAAATATGTCGATCCCACGCAGCGCGTCAGCTGGCCGACACTGCCGCACGCAGCCATCAAAAACCGGATGAAGACGGAAGCTCTTGCTGAAGAACTGCGTGTGCTGTACGTAGCGTTTACAAGAGCAGAAGAACAGCTGATCCTCGTAAGCTCGATGCAGAAGGTAGAAAAGAAATTTGAAGAATGGGAGCAGAAAAGTGCCCAGGCCGGAAGCACGCTTGAACTGCACGACCGCTTAGAAGCCCAGCACGCATTTGACTGGCTGATGCCCGTCCTGCTGCAGCATGCTGAAGTGGACCCGTTAGAGCAGCAGACCTCAAAGAATGTGGCGGATCACTCCTCCTGGAGGGTTCATATTGTGCCGGCCTCGACCCTGCAGATTGGATCAGGACAGGAGGAGGCGGCAGCGCAGGATTGGCTGCAGGCGGTAAAGGATAAAGAAGAGGTGCCGGCGGGAGAGGAATGGGACGAAGAAGTCAGGCGCCGTATGTACTGGCGTTATCCCTATAAGGAAGACACCCGTCATGCGGCCAAAATTTCGGTAAGTGAATGGAAACGGCGCTCGGAAGATCCACAGGCTGAACAGCGGCATGCTGCTACTTTTACTTCCTCCTATGCACGTAGACCGTCATTTATGATGGAAGAAGCCGTAAGTCCGGCAGAAAAAGGAACCGTTCTTCATATTGTCATGGAGCAGCTGTCCTTTACCGGTATCCCGGATGAAGAGCGGGTGGAGCGGCTGCTGCGCAGGCTGACAGACGATGAATACATTACCGGCGCCCAGGCGGCAAGCGTTGATACTGCTGCAGTCACTGCCTTTTTCGAAACTGAACTGGGCCGGCGCGTGCTGGCAGCCAAAACAGTTCAGAAGGAAGTTCCTATTACGGCAGGAGTGACCGGGGACGGCCTTGAAAACCGGCAGCTCCTTCAGGGAATTGCAGACCTCGTAATACAGGAAGCGGATGGCCGCTGGGTGCTGATTGATTACAAAACGGACCGGGTGCAGTCCCGGTTTCCAGGAAATCCAAAGCAGCAGCAGGAATTCTTGCGGGAAAGCTACCAGACCCAGCTGGACTTATACCGCGCGTCCCTGGAGAGCATATGGGGCACGGCTATACCGGAAGCTTACATTTTTGCCTTCGACGGCATGCAGACTATTCCAATGAACGGCCGATAAGAAAAGAAAAGGAGGCAATAGTTTATGCGCTTATTGCACACCGCTGACTGGCACTTGGGGCGGACGCTTGAAGGGCGTTCGCGTCTCGAAGAACAGCAGGCCATCCTGGATGAAATCATCCAGATGATCGAAGAAGAAAATATTGATGCGGTACTGATGGCAGGAGATGTGTTTGATTCTGTCAATCCGCCTGCCGCCGCTGAGGAGATGTTTTATGAAGCCATGGCCCGGATGAGCAATAACGGACGGGTGCCGGTCATCGTTATTGCCGGCAATCATGATCATCCGGAACGGCTGGCGGCCTCGCGGACACTGCTGCAAAAGCACGGTATCCATTTGCGTGGGTATCCGGGCATCGACCCGGTGATTGTGCCGGTTTCAGAAGAGCGGCTGTATGTGCAGACGCTTCCGTATCCTTCGGAATCAAGGCTGAAGCAGGCATTTATGCAGGAGGCAACGGAAATAGATCTCCGTGATGCCTACAATCAAAAAGTTCAGGAGATTTTTCAGCGGCTTGCAGCCTCCCGGCGGCCAGAAGACACGCTTGTCGGTATGAGCCACCTGTTTATTGCCGGCAGCGACGCCAGTGATTCCGAACGCCCGATTGAAGTAGGCGGAGCTTATACTGTCACCGCCGACAGCCTGCCGGAGCACGCTGTTTATACGGCACTGGGCCACATGCACCGGCCTCAGGATGTACGAGGAGCAGGCGGCCCGGCGAGGTACTCCGGGTCTCCGCTTGCCTACAGCTTTTCTGAAGCAGGGCAGCAGAAGTCGGTGACGATTATTGACACAAATGACAGCCAAAAAGAAGTTCATATTTCTACGATTCCTTTAACGGCTGGGAAGCCGCTCAGCATATGGAAAGCAAGAAACGGGCTCGCGGAGCTGCAGCAGTGGGTGGAGGAGCAGCGGGACTGGAATGCCTGGGTAGAGGTGGATGTGTATGTGGAAAACCAGCTGTCCATTGAAGACATTCATGCCCTGCGGACAAAGCATACCGGCCTGCTGACGATACGTCCGGTCTATTCCCGGCAGGAGCTTGAACCCGTGGAAAGCAAAAAACATATTCCCATCGATCAGCTGTTTGAACGCTTTTATGAAAAGCAGTCCGGCGGAGCTGTACCTGACCCGTCGGTGACCAATCTCTTTTTAGAACTTATTCAGCAAGAGGACGGATAAAATGAAACCATTACAACTGCAGATACAGGGACTGCACAGCTTCCGCCAGAAACAGACGGTGGATTTTAAAACGCTTTGTGAAAACGGGGTCTTCGGTATTTTCGGACCAACCGGCAGCGGAAAATCTTCGCTGCTCGATGCCATGACGTTAGCCTTATATGGAAATGTGGAACGGGCTTCTAAAACCGAGGGGATCATGAACCAGTCAGAAAACGAGCTGCGTGTGTCCTTTACGTTTTCGCTCGGACCATCGGTGTATCATATCGAACGCCACTATAAACGCACAGGGGAAGCAACCATGGCAGGAAAGCTGTGCCGGTTGACTGATCTGACGGGAGAGCCGGTAGTGCTTGCAGAAAAAACAAAAGCGGTCAATCAGAAAATCGAAGAGCTTCTCGGTCTTACCCTCGATGATTTCACCCGTGCGGTCGTGCTTCCGCAGGGGAAATTTGCGGAATTTCTGCATCTCGGAGGCAGTGACCGAAGCAAAATGCTCGAGCGGCTGTTTCATCTTGAACGGTACGGCAACCAGCTGATTGCCTCCGTCAAATCCCGGAAAGCATCGGCCGAGCAGGACGTACATAACATCGAAGCGGAACAGCAGGGACTCGGACCGGCTTCCGGAGAGGATCTAAAAAAAGCCGAAGAAGAGCACGCCCGCTGGGTTCAGCTTGTTCAAAGGCAGCAGAAGCATGTAGAAGAGCGAAGAAAACAGTACGAAGAAGTGAAACAAAAATTTCACTGGACTGAAGAGCTTAAGCTTCTGGAAGCCTCCATGCAGGAATGGGAAAAAACGAGCCCTGCAATTGAACACAAGCGCCGTACGTTAAAGGAAAATGAAATGTATGAAGCGCTGTATCCGTATGCGGACAGCTTTCAAAAAGCAAGGCAGGAGTACAGCGAGCAGGAGCACGACCTAAAAGAAAAACAAAAGGTGCACGAAGAGGCAAAACGCAAAAAACAGGAGGCGGGAATAAAAGCAGAGCAGAATGAAAAACGTTGGGAAGAGGAAGAACGGCTGCTTCAGCACTGGTATCGCCGGTTCGAGCAGATCGAAACCATTGAAGCTGAATATCAGCAGCATCATGAGCTGGAGAAACAAAAGCTTGAAGAGGTGGAAAAACAGCGTAAGTTATATCAGGAAGCTTCCGATCAGGTGACCGACTTACAGAATAAGGAGCAGGAAGCACGGAGGCTGCTCGAAAAGCTCAAGCAGGACTATGCCGATGCCGAGCAGAAGGAAGAGCATCTGCCGGATATGGGGGAGGCTTTATCGAAAAAGCAATGGCTCGACGCCCTCCATCAGCAGCTGAATGACCAGCAGGCCAGGGAAGCTGCGTCTAAAGAAAAATTGGAGGAAACAGCTGGAGAAGCCAAAGAGGCAGAAAAGGAACAACAGACACTTCAGAAACGTACGGAGGAGACGACGCAGAATATCTATTACTGGTATAGCCGGGCAGCGGCGCATATCCGGCTTATCGAGCAGGAATTAAGGCGTTTTGAAAAAAAACAGCAGGCCCAGCAGAAACGGCAACTGCATATGCTCGCAGAAGAACTGAAACACGGAGACCCCTGCCCGGTATGCGGAGCGGTGGAGCACCCGTCACCGGCTCCCAGGCCGGAAGAAGAAGCACAAGGGAACATAACGGAAGAAATTGAAGTGCTGCGCCAGTGGAAAACCGCCTGGGAGCATACGAAGATCGGTCTGCAGCATCTGGTTTCTACGCTGCCTTCCGGAGAAGAGCAGAAAGAAGAAGGTTATCCGGAGGAAACAGAGGAAGGCATCGTGGTTACCCGCTGGGAAGCAGAGATGGAGACGATAGACCGGCTAAAGGAGCAGACCCAGGCATTGAATCGTTCCTGGGAGGAGTGGAACCGGCGAAAAGACCGTATTTCCGTGAAAGCAGCCCAACAGGAAACGGAAGCCAAAGAGCAGGAACATAAACTTAAACAGCTTCAAAAGCAGTGGCAGGAGCAAAAAGACCAGTGGGAACAGACATTTAGGCCTCTTCGCCTGGATCAATTTGATTCGGAATACGAACGGGCGAAGGAGCGCAAAAAAGCAATTAAAGGTATCCAGCAGCGTATTGATAACGGCCAGAAGTATCTTGAGGAAAAACGGGAGGAACGTGCTTCCCGGGAGCGCCATTTCTACGAGATAAAAAGCCGGGAGGCTGTAGCGGTTTCAGAATGGAAGCAGACCGCAGAGGCCAGGCAGGCAGCGGAACAGAAGCTCAATGAGCAGCTTGAAGGAAGAACCAAACAGGAATGGAAGAGCGCAGTCGACAAGCGGGCGGATGCGCTTAAAGCGGAAAAAGAAGAACTGCAGGAAAGGCAGAGAGAAGCAGAGAGGGAATATGAGCGTACTAAAGCCTCAAGCAGGGAAAGCTCGGAATCACTGCAAAAATCTGAAAACAAACGAAAAGCGGCTGAAGCCGAATGGCTCCGTCAAAAGCAGCAGAAAGGTTCCACTGTTTCCTCAGAGGAGGTGCTTGCCTATTCGTTATCGGAGGAACAAAAAACAGAGCTGCAGCGAGAAGTAGAAGAGTTTGATACAAAACAAAAAGAACTGCAGTATGAACAGCAGCGGCTGCAGACAAAGCTTGAAAACGAACGGGTGACCAAAGAGGCCTTTAACAAAATAGAGGAGCAGTACTACGAAGCTTCTAACGAGTGGGACAGGTACAAAGAAACGCTCGGCGGCATCAAAGAAAAGCTTGAAGATATCGAACGGAAGGTAGAACGTTATCAGGAGCTGGAAAAAAACCGGCTCGAGAGGCAGGCAGAAAAAGAGCGGCTGGAAGATCTCGATCAAATTATGAAGGGAAGAAAATTTGTCGAATTTCTTGCCGAAGAACAGCTGGTGCAGGTAACAAGAGAAGCTTCCCAGCGTCTGCATGCCTTAACGAGAGGACGCTATGCCATTGAAGTAAATGAGCAGAATGCTTTCGTTATTCGTGATGATGCCAATGGGGGAGTGTACCGTCCGGTTTCTACGCTGTCCGGAGGAGAGACATTTTTAACGTCTCTTGCTCTTGCGCTGTCGCTTTCAACGTCCATTCAGCTGAAAGGGCAATATCCGCTGGAATTCTTCTTTTTGGATGAAGGGTTTGGGACGTTGGATCAGGATCTGCTCGATACAGTGATGGATGCTCTGGAAAACCTTCACGGGGAATACTTATCGGTAGGTGTTATCAGCCATGTACCGGATATGCAGCAGCGGGTGCCAAAACGGCTGATGGTGACTCCGGCAACTCCTGGAGGGAATGGATCGACTATAATGATGGAAACGATGTAGCCCCTGAAAAATCAGGGGCTATTTTTAGGAAAAATAAAAATTTCATTTACTGTAATAAAAATATTTTAAACTTCAGACCCTACCATTAGTTACAATACCTAAAATAAAAAACACCCACCGGTTAAAACCGGCAGGTGCATAAGTGATATTTTTATTGGTTTTGAGTGCTGTTCTGGTTGCTGTTTTGATTGCTATTTTGCTCCATGCTTTGAAGGACACTCGAGTGATCTGCCTCAAAAACAAGATGTTCGCCATTCTCTACAATAGCATCCTTATTTTGTGTATCCTTTGTGAGCTGACGGAAGATCCGCTCACGGTGAAACGCACTTTCGACCGGGCGGGGCGTAGCTTCAAATACCCGGAAAGGCTGCATTTCCAGATGGGCAGTGCCATCTTCGCCAAGAGAATAATTTGCTATGACGCTGTCTCTCGTTCTAGTCCAGCCCTGATCAAACACGAAGTTACCAATAGAGTGCATGATAAATGTGTCATTGTATACTTCCACCGATTGCAGCACGTGCGGGTGAGTACCGACAATCACATCAGCACCAGCATCCGCGATCGCTTCTGTCATCTGACGCTGGCGTGTAGTAGGCGTGCTGTCGTATTCCTGGCCGAAGTGGACGTTTACGATAACCAGATCCGCATTCGCGTCTGCGCGCTGAACGGCGTCAATATAAGCACTCGGATCCTGGCTCGTTAAAATACCAGGAGAGTTTGGACCGGCCTGTTCCATATTCGCGTACGTAATATCGTTAACGCCAAGTGTAGCCACATCCATGCCATTATAGGTGTTCAATAGGTAGTCATGAGCTTCGGCCTCATTAGCACCGGCTCCTACCACATTAATACTTGAATTTTGAAATGCCTGAAGAGTTTCGTTCAAACCGGCATATTGATAGTCCATCATATGGTTGTTTGCCAGATTGACAGAATCAAAGCCTGCGTCTTCAAGTCCGTTAATAGCATCAGATTTAGAAGACAGATTAATAATTTTATCTGCTGGTTCGGTTTGATCTGGGTTATCTACAATTGGATTTTCAAAATTTCCGGTCGTATAATCAGCTGCCTGGAGCGTTGGTTTTGCATATTGAAAAAGAGAGTCATACCCTTCCTGTTCAGCAATTTCTTCTACGTGACGCCCGGTCATCATGTCACCGACCATGGCAGAAGTGAAGATAGTGTCCTGCTCCTGTTCATACTCAC
Organism: uncultured Marinococcus sp.; assembly: GCF_947493875.1. GTDB lineage: Bacteria > Bacillota > Bacilli > Bacillales > Marinococcaceae > Marinococcus. Next base: position 317,692 of record NZ_CANLSU010000003.1, on the reverse strand, counting down.
TTTCAGCAGCAGAAGGCTCCACCACCCGAATCAGAGTCATTGCCACGAGGCAGATAATGACCCCGAGCACGGCATGCTTGCCGGCCTTTCTTCGCTGGCGTTTGGTGTAGGCTAAATACTTTTCTTTGAAGTTTAATAATCGCTTGGCCATATGTAATAACCCCTAAATTAAATAGTATAGCGTGATGATAACAAATGTTGCAGCGGTAAGCACAAGCGTACTTGCCACAGTGGGAACGACGCCCTGGCGCTGCATTGCGTTTGCAATCAATCCCGGAACGATAACCCCGAGACCGCGAAACTCGTATATTTCAAAAGGCAGAATAGGGTAAAAGTAGTCAAAGATTAACTTTAACACAATCCCTGTGGACAACATGGCTGCAAATTTCCGGCGTCCGTAAAGAATCATAATACGGGACAAACCGTGAGCGACAATCAAATAGGTCAAGAAACTAATGAGAAAAATCACGAGTAGAAAAACAGGCTGATCAAAAACAATTGCCAAATAGCCGGGCGCAATCAGCCCGGCCGGCATAATTCCTGTCTTTTCTGCGTATATCAAACTGATAATAACTCCTACGACTAATGCGATATAAAGATCTGTACCAAACAATGTTACATGGCCTCCTCGCCGACTTTACTAATGAGTGTTTCCGGTGAATCATAAAGCTTTTCCATAAATTCTTCAGCAGCTCCGTGAATGTTTCCAATTCCGAAAATAAGTGAATGAGAGGCTTCCCGTTTCACCCGGGCCAGGATGGCATCTGCATCTTCACCCTCCAGATTAATAACGGAATTAAACGGCAGGTCGCCCTGGTCAAAGGCCTGGGTAATCGGCCGTACGTTTCCGCCGATAAGAATTAGTTTTTCTGCCGGTAAATAAGGCAGAACATACTTTGTGAATTCTTCGGTCCGGTCTACCCGGTCTTCACGGCAGTTGATAATGATCATCGGATTGTCGGTCATATAGCTTGAAGACCGTACGCGTGACCAGATCTCGAGTGTGGACCTGGCATCGTTTGCGGCGAAGCCGTTTACGAAGTGGGAGCGTTCCCGGCTGCCGTCTTCAAGAGTGACGATCCGCAGAGCACCAGGGTCTGGATTGGCATTCAGCATACCGGAAAGAGCCGTACGCTTATCAATATCGACTGCGCGTGCTACAGCAAGAGCAGCAGCAATATTTTCCGGGAAAAGCATATAATCAAACTTGTCGATAAAGCCGTCCGGGATTTCTTCCGGATTGGCAAGATATACTTCTGTATTTCTTTTTTCAGCTATTTCACTGAAGTAGTGAAAGTAGGGGCCGTTTGACAAAATGAGTTTGCCGTTATATGGAATAGTGGTGCTGAAGGCTTCGGCTACGTATTTTAAGGTTGGCCCAAGTGTTTCCATATGGTCTTCAAATACGTTTAAAATGACGCTGACGTTTGCCTGGAGAAATTTTTCCTGCAGCACGCGCTGATAGTCCGGATTGATTGCCATACATTCGCTGACGAATGCATTGGCTTCAAGACTCGAAGCGTGCTTTAAAATTTCTTTTTGTTCCCGAATATTCGGTCCCTCTAGTGAACGTTCGATTGGTTTTTCTGTCCGGTCCCAGTAAATTCTTCGTGCCTGTGTCCCGGTGGTCTTGCCGACTACCTTGTAATCAGCTTCGCTCAGCATTCCCGTAATCAAGCGGGTCACTGTTGATTTGCCGCGAACGCCGTTCACATTAACGCGGAGTGGGATCTGATCGACCCTTTTCTGGTGCCGGCGCAGCTCAAAAATGCCCACTAACGCAATTGCTATACATGAACCGTACAATAATATCATCGACGCTTTCCCTCCTCATTACTCTCTAATTATTATCTCCCTTTGAATGTCAAATAAGACCAACAGTATTCCATACCCGCTTCTGCCAGGAGTAATCGCCTCATTGCAAGCGTAGAGTGTCTCTTGTGTGTAAGAGACACTCCCGCAAAACAATGCCTATACTAAGACGCTGATTCAAGAAAATAGTTACTGGGTATTTGTATTTTCTTCTTCTACTTCCGGCGGGGTATTCAACGCGCTGTTGATTTCAACTTCTTCTGTGGTGGACAACTCAGCATCCACCTTAAAGAAATACATAAACAGCACTAAAGCAAACAAAAAGAGGTAGGGGCCGATTTTTTTTAAAATGTTCACATTCACTTCTCCTTTATTCAGTCTGAGCAGAGCCTCCCCGGCGCTGATCAATGATACCCTGCATTTCTTCATCATCATAGTCTTTGATTAAAGCCGTGACGTTTCCGAAATAGGAAGGGCCTTTGTCCGGGGCGATAAAGTAGCGGTCCCCGTATTTGGTGTTGATTTCTTCAATGAGCTCAGCGTTCTCTTCCTGATCTCCGTTTTCGATAGCAAGCGTTGCCTGTCCTTCGACGACATCCACAAAGGAACGGTTAGCGGCGAAAGCTTCTTCATAGCTCTGATCTAAATATTCCATGCGGAAAATAACTTCAGCCATTGCAGTTGGGATGCGCGATCCGCCCGGCGACCCAATGCCCATTATTGTATCTTCCTCTGGGTCCTTAATAATAGTAGGAGCAATAAAGCTTCTTGGGCGCTTACCAATTTCAATTTTGTTTGGCGATGACTCGGTCTCATTATAATTATTCAGCTGGTTATTTAAGAACATGCCTGCGGATGTCTGTCCGCTGCCAAAGAAATTACCCAGCGTGTTTGTGAGAGCCACTGTATTACCATCGGCGTCCATCACGTTTACGTGAGTGGTACTCGAGTGGGTAATTGTATTCTGGCCATCGGAAGAATTATACCCTGTTGCGTTTTCAAGCTCTTCCGTGTCCAGACGTTCCTCACGGACGTTTTCTGCCAAGTCATCGATGGTACCCTCACTCACATATTCCTCAGTGCTGATTTCATTAAACGCCGGATCTCCCAAATTTTCAAGACGGTGATAATAAGCTTCCCGCGTAATGGCACTCATCATATGAATGTAATCTGCTTCATTTCCCTGCAGTGCTTCACCAATATTCAGCCGCTCACCCATTCCAAGCATTTGAATCAGGGTCACGCCGGAAAGAGGGGAAGGAGCACTGTACACACTCTGTCCTTCAAAAGTTCCCTGAGCTACATCCGGAGTCTGTACATCATACTGCTCGAGACTTTCCGGGGTGATGTGTGAATAATCCGTCGTCAGCTGCTGGGCGATAGCCCCGTCCGCACTGTATAAACTCTCCGGTCCGTTCTCCTGAATGGTGCGGAGTGTCTGGGCGTATTCATCCTGTACCAGCATATCGCCTTCACTGAGAGGATTGCCGCTTTCATCGAAAAAAGCAGGAGAATTTTGCTGGTTCAATCTGGGCTGAGCGTAGTACATACGGCTCGCCAGGTAGTCGTTAACTTCATAACCCTCTTCTGCATATTCAATAGCAGGCTCCATCAGTTCCGCGAGGGTGAACTGCCCGCTTCCCTGTTCTTCGTGCAGGGCAGCCATGCCTTTAACAAAGCCAGGGACTGCCACGTTCAGCGCGCGATTAGTCGTGGAGGCCTCCTCCCGGTAGTCGTACACTGCAGGATCGGCGTTCGGCCCGTTCATTACGAGGGCAGCACCGCCGCCGCCGATGCCGGAACCGTATGGTTCAGTTACCGTAAGGGCGAAGGAGGTGGCAACTGCAGCATCCGCTGCGTTTCCTCCCTGTTCAAGAATTTCCATTCCTGCATCTGTAGCAAGTTCATTATCCGTACTGACTCCGTAACCTTCGTAGCCGGAACCGGAGGCTATGTCGCTCGAAGCACCTGAACTGGAATTCGAGTCATTTTGAGCACTTTCTTCTTCCGAACTGGAGCCGCTTTGATCGCTTCCTCCAAAATTTGTTACTCCTACGTAAATAAGCAGTCCTGCAACGACTACCGCGGCAAGTATGTACGTTAATTTTTGTGCATTCACGGGTCGGGTCAAACTCCTTTCTGGATGATCTGAGTAGTTTTTGAACGTCATTTGACACCGCCAGTGCTTCACCTATTAACGACTTATCTATAATAAAGGCATCTATGTTGAAAAGAAAGGTCAGGAAGACCTAATGGTTTTCAAAAATTTCTCAGCCCCGGGATGTCGAAAAATAGATGGAAGCATGGCGCTGGCATCCTGGGTTGAATGCCGCATGACAATTCGGGCATCGATGATCAGCATGAAGATAATCAGACACGCTCATAGTGTGCCAGCACTTTCCACACAAAACTGCTTCTTCGGAAAATAAAGAAGCAGGCCAGGGTTCTATAGGGTGGCTCTCGCTTTCTTCATGACATGCGTGGCAGCTGTACCAGCGTCCACAGCAATAAAACTTCATGGCAACAATATCGACAGATGTATGATAATGGGCGCATCTTGTTTCTTCATCTAAAGAAACGCCTCGAACTTTCACTTTTGACCAGCTCAAAAACTCATCTCCTTATATTAACACTCTCTATCGTATTCTAACAGTAAAAGTGCAATTTTTACGAGATGTTTTAAAAGTGTGAAAATAAGGTATAATGAAAAAGCATTAACCTTAAATTCAGCAGAGAACATTGTTTGAATTTTCTTTCATTTTATCGACAACTGCTTTCAATTATGATATATTTATTTACACACATGGACAAATGTATATCGTAGGGAGTGGTAGGCAAACCAAGCGGTAAAACGAGATTGTTAAGGAGGCTATAAAATGGAAGTACAGGAAAATCAACTGACATTCGTTCAGGAAAAAGCGAAAGAATTGTCAAATGCGATGGAATTAAGAGGATGGGCCAGCACGAAACTTGTCCCGACTCCTCCGTACGGATATACGCTGGTAAGCATGACCGGATGCCGGGCCTGGTTCGGAAAGCGCTGGGGCATGATCAATGATGACAGGGAAAACTTCCTGAAAGTGGTGCTTGATATTCCGAAAGGCAGAACTTCCATTGAAGATGTAAGCGAACGCCTGGATCTCGATATTGTAAATGGCAATGAAGGAAAAACCGGAGTGGAAATGATTGATAACCGGGACCGTCATACCATTGTCATCTATCTGTTCAAAGAGACGCTCGAACAGACTGCTTTTCGCGACAGCGAAACACTTGAACTCATCAGTGATGTAAGACGCTGGTCCTGCCTGTAAAATTTAAAATTTTTCAAACGCCCGGTTTCTGGGCGTTTTTTTATGCTAATATGCATATGGTTCGATAAAAAGGCTTGTTTTTTCTATACTTAAAATCGAACAGAAAAGCAGGGCAAAGGAGTCCAAAGGATCGATGAAAAATATTCACGTAGACGTAAAAGCATACAAAGGGACCTATGCAGACATCGGCTATCAGCAGGGCCGCTACTTAAAACATACCCCGCTCGTGCGTTACCATTACAATGAGCGTTTAAAGCGTTCGCTTGCGAAGTTTGATGTTCCGGTCGAAGATGTAAAAAAACTGTATCAGCTGTATGTCCCTGGTTTGTGGGAAGAGCTGAAAGGGCTGGCTGAAGGACTTGAGTGGCCGTTTCAGGATGTGCTCCAGGAGTTCAGCGGCTATCAGGCATCAAAGGTGCGTTCGGGCTGCAGCGGACTGATGGCCAACGGCATGTACATTCGAAACTATGACTACCTGCCGAGTACGTATGAAGGGCGGTTTTTATTCACTAAGCCAGTTAATGGACCTGGAACGGCCGGGTTTGCCCAGCGGATTATCGGTCGTTCGGATGCGATGAATGAATACGGCCTTTCTATCGGCTACCATTTTGTTCACCGCATAAAGCCAAAGCCTGGCATTGTCTGCTCCAACCTGCTCCGGATTGTGCTTGAAACGTGCCGGAGCACCACAGAGGCGGTCCGGCTCCTGCAGGAGCTTCCGCATCGGCACTCGTTCAATTACTCCATGATGGACGCCTCTGGAGAAAGTGCTGTGGTGGAAGCGTCACCCCGTGGCACTGCCGTGCGTCCTGCTGGGGAAGTAGCCTGCACCAACCATTTTAATATGCCCTTCATGCGGGAGGAAAACCGCCATCTGATGGGCAACTCCCGGGAACGGGAATCCCGCATCCGTTCCATCGACTGGGACCGGGAAACGGCCTACAGCGCCTTCGCCCGCTTTAATCATGACACCGACTCCATTTATTCGAATGATTACGAACACTGGTCGGGTACTATTCATACAGCGCAATACCTCCCTGCGGAAAAAAAGATATACGTAGGCATCGGCGGAAACCGGTATCCGGTGCCGCTTCCGTTTGCGGACTGGCTGAACGAAAAGCCGCTTCGGATCACAAAAATCAGGGGGAGAGTAGATACGGACATGCCATTTTCCTTTGAATGGTAAGCAGGGCAGGGTAAATCTAAAAAAGTAAGGGAAAACAGTAGGAAACACTGGAACAAAATGTTATAATATTTTAAAATATGCTCGAAAATAGTAGAAAGACGGGGTGCAGCATGAAAGCGTATCGTCGCAAATTCTTTTATCTGCCTTTACACCAGGAAAAGATGGAACCAATGAGTATGGACCGTGTCCGCCAGGCAGGCTTTGATATCGTTATTACGCGGGATGATCTTCCGTATATGATCAGCTTCTGCCGCGAATGGCGCTCGTATTTTGAAGAAAAAGCAAAAAGTGTTCAATCTGTGTACCGCCCGTACGTAGAGGATGCTGCTGCTTTTTTTGACGACCAGGTAGAGCAGATGACACTGTGCACATCTCCGCACCACGGCACTGATAAATATATTTTACCTCTTACAGAGATGGTCAGTTCATTAATGCTTGCCTACGACGCCTTTGACCGCGTTATGGATGAATATCATCATATGCCTGCACATTTTGAGACAGCATTGAAATATTACCGCCAGTTTAAGATGAAGGTAGACACAAATAAAGCTCAGTTTATTTTAAATCACTTGCCGGACCTGCGCTTAAGCGTGGAGTAATATATTGTGCAGAAAACCCTGGTGAACTTCCAGGGTTTTCTGCTTTTATTGCCTGCGAATTTCGTAACCGCTTTCTTATTAATAAGGGGTTAAGCTGACTGAGAATTGAGAAATTACATAATTTTTAAGCATAAGAGTAGATAGTTATTTACTTCATGCCCGCCTTTTGATACATTAACTTTGATCTATTCTTTATGGATTAGATCAATCTTACATACATGGTGGTGGGTATATGAACATATTATGGGGATTGATGGGGATTGTTTTTGTCCTGTTTTTAGCTTTTTTACTATCTTCCCGCAAAAAATCAATTCGTTTTCGTCCCGTACTCGTAGGGCTCCTGTTCCAGCTCGTATTTGCATTTTTGGTGCTGGGCTCCACGTGGGGGAGTGCGGCATTCGAATGGCTGGTTGTTCGAGTGCAATCTGTAATCGACACTGCCAGCGAAGGGTACATATTCCTATTTGGAGAAGAAATTACTGATACCGGGGCATTTGCATTTACTGTACTTCCGGTTATTATCTTTTTTTCCTCGCTGATTGGTGTTTTGTACTACATCGGAGTTATGCAGATAATCATCAAGTTTATCGGCGGCATACTTTCTGCGCTGCTTAAAACGAGTAAAGCCGAATCCATGTCCGCGGCAGCGAACGTATTCGTTGGACAGACGGAAGCTCCGCTTGTGGTTCGTCCATTTCTGTCGAACATGACAAAATCCGAGCTGTTCGCTGTTATGACCGGCGGGCTCGGGTCGGTGGCCGGCTCGGTGCTGTTTGGTTATGCCGGACTCGGCATTCCTTTGGATTTTCTGCTTGCAGCAAGCTTCATGGCCGCGCCGGGCGGTCTGATTATCGCCAAAGTGATTTTTCCGGAGCCGGACCTCAGCCTGACCACGGATGAAATCGAAATAGAAAAAGACACTGAGTCCCACAACGTGATTGACGCGGCGGCCCGCGGAGCGTCTACCGGGCTTCAGCTCGCCTTGAACGTCGGGGCGATGCTGATTGCGTTTGTTGCTTTGATTGCAATGATTAATTTGCTCCTTGGGTGGGTGACAGGCTGGTTTGGCGCTGATGGCATTACGCTTGAACTGCTTCTTGGTTATGTGTTCGCCCCGGTTGCCTTCATGATTGGCGTACCATGGAGTGAAGCTCTTCAGGCCGGAGGATTTATCGGTCAGAAGCTGGTGCTGAATGAATTTGTCGCCTATGCGAACTTTGCACCGGAAATTGATACCTTCAGTGAAAAGTCCCAGGCGATCATTACCTTTGCGCTTTGTGGATTTGCGAACCTTTCATCCCTTGCTATCATTTTAGGCGGCTTCGCTTCGCTGGCGCCGACGCGCCGCAACGATATCGCCCAAATGGGACTGAAAGCAGTAGCGGCCGGAGCTTTAGTATCGCTTCTGAGCGCAGCGATTGCCGGTATGTTTATACTGTAAACTCATCATAAACGCGAGCGCTCCTTTTCGAAGGGGCGCTTTTTTGTATCTATGACAGCGTCGCAGCAGGTGATATGCTACAATAAAAAAATACTCAAATGATTAGGAGGCCTACCATGATTCATGAGCAGTGGAAAAACAGTGAAACCTTGAGATATGTTACATGCCGGCATGCTGACGCAGCCAAATACAAGGTCGACAGTGTGCTGACCCCGGGGAAGCAGTATCCGGTAAAAAACGAAACGGATGAATTTATTTTTATTATCGACAATACCGGCCGCATCGGCGGTTTTTATAAAGACTACTTTGAAGAAGCATAAAAAGGAGCTGCAGCGATTGCAGCTCCTTTTGGTTTACATAATGTAATTATGAGAAGAGAAAGAATCAGCAGAAACGACCGAAGACATCCAGGAGGATAAACGTTTGGCAAGGAAATCCCGGTCAGCATCAAGCGTCGCTACGTGATAGGAGTGTTCGAGCCATACAAATGATTTAAAAGAAGAAGAAAGGTTCTCGTGTATAGCGACAGCATTGGCCGGTGGTACAACATGATCGATTCGTGATGCTGCGACAAACGCCGGACATGAAATAGAAGATATCTGCGGGCTCACGGAGGCGGTTAACTCAAGCAGAGAATGTACTGAAGCGGTCGGAACGTGAGAATACGTAATTTCTTCTTCCTGAGGAGTCCGAATATCAGGAAGCTCTTCTTTAATGAAAGCAGCAGACGTCTGCGTGACCGCGCGCTTCATTTGCGGGACGTCTATGGCCGGGTTTATTAAAGCAATACCAGCAGCATCCTGAAAGAAAGCAGCGGCATGAAGAGCAAGGGTCCCTCCCATGGACTGCCCAGCAATAAAGACACGGCTGTGTTTGGCGCGGAGCGACTGGTACGCGGTGTGAATGTCCTTAATCCAATCCTGGTGTGTAAAGCGTGCAAGATCTTGATAGGAGGTGCCATGGCCTTGTAGTCTGGGAGCATAAACTGTAAAGCCGTTTTGAGCCAGCAGGCGGCACACATGCTGTACACTTTGTGGAGTGCCTAAAAAACCGTGACAGACCAGCACAGCCGTTTCTCCACCAGGAAAATATAGCGATTCAGCGCCTGGGAGCACTCGGGGAACCTGAGGCATGGCCATTCTCTCCTTTAATTTAAAGTTAACTATTCTGATTAATTTACTAAGGATTATTATAGCTTCAGTTATGAGGTTTGTCAATTTAAGGAGGTTTATAATGCAAACAGTATTTGTATATGGAACACTGTTGCAAAAATTAAACAATTATCACTACATTGAAAACCATGTATATAAAACAGAAAGCGGAATAGTGAAGGGTTTTTTATACAACAATGGTCCGTACCCTGCGATTGTTATCGATGAAAATGGAATGAACGTTGTAGGGGAATGGGTACATGTAGATGATGCGGCTATGAGTGTACTCGACTGGCTTGAACAGTACGAACAACCGGGGCAGACGAATGAATACGAAAGGGTGTGGGTCAAAGATGCTGAAAGAAAAAAAGAAGGGTGGATATACACGTACTCCCTTTTGCAGGCAGAACACTATCCACTTATTCCTTCAGGGTCCTGGCGTGAGTATTTGTTGTCCTCCAGGAAAAGACAGGGATGAAATTAAAGATATATTCAAATAGTTTTCTTGTCTCTTTCATGGAGACATGCATTCCATTCTCCGCCCAGAAGAATGGCGAACCCTGTAAGATAAAACCAGAGCATCAGCACGATTAAATTTCCCAAATTGCCATATATCATGGAATAATCACTGGCGCTGACATAAAACGAAAATCCAAAAGAAGCTGCCTGCCAGGTGAATAGGGCAAGAGTAGCTCCGGGAAGGGATTCTCTCCAGGTGGTTTTTCGGTTGGGCACTACTTTGTAAATCATGGCAAGGATCGAGCCTATTACCAAAAAGCTGATCACCCAGCGAATCCAGCCCCACAGCTGCAGGAAATAATCATCGAGGCCGAGAAAGCGAAAAAGCAAGACACCGAGCGGTTCGCCGTAGATAGGAAGCAACAGGGATAGGATGATGGCGAGCAGCAAAGACAACACGATAACGATACCCTTTCCCAGCATGGATAAAAAAGAAGGGATCTTCAGGCGGTAGGCGGCGTTGATCGCACGGATAATGGCGAATGTGCCCATCAGGCTCAGCCAGAGTGTAGCGACTGTACTGAGCGACAGCAGACCAAATGACTGCGAATTCAAAATTGCATTCAGGTTGTTCTGAATAATCGTAAAGGCTCCCCCGGGAACATAGGCACTGATAAGTGAAAGGGTGTCGTCCGTATTGATGGAAAAAAAGCCGATAATACTGATCAGCAGCATTAATAGAGGGAGCATGGCGAGAAGAAAGTAATAAGCCAGCTGGGCGGCGATGTCATAAATTTTATCTTCAATGCTTTTTTTAAGGAAAGATTGAAAAAAATGCATAGGATAACCCTCCTTTTTTTGCGGAAGTCTCTTTTTCTCATTATAATACAGAAGTAGAGAATGAGAAGAGGCGGAAAAGGAGAGGTGTATGAGTAGAGACGAAGAATGGGAAGAACGCCTCGAAGGTGAGCCGGATCCAGGAGACTTTGAGCCGGAGCCGCCGCGGAAGCCGAAAAATAAACGCCGTGGTTTGTTCCGGGTAATTGCAGTGCTGATGGCGGGGATGCTGGTTTTTCAATCCGCCTATTATTTAATTGATACCTTCCGTCTGGACGCCTGGTCTTTTTTAACAGCTTCGTATCAGCTGTCCAAGCAGGAGGAGGTGCAGCAGTGGCAGGAGGCGGTCACAAAAGTTCAGGCAGTGAAGAACGGGGAAACGTCCTTTGGAACAGGCTTTTTTGTAGAAGACGCCAACGTTTTCGTTACAAATTACCATGTAGTTGAAGGGGCGGACAGTGTAGCAGTCGAAACTGGGGATGGCGACCTTGCAGAAGCAGCAGTGGAAGCAGTAGATAACCAGGCCGATCTTGCTGTTGTGACACTAAAGGGACATTGGGACGGTGGCAGCGTTACACTGGCAGACGCGAGTCTATCTGCCGGATCCGGGGTTATCGTGATTGGAAACCCACTCGGTTTTTCAGATGTGGCCAATCGCGGAGACATCGTCGAGAGGGAGGAGGAGCAGCTGGTGCTTGACGCTCCTGTGTTCAATGGAAGCAGTGGCAGTCCGGTGCTGACAGAAGAGGGAGAGGTAACTGGTGTTGTGTTTGCAAGCAGTTCACAGCAGGGGGAACGCTACGGGCTTGCGGTACCAGTGGAGCGTGTTCGTGAGGTGATCGCTCAAACTGAAGATAATTAAAAGCAGCAATTTACCGCGGGTGGCGTAGATTCGCGGTAACTATTTTAAATAATTAAAAATTTCATTTACCGTATTTATTATAAAATAAAATTATCATAATTAGAAGAGAAATAGAAAATTACAAATAAGCACTAAAAAACACCAGGGCGCGAACACCCTGGTGCCTGATAGATTACATGAAAATGTTACGCGCGAGCATACTGCTCTTCGATATACTCGTCGTAGCTCATTTCTTTGTCGATCATACCTTCCGGAGTAAATTCAATAATCCGGTTAGCGATCGTTTGAACAAATTCATGGTCATGGGACGTGAAGAGAACCGAACCGTTAAATGACTTCAGGCCGTTGTTTAACGCCTGAATGGCTTCGAGGTCCAGGTGGTTGGTTGGCTCATCCATAATAAGAACGTTCGCACCGCTCAGCATCATTTTGGAAAGCATGCAGCGGACTTTTTCGCCACCGGAAAGCACATCCGCTTTTTTAAATACTTCTTCGCCGGAAAAGAGCATCCGTCCGAGGAAGCCGCGGATAAACGTTTCGCTCTGATCGTCCGGGGAATACTGGCGCAGCCAGTCCACCAGGTTGATGTTCAGGCCTTCAAAGTACGCAGAATTGTCTTTCGGGAAGTAGGAGCGGCTGGTGGTCAATCCCCATTTATAGTCGCCGCTGTCCGGCTCCATTTCCCCGGCTAAAATCTGCAGCAGAACAGTTTTTTTCGTTTCCTCTTCGCCGACAAACGCGACTTTGTCACCGCTGTTGAGGGTGAAATTGACGTTATCAAGCACCTTGACGCCGTCAATGGTTTTCGACAGGTTTTCCACTGTCAGCAGGTCCTTGCCAAGCTCCCGGTTCGGCTTAAATTGCACAAACGGATACTTTCTCGAGGACGGCTTGATGTCATCAAGTGAAATTTTATCCAGTGTCTTTTTCCGGGAGGTAGCCTGTTTGGACTTGGAGGCGTTCGCGCTGAAGCGGGCAATAAATTCTTTTAGTTCCTTGATTTGTTCTTCTTTTTTCTTGTTCTGTTCGCGGGCCATCTTCTGGGCGAGCTGGCTGGATTCGTACCAGAAGTCATAGTTGCCGACGTACAGTTCAATTTTGTTAAAGTCGAGATCTGCAATGTGCGTGCACACCTGGTTCAGGAAGTGACGGTCGTGGGAAACGACAATGACCGTATTTTCAAAGTTAATCAGGAATTCCTCGAGCCAGTGTACCGCCTGCACGTCCAGGTTGTTGGTCGGTTCGTCCAGGAGCAGCACGTCCGGATCGCCGAACAGTGCCTGGGCGAGCAGCACTTTAACCTTCTGAGAACCGCTCAACGATGACATCGGCTTCTGGTGCAGATCCTCGGTAATGCCGAGACCCTGCAGCAGCTGGGCGGCTTCTGTTTCCGCTTCGTACCCGTTCATTTCCGCGAATTCCGCTTCAAGCTCTGCCGCTTTCATGCCGTCTTCGTCGGAAAAGTCCGGTTTCATATAAATTTCGTTCTTTTCGTTCATCACTTCATACAGGCGGCTGTGGCCCATAATGACCACGTCGATGACCGTATATTCCTCGTATGCGAAGTGGTCCTGTTTCAGCACGGCAAGCCGTGAATCTTTATCCATGATTACGTTTCCGCTCTGGGAGTCAATCTCCCCGGAAAGAATTTTTAAGAACGTGGATTTGCCGGCCCCGTTCGCTCCGATCAAGCCGTAGCAGTTGCCGGGGGTGAACTTTATATTAACGTCTTCAAATAAAATTTGATCCCCGAATCGGAGTCCAACGTTTTGTACATCGATCATGTTCATATCTCCTTTATAAATAACAGTCTGTTTCATACTAACACGCGGCGGTTCAAAATGAACAGGGAAAGGAGGAGTTTTCCGCAGAAAAGAAGACCGGCACTGCTGTCAGAGACAGAAAAAGCATGATATAGTAAATGCAGAAAACGGATAGATACCAAAGGAGGCATTTCGGTGGCCAAAGGATTAAGCGGACGGCAGGTGATTCTTGCCGCATCCCGGAAGACAGAGGAAATGGAAGAGCTGATTCGGCGGCAGGGGGGAGAGCCGCTTAACTATCCGCTCCAGGGAACATCGTTTTTAAATGAAGAACAGCTGCGGGCGCCGATGCGTGCCTATCTCGAGCAGCCGGTGGACTGGAGCATATTCATGACGGGCATGGGGCTGAACGCGATGCTGGATATTGCGGAGGAGGAAGGCATCCGGGAAGCATTTGTGCAAAAAATTCAGCAGACAAAGGTAGCGGCCCGCGGCTACAAGACCGCTAATGTCTTAAAGAGCCTGGAGTGTGAGATCGCAGCCCGCGATGATGACGGCACGACCGAAGGCATGATCCGCGCCCTGGAGGGCCACGATTTCCGGCAGAAGCGGGTCATGGTGCAGCTGCACGGTATTGAAAATCCGAGACTCCGCCGGTACCTCGAGGAGCACGGGGCCAAAGTGTACGACATTCTGCCGTATCAGCACACGCCTCCCGAAGAGGCAGTCGCAGCCGAATGCCTCGAAACCATTTTGAATGCCGGCAGCGACGCGATCTGTTTTACCACTGCCATCCAGGTGCACGCTCTCTTTCAGTATGCCGGGAAGGATGGCCGTACTGAAGAGCTGCAGGAAGCACTCCGTCATCAGGTGATGCCGACGGCGGTCGGTAAAGTGACGGCGGAAGCATTAAGAGAAAGAGGCATCGGTGACTATGTGGTGCCGGACAACGAACGGATGGGCGCCATGATTGTCGCTCTGTCCAAACATTTTGAACAACGAAAGGACTAATCCATTGAAACAACTATTCTCACGCATGCAGCGATGGAACGTATTAAATGATAAAGGCGAATACTATGTGCTTGCTTCAGGAGCCCAAATCGCCCGGCTGTACAAAGAAGATACTAACGGGGAGCTTTCCACCGGGGACCAGGTGGAGGCGATCAGCTGGTTTGACGAAGAAGGAAACAAACGGCTGGACGTGCATCTGCCCGACGTAGAGGAGGAAGGCTTTGCCTGGCTCGATGTCGTGACAAGCGATGCGGACCGTGGTATCGAAGTAGCGGTCGACGAACGGTGGAAGGCACCGGTCGAACGGCATGACTACCTGCAGGATGAAGCGTACTGGCCCGCTCCCGGGGAGTTTCTGTTTGTGCACCTGGAGTACACGGCCGGCGGCCTGCGAGCCTTTCCGGCCAGTGAAGACGACGTACAGCAGGTAATGGCGCCGGCACCAGCGGACCTGCATCACAGTTGGGTCAACGCCACGGTTTACAGTTCGCCGCCTTTCGGTGCCTTTTTATTAACCGCCGACCGCTACAAAATCTTTGTTCATGAATCGGACTGGACCCACCGGCCGCATGTAGGCGAAAAGCTGAAGGTGCGTGTTACCCACCGCCAGGAGGACGGGTCGCTAAACGCCTCGATGTATCCGCCGAAGGAAGTAGCAATTGGCGAAGACGCCCGGCTGCTGTTGGAGCGGATTGAGCAGGAAGGCGGCACGCTTCCGTTCGGGGACCGGAGCAGTCCGGAGACCATCCGGAAGGAATTCGGCCTCAGCAAGGCGGCATTCAAGCGGGCGGTTGGATCGCTGCTGAAGGAAAAACGCATCCGTCAGGAAAACAATACCCTGATCCTGGAGCCGTCGGAGGAGCAGACAGATTAACGGCTTCAGCTATACGTTGACGGGCAGTGCAGAAGAATAGAAAAAGCGGTTCTTGCGGGGGCCGCTTTTTTGTGCCCAAAACGTGTTAACCAACGGGCTTGTCGTTAGCGGGAGCAGATCCTCCTTTCCTCTAGACCTAAAGTATGTTTATGCTCCAAGTCTGGCTTAAGACCAAACAGATACGGGTATGGTACATGCAATCATACCTTTGAATGGTGGTGGAACAGTGAGCAGCAAGAAGAAAAGCTCCAGGGGCAATGACAACCTTACCTACGCGTTCATGGCTGCCGGCAGTTTAATCGGCGGGGCGCTGCCATTGCTGCGTAAAGACATCGGCAAAAAAGCAGAAAAAAACGTCAACCAGACCGCAAAAAAAGCCCGGAAGCTGAGCCCGGAGCCGCTGAGTCAGGCCATTAAATCCGGCCAGGGCATGGAGAAAAAAGCCAAAGGCACGGTAAAAACCGTCAAGCGGGTCGCCAAGGTATCCGCGGCTGTGTTTGCAATGGCCAAGGTGCCGAAAAAAATCAAAAAGAAAATCTACACTCTGCGCTATCACGTCGGGGAAGCGGTCATCCATACCGGTGAAAAAATCCAGGGGTCCGCGTATGCTCCTGACAGAACCGCTGCAGAAGGTGAAAACAGCGGGGAGCAGTCTCTGCCTGAAACGGAAGAGAGCGCCGCGGAAACGTCTGCCGGCAGCGGGAATGAAGACGCCTGGGAGCAGGAAGAGGAATACGAAGAAGAAAAATTTGAAGGCACGAAAGCCTCGACGCAAAAGCCGGCAAAAACGTTAAAGAAATTAAAAAAAGCATCCAATGCCTGAATGAACCTATACTAATTTTATGAGGTGAAGCGAATGGAACCCAAGTTCAAGATTTTCCATAACGATGAAACACTGAGTGAAACGATTGATAAACTTCGTAACGATGGCATCCGCGACGAGGATATGTATATCCTGGCGTACGATAATGATCATGACCGCCGGGCAAGGAAGGAAACAGACGCCAAAAAAGTAGGAATGAAAGTGGTCGGCTTCGGCACAAGCCTGAAAAACGTATTCCGCGGAAAAACGAAGACCATTTTAACGAAGCTGCAGAAGCTGGGGTTTGATTCGGAAAAATCCGAACGCCTCGAAGAAGAACTCCAAAAAGGCAAGACGCTGCTTGTCGTGACCAATCAGGATCAAGTCGAATTTTAAGCCCTGGCATCAGGGCTTTTTTATTTCACATAGATAACCATTTTTTTACATTAGAAGGACTGATATAATAATGCTTAGCTTTGTTTTTGGTGCCTTCGTCATTGGTATCCCTTTTCCAGCAGTGTGCGAATATCCTAGCTTATGTATAGCGGCAATCGGAAAGAATGGCTCCTGATACTGTCGATTACCGGGATTTCAGTGTGTATTTCGTAAATTCATTTTAAAAATGATCATATTACCGGTGGGGGAGCGCCCGCTTTTGCGGTTATAAATGACGGGAAGCATACTATACGCGTATGCTATGGTGGAGAGAGAACATGACGAAGGAGGTGGTAATGGTCAGAAGGCGAGAGCCCGGTACTGCTCCGGAATGGCGGATCCATCAGGAGTGGCTACAGGATGTACATACAGAGACTGAACGGGAGGAGCCTGTAAAGAACCCCGGCGTGTCAGCTGTGAAGTAACGACCGCTCGCTGAACAGGCAGTTAACACCTTTTCGATGCCAACCGAATCTAATTTTATGATGCTTGGAGTGTTTTTTTGACGATTTTACTGACTGCTTTACTTGTAATGATTTTTTCTTTTATTGCCGCTCTGGTTATTTCTATTATCCGACCTCGTTTACTGGTTAAATCCGTTTTGCCCGCGCTTGGGCTGACATTTGTTTTAGCCGTCATTGCCAGCTACTTTGTCCTTCCGGCATGGACAATGCTGTCACTGGCCGGGCCCAACCTCGTGGCCCTTTTAGTGTTCAGTGCGATCTTTTACACCCTGGCGAGGACTTCAGGAGAAGGGGTCCCTGATAAAAGCATCAACATATCCGCTCTTGGCGGCGCGGTGATTCTTCTATTTCTGCTTGTGCTTCTCGTACGAAGCCTGTTTAGCTATGAGGAGACCCATGAAGCGATTGACAACAACAGTGAGGTGGCGGACAATCCACCATCGTTTTCCGAGGAGGAGACGCCTGTACAGGTGGCACCTGAATCGGCCCGTAATAAAATGCAAAAAGCGATGTCGGAGGTGGATAATGCACAGTTTTATGACTTTGGCGACATTCAGGCCCAGGTGATTGACGGGGAGCCGATGTATGTTGCCAACGTGGATTACACGAACCTGTTCCGCTGGTTCCGCGGTGATGGAACCCCGGGATACTTCCAGATTTCTGCGGTCGATCCGAACGACAATCCGACCTTTGTGGAGTCATCCATGCAATACACGAACAGCAGTTTTTTTAACGAGAAGCTGAACCGGGTAATTTATAGCGCCTTCCCGTCCTGGTACCAGAGCGGGAGCACCTACCTGGAGGTGGATGAGGAAGGGAAGCCGTGGTATGTTCAGACCGTCTATCAAAACCGCGCCTTGACGTGGCACACGGATCACACGAACGCGCAGGTGGTGGTTGTGGACCCGGAAACAGGGGAGGCGTCCAAATACAAAGCGGATAACGCTCCGTCGTTTATTGAAAGCACGTACAGTCCTGCTATGGCGAGCGACATGAATGACAAGTACGGAAAATACGGCCAGGGACTGCTCAATTACATGTTTGGGAAAGAGGATGTCCTTATTCCAAATGAAAACGGCACGGAAAATAAGGTCACGCCTGTCTTTGATGCAGACGGAAATATGAGCTATTTCACGGATTTCACCAGTCCAAATGAAGATTCGGACTCCACCCTCGGTGTCTCCTTTATTGATGCCCGTACCGGTGAGCTTCGTCTTTACAACGGCGAGGAATATACAGGCGCGATGGACACGCAGGGCGCGCGAGGTATTGTGAACCGCCAGTTTCCTGAAAAAGAATGGACCGGCAGCATGCCGATCATGTACAACATTAACGGCAACGCGACCTGGGTCGTTAATACGCTTGATCCGTCGGGTCTGTTCCGGCAGTACGCTTACATTAAAGCCAACGATGCCGATGTGTACGCGTTTGGCGAAACCGCCCAGGGCGCCCTGGAAAATTACCGTTCCGCGCTCGCTTCCACCGATGAAGGCGTGGAAGCGAGTGAAGCGGACCGGGAAGAAGCCCAGGGAACCGTTGACCGGGTCGTCATCACATCCGGTGCCGAGGACGCCAGTCTTGTCCAGTTTAAGCTGGAGGGCGATGATACCCTGTACGTCTACAATACGTCCAGTGACGCCGATGCTGTGCTGATGAAGGAAGGCGACGAGATTACCTTTACCGTCAACCGCAGCGAAGACATGGGGACAGTCCAGGAAATCACCGACCAGCCGTGGTAGGGATTTTATAAGCTGTGCGCTCTCAGGGCGTTAACCTCACAGACAGGCATAATACGCGCCCCTGAAGCGGGAGCGGTGCCACAGGGCTATTAAAACAGGCGTTGCCTGCGGTTAAACAGAGCAAAAATGTCATGAAAGACTCCTTCGGGGGTCTTTTTTTGTTGGTTTTGATGCAGAAAGCATCTCCAGCTTTCATTAGCGGCGGCGGATTGAAACGGAGGCTGTCTCATTTGATTCTGAGACAGATGAAGAAAGTATAAGTCGTGCAAATATAGCGGAGAATTAAATGATAATTATAAAATAGCAAATAATGCAGCAAACTCTTAAAGCGGAATTGGCTTATAAAACAGGCGAAAAAAATTGAATAAAAAGCTGCCGGACACTCACAAAGGTTTATTTGACCAACTGACAAAATACGGCTGTTAATGAGTTGGCTGATTCAAAAACAGCTACTGCGATTTACGAGTTCAGCTGTAAGGAATAATCGCGCCTTGGTCACGGGCAGCCATTCCTGCAGAGTTAAAAGCACACAAAAAAATTCAGCACAGCATGAACCTTATCCAATAGCCTAGGTTGAAAATACAAGCACTGAATTTATAAAATCTGCCTGGAGGACACGTAGAAGCGAAATTAAAAACGCAGCCCGCATACAAAGTTGATGATTAAAAGGGAAGGCGAAGTTATAAAGCCAAATTAGGACCCTGGAGTGCTTTAATTATTTCTAGTTAACATAATATATATTATCGGAAGTTAGTGATTTATTGTTTCAATACTAAAGATAACTTCGTGTTTTGAGACAAAACGAATAAAAAGCACCAGTATGATTCATTACTGATGCTTCCTCGTTGGATATTGCTTTTATTGGATTGGCTTACAGCGTGAGATCGATCGAAAACAGCTGAAAGCTCACGTAAAATAATCCGGCGATGAGCAAGGCGTTGATCAGCCCTTCGCCAAAGGTGGATCCGGTTTTTGTTGTAAATGGGAACCGAAAGGCATAGTGCAGCGGAAACAGCACATGGACGCCCTTGGTGGTCATCATATCAAGCACAATATGGCTCGCAATACCGAGGCTGATACCCCACTGCAGCGCGAGGCCCCATCCTTCCTGCCACTGGGCAAGCGACAGGAAGACGAGCAGCACAAGCAGGAGGCTGTGAGTAAAGGTGCGGTGCCCCACCAGCTTCGAAATCAGGTGGGAAATGCCCGGCACCCGCCTCCCCATCCATGAATTGGGCTGGCAGATGTCCGGCGCCAGGCCCCCAAATACCAGGCTTGAGACATAAATGCTTGTCTCCCATTCAAAAAAAGCAAACGGCACCGGCGTCAGCCACTGAACGGCCAGGCCGCCCGTAACTGCTCCGATCACATGTGTTCCTGCTTTCATGGTTGTTCAGCGTCCTTTTTGTTAGCAAGCGGATAGTTGTTTACTGGTACGGAATATCCTTCCATACTGCTTCAATTACTCCGTGCTGTTTCGTATCAATAACATAGGAACCGTTGCTGTAACGGTCGACTCTCCGGTATTTCGCCGGGTCAATCGTAACCGTCATGTTTTTCGTCCGGGCCTGCAGCACAAACGGATCGCCGTCCAGGATATAGCTCGCGATGATCCGGTGCGGTTTGGATTTGACTTCCTTCCAGAGAACGACCCCCCGCTTGGCCCGGTTTGTTATCGGTATATCATCGAGGCTCATGCGTTTGACGCCCCCGCGCTGGGTGACCATGACTGCATCCTCGGTTTCATAGGCTGACGTCACATGCGCCCCGGTGACCACATCGTCGTCTTTTAAATCAATGGCTTTGACGCCGGCCGCCCGGACACCGACTGGGGAAACCTCCTGTTCATGGAAGCGGAGCCCGTAGTTTTGATGAGTGGTGAGAAACAGCTCCTGCTCCCCGTTCGTCTGGTATACGGAAAGCACTTCGTCCCCGTCCTTTACATTCACTCCGATCATCGATCGTCCATAGCGCGAAGCCTGATAAGCGGTCATCGCCGTTTTTTTGATCATGCCCTGACGGGTTATGAACACAAAATAATCCTCTTCGGTAAACTCCTGGACCGGCACTACTGCCACCAGCGCATCTCCCGGATCAAGCGGGGAAACGTTGCCGATATGCTGGCCGTTATCCTTCCAGCGGATGTCGGAGAGCATATGTACCGGCAGATAGATAAACTGTCCTTTTTTCGTAAACAAAAGCAGCATGTCTGTTGTGTTCATGTCGCGGAAAAACAACAGGGAATCTTCTTCCTTCATTCCAGGCGGTTCAGTGTTGGAAGCCGCATAGGACCGCTGGCTCGTGCGTTTAATATATCCTTCTGCCGTAGCGGTAACAATCACGTCCTCGGACGGAATCATCACTTCGCGGTCGATTTTAAGCTCTTCTATTTCTGCTTCAATCACGGTACGGCGGGTGTCGTCATACTGCTTCTTGACTTCCTCGAGTTCTTTTTTCACCACCTGCTGCAGCTTCTTTTCGCTCGACAGGATGCCGCGAAGCCGCTTGATTTCTTTCTCGAGCTGACCGGCTTCTTTTTCGAGCTGCGTGACGTCGGTATTGGTTAACCGGTACAGCTGCAGGTTCACAATGGCCTCGGCCTGCGCATCGGTAAAGGCAAACTGCTCCACCAGATTTTCCTTCGCATTTTTCTTGTTTTCCGACTGGCGGATCGTATCAATCACCTGGTCAAGTATGCTGATAGCCTTGATCAGGCCTTCGACGATGTGCTGGCGCTGTTCTGCTTTGTTGAGGTCAAACTGGGAACGGTTGGTGACAACGCTCCGGCGGTGGCTGATATAGGCATCAAGCAGCTGTTTTAAATTCATCAGCTGCGGGGTGCGGTTGCTGATGGCGACCATATTGAAATTGTACGACACCTGCAGGTCGGTCATTTTGTAATAAAAGTTCAGCACGCTCTGGGCATCGGCGTCTTTTTTGAGTTCAATGACGACCCGGAGGCCGGTCCGGTCCGTGTCATCGCGAACCTCAGCGACGCCGTCCACTTTGCGGTCAAACCGGAGCTCGTCCATTTTCTTCACGAGCGTGGATTTGTTGACTTCATACGGCAGTTCGGTGATCAGAATCTGTTCCCGGCCGCCCCGCACCTGCTCAATGCTCGTTTTGGCCCGGACGACAACTTTTCCCCGTCCGGTCTCATACGCCTGGCGGATGCCGTCCTTGCCCTGAATAACGCCGCCGGTTGGGAAATCTGGGCCCTGCACGTACTGCATCAATTCCTCGGTCGACACCGATGGATTCTCGAGCTGGGCGACGGCAGCATCAATAATTTCTCCCGGCTGATGCGGCGGAATGTCGGTCGCATAGCCGGAGGAAATGCCGGTGGATCCGTTTACCAGCAGATTCGGAAATTTAGCCGGCAGCACGGTCGGCTCTTCCTGGGTATCGTCAAAGTTCGTTACATGCTCCACTGTCTGTTTTTCAATGTCTTTCAACAGCTCCGATGAAACGTTGGCAAGCCGTGCCTCTGTATACCGCATTGCCGCCGGCGGATCGCCGTCGACCGAGCCGTTGTTGCCGTGCATCTCTACAAGCGGGGCGCGGACCTTCCACTCCTGGCTCATCCGCACCATCGCTTCATACACGGAGGAATCGCCGTGCGGGTGGTAGTTCCCGATCACGTTCCCGACCGTTTTTGCTGCTTTGCGGAACGGTTTTTCCGCGGTGTTTCCGTCCTGAAGCATTGCAAACAGAATCCGGCGCTGGACAGGCTTTAACCCGTCCCGTGCGTCCGGGAGGGCACGCTCCTGAATAATGTATTTGCTGTAGCGCCCGAAGCGTTCGCCGAGAACATCTTCGAGGCGCAGATCCAAGTATTGTTCTGCGTCAGCCACTTACGGTTCCTCCTTAATAATCTGCAGGTCAGTGTTATCCAAAATATTCAAATCCTCTTCCATGCCAAACGCCACGTTCGATTCAATCCACTTGCGCCGGGGCTCCACTTTATTTCCCATCAGCGTGGATACCCGCCGGTCCGCGCGGGCGCCGTCTTCCACAGTCACCCGGATGAGGGTCCGGCTCTCCGGATTCATCGTCGTTTCCCACAGCTGGGAGGCATCCATTTCGCCGAGTCCTTTGTAGCGCTGGATGGCGTAGCCCTTGCCAATGCGCTGGATGGCTTCCTGCAGGCCGTTCTCCTCCCAGGCGTATTCGGATTTTTGCTTGGGGCCGCTGCCCTTGCTGATCTTATAGAGCGGCGGCAGGGCAATATAAACTTTTCCTGATTCCACGAGCTCCCGCATGTAGCGGTAGAAAAACGTCAGTAGAAGCACCTGAATGTGCGCACCGTCGGTATCGGCGTCTGTCATGATGACGACCTTGTCGTAATTCCGGTCCTCGAGGGTGAAATCGGTGCCGACCCCGGCTCCGAGGGCATAGATGATGGTGCGGATTTCTTCGTTTTTCATAATGTCATCGAGCTTCGCTTTTTCCGTATTAATGACCTTGCCGCGCAGCGGGAGCACGGCCTGGAATTTGCGGTCTCGCCCCTGCTTGGCCGAGCCGCCGGCCGAATCCCCCTCGACGAGGTACAGCTCATTGCGGTCCGGGTTTTTGGACTGGGCCGGGGTAAGTTTTCCGCTCAGGAGCGCGTCTTTTTTCCGGTTCTTTTTGCCGTTCCGGGCTTCTTCACGGGCTTTTCGTGCCGCTTCGCGCACCTGGGCGGCTTTGATGGCTTTTTTGATCAGCATCGTGCTGATTGTCGAGTTTTCCTCGAGAAAGTACGTCAGGCGGTCCGTGATGTACTGATCCACCGCGGAACGGGCCTCCGGGGTCCCGAGCTTGCTTTTCGTCTGCCCTTCAAACTGCAGCAGATGCTCCGGGATCCGGATGGAGACCACGGCGGTCAGCCCTTCGCGGATGTCGCTGCCGTCAAGGTTTTTGTCCTTGTCCTTTAACAGCTGCAGCTTGCGGGCGTGTTCGTTGAGCACACGGGTGAACGCCGAGCGGGCACCGGATTCATGGGTCCCTCCGTCGCGGGTGCGGACGTTGTTCACAAACGACAGCATGTTCTCGGTGTAGCCGTCGGTAAACTGAAACGAAAAGTCCACCTCGATGTCCTGGGCCTTCCCTTCAAAGGAAACGACCGGATGCAGGGTCTCCTTGTCTTCGTTTAAATACTCGACAAAGGCCTGAATACCTGTATCAAACTGAAACTCTTCGCTCACCGGTTCCTTGTCGCGTTTGTCGTGCAGGCGGATGCTTGTGCCCTTTAACAGAAAGGCTGCTTCGCGCAGGCGTTCGGCAAGCACGTCAAACTGGTAGTGCACCGCATTGAACATGGACGCGTCCGGCTTAAAGCGGATCGTTGTCCCGGTTTTTTTGGTATTTCCCTTCTGTTCAAGCGTCGTTACCGGACGGCCGCCGTTTTCAAAGCGCTGCTCAAAAATCTGGTTGTCCCGGTAAATGGTGACTTCAAGCCATTCTGACAGCGCATTGACCACCGAGGCACCGACGCCATGCAGGCCGCCGCTTGTGGCGTAGCCGCCCTGGCCGAATTTCCCGCCGGCATGAAGCACGGTCAGAATTACTTCCGGTGTCGGCTTGCCGGAGCTGTGGGTGCCGGTCGGCATGCCCCGCCCATGGTCGGACACAGACACGCTTCCGTCCTTGTGGAGCGTCACTTCGATCACGCTGCCGTAGCCGGCGATCGCTTCATCGACTGAATTATCAAGAATTTCAAAAACCAGGTGGTGAAGCCCGCGGCTGTCTGTACTGCCGATATACATGCCCGGCCGTTTCCGTACCGCCTCGAGCCCCTCCAGTACCTGAATGGATTCATCATTGTATTGATAGGATTTATCTGCTGCCACTCCTGTCTCTCCCTTCTTCGTTCTCCGTTCTAGTTATATTTCATACTAACACAGTTTGTCAATGAACGGGAACATATGTTTTTATTTTGGAACAATCCCCTCTGCAGACAGGAAAACCTTGGCAGGGAAACCCGCCAAGGCTGGATGCTGTTCGGTATAATCGGTGCTTATGCGATCGCATGCTCCACTTTAATGCAGCGGTCCATGATCACTGTCATGCCTGCGTTGGCTGCAATCTCGTACGCGTCTTCGCTCACCAGGCCGAGTTGGGCCCAGAACACGTCCGCGTCCACCTGGACCGCTTCCTCGGCCACGCCTTTGAGAAATTCGCTGCGGCGGAAGACGTTTACGATATCAATGTGCCCTTCGATATCCTTCAGCGAATCCACGGCCGGAATGTCAAAGACTTGCTCCACCGTCGGGTTGACCGGAATGATGTCATAACCCGCTTCAAGCATCACTTTGCTGATCTGGTATGACGTCCGGTACGGGTTATCCGACAGGCCGACGACCGCGATACGCTTGCTGCGGTCGAGTATGGCCCGTATTTCTTGTCGTTCAGGGTTTTTCATTGGGTATCCCTCCTTGAGATAATAACGGGCAGCCCGTCAGTTGCTGCCGAGCAGGTCATGTTCTTCGAGGTAGTTGCGGGCGACCTCCCGGTGGTCGGCATTTTCGTAGTCCACCTCGTAGTTCATTTCCTGCATTTCTTCGTTGGTAATCTGACCGCCCAGGCGGTTTAACGCTTCTTCGAGGCCGGGATTGTCATCGAGGGTTTCCTGCTTTAATAGCGGAGCGCCCTGGTACGGCGGAAACACATTTTCGTCGTCTTCAAGTACGGTAAGCCCGTACTCTATGATATACGCATCAGTAGAGTAGGCGTCAATCAAATCGATCTGACCCTCCTGCAGCGCGTTTGAACGAAGGCCGGCGTCCAGGGTTTCCACCTCGTCAAACTCAAAGCCGTACGTGTCGACAATTGCGGGATAGCCGTCGGTCTGCCGGTCGGCAAATTCAAAGGTGAATCCGGGCACGAGCTCATCGGTGTGCGGTTCGAGGTCCGAAATGGTTTCAATGCCGAGGCTGTCGGCTTCCTCCTCGCGGAGCGCCAGCGCATACGTATTGTTGTACTCCATCGGCTCGAGATAGGCCAGGTCGTCCTCGGCAAGCAGGCTGCGCGCTTCCTCGTACACCTCTTCACGGGTGCTTCCGGCCGGCACGCCCTGGTCATACAGGTTGGCGGTAACCGTCCCGGTAAACTCCGGATAGATGTCAATATCGTCCGACTCGAGGGCGTTAAAGGCGATGCTGGTGCTCCCCAGGCCGGCCTCCACGCTCGTATCAAGATCAGTGTTTTCCTCGATCAGCAGCGAGTACATATTGGCGAGAATTTCAGGTTCGGCCCCTTCCTTCCCGCCGATGACGAGCTCTTCCTCCTGGGTGGAGGCAAGCGCCGGGGTGATGACCACTAACAGGGCCACCCCGAGGACAACCGCGACCGGGGCCAGCGCTTTGCCCTGGGACGTGCGTTCGGTGATCCGCAGCACCAGGTCAAAAAACAGAGCCAGTAGAGCGGCCGGAACGGCGCCAAGCAGAATGTAGGCGTTGTCCGCCCGGTCGATGCCCGTCATGATGAAATCGCCGAGGCCCCCGGCGCTGATCAGCGCCGCCAGGGTGGCGGTTCCGACAATCAGAACCATGGAGGTCCGGATGCCGGCCATGATGACCGGCATGGCCATCGGCAGCTCAATTTTGCGCAGGCGCCGGAAGGAATTCATTCCCATGCCGGTGGCCGCTTCCACGAGGGCCGGATCCACACCGGCAATGCCGGTGTAGGTGTTGCGCAGGATCGGAAGCAGCGCATAGGCGGTCAGGGCGACCACGGCCGGCACCGTGCCGATCTGGTTGAGTATGAGAATCATGAACCCGAGCAGGGCCAGACTCGGAATCGTCTGCAGCACTGCGGCAATCCCGATGATCGGTTCGGCAATTGACCGGCGCCGGGTCAGAAGCACGCCGACCGGCACCGCAATAAAGGACGCGCACAGAAGCGAAATCAGACTCATATTGACGTGCTCCCACACGAGGGTCCAGAACTGACCCTGCTCGTCGGTAAACAGCTGATAGGTGTTTTTGAGTAAATTCATGATTCGGTGTCACCTCCCGCGGGTGCGAGCTTTGCTTTCTGCAGAAACTGCATCACGTCCTTGTAGCTGAGCGCGCCGACGAGCCGTCCTTCTTCGAGCACCGGCAGCGCTTCGGCATCGGTATCATTAAAGGTCTTGAGGGCGTCATACAGCACGTGATCCGGGGAAATGACGGTTTTCTGGGACGCAATCGAGTCGCCGTCCCGGCGGCCGAGAAACGTGTCGTTCTGGTCGAAAATATACAGCGGCGCCGGGTAGAGCGGCATTTCGGGCATGTCGTGGACGCTTGCGATGTACTGGCTGTCGCGTCCGCTCATAACCGACCGGACCGGAGTGTCCCATTCATCCCGGCGGTCCCCGATAAAGTCGCGCACAAAATCGTTGGCCGGCTCATTTTTAAGCTCGCGCGGCGTGCCGATCTGCACGATATCGCCGTCCTTCATGAGACAGATCCGGTCGCCGAGGGCGAGCGCCTCGTCCATGTCGTGGGTGACGAAGACAATCGTTTTCTGGATGTTCTGCTGCAGGGCACGGATGTCCTCCTGCAGCTGTTCGCGGCTCAGCGGATCGAGCGCACTGAACGGCTCATCCATCAGGATGATGTCCGGATCCGCGGCAAGGGCCCGTATCACCCCGATCCGCTGCTGCTGGCCGCCGGACAGCTCCGACGGCTTCCGGTTGCGGTATGTATCCGGATCGAGGCCGACCATCTGCAGCAGTTCATCGACGCGTTCTTTGATCTCGTTTTTCTTCCAACGCCGCATTTCCGGAACGACCGCAATGTTTTCGGCAATCGTCATAGTCGGAAACAGCGCAATCTGCTGCAGCACGTACCCGACGTTCCACCGCAGCTCATGGCGGTCCCACTCCCGGATGTCCTTGTCCTGGATCCGGATGGTGCCGGTGCTTGGCTCAATCAGCCGGTTGATCATTTTCAGCGTGGTCGTCTTGCCGCACCCGCTCGGGCCGATCAAGACGAAAAATTCTCCCTGCTCGACCGTGGCGTTAAAGTTTTGAACGGCCGGGTCGTCGGCACCGGGAAACGTCTTTGCAATGTCAGTGAATGTAATCATGCCAATCCCCCTCTTATGGTTCTGGTGCAAGGGACATCTAAATTATTAGAGTCTCTACTTTATTTCACAAAAGCGCATCCTTCAAACGTCCCGGGGCGGAACCCCTGCTGCACAGGGCAGCAGGATCAGGACCAGCGGTACAGGCTCTGGTATTTATGGGACAGGTGGGCAAGCAGCGGCTCCGGGTTGGTCCCTTCCCCGGTGGCGTCTACCATGATGTCGGCCGGCCGTTTCATCCGGCCGTGCTGGTGCACGTGATTGGTCAGCCAGTGCCGGACCGGCGCAAGATCGCCGCTTGCGATCAGATCATCGAACGCCGGGAGATCGCGCATCATTGCCTGCTGGAGCTGGGCCGCGTAGATATAGCCGAGCGCGTAGGACGGAAAGTAGCCAAAAGCACCGCCCGCCCAATGCACGTCCTGCAGCACGCCTTCCGCATGATTGGACGGCACGACGCCGAGATACTGCTTCATTTTTTCGTTCCACGCCTCCGGAAGATCCTTCACCTGCAGGCTGCCTTCGATCAGGGCTTTTTCCAGCTCGTAGCGGAGAATAATGTGCAGCGAATAGGTCATTTCATCGGCCTCAATCCGGATGAGGGACGGTTCGACGCTGTTGACAGCAAAGTAAAAATCGTCAAGGGCCACGTGCTGGAAGCGGCCGCTCAGCTCCTGGAGCCTGCCAAAGTTGTTTTCCCAGAACGAACGGGTCCGCGCCACGAAATTTTCCCAGAACAGCGACTGCGATTCGTGGATACCCATGGAGGCCCCGTCTGCGAGAATCGTCCCGGCCAGGTCCGCGCCGAGGTTCTGCTCGTACAGCGCATGGCCGCCTTCATGGATGGTGCCGAACACCGCGGTGCGGAAGTCGGATTCGTCGTATTTGGTGGTGACCCGCACGTCGTTTCGGTTCAGGCCGACCGCAAACGGGTGCACGGTTTCATCGAGCCGTCCGGCCTCAAAATCATACGTCATCTGCCGGAGCACGTGCTCGCTGAAGGCACGCTGCCGGTCCTTCGGAACATGGGCGTGCAAAAATGACGTGTCCGGCCGTACCGGGGCTCCCTTCACCTGTTCCACAAGCGGCAGGAGGCCGTCACGGAGCCGGGAAAAGGTGGCATCGAGGGTGGAGACGGTCATGCCGGGCTCAAAGTCATGCAGCAGCGCGTCATACGGATGCCCGTTGTATCCGAGGTACTCGGTGAACCGGCGCTGGTAGGCCACGATTTCTTCGAGGTACGGGCGGAACCCTTCGAAGTCCCCGGACGCTTTCGCCTCCTCCCAGTACGATTCGGTTTTGGAAGTAAGCGTCGTAAACGCCTGATACTCGTCCTGGGGCAGGCGCTCCATCCGTTCCACCTCGGTGAGGGTTTCCTCCGCGGCTCTGCGTGCGACTGCAGAGATCTGCGACGCCGCTTCCGGCTCGAGCAGATACTGGCTCATTTCCTTCAGGCGTCCGGAGGTTTTCCGGGCAAACAGCTCGGTGGCAAGTGCCCCCACCACTTCCGAGCGCTCCTCGACCCCTTTTTTGGGCGCTCCAGTCCGGGCGTCCCATCCGAGCAGGCTGAGAGCCTGGTCATAGGCATTCAGGCTGCGCTGCTCGGTCAAAAAATCCCGTTCAATCTGTGCATAATCCGGCATGGCGATTCCTCCTTGGTATGAACTCTGTTTGGTGTGACTCTCTCCTTCATGATATAACAAAGAGTGGAAGGGAGCGAAAGATACGTATGCAAATGACGATTACTGAAGAAGCAGGCCGCCACTACAAGCAGGAGATGGACCTCGGCGACGGGGCGTCCGTGCGCCTGTTTGTCCGCATCGGGGGCGTGGGTTCCGGCGGTTTTTCCATCGGGGTGGAGCCCGGGGAGCCGTCCGGCCCCAGCTACCAGACCGAAGCGGGAGGCGTGCGTTTTTTTGTGGAGCCGCAGGACCAGTGGTACCTTGACGGCATGACGATCAGCTATCACCCGGCCATTGACTACCTGCATTTTGACAATCCCCGGCTCGGGGATACCGATCATCCGAACAATTAGGACGAACGGGGCGGCCGCGGCCCCCAGTACTGGTAATAATCCGTTTTGATGTTGCCGTTGTAAAGCTTGCGCCGTTTGGTCGCCTCCCGGCCGAACAGCGATTCAAACCGTTCATGCGACGTCAGCACGTAGTAGGACCAGGTTGGTGTGTCCCGGGCAATGCGGCCGAGGGCCCGATACACTTCCTCCACCTCGGCAAGATCCCCGATTCGTTCCCCGTACGGCGGGTTGCTGATCACCGCGCCGTACTCGCCCTTTGGCTTAAAGTCGCGGGCGGCCATCTGCTTGAACGTGATCAGGCCGTACATGCCGGCTTCCTTGGCATTTTCCTCTGCCACTTCAATGGCCTTTGGATCCAGGTCGGTGCCGGTAATCATGAGCGGCTGATCGTCGCGGAGAAGGTCTTCGGCTTCCTGGCGGGCTGTTTCCCACTGCATCGCTTCGGCCCACGGCCACGTTTCGCTCACAAACGAGCGGTTCACGCCGGGGGCCATGTTCTGGCCAATCATAGCGGCTTCAATGGGAATCGTGCCCGAGCCGCAGAATAAATCCACGAGCGGGCGGTCCGGGTGCCAGTTGGCAAGCATAATCAGGGACGCCGCCAGCGTTTCCTTGAGCGGTGCCCGGGCATGCGTTTCCCGGTAGCCGCGCTGGTTCAGGCCGGGGCCGGAGGTGTCGAGGGACAGGACGGCTTCATCCTTATGCAGCGCCACGTCGAGCTTATAGAGCGGCCCGTTTTCCGGAAACCATTCGCTCTGGTAGGACTGCTTCAGCCGTTCCACGATCGCTTTTTTGACGATCGCCTGGCAGTCCGACACGCTGAACAGGGTGGATTTGACCGAGCGGCCGCTGACGGGGAATTCGGCATTTTCGGGCAGAAACTTCTCCCACGGGAGGGCCTTTGTCTGTTCGAACAGCTCATCAAACGTTTCTGCGGTAAACGTGCCGATTTTGATTTTTACCCGGCCGGCGGTCCGCAGCCACAGGTTGGCCCGGGCAATGCCCTCGGCGGGCGCTTCGAATTCCACGCGGCCGTTTTCGGTGCGCAGGTGGCGGTAGCCGAGTGCTTTGATTTCTTTGGCGACCAGAGCCTCGAGGCCCATCGTCGCCGTGGCGATTAAGGTGTATGTTGGTTGGGTCATAGGTTCCTCCTTGGACGTCAATGTCCGTTCATATCTACTAAAAAAACCCCTGAATTACTCCAGGGGTTTTGCTTCAAGAAGCCGGGACCGTTCGTGTAAGCCATGTTCTGTTCCCTTGTGCTGCCAACGGCTGTTCACCTTGCACTCGGGTGGTAATCATCTATCTGCAGAAAAAATTCTGCCCTTCCGTTCCGTTGTGTTCCTTCCGAAAGGCGCCCCTACCTAATTTTGGGTTTCTCGCTCGAGGGGTTTACCGCGTTCCACTCCGGCCGTTTCCAGCCGGACTACGTCACTGTGGCACTGTTCAGGGGACTCCAGCCATATCCGGATGGACACAGGCTGTTTCCCCGCCGTCAGCTCCAAAACGAAGCTGCTCTGACTTATGGTTTCGTCAGACACGAACACTACAGCCGTCTCAGGCTGTGCGAGCATGGACTTTCCTCTGTATGGGTACATACAGCGATCACCTGAACGAATCCCGGCTCTTTATGGCCAGGTGCTATTATATCGGTTCCGGGCGGAAGAAGCAAGCAAAGAAACTGCGGGTCAGCACGGATTTTCCCTGCCCGAAGCGAGCACGGCCTGTCTGGCCAGCCGGTCCGCCGCCCGGTTATCGCGGGAGGGGACCCATTTGAGAAAACAAAGGGGCAGCTCCTCCTCAGCGCACAGGATTCTGGCTAAATACGGCTGATACAGCTTTCGCTTGACAAACCGCTTTTCCACCGATGCATTCACAAGCTGCGAATCGGTCCGGATCGAGGCCGAATGCCAGCCACGCTCGCGGCAGAGCTCGTACGCATGCACGCACGCTTCAAATTCCGCTTCGTTGTTGGTCAGGCACCCGAGCGGGCGGGAAAATTCCTCCACGCTGCCGTCATCGTGCTTGACGAATATGCCGATGCCGGAAGGCCCGGGCTGGCCGGCGCTTGCTCCGTCAATATGAATCGTCCGCATATTCACGCGTCCCCGCCTTTAATCGTATAGTTTTTTGCCGAATACTTCTTTTTCAAGGTTCGAGAGCCGTTTTAAAATATCGTAATTGGTTGTCCCGGCGGCCGGTTCGGCTGCGGTGGTGTTCGAAGCGGTGTCCGTACTGCCGGCGCCGCTTTCGGACCGGGTGGAAATTGATGACGTCACGGTACGCTGGTAGCGGGAATCGCCCTCCGGCGATGCGGCTGTCCGCTGTTCCGGCGAACGGTTCAGCTGGTCTTCGAGCTCGCGCACCTTTTGTTCGAACCGTTCATAGTCCTGAATAATAACGTCTAAAAATTGGTCGACTTCGTCTTTGTTGTAGCCTTTGACACTGTTTTTGAAATCTTTGTCTAAAATGTCTTTGGCAGATAACTGTGTCTGTTCCATCAGCAAGGACCACCTCTGCTTTATTTGTATGATACATTCGCGGCCGACGGCGCCTGCCGGGCGGACGACCACGCATTTATCTGCTTATATTCTTTCAGAATACATAAGAAAAGTCAATTTCCTTCCTGCCCCTATCCGTCCCATTCCCGTTCGGCTTCCTCGCGCACGGTTTCCTCGAGGTCCTCCGGCACAATCGTAAAGACCGGATAATGGCCGCTCTGCTGGCGGCGCTCGGCAGAGGCAAGCATATACTTCGGCACGCCCTCCTGCTCCTCGTCATACAGAATCAAAAGGGCGTCTGTATGGGAAATAATAAAGTCGTTTTTGGCCTTCAGCTGCGACGGATTCACATACGGGCGCTTGGAAATCGCATCCACGTAGTCGGCGCTCTGCTTCAGCTGTGCATAGGCGGTGCGGACATGCTCCGGCCAGATGGAGTCCTGCTCAAGAAACGGCTCGAGCACGGCGAGCTGAATATGGTCGTACTCCTCCCGCAGGCCGTTCCAGGCTTCGGCGGCCCACCATTCGACCCCGGGCTGTCCGGAAATAATCAGCCATTCGCTGCCCTCTTCAATCAGGGCCCGCAGCCGCTTTTCGAGCGTTTTCCGGATGTAGGCAATCTCGGGGGCGTCGTCTTTGAAGATGCCGAGCTCTGCCGGCTTGTAGCCGGTTGCGGCCAGGCGCCTCAAGACGTCCGCCCCCGTTTATTCATCAGCCGCCCGAGCCGTTTATGCAGGTCGGCCTGCTGCCCGGCCGGAAGCGTGAGTCCGGCCCGTTCCGCCTTGCTCTGGACCCCTGCGGCGTACAGAAGCGCCCGTTCGGGGTTTTTCGCCCGGTGCTCCTCCCATTTGGCAAGCTCCACGCCGGCCTCGAGCGTATACCGCGAATCCTCGTTGCGCTCCCAGACCTTCTCAAACCAGGGAATGGCTTCGTCGTACCGGTGCTGTTTTTTTAAATTGAGACCGTAGCGGTGCATTGTTTCGCCGTCCTCGTCCCCGTTTTCGACCATGGCCGTATAGTGCTGGGCGCTTTTGGCCCACTCCTTCTGCTGGTCAAACCATTTGGCGACGGCAAGCGACTGCTTCTCGCCCGTCCCGTCGGCAAGAATTCGTTTGGAAATATCAATGTAAAGCGTGATCAGCGACAAAATATCCTGCTCGTTATGCTCGAGGATCCCGGTTACAAACTCGGGAAGGCCCTCGTTCACGTAGTCAAAGTACAGCATCGGCGCGAGGTATCCCGGCGTGTCGTCGTGACGGACGAATCCAAGAATATCCCGCTCCACCACACTCAGCCGGCACGATTCCAGCCGCTCGGCAAACAGGCGGCGGCTCGCGTGCAAAAGATCAAAGTGGCCAAAGGCCGGAAGCTTCGGCACCTGGTTGCGCACGAGCGTATGCCGGGTCTGCACCTGCGGCCAGTCAAACGATTTTCCGTTATAGGTGACCAGGTTTTCCGCCGAATAGCATTCGGTCAGAAAATAATGATACAGCGCCACTTCATGCTCCGGCCCGGGGAGAAAGTACTGCGACACCTCGACGCGGTCGGTGTACACCCGGGCGCCGCCAAGCAGAAAGATGGTGGTGCCGGTCCCCCCCTTCAGCCCGGTCGTTTCCGTATCAAAAAACAGCAGGTCCTCCGGGCGCCGGCCCTCCGGATGCAGCGGATGAAACGCGGGCTCCTGCTGCCAGCGGTCAAACACCGTAAACAGCTCGCCAAAGGAGGCGCTCCCGTGGATGTAGTCCAGCGGATACGTAACGGTCCGTTTTAAAATCGTTTCCCCGTCGTAGTGCTTCGGCACTGCGCCGAAGGCTTCCCATTCCTCCAGGTGCCGAATGCCTGCCTCCTCCCTGTTTTCTTCGGGCGGAGCGGGAGCGGCCGGGGTCTCTTCCTGCAGATGCGTTTTCATTCGCTTGAGTTTATTTTTCATGCTCACCGGTTGAGCTCACCTCCTGTTCGGCCTGAAGCCGGTGAATGAATGCGAGCACGGTCGCTTTCGTGTTGCCGCTCAGCATAATATCCGATCCGATGCAGGACGGGCATCCGTCGTGGCACGGACAGGCGTCAATCAGCGACGCGCAGTCGCGGAGCACGTCGGGCAGATCCTTGAAAATGGTGGACGAGAGCCCGACGCCGCCCGGATAGCGGTCGTACAGAAAGATGGTCGGCTGCTCCGAATGGGTCGCCTTCATCTGCGGCACCACGTGAATGTCGGACGGGTCGCACATGACCCGCACGGGTGCGGTGTGCCGCAGGACATTCGCAAGTCCCATCATCGCCTGCTCGAGGGTATCGCGCCCGAATTCCCGGACGGTCTCCCCGGGAAAATGGAGCCAGCAGGCATTTGTATGCAGCTCCTCCTCCGGCAGGTGCACGGTCCCCGAGCCGATGTTTTCAAACGTCGTCAGCTTGATTTTTTTAAAAATCGTCACCTTGGCGTGCACCATCACATCACCGAAGCCGGCGTGATACGACGGATAGTCGGCCGTGTGGTCCTCTTCAAGCACCTTCAGCTCAACGGCCATGTTGGCATCGGTATAGTAGTCGACCCGCACCTCTTCCACGTACGCTTTTTTCTCGTCCCAGTCCAGATAAACCACCTGGTACTGCACGCCCTGGTGAATGTAGATGGCTTCGTCATGCAGCAGGGTCATCGCGCTGAAGCGGTCCATCTGCCCGATCACCTTGGACGCGGACGGCACCGTCTGGTCGATGATGACGACGTTCTCCTGCGAGGCCGAGCGCAGGCTGATGCCGTGCGCCGGAAACGAATCGCTCATCCAGTACCATTTGGAGCCCCGGTGGTGCACGACGTTTTCCTCCGACAGGTACTCAAGCACGTCGCTCACGTCGACTCCGCCGAACGTGTCGTCGTCCCGGAACGGCAGTTCAAAGGCAGCGCATTTCACATGGTCCACGAGAATGATCAGGTTATCGGGATGAATGCGCGCGGTTTCAGGGTTTTTCTCCAGAAAGTAGTCGGAATGCTGGATCATATACTGGTCGATCGGATTGGAGCCTGCGATCATGACGATCAGCGACTCCGACTGGCGCCGTCCCGCGCGTCCGGCCTGCTGCCAGGCACTTGCAATCGAGCCCGGATAGCCGGACATGATGCACACCTGCAGCTGCCCGATGTCGACGCCAAGCTCGAGCGCGTTGGTGGAAATCACGCCCATGATATCGCCGGAGCGGAGTCCCTCCTCAATAGCCCGCCGCTGGTTTGGCAGGTAGCCGCCGCGGTAGCCGGTCACGAGGCTCTGCTGGCCGGTCTGCCTGCTGTTCAAATGCTGCAGGTGGCTTAAAATCACCTCCACCATCACCCGGCTTTTCGTAAACACAATCGTCTGGACGTGCTGCTCGAGAAACGTGTTGGCGAGCCGGTTGACCTCAGAGAGGACGCCCTTGCGGATATTCATCGCTTCGTTAATCACCGGCGGGTTGTAAAACACAAAGTGTTTTTTCCCCTGCGGCGCCCCGTTGTTGTCCACGAGTTCAAAGGGCTGTTCGGTAAGGGTTTCGGCGAGTTCACGCGGATTGGCGATGGTCGCGGAGGTCGTGATAAACGTCGGCTCGGCCCCGTAGTAGCGGGCAATCCGCAGCAGCCGGCGGAGCACATTCGCCACGTGGCTCCCGAAGACCCCGCGGTACGTATGAATTTCGTCAATGACGATATAGCGCAGGTGCTCAAACAGCGACACCCATTTGGTATGGTGCGGCAGAATGGCCGAGTGCAGCATGTCCGGGTTGGTCATGACAATATGGCCGGCACGCCGGATCGACTGCCGGATGGTTGGCGGCGTGTCCCCGTCATACGTGTAGCTGTTGATGGAGGCGCCGATTTCCTCGATAAACTCATTGATCTCGCTCTTCTGGTCCTGGGCGAGGGCTTTCGTTGGAAACAGGTACAGGGCGCGTGCCTCCGGCTCGTCCATGATCGTCTGCAGCACCGGAAGATTGTAGCACAGGGTTTTCCCGGAGGCGGTCGGCGTGATGGTGACGACATTGGCTTTCCGCCCGTACGCCTGTTCAAACGCCGAATGCTGATGAGTGTACAGCGAATCGATGCCGCGGGCGGCAAGGCCGGCACGCAGCCGTTCATGCAGCTGTTCCGGGAATGCCGCGGTTTTCGCCGGTCGTTCGTCGACGGTATGCCAGAATTCTATATTAGGGGCAATGGACGGGTCAGTTTTCATCCATTGCATTAACTCCTGTAAGGATTGTTTTTTCATGGTTGCTCACCTCAGCATACTTCCATTATAGCGAATGTATGTTTGTTTTTCTATCCCGGCTGTTTTTGTTGTTATAACACAGAAAAGGCCTCCCGCAACGGTATGCGGGAAGCCTTTTCGGGACGTGAGCGTTAT
This sequence comes from uncultured Marinococcus sp., assembly GCF_947493875.1. Taxonomy (GTDB): domain Bacteria; phylum Bacillota; class Bacilli; order Bacillales; family Marinococcaceae; genus Marinococcus. Next base: position 280,995 of record NZ_CANLSU010000003.1, on the reverse strand, counting down.
TTAGTGTTGGTGTGATAGTCATTAATCATGTCGAGAATCGTCTGATTTTCCTCTTCCGGGGTATAACGGTCTTCTTTCGATCTTGTGAAATGACGCATCCTAAATCGCTCCTTTTCGTTAGTGTTGTTATAATGTAATTCAAATTATATACCGTTGTTATAATACAGTCAACGGTTATTTCATTATTTTTTTGAATTTTTTATAAAAAGCCTCTCTGCCCTGTGGCAGAGAGGCCCTATTAGCGGCTCAGCGGCCGGCGGCAGCCCGGATGCAGCTGTCGATGGTTTTTACGAGGGTATTAATTTCGGGCTTGCTCACCTGGGCGTCGGCTCCAACTTCTTTTCCTTTATGGAACAGATCCGCCGTGATCAGCGACGAAAAAATAATGACCGGAAGGCTTTGGAGGTTTTCATGGTCCTTGATCTTTTTCGTCAGATGATGACCGTCCATCTGCGGCATTTCAATGTCTGTAATGACAAGGTCCGGGAGGCTTGCTTCTTCGTTGTCGGCAAGTAACGCTTCTAAGTATTCGTACGCTTCCCCGCCGTTTTCAAAGGAGCGGTGCTGGCTGTACCCGGCTTCTGTGAGGGTATCGGCAATCAAGTGCTTGAGTACCGGCGAATCCTCTACAATTAACACAGTCGTATTTTCCCGGTCCTGCCTGTACGCCGGCAGGTGCTGGCCAGACAGGGTGTCCGGGGAAATATCACTGATGATTTTTTCGTAATCAAGCAGAAAGACCATGGCGTGCTCCATTTTTACAATACCGATGGAGCGTGCTTCGAGTCCCTGGGAGAGCGCATTGGGCTTTTCAATATCCTCCCAGCTGATGCGGTGGATACGGGATACTTCTTCTACATGAAACGCCACCTTCATCTGATTCAGCTCTGCGATAATGTATTTGTCGTGCCGGACGTCGTCCGCCCCGTCGTGATGAAGCACTTTTTTTAAATCGATCACCGGTATCACTTCATTGCGAAGCCGGACGATTCCCTTCACATGCTCGTGGTGATTGGGGACAGGAGTGACCTCCACCTGATGAATGATTTCGCGCACCTTCAGCACATTGATGCCAAACTGACTGGTTCCGATGGAAAACAGAACGATTTCGAGCTCGTTTGTCCCGGATTCCAATAAAATATGTTTTTCGTCTGCTAAGGACATGCCGTTTTTCCCTCCTGATCTCTTTACTTCATATATCGGCCCCGGGCAGCGGGTGTTAAAGCCATCCAGACGGGAGTTTTTATTTTTGGATGTTTTTGGCCCGGGCACGGAAGGTATAGATAAACAGGAGGCTGATAGAATGAAAGCACTTGTGATAAATAAAGCCGGAGGTCCCGGCGATTTAAAGGAAACAGATATCGACATGCCGGAGCCGGAAGCTCATGAGCTCCGGGTCAAAGTACACGCCGTTGGATTAAATCCGGTCGATTATAAATTAATGGGCTCTCCTCTCCCAGAATGGTCCTTCCCCCACGTGTCGGGCTTGGACGTTTCCGGAGTAGTCGATGCCGTCGGCGCGGACGTAACCGATTGGTCCGTAGGCGATGAAGTGTATTATCACGGAAGTATGACGACAAATGGCGGATTTGCGGAATTTACGACCACGCGTGCAGATGTGGTTTCGTCTGTACCGAAAGGACTATCCCATGTGGAGGCTGCGTCGATGCCGACGGCCGGATTCACGGCCTACCAGTCGCTGTACCGGAAAGCACTGCTTCGCCCCGGGGAGACGATCATGATTCAGGCCGGATCCGGCGGTGTCGGCAGCTTTGCCGTCCAGCTTGCCAAGCATCTCGGCCTTACGGTCATTTCCACCTGCTCGGGTGACAATGCGGACTATGTCAAAGACCTGGGCGCCGATCACGTGGTGGACTACCGCAGGGATAATGTGGTGGAGGAAGTACACAAATGGACCGATGGCCGCGGCGTGGATGCCGTGCTTGATCTGGTGGGACAGCAGACGGCGACCGATGCGCTGGATTATCTCGCCTTTAACGGGCATTTGATTGCTGTGGTGGAATGGCCGGACCTTTCCCACTACGTAGCGAAAACGCTCGCCCCTTCCATTCATGAAGTGGCACTTGGATTTGTGTACCGCTCCGATGACGAAGCGCAGATTAAAGATCTCGGATTTATCGCCCGGGAGCTTGGAGAACTGGCTTCCCAGGGAAAAGTAAAGCCTTCCGTCAGCCGGACCGTCAGCTTCAGTGACATTCCAGATGCATTAAAGGACATGCAGGACGGTCATACACGCGGAAAAATCGTCGCATCGTTCGAGGCATAACCGCGTTCCCAAGCCCTTTCCTTTAGAAGGAAGGGGCTCATTTTTGGCATCTTTCGCTTATGTTCTTAATTATATAATTTCAAATTTATAATAATTGCGGTAATTGAAATTTTCATTGCTAACCGAACAGCTATAACAACTATGTTCGGCGTCAGCGTATCGGCGCGCCCCCGGTAATAAACCACGGCCGCTGCTCATGCCACTGGATGCTTCCGTTTACATCAAAGGCGGTCGAAATTTCCTCGTCCGTCAGAACGTCCTGTTTCTTTCCATCCGCCTGCACCCGTCCGTTTTTCATAATCGTTGCAGCTTCGACCGCTCCCGGCAGTTCTTCGAGATGGTGGGTCACATACAGCACCGTCGGCGCCTCCGGCTCTTTAAGCGACGATTCAAGTCCTTCGATCAGCTCTTCTCTTCCCTTTACATCTAGCCCGGTGCACGGCTCGTCAAGCAAAAGCAGTTTCGCTCCAGTCGTCCACGCCCGCGCAAGCATCACCCGTCGCTTCTCTCCCTGCGAGAGCGCGGCATACGGCACGTCCCTATACTGGGAAACCCCAAACGTGTGCAGCGCGTTTTCCGCCCGGGCGGTGATTTCCTGCGGTGCCTGCTCATAAATGCCGATACTTGCAAAATAACCGCTTAACGCGACATTAAAGGCGGTTTCCCCCGCCCGGTGCTGGTACTGGTCATCCAGGGCATTGCTGACGATACCAATTTCCCGGCGGAGATCCTGCATATTCACCCTGCCGTGACGGCCAAACCACGTATGCACTTCCCCTTTCGTTGCCCAGACCTGCCCTAAAATTGCCTGCAGCAGCGTCGTTTTTCCGGATCCGTTCAGGCCGAGCAGCGCCCGATGTTCGCCCTGATTGACCGTAAATGAGACGTCTTCAAGCCTGATTCGTCCATTCGTCCGTACGCTGACGTTGTTCATGTCCACTAAACGCTCCATTGCCTGGCCCTCCTTACGCTTCGGTGTGTTCATACAAATGAATATTGTTTGCGATCGTCTGGTTTTTGTTTTTCAGCATCCACTTGAGCGTGGGATGATAATCGAGAACCGGCGACGGCTCAATCAGATGCAGGGTGTCTTCATCGGCAGCCCGGACGTCCGGCGTTGTCCCCGGGGAGGCGTGCAGCTGGAATTCCTGCAGCCCCTGGCAGCCGCCCGTGAATTCATAGGCAATCGTTATCGTCTGATTGTCCCCGAGATGTCGGATCGCTTCTTTCGCACGGTCTGTTACGTGTATCTGCATAGCGTATGCCTCCTTTTCCTCTGTTCATTATAGCAAAGCTTTTCCCGGTATATAAAAAAGAAGCCCTGATAGGCTTCTTTTAGGCATTCAATGGAAGCGGCCGGTGCAGAATCTTCACTCGTTCAGGAAGTTCTCCGGACCTGCGCGCCTCCATCAGTCTCCGGTACATCCGTTTACCGCCAACTGCATTAGCTGAGTGTATAGTAATTTTTGAAGGTATAATTTGTTTTTCAAGTAAATACAGCACGACGGAAAATCCATTAAAATACTTCGTTCCCAAATCGTGGTCAAGCGACAGATGACTGATATCTGCCGTGTTTTGCAGCAATCGCATACATTCTTCCGCTGTTTTTACTAATACGTGATTATCCGGAGACTGTCGGACGTCGTCTAGAAAAATATTTGTTCCGTTCATGTCCCCATCCTTTGTCTTACAGAGTACTTGTATTATAACACACTTACTCTTCCTGTCCAACCAGCCTCCGGATCGCTGCTTCAAGCTCGGCCCACTCCAGCCCGGTCTCTCCTGTTTTTTCCTGCCGGAGCCACTCCGTCTGCCGGCGGGCCGCCGTTTCCCAGTCAGCGGTGCGCTGCTCCCACCGGGCCCTTGCAGCCGCCTCTGCCCAGGCGTAGACCTCTGCTTTGGCAATCTGCAGTTCTTCTTCGACGACCGGACGCAGCTGCTGCTCCAGCACTTCCCGATACGCTTTGTTCTGCCCGTTCATGAAAAAATCATGGTGGGTGAGCGTCTTCCACTCGCCCTCCACTGCCTCTGCGATCGCCGGCACCTCCGGCGGGGAAAATTCGATTGCCGGAAAAGCCGTTTTCTCCCCTGAAAAGACATAACCGAAATGGTCCGGCAGCTGCTGTCTCCAGTCCTGCTCTTCGTCGTCCATGGTACGGTGCATCCACTGTTCAATCCGGGCGGAGGTGATTCTTGTCTCCTGCAGGAACCGCTGCAGCACCTGCTGCACCGCTTCCGTCGTCTTCCGGCGGAGCTGCGAGCGAAACGACGGCTGCTCGTAAAAGTACGCCCGCGAAAACCAAAACATAAATTCTTCCCGGTAGTAATAAAACAGGCGCTGGCGCACGTAAAAAAACAACTCCTCCGTTTCCTCCGTAAGCCGCTTTTCGATCCGTTTCCATGATTCCGTCCATTTGTCATGAGTGATGAACTGCTCGAGCTGTGCGATATCGTTTTGCTTTTCCCGCTCCTGTTCGTCATCCGTCCGTTCCGCCTGCGCCCGCGCTCGTTCCACATAGGTCAGGACCTCCGCTGCCTCCCGGCTGCCCTCGTTCATCACAGTCGTCTCAAGCGTAGAGGAAAGAAACTGCTCAAACACGGCTTCGAACCCTTCCAGGCCGCCGGCCGATTTGTCCTGCAGCGATACTTTTCCGGAAACAGGCAGAACGAGCGGATCATGGATACCAATCGCGGCCAGCTCCTGCCGGACGTAGTGGAGAACCTCCTCGAGCTCCTGGCGTCCCGCGGCCAGATCCGCTGCATTAACCAGGAAAAGGAGCTTGTCATAGGAAAAGGTCTGGTTCACGGCAGCCAACTGCTCCAAAAATGCTTTGTCCCCGCGGGAAAACGCATGGTTATAATAGGATAAAAACAAAATAGCGTCCGCCCGCTTCATTTCCTGAAACGAAATGTCCGCGTGCCGCTGATACACGGAATGGATGCCGGGCGTATCGACGACTTCCATTCCTCTTTCGGTCCACCGGGTCGAAAGGTAAACATCCGCCCGCTCGATCATCATGGCGGCTTCTTCAGCACCTGCAGCCTGCTGAAACGCCTCCAGAGTCACCGTTTCCGGGCGGCCGGCACGGCTTTTTTGCTTCTCATAGGACGCCACATACTGATCAAGCATCCTTTTTTCTTCCTCCCGCATGGCGTCAAACACGAGCGGCTCCAGATGCTGCTGCTCGAGCTCCGTCCGTTTCTGCTTTTCGGCCTTCTCCGCCCGCTCCTGCACCTCTTCTTCATAGGCGGCGTACCGGCTGTGCCACTCCGACACATGCGAAAGACGCACCTCAAACGGCGCAAGCAGGTCATTCATGTCCTGCAGGACGTCGGTCTGCTGTTTATAATAAATCACTGCGCTCCGGTCTGCGTGCCGGCCGTCCGGCGCTTTCATGTGCGTGATGGCTGCTGTCGTCGGGTTCGCCGACACCGGCAGAACGGCTTCCCCGGCCATGGCGTTGGCCACGGTGGATTTCCCGGCGCTGAAGCCGCCGAAAAAGGAAACACGGAATGCCTGCTCCCGAAGCCGTCTTGCCCGGGCCTCAAGCCTCTGGGCAAAGCCTTCAAGCGGCGCATACGGCTGCACGAGGCGGGCAAGCTTCTGCCACCTCTCTGCCTCAGCCTCCGGATCTGCGAGAGAGGACCGCTCCCGTCCGGCACGGTCCAGATAATCCCGGTACCATTCCCGCACCGAGTAACCTTCTGCGCCCGCCGAAGGGGCCACGACCTGCATGGCCGGCTCCCGCTCTTCCTGCTGCGCGAGCGGAACCGCCTCCTGAACCCACCACTGCTGCTGGGCTTCGAGCAGCTCCTTCTTCTGATAAAATTCCTCCCGCCACGCTTCGTAGGCCTCCCATGCCTGCCGATGGGCTGCCGCGTTTGCTTCCTGCCGCTCGGCTTCCATTTGTTTATGGGCACGAGCCTTCTCTAAAAACAGCGGCATCCATTCAGCAAGCTGGCGCCGGTACGCCGTCTGCATTTTTTCCTCGAGCGTGCGGCAGTAGGTTCTTGCATAGGCCTCCGTAAGACGCGCTCCCTTGTTTTCCGCTTCCTCGAGCATTGCGGGGTCTGCGCGCACCTTCATGGTCTCAATAGCGGCTTCCACCTCCGGACTTTTCCCCGCATACTGTTCGGCGGTCTGCTTCATGTCACGCTTTAAATGATTTTCGAGCTCGTTTTTTATGTTTTCATTCAGCTCTTCGAGCACCCGGGCCTCGCGCTCTTTTCGCACCCGGGCTGTTTTCCGGGTGCCCAGCCAGCTTTTCACCCGGAACGTGACCAGGCGGGATTCCAGATACGCGTGCACAGCGGCCCGGGTATGATAGGGCATCAGCTTGGCACGGGCAAAGCCGTCGTGGATGGTCCGGCGCATTGCTTTTTCCGCCTTCGTTTCCCAGTGCCTGAACTCGCCGGCGGCCTCCTCATCGGCCTTGAGCGCCTCGTAAAGGGCCCCCGGCGTGGAAAACGTCTCCCAGACGCGCTGCACGTCCCCGTCCGGCTCCGCAGCAGCAAGACGACTTCGCACATGGGAAGCAATGATGTAATAGGCTCTCGCGGCGCATGTCTGCCGGATGCGCTCCTCACGCTCCCGGTAATCTGCGGGCAGCATTTTCTCCCGCAGGGCTTGCCACGAAGCAGCGGTCCGCTCCGGGTAAAGGGCGGACACAAAGAAAATGGCTTCGTATTCGATCTGCCGGCGGTCCAGGCTCTGCCGGATCCGGTCCTGGTACGCCTGAAACGACAGCTCCTCCTCCTCGTGCTTATCCACCTGATTGACGATAAGACACGGGCGGACATACTGCTCGTTCAGCTGCTGCATAAATAAGAAATTTTCCTCCGACTCCACCTGCTGGTAGTCGGTGACGTAAAACAGCTCATCGGCTACCATCCATTCCGATTCCGCCGCCCGCTGATGAGCGGCTTCGGTGGAATCGATGCCCGGCGTATCAAAAAGCGTCACTCCCGGCGGCAGCGGCAGATCAGGATGCTTCACCTCCACCCGTTCGGTCTCTGTGGCCATCATCCAGGCGTTCGTCCATTCCCCGGGCGGTATAGCCGCGGTCTCTCCGCCGGTGGTCACCTGATAGGAGGAAGCGCTTCCGGTCGTAAACGAAACGATATTGGCACTCGTCGGTACCGGGTGGGCCGGCAGCCATTCCCCGTCCAACATCCGGTTGATCAGCGTGCTTTTACCGGCGGAAAAATGGCCGCAGACGAGCACATGGTACGCCGACTCGCTGTTTTTCGCCTTCAGCCGCTCAAGGTCCTTCTGCTCCTCTTCGCCCAGAGCTGCCGTGGCCTGGAGATTTTCCAGGCCGTCCGTGACCGCCGCCTCTGAAAACGTATGCCGGGAGAAAAAGCTCCGGACCGTGTCATTATTCCATTGATACATATCAAAACTTGGCCGCTGCACCGATACCGCGCTCCTTTTTATGTAAAAACGCCGCTCCTCCGCAGAAGGAGAAGCCGGCGCTGTTTACAGCAGATAATCTTTTTCATACAAAAACGCATAAGGAATGTCCACAAACACGTACAGATCCTCCGTGATCGGATGGGAATACGTCCGGATCATTTCATCGCTGTGAAAATCCGTATACATATCAGAAAGAATCCCCCGCTGTTCAAAGTTCATGCGCACAATGTTTTCGAGGAAATACGGCCGCCAGCTCCAGTTGCGGTTGCGCTCCTCCGTCCGGTATTCCCAGGCTTCCCCGCTCTGGCGCGAGGCGTTGCCGGAAAGCTGATATCCTTCCCGGTCACACACGTACACCCGGAAGCTCATTTCCTCGAGCGACTCGGCGGTCTTCATCGTCCAGCCGTCGATATCCTCCATCACATCCGCGTGCTTGAGCCGGTCGTTCAGCCGCTTGTTCAGCTCGGAGGTCAGCTGGATCTGGGCTTCAATTTTTTTGCGTTCCACATCAATAAAATGATGGATGTCCTTTTTCATCCGTTCCTGAAACTGGTCTTTTTCTATGAACGTCTCTTTCGGCTTATCCAGATAAAATCCCTGATAGTACCGGGCACCGTTGCGCCAGGCGTAATTCAGCTGATTAAAGGACTCGATCTTTTCAAATAAAAGCGAAGCCCCGATTTTTCTCGACAGCGTCGATAACGAATGCAGCACGTCCCGGTAAATGCTCGGGACTGCAAAATTTTCGGAAAATGTCACATCCACCTTCAGGACATTCGGCTTTAAGTAGGCAATCTGCTCCAGATGAATCGCTTCCTGGCCGAGATTGTCAATCGCAATCGACAGGCCGGCGCTCTGGGCATACTGCATGAAATGCTTCAGGCGGGACAGGTCCTGCTGAAAATCCGTCGCCTTCAGCTCCAGGCAGATCGAGGTCGGGGCGATACCTCTTTCTTCGTATCCGAGCAGAAATTCGACCAGTCCGTCTCCTCCGTCGCCCAGAATGGTGGCCGCATCCACGTTCAAAAAAATCATATCCGTCCGCTCTCCGGCCGCAAAGGTTTCCAGGGCAGCCTGGTGCACGGCACGGTCGATTTCCTGCTTGTACTCCCACGGCACTCCCGGGTCCCGAAAGCAGCTCTCGAGCGTTTCGGCGTTCCCGTTGTCGTTTTGGAAGCGGCCGAGCACTTCATACGCAGAAATTTCCAGCTTATCGGCACTCAGTATCGGCTGAAAGTATACCATGATCTGTTCTTTATTCATCAATACGTCTAGCGCATCCAACTCCATCACCCAATCTTCCGCTTTCAGTCTTCGGCGGCACTGCCATTTTGTCATTGCCTGCTGCTCACACACGCGTCTATTATATCATCTTTTTTCCGCCGACTGAAAAAACTGTTTCCAATTTGGAAACAGCTTTAGGCAAAATCGAACGGCGTCTCCTGATACACATAGTAGTTCAGCCAGTTCGTAAACAGCAGCGTCGCATGGGCGCGCCACATTTTCAGCGGGGAATACAGGTGATTGTCATCCGGAAAGTAGTTCTCCGGCACCTCGGTCCCCAGGCCGCGGCGCATATCGCGTTCAAATTCATCGCGCAGGGTCTCTGCATCGTATTCACTGTGGCCGGTCACGTAAATCCGCTTACGATCCTTGGTCGCTACGATATACAGTCCCGCTTCGTCGGATTCCGACAGAATGTCGAGGTCCGGACAGGCTTCCACGTCCTCGCGCCTCGTTTTCGTGTACCGGGAGTGCGGCACGTAAAACTGATCGTCGAACCCGCTCAACAGCTTTTCATTGCGTCCATTAATATAGTGCGGGTAGACGCCGAACTGCTTTTTCGGAAGCGGGTGCTTGTCGATGCCGTGGTGGTGGTACAGGCCGGCCTGCGCGCCCCAGCAGATGTGCATCGTGTTCGTGACGTTCTGGTCGCTCCAGTCGAGAATGCTCTGCAGCTCCTCCCAGAAGTCCACCTCTTCAAATGGAATTTTTTCAAGCGGGGCGCCGGTGATAATCATGCCGTCAAATTTCCGGCTCCGCACTTCATCGATCGTTTTATAGAATGATGACAGATGCTCGCGCGGCGTATTTTTGGAGCGGTGGGTATCCGGATGCAGAAACGAGACGTCCACCTGCAGCGGCGTATTACTGAGCATCCGCAGAATCTGGGTCTCTGTGCGTTCCTTTAGGGGCATCAGGTTCAGGATGACGATTTTCAGGGGACGGATGTCCTGCAGATAGGCCCTGCTTTCGTTCATAATGAAAATATTTTCTTTTTCCAGCGTATCCTTGGCCGGTAAATAGTCAGGCACTTTAATAGGCATGCACTATCGTACTCCTTTAGCGTATTTCGGTGTTCTCTCCTTTTCTTTCTGTTATCTGTATATCAAACTTCACAGCCGGCGTCCAGTATTTCCCGCATTTGTGAAAAACGGATGGCCGCAAGGGACCATCCGCAGACGCTTGTTATTCTTTCCACCACGTATCGTATAACGTTGCCGGCAGCTCCCGTTTATGCGCCGTTTTGTTATACATGTCCACCAGCCGTTCATGGGCGTTGGCATCGATGCTGCGTCCTTCGAGAAAGTCGTCAATCTGATCATACGTCAGCCCGAGCGCTTCCTCGTCCGGAAGACCCGGACGGTCGCTTTCCAGATCGGCGGTCGGTACCTTTTCAAACGTCGATGCCGGTGCTTCCAACTCGCGCAGCAGCATTTTGCCCTGCCGCTTGTTCAGGCCAAACAGCGGTGCCACATCGCAGGCGCCGTCCCCGTGCTTCGTATAAAAGCCGGTGACCGCTTCTGCCGCATGGTCGGTGCCGAGCACAAGCAGCCCTTCGGCCCCGGCAACATCGTACTGGGCCTTCATCCGCTCCCGGGCCTTCGTGTTGCCTTTGATAAAGTCGGACATGGTCGTCCCGAGGGCCCGCTCAAACGCCTGCACCGACGCGTCCACGCCCGGCTGCACGTCGATCGTATACGTTTCCTGCGGCTCGATGTAGTCAAGCGCCTTTGCCGCATCGTCTTCATCATGCTGTTGGCCGTACGGCAGACGGAGCGCGACGAATTTAAACGGCACGGCCTGCTCAGTTTCGAGCTCATCGACCGCCATCTGGGCAAGCTTGCCCGCGAGCGTCGAATCCTGGCCGCCGGAAATGCCGAGGACAAAGCCTTTAACTCCGGCCTGCTTCGCGTATTCCTTTAAAAAGTGCACCCGGCGCTCGATTTCCTGCTTCGGGTCAATCTCCGGCGTTGTCTGCAGTGCTTCAATAATTTCATTCTGCGTTGCATTCATAGATTGTGCCTCCAGATTAAATTATTTGTTTGAACGGGGAGCCTCGATACCAAACCGCTGCATCTGCTCCCACTGTTTTTCCTCGGACAGAATATGCGCTTCATAATCTCCGAGCAGGTCAAAGTGCGGGTAGTCGTCGCGGTAATGGATCCAGCCAGCCTTCAGCCCGTACTGCCTGCCCCAGCGCACGAGTGTTTCCACGTCCCGGCAGGAGGCTTTTGTGACCGTATCACAGTCAGGAAAGCGCGGGTCATACCAGTAGTGCGTTAAGAGGGCGACCTCGCCCGACGCAGCCTTTCGTTTCCAGGCTCTTAGTTCCTGGGCTTTAATGCCAAACGCCATCATCTCCACCGCCTTTGGCAGACCCGGCGGCTGTGGACTCCGCCAGCTGGCTGTAGGCCTCATGCCAGTCCGGCAGCGCCCTTCGGATGGCTACCGGTTTGAACGTTTCCTTGCGGACACATACGTGGCTTGAAAACGCCCGGATGCACGTCTGTCCTTTGGCGTTAGTCACAATATACCCATATTTTACACGCACTCCGTCATAAGAATCAATCCACGTTTCAATTTCCACATCCTCGCCATAGACGGCCGGCGTTTCGTAATCGATATTAATACCGAGCACCGGGAACAAATAGCCAGCCTTCTCAATATCCGGATAGTGAAAGCCCATCTCCTTCATGTGGTGCGTGCGTCCGATTTCGCACCAGACCACATAAGAGCCGTGGTGGACGATGCCCATCTGGTCCGTTTCAGCATATCGTACTTCAATTGGTGTGTGAACGCTCTTCATGTCCTTCTTCTCCTTCGGATTTCACCCGTACTTCAAGCGCATGCTTCACGTCATCAGCCGTCAGCTCGTGAAGATTTTCATCGTTCTCCTCCGACTGGAACAGCCGGAAGGCCTGCTGCTGAAAGATTTCTTCGGCCACATCTTCAGCGAGCCGGGCGTTGCCGTCCGTGTTGGAAACGGCGTACCTGCTTTCAAGCAGCTCGCGCGCCTCCGGCTCAAAGTGATAGCCGAACCGCTCCACCGAACGCTCCGTGATCTCGGCCAGGTCCTGCGGCGTGTAAGGCGGGAAGTAAAAGGTTTTTTTAAAGCGGGATTCAAGACCCGGATTCATTTCAAGCAGCTGCTGCATCGGCTGCGGATAGCCGGAAAGCACAACCACCAGATTTTCGTCGTGCTTGGTCATTTCTTCGACGAGGGTATCCATCGCTTCCCGGCCGAAGTCGCTCCGCGAACTCGACATCAGGGCGTACGCTTCGTCAATAAACAGCACCCCGCCGAGGGCTTCGCGGACCTTCCGCTTCGTTTTCGCGGCTGTCTGGCCGACGTACTCGGCGACCAGGTCGCTACGGCCGGCTACGATGCAGTGGCCGCGCTTTAAGAAGCCGTATTCCTTCAGGATGCCGGCATACACCTGGGCAAGCGTCGTCTTGCCGGTGCCCGGCGGTCCGGAAAACACGGTATGCAGCTGAATCGGCACAGTCGGCGCGCCTTCTTCGCGGCGCTGCTGCTGCACGCGGATAAAGGAGGCCAGCTTTTTCATTTCCTGCTTCACGTGATCAAGGCCGATAAAGTCATCGAGCTGCTGCACGGCGGATCGTTTGTCCTTCGGCTGTTCGCCTTCCGGCTCCTGGATGTCATCGGCCGTCAGCAGCGAAAAGTCATCGATGCCGATATAGTCCTGGTTGCCGATCGCCGCCCCCTTCTGGAAAATGCTGTCGAGCACAATATTTTTCACGGTCCGGCCGTTGCCGAACGTTTCATCCACCTGTTCTTTTTCGATCCGCTCTTCAAGCACCCGTTTGCTTTCCTCGCTCAGGAAAAAGTCGTTTTCAAGCGCGACCTTTTCCCCGATTTCCATCAGCTCATCCATGCTGTAGTCAGGCAGATGAATATGGTTGCTTTCCGGAAACCGGCTGCGAAGTCCCGGATTGGCGTGCAGAAACTGCCGCATTTCCTCCGGGTAGCCGGCCAGAATAACGGCAAACGTACCGGCATATTCCCCGCTCGTCATGGCAGAAACCAGGGTATCAATCGCCGTTTGTCCAAAGTCGTTTCCGGCCATGCCCTCGCGTTTTAAGCTGTAGGCTTCATCGATGAACAGCACGCCGCCGACCGCTTCCTTAATCAGCGCCATTGTTTTTTCCTCGGTCTGGCCGACGTACGAGCCGACGAGGCGCGAACGATCGGTTTCGAGTACTTCATCGCGCTGAAGCAGGCCGAGCTGGTGATAAATTTTAGCCAGCAGGCGGGCGAGCATGGTTTTGCCCGTGCCGGGGTTGCCCGTCAGGATCATATGAAGGCTTCGTTCATCCTTCCACTGGTACCCCTGCTCCTTGCGACGCTTCTGATACTGCAGATAATGATACATGTTATGCACGCGGGACTTCACGCCGTGAAGCCCAATCATGTCATTGAGCTCTTCAAGTGGGTCGGCATACTCCTCGCCCACCTTCGTGAGCGAGCTCGACGCTTCGTTCCATTTTTGTTTCAGCTGCTCCACATGGCTGATCGCTTCTTTAATTTCGCGGACGGCCTCCGGGGAATAAAACGAGCCCGACGCCGTATCCATATAGGCCTGGGTACTCGACGCCAGCCGTTCGCACGCCTGCTTGATGTTTTCAAGCAGAAACGGAAGCTCACGCAGGTGCTCGTTTTCCACCACGTTCAAAAAGTCCACGGTCAATTCTTCCGGGTTCCACGTTTCAAGCGTGTCATCGAGATACTGAATCATCTGGCGGCACTGCTCCCGCAGCTGTTCAGCCACGCGGTAGCGGGCCGAGGCCGGATCCGTTTCGCGGAGCGGCGTCAGCTGGGTGTCGAGAATGTTTTCCTGAATGCTGTCGATCCGCTCCATCGGCCGCAGCTGCTGCAGAAGCGGCACAGATTCGTCGAGCTCTTCTGCTTTTTGCAGCCAGTTGCGGATCATCGGATCAAACCGGCGCTGATACTTCCAGCGGTCTCTGGCCATCAGCGCATACACGCGGGCACAGCCGGAGGGCTGCTCGCTCTCCTCCAGCGTCCGGATGCACTCGTAGGCACGTTTGACCGTTATATTATTTTCTTCTTTTTCCCATCTATCGATTATATCGTAAATGTTATTTTGCTCATTAATTTGCAATAAAGGCACCCCCTATCGGGAAAAGGACGAAAATGAGTAGTCATCTTTATCGTATTCCCTGGTTGAACACGCATTAGTCCTTATTTTTATTATAAGAGGTTGAGGAATGTGTGACAAATTTTATCATTACGGTATGTGAAATTTAAAAATTCTTCAAAAGAAAAGCCCCGGCGGACCGGGACCTTCTATCGGAAAATTACTGATTGCGTTTTGCTTCTGCCGCTTCAAGGTTGTTGCGGAGAACCATCTGCAAAATACCACCGTGACGATAGTAATCCATCTCAACGTCACTGTCAAAACGGGCAACTACCTGGAAGGTAGTCGTTTTGCCGTCCTGGTCAGTGGCAACGACGTCGATCATGTCATGCGGCTTCACGGTATTATCGATTTTCACATCGAACTGCTCTTCCCCGGTCAAACCAAGAGAATCAGCGTTTTCCCCTTCCTGGAACTGCAGCGGGAGCACGCCCATCAGCACAAGGTTACTGCGGTGAATACGCTCAAAGCTTTCCGCAATAACGGTCTTAATGCCGAGCAGGTTGGTTCCTTTCGCTGCCCAGTCACGGGAGCTTCCCATGCCGTAATCTTTGCCGGCCATTACAAGCAGGCCAGTGTTTTCCTCTTTGTATTTCATCGCTGCATCATAGATGGACAGCACTTCGCCGTTTGGCCAGTAGGTCGTATAGCCGCCTTCTGTGCCAGGCGCCAGCTGGTTTTTAATCCGGATGTTGGCGAAGGTTCCGCGCATCATCACTTCGTGGTTACCGCGGCGGGAGCCGTACGAGTTAAACTGTGCCGGCTTCAGGCCTTTTTCCATCAGGTAGCGGCCAGCCGGACTGTCCTTCGCGATGGACCCTGCCGGAGAAATGTGGTCGGTCGTAACCGAATCGCCGAATTTCGCCACGGCCCGCAGAGCAGCCAGCGGTTTAATGTCTTCGGGCTCCTTGGACATTTCTTCAAAGAACGGCGGGTTCTGAATGTACGTGGACTCATCGTCAAAGTCGTACAGCTGCGCATTTTCGTCCGATTGCAGCTCGTTCCAGCGCTCGTTATTATCAAAGACATTCTCGTACTCTTCTTTAAAGAGGTCCGGAGACACGTTTTGCGTAATAAAGTCTTTGACTTCGGCTGCCGACGGCCACAGGTCGTTGAAGTATACGTCATTGCCGTCTTTATCCTTGCCGAACGAATCACGGTACATATCAAAGTCAACCGTACCAGCCAGCGCGTAAGCTACAACGAGCGGCGGCGATGCCAGGTAGTTGGCTTTCACGAGCGGATGGATCCGTCCTTCAAAGTTACGGTTACCGCTCAGTACAGAGGACACAAGGAGATCGCTGTCTGTGATCCCTTTTTCGATCTCTTCGAGCAGCGGGCCGCTGTTGCCGATACATGTCGTGCAGCCGTAGCCGACCAGGTTAAACCCGAGATCGTTCAGATACGGCATCAGGCCGGAATCGTCGAGATAGCGGGTAACAACTTTGGAACCCGGCGCGAGCGACGTTTTAACGTATTCCGGTACTTCAAGCCCTTTTTCCACCGCGTTACGGGCAACAAGGCCTGCCCCGATCATTACGTATGGATTGGACGTGTTCGTACAGCTTGTGATGGCTGCGATGGCGAGCGCCCCGGTTTTCATCGTCGACGTTTTGCCGTTAGGATGCTCGATGGTCGCTTCGTTGTCGATCTCCTCCGGAGACAGGCCGAATCCCTGGTTGCCGGCTGGAGCCGTCAGCGCTTCATTAAACTGTTTTTTCATGTCGGATAAAGTAATCAGGTCCTGCGGGCGCTTCGGTCCGCTCAGGCTTGGTTCAATCTCCGCGAGGTCAATTTCAATCACCTGGGTGAACTGCGGTTCTTTTTCGGATGGATCAAAGAAGATGTGGTTGTGCTTGCAGTAGTCTTTAACAAGCTGCACATGCTCTTCGTCGCGGCCGGTCAGGCGCAGATAGTTGAGCGCTTCTTCGTCGACCGGGAAGAACCCACAGGTCGCACCGTATTCCGGTGCCATGTTGGAAATCGTCGCCCGGTCAGCAAGCGGCATTTCCGCCAGACCTTCGCCGAAGAATTCCACGAATTTGCCGACAACGTTCGTTTCCCGGAGCCGCTGGGTAACGCGCAGCGCCAGGTCTGTCGCTGTTGAACCATTCGGCAGGGAGTTTACGAGACGAACGCCGACCACTTCCGGTGCCGGGAAGTAGGATGGCTGCTGCAGCATGCCCGCTTCCGCTTCGATACCGCCAACACCCCAGCCAAGCACGCCGAGGCCGTTGATCATGGTCGTGTGGGAGTCCGTACCGACGAGCGTATCCGGATACGTGTCCACTTCGCCGTTTTCAGTTTCCTTCGTGTGTACGACGGAGGCAAGATATTCCAGGTTCACCTGGTGCACAATGCCTGTAGCCGGCGGCACAGCGCTGTAGTTGTTAAACGCTTTGGTCGCCCAGCTGAGGAGCTTGTAGCGCTCTTCGTTTCTCGAAAATTCAAAGTTCATGTTCTGGTTTAACGAGTCATTAGTACCGTAACGGTCCACCTGTACCGAGTGGTCCACCACAAGATCAACCGGAATCGCCGGGTCGATGACATCCGGGTCTCCCCCAAAATCATTCATTGCTTTTCGCAGTGATGCAAGGTCCACGACTGCCGGAACCCCGGTAAAGTCCTGGAGGATAACGCGGGATGGTTTGAATGGTACGTCATACTTGGATCCTTCTTCCGAACCCCATTTTGCTAAGCTTTCTACGTGTTCCTGTTTAATTACGTGTCCGTCCAACTGTCTTAGTACAGATTCGAGCAGCACACGAATGGAATATGGCAGCTTCGATACATCGCCGACTCCTGCATCCTGAATAGCTTTAATGTCGTAGTAGTGATACGTTTTGCCATTCGATTCAAAAGCCTTGCGAGCATTGAATACGTCTTGATTTTGAGCCATATGTACCCCTCCTTCTTGATCTATTATACAACAATCCAATAACGTTGTCGAAAAAGTAGATGAGGATAAGCAGAAAGGCCTGCAGCTGTATTACTTCACTGCCGCCTTTCCTGATCTGTTTCTCGACCCACTTTCATAGAATAGCAAAACTTTCCTCAAAGATAAATATTTTCGGATAAAAATTCGGAAAACGCTTGCCTCTTTTTCGTTTTTCAGATGCCAAGCAGCTTTTTCCACCACGGTTTTTTCTCTCCCGCGGCTGCTTCTTTGCTGTTCTCTTCCGGCTCATCCTCGGCCAACACGTCCTCACGGTTAATGGCCGTGTCGGAGGTGACGACCAGGCCGTAGGAATCTTCCGGCTCATCGAGCGTGACGCGCCGGTAAGGTACGCGCCGGGTTTCCGCTGCTTTGCGGTACGGCCGCAGCGCTTCGAGGCTCAGGTGACCGTCGACCAACACTTCTTTCGCCTTCCGGTCGTGCATCGCATTCAGCACTTCCTGGCGTATGCCTTTTTCCATCACCTGTTTTTTCGTCAGCGCAAGGATAACGCGTTCCCGGTACGTATCGAGATACAGACGCCGCTCCGCTTCATTGGGCAGTTTTTTGCCATGAATTTCATTTTGCAGGTGTTCATTTACATCGTTTGACATCGGCACTTCTCCCTTTCCTTAAGATGAATGGCGGGAGGATACAGAGCTCTCAGGCTCCGGGTCCCGCTGAAGAACCTTTTCAAGCTGTTTGTATTTCACGGCCATGTAGACGCGCCACGGCACAAGCATGGCAAAGGCCAGCAGGAAAAACATTCCGGCAAGCACCGCCGGCTCAATGGCATCGCCGATGATCAGCTTAATAATCGTACGTACGATTAACAGGCCGACCAGAATAAAGGAAAAGGCTTTGGACCGGCGCACAAAAATCCGGCGCTCCCTTATTTCAAACGACGTGGTGGCCATCAGCAGAAAGGAGAAAATAAATCCGACGAGGAGCGCCTCGCCGACTTCCAGTCCGGTTGGCCGCGCCGGCGGATAAACAAACATCAGCGCTCCCGTCGCCATAAAAAACGGCGGCAGCACGATTTTTTTAAAAGTCGCGGGCTGCTTGATGGCTTTCATGCGGATAACAATCACGACAGAAGCCATAAAAAAGGCCGTGAGGGTCGTAATAATCAGCAGTGTGCTCACTTCGGCCGCCTTCCTTTCTATAAAAATAGGGTGTATCACATGAAGGCTTTCCTGCCTTTATGATACACCCCGCAGCAGCGGCTCGCAATTGTTCCCTCTTTTACAGCACCTCTTCATTTTCATGCTGGAGCCGGTACATTTTTTCATACAGCCCCCCGGAGGCAAGCAGCTCCTGGTGCGTGCCGCGCTCTGCGATTTCGCCCTGATGGAGCACGATGATCTGGTCGGCATGCCGGATCGTGGACAGCCGGTGGGCAATCATAATGGTCGTCCGGTTCTCCACGAGACTGGCAAGCGCCTGCTGGATCACTGCTTCACTTTCA
Source organism: uncultured Marinococcus sp. (assembly GCF_947493875.1). Lineage (GTDB taxonomy): Bacteria > Bacillota > Bacilli > Bacillales > Marinococcaceae > Marinococcus. The sequence continues at coordinate 262,425 of NZ_CANLSU010000003.1, read as the reverse complement.
CTGTCAATGTTGGCCGTTGCTTCATCGAGCACAAGCACCTTCGGGTCATGGGCGACCGTGCGGGCAAACGTGATCAGCTGTTTTTCACCGTTCGAAAACGAGCTTCCCCGCTCGCCCACCTGCTCGTCGTACTGGTTCGGGAGCGCTTCAATAAACTGATCGGCGCCGACAAAGGCAGCTGCCTGCCGCACCTCTTCATCGCTCAACCGGTGATTGTGCATCGCAATGTTTTCGCGCACCGTGCCGGTAAACAAAAACGGATCCTGCAGCACAAGTCCGACGTGCTTCCTCAGCGTCTGCTCCGGCCAGCGCTGCAGGTCCCTGCCGCCGAGGAAGATGGTGCCGGCATCGTGCTCGTAAAACCGAAGCAGCAGGTTAATGATGGAGCTTTTACCGCTGCCGGTATGGCCGACGATCGCAATAGTCTCTCCTTCCCTGACTGACAGGTTAATGTCCCGGAGGACCGGATTCTCGCCGTCGTAGCTGAACGTCACGTGATCAAACTTAATCTCGCCGCTTTCGGATGCTCCCCCGGTCTGACGTCCCCGGACGACTGCTGATTCCTGGCCGGTCACATCCATTAAATGAAACACCCGGCCGGCGGAGACAATTGACTGCTGATACAGCGACATCTGCTGCATGATTTCATTCACCGGTTCAAAGAAGCGTTCAAAATAGTTGACGAAGGCATAAATCACCCCGACCTGCACGGCCCCTTCCATGGATAAAATGCCAAAATACGACAGCACCCCGACGAGGGCAAGCACCGACACGAGGTCGATCGCCGGCCGGAGCAGCAGGCCGTCAATCTTCATGCTTTTCAGCCCGGCTTCGTAGTGAGCGTCATTGATACCGGAAAATTCCTGCTTCATCCGGTTTTCCTGCCGGAACAGCTGGATCACCGACATGCCCTGCAGGCTTTCGTTAATTTTCGTATTCAGCCGGCTCAGCTTACCGCTCATTTCCCCGTAGTACCTGGAGCTGTAGCGGCGATAAAGCGCCATTAAAATAAGCAGCAGCGGCATAATCAGTATCGCGGCAGCAGCGAGGCGGACATCCAGAAAGAACATGGCGATAAGCACCCCGACGAGAAACACCCCGTTCTGGATAAAGGTCGAGAGCACCTCCATGTACAGCTCCCGGATCCGCTCGGTATCGTTGGTGATCCGGCTCACAAGCGCTCCGGACGGCGTCTGGTCGTAAAAGCGCATCGATGCGCCCTCGACGCTCGAAAACACATCAACCCGGATCTGCTGAATGCTTTTTAGCGCAATACGCTGGAACCAGTACGTGTGAAAATACACCATGACCGCGGAAACGATGGTGGCCGATGCAAAAATGGCCGCGAGCCACGTCAATTCGCCGGCCGGAAACACGCCCGGCGTCACATAGCTGTCAATAAAGACCTTCACGAGATACGGGCTGAGAAGCTCCGCTCCGACCCCGATCACGAGAAACGTACAGGCAAATGCCAGCAGCCGTTTGTGTACAGCCGCGTACTTTAACAGCCGCTTCACGATCGCCCGCTGTTCTTGTTTGGTTAATACTTTATCCTCATGCAGCATCAGCGGTCCCCCCTTTCCACCTGCGCCTTCAGTTCTTCGCGCTTCACCATTTCTGCATAGATGCCTCCGGCTTCCATTAATGCACGGTGGGAGCCGTTTTCAACGATCGTTCCGTGTTCCATTCCCCATACCGCATCCGCTTCTTTTACCGTGCTCATGCGGTGCGTGACGATAAAGGTCGTTTTTCCCCGCCGCTCCTGCTTCAGCGCTTCGAGGATCTGCTGCTCGGTATTTGCGTCCACAGCGGAAAGAGCGTCATCCAGAATGAGGATTTCCGGATTCTTCAGAAGCGCCCGCGCAATCGAAATACGCTGCTTCTGGCCTCCGGAAAGCGTGACCCCTCGTTCCCCGACGGCTGTCGCATAGCCCCCGGGAAGTGCCACGATATCGTCATGAATGGCCGCAAGCCCGGCCGCCCGCTGAATATCCTGCTGGGTGGCTTCGGGGCTTGAGAAGGCGATATTGTCCGCAAGCGTCATCGAAAACAGAAAATGCTCCTGAGGCACGTTTCCGAACGCCAGACGGTACGTATCCAGATAATAGGCCTCTGCCGAGGTTCCGCCGATCGTAATGGCCCCGGCCCCGCTTTTCAGCTCCCGCAAGAGCAGCCGCAAAAGTGTGGTTTTCCCACTGCCGGTCCGCCCGACGATCCCGATCGTCTGGCCCGGCTGCACCGATGCGTGAATGTCATGCAGCGCGTTCGTTTCCGACCGCGGGTAAGAAAACTCATCTATGCTGATCTGCACCGCCCCGGCCGGCACTTGATCCACTCCGGCCTCCTGGTCGGTAATATCGGTCCGTTCGGCCATCAGGCTGCGAATGCGGTCATACGACGCGTGCCCGCGTTCAATAATGTTAAAAAACCAGCCAAACGCAAGCATCGGCCAGATCAGCATGCCCAAATAGACGCTGAACGTCGTCAGCTGCCCGATGGTGATGCTCCCGTCGTTGACATACCCGGCCCCAAACCCAATTGCAAGCAGGTAGCAGACGCCGATAATGAGCGTAATCGTCGGATCAAACAGGGCATCAATGCGGGCGACCCGCTCGTTTTTGTTTACGACGTCGCGGGACTGGGCGTCAAACGCTTCGATGTCTTCCTGTTCATACCCGAACGTTTTTGTTACCTTCACGCCGGAAATGCTTTCCTGCGTCCGGTTGTTCAGCTGCGAAAAAGACTGCTGGGCCGCCCCAAACCGCTGATGGAGCAGATGGCCGTACCAGCTCGTCAACAGCGCCATCAAAGGCATCGGCAGCAGCGTAATCAGCGTCAGCTGCCAGCTAATGCCGACTGCCATGGCCAAAACCACGAATCCTCCCATGACGAGCGAATCCACAATCGTTAGCACGCCCTGCCCGGCCATCATCTGTACCGCGGTAATATCGTTGGTGGCGTGTGCCATTAAATCCCCGGTCCGCTTCCGCCCGAAGAAGTCACTGCTCATCCGCGTGAAGTGCTGATACAGATTATAGCGGAGTGTACGGCCGAGATGAAGCGAGGAACCGAAAATCATAATCCGCCATACGTACCGGAGAACGTACATGCATATCCCTGCCGCAATCATCGCTCCCATCCAGCGGGCAAGCATCCCGGTCGTCAGGCGGTTTTGTTCGATGGCATCGACCACCACCCCAACCACATACGGCGGCAGAAGCGACAGCAGCGCCACAATAACAAGTAATAGTATGCCAAAGCTGTACTTAAACCGCTCCTGCCAGAAAAACCAGCGCAAATCCCAAAACGCGCGCATTTGTCTCATCCTCTCTATGGATAAAAAAGCACCCTCTAGAAGCTAGAAGGGTGCTGACCATTATTTCTTATCTTGTTGTCGCTGCATTGCTTTCATCATTTGGTTGATCTTCTTCTGGGACGGGTTCTGCCCCATCTGCATCATCATAACGCGCAGCATCTGTTCATTAATAGGAGGATTCTTTTTCAAATAATTCATCATCGTTTTTCTTGCGATAAAGAAACCGATGGCTATACCAACTAGTAAAATGACAATGCCGATAATTGTTAACCATAGCCAGCCCATGTGTCTTACCCCTTTCCCGAATACCTAACATATATGTGTGTGTTGTCAGCGTCTCTAAACAGACCTTGTTTATTATAACGCATTCTTTTATGTAAAGAAAGCACCGATTCGAAAGATTCAGCACCGGTGCCTGTTTTTTTACCGGGGTGAAAATAAGAAAAAGCAGCCGGTGGGCTGCTTTTTCCCCAACACATAGTTAGTTGATCAGCTGTCTGGCTGCTTCGGCAACTTTGTCCGGCGTGAAGCCGTACTTTTCGACGACTTCCCCGCCCGGCGCGGAAGCACCGAAGCGGTCAATGCCGTACACGGCGCCGTGGGAGCCGACGTACTTGTACCAGCCGAAGGACGATCCCATTTCCACCGCCATGGCCGGTACACCGTCCGGAAGCACCGAGCGACGGTAATCCTCGGACTGATGATCGAACGCATGGAAGTTCGGCATGCTGACGACGTTGACCGTCCAGCCGTCGTTCTGCAGCTGGGCCTTCGCGTCCACCGCGAGGGACACTTCGGAGCCGGCAGCGACGAGAAGCAGATCCGGTTGTTCGGCCTGTTCGCCGATCACGTAGGCTCCTCGGCGTACGCCTTCGACCGCTTTTTCCTTCGTATCTTCAAGCGTCGGTACGCCCTGACGGGTCAGCACGAGCGCCGTTGGTGTGTTTTCGCTTTCCATCGCTACGCGCCAGGCAGCAACCGTCTCGTTGCCGTCCGCCGGGCGGATGACGTTCAGGTTCGGAATCGCCCGGAGCGCCGCCAGCTGTTCCACCGGCTCGTGGGTCGGGCCGTCTTCGCCGACCGCGATGCTGTCGTGGGTGAACACCTGGGTGAGCGGAAGCTCCATCAGCGCACTCAGGCGCAGCGCCGGACGCAGATAATCGGAAAAGACCAGGAAGGTCGAGCCAAACGGCTTCAGGCCGCCATGCAGCTGGATGCCGTTGACGGCTGCGGCCATCGCGAATTCCCGGACACCAAACCAGATGTTGCGGCCGGTGTAGTCGTTGCGGCTGAAATCTTGTTCCGCTTTGATCAGCGTTTTATTGGAGCCGGCCAGGTCCGCCGATCCGCCGAACAGGGACGGCACGGCGGCCGCTACTTCCTGCAGCACATCACCGGAAGCGGCACGGGTCGCCACGTTTTCATCCGTAAAGACCGGCAGCTTCGCATCCCAGCCCTCCGGCAGCTTGCCGGCCATCGCCTGCTCGAGTTCTTCGGCGAGTGCCGGATTCGCCTGCTTGTAGGCGCCAAACCGCTCGTTCCATTCCTGTTCGGCCTTCGCGCCGGCCTGTTTCACTTCGTCAAACAGCTCGGTCACCTCCGGCGGAATGTGAAACGCGTCGTATTCCCACTGATAGGCTTCCTTCACCAGGTTGTACTCGTCGTCGCCGATCGGCGCGCCGTGGGCCGCGTTCGTGCCACCTTTGTTCGGTGCTCCGTAGCCAATAACGGTTTTCACTTCGATCATCGATGGTTTCGGGGACTGCTTTGCTTCTTCGATCGCTGCCTCCAGGGCATCGACGTCGTTGCCGTCCTCGATAAAGACCGTGTGCCAGCCGTAGGCTTCATAGCGCTGCAGCACGTTTTCGGAAAACGACTGGTGAAGCGCGCCGTCCAGGGACACGTCGTTGGAGTCATACAGCACCACGAGGTTACCGAGCTTCAGGTGGCCGGCAAGGGAAGCCGATTCCGACGCCACACCTTCCATCAGGTCGCCGTCGCCGCAGAGCACGTACGTGAAATGGTCGACCACGGCGTGATCGTCGGTGTTGTACTTGGCTGCCAGATGGCGTTCGGCCATCGCCATGCCGGTACCCATGGCCAGTCCCTGTCCGAGCGGGCCGGTGGTTGCTTCCACGCCAGCCGTATGACCGTATTCCGGGTGGCCCGGCGTCTGGCTTCCCCACTGGCGGAAGTTTTTCAGTTCCTCGAGCGAGAGATCGTAGCCGCTCAGGTGCAGCATGCTGTATAGAAGCATCGATCCGTGGCCGGCGGACAGCACGAAGCGGTCGCGGTTAAACCAGGACGGATTGCCTGGATTGTGGTTCATCGCCTTCGTCCATAGCGCGTACGCCATCGGCGCGGCGCCCATCGGAAGCCCCGGGTGGCCCGACTGGGCTTTTTCAATGCTTTCGATGGACAACGTCCGGATCGTGTTAATTGCTAATTGTTCTGTGCTAATTGCCATGCATATGTCCCTCCACTGTATGTATTTTTGGGTGGAAACCCGCATCTGTAGGTTGACCCCGCGGGAATTTCCGTGTTCATGTACGCTTTTATGATAAAGGTTTTAAAACGATTACACAAGCGGGTTTACGGAGAAAGAATAAAATCAAAAGGCCTGCTCTTTGTTAAGACCAGGCCTCTCTTTTATCTTAATGCCGAAAGCTGCGGTTCCGTCGTTTGACACGTTCAAGCTTGTTCGGAGTTACATCCGTGCCTTCTTCATCCACCACTTTAACGTTTTCAAGCTGGTTTTTAAATGAAGAACGGAATTTGCTTAAATATTCCTGACGCAGCGCATGCTGTTCTTCCTCTTCTTCGGCCGTCAGCCCCGTCGATTTTTGACGTTTGGCCAATTCATTAATCCGGTCAATTTTTTCTTTCGAAAGCATAAGTTGCCTCCCTTAAAATGGCGTTCCCAGTTCATTATATTAAAAACAGCATCGCACCGCAAACAAATCACTGCGGTTCCGTGTCTGTACGCTGCTGTTCATATTCTTTATAGCGGCGATGCACCGTCGCTTTGGAAATGTCGTAGCCAAGACCCCGGAGCGTCGAGGCAATATCTTTAAACGTGAGCTCCCGCTGCTTCAGTTTAACAATTTCCTCAATGGGCACTTCTATTTTCTTTCGGCCTCCGCTGCGGTTCAGCCCAAAGTTTTCCTCCGGATGATAGCCATTCTCCACCGCCCGCTGCATCCCCCGTTTGATTTTAAAATTATGCAGCCGGCGCTGATGCTCTTCCACGATCGACAAAATCTCCATAATCATATGGTCCGTGTCCGCAATTTCAAGCTCCCCGTCATCCTTCACTGTATAGATGGAGGTGCCCCTTTTCTGCAGTTCATGGAGCACGGCGATTTTGGCATTTCCACGTCCAAGCCGCGTGTCATCGGTAATCAGCAGTGTATCCGCGCTCGTGTCATCAAGGAGTTCAAACACACGGAGAAGCCCGTCCCGTTCCACGGAATAGCTGCTCTCCTGCTCCGTTACGGTCTGCTGCACCGTCCAGCCATTCGCTGCAGCAAGAGCCTCCAGCTCCTCCTGCTGCCTGGCAAGCGAGGACTGCTGTTCTTCTTTTTCCGTACTTACCCGGGCGTAAATGATGCAGGTTTTCATGTCTCAGTGATCCTTTCCGTTCGTGTTTTACTGTTCGGGAGCGTCAAATGTAACCGTTCGTTCCCACGGCTCTTCCTGATAGCCTGGCCTGTCCTTTAAAACCGGATGCTCCTTCTCATAGACGATTTCTGCCGGACGGTCTGCTTCCGTGTCGCCCAGCGTTTCCGGCGTGATCGAAGCGTCCGCTGAATATACCAGAAATAAAAGTGCAAATGCAAACAAGGCCAGCATGGTCCAGTCCGTGGAAGTAAAAGTTTTTAGTTTATTCATATGCATGTTCCCCCTGAATGAGAATGTATGTTCTTATATTCATCCAGTATACCAGAATACCTGTTCCCGTCAACAAAAATATTAGAACGGGTGTTTGCGTTTTTGTTCCCCTCATGCTATACTTTATTCAGAAAAATTCCTCAAAAGGAGGTGCGGAGATGAAGCTATCCAAGCGCCAGCAGCAAATTCTTGATTATATAAAAGAAGAAGTAAAAGAAAAAGGCTATCCGCCTTCGGTACGGGAGATCGGGGAAGCTGTCGGACTCGCTTCGAGTTCTACGGTTCACGGGCACCTCGCCCGCCTTGAAAATAAAAATTTAATCCGCCGCGACCCGACAAAGCCGCGGGCGATTGAAGTGCTTGAGCTTGAAGACCAGGGCAGTGAGCCGATCCACGAAAGCAAAGCCGTATACGTGCCGGTCATCGGTAAAGTAACGGCCGGGGAACCTATTACTGCGGTGGAAAATGTCGAAGAATACATTCCTCTTCCGGAGCGCATGGTAACCGATGAAGAGCAGGTATACATGCTTACCATCCAGGGCGACAGCATGATTGAGGCCGGGATTTTTGACGGGGATCTTGTCGTCGTTCAAAAACAGCAGACCGCCGATAACGGCGATATCATTGTCGCTATGACCGATGAAATGGAAGCAACGGTTAAACGGTTTTATAAAGAAGAAAACTTTATCCGGCTGCAGCCTGAAAATGCCACCATGGATCCGATTATTTTAGAAAACTGTACGATACTCGGCAGAGTCACCGGCGTTTTCCGCACCATCTTTTAATCACACAAAACAGGCCGCCTGCAATTTTTAAAAAGCAGGCGGCCTGTTCTATATTATGCCCGTGCAGCAAGCGTCCGGTATTCCGTAACAATTTTGTCTTTTTGAATATCACGGTCAGTAATTACCACTACCGTGGCTGACGTAATGTGTTCCCGTTCAATAAATTCGAGCCCCCGGAGCCAGAGCCACTCATACACCGTTGTCATATCTACATCCAGTTCGTTTTTCTGAAGCGCCTCTGCCGTAATCTGCATCGACAGCAGCAATCGTTCACGCTCAAAAATGTGAAGCACCGGTCCATTAAAATGTTCAGACTCTCCCGGGCTGCCTTCATACGATCCGTGGTAAAAGTCTAGCAGGCGTGCCATCACTCTTCCCCCTTTAACGACTTCAGGACTGATCTATGCCCGAAGTTCGTTTTTCTATTGGTGAATTGTGATTCCTTTTCCCTGCACCTCTGCTGCTAAACCCGAATTTCTTCCACACCTCCTGAAAGGCTACTGGTCAAGCCATTCTTTAATCTGCTGCTTGTCGTTATCATCAAGATTGCCTTCCTCGATCCAGTAGCTCACCAGCTTCATCATGCCCTTCTTGGAGAGCCCCACCCGGCTGCTGTCGGACGGATGGCTGCTGATGTCCGTTTTTCCGTATTGGTAAATGGATACATAAGGCGCCTCCGCGTGGTTTAAATTGTGAAGATCCTTCTTTTCAAAATGCAGCATTAGTATGCCCCTTTCTGTTTTCCGGAATTTTTTTCACCTGTGCCCGCCACAAAAAAGAGCCTCCCGGGAAGGAAAGCTCCGCTTAGCGTTTACATGGATTTAGAATACGGTTTGTGACAGATCGAATGATCGATCGTTTCATCGGATTCACCGCTGTACACACAATCGCAGGTATCTAATACGTAAGTATGCTCTTTGGCGTGAATGACCTGACTTCCCTGATGAAATAACAGTTTTTCATCGGCCGGCTGAAAATCACTCATCGAATGAAGCACCACTTCATAGCCATCGGCGTATTCAATCACCTTATAATGAATTTCATGACCGTCACTGCTATACGTCACCTGCGGCTGCGTTCTGCATTTGAATTCCACTAAAGCCACTGTCATCCACCCCCTCCACTTATTTATACCACAGTTTGTGCTGTTCGAGAAGACACCCGCCCGTTTTTTTCAGAAAGAATTTCCCTTCGTACCCGGTAAAAGCCGTGTCTCTCAACGCCTGCTGCCCAAAAAGCAATCAGCCTGTTTCTTCTATATAAATAGAAACAAAAAGCACCCTCTCAGCTGGAGGGCGCTTCGAACTCTCTCAATAAATTGTCGTACGTTTTGTTTAATTCTCCGTCGGTCACGTCCTGAACGGTGATGACGAGACGCTTTCTTTCCGTCGGCTCTTCCTGCTTCAGATAGTCCATGCCGATATCCCACAGCCATCCCGGCACGTTTTCTTCCTTTAAACTGGCTTCGGCTGCCATCGCCGAGGTGGTTACCTGGACGAGCAGCACCAGCTCTTCCTTCTGATACACTTCGACCGATTCTCCGGCAAAATGGATCGGACGTACGCGGTAGCCTTTCAGCCCCTCCCGGGAAAAATCCGGTTCCTGTGCCATAGTCATCCTCCTTTCATCCAATTACGACTGTTCCTGGAGCGCGCTGCTTCCTTCGAGCTCGATACTCTTTTGATCCACCCGGGTAATATAAACCTGGCCGCCAAACTGAAATCCTTCCCGGGTGTAAAAATACAGGTCCAGTGCAGGAGAAGCGCTGTCGAACGCCTGATGGAAAAATTCTTCGTTTTCGCAGTCCGTAATGGAGACGTTCCAGCGCTCGAGCGGCCCGTCGCCGGCCTGCAGCTGCCCTTCGTTTACATGAATAACTTCATTTGTGGAGACTGTTTTAACAGCTTCAAGTGCTAATGTCGGCATCGCGTCCTCCTGGGTATCATTTTTAAAAAGGCGGCTTAAATAAAACCGCCCGCGGGGAGGCGTTTATTTCTATTCGTCCACCTGCCGCTTATATTCTTCATAAAGCTCGCGGCCTTCTTTTGTAATCGCGATGCCGCTGTAAACCGCCTGATCTTTCTCTCCGGAGGCATCGTCATACGTCACGTATCCGTGCTCCGCAAGCTCCTGAAAACGGTCCTGTTCGATTTCATCTGCCGGCGACCATTCGGCGCCGATTTCCCCGCGCTCGACTCTTCCGGCGAGCTGGGCCATCGCTTCTTTTCTCGGACTCATGGCTTTCTCTCCTTTCTCCATCGTGGAGCATCTTTTCACAGCTATAATCCCCGAATTCACGTGTATTAAACGTTCGGCTGCCAGCTGCCCAGCATACAAAAACAGGCGCCAGCTTCAGCTGCCGCCCGTTCTTCAGTCCTGCTTTATATCTGCACGAGTTCATCGAGACCGTCGAGGTGGCAGTGCTTCTTCTCGCTGCCTTCAATGTTTTTGAATTGAACGAGTCCCTGATACTCTGCTTCTTCGGTTTTGATCCGGATGCTGATGCTGTTTCGGCTCGTAAACTCCCCGGAAAATTCCTGCTCCGCATTATAAATGACTATGGTCCAGGCACTTTCCCCAATCCGGTCCGGATCGGACGTTTCGAGATACAAGTACGCAGAATCAAACCGAAGCTCCGATTCGTCGAGTACAATTTCGTTAATTTCCTGGGTTTCCTGTTTCATTTTTGTCGCCCCTTCACTCTAATAGGTGCTGCACGTGCCGGCAGAATCACCGGCTTCTTTTTACCCTATTACACCCGGGAGGCGATTTGAAACCTCGGAAAAAAAGCGCCCGGGCAGAAGGCCCGGGTCACTCCTTCCATTTGTGAATGACATAAAAAGCGACTGCCGGGGTCGGAAACTGCGTTAATCCCCATAGGCCCCATTTCCATTTTGCTTTTCCCTGCTTTTCTGCTTCCCGGTAAAGCCACCAGGCCTGCAGAAGCAGCAGCGGCATCAGCAGCCAGGCGGTGTTTCTTTTCTTGTTCATCATCATCTTCCTCTCTGACAAAGACTGGGAGGTACTTTGTTCATTATACTACGCCAGCGCTTTTAAAAGTTTTCCATCTAATAAAAAAAACCGGACTTTCTGGAAAAAGTCCGGTCCGCACCTGCGTAATATAAAACGCTCGCCTGCTCCGATGCCGGCATAAGCGAATCGCTTTTACATATTGTCCTTATCTTTCCAGTGTTCATTTAAAACCGGCAGATCACTTACGACAGAGATGATTCGCTCATTTTCCCGGAACTCCCGTATGCCCTTCAGCAGCTCCTCTTCGGAGTTAAAAATATGTTTTTTCCTTGCCGGAAACTTTTCCTTAATCTCCTCTTCCGTTCCTACAAACACTTCATTTCCTTCTTCATCGATCACGTAAGAAAATTGAGAGATAGCGCATGCTCCTTTCAACTTCTGTTCCGCCCAAAGCATAACACTCCTAATCCCTATTGTATAGGAACGAACCGGAGCCTGCCGCCGTACAGTGCAGGACCCGGCTAAAATTGCGAAGGTTCCATTCAGCAGTGATGCTGCACATGTGTATATAAAAAGAAACAAAAACGATCAGCGAAACACTTATACAACTGTATATTACACGTGTACATAGTGTATATATAAAAATACAAAGGATACCCGACACCCCGGCGTATCCCCTGATTTATTTCCCCCTGGCTATTGCTAGTACAAAATATACGTGTTTCCATGAAGCGTCATCGTTTCCTGGTCAAATGGCATAAAGATCCGGTCATACTTGGGGGAAAACGAGCTGTCATCAAGCGCATGAATGTCAAATACAAATCCCTCATCGCTCTCCCACGTTAAACAGTGCAACAGACTCCCCTCATCGCTTAACAGCACCTGCACATAACGGACGTGACGGTTGACATACACGACAGCCATCGCTTAGCCCCCTCTCTTTTATAATACTTCAATTCCGAGTAATAAAGTACTATTATTTTTCGAATTTTGAAATTTATTTTCTGGTTCTTTTTAACCCGGTTCCTGTTTTTCACCGTTATATATTTTTTGTTGCTTTTATGTATCGCTACACCGTTTATTAACCTGTATCGGAAAAACTACTTATTCAAATTCAATAAAAAAACAGCCCGGAATATTTCCGGACTGCATCTGTTGCTTTTATTCTTCAATATAGGGGAGGAGCGCCTGTTTAAATAATATTGATGCCTGTTCTTCATTAAATACAGTGCCCGTTTCCGTTTCCCATCGGCATGAGTTTAAGTCCTTCAGGTAAGCACTGCGCGGCCGGACATCGCTGACGTTATAGGCAGAGTCGTTAATACGAATCTTAAAGTTCATTTCCAGAAAGCCTTTACGGGTAAAAATCTCGCCGGATTCAATAATAAGCTCCGAAACGCCGTAAAAATATTTTACATGCTTGTTGCTTTTTACTTTTTCTACTTTTAAATCTGACCGTCCGTTAATGGTCCCCATTAATTCATCAAACATGCCTGTCAGCTCCTCCGAGCAGGCACGTATGCTTTCCATCTGCTTTTCCTCTTCCACGGTGGACGCCTGTTTTTTATTCTGGCGGGCCGTGCTTGATAATTGATGAATCCAAGTGTCCATATATGGACCCCTCCTTTTATCGCAGGAATTTCATTTTACTGTTAACATCATCGTCGAGCGGCGCGTAGGCCCCTTCGATGTAGTGCCACTTGATGAGAAATTTTGACCGGACGAACTTTTTTTCGCGCTGCGTCTGCAGCAGCTTCTCCCCGTCTTCATCTTCATCGAGCTCAGCTTCTATTTCGTGTTCAATCCATATGCCCATCTCATCGATGGAATCGATTTTTACGATAATAAACTTTTCCATTGTCTTAGGCGCCAAAATCAACTGCAGTACTTTATCTTCCTTGGCTACATCCGCGAGAGCGATTCTAACATTTTTTCCTATGGAATCTCGAAATGACATGTTTACCTCCTGTAGAAACGTTTTATGCTGCTGGTTAGTACCCCGGGCCTTCAAACTCCTTTAGATTGTCCCTTCCGGCCGCTTTGGCCGGCATGCTCATTGAAAAAGCACCCCACGCGGGATGCTTTATTATTACTTGCTAATTTTCCCCTGGCCTTTGATAATAATATTTCCTTCCGACTCTTCGTCGCCTGCTTTCGACGCCCTGCCTGTTCCTTCATACTCCGCCAGGCTGTTGTCCTTAATGCGGAACTCGTTGCCCTGATCCGAAAACAGCTCCATGCCTCCAGTGAAATTAATTAATTCCGCCTGCCAGGTATTATCGTCTTCAATCGTCAATATACCGCTTTCTATCGGGATTTCTCCCCGTTTATCACATGTTATAAATTGAAATTCCAGTTTTTCCATTCCTGGTGTCCTCCTCCGTGTGCTGTGCGGCAGAGAAGCGTTCGCCTGCCGTTCTTCCTATACCCGTCTTTCCCTGTTCCGGGCCGATTAAAAACCAGGATCCTCATTTTTTATAAAGGAAACTACAGTTTTTTAGCCCAGACGATCGTGTCATGGACAGCTTTCGCCTCATGCCGCAGCTCGTTGCTTTTTTTCATTCGGTCGATTCTCACAAGCACTGTGGCTGCATGCAGCTTTCCTTCAAACCGCTCTGACAGCTCGTCTGCCACCTTCAGTTCATGGGATTTCCCCCGGTCCTTCAGATAGTCGACAATCAGTTTGTCCAGCTGCTTTTTCTGCTTTTTATTCACGGCCTTTCCTCCTTTATCATACGTTTCATCACCGTTAATCCCTTTTACCCGCTTTTACTGCCGGGGTAATCCTTTTTCTGCCCAGCAGTTAACATAATTATATTATTCATTAAATGCAAAGCCCTCTTCAATAATACGCTGTTGGATTTCATTCCCGGCCATCTTCTGCTTTAAGCAGCCAATGGGAAATTTTCACCCCGCGAAAACAGGAAAATCCGCTTATAACCTAGAAGTAAACAGTTAACCCCATCAACTTATGAGGAGGCGGATTATGCATACGATGAACGTTATTTTGGTTGCTGTAGATGGTTCCGAGGAAGCAGATTATGCGTTTGAAACTACTCTTCCGATTGCTAAGGCCCAGGGGTCCCAGCTTGTGATCACTCAAGTGATCAACCGCAATGCCTACCGGCCGATGAGCAATTACGACTCCACCGTTATCAGTAACGTAGAGGACGACGCACGCCAGCTGCTCGACAAATACAAAAAGCAGGCAGAAGAGTTTGGCCTCACGGATGTGGTGGCTGATATTGAATACGGTTCGCCGAAAACAGCTATTCCACGCGATCTTGTGCCAAAATATCATGTTGATTTAATTGTCACAGGAGCGACTGGTTTAAACGCCGTCGAGAAGATGTTTCTTGGCAGCGTCTCCGAGCACATTACAAAAAATGCCCACTGCAGCGTGATGGTCGTACGGCTATAGTCCGGTAAATATGAAAAACCCCGGGGCCTGAAGGAGGCTTCCGGGGAAATTCACATCACTACAGACGGCAGATTTCGCTCGAGCAGAGATTGTGCAGCGGGCAGTTGCACAGCCTGCGCAGGTAAAGCATATCGTGAATGACGATACGTCCGTTCTCATAGGACAGGACGCCGGCCTTTTTCCATTCATTCAGGCAGCGGTTCACGCCCTCTCTTGATAAGCCGATGTATTCCCCGAGCTCGACATTCGTGAGCTTCAGCTGAAGCACGGTTCCATTTTCCGTGTCGGCGCCGTACGTGGTGCTGAGCCGGATCAGCGTGGATGCGAGGGCTCCGTTTTTCCCGTACAGCAGCAGATCCCGGAATTTCGACTGTTCCTTTAACGTATTGCTGCCCATCCACTGCATCATTTTCAGGGAAAAGGTGCCGGATTCTGTGATCAGTGCTTCGATTTGTGTTTTTTTGATCACGCCGACCAGGCTGTCGGTGGCGACTTTCGCGGAAAAATCGTGGCGCACCGCATTCAGATCGCCGTATTCACCGGCCAGATCTCCGCTTCCGAGCAGCGTGATCGTCAGCTCCTTGCCGTCGCTCGTGCTTTTTTGGATTTTCACGGTTCCGTTGTAGAGAAAATAGAAATAATCAGAAGGGTCTCCTTCTAAATACAGGTACGTGCCGGCCCGTTTGTGCGCCGGCTGCGTGCGCGCCTGGAAACGGTCAAATTCTTCAGGTGAGAGCATACTCGCAAAGGATCCGCCCGGCTTCTCGTGCACTGGAAGACTTTGAAGGGGCCTGCTCATTATTTCCATCTCCTTCGATAGTATTACCATGATACTATCAAAGGGTATTTTTAAAAAATATAAGGGAAAACCCTTAATTATTTTATCCTGCTTTTTTAATACTTCATGGTTAATCCTCTGGGCAGGAGCTCCCGGAGCGCCTGATTGTATGAGCGCCTAACCATGCATAAGAAGGTGACAGTATGATTTCGATTGTATTAATAAGCAGACGCCCGATTTACCGCAAAGCGCTGCGAGCACTGCTCGACGAAGCTCCGGACTGTACCGTCGTCAAAGAAACAGCTGACTGGCCGTCGGCAGAGACTTTCCCGGCCGGGGACCCGAGGGTTGTCTGTGTCGTTGATGCCGGCACGCTGTCCCCGGTTTCGGCGATCGCAAACCGTCCCCTGCTCCCAGCTGTATTTTTAGTCTTCGGGGAGGAAACGCCCGCTTTTTTGCAACAGCTATACGAACGAGCGTCCACCGGCTGCCTGCTGCACACCGATTCCCTGGACGATTTATACGAAGCTATCCGGGCTGCCGCCCGGCGCACCCATTACGCCTCTGCCTCCTTCCAGGCCTTCATGGAGGCCAAAGGCATGCCTCCTGCCACCCGCCACCCGAGGCGGCTGTCTCCGCGGGAGTGGGAGGTGCTTTACTATATCACCCTTGGCTACGCCAATAAAGAAATTGCCGATACGCTCGTGATCAGCGTCAAAACCGTGGAGGCCCACCGCACCAATCTGAGGGAAAAGCTCGCGATGAAAACCCGGAGGGAGCTCGTGGAGTACGCCTATCAAACCGGGCTGATTCATTCCAGCAAATAGCCCTACTGCTCTCTATGCTCGAGCGGCTGGCGCACCACCAGCACGTCACAGATCGCCCGGTGTGCGATTCCTTCAGCCACGCTTCCAAGCAGCAGCCGCTCCGTCCTGTTCATCCCGGACGCGCCGCTTACGATCAGGTCAATTTCATGCTGGATGGCATATTCCTGTGGAATAATCAGCTTGGCCGCCCCGTAGAGAAGCGACGTCGTTACATTTGTAACACCGAGACGCTCCGCTTCGGCTTTATAATCCTCCAGCATTTTCCGGTCATCGTCCTCGATGGTCTTCAGGATATGGGCGTTCAGGGACGTGGAATACAGCAGATACGAGTTAAACACGTGCACGATAAACAGGTCCGCCCCTGTCTGCAGCGAGAGCTGAATGCCCTTTTCAAACGCCAAACCCGCTTCCTCGGAGCCGTCCACGGCTATCAGAATCCTTTTATATCCGCCCGCGCTTTCCTTCCGCACGATGAGCACGTCCTCCCTGGCTTTGCGGAGAATGCCGCTCGACACACTTCCCATCACCAGCTTTTCCACCGTGCCCATGCCGGAGGCCCCGGTTACGATCAGATCAGCCCCGAATTCAGGAGCGAGCTCCCTTGGCACCGTCGACTTGGGAGCGCCGGAGCGCAGCACCGTATCCACCTTCGTCACACCCCCGCTTTCAGCTTCGGCGGTAAACTGCTGCAGCATTGCCTCGTTCGTTTTCTTCGTTTCCTCCCAGGCGGACGGAACGTAATACTGAAACGCGCTGAAATCCCGTTCGTTCACTACATGGGCAAACACAAGCGATGCCTCAAATTTACCGGCAAGCAAAACAGCCGTCCGGGCTGCCCGCTTTGCTTCCTCGGACCGGTCCACTGCAGCAAGAATGGTTTTATACATATCGCATCTCCTCTGTACGTTAATTTTTTGTTGTGTTTTCTGCCTTCAGGACAGCGGCAGATCCGCTTCCGAAAAATAATACGTCACCATGCCGCCCCGGCACGTCCGGTATACCGTCTCAAACGGCGGTACCCGTTCAATTCCGACAATTTTAAACGTCCGCTCTCCCACTGTGACAGCGTCTGCAAGCGCAAGCTCAATATTTAAATGGTCCACCCGGGCCCATTTTCGGACGTTTTCCCTCATGCCGATGTAGAGTACTTCCTCCCGCCGGTACGGCTCGTCAAAAATGTACACAAACCGTATATACTCTTCCTCTCCTGCCTCTTTCGTGCTTTCTCCGGCATATCCGTAGTAATGCTTCTGCATATTCAAGCAGTCCTCCTTTATTACTTGGGCGCTTTGAGAACGTTCTCATTTTTGCCGGCCATACCTACATCACCCGGAAGGTCCACGTGCCGGACCGCCTTTTCGCGTTCGCCTCCCCGGCCGGGAGGGCTGCCTTTGTCGTTAAGTAATAGTATTTCCGGAACACGTGCAGCGTCCATTCCTCGAGGGTGAACGCCGTCACTCCGTCCTCCGGGAGTCTGCTGATGAAAGACAGTCCGTAAAAGTACCGTTTCATCTGCGCCGGGGCCTGCAGTGACGGGGTGTCGAGTGCAATAAAGGCGGCGTGGTTCAGCGTGCCGGGAAGCGCGCGCTCTGTCATTAGCGAATATTCCTGCCATTCATACGTATGAAAGTAATACACGTAAAAGGGAAGCAGGCAGGCGATTTCTGTATTGCCGTCCGCTTTGTCATTTAATTCCGGCAGCGTACGCGGCACTTCTCCATACTCATTCAGCATTTCCTTCCAGACAATCTGCTTTAATCGATCCGTCATACCGAAACTCCTTTGTGCTTTATTTTCGCAGCCCATCCAGGCTGTACCAGTTTTCATTTACAGCTCCTTGTGAGCACAGTATAAATAAAAAAGTCCCGGTTGGATGTGAGGTTCCTCACACGCAGCGAAGAAAAAATGAGCTAAACTATAGATACCATCAAAAAGCCAGAAGGGACTGATTGCAATGACGCTGTACTATGAACGTATTCTCGTCGCTCTCGACGGTTCGGATGAGGCGGAATACGCTCTTCAAAAAGGCATCGAAACCGCCCTCACCTACGAAAGCGCACTTGCATTCTGCTACATTATCGATTATCACAACATCCGCGAGCTCCGCCAGGAATCGCCGGATCTGTTAAGCGCGTCGGAACGTATCGGCACCGACATTTTAAACCGGGCGAAACAAAGCGCCGAGGACCAGGGCGTAAAACAGGTGCTGACGTTTTTAAAGGAAGGCCCTCCCAAAGCATTAATTCCCGGCGAAATCGCCCATGAGTTCGGAGCCGACCTGATTCTCTCCGGGGGCTCCGGGGCCGGGACGTTTGAAAAACGGATTTTTGGAAGCGTTGCCGCAAGCATCGTCCGCCACGCCTCGTGCGACGTCTGGATTGTTAAAAACGAAGAGCCGCCGGCGCCCTACCGTTCTGTACTGATCGCTGTGGACGGCTCCGAGGTGTCCACCAGCGCTTTGTATGCCGGACTCGACATCGCCAAACGGGAGAAAAGCCGGGTGCAGGTCGTATACGTGCTGAATACGCCGTTTATTTCCTCGGCCGAATACCATACCGAGGATATTATCGAGATGTACCGGCAACGCGGAAAGGAGCTGCTTGAGAAATACCGGAATTTAAGCGCTGCGGAAAATATATCGGCGATTGATTTTTCCGTCGAATACGGAGCGCCGAAGATTGTGATTCCGACCGAGGCAGCCAAAAAATTCGAAGCGGATCTGATTGTGGCCGGCTCCTCCGGGATGGGACGAGCCGAGCGCCTGTTTCTCGGCAGCGTCTCGGAGGGCATCGTCCGCCGTGCCTCCTGCGATGTGCTGATTATCCGAAACGACTATCTGCCGAAATAGCCTTGCTTTCGGCCCGCTTCGCTGCAAAGGCGCAGCGGGCTTTTTTTCTTTTTTTACTGCCGTTACCATGAATAAGTGTTATCTCTTTTCAACTGTGTACCTTTTATTGTAGTTATATTCTGTTGATTGCCGGCGGCGAAAAACCCTGTAGTTTTGGTTATTTTCTTTTCTCATGCTTTCTTGTACACTATGAATAACGCTAATAACCGCTACTTTTTTCACAAATGATGTCCATCTATTTCCTATCTACACGCCAACCAATTATGCAGCGGGGTGATTCTATTGAAAAAACCAGTCAGGCTTTTGTGCTCCACCCTGGCGCTCACGCTCCTTCTTACTGCATGCAGTGAAGAGCCCGGCGGCGACGCTGCGGAGGAGCAGACGAGCGACCAGGCATCATCAGAGGAAAGCTCTACGGACTCGGAGGAGCAGACAGAAGAACATAACGAGGATGCTGAAAACGGGGAAGCTTCCGGCAGTGACAGCAATGAAACGACGGAAAAACAGCAGAAGGACACTTCAAATGAGGAAAATGCCAGTGAAGCTGAAGAAGCCTCCACTGAAAATACATCCTCCGACAGCGGCAGTACGAATGAAGATACAGCCGCTGACGACACCAACGCGACCGTCACCAACGTCGTCGACGGCGATACCATTGATGTAGACTACGAGGGCGGCGAGGAGCGTATCCGTCTCATTCTTGTCGACACTCCGGAGACCAAGCACCCGCAGATGGGCGTGCAGCCGTTCGGCCCGGAGGCGACCGATTTTACGACAAGCGAGCTGGCCGGTGAAGACGTGCGGCTCGAGCTCGGCGTCGAGGAACGCGACTACTACGGCCGGCTGCTTGCCTACGTGTTCGTGGACGGGGAAAATTTCAACCAGCAGCTGATTGAGGAAGGGCTCGCCCGGGTCGCTGTCTATCCGCCGAACACGGAGTACCTCGACGAATTTGAAGCCGCGGAGGAAGAAGCCCGGTCGGCCGCCATTGGCATCTGGTCGCGCGAGGATTACGTGACCGACGACGGCTACGTGGAGCAGGATGAGGAACCGGAGGAGTCCTCCGGGGATTCCGGTTCTTCGGAAGACACTGACTCCTCCGGCAGCGAAGGCTCCTCTGACGACGTGTATTATGAAAACTGCGACGCCGCCCGTGAAGCCGGGGCTGATCTGGTCCGAGAAGGCGACCCGGGCTACGGCGGTCACCTGGACCGTGACGGCGACGGTGTCGGCTGTGAAACGTAAATAGGATAAAAAAAGCAGGCCCCGGCAGCGTACGCCGGGCCTGCTTTTTATTGCTGCTGCCGTCTCAATTTAATCCTGAGGCAGCACCTCCACATAGTTTTCATGCGTCGTAATATACGTGCCCGAGATGAGTTCAAACAGATCTGAGCGTTCCTCCATCGGCACGCGGCGCTCGATCGTAAACACCTCTCCCTCCGTGACCTTCCCCGCCACGGCTCCGCTGTCCCAGGAGGGCTCGCTGCGGTAATTCACCTGGCTGGCAACAATCCGGAGCAGGTCTCCCTTTCCGCCGACGTTGGTGAGCGGGCCCGCTGTGCTGTCGACGACGCGCCGTGCCCCGACGTAGCGGGCCTGCCAGTAGTCGCGTGTCGAATCGGCGAACGCCACCCCGGTGGAGCCCTGCGCGCCTAAAAACGTCTGTCCGTCCACGTAAAAGCCGACATGAGTCACTTCGTTATGGTTCAGATCCTCCGATCGGGTGTCCTTCCAGAACAGCAGATCTCCGGTCCGGAGGTCTTCGTCCGCAATGGGTGTACCGGTCTCCGACTGGCTCGCTGCGGTCCGCGGGATAATCTCGCCGGTCACGTACTCGATCACGTAGCGGACAAAGCCGCTGCAGTCAAACGTATCCGTGCCGTCGCCGCCGAATTCATACGGCGTGCCGAGATGATCCTCCCCGTACGTAATCAGTTGATGCCCCAATGTGTGTGCCAATGCTCATCATCCTTTCCTGAAGCGAATAGGTGCCGGCTTTTTGCCGCCCTATCCAGTAAAGGAACCCGGACGCTTCTTTTTACAACCATCCGCCGAAAATTTTTTCATCGATGAAAAAAGCATCCGCCCGCAGGCAGATGCTCAGTGTTAAATGAAGTTGACGCTGACGCTTGTTACTTTTTTGCATTCCACTTCGGTGTTGAACCATTCGCTGAATACCTCGGACATTTTCAGATCCTGCTTTTTGCCCTTTTTCAGCTTTTCAATAATTTCATCCACGCTCGGGGTCTCGTTGGATTTCGGCACAATCAGCCGGTCCCCGTCTTCGATGAAAAAGATAATAGATGTGTACATAACGATCCCTCCCAAATTTATAGCACCGCCGTCTATTTTACATATAATTGGGCCAAACGACCACCAATTAAGAAAAAATGGCGCCGCTGCGGTCAGATTTGCCCGGCCCGGTGCCGGTCCCAGCTGAACGCAAACACCTCCCCTGCTTCCCACAGGTCGCTTTCGTGATGCCATCCCGAGCGGACCGGCGTAAATTTAACATAGTACCAATCCGGTCCATGATGGTGATTCCGGAGCATCACCACACCCCACTGCTGTCTCGCCTCACTGAACACCCGCGCGTTTGGTTCGTAATACACCATAACCATCCCTTTCATTTAAAGCTGTACGTTCAAAAGGCAGGCCGCAGGCGTATTTGACAACCCCCTCCGCTATTTTCCTGTGGTACAATAGCCTTAACCAATTACGGAAGGCGGGATAGGGTGGCTTCCATTATTGCCGCTTTGATTGTCATTTACCTTGGGTGGACAGCGTACACGAAAAAAAAGGCAAAGCAGGATTGACCCCGTTGGAGAAACGGGGTTTTTACGGGCCGGCCGCTGATTTGAAGGCAATGGGCCCGCCTACTACTTCCATGGGGGGATGCTTCGTGGGCGTTTTTCTGATTAGTGTTGATTTAATCAACAACACCAAAACCAGCAACTACGACGATCTGCTTGATGTCATCACGCACTTATCCGTGCATGATAAAGCAAGGCTTGTTACCCGGAATGTCATCGCGTTTGAAAGCCTGCTCGAGACAGCAGAAATCAGACAGGCCGTGGATGCCTTTCTAAGGAATTTAAAAATCAGCGGGGAAATTGCTAAATATCATTTTATTTTAAGCAGAGTCCGTGAGCTGGAGTTCAAATCAAAGGAAGAGCACTTTTTAAAAACCATAAAGCAGGAGAATCATATATAGCGACAGGCAACGTTTCCAGGGGGGAGATTCATGCAGAAAAATAAAAAATGGCGGCAGCTGCCCGGCTTCCGCTCAGGCACCAGGTGGAAGCTTACACTCGCCACGCTCGTTTATGCCCTGGTTCTTATCGGTGTTATCGCTGCAGTATTCAGGGGGGCGCCGGCAAATGACACGACGGAAAATTTCAGCGAAGACGATGCAGCCGCTGATACGGATATACAAAGCTGCAGCGACTTTGAAGACGATCAGCAGTTGTATGACTACTGGACAGAGCATGGCTACAGCTCTGAAAATGACCCGGGTGATCTTGATGCGAATGGGGACGGAGTGCCGTGCGCCGTGCTGTCCGAGGATATGGAGGGCGAATTCACAGCCTACGAAAAAGAACAGACCGGCGGGGCTTCTGAAGCAGAGCTTCCCTCCTACACCCTGCAGGAGGGCGAACGCACCAGCTACGATGGTGTCGTTTATGTTAATTATTTCGTGATTCTGGATGCGGATCCGACCTCCATTGATAAAGCCGACATTGATATAATCAGTGATGAGGTAATCATTGACGTCAAAGAAAAAGAGGACTTTACCCTGCTCACGGTCAGCTTTATCGACGACGAAGAGGCGATGGATTACGGCAGCTACGTTTACGGAAAAACGGATTATTTTCCTAACGGGGAAATTGATGCGGCTGAAAATTACGAACCCGGCGATTACAGCGATCATGAAATAGTCACGGTGTACGGCTCCATCAACAATCCCGGGCTGCCGAAGCAGGAGGAGAACTACCCGACCGATAAACAACTGGACATGTATTTTTACTGGGCGGGCCCTGCATACGAAGAAAGCAGCGATTCGAAGACCAGCCCGGAGGAAGCAACTGCGGACAAATTCGGCGTGTCCAAAGAAAAGGTCGAGCAGGCGATTCAAAAAGCCAGTAATCGTTAACGGCTCCTTCGGCAGCCGCCGGCAGTTTTTTTAAGATTTTTGACATTATTTATACCAAACGACTCATTAATGAACGTCATTCATCCGATAAAGTGCTTGTGGGATGAATATTTCATCCCCGATCCTGAGACTGGCCCCGTGTTCCCCGCGGGGCTTTTTTTGTTTAGCAGAATAGTCTCAATTCTGTAAAAGGGACTATCGCCTCGTGCTTTTTATATGAAAGCGCTTTAATATAAAGGATGTACCGCTTTCCCAACTCGTCTCCCTGGTGGAAGGAAATGATGCTGGTTTGAAAAGGTATATTCCCTCAGATTGCCCTGCGTGCGCGCGGGGTCTTTTTTTGCAAATAAGGACTGACCTGAAGTCATCTACTCCAGCAAATAGCTTTGGAAGGTGTAGGCAAGGATTTTATCCAGATCATTCTGCTCCAGCTCTTTTCCGTCAGCGGCATTAATGCGCCACGTGCCCTCCTTGGTTAAATACAGCGCGTCAAACGGCTTTTCGCCGCCGGCAACTTCTGTATTATGCCAGTTCGTTTCGATAGCAGCCCTCGCCGTAAATTCGCCGGTCTGGCCCCGGCCAAATTCAACACGAAGATTGGTAAGCTCCTGTTCACCACTGGCTTTGTCATCCTTACCATATTCATACTTCACAGACGCCCCGTCCTCTGCCTTTATTTTATGGACAGGCACGTTATGATCGTTTTCCAACGTGTCACCTGAACGGTCCAGCCCCGTTTCAAGCTCCTCTATTTTTGCAGTTATTTCCTGCTCTTTCATTTAAATTCCTCCTAGTCCTAGCAGTAGTCCCTATAGCCTTTGATTTGGAAGGGAGCACCCTTTTACGTAACAGAAATATCCCGGTATTCAATTTCCCCCTGAGGATTGCCGTCAATTTTTTTTGCTTTTATATAGCCTGCGGCAATCAATTCATCGAATGCTTTTTCCTCATTCGTTTTATGCAGGATAATAGAGGCTCCCGGGCCCATCGCTTTCACCTTTAAATATAAATCCTTCTTCATATCCTCCATCGAACGTCTCCTTTATTTGTACTAAGGCGCAGATGCAGGACCTATTGCTCCAGTCTAAGTCTTTTTATCGCGCCAGCGTCAAAATGAATGTGCTTCTTCTTTTCCTTAAACTATTTGATTACGTACTGGTCTTTCCCCTAATTGTGGAGTGTCCTAACCCGAATTTCTTTAAAGGCGGTCCTTTCTGATTCACCTTTTCTGACCGGAGGCCCTCCATTAACCATAAAAAAGCCGCTACGTGGTATCGCAGCGGTTGATTCCTGTTTTTTTCCACATCGCATCGATGAGGGGTAGTTCACTCAGGCGGGTGATAATATATTCTTTTTGCCGGTACGTCTGAATGCTGTGAAACAGCTCCTCCTCGGTTTCAAACGAATAAATATCTTCTCCGTAATACGCGTTGACGATTTCCTTGTAAGCCCCAATGAGAATTTCATTGGTTTTCCCACGTTTAATGTAAGCAAAGTTACTCATAGTATCACCTTCTGCTTACACACTATCATAGTATTCTAATTTTTCATAATTACATTTATTTTACAACGTTTGGCTGCTCCAGCTGGTGCTGCAGCTCCTCTACACGCTCGGTATATTCCTCATGCGGTACCTCGCCTTTTTCGTACTCTTCCTCCAGCGCTAATTTCTCTGTAATCAGATGGGCTTTATTCATTTTTTATCATCCCTTATTTATTTTGTACTCTTCTCTACCTCTTTGGGCAGGTCCGGCAAACCTTCCTTTTCCAATTAGGTACAAAAGTAATATAAAATAGATGCCCCCGGAAGGCATCTGTATAAAAAGCATGAAGCTGTAATGTAGTATGATAAGAAAGGAAAGCTTTATATTTAAGTACGGGATGGAGGGATTAGATGCAAAAGAAATGCAGGCTTCTTTTGTCAGGCATTTTATTCGGTGTTTTGTCTGCAGGCTGCAGCCCGGGGCAGAATGCTTCCCCGGAGGAAAAGAGCCACGAGCAGGAGGCCTCTGAGGAACCATCCACTATGACGGAGGAGAGCTCGGCCCCGGAGGAGCCGGTGGCCCAGCCGTCTGAGGAAATCGATTTTGAGGAGAATTTAAAAAACGCGGCCGAGCCTTATTACGAGAATATGCACGAAGGTGCCCCTATCGTTGTCGAAGGAGAAATTACTCATGAGTATTCACCTCACGAAAATTTTAACCCTTACGACGAACGTGTTTACAGAATGCACGCGCCCTCCGGGGATAAAGATACCTATTTAGTGACTGCGCCGGAGGACAGTTACCTGAAGGTTGGTTTAACCATAGCGTTGTACGGCGGCTTCGACGGCTTTGCCCCGAACACGGAGGTGCCGCTCGTTTTAGGGGATATTGCAGAGGACAGCGATATAGAAATTGAGAACGCCCCGGAGCAGGAGGATCAGCTTGAGTTGTCAGATTAAGCGGATATTGAGTAAAAAGTATTACATTATATGAAAAAAGTATGTAAAATAAATTGCCAATTACGCGTACACCTGGTAAAATTAACCTCGTTTCATTACATAAGTAGGGAGTTAATTTTCATGGGAAAAATGTTTAAAGGCTGTCTGACAGGCGTCGGAGCCCTGGTCCTGGTGATCATTATTATCGTGATCATTGTGGTGGCTACCGGTGGGGGCGGAGATGAATCGTCTAGTGACAGTAGCAACAATGAAGGTTCTTCAGAAGAAAGTAACACGTCGGAAGACGGAGGTTCTGAGGAAGAAACGTATAGTACTGGTGAGGAAGTTCAAGTTGGGGATGTGACTTATGTCGTAAACGGAATGGAAACGTCCGATACAGCCGGTATGGAAGGCATGGAAGCTGAAGCAGACGGCACTTTCATCGTCTTGGATGTTGAAGTGACCAACAATGGAAGCGAAGCTGTAACGATGGATTCTTCTTATATTTCATTGCTTAGTGACGGAAATACGTACGAAGCTGACGGCGGGAATTCTGAATTATTCTTGGAGCAGGTCAATCCAGATTCCACGATTTCTGGTGAAGTCGTTTTCGATGTGAATCCTGATGTTGCTGAAGCGGACGATTTACAAGCTCAATTAAATGAGGGTATGTTCGGAAACAATTCTGCCAAAGTTAATTTGAGCGAATAAACTCAAATATTTTTTCATCTGAAAAACCATTTTCGAACACAAGAACCCCTGCAGTCATTACGGCTGCAGGGGTTCTGTATTTACAAGCATATTTACGGCAATTCCCCCTACCTTATCACTTTCTTCATCCGCCATCGATAAGTAAGTTTAACTAAAACAGTTATAACCAAAGGAATCGAAAAGTACAAAACAGCTTTCCAATCAATAGAATCGGAGATAAAATTCAAGCTGAACATAATTAAAAATAGTACCAGAAAGATATACATCGTGTTCGTGATAATCCTGTTAACGCGTATCAGCCTCTGCGCCTTCTCCTCGGATTCCTGCCGAAAGTGCGGGGCTATAAACAATCCAATAATTATGCCTCCGATGGTCTGGCCGGCCACAAGCGTTGTATCCAGTCCCCCATTTAATATGTAGCTCATAATCGTACTAATAACCAGAAATGTACCGCCGTAAAGCGCTATGAGCCTGATCCTTCTTTTCATTACACCACCCCGCTATGTATTCATCTATCCCCTAATATTTGGAGGGTTTAACCCGATTTTTATTTTATTAACTATAATTTCACCCTTCCACCACCAGTTTCTGTTTTTCAAAATTCCGTTCTGCTTCTTTAAAGCGCTCCATATTCCGCTGCACCCGCTCCCTTCGCAGCTGCTCTTCCACTTCATTCAGCTTTCTCCCCTGCATTACTATCGCGCACGCTGGCACCATTTAATACACTCCTTTGAGCCGGTAGTTTAATTCATTCTTCGACCCGGTGATCGTCACCAGGAAGGATTTGCACATCTGCACGATTCGGGAGGCGAGCGCATCATCCACATCAACGAGCTCTTCCATGATCAGCTCAGTGGAGACGAGAATCGGCAGGTGATTCAGATACCGGTGATTAATCACGGCGTACATCTGCTCGATCTGCCAGGCGGTCGCCCGCGGCACCCGCTCATACCCATCCTTTGTCCACTGCTTCACCGGCTTGAACAAATCATCGATAAACAGCACATCCGCCTTTTTCATGCGCTCCATTTTCCGCTCCAGCAGATTAAAGTCGTCCCGCAGGTCGTTGAACCCTTCAACGTAAGGAAAATACTGGACGGATACGCCCTGCTGCTGTCCGCCCTCTTCCTCGATCTTTTTGCGCTGCATCAGGTTGTTGCTGAGCGCCGTCAGAATATGCGTTTTGCCGCAGCCCGGAACACCCATGATCAGCATGCTGTTCTCCCGATGCTTCCGCAGATCCTGGTAATGGCTGTAGTAGGCGAGCGCGGCTTCTTTCATACTGGCCACCTGCGGATCCACGTGGTCGGTCTGAAACTGCCCGAAGGTAACGTTCCGGAAGCTTTCGGTAATTTCACTGAATTGCAGCAGCCGCTGCGTCCGGCGTTCGCGAATACACGGGCAGATCACCCATTTTTCCACTCCCTCCACCCTTTCCAGCCAGCCGGTCTGGTCTTTGCATACCGAACACTGGTACTCAGGCTTCCGGTCGGTACCATCCGTTACCGAGAGTAGACTGCTTTTCATTTCTGCTGATTTCTTTTCGAGACTGGCGAGTACCTCCTGCATTCCCTTGGCTGCTTCTTCCATGTCGGCGTGCCTCCTTCTGCTGTTTTTTCGTTTCTTCGTATTTCTCTACATCATCAAGCGTGCGACAGCCGAACCGCTGCCAGTCATTCAGGATCTGCTCAGCGTATTTCAGGCTGCGGCCGCCCTGAAGAATGGTAATCTCTAATGCACGAAGCACAATCTCCGGGGAAAGACCCTCGCACCAATCACCCAGCCGCTCCCGGTGATAGGCTGTCACCGCCCCTCCAAAATTCTCTTCGTAAAACGCAACAACGCTTGCGATGGCGCGGGGACTACTGTTTAACTCATCTGTTGAATTCAACTGCAAATCATCTGTTATGGAATCCGACACTTTGTCCAAATCCGGGTTAGTGACAGGTGGTTCAGATGGATTTGTACACTTCGTCATAATGGAAGCAAGCATTTTGTCGTAATCCAGCGCATAGTGCAGCGTCGGCGCCCCGTTCGCCTTTTTCAGCTTGGTGGCGACCAGCTCCTTGTGGATCAGCTTATCGATCGACCCTTTGATTTTGCGCCGGGTTAATCCCGTCTCTGCCTCCCATTCCCCGTAGCTTTTATAAAAGAAGCCGTCGGTGCGCTTTGTTTTGTCGGCGTAAAACACGAGCTGATTTAAAACGAGCGCCGTGTTCAGATCGCCGTCCAAAAATTCGATAAAGATACGCGGCACCGTGATTATATGATCCTGTCCGCTCATTTTCTTCATGATGGCCCGCAGTTCCTGATGCTTGCTCACACTTTTCACCTCTTTATAATTTTCAAAGAAAACAACGAATTTATTTTTCGTCTTCCCCACGTTGTATATTGTCTGGACTATTTGTTTCGGGGGATAAAAAACTATTATGTAAGGGGAATTTTTTCCATGCCTGGTTCAATACGGCCCGCAATTGAACAAAAAAAACCCGCTACTCGGTTTCGTAGCGGGCACTTCCTGTCTTTTTCCACAGCATATCAATGATGGGTAATTCGCTCAGGCGGGTGATAATATATTCCTTTTGCCGGTACGTTTGAATGCTGTGAAATAATTCCTCTTCGGTTTCAAACGAATAAATTTCTTCTCCGTAATACGCATTGACGATTTCCTTGTACGCTCCGATAAGAATTTCATTGGTTTTTCCGCGTTTGATGTAAGCAAAGTTACTCATTTTATCACCTTCTGCTTACACATTACCATACTATTCTAGCTTTTCATCATTACATTTATTTTACAAAGTTTGGCTGCTCGAGCTGCTGCTGCAGCTCCTCCACACGCTCGGTATATTCATCGTGCGGAACCTCACCTTTATCGTACTCTTCCTCCAGCGCCAGTTTCTCTGTAATCAAATGTGCTTTATTCATTTTTTATCATCCTTTATTTTTTTATGTATTCTTCTCTACCTCTTTATACCGGGGAAGCAAACGTCTAAATGCGTTTTCAGGATGAAAGTCATATAAAAGACAGGTATTAGAATACTGTTTCAGAAATGATTTTTACAAGCGTCTTGTTTTCCGTCCGGGGTTTACATGAAGACAATCCGACGACCTATATTTTGGTTAGTTCTCACTTCTCATAGTTCCAAAAATACTTCTTCAAACTTCATCCAATAACTCCTTTATTTTTCCTTCCGAAACGCTTATGATTACGTTGGGTGAATACATATGACTAAAAATACCAATCGCATTGCATTGAGTGGATTTTTAATCAAAATCCCTCTCGATCAACAAAAGTTACTTGCTAATCTGGGCAAACTCACCAGACAACTCATGATTCCTTACGTCTCGTTTTTTATTTTGATCCTGACCATCAACCTTGTTTTTGATCGGCCTTCTTCTGGAGATTATCTGGGCTCCATTTGGTATAACGTCAAACTCTTCCTTTTTGGCGGCCAGCAGCTGCAAGGATATTTCGGTATTTTTTGGTTTATTACGGTACTCTTTCTTACTTACATAGCATCCACGTGCTGTTCTATTTCGTCAAGAACCACCTTGCGCGAATAATCATATTGATTGTAGCTTATTCAATTGCCCATGTTGAATCCTGGTACGACAATAATGTTTCCGAAATTGTGATTCCGTGGAACGCCGATGTTCTCCTGTATACACTCCCATTTTTCGCCTTGGGATACTACGGTCGCTTTTTTATCAACAGATGAACCATTACGTCTGGGCCTCCTTAGCCTTTGGTGTCGCGCTTACATTCGGGATCGTCGAACATTTTTCTGCCTTTCGATATTACATGGGCATGAAATACTTGAGCTACACATCGTTCTGGTTGGATTTTATTTTGCCTGTTTCCTTTGCCCTGTGCATTTTATACGTCAGTTACGTTGTCAGCCACTGGCGATTCAGCACCATAATTTATGCCGTTGGCTCCACTTCCGTTTGCATCATGTATCTCCATTTTCCGGTGCAATTCGTTCTGCAGTCGATCGGCATTGAGAGTGCTTTAGCGTACACCGTTTTCGGCATCCTCTTCCCATTTATGGCTTATCACATATTTAATCAATTATTCCTCACACGGTTTTTATTCCTGGGCATCCAACCAGTACAACCCAAGGTGTATCGTACAGAGAAAGCTTCTTAAGCCTTCTCTGTTTTTTAGTCCCTCCGCTCTCGTAATGTTTATGAACTTATTCTCCTCCTATTGCACTTTGTTCTCTTTGGTTAAGGGGGGCTGTTCGCTCCTTGGAGTGCTTTCCCCACTGAAACGCGACTTCGTTACGTGCCAAGGCATCAGCAAGCCATCAAATCTTTAACTTCACGCTCGGGCAGCTGGCTCTTCCACTCTTGCAATTTCTTTTACATACATGCCTCCTAACAAAAAAAGAGGACACCAAACCACAGCGTTGTGCTGTCGTTCAGTGTCCTCCAGTAGGCTGGTAGAACGCTATGATTCAATTTTTTTTAGCTCACTTTTATAATAATCTAGAAGGCTATGGAAGGTAGGCAAATATTCGCCTATAACCCCTCTTCCATTCTGCAAATGAGCAATTAAATCCGGAGCTAGGACTGTGCGCTCTGCCTTCGCCTTTTCTGAGAATCTATTAACTTCTAGATAGTGTATAATTTTTTCTTTGTATTGTTCCATATTATTCACTTTGTATACTAAGGTCAGCTTGCATTTATAAGCGGAATAATAATATTCATTAGGCAAATCGTTTATGTTCAAGTTTTCTAAATCTCTTTGCAAAGTTTTTAAATCAATCAAATAAGAAATCGCTTGAAATAATGTCAGACCTTCATCATTGTTATAATAAGTTTTTTCTAATTCTAGAAATATTCTTCCTGCTTCTTCTAAATTGACTCTTAGTCTTTGTAATACATTTATTAAGTGTCTGCATTCTTCTCTTCTTTTTTCTGTTTCTTGATGTATTTTTTCTTTTTCTTTTTCATCTTTTTGGTGATTGATTTGTCTCTCTACGCTTTTTAATGAAATTACACCCGCTAAAGCGGCACCCAAGAAAGCTCCAATTATCGTCCCTGAGGTTTGTAACCAGGTCCCTCCATCCACACTAGCTAGCCCAATAGCTTCTATAATTCCTTTCCAATAAAGTAATAGCGCTATAGTAACTACGAAAACCGTAGCTCCTATAAAAGCATCTTTTCTCAGAACTCTTCCTCCCTCGTCCCACTCCGCCCGCTTGACTTATCCCTGGTGCGTGACAATGACACAGCGTTGTGCTGTCGTTCAGTGTCCTCCAGTAGGCTGGTAGAACTATGCTCTATGTGACTTCACGAAATCAAATGCTAAAGTTATATGATAATTAGAAACGTTTTTATTAGATTCAATCTTATTTCTAACGTCCAAAAAAATCTTAAACTCAAAAATCCATTTTCTTTGTTCAACATCTGTACAATGTACAAATAGTTTTAATTCTGGTTCAAAATTAATATATTTAGTTTCCCGAATATCTCTGGTCGAAATTAGAATATAATTATTGATAATTAAAAAATATGAGGGTAGTTTTAATTCTACTTCTTCCCCAGGTCTTAAAGCATCAGCTTTCAAAGCATAATGATGAATAACATTATTGACTGAACTAATCCCTGGTCCTGATACATAAAGATACGGGTATCTTAGTTCAGTATCTGAATTTTTATCCGGAGCGTCTTCTATTTTTACATAGTTATATTCCTTTTCTACAATAGCAGATTCTTCTTCATCTTTATAAATATTATTAAAAGTTTCTATGTTGTTTTTTACATATTCATAATTTATTAATTGGTAGCTATATTCAATATCTATAATCGGAGTAGAACCAAAGTTGGCTAATGTGACACACGTCTCAGCCCATTTTTTATCTACTTTCTTTTGTGTTTCCCAGTCGTCTTTTAGTTTGATGTCTTCCAAATGAAATCTTTGAATCATCGGAGATAGAAGTGGCTCTCTTTCTTTTTCGTACCTAAATTTTTGAAACCACACCGTATAAGCAGCAATCCCAGCTGCCGTTAATGAACCAATAGCTCCTAATACTGTTCCCGATAGCATTTCAGATCTTATCTCCATGTTTGAGACATCGAAAACTAGTAAACTAAGGCACAATATGACTAACAGAAATATAGCCATATTCTTCCCGGTTTTAAAAAGCTTCAGAACTCTTCCCCCTCACCCCACTCCACCCGCTTGACTTTCCCTTGGTGAGTGACAATTCTCGTCTTGCCATGAGCCGGCAGCGGAGCGCAACGCATACGCCCTTGTCCCACTACTAAGACCATTGGCTCTTCCGCTTCCAGTATATCAAAATCTAACTTCCCTGTATGTTTATCCCATTCAATTTCTGTCAGTCGTTTATTCATGTCAGCCCCCGGTCAGCCTAATCCAATTAATTCTTTTTAATTTTGAAGATGTATCCGCAGCTAGAATCCCATTCTAAGGGATAATTAGTAGTTCTTTGTTCTCGAAAAATTGTTCTTAGTAGGAACTCCCTTCTTCCGTACCGAACATGGTTGCGTAAGGGAGAGTGAAATTATGATATTAGATCACGATTGCGTTAGAGAGTTATTACTGAGTGTCGAGAACAACATCGGGCTAAATGATATGGTACCCATCGATAAATTAGAATCTATTTCCCCTTTAGATAGTTATGATCAAGACATAGTTAGATATGCCGCGCTTAAAATGATTGAAGCTGGCTATATTCACGCCAAGCCTTTGTATGCCGATAACATGCTGATAGATATAAGAGTCGGCAACTTAACCACTGCAGGCCATGAATTTTTGGACAATGTTCGAGATTCTACAATATGGCAAAAAACGAAAGAGAGGTCTTCTAAAGTAGCTGGAGCATCACTGCCAGTATTAGCTAATATTGCTGGGCAACTTATCAAGGAACAGCTTGGACTTAATTGAGGTAACCATTAGCACGTAACATGGTCCGGATCTCGTCTAGCAGCACTGAGTATTTGTCTAAGCCAAACTACTTCCTTTGCACATTAAAATCACCTGCATTTGCTCGCTTTCGTTATTGACTTGATAGAAATGCACACCGGCTTTTACATCCTTATGTGGGCATGCGTAATGTGATAACCGTCCGGACGAGTAATTGTTACTATATTTTTATCTTTCGATTTTGCTACCTTCTTCGCTGTTGTGGCTGCAACGGCGATCGTGGTGGCTATAATTATGAAATTGCGCATATTGATTCCTCTTCAATAACTTTTAGTTCGTGAAAAACTTGCATGCTTTTCGTTCGTTCGATCAATGCCTTGTAGGCTGCCGCTGGCGTTTCGTGTTCCTCCATCAAGATGCCTTGGTAGTAAATGCCGTATCTTCGGTTCATAGCGGTTACCTACTTAATAAATAGTCAACTTACCAATCTGTTACAATACATCTATATTAGAAAGGTGGGGTCTAGTGACAGAATGGGTGGATTACGTATCTGTAGGTATTGCTTTAGTGTCTTTAGTAATTTCAGGGATAGTAGCTTGGACAAACAAAAAAACATTAGTAGTAGAAATTTCTAAAAACGCAGAAGTTATCAAACCTCAACATATAATGATCATGGAAGAAGATGGTCCGTTGCCTTACGGTTCTGCGTTAAAAGCACGTTTAGAAATCGTTAATCCTTCGAACAAGGATATTGCTTTCTTTGATATGCGGGCTTTTGACCCCCAAACTAATATCAACGGAGACTTATTAACTAGAAGAGCGGTTTATCATGACCATCGAGAAAAACCTATATATGAAGTGATTCCGACTTCTAATGAATCAACTCGTTTAACTGAGTTATATATTCCAGATAAAAACCACGGCATAATTAAAAGCAATTCCTTTATAATTCTCGATTTGGTGATGTTTCCTCGGGAAGATCAAAAAGAGTTAGGCTTTTCTGTTAAATTTTCTATGAGAAAGCCCTGGACCAAACCTAAAGATCGGTTCGCTGTTACGAAACGAAAAAAGTTTCATTATGAAGGGATCGTTTATCACCTTGAAAAATGGCCTCAGCTGGACACCAAAGAATAAATGGACAAACATAAAGCTCCAATCGCCATTACAATACTAGAAATATCTAGTAAATCCATTTCGTCACACCCTTAAGAGATATTCGGCTTTTCATTCATGTCGGCAGGACTTGCAACTATAGAGAATCACCACGCGGTGTTTATTGATGGTCTCTCAATCCGCTATCCAATTTCGTTCGCCACAGCTTTCACATTTGGTTACTTTGTTTCGGTCCATTGTTGCCCTCACTATATTTATTTATTTTTTGACACTTATCGTGACTATCATCTTCAAAAAATAGTTCATTCGAATTCCAATGTCATATACTTACTTTACACATTCCGTGTAGTTATAATTGTATTAATCTATTCTGAGGAAAATTTGTTATGTTAAGTAATAGGCTATCTTGCCTAAGAAAAAAATATAAATTTAATCAAACAGAGATGGCTAAAAAATTGGGCATGGGCAGGACGACATACGCAATGTATGAACAAGGGAATAGAAGTTTTGATTTTAATAAACTTACCCAAATTGCTAATTTTTTCGAAGTTACTACAGATTATTTGTTGGGACGCAAAGATTACCCAGAAGATAGCATGAATACAAGGAACTATCCTTTCATTAAACAGGATGAACGACTCCTCAAACAGAATGAACAACCCTATAACCCTATGCCTAATGAGGACCAGACACTTTAGCATGAATTCTATAAAATGACAAAGGAAGAGAAAAAAGAAGCAATTCGCTATATTGAATTCCAGCGAGAGAAACGCAAAAATTATGAAGAGGATAACTAGAACCCTCTTCTTTTTTGTAGCTCTATTAACCATATTTTTCTTAATTAGTTGAATCTAGGGGGAATTAATTGAAAGAGAATGAAGCATTTCTATACCTCGATACTCCTTCATTTATGTTTCTAAGTGCATGCAGGAGCTCTGAGGGAATTTTTTCCGAAGGGCATGGATTTAGCTCGCCTCAGCCGGCGGGAAGTGGACTACGTCACCGGACTGATTCATCGACGCCCCAGAAATTGTTTACATGGGGAGACCACGGAAAATGTGTTTCATGAAGAAGTGTTGCGCTTAAATTGACAATCTAAGAAACACAAAAAACCCTCCAACCATTGCGGCTGAAGGGTTTTCTCAATCTTAGTAAGTGGACAGGAACTGTTCGCGTTCCCAAGGGTGTACCTGGCTGCGGAACATGTCCCACTCGATTTCTTTTGCTTCGGCGAAGTGCTCGATGGCGTGTGGGCCGATGGCGTTGACGAGAACTTCGTCGTTCAGCAGGTGCTGAAGCGCTTCGTTCAGGTCTGCCGGAAGGTCCTCGATGCCGAGTTCTTCGCGTTCTGCTTTTTCCATCACATAGATGTTGCGGTCAGTCGGCTCTGGTGCCTCAAGCTTCCGCTTGACGCCGTCCAGGCCGGCTGCGAGCATTGCTGCAATCGCAAGGTACGGGTTCGCTGCCGGGTCCGGGCTGCGCGTTTCAATACGCGTGCTCATGCCGCGGGAGGACGGGATACGCACGAGCGGGCTGCGGTTACGCAGGGACCACGCCACGTATACTGGTGCTTCGTAGCCTGGCACAAGACGCTTGTAGGAGTTGACGATTGGGTTCGTCAGCGCCGTGAACGCCTTCGCGTGCTCGAGTGTACCTGCGAGGAACTGCATGGCCGTTGTGCTCAGCTGAGAATCGGTCTTCTTGTCGTAGAACGCGTTCTCTTTGCCTTTGAACAGGGACATGTTGCAGTGCATGCCGGATCCGTTTACGCCGAACAATGGCTTTGGCATAAAGGTTGCGTGCAGGCCGTGCTTACGCGCGATCGTTTTAACAACGAGCTTAAACGTCTGGATGTTGTCGCAGGCCGTGATGGCGTCTGCGTATTTGAAGTCGATTTCGTGCTGTCCCGGTGCCACTTCGTGGTGGGAAGCTTCGATTTCAAATCCCATGTCTTCAAGCTCAAGCACGATGTCACGGCGGCAGTTTTCGCCGAGGTCTGTCGGGGCAAGGTCAAAGTAACCGCCTTTGTCGTTCAGGGTTGTGGTCGGCTCGCCCTTTTCATCGTTTTTGAAAAGGAAGAATTCAGGCTCCGGTCCAATATTGAAGTCGGTGAAGCCTAATTTCTCTGCTTCTTTAAGTACACGCTTCAAAATACCGCGAGGGTCGCCCTCAAATGGTGTTGGTTCTTCGCCAGGCTTGCCCGGCTCGTATATGTCACAAATTAAACGTGCGACTTTGCCCTTTTCCGGGGTCCATGGGAAGACGATCCAGGTATCAAGATCCGGATAGAGGTACATATCGGATTCTTCAATACGTACAAATCCTTCGATGGAAGAACCGTCGAACATCATCAGGTTGTCCAGTGCTTTATCAAGCTGGTCCACCGGAATCTCTACGTTTTTAATAATTCCTTGCAAGTCAGTAAACTGAAGACGGATAAACTTAACGTTTTCCTCTTCCGCAAACTTTAAAATGTCTTTTCTCGTGTTTGCCATGTTAATTGTGACTCCTCTCTAAAAAACTAGAATAGTGAATTATTAGATCTTTTCCCCAGCCGCAGCCGGGAAAAAGTTAATCCTGCTGTTAGTCGAAAAACCGCGACAGCTGTCCCTGAATCATAGACGGACGCGAATATTTGCCTGCCATCATCACTTCCTTGCGGAGGTGCTTGCGCAGTTCACGGTCGGTCATATCATGACTTCTTGGTGCGGAGGGCTGCTTTGGTTCCTCTGAATACGTTTTTAACTCATAGATTTCCTTGATGCCTGAAAGGTTCACGCCCCGCTCCATCATCGCTTTGATTTCAAGCAGACGATCCACATCGCGGAAGGAAAACAACCGCTGGTTGCCTTCGGTCCGTGTCGGAAACACCAGGCCGTGTTCTTCGTAGTAACGAATCTGCCTTGGGGTGAGCTCCGTCAGCTTCTGGACGATACCAATCGGAAATAAAGGGGTATTCCGGCGTACATGATCATTCATGCGTTACGCCCCCTTTCATTGAAACTAAGTATATCCTACATGATGTAAGCTTTTCAGTCAAGTTCATGTAAGCTATTTTTACATCAAAATTTTCAGAACTTATTGTCTCTTTCTCTATTTTCGCCTATTCCCCGTCAAATGTACAGAAAAAACAGGCCCTCTTTCGGAGAACCTGCCCTTCTGTCGGTTATTGTATCGCTTTTAACGCTTCGCTAACGGCAATTTTCACGTGTGCATACGTTAATCCGCCCTGCACGAAGGCTGTATACGGCGGCCGGATCGGCCCGTCGGCGGAAAGCTCAATGCTTGAGCCCTGGATAAACGCGCCGGCAGCCATGATCACGTCATCGCTGTAGCCGGGCATTGGGCTCGGCTGAGGTGTAACGCCGGAGTCGACCGGGGAATACCGCTGCACCGCCTGGCAGAACCGGATCATTTTGTCCCGGTCGCCAAACTGTACGGACTGGATCAGATCTGTCCGCTCCTGTCCGGAGGCCGGTGAGGCCTGCAGACCGGCGTCCTCCATCAGCGCCGCGGTCAGCACCGCTCCTTTATGGGCTTCCGCCACAACGTGCGGCGCGAGAAACAGCCCCTGAAACATTTCCTGGAGCATGCCGAGCGTCGCCCCGCCTTCCAGGCCGATGCCGGGCGCGGCAAAGCTTGCCCCCGCCTTTTCAATCAGGTCGCTCCGGCCGGCAATGTAGCCGCCGGTGCGGGTAATGCCGCCGCCCGGGTTTTTAATGAGCGAGCCCGCCATCAGATCCGCTCCGATATGGCCCGGCTCGGTCGTTTCCACAAACTCGCCGTAGCAGTTGTCCACGAACAGCACGATGTGCGGATACGCCTGCTTCAGCTCCGCCATGTACTCCTTCATTTCGTTCAGGCCGATCGACGGGCGGTCATCGTAGCCGCGCGAGCGCTGAAATGCAATTACCTGTGTGTCCGGCGTGACC
The DNA here is from genome assembly GCF_947493875.1 of uncultured Marinococcus sp. Lineage (GTDB taxonomy): Bacteria > Bacillota > Bacilli > Bacillales > Marinococcaceae > Marinococcus. The sequence continues at coordinate 224,360 of NZ_CANLSU010000003.1, read as the reverse complement.
GCCTCATGCACAGCGCCCATATCCACGCGGCCGCCGGCAAGGGGCACTACGTCGCAGCCGATGCCCCATTCGTTCATCGTCCCTGCTTCGCTGCCGTCGAGGCCGATCACCGTGTTCAGCGTGTCGTACGGCGTGCCGGTGGCATACAGCAGCTGTCCGCCCGGACGGAGCGCCGCAAACAGCGCCGTGCTGATCGCGTGCGTCCCGGAAATAAACTGCTGGCGCACCATGGCCGCCTCGGTGCCAAACACATCGGCGTACACCCGGTCGAGCACCTCGCGCCCGGTGTCATCATAGCCGTAGCCGGTGGAGTGTTGGAAATGAAACGCCGACACGTTATGGCTGCGGAAAATGTCGAGCATCCGCTGCTGGTTCACAAGCTCGCGTTCGGAAATCGCTTCAAGCTGCGGCGCGATCCGGCGCTCGGCCTGCTGCAGCTGCTTTTGTTCCATTATCTCGCGTGTCATCTGGCCCCGGCATCTCCTTTAGCATACTGCTTGATCTCCCGGTGGATGGCCTGGTCGCTCTGCACGTATCCGGACAAAATCCAGCTTTCATTTTCTTCATCGAGCGTTTCCTCGCGCACGACCGTTTCATGCTTGAACCGCTGCATAATATGGCCGTCGGCAAGCGGAATTTCCACATGGTACGGCTGCAGCTGCTCGAGCAGTACGCTTTCCATCGACTCCCGCAACAGCTCTACGTCCTCGTCCTTGCGGGCCGAGATGGAAATCGACGGCTTGTCTGCCGCCACAACCGGCCCGTCTTCGACGGCGTCGCGTTTGTTTACGACCGTAAGCGCCGGAATGTGGCTTGCTTCGAGCTCCTTTAACAGCCCCCGCACCGTGGCGGCCTGCTCGGCTGCCCGTGGGTGCGAGCCGTCAATCACATGAAGCAGCACGTCTGCTTCCTTTACTTCCTCAAGCGTCGCCTGAAACGCCGCAATTAGCGCCGTCGGCAGGTCCTGAATGAACCCGACCGTATCGGTGACGAGCACCTCGAGGCCTGACGGCAGCTCCACCCGGCGAGTCAGCGGATCAAGCGTGGCAAACAGCGCGTTTTCCTCGAGCGTGTCCGCTTCGGTGAGCGCGTTTAAAATCGTGGATTTGCCGGCGTTCGTATAGCCGACAAGCGCAAACTGCAGCACGTTCTTTTCCTTGCGCCGTTCGCGGTACTGCTCGCGCCGGTTTTTCACCTGCTTGAGCTTTTTGCGTACGTCGTCCATCCGCTTCTGGATGTGGCGCCGGTCGGTCTCAAGCTTCGTTTCCCCGGGTCCGCGTGTACCAATCCCGCCGCCGAGCCGGGACAGGGATTCGCCCTGTCCGCGGAGGCGTGGCAGCATGTAGTTCAGCTGCGCGAGCTCCACCTGCATTTTCCCTTCATTTGACGCCGCACGGCCAGCGAAAATATCAAGTATCAGCTGCGTGCGGTCGATGATGTACAATCCAGTCTGGTTTGTAATCGTGGAGATCTGGCCGGGCGAAAGCTCATCGTTAAAGATTAAAAGATCCGCCTCCTGCTCCTCGGCGGTCGCCACCGCTTCCTCGAGCTTGCCTTTCCCGACGTACGTCTTCGAATCGAGCGAACGCCTGCTCTGCGTCAGTACGGCCGTAACCGTGCCTCCCGCCGTCTCCACCAGCTGTTCGAGCTCGGTGAGGGACGCTTCAAACGTCGCTTCATCGGTATCATCCTTGTGGACGGCAACCAGTACCACCCGTTCTTTATCTACCTGTTGATTCTCAAAATCCTGCAATAGTTTAGATCCTCCTGTTTTTCCTGTCCTCTACATACTATAATATGGGTTAAGTGCCAAACAAACAAGCCGCGATGCTTAATCGGCAAACGAAGCAGGAGGAATGACAATGAATTTGCAACCCGAGCTCCTTCCGGACGGCATGCAGGCCTTTCTTTCCTTCCTGCAGTCCCGGGGGCGCAAGACGAGCACGCTGAAACGCTATGAATACGACCTGGCCGATTTTCACCGGTTTATCGATGTGGTCCTCGACGGCGAAGAGGCGGCCGTTAAACCCGACGACATTACCACTTATTTTCATATTCTGGCCGAGGAGCGCCACTACCAGCTCCGGACGCTCAAGCGCATCCAGACCGTGCTCGTCCGCTACTTCCGCTTTCTGCGCGACACAAAACGGATCGCCGCCAACCCGATGGCGGAGCTGCCCGTCGATGACAGCGTCTGGAACGTGCTAAAGGAGGAAGAGCTGATTGCCCTGAAGGAAATGAAGCGGCTCATGGATACACTCGAGTCCGATTCCGGACTGTCGGACAAGCAGCAGGCCGTGCGCCCCATGCTTGCCCCGCGAAACATCGTGATCCTAAAGCTGTTTTACGACTACGGGCTCCGCATGCACGAGCTCGCCTCGATCCGGATCGAGCATCTGCACCTGACCCGCGGGGAGCTCGAGATTACCGCGGGCAACCCGCGGACGCTCCAGCTGACAAAGGAGCTGCAAAAGCAGCTGTACTATTACCTCGACGTTATCCCGCAGGCCGTGCGCCCGTCCTTTGACGGCGAGCCACTGTTTGTGGCGTTTGACTTTCAGCGCCAGACGTACCGCTGGAGCTATGAAAACGACCAGCCGAAAAATTTAACCGAGGTCGCGATCCAGAAAATGATCCGCGAGGAGCGCAAGCGCGCCGGCATCGAACGGGCTATTTCCGCGACTCATTTCCGCAACAGCTACATCGTGCGCGAGCTCGAAAGCGGCGTGTCGCCGGAGGAACTGATGGACCGGCTCGGGCTGCAGTCGATGCTCACGCTCACCAAATACATCCGCTACGTAAATGAAGAAGCTGCCGGCTGAGCTGGCAGCTTCTTTTTCGTCCTTTAACGTTCCCGGTTTTGTTTTTGTCTTTTCCCAGCTCCCACTAAACTGCTTTAGACTAATCACCTTTTAATGTGAATTACCATTTAGGTCTGAAAACGAGTTCCGCTCAGGCTATTACTTTTTCGGCTGCATGACGAGCACTGAATACCCTTTGTCTCCTGTGAAATGCCAGAAAACAAACGGTCGGTTATTTTACCGTCAATCAGGGACTCCAGGCTCGACCGGTGAATCATCCGCAGCTCCAGCGGCTTCTTCACTTCCTTGAGCTCGTTGGTATATCCTGCCTGAATCAATTCCTTTTCAATTTCCACGAAGACTCCGGTCCGTTTGATCACAATCGTCCGGTCATTCAGCCAAAACGATTCCGTCGTCGCCGGCACCTTCTGTCCCCACTCGCTCAGCTCGATAACTTTGTCGTTGAATTTCTGGTGGTTTAAATGAGCCGGCCACCGGGCCTCGCATTCCGACGTATTCTCCGACATGACGCCAAGAATGACGCCCCGCTTTTGCTGAAGGTCCCAGTCAAAATAAATCTCCCGGATCGTAATTCCCGCTCAGATCAATAGCTACCGATCGTCCGCCTCTAAGCTGCACCTAAAAATGGGGAGCAGCCTCCTGGCCTGCTCCCCTTCTCCGCAGGCTTTTGCCTGGTATCGATATGGAATTCCTCATAAAATAAAAAACAAGCAGCAACGTTACCGGAGCAGGGCATTGCAGGCGCTATTGTCCCTAATGCTCCCTGCCAGGGGTATCCTAGCTGATTTCGTGCATCGTTAGCGGAGACGAGTACTACGCGTTAAATTTACCCTAACATGGTCGCCCGGTGGAGACAAACGCACCGGGCATAGGACGTTTTATCCTGCCCATATTCGTTAATAGATATATGGAACAGAACCAGAACAGACGAAGGGAGGAGTCAGCATGAATACAGAAGAAGCAGCCAATCAAAGCAACCAGGAGGATAATTCCAGAAACGAATATATCGAAAGCCGGATGAAAAATCATACTCCCTTTTTCAAAAAGATTTACAGTACCCTTTATACGATCAACGATTTTCTTTTAGGCCTATGGTTTTTCATCGGCAGCATCTGCTTTTACTTTGAAGGCCCCTGGCGCCTCCTCGGGGTCACCCTGTTTGTCGTGGCCAGCTTTCAATTTCTCATTCGCCCGTCCATCCGGCTCATTCACGAATTCCACGCACGCCGGCATTACGGAAGGGAATACGACCGGAAATTCGGGACAGAAAAGCAGCAGTCTTAAAAAACACATCGATAGGAAAGCCGCTGTGGGACCGTCGCAGTCGGGCTTTCTTTTTTTATTCTGCTAAGCTTTTTACCTACTCTAATATCAGCAGGGCCGCAGTGAGGCTAACGGCTGCCACAAGCAGCGTCCCTCCCTGCACGAACCACTCATACCGGTAATCGTCCGGATTATAGCTTTCTTTTTTCCACATATGCACGCTTATGGCCGTATACAAAGCATAAAACAGTAAAAAAACGACATAGATGGAGGGCTCAAAAAATTCCCGGAAGACGTTTACCAGAATGGTACCTGCCAAAAATAAACTGGAGAATATATATCTGATAGTAAGATGGAATCTGTTCGCATAGCTCTTCGCTCGCGGACCGTCGTTACGCTTGATATACCACCTCCGGCTCAGCCAGTGAATGGCTCCGATCAATGCAATCGTTACGACTGTGGCCAGAGTAAGTATTCTTAAACTGAATGCTGCTTCGGGCGGCATCTTCTTCTCCCCCTTACAATTTCCAATTTTTATGTTCCTTACTAACACAGGATACTGCTGTTAAATTATTCCTTTATCTCTATTAAATGTATCATTATTTTTACACATGCTGAAGTCTCCTTTGACAGCTACCAATCGCATCATTCCCCTGTATTCCCTTTAAAATGTGGATTTCCCAAATAAAATACTTGTATGCATTAACGCATAATTTTGATAAACTCACTATTGCTTGTGCATATTTAGTCGTGAGTACATACTAAAGGACTTTTTAATGATGTAATTCCCTATTTTCAGTGTATACTGGTAAATATAAAGGTAATAAGGCCCTGGCATTTTCTACCGTTTTTATTTTTACATAATTCAATTTATTTTATGACGCCTGCTGGCCGTAAGCCCAAATTATTACCCGAAAGGAGCACGCTATATGGACATATCGGAGCAAAAATATTCGGGCGAGCCCTTTCATGCAGAGCAATACTCTCTCGTCCGGTTCGTGTACCTTTCTGCAAATACGGAGCAGCCGAATAAGCTTTGGTTTATCGGCAATCCCCTGGAGCTGCAGGAGGAGTTTTTCCTGAATCATTATACAGAGGTCAGCTTTGAGCTGGGAGAGGAAATTCGCTTCCGGAAGTCTGTGATGTATGTGGTGGCTATTGAGTGCCTGCCTCTTTCCTCCTGTCCCTCCACCACAACGGAGGAAAAATTAATCACCTATTATGTAGCCTCAGAGCATTTCCCGCTTATGTGATCTGTTTAGTACCTCTTTTCAAAACATTTAAAATGGAGGGATTATGATGCAGCAGTTAATTGAGCGTGTACACAGGGCTGCCCGCAGGTACTCTGTGCTGGATTTTGGTGTATTAAAGATCTGTCTTTTCGCGATTGGTTTATGGACCGGTATTAAATATGCCCGTCCTCTCCGCTCAGAGCTCCGGCTAGTGCAGGCCACGGCCCTCACTTCCTTCATTTACGTTCTTTACACCACCCTTCGTAAAATGTGTAATGACAGGCGTGAAATATAAGCAGTCCTTTCCACTGATTCACAAATGATGGATTACAGAAAGGAAGAACTCCTATGCCTCTCCCTTACCGACGGATACTCGTAGCGCTGGATGGATCGGAGGAATCCGAAGCCGCTTTAGCCAAAGGCATCGATACCGCCTTGGCCTATAAGAGCACCCTGGGGATTTGTCATATTGTCGACTACCATAATATTAAGGAGCTGCGAAAGCAGTACCCGGATTTAATGCTTCATCCCTTAAATAAAAAAGGAAGCGAAATTACCGCCCGGGGCAAAGAAGAAGCCGAGAATGCCGGTATTTACCATGTGCGTGTTTTTATTAAAGAGGGCATCCCAAAAGCAGCTGTAGCAGATGACATTGTGAAGCCCTTTGAGCCGGACTTGATCGTGACAGGCGGGTCCGGCGCCGGCACAAACGAAAAGAAGCGTCTTGGCAGTGTGTCCGCCGGTATTGTCCGGCGTGCCTCCTGCGACGTCTGGGTCGTGAAAAACAGCGACAGTTCGGCCATTTACCGTTCGGTATTAATTGCCGTCGACGGCTCCGATGCATCTAAAAGTGCATTCTATGCCGGTTTGAATATGGCCAAAAGAAACCACAACGCAGCCCGGATTATTTACGTGCTGAATACCCAGTCGCTGTCATCGCTTGAGCCCTATACCAATGACCTCGTCGACGTTTATAAAGGACGCGCGGAAGCATTGCTCCACGAATACCGGACGTTAAGTGACGCAGAAAACCACGGCCTCAAGTCCGTGCAGTACTCTATCGAATACGGCACGCCTAAAACGGCTGTTCCTGGGGAAATCGCCCGCAAACACCAGGCTGACCTGATTGTGGTCGGCGCTTCGGGCATGGGACGCACGCAGCGGTTCATTCTCGGAAGTGTCTCTGAAAGCACCGTTCGCCGGGCCTCCTGCGATGTGCTGGTGGTACGGAACCAGCATCAGCCGGAAATATGAAGCTCTCTTTATTTAAAAAAATCAGCTCCTGACACAGTCTCCAGTAAAACCCCTTTCGCGCAGGGGTTTTTTCTTTTTGATTCATTCATTTCTGTTAAAAAAATACATAAGCAGGCGTTGACATGATAACAAATGTTTTATAAAGTAATTGCAGCACACAAATCGTAACAATTACGATTTATACTTATTTCAAGTGAAAGCAGATTATTGCTGCATTGCTATCTACTATTCCACTGGCAGCTTTTATTTGACTTACAAATCGTAATCATTATGGTTTATGACTTTTTCAATACTTTACGCATTAATCACAGCTATTTGTTAGGAGAATGACATATGAAAAAACCTTCGGCTATAAGTGTTTCTATTCTTGCAGGCACCGTTCTGCTCCAGGCCTGCAGCACCAGTGATAATAATCAGCAAAACGCCTCCGGTGACAGCAATGAGGATCAGCAGACACAAAACGAAAAGTTGGACGTCTACACCACCCTGTTCGCCTGGGAGGATTTTGCCAAACAAATCGGCGGCGACTACGTGAATGTCGAAAACGTCGTCCCTCCAGGATCAAATGCCCACTCCTTTGACCCGACGCCCCAGACGTTGACCGATATTGCCGAAGGCGATGTGTTTATTATGACCGGCAGTGGTATGGAAGGCTTCGCGGACGAAGCGAAACGTACGGTAGACGGCGAAAATGTGGAAGTGCTGGAGCTGACAAATAATATGGAGCTTCTGGAAACGGCAGCGGAGCACGATCACAGCCATGACGACGGTCATGACCACAGCCACGGCGAAGAGGGCCACGGCCATGATAAAGAACACGATCACAGTCACGGTGAAGAAGGCCACAGTCACGGCGGCGTGGACCCTCACGTATGGCTCGATCCGGTCCGGGCCCAGCAGGCTGCTGAAAGTATTAAAAACGAGTTAGTCCGGCAAATCCCGGATCAGGAAGAAACGTTTGAGGAAAACTATCAGGCGCTCGTGTCCGACCTGAAGGAAATTGATCAGGAATTCACAGACGTCGCTGAAAACAATGACAATAACCAGTTTATTGTGTCCCATGCGGCGTACGGCTACTGGGAGGAGAGGTACGGCTTCGAACAGATCCCGGTCAGCGGCATTAACGCCCAGGATGAGCCTTCGGTGCAGGAAATTAACGATATTGTCGCCACCGCGGAAGAAAATGATATTCATACGGTGCTGCTTGAGCAAAACATCCCATCGAAAACAGCAGAAACCGTGCAGGACGAAATTGGCGCAGATGTCGCCTACCTGCACAACCTATCGAGCGTCATGGAGGAGGATATTGAAAATGACGCCACCTACGTCTCTTTAATGGAAGACAACATTCAAAGCCTCGAGCAGGCGTTAAATCAGTAAACAGCAAAAAAGCCAGACGGACCGCCCGCCTGGCTTTTACATTTACATGGCTGCCAGCTATCCACGCAGCCGGAACAGCCTCAGGCTGTTTGCGACAACAATGAGTGCTGCGCCGGTATCGCTCAGCACCGCCATCCACAGCGTCAACAGATCTGGCACGATCAGGGCCAGTGCGGCCACTTTAATCAGCACCGCAAACCAGATGTTCTGCTTAATGATGCCAAGCGCCTTGCGGCTGAGCCGGATTGTATACGGAAGCTTTTCGAGATTATCCGCCATCAGCACGATGTCGGCGGCTTCCATCGACGTGTCTGCCCCGGCTCCTCCCATCGCAATACCAATATCCGCGGTGGCAAGCGCCGGCGCGTCATTGATGCCGTCGCCTATCATACCAACCCGGCGCCCCTCCTGCTGCAGGGTGCGCACGGCTTTCGCTTTATCCTCCGGCAGCAGCCCCGCCATGTACCGGTCAATGTTCGCCTCACCCGCAATTTTCGCGGCGGTGCCTTCATTGTCCCCGGTAAGGACGGTTAATTCACGGATGCCATTTTTATGAAGCGATTGTACCGCTTCCGAGGACATCGGACGAATTTTGTCGGCAACGCCTACATAGCCCAGAACGCTCTCCCCGTCGCCGATTAGCACGACGGTCATACCTTCGTTTTGAAGCTGCTCAACTTCTTCTTCGAATTTTTCCATCTGGACGCCCTGCTCCTTCAGCCACTCCGGCTTTCCGGCAGCATACGTCCTGCCTTCAATGGTCCCGGCGACGCCTTTCCCCGGTTCCGCGTAAAAATTCGTCCCATCAAGAGAGGATACGTTCTGTTCCCCGGCATGTGCCGTAATTGCGCGGGCGATCGGGTGGTTCGAGTATGCCTCCAGGGTCGATGCCACCGACAGCAGCCGGTCCTTGTCGCCGTCTGCCGCATAAACCTTTTCCACGACGGGCCTGCCTTCGGTGAGCGTCCCCGTCTTATCAAAGGCCAGGGCATTCAGGGTGCCGGCGGCTTCAAGAAAGGCCCCGCCCTTAATCAGCACGCCCTGCTTGGCCGCATTGCCAATAGCCGACACGATGGCGACCGGTGTCGAAATGACGAGCGCACACGGGCAGGCCACCACGAGCAGCGCCAGCCCCCGGTACACCCAGTCCGCCCAGCCGCCAAAGCCAATGACCGGCGGTACGACAATGACCGTAATCGCAGCGGCAAACACAATCGGAGTATACACAGCCGCAAACCGGTCCACAAAGCTCTGGGTCGGCGCCTGCTGCTCCTGGGCTTCTTCCACTAAATGAATGATCCGTGCAAGCGTCGTGTCCTCCGGACGTGCCGTCACCTCAACCTCCAGGCTGCCGAAGTCATTCAGCGTGCCGGCATATACCTTATCTCCAGACGCTTTATCAATCGGGAGCGACTCCCCGGTGATCGGCGACTGGTCGACCATCGAGTTGCCTCCGCGAATGGTACCGTCGAGCGGAATCTTTTCTCCTGGCTTAATGAGCATCGTCTGTCCGAGACGCACCTCCTCCACCGGACGCCGGGCCCACGTGTTTCCCGTCTTTACCCAGGCTTCGGCCGGGGCGAGGTCCATCAGGTGGCTGATCGACTTGCGCGTTTTTGCCACCGAATACTGCTGCAGCGCATTGCCGAGCGCAAACAGCCAGACGACGAGCGCGCCTTCAAAGTATTCTCCGATGAGCGGAGCCCCGATCGCAGCGCCCATCATGAGTACGTTCATATCAAGCGACCGGCTTTTAATGGCAAAGTAGGCACTTTTTGCCGGCTTATAGCCTCCGACGACAATAACCGAGAGATACAGAATAATCGAAATGATGGCCGGGGCCGGCGTCAGCGAGCTGGCAATGCCGGCCAGCAGAAGGACCCCGGAAATGATTGTATTCACCGTTCCGCGGAGCGGGGAGGCTTCCGGCTGGCCGGGGGAAGCCCGGCGCTCGGTGACCGGAGTCGCATCAAACCCGAGCCGGCGGACCTCCGCCTTTACCGTTTCCTGGGAGAGCTCGTGATCGAGCGTCATCTTTCCCGTCGCAAACTGCACCTGGACGTCGCGCACGCCGTCAAGCTGCGCAAAGTGTTTGCTCACCGTTGCGGCGCACGATCCGCAGTCCATCCCGTAAATGTTATATGCTTCTCCCGCCTCCGCTGCCGGCAGCTCTGTGTCATACCCGAGCCGCTGCACCGTCTGCTGTATCACTGCCGGAGCCAGCGTGCCATCCGTGGACACCTGCATACTGCCGCTCGTGTACTGTACCTTCGCCTCCTGGACGCCGGGTAAGCGGTAGACGCCCTTTTGCAGCGTAGCGGCGCACGACGGGCAGTCCATTCCCTCCACCTGAAAGGTGTACGCGTTCGCTGGCGGAGCTTCGTCCGGCTTCGTCTGCCCTGCCTGCTCCTCCGTCGTGCAGCAGTCTTCCTCCGCACTATCCGAACTGCAGCACGACGTCTCTTCGACCGGGGTCAATTGAATGGAAAAGGACCGCGAATCAGACGGCTGGCTGGATGCTTCCCCGCTGCAGCAGGAGCATCCTTCCTCCGATGATTTTCGTTCAAGGGTTTCCTCTTTAGATGCCAAGCGGCTTCTCCTCCTTTTCCGGCTCCATGCCCCCAAGCAGATGAGTGATCTGATTTCCGGAAAGTGTATAGAACACCAGCTTTCCCTCGCGGCGGTAGGTGACGGCGCCTGCCTGCTTTAAAATCCGTAAATGATGAGACACGGTCGCGGTTGAGGTCCCAAGAATATTTGCCAGGTCACACCCGCACAACTCTCCTTCGACGTTCAGGGCGTAGGCTACCTTGTAGCGGGTTTCGTCGGCAAGCACCTTAAACCACTGCGAGGCGCTCCGTGCGTCCACCTTCCCCACCTGATCCTGCACGCGGGCCACCTTTTCCGGGTCGTAGCAATATATGTCACACTGTTCGTTTGTTTTAGCCATATCTATCTTCCCTTCAATTTAACGATTAAATGTTTGTTTAATTGAATCCTATACTTTTTTGATTAAACAGTCAAATATTCGTTTAATTGAAGCCAGAGACTGGAAGTATATAAATATGAAGCAACTGGTCATGCTTCCATTATTTTCTTTACAGGAAGTTTAAGCGCAGCTAACGTCTGCTTCATAAAAAATCCCTATAGTGGAGGACGTGGAGTTATCCACGGCTACAAACATATAGGGGGTCATTAAATGAGTAAGTGGAAGCGTTCGACGAAAGCAGCCCTGCTGCTGGGGGCAAGCGGATTGGTAGCTGGCACCGCGATGGCATCGGAAAACGACGGCAGGGACGATTCAGCCGGGGACACAAAGCCGGCCGCCGAGGAAGCGCAGGCTCAGAACGTTATTCTCATGGTGCCGGACGGATTCTCGGACAGCGTATCGAAAAACTACAGCCTTTATAAGGACGGCGAGCCGGTATGGGAGGAGCGGGACATGACGACCGGCAAGGTGGATACCTCCTCGGCTGACGCTGTCATTACGGACTCAGCGGCTGCGGGCACGGCCTACGCGATCGGCGAACGGACGAACAACGGCATGATCGGCATGACGCCTGACGGCGAGTCCCAGTCCTCGATTCTGGATGAGGCAGCTGACATGGGCAAATCCACCGGCCTCGTAGCAACATCGACGATTACGCATGCCACTCCGGCCGTATTTGCTTCTCACGTGGAGGACCGCAACAACTACACTGAAATCGCGAAGCAGATGACCGAAAACGAAAACCTTGATCTGATGTACGGCGGCGGACGTGAGCACTTCCTGCCGGAATCGGAGGGCGGCATTCGCGAAGACGGCGAAAACTACATTGATCATGCCATCGATGCCGGATTTGAATATGTGGAAACCGAGCGCGCCATGGATGAAGCAGACGGCGACCGCATTATGGGATTGTTTGCAGATGATGCGATGAACACTTCCCTGGAGCAGAGCCCGGTTCAGCCATCCCTTTCCGAAATGACCTCCTCGGCTATTGACCACCTGTCGCAGGATGAGGACGGCTTCTTCCTTATGGTTGAGGGCAGCCAGATTGACTGGGCCGGCCACGCCAACGATCCTGCCTGGATGATGTCTGATACCGCAGCCTTTGAACAGGCCGTGGAGGAGGCGACGGCTTACTCCGAGGAACACGAAGATACTCTCGTGGTCGTCGCGAGTGACCACGACACAGGCGGAAGCGCCAGTGAGGCCACAGTGGAAAACCATCCGTCCAGTCTGAAAAACGTGGATGCCACAGGAGCAGCTATGCAGGAGCAGGTGCTTCTCGGCGACGAGTCGCCTGCCGAAGTTTTTGAAGAGCATACCGGCATGACGATGACCGACGAGGAACAAACAATGGTGGAGGAAGCTGAAACGCTCGAGCTCGGGTTCAACCATGTGTTAAGCGAAAATGCCGGCATTGACTGGACAAGTACAAATCATACAGCGGTGGATATTACCGTGTTTGCTGAAGGACCGGGCGAAGAAGCCTTCTCCGGAAGCTTACAGAACACAGAAGTATTTGACGCGATGCAGCAGGCAATGAAATAACATCTCATATTCATAAGCGGTCTCCAAATACGGAGGCCGCTTTTTTAGCATATAAAAAGCAGAGGCCCCGGTATGGGAGCCTCCGCCTATCTGTCGCAGCTGTTCATTGAAGCGCAGCACTTCGCCCTGATTAATTATCAAAGGCCCACTTCACCTTTTTAAGCCTCAGCTTTGCACGCTCAAGCAGGTTGCTTCCTTTACGTGAAGCAGTCTGGGGCTTTTCAACGACATCCAGAAAGTTCCATCCGCCCCTGCCGTTCTCTGCGTAAATCCGTTGTGTTTTCTTATCGTAGTAGTAACGAAAGCCGTCATTATCCTTTAGATGCAGGGACCGCTCCCCCTCCATTACTACATGTAAATATCCGTCAAATGTTAACATAATGTCGTCCAGCGTGATATTTTCGCATTGCTCCTGCATAAAAAATACCCCTTTCAATAGCACAAAGCCACAGCACACTTCGTATGCTTTTTTGTTTTCCATTACCCTTCTGCGTAACCTCTCCTGTGCTTCCCCCGTACTCAGATTTTGATTAGGTGCGACCGCTTCATTTCCTTCATCTTCCCACTCTGCTGTCCGATTGCTTTATCATCTTTATATATAACCCCGGGCGAATGTAACTAAACGTGATAATTATAAAGACTTATTTATTCAGCGTCGGACATGGTATTCATTGGTATAATCTTCCTATTCAAAAGGTCGGCTGCTTAGTGTTTTTATATAATCTCACAGGTTCATTGATAATTTCAACAATGCACACTTGAAAAATATCCGCAACCGATAAAAAATGGAAAACGCCGGCTATGATTATGTACGAAAATATGAAACGATTAATCAGATGTACTGGAGCACCCAGAAGAAGCCAACGGTAATAAACGGCATCAGAAGCAGAAGGACACTGAGTATAATCAGCAGCCTGTTTTGCAAAGCCAGGGCCAGGACGAAGGCAAAGATACCAAACAAGCAAAAGTTAATGACGATTAGTATGAGCAAACCGATGCCGCCCTCGTAGATGGACCATCCGAAGGGCATCCACGGAGTATAAAAAGAAAATCCAGCCACCAGCAATAACCAGCAAAAGATGTAAGCCAGCTTCTCTGTCATCATAACTGCCTCCTCGTTATTAAGTGTGCCATTCCAGGTACTGCGTACTTATTTGCGAGATTTTATTATCAATTAATCTTTAAAGAAAGGAATATCGCTATGAAACTACTGCTCATCTTTGCCGTTGGTCTGCTCACTTCTTCCCTTTCATATATTTCTGACAAAAGGAGGGATTTGTTTGACTAATCAACACACCCAACTGCAGGAAAATTCGTGGTTTCACCCGCTGATGGCCCCAGTCTACTTAATTGTTGCTGCAACTGCATTTTTCTTTTATATATGGCTTGGCGATTCGTTAGTCCCCTGCTTCATTTTAACGTCACCGTTGATCGTATTAACGCTCATCGTTGTTTCTATCCACTGTCCAATACGCAGCGCCAAGCGCGAGCATCGGCGCGAGCGGTAACAGCATTCCTCCGCCAGCATAAAGCAGCGGAGCTGCTGCTGCCAGACCTCCAGTAAACGCCGTCATTCGTGAGCTTGTTCTTCGGCCGTAAATCCATAGCCCGATTCCTGCAAGCACTATACAAATGATAATCATACATACTCTCCTTTGCTTGTAATGACCGGTGAATAGTATAGGTGAATCTTTTCCTCAAAATAGGAGGGAGACAATCTATTCCCCCTCCCTCCTTACTCAGCATTTCTTTTATCATCCCATAAATTGAAATATTATCCAATCGAACGTATTAATAAATTTTCATCAACAAAATTAAACAGCGCCCCTGTTATAGGGACGCTGCCTTGCTTTTAAGAAGCTTCCTGCTCCTGCGGGAGTACTTCAATGGTGTGAATGTGGCCGTCCTCCACCTCCACGACCCGGAAGCGGAAATTCTGCTCGTCCACATAAACCCCTTCGTGAACTTCATCGGCATGCTGCATATACATCCAGCCGCCAATCGTGTCCACATCCATATTTTCTTCAACACGAATCGGAAGCAGATCATTCACTTCACTCAATAATACGTTGGAATTCAGCCGGTAATGATGCTCACCGAGGTGAACTACTTCCTTTTCTTCAGCGGTGTCAAATTCGTCTTTAATGTCACCGACAATTTCTTCAAGTATATCCTCAAGCGTTACAATACCGGAGGTTCCCCCGTATTCATCAAACAGCAGCGCCATCTGTGTGCGTCTGCTTTGCATTTCAAGCATCAGATCATAAATCGGTGTGTTTTCCATTACACGGATAATTGGAATCGCGATATCCGCCAGCCTTTGCTGGAGGAATGCTTCGTCTGCCGACGTTGGATCCATCAGCAGCTCTTTAATATGCACGCTGCCAATAATGTGGTCCTTGTCTTCACCCATGACCGGGTACCGGGTAAATGTAGCCTTCCGGATAACCGGGAGGGCTTCCTCAATCGTCTGATCTGCAGACAGTGCGACGATATCCGGCCTTGGCACCATTACCTCGCGGGCAATCCGGTCGTCAAACGTAAATATATTGTTGACGTATTTGTATTCTGCAGAATTGATTTCTCCGCGTTTGTAGCTTTCAGACAACAGCAGCTGCAGCTCCTCCTGCGAATGTACTTCTTCATTTTCCGACGCAGGCCGCAGGCCGAATGCCCGGGTCAAAAGACGCGCGGATCCGTTCAATGTCCAAATAAACGGATACATCACCCAGTAAAACACCCGGATCGGTGTGGCGACTGCCAGCGTTAAGGCCTCAGCTTTTTGTATCGCCAGTGTCTTTGGTGCCAGTTCCCCGACCACAACGTGTACGTACGTTACAAAGCCGAACGCAATCCCAAAGCTCAGCAGGGTAACTACGGTGTCCGACAGCGCCAGCTGTTCAAACAATGGATGCAGCAGGCGTTCTACGGTCGGCTCCCCAATCCAGCCGAGTCCGAGCGCTGTAACGGTAATACCGAGCTGACACGCAGAAAGATACTCATCCAGATTACTGGTCACCTTCTTTGCCGTCACCGCCCGCTTATTTCCTTCTTCGATCAACTGATCAATCCGGGAGCCGCGCACACGGACAATGGCAAATTCAGTGCCGACAAAAAACGCTGTCAGCGCAATCAAGAGCACAAATATTGCTAAATTCAGTGTAATCATTTTCCCTGTCCTTTAAACAGACAGGCTTCACCTCCGTGATTAGGTTTTAGTTTCCCTTCTACGCTAATCCCGGATGGCTATTCTCGCTGTACCTGCAGCCATAACCTCCATGATCGGGGGTCATCCACACGGCCTCACCTCTGTATTCATAGTGATTTTAGTATAAGAGAAGCATCACCTGAAAGCAACTGTTCCTTTAACGGTATCCCTGGTTCACCAGCCCTGCTGTCGACTTCAGCTTTGAAAAATCAAGGGGAAAACACAAATGAATGTGCTTTCCCCCTTAACAGTTATCTGCTTTTCTTACGGCTTTACCAATACTTTAAGTGCTTCGCGGTCGTTCATCGCCCGGTAGCCCTCCGGAACGTCATCAATTCCCATCGTGACGTCAAACACCCGGCCCGGATTGAGGGTGCCGTCCAGAATATCCGGCAGCAGCTCCTCCATGTAGGCACGGGTCGGAGCAGGGCCTCCCGTGAGCGTAATATTGTGTCTGAAAAGACTTCCAAAGCCTACCGCCGCCTCTTCATACTGCGGCGCTCCCACACGGCTGATTACGCCGCCGGGACGGACAACGCCCACACTCATGTCATATGCCGGCATCAGCCCGACACATTCGAGCACGACGTGGGTGCCTTCCCCGTTTGTCAGCTCGAGGACCTTGGCAATTCCTTCATCTCCGCGCTCGGAGACAACGTCGGTAGCGCCAAATTCCACACCGAGGTCGGTGCGCTCCTTGTGGCGGCCCATCAATATGATTTTCTGCGCCCCAAGCTTTTTCGCGGACAGCACTGCAAGCAGCCCGACGGCTCCGTCGCCTACAACCGTGACGGTGGTATTTTCATTGACGCCGCCCATAACCGCGGCGTGATAGCCGGTTCCGTACACATCCGAAATCGTCAGAAGGGACGGAAGCAGCGGAGAATCATCACCAATCTCGTCCGGAAGCTTAAACATGCTTCCCTGGGCCTGCGGGATGCGTACATATTCCGCCTGGCAGCCGCTCATAAATCCGCCGTTCACACAGGACGTCTGCAGCCCTTCCTGGCAGTACGGGCACGTATTGTCCCCATACGCAAACGGCACCACGACGAGATCGCCCTTCTTAAAGTCCGTCACGCCGGAGCCCATTTCATCGATGCGGCCGATCACTTCATGGCCCATCGGTTCGCCTCCGCCCTGCTCATCGGCATGCATGTGGCGGTACGGGTGCAGGTCGCTTCCGCAGATACAGGCAGCGACAACCTTTAACACGCTGTCCGTCGAATCCTGCAGCTGCGGCTTCGGTACGTCTTCGACGCGGACGTCGCCCGCTTCGTACATAATATTTGCCTTCATAGCTGATTCCCACCTTATCTTAAATATGTTTGTTTTTATCCTCACTTCGCCGCCATTCCTAGAAAAGTGATGCATTCAGTGTAACCCTTAAAGGCCACTTTAAAGCAAGCAAGAGGGTTTATCTGCCATCATGCACAAAATAATTATAGGCTTTTGTTGATTTTCCAGAGGACTAGAATATTAGTAAATCTTCTCCATTCTGAAGAAATTATTGTTCAAATTGCTCATATTTAGCATTCAAAGTCTACGCTGATATCAAATCCAAAATACATTAATAAAGGGACTTTTCCCATTTGAGAAAGCCCCTTCTTCTTTCTATAAAAAAAGTGTACAGTCTAGGAAAATACGTGCCCTGTAGATTCCCGTACTCTCAATTCTGGTTTTAAAAGCGTTTTTTTAACACTCGATTCTTCCCCATTAATGCGGGCTATAACTTTCTCCGTAATTGTTTTTCCTATGGTCCCGATAGGCTGGGCAACCGTTGTTAAATGCGGTTCTCTTAATCTGGAAATAAACGTGTCATCAAAACCGACTACTGAAAAATCCCGTGGCACCTCGCGTCCCGATTGCATAGCTGCTTCGAGACTTCCAACAGCGAGGTAATCGTTTAAGGCAAATGCCGCTGTGAGTTCTGGCTGCGTTCGAAAAGCATGAGTAAGCGACTGCTCCGCTTCCCGGGCTGACCAGTTGTTCTCTATGATCAAATGATTACTCCAGGCAACATTCGTTTCCGAAAAAGCTTTCTTTGCCCCTTCGATTCGCCCGAGACTGCTTGGGTTCTTTAACGTATCGAGCAGAAAAATAATATTCTGGTGCCCCAATTCGAGTAAATGCCGGGTCGCCTGATAACCTCCCAAAAAATCATCAACCAATACAGCATCCGCTTCGATCGATGAATTAAAGCGAACAGCCATCGCCACAGGCATCTTAGCCTCCAGCATCTTCGCAAGCGATGTAGAATTACTGAAGCCTGTGCCGAAAATTAATCCGTCCAAACGCTTTTGATTCAACCATTGTAAATATTTTTCCTCCTTATGCGGTTGGTTGTCCGTATTGCACATAACCACATTGAAGTGATGTTCATGACCGGTGTCCTCCACACTTCTTGCAAGCTCTGCAAAAAAAGCATTTCCAATATCGGGAATGAGCAGGCCAATGGTATGCGTTTTGTTTCCTCTTAGGGCAGAGGCCATGGCATGTGGATAGTAATTAATCTCTTCGACTGCTTCGAAGATTTTAGATTTCGTTTGGTCGCTGATGTTTCCTTTATTGTTGAGCACTTTGGAGACAGTGGCCGATGACACTCCGGTTTTTTTGGCGACATCATAAATATTTGGCTTCTTCATGTGTTTGCCCTTCTGCTTTTTTGATTTTGTTATCTAACCAAGTTTGTTCAATTTCTTCCAGAGACTTATTTTTTGTTTCAGGGACGAACTTCCAAATAAAGAAAAAGGCAAGAGTACTGATCGTACCGTAAATCAGAAAAGTACCTGCTCCAAACGCCGCATTCAACGGCGGGAAGGTAGAAGAAGCCGTTAAGTTCGCCCCCCAGTGAAGGGTAACGGCAATAGAAATTGCCTGGCCCCTGATTTTATTTGGAAATATTTCTGAAAGCATAGTCCAGGTAACCGGCCCCCACGTCATTTGGAAAATAGCCACAAATCCTAGAATAAAGATTAATGTAGCGACGCCATAAACCCCGAAGAAAAACAGTGTGGCAACCGCGATCAGGCAAACCGCACAACCCGCTGAGCCAAACAAGAGCAAAAATTTCCGTCCATTTCTATCGATTAAACGAATCGCAATTAACGCTACAGTTACACCAATGGCTCCTACAAGCACCGTTTGAAGCATGGAAGCTGACTGACCGGCGCCAAGACTTTCAAATATACGCGGCGCATAATACAAAATAACATTGATTCCAATAAATTGCTGGAGAATAGCGAGTGCGATACCTACTACCAGTACCAGCTTGCCATAATAAAAGATACTTACCTTCTCCACCTGCGTGTTCAGGGTATAGCGGATGCTTTGCATGGTGGTACTGGCTGCTTCTTTTGAACCGTGCAGCTTTTCCAATACACTGAAGGCCTTTTCGTCTTTATTTTTTAGAGCCAAGTACCTCGGTGTTTCCGGTATGAACAGCAATAAGAAGAAAAATAATGCGGCAGGGATGAGTTCAGATGCAAACATGTATCTCCAGCCAACCTCATTGATCCAGGCGGTAGGCTGACCGAGCGTAATAAGCCAGTTCACGATGTAGACCACTGTCTGGCCGAAAACAACAGCAACGCTGTACAACACCACAAGTCTTCCGCGAATGTGCCGGGGGCTCATTTCACTGATATAAACCGGTGCAATAGCAGACGCAAGTCCTACCCCGATACCTCCCAAAATACGGTAGACATTAAACATAACAAGTAACGAAAAGCTTGGCTCCCCTGCTGTGAAGAAAAACATTTCGGGGTAGGCAGAGCCTATGGCTGACAGAGCGAATAAAAACGCAGCAATAACCAGCGTGTTGCGCCGTCCGATATTATTCGATAAAAATCCGGATAGAACAGCTCCGACAATACATCCGGCCAGGGCACTTGATACCGTTAATCCATGGATGAAAGAACCGAAACCAAGACTATCGACAAGATACAGTTGAACCGACTGTTCGGCTCCGGCCACGACTGCTGTATCATATCCAAACAGCAGCCCGCCCAGCGAAGCAACTAAAGCGACAGCAATAATATAATACCGATAATTGTTTTTCATATCTGATAGGAAGGAATTTCTCCTTCCTCCCCCCTTTCGTGGGTACGCTCTTATAAATAACTGATTTTTCAGTCTTTTTATTTTTAAGCGCTTACAAAATTATTGAAGGTCTGACTTTTATTGAGGGCGTATATATTCTTTCTGCATCTCTATCCGCTGCCCATTATTCATGAACGAACGAGTAGCCGCTAAAGCTACCTGCATATTGATTTTTGCATCCACAGACGTTACACGCGCTTGCGCTTCTCCTTTAATGCATTTGATAAACTGTTCCATCTCCTGGATATACGCTTCCTGGAACCTCTGCTGGAAATTCGGGACGATTTCATGATTACTTCCTGTGCCACTTTGAATCGTCACATCGCTATTTCGAAGGGATCCCACAAACAATGCTCCCTCCATCCCAATAATTTCTGCCCGTATGTCGTGACCATACGGAGAAACGCGGCTGGCCTCTACATCCCCAGCACCGCCATTGTCAAATTCTAAATACGTGATCGCCTGGTCCACATCGTTAAATTCTTCCATGAATGGATTCATTAAAATTTTACCGTGGCTGGAAACAGAAGAAATTTCCGCCCCCATTAAATATCTTCCAATATCGTAATCATGAATGGAGCAGTCTACAAAAATCCCTCCGCTGTTTTTTATAAATGAAGCAGGGGGAGAACCGCTGTCCCTGGTAAAACCTTTAAAATATATCGGCTTTCCAATTTCTCCGGCTTCAATCCGCTGCTTTGCTTCAAAATAACCTGGATCGTACCTTCTCATAAAACCTACCTGGCAGATTACTCCCGTTTCTTCTAAAAGTGCAATGACTTCCTCTGCTTCTTCAATTGTTGACGTCACAGGCTTTTCAACGAAAATTTGTTTTCCAGCCCTTGCAGCCTTTTCAATCATCTCTTTATGGGTTGTCGTAGGAGTTACGATAACCACGGCGTCAATTTCTGAATTCTGGAACACCTCTTCCGGATCATTCGTCCAATTCGGCACTCCTAATTGTTCAGCTGCCCTCTCCGTATGTTCGGCGATAGGATCACATACCAGAATTAATTCAGCACCTTTTACTTTATTCATCATATTATTCGCGTGGAACATGCCTAAGCGTCCAAGTCCCATAACTGCAATTTTAATATTTTGATTCATTGCTGCTGCCCTCCTTATTCTTGCCTTTCATTTTCCAATGGTTGTTTTACTGCTCCTTTATACTTCCATCTGATCCAATTGAGCCTGGATTTCCTTCACCTTTATCGGAGCTCCTGTTTTAAGCGACTTGTCAGCAGCGTGAGCGATCAATTCTGCCTGAAGCCCGTCCATTCCGGTAACCGGTGCCTCCTTTTCCTCGGTAATTGCCGTAACAAATGCTACCATTTCTGTTTCAAATGCTTTTTTGTACCGGTCGAGGAAAAAATATTTTGGTTTGTCTTTATAAATACCTGCGCCTGAACTTACCTCCACTGTGTGATGGTAATCATTGTCGGCTGTTGCCATTCCGTTGGAGCCAAACACTTCTACGCGCTGGTCATACCCATAAGCTGCTTTCCGGCTATTATCAATCACACCAAGTGCTCCATTTTTAAACTTTAATGTCGTAATGGCAGTGTCAATGTCGGCACATTCGGCAAACATATTATCAACCAGTACTGCTCCCTGCACATATACTTCCTCTACCTCGCTTCCGCTGATAAAACGGGCCATGTCATAATCGTGAATTGTCATATCAAACGGCATTCCTCCAGAATACATTACATACTCCCTCGGGGAAGGCTCGGGGTCACGGGAAGTGATCTTCACCATATGCGGGGCTCCGATTTCTCCGGCTTCCACACACTCGTACAGACGGCGGAAATTATGATCAAAACGTCTCATAAATCCCACCTGGAAAGCGACATTATATTTTTTGACGGCTTCCAAAACCTCTTTAGTGCTCGTAAGATCAAAGCTGATGGGCTTTTCGCAAAAAATGTGCTTCCCTGCTTTAGCAGCAGCAATAATAATTTCCGCATGAGTGCTTGTGGACGTACAAACGAGTACAGCCTCTATTTCCGGGTCTTCAAGCAGTTCGTGATAGTCTGCTGTAATATATTCAACGGGCTTATCTGTCTGCCAGGACGTCAATCCTTCAGTGTGGATATCCGACATAGCTTTTACCTTCACATGAACCATTTTAAATAAATTTTCAGCATGGAGTCTGCCAATTCTTCCTCCACCAACAATGCCAATAGTTATTTTTTTCATACTCCGATCCCTCCCAGGTTCAATGATACGGGGGCTTTCTGTGCTATAGACTTCAGACACGCCTCAACCGCGCGCATATTCGCTACGCTGTCCTGTTTAAAACGATTAATGTCAGCTCTCTCCACGATGCTTCCGGAAAAATATTCTATTCCCTGTATATATGAATAGCCGCTGACGTTTTCTTCACGCTTAATGCCGGAATCAAGGTTAATACGCACGGCTCCAACACCGTCTTCCGGTGGCACAAACGCTTTCGGCACTTCAATGGTTCCTTTTGTTCCAACAATTTCGTAAAACTGGCGAGTGCCGCTCATTTCCATGCTGCAATCAAAGGAGGCGTTCATGCCGTTTTCCATTTTCATTGATACGAAAGCGGACATATCCACCCCATACTCGGGATGCTTATTTTCGAAGGCGTGAACCGTAGCTGGTTCGCTTCCTGTCATGCTCCGTACTGCATGTATACAATAGCAGCCGAGATCATAGACGCTTCCGCCCCCGAGTTCTTTATTCATGCGTATATTGCCGTCCAATTGTTCAAGCATAAAGGACATTCCCGCGCGCATCAGCTTTACTTCTCCAATTTCTCCGGATTGGATTATTTGTTTTACCCGCTCATGCTGCGGCTGGAATTGATACATTAAAGCTTCCAGGCATAAAACGTTGTTCTTTTCACACACCTCATACATCTCTTTTACTTCCCTGACTGTTAGTGCTGCCGGTTTTTCGCACAAAATATTTTTGCCCTTTTCTGCCGCTTTTTTTACCCATTCAGCATGAAGACTATTAGGAAGCGGAATGTAGACCACATCAATTTCCGGATCATCTAATAAAGCATCGTAATCGCTGTAGTGCTTTTCAATGCTATACTCCCGGGCTATCTCTTCCGCTTTTTCATTACTGCTTGCAATCGCTTTCAATTTTGCATTTGCTGAAGCTTGTAATGCCGGTATTACGTATTTGGTCGTAATTGCTGCTGTACTCAAAATCCCCCACTTTGTACTTTCCAAGACGGCACCTCCTGTATATCTTTTTTGTAATTATCAGCCATTCTTTTTAGTGATTTCATATTCAATTATCTAAATTTCATTATAAAGGCATAAAAAAAGGGCGTCTTTTAAATATCAAGACACCTTTTTTGTATTATTCAGACATCTATTTTTGATCACTACTGTTTTTCATATAAGATTTTTTATACTCTCCTGGAGAAATCTCCATCGTCTCCTTAAACACACGTGTGAAATAATGGATAGAAGAAAAGCCCGATTGTTCAGCTACTTCTTTAATTGGTAAAGACGTGGCCCTCAATAAATGAACAGCATAATCCACCCGCTCTTTTTTGATAAAATGAGAAAACGTTATGTTTAACTCTTGAAAAAATAAACGTGATAAATGCCTTTCAGACACGTGAACAAAGGAAGCTACTTCCAATAAATGCAAAGGCTTGGAAATATTATCACGAATATATAAAACAGCCTCCTGTAATGCCGGAGATATCGTTTCAGCGAGGTCAAGTTCTTCCTTTATCTTCGGGAAGCTTACAAAGTGCTGCAGGGCAGTAAGTAGCAGCACAGATGCTTCACCTTTTAGAACAGCCTCCATCAGTTCATGCTTCGGTTTCGATGCTTTCTGAAGCAGTTCCCTCCAAATTCGTTCAATGTAATTTCCTTCGCCTGCCTGCTCAAATTGATCTGAATATTTTTTTGCGTAGTCTATTCGTTCTCTCCATGTTGTTGTAGATTTTTCGCCTGCAAGCTCAAAGCCAACATACAATAAAAATAACCCGCTGCTGCTTTTAATTTGGTGCAGCGTATTTGGCTTCGTAAAAAACAACGAATTTTTTCCTAACACATACTGCCGGTTATTTTCCCAATATTCTCCGCTCCCCTCCAACACGTAACAAAGCTCAAAAAAAGAATGCTTATGGATAGGGTTGTCATAATGAGCAGGAGCTACTCCCCAGTAATGTATATGAAAAACCGCTCCCTCTATTTCTATCTTATGTACATATTGATTTAATGGTACTTTGCCCGCTGTTAAAGACTTATTCAAACTATTTCCTCCCGACAATTCGCTTTCTTTCTAAAGTCTAAATATGTGTTTTTATGCGGATTTTCTGAAATGTTTCCATTCCTTTACACACGCTTATTTACTATTTTATCTTCAGCATTTGATTTAGCCAACATATTCAGGAAATAAAAAATAACCAATCGTCCCATAAAGGTAAATACAGCTCCCAAATTTCTCTTTTGGTTTTTCCAATAAGAAAAACACCTCCACGTTAGAGGTGCTTGTCTATTTCTCATTATATAGGTGTTGCTACTCAGTCTTTAAGCTTGCGCCATAGCGTGGATCGGTTAATATTTAGTCTTTGGGCTGCCCGGGTCTGATTCATGTTTTCTTCCTGCAGCACCAGATTGATCACCTGCTTCTCGATGTTATCCAGTGACTGATTCAGGTCCAAGAGCTCCCCGGTGCCATATGTGGATTCCGGATTAGGTTGAACGGCGTCTCTGGAAATGTACGGACCTTCAGAGTTTTTCACCCCCATTTCAACCAGCTCCTGCAGCTCATGCAGATTCATCGGCCAGTGATAGGATGTCCATTCCAGCAAAAGCCCGCTTTCCACTCCCACAATCTGTTTTCCGTATTTTGAATTGTTTCTGGCAATGAACGTGCGTATATACTCGGTCAAATGCTCGATTCTCTCCCGCAAAGGCGGAAGCGAAAGCACGATGCTATTCCTTTGAAATTTCTCCTGAAGCAGAGGCTGGTTGGTTTTGGAAGCAGCAAAAATAATTACCGACACAGAATCAAAGGCAGCCTCAAAAAGCTGTTCCAGCCGTTCAGCTGAAAGTACCTCCCAGTTTTTAATGTAAAACGTCCCATTCCCCGATAAAATGATCGCTTCGAGCCGCTTCATCGCCATTTCGTCGAAGTGTTTGTCCAATATTACTTCCCATTGATTTTCAATGTAGTTATTACGATAATGATGCAGGGCAGCAGCGATGGAACGCTTCCCTGTCCCATCCTCCCCCTGGAGGAAATATACGGTCTCCGTAAACTTTTTCGCCTGTTCCACAATGCTACGTACCCGTTCGTCGGCTGTCGAAATTTGGCCGAAGGAGACAATATCTGACTGAAGCGGCTGAATAACTAAACCGCTTTGCTCCACCCTGTATCTGTTTTCATCACTGATTTTCAGAAAATACAGCCGTTCCTTTCCTTCAACCAAAAATTCCCCTTCTGCAATCACACTGCGTCCTCTAATAACAAAATTCTCCTGCAGGAAGGCGTAATTCAGCATTTTTCGGTGTAGGCTCTGTAAAATATCGTCTTTGTCAGCATGATAATTTGAATACGAAGGTAATTGAAACAGGTTCAAAAAGGGCTGGTTGGCAAACATTAATTCTCCTGTTTCTTTAATAAGAGCAATACTTTCCGGTAAATGCTCCAGCAGATGGTGATAGCTTGTATTCATGGCTTCCTGGTAAAGCAGCAGGCTTCCGACTTCTTTAGCCTGAATAACAGCCTGCTCCACCGACTCCGGCCCGGAGGTGATCATAATTCCCTCCAGCCCAAAACGGCGGGCGGTTGTTAAGGTTACCGTGTCGCCAATAATGATTTGAATGCCCCGGCTGATAGCATTCTCTACTGCCTGATGCACTTCCTGAGAGCTGTGAATAACCTGATAGGAGATGGATATGCCAAGCAGCTCTGCCACCTGATTCACCCCGTGGCACACATTGGGAAACCCGATCAGCTCTATGGGATCCTTCGAGTCTTTGAACAGCAGCAGCGTACGCAAAATATCATAGCCGGAAACATCAATTTCCACCACCGGCAGAGAGGATCGCTCACGAAGAATCTGCGCTGTCCCTCCCCGGCTGACCAATACATGATAACCCTGCTCCTCCAGACGCCGGGCCGGCTCCACCGCCTCCTCCAGGTCTGCTGACTCTACGTTTATCATGACTTCCTGATGAGAAGCACTAATTTTGGTTGCTACTTCCTTTAACCCTTCATAAGGAGCTATAATTCCTATTTTTAACATTTGCTTACTCCCTTTAATGCAATTTTCTTCCTATTTTACACGAAAAAATGCACATGATGGAGAATGAATTATTTAGGAGCAAGCTCCGCGGCAATGGTGAGTGCCTCCAGAAGACTGCGCTCATCCGCGATATTTTTTCCGGCTATGTCAAAGGCGGTGCCGTGATCAACCGAGGTGCGGATAACGCCGTAATTTAACCCAACGGTAATGTTCACCCCGGCCTCCAGGCCCAGCACCTTCACCGGCGCGTGGCCCTGATCGTGATAACATGCCACCACGACATCAAAATCGCCGCGTCCCGCACGGAAAAATAAGGTGTCTGCCGGGTACGGCCCTTCCACATTGATCTGTTCCTCCTGAGCTTTTTGTATGCCCGGGAGCAGTTGTTTTTCTTCTTCGCCATATCCAAACAGGCCATTTTCACCGGCATGCGGATTAATACCGCACACAGCAATTTTCGGATTGGTAAAACCGGCCTTGGAGAGCGTGCTGTGCGCAAGGCGAATCACATTATACGTGCGTTCCGGCGTTATCGCTTCAATGGCATCCTTGAGTCCCAGATGGGTCGTTAGATGAATCACCTTCAGATTGGGCGCGGAGAGCATCATGGAATAATCCTCGGTTCCGGTCAGGTCCGCCAGAATTTCCGTATGCCCCGGATAATTGTATCCCGCTCCCTGAAGAGCTTCCTTATTTAACGGCGCTGTACAGATAGCGTCAATACGCTTGTCCATGGCTAGCTGCACCGCTTTTTCCAAATATAAAAATGCATGTTTCCCTGCTTCAAAGGATAATTGGCCATAGGGAAGATCAGGATTTAGATCCCCTACCTGGATGCAATAAATGACGGCCGGATCCGCTTTTGCTTCCGCGGGATCTTCGATGGCCACCACAGTCTGGCGGGTGCCTGTTATTTTGATGACGTCCTCCAAACGTCCGGTGTCGCCAATAACCACGGGTGTGCAGTAGTCATAAACCGAGGTGCCTGCCAGAGCTTTGACAATAATTTCCGGCCCTACGCCGGCAGCATCTCCCATCGTGATCCCAATAACTGGCTTTGTCATGTTAAAATCTCTCCTCTCAGCGTTTCGATCGCATGAACAAATGTTTTTTCCGTACCAAAAGCCCCTGCCTTCGTAATGGCAATTGGATTGTAATACCCGCGCAGCCGCCCCAGCGGAATCCCAGGCTCAAATTCCTGTATCAGTTCAAATTCTGTACTTTCCAGCGAAAGACAAACCGCTTTAGCTACGTCTCCGCCCGTCATGACAACCGCGTCAAACGTGTTCATATCGAATACCAGGCGCGTTAACCTTCCCAGGCCTTCAGCAATTTTTTTCGTTGCCTCCACCATCGGGATATCTACCGCTTCCGCTTTTGCCTTCACGTTCTCCACAGCCTCCGGAGTCGTATCCGTGGAAATAAGCATCACTGAATGACTGTGTCTGGAAGCCTCCCGTAGAATGTTTTTGATTGAAGCATCCGACTGCCATCCGGGATCCAGAAAAATTTCCGGGAGCACTGTCCACCCCGGGTATTGCGCCCCCAGATGGGCCTTCTGTTTTTGGGTGATATCACTTCTGCTGCCTGCGACAATCAACACGGATTCGCACCCGGTCAGCCGGTCTGCTTTTTCGGCTGATGAAATGCTCCCGCTTAAATCGTAAATCTCAGGTAAAAATTTCATCACACCCGCAGAGCCTGCCCAGATAACATCGTATCCGGCAGCTGCAAGCGATCGGCTCTGGCGGAGCATCTGCTCCTCCGTTTCCCCGTCGAAGCTGAGATGCACCACGCCCTCCCTTTTCAGACGTTTAAGCAGGGCCAAAAGTCCGCCGGAGGATATTTCCTCTTCCGTAAGGTGATATGCCTGGTTACTGCTGTGCGCCTGCACCAGGTCGGTAATTGTTGAAGAACCCACACGCTGGTTCGGAAGCGTGGCTATCCCGGTTTCCGCTAACGCCTGGCCGTTCACATATAACTCTCCGTTGACCACCGTTCTGCCGTTCTCGGGATAGGCGGGGTTGATCAAAATAAAATCTGGGGAAAATGCGTCATACAGGGCGTCTAATTCCCTTCCGATGTTTCCCCTCATCGTAGAGTCAATTTTTTTATACATTAATTTCGGAGGGCTCGCTGCCAATGGATGGACAGCATCTTTAACCGTCCGGTAGGCGGATGCAGGATTCATTTCCCTTGAATCTGTGTCGATGATAAGTGCGTTTTTATGCACAAAAGCACCTGTATCGCGTGCATTTACAGCCACCGAGGGCCGGTAGCCGTACCGGGTGCACTGTACCCCGGAGTCGTTGGCTCCCGTTAAGTCGTCAGCCACAATACATATATCCATATTAAAACCACCTCGTCTGGCAAAAATAAGAGGACTTCATGTGTTGAAATCCTCTCATTTTACGTTGAATGTCATTGAAGATACGTCTGAAGCTTTCCTTTTTTCTCCAGACGTTTTACAAGAAAGCCTACATAAATAGGCAGCAGTATAGCAGTAGTTACTACGCTCGCTGCCACCTGGACGGTAGCCACAGATTCCATACTGGCAAAGGCTGCATTGGCCGAAGCTATCGCTGCCGGAGTCGCAACCGCGTTGCCTGCTGAAGAGCCCTCCGATGCGCCTACAATCGGGTTCCAGTTGAACAGCTTGAATACCCAGTAGCCAGCAGTGCCGGTGAGAAATACAGTCATAAATCCGAGTACGATGCCACCGAGGCCGCCGGCTAAAATGTCTGCAAAGTTAATTCCCATGCCCAGCGCGAAGGCGAAAAACGGGATTAACATATTGCTTCCGGAATCCAGAAAATCTCTCATTTCTTCATCCAAGTTTCCAAG
Organism: uncultured Marinococcus sp.; assembly: GCF_947493875.1. GTDB lineage: Bacteria > Bacillota > Bacilli > Bacillales > Marinococcaceae > Marinococcus. The sequence continues at coordinate 195,466 of NZ_CANLSU010000003.1, read as the reverse complement.
CACCGCGCCAATAATAATAGGCAAAAGGACGGCGACAAAATCAACGACCGAGAACAGGCCGTCCACAAATCCAATAGCGCCAAAAATCGATAAAGCCACCATGGTTAAAAAAGGGCCGTCATTAAGCGCCAGGATGGAATAGGCCGCCCGGTCATCTCCTTTTCCGTACTGGCCGACAAGCGCTACGTACAATCCGCCGTTACTGTTGGTCATTGCCGCGATAATAGCGAGCGGAGCCAGTCCAAGGAATAAACCGTCTGTGCCGGCAAAGGCGTAGGCAATTAAACCAAAGGATGCCCCTACCACCCATTTCACTGTTAATAATGTGACACCTTTACCTACAGTAGTTCCAACATTCCGTACATTAATCTGTGCCCCTGCACAAAGTAAAAACAAAGCAATTAAAACTAATGCCCCATCGACAAAAAGCGCCTGGGTAAAGCCGCCAATCCTCAGCATACCAGGGGCAAAGGTATTAATCAGAGCCCCAAGTAATAATGGAACGACCATCATGCCGCCAGGGATTTTTTCCATATTCGCTTTAATACGCATTATACAACCTCCTTTTAATATTTGCAATTTGCAACAGTTATTATAATACCGCTTACATGTTGAAATATAAAACATATTAATCAATTATTCAACTGTGAAAGCGGATTTTTTAAAAATAGTTGCAAAATTAAACAAAACAAAAAAAGAAGCTGGATAATATCCAGCTTCACGCGTTTTATTACGACTTTTTTAATCGTTCTCTATTCTTTATATTTTATCTACTTTATTATCTGTCCATAGAATTTAGACAAATTGCCTGCCAGATGTGCTATTAATTTTTTCGAATCTGCGACGGCTTCCTGTAGAGTGGAAGGTCCTTCGCTGATACTGAAAACGGCTGTAATACCTTCTTCATATACATTTTCAAAGTCTTCTCCAAGCTGGCCGCATATCGCGATCACTGGGATCGAAGGATTTACTTCTTTGACGGCCCTCGCAACGCCCACCGGCGTTTTCCCTGAACCACTCTGATAATCAATTTTTCCTTCCCCAGTAATAACTAATGAGGCGTCCCGCACCCGTTCATAAAAATTGCTTTCTTTCAAAATAAATTGGATACCCGGCTCAAGCCGGCCTTTTAAGCACCCTTCCAAGGCCGAAGCCAGGCCTCCGGCCGCCCCCATATAAGGAAGCTCGCTCACAGCTTTATGGGTATACGAGTTAAGCACTCTGCCGAATGTACTCAATGCCTCCTCCAGCGAAGCAGCTGTTTCTTTGGATGCTCCTTTTTGTGGACCGAAAATATAGCTTGCTCCCCGTGGTCCAGTCAAAGGGTTATTTACATCACATAAACCAATTATTTCTGTCTTTTCCAACCTTGGATCCAAAGCAGTCATATCCATCGCCTCAAGCTGCTTTAAAAATTGACCGCCGTACGGTAGCTCCTGATGGTTTGCATCCAGCAGTTTTCCACCCAGCGCCTGTAGCATGCCGGCTCCGCCGTCGTTCGTACCGCTCCCTCCAAGCCCAATAAGGAGCCGGTCAATATCGTAATCCAGGCATGCCTTGATGAGCTCACCCGTTCCATAAGAAGTAGCTAGAGAAGGATTACGCTCTCCCGCAGGTATTTTATCCAGGCCTGACGCAGAAGCCACATCTATGACGGCTGTTCTATGTTTCTTAGAAACATGTACCGAGGCGAGGATCGGGTTCATCAGCGGGTCATGCGCCTGCACTGAAATTTCTTTCGTATCCAATGCCTGCTGCAGTGCTTCTGAGGTTCCCTCCCCTCCATCTGCCATAGAAATAATATCAAACTTCACGTCCTGCGAGGAAAATTTTTCCCATCCCCGTCGAAAATAATTCGCTACCTGCACCGAGCTTAAGCTTTCTTTAAATGAATCAGAAGCTACAACAATCTTCATATAGTTTTCCTCCATTGACGGTATTAAAGCGTTACATAACACTTAGATTCCCGAAGACAATCGGCACAAAATATAAAACGATCAGGCAGGAAATAATGATGCATATTAAGTTTAACCATATGCCTGCTGAAGCCATTTTGCTCATCTTCACGTAACCGCTTGCAAATACAATCGCATTCGGCGGCGCCGCTACTGGGAACATGAAGGCAAATGTAGCGCCCATGCAGGCAGCAATCATTAATACGACCGGGTCAGTGCCGAGCGTCGCGGCTCCTGCTGCCACAATCGGATAAACCATGGTTGAAGTCGCTGTATTGGAGGTGAATTCGGTGAGCAGTGTAATTAACCCAATGATAAACAGTAATATAACAAACAGCGGTGCGTTGGAAAAAGCAACGAGTTTTTCACCAAGCCAGCTGTCCAGGCCGCTGTTCGTAATACCGGCAGCAAGTGCTAGCCCGCCTCCAAACAGCCATAAAATTCCCCACGGCAGTTTTAAAGCAGTGTTCCAGTCCAGAATCGTGTCTTTTTTGTTTTTAGATGGGATAAGAAAAAGCAATAAAGCGCCGCATAATGCAATAATGGTGTCATTAATGCCCGGAATGAAGTTTTCCAATAGAAAGCTTCTGGTAATCCAGGCAAACGCTGTGAGTGAAAAAATCGTAAGTACAATTTTTTCTTCATACTGGGTTTTACCCAGGCCATGAAGCTCTTCTTTAATAATTTCCCTGCCGCCCGGAATATGATCTACTTTCATTGGAAAAGCTATTTTGATGAGGTAGAACCACACTAAAGGAACCAGTACAACAACTAATGGCACGCCAAACATCATCCAGTTGGCGAAAGCAATTTGCACGTCATACAAATTATTTAACGTAGCCGCTAAAATTGTGTTGGCCGGTGCCCCAATTAACGTGCCGAACCCTCCTATCGTAGCTGCATACGCTGTACCGAGCATTAGAGCCGTACCAAACGGAAACACGCCGGGCGAAGTGTCAATGTCTGTATCCTTCAAGGAATCCGAAACGTGCTTGGCCACTGCAATACTGATCGGAACCATCATCATCGTTGTAGCGGTATTTGAAATCCACATCGACAAAAATCCGGTAGCGATCATAAATCCAAGAATAATCGTGTTGGGATTGGTACCAACAAAAGCGATAACACTTAATGCGATACGTTTATGCAGATTCCATTTTTCCATTGTCAAAGCAATCATAAAGCTTCCCGCAAACAAGAAAATGAGCGGATCGCCATAGGAAGCCGTGACTCCTTCCATTTCCATAATGCCAAGTACCGGAAACAGGACAATCGGCAATAAAGAAGTCACCGGGATCGGTAATGTCTCTGTCACCCACCATGTGGCAATCCAGGCAATCATTCCAAGCATAGATACCGCTTCTGCCGACATGGTCTCCGGCTGAACAACAAACTGTATCAATAGGAAGAGTATAGGGCCTAAAAATAACCCGATCAATTGTACTTTGGAATACAGACGGGGTTCATTGGGAGGATTCGGCTCTTCATTTTCCAGTTCCTGACGCTCGGATTCCGAAACATTGTCTGCGCGCTTTGGTTCGGGTTGCGAAAACGTCAGGATTTTGACGCTGTTTTTTAATTGACTTTTAACTCGGTCATTCCAATGCCAAAGGTGGTTCCAGGTTTTTGTGAAATTCATTTCTTTCCCTCCCTAGTATTGATAACGCTTTCAATCACCCAAATCTTATATTAACGTATACATTAAGTCAATTAATTTTCTAATTTTAGCTAAAAATATTTTTTTATTGACTTTTACGTATACGTTGTAGATAATGAAGTCAAATACAAAAAAGGTGGGAACAGGATGGACAATCAAAAGACTCATCAATTAGCAATTATTCCGGGAGACGGTATAGGAAAAGAAGTTGTGCAGGAAGGGATTCGGATATTGGATTTTATCAGCAAACATTCTCCAAACAACTTCAATTTTGAAACCGATTACTTTCCGTGGGGCTGCGAATATTATCTCGAGCATGGCCGCATGATGGCTGAGGATGGGCTTGAGAGGTTGAAAAATTATGATGCTATTTATTTCGGGGCCGTTGGCTTTCCGGGTGTGCCCGACCATGTTAGTTTATGGGGGCTTCGCATCGCAATATGCCAGGGCTTTGATCAATGGGCAAATATTCGTCCCGTCGAATTTCTTCCTGGAGTGCCCAGCAAGCTAAATCACCCAGACACAGATACCCTGAACTGGGTGCTCGTCCGCGAAAACTCCGAAGGCGAATACTCTGGTATCGGCGGCAGAAACTTTACCGGCCGCGGCCCTGGTAAGGAAGTAGCTGTCCAGTCCTCCCTCTTTACCGAAGAAGGCTGCGAACGTGTTATCCGCTACGCTTTCGATTTAGCACGAACAAGAAAACGGAAAAAGGTAACGAGCGTCACGAAGAGTAACGCCCAGCAATACGGCATGGTGCTGTGGGATGAAGTATTTGCTAGAGTCAGCAAGGAGTATCCAGACGTTGAGACGGATCAGTGGCTGGTGGATGCCATGGCTGCCAACTTTGTTCTCCATCCGGAGGATCTCGAAGTAGTGGTTGCTTCAAACCTTTTAGCAGATATTCTCTCTGATTTAGGAAGTGCTCTTGCCGGAAGCCTCGGCATTGCTGCCAGTGCCAACCTGGATCCGGAGCGCAGATACCCAAGCATGTTTGAATCCGTACACGGCTCCGCGCCGGACATTGCCGGTAAAGGCATAGCGAACCCTATCGGTGCGATCGGAAGCGCAGCACTCATGCTCGAACAGCTCGGATACGCCGAAGAAGCCCAGCTCGTAAACCAATCTATTCGGGAAGCAACGGCCGCCGGTTATTTAACAGCTGATATCGGAGGTAATACTTCCACCAAAGAAATGACCGATGCTATCCTGGAAGCTCTAGCAAAGGTCTACGTTAAAGCGTAATAAATGCAAATAAAAGAATAAAAGTATAACACCTCCTTTTTAAGCGAAAGGGAGGTGTTATACTTTTATATGAACGGATAGAAACTTATATACAGGAGAGGCTTTCGATGAATACTAACGATTATTCCCCTTCAATCCTTTATGATGAAACCCTGCATCAGCATTTAACGCATCTTTCTTCTTCCGTAGACGAAAAGCGCCTGCCTCAAAAAGCATATCAAATTATCCGGCAGGCTATTCGAAACCTTTATCTTCCACCGGAAAAAATGGTTCTGGAAAGGGAAATGGCGGAGGTCTTGGACATGAGTCGCACGCCGGTACGGGAAGCGCTAATACGTCTGCAGACAGAGGGTTTAGTGCGGGTCATTCCCCGTAAGGGCTTCGCAGTCACCCCTATTGAAAGTAAAAATTTAAAGGAAATTTACGAAATTGCCGAGAGTTTGGACGGCCTGGCAGCCGAGCTGGCTGTCCGAAACTTGACAGATGCATTTATTGCTCAGTTGGAATCCCTGATTGCGGATCAGAAAGCAGCTCTTGAAAGCAAAAACCTTAAGGACTGGGCCGTACTCGATGATCAGTACCATTCCCGGATTTTAGAAGCTGCTGGGAACCAACGGCTGAACGACTTGATCGAATTTCACGCCGATCATTTGTTTAGAGCCCGTTTATATACCGTAAACAAACGCCCGCTCCCCACCAATTCGATTTTAGAGCATGAAGCGATTGTAGCCTGCATGAAAACAAACGATGGCAAAGCTGCCAGAACTATTATGGAATCTCACCGGCGCCGCGCCAGCCAGGATATCCTAGACGCCATTGACTGATTTTAGGAAAATTTTTACCACCTACACAGTAATTTATTCTTTCTATCAAATATATTGGTTTTTCAATTCAGGCGACTCAGGCGACTTTTTCACCACAATTTAAATATCATTTCGGTTTGATATGCTCGTAATGGCTTCCGATACGGCTGATTTTCTTTTCTGCAATGTACACTGCCATAATAAAAAACGCACCGGCATCGGAAAATTCCAATGCCGGTGCGTTTTATTTATGATTACTCATCCATCCCCATCGATTTCTTGTATCCTTCGAGATACGGCATTTCGGACGGGCTTCCCATTTCAAAGCCGGCCATTGTCCGGTGCCATAGCGGATAAATCGGTGCCGGACGCGCGACGGATTCGATCCGGTCATGCTCGTCCTGCGTCAGATACATATCTGCCGACGCCAGATTTTCACGCAGCTGCTCTTCGTTGCGGGCTGCGATGACAATCGGGCCGACGTTCGGGCGGTCCTTGACCCATGCGTAGGCGATTTGCGGAACGGTGGCGTTCCGGCCTTCGGCTACTTCCTCAAGCGCATCAATCACCTGATACAGGCGTTCTTCATCCTGGATCCACGGCTCCGGCCAGCCTTCGCCCTGACGGGTATTCGCCGGTGCTTTTTTGTTCCGCCCGATTTTGCCGGTTAGAAGTCCTTCGCCGAGTGGGCTCCAGATCATTGAGCTTACGCCGAGCTCCCGGCCTGCCGGCAGCAGCTCGTACTCTGCTTCACGAGCCTCCGGCGTGTAATAGATCTGCTGGGTAATCGGCGGAATGTAGCCCGGACGCTCTGCCACGGAAAATATTCTTGCAAGCGCCCAGCCGCTGTAGTTGGAAACGCCCCAGTACCGGATTTTTCCGGATTTCACGAGGTTGGTCATCGTTTCCACGGTTTCCTCCACCGGCGTGCGGCCGTCCCAGAGGTGGACGAAATAAACATCCAGATAATCGGTGCCAAGCCGCTCCAGTGTCCGGTCAATGGACGCTTCGATGTTGCTGCGGGACGCACCGAGGGCGTTCGGGTCATTGTCAATGTGAAAGCCGGTTTTGGATGTTAAGAGAACTTCATTTCTGCGTCCTTTAATCGCAGAGCCTAAAACGCGTTCGGCATCGCCCTTCGAATACAGATTCGCGGTATCAAACATGTTCATGCCTGCCTCGAGCGATATATCCACGATCCGGCGGGCATCATTTTCATCAATATTTCCCGTTGATTCAAATCCATTCGTGCCGCTGAATGGAATCGTACCGAGAATGTACTTTGGCACTCGCAGTCCTGAGTTTCCTAAATAAATATACTCCATTATTAAAGCCTCCTGTGTGTTAGCGTTTCTCTGGCTGACAGGTCATTTTCTGTAATAGCAGTTACGTTGTCTATATACCTTGATTGATTTTTTTCCAAACATTTGTAAGTGAATACCTGCTCATGTAAAATAATGACAATAACTATCAATGCGTCTAAGGAGGTTATCGTATTTCTGCCCAAAAGCCCGGAATAGAAAGTCTGCATACCGAACGCCTCCTTTTAAGAATTCCACATCCTGCGATTGATACTGAAGCCGTCTATGAAGGAATTTTACAGTCTCATCGAAGTCTTAAAGCCTGGATGCGCGCCTTCCAGGAGCCGCCAACGCTCGAGGGAACGAAGGAATTTTTAATGGAGGCCTCTACTCAATTCTCAACCAAACAAAAGCTTCGCTACCTGCTGTTTGAAAAACAGTCGCTTTCCTTTGTCGGAAGCATTGTTATTCAGGAAATTGACTGGCACGTGCCGCGCTGCGAGCTGGGCTACTGGATCCTGGATCCCTTTCAGCGCAGAGGATATGCACTGGAAGCTGTTACCGAAATTGTCCGGTACAGCCTGGAGGATCTGGGCATGAACCGGATCGAAGCGTGGACGGATGAACGGAACGACCCAAGCACAGCTATGCTTGCAAGAGCCGGCTTTCAACTGGACGGCATATTTAAAAATGATGAACGCTCCGCGGATGGAAGCCGTTTAATAAACTCAGCGGTTTACTCAATTACTACTTAGAGCATAACCTACAGATTAAATTAAGCCTTTTGGCATGAGTAATTATTAGAACAAAGGGGTATCCATACAGTTATGGGTATTTACCCTTCTCTTTAAACTTCAGTTATCACAGCCAGCCCGAACAAGCTTTATACACGCTAGATTCAGGAAAAATGCTTTCCGGTGGCTTCTGTCTTCCGGGCAGAAGCAGCCTCTTTTGTTTCATGTAAAGGAGTAATTTATTTATGTCTTCCATCGTGTTTGGTTATATTTTTTATGGTAAAGAACTGCTTGTCGGAACTCGGGCCAGCTTAGAACCATATCTTCAGGGACAAAAAGCAAAAATGTTCGACAGCATCGACAAATTGTTTCAGACTCTTCATCCGTTCGCAGTAAACGGCACCGCGATATGCTTCCTTGCTGATGCCCGTTTGTTGAAGGCTCCATGGGCCTCCTATGATTTAGGCCACGATTTAAAGACGCCTCAATGCTTTCACTTGCACAATGCATTTAATACGTAAGGAAAACCAAGTAAAAAGCTGAAGCCGGAGAGCGCTCTCCAGCTTCAGCTTTTATTGTTTCAGGCTGTGCTTTTATTAATAAGGATCCGATGGGATGCCGTGCTCTTCAGCCTGTTGGACGCCTTCTTCTGTTTTCGTGGCGCCTGCAGGCCCGCCGTGGGTGGAATCCTGGTCTGCGCCGTCATCGGAGCTGCTGTTTTTCAGCCCTTCTTCGACCCGGCGGCCGTATTCTTCATCACACTTCTTAAAGTGGGCAATCATTTCTTCCTGGATTTCCTTTTTACATGGAATCAGGTTGTCGACGAGGTTTTTGATCAATTCGTCTTTTTCCCATTCCTTAAACTTGCGGAATGTTTCCCCCGCCTGCCGGTAAGGATTCTGGCGGTCGATGGCTTCTTTTTTCACTTCCCCTTCGGTATAAGGAGTGTGAGGCTTGCCGCTCATCTCCGCTTCCTTCAGGTTATTCATCGTGGAAGGCTCGTAGTTTACGTGCGGATTCTGTCCTTCGTCGTTATCGACTTTATACGACATCTGTCCGCCGCGCTGGTTCGTCGCGACCTTTTTCTTCGCCTGGTTGATCGGCAGCTGCAGATAGTTGGCTCCGACGCGGTACCGCTGCGTATCGGAGTACGAGAACGTACGGCCCTGCAGCATTTTATCATCGGAGAAATCCATGCCGTCGACAAGGACGCCGGTACCAAAGGCCACCTGTTCGACTTCGTTGAAATAGTCCTCTGGATTACGGTCAAGCACGAGCTTGCCGACCGGGATCCACGGGAACTGGTCCTTCGGCCACAGCTTCGTATCATCAAGCGGGTCAAAGTCGAGCTCCAAGTGCTCGTCGTCACTCATCACCTGCACGCAAAGCTCCCACTCCGGATAGTTGCCTTCTTCAATGGCTTCGTACAGATCCTGGGTGGCGTGGTTGAAGTTTTTGCTCTGGATGCTGTCCGCTTCCTCCTGGGTCAGGTTGCGGATGCCCTGAACCGGTTCAAAGTGGTACTTCACAAGCACCGCTTCGCCGTCTTCGTTCACCCATTTGTACGTATTTACTCCGGAGCCCTGCATCTGCCGGTAATTGGCCGGAATGCCCCACGGGGAGAATAAAAACGTCAGCATGTGCATCGATTCCGGTGTCTGCGACATAAAGTCGAAGATCCGTTCACTGTCCTGCACGTTCGTTACCGGGTCCGGCTTCAGCGCGTGAATAACGTCCGGAAATTTGATGGCGTCCCGGATGAAAAATACCTTCAGGTTGTTTCCTACAAGGTCCCAGTTGCCGTCCTCGGTATAAAATTTTACGGCAAATCCGCGCGGGTCCCGGAGCGTTTCCGGAGAAGTCCCGCCGTGGATAACGGTGGAAAAGCGTACAAATGCAGGGGTTCGCTTTCCTTCCTCCTGGAAGATTTTCGCCCGTGTATATTTGGAAATCGGCTCATCGCCAAAGGAACCATACGCTTCAAAATAGCCGTGAGCGCCTGCGCCGCGGGCGTGTACAACCCGCTCCGGTACACGTTCGCGGTCAAAGTGGCTGATCTTTTCGAGAAACTCATAATTTTCAAGCGTTGTCGGCCCGCGATTGCCTACGGTTTTCGAGTTCTGGTTGTCCCGGACAGGATGTCCCTGTCTCGTCGTCAGCGTGCCGTCTTCATTCCTATATTGCTTGTCGTCGTTTTTTTCTTCATCGTGTTCACGTTCGTTGTCGCGATCTTTACTCAATGCTGTTACCTCCTTTAGGAAATCTATTCGTTTTTACCCGGGTTAATAACGGTTTAAACGATTTTTCCGAATTTTTTAAATTCAAGGTATATAGCTATATACCTTGTCACAGCAGCTTTTCAAGGGTTACGCTTTTATGCTTAGGAAATACAGAAAAGGCCGGCGGGAAATTCCCGCCCGGCCTCGTTCGTTACTATACGCATGCTAAATCATGTAATCCCAGGAATCCTGCTTCGGCTCTGTAGGCGTTTTAAACGGAACGTTGCCCTCATGTTCAAGAAAGCCTTCGAGAGTCTGATACCTGATCGCTTCCGCGTATTTTTCCTCCCATCCGGCCCGAAGCAGCAGGTCCCGGACCGGGCCCTTCAGCTCGACAAACCATACTTTCACGTCCGGGTCCCGGCGGTACATTTCAATAATCTGCTCGAGAGCGCCGATGCCGGTCGTGTCAATGTCGTTTACCCCGGACATATCAATCGCGGCCTTCAGCCCGCCGCCTTCTGTTTTGCGGCGGTCCTGAATCGTTTTTTCCACCATTTTCACAAAATAGCCGACGTTCGAAAAATGAATGCGCGTATCCGCCCGCACGAGCACCGTCCCCGGCACCCGCCTCGCGTGTGGGAACCGCTGCAGGTCCAGATAGCTGTGCGTATCCTCCTCATAGCCGATCTCCACAATATTCGGGCGGGCAATGTGGCGCAACAGCAGCAGGATGGAAAAGCCGATTCCAATTAAAAGCCCCCACTGGATGCCGACAAGAAGGGTCGCAGCAAACGTCACGATCCATACCCAGCCGTCCTCCGGCTTCACCCGGAAGGCGTCCTTTAATGAGCGGATGTTAATCAGCCCGGTGACCGACACGAGAATAATCGCTGCGAGCACCGCGTACGGCAGAAAGTAGAATAACGACGTGAAAAAGAGGAGCGTAACAAGCACCCCGGCAGCGGTAATAATCATCGCCGCCTGGGATGCTGCTCCCGAGCGGTAGCTGACGGCACTTCTTGAAAAGCTTCCGGTCACCGCATAGGAGGAGAAAAACGGGCCGGCAATATTGGCATACCCGATCGCCCGGATCTCTTTGTTCAGATCGACGCCGGCGTCGTTTTTATCACTCAGCGTTTTTGTAATCGCAAGCGTCTCCATCATGGCAATCAACGCAATCGTGAGCGCTGTCGGAATCAGCACCTGCACATCCGCCAGGTTAAAGCCCGGCACGGTAAAATCCGGAAGGCCCTGGGGCACCTGCCCGACGACGCTCACTCCCTGGTTGTCGAGACGGAAAAGCCCCACCGCCGCAATGCTCAGCACGACGACAATAAGGGAAACCGGCAGATTCCGTTTTATTTTCCGGCCCCCGATCAGCACCAGCAGACTCGCGATTCCTACGAGCAGGGTCGGGATATGTAGCTGTGGCAGATGGACGATCACATCCCGGAGCAGCGGTATAATCTGCGTCTGGCTGCCTACACTGATGCCCATAAACTGCCCGAGCTGGCTCATGCCTATCGCAATCGCCACCGCTGACGTGAAGCCGCTGATCACGTTCGGCGAAATGAATTTCACAAACGCGGCGGCATTCAGCAGGCCGAGCGCCACCTGCATGACCCCAACCATGACCGTAAGCAGCAGCACAAGCGCCACATAATCCGGCGTTGCCGGTTCGGCATACAGCGATACGCCGGAAAATACAAGAATGGACGCCATCGCCACCGGCCCGATAGCCAGATGCTTCGATCCCCCGAACAGCGCGTAGATTAAGAGCGGAAGCAGCGAGGCATACAGTCCCATCACCGGCGGGAGGCCGGCCAGCACGGCGTAGGCCATTCCCTGCGGCACGATCATAATAAAAATCGTAAAGCCTGCGGCCACATCCTTTTTCAGTGACTGGCTGTTGTACTCCTGCGGCATACTCAGTAAGTTTTTTATTCTCCGAGGCATAGACTCTTCCTTCTTTCTCCGTGAACTTACAAAGTGTTCAATCTCTCTCCTATAAATCATGAACCATAACTGCTTAAAAGAAAAGCCCGCCCCGCACCTTTTTGTAAAAACAGACTAAGGCACGCGTCCAGAAAATTAGTCATTTAACGGCACCAAAAAGGCAGGTCCCCGGAGGTTCCTGCCCTTGTTAATGCTCCCGTGCACGCACAGCTTCTATCTACCCGCTGTTCTGTAAAAAGGCTTTAATCTGCTCGCGGTGCACGTCGGTGTCCGCCCTCGCCTCCTCCGAGTATGAAATGGCATAGGTGCCCCCGTTCGCCTGAAACGTATAAATCATCGGACCGCTTTGAATGTCCCGTCCCACCGGGCGCCCGCCAATACTGAGCACCTCGTCATGAGCTCCGTAGACCATCTGGTCACCCTCTTCGTAATCTAAAATAATGTGAATGTCGTTGCTGTAAATTCCGTATACCAGGCGTGTACTGTAGTCCTCTTCATACCGGTGCCGGTTGCCTGCATCCTGAAAATAAGGCAGCAGTTCATCCTGCTCTTCGTCGCTGTACCAAATTTCAAGCTCTTCGGGCTCCCCCTCATCATCTTCGTTGATCTGTGCCCTCGAAATGGAAGACTCGTTAAAGGACGGCAGCTGCACTTCCTCTCCCCATTCCGATTCTATATTTCCGGGCACATCCTTCTCTTCCTCCGTATAGTAAGAAGGAACCGAACAACCGCTTAAAAGAATGAGCATACCGGCCGCTCCGGCAGAAAGGATCTTTTTCATTATGTTTTCCCCCGCTCGCATGATTGTCATTACAACAGCATTGCCCCGATACCCCGTTTTCTCCGGACATCCTGATGAACATAAACGCTTTTTTCTATTTTTTCATAATAAAATATTTTTTGGAAATTATAATTTGCTGGATGCTCTTTTATTAAGCGAGGCAGTCAGTCTTTGGGGAGCAGCGCGGTGTTCAGCCGGCCCATCACCAGCACGTTGTAGAATGCGCCCCGAGCAAAATGGGCTTTGCGAAGCGTGCCCTCTGTTTCAAATCCACGGCTTTTATACAGCTGTACGGCGCGCATGTTCCCTTCCACCACGCCCAGCTCCAGCCGGAGTAAGCCTAAATAATTGTCGGCAATATCAATCAGATAATCAAGCAGACGGCTGCCGATGCCCTGGTTCTGAAACTCATCGTGCACCGCCATGGCGGCCGTACCGTAGTAGTGCAGCCTGCCGCCAAGCACCTCCAAGCCGATACCGACGACACGGCCGTCGTACTCTGCCACAATTACATGATCGTTTTCTGTCAGCCCTTTGATAAAAGACTGATTGGAGGCTCTTCGTTCTGAAGGAAGCCCGAGCGTATAATGCATGACGGAGGGCTGGCGCCGGAGAATGTTAATATCTTTTTCATCTTCCGCTTCGACCGGGCGCAGAATGATTTGGGCATCCATCGTCTTATCCTTTCCTGCCTGATAATGAATTGGTTTATTATGACAAATCGTCAGGCTGCATCCAGTATATCGTTTTCGTTCCAGCTGTCAAAAAATAGGTTTACTTTTCTGACGGGCATGTTTAAACTGAAGTTAATACAAATAATGGTTTTGCAGATGAACGTATTGGGAGAGCCTGTAGATTGTTTTACAGCACCGAAGGAGCAATTCTTCCCACCAGCCGGGAAGAAAAAACTCTCAGGTACCAGGACCAGTACAGGATGCACCTCTGGAGAAGGTATACGTACCTGCCGAAGAAGAAAATTCTTGTGAAAGAATGAAATCTTTCAGGCACACAGACAGAGAAACGGCGCATGAGGCCGCTTCTCTGTCTTTTTTTCATTTTTGTAATCGCTTTCAATTAAGATATGGAGGAATTGCTATGGAGTTTGACAGCTGCTTTGATATTATCGGCCCCATTATGGTTGGCCCTTCTAGCTCTCATACTGCCGGGGTGGTATCGATCGGGAAATTTGTGCATGAGTGGCTCGGGGAGGTTACCGATGTGACAATCACGTTCTACGGCTCTCTCGCCTCCACCTATCAGGGACACGGCTCGGATAAAGCCATACTCGGCGGCCTGCTTGGGTTATCCGCGCATGACATCAACGTCCGGAGTGCGTATGCCCTGGCAAAGGACAAGGGGCTTCGTTACGACTTCCGGTTCTGCCCGGACACCCCTGACGGCTGCCACCCGAACACTGTGGATCTGCAGGCCTCATCCGGCGCGGAACGCGTCCATGCATCCGGCGCTTCCATCGGGGGCGGCGTTGCCTACATTTATGAAATCAACGGGCATTCCACAGCTATTAATCTGGGAACGGGCGCGGATATTTTATCCATTACCGCCCGCACAAAAAAGGAGGCATCATTTAGATGAAGGATACTATGCAAAGCATCGTCCAGGAATGCACGGCTCAAGACGTTTCCATTGGGGAGTGGATGCTGCGCCGCGAAGTGGACCGCTCCGGCTCGTCCCGCGGGCATATTTTCGGACTTATGCAGGAGCGGCTGCAGGTAATGAAGCAGGCCGTCCGGGACGGATTGGACGATCTAACGGAAACAGAAAGCAGGCTCTCGGGCGGAGATGCCTATCGGATGCGCCAGTATAGCCAAAGCATCGCCCCGTTATCCGGGCCGGTCATCAGCACAGCGATGACGGCTGCCATGGCGACCTCCGAGAGCAACGCCAAAATGGGGCTCATTGTAGCGACGCCTACAGCCGGATCCGCCGGTATTCTGCCGGGCGTGCTCGTCTCACTCCAGGATAACCGTGGCCTCGATGATGATACTCTCACCATGGGGCTGTTCGCAGCAAGCGCCATCGGCTACGTTTTTGCGAACCATGCCTTTATTTCCGGAGCCGCCGGCGGCTGCCAGGCAGAAATCGGCTCAGCGACGGCGATGGCTGCTGGAACGATCACGGAGCTGCAGCAGGGCACGCCGGAGCAGTCGGCCCACGCGACAGCGATGGCGATGAAGTCGCTTCTTGGTCTCGTGTGTGACCCGGTCGCGGGACTCGTTGAAGTGCCGTGCGTGAAAAGAAACGTCATCGGTACGTCCATCGCCTTTTCGGCAGCCGACATGGCATTGGCCGGCATTACCAGCCGTATTCCGTGTGATGAAGTGATTCAGACAATGCACACCATCGGGCGCGACATGCCCGGCAGCCTGAAAGAAACCGCTGAGGGAGGGCTTGCCCAGACCCCGACGGGAAAAGAAGCCACCCGGAGACTGTATCAGCGCCCCTGCAGCTTGTGAATCTACTTTTATCCAAGGAGTGAAGCTATGAATGAACGCCGTTTTTTTCAACTCTGGTTTGGCACTCTTACTCTCGTCAGTATTCTGTTTATGTATTGGGCCATAGCCGTTTCTGCCCTTCTTTTAGGCATTTTCTGCTTTATTTCCCCAAGGCCAGGTAAAGCGTAAGGCTTTGGGCAATTCAACCAGAATCAGGCTCAATTTATGATGTATACTCCGGCCTGATTCTAATTTCAGGCATTCTGCTTTCTGTTTTACCTCTATCATGCTATTCTTAGTATAAGTTTCTTCAAAGGAGGTCATTGTCATCGACCATTTTGCATACGTACTTCAACGCCCCAAAAACCAGGTATACATAGGAACAGCCGCCGATATCCGTTCACGGTTCGGCAGCCAGGAGCCCGTTTATTTTTGTTCGGAGGATGAGTTGCTCGACAGTTTAAACGCGTTTCGGAATGAAGAACTTATCATCACTACCCTCAGTGACCTTCCCGTGATTAAGCAAAAATGGGACGATAAAAATCATTACACTTTATAACTGCACGTAAAACGCTCCGGCTGATTGTTAAAATCGGCCGGAGTGTTTTTGAATTATTGGAGCGGTGCGGTATGGGCCCGCTGGATCGAAGCAATGGCCGGGTCGACGACATGTACATCACACGGCGCATGCTTTTGTACCTTTTTGGTAACAGTGTTACCCTGCATGGCCTGCTCGAGTACATTACCTCCGGACTGGCCGACAACGATAAGATCTGGTTCCAGCCGTTCACATAATTGGTTCACCAGGCGTTTTTTGGGAACCCCGTTGTCCAGAACGGCTTTTACTTTAGATACACCTTTTTCTTTAGCGTTTTTCCGGTACGCTTCGAGCTGGTATTCGGCTTCTGCATACAGGCGTTTGATACCGATCGGATCCATCCATCCAAGCGACGAATATTCGTTATAATGAAACACGTAGGCGAGCGTTAAATCGGCTCCGTGTTTGGCGGCGACGCGGCAGGCTTCGTCAAAGGCATCGACACTCGGGTTATTTAGAACGTCAAGCGCGGCCAGGATATGAGTATATTGTTTCATTCCATTTCACCTTCTTATTATTTTATAATAAAAGCCAAAAAGCACAAAGGTCTCCCTTTTCCAGTGCTTTTTGGCTTATGCTGCAGGCTTATGGATTCCTGACATTTCCGCCATATTGGCTTGTATCTATTTATTATATTCCCAACCGCGTTGGATACTCAAACTAAAATGTCCAATTTTTACAATTTTCGTTCATTTTCACATGCAATTTGAGGTTTCAACCAGTTTCCAGTCGGGTATGAAGTATTAGAAATAGATTGCAGGAGGATCGTATGAATAAACATCATCTTTTAAACCAGCTTCATGCTTTAAAGCAGCAATGGACCCAAAAAGAAATTTCCCTGCGGGAATACCTGCAGCAGCGTTTGAACCTGCGCCAGCAGCTGAATAAAAAACATGATGAAAAATAGCCAAAACCAGGCAGCGGATCCGCCCCCGCTGCCTGGTTTTTTTAACATCTACGCTTCGGTAATCCAGGTGGTTACCTGCTCCACCGGTCTCCTTCTGCCTTCCTTCATCTCCCGCATCGGGTAGCCGATATAAATCAATCCAAGCACTTTGCCCTGCTCCCCGAGACCGAACTGCTCGTTCATTTTCGGATGATAGCAGTGCGATCCGGTGCGCCAGAAAGCCGCCAGTCCAAGCGCATGCGCGGCCAGCAGCATGTTTTGAATCGACGCGTAGACTGCTCCGTATTCCTCGAGTGTCTCCACCCGCTCTTCCTCGGATGGCTCCGCCGCCACGGCGATTACAACCGGCGCCCGCATTGGCTTCTCCTTTTGTTTATCAAGATTTTTCTGCTTTTCCACCTGTTCCTCCGGGGTCATTTCTTCGGCGGCAATGGCCGCCATCGCTTCCCCGAGCCGCCTGCGCCCGTCGCCGGTCATGACGAAATACCGCCACGGCTCTGTTTTGTGATGCGACGGTGCCCAGGTGCCGGCTTCAAGCACCTGAGAAATGACATCCTCCGGCACTTCAGTGTCGTCCACAAGCCCGTTACTGCGGCGTGAATGAATTGCTGTGAGTACATCCACTCTGCTTCATCTCCTTCATATTAGATGACGGCCTGCCTTATTCTGCGGGCGGTCCGAATTTTCCCTGGTGAAAGTCCCGGTACGCCTGCCTGATTTCTTGCATACTGCTCATCACAAACGGGCCGTACGGTACGATCTCTTCACGGATCGGCTCTCCGGAATACACGAGCAGCCGGGTCCGGCGCTTGTGGGCTTTAATGTGTAGTGTGGAGAGTGCCTCCGGGTCCCCGTCCTCCTCAAAGGTGAGCGTCGCGACGTCGTGCTTATTGACGGTCCCATCGGCCACATCAGCACCCCCGGCGAGCGTGTATAAAAAGGCATTGTGATTCTCCGGCAGATGATGCACGTATTCGGCGCCCTCCGATAAATTAATTTCGGTCAGCGTGATCGGGACGAGCGAGTTCAGTGGTCCCTCTTTCCCGGCAATGGTTCCGGAAAATACCTTTAAATACCCGCCTTCGATCTGGACGGTCGGTGCTTCTTCCCCGTAAACGTTCTGATAGATAGTATCGGTGTTTCGCTGGTCCTTCGGCAGGTTCAGCCACAGCTGCAGCGTGTGGGCGATGTCATTTTCCACCCCATCTTCGGCGTGGCGGGCCGCCCAGCCGGCGTTCATATACTGCACGTCGCCGGGCTCGAGAATATCGCGGCCGCCGCCGTTGTCAATGTGCTCAAGCCGTCCGTCCACCACATACGTCACGGTTTGAAAGCCCCGGTGCGGATGGTCCGGGAAGGTACCCTTTTTGAACCAGTCCTCGGCCATTAAAATAAACGGATCGAAATCCTTCCAGCGGTCGACCGGCAGCACCCAGCCCTTTTGAATGGACGGAAAACCGAACTCCTCGTACTGTACCGTCCATTTATCGCGGATACGGCGCTGAAGCAACTCCTGTTGATGTTCCATGGATAATCCCTCACTTTTCATTTTAGTATGCGTAGCAACTATTTCTCCAAAAATATATTTCCTTCATCTAATATACAGCTTCAGTACAACATATTTTTTCAGGCGCTGCAACGAATCTACTCAGAGGGTCTTCACTCCTCCCGGACATTCTCGGAAACATTTCTATTTATTTTGGCGAGCGTCTGTTCAAGCGCTGTGAGCTCTTCGGTGCTGATCCCCCTTGTCACGGCAGCGTTGAACCGCTCGGCTGCCGGACGCACCTTTTCCTGCAGCTGCCTGCCTTCGTCTGTCACAAACAGCTGCATCGCCCGCTGGTCTTCAGTCCCTGCCGCACGCCGCACAAACTGCTTGTTTTCAAGCTGGGCAGCCATCCGGGCGATATTGGTTTTATCCTTCTGCAGCCTCCGGGCAATATCATTCTGGGTTCGGCCGTCTTCCTCCCACAGCAGCATCATAATAAGGTTCTGCTCCGGGGTAAGGTTAAACATCCGCAGCTCTTCTTTAATAAAGCTGGTTAATTTCAAATCGGTCTGGTGAATCAAAATGCTGATAAAATCCTCGGTATGCATCGGCATGTCCTCCGTGGTGTTGATGGATTTGAAAAGAAAAATTACAGCGGGCACTTCACAGTCTCTATTTCCAATACCATTCCGGTATACTTTTATTAAAATAATCGTGATCCCAAATAGCTTCTTTACTGTACCTGAGCAGCTTCTGGTATTGTACATTGCTTTCCCGGTATGCCCATGCTATCGCTGATACGATATGAACGGCTGAATACAATGCATACAGCCTCCAGAAAAGACCCTCGTCAAAATCTGTGGCCTCCAGATAGCCATCGATACATCCCCTGCTGAACGCCCGACTCACGTTTTTTGTGAAAAACCCGGTTTTCTGCAGGTCGTGCACCGGGTCTCCCCAATCCATCCGGTCGAAATCTATAATTCCCTGGAAGCGTTCCTCTGCTATCAATAGATTGGACGGATGAAAATCATCGTGCTGAAACCTGTTTGGGCGGCCTGCCATTAAATACTCGTTCTTTTTAATATAAGTTTGCAGCAGATGCACCGTTTCCTCATCCACCCCGGTGTTGTTCAGCTGCCCGAAGTACCGGTCGATCTTTTTTGTTTTTACTGTTTTCCAGTCCGGATAAGCAGGAGGTGCTTCAAGCTCATGCAGCCTGGCCAGCTCTTTAGAAGCATCAACTCCCGCTTCGTATTGATGCTTTTGAGAAAGAGAGGAAAGCACTGCTTCTGCATCGTCTCCCGGCAGATATGTCATCAGCATAAACGCCTGTTCATCTCCCCCGTCTGACCTCCGCTTTCCGATATCTATCGCACGGGGAATGCGCCGTGAATACTCTTCAAGCCTGTTTAGCACATGGAACACATGCATTCGTTCCTCAAGCTCGGCGACGGGAAAAGTCTTCAGCACATATGTATCGTCTAGAATAAATTTCCCGTTCCCGGAAAAACCCTTTTGAATTGGCCGAATTGTTGAAGCGTATTTCACCGGATCATATTCCTGAAAACCATCGGGTATCATTATGCTCTCCCTCCCTGTTCCCCCGTTATACGAAGTGCTCTCTACGGATGCAGCGCTTCAGCTGTCTCCGACGCGCTACTTCCATAGCGGCAGCACTGTTGAAGCCTTGACCTCACGGAGCACGATGCTCGTCTGCAGCTGGGAGACGCCGAGCTGATTCAGCTCCCGGATAAATGCCTCCAGCTCCTTACGGCTGCGGTGAATCGTTTTCAGCATATAATCAAACGACCCGGTCATGCAGTAGCACTCCATAACCTCCGGCATCTCCGACAAATGGCGTTCGAGCTCATTTAACTCCTGCGTCTGGTGAATGCTCGTGCTCATAAATACCGTGCACAGCAGGTCATACCCGAGCTTTTCCTGATTCAGGATCGCCGTATAGGAATCAATATAGCCCTCCTGTTCGAGCCGTTTCACCCGGGCATGGGTAGCCGGCGCGGAGAGATTCACCCGCTGCGACAGCTCCAGGTTGCTGAGCCTCGTTTCCGTCTGCAGTAAATCGAGAATATGTATGTCTACGTCATCAAGCATGCATTTCCCTCCCGAATAATATTCGTTCGCAACGCGCATTTTTCACCCTGAACAAAAGTAAATTCTGTTTTAATTTCACTTAAAGAATAATATTTTGAATTAATGGGATTATAGAGAATATTATTTTATATAATTATTTTACATGATACATTTATTCCGTACAACACGACGGGAGGGAAAACACATGAAATACATCGGACTGCTGCTGCTCGCAAGCCTGTGCTGGGGAAGCAATTTCATCGTCGGGGAGGGCCTGACCGCATACGCTTCCCCTGTGACGCTGACGATTCTGCGCTACGGCATCGCTGTACTCTGCCTCCTGCCTATCATCCAGGTCACAGAAAAACGCCTGCTTCCCGACAGAAAAGCGATCATGCCGCTCTTTCTGATGGGAATCACAGGCGTTGCCCTGTTTAATATTCTGCAGTTTACCGCGCTCACGTCGTCGAGCGCTACGAACGTGAGCATTATCTCGACGATGAATACGCTATCGATCGCCCTGTTTTCAGCGCTTCTTCTTCGTGAACGGCTGCGCGGCGCACAGATCACAGCCATGCTCATCTCCACCGCCGGCGTATTGCTCGTCGTGACCGGCGGCAGCCTGGCAGGCTTCTCGTTTGCCTCCGGCGATGGGTGGATGCTTTTGGCGGTGCTTGTCTTCGGCCTCTATTCGATCTGCAGCCGCTGGGCCACCACCATGGTATCCCCAATGATGTCCGTCTGTTATTCCGGCCTGTTCGGTGTACTTCTGCTGCTTCCGGTCAACGGCTTTCGAATACCCGTGCACCAGATCGATGCCACATTTATCGGATCAATGCTGTTTCTTAGCATCATCGCAACAATCGTCTGCATGGTGCTCTGGGGGATCGGCGTGAAGCACCTGGGAGCGACAACCTCCGGGCTGTTTTTAAACTTTAATCCGCTGTTTACCGCTCTGCTGGCCTTTGTGCTTTTCGGGGAACACCTCACCTGGCCGCAGGCGGCCGGCAGTGCGATTGTCATCGGCGGATGCGTAGCATTTTCCCTGCTCACGAAAAAACGCGGGAGGCTGCGATCAGCTCCCGCGCTTCAAAAGCGCACCGCTTAAGGCGTTGTGGTAATTACGATTCGTCCGGAATTGTCCGCACGAGATGTTCAAGCGCGTCATGCATCGGTGTGGCTGGACGGCCGAGCAGCTTTTCAAAATCATTGCTTTCAATGTCGAGGGAGCCGCTGCGGATGCCCTGCTGAATGCTTACAAGCATCGGTACCACGGCCTCCGGCATGCCGGCTTCCTTCATAATTGTCGCATATTCATCGTCGTCCACGTGCTGCACCGGAATCTCTTTTCCAAGCACGTCTCCAAGCACGCTTACAAGTTCGTCCTGGGTGTACGGGCGGCCGGAAAGCTCATAGACCGACTGCTGTGTTCCCTCTCCTGCGAGGGCGGCGGCCGCTGCTTCCGCGTAATCGAGCTGCAGTGCCCATCCGACCCGGCCGGTTCCAGCGGCAGTAATCCACGGCGCATCGTTCATGGCTCCCTGAATGCCCGGCACTTCGTTTTCGAGGTACCAGTTGTTGCGCAGAAATGCATATGGTATGCCGGTTTCAATGATCGCATTTTCGGCGGCTCGATGCGGCGGAGCCAGAAACATCGTGCTGCTTTCTGCATGGCCGATGCTGGTGTAGGCGATAAAGGAAACACCCGCCCGGGCCGCTGCCTCCACCGCGTTTGTATGCTGGCGGATTCTTGTGTCATTGTCCCCGTCGGTTGAAATAATCAGCAGGCGGTCCACGCCGGCAAACGCCTCGTCCAGACTGTCCGGTTCGTCAAAATCGCCGCGGCGCACCTCCACACCCGCTTCCTTCAGATCGTTTGCCTTGTCCGGGTTCCGGACGCTCACGGCCAGCTGGTCGGCCGGCATTTTTTTCAGAAGCGACTCCATGACCTGAGATCCTAATTTGCCTGTTGCTCCGGTTACTAGTGCTTTCATTTGTCATTCCTCCATTTCTATTGTTAATTATAACCAAAACAGTTACATGTAGTACAACAAAACGACTGGCCTTGTTCCATTTTGGCGCAGCTATCCCAATGTTAAAACAGCGAACGCTGCGAGAAACAACGCGTAGCTGCTGAAGGCGGCAATCCTCCTTAACCGGCTGCTTGGAATAAAGCTGACCGCTGTTAACATACCGGCCAAGCCCAGCACCATGAGCATGATAAGCATTGTCTTCCTCCTCGGGCTGCCCGGTTCGCAGCTGTTTTTCTTCTATTTAAATGGCGCGCCTGTACCGGAGTGATACATAATCCTCGTCTTCCGTGTTCGCATACCCGATGCGCTCTCCTTCGTACGTAAAGCCTTTCGCTTCATAGAAAGGAATCGCCAGCTGGTTGCCCTTCTGGACAGACGCCCACTGCTCTGACGAACCCCAGCTCTGCTGCTGGCTCGTCACCGCACCGAGCAGCATCGTGCCGATCCCTTCGTTTCGGCGTGCCGGATCCAGATACAGCACGTACAGCTCGGATTCCTTTTCCCCTGTCATACCACCGCCCGCAGCTCCTATTACTGTTTCATTTTCCATCGCTGCAAAGTATCCGCCCCAGTCGAGGCTTGTATGCTTCACCTCATCGAGTACTCTCGGAACATTATAAAACTCCCGGCACACCCGCTCGAGGTAATCATCACTGCAAAGCCCACGGTACGTAGTCCACGTAGCTGCCGTACAGACAGAAATAATGCCGGAAACGTGCGACGGCCCGGCCTGTTCGATATGTATCATTTTTTCCCTCCGGCGTAGCGATTTTAATATCTGCATGTAAATTCTGTCAGGATTTTTGTTTTCAATCAAACTTTTATCCAATTATGAAGCTAGTGATAAGCAGCGCTGCAATTGTATAAACCCCCAAGACTATCGTTACGATATACTCTTTGGATTGTTTTGCAAAGAACCACTCTAAAAACCCCTGCAACCCGATTATAAAGCATACAGAGGGTAAAGTAATTGCAATAAAATATTTTTCAAGCGGAAGCGGGGTGGTGAAAACAACAGCCGCTATTCCGAAAATAACGACTCCTAAAAAAATATTGGACCATAAGCCGCCTCTTGTTTCCCTCAAAAGCCTTGCATTTTTTGGCACGATAACTGCCAATAGAATCAATCGGACTACAGGAATAGAGAGAGCGATAAAGGGAAAAAAATCAGGCATTATCTCTGCCTCCTCATCGTTGCATAGCTTAATGTTATCATTCCCGACCAAAAACGATCGCCTTACCGGTTAATTATTTTTCCCGGCAAAACTTTCGTTTCAGTATACACATGCTTTACAAGTGAAATATTGATTTCACCATGTACCGTAGACCGATGATGATAATATCCGCTGCCTCAATTAAAAATGTCACCCAATCAGGAGTATTTGCTCTCCGCTCCCTTCTTTTTCGTGAAAATTTCACACCAAGGACCTCCTTTGTATATTAAAGCACACGTTTCAGCGTTCCATCATTTCCATTATTTTGAATATCGCAAAGACATAATAACATATGCTGGCACGAAGTCACGACAGCCTGGAGAAATATGCCCTTCTAAAAATTTTCGTGCTTCTATACAACAAGAATTACCGGCCATAAAAAACCCCCGACGGAGCAGCATCCGTCAGGGGTAGTTCAATATTTTTTCTCATCAGCTGTTTTTCGCCTGCTCCAGCCGTTCGAGCGCAATGGCTGCCAGCATGTAATCAAAAAAGTGGGTGTCCTCTGAAGGGTCTGCGGCCTCGTGCAGCCCCCTCAGCGGCTCCGCCCATTTCTCTGCCTCCTGGATATTTCCATCATCAATCTCCTGGATCAAAAGCAGGGCGTAAACGCTTGCTGCTTCATAATTCACGGACGCTTTTTCTGAGGTCCGGTGGTAACGGCCGTAAATTTTGCCTTCTTCTTCGTATTTCTTATCAATCCACTGCGCCAGTGCCTCCGTTTCCGGGGCTTCCGTGTTCATCTGCTGCATAATCAGCACCTGGTCAATCATATTAACCTCCTGGAGATTGTACGCCTCCGGCTGCCGCTTTACAGCATTATATGACTCCAGATAAAACACGCTGCCGCTATCCTTTGCACGTTGAATGATCTGCAGTTCCTTCTGCGACCAGCCAAACTGCTTCCATTTTTCACTGGAAAAATAGCTGAAATGAATTTCCGGCGATGCCTCGTCCTGCTGCCAGTCGTAATAGTCCCTCCAGCTTCCTTCCACAAAATTGTTGGCCCTCAGGCCGTCCTGAATAGATTTGGACAGCTCGGTATAGCTGTGGTCATTAAACTGGGCGCCGGCCCGGTCAAGCGCTGAGGCAATACGGATATCATCAATCAGTGCATTGGTGGAAGTATTGCTGCCTTCCTTCCACTGGACCAGCTTCCCGGACGGAACCTTCTGCAGAAGCGGCTCCAGCCGTTCCACTTCGTCCCGAAAAAGCTCTTTTCGGCCGGTCAGCAGCAGATACTCCAAATACAGGCCTTCAGCTTCCGATAAATATTCTGCCTCTCCAGCGGCCCCGGGATAATTTTGAATTAAGCCATGGTCGCCCCGGTACTCCTTCTCCACCGTATCTACCACCGGATCAGTCTGGCTGTATGCGTTGATGAAAACAAACACAGCTGCGGCGATCACAATACTGACTATTCCTATAATTAATTGTTTTCGTGTCACGAGCTCCCGCCTTTAAATCGCTCCGTTTTGTCCCATTTAATGACCTTCCGGCGCAGACGGCTTCCGGTATAGGCGTAAAGGCTTTTAGCGAGTAAAATCAAAAACAGCTGGGCATAGGTGAAATACATAACGCTTCCCACGGCGACCTGCCTGGTCGTTACATCCCGCTCCAGCACCTGGGCACTGAAGATCTGGCTCGTGTAAACTATGTAGCTCATAAACCAGATCATCAAAAGCGGAACGGTAATCGCCGTAGTAAACACATCGAAAAGACTGAGCACAAATAAAATATTGGACAAAAACAACAGAACCACAAAAAACAGGTAAGTGGTAATATGCTGAACCGAGTGCAGCATGGTTGTTCTGTTCCAGAAGGAAAAATCCTTGAACGATTTTTCCAGCAGATAAATGTTGCCAATCAGCCAGCGCGTGCGCTGACGCAGAAAAATCGAGATCGTCTCAGGCTCCTGTTCCCATGTTTTAGCTTCCGGCACGACCGGCAGCCTCCATCCCTTCGCCGCCACCCGGATCGTTAACTCCGCATCCTCTGCCAGAGCGTATTCATCGTAGCCGCCAAGCTCCTGCATCGCCTCCACCTCGAGCAGCATATTCGTGCCAGCCAGCGACCCCATCTTCCACCAGTACCAGCGGCCGCTCTGCATCAACAGCTGAAACACCTGAAACTCAAGGGCGATCATGCGCGTCAGTAAATTTTTTCTGGCATTGATCGTTTTCACGTAGCCTACCGCCCCTACCGCCCTGTCGGTTTGTTCCGCAGCTTCCACCAGCTGTTTAACAGCGCCGGGCTCCGGCTGGTTGTCGGCATCATAAACCAGAAAATATTTCGTATCGATAAAGCTCAGGCCGTAATTCAGCACCCGGGATTTTCCCTTTGGCTCCCCGGGCGGCACCTGAATGTAATGAATTCGGGAAAACATCCGGCTGAAGGCCAGTCCGATCGCTTCCGTTTCATCAGATGAATTGTCATCGAGCAGAAAGACACGAAGCTCCCCCGGATAGTCCAGCGCATTCATCGCCTGCAGCGTTTCCTTCATGACCACCCCTTCATTATGTGCCGGAATAAATATCGACACGGAAGGGTAGTGATTCAGTTCGTTATAGGGGTACAGCCGCCGCCTATGAATAACCCCGCCTACCGCAAGCCAGGAATAATACAGCAAAAGCGCCCAGAAAAAGCTCATCACACATATAAAAAATATCGTCATTTCAGGCCCCCGTCCTCTGCTGCTGTAAATACTCCCGCGTTGCTTCCAGACTGTAATTCTGTACTTCGGCATAGTGCAGCTCATACGGCGGTTCTATCATCGATACCCTTTCCCTGCAGTTTTCGTTAATACGCTCGAGCACAATGCCAAGCCCCTTCTCATCCGTGTTCTGCAAAAACATCGTGAAGCTTCGGTCCCCGTTATTGGTTACCAGGTCAAACTGGCTCCGGATCGAATCAATTAACACGCTGCTCATGACCTCCTGGAGCGCTTCCTGCGTATAGGAAGAATTCCGCAGCATGACCTCCACGAGAAATCCCTGTTCACGGCGCCGCCGCATACCTGTTAAAAACAATTCCGCCTGATTGTTAAATTCGCTGTTTGACAGCATCATCAGCTCTCCCTGATATTTTTCGAGCTCCCTCACTTTTTGGCGCAGCGTATTGTTTTCCTCTACAGCTGTTTTCACCGAAACAAAGAACAGCCAAAACGAAATTACAAAGATGCTGAAGAGAATATGATGAAGAATTAATTCCTCCTGGGGAGGCGCTGAAGCAAAAAACATGCTCCACCCTGTAAGAAAAAATCCATACACGAGCACGGACACGAGAGCCGCCGGAAAAATCAACCGTGTCGGAAGCAAAATGACTATTGCCAGCAGCAGGCCGATCACAGCCGTCACCATCAAGCTAAGCACCGGCCCGCTGAACCATATCAGCGCCAGCATGGCCAGAGCCATAAGACCGGACAAAAGCACCATCGACTGAATAATCCGCATATTATTCTCTCCCTGCAGCCTGCGCGGAAGCGTAGTGCTCCTCCAGCACGCGGATGATTCGTTCTGCAGCTTGGCCGTCTCCATACGGATTGATGCCGGATGCCATCTGCTGATAGCTTCGCTCATCGGTTAAAAGCGCCGTCACGCTTTGGACAATTGTTTCGCGATCCGTTCCCACAAGCTTTAGCACTCCTGCGTCCACGCCTTCCGGACGTTCGGTCTGGTTTCTGAGTACAAGCACCGGCTTATGCAAAGACGGCGCCTCTTCCTGCACACCCCCGGAATCTGTGAGAATAAGTAACGAACGATATGCAATGTTATGAAAGTCCACCGTGTTTAACGGCTCGGATAAATGAATTCGCGGATGATTTTGAAGCATTTGTTCAGCCAGCTCACGAACGACAGGATTTTTATGAACCGGAAACAGTATATGAATATTCGGAAAGTAATCGAGAATATCCAGCAGGGCTGAGAAAATATGTTCCATATTAACACCCAGGTTTTCTCTGCGGTGTACGGTAACCAGTATAAATTCATGCCCGTTCATCCGCTCCAGCAGCTCATGGCTGTAGTGCTGTTTCAGCGTCAGATTCAGGCAGTCAATTGCTGTGTTGCCGGTCACCTGAATGCTTTTAGCGTCAATATTTTCCGCCAGTAAATTCTGTCTGGCCAGTTCCGTCGGCGCAAAGTGCCAATCTGCTAATCGCGATACCAGCTGACGGTTCATTTCCTCCGGGTACGGTGCGTATTTATCATATGTTCGCAGCCCGGCCTCCACATGGCCAATATCCACTTTTTGATAAAAGGCTGCCAGACTGGCAGCCAATGTCGTCGTGGTGTCCCCGTGCACCAGCACAACAGAAGGCTGTTCGGCCTGCATGACCGGCTCCAGCCGCTCCAATACTCTGGACGTGATGCTTGTGAGCGTCTGCCCTGCTTTCATTACCTTTAGATCAACATCCGCCTTCAGCTGGAACAATTCCATCGCCTGTCCGACCATTTCTTTATGCTGACCGGTCGTTACCAGGCACAATTCAAATTGGCTGCTTTGTGAAATTTTATGTACCAGCGGGGCCATTTTTATAACCTCCGGCCGGGTGCCGACAACGCACATGATTTTACACAACTCACTCACATTAGTACCTCCAGTATAATATTTGTAGTATAAAATATTATACTTTCGTTAACAGAAATTTCCTATCATACAAACCTATCGAACTCCGGCAATATAAAAAAATCCCCTCCAGCTCTGGAGAGGATTTTTGTTAGGTGCTGTTGATTAGTCGACTACTGTTACTTCAACGTTCTGACGGCCGAAGGAAAGTGCTTCGGAGTTGGTTGGTACGTGAACGTCGATACGGTTGCCGTTAATGGCGCCGCCGGTATCAGCTGCTTCGTACGTGCCCATGCCTTCCACTTCTACTGTGGAACCGAGTGGGATCACGTCCGGGTCTACGGCGATGACGTTAGCGTCACGGTCGTTGTTCAGGTTAACGCCTGTCGCCGTGATACCGCTGCAGCCTGCACAATCAGCGGTGTATGCGGTAGCTTCCATGGTCATGGTGTCGCCGCCGCTAGTGCTGTCGGAGGACTCGGAAGTCGACGCGCCTGCTACTTCTTCATCAGAAGAATCAGAAGAGCTGGATCCACCGAGAGCTGCCTGTGTTTCCGGGCCAGCTACGCCGAAGTAGTCGCCTGCAGAAGAAGAAATGCCGTTGTCAGCCTGAAATTCTTTAACAGCACTTTCTGTTCTTGGTCCAAAAGTGGAACCAGTATAGCCGTGGAAATAGCCTTTTTCTTTCAGCGTGTCCTGAAGCTCCGCAACAGAAGAGTTAACGTCTCCTCTTTCCATTTGGCCGTGGTCGCTGATCGATGCGTCCGCTGCCTGTGGTGCTCCAAATACTACGCCTGCTGTAATTGCTGTTCCAAATAATGTTTTTTTCATCATATTGATTCAACCTCCGAGGTAAAGATATTTTTTTCGTCCTAATGACGATGCCCAATGAACTGTTTGCCTATATGATTACTTACCTTTACGTCACTAATGCTTAGATAGGTTGATTGTTTAATGTAGTTGATTGCTGAATTACTTATGTGCTTTCTCTTTAACACAACGCTACCGATTATGACGTGGGGGGTTGAAAATATCAACAGCATTAATTTAGTTGTAACCTCCTCTTAATAAACTTTCTTTTCATGTAAAAAAAGCAGGCCTAATGGCCTGCTTCAAAGCTTTAAAACAATATAAACAGTGTTTTATCCACCAGAATTTGTCATTAAATATTACAATCAGATTACCACCTTCAAAATGCAGGCAGGTACTTCCTCTTGATTCCAGGCGTTCAATGCGGTGATATCAGTATCTCCCGCACATTCAAGTACAAAAAAGCATTTTTACAGTCTGACTGTAATATTTCTATTAAATATCGATTTGTTTTTTATTCACAGATCGTTTTTTCTCTTTTGGGAGCCTCAGCTTTAACACGCCGTTTATATGTTCAAGCGCTGTGTGCCGGCGCAATTCACCGTAGCCTGCGTTCCCGGTGCCCGCAGTCGTCATGGGCAATGTTCCGTTTTGCGCTTCCCGGGGCACCAGCGCTTCATATTCGACACGGAGATCTTCTTTGCGAACGCCCAGCTTAATTCATTATCTATTATAAACGTTCATTTCGGCTTTAAAACTTTTTCTATAAAATTTCTAAAAAAAACCTCCAGAAAACTGGAGGGGGTTACACTACTGTTACTTTTTCAGCTTTTTCGGCAGCTTGCCCTTCGCCTTTTTCTTGAGTTTCTTTTTCTTTTTAGCCAGCTTCTTCGGCGTGCTTTTCTTTTTGTTTAAAATGTAGCGTGGTTTTTTCGATTTTTTCTTTTTATCCTTTTTCTTGCCCTTATCATCGCCGTCCGGCGTCAGGCTTTTTGTGATTTTACGTGTAATAAGCGGAAGCGTGCCGCCGACCAGGCTGCCTGTGGCTGCCCAGCCGTATCCCTTATTTTCCTTGCTGTTCTTGTTTTCATCTGCCATATCATCATCTCCTTTGATGGTTCACTCAGCTACGGATGTTAGTTCGCTGAATCGATAGTTCTGTTTAACCTATCCATGCTCATACACATATCTTTTCCGAACTATTAATATTTCAAACAAATTTTTATTATAAAATGCTTTTTGTGCTTCTAAATCACACATAATTATAGATATTTTTTAATTTTTTACAGCCAGGGCTGCAGCTAACCCCTACACCTTCAACTGCTTTTTAAAAATATATTTGCTAAAATAGGAAGTAAAAGGAAATTAAATGGGGTGTTTTTTAATATGAACTCAGTAAACACGCCGATAGAAAGGGGTCGCGTTTCGCGGCCAAAGGTTTGCTTCTGGCTGGATGCTGCGGGGGTCGTGTTATTTCTTACGGGAATCGTCTATTTTGCTTTTATGTACAATACATTTCCGGAGGAAGTTCCCGTTCATTTCAGTATGAACGGGGAAGTAAATGAATATGGCAACAAAGCGGCCATTTGGCTTCTGACAGCTATCGCTTTCGTATTATGGGTGTTCATGTCCCTGTTGGAACGGGTGCCACATATACATAATTACCCGAGAAAAATTCACAGTGGCAATATCCATGCTCAATACCGCAACAGCATTCTTCTTTTGAATACGACAAAAAACTATATGCTGGTCATGTTTATCGGTTTAAACGCATCCTTTGTCGTAAATATCAACGGCTCTGAGCCGCCCCACCTGTTAATAATGAGCCTGATAGCTGGAATATTTGCCGTGATGCTGCCGTTTTTGATACGAGCTTTTCGTTTGTCATAACAGGCCGGCCACTACAAATATGGCCGAAACAAAGAATAGCCGCCAAGGCCGACCGTCATACAAAAAGTAATCGTGGTAAATGTGTAAATTACGTCCCCTGCTTCAAATGCTCCGTCCCGCCACCCCGAAATGGCTGCGCTTATCAGAGACACTACGCCCGTAATAAGCACATATCCAAGCGTATACAGCGCATGCATTTTCCAGTTCCTCGGCTCAAGCACTGCATTAAGCGCGATGGATACAAGCACGACCGGAATTAACAGCAACAGCGGAATCATCAATTTTTCCGCAGCCGCCTCATTTTAATAACATCGGCTGTAAGCGAGCCTGATCCTATTACAGCTACGACCGCGAGCAGTATCATGACGGGGAGTACTTCCTTTTCAAAATAATTCATGCCGAAAATGCCGGCGATCGATATAATGAGCGCACTGAGAATCATGATTTGCCGGATACTCATCGGAAAATCTCCCTTCAGAAAATAAATAAGCTGTTATGTTGACCTTTCATACGGTTAAGGGGATATATGTATAATGTGAAACAGTATTGAAAGGAGCAATTGTATTGACCACAGCAATTATCATTCTTATTATTTTTCTTCTTACACTTATGATTGATAAAAGGCTGCGAAAGAAAACGCGAATTCCTTATCGGAGAAATAACTACCGAATGCAGGAGGAGAAGTTTCTGGGGGCTAAGATTTATACAACTGTTTTTACGCTTTTTCTTTTCATTCTTTTCATCGGTACCGGAAAAACGCCGTGGGTTTTCCCAGTACTGGGTTTCCACTTTGCCCTTCAGGCCCTGCTTGACGCCGTAGAGGAAAAGCGCAATGTTCCCAACGAACGAAAGCACTGGCATTCCATTCTAATCAGCGTGGCTTCCGCCCTAATCGGCGCAGCAGCCCTGGCGAATCTGACGCTTTTTTGAATACCATCTATATTAAAATAAAAATTCTAATATTAGGAGACTAACCGTCAAATAAGAAAAGGTGATGCCCGTTACAATATATTCCCTTGCCTCACGGGCAAAATGCCATTCGAGCCATGCTTCAGCAGCTCCAAATACTGCCATAAAAGAAATTAGAAACAGAGAAAAATAGCCTTGTGCATACATATCCATTGTAAAAGTTATCACAGCTATCATCACAATTGCAGCGGTCAGCAGGCCGTAGGACCAGTATTGCCCTTTAGTTTGTTTGATCGATACTGCTCCTTTTGGTACGATCCATATCTCCAGCAGAAAACGCATCAGAAGACCGAGAACTCCTGCGATAGGAAAAAATTCCGGCATGCCATCACCTTTCTTTAAATCAATTAAGTACCTCCGCAAGCACGAAGCTTATCGTGCTCATAAGCAGAAGCGCCGCCAGTATCCTGAAAAATCCCGCTTCATTACGGTTGATGCTTTCCTTTGCCCCGCTGTTGTAATTCCATATGAGACAAACGTTAACTATCAATAATAGCGGGAAGGACAGGACGGTGTTTCCCAGGTAGCTTTGCCCGGTGAAAGCCATAATGTTCAAGATAAAAACCCATATAAAAATCAGACCGTTCAACAGAAATATCAGTGTCGTACGTATTCGATTTTGGCCTGCTTCCTCCATGCGCTTTTCTCCTCCCCCCTCCTAAAATATTACAAATGAATTGTACCAGAAATCATCTTTTATGTCCTACGCTCCTACGTTTTCCCAATAAAAAACCCGCCGGCAGTTTCCTGCCGAACGGGTTGATCGATTTGTTTCGTTATACCTTTTGGTAGGCAACGCGGGAAGCGGCTTCCGCAACTTCCTTCAGGCCGGCTTCGATGATTTCCTCTGCCTGGTCCGGATTGGCGTTATGGCCTTCGATTACCACTTCATCTACAATATCCATGCCGTACAGACCGCCAAAAATGTTCTGCATGTACGTAAGCGCCATGTCCATGCCAGCCATTTCCGGAGCGGAATATACCCCGCCGCGGGCGTTCAGAAAGATCACTTTTTTCTCCGGCATGAGCGGCACAAGCGCACCCTCCGGGCTGTATTTAAACGTGTAGCCGGCTTCAGCGATATAGTCAATAAAGGTCTGCAGCTTGGCCGGAATCGTCAGGTTCCACAGCGGGAAGGCAAACACGACCAGATCAGCAGCGCTGAACGCATCCTTTGCTTTCTGCTTGGCGGCAAGCACCCGGCGGTCCATCTCGGTTGGCTCGCCGTCTGTCGCAAGGCGGCCGAAGGCGTCAAAGAAGTCCTGGCCGAAGTACGGTGTATCCTCTTCAAATACGTCGTAGGTCTGGACGTTTAATGCGCCTGCGTCCTGGACGTTTTCCAGAAACGTTTCGTACATTTTCGTGGAAATGCCATCCGGGCGGTTATTTGCTTTTACTAGTAATACGTTCACAGCTATCCCTCTTTTTCTTAAATGTTTAATTTTTCTCTGCCCCTATTATTTTAGCCGCTCCGCCCGTGAAAACAAGTACGCACTTAAAAGTGGTATAGTTCCCTTGAGGGTACCAATGGCGGCTTTCGAAGAGTGTAAGCAAAACAGTTCGTTTTACAGGTGGAACGTGGTAGTATGTACATACTGAATTGCATGCAAGCAAATGACTACATACTTGCTTTATAAAATCATACTAAGGAGTGGCATTAATGAAAAAAGAAGTCGAATTCTGTCAGTTTCAGGAGGCGCTCGGTATCCTTGTCGGCAAATGGAAGCCTGTCATCCTTGTGCATCTGTTAAATGACGGCACGCAGCGCTTCAGCGTATTAAAACGGAAAATGCCGGGCATCACCCAGCGCATGCTCACCAAGCAGTTGCGCGAGCTTGAGGATGAGGATATTATTCAGCGCGTCATTTACCCGGAAATTCCGCCCAAGGTGGAATATTCCATTACTGAATATGGCCGGAGCCTGGAGCCGATACTCGAAGCGATGCACGAGTGGGGAAGCTCCCACGTTGCACGAAAGCAGGCAGAGGAACCCGAGGCACAGGAAGAAAAGCTGTCCTAAAAATTAAGCACCCATCTCCCGTTAATCCGGGAGATGGGTGCTTTTCGTCTGTCTCAATTAATTGGCGTTTAAGCCGCCGGTCGCGCTGTAAACGTGACCGGTTACGTAGCTTGCCTGGTCGGAGGCAAGAAATACGTAGACTCCGGAAAGCTCGACCGGCTGGCCGGCACGCCCAAGCGGTGTCTCCGGCGTTTCCTCCCCGAATTTCGGGATGTTTTCGCCCGGCTGACCACCGGAAATCTGCAGCGGAGACCAGAATGGCCCCGGTGCTACCGAATTTACCCGGATACCCTGGGAGGCTACCTGCTTGGCAAGTGCCTTCGTAAATCCGATGATAGTGCTTTTGGTTGCGGCATAGTCCAGAAGCATCGGCGATGGATCATAGCCTTCAACGGACGTCGTTGTTATGATCGATCCGCCCTCCGGCATATGCGGCAGTGCTTCCTGGGTCATCCAGTACATGGAAAACACGTTCGTTTCAAACGTGGAAACAATCTGTTCGGTCGTAAGGTCAGCAATATCCTTAACGGCCTGCTGTTTACCGGCGACAAGTGCCAGAATGTCCAGACCGCCGAGCTCGTCCACGGCCGACTGCACGAGTTCACGGGAGAACGTTTCGCTTCTCAGATCTCCCGGCAGAAGCACTGCTTTACGCCCGGCCTGTTCAATCATTTCTTTTACGTCCTGGGCGTCCGGCTCCTCGTCCGGAAGATAGTTGATCGCCACATCCGCGCCTTCACGGGCGTACGCAATAGCCGCGGCCCGGCCGATACCGGAATCGCCGCCGGTAACGAGTGCTTTTCGTCCCTTTAATTGGCCGGTGCCTTCATAGCTGCTTTCGCCGCAGTCCGGCTGAGGATTCATATATTTTTGCACACCAGGCGGATCCTGGTACTGCTTTGGATAATCGTCATGATAATACTGGTTGCGTGGATCCTGGGTCATGCTGAAAATCTCCTTTGTTTACATAATTTAATTACGTGCTTCTATATTGCCATTTCATAAAAAAATGAAACATCCAATAGTATTTTCACATAAAAAATCTTGTAAATCGGCCGCAGTACATGCCTCCCATAAATGAGATTTTATGGTACGCTTAATTCATGAATCGTCGCAACGGAGGTGGCAATGGTGGAGATACATGCATGGAGAAGGGAATTGTCGGTAAAGGGCAAAAACGGCATTGCTTTTTTAATGGCCGCAGTGCTGATCTGGGTGTTGATAACGGGAGTTTTTCTGCTTTCCTTAGATCTGTATACCCAAAACATACTCATGCTCTGTTCTTCGGGGCTGATGCTGCCACTGGCAATCCTTTTTTCCCGGCTGCTGCGGGTGGAATGGAAATTTGACGACAATCCGCTCGGCAGCCTCGGCCTCAGCCTGAACCTTACGCAGCTGGCTTATTTTCCGCTCCTCCTCTGGGCCATCGCTGCGAGTCCCGTGGATGCCGTGCTGTTTTTTGCTGTCATTACCGGCGCCCACTTTTCCCGTACGGTTGGTTTTACAGCAGCCTTCCCTATTATGTAATGGCTCCCGTTATCGCTGTCAGCGTAACCGTTCTGGCTGCAGTTCAGAAGGAAAGCAGCCAATGGCCCGTGCCCGCCGCCATGGTCGTTCTGCTAATCGTTTTGATTTTGTGGCTGGCATGGGATTACCAGCATAAAACTGCAGCACGGACATAACTCAGCATCCCGCTTCTACAAGCCAGAGCCCTCGTTCTTTGGGTTCAGGCGTTATTTTCACCGTAATGTTTTAGGAGGCTTATTAATGAAGAAAAATACCTGCGCCCTTATCGCCGGCTTCTCTGTATTGACGCTCGTAAGTGCCTGCGGAAGCAGCGGCACCGAATCCGAAGAGGAAACGTCCAGCAGCACCAATTCCAGCGAAACCGAAAGTGCTGACAGCTCCTCCAACGAGAAGCTGAGCGAAGAAGCGTTCAAGAAGGAAGCTGTGGCCTACAAAAAAGACCTGGATCCGGACACTATCGTAAAAGTTGAAGGCACCGTCTCGCAGGTGCTTCCCGAAGACCAGCCTGGAAATCCCTTCGGCCGGCAGGCTTACTCACTCACCTACTATTCCCCTGATCAGCGGGATTTGTTTACGACTATTAGTGATCAGGACAATATTAAACGAAACGACCAGGTGACCGTGTTCGGCCGGTTCACCGGCACCACCGATACAGGAACGCCGAAAATCACCGGCTATTACTCTGAAACGACAGAGCCCGACGCCGGCAAGGCAGGCAAAGAAGTTTCCCGGGATTCACTCACATTTCTTGGAGATTATGTTTATTCCGGCGAAGAGGCCTACCATTACTACGAGGCCTTTGTGAATAACAGCGATGAATATATTACTCCAGACTCGCCTTCTGCCACATGGTATGATGCGGGCGGCAGCGAAGCTGCTTCGACAGCAGGAAACGAGGTGCAGGTGTACCCAGAGATCATCCCGCCCGGCGAAACCGGCTACGTCTCCTCCAAAATAACCAGCACGGCTTCCCCAGTGGAGGTTGAAGCAGCTTTATCCCCGGTAGTATCCGAAAACCGGCCCTCCCAGCTGAATGTTGAAAATGAACAGCTGAACCGGTCCACCGGGGATGAGCCGCTGCATGTAAACGCAGCAATTGAAAATGAAAACCAGGAGGCCTACAGCGACATTCAGCTGTACACCCTGTTTTATAATGCCAAAGGCGACTTTATCGGGCTTGAAGCAGAGGTACCCGAACAATCGATTCGTCCGCTTGGCACCCTTAACTACCGGCTCGATGTCACCACCTTTCCATACGACGAAAGCAGCGGAGTAGCAGAGGCGGTTACTCATGCCTACGTGAAGACGGAGGAGCTGGACCAACAGAAATAATTTATGATTACTGCGTTTCCTCCTCGATATCAAAGCTTGAAACCGCATCTTCATAAATTTCTTTAATCTCCTGGCGATTTTCTATTTTTTTCGGAAGAAAGTACCGGCCGAACAGAACGTGCTTCTCTGTCTCGGCAACAAACAGGTACCGTTCATAATTTTTGTAGGACGTCCGGACGCCAGTCGTAAAGTCCCCGAGGTCTGCCTGATTATTATTATGCAGGTACTCCACCTCCTCAGCCTGCTCCCCCATATTGTTTTCAAATTCATTCTTCGGACGGCTTCGCAGCTCGTCTTCACGAAAGTAGCCCATGTCCTTTTCAAGAGCGAAAAAATGCAGGGCCGTTTCAGAACGTTGGAGGCTCCCCGGCTTTTCCAGCTCCGGGTAATTCTTTGATACGGTATATCCCAGCGCATCAGCATTACGCAGCTGAAACCCTTGGGGAAGCGCCGGCACGGTAAAGGAGTAGGATTTCTCCGGGATCACCGTGCTGCTTTTTTCGTAGGGCACGTATTGGATCGTCTGTGCCTTTTGCGTCTGATCCGCTGGCTCCTCCCACTCCTCAGGATTTTTAAAAGTCATCGTGCGGACTGCTTCAAGCGTCCGGTCGAAGATAGCTTCCTGCTCCCCGGTCTCCTCCGGCACGGTCAGCATCGCTGTAATCAGGCGTTTCTTCTGTACGCCGTAAAACAAGTATTGTTCATATCCTTCTCTCGTGGATCGAAGAACAAACGAAAAGGGGCCCAGGTCCTTATCGTCTTCGGTGTAAACTGAATACGGTCTCCCCTCCTCCCTGTAGGAGGAAACCCGGGTCTCCCTGATCCGTTCGAGCGACTCGTCTGCATCCTGTTTGTTCTCTACCTTCTTATTTCCCGACACGCTGAACGTACTGATATTTTCTGTTCGGTTCTCGCTCATGGACGACTGATACACATAATCCATATCCTCCGGGCTGTATTCAAATTCGAGGTTCTCGTTTGAAACGTAGTAACGCTCGTTAATATAAAACCCTTCCGGCGCTTCTATCCGGAAAAACGGCTCCCCGTCTTCATCGTAAATAAAGGGGCCTGAACCTCCCGCTCCAGCCTCCGCCGATCCCTCTATTCCCCGGTTCGCCTTCTGTGCCGCAAGTGTCTGCTCCAGCTCCGTCAAATCACTCTGCCGGCACCCGCCTAAAACCAATATCCCAGTCATAATACCGAGCAACGCCGCTCGCTTTTTCATTATGTATCACCTGCATCTATTTTCGTCTTTTGTGCGCGAATTGGTCTGTTTTCTGACTGATCCTGAGGATAAATTCATCGTAACATACGCTGAAGAAATATTTGGAAAACAGCATCTAATTAATTAGGAGGCCTATTATAATGGTAAAAAGGATTTTCCCTCTCTAGAGTAGAAATCAGTAATATGCTTATATTGCCCACTTGAAGAAGCTATTTAATTAAGCTGTAGAGGGGTGTGTGTATTATGGCTGGTGTCGAAATCGATATGGTAGTGACCGACAGTTTAAAAGCCCTGGAGCTGTATAAAAAAATATTTGAGATCGAGACAGTAGAGGCTTCAGACTTCCCCCGGGGCGAAAACGAAGCTATTTTCACGCTCTACGATGTCCCGTTCCATCTGCTGGATGAAAACCCGGCCTTCCATTTGACCGCCCCCACCCCGGACGACCCGAAAACACTCTGGTTCAACATCACGGTTCCTGACATCGTGGAGACCTATGCCAAAGCCATCGACGCAGGCTGCCATGAAATACAGCCGGTTACGGACCTTCCTGATCACGGCGTGTCGAACGCTATTTTTATGGATCCCTTTGGTTACATCTGGATGCTGCATCAGGTGTACCTGGAAGTGAGCTTTGAGGAGCGCAAGCGGCTCTGGGAGGAAAAACGGGCGAATTAACATTGAAGCAGCCATTCTCTGTATAGCACAGAAAATAGCTGCTTTTTGTTTTTGCCCTCTTAAGCTGCAGGGGTCATCCTGTAAAGATATCGCCCTGCGGGTAGCGCACGTGCGTTTTTTTCGGCTTGGCCAGGGAAAAGGCGAGCGTTACTGAGCCTACCCGGCCGACAAACATAATGCCGATAATCACGACTTTTCCAATCGTGCTTAAGGCTTCAGTGAGTCCCATCGTGAGGCCGACCGTTCCGAATGCTGAAAATACCTCGAACACAATTTGCTCAAACGGGGCCTGCTCGGTCAGCGACAAAATAAATATTCCCGAGAAGACGACGGCAAAACCGAGCACCGTAATCGCAAGCGCCCGTTCAATAATGGCTGGCGCGATGCGGCGGCGAAAGGCTGTTAAATCTTCTTCGCGTTTAATGTATTTCACCGCGGCCAGCACGATCACCAGAAACGTTGTCAGTTTAATCCCGCTTGCCGTCGAAGCACTGCCGGCGCCAATGAACATGAGCATCATAATAAATACGATCGTCTGAATCTGCATATCGGCAATGTTGACGGTATTAAAACCGGCCGTCCTCGGCGACACCGCCTGAAAATAGGAGGTCCACAGCTGCTCCCCAAGCGAAAGCGAGGTCGTAGTCTGCGGATTAATATATTCAAACAAAAATACGATAGTCACAGCTGCAGCATTCAGCACAAGCGTGCCGACGATCATCAATTTCGAATGCAGCGTCAGCGTGCGGAATTTCCGTTTTTCCCACACGTCGTACAATACTGTGAAGCCGATGCCGCCAATAATGAACGAAGAGGAGATCGCAATATTCACCGCCGGATTGCCGGCATACTGCATCAGGTTGCTGTCCCAGAGTGCAAACCCGGCATTATTAAAGGCAGATACCGCGTGAAACACGCTGTAGAACAGGCCCTCGCTCCATCCGTACTCCGGCACCCACTGGGTGGCAAGTGCGGCTGCGGCTGCCGATTCCACCATGAGGGAAAAAATCACCAGAATCTTTACCAGCTTCACGACGCCGCCCATCGCCGGCTGGTTCAGCGACTCCTGCACGAGAAGCCGGCTGCGGAGGCCGATGCGTTTACCGAGCAGAAGTACAATAAATACCGTAACTACCATAAACCCGAGCCCGCCGAGCTGTATCATAACCATAATTACTGTCTGGCCGAACACCGTGAAGCCGTTTCCCGGGCTGACCGTCACCAGACCGGTCACAGTCGTGGCGGATGCTGCTGTAAACAGCGCATCAATGAAACTGATCGGACCCGTTACGGAAACAGGGAGCATCAGAAGAGCCGTGCCGATGGCTATAACGATGATAAAACCGGAAGCAAGAATCTGCGGAGGCGTCATGCTCCGCATCAACCATGATAGAAAAGTCATTACACATCGCTCGATTCTGCAAAGGTTAGTACTGCGGATGAGGAATCATTTTTGGCTTGAAAAATATTCCTTCTGTTTTTTCTATCATACAAAAAACCCACGTGTTTCACTAGCTTTTTTTATCTGCCGGTACCATCCTAACCAACGCTTCCCCAAAAAAATAAAAAAACCTGAACCGTGAACACTTGTTTCTGTGTCCAGGATTCAGGTTTTCATCATCCAAAAGCAGGTCTTCATTACCTTTCCACAGCCGAGGCGGTAACCACCAATCTTTCCCTGTGAGTACCGGCATCGTTGTCAAACTCTCCGGTACATGTGATCAACTGCAGCGAACGCTCGCTGGAGGCGCCGAAAATCTGCTGAATCGGAGCATCGTCATACGGATAAGATGCTGCGGATTCCATTTCAAAGGTGATCGTTTCCCCGGATTCACCGGTTACTTCAATCAAATCTCCCTTTTTGAGTTTATCCAGGTGGTAAAATACCGCAGGACCGGAGCGGTCATTCACATGGCCTGCGATGACCGCATTCCCCTGCTGTCCCGGCTTAAATCCCGGCGAAAACCAGCCGGTGTCCTCCCCGTTATCCGGTACCTCCATTCCCCCGTTATCCGTATATCCCATATCGTCCACTTCCGCTTCCACACCAATCGAGCTCATCCTGATTGCTGCCGGTGAAATAGACTCAGGCGATGAAGCTGTTGGTGTCTCTGGCCGCTCCTCTATCTCCGGAGCGTCCGCCCCTTCTATTGACGGTTTCGAATAAGCCGTTTCCGCTTCCGTGAATTCTTCGGAGCTTCCGGTTAAAAAAAGAATCAGGATAGCGAAAAGAATACTATGAAGTAGCGTCCGCGCGGCGGCGTACATAGTATCCAGCCCCAAGACCGGCTGCTAACAGGCCAGCCAATACATACATCATTGTATTATCTGTTCCGGCTGCTCCAGTCTGCGGCATCTCCGATGGCATACTGTCACTCGAAGGGGCTGCCAGTACAATAGCGTCGAGTGCAGGGTCACCTTCGGCAAAACCAACTGCAAGTACAGAATAATTCATGCCTTCCTCAAGCTCCGTACCGGCCAGATCAAGTACTACGTCCTCGGTGCCAGTCGGCCGCACTTCCAGGTCATAGGATCCGGCTTCCACTTCCATATAGTCCGTTACTCCGGTGAACGGAGCATCTTCAAACAAAATATCTCCGTCTGTTACCGCGACATCAACATTTGGAGCGTCAGGAGAGAAGTGGGCTACTCTGACATTCGCCATTCCTTCTGCTGCTTCCTGATTGTCCTCCAGCACGCTCAGCTCAATGTCGTCGAGCGTGTTTATGGCTGCAGCTGTATACGCTTCGCCCTCTTCCACATCAAGTGTTCCTGAAAGCACAGGCTCTCCTTCGCCTTCTTCACCTGCGGCAAATATTTCTACCTCACGTTCCCCTTCCGGTACTTCCATATAATCAGTTGCATCCTTGAAGGCCGCCCCTTCGACTACAGCCTCTCCATCAACGTACACATCAACCTCGGGTGCATCAGGAGAGGCGTGTACAATCCTTACCATCCCGCTGTCTTCCGATGCACCGTCCTCCGTATCGTGACTGTCGGCCAACGCTGTGCCTCCCCCAGCGAAACTAAACACCAGCGCACCAGTTAACATGGAGCCAGCAAGCTTCTTCATTTCTCCGCCTTCTTTCTAAAAAGGATGTGTTTCTCCGGGGCGGGTAATGAATGAACAACCAACTATATAATCATAGTTAATAATATTATACCTTAAATTATAAAAAATAAACGTTAATTTCATAATTTTCTAAAAATATTTATACATTAAATAATAATTGAGCTTAGAAACAAACACAGCGACCAGCTTTAAACTAAAAGCTGTACCCCGAAAAACCAAAAAGCCCGGCTGTTCATCCAGCCGGACAAATAAGTATTCTTTATCGTTTCACATCGTTGTCCTGATTTTCAACAAACTGAAGCACGTACGCTTCGTCAAACTGGTTGCTGTCGCCGACCACCATGTGCTTCAGGACGCTCGACCCGGTCGCAAACTCGACGATCTGCTGCGGCTCCCAGTTTTCCTGCAGGACCCCGTGCAGGATGCCGGAGGCAAAGCTGTCCCCGCCGCCGACCCGCTCCAGCAGATCAAATGAAACAGTGCTGCTCGCATGGAGCCGGCTGCCGTCATAGTAGTAGCCGGTCAGACTGTTCGAGCTCGCCGACGCCGCGGTCCGGTGCGTGCTCGCCATCGTAGAGATCTGGTACTTCCGGGCCGCCTGGTCATACAACCGTTCCAGCTGCTCCGGGGAAAACACTTCGTCCCCGTCCATCCCGAGCAGATACACAAAGTCCTTGTGCCCGATGAAACAGACATCCACGTATGGAAGAATTTCCTCAAACGACGCTTTGGCTTCCTCCGGTGACCACAGCTTCGCGCGGTAATTACAGTCAAAGCTCACATAAATCCCGCGGCTGGCGGCCTCCTTCAGGGCTCTCATCGTAAGTTTATGCATCTCCGGACCTAGGGCGGGCGTAATACCGCTCACGTGGAACACCTCCACGCCGGCAAGCAGCTGCTCCCAGTCGAGCACAGTGTCCACAAGCTCCCATACCGAGGCATCCGCCCGGTCGTAGATGACCTCCGCCGGCTTAACGGAATAGCCTTCTTCCACATAATACAGGCCGAGCCGGCGGCCCTGGTCCACGATCGTATTCGTATGGACGCCAGCCGCCCGCAGCCGGCGCTTGGCAGCCTCGCCCATCGCATTTGCCGGCAGCGCTGTTAAAAACGAAGCGTCGTGCCCGAACTGGCTCATATTCATAGCCACGTTGGCCTCCGCTCCGCCAAAATAAGCGTGAAAATCGTTCGTCTGCACCAGCCGCTGGTGAGACGGCGGGGTAAGCCGCATCATGATTTCGCCCATCGTCAGGATGTGCGCCATCGCCTACACCTCCTCGGCGAGCCGCTGGAATTCGCCCGCCAGCCGGGTAACTTCCTCATAATCACCGGCTTTGGCCGGGCCGGTGATCGACCCGCCGGCGCCAATCATGATGGCCCCGGCCTGCAGCCATTCCTGCACGTTATCCAGGTCCACACCGCCAGTTGGCATCAGCTGAAGGTGCGGCAGCGGGCCGCGCAGCGTTTTAATAAAGGAAGGGGCGTACATCTCCCCGGGGAACAGCTTGACCACCTGGGCGCCGTAGGCGAGCGCTTCGGTCGCTTCCCGGACGGTCATGATCCCCGGAAGATACGGCACCGCATAGCGGTTGCACAGCTTCGCGACCTCCGGGTCAAAGGACGGGCTCACAATAAAGGATGCCCCCCGGATAATCGCCAGCCGGGCCGTTTCGCTGTCGAGCACGGTGCCCGCCCCGACCACCGCCTCCGGATACTTCTGGACTAGCGTCTTCAGCACGTCGTCGGCATCCGGCACGGTGAAGGTAACCTCGAGCGTTTTAGAGCCGCCCTTCACGCAGGCATCGGCGGTCTTCACCGCCTGCTCCGGGGTCTCCCCGCGAATGACCACGGCCACCTTGTTTTCGATCATGTGATTCAGAATATGAAATACTCTCATCGTTTTCTCCTTTACACTCCAGAATAGGCGGAAAATCCGCCGTCAATCGGTACGACAATGCCGTTCACAAAGCCTGAGGATTTTTCATCCACGAGCCACAGCAGCGTTCCCACCAGCTCCTCCGGCTCCCCGAAGCGCTCCTGCGGGGTCTGGGAAAGTATTTTTTCCGCTCTCGCACTAAGCACGCCCTCCTCCGAAAACATCAGCTCCCGGTTCTGATCCGTGAGGAAAAAGCCCGGCGCCATCGCATTTACCCTTACCCCGGATTTGGAGAAGTAAACGGCCAGCCACTGGGTGAAGTTGCTGACAGCCGCCTTGGCCCCGCTGTAGGCAGGGATTTTCGTCAGTGGCCGGTACGCATTCATTGAGGAAATATTAATGATCGAGCCCGGCCGGTCGTACACCATGTCGCGGGTGAATACCTGCGACGGAATCAGCGCACCGAGAAAGTTCAGGGAGAACAGCTGATCCACCGCGGCAGGGTCCAGGTCAAAAAAGGTGCCACCGCTGTCGGGTGCTTCCGGATCGAAGTATTCCTCCCCGGTCGTGGCCTTCGGATTGTTGCCGCCCGCGCCGTTGACGAGAATATCGCACGGCCCGAACCGGCTTTTCACATCCTCATAGATTGCTTCCATGGCCTGCTTGTCCGTGACATCGCCGCTGTAGCCGGCGGCTTCTCCCCCGCTTTCGCTGATCCGCCTGGCCAC
Source organism: uncultured Marinococcus sp. (assembly GCF_947493875.1). Classification (GTDB taxonomy): domain Bacteria; phylum Bacillota; class Bacilli; order Bacillales; family Marinococcaceae; genus Marinococcus. The sequence goes on along the minus strand of NZ_CANLSU010000003.1, from coordinate 151,330 downwards.
CTGATCGACCTTTTCCCTGCTGCGGGCAACGATCGCCACCTTGGCCCCGTTGGCGGCGAGCGCCTCGGCCATCACCGAACCGAGCACGCCGCTTCCGCCAGTGATAACGACGACTTTATCCTCCAGTGGAATTTGAAATGGTGTCTGCATTGTCTACCTCCTTTCCCGCTCAGCATCGATAATGCCGTTAAGATATACCGCGCCGAGTGCGCGGTCGTACAAGCCGTAGCCCGGCCGGCCTTCTTCGCCCCAGATCATCCGACCGTGGTCCGGGCGGATCGGACCTTCGTAGCCCACCTCGATCAGCTTCTGGATAATGCCGACCATATCGAGGGAGCCCTCGTGCACAGAATGCGACGTTTCCTGAAATGATTTTTCGCTTGTCCATCGCACGTTTCTTGCGTGCACAAAGTGAATGCGGTCCTGCATATGTTCGATCATGCCGATTAAATCATTATCCTGGTCCGCCCCGTAGGAGCCGGTGCAGAAGGTAATCCCGTTGTGCCTGCTGTTGACCCGCTTCAGCATCGTCATAACGTTGGCTTCATTTGTGATAATGCGCGGCAGGCCGAAAATGTCCCATGGCGGATCGTCGGGATGGATGGCCATTAGCACATCCTCTTCCTCGGCAACCGGAATAATCCGCTCCAGAAAGTAAATCAGGTTCTCCATCAGATCTTCTTTCGATATTTCTTTATACTCCTCCATGATAACCCGCAGGTCATCCTTCTGATAGGACAGGTCCCATCCGGGAAGCGTCAGGCTTCCGTCAAGCGGGTCAATCTGCTGAATCAAATCCTCGTCATACATAAGGGAATGCGAGCCGTCCGGAAGCGGGGCATCGAGCTTGGAGCGGGTCCAGTCAAACACGGGCATGAAGTTGTAGCAGATGGTTTTAATGCCCTCCCGGGAAAGGTTGCGGATTGTTTCCTGATACTTTGCAATCCAGCTGTCCCTCGTTCCTTTGCCCATTTTAATGTCTTCGTGTACCGGTACGCTTTCCACTACGTTCCACACAAGACCTCGCTGCTCGATTTCAGCCTTCATGCTCCTGATCGTCTCCCGCGGCCACGTTTCGCCCGGCGGCAGCTCATAGATAGCAGATACAATTCCCTTCATCGCAGGAATCTGTTTAATTTGTTCAAGCTTGACGGGGTCTTCAGTCCCGTACCAGCGAAAGCTCATCTCCATCGACTAGTCCTCCTTTAAATTGAAAAATATTTTTTCGCGTTGTAATAGCAGATATTTTCGACGTACGTACTTAACAGCTTCAAGTCGTTTGGCGCTTTTCCTTCCTCCACCCATGTGCCAATCAGGTTGCAGAGGATGCGCCGGAAATATTCATGCCGTGAAAATGATAAAAAGCTTCTCGAATCAGTCAGCATCCCGATGAAATTGCTGATCAGGCCAATACTGGCCAGAGATTTCATCTGGCTTTCCATTCCGTCAATGTGGTCATTGAACCACCAGGCGGTGCCTACCTGTACCTTACCGGGAATTTCGCTGCTTTGGAAGCTTCCGGCAATAGCCGCGAGCGTATTGTTGTTGTTGGGATTTACGCTGTACAGCACCGTTTTTGGGAGCGCACCATGTTGTTCAAGCTGATCGAGAAACGCAGCAAGCGGACGGGCGGGCAGCTGGTCGTGGATCGCATCAAATCCCGAGTCTCCGCCAAGCCTCTGAAACATCGCGGTATTTGTGTTGCGGAGCGGATGCAGGTGCAGCTGCATCACCCAGTTCTTTGCTGCGTACCTTTCGGCCAGGTGCAGCAGTGTATACGTTTTGTATTTGGCTGCTTCCTCCGCCGTAACCGTTTCTCCGCTCATTCGTTTTTGGAAAACGGCCGCAGCTTCCGCTTCACTGGCTGGTTCATACACCATGTCTGTCATGCCATGATCGGAGCTGCGGGTGCCGAGCGCATCAAACGCCTCGATTCGTTCATCCAATGCCGCTAAAAGCTCCCCATAGGAGGAAATGCTCCGTCCTGTCAGCTCTGCCAGCTGCCTGACCCAGCCGGAGAAGCTGTCCTTTTCCAGATGCAGCGCCTGGTCCGGCCGGTAGGAGGGTGACACGTCAAACGGCAGATTGCTTTGCCCCAGCTGCTCGTGGGTTGTTAACGCGTCTGCCGGGTCATCGGTCGTTCCCAGAAACACGACGCTGTCTTTCTTGAGCAGCGACTGGGTGGAAAACTCCGGGGACTGCAGCTTTTCCCCGGTTTCCTTCCAGATGGCCTCTGCCGTGTCTCTGTTTAACAGCGTATCGATGCCAAAGTACGACGACAGCTCCAGGTGCGTCCAGTGATAGAGCGGATTCCCGATGGTGTTCGGCACCGTTTCCGCCCATGCCAGAAACTTTTCGTAGTCGCTTTTGTTTCCCGTAATGTATTCTTCCGCGATTCCGTTTGCCCGCATGGCTCTCCACTTGTAGTGATCGCCGCTCAGCCAGATCTGGGCCAGGTTATCGAAGTTTTTGTCGTTTAAAATTTCGCTTGGCGGCAGGTGATTGTGATAGTCGATGAGCGGCAGATGCTTCGCATAATCATGATACAGCGTGCGCGCCACCTGCGACTGAAGCAGAAAATTATCGTGAATAAAAGCAGTCATGTTGTCATCTCCTAATTAATTTGTTTACTATGCAAACTATTAAATTTATACTTTTAACACAGCAGCATTCATATTACTAACATACGCAATACAGGTAGAAAGAGGGATCCTCCTTGCATAAAGGTGACTGGAACTATATACGAAACTTAAACCGTCGGGTGATTCTCGAGGAAATTGTGAAAAACGCTTCCCTGTCCCGAAGTGAGCTGGCGAGAATTACCGGCTTAAATAAAGCGACCATTTCCACGCAGGTGAATGACCTGCTTGAGCAGGGACTCGTAATTGAAACGAGGACCGAGGCGCTCGATACTCCGGGCCGGAAGCCAATTATTATTGAAATGAATGAAAACGCCGGCTTTACGGTCGGCATTGATATTGACGAGCTCAGCACGAATATCATTTTTTGTGACCTGAAGGGCCGCCGCCTTCATCAAAAGCAGCTGCATCTGGATACGTACCATTTTGAAAGCATGCTTGACGAGTTAATTCAACAGCTGCAGACAGAAATCGGCGTCTTCCAGAACGGCTCCTCCATCCCGCCTCTAGCCGGCATCGGGGTCGGTATTCATGGGATCGTAAACAACGAGAGCCAGATCGTGTATACCCCGAAACAACAATGGGTCGACCTGGATGTAAAGACCCGTCTCGAACAAGCGTTTGATGCTCCCGTGCATGTGGATAACAGCGCCAACCTGTCAGTGTATGCCGAACACGTTTACGCAAAGCATGGGTCCGACCTGTTCTGCCTGACTCTATACTCGGGCATTGGGCTCGGCATGGTGAAGGATTCGGTCATTTACCGCGGCCATCAGGGGTTTGCCGGTGAAATCGGCCATATGATCATTGAGCCGGACGGCAAGCCCTGTCCGTGCGGCAACCACGGCTGCTGGGAGCTGTATGCCTCCAACAAAGCATTTTTTAAGCTGCTTCACGAAAGCGGTGACGAGTTCCATACCCAGGAGCAGGTGCGCAAGCACCTCGAAACGATGGATGCCGGACAGCAGATTGACGAATATATTTTCTACCTGTCAATTGGCGTGAATAATGTCATTAACATTTTCAATCCAGAGCGCATCATCATTAACAGTCCGCTGTTTGCCTCCATGCCGGAGCTTTTGGACCGGGTCGAGGCGTCGCTGCAGTCCAAGTTTAACAACTACGATGAGCTGAAAATCTCGGGCCTGAACGAAGACGCCTGCGCCCTCGGAGCCGCGGCACTTGCATTCAAAAAGTTTCTCGGCGTTCATCATGTGGACCACTCCGCCTCCTTCCCCTCCCCGCAGTAATCCGCAGCTACATCAGATCAAACAGCTGTGGAAGGAACAGGCTGAGCTGAGGAATAAAGGTAATGGCAAGCACCATGACAATTAAAACAATGAAATACGGCACCAGCGTTTTGATCACGCTTTCGAGTCTTGCATTGGCTACACTTGTACCGACAAACAGCACGCTTCCGACCGGAGGTGTGATATTTCCGATACAAAGGTTGAAGGCAATAATAATGCCAAAGTGAACAGGATCGATGCCAAGCTCGGTCACCACCGGGAAAAAGATCGGCGTGAAAATGAGCACGGCCGGCGTAATGTCCATAAAGGTCCCCATTACAAGCAGGATCAGGTTGATAAGCAGCAGAATCACGATCGTGTTCGCGCTGATCGAAAGAAGCGCATTGCTGATACCTGCCGGAATTTCGGTATAGCTCATCACGAGGGAAAACAGCGAGGATGCTGTAATCAAAAGCAGAATCATGCCCGTGATTTCGATGGTTTCCTTGAAAATGTTTTTAAATTCCTCTTTTTTCAGCTGTCTGTAGATCAGTGACAGCAAAAGCGCATAAATGACGGCAACCGCTGCGCCTTCCGTAGCGGTAAAAATGCCGGCGACGATCCCGCCGATAACGATAATGATTAAAAGCAGACTAGGAATCGCATCAAATACGATAAACAGTTTATCCTTCCAGCTGACCTTCTCGGACACCGGATATTTATGCTTTCTGGCATACACGTAAGCAACGGCCATCACGGAAAGGCCCCACAAAATCCCCGGAATGTATCCCGCCATAAACAGCGCTGCAATCGAGGTGCCGCCGCTGACAAGGGAATACACAATCAGCATGGAGCTTGGCGGAATTAGAAGTCCTGCCGGCGCCGACGCGATATTGGTAGCGGCCGAGTAGCTGAGAGAGTATTTCTGTCTCATTTCCATCGGAGTCATGATTTTGCCCATCGCAGCAGCCGCTGCAACACTCGACCCCGAAATGGAGCCGAACAGCATGTTGCCGACGACGTTTGTATGTGCAAGAGAACCCGGCAGTCTGCCGACAATAATTTTTGCCAGGTTAATAAGCCGGAAGGCAATACCGCCGTTGTTCATAATAATACCTGCAAGCACAAACAGCGGAATCGCCAGAATCGTGAAATTGTCCACGCCAGTCGCAAGCCGCTGCGCGGTAATAATGATGCTTACATCAAACGGAATCACAAGTGAAATGGTAACCATCGCACTCAGCAGTATGGCGAGTGCAATCGGCACCCCGAACACGAGCAGTATGCCAAGCAATGCGAATAATAAAATTCCTGCTGTAACTGTCATCCTTTTTCCCCCTCACCGGCAGTGCCGATCCGGCTGCTGCCCCGAACCATATCAATTACGGCATACAGCACGATACATACACCTGAGGCCGGCATAGCGCTGTAGACAAACAGCATGGACATGCCCGTTGCCGGGGCCGTTTCCGAGTATGTATACGACAGCAGAATGATGCCGCCGATAATCATTGGTACTATTCCTAAAAACACCCATAAAATGTTAATGGCAAGCCCGATGAAGCGCTGCGAGCGTTCCCGGAACTTTTCAATCAGAAACACAATGGCGATATGCTTTTTCTGTCCGAAGACGTAGGCGGCTGTAAGCAGCGTGAACCAGATGAGCATAAAGCGGATAATTTCTTCACTTGTGGTACTCGGCGCATCCAGAACGTACCGGGTAAACACCTGCCAGATCGAAAGCAGGGCCATGCAGGTAATTAATACGGAATTAACAATTAATAGCGCACGGTCGAGAATCATTTTGACCTTTTGCATCCTACTCGGCCTCCTTTATTTTGTTGTAAATATCAGAGGTGTCCGGGTCGTTTTGGAACTCTTCATGCAGCGGCTGCACTGCATCAATAAACGACTGCTTGTCCACTTCATAAAATTCCACGTTCATTTCCTCTTTGGCTGTCGCCTTGGCTTCGTTCACCGTCTCGTTCCACAGATCCTCGTGATAGCTGGTCGATTCTTCGGCAGCTTCTTCGATGATTTGCCGTTCACTGTCGGACAGGCTTTCCATGATATTTTCATTGGCGATCAGCATGTCGGGAACAATGGCATGCTCGGTGTAGAAATAGTTTTTCGCCACTTCCCCGTGGTTGCTGTTCGTAAGCGCCGTGGCGTTGTTTTCGGCGGCGTCGATAACGCCCGACTGCAGCGCAGTATACACTTCACCATAGCTCATCGGCGTCGGTGTGCCCCCCATCGCTTCGATCATCTGCACGCTCGTCTGGCTCGGCTGTACTCTCGTTTTTAAGCCGCTCATGTCTTCACTTGTTTCGATCATTCTGCTTTTCGTGTAAACGTTGCGGACCCCAGCGTCGTAATACGTCAGGCCGCGGAATCCTTTATCTGCGGATTCCATATAGATGTCGTCCGTCACGTCCTCGTTATTCATGACACGCTTAAAGCTTTCCTGGCTTTCAAACAAATACGGCAGGCTGAAAACAGAATAGGCCGGCTCAAAGCTTTCCAGAGCACTCCCGCTCACCTTACTGAAATCAACGGCGCCGGTCTGGGTTCCTTCAATCACTTCGCGCTCGCTTCCAAGCTCGCCGTTCGGGTAAATCTTAATGCTCATGGCTCCATCTGATTTTTCCTCCACGAGCTCAGCAAATCGTTCAAGCGACTGGTGCACCGGGTGATCCGTCGGCTGGTTGTGTGCGAGCGTAAAGGTCTTTTCTTCTTCGCCGCTTGCACTCTGGCAGCCCGTTAAAGCAATCAGAGCTATAATCGTGACAAGGCTGATCCATTTTTTCACTGTGGTTTCCTCCTTTAATTAGCTTTCAGTACACTCACTTCCACGAAAACCACGCACCTGCCTCTCCGTTGATAAAGACCTGTCTGCTTTCATCCTTCGGCAGCTGGAGCTGCATCGATGTAAGTCCGTTGTCGTACGCACCCTCCTGATGGGCTTCAATATAGATGCCGCTTTCATCGGCTGTCATCGCACACGTAATGGAAAGCACTTCGGAATCCCGCGGTTTGTCGTTATCGTCGTAATACGTAAACGATGTCCGTGCGCCGTTTTGACCCGGGTACGCGCACATGTCGATCCGGCCTTCGGATTTGTTTTCCACCGGCAGCAGACTGCCGCCCTTTACCATGACCGGCGTATACTCAAGCGGAGCAGGAACTGTCACCTTACGTCCCCCCTCGTACCACTGTTCGGTATACATGTCGTACCAGCCGTGCGGATGTTCAGGCAGGTACACGGTGCGCTCACGCTCACCCGGACGCACGATCGTGCAGACGAGCAGCTCTTCGCCGAGCATGAATTCGTCGTTTTCAGCGTGCGTCGCTGCGTCCTCGCCAAAGTCGAAGAAGGTCGGCTTGATCACGGGCTCGTAGTCAGCTGACGACTTGTGCAGCAGTGAGAAAATATAGCCGGACAGCTGCTGGTGCCAGTGAATCGTCTCCGATACCTTACCTACAATTTCCGGGTACATCCACGGTTCGTTGACTGTCTGATCGTCGTTCCAGGAATGAATCGTAAACCGCGGGTAGTAGATGTTGCTCTGAATCCAGCGCAGAAACAGCTCCGGCTCCGGTGCGTTGCCGGAAAAGCCGCCCGTGTCATGCCCGAAATTGTAGATGCCGGAAAGGCTTAAGCCGATCGCCATTTTAATGTTGTACTGGAGCGTTTCCCAGTTGGAGTAGTTGTCCCCGGTCCACGTCTGGGCGTACCTGCTGAGTCCCGCGCTCCCTGCCCGGCTGATCAAATACGGCCGTTTTTCTTCATTGAATTCAAGCTGTGCTTCCAGGGAACTCTTGGTCATCAGCATCGGAAAAATCGCCCGGTAATCCTGGAATTTGCCGCCGCGGCCGAACAAATGAACGTCCGCCTCCGGATCCCAGATTTCGAATTCATTGTTGTCATTCCAGGTGGCGTCGATGCCGTTTGCAAGCAGCTCCGTTTTCACGTTTTTCTTCCACCAGTCAATTGTCTCTTCGTTGGTGAAATCCAGGTACACGCCCATGTCATCCCAGAACTGCTGCAGGAGCGGCCGGCCGTTTTTATCCAGAAGAATAAGATCGTTATCCAGTACCTCCTCATGCTTCGGGTGATCTATCAGCAGGCTCGGCTTAATGTTGGCGATAATTTTAATACCGCTTGCATGAAAATCCCCAGTAAACTTTACCGGATCCGGGAACTTATCGTAGTTCCAGTTAAAGACGTAGCGTTTATGGTTGATCGAGGTATACCCGGAGGACAAATGAAAGGACTCGCACGGGATATCATACTTTTCGGTATCTGCCACAAAGTTCATCAGCCGCTCCTGCGATTTTTCTTCATCCGTGTAGGTCATCGTCGACCCGGAGTAGCCGATGCTCCATTTTGGCATCAGCGCCGGGCGCCCGGTCATCCACGAAAACCGGCGGGTAACCTCGGCAACCGTCGGGCCAAGAATAAAATAAAAGTCCAAAAACGGCGAATTACTTTGAAAGTACCGGTATTTCCCGTGGTAGTTGTCCTTTTCCCGCCCCATGTCGAAAGCGCATTCATTATAGTCATCGTAATACAGTCCGTAAGCCGCATTGGTTTCCGGGGAGTACGTAATATAGTACGGAATATGCTTGTAGAGTGGATCGGTTTTTTCCGCGTCATAGCCCATCGCATCAATATTGAGCATCCGGAAGCGGTCGCCGTGTTTGTTAACCTTGCCCGTTTTTTCCCCGAAGCCGTAAAAACGGTCCGTGTCGTTTCGCTTTAAATAGTGGGCCGTTGGCGCGTTTTCTGCAATCTGGAACGCGTAGGCCTGGGTGCTGCGGTCTTCAGCAATTAACACGTCCGCGCCGCCTGTTTTGTCATACCAGCTGCAGTGGAGCTTGGCCATGTTGATGTTCAGCTTGAGCGATGCGGTTTCCACCGTGACATCCTCCGGCGTTTCTGATGCTTCATAAGCCGGCAGCGAAAAAAGATCGGTCAGATGATTCCGGTTCAGTCCTTCAAACGGCACTTCCGTGTCCCCGGGGGCTACCGCCCACGTATGTATATCCATTTCCGGGCGTTCCTTCGTCAGCGTGATGCGGAATAATTTTTCTTCGAGTACATAAACACAAAAGTACATTTCCTGCATACCCGATTCAAAAACCAGCACGTTATTCTTCTGAGCTGATAAATAAAACTGGTCTTTTTTCGTCAACATATGTTCACCCTCTTTGGATTAATCACTTGCCCAAATAATTAATTTGTAGTGTAAACAAATTAATTATTGGTTTTTATGATAAGGCTTTCCTAAGTATTTAGCAACCCCGGTTTTACTTAATAGTTTATTTATTCTCGCACACCTCCTCCCCTGGCCGTTTCCCTGATATATCAAAAAAATGGCCCCCTGCCTCCTTCGGGGGATCACCGCTTGGCCATGCTTCGCTGCTATTCTTCCGTCCGCTTCCGGTGATAAAAGAAATTACATATAAAAAGCATTGCCACGACCGCGCTCATAAATAGAATACCTTCTATCCTATAGGTTGCGTCGTAGTGGCTCTGGTCCAATAAAAGCACCAGATTCCATGTAATAAATAAAAATATTCCATACAAATAAAGAACGGACTTTGTACTTTTCATCCAACCCCTCCATCGGTTAGTTTTGCTGACCTTTTCCTGTTCCCTTCCCCATTTCGGGTAAATCGTTAGAAATGAACTTTATTCAAATGATTTTAATCCGTCATAAATGTTGTTGACGTTTCTTTTGTACCAGTGTACTATTTAATTAATACACTAATACAAAGGAGCTGTGCTTTATGACAAGCTGGTTACAATTATGGAAAAAAGAGTTTGCGCTGACGCGGTCCGTTTTTTATTGGTGCCTCGCGCTGATATTCTTTGTCGTTATTTTCGCCGTGGTCATGAACAGCGGAAATTTTCTCTCCGTCAATGCGAACAATCCCGCCCAGAGGGTGGGAAGCGTGGTGCTCGGTTCTCTCAGCGCTGGTATTTTTGCACATTTTGTTTATCTTCCGATCTACATGATTGTCAGCCTGGAGCTCGAACGCCGCCAGATGCACCTATGGCTGTATCAGCCGCAGCCGCTGGCTAAAATGCTCAGCGCCAAATATGCAAGCGGGCTCACCTGCGCTTCGATTTCGCTTTTTATTAACGGCCTTCTGCTGCTTCTTGCCTCCTGGATGACACCGGGGCTCCCTCCCTTTTTCGGACTGCTCGAGAAGGGGGTAACATGGATGCAGCTGCTCGCTTTATGCTTGCTCTGTGCTGTTTTTGTGCTTCTCGTTTCTCTTTATTTCAGTGTCTATCTGCTGTTTATTTACGCGTTTGACTTTGCATATCGGCACACCCTGGGCAAAGGGCTTCAAATCGTGCTGGCGATTGCCGCTGTTGTTCTTCTGAGCATTCTTGCCAATTTAGGGCTTGGTGATGTGTATCAGGCGATTACCAGCTGGGGCCAGTTTTCGCTCACCGGACTGGTAAATGTAGAATTTTTTAACCTCAATCTATATGCCGGCGTCATTGTTTTTCATGCCGTAATTGGTACTATTCTCTTTATCCTGTCTGCTCAGTTGATTGATAAGAAAGCGGAGGTATAAGCTCATGGCTTACACATTTGATAACTCCAGGCCCATTTATCAGCAAATCATTGATACGATTCATGGCAATATCATTCGGGGCGAATGGCCGCCGGGGACGAAGCTTCCTTCCGTCCGGGCACTGGCTGTCGATTTTGGCGTCAATCCGAATACCGTCTCCCGGACATACAGTGAATTAGAACGGACAGGAGTGTTGGAAATGAAACGAGGACAGGGAACCTTTGTGACCGAAAACGAAGCAACCATTCAGCAGCTAAAACAGCAGCTGATGCATCAGCGGATTAAGGAATTTATGAACGAAATGGAAAGCCTCGGCATGAGCAAAGCAGAAATCCGCCAGGGCATTGATACCTACCGAAAGGATGATGACCATGATAACCTTTGACGGGGTAACGAAGAAATTTTTAAACCATACCGCTCTCGAAAACGTGACGATCGAAATCCCTGCCAAAGGAGTGACAGGGGTCGTCGGCGAAAACGGCAGCGGCAAGTCCACCCTTCTTAAGCTTGCCGGCGGGCTGCTGCGACCGGATAAAGGGGAGGTCACCTACAAAGGAGCGCCGGTCTCCCGGAAGGACAGCTCCCGAATCGCCTATCTATCAGAAAACGACCACATATATGCTTTTTTCCGCATCGACGAATTGATTAATTATCAGGCCTCCCAGTTTCCTGATTTCAACAAACAGCGCGCCTATGACATGCTGGACTTCATGAATCTGGATCCTGCCCAAAGGATCAAAACGCTCTCCAAAGGCAACCGCGGCCGGGTAAAAATTGTTGTCACGCTGGCCCGGGAAGCCGAGCTGCTTCTGCTCGACGAACCGTTATCCGGACTGGACCCCATCGTACGGCGTTCCATCATTCAGAGTCTCGTCTCGTTTGTGGATGTCGAAGCCCAGGGTGTTTTGATCAGTACGCATGAAGTCAGTGAAATGGACCCTCTGCTCGACCGGGTGCTCGTCCTCCGGCAGCAGCACGTTCTGGATATGGAGGACAGCGAAGCGATCCGCGAACAATTCGGAGTTGATACAGCAGGCTGGATGGAGCACATCTATGCCAGGGAAAGGAATGTTTACTGATGACACAGCATGCGGTCCTGGAGCTTGAAGGCCTCACAAAGTCCATCCGGAAAACCACCATCGTCCATCCTCTTCATTTACAGGTTCATGCCGGAGAAGTATTCGGTTTTATCGGCCCGAATGGCGCTGGTAAAACGACCACCATCCGCATGATTCTCGGGCTCGTAAAAGCCACCGGCGGAAATGTTTATATCGCCGGCGAGAATGTACAAACCAACTTTTTAACCGCTATTTCTCGCGTCGGAGGCATTATCGAAAATCCTGAAATGTATGATTACTTAACCGGCGAACAGAACCTGAAGCATTACGCCCGGCTTGCCGGGAGCGTTTCAGAAAACAGCATCTGGGATGCAGCCGAACGAACGGGCATTTCCCACGCCCTGAAACAAAAATTGAAGACCTATTCCCTAGGCATGAAGCAGCGCCTGGGACTTGCGCAGGCCCTGCTCCACCAGCCAAAGCTGTTAATACTGGATGAACCGACCAACGGCCTGGACCCTGCAGGCATCCGGGAGCTCCGGCATTACCTGCGCCAGCTCGCAGAACAGGAGCAAATGGCGGTGTTCATCTCCAGCCATCAGCTCTCAGATATGGAGCAGATGTGCGACCGTATCGGTATCATTCATCAGGGACGTCTGGTGGATGTGCAGTCGGTCCAGTCCTTTGTGCAGGGAGACCGTCAAAAGCAGGCTGTCACCATTGTCACCGACCAGCCCCTCGAGGCTTCCACGGCGTTAAAACCATTTACACAGGAGCAGACGGCAGTGATGGACGCTTCCTCTGTCCGGGTGTCTCTTTCGCCTGACGATGTGCCCCAATGCATCGCTACACTGGTCGAGCATGGCATCCGTATATACGAAGTCTCCGCTCACCACCATTCGCTCGAAGACCAGTTTTTAAAAGTAACCAACGGGGGTGCTTGAGTATGCTTACGGCTATCTGGAAAAATGAAAATATGAAATGGATGCATAAAACGAGCACCTGGATCATCGCCGGTCTGGTAACGGCAATGATCGTTGGAGCTGCGCTGCTTGGGAAATGGAACGGAGTGGAAGAAGAATCGCAGTGGCGTGCCGATTATGAACAGGCGCTTGCCCAGTATGAGGAAGGCGGAGAGCAGACAGCCGCCTCCTTAACGCCGGAGCTTGCCGCTGAATATGAATACCGGCTGCAAGAAAATATCCCTCCTATTGCTGCCTACGGCCAGTGGAACTATATGGACGAAATGACGATAATGGTTTCGTTTATTACCATGTTTTCCATTATCGTTACATCAACGCTGGTCGCCGGCGAATTCCAGTCGGGCTCGGTAAAGCTGTTGTTTATCCGGCCGGTCGCGAGATGGAAGCTGTTCTTGGGCAAATACCTTTCCGGGATGACGTTTGCAGCGCTTCTCACTATGTTCACTCTCGCTCTCGTATACATTACAGGAGGCCTGGTGTTTGGATTTTCTCCGCTCGACGCCCCTTATCTTTACAGCAGCGAAGACCTGCTGGAACGAAGCATAGCGGTTCATATGCTCAGCATGTTTGGCCTGGGCTTTATCCAAACAGCCGTCATGACGCTTTTTGCTGTGATGCTTGCCTCCCTGTTTCGCAGCAACGCCATGGCTATCGGCCTCAGCGTGTTCAGCATGTTTTTCGGAACCACCGCCACCGCTTTGCTGGCGCAGCTCAATGAACCGCTCGCGTCCTACAGCCTTTTTGCCAACAATGACCTCACAGTATTTATCAGCGATAACGTCCGACAGCTCATTGATGTCGGCCCGTGGTTTTCAATTGCGGTCTTAAGCTGCTACACCCTGTTATTTGCAGTAACAGCTTTCATCAGCTTTACCCAGAGAGATGTAGCAATCTAATACAGGGCCCTGGTCTGGCCGCACGAAAAGAGCCGGCGTTTTATGAATAAACGCCGGCTCTTTTTCCAGTATGCCTATTATTTTATTTTCAACACGTTCCTAGGCTTCTCTGCGGCGCTTCATGAGTGCAATACCTGCCATCACAAGCGCCATGCTTCCCGCAGCGATGCCCCATGGACTAACATTCTGTGCTGTGCCGCCCATGCCGGTTTTCGGCATTTCTTCGGGCATCATGTCACCTTCAAACTGCTCCGGATACTGGGCCACAATAGCTCCCGAAACGCCTTCCCCTACACCAAACATATGTCCATAGGCTTCACGGACATCTTCATAGGCCATGTCATACTCTTCCATAGTATAGCTGTCAAAGGCACCAATCAATTGGTTCACATGCATTTGCAGACCTTCTGCCAGGGCATCGGATTGCAGCTCCCCGCCGGTCGCTTCTTCCATAAATTTGGAGAATTCCATCCGATAGCTATCGAGGTTATCCAAAGCTTCCTGCTGGGCTGCTTCATCTTCTGCACCGGTCGCTTCCACGTAATCCACGAAATAGCCGATGTGTTCGCTCCACATGTCTTCAAACTGCTGCCCGGCTTCTTCGCCGTACACAGACTCAATTTCGTCCGAAAGCTCCTGGGTATTCTGGTTCAGGATTCCAGCTGCAGCGCCGAAATCCTCCGCGCCTGCACCGCCTTTTTGCATCGCAGTTACCGCAAGGGCCGCATGCTCAGAAAACAGGAAGTTCATATCAGAACGCAGATCGACAGCCGGGGTATCCGGATTGGTGTTGTTATATTTTTCTGGAAACTGATCCGCAATCGCGACTGACAGGTTTTCACTTACCCCGTACATATGCTCCATCGCGTCACTGGCCAGCGCATAAGCTTCTTCATAGTCTCCGGCCACGTAGCTGTCAAACGAGCCGATCAGCTGATTGACGTGCATTTCCAGCCCTTCGGAGGCAGCCTCAGCATCCACACCGCCATTTGTAGCATCATCCAGGAACTGCGAAAATTCTTCGCGGTAATCCTTCAGGTTGTCGAGTGCTTCCTGCTTGGCAGCTTCGTCTCCCGCATCGGTTGCGTTAACATAATCAACGAAATAACCGATATGCTCGCTCCACATCTCTTCAAACTGCTGACCGGCTTCTTCACCGTAAACCGACGCAATCGTATTGGAAAGGTCTTTCGTATTAGCCTCCAGAGCGGCGGCAGATTCTTCAAAATCCTCTGCACCATCTGCGCCTTTTTGCATCGTGGTAACGGCAAGGTAGGCATGCTCAGATAAATAATGATCCAGCTGGGCACGAAGATCGCCCGCCGGCGTCGATACCGAGGCCATCATATCTTCGGACATTTCCGTATTACTTTCGCCTTCATGGCTGTCGGCGGATGCAACTCCCGGTGCTGTCGGGATCACGACAGCTGCAGATAATGGCAGTGCCAGCGCCGTACGTTTCCAGTTGATATTCATATTCATGTGATAATCCTCCTTCATGGTTTGTTACACCCAGTTAACGAAATCGATCAGCAATTGGATCACCATTTGTTACAATTTATTGAATAAATTGATTATTATTCCATATATGAATTTTTATCATAAACGGATGCCTGGCAGGGTTAATCCTGCGTAAGACTTGTTTCTCCAAAAACGTATTGAAGCACTCGTTCTTTCATCCCTGCAGGAGGCGTACAGCAGGTTTGTTTTTCCTCAGAAGGTAAAAAGCTATCGCTGTGCGTTCCAGAGCCGTCAGCGTATTTTTTGTTTTTTGTCTGTTTATTTACTTCCGTCCCCCACTTTCTTACATTTATGGCCATCGCCTCCCCCTGTTCATGCCTTTATCCCTATGATGGAACAACAAAGACGATGCCGCATTATACGTTCATCGTCCTGTCGTTGATCTATAGCTCTTTCTCTGTCTTTACTCTTCCACGGATACGTCTTCCGAAGGCTTCGATTCCACTCCTTCGGCGTCAACAGCCGTCACATGGTACGTGAAGACTCCTTCCTCTGTTTCCGTGTAGCTTTTGCGCTCATGGGCATCCACGCTCGCCACCCGGGTGAAATCATTCCCGCCCTCTTCCTGGCGGTATACCCGGTAACCGGCAATGTCCTCATCCCGCACCGCATGCCATTTCACAAGCGATCCCTGGAGAGAGACATTGTCAGGGGACGGCGGCGGTTCCGATGCTTCGTCGCCATCGTTCATCAGGGCTTCTTCGCTCTCCTCGGTGAGCTCGGTATAAACGACCAGCCGTTCATCGTGCGTGCCCTGCTCCTGATTAAAGGTGCCGGTGCACGTAATCAGCTGCAGGTGCCGGCCGTCGCTGGCACCAAAAATATTCTCAATCGGTGCATCCTGCCGTGGATAGCTCACCACTTTTGTCACCGTAAAGGTCAGCTCCTGGCCGTCCTCATTCGTGACATTCACATCGTCTCCGGCTTTCATGTCCTCCAGATCGAAAAACACTGCCGGGCCGCTTTTACTGTCCACATGGCCGGCCATCACTGCATTGCCTTTTTCTCCCGGGGTGACGCCCGGTTCAAACCAGCCGACACCCTCCGCCGAATCCGGTACGCCCATCTGGCCGTTATCCAGTACGCCCACGCCTTCCAGGTCGGCTTCCACATCAATCGATGGAATCGAAAGCGTCGAAGGAGCGGCCAGCTCCATTTCCTCTGCTTCTTCTGTTTTTTCATTCGCTTCGGTGTTATCTGTCACCTGAACAAACTCTTCCACCTTCTGCGAGGACGAGCTTTCCCCCGGTTCTTCGTTTTCTTCCGGATCCGACACGCCCTCTCCCTCGGATAATACCGTGGTTTCCGCCGGAGAGGAGAACAGGGCCTGCTGCGCGTATTGAACCCCCAGGCCAATGGCCACAAACATCATCGCAGCAAGTATCAGGAATTTGATTCGTCGTTTGGTCACCGTTCCCCTCTCCTTTCTATTTACGTGGGATTATTTGGCCAAGTTTTTACGGAACATGAATGCTCCTGCAAGAGCCGTCATCGCGACAGATGCGAATACCCAGGCCCATGGACTATTGCCATTCGCCGTACCACCCATGCCGGTTTGCGGCATTTCCGCCGGCATCATTTCGCCGTCCTCCATCATCATGTCCGTTCCGAACTGCTCCGGCATTTGCGTGGAGATTGCGCCTCCGAGGTTTTTGCCGATGCCAAACATAAAGGCATAGCCTTCCCGGAAGGAATCGTAGGTGGCTTCATAGTCTTCGTTCATATAGTTATCGTACGTGTCGAGCACCTGGCTTTCATGCATCCATACGGCATCCTGCGCAGCTTCAGTCGGAAGGTTTTCCTCCGTCGCTCCGCCTAAGAAGGCACCAAAGTCTTCCGAGAACATTTTTAATTCATCTTCAGCGGCCTGACGCGCTTCATCGTCTTCTTCCAGTGTAGCAGCTACGATATCGCTCTGGGCATCAATATGCTCGCCCTGCCAGATATCCATGAACTGCACCCCGGCTTCCTCGCCATAGATGGAGGTGATCGCCGCCCGGAAGTCTTCCGTGTTGCCGTCCTCGGCCCACGTGACAAAGTCATAATCGTCCTGCTGGTTCACGCCCTTCTGCATTTCCAGGACGGCGAGGCTGAAATGTTCGCCAGCCAGCATGTTTAGATTCGAACGAAGATCATCTGCGGCGGTATCGGTCGTGTTCTGGTCAAACTGATCCGGCATGCCTTTCACGACCGCGTCCGAGACCGTTTCGCCGATGTCAAACATGCGGGCATAGCCTTCCCGGTAATCCGTATAAGCGGCTTCATAATCCTCCGCCACGTAGTTGTCAAAGGCGCTCTGGACGTCATCTTCGTGAGCGATCAGGGCTTCCTCGGCTGCTTCCTGCGGCAGCTCCCCACCGGTCGCGTCGGACAACAGGGTGCTTAAGTCATCCGCGAAGGTTTGAATTTCGGCTTCGGCTTCTTCCAGACCGGCTTCGTCATCATTTTTGGTAGCTTCCACAATATCCGTGGTGTATTCGTTATGCTCCCGGAACAGGTCGCCAAACTGCTGGCCGGCTTCTTCACCGTAAAGCGATGTAATCGCCATCTGCATGTCATCGGCATTCTTGTTCAGGTTCATTTGAACTTCTTCGGCATCCGGCGCATCGTCATACTGCTTCTGCATCGACAGCACGGCTAAGACGAAGTGTTCGGATAACAGCTGGTCAAACGACGCCCGGACGTCTCCGGCGGACATGTCCTTCATCTCCTGCATATCGGCCATCGGCATCTGCTCGCTGGAGCCATTGTCTGCTGCCATTGCGGTTGTCGGCACCATCAGGGTAGCCGCTGTTGCACCTAAAATAAATTTTTTACCAATCATGGAAAAACCCTCCTCATTTTGTATTCATAAAGGCTAACGAGAAGAAAAACGTTTTGGATCACAATTAACCAATATCTTTTAAATGGTTCTTACAATTCTCTCAACAGTAATTTCAAATTTATCCTTATTAACAGTCCCGCGCACTGAACTATTTCAAGTATTGAAAATGCTTATTTACATAATTTTTAAAAAATTCTATCAATTGGTGATCCGTTTTCTTTTAGCGCTCGTAGTCTTTATAATTGGGTGCTTAATTTTAGTCTGCATTCATCAAAGGGGGCGCGACTGGTACGTCAGCGATTGTTCCATTCCATTATCAAATAGGGGGAAATGAGAATGAAAAAACGCGTTATTGTACCATTAGCATCAGTATTTGCGGTTACGAGCTTTGCCGGTACCGCTTCAGCCGACCACGAGGGACTTGAATTTATGGTGGACTTAACGCCAGAGGCGGAAACCAAGGACGTCGACAGCGACGCGATGGGAGAAGCACACTTTGAAGTGAGCGAAGACGGCGAGTCCATCATGTATTCGGTCCATGCTGAGGATCTGGATAACGCTGTTGCCGGACACCTGCACAGTGGTGCTGAAGGCGAAGACGGTCCTGTCGAGTTGTTTTTATTCGAAAACGATGAACCAATGGATTATGACGGGGAGGTTGCTACCGGCACACTGACCGAGGATGACCTGGTCGGCGACATGACCTGGGAGGAATTCTCCATGGGACTTGTCGCAGGTGATGTTTATGCGAATCTCCACACCGAAGAATACCCGGATGGCGAGATCCGCGGCCAGCTGGATGAAGAAGCACAGGAGGCAGCCATGATGCCGGAGGAAATGCCTCAAACCGGTATGGGAGGCACCAGTGACACTGGCGGTATGACCGGACTCTGGGCAGGTATTGCTGCCTTGGCAGTTGGCGGAGCAGCACTATTCATGCGCCGGAGAAGTGAAGCTTAAAAATTCCAGCAGATAAAATATTTCGAAGCCGTTCTCTTTTAAAAGGAGAGAACGGCTTTTTTACTTTTTGACAGCTAAAGCGTTCATGCTTAGGCTTTTAATTATATCCGTGCTTTCCATCAAAAAACCCCTGCTTTTGGGAAGCAGGGACTGATTATAGTTTTTTCAATATGCTTTAAGTTATTCGGCTATCGATACGCAGCTATGGTTAAGGCCAGCTCCAGGCGGGCGTGAAAACGCCGATCAAAATCTGGAACGGAGAAACTAAGTATTCCAAAAGTTACAAAACCAATAATCACTAAAACCATAACACCAATCATTAAAATTAAAAAACCAACGTACAATAATTCGTTACTTGATGCGTCTTCTGCCCCAGGTAGCTGAAATATAAATGAAAAAACTATAAACAATGTACTTGGCAGTAAAAATATTTTTCCCCACTGGGATTTAAACCGTTCAATTAAAGAAGCTTTTTTATGTTCTTCCAAAAGTGTTTGAACATGAGGGAGATAAATATTCGTTAATCTCTTCGTAGGAACACTATTATTCATCACCCATCGCTGAATTTCTTTAATGACAATTTTATCATATAAAAGTGAAAGGCTTTGGTACCCATAATACATTGCGATCACTTTTTTTATCATTAAGTTCGAAGCCGCTGCATATATTATGCTGATCGCTAAAAACGTAGCAATTAAACAGAGCCATCCAAATTCAAAACGATCAGAATAGATAAAAATAAAACCCGTCAAGAATATAAGGCAAACTAAAGCGATCAGAATAGCTTCTAACCAAGTATTCAAATTTTTTGTTTTCGGGTTTTTTTTGCAGTTTTAAGCAAATATTTCGTCCGTTGTTTTCGAAACGCCTCATTCTCCAATGTCTTAAACGAAAGAAATTCTCTCATTACCTCTTTTCTCACCTTTCAAGTTCTTTGTTTCATATCTAATCTCACTTTTGCGCTTAGGTCTCAGCATCATTAACGTATTAAATAATTAAATTCACCTCTCATTTTATGCTAAGCTTTCCTACGCAATGTTTCAGCCACCAGTAGGAACACCGCTCCAGCTATCCCCAGCCAATATACCGGAACGGTTAACGTTGGTCCCAGCGGAGGCAGCCAGTAATACATTGCAAAAAATACTGTTCCCGGCACGACTCCAAATAGAAAACATGATACCAGGAATTCCTTTATTTTCGAAATATCCCGGAAACAAGACCACTTGATATAACGAAACACACTGTAGCCCACGACCGATAATATGATGCTCGAGACGATAATAATTATCACAGTTGTTCCCAGGCTGTACGATTTCGTTGGCTCCATCTGCTGAAAACCATACGAAAGAATCGTTCGTATCAATCCAGTAGACAGCATATATACACTTAAAAAATAACAAATGCCCATTACAAACAACGCCATCATTTTTCTGGGCACCGTCTGAGGCAGTTCGCCGATAATATCTTTCGCGTATTGCCTGGGGTCAGAGCCGAACAGTTCCGAACTGTCTCTCCCCTCTGCCTGCAAAACGAGAAGATGATCCAGCAGCTCCATCAGCACCTCTTCCGTCTCCTGGTCACTTTTATTAAATGAAAGGCGGATATACACCATCATATCTTCATATATCTTCTTGTTTTCTTTATTTAACTGGTTTCGCTTTTCGTTGTTTTCCTCCACCAACGTACTCACCTATGACTCCTCCTTGTCCAGTAATTGATCAACGGGCTGCTTCAGGGCCTTCCAGTTCTTCCGGAACGCCTTCAGCGAAGCTTCTCCCGCCGGGGTCAGCGTATAGTATTTCCGGTTCGGCCCGCTGCCTGAAGCCTTCATTTCCCCGTGAATCAGCTTTTCCTTCTGCAGCCGCAGGAGCAGCGGATAAATGGATCCTTCCTTAACGTCGATCCCCTGCTGCTGCAGCTTGACCGCCAGCTCGTAGCCGTAGACGGTCTCCCGGGAAATAATAGCTAAAATACACCCTTCGAGAATACCCTTTAACAGCTGGCTTCGCTCATTCATCTGGTCACCTGCCTTGCAATACATGCTAGTTATTTAATTAAATACCCGCCGTGCATATTACCGCCAGAACGGGTTAAAATAAGTATTCCTCCGCTATCTTGTATAACAACATAGTTTTACCTTAATATACCTTCAGTCAAAAAACAACAATGATTTTAATCATTAAAAGCCTTGTATTTTCGATTCTTATGTTCAAAAATGGAAATAATTACTAATGTTGGATTCAGGAGGGAAGCTATGCGTACTGCTGTTCATATACTTTATTTTATTCTGCTCTTTTTCGTATGCGGACTAATTGGGTTCGGTTTATTTGGAACGGGCTTTACAGCTGACCTTCACCCTTCGACGTTTCTTTTCTTCTTTTCCTTCAGCGCCATATGGACGCTCAGCTATGTAGGCCATCTACACCTCGGACGCTGGGAGCTGCGTCTGGCCTTATGGGTATGCACAGCCCTTGGGGTAAGCCTGCTGTTCGCTTCAGGGTTAAAAATATTGGAGGTTATTCAATGAAAAAATGTAATTTTGCCATGCTGCTGATATCCGGCATGTTTTTAGTGTACGGCCTGGGGTTGGTATCCCTGTTCACTCTCGGCATTTTCAGCAGCATCAATCAATTTTTTATTACCATTGGCATGGCAGCCATTCCTCTGATTCCTTTTTCTGTGTGGCTGTACCTGCTGTACCGATTTCATGCCAAAAATGACCATCAGAACTTTTACATTGGCATTGGATGTCTTGCGCTTCTGATATTCGCTTTAATATACGATGTGCAGATGATCCAGCGTTATATTGCCTGACAAGATTTGAATATTTGCCAATAAGGAGGACATAGACATGAATTTCGCCTGGAAAATAGGGATACTCTCAGGCGTTTTAACGATTATTGTTTTATTTTTCCTGGACGTTCTGCTTCCCGATCTGCCGGTGCTACTCCAGGTATCCACCAATGTGGTTGTCTCCTTTCTTGCGATGGCAACCGCTTATGCCGTTTTCAGCAACAAGAATTCATGAAATTGTCTATAAGGAGCAGTCACGATGAAAATGCTCAGAGTGTTAAAATATATACTAATGATTTGGCTCATTATTCACGGCCTTACAGCTATCGTATTAGGCTCACTAACATTATCTGGTGCTCATCATATCGATGTGCCTGTGTCTTCAGCGATATCCGCTTCCGTGGGCTCCGGCATTTACATCTGGGTTGACCATCGGATCAAACAGAAGGAAGGGAAAAAATGATATTTCATAAGTCGTACAGTTATTGGTCTGTGGTGACCAGTTTGCTTGGTGCTGCTTCTCTTGGTTTCACCTATGTTATTGCTCCAGATATACCACAGGGCTTCACTCTATTTGCGGTCAACGTATTAGTAATTTCAGCTGCTGTTTTTATCCTTTTAGGCGCAGTAAGCAGTATTGCTGCCATCGTTAACAAAGAGCCTGGAAAAAAGAAATATATAGGAATTTTCGTTCCTTCTACAATTATTTTATATATTGTACTGGTGCCTATTGTCATGGGACTGTTATTTGGTATTAATAATAATCCTTAAAAAAACACGCTCAAAAGTTATTTTTATCGCCGTCACTATCATTTGGTGTTAAACCATCCAAAGCGTCATACACAGAGCAGAAGCCACGGCTAAAAGAAAGGACCCTACAACAATGACCTGCTGGAAATGCTTACGGCTTTTACGTTCAATATAATTGCAGACATTTACAGCTAAAAATAGTGCTACAGCAGGCAGCCCGAGATTATCTGCCGTAATCGTTTTTTCCGCTGCCAGCATGAGAGCCACAAACAGCATGCCATAGATCAAAGCTGCTTTTGCCCCCGGGCTTGCTGGATTCAATACTGTCTTTTTCTCCGCTTTCTCCTTCGCAACCAGCATAGAAGTCCTTCTTTCTTTGTAAATATTCGCGCACGCCAAAAATAAAAGTTCAACATCCTTTCAAAGATTTACTTTAACAAATTTATCCAGTAATGAAATCCACCCAAATCATCAAATAAAAGAATTCTGATTGAATAAATTGTAAACGCTTATTAATGAAGGGTTGCGACTTTAGTGTATGTATATTATCGTTTTAAATGTAATTAATTTACATAAAAAGATGATATAATACCCCGCACTGGTGGAGATCTGCCTTATATCTGTTCTATTACTTTGTACGAGCTCAGGAGGGCTTCTATGTTTACATCCATTCTTCAGCTTCCTTTTCAGCCCCGGAAGCAATTTGCTTTTTTAACAAACCATTACCCGCTTCTAACAGTGGCAGCCATTATTCTGGGACTCAGTCTTTTACATACGTTTATTACGAATTATATTTTCCCCAATACTAATCAATCTCCAATCTTTTCCGATAATCTCTGGCTTCTATTGTCGGAGACCCTGTTTGCGGGAATTTCTGTTTTTATATTACCCTTGATTTTGAAAGGGGCGGGCAGTATCCACGATCGTCCCTTGTCCTATCAAAAAGCTTTTTGGGTTAATATTTTAACTGTTATTCCTTCCCTCTTTTTACTGCCAATCGTGCTTATTGGATTGGTCTTATTTTTTGCTCAGGGGAGTACTCCGTCATTATTCACGTTTGTTTACAGAGTGCTCGAATGGATTTCTTTTATATGGATGTTTGTCGTTGCTGTCGGCACAATCCAGGTTGCGGCAAATACAAGCAGGCCAAAAGCCTTAACGATCGCTTTCACGTACTTATGTTTTACCGTGATAGCTGCTGTCGTCGCAGCTTTGTTCCTGGGAGGCTTTTACGCAGCGTTCTAGCTCCCCCCGCCAGCCCGGGGGATACATCACCTACTATATTTACGTAACAACCCTTCCGGAATGTGACAATAATCGCCGGGGTGCTTATCCAGTCGGTCCTGGTGCTCCTCGGCGCTTTTAATGTAATTTGTCAGAGGCAGCACCTCCACCATGATACGGTCGTAATCTGCTCTCTCCCTAAGAAACGCCTCCGCTTCTGTTAAATGCTCCGGCTGTTCACTGTACACGCCGGTTCTGTATTTCTCCCCTATGTCCTCCCCCTGCTGATTCAAGCTGTACGGATCAATGATTTCAAATAAATATTCCATCAACTCTCTGATTGATATTACTGCAGGATCAAATCCCGTTTTCACGCATTCGGCGTAGCCGTCATAGTCACCGTCCAGCATATAACTGCTTCCATTTGCTCTTCCCGCCTCTGTCAATTCCACGCCAGGCAGCGTTTTAATAAACGCCTGCACGCCCCATAAACAGCCGCCGGCAAGATATACTACTTCCATAATGGCATTTTCCTCCTTTGCCGTTACAACGTTTTACTCATAACGACGCTTTGATGGCTGCTCACGTTCCAGTCACCGTATTCAATAAACCGGTACCCACGTTGTTCATACGAGGATGCATTCTTCAGTTGGATAAATCTTCATCAGGTACTTTCCTTTTAAGTAGTAAGTATCATATTTCCGTTCATTTTAGCATAATTAATAAAAAAGCCGGTCCCGGGAAGAATCCAGGACCGGCATAAATAACCACCAAGAGTTTTTCTTTACTGTGGCTTTGCTTTTTTCGCATGTTCAGCTGCTTTAACCTCTTCAGGTGTTGTTCTATTCTCTTCTGCTGCCTTCTTCGTAGCTTCGTCTCCGCAAACCACATGGTCCAGCTTATTTTTTAACGCGTCATATCCCTGCTGCGCTACTAGCTCTTTGTCATTTTTGTTTCTCTCATCGCCAAAGTAAGTAGAGTCCATTCCGGCATTATGGTGAAAATCCGTATTAGTAGCACCAGGGAGCATGGCTGTTACATTGACGCCTGTGTCTCTTAGCTCCTCTCTTAAGGATTCGGCAAACATAAAACCAAATGCCTTCGACGGTCCGTATACTGTTTCGTAAGGGGTCGGCAATGTTGCAGATAGAGACGAGACGATAAGAAGGTCTCCCTTTTTATTTGGAACCATATCCTGTACGATGCGTTTCGCCATATGCACCGTTCCCGAAATATTAATGTCTATCAGCTTCAGCTCTTCCTGTAAATCGTTTTCTAAAAAGGAACCACCGATACTGACACCGACATTTAAAACAGCCGCATCCAGCTTTCTGTCCTTACTTTTTACAAATTTCCAAAAGGATTCCACACCCTCGTACGTCGATGCATCTGCCTGGTGAGGATATGCCTCCACCCCGTAGCTTTTAATAGTCTCCGCCGCTTCAAAAATACGTTCGCTTGACCCCAAAATCGCAATATCATATCCATCCTGGGCGAACAGTTTTGCAAGCTCCAGTCCTAATCCTGAGGAGGCCCCGGTGATCATGGTAAACTGACGTTCATTGGTCATATTATTTACTCCTTTTATATTTAAATGAATTAATCGCAACTCTATCTACCTTTTGGTCATTTTTTTCAGCTCAAGGTCCACCAAAACTAACCCCCCCGAATGTTGGCTCAGACTTTGGGGCTTTCATACGGGAGGCTGCAGTTTTTTGGCTTCCTCTTTCAGTTCCCTTTTATTAAATTTGTTTTCCATGTTTCGTTTAAGAATGTACCCGATCCCGGCTACTCCTGCTGCTGCACTGCAGAGGACTATCATCTTCCATGGATCAATGGCTAGAAGACTTGATCCAAAAAAGCCAAGTAACACCGCCCGCGGTAGGGTGCCTATCATCGTAGCTCCAAGATACTGTGGCCAGCCCACGTTCATCCGGGCGCTGAGCGAAGTTGGTAAATCGTAATGAAGCACCGGAATAAGCCGGAGCATTAATAAAAATTTGAAACCATTGCTCTCGAGTTCTTCTTTAATATTTTCCATTTCATCCATATTCTTTTCATCTAAACGTAAACGTTTCTTCTTGCGTCGTTTTACGAAAAAAGAAATAGAAGCGCCCAGCACGGCGCCCAGAAAAATCAGCACTGTGCCAAGCCATTGTCCGAATAAAAAGCCGGCAGCCACGGCGATAATGGGCAATGGAACCAACAGGTAAGGACGAACTGCAAATATCAGCAGCAGTAGCAACGGCCCCAAAATTCCAATATCTCTCATCTCTTCTTTTACGTGTTCTGGATGAAGATCTATATAAAACTGTGAAAGTACCAGGAGAAGAGCAGCTATACTCACTGTGATTGAAAGCCGCAATGCATACTGTTTTAATTTGGTTTTCATCAAGCATCTCCCCTCTCGGTCTTTTCTTCGGCTTCTCTCTTATTTTGGCCAAAAAACAGTATTCGAACGGGTCTCATTCAACGTCCCAAGCCTCTAGCAGAATCCATAACTGAATGAACGTCACTATTCCCATAAATATTCCTGAGAGCAGCATGACCCATATAAGCAGCGTGCGGAGTTCATTTCTTTCCAACTCCTCCACCCAGGCTTGCGCAACAAAAATATAATAATCGCTTTCCTGCTGACGAGGCCTTTGGGAAACAAATGCATCGATTACATGCTGTCCTGCACTGGTGTAAACAGGAGTGGCACCTTTCGTTCGGTCATTTTTCAATTGATCGGTGTTTGCCAGCAGTTCTTCAAGCACACCCATTACTTTCATAGTTTGAAGATCTTTTTTTCGCCGTTTCGAAGGTCCTGCTTTCTTTCTATTCCTTATCCAGAGATGCATCAAAAAACGAACGCTGGATAGAACGACAGTGACGAATGTTCGGTGCAGCCATTGACGGAGAAGAACGTAGACTTGACGCAATCGTTGTTTCCTCAAGGAGATCCTCTCCTTTCATTTGCCTGTTTTTCTTGCTTCAACGATGCGTCTTTAAAAACCACTGAGTATTAGTGTTTCTTCGTTTCTCTTCTAAAAAGAATTGAATAGTAAAATCTTATTTAGAAAATTTTCTTCCAAATGTCTCTTCCTGATTTGGACACAAAAAACAGTCAGCCCTGAGGACTGACCATCACGGTAGATAGGCAATGATGTATCAACAGACAGTTATTAGACTCTCTGTTTGCCATTATCTTGTATCTTGTATTAAACTTCTAAACTTCTTCTTCATTTAAAGCTTCGGCTTTACTTTCCTGCAACCCGTATCTCTTCTCCACTAAAAAAGACTCTCCCGATCTCTGTCGTAACTTTTTCATATGTCCGGTAAAAAATGAAGACAAGTGCTCCGATCCTTAACTGGCTTTACTTCATCAAATTCTCTACGCTTTGATCGCTCTGCACTATAAGCAGTACCCTGCCTTCATCCAGCTCATCTTCCAGGTCATCGGCTTCCCCACTGCTGAAGCCGAGTTCCTCGAGCTTGTAGCGCAGTTCATCTCCTTTTTTGGAAAACCGGTTGGCCGAATCAATATTAAACTCATCGTCTGCCGGTTTATTAGCATGGACGTTTTTGGCAATCCGGTCGGTCCGGTCGTCATCATGGCTCATGATATAAATATCATTGCGGCTGATATCTTTTTTTCCAAGTGTCTGAACATCCTGCTGAATCTGTTCGTCATTCGTATATTTTCGCACCTGAGGCTTCATGTCCGCTTCCTCCCTGTTCGTAAATAGGCTCCTCTCCCGAGCATTTATTGGTCCCTGCCAATATAAGAAGGCTTGGGCCTCCGGCAGTGATTTACCCCTATTTGGCAGGGATAAAACCCTTCAAGCCCGCTGCTTCATACATATCGAACAGGGGGCTTTTCCCCGTTATTCTTCTTTCGGACGGGGCAGTGGGTCGGTCAGCAGCACGACTACGCTGTTGTCCTTGTCAAAATCCCAGTCGACAAAAATGTCTCGAACCCCGACTCCCAGCCGCTGGCTGAACTGTTCTTCGTACAATAGCCGCTTTTCCAGCTGGCGTTTCACCGTCTTGAGTGACTTTCGGTGCCCGATGCGTATTAATTCCTTTTCGATCATAATTAGTACGTCCGTTCGCACCACAACTAGAGTGCGATCATTAATTTGATGGGCATGGACCGTTCCAGGTTCTTTCTCAGTGCGCTGACTGACATTACGCACACCTTCGCGAAGACTGGCTTGATGCGGGGATTCAGCCAGGGATGGCTGATGCTGGAACGAAGGCTCGTGCAAAGCCGTCACCATGCCGGAACGGTTGGAGATATTCCAATCCACAAAAAAGCTCCAGTCTTCTTTTCCAGTCAATTGATAGATCGCGTGCGCCATTTCCGGCAGCATGTTGGCCATCATGGTTTCACGCAGTTCTTCGATCGCTTCCTTACCCCGCTGCTCCAAAAGCACTTCCTCCATCGGCGCCAAAAACCGCCGGATGTGAATAACGACACTATGCGGATCCAGGCTGACGTAGACGGACTCCGGGCCACGGCCAAAGTGTTCGCGCAACACCCGGCTCATGTAGCTTCCGAGTTCCTTTTCCTGATTTTGACGGGATCGCTGCTGAATATCGCCAGGCAGCATAGGACACACTCCTTTCTTTTTATCCATCACAAAAAAAGCCGAAGATGTCTGCATGATACCTACAGATCCTCTTCGGCTTGTACGACAGGCGCTTAATGTCCTCGTATTGCGACCGCTATTAAGATGGAGACATGGTAAATCCATTCCCGCTTGTCCACGGGTGAAACCTTTTTTCTTTAATATTTTTCAAATTATTCCAGGATGTGCCACAGCCTCCTTCTGGCTTGCAGGTTTGACCATGGTCTTCCCGTCATCAAAAGCTCTCAGGATTGATAGGCATGCCGATACGCACTGGGCGAAAGGCCCTGGTGAATACGAAATTGGGCCGTAAAGTAATCCTGACCGTTAAAACGAAGCCGTTTGGCAATTGCACGAATGGAATAATCAGTTTCGACCAGCAGGCGGGCAGCGACTTCCATACGCCGCTTTCGAATGTAACCGGGAATCGTTTGGCC
Organism: uncultured Marinococcus sp.; assembly: GCF_947493875.1. Lineage (GTDB taxonomy): Bacteria > Bacillota > Bacilli > Bacillales > Marinococcaceae > Marinococcus. The sequence goes on along the minus strand of NZ_CANLSU010000003.1, from coordinate 122,806 downwards.
CAGCGAAGTATTTACTACCTGGGACAATATGTAAGGTTTGGTTTCCAACGCCTCGGCCAGCTGGGGCACCGCGAGCCGGTGCTGAATATTGTCATCGACATACTGCATAAACATGGCAACCAGGGGCTGGTCGCATCGGGAATCATATAGCTGTTGTGGCATCAGTCGGCCCCCTTCTTTTCTTCATAACCATAGCTTTTAAAGAAGAACATATGTTTTGTTCAGTATATCATCTTAAGTACGAAAAATCACCCTTAGGAGCCCGCCCCTTAAATACTCATTAAGAAATAATTTTAACAACGAGTAGTGCCTCCCATGTTTTACCGCTTCATTTACCGGGTAAACCGTTCGAGAAAGGATTTTGGTTCTTCTAGAGAGGGACCAGTCCTCCTCATATGCGGCAGCAATGGATAGATGTTAAAGCTAGACCATCAGCCAGAAAAAGAGTACTTTCTCTTTTTCTGGCTTTTTATGTTTTTATGAAACCATTTTCATTTCTTCTATTTCCTATGAAAAATAGTGCGCACGAATGTTTTTAACAGAAAGGAAGACCAGCTATGGAACAATTTCACCGTATACTAGTCGGCGTTGAAACTCTCGAAGCCACCTCACATGACCCGCTTGCACAGGCTGTTCAATTAGCACAGGAGCACCAGGCGACATTACTTATTGCCTTTATGATGGATACCAAAGGCTACGCCTCCTTCGAACGCATGGATCCGAACGGCTTCCGCCGGCTTCAGGACCAGGCCTCCTCCCAGCTTCAGCGCTCCAAAGAATGGGCCCTTGAACAGGGAGTCCCTCACGTGGAAACCGTGATGGAGCCCGGTCTTCCAAAACGGGATATCGGAAAACTTTGTGCCCGTTATAAAACGGATCTAATCGTGCTCGGGGAATCAGGAGCTTCCAAAATCGACCGGGCGTTACTCGGCAGTACAGCCAAAAGCGTCCGAAAAAAGGTTGAATGCAACGTAAAAGTTATTTCAACGTAATTAGAAGCTCCAGTATAATGATACTCATGCCAGAATAAACAATGTGAATCCGATTCCCTATTTTTATGAAAAAGGAGCTTTTAATGTCGAACGCCATGCTAATAATCAACCCATCCTCCGGTAAAGAAGAAGCAATGTCCTATGAAGCTTCTGCCATCAAGGTATTACAGGAGCTGTATTCCAGCGTTACGATTCGCTACACCAAACAGGCTGGAGACGCCAGAGATCTGGCTCAGCAGGCAAGCGAGCAGGAATTTGATGCCCTGATCTCTTTAGGCGGTGACGGCACCATTAATGAATGCATTAACGGCCTCGCCGGCCAGGCCTATCAGCCGGCCTTTGGCTTTCTTCCGCTCGGTACGGTCAACGATTTTGCCCGCGCCCTCCAGCTGCCCTTAGATCCAGCTGAGGCTGTACAGGTGCTTCGGCACCAGCACATCGTTCCTGTCGATATCGGACGCATCGACCAGACGTATTTCATGAACGTTCTGGCCATCGGTGCCATTGCAGAAGCCGTTTATAACGTAAGCCCTGAGCAAAAGTCCATGTGGGGGCCGTTCGCTTATGTAATGGAAGGCACCAAGGCCTTCAAAAACCATACGCCGTTTTCTCTTACGCTTACCCACGATGAGGGCGTGTGGGAGGGTGATGTTTATCTTGCCCTGGTCGCTCTAACCAACTCCGTGGGAGGCATCGAGTCCCTGGCCCCCCAGGCAGAGATCCACGATGGATGCTTCCACGTGTTTATTGTTAAGCAGCTCGGCATAACCAATGTCGCCCAGATGATCCCGGAGCTGCTGCAGGGAAATCTTTCTCATCATCAGGATATTGAATACTTTACTACGACCACGCTGCAGGCGCACACCAATGAGAAGCACATCGTCAATATTGACGGAGACGAAGGACGCCCACTTCCTTTCAGCGCCGCCGTCCTGCCGCATGAGCTCCGTATGTTTGTACCTCCGGACGACCAATAAAATTATTCATAATTTATTGCAAAACCATGTTTGCCTTTATGTAATGGAAGGAATGTCCAATATGTATATATTTATCCAGTATATACGCCCCCTTTATGCTATCTAACGCATAAGCTTATGGTAACCCCGAGCGTCCAACGCTTCGGGGACTTTTTTTACGTACAGCAGTAGTTGAAAGAATCAGACCAGGATAAATTTCTCCTTTAATGGTAAAACAGATACAGTGCTACTCCAATCAATCCGACGGCGGCCAGACGCGAGGCATCCACCGGGATTTCCGGCGTTCCAAAGGCACCAAAATGGTCCAGAAGCATTCCAAGCAGCAATTGTCCGGCAATCCCGGCGGTAATTGCCGCTGATGCCCCGATTCTCGGCACGGCCAGGATAATACAGACAATATAAAAAGCGCCCAGCGCTCCTACCGTCCATTTCCAGAACGAGAAGGACGGCCACGAAAACGTAAGTCCTCCCTGCGCCAGCGCGCTCACAAATAAGCAAACGGTCCCGACAAAATAAGCGATAAAGGCCGCCTGCAAACTGCCTATTTTGCTCCCAATTTCTCCGTTCACGCCGGCCTGAAACGCAAGCGCCGCCCCTCCGATAAAGCATAATACTATTAACACCCAGGCCATGCTACTTCTCCCCCTTTAATTTTTAAAACCTATGGACCCGTATGGTTCAGCTTCCTATCGTTTCTCACCTTTTGGCCTTCTGCGTTGCTGATACAGCACATATCCCGTCCAGCTCAAAGCCCCCGGCAGAACCCATAACACGGTTAAATATAATGTGCCCAAAACCGCAACCCCTGCGGCCCAGTATGCAGCCAGAGGCCACCGCCCGAATGCGAGAGCCGCCAGAATAAAAGAACAGACGGGCATTACGATTTCTCCACCACCTGCTGTCATTCCTACCGCTGTCCAGCCTGGAAATTTCTGCGTCGCCTGCCACAGCCACGGCCAGCAGATGCCAATCCCCGCTCCCAGTAATCCAGCAAGAATCCAGCACGTTCGTTCCTCGTGATGCATGCTTTTTCGCTCCCTCTTCCTATGATAGGTTCTACGATACATCACCCAATCGATCATGAATAATGATAAAATAATATAGAAGCTATCATAAAAACAGATGCCCGGAGGCGAGAAATGAATATTCAGACCCTACAGCTGTTTCGTGCCCTTGCGCACGAGAAAAATATCTCCAGGGTCGCGAGCAAATGGAATTATGTACAGTCGAATGTGACCGGCCACCTGAAGCGACTGGAGCATGAGCTCGGGGTCCCTCTTTTCCATCGGCATTCCAGAGGCCTTACCCTCACTCCGCAGGGAACCTATGTACTTGCCTGCGTGGAGGACATGCTTGCCTCGTGGGAGCATTTGCAGGATACGGTTTCCCGTTCATCCCTGCCCTATGAGCCCCTAGTGCTCGGATCCATCAATTCCATGGCGGCAACCCACCTGCCGGCGTTAATGTCGTCTCTCCATCAGGCCCTTCCATCCATCGATATAACCCTGCGCTACGGCATTACGGAGGAATTGGTCCAGCAGGTGCTGCAGCATGAATGCCAGGGAGCCTTTGTCACCGGCCCCGTGCGTCACCCGGCCCTCCATCAGCACGTATTTTCCTCAGAAACCCTTACGCTCGTTTCCAACCCGCTGGTGCTCCCGCTCGAGAGTCTCCAGGACTTGCATCAGCAGACCGTTCTTGTGCTCGAGCCGGGGTGCATGTTTCGGGAACGCCTGCTGCAGATGATTCATCAGGAAGGCATCATTCCGAAACAGGTGATCACCTTTTCGAACCTCGAATCATTATTGGGACATGTCCGGGCCGGGATGGGAATCGCCATGCTCTCGGAACGATACGTTCGTTCGTTTCAGGATGACTACATCGCATGCACGCCGGTGCCACCAGCCCACGCCCGGGTGGATATTTCCTTTATCTATTCTCCGGAAAGTGAACAGCACCGTTCCTTCCAGGCTTTTCAGGACATCATGCATGAATCCCTGCGTTCTTAGTCTTGATGAAGCTCCCTTTAAAAAGTAAGAAGCCATTTTTACACAATGGTTTCTTTTTTTATCCATTTTCCATTCAGTATGCTGTGATTTTTTCTCTTAAATGATCATGCTGAGCCAATTCTATTCCTTTCCCCTCATTACAAATATTTTTGGATATACTGGCATAATAGCGGGCTTATATCGCTATTGCACCCGGGGATTTTTCATGCTTATCGACCTGACCCAGATTAAATTAAAGACGGGAAAACCAATTTGACAGGCAATTTGGTTTATTTATTCTCTCCTTTGTGCTATAACAAAAGTACCATTTTAACAGGCAGGCGGTGCTTCGTATTGACTCCCATGACCGTAGATCTTCTTCTTTCCCAAACGTATTTACATCAGCTGTGGCAAAAGCACTGGCCAGATAAAACGAGTTTTGTACATAATTTGGAGTTGGACTTTCAGCAATACGAGTCGTTGTTTCTATCGCTTTGCCGGGACGACCGTATCCATCCTTTGATAGCCAGGTTACAATCTTTGGGTCCCGAAACGTACCATCATTCATTGGATGTGTTTCTCCTTGGAAACGTGCTGGCGGATTATCTGCAGATGGAGATGGCAGAACTTGCAGCTGGTTTCCTGCTGCATGATGTGGGGAAAACATACATATCTTCATCCATTCTTCAAAAATCAGGTACTTTAACACCGGAAGAATGGGAGGCTGTTCAGGAGCACCCCATGCAGGGATATCATTTGCTCCGGGCGCATGAACTGGAGGATTCAATAGCTCACATGGCTTTGTATCACCATGAACGTGGTAACCAAACGGGCTACCCCTTCGGACTACCAGCAGGGGAATTACCCGCCCCGCTTCGAATGCTTAGTGTCGTGGATGTGTATTCGGCCCTGACACTTCCCCGTTCCTACCGGAAAGCCATGACGCCGGCCCAGGCGTTGTGTCATCTTCGTAAGCATACCGAGGAGTTGGATGCTGTCTATATTCATGCCCTTCCCGATATTTTACACACCCGTGAACCAGATCCCGAAACTCCTCTCTCCTAACATCCAGAGAAGCAGCAGAAAGGAAGGAAATATATGCGATACAATTATCTTCATGGGATGGCACTGGTGTATTTAAGTTTTGGCATCGTGGTGGGCATCGCTTTTTCACTAATCATGCCGCTTGTGATCCCAGTCCCCGCCGAACTTCAGCGTTTATTTACCATCGCATCCATCAGTGCGGGCATTCTTTTAGGTGTGTTAAACTTTTGTCTCTTTTTTGCCTTCGTCCGCCGTTGTATCACTCACTTTCAGTCCGTCTTAACGGCGGTTCGTGCCGGTGATTTAAGTGCGCGTGCGTCCTTTCGTTCTTCCGGGATGATTGGCCGGATGACCAAGGATTTGAACCGAACGATTGCCCACCTGGAGAAAACCCGCAACGAGGTGCGCACGGATGACCTGACCCGCCTTCCGAACCGGGTGGCGCTGCAGCAGGTGTTCCGCGAGCACACATTTCTTCCGACCTCCCGCTATGCCCTGTATTTTCTGGATGTCGATCAGTTCAAAATTATCAACGATACATATGGTCATCTCACCGGCGACCGTGTACTCCGCTGCGTGGCCGACGCGCTTCAGCATACGATCGAGTCCGACCATACCGCCTACCGACTGAGCGGAGATGAGTTTATTGTCCTTGGACCGATTCCCTCCCCCGAGCTGTCGAACGAGGAATGGGCGGAACGATTGCATGAACGTATCGATCAAACCTGTGCCGTCAACAAGGATACCTTTACCGTGCGGGTCAGTGTAGGCCGATATGATTTCTGCCCCCGGGAAACTGATTTACTGACGGTACTGGCTCAGGCGGACGACACCATGTATCAGGCCAAACAAGAGCGCTCCCCGCCGGTTTCCACTTAAACAGCCGGCCTGTTCATAGCGTTGCTGGCAGCAGTTCCTTTTTAATGAAACAGGCATCCCTGGCTTTAAGAAGTTCAGGGATGCCTGTTTTCTATTTTTCGTGATAAATGGCTTAAAAGATGATTTTACTGCATGCTTATATAAATAATGCAGCTTATCGTCATATCTTTTAGCAACTTTCTCCAAGAGTGCCTTTACTCTGCTTTTCCAATTTAATCAACCATGTACAAAGCGGAAATCCAGCGTAATATGAAACTAAATTGATAGCCGGAAGCAAAAAAGCCAGGACGTTCTGGCAATATGGGATGGTCGGGAAATGGCACTTCTTGAAGGAAATATATGTTAAATTGAGGAGGAGGCGAATAGAGAAAAATGTTTTATAGGGGGCTGACATGCAGAAATGGGAATGGTTCGCCGTTGCTTTAATCCTTAACCTTGCATTAAGTGCCGTATTGACCTTTTATGCTACAGGATTAAGAATATACGGGCTTGCAGAAGGCGGCGGGACTTATCATTTAGGGTATTTAACAGCTTTTGGCTGGGTAATTGCTTTTTTGATGACTCTATATACGCTTTGGAAGAAATCCACCATATGGTTTGTGCTCACAGTCATTGCCGGGTGGATTTTACCGGTCGTCTTCTTCTTTAACCCGATTTTTTATTATGGATAACAAACGCTATAATAAAGGGGAATAGAGTTATCACAGTGGAGAGAACGGGCCTGCCGGGGGTCCGTTTTTTCATTTATTGTACTTGATTTTACCTAAATAGAATAAAAAAGTTCCGGTACTTATTAATACCGCTAATACATAAACTAGTTCCATTCATAGTCACCTCAATTTCCATCATCGGTGGAAGTACTTGACTGTCTTCGTTGAAGGTAAAAGAAAATGCCAATCGAACTGGCCAGAACAAGGCATAATAATATGAATAACCCTCCCGGTATATCAATGATATGACGCAAGTCCATGAGAATAAAAGCAAACGATATGATACCAAGTAATTTATAGGCCAGTCTTAATACGTTCATGTTTCCCTCCTTAATCCTGCATTTATCAGCAGTTTTTGTTTAAAACAAAAGTGGGGATGTCCTAAAATAGGACAGCCCCTTGGATATTTACGGATACCTGATAATTGTTTGGGCGGACAAGGATAACTGACACATTAAAACGTCGGAGTTAACTATCTGATATATTCAAATATACCTGCAGCCCCCATGCCTCCTCCAATGCACATGGTCACCATGCCATACTTGGAATCTGGTCTTTTTTTCATTTCCGCAAGCAGCTTTGCAGTCAGCATTGCTCCCGATGCCCCGAGAGGGTGGCCTAATGAGATGGCCCCTCCATTAACATTCGTTTTAGACATATCTAACCCTGTCTGCCTGATAGAGGCCACCGTTTGTGCTGCAAATGCTTCATTTAGTTCGATTAAATCCATATCATCAACCGTCAGGTCAGTTAATTTTAACACATCCGGAATGGCATAAGCGGGACCGATCCCCATGATTTTTGGATCCACACCCGCTGCCTTGAAGCCCACGAATCGTGCAATAGGGGTGACACCTAATTCTTTAACTTTGTCTCCCGACATTACAACCACAAAGCCTGAGCCATCTGTAAGCGGGGCGGATGAACCGGCTGTTACTGTCCCATCGGCTTTGAACACAGTGGGCAGCTTCGCTAAATCCTTCATATTGGTATCAGGGCGCACCAGTTCGTCCGTATCGAATATATCTTTTGTTACTACTGGGCCGTCATTATTGTACGTAACCTTAGTTACATTAATCGGAATAATCTCGTCATCAAACTTTCTTGAATCCTGGGCATTTTTAGCACGCTGATGACTTTGCACCGCATAAGCGTCCTGATCCTCCCGTGAGACGTTATATTTTTCAGCTACCATCTCGGCGGTCAGCCCCATTGGGTAGGATACTCCGGCCTCTTCCTCCTGGAGTATTGGACTGTTGACCGGCTCATTTCCCCCCATCGGAACGGCACTCATCAGTTCAACTCCGCCGGCTGCTATAATATCTGCCTGGCCAGACACAATCTGATTAGCCGCCATCGCGATTGTTTGAAGCCCTGAAGAACAATAACGATTCACCGTTTGGGCCGGAACGTCTTCCGACAGCCCGGCAAGCAACGCAATCGAACGCGCGATATTTTGTCCCTGCAGACCTTCAGGAAAAGCATTGCCAACGATAACGTCCTGCACCATATCTGGACGGAATTGACCACCTACCCGGTCCAGTACCCCTTTTAGTACCTGTGATGCCACTTCATCAGGTCTTTCGTGAGCCATGGCACCACTTAATTTTCCTTTAGCTGAAGCAGAACGCCCATAAGCTACTATATACGCATCTTGCACTGACCTTCACCCTTTCCTTGCTACCACAATTTTTAATTTCGCAGAGGCTCGCCTGTAGCCAGCATATGAGTAATTCGCTCGTACGTTTTTTCGTTTTGTAACAGCATTAAGAATTTTTGTTTTTCAAGCTTTTGAAGGTATTTTTGATTAATGTAGGTGTTACGCGGAAGATCTCCTCCGGATAAAACATCGGCAACACTTAAAGTGATTGTATAATCATGTTCGCTAATGAAGTTTCCAACACGCTGGGCATCCAGCTGGCCTTGAGCGAGTGCTTTATAATCTCTGCCTAATGCAAAATAGGTCAACTTCGGCTGCGGAACATAATTTGTTTCCACTTCAAACTGTGCTCGTTTTAAGGCTATTTCTACTCTTTTCTCTGTATTCAATATAATGGAGTCGGTTTCTCTTAGATAACCATACCTGAGCGCTTCATAAGCGTTCGTTGATACTTTCGCGAACCCTACATTCGTCAGTACTTTCGTCATTGATTCCTGTTTATCGTTGTGCTTATGGCTCGTTCCGAGAATCCGGTCCGCCATTTCGGCAAGGCCGCCACCGCTTGGAAGCAGTCCCACCCCTGCTTCTACAAGTCCCATGTACGTTTCACTTGCAGCTACTACCACCGGTGAATGAAGGACCAATTCACAACCGCCACCTAAAGCTTTCCCGTGGACGGCTGTCACCACGGGCTTAAGTGCATATTTAAGGCGGCTGAAGCTCTCGTGCAGCTTTTCAATGGCAGGCCCCACGATCTCTTCCACTTTGTTTTCTTCATGTGCTTTTTTCATCAGATACAGGTTGGCACCCACGCTGAAGTTGTTTCCTTCTGCATAGATGACCATGCTTGAGTAATCCTCGTTTTCTAAAAGGTCGATCGACTCGATTAAATCATCAGCAAAGCCATCGGTAATAATATTATTATTACTTTGTAGCTTCAGTAACAGCTGGTCTCTATTTGCAACAGAGAGACTCGAGTCTTCCCTGTTCCATAGTTCACTATCTGTAAACGCTGATACAGGAGTCACACGTTCAATCGACTCACCTTCAGCATAAAATGACGTACTGCGTTTTTCTATCCATTCCGGTAATGGCCCCAGCTCCCGCTGCATGCGTTCCTTAACGCGTTCGAAGCCCATCAGGTCCCATAGCTGGAAGGGGCCTTTTTTCCAGTTGAATCCCCATACCATGGCACGGTCTATATCTTTAAAGTCCGGTGCCGCTTTCGGCACATTCAACGCACCATAGTAGAAATTGTTTCTAAGGGTTTCCCATAAAAACCTGCCCGCTTCATCTTCAGCGTTATAGATGATGTCCATATTTGACTGCAGGTCTTTACTGAAGCTGTGCAGCAGCTCAAAATCAGGCTGCTCCGGCTGTACATATTCATTGCTTTCAGGATCAAAAACCAGCAGTGATTTCTTGTCCTTCTTATAAAAACCCTGCTTGGTTTTCCTCCCCAACGCGCCGTTTTCCATCAGCTTTCCTGCAATACGTGTCTCGTGGAAAAATTCCTGTTCCTCCGGATCCTGCTGCAGGCCCTTGATCACGGTCGTTGCAATATCAAGCCCTACCAGATCAACAAGCCCATACGTTCCCAGGCTTGGTCTTCCGATACCGCGTCCCGTGAGTGCATCGACCTCCGCAATGGACAGGCCTGTTTTCTCTGCACGATACATTACATCATTCATTGTCTGGGTCCCTATCCGGTTAGCAACAAATGCAGGCACATCATTTGCTATGATGACACCTTTACCCAGCACGTCTGCAGCAAAAGCCTGGACTTTATTTGTTACTTCAGGGGACGTATTAGGACCAGGAATCACTTCTACCAGCTTCATGATCCGGGGCGGATTGAAGAAGTGCATGCCGAAAAATCTTTTCTGCTCCGTATCATCAAATACCCGGGATATTGCCTTTATTGGAATGCCTGAGGTATTTGTGGCAAATAAGGCATCATCCTTGGCAACATGTCTCACCTGATCCCAAATGCTATGCTTTATTTCCACTTCTTCCTTTACAGCTTCAATAAAAATATCCGAATCATCCTGCCCAGATAAATCCTCTGCAAAATTGCCATAAGTCAGATTAGAGGCGAAGTTTAAATCAAATAATTGCGGCCGTTTCGGATCGGTAATCATATCATAGGATTTTTTTGAAATCTTGTTTGGATCATTTTCATCAACTGCCATGTCCAGCAGCTTTACTTTTAAACCTGCATTTACCAGAAGGGCAGCAATTTGGCTGCCCATTAACCCCGCACCTAAAACGGTTGCTTTTCTCATCGTCATGAAATAACCTCCATATTTCTGAAATTTATTCAGCCACTCCCTGCAATCAGATAAACGCAGAGTCCCCTGTTAATGCTCTCCCAATAACTAAGGCATTAATTTCATGAGTTCCCTCATAGGTGTAAATGGCTTCAGCGTCAGAGAAGAATCTCGCAATATCATATTCGGCAAGAATACCGTTGCCTCCTGTAATGCCCCGTCCCATTGCAACAGACTCCCTTAGCCTTAAGGCATTCATCATTTTTGCGGTTGAGGTTGCCACTTCATCGTACTCCCCGTTCCCCTGCATCCGGGCGAGCTGTGCAGACAGGCTCATTGCATGGGATAGGTTTCCCTGTATCATTGCCAGCTTCTCCTGAATCAACTGATATTTACTAAGCTCTTTGCCAAATTGTTTACGTTCGGTCACATAATCCAGAGTTGCCCGCAGGGTCCCGGCTATCGCTCCTGTCGCCATATGAGCCACACCAGCACGTGTTGAGTACAGCACCTTCGCAATGTCTTTGAAGCCGTTAATATTTTGCAGCCTCTCTTCCTCCTGGACGACAACGTTGTTTAAGTGAATATTAGCATTTGGGACAATTCGTAAAGCGATTTTGTTTTCAATGACATCTATATCCACGCCATCCTGGTCAGGCTTAATGATAAATCCCTTTGGTTTACCTGTGTCCACATCTGTAGCAAAAACTGGTATGACATCCGAAAGAGTGGCGCCGCCTATCCATTTTTTTACACCGTTTATTACCCATTTATCTCCCTCACGCTTAGCCGTCGTTGCTAAACCGCCAGCTACGTCCGATCCGTGTTCAGGTTCGGTTAAAGCAAAGCAGGTCCTCAGTTCGTGAGATTGTAATTTCGGCACATAATACGCCACTTGTTCTTTACTTCCGCCAAACAGGAACGCATTGTGTCCTAAACCCTGATGCACGCCCATCAAAGTAACTAAGGAAACATCAAACCTTGCCACTGTATATAGCATGAAAAACTGAAACAGCTGACTCGTAGCCCGTTCGCCCTCCCGGCCTTCAAACAGCAAAGGGTTATTGAAATAATTCAGTTTACCCATATCATTAAAAAAGTCTTCAGGCACTGTTGCATTAGCCCAGTGATCGTTAATTGAATCCCGGTATTTTTCTTCCAGCAGATCATTGATTTGTTTTAAAAACTGAACTTCTCCTTCAGTTAACTCTTTAGAAATATTTAATAAATCTTCAGGATATAATTCTTTTATCAGTGCTTGTTTTTCAGCCATGGTATAGCCTCCAGTATATTCTGATAGCGCTTTCAAAAAAGTCGCTTAAAGCAATTCATTTTTTTGATTTTCTTCCTGTGCTTTTTGATTCACCATTTTTTGCAGTTCTATTCTGTCAGGCTTCGCAGTTGAGTTTAATGGTATATCCTTCACCTTCAAATACATTCGCGGTATTTTGTAGCCTGCCAGGTGCTCTCTCACATGCTTGTCCAGTTTAGCTTCGAAATCCGGATCGTCCTCTTTCAATTGCACTACTGCAGAAACAGATTCTCCAAATTCAGGACTTTCATATCCTACTACCACCGTTTGCCTCACAAGCGAATGTTCTGATAATACACCCTCCACTTCAGAAGGAAGAACATTTTCACCCCCGGTAATAATGAGTTCTTTTTTCCGGTTGATGATAAAGATATCTCCATCTTCATCCTGCCTGGCTAAATCACCTGTTAAGAAATACCTGCCTGCAAATGATTTTTCTGTTTCTTCCGGTTTGTTCCAATAGCCTGGAGTAACGTTTTTGCCGTTGATGGCCAATTCCCCAATTTCACCAGTTTCAACATCGTTATAATTTTCATCCAGCAGGCGCACATCCATATACATGACAGGCTTGCCAATGCTCATTGGTTTCTTTATTGCATTATGAGGTGTATTAACCATAACAAGTGGAGCTTCAGTTAAACCGTAGCCATTGACTAATGTGTAACCCATACTCTCAAATTTTTTCTGTACAGCCGGAAGCGGTGCAGATCCACCCTGTATTAAGAACTCAATATTTTTAAAGCCCTGAATATCAAGATTACCAGCTGCCAGCATGCCATAATACATAGTTGGTATGAGCATTAAATAATCGGGCTGGTATTTTACCATCAGATCATTTAATTCCTTTCCGTCAAAATAGCGATGCAGAATCAATGTTCCGCCAGCCATTAATAACGGCAGCGACAAATCATTAAATCCAAGCACATGAAACATCGGAGTTGATACAATCGTTGTGTAACCGGCATGTGTTTTATACGTCAATGCGGTATTGATCATGTTATTAACAAACGACTCGTAAGTGAACATAACCCCTTTTGGTAATCCTGTTGTCCCGCTCGTATATATTAAAGATGCAAGGTCGTCGCTTTCAACATCGACACTTTTAAATGGGCGGTGGTTTTCAGGGTTAACAATGTCATCATACTCCGACGAATCGACATCCATATGGATTAGCTCCTGGGGGATTCCTCTCAGGGACTCCAGATGATTGAAGGCGTAAAAAATCAGTTTGGCATTAGAATCCGAAATAATGCTTTCAATCTCTAAGGATTTCAGCCGCCAATTAATAGGAAGGAAAACGGCTCCCATTTTAAAAGAGGCGAACAACACATCCAGTATCGCAACATCATTTGGTGCGAATATACCGATTACATCCCCGCGTTTTACTCCCTGATCCTGCAAATAATTCGCTAAATTCTCTGCACGGATGTTTAACTCCTGATACGACCATTCTGTGCCCTTACCCGGATCAATAACCGCTGCTTTCACTCTGTCAAAATCTGATCTTGTTTTAATCCAATCATAATTCATATTTATCTTCTCCTTTATCAATATGAGTCCGATGTTGGATCGACTGCCTCAATTCCCCCCAATCCTTTTGATAAATATTTTGGTCGGTCATTTTCAACTCGTCAGAAATAATAGGATCAAAATCCATCTTTAACAGAACATCCCTCTGCAAATCCAGCCCCGGACCGATTTCAATTAATTTTAAGCCTTCCTCCACCAATTGGAATACAGCTCGTTCAGTCACATAAAAAACCTGTTGGTTCAGTTCTCGCGAATACGCTGCGTTAAAATCTACACTTTGTACATTATTTACGAATTTATGCGAGTGACCTTCCTGTTCAATAATTAACTGATTATTTTCACAAGAGGACTGGCTGCCCGCAACCAGGGTTCCCGAAAAAATGATAGTCTTCACCGTTTGACTTATGTCGATAAACCCGCCACTTCCGCTCCTTTTATTGCCAAAGCAGGAGACATTTACATTTCCCAGTCGGTCAATTTCCGCAAAGCTGAGGAAGGCTATATCATGGCCGCCGTGATATATAAAATCCCATGCAAGCTCATGGCGCATTCTCGCGTCCAGGTTATAGTTCATTCCAAAGCGGTCTTTGCTGCCGATAATTCCTCCGAATACGCCGGTATCAATATTAAGCTGAACCAAATCCTCCGCCTGTTCTTCTATTAATACATTTGGCAGCTCATTATTTATACCAAAACCAATACTGACTACATCCCCTTCACGTAAAAACTGGGCAGCCCGTCTTAAAATAATTTTACGGGAGCTAAGCTTCATAGGCTGCTCCTGTATATCACTCACCCGGTAGTGGCCTGATAACGCGGGATCATAATAAGCCTGCATCACCTGCTTATGATATTCGGGGTTTTCATTTATAACTACATAATCCACAAGTTCACCGGGAATAAACACCTCATGAGGGGGAAAGCTGCCGCTTTGAACAATTTCTTTAACTTGAACAATCACCTTCCCGCCATTTTGGTGAGTGGCGGCCGCTACACTGTATCCTTCGCCCAGATGAGACTCATGAGTCATAAAAATATTCCCTTTTTCGTCCGCGTAGGTGCCCCGTAAAAGGGCTGCATCAACGCCTGGAAAGTCATAGTGTAAATATTCTTCTCCCTTGATTTCTAATACAGAGACTAAACTCTCGGTTGTGACATCATTAACCATTCCGCCTGAATTTCTAGGATCGACACTTGTATTTAAACCTATTTTTGTAATCATCCCCGGGGAGGAAACGGAGTGATTCCGATATTGTACGGCAAGAATTCCCTGGGGGAAAAAATAGGTCTCAATTGCATTATCTTTAATCGCCTCAATTGTAGCTGGTGAGGCTGTGAGTAAGCTTGTTATTAACCGTTTAATCATTCCCCGCTGAACGAAAGCATCAAGATCAATCCCGCCCTCGTAATCACTTATATCATTTGCCATAATAAACGTAAGATTATCCGGGCTTCCAGTTTCATCGTACTCTTCAACTATATGTTTTAATATTTCTGCTGGTAAATTTCCGACAGATAAAGCGGCGACGGAAATAATATCTCCAGAGGTAATAATATTTTTTAAATCATTGTATGAAATAATCTCCATGTCCCAACCTCCCTACAGTATTTATACCGCTAAACCTTCACCATAAATGTACCCCCTTCTTTATCTTCATCCTACAGTTTTAAATTTATCATTTTATACAAAAAATGTAAACGATTTCAAACTATGCTATAATGACGCTTTAAACAATAAACAAATTAGATATTGATGAAATTAATTACAATATTATTGGGTTTTCCGATCATGTACGTATTGATTTGGTATGCCAATGCATGGTTTTTAATTTGTATCCCGATATGGCTTACAGGCGTCTTATTCTACTTATTATTTTGATTCAAAAATAGAAGTGTATATTACGTTATGCTTTACATAGTGCTAACGTGGTTAGCAGCTCCTATTGGTATAGGAATAGCCGGCTCCATTTATTAATGATGTCAAAATTGCAGAGGTCACCATGATTCTTCAAAAAATTGCTTATATCACCAATTGGATTATTATTGTGATTGGATTTCTTTTCTATGTACCTTTTCTTCTTCCCGATAACATAAGTGAAAATATTTATATATATAGCAGTGGATTCTTGTACGCTTTTTACATTTTTGTTTTCGTTCTTATGTTTGGTCTTTTTGCTTCTGTTCTAGCCCTCATTTTACAGGTCAGACATCTGATTATTCTTTCGCTGATGTTATTTGTATCACCGTTTCTCCTCATTGCATCTTTTCTATTGTTTTATTAAATTACCAAGCCAATTCATTTTTTATGTCAAACTCTCAAGAGGTAAAGATGAACGCTCGAAGAATCATGCATGTCATGTGTCTAACAGTCATCCTTGTTGGATTTTTATCCTATCCTCCGGTTTTTTTGCCTGCACCTCTGAGCGGGAATCTTTTCTACAATTTCTTTCATCTGATGAGCTTATTACCCATCGTTGGTTTAATGGCCTTTGTTTTAGCCTATACGCTGCGAAGCTATTACCTGATGTTTTTTTCTCTTTTATTATCCATTTCGCCTTTTCTCCTGTTAGCTATTCTTTTGCAGTTTGATTGATCAAATTAATGGATTGAAGGGAGATAATATCTTCTATTTCTATGTTTTGTTCCTCATCATCATGGCTTTTATTGCCACAGGAATTATCTTTTTTATAAAAAATGCTTCCAAAATGAGTCGAAGATATTTCCTTCTAACACTTCTACTAGGAATGTTATCCATCTTTTGCTTTTCAGCTGGTTTTATCATCCCTCATCTCGGCTTTTCGGCTATCTTTTTCGCTCAAGCTGGTGTGCTTTTTTACACCTTTTTTGTATTAATGTCTATTCTTTATCCCTCTAAGGAATAGTTTCTCCCTAAGTTCTATTTCTCGATCTCGCTTTTTCACTTGTAGCTTCCCGTTTTCTATTTCACCAGAAATATTCATCATGTCGACGTTACCGATGATCATTTACATCATTGTGCTTATCGGGAGGAGCTTCAAGTTTTAAATGACTACATACTACGCCTCCCCCAATTAATCATTTAGAAGAAAAGCGTTTATCCCAGATTCTAAAAAAATACGTCTGAAAGAAATAAAATCCCTATAAAAATAATGGTACTGCTCGCTAATAAAATGCCCAGCCCCATTAGTAAACGGTTATTAATAGCAAAGGCAGCCAGAGTTGCTAACAGCCCAGTAAAAAATGTTACGCCGACAGTAATGATAAATCCGTAATCGACGAAGGCATAATAATAGGAAGCCAGCCCGGAGATAAATAGCAACCAAAAAATAATAAGATAAAAACCTCTCGATTCTTCCATTATATCCCTCCGACTTGCTCTTACTTTTATCGTTTGATCTTGATTAAGAAAACTGCTTTAATGTCGATCATCCTTTTTTCTTTCCATGGTTTCATGGTCCTTCCTCCTACCCGGTGAAAATATGTAAAATAATCCCTTTTTCTAATAAATCCATCATACATGAAAAAAGCAAAAGCTTAAATTTTCTCGTATTATTCTAAGAAATCGTATAATAATCATTTCTAATAAAAGAGAAGAAAATCGATCCTTTTCTTCCGACGGGCATCGCCTCTGCAATTATATATGCTTCAAGCAAGGAGATATTTCTAAGAATGGTGATATTGGCGAAGGGGATGCTTTTCGATTGAATATCATTTGCGAATAAAAGTTTAAACCATGAAGAAAAAAGCCAGGGAATATTCCCCCAGCTTCTACTTATAAGGAGTATCATTCGATTTTTAGTACAGACCGATTGATGCTTTCAAGTGGTATTTCATTGTGAAGATGGCTTTCATCCGGTGTATTATTTTATGTTAAACGGGCCCGGATCTTTCCAGAGACAATGTCCACAATTGTAACCATCACGATGATCCCAAGTAGAATAATGCCTACCCGTTCCCAGTCACGGGTCTGAAGAGCAAATATCAGCGGAGTGCCAATGCCGCCAGCACCGATAACTCCAAGTACCGTCGCAGCCCGGAGATTGATTTCAAGCCGATACAGGACGAATGAAAAGTAGCTGGGGAGCACCTGTGGCAGCACGGCGAACCAAAGTGTTTTTCCGTGATTGGCTCCTGTAGCCATTAAGGCTTCCCGGGCGGCCAAATCCGCCGTTTCAATGTCCTCACTAAACAATTTACCAAGCGATCCGATTGTCCCGATACCGAGAGCGAGTACACCGGCAAAGGCACCTGGTCCTACTGCTTTAATAAACAAGAGGGCGAGAACGATTTCCGGGAACACACGAATGAATGTGAGCACGAACTTTGATGAACCGGAAACCGGTTTGATTCGCATGATGGTCCGGGCTGCCAGTAAGGCGAATGGCAGACAAAAAAAAGCGGCAATGGCCGTTCCCAAAAGCGCAATCGCAAGCGTATCCAGCAGCCCTCGAATGAGATCTTCCCCGGCAGGATCATACACATAGCCCCAGTCCGGTGAAAAAATCCCGGCGATAATGGAGCCGATAATTTCGACAAACGTTTCTTTGATTTCAAGCAGCGGGAGGCCCGCAAAAGCCCAGATGTATAGAAGAGCCAGAAGAATGAACCCAGCGTACAGCTTCCATTTGTTTTGCTTTGGCGGCGCTGGCCAATCGGTTTGCATTGTCATGCCAGACGTTCCCTGCCTTTCGTGCTTAAGTAGTCAATCAACATAACGACGAGAAGGGTTAATAAAATAATGGTAGCCACCCGGCCGTACTGGAAGAATCCAAGGGTGCTTTCGTAGTACAAACCAATACCGCCGGCCCCAACCAGGCCGAGGATAGCAGCCGCGCGTACGTTTACTTCAAGCGAATACAAAGTGTACGATAAAAAAGAAGCGGCAATCTGCGGGAAAACCCCAAAGGCAATCCATACGATTTTATTGGCCCCTACGGCAGTCATCGCTTCGAGTGGCGCCTGGTCCACCGATTCAATCGTTTCATAGATCAGCTTGGAAATGATGCCAAGCGAGAAAAACGTTAATGCAAAAACCCCGGAAACCGGGCCAATGCCAAAAACGGCAACAAACAGAGCCGCCAAAAGAAGGTCAGGCATCGTACGAATTAAATTCATCACCATCCGTGCCGGCAGCGTAATCCAACCGGAGGAAAAAACATTTCTGGCCGAAAGCAGGGCTATGGGCAGAGCCAGAATGGCCCCAAAAGTAGTCCCCAGCAAAGCCATGCGAATGGTTTCGAAAATCGGTGTTATAACATTGGCGATGTACGAAGGCTCTGGCGGCCACATCTGTACGAGCAGATCACCAATGTTTGGAATGCCTGACCACAGCTCCGCAAACGAAAATTCCACCTGCCAGGCGCTTCCCATTAAAATCAAAATGATCAGGGCTGCTGTCAACAGGTGCTTCAGCCTGGACGGTGGCTTGGGAATGTCGTGTGCCTGAATCGTTGAGGTGCTCATTGAACAGCCTCCTTCTGTTCATGGTCACTGTTCTGCTTTTGGTCCTCGTCTTCCAGAGATTCTCCGTATATGCCCATAAACCGCTTCGGCGTTGCTTCTTCAATCGGCCCATCAAACACAACTTCTCCCGCCTTCAGGCCAATAATTCTTGTCGCGTACCTTCGTGCTATTTCCATCGAATGCAGATTTACCACCATCGTAATACCAAGATCCCGATTGATCCGCTGCAGATCATCCATCACCTGCTTCGTCGTTAACGGATCCAGCGATGCTACCGGCTCATCGGCCAAAAAGATTTTCGGTTCCTGAGCAAGCGCCCTTGCAATGGAGACCCGCTGCTGCTGGCCGCCGGAGAGCTGATCCGCCCGGACGTACGCTTTATCCAGCAGATTTACGCGGCGCAAAGCTTCAAATGCGATACCTTTATCCTCTTTGGGAAACAGGCCGAGGATCATTCGAAGGGTGGAATGATACCCAACCCGTCCGGCCAGTACGTTTTTTAATACGCTTGAACGCTTAACGATATTAAACTGCTGAAAAATCATCCCCACATCCCGGCGGAGAGTGTATAGTTTCTTGCCCCTCGCTTCCGTGATCGCTACGCCGTCAATCTCCACGGTTCCTTCCGTTACATCATGCAGCCGATTTATTGTCCGGAGAAGGGTGGACTTTCCGGCTCCCGAGAGTCCAACAATCACGACAAATTCGCCCTGTTCGATGGTCAAATCAACATTGTTCAGTGCTTTGGTTCCATTTTTATATTGTTTTGATACCTGCTTGAACGTAATCATGTATGCCTCCCCTTTTAATAACAAAAAGAGACTGCCCGGACAGACAGCCCCTCGCTGCAGACACTATCTGTGTCTTCTGTTTATTCGTTGCCCGTAAGGCCGGATACTTTATCCTCATACTCGCGGACGACGTCAAAATTACTGTCCTCGGATTCGACATAGCCTTCATGAGAATAAATATCTCGTATGATTTCCTGGCTTTCGTCATTCTCGCCGAGAGAAATAAAGGCGTCAGCAATATCCTGTCTTATGTCGCCTTCAATTTCCGGCCGAATTGACACGGTATCGTTTGGAATTTTTTCAGTGTATTCCAGAATTTTTGTGTCCTCAAATACGGATTCATAGTCTTCCGATACGGTGTTGCGCGCATCCTGGAACGTGACCGCTGCATCCACGTCGTCGTTTAAAAGCGATACAATGGCCTGATCATGTCCGGTCACCGTTACCGGCTCTACATCCTCGAGCGGCTTCAGGCCCGCATCCATCATTTCAGCAGCCGGCCATACAAAACCGGCAGAGCTTGTGGTATTTTGATACGCCACTCGTTTTCCTTTCAAGTCTTCAATGCTTTCCATATCGCTGTCTGCATCGACTACAAACTGGGAAAGGTAGTAATCCACCAGCTCATCGGTCTCTGCTCCGTCGTCGTTCACTCCGTAACGCTGTGCTTGCAGAAGCACATCTGCCGCTTCCTGCTCATGGGCAAGTACGTACGCTGTAGGAGGGAGAAAGCCCACATCCACCTGATCAGAATTCATGGCTTCAACGATGGAATTGTAGTCTGTAGAGACACTTACCTCTACGGGGATACCCAGCTCTTCACCAAGAAGATCCTCAAGTGGCTTGGCTTTCGCTTCAAGCGTATCCGCATCCTGGGAAGGAACGAACTGAACCCGAAGTTCTTCAAGCTCCTCCGAGGAATTTCCTCCAGAACCGGAGGCGCTTGTATTTCCTTCACTGCCTTCGCTTTCTTCTCCTCCGCCCGAAGATCCGCAGGCTGCTGTCACCATAACAGCTGAAGCCAGTGTAAATCCTGCCATCCATTGCTTTTTCATGAAAATTCCTCCCATGTGTTATGTATCTTTTTGCGAGTTCAGAAAAATCCAGTGGTTTTTCCAACACATCGTTCAGTATAAATGTTTTTTGGAAGTTATTGGCTATATTTACAAAAGCTTAAGACTATTTGAATAAACTATTTACATTTTCTGTTCATGATAACAGTAATCACCAAAAAAAGGATCAGAGGATTGTTGCCATTCCCCTGATCCTTGATTACTTCCATTTTTTACTTTCCATGACTAACGTCGTAGCTGCTCATATAGGTGAGCAAATGATTGGTCACCGTTTTTCCTTCTTTTGCTGAAGCGTAGTTGACAGTTGCCTGCCATTTTCCAGCTGCGGCTTGATGATTCGGCGCCTGCTGGACTTTTTCTGCCCGCTTCATTAATTGCTGAAGTGCTTTTTCATCAGTGATCCAATTTTTCGAGTCAGCCTCAGTCATTAAATCATCCAGGTCCTCCGTATCAAGAAGGGCTTCTACGGGATAAACTTTTCTGCTTCATTACCGGCCGCATCCACTGCGGTTACCGTCAGTTCATGCTCTCCGGGAAGAGCTGTCAATGGAGGCAGTACTTCGCCTCTCCAGTCCCCCAAGGCATATTCAACAGATACGGAAGACCCGCTGTTGTCTGTGATTTCAGCTTTCGGGGCCCAGGCTTCTGTGACAGAAAACCGGCTGTCTGACAGCCCCGAAATTTCTGGTGCGACAGTGTCTTGCTCCTTCGCCTGCTGAACGTCCGCTTCGGTTGTTGGCTTCACCTGATACGTGCCCTGGTAAATGGATGAAATGCCTGTTACGTCTACCGTATCCCCGTTTGAATAAGCTTCGTTAAAGTCGGAATAACTGTAGCCTGTCCGCCCGTCGACGCGAATAAGCGTTTCGGTATTATCATGCTCAAGGGTAAATTCAAACGAATTGCCGGCCTGTTCGATGTTTGAAATGGTGCCGTTCTGAAGCTTCACTCGTTCTCCCTGATTTTCTTCTCCAACCGTTGTCACAGTTTGTGCTCCGGGCACCTCTTCTGTACCCAGTTTTTCAATCGCAACCGGATCTATCAGTTCCTTTTCCGTGTTATAGGTTGTTACGGGAGCCGTGATGGCGACACGGTCGCCTCGCTTCCACTCCCCGCTGCTTTGATAGACGTAAATGCCGGCACTTTCATCCTGAAGATAGAACCCGTTGGAACCATACAGCCCCGGGTCTGTCGTAATCGTTCCTTCGACGGTCACGGTTTCTCCATCCGCTGCATTTCGGGCATTCGAAATCGGAACGGACTCCGTTTCCTCTTCCGGATTTTCCTCTGAGGCACTGTTGAAATCGACTGATTCGGTGTATTTATTGTTTCCATTTTGCCGGATGCGCATATGGGCATTCTCTGCGGTATGCTCTGCAGTACGAATGGTTAACGCTGTCTTTGCCACCCCATTTTCATCTGCGGTGATCGAGAATGCTTCACTGTAGCCATAATCCGATGGCCAGCTGCCGTCCTCATTTTGTACCTGGGCCACCTGTTGGCCCCCGTCTAAATAAATGCCCAGGCTGAGACCGGATACCGTCTCTCCCGGCTCGACATTATCTACCTCTACTTCTACTGTAAAGCTATCTCCAGTCGGCAACGGCGACAAATGATTAAATGTATATGAAGGATCTTCCACTGGCGCTTCATCTGAACCATAGGAACCAGGAGCAAACGTATCCGGATCATACCAGAGATAACCATCGGCCGGCTGGCTCCACGGTTCTGGCTCTGGCTGCGTGGACTGCTGCGGTTTTTCTTTTTCCAGTATCGGGGACGGCTCATCCAAGGATACATCTGTTTCGTTCAAAGACGTATAGCTTTCCTGTTCAGCCAGCCAATCGACTGTCTGTACAAGCAACTCTGCATCGTCGGCTTCCGTGAACCCGTCGTACGTACGCTTCGTATCCCCCGTCTCTTCCCGTTTGTACTTCGGTGTTGCATCTTCGACCGGGGAGGAGTCTCCGATAAAGGCTGCTTTGCCCTGTTCTTTTTTAGAAACTGCCACGAATGGTCCTTCCTCTATGCCGCCTCCGTGATAGATACCTTCGTCGACGGAAGGCCCCCACTTATCGGCTTCTGTCAGGTTATCAGGTAGATAGACAATGCCCTTTGCAAGCTCCGGATCCGTAATGGCCACCGTAGAGCCTGCATGCATCGCTACTTCATCGATCCCTTCGGTAATACCAAACGATTCCTCCGGAGACACCACCTGGTCAGCGGTAACGGTCCCAGGGGAATTATAGCGGAAACGGACGCCAAATTCTTCTGAAAGCCAGTCTGAACTTTCAACGCCCTGCATCGACTCTGACGCAGCTTCGTCTTCACTCATTCCTTTTGTCGGTTCGTTAAAAGCTCCCCGGCGATACCCATTCATGATTTCCGACGAATCCCAACGGTTTTTATTGCGGTCGGCATTATAATGATCCGAAATAAAGAAAATACTGCCCCCCTGCTCGGCGTATTGCTCAAGTGCTTGTTGTTCGGACGTCTTTAGCGGTATATTTGCTTCTGGCATCACAAACACATCATAAGCACTTAAATCGCCAAGGGAAATGGGATCCTCCTGTCGAAGCTCCCGGACTTCGTAGCCTTCGTCCTGCAGGGCTTCCCCGAAATCGGAAAACGCTCCATCGATCACCCAGTCAGCTGCACCGGCTGTCTGGCCATGCGAATTGTCGAAGAGTACCTTTTCTCCATTAGGATTCTCCGGCAAAAGCTCCGGCGCAGGGTCTGCGGGTCCTTCTGCTTCGGCGGACGTGGCTCCGCCTAAAATTAAACCTCCTGCCACGACAGTCAATGATACGGGATACACTAATCGTTTATTCATATGTATGCCCCCCTTCTTTAGCAACCATACTAAAGAAACTTAAAGGAGGAATTAATTTCCTGTAAAGCCAGATTAAAATTTTTTGGTTTTTAAACTAAAGCTTTGATACTTGATCGAAAGGAATTAATTGCCCCTCCCTTTAGAGGGAGTCTATTTTCGCTTTCTTAAACATGAGATATCCTGAAATAGCTTGGAGGATAGCTGGGAGAACAGTTAATAACGAAAGGAGCGAAGCAAACATAAATATATTTGCAGACATTCGATGATTATATTTGGCCGTCCATAATCCCACAAGGGTGACGATGATAGAGACAAAAACAATACCTATGGGAATATATTTATAATGGTTCACCGTTTCTAAAAAGTCCGTGGCAAATTGACTATGAGACACTTCCAGCGTTCCATTAGCTTGAGCACGCTGAATTTTTGGATCCAGCATCCGTGCTTCCACCGCTAAAGATCGAGCATATGTATTTTTGGCTAAAGGTTCTAACGTTAAAAGGACAAAGGCCACGTAAAATAACACAGCAACAGCTGCTGAAGATAACAAACGAACAGTATTAAAAGAACGTCTCATTCATTGTTCCTCCTCTATTGCAGGAAAGAATTTTGAAGCTTCTCAGTAAAATTCTTAATGCTAATTTTATTTTATGTGTTTAACGCAGAAGCATTACTTGCTGAGGAACATTACTTCCATCTAACTCTTTGAATTAGAATTGAAAATCCCCGTCATTCATTAATACAGTTTCCTGCCCGTCTTTTTCGACACCCGTCACCTTCATATCTTCTGTGCCAAAGGCGATATTGACCGACAAAAGGGATGTATTCAGTCCTGCTGCCTCCAACGCTTGCTCCGATAGGCTGCTGCCGTGTTGAAGGTTGGAGGGGGAGGCGTTACCGAGGCCAACATGACAAGCCATGTTCTCATCAAACAGGGTATTATAGAAAAGCATATCTGTTTGAGCAAGAGGCGAATGACTCGAAACCAGCGCAATCTCCCCTAAATGCCGAGCACCTTCGTCGGTTTCAATGAGATGCTGTAATGGTTCCTGGCCAGTGGCCGCAGCATAGGACGTGATTCGCCCATCTTGAAAGGTGAGGGAAATATCCTGGATGATCCTTCCCTCGTGCACGAGCGGTTTTGTAGCTACGATCCTGCCATTGACCTCATGTTTATGGGGAGCTGAAAATATTTCCTCCGTAGGAATGTTCGGAAAAAATGGAACTCCCTCGGTGTCTGTCACTCCACCGCCGAGAAAAGCGTGATTTTCCGGCATGCCGACGATCAAATCGGTTCCCTGGTTATTAGTAAAATGCAAAGCGTCAAACTGTCGATTGTTGAGAAACCTTTTCCGGGACTCGAAGTCTCTGTCATGGTTTTCCCACTCTTCGATGGGATGGCTTCCATCGGCACGCGCTCCGTGTAAGACGACCTGCCATAACGATTGCAGCGCTTCTTCTTTCCTTAGATGGGGAAATACTTTCGCCGCCCAGGCGAAGGACGGAACAGCCAACAGACACCAGCGTGCCTCGTGGGATCTCATCTTTGCGTAATATCTCTCCAGTTTGCTGCGATAAGCCTGTTGAAAGCGACTGATTCGTTCAGGGGAAATATCCGCAAAGACATCGAAGCTTTCAGAGATGAGATGAATGTAGGCGGCCCCCGCATTGTCCCATTCGTTCACGCGAGCCTGCTTCCAATCAGGAAAGTGATCGATAGCTTCTTCCGCAGCATGAAGATAAAAGGCCCGGGCCGACCACTCATCCCTCCAGTCCATCACTACACTGGAAGCCCCCGCTTCGTAGGCTGCCATTTGGACAAGACGCGCAAAAGCGGCATGCTTGATATCACTATGTATCACTACTAATTGATTCTTCTGTACATTGATTCCCATTCGTATCGAAAGCTCGGCATATTTTTTTAATGATTCGTCGCTGATAAGCTCTTTGCTATCGTCCATTATCCCTCACTCCTTTTCATAAAAACTGTTACATCCCCCACCATTGATAACCAAGCATAACAAGCATTAGCCAAGCAACCGTTGCGCCCACCCCCCACCAATCATACAAATAATTATCTTTATTGTTGCTCTCCTGTTTCCATAAGTAGGTACTGATAGCCATGTACAGCAAAAAAAGAGGAAAAATAACCACAAGAAGGATGAGATGGCCTGGAACCCTTTCCAGATTAATGATAAACAAAAAGGGAACCATAAGGACGGAAAACCAAAGGGTTATCCTTCGATGCATATCATTCGCGTAGCGTTCAGAACGTTCGTGACCATTGCGCTTCCTATACCATCTTCGGGCCAGCGTGGCAATCAGAGCGACGCCGCCAAGAATCAATCCCAGGCTTAAAACAAGCTCTAAAAGAAACCACCAATTTTCACTCATGACTACCTCCCTTCTCCTTTTCATATCTCCTGCATAATATTACCCAATAAAAGGAAAAATCGTTTCTCAGATAAGGAAAATGGTGATGATAAAAGTTTCTTGAAAAATGCCTACTTTTTAAATTATCTGTGTAAACCTAATAAAATTATCCAAACACGCAGAACGGAAGTCGCTTTCAAAATATGGTCTTAAGCTTTTGGAGGATAATTTTTATAATAAGATCCTAAAAAACCACCGCCAAGGATAATAAAACCTCCTATAAAAACGAGAATATTCCATTCCCCGGTCCTAACTCCAGCAGCAATAAATAAAATCGTATAAACGCTTAATACTATCCATGCCGAACGCTTGAGCACTGTCTTCATGTCCTGCCCCCTTTCTCCCTACCGGTTTTTGAGCTGTTTATTCAGTATCTTTTCGATGATATGGACATTAGAATGAGCTTGAATTGACTTTAGTTTAGTTGTGATTTACATTATTTTCAAGAAGAAGTGTTACGCTTAAATGGAGAATTCAGGTTATATCTTCTTCTCTATGTTTAATATTCTTGAGGAGAAAACGCTGACTTGGAATAATAAAAAACAATCGTCATTGTCAATGTCAAAACTCCAGAAGTTCCCATGATTCTCCATAAAATTGCTTACGTTACGAATTGGATTTTTATTATTATTGGAATTTTATTGCTTCTCCCCGTGTTTTCACCTCTAAATGGAGATTTCATTCAAAACAACGATATTTTTTCTATGTATCAAGAAGCATTCGGCTTTCTGGGCGCTTTGTTTTCGTTTTGCTTTTTGGATTATTCGCTTCCTGCCTGGCTTTCCTACTGCAGATCAGGCATCTGATTATTCTGTCTCTGCCCCTGTTCTTCTCGCCTTTTCTTTGGATTGGTTTTATGTTTCTGTCTTAATTAAAATATGCCTGGAGGAGAATATGTTCCTCCAGGCATATTTTTAACTTCAACAGCTATGGACTCGGCGGAAAAAACACATAGTACATACCAATAAAAGGGCTTGCCATAAAAATGAGACCAAAAATATACACAAGAAGGTTCCAGTCCCCCGTTTTTATACTGTAGGCCAGAAACACGAGCGTATAGAGTGCAAGTACAACATATAAGCTGCCTTTAATGAATGTTTTTATATGCATATTTCCCCTGGCTCCTTACATATCTTAACCGGTAGTTTTTTGTCTGCGAATTAGCATAGCCTCAAAGAAAAATCATTCTTCCACATCTGTTGGCTCAAAAAAATATAACATTATTGGTTTTTCAGTTTGATTAATTCCTTCAGCGTTCTTAATTAAAACAAAAGGCATGAAAAACCCCCAGGAAAAATAAAGCTGCGCGGGCGTATTCCTGGTCAAGAAGTTCAAACTGGGCCTCTGGCGGCCAGCTTAATGTTCCCTTCCATCTGGCAATTGCATGATTGCCGTTCTTAATTTCTCCCCAACCAAACATTGATTTATATAAATAATATATCTCATTGTTAAAGGTAAAAGCTGTGCTCTCTCCCAGTTCAAATGCTTTGTTATCCAATAAATGCACATATTGTGTTTCATTCTGACCATAATAGTAAACATCGTATTGTCGTTTTTTAAGCGGTTGATGCATTTTTGCTTCCATCAAAAGAACGCCCTCTGAGTTAATCACCCGGTATCGATTTGTGAGGGTCGTCGAAAAGAGGTTCTCTACCAATTTCATCAAAACATTGGGATAATACTTTTGAATAAATCCCACCAACTCGCCCTCCCGATAGATATGTGACGCTTTGTCAGAGAATGCATTATACATTCTGTATGTATATTTCATTTTTAAATTCCTTTTTTTATTGTGGTCTATAATGGAAAAAGAGGCATAACAAAGGGATTGACCACGTTATGATCCGGTTTCTCTGTATGCTTCTTATTTCTTCATTTATGTCTTCTTTTGAATAAAGATTTTATGTCCCAAAAATGTGGCGGCCACACCTGCAACCACAGCTATACTCAATAGAATTACCAAAGGCGGCGATGCCCAGGCGTCGACAGAAAATACAGTTAAACACACCACCAAGGCAACGAACAGCCCCAATAAACGTTCAAATTTCATCCAAAAACCCTCCTAAATGACCTATCCATCAACAAACTTCCTGGCATTTAAATCAGATTTTCAAGCTTCCATAAATTTTTTCCGTTTTTCGTAACGAACGATTCTTACAACACTTCCTATAACAATGATCGCGCTCAGTATTCTGTACATGATAGTGCTCCGACCATCAAAGAAAGGAAAAAAAGTACTTCCAAATATAAATAAACCAAACACTATTAATACAATGCTGAAAATATACATAAAGGATTTCATGGCTAACACACCTGCAATTTAAATATTATTTGATAAAAATGCATATAAAACACAGTATCAGAGTTTTCTCTGTGCATTCTTGCGGTTAAATTTCCAAATCACCTCCGCCTCTTGAAAGCAGTTCGTTAGCCACCCAATGAAACAGCTGTTCAATAAATTCATTATGGTAGCCGAAAACGGCAGAAACGAAACCATAGACGACGAAAATGGCCAGTAAAATAAGAAAAAAAGCACCAATAGGTAATTTATCGAACTTTTGCTCCTTTTTTCGGGGCTGCAGTGGGTCTTCGAGACGTTGCTTGCGATCTTGATACGTATTCGGTCCCCATTTACTCAAGAGAATCACCCTTTTCCTGTACCTATCTGAATTGAATTTCTACAATTGCCTTATGTGAACTATATACAAAGCTAGCAGGCAGTATGCCTATTCACACGGCTGCTATTTATGCCTTAATATAGGCTTGTAGCATTCAAACCTTCCTTTAAATATTTTCCCATATTATGTAATAAATGCAAATGAATTAATTTTTCCTTAATTGTTTTTGCAGAGCTTTGTAAATTTCACTTTATGTAGAACCAGAACTACAGCACAGGGCTTACCTTCAATCGAAAAAGGACTGTCCTAATTTTTGGACAGTCCCTTTAAATTTGTTTTCGATTTTGTGCCTCAGGATTCATCGTAAATGAGGCTTTGGATTGCTTCTGCTGATACATATGAGCATCGGCCCGCCGGTACAGCTCTTGAAAATCGCAATGCTCCGGTGTTATCCGTGCCAGCCCCAGCGCCGCTGTTATCGGCAGCTGCATAGTCTGGCCGGCACTCTGGGCCAACTGCCGCACGGTCTCCACCGCCTCGGCTTCGCTCATGTGAGAGGGAAGATAAATCATAAACTCGTCCCCACCAATGCGGGCGGCGGATGACTCCGGGGGCAGTGTTGCCTGCAGTTCTTCCGCCATTGCCATCAATACCTGATCCCCGCATTCATGACCGTACGTATCGTTCATGGTTTTAAAATTATTCAGGTCAATTATACCGATCCATCCGTCGGTCGGCGCCTTCTGCTTCCACCAGTTCAGCCATCCGGACCGATTGGCCAGACCTGTCAAATCGTCGGTATGAGCCTGCTCCTGCCAGTGAGTAATCCATATCCTGTGCCGGTGCACAGCTACTGCCGCCAGGCAGCCAAAAGCGAGCGTCAGCCCGTGAATGGCTACTACGCCCCCGGCTTCAAGCATTTCGACGCGGGTCATGGACATACTCAAGCTAGCTAAGAGGGTCGCTGCAAACACCGTGCCCCCCGCCACATTCAGGCGCCATGAGGCCGACAGGGCACTTAACACCCATAACACCTGTCCGTAATGCACCAGTGGACTATGAACCACCCCGCCGGTAGCTATGACAGCTCCCGCCCACCAGCCCATACTTCCTATCACGTAGAATGTTAAGAGCATGGACTGCTGGCGTTGAAAACCACGTCGAATCAAATAAAGCCCGGCGCTTATAAACATTAGCCATGCTATAAGAACCGGCCACGGAAAATCCACCACTACGATACTGTCGAAGAATAAAACACCTACAAACAGCAGATAGAGAGTATATAAAACAGCTCTCTCCCGTTCCGTCGATAAAAAACGAAATATATATTCAAACCCCGGTGCTTCCCACGACGACTTACGCATACGCTGCATGAAAGCTTTTGGGAGACATGATGTATTTTAAAAAATTTATATTATTTTTTGAAAGTAAAAAGCATTTATCGCAAATGGCTGGCATTATGCATTCCTCCCGAACATCATATACTCTTTATATCGTCCATCCTCATGGATTTTTCACCCCGTCTGTGTATTACGGCGTTTCTTTTGGCAGGATTTTCGTTCATTTTTTACGCATTCAATAGCTTCAGACATTATTTGACAAAAAACCTCTCCCTGGCCATTATAGATACTACAATAAATGAATATTCGTTACATACAGGAGTCACTTTAAAGTATTTGAGGAGTGTTAATGATGGTCTATCAAATTTTCGGCAGGGAATTACTGCGGGTGCTATATTTGTTTTTAGGTATCGGCCTGGTTAGTTTTCTTCCTTTATTTTTTAGTGCTCAGGGAATCATTTGGCCTTCTTCCCATACATGGGCAGAGGCTTTGAATCCTCTCACCAATCTTCAGCATCTTACCTATGTTCATCCGGATTCCGGAGTTGAACGTGATCTTTTCCCCTTCGTTTTCAAACCTTTTACGTTGTCCATAACCGTATTTATTTCGGCCTGGGCCCTGGCGGTTGGAAGCTCATTTCTGCTGTCCCTGGGGCTCCAGCACGTTTCTCATCGGGGGAAAAAGGCGATTGATGCAGGCCTTGCTTTTTTACAAAGCATCCCGGATGTCATCTTTATTCTTGCCGCCCAAATGCTGGTCATCTGGCTGTCTCAAACGTTTCATTTTACCCTTCTGAGCTTCACAGGAGCAGGGGACTCCACGGCGATTGTCCTGCCCGTACTTATTTTAGCAATCGTTCCGACAATATACTTGCTGCACGCCCTGATGGAATCAATTGAAAATGAAACTGCTGAACTATATGTAGAATTCGCCCGCAGCAAGGGACTTTCTAAAGGGCCCCTTCTTTGGAGGCATATCCTTCGGAATACACTTTTATCGGTCGCCTACCGGTCAAAATACGTCGTCAGTATGCTTGTTAGTAATTTATTAATCGTGGAATATTTGTTTGAAAACGCCGGAATGACGCAATTCCTGTTTTCCTTCACGCAGCCATCAGTATTTCTGGTGACAGCTGTTCTCTTTTTTCTGCCTATTTATCTATTGTTGAAAGTCGTCGAAGGAAGTACAAATTTAATAACTAATCAGAGCGTGCATCTATGAAACAGCTCCTACGGAAACCACTGCTGCTGCTCAGCTTTCTTTTCCTTGGTGGCACACTGGCTGCAAGCTTTATTCACTCTGTCTTTTTCGATTCGCACATCCCCCGGACGCCATTTGTCACTGATGATACCGGTACGCTGCAGGGGCCTCCGTTTGCGCCTTTTGACCACTCCATACTCGGAACGGATTCGTCGGGCAATCATCTTTTGTTTTACATGCTTCAGGGCGCAAAGTATACAATGCTTGGAACGCTTGCTATCACTATTGTTTGCATGATCATTGCTTTTGGACTCGGGGCCTGGATGGGGCAGCTTAAACGTTACCGGCGGGTACATAAAGCCATCGAACAGATCCTTATGATTTTTTACTTTGTGCCAGCCGCATTGATCATTTATCAGGCGCTTTTCCCGTTACTGTGGGAGTCGCCCGATGGGTTTGCTACGTCACTGCTCTATAGGCTCATCGTCGAATCCATATTCATCAGCCTGGTGCTCGTACCTGCGCCTGCTATTCTTATTGCCAACGAAGCCTCCGTCATTAATCAACGGGAATTTGCCGTAGCTGCCCGTCTAATGGGAGCATCCTCCTGGCAGGTATTTTGGAAGCATATTTTTCCCAGTCTCCGCGTCTCTCTGTTTACGCTGGGGTTCGCCACTGCTATTCAGGTTATCCTGATTATGACTCACCTCGGCATTTTCAATCTCTTTTACGGCGGCACCGAGGTTAAATATGGAATGGGCGGCGGCCCTCCAACCCCCGTGGTTTATGATTGGGGATCGCTTGTTGGCATGTACCAATACACTCTACAGCTGAACAGCGCTTACTGGCTTGTGCTCGTTCCGTTGATTGGCATGAGCCTGTTTGTCCTTGCCCTCAGCTGTATGATTAAAGAAACAAAGAAAATAATGTAATGAAAGCATTCCGCCTATAATTCTCATCAATTTCTCATTTTCTTATTAAAAAATACTCATCTCACGGCATTATAATGAAAACATAGCAACAAACGGGAGTGACCAAATCATTCCTGACACGTAACAAGAATTCTCACAAACAAGGATAAATCACTCAAGGAGGCATTCTTATGAAGTGGAAACTCGAAGAGGCGTTTCACCGCTTAAACAAACACGCCGGCGAAGAGGTATCTACATTCTTAATTCAGGGCGAGCCGGCATTTTTATATCTGAATGCCAAAGAAGAACAAAAACTGCAGGATGTATTCTATTTTCTCCGCGAAGAAAACTTTGTGCATTTCGACACTGTGGACGATTCCTCCCGGCGCGGACTCCAGACCCACGTTGTTCTTGAAGCCATCCCCCTGCCGCGATTGATGCAGGTGTGGGAAGAGATAGAGCCTTCGTAGCATATGTAATTAAACACCCTTCATTAGAACGCTGCACAGTTGAACAAGATATTAATAAAGAAGGGACGATCCAAATTAATGGTTCCTTTCTTCTTTATTACGTTTCTTTTTATGGTGCTTATATTCGAAACCTTCAAGAATTTTTATGGAAAAGCGAAACATAATAAAATGAGTACGGAATGGGATCCGTACTCAAACATAAACGTATTAGATATTTTCATCTATTTCTAGTAAAAACCAATGTTCCTTCTAAGCTATTTTCTTACGCCGATAAAGTAGTCCAGCAAGCGAAAATACAGTCAGCAGTCCCCCAGCGATTACGTAAGACAGCTGATTGGTGGACGTTTCAGGAAGTTCTCCGCCCTCCATGTCCTCAGATTCTGCAGCTTCAGCACCGTCTTCAAGTTCTGCCGGTGAGGAAGGAGTTTCATCTAATGCCCAGTAAGCCGGCTTTACGTCATAATCGATATCAAATACAAAAGGAGCATCTTTTCCCGGGGTCTCCTGGTCTTCGAATTGATCGTCGAGCCATGTATGGTTATCAGCAATTCCCCAGAACGTTACATTACTGATTTGATCATCTAAATCTGTAAATGACTGAAACAGATCCTGATACCGCTCCGCCTGCTGATCCAGTACCTCGTCAGGAATTTCCTCATAGCTCTTGTATTCACCACTCGGAGGGTACGGGTAAACACTCATATCAAGTTCAGTAATCTGATTGTCTAAGCCAAGATCGGTGAATAACTCAATAGATTCTTCAATGCTTTCAGTTTCAGGCCATGAAACATTAATATGCGTTTGGTGGCCTACCCCGTCAATTGGTACACCTTCATCCTGGAGCTCCGTGACGAGATCATACAAATACTCTTTTTTCGGTGACTCATTGGTATTGTAATCGTTGATATACAGCTGTGCGTCTTCCCCGCCGTATTTTCGTGCAGACTCAAAGGCGGTTTTAATATATTCTTTTCCTGTAATCTGATACCACGGTGATTCCCGCAGACCTTCATCATTCTCGGCATTTGGATCAATAACTTCATTGACGACGTCCCAGGCATCAATATCATCTTTATAACGAGTCATTACGGCCTCGATGTGCGTATCAAGCCTCTGCAAAAGCAGCTCTTTGTTTGCTTCCTGCTGCTCGGGATCGGTTTCGTCTACCATCTCATTGCCATCTTCATCGAGAAAAAACCAGTCCGGAACCTGCTGGTGCCACAGTAGCGTATGGAAGCGAAGCTCCATATCATGCTCGTTGGCAAATTCAACAATTTGATCGGCTTCCTCCCAGTTAAATTCCCCTTCTTCCGGCTGAAGGGAGATTGGTTTCATCACGTTTTCCGCAACTAGACTGTTATAATGCTTTTCAAGAATTTCCCCCTGCGTTCCTTCTAAATGCTCTGGTTCTACCGCAGCCCCCATTGGAAAATATTCACTATAGCTTTCCTTTAATGCTGGTACTTCCAGTGCCGATACATTTTCTCCCTCGTCAGCAGAAGCAGTGGGGCAGCCACTGCTGATTAAAGCCACAGCCACACCGGAAGCGATAAATTTTTTATTGTTTTTCATCATATCCCCCTTAATAGTTAACCCCTGGATTCATACTGAAACAATCTGACCCCCCTTTCAAAAATGAAAGCGATTTCAATACAATGCCATGCTATCATATAACATTTAGTTGGTATACCTAATAAACAAAGTTTTCAAAAAAATTAAAAAAATAGTAAAATAATAAGTATATTTTTTATTATTACTTGGTTTAAGTATAATTACTCACTATTCTTTGTTTACCTAATAAATTATATGCTGAAATTTTAATTGGGGCTTTCAATTAGTTTTCATTAAGAAAGACTGTCCCATTTGGAACAGCCTTTTCTTCTAAATAAAATTTTTAATTTCCGCTTAGTGGTTTAAATCTTGATAATTCAGTTAAATATTTGCTTCCTCTTTTTAATTAAAGGTTCTCCCTATTCCTTAAGGACCCTACACCAGATTTCCACCTGCTGGGTGGTCTCAATAGTCCGCAGCTTCTCGAGGTGAATTTCATGATCCTCCAGGTGCTCAAACAGCCGCAGTCCCTTGCCGAGTATGACAGGCGCAAACGAGACCTGCAGCTCATCCGCGAGCTTCGCCTTTAACAGCTGCTGGCCAACGTCCGCCCCGAGCACCACAACATCTTTTTCTCCGGCTG
Organism: uncultured Marinococcus sp.; assembly: GCF_947493875.1. GTDB lineage: Bacteria > Bacillota > Bacilli > Bacillales > Marinococcaceae > Marinococcus. The sequence goes on along the minus strand of NZ_CANLSU010000003.1, from coordinate 88,138 downwards.
CTTCTCTGGCCTGCTGGACCGCGCTTTCAATGCCGTTCGTCACGAAGGTGATTGTAAGGTTTTCATTTTCCCTGGGATGCTTCGCCGGCGGACGGTGCGTCAGCACAAACAACGGCACCTGAAATTCGTAATCATCCGCGTAGGCATCCGGGTCCGGACTTTCATCAAAGCTGTTCCGGCCCATTACCACAGCTCCTGTATTGGCCATCGCCGCTTCAATCACTTCATTCGGCTCAAAGCTGGCATAAAGCTTCCCCATCTTTCCGTGCCGGTCATTAACATACCCATCCAGCGATAAAATCATGCCCAGACATACCTTTGCCACCATCTTCCCTCCGTTTCTTTTTTATTCTTTTCTCCTTTGCCTTCCTGGAATCCTTTTAAATCATTCATATAAAAAGCTTGAATAATACATTCGTCGAACGAACAATTTTTTCTTAATATGACACACAGTTGTCCTATTTTGCATGGTACAGTAAGTCCAACAGAAGGAAAGGGGAACATAGTCGATGAAACAATGTTTATGGCCGCAAAGCAGTGAACGTTTGCAAGCGTATCATGATGAAGAATGGTGCAGACCCGCCCGGGATGACCGGTACATTTTCGAGATGCTTACGCTGGAGGGGGCACAGGCTGGCCTATCGTGGAATATTGTATTGGCGAAACGACAGGCTTACCAGTCTGCCTTCAACAACTTTGACATCGAATATTGCGCCGGCCTCACGGACGCGGATTTGGAAGCAATCAAAGAGAATTATCAAGTCATCAAGCATTTTTCGAAGCTTCAATCGGTTCGCTCCAATGCGGAGGCGGTACTGAAAATACAAAGGGAATTCGGAAGCTTCGCCGACTTTCTGTGGAGCTATGTGGATTTCCAACCAATTATCAATAACTGGACAGCCGACACGGAAATTCCTGCCCAGTCCTCTTTATCCGTCCGAATCAGTAAGGATCTTAAAAAAAGAGGCTTCAAATTCATGGGCCCGGTCATTACCTATTCCTTTCTGCAGGCGGTTGGCATGGTCGATGATCATATTATCTCCTGCAGCTTTCACACGCTCAATATTAACTGAAAAATTGCTGGGAAAAAGCTACGAGTATACCGGTTTTACCATTAGCTCTATAGGGAAAGTACAACAGCATACGAGGCAGCAATGGATGGATACTACAGCCGATCCATAAGCCAGGAAAAGAGGACAATACTTTTTCTGGCTTTTTCTTTGTTTATGGAAAAAATTTCAATCCGGTCTTTGGCTACTCCCATTTAGAAAGAAGGGAACCCTTTGAAAAAACCACGACTGATGTATTTTCTGTCAGGAACCCTGCTTGCAGCTTTCCTTTTTGGCTGTACGAGCGAAAAAGAAGCTCCCCAGGCATCAAATGCCCAGGGAGCTTCCATTGAGGATGAAGATGACCTGCCCGAGAAGGATGTAGAAGAAAAGCCCGTTTCCCAGCCGGAGCCTCAAAGGGAAAATATGTCTTCTCCTACACCCTCAGAACTGGACGTTGAAAAAATAAGGAAGGAGCTTCTGATGGACGATACGTGGGTCAAGCTGCCTTCACAATTTCCCGGTCAGCAGGACAGTCAGACTCAGGGATCGGTAGCTTCCAACAACTCAGCTACCTACAGTATCCAGTATCATACCCGTGCCGGGGAGCCCTTAGCACACGTTACTGCTGCCCGGTACATGGATGCGCAGGAAGCCGTCAGTGAAATCGAGGCCTTTCAGGAAGGGAAAACTGTTAATCCCTCCACCCCGGGGGTGGAACCCTTTCGGCACGGCTTATCCGGGCACGCGAAGGAAGGTGCAGACCAGTACCGCTTCAGCGGGCGACAGGATCAGTGGCTGGTGAGCCTCTCTTCCTCCTCCTCGGCAAATCTCGATCAGACAGACGTGATCCGCCAAATGGCACAATACCTAAAGCGCCATCCTCTACCTGCTTCTGCTGACCAGGGAGTCGTCGATATTTATTACGCTCCGTCCAGTGACGATGTCACTGTGGACATCCGCTGGCAGGAAGGGAAAACCGTTTATGCGGTACGAACCAGCCTCCCGCCAATTGAATCCTTACAGATCACAAATTCCATGAACTAAAAAATTTCCCATTTATTTAATCGACCATTAACCAAAAAAAGCTCTCCCATTGTAAATGCGGGAGAGCTTCTTGCTTATTTATGCTTTTGTGCGGTAGCTTGTATTGTGGTCCTGAAGGGTTTCGTCCTGGCCGAATAGGAAGTGCTTTTCCATGTTCGGGGAGTATTCTGAGCTTATTGTCTGCAACCCGGCAGCTTCTGCTACTGAGCGCAGCATAGCCGGGGACGCTCCGCAGCACAAACCGATATAGTTCACGCCGCCGTCTGTCGCTTCCTTCGCCCATTCCGCCAGTTCATACCGGTTATGGTAAAGCGGCTCCAGTGCGGTAGGAAACGTCGTTTCCAGAGGAGTGTGGCAGCTGCATCCGGAATCAGGTAAATTAAAGAAGGTAGGATGACTCTCTGTTGTCCGGTAAGGCACAGGAAGAGCCGCCACATATCCATCAACCGTTTCCCGGATCTTCTCCACGTACGGCTGCATAGTATTAGGACCGCGGAAGCAGTTCATCCCGACTACCAGCGCACCGCTTTCGGATAAAATGCGGCAGGACTCTTCCACTGTATAGCCGTCCCGCAGAACATTTTCGCCCATTAATCCCAGGGTGACGACGGCTGGCAGTCCCTGCTTTTGAATTTCTTCAAGGGCAATCAGCGCTTCTTCGTGATAATAAAAGGTTTCGCCTTTAATGTAGTCGACGCCTTCCTCACTGCACCAGCCAATCATTTCGGCAAACATCTGGCGGACTGCGGTTTTGGAATCCTCATCGTCCGGATTGAAAATATTTGTGTTGGAAATATTGCCTGCAACGAGCGCCTCTTCCTCCGGGTGCTCCTGGGCCACTTCCTTTGCCAGCCGGATCGCCTGACGGTTTAACGGCTCGAGCAGATCCTCTTTTCCGATAATACGCATTTTTTCGCGGTGGGCGTTATACGTGAACGCCAGTATGACATCCGAACCGGCGCGCATGTAATCCCGGTACGTCTGTTTTAAGGCCTCAGGGTTTTCCAGTGCCACCTCCGGCACAAACGTGCCTGCCTGTAGATAGCCCCGACGCTCCAATTCAAATAAGTATCCTTCTCCTGCAATAACCGGCCCTGCCTCTAAACGCTCCTGTAAACTTCGCTTCATTCATTCTCCACCCTTTTCTCTGCCTATTAAATATTCCTAACTGCTCTCCCTCTGGCAACCGCTTTTTTTGTATTTTCAGTCATTAATACGAAAACCACGTCCGTATATTCCAAAGAGTTGCATCTAATATACGCAGGCCGTTTTTTTCATGTCAACCGAATATGCGAAAGTTTTATAATTTCTGATAAATGTTTATTTTGGAGAACAGATATAAGCACTTGAAATTCAAAGCTCCTCGCGGAGGCAAAAGACTCTCCATGGGGCAATTCATTTTATGCTGATTCGATGTTCAATCCAACTTTCCCCATCTGGCTCGCCGTTTCGATTCGCTCAAATGCCTCCTGGAATTGATCAAGGGCGAAGACATGATCAAGCACGGGCCTGATGCTGTGTGCTTGGATGAAATGCAGCATTTCGGCGTACTCCTCTTCGCTTCCCATGGTCGTTCCCAATAGATGGAATTGGCCGTAGAAAAACTGTCGCAGGTTCAGCTCCACCACGTCGCCGGCCGAAGCCCCGTAGGTTACTACGGTTCCTCCCGGCCGTATCTGCTCCAGGGACTGGTGAAAGGTCGCTGCTCCCACGGTTTCCACTATGAGGTCCACCTTTTCGTTTCCGAGCGCCTGCCCCCAGTCTTCTGTGCTGTCGATAGCTTTGTCTGCTCCGAGTGCCAGGGCCTTCCGGCGTTTTTCGGCCGACCGGGACGTCACATACACGACCGCACCCACCGCTTTCGCAAATTGCAGCAAAAAGGTACCGCCCCCGCCGCCAATGCCCGGGATGAGCACCTTCATCCCAGCCCGGGCCCGGCCCTTGGTAAACAGGGCCCGGTATGCTGTCAGCGCGGAAAGCGACAATACACCCGCTTCCTCCCACGTCAAATGAGCTGGCTTTGGATAAACGTTAGCTGACGGGACAATCACCTGCTCGGCAAATGTGCCGTGACGTGGATGGCCAAGAATGGAAAACTCCTCAGGCGGAGCGTCACTGTTGGTCCTCCAGCCAATTGCAGGATTGATGATCACTTCATCCCCGGGCTGTAGCGTCTGAACGCCGTTTCCAACCGCTTCCACTACCCCGGCCCCGTCAGAACCTGGAATTAAAGGCGGCTCGTTTGACTGGTGGCGCTCCAGCACAAACAGATCCCGGTGATTGATTCCTGCCGTCTTCATCTTTACGACTACTTCATTGAACGCTGGTTCTGAAAGCTTCGTCTCCCGTACCGAAAGGCCCTTCACTCCTGCTGCGCCTTCATGCATCAGTGCCTTCATTGCTTCTGCCTCCTCTTCTCAAGAATTCCGGCTCCTGCTGGATTACGTGCTCTCCACCTCGAAGACCGCTTCAATTTCCACCGTGGCATCCATCGGAAGCTGGTTCGTTCCAAGTGCCGTACGTGCATGTCTTCCCGTTTCACCGAATATGTCGTACAGCAGCTGGGAGGAGGCATTAATGACCTTATGCTGCTCAGAAAATCCTTCTTCGCTGTTTACAAATCCCTGAAGCTTCACCACCTGGGCCACCTGATCCAGGTCACCGAGGTAGTGTCTTACTGCCGCCAGGACGTTCATCGTGCATATTTTTGCCGCCTCCTGCGCGTCTTCGAGCGACCTTTCTCTTCCTGCTTTTCCCTGATACACCAGTTCGCCGTCCACCACAGGGATCTGCCCTGAAACGTACAAAGCGTTGCCTAACTGCTTGACGGGTACATACATCGCTTTTGGGGTTGATTGTTCCGGCAGATGCAGACCCAGTTCTTGTATTTTCTGTTCGATTTTCATGTGATGTTCCGCCTTTCTTTTAATAATGAAGATTTCCGTGCCGGCCTTGGATCATTAAACGACAAATTGAACGAGCGCCATATAAAAAATGGTCCCGGAGGCGATCGAAACAAGCATATTCTTTTTCCAGAAATGAACGATGGCGATGAGGACGAGAGCCAGGAGCTCCGGCGCCCCGTGGTTTCCGGACAAAAATGATACATCCCGCAGGCAGTAGACCACCAAAAAACCAAATACGGCGGGAGGGAGCACTCTTCCGAGATCCTCGATATACGCCGGCACCGGCTTATCCGGCGTAAAAATCAGAAAGGGGAGAAACCTCGTAGCCATTGTCATTCCGATGATAACACCAATCATCACCATCTCCTGTAACAGTGTCATTGGTTCAGCGCCTCCCGCCGCTTCGGCCGTTTTTCCATCAGCAGAAGCACACATAAAATCAGAACAAGGGCCGGGAGAATAAAGTGGCCTGGCCCGAGCAGAAGCAGGCATAAAAACGTCACTCCCAAGCCGATCACCGAGCTCTGATGACTGCTCTCATCCATCCACTGGTCCAGAAAAATGACTGTAAACAAGGCCGTCATTACAAATGTCAGTCCTTCGGTGTTTACCGGCATATACTTCCCCGCTATACTGCCAAGCGCCGCCCCTGCCACCCAGTAGCTGTGATTTAACAGAGTGACAAAAAACATGAACCAGCCTGTATCAACATGATCCGGGACCCGGGCGGAGCTGTTTACCGCAAATGATTCATCGCACAATCCAAAGATCAGATAATACTTTTTCAAACCGGCATCATGATAGGGCCTTAACAGGGAAAGACCGTAAAACAAATGGCGGGAATTCAATACAAGTGTCAAAAGGGCTGCATACATCGGCTGAAACGCTCCGATCAGCAAATGCCCCGCCACAAATTCCATCGATCCCGCAAAAATCAGCAGGCTCATCCCAATAGCATACAGAGGGTGAAAGCCCAGAGAATGCATAAAAATCCCATATGCCGTTCCAACAAACAAAAAGCCGGCCATGATCGGCAGTGTCTGGGGAAACGCTGCCTGAAACGAGGCATACACCCTTTCCTTTTTCGTCATAGGTTCACTTCCTCTGCATCAGCTTCTCCTTAGTTATAACATGGTCTTTTTATGCTACAAATACCATAATTGTATGGATTACAATTATGATTCAAGGTTTAATACGCACAAAACCTTGTTGCAATCCTTAATCCCTGCTACAGTGTATCCTAATAAAAAAGCATACAATCCCATATTGTATGCACAAGGAGAAACGATATTTATGCCTGTTAATTCCTTTGAGCACTATCCAATGTCCTGGCGCCCGGACAAACGAGCGTTATCGAGACCGCTGTACCTTTCCCTGGCCGGGCTGCTGGAACAGGACGTTTCCTCGGGGGCGCTTCCTCCAGGTACGAAGCTCCCTCCGCAGCGTGAATTAGCTGATTTTCTGGATATTAACTTTACCACGGTCACCCGGGCGTACAGTATTTGTGAAAACAAAGGGCTGATTTTTGCCATTACTGGCAAAGGAACGTTCATCTCTCCGAACGCGGCCAAAACGGTCACTATTTCCAAGGAAGCCGGCTCCGCAGATATCGATCTGGCCTTTGGCTCCACCTTCGAACAAACGAACCTGATGGTGGTCGACACGATCCGGGACGTGGCTGCCAAGAACCACGTGGAAGAACTCCTCAGCTATGATCATCCGACTGGACACCCCCATCATAAAACGTCAGCCCTTAAATGGCTGCAGCCGTTGAATATTGAATCAGAGACTAGTCAGCTGGCCATCGTATCCGGCGCCCAGAGCGCCCTGGCCATTGCTTTATCCAGCCTGTTTGAACCGGGCAGCCGTATTGCCACTGACTTTTTCACCTATGCCAATTTTATTCAGCTCGCCCAGATGTATCATATTCAATTGATCCCAGTTCACGCTGATGCCCATGGAATGTCCCCCGGAGAGCTCGCGGAAAAATGCTCGAACATCAACATTCACGGGGTGTTTCTCATGCCGTCGGGGTGTAATCCGACCACCCATATGATTTCCGAAGCGAGAAAACAGGAGCTCGCCTCCGTCATTTCCAGGCACCGGCTGCTTCTCATCGAAGACGAAATTACCGCCTCCTTTATTGCAGACACTCCGCATTACCAGCAGCCTATGTTGAATTTACTGCCGGAGCAGACCGTGTATATTAACAGCACCTCCAAAACGATCTGCTCCGGGCTGCGGGTAGCTTATATGATTTTTGGCAGTACGCTGGCGGGAAAAATTACGGAGGGCATCTACAACCTCAATACCAAGCCATCTTCGCTTGATACGGAGGTGGTCTCTGAGCTCATTCATAACGGGAAGGCACAAACGATTTTTAATCAAAAAAAAGCCCTGCTTAAGCAGGCCAACCGCATTTATGATTCGTATTTTCCGGCCGGGCAGGCTCAGGGCAATCCGCTCAGTTACTTTCGGTGGCTGCCCATTTCCTTCAGGGCCCCCGGGCGCGAGGTCGAGGAGGATATTAAACGAAAGCAGGTGCATATGCTGCATTCCGACCGTTTTATTAGCGGAGGACAATCGTCGGGGCAAAAGTATCTCCGCCTCTCCCTTTCGGCCACCCATTCAACTGAAGGGCTGCGAAGGCTTAACCATTATTTTCAGACAGGCGGCGGTAGCGATTAAATGACAAACTTAAAAAGCTGCCCATTCCATCTTTTTTGATTTATGCCGGCTTCGCTCTACAGCGCTGGCAGCTCATCCGGGACGACAGGCCGGTGGTAGTAGTATCCCTGACCCCAATAGTTATCGTACTGCTGGTAAAAGGCATGCTGTTCGGCGGTTTCAATGCCTTCCACAATACAGTGCATTCCCAGGGAATAGGCCAGCTCCAGTAGGGCGCTGACGATTTTTTTATTAGCCGGCGACGTCAATGGACGGCTTAACTGCCGGTCAATTTTTAAAATGTCGATTGGAAACTTGTGCAGCAGGTGAAATGACGCGTAGCCGACCCCAAAATCATCAATTGCAATGCGAATCCCGCGGCTCCGGAGCTTCTGCAGGTTATTCATCACGTGGGCATGTTCCTCAAGCAGAGCGTTTCAGTGATCTCAAGCACGAGCCGGTCCGCCCGAAAGGCGACCTCGGCCACAATAGCCAGCACCTGTTCTGCAAAATCAGCCTCACGCAGCTGCAGGGGCGAAATATTAACAGCCAGATCTATAGGTTCATGCTGTGCTTCGTATGCAAGCATGTCGATGCACCCCTGCCGGATAACCCATTTTCCTATGGCGTGGATGTGACCGTAGGCTTCAGCAATCGGAATCCAGATATTTGGCGCGAGCCAGCCGTAGGTCGGATGGTTCCAGCGCACAAGGGCTTCCACTCCCTGCAAGCTGCGGTCGGAGAGATGCACCTGCGGCTGATACTGAAGACACAGCTGCTGATACAGTCCGTCGTGGTTCAAATCATTGCGCAGCCGAAATTCACGTTCACTGACAAGCAGAGCTTCATCGCTGTCCACCACGTGTTCTCCGGCAGGCAGCTGCTTCGCCCGTTTCATGCGTTTCCGGGCGGCTTCGAGGCAGTGTTCGAAATGGGTATCTTCCTTGGGATAATAAGAAATACCCATGTTAATCTGCACATACTGGTCCCGGTCCTTCATCCGAAACGGAGTACTGTGGATATGATACAGGAATCGGCTGGCCAGTGTGTGGGCCCGGTGCTCCGGATGCTCATCCTCTGCACAGGGAAGCATCACCAAAAACGTATCCGGCTCGATCCGGGATGGAACTGCCTTCGCCGAGAATTCCTCCTGCAGCACCTGCGCGAATGTTCGCAGCAGCTGGTCTCCCTGCTCGCACCCATGCTGCTGATTGATCCACTGGAAATCATTGATTGATATGACAAAAAACATTACTCCGGCGTCACGGGCGGCCATCTCCTGAAACATAGTCGGCAGTACATTCGCGTGGTATTGATGCGTGAGCCCGTCGCGCACCTGTCCCTGCTCCATGCGAACTACTTCGCTGACCATGCGGGCCAGACTCCCCACCCACTTCTCCTCCCGATCGGTGAATGGGTAGGGTTCATCGCTGATCAGGCATAAGCTGCCCATAGTGCTCCCGTCCGGGCGAGTTACCGCGGCGCCTAAAAAGCTGCCGGTTCCACATTGAAGCGTGAACGGGTGGCTCCTGGTGTCAGCATGAGCGGTCAAGTCGGGAATGGCTACCACCCTGGCTGTAGCGGCTGCGGCTAACCGGCAGAGCGACTGCTGAAATGGTTCCGTGTAGCCCCCGGAATAGCAAGGCCGACCTGGTCATCTACCTGCCGAATCGTATTCGTGACTCCGTCATGAGTGGCAAAAAATACCGAATGACGGGGGAAGACCTGGCCGATATCACGCAACAGATCACTTAGAGCGTGATGCAGCTGCGTATAATACGGTACATCGGTGTGTAGCATTGCATTGCCCCTTCCATTCAAGTAAATAGGTCCTTTTTCTTACATATATTGTATACCTTAAATGGATAATTTTACTACTCTTATTGTAAAAATATTTTTATCAGCCTAGGAAATCATCGTAGTTGGCACCGTATTTCTTCCTTACGAAAACAACCATTTTGGTCGTATAGCAGTTAAATGCTTATTAAACAATTATTAAAATAAAAGTTAAAGGAAATAACCTAATTTTTTCATTTAATAAACAAAATAAAACTTGCCGAAAAAATATGTATTAACTATGTCTTTTTGTAGTACTTTTGTGCTATAAATGAATATATACTATCCGTTAGAAAGAAGGGATTGGATGACCAGACTTTTTGATATACAGCCCGGCGATGTTCTGACTAAAGACGTGGTGCGTAAAAATACAGTGGTATTGCGGCGTGGAACGGTACTTACCCCACGGCTGGTTGAGAAATTAAAGCACTGGGGTATCGAAGAAGTGACAATTACGGGTGAAACCCGGGACGCTTCTCCGGAGCCCAAAGCCCCTCCGGCAAAAGAACCTTTTTCAGAGGAAGAATTATTCCGTATTAAGGGCAATTTCTTTCAGGGTATCGCCGGGATCGGAAACGAATACGGGCTTGGGTTTGCTTTAAATGATCTTGATACCCTGCACTGGCTCGAAGCCTTATTTGTCTCGTTACATGAGCATCCAGCCATGATTACCCTGCTGGAAAAAATTCAGGCAGTGGACGATTATACATATCAGCATTCGTTCGACACCTTTGTGCTTGGAAGCTTAATAGCTGCCAAGTCCGGTATAACGGAGCTTCAGAATGTGGCAGCCGGGTTTTTACTGCATGATATTGGTAAAACCAAAATTCCTTCAGCCATTCTGGATAAACCCCGTGCTCTCACGTCGCAGGAGATGACATTCGTAAAGCTTCATACGCTCTATGGCTATCAGATCCTGACAGATTATGGGTTCCCCGAAGAGGTTGCCATGCTGGCGCAGAGCCATCATGAACGGCTTGATGGCAGCGGCTATCCCTGGGAGCTTTCAGCCCTTCATATTCCCAAAGCTGTTCGGATACTAAGTGTCGTGGATGTCTATTCAGCCCTATCCCTCGACCGTCCGTACCGGCCGGCGATGCCTTCGCATCAAGCCATTGAAATATTGTTTGAAGAGCAGCACGGACTCGAACTGGAGCTTATAAAAATGCTGTGTGAAATTCTGGAGATTTATCCGGTGGGAGCCACCGTAAGCCTGACAGATAAAAGCATCGCAAAGGTCATGCGTGTGGACAGCAAAATTCCTACCTTTCCTCTGTTGAAGGACGCCCAATCCAAGCACGTATTCACCATGCCCACCAACCGGTCACTCAAGGTGGATACCATGCTGCAGCATGAATCCTAATCTATTACTTTAAGCCCGGAAAACAAAAAAACGTAGTATTTATTTTTTTCTAAAGCAGTCGTTAAAACCAGGAGCGAACCCGCCCCTGGTTTTTTCATTTTTCAGGGTTGCATTTTTTATAGGAAAGTTTGAAAATGAACACGGCTTACATATAATAGCTGGACTATCCAGGGGAAAGCAAGTCGTTTTTCAAAAAGAATACAGCTTCCCCTGCCATCATCAAGGAGAGATTAAATCATGAATGGGAAAAGCAAGCAGGAGATTCTGGACAGCGTGCCTCAAAAGGGTTTTTTAGGCCATCCTAAAGGGCTGTTCACATTATTTTTCACGGAGTTCTGGGAACGGTTCTCCTACTACGGAATGCGGGCCATTCTGTTATTTTACATGTATAACGAAGTTTCTAACGGGGGCCTCGGCCTGGACGAAGGAACAGCGGCTTCGATCATGGCCATCTACGGGTCGCTCGTTTACATGTCAGGGATTATTGGCGGCTGGATTGCCGACCGGCTGCTTGGCAGCACAGGCACCGTTTTTTACGGGGGCATTCTCATTATGCTCGGGCACGTAGCCCTTTCCTTCCCCGGAGGCGTGCAGGCATTATTTGTCAGCATGTTTCTGATCGTTATCGGGACCGGGCTGTTGAAGCCGAACGTCTCGAGCGTGGTTGGAGATTTATACAGCGAAACAGACAACCGGAGAGATTCCGGCTTCAGTATCTTTTACATGGGCATTAATCTGGGTGCTTTTATTGCCCCGTTAATTGTCGGCACCGTCGGCCAGAGCTACAATTTCCATCTTGGATTTGGTATTGCCGCTGTCGGAATGCTCGCAGGACTGATCGTATTTATCGTCACCAAAAAGAAATACCTCGGGCTCGCCGGAACCAATGTTCCGAACCCGTTATCCAAAGCGGAGAGAAAAACTGTCGCCGGCCGCCTGGGCATTGGCATCATCATTCTTGGCCTTCTCGGTGCCGCTTCAAGCTACCTCGGCATTTTGACCATTGATAGCTTTATTTTTCTTATCAGTATTCTCGGGGTGGTTATTCCTACGATATACTTTATCGTAATGTATAAAAGTCCGAAGACCACGACGACAGAGCAGTCCCGGCTGCTCGCCTACATTCCTTTGTTTGTGGCTGCGATGATGTTCTGGGCCATTCAGGAGCAGGGGTCAGTGATTCTTGCACGCTATGCCGATCAGCGGACAGAGCTCAGCTCCTTCGGCATTGAGCTGCAGTCTTCCTGGTTTCAGTCGCTCAACCCGCTGTTTATCATCTTTCTTGCGCCGTTGTTTGCCTGGCTCTGGCTGAAATGGGGCGACCGCCAGCCTTCCACTCCTAAAAAATTCGCCTTCGGCTTATTTTTTGCCGGGCTGTCATTTTTAGTCATGATTGTTCCTGCCGTCATCAATGGCACGTCGTCTCTCGTCAGCCCATGGTGGCTCGTGCTCAGCTTTTTCCTGGTCGTTCTCGGGGAGCTCTGTTTATCTCCCGTCGGCCTTTCATCCACCACAAAGCTAGCGCCAGTTGCCTTCTCTGCCCAGACGATGAGCCTGTGGTTTTTAACAAATGCCTCCGCACAGGCGATTAACGCGCAAATTGTGAAGTTTTACTCCCCCGACTCGGAAATCGTTTATTTCGGAGTGATCGGAGGCGCTTCTATTCTATTGGGCGCCCTTCTCTTAGCTCTGTCTCCGCTGATTCAGCGATTGATGCGGGGCGTTAATTAATAAAAATAGCAAGCAGGCGCGCTTACTTCTGAGTTTGGTGCGTCTGCTTTTTTAATACAGTCAAAGAGTTATAATTCACTGATTTTTCCTTTTATACCCTTCTTTGACTGCTGTCTTTCCCATATAATGGAGACACATTGGTATATGTATTTTCAGCTCCGGCAATCAAATTTTAAAAAGGAGTGATCGAATGGAAGGCTTCGGTCTGATTGTAGTAATCGCGCTGGGAGTGCTGTTTGTTATTTTTGCTACGGCGAAATTAAAGCTTCATCCGTTTTTGTCCCTGTTAATTGCTGCCTTTGGCCTTGGGATTGCCGCAGGGCTTCCGCTGCCGGACGTGGTGGAGGCTGTGAACAGCGGCTTCGGGGATCTGATGGGCGGCATCGGACTGGTGATTGTGTTTGGAACGATCATTGGAGTGATTCTGGAAAAATCCGGGGCAGCGCTGCGCATGGCGGAGGTCGTTTTGCGTCTTGTAGGGGAACGGCGGCCCCAGCTCGCCATGAGTGTAATTGGAAGCATCGTCAGTATCCCCGTCTTTTGCGATTCCGGCTACGTTATATTGTCGTCCTTGAAGAAGGCTCTTGCGCGCAGAGCGAAGGTCACCGTCGCTTCCATGGCCATCGCCTTGTCTACGGGGCTGTTTGCCACTCATACTCTCGTGCCTCCAACGCCCGGACCAATCGCAGCTGCCGGAAATATTGGGGCGGAAGACTATCTGGGCACGATCATTTTAATCGGTATTGTTGTAGCTGTTCCAACCATCATGGCCGGCTACCTGTGGGCGATGAAGGCAGGAACTAACATACATATCGAAGGCGAGGATGACCATTCGTTCGACTATAATGCCATCGTAAACGAATTTGGGGCAATGCCGTCGGCTATTAAGTCCTTTGCCCCTATAGTGGTGCCGATTCTTCTTATCGGGTTCAGCTCGGTCATTACGTTTGCCGGCTGGCAGGGCCCGGTATTTGAGGTTTTTCTTTTCCTCGGCGCGCCGGCAGTGGCTCTTTTGATCGGCCTTCTGTCCGCATTTAGTCTCCTGCCCAAGTACGATGAGGAAACCTTGACGGAATGGGTAGGGACCGGCATTAAAGAAGCCGCGCCGATTCTTCTTATTACCGGCGCAGGAGGCGCTTTCGGCTCGGTTATTACGGCAACGTCGGTGGCCCAGTTCATCGAGGGCGTCGCCGCCAATGAAGCCTTCGCCGGTGCCATCTTTGTCTTTATCCCGTTCCTGATTGCAGCCGCCCTGAAAACCGCCCAGGGCTCGTCCACTGCGGCACTTGTCATTACTTCGTCGCTGGTCGCACCGCTCTTGGGCGAGCTGGGCATCGAAGGAGCCCTGCCGCTGGCGCTCGTGGTCATGGCTGTCGGCGCAGGGGCGATGGTCGTCTCCCACGTGAACGACAGCTACTTCTGGGTCGTCAAGGAGTTCAGCGGCATGTCGGTCACTCAGGCGTACAAGGCGCAGACTACGGGGACGCTGATTCAGGGCGTGACCGCGATTTTTGTTACATTCGCTTTATGGCTGATTTTTGTTTAACGGCTGGATAGCAGGATAAAACGAAGACGCTTCCATGCGGGAGCGTCTCTTTGTTTACCCCAATATAGAACGTTCTCTATTTTTATATCTAAGACGCCTTTCAGCTGTTTTGCACTACATGCACATCACAGTTTGCTTTTCGGCGGATGGCTTTAGACGTGTGGCCAAACATCAGACGTTCGAACCGCGTACCACCGCTTTCGCCTACAATAATAGCATCCGCCTGATAACGGTTAGCTAAATCGACCGCTAATCGTTTCTTCGGGACCCCGGAATCCATAACTGTTTCCACATTCTCTATTCCATGAGCCCACGCCGCCTGCTGACAAGCTTCGAGATACAGAGCGGCTTTCGTCCGCAATTGTTCAATCCCCTTGGGGTCCATGCGCTGCAGTGTTGCATACCTTTTTTGATCGAACACAAAAGCTATGATTAATGTGGCCCCGTGGTCGGCCGCCATTTTCTTTGCCTCATCGAACACTGTATAGGTGGGAATCTCAACAGCATCAATTCCTACTAAAATCCGTTGATAATGAGCCATATTTCTCCTCCTTGTTTTTCAGGATAACCGTGTTCTTCCACGCCTTCTGTCTCCTTTTGAAGAAGACGCCCTTCCTATCGTTAAAGATGGTACTCAACCATTCCCTCCTGTCCTTTTTTATAACCTTTTTAACTGGAAAACGGCTCCATAAAAACCGGAGTTTTTTTACTTTGCTGATGGAACGCGTCGTCCTTTCCCTCGCCCGGATAGCTGTTCTGATGATTTTGATCGATAGCCCGGGAAAATTTACTATCCCAGGTACCCTTTTTTATACTATGCCACTTTGATGTACGTACTTACTAATGTGTTGGGTATTAATTATAATAGCATTAGACAAAATAAAAAAAGGTGGCCTTTACGTTATGAAACAATATCGCATTCATCCGGAGAATGGACTGGAATTTGGCATTTATACCCTGGGAGATCATCTGCCCGATCCGCATACGGGAGAGAGAATATCAGCTCAGGAACGGATTCATGAATTAATCGAATACGCCACGCTTGCTGAACAGGCGGGACTGGATTTCTTCAGCGTCGGGGAAAGCCATCAGGAATATTTCGCCACCCAGGCCCACGCGGTTGTTCTTTCAGCTATTGCCCAGGCAACAAATCGAATAAAAATCGGCAGCTCCTCCACGATCATCAGCACCTCGGATCCTGTCCGGGTATATGAGAATTTCGCCACCATTGACTTGATTTCCAAAGGACGCACCGAGCTTGTGGCAGGACGCGCCTCCCGGATTGGATTGTTTGACCTGCTCGGCTATAATGTCCGCGATTATGAGGCCCTGTATGAAGAAAAATTTGATCTGCTCCGGCAGATTAATGAACAGGAAAATATAAATTGGGAAGGAGAGTTCCGGGCACCGTTAACGAATGCCAAAGTGCTCCCCCGCCCTGCGGAAGGGTCGCTTCCCATCTGGCGTGCCGTCGGCGGAACTCCGGCCAGCGCGATGAAAGCGGGCTATGCCGGGGTTCCTATGTTTATGGCTCATTTAGGCGGATCGTCGGATCGTTTTAAACAAACCGTTGATGCTTACAGGGATGCAGCCCGTGCCGGCGGCCATGATCCGGCGGAGCTTCCGGTGGCCACAGCTGGCTTCTTTTACGCAGCCGAGACAACCCAGCAGGCGCTCAAGGACCTGTATCCCCACATTAATGAAGGCATGAAGCGCACCAACGGCGGAGGCTTTCCGAAGCAGCTATTTGCCCAGGGGGCCGAGCCGCATAATATTATGAATACGGGCAGTCCCCAGGAAATTATCGAAAAAATCCTGCACCAGCATGAAGTATTCGGGCATCAGCGCTACATTGCCCAGATTGATTTCGGCGGGATGCCAATGGATAAAATAAGAAAAAATATCGAACTGATCGGAGACACCATTCTGCCGGCTGTTAAAAAATACACGGCACAAAAATAAGGAGAATAACAAATGAAACTAATTGGCTTGTCCGGCTCACAGGTCGGTTCCAAAACGAGAACGGCCATGAACGAAGCGATAAAAAAGGTTAATGAGAGATATCCTGATATTGAAACAGAGGTGATTGATCTGGCGGAATACTCGATGCTGTTCAGCGACGGCCGTCATTACCTCGACTACGAAGGAGACACCGGCTATGTCACCCAGCAGCTGATGGCAGCAGACGCTGTTATCATCGGCATGCCCATCTTTCAGGCATCTATTCCAGGAGCTTTAAAGAACGTATTCGATCTGCTGCCGGTTGACGCGTTTCGTGACAAAACAGTGAGTATGCTCGTCACCGCCGGGTCGCCTAAGCATTATTTAGTTGCAGACCTGCAGCTTAAGCCGATTTTGTCCTATATGAAGGCCCAAATCGTTCAGACGTATGTATTTATTGAAGAAAAAGACTTTCACCAGAAAGAAATTATTAATACCGATGTGCTCGACCGTCTGGACCGCTTAGCGGAGGATACTGTTGTCCTCTCGCAGACCTTTGAACAAATACGGGAAAGCCAATATGACTTTTAGCAGATTGTAATGAGAAAAAATAAATTAAAACCCGAACCATTAACACGAAAAAACAGCGTGTATGATTCGGGTTTTTTCTTTATACTTCCATAGGATTAGACGATAATTGGCCCAAACACGAGCAACTTCTATACTGCTTCCTGTTTACTGGACACTGGGCGTATCAGGAAGCAGAACGATTTTTCCTGCTTTGCCTTTATTTTTAAAGTATCTCTGAGCCTCTCTTGCTTCCTCTAAAGGAAAATATTTATCGATGACCGGCTTGATCCGTCCATCAGAAACAGCGTTTATCAACTCTTTAAACTCTGCTTTTGTACCCAGGACAGAACCATACATTGTAATATGCTTTAAGTACAGCGTCCGTAAATCAAGCGTAGTTATCTGTCCGCCGGCAGATCCGGAGGTACAAAATCTGTCGCCCTTTTTCAGCACGTCAAGGGACAGGGAAAACAGCGCATCTCCAACAACGTCCAACACTGCGTCGATGGGCCCGCCGTTCCACTCCAAAATCTCTTCCTGAAGCTGATCGGATTTGTAAGATAGCACCAGGGAAGCGCCTAATGCTTTGAGGTTTTCCTCGTGCTCGAAACTTCCTGCGAGGGCGATCACTCTGGCTCCAAACACCTTTGAGGCAATTTGCACATTTAATGATCCTACGCCGCCATTGGCTCCCGTAACCATAATCGTTTCCCCCGGCTGAATGTTCACCTGCCGGGCCATATGCCAGGCCGTCAGTCCGCTCACCGAGAACGCGGCACTGTCTGAATAGCTGGATAACGGCATATCAAAGCACAGCTCAGCCGGCCATACGACATATTCAGCGTAGCCTCCATCGTATTCTGAGCCTATAAAAGACATATCCTCTGAAATATGCTCATAACCAGGCTCGCCGCTGGAGGTGAACGGAAACAATACTACCCGTTTGCCGAGCAGCTCTTCGTTTTCTCTGCTCCCTGCCTGCACGACCTCCCCAGTGATATCTGATCCGGGAATGCGCGGAAACTGGACGCCCTCCGGCCGCCAGCCGGAATCTTTCCCGGTTCCGTAAGCGCCCTCCCTCATCCAGATTTCTGTGTTATTAATCGCACACGCCTTTACTTTGACCAGTACTTCCCCGTCCTTAGGCTCCGGAACAGGAACCTCTGCGAGCTCCAGCTTATCCAGGCCTCCATAGCCCGTCACCTGTACAGCTTTCATTTTACCGCCGCTCTGATTTGTTTTTTCCACTATTTCTCTCCGCCCTTCACCGCTCATTGTTTGGCTTTATTATACCCATTGCTGCAGCCTCCAATCAAAAAAAGCATCTCTGTTTTTCTGCCAGAGATGCTTTTAGTAATATATGCCGTCTTTATTCCGATGAAATACTTACTGTCCGAGTTCGCGCTTCCTTCCTATCCAGAACGTAGCTTAACGAAGCCAATCCTGCAGCTATCAGGGCGGAAAGGCCGCCGGCCCAGGGAAGGAACGCAATGCTTCCCGCTGCCACTACGACTCCTCCCGCCGCAGAGCCCAAAGCGATCCCGACGTTTACCGCAACAGGCGTCAGCGCAGACGCTAAATCTTTCGCGGAAGGAGAATACAATTCTGCGAGATTCATTAAATACAGCTGGATAGTGGCGTTCATGGCATAAATCATGACCGCGATAAGCATAATGCTGATTAAACCGGCGATGGTGGAGGCCATGGTGAAATAGAGCGAAAGCAGCACCACGCTTTGAACAACGAATACATACCTGAGCCTCGAGATGCCGTTACGGCTGGCAATTTTTCCTGCCAATACGTTGCTGAAAATCGAAAAAGCACCGTAGCCGAGAAGCACGACACTCACATAGCTGCTTGGGATCGACAGCCCGTCTTCAATAATAGGCGTGATATACGTATAAATCGTATACGTGCCGGCGATGCCGAAAATGGGAATCAAGAAGGCTAACAGAATCCTTGGCTGTGTAAAAAGGGCAGCCTGGTCCTTGATCGAGCTTTTTTCACTTTTTATATCCTTCGGAAGAACCCCTAAACTAATCAGGAGCGCCACGACCCCGAGAAGCGCTGTCACCCAGAACGTTACCTGCCAGTTCGACAGCTGGCCGATAAACGTACCCAGAGGTACGCCCAGCACGTTGGCGATCGTAAAACCGGCAAAAATGGAAGCGATCACCGCCGGCTTTTTGGCCGCCGGCATCGTGTCCCCTGCAACCGACATGGCGAGGGCCGTTAATACGCCGCTTACCATCGCCGTAGCAATCCTTGATAACAGCAGCACTGCGTACGTGCCTGCAAAGGCGCTGACCACATTGCCAGCGATAAACAGTATGCTCAGCATAATCATAATGCTGTATTTAGGAAACCGGCTCAAAAAAGCGGTTAATACCGGCGTACCGATCGCATAGGCAATCGCGAATCCAGATACGAGCGTTCCAGCTGTGGCCAGGCGTATACCCAGATCGGAGGAGATTTCTGAAAGCAGCCCGACAATAACAAACTCGCTCGTTCCCATCACAAACGTCAGCAGCGTCAGCGTAAACGCCAGCACTTTTTGTTTGCGGCTCAAATGATTTTCCTGTTCATGTACACTCATTCTTTCAACCTCAATTCATTTCACTATAATTAAATATCTAGATTTTTCGATTTAATGGGCCGTAAAAAAACAGAAACCTGAATGACTAGATTTCTGTTTTCAGATACTCCGCCAGCCGTTGAAGTGTGTCTTCATTTCGTCTGTAGTACGTCCATTGGCCGTAGCGGACGGATTCCAGCAGCCCGGCCTTCTGCATCATATTCAGATAGTGCGACACCGTGGACTGGGAAGCCTGCACTTTTTCCTGAATATCTCCCACGCAGACGCCCCCTTCAATGCTTACCTCCTTCGGCAGGTGGGCCTGCTGTTTAGGAAAATGCTTTTCCGGTTCCTTCAGCCACCAGAGAATCTTCAGACGGGTTTCGTTTGAAAGTGCTTTAAACAGATCTATTGGGTCCATAACCAGCATTGTATATCGAGTCAACTCGATATGTCAACTTTTCCTTATATGGCAGAATCTATTTTCACAGCCTTTGCAAAGCCGCGGAGTCGCCGATAATCCTTTTAATTTTGGACTGCATGCTTCAAATTTATATTTTCTCAAGTTATTCCAGTAATTAGAGTTATAGGTGTTCACTCTCTTAGTTTTCTAATAAGAGCTGGCCATTTCGTCAACGTTTTTTCCATCCTGCATATGAGTGACTCCATAAGGATGCTGACCATGGCCATTGTCATACACATCAAGATCGTGGAGAATACGGTGAATGCTTTGAACGGCTGTCACTCGTCCTTAAATTCATTCCAGCTTCACAACAGCAATCCTTCAGATGCCTGCTTAGAACCTGTCAGAATTGAAGCTGTGATGGTTACTTGGCTACTGCCGCCTCTCTTTATCATGGGCGGGAACCGCTTTTCTGATGATTTTGTTTCGATGGTCGTTTCAGGTTTATCAGAAACTTAATCCCGACTAAAAGAAGGACCACGCCCTGCGCGACCATCAGCGATGTTGGTGTCTCCCGCTCTGGAATCGACACCAAAACGATTACACCAAGGACGAGACAGGCTAACGAAAGAAGAACTATACATATCATTCTGACCCTGGCGCGCATCATAACCCTCCTTGTTCAAATAGAGCCGCCTCATTTAATGTAAACCATGTTTTCAGTTATTGAATTTACTTTTCTTTCCCTCTATGATACTTTTTTACAATAAATGGGGAAAGAGGGTAAATTGTACTTTCTCTTTGAAAAGGAGCGAATAGAATGCCGCTATTGCTGCAAAGACCGCTCATTTTAACTGTAGCAATTTTTCTTCTCGTTTTTTCCGGAGGCTGTACCGGTATGAATGACATTAACATTCAACAGGATCGATCAAATTTGAAACGCGTGTTAACGAACCAATTCAGTGGGCCGGATGAAACGTTAGTACAGCTGTTGAATGACACCGAACATGCCACGGTGATTGGGGATATAGAAAACGAAACGGATAATACCGAAGGAAATTCCGAGCTCGACGCGTATTACCAGAAGCAGTACAGAGAATATTTTACAGCGGATGCCTATGAAGAATTTGTACGTGTTCACGCTGCCCACTACCACATGATTGCGGAGGAGAACCAGATGGAAATGAATGTCAAAGATCTTCGCCTTACCCAATGGGAAACCGCCGACCGGGCCTATGACTTTCATCTTCAGGTGGCCTATCAGGATAATGCCCAACAGGACACCGAGAATATTCAGGGTCAGGCGTGGATGAACGACAACCACCAGATCACCCGCATCCGTTTTTCGGAGCACGAATTAGCGGACAGGCTTCGGGGCAAGTAGCACCACCACTAACTAATAAACGGAGGCAGATAATATGAATGAAAAGCAGGAACAGGGCGAGCACGTCATTTCGGATCAACGGGGCAGAAAGTTCATTACGCTGGACGAACCGGACGGTGTCGTTGTTCTGGCCAAAAAAGAAGATGCTTTTCTTCTTATCAGACAATACCGTCCGGCAGTCGACGCTGTGGTTGTGCAGCTGCCAGGCGGCGGAGTGGAACCGGGTGAAACACTCGTTCAAGCCGCCCGGAGAGAGCTGGCTGAAGAAACAGGATACATATGTGGAGACTTAAGTTATTTAGGAACGATGCTTCCGGCCTCCTGGCGAAGTAACGACCGCACCCACGTTTTCTTTACCGATGACGTGAACCTCCAGCAGGAGCAGCAGCTCGAAGACCACGAAAACATTCAGGTTTATTCTCTCCCTATTACCGAATGCATCCATAAAGTCAAAGACAATACGTTCTCTGACGGAGAATTAAGCTTTGCGCTTTTCCAGGCCCATCTTCACGGCTGCCTCCCCCTCGACAGCTAATGCCTTTAAGCCCAAACTTATAAACTACGCTTACGTAAATACAATCACATTGATCAGCACTCTCCGGATCCTGGTAGCCACCAACATTCTGCTCGTTCCTGCGAGCGGTGTCTCTCTGGGGGATATTCCGATTCTCACGTATCTTGTCATTACGACCCTCGCCACCCTGATCAGTATTGTGATTGGCTACATTATTGGTGTTTTCGCTAAAAATCAGGCACAGGCGACGCTCGTCAGCACGCCTATTTTAGTACTTTTCACCTCGACTCCAGTGCTCAAAGTATTCAATGAGACGTTTGCGGAGATATTGAATTACACGTACAGCGGGGTGCTGGCCAATTTGGCCGAAACGCTATCTTCAAGCACGGAGTACAAGTGGAACATCACAGACACCAGCGTCCTTCTCGCCTGGCTTGTCCTCACATTGGGCATATTTATGTACGTCTATAAGAAAAACGGATTAGACAGTGAATAATAACCAAAAGACACGTCATAGAACACTCTATGTTCACGTCTCCCGGAAAGCAGAGCGCTAGCGTTCTGCTTTTTTTATGCAGGAACCAGTGTCCTTATTTTTGAACTATACGCCTTCTCCTTATAGTAAACAAAAGTAATATTTCCAAATGAGATAAATTCCTATGCTAATAAAATACGTTTCCATAATCTCGATTTCTTCTATACTGAAACAGGTAGATTCTTAACTTCGCTTAAAGAAGGCCAACAACCTAAACAGTTGGCCTTCTTTTAATCATTGTATAGAAAATTCAACATGTATGAACTGCAATTCGAAATCGCTTACATATAACTTTAGTAAAATCCTCTTGCATATGAATAATTACCTTATCTTTATCTATTATAGTTTTCTTCCCTTTATGACTGTACACACTATTTTTCAGAATTCGCCATTATTGCCTCGAGCATAGACTCTTTCAAGCCGAGGTCAATTTTCCCAGTCGTCGCATCCACAATTACAATATCTATCTCTTCTTTATTTACGTAACCTACCCAGTAGGGAACATACAACAAACCAGTATCAACAATCTCAATTTTAATATCTTTTCGTTTTTTTTCTCTGCCAAACGCTTCCCAGTAAATTTCGTTCCGGGCTACTTCAGGCACTGGTTTTCCCTTTACCGGAAGTATAGTAAGGTCTTTTGTTAATTCAAAAAAAGCGGTGTTGTCCGGTAAAATCGCTGTATGATGCTTGTATGTTTCCACTGCTACTTTTCCTTCGATTTTATTTTTCATTTGTCTGCTTTGGTACTCGTAATTGAAGCACCAGAAAGGAAGATACAGCTTTTCGATTGCTACAAGCCTGCTTTTGTCATTTTTAAATAGACGCCGCCATTTCTCTACAATATTCTGTTGATATTCTTTAATGTTTTTTACAGCCTCGGAGTGACCTAGATTCGCATTTAAGACAAATTTATTCATTCTTTTCCCGCCTTATGCTATCTGGAATAGATAAAGAATTATCAGCGTAACGAAGAAATACGCCACAAGAATGTACGGCCATTTTTTCATCGATCGTTCCTCTTCCTGCTCTTTTACCTTTTCTGCCTGCGACTGTCGCCTCTGCAGCTCTTCCTGAAGAGGCTCTTTATCTCCAAAGATTAGGCCCTGTGTTTTCTTCTTTTCCGGTGCAGGAGCCAGCAGACTCACCCCATACCCTATAATTACCGAAACGATAGCGCCAACGGCGTTATTATACAAAAATGAAATTTCGGCAAACGTAATAACAAGCCAAACAGCTGCCATACCCGCTATGACACCTGCGAAAGCCCCTGTGCCGTTCGCACGCCGAACAAAAATGGCCAACAGAAACACACCGAGCAAAGCACCATAAAAGTAAGAACCGATCTGGTTGACCGTTTCAATCACCGGCCCCAGGTTGCCAGCAAAGAATGCAAAAATAGTGGCGTAGATTCCCCAGAAAACAGTTGCCCACCTTGACGCTTTCAAGTAGTGCTCTTCCGATCCGTTTTTCTTGAAAAATTTCGCGTAAAAGTCACGAACAGTTACTGCCGACAAAGAGTTCAAAGCAGAGTCCAAACTTGACATTGCGGCAGCAAATACCCCTGCAATAATCAATCCTGTAATTCCTACCGGTAAATTATTCACTACAAACAGCGGGAACAATTCGTTCAAGTTTTCTATGTCAGGCTGGCCCACATACTGGTAGTAAGCGTAAAGCAAAATACCGATAAATAAAAACAGCAGCATCTGAGGAAAAATAAACAAACCGCTTATTAATAAAGACATTTTGCTTTCCTTGATCGACTTACTAGTCAATACACGCTGAATCTGGCTTTGGTCAGCACCAAAGTATGCAGCGTGAAGGAAAAAACCGCCGATCACACCTGCCCAAATGCTATATTCCGCCGAGAGGTCGAATTGAAAATCCAGTGACTCAAGCATTCCTTCATGCGCGCCTAATGAAACCGCGCCAGAAAACCCGTCCGGGAGCGTGCCGATAATCGTAAAGATCGCTAAAATAGCACCAAGCCATAAAACAAACATTTGAATTACATCTGTCCAAATGACGGCGGAAATCCCGCCTAACACTGTATACGCAATAGCGATTACGGCCATAAGAGCAATCGTCAGATTGACGTTCCACCCAGTTACCACTGAAAGAACCAGGGCCGGCGCATACAATACAACTCCAGTGGCCAAGCCCCGTGATACCAGAAATAACGCCGCTGTCAGCGATCTTGTTTTCGTATCAAATCTTCTTTCCAGATACTCATAGGCTGTATACACTTCTGTACGGTAAAAAAATGGCACTAGCGTCACCATTAAAAAAGCCATAACAAGCGGTAAATTGATATAGGTATTGATACGGTCAAGCCCGCCTTCGTAGCCCCAGCCCGGGGCCCCTATAAACGTTATTGCGCTTGCCTGGGTGGCCATCACTGACAGGCCGACGGCCCACCAGGGGATGCTGCGCCCGCCTAAGAAATAATCCTTCGTCGATTTCTGATTTCTTCCGAAGAAAGCCCCAAATAAAGCAATCCCAACAACATACACAATCAAGACTACGAAATCTATCATCGTAAAATTATTCATTCTGTGCTCCTCCTTTGATATCTTCTATATGTGGCTGTCGGCCCCTTATTTAAGCCAGGCAGCTGCATACGGCTTCAGTGTTGTATTAACTTTTTTATCCCTCACTTCCAATTGCTGACCACTTATAAGATCTCTCATCGTCTTTTGATTATTTCGAACATCTATAGCTACTTCTTGTTCTTCATTTGATACGTTCACTAATACAGTGACTTGCTCTTCTGAGTTGTGTTTATCTGTTCTCACTAAAGAAAAAACCTGGTTATTCAAAAACAGCACCTGTTGAGCACTATTCGGATGAAAAGCTTTTTCATTGGTCCGAATAGCAATAAGCTGTTTGAACTTAGAGAAGACCTTGTGACGAAGCGACCCAGGGTCGTTCAATTCCTCCTCCAGCATCTGCCGGTCCATCTTCTCTCTATTAATCGTACGGAAACGTTCAGTTTCTTCTACTCCCTGATGATAATTGCGCGAGCCGAATAAACTGTGTATATAGATTCCGGGAACACCGGCCATAGACAGCAGTACTGACTGAGCTGCGAGAAAACGTGCTACCTTCAATTCCTGTTCGTCCTTCGGATGGGAGAGCGCATCTAAATAATTGATGTTTAGTTCATAAGGACTTTTCATGCCATTTCCATTATCTTTATAGGACACCTTCCCACCATGTTCATATACTGTTTCAATCATTTTTTCCACTTCTTCGTTAGCAAGAATCCCCTCTACCGGGCGCACACCAATACCGTCGTGCGAAGCTAAAAAGTTAAAGAAGGTCGTTTCCTCTGTTGTCTCTTCCAAACTTCCCGCCCATTCCGACAAATGTTTAGCATTTCCCGTCAAAAATGCGTGCAGTGTTAATGGAGGGAGGGGAAATTGATATACCATGCCCGCTTCATTGTACCCGGAGCCAAAGTAACTAATATTGTCTTTATGAGGCACATTCGTTTCTGTTATTAAAATAACTTCCGGCGCAATAGCTTCAATAATTATTCTAAAAACCTGAATCATTTTGTGAGTCTGATCCAGATGGATAGACGTAGTCCCCATCTCCTTCCATAAAAACCCGATGGCATCCAGGCGGATCATTTTTGCTCCTTTACTAATATAAAAAAGAAGTAATTCAATAATCTTCGCCACCACATCCGGATTTTTATAGTTTAAGTCAACTTGATCTTCGCTAAACGTGGTCCAAATGTGTTTAGAGCCTTGGGCTGTTTCAAATTTAGTCAGGAGCGGCAGCGCTCTTGGCCTGGTGACTTTACTGTAGTCAGCTTCAGGATCTGCCTCGATAAAATAATTTTTGTATGCCGGTTCTCCTTTCAAATAACCTTGAAACCAGTTGCTTCCTGCCGAAATATGGTTAATCACTGCGTCAAACATTAAGTCATAATCTGTGGCCATATTCTCGATATCTTTCCATTCCCCGAGCTCAGGATCCACCTGAAAATAATCTATCACCGAGAAGCCGTCATCCGAGCTGTATGGATAAAAAGGTAAAATATGAACACCATTCAGCGTATGTTTAATATGATCATTTAGAAATTCATGCAGCGTTTGTAACGGGGCTTTGCCCTTTTCTCGGACGGAGTCTCCGTAAGTAATCAAAACGGTGTCTTTTTCCGAAACAAATGCTTCCTTTTTCTCAAAACTCGGAACCAGGTTTTTGTATCTATCCACCACTTTCAAAAGCTCTGCTAATAAATAAGCCGAGTTTTTTTCGTCATAAATCAATTTCAATTTTGCTTCTACTTCTTGTTTTTGGTGCGCATTCAATGGCATTTCGGTTCCTCCCGGCATAAATATTTATTTCCAAAAACGTTTTTGGAAATGGTTAAAAAAATTATTATATATTAATCTTTTCGTACTTCAGCAGTAGATTGTCTAAGAACTAATTCACATGGGATCTTAATAGGCGGTGGCGAAAGAGCCGGATCTTCAATAATTTTTAGTAGCTGCTCAGTTGCTGAGCTGCCTATTTCTTCTTTATTCTGCTTTACCGTTGTTAAGGAAGGATGGTAACTAGCAGCCTCGTCAACATCATCAAACCCCACGACCGACACATCTCTGGGAACGGAAAAGCCTTCTTCCTGAAGCGTTTCTACCGCAGAAAAGGCCATTAAATCGCTAGCACAGAGAAAGGCAGTAACCTTTTTATTTTTTTTCAATACATTTTTGACTGCAACGCCGGCAGATTCTTTTGAATAGTAACCCATTTCTATTAAGTCTGGCACATAATCAATTTCTTCATCGTTTAGCCCAGCGCGATAACCATTCAACCGGTCCAAACTTATTTTGGATACTTCATCTCCGCCGATAAAAGCAATCTGTCTATGTCCAAGACCAGCTAAATATGATACCGCTTTCTTTATTCCCAAAAAGTTGTCCGATTCCACGTAGGTACACCGTTTTCCTTCCAGAGGAACATCAATGGCTACGCAGGGTATTTCACTGTTTTGTAGATCCGTCAATTGAATGTTTACCTGCTTTTCCCTGCCGGTTAAAATCAAAATCGTGCCATCCACTCCCCGTTCTCTGCACAAAGTGGTGTACGTTGCTCGCTCTTTATTTTTGTTTGTGAATACAAGCAAGTCATACCCCGCATCACCAACCAGCTCTCTAATCGCCGATAAGACTTTTTGGAAAAACGGGTCTTCAAAGCCTGAATTTACATTGTCACCAAAAAAAAGACCAATCATGTGTGAGCGTTTTGTTACCAGACTCCGGGCTGCGGTACTGGGAAAGTAGTTAAGGTTGCGCGCCGCTTCAATCACTTTTTCCCGCGTTTTAGGGTTAACATCGTGATAGCCATTTAAAGCTCGAGAAACGGTGGATACCGATGCTCCGACTTCTTTTGCAATTTGTTTAATGGAAGTCATTTTCATTCTCCTGTTAAAATCATTTTCAAAAACGTTTTTGAAATAAACCGCTTTCAGTATATCAAAACTCATTTATTAATCAAGAGGAAGTTTTGAATTGTATGAATAAAAATTTATTTTTTTATTTTCCATTAACATGAATTAGTGTGTCAGCTACATTATGCTTTGCGCCACAGAAATAACAAAAGCTATTCCCAGCCCAATAACCGGGAATGTCCAGCAGGAAATAATTCCAAACGTTCGCCAAAATTCGGTGCGTTTGTAGAACGCAAAGCCGATAACGGCTAAGGCAGCGACATAACCGGCCATGCCTAAATAAAACAGCTGATCATCGCTTTCCTGATCGGTAAAGGGTCCGCCAGTTAAAAGCCCGGTTAAACCTGCCGCAAGAAAATAGCTTAAAACAGCATTAATAATAAGTGTTCGCTTATGGGCCCTCTCCACCTTCTACCCCTTATCGAAAAAATCCTTCAATGAACCACATAACCTGAGTCGACAAAAAAGGACACAGCCAGCAGGCAGCGATGGTGAACACAAATCCACATTTAGACCTCGTCTTTAATGTATAAATTCCTACAAGTAACGGAATCAGAAAGTGAAGAGGAACAATATATTCCCATTTTCCTTCAGGAATAGCATCGTTCCACACGCTGGCACTCATAAAATAAGTAAACACAGCGCTCCAGACAATATGTAAAACTAATACGACTGTGCGCCATCTGGAAGTATACATCGAACTACCCCTCTCTTTTCAGCTGCCTTCCTCTATTTATTGAAAATAAAGAACAAACTCACGAATGAAGCTTGCTACGCGTATCGATTGAATGGATAGTATCCAGCAGAGCGCAATGGTGAGCCAAAAAAGACATTTTGACTTTGTTTTATACGTGTAAACGGCTGTCAGCACTGGAGGTACGAAAGCGATCGGAGTCAGATAGCCCCATGGGTTTTGCCCGTCTCCTTCCGCAATGAAGCCCGTGATAAAAACACCGGTCATAAAAAGAGTGATTAGTCCGCCGCAGATGAGATTGAGCACAAGAGCGACATTGTACGCATTTGACGTATAAATAAAGCTACCTCCTTTACTATAATAAAGTAAAAATAAGTCGTGTTATGCACGCTTTTTCTTTTCCAGTTTTGTAAGCAGCTTAGTAAAGTACACGTACAATACCCCTATCCCCAGCAACGAAAGGTATGAATGGTGATGGCTTGAAAAGAGGTTAAATAACCATACATACACAGAGCCGACGATTATATATATAATAAACAAACGTGTATCCTCCATTGTCCATTTCATTGATGACCTGCTATCCTCCGGTTTTTGTAACGTATGGTGTGTCTTGAATTTTCTTTTTATGGTACCATTTAAATTACATTTATAACTAATTTTACCATAAATGAACAAACTCTTTCCTTATGGAACGCTGGGAGAGGATATTCATGCATCGTCGAACCCTTTGTAAATGGAGCGCCTTATGCCTGCTTCTGAGCCTGGCTTCGTGGATGCCCAACTTTATTTGGGATTACGGGTTCAGCTACTGGTTCATTGGCCAGGCCTTCGGTGCTATTGGATTTGTTCTTGCTGTGATTGGCCGGCTGTGGTGGCTGCTTCTTCCAACATTTCTGATGGCCAACAGCTTTTTCGTTTTTATGGCAGTTGGTTACTACTTTCATTTGTAGAAGTAATGATTGCAACTTTATGCGTACGCCTGTTGTTTACCACTAACCGTTTAGAGAAAAATATAAAAACCTTATCTGTATAACAATCATAAAGGAGAGAACCCGCCATGCTGGTAACGTATTCTCGTCCTTTATGGGGTGCATCAACGCAGCCCCTTTCCGTGTACGATCGGGAAACAGAAATCGGCTCGATGCACCACTGGTTTCACGCTCGGAATGACCGCCCTTCCCGCAGTCCTGTTCACGACGTTAACATAGTCATGGAAGCATCCGATCGTTATGCCATCGTTCAGCAGTCATTTGACCAAGGACACTCCTGGCACGTTTCTCAAAACCAAATGCACATCGCAGATATAACAAGCCTGCACGCATTCAAGCATAAATACGCGGTAACACTCTTTGGCATGAACCACCTGCCGGATGTGACTATTCAGCTGAAGTGGAACGGCCAGGGCCATATTTATGTGAAAAATGAGTGCGTCGGAGAAACAAAGCGTACAGGATTTCTTTGGAACGCTGCGGTGGAAACTCGCATGGAGGAAATAGCTGTGGGGGTTTCACCGGCTCTTCTTGCCGCCGTGGTTTATGCCTTTTGGAGTGGCAATTCGTGAACCTTCAAATACGTTATACAAATCTTAAGCAATAATTCTTTTGCAGGTAGGTTCCCTGTAGCATTAAAACAATATGTAGATAAAAACAGGGCCCGGAAATTATGTCCGGACCCTGCTTGTCAGCAGCCAATTTCTGCTTTTTTCGTTTTTAAACTAAACCTCCCGCTTCGCCATATGGGTCCGCCATTTCTCCATTTTCTTTTGCAGCAGCTCCTCCATATGAGCGGTGTCATGACCGGATTGATAAAACATCGCGGCAGCTACCAAAATGACATCGATGCATTCTTCATCTATATGATTTCGGGATGCCTGTTTGTACTCACTTCCACTGGCGCCCGAAGACGCCAGCACCGCTTCGGCGACTTCGCCGGATTCCTCCGAAAGCTTTAAAGCCATTTGCTCCAGGGTTTTGGGCTCCTGAATGCTTAGTGTACGAAGCTGTTCCCATAAAGATACGTTCATGCCAGTTCTCCCCTTTGTTGTATTCGTTGGCGGATTGATTAAATCAAGTTAATAAATATAGCCCCTATTTCTTTACGTGGAGGCTCTTGCGTTCACTGCTATTTAATCGTGACGGCTCAGCGTATCCGTAATGGCTTCAAAGGTCTCTGTGCTGTAGCCGAACAGATGTGAACCCAGATAAAATAAAGCGGTCACCCCGAGCAGGACAAGGACTGTTATTCCCTTCCTTCCCCGATTTTCCCGCTTTTTTTCCTGCTTCCGGACGAGAAAATCATCCACTTTATCTTTGACCGTCCTCGCGTTTGTATCGTGCTTAAACAGCTTCTTCCTTCTGCTCATAGTAATCCTCCTGCCAATCGGAGAGACGCCTCCCTCAATCATTTCTTTCAATATTTCATGAAAATTCTTAATAGCCTCAGAGATAATCGCCTAAAAGCAATATTGACCGTCTCTATAAGACAATGCTTTATGTGCGCGAGACTATTGCTCCCTGCTGACGAACATGGTACAGTAATAATACAAAAATTGGAAGGAGGGATCAAGGTGAATATTTCTCATAGTGGTTCGGCACTCGACCGGTTTATGTATTTGTGTCGTTCCGTTTTTGCGATGGTTTTTCTCCCAGGGGATACGTATGTCCAACAGACGGTACAGACCATGGCAAATAACGACCACTAGGAAGAGACGTTCACCTTTGATCCTGTCCCACGCAGACAGACTCAAGAGTCGAAGACGGTTCTTCGGCTCTTTTTGATGTGCCGAAACAACCTTCCTGGTGGTCAACCAGGAGGAATAATCATGATAGCAATCAGCATTCAACACGGAACAATCACCCAGGGCGGCGATACCGTCCTTCGGCAGATGCATCTGGAGGTTTATCAGGGCGACCGCCTCGGCGTTGTCGGCCGCAACGGCAGTGGAAAATCTACCCTGCTGCGGGTAATGGACGGTTCAGCCCCACTTGATCAGGGAACGGTGTCCCGGAAAAAAGGCTTTACCGTGGGACGGTTAAGACAAAGACCGGTAGAAAACGATGAAACCACAGTGGCCAATGTCCTGCAGCGTGAATTTCACGATCTTTACAAGCTCCAGCAGGAGTTGCGCCTCCTGGAACAGCAAATGGCGGATCTACATGACCCAAAACATTTGGAGCAAGTGATGCATCAATACGGAATGAAACAGGACGCCTTTCATGATGCCGGCGGCTATGAAATGGAAAGACGAATGCGGAGCGTGAGTGCCGGCCTTGGCATCGAGTACCAGCTGACATCGGCCTGGAGCACGTTAAGCGGCGGCGAACGAACCAAGGTCGGGCTTGCATGCCTGCTTCTTCGACAGCCGGACGTTCTGCTTTTGGACGAGCCGACCAATCATCTGGATGTAGCTGCTCTCGAATGGCTGACGGAATATATTCATCATTATCCAGGGACTGTGGTCCTCGTTTCACACGACCGCTCGCTGCTGGCCGATACCGCTACACGGATCGCCGATGTGGAGGATCAGTCGGTCACCCTGTACGAGTCCCCGTATCATGCGTACGTCCAAACAAAAGAAGAAAACCTGATGCGTCAGTTTCAGCAGTACGAGGACCAGCAAAAGAAAATTAAAAAAATGAAGCAAAGCATTAAGCAATTGAAGGAATGGGCGAATCGGGCCAACCCGCCCAACGCCGGCATGCATCGCCAGGCGAAAAGCATGGAAAAAGCACTGGCAAAAATGGAAGTGCTCCCCAAGCCCGTGCTGCATCGCCCGTCCATGCGTGTGCAGCTCGCCCAATCCCAGCGCACCGGCAATGATGTAGTGACCATGATCGATATCGCTAAACAGTGGGATCAAACGACACTGTTTCATTCGATCGATATGCATATCCGGATGGGTGAACGGGTCGCGATCGTCGGGGCCAATGGTTCCGGCAAAACTACGCTAATGCGGATTCTCACCGGAGAAATCAGACCTGATAAAGGCATCATAGATATCGGCAGCAACGTCCGTTTTGGGCGAATGACGCAGCATATGGAAACTTTTCACGCTTCCGCCACAGTTCTAGAGACCTTTCGCGAGACGGCCTATGTGGATGAAGGTCAGGCCCGGAATATTCTGGCCCAGTTTCTGTTTTACGGTGCCGATGTGTTCAAACGGACGCACGATTTGAGTGGCGGAGAGCGCACCCGTCTGCGAATCGCTCAGATGATGTATGAAGATATCAATGTTCTTGTGCTCGACGAGCCGACCAATCATTTGGATATTGAATCCCAGGAAGCGCTGGAAGAAGCATTGAAGCAGTTTCCCGGCACTATTATCACGATCTCGCACGACCGATATTTTTTGAACCAGCTCTTTACGGTTACGTACTGGCTGGACTGCGGAGCGTTGCAAAAATACGAAGGAACGTATGCCTACGCAGTTCAAAAACGGCAGGAGGCTCAGCTTCTTCAATGTCACGAATAGTGTATAAGGATGACAGGTAAAGGAAGACCTCAATACGGGATGGCTTCTGAAGTGTGCTTTTAAAAATCTGTTAAAGACACTCTCCAGGCAATAATATGCTCCCCTCTAAGGAAACAGATGAAATAAATCGTCTGTTTTGCTTAGGGGGGAGTATTTTTGTCTTATGGAGGAAATATGAGTAATCATCTATTTCTCCATGGACGTTGCCATCTGCATTGCTTCCAGTGGGGTATGTCCGGTGCTTAATTCATACACCATCCTGCCGTCCTGCCAGCGAATATCCACGGTGACGTTTTCGCTTCCCCGGTCATAATGGATATCCACCACGCCCAGTTCACCTGGAGCCGGGAGGGTATGGCTCTCAAGATATTCCACGATCTCCCGGGCGACGGCCGGATGATCAATTTCGTCTTCAGTCGCAGAGGAGAGATTTAAAAGCCAATTGCCTTCCTCCCAGCTGAAGTACTGGCTTCCCGCAGCACCCTCGCCGTACCCGGTAATACCATAGCCAAGATCCTCCCCTCCCTGCTCGAATGGCCCTACCTTTTTCCCGTTTTGAAAAGACTCCAGCTCCTCCACTGCTTCCTTTTTACTGGCAAACTGTGAACCTGTTACATGCGCGAGAGGGTCTCCATTACTGGTCTGGTACTGCACGCTGTAGGTTTGATCATTGTTGGAAGCTACAGAAACGAGCACATTTTCAGTTGAGTGGTCGGGAAAACTGAACGGCAGGAAAATCTGGTCTTCATCCATCGCCAATTCCTGGCGCACACCTTCAGGAGACTGCTCTGATGACGTTTCGGAGGATTCCTGCCCACCCTGAAACTGCGTCTCCCCTTTCTGATCACTGGAGGTATCGGCGCTTTCTTCCTCCTGGCTGTTATCACTATTCGTAGACACTTCCTGGGTCCCGGCACTTTCAGACGAAGTTTCCCCGCCGCTGCATCCGATGAGTCCTGCGCTGAGTAACAGTCCCAGAAAAGGAAGAATGATTGGCGATTTTTTCATGACATTTCCTTCTTTCATCTCAATTGTATTTTCCTTCCATTGTATCAAATAGAGTGGTATGGTCAGTAAAATAACGTTGCCATTCGCACTTAAAAAGTTAAAAATAGACATTAACAGCATTACGCGCCTAGCGATTAATTTTTTAGCTTAGATAATTAAAAATAAAACAAAGACGCTCCCACGCGGAAGCGTCTTTATGTATGTACAGACAAAGCCGGAGAGCCACTGGCCTCCAGCTGTTTTGCCTGATATTATTTCAGCAGTTCACTGAGATTCTTGTCGTCCTGAACCATCAGCAATACTTTGCCCTCGTCGAGATCATCTTCCATGTCCTCGGCTTCCTGCTCCGTAAATCCAAGCTCCTGAAGCTTAAAGCGAAGCTCGTCTCCCTTTTTCGAGAAACGATTCTCGGAATCAATGCCAAATTCTTTATCGGTAGGTTCATTGGTATCTGCCTTATCAGCAATCCGGTCGGTGCGGTCATCATCGTGACTCATGACATAAATGTCGTTGCGGCTGATACCGTTCTCCGTAAGCTTTTGTACGTCCTGCTCGATGTTGTCTTCGTTGGTGTATTCCTGTACCTGTGGCTTCATGCTTGATTCCTCCTCGTGTAGTTTCGGGCCTTTGTCTGTAACCAGACCTCTTCTTTTCATTCGTTTCCTGGTACTGTCCAGCAATACTTAACGAACGGCTAAGAAGAGTGTGCCATAGATGATGATACCCCGTGGTGCCTGTGTACAAACTCTTCCTGCTTTCTTTTTTCTGCGGACGCCAAAGCATTGCAAATAACTTGCGTCAGTTTTTTATTACTTCTCTTCCATTAAGCGGCTGGACCGGCCGATGGTTGTCGTCATAGATTTGCTGAAAATCTTCTAATTGGTCACTTGAAGCGGATACCGGCTCTCCGTAAACGATCCAGTTCACGCCTTCTGTACATGGGGGCGTCGTTAACGAACCTTCATACTGAAAGTTCGCTTCGGAAAATGGCAGCAATTCTTCCAGATTGAGACGGTTATCAACAGAAGCCGGAGCGTCTGTTTCGCTTGACGGCATTTTATCCCAAAATGAAGAAGGAAAAGTTGTGCCGCTCCCCTCCTCAAGCATAAACGCAGTCACAACGATTTCCCCCTCCGGACTTTCGTGCACGAGATGGAGCTCCATATCCTCGTACTCGCCGTTGATTTGGTGTTCACTTGGCGCATGAAAGTGAAATTGGGAAAGCGTATATTCCTCTCCTTTATAGGTTAATGTATTATTGGCGTTTCCGGGCTCTGCCAATACGGTATGTCCATCGTTTTTAAGGGTGAAATCGGTTGGCCTGTAATTCATTTGTACCTCGGAGTCGCCCCGTTTTGCTTCCGCTTCCCTCAGGTTTACGGGCGATTGACTTTTCCCGTTCGTGCACGCAGTATAATCGGCGTCCAGGCTTCCCCAATATGCCGGCCCAGTATTGCCCTGATAGGACCATTCGGACTTCTGTTCAGGAGCTTTCTCCATTTCTGCGGGAAAAACGGGAAGCGTACTTACGGCCGCCAGCACGACCGAATAAACAATAGATACAGCGATACAGCATCATTCCTTATTAAAATATAGTAAAACGTAAAAGGGGCCAGGTTTTGGCTGTTTGTATTTGTATCATTGAATTTTTCCTTTTCCAGCCAAGACCAAACGCGAGGTAAGAATGCTTTTACAATCATCCATCGATACTCCTGTTGTGTCCCGGGGCAGCATTGTATAATTGAATGGCTGTCATTCAGCCGCAGCCACGCGATTTATCAATAAACAAACCAAAGGGAGGGTTGCTGTTTGTTTTATTTGTCCAACCCCCGGCTTGCTTTCCGGGATTACACCTATCAGGATTCGGATTTTCTCCATCGGATGCTCGCTTCCCCCGCCGTGATGAAGCATATCGGAAACGGCAAGACCAAAACCCTGCAGGAAACGGAAGCCTTTCTGCAGTGGATCCTCCATTATTATCAGGAAAATGAACAGCTCGGCTTGAAGGTTATTGAGCATTCACAGACGAAAGCACTCCTAGGCCATGCAGGTATCATCCCGCAGATACTCGAGCACCGTCTTTACTATGAAATTGGCTACTGGATCGTGCCGGAATTTCAAGGACTCGGCTATGCGAAGGAGGCCGCGCGCACCTTTTTTCATCTAGGTAAAACAGAGCTGCACCTTAAAAAAATGATCGCGCTCATTCAGCCGCAGAATATCCCTTCTATCCAGGTGGCAAAAGCTCTCCCTATGCAGTTCGAAGCAGAAAAACGCATAAATGAACAGCTGGTTCATATATACTCGAACACTACTTCATAAAAAAACCGGGCTCTCGCCCGGCTGTGCTTGTGCTGTCTGCTTGCTGTGAAAGGATGCCTGAGGTGAAGGCAATCGAGACGAAAACGATATATGCTATGCACGCAGCATGGCTGAAATCTTTATTTCAACCCCCTGCGTGATAGAGACCGGAAATCGGTCTCTTCTTAAACTACCTCCCGAAAAATATCCAGATATTTTTCAAATACGTCCTTGCTGAATTCCTGCTGAAAGCGTGTGCTCATAAGAGCAGGGGAATTTTCCGAAACCTTCAGCTGATCATAGGGTTCGGATGATTCGGTTTGTTCATCTCCGAAAACCAATACTTGAATATGCGCCGGGTCATTATGCTTACAAAATACCATACGAATATGCCCGACCGCGATGATGGATTCCGTGTACTTGCTTCCATACAATTGCACGCCCACCGGGGTCTTCGTCTGGACCTCCCTTTGCATCGTATTCACCCACTCGGCAATAAAGGCAGCCCCTTCATCAACAATCGTTTTTTCATCGTTTGCTCCGTATTTCTCAGCGATCTTGTCCGTAAAAGATTCAATTTTCATGTTGTTCCTCCTTAAATATAGAAATTCTTTTCCACGCTATCTTTCTGCAGTGTTCGCGGCATTGCATCCTTCCAAGAACCAATGCATCTTTAAATTCAACACCCTTCGCACCTGTATTATACTTCCTGTTAGTCCGTGCCCTTCAAACATCTATTTCCGTTCCACTTTAAGAATGGCTACAGATTACCAGGCAGAAAGCACAGGCTCTTTACACTTATTTTCAACAAAAAAGAAGCTGCCTTTCATACAGACAGCTCTTTTCCAATCTTGCAGTTCTTTTCCTTATTTCTTTTTGATGGATCGAAAAATAAAGCTTACGATCAGTACGAG
Organism: uncultured Marinococcus sp.; assembly: GCF_947493875.1. GTDB lineage: Bacteria > Bacillota > Bacilli > Bacillales > Marinococcaceae > Marinococcus. The sequence continues at coordinate 51,219 of NZ_CANLSU010000003.1, read as the reverse complement.
AATAACCGCGCCAATAAGCGCAGGAATAATCGCGAAGCCGCCAATAGCTGGTCCCCAGCTGCCGAGCAGCGCTGTTCCTAGACTCGCTCCGATAAAGCCGGCGATAATATTACCAATAATACCAAATGGCACGTCGCGGCCCGTAAGTGCGCCTGCAGCCCAGCCAATCAAACCGCCGATAATAAGACTCCAAATAAACGATAGCATGCTATTCATCTCCTTGAGGATGGATATAATTTTTAATGTTCTTTTCCGACTATTTCCTGCAGCTGGATTCCTCAAACGTTGCTGCCTGCTTTTGCCGGTGCTCCCGGCCCATCATATCTGTATTTTCGATACAGGCGGTCCGGCTGAACAAGCTTTCCCGCGGACCGAAAACTAAAAAACCATCAGGTCAGCGTGCACCCTGATGGTCCCCCGTGAATTTTAATATTTACTTCGGCTGCTGGCTTTTAGTTTTGTTAATCTGTGCTGGATTAATCAATAGAAGCGCCGCAAAGACGCCGTACAAAATTACTGCTGCTATTTCCATTTTATGCTTCCTCTCTTTCTTTGATTTCATCATTTTTTAACGCATCATACCGAAAAGGCGACAATAAATGCCTTCTTTCCTTAATACCTGGCCCCACGTCCTTTTGGCGCAGGCTGCATGGGGGGGTCTTTCCCAATAAAAAAAGCCAGAAAAAGGAACGAAGTCCTTTTTCCGGCTCATGCACTGGCTTTTATATCCATTCATTTCTGCCGTTTATTTAAATTTTGAAACAGTGAAGGCTGTTTTGGTTTTTGCGTTATAAAATATATTTACCCGCCTGATTTCCAAGTAAAACATACCGCACCTTCAATCCCTAATATGCCGGAGTGAGCCTTAGCTTCCTGTTGATTCTCTTACCGGGAGCCCGCAGTAAAGCACGACGGGTGCTGCTGCTTATATGCATCCTTCCAAGCTATATTGAGAGGCTGCCATATTTCTTCGTCCGTTCGGAGGAAAAAGATGCCGTGGTTATTGAGCGCGTAAAAAATGCCGGTATCCTCCGGGTCCTGGGCCAGGACGTGGGCAAAGGAGCCTGCCGGAAGTCCCCGGGATATTTCCCTGAAAGGCGCCTCTCCCTGCTTTCGGTAAATGGCGGAGCTCGCGGCATCAGAAGAATGGGCCTCGCGCGGCCCCCTGGCGGCGGAAACGAACCGGTCGTCCGCGTCCGCGGCGTTCAGCACCATGTTGTAAAGATACGGATGCTTCTCCAGTCCTTCGCTCTGATAATGCCAGTGCCGTCCGTCGTCTTCGCTTTCTGCGTAAGAAAATGAAGCGTTCATAAAGCCGTCCCCGCAGGCTGCGTACAGGCGGCCGGGAGCAGACGGATGAGCCAGAAGGGTATGCACATCTCTCGGGCTGTACTCCGGCCGGTCCCGCCAGGTGCTTCCGTGATCCTCTGACAAAAGCACGGCCCCGTACTCAATGGACACCGCTATATGATCGGGATTCCCGTAGCCCGGCGTGATCCAGCGGACGTGATGCGTGTGGGGACGAGGCGGAAACTGCTATTCCGATCTGGAGGTCATGTGCTGGATTCCGGTCCACTCCTGCCAGTGCCTGCCCCCCTCTTCTGAGTAATACATTGCCGAAGGCTCGGTGCCGGCATACACAACATGCGACTCCTCCCCCTTCTTCACCGGGTTTGTACCGACAAACGTGATGTACGGCGAAGGAATACCATGGTCCCCCGCCGGTTCAAAATACAGCTGCGGCTTCCCTGTCGCCTGCCAGCTTTCTCCCGCATCCTCGCTTTTCCAAAGCCCATGCCCGTACGTGGCACAATAAACAATGGAAGCATCAGAAGGATCCACCGCCACCCGGACGGGCTGGGTGCCTTTAAGCTTTGCCTGCGTCCGCCACCCTTCACCGCTGTGGGTGAGTACAAGCAGTTCATTTTCCATGCCCGCATACAATACCCTCATGCCTTTCACCCTCCCTAAATTGTAGTGATGTATGTATGGTCTAAGGATCCTTTCCCGTTTTCCCCTAAAGACATTCCCGTCATGCCGGGAGAGCTCTGCTGATGCAGGGGGGCACAGCAGTCCTGCCGGAACGAAAAAAGCCTTCCGGGCGGAAGACTTAGGCAGTACTCTTAGGGCGGCTCTAATCGGTCTGCCGGAACTCGGGGCTCAGCCACAGCAGCAGCCCAGCCAGCACAAGTCCGGTGATGGACGTGTACATGAGCACCGTCTGAATCGGAATCGATGCCGCGACGAGAAACGAAATGAGCGCAAAGGCAATAGGCTCGAATCCGCTCGCTGCAAAGTTCACGAGGCTCATCACCCGGCCGAGCTTGTTGTTGTCGGTTTTTTCCTGAATCATCGTAATCGTCGGCAGGTACACAAGCATACCTGCCCCGCCCATGAGCGTAATTACAGCGACCAGCACAGGCAGCGCCTCCACCTGGCTGAACACAAACAGGAGAATAAAGCCTGCTCCCAGTGCGCTTAGCACCCATCGGCCCCGTCGCTGCTTCAGTGACCAGGTAACGAGCAGCACGCTTAACAGGAAGGTGCCGGTCGAAAACCCTCCTTCTAACAGGCTTAACTGCCAGGGCGCTCCCCCGAGAGCACTGATAAGCATCGGAATGCTGATCAACAGCGGTCCGATCATCAATAAATTAATCGTAATAATCACCAACGTACCGGACCGGTGGATGCCGGAACCGCGTACATAGGCGAGGCCCTCCTTCAAATCCATCCAGGCGGTATGACGGCCAGTTCTCGCTTCAGGCACCGGGTCCTTCAACAGCGGCGGATAAATCAGAACGGTCGAGAGCGCGATCAAACCAGCCGCTGCGGAAAACGCAAAGCTAAAGCCGCCAAAGGTTAATAATAGCCCAGCCCCCACCGGCCCGAGGATAAACATCAGCTCCGTGGACCCCTGGTACCAGGAGTTCGCCTGCTGCAGCTGGTTCACCGGAACAATACTCGGAATCATTGCCGAAGCAGCCGGGAAAAAGAACGCATCCAGAAACCCGAAGATAAATGCCAGAATGATCAACGATGTCGTCTGCAGGGCGTCCTGCTGCACGAGCACCACCAGGACGATCATGACGACCACCTGCATTGCATTTGTCGTAAACATAATACGCGACTTCTGAATTTTATCTGCAAGCACCCCGCCGTAAATCATCATCGCCACACGCGGAATGGCGATCGTCATCATGACGACCCCGAGAATCGCCGGCTGCTGCATTTCATCGACGACAAACCAGGAAACGGACAGAAAGAAAAAGGAAAAGCCGAGCATCACCGTCATGCCCGACAGCCATACGAGCACAAACGTTTTATTTTTTAGTAACGAAGTCCATGAATCAGCCATTAGTGCCCTCCTGTAAATCTGTGCTGCTTCCGTCTTTCATGTATAGTCAAAAAGCCCGAATCCCACGCCAGAACACCTGCCATATACGGTCGACGTGGGTTCGGATTTGTTCTTTATTAAAATCGTAATAACGAGTGTCAAAGTCGATGCCGCTCAGCAGGGTTAAATAGGTTTCCGTAATAAGATCACTGGCAATCGATGGCTCTATCTTCCCATCATTCTTGCCCTGCTGAACGACAGCTTCGATGTGCTGGTCCGCAGCACTGCCGTGATACTCCACCAGCTCCTGCATTTGCGAACCCAGGCCCGGCGGTGGAAAAAATAAAAACCGGTAATAAAACTGGCTGATCGTGTATTCGTCGTAATATACTTCAGCAAGCCGGTATAATAACGTTTTCAACTGAATCTCGGCACTTTCTGCCCCAAGTGCTTTTAACTCACTGCTCACGATCTGGTTATATTCAAGCACCGCTTTTTTAACCGTAGCCAGGAATAAAGCTTCCTTATTTGCAAAATGAGCATACAGCGACGGCTTTTGAATGCCTATTTGCCCGGCAATTGCCGCAAGCGTTGTTCCTTCGTAGCCCCGCTCGGTGAACAGCTCCAGACTCGTATGAATAATCCGCTCGCGCGTTTCCATCAAATTATCACCTTTTCTGCATTCGTTCCCTACCTAACGTTAGGTAAATTTAACACGAATCTTGATGCTTTGCCAGAGAAAATAAGCAGGAAATTATTTTAAGGATAATTTCCTGCTTATTGAATAAATGAAATAGAGCGTATGAAAATTATAATTAACCTTTTGTTCCTATCTAAACCAAAATTTCCATTTCCAGCATGAACCAGGACAAAGATTTTCCATGTGTATCAAAGTCGAGTGATGCTGCTACTCCCTCCGGCTTTGTACCTTCGATAACGAAGTTCAATGCTTTTAATCAGGAAGGCTTCGTCGTTTTATCCCTATAAAGAATAAATATCTTTTTAACTGGACCACTGGATAAACAAGCTATTTACGTCTCTTCATCGGCACGGAGCATATCCTTCGGGATGACCCGGGCCATCCGTTCAGCCAGTGTTTCTACCGGCTCCTGAAATCCGTCCCGGATCCATTCGACCACCATATTAAACATGCCGCCGGCGGCAAACAGCACCGACCCCCTGTCCAGCTGGTTATGAAACAGCATGTTGGAGGCAGATAACGATTGCACCGCGTACGTAAAATAATCCAACAGAATGGAAAGGGCATTCGAATTCACCAGCCGTTCCAGCGGAAGACGGCGCTCGCTCAATTTATAGGTCATCAGCTGCGTAAACAATTCAAGGGTAAGATGCTCGCGCTGATCCTTGCCGGACAGGTGGCGGATGAAGGAGTTCAATTCCTTTTCCACCGAGGCATTCATGACGTCATAAATCGATGTATAGTATTTGTAAAACGTGACCCGGGCCACTCCTGCTTTTTTGCAGATATCGGTGACGGTAATATCTTCAATATCCTGTTTTTCAATCAGGAGCGTAACTGCCTCCATAATGTACTGCTTTGAATTGATGCTGTCCTGCCGTGCTTTTCTCATCACGAACACATCCTCCCTGAGTGTTTGTTTTATCCTCTAACCCGTCAAAATAAATTGCATTATGAACATTCCCGTCTTTATACTAACATTTGTTAGTACAAATGTTTTCTTTTTTTTTCAGGCTAGTGAATGACCGTCAGCCTGTCAATTTCAACGGCGGATGCCCGTGCTTTTTCATCGTTTGTACATAGCCGCCAATCACATTTACTGGAGGGAATAACTATCGCAACGCTTTTATACAAATTAGGAGATTGGGCCGTGCGCCACAAGAAATCAGTGATCAGCGGGGCTTTTCTGATCCTGCTCGTGCTGGCTCTCGGTACCGTTAAATGGGGACCTTCGTTTGACGATGCATTAACCATTCCGGGCACTCCGGCTGAAGAAGCCAATGACGTGCTCGAAGATGCCTTTTCCGGGGCCGCTACCGGTGCTCAGGCTGACATCGTATTCCAGGCACCGGAAGGCGAAGCCCTGACCGATGCTGATAACCAGCAGGCGATTAACGATTTGCTGACCACCATTCAGGACAGCGATGAGCATGTGGAAACAATCGCTCCCCCGTCTCAGCTCCAGAATTTCAACGACTCCGAAACCGTTGGGTATGCGACGGTAACGTTTGATGAACCGGCCGAGGAGGTGCCGGCCTCCTCCGTCGAAAACCTGGAGGACTCTGTCGACCAAACGCGTGACCAGGGGATCCAGACTGAGCTGACCGGCGACATTGAGTTTTCCGGTCACGGCATCGGCTCCGGGGAAATCCTCGGCATTGTTGTTGCGTTTCTTGTGCTTGCGGTAACGTTTGCTTCGTTTTTGGCAGCCGGCATGCCAATTTTTTCAGCGATGCTTGGCCTCGGCATCAGCCTATTACTGATTGTAATCGGATCAAATTTTGTAAATATTCAGGGCGTATCGCTGAGTCTGGCAGCCATGCTTGGCATTGCTGTAGGAATCGATTACTCCCTGTTCATCATGACACGCTTTCGTAAACAGCTGGCGGAAGGACACTCCGTGCGGGAAGCCGCGGCCATTGCAAACGGGACCGCCGGCTCAGCCGTCGTGTTCGCCGGGATCACAGTGATGATCGGGCTGCTCGGCCTCTCCATTACCGGCATTCCGTTTCTGACCATGATGGGCATCGGCGCCTCCATCAGCATCCTGATGGCTGTGTTCGTTGCGATTATTGTCCTGCCGGCGCTTCTTGGAGCTCTGGGACACCGCATTACACCGTTTAAAAGCAACCGGTTTTTAAACGCGTTTACCCGGACCTCCAAAGGCGACCGGCCCCAAAACAAATGGGGCGGCTTTGTCACCAAACGCCCGTGGCTCGTGACAATTATAAGCACGGCCCTTCTTGTTACCATTGCCCTTCCCTTCACGCATGTGAATCTGGGCCTGCCGACCGACGGCACGGCAAAGCAGGAAGACACTACGGAGCACAAGGCCTACGATCTTCAAACGGAAGCCTACGGGGAAGGAGTTCATGCGACGTTAACCACAGCGCTCCAGGTGGATGACTCAATGAATCAGCAGACTGTCCAGCAGACGCTGCAGGAAATGAGCACCGACCTCGAGGAGCTCGATGCGGTCGATCAGGTGGCCCAGCCGATTCCAAATGAAGCGGGAGACACATATATTGTCAGCGTCACCCCGACCTCCGGGCCGAATGACCCGCAGACGAAAAACCTGGTGGAGGACATCCGATCCTTTTCCTATGAGAATACAGAGCTGTTTGTAACAGGAACGACCGCGGTTAACATTGACATTTCAGATAAGCTGCAGGATGCCCTGCCGATTTTTGCCCTGTTTGTTGTCGGATTTGCTTATGTATTACTTGTGCTGGTCTTCCGTTCGGTTCTGCTGCCGTTAAAGGCTGTGCTGGGCTTTTTACTGTCGCTTGCAGCCACGCTCGGCTTTGTGGTTTTTGTTATTCAGGACGGCCATCTGCTTGATTTATTCGGCTTTCCCGGGGAAAGCGCCGTTCTGGCATTTCTTCCTATCATTTCCATCGGCATTTTATTCGGTCTCGCCATGGACTATGAGGTATTTCTGGTCAGCCGCATGCGCGAAGTATACACCCAGACCGGTGATCCCCAGGAAGCCATTCTCGCCGGCATGCGTGATAACGGCAAAGTCGTTGTCGCCGCCGGGCTCATTATGATGGCTGTGTTCATCGGCTTTATCGCAACTCCGGACGCCATGGTCAAATCCATCGGCCTCTCCTTAACCTTCGGGGTATTATTCGATGCATTTGTTGTGCGTCTGACGATTGTGCCGGCAGTTATGAAGCTGATGGGCAGAGCCGCCTGGTACATGCCCCGCTGGCTCGACCGCCTGCTTCCGGATATCGACGTGGAAGGGGAAAAACTGAGCCACCGCAAAAATCAGGATAAATAGTACATGGGAGCCTTTCACGAAATGAGGAAAGGCTCCCTTTATTTATTTTTCTATTTAACCGATGATTATGTTATAATAAAAACCAAGTCATCAGATGACCATACTACTTAACGCAAACGCTTACACTTATGCACCTTTTAAGGAGGAAAAACCATGAACCACAGTAATACCACCACGGACGTGATTCTTGTTGGCGCCGGCATCGTGAGCGCAACGCTCGCCACGCTTCTGAAAAAGCTGGAGCCGGAGTGGCGCATCACAATTTTTGAAAAGCTCGATTCCGCCGGACAGGAGAGCTCGAATGAGTGGAACAACGCCGGTACCGGCCACGCAGCTCTCTGTGAGCTGAACTATACCCCGGAGCAGCCGGACGGCTCTCTGAAGACCAGCCGGGCGGTCGAAATTAATGAACAGTTTCAGATTTCAAGACAGCTCTGGGCGCATCTGGTGGACCAGGGCGACCTTAAAAATCCGGAGGAGTTTATACGTCCCCTGCCCCACATCAGCTTTGTGTACGGCCAGGATCACGTAAACTTTCTGAAGAAACGGTTCGAGGCCCTCGACGGCCATCCCCAGTTTCAGGGCATGGAGTTTTCCGAGGATCCCGAACAAATCAGGCAGTGGATTCCGTTAATGATGGAGGGGCGTGACTCCGACGAGCCGATCGCGGCCACCAAGGTCGACCACGGCACCGATATCAATTTCGGGGAACTGACCCGCCAGATGCTTGCCAGCCTGGAGAAGCAAAGTAATGTTGAAATCCGCTACAACCACTCTGTCGACGATATTGCCCAGCGACCAGACGGCACGTGGGAAGTAAAGGTCCGAAACCACCAACAGGAAACGCTCGAAGAGCATACGGCCTCCTTCGCCTTTATCGGTGCCGGCGGCGGCGCCCTGCCGCTGCTGCAAAAAACCGGCATTCCCGAAAGCAGGCATATCGGCGGATTTCCGATCAGCGGTGAATTCCTTGTCTGTGATAATCCCGAGGTCGTCCAAAAGCATCATTCCAAGGTGTACGGCAAAGAACCGGAGGGCACTCCCCCGATGACGGTGCCGCACCTGGACCGGCGTCATATCGAAGGCAGGGATACACTTCTGTACGGCCCGTTCGCCGGATTTACGCCCAAGTTTTTGAAGCAGGGGTCGCCGATGGATCTGTTTGGCTCGGTCAAGCCGACAAACGTGCTGACGATGCTAGCAGCCGGCGCAAAGAACACCCCGCTGCTCAAGTACCTCGCCCAGCAGCTGAGCATGACCAAGGAACACCGGATGGAGGAGCTGCGCAACTTTGTGCCGGATGCGTCCAGTGAGGACTGGGAGCTTCTCGTCGCCGGCCAGCGCGTCCAGCTGATTGAGGATACCGAGGAGGGCGGCCGCGGGGCCCTGCAGTTTGGCACCAAGCTGATTCATGCCGAAGACCGCACGATGGCGGCGCTTCTCGGTGAATCGCCGGGCGCTTCGGTGTCTGTGTCGATTATGCTTGAAGTCCTGAATAAATGCTTCCCCGAGCACCTGGAAGCGTGGGAGCCGAAGCTGAAGGAAATCATTCCGTCCTACGGCAGGTCTCTCGAGGACAACCCCGAGCTGCTTGATATGGTGCATGATTCCACTTCGCGCACCCTCCGGCTCACGAGGGCTGTAAACTAATACCATTTCATGCATGCAAAAGCATCACCCGCCGATGGGCAGGTGATGCTTTTTTGGATGCTTTGGTTTAGGCAGTAGCTTCCGCAAAACAGACGCGGTTCCGCCCCTGCCTTTTCGCCTGGTAGAGTGCTTCGTCAGATGCATCGTACAGATGCTGGATCTGTGCTTCTGTTTCCGGGTAGGTGGAGACCCCAACCGAAACAGTAACATTCAAAGAATCCGGAATTTGATGAAGGTGAAAGTCTGCTTCCTCCACGTTTAATCGAATTCGTTCAGAAATGATTAATGCCTGGGCGCTCGTACAGTCATGCAGCAGAATAGTGAATTCTTCCCCGCCAACACGAAACGCCAAATCATTCGAGCGAATAGACCTCTCGAGGATTTCACTAAGCTGGGTTAAGACCACATCTCCTTCCGAGTGACCGTACGTATCATTGATTGATTTAAAATGATCGATATCAAGAACCAGAAGTGACAGCGATCGGGAGCTACCTGTGTATTCCGCTTCGGTCTGCTGAATCATTTCCTGAAACGCCCGCTTGTTGTACAGGCTGGTCAGGCCGTCCCGATAAGCCTGATCCTGATACCGTCGGAATAATTCATTCACCTGGGTCAGGTGGGTAAACATATAGACGGCCACTGCCGTCCCGAGAATAGACGACAACAGGTACATACCGGAAACAGGGAGCCACTGTCCGGGTGGCAGAAGAATATCTAATGTAACAGCAATGTATGTGTTAGTGATGAGCACCATCCATGCTGCCTGAATCCATACGTTTTTTACAAGCTTATGCACCAGCAGACAGGAAAAAATGGTCGCAATAATCAGGATGATCGCGGCCACCGAAGATATGCTCACCCCGATAACCAGCCTTCCCGCTACAATTATCAGGCCGGCTATAGTGGTTGGGATCCATCCTCCGAAAATGGCCATTAACGTAATGGGAACCATCCGAAGATCAATGATGGTGGTGTCGCTTAACGGAATGCTGTAAGTGAGTAAAATCAGCCCGAGCACTCCGCTGAGGACTCCGGCAAATAGTTTTTGACCGAGCGACGAAGACTCCCGCAGTGGCACCTGATAAAATATACGGTGGAATACAAAAATAAACGAAACGAGTATAGTAATGTTAATAAAAAATCCTGATAGCATAATAACCTCCACACAATTTCAACATTTTTCCATTTTCTATCGGTTTCCTTATTCAATATACCATTTTCTTCATATATTTCCTGTGCAGGCCAAGTGTTGTTTACCATTTCTATAACAAGGGCCTATATTTATAAAGGAGCTTGCTGGGACTTAGTTTCAATACATAAATAAAGAAGCCAGATCTGTTTCAAGAACTGGCTTCCCTCCTGTCTTTATTTGTCCTTTTAAAACAAGTGTTTGCTAATCATTCAATCTAAATTCAGCGGCTTCCACGTCCCGGCTGTTCGGACCGGCCATAACTGTGAATGTGCCTCTGTCGCTCCGATACGTCATATCCGGATGCCAGTACCGCAGATTCTCTTCCTTAATACTGAATGCCACTTCCCTGGATTCGCCGGCCGCTAAATGTATTTTTTGGAATCCCTTCAGCTCCTTCAGCGGTCGTACAGCTTCACCGGCATGATCCCTGACATACAGCTGCACCACCTCTTTGCCGTCTCTTGTGCCAGTGTTGGTAATGGTTACCTTCACGTTTAACGTATCCTTTCGGGTTATTTCTGTTTTGTCCAGGTGAAAGCCGCTGTACTGGAACGTTGTATAGCTCATCCCGTAGCCAAAGGGGAACAGCGGCTCATTCGGGCTGTCCAGATATTTCGACAGATAGCGGTCCCCGTCCCTTCCCTCACTTTTCGGACGGCCGGTACTAAAATGATTGTAGTACACTGGTACCTGCCCGACTGACTGTGGAAACGACATCGTAAGCTTCGCTGATGGATTAACACTGCCAAGCAGAAGATCCGCCAGCGCCGATCCGCCTTCAGATCCCGGGAACCAAGCTTCCACCAGGGCATCGGTATGCTCTGTAATCTCCTGCAGATCGAGCGGCCTTCCGTTAAACAGCACCGTTACGAGTGGTTTATTAGTTTTTCGTAAACGCGCCAGCAGCTCCCGCTGCGCCCGGGGGATGGTAATATCCGTGCGGGATCCGGCTTCCCCGCTCCACTCTGAAGGCTCTCCAAGCGCCGCTATAATGACGTCGGCTTTTTCCGCCGCCTGCAGCGCTTCTTTAAGCAGCGTTTCATCGGTCTCTTCTACGCGGCTGCCCTCGGCAGACAGAATATTGCCCGCCCCGGCGGTTGTTTTCAGCCCCTGCACGAGTGTGACCGTTTCCTCCGGTTTGCCCCGCCACGACCACTGCCCTAAAATATCGGTGTGATCAGCAAACGGCCCGATAACGGCGACCGTCTGCTCTTTTTGCAGCGGCAGCACTTCGTTTTCATTTTTCAGCAGCACGCATGAATCCGCGGCTGTCTGCCTGGCGGCCTCCAGATGCTCCTGAGACCGGATAACCTTATGCTCCAACGCTTCATCGGCATGACGGTACGGGCGTTCAAACAGGTTGAGCTTCTGCTTCAGCCGTAAAATGCGCTCCACACCTTCATCGATTACCTCTTCCTCCAGAATTCCGTTGCGCACAAGCTCGGGGATGGATTCGATATAGGTGGTGGTCATCATTTCGATATCCACTCCGGCCTTCAATGATTTCTCCGCAGCTTCTGCGCTGTCCTCAGCCACTCCGTGCGGAATCAGCTCTTTAACGGCGCCCCAGTCGGAGATGACCGGGCCCTGGAACCCCCATTCCTTGCGCAGAAGATCGCGCATCAGCCATGCGTTGCCAGTTGCCGGAACCCCAAAGACGGTATTAAATGCTGTCATCATCATTTCACTTCCTGCATCCAAAGCGGCCCGGTACGCCGGCAGATACTGCTCCCGCAGAGTTAATTCGGACACATCCACCGTATTGTAATCCCGGCCTCCCTCCGGTGCACCGTACGCCGCAAAATGCTTCACGCAGGAGATGAGCTTGCCCACTTCCGTCCCTCCCGAATCTCCCTGAAAGCCTTTCACCTGGGCAGCAGCGAAGGCTCCGTTTAAATAAGTATCCTCTCCCGTGGATTCCATCACCCTGCCCCACCTTGGGTCCCTCACCAGATCGACCATCGGCGCAAATGTAACGTGAACACCTGAAACAGAAGCCTCTTTAGCGGCTACCGCAGCGCTTTGCTCAGCAAGCTCCAGATCCCACGTGCACCCCATCGCAAGGGGCACCGGAAAAATGGTCTGATAGCCGTGCACAATATCTGCCATAAACAGCAGCGGAATGCCCAGGCGGTTCTCTTCAAGATGCTTCTGCTGAATACGGTTGGTTTCGGCCGCTCCGCAGGCGCCGAGCACCGAGCCGGTATTTGCAATCGCATCGTCTGAAACATCCATTCCTATAAGAGGACCTGTAATGGCGCCCCGGTCGGAGGCTCCTTTGAAAAACGGGGTAGCCAGCTGCTGAAGCTGGGCTGCCTTTTCTTCGATAGACATTTGTTCTATTAATGTACGCACATCCTGTGTTTGCATAAGTATCCTCCTGTAGGTGATAAATTCTCAATATACAATTTTTGAAAAAATATATTGAAATCGCTTTCAGTTGATACTATAATCGATTTATAGAAACGTTTCAATAGATTATCGATTATTTCTTTATTTAGCTTTATGTATTTCACGAGTATAATCGTTAAATTACTTATTAATCAGCTTTTCACTGCTTCAATTTTTTATTTGTTTTTTATAGAAACGTTTCACTAAAAATCATAAGGGAGTTTTTAGAGTGAAAAAACATCAAGCGTTTAAAACTGTGTCTGTGCTGGCTGCTTCGTCCTTCGTATTGGCTGCCTGCTCCTCCGGTGGAGGCTCCGGGGGAAACGAAAGCAGCGATGACACCATTACTGTCTGGACCATGACCGACGGCCTCGATGAATTTGTCCAGGAATACGAGGATGAGTCCGGAACGACAGTAGAGGTCCAGGCTATTCCGTGGGAAAATGCCCATGACAAAATCGTCACTGCCGTTGCTTCCGGGGACGGCCCGGATGTTCTGCAGGTCGGCACCACCTGGGTGGCAGAATTCGCCGATGCGGGGACTTTTAAAGACCTTTCCGACTACACAGATGAATACGACAACCTCAGCAGTGATAATTTCTATGATACAGCCGTGGAAACGACCAAATACGAGGATCAGACCATCGGCGTCCCCTGGTACGTGGATACACGAGCTCTTTTTTACCGTACCGACATATTGGAGGACGCAGGCTATCCGGACGGTCCAAAAACATGGGATGACATGGTCGATGCCTCCGAGCAGCTTACCGCCCGCGGTGATGATCAGTATGCTATCGACCTTTTGGCTGATGATCCCCAGTTTCCCTTCGTGATGGCCTGGGAGCAGGGTTGGGATTACGACCTGGATAAAGGCGCTGAAAACTTTGACGATCCGGCCTTTCAGGAGGCTATCGAGCTTCACCATACGTTTTATGACGAAGGATATTCCCAATTAGGGGAAGGCAAGGAATTTTTCCAGGCATTTGCGGATGGCTCCAAGCCAATGTTTATCAGCGGCCCGTGGGATATACAAACAATTGAGGAGCGCACCCCGGAAATTGAAGGCGACTGGGACGTCACCCTGATGCCGGAAGCAGAAACCAACGATTCCATGATGGGCGGTGCGCACTGGACCGTTTTCAACAATAGTGAAAAAACTGAAGAAGCGCTTGATTTCATTAACTGGATGTCCGCCCCGGAAACCCAGGTGAAATGGTATGAGGACCACAGTGAACTGCCGGCGAATCTGGAAGCCTGGGAAGATCCAGTGCTAAAGGACGATGACAAAATCAGCACCTTCGGCGAGCAGCTCGAGCACACCAAGCCGCTGCCGCTCGTGCCTGAATATGAGCAGATGGGACAGGAGCTTCTCAGCACCCTTGAGCAGATCAACCGCAACGATGCCGATATTGATAAGTCTCTCGACGAATATCAGCAGGAGGTTTCACGAATTCTTGGTGAATAGATAAAAACAAATTAGGTGCACCTTGTCTGCACCTAATTTCATCTTTGCAGCATGTGGAGAGGTGAATGTAGTGAATCGTGTAAAAGCATCCATGACCCCTTATTTATTTATCGGGCCGGCGCTCCTTCTTCTGGTGGCGTTTTCGTTTCTGCCCATTATTATCGCCCTTGTGATCAGCTTTACTGATATGAACATCGGCGGGCTTGCAAACTGGTCTCAGATCAGCTTTGTCGGTATCAGCAATTTTATCCGGCTGTTCCAGGACCCGGTGTTTCTTCAGTCCATGTGGAACACGCTGCTGTACGTCGTGATCGGGGTGCCGCTTGCGATTATCAGTTCGTTTGTCATCGCATTGTTCTTGAAGCTCGTTACCGACCGGATGTCTTCGACCTTCCGGGTGATTTATTATATGCCCTCGATTACAAATATTGTCGCAATCGCCGTTGTATGGGGCTTTTTGTACAACCAGCAGTACGGGCTGTTTAATTACCTGCTGTCGATGGTCGATCTGCAGGCGGTTCCGTGGCTCGAGCATCCCTTCGTGGCGAAAATATCCTTAATTATTATGGCGGTCTGGAAAAGCAACGGGGTCAGCATGCTGATCTTTTTAGCCGCCCTGCAGTCCATCCCGCGAATCTATTATGAAGCTGCCGACATAGACGGCGCCAACCGCTGGCAGAAGCTGTGGAACATTACGCTTCCCTCGATGCGGTTTGCCACCTTCTTTGTGACTGTGACAACGCTGATCGCCTGGCTGCAGTTTTTCGAGGAGCCGTTTGTCATGACGGACGGCGGCCCGCTGAACGGCACAAATTCCATTGCGCTGTTTATTTACCAGGAAGGGTTTCAGTCCAGCGAATTCGGCTACGGCGCCTCGGCTTCCTTTGTTCTGTTTGCGATCATTATCGTTGCTACCCTGGTCCAGTTTAAATTCCGAAAAGCCGATCAATAAGGAGGACTCCGCATGGAACTAAATAACAGATGGGAGAGAGCCCTGATCAACACGGTGCTCGTTGTCGGCGGCTTCCTTGTCGCACTGCCGTTTTTTTGGATGGTGCTCAGCTCGTTTAAAAATGAAAACGAAGTGCTGAGCATTCCGCCAACGCTCTTTCCACTCGAACCGACCTTCACCAACTACATCGAGCTGTTTACGAACCTGAACTTTGATGTGTACTTAATTAATACACTGATTATTGTTGCCTTTTCCATGATCGGCCTGCTGTTTAACACGATGGCCGGCTACGGCTTCGGGAAGTTTGAATTCAAGCGCAAGGAAATGTGGTTTGCTGTCGTGCTTGTCACGATGATGATTCCCGGGCAGGTAACGATGATTCCGACCTACCTGATTTTAAACCAGGCCGGGCTGACCAACACAATGGCCGGCATTGTGCTCCCGGGACTGATTGCCGCGTTCAACATATTTTTGATCCGGCAGTTTATGGTCACCATCCCTGACGATTTGATCGAGGCCGCCCGGCTGGACGGCGCGGGTGAATTCTATATCTTTTTTAAGCTGATCATTCCGCTGGCTAAGCCGATTCTTGCAGTACAGGTTATTTTGACCTTCATCGGCTCCTGGAACAGCTTTCTCTGGCCGCTGATTGTCGCAAACGATGAATCGCTCTATACCCTGTCGGTCGGACTTGCTCTTTTGCAGGACCAGAACGTGACCAACTACGGGCTTCAGATGGCCGGGTCCACCTTTATGGTGCTTCCGATCATTATTGTTTTCGTGGTGTTCCAGAAATACATCGTGGAAGGCTTTAACGTTTCCGGCATTAAATAAAACGCTAAGGAGTGAAACCGCATGGCTGTAATGCATATCGATTTTCCGTCCCGGGTGCTGTCCAAAACGGTTGCGGCCTCCGTTATTATTCCCCCGTCCGTGTATCAGGACAGCCGCGTGCCTGCGCCCGTGTTATACCTTCTGCACGGCTTCAGCGACAACCATACCGCCTGGCTTTATAACACCTCCATCGTCCGCTACGCGTCGGAAGCGGAACTGGCCGTCGTGATGCCCTCCGCAGACAACAGCTTCTACACCGATATGGCATTTGGCGGCAGGTACTGGACATTTTTAACCGACGAACTGCCGGCGGTGGCCGAACGGCTCCTGCCGATCGCCTCCTCCCCCTCTAAACGATTTGTCGCCGGTCATTCAATGGGAGGATTCGGGGCATTAAAATGGGGATTGAACCATCCCGGGCAGTTCGCCGCAGTCGCGAGCCTTTCCGGTGTGACGGATATGGTTTACCATGTACAGCACGATGCTCAAATGGCCGACGACAAACGGCGGCAGTTTGAATTGATTTTTGGGGACGCAGACATTGCCTCCACGCCCAATGATATTTTAGGCCTGCTTGACACCCTTCAGCACGCGGGCGGGCAAATGCCCCGCCTGTATCAGACGTGCGGCACGGAGGATTTTTTATACGAACACAACCGGCGGTTTCACCAAAAATGTGCCGGGCTGAGCATCCCTGTGGACGGAGATTTCCGTCCCGGCGGCCACACGTGGGATTTTTGGGACGAAGCCATCCAGCGGGTCCTGCACTGGCTTCCGATAGAAGCAAATAATTCCCGGAAGGCATAACTTTATCAACAGTACAAATCAGGGGGAAATCATGGCAAATATTAAAGATGTTGCTAAGCTGGCCGGGGTCGCGCTGTCGACCGCATCCTATGCGTTAAACGACAGCCCGAAAATAAGCCCGGCCACCAAAAGAAGAGTCGAAGAGGCGGCAAGGTCGCTCAACTATCAGAAAAACGGCTTCGCCTCCGACCTGAAAAAAACAAAAACGAATACGATCGCTCTGCTGCTGAGCGACCTCTCCGGTCCTTATTATTCCGAGCTGATCAAGGGCGTGCAGGATGTAACATCCGCGCACGGCTTTGATCTGATTGCCTGCAGCTCTGTCGGCGGTCCGCAGTCAACGGCGGTTAAGTTTCTCACAGAAAAACGTGTGGACGGCGCAATCATCCTCGCCCATAACATCAGCGACGCGATCGCTCTCGAAGCCGCAAAGCAGTCCTTTCCGCTCGTCGTTCTCGACCGGAGGATCGACCACGAATATATTTTCCAGGTGGAGGTCGACAACACTGCAGGAGCGAAACAGGCGACCGAATTTTTAATTACCAGGGGCCATCGCCAGATTGCCTATATCAGCGGACCACCAAATGCCCGCGACAATAAGCTCCGCTATCAGGGCTTTCGGCAGGCACTCGAGGACTACCACCTTTCCCCCTACCCGAAGTGGGAAATCGCCAGCGATTTTACCCGGGAAGGCGGCTACCGTGCCGTCAAGCTGCTGATCGCCCAGCGTGATCTTCCGCAGGCCGTCTTTTTCGCCAACGACGAGATGGCTATCGGCGGCCTGCAGGCATTCCGTGAAAATCAGATTCAGGTGCCCGAAGACATTTCAATTATCGGGTTTGATGACATCCAGCTGTCCGAATACCTGTCACCACCGCTGACCACTGTCCGTCAGCCAAAATACGAAGCAGGCTCCCTCGCTTCCCATCTGATCTTTCGCCTGCTCGACGGCGAACAGGTGGACCATCACTATAAACTGATGACCGATATTGTCGAAAGAAAATCGGTGCGCACCAGCCGGGTTTGACTATAATAATATGATTCAGGAGGCTTTTATGCATTCATCCCGCCCGAATATTCTGTTTATCATGAGTGACGACCACGGTGCCCAGTCCATCAGCGCCTACAATGACCAGCTCATCCATACCCCGCACATTGACCGTCTTGCCGACGAAGGCATTCGCATGGATAATGTCTACTGTACCAACTCGCTCTGTGCCCCGAGCCGCGCGACGATTCTTACCGGCCAGTACAGCCACGAAAACGGGGTGCGCGGCCTGTCCGAGCATTTTGACAACACCCAGCAGACTTTTCCAGGGCTGCTTCAGGAAAATGGCTATCAAACCGGCCTGGTGGGTAAATGGCATCTCGGCCACGGGGAGGCTCATCATCCGGCCGGCTTTGACTACTGGAGCATTTTTAACGACCAGGGGGAATATTACAATCCCACGATGATTGAAGCCGGCGGCCAAAAGCAGGTGCCCGGCTATTCCACGGACGTGGTTACCGATTACGCGCTCGACTGGATGCAGGCACGCCGGACCGACGAACCGTTCATGCTGATGGTAAACCATAAAGCCCCGCACCGGCCGTGGCTGCCAGCGGAAAAGCATAAAGACGCATTTAACGATATGGAGTTTCAGCTGCCCACCACCTTTAACGATACGTACGAAAACCGGGCAACAGCCGCGCGCATCGCGGAAATGCGGATAGAGGATTTAACGGAGGAGGATGTGAAGGGCACGCCTCCTGAAGGCTTGACGCACCAGGAGGTAAAGGAATGGAAATACCAGCGCTACATAAAGGATTATCTGCGCTGCGTACTGTCCATTGATGAAAACATTGGCCGCCTGCTGCGCTATCTGGATGAGGAGCAACTGGCAGAGAACACTATTGTCATTTATACCTCGGATCAGGGGTTTTTTCTCGGCGAGCACGGCTGGTACGATAAACGCTTTATGTACGAAGAGTCGCTGCAGATGCCATTCTTGATGCGCTATCCAAAAAGCATCCCCGCCCGGAGCACCTCCAGCAGCATCATTATCAACAATGACTTTGCCCCCACCCTGCTTGACTATGCCGGCGTCCAGCCGCGTACTCCGATGCAGGGGGAAAGCTTCCGTCCGGTCGCTGAAGGCCGCACGCCGGACAGCTGGCGGAGCTCGTTTTATTACCGGTACTGGGAGCACCTGACGATTCATAACGTGGCCGCCCATTACGGCGTACGAACCGGACGGTACAAGCTGATTTACTATTACGGCGAACCGCTTGATGTGATTGGGGCCGTCAACAAGCCGATGGAGCCTGAATGGGAGCTTTTTGACCTCGAACGGGATCCTAAGGAGATGAAAAACGAATACGACAACCCTCTCTATGCCTCTGTCGTCGAGGAGCTTAAAGCTGAACTGCAGGCCTTACGGCGTCAATACAACGAACAGTCATAAAAAATTCTTTATACGAAGGCTGAGCCTCTGCCAGTAATGTCCGGCAGAGGCTCAGCTTTTTTCTATATCAATACTGTTATGGCTTTAGTTTCCGATAATGCCTTCTATCTGTTTGATAAGCTCAGCACGCTTGTCCCGGTCCATGGCGTCCGGATGCGGGTCGCCGAAATCGCCGCTGTCGTTGTCAAAATACTTCCCGGACGCGTCGGCAAATGTATCCGACAGAGCCGCCTGATACAGAATATTCGCCCCGATGGTAATATCGCTGCCTTCGACGCCGAACGCGGTCTTTACCATTTTACTTCCGAGCAGGGACCCCGGATTCACAGCCACGATAACCGGATCGACACTATTTGCCAGCTCCACCGTCCACATCGTGAGCGCGAGCTTGCTTTGCGCATACGCCTCTCCGTCCTGCAGGTCCGCGTTACCCGCAAGCGCCTTCGCATCCACCGGCTTCTGCGCCGCGGAGGACAGGTTCACTACGCGTCCCGAGTCATCCATCAGCGGAAGCAGCTCATTCGTTAAAATATACGGCGCCACCGTATTCACCGCAAACCGGATGTCGAGCCCGTCTTCGGTCTTCTCTCCCGGGGCCGTATATACGCCCGCGTTATTGATGAGCACGTCCAGGTGACTGTGCTTCTCCCTGACCGCCCGGGCGAAGCTTCTCACGTTCGCCAGATCGGACAAATCCGCCACATACTGCTCGGCGTTTTCGTTTCCCGTTTCTTTGGCCACATCCGCAAGCTTTTCTTCGCTGCGTCCGTGCAGCAGCACCTCATGGCCCTCTTTTGTCAGCATCCTCGCCGTTTCCATGCCTATGCCGTCTGTCGCTCCTGTTATCAAAATCTTCATCTTTATTCCTCCTATACTACCCGGCGGGCAGCCTGCTGTTTCGTTTTCCCATAACTATTAACTATTCATTGACGTAATTCCCATTCCCAGACAGTGGTATTCGAAACATCGTGGTATGTGTTTCCCAGGCGGGTTTCGGTTACAATAAACAGGACGCGATTAAATTTTTCACGTAAAGGGAGTTTTGTCAGATGAACATCCATCAGATCCGAAACGCTACGCTCATTGTCGAATACGCCGGCAAAAAGTTTTTGATCGATCCGTATTTAGGGGAAAAAGGCGCCTACCCACCGCTGCCGAACCCGGCTCCCCACGCACCGGACGGCGACCAGAACAACCCCGTCGCCGGGCTGCCGGTTGCACTGGAGGAAATTACCGCAGGCATTGATGCGGTGATCGTCACGCACACCCACCAGGACCATTGGGACGAGGCCGCAAAAGAAGCTTTGGCCAAGGATCTTCCTTTGTTTACCCAGAATGCCGACGAGGCGGAGACTATCCGGAACGAGGGCTTTCAGAACGTCTAGGTGCTGCATGAAGACACCGTCTTCGAAGGGATCAGCTTAAGCAAAACGAAGGGCGAGCATGGCCGCGGCGACATCCTTGAAATGACCGGACCGGTTTGCGGCGTTGTGTTCAGCCACGAATCGGAGCAGACGCTGTATGTAGCCGGTGACACCGTCTGGTACGAGGGCGTCCAGGAGGCGGTAAACCTTCAGCAGCCGGATATCATTGTGGTCAATGCGGGCGACAACCAGTTCGCCGAGGGCGGTTCGCTCGTCATGGGCAAGGAGGACGTGTACAAATTGCAGCAGGCCGCCCCCGACGCGAAGATTATCGCCGTGCACATGGAAGCGGTGAACCACTGGACATTATCAAAGGAAGAATTAAAGACATTCGCTGAAGAAAAAGGCATCTCGGCAAACCTTTGGGTGCCGGATGACGGTAAAATTTATCGTTTTTAAAGTATATGCAAAAACAATCGATTGTAACCCTACTATACTATAAAAAACAGAAGCCCCTGAGCATATTACATTTATGCCGGGGCTTCTGTTTTTTATTCTGTCCTATTTTCAGGTTGGAAAACAGTAAGCATTTCGTACCTACTTATTTTCTTCACACCATCTAGTGATGAAATCAGCTATCGTGTGTGTCACGGTCTTTAAACTCGCAAGATCAATGTATTCATTTGGGGCGTGCATATCGCCACCAACCGGTCCGTAGCAAGTAGCGGGAATATTAAACTCCCCAAATGCCCGCAAATCCGTCGTAGCCGTAAAAGGAAGATGCTCTACTTTTTCGTTAGTAACAGAAGCATGTGAAGCAGCCATTTCCTGCATAATCTCTTCGTCTTTTGAAATAGAATAGCCTGGAGCAGCAAAACCGAAAAACGTAATTTCCGGAGGTGTTGTTTTTAGCCATTCATCTTCATTGGCTGCCTCTAACAGCCACTGCTCCACCTCTTTTTGTACCGTTTCCGGCGCAGTACCTGGATAAAATCCTAATCTCGCTTCAAACGTGCATTCCGTTGGTACGCTGGAAGCCCAATCTCCACCCTTGACTGCACCAACATTTACGTTAAGCGGGTGAGGGTGCTTTTCAAAGTCTGGGTGCTTAGGACGACTATTAATGTGCTCGCGATATTCCATAAGTGACTCCATGAGCCTGGAAGCCTTCATAATCGCATTTTGCGCACTTTCTGCACGCTCTACGTGAGCTCCGGCGCCTTTTACTGTTACTCGCAGCCACAAGACACCCAGTTGGGAATTAATAAGCCGCAAATGGGTAGGTTCGGGTATCAAGGCCCCGTCTGCCGTATAGCCTCTATCCAATAATGCGAGCGCTCCGTTCCCAGTACATTCCTCTTCGATGACGCTATGAATCTGCAGATCTGCTCCAAGCTCCACTCCTGCCTTACGCAGGGCTTTAACCGCAAATACGATCGCTGCAAAGCCGCCTTTCATATCAAGTAAGCCTCTGCCATACATACTATTTCCTTTTGTAACAGGAGAATAAGGGTCATTGCCCCACTGGTCTTCCGGCCCGGCACTAACCACATCCAAATGGCTTTGCAGTATCAGACTTTTTCCTTTTTTCGGCCCTGGACTTTTCCATACTCCCGCGACTACTGGCCTGTTTTCGTATGACCATTCGGGCTCGCCAAAGTTTTCATATTTTCTCAGCCGCTCTGGCTCGACTTTCACTGCTTCTGTTTCAAGACCCATATCCTGCAAATAATTATAGATGAAGGCCTGTACTTCTTTTTCATTTCCCAATGTGCTAGGGAAGCTTCCAATAGTCTGCAAAAATAGTTTTTCTTCGTCCCATAATTCTTCTAGTTTCTCTTCGATCAGTTCTCTATTAATACTCATTTATTCTTCCCCCCGCTACTCATTGGCTAATTCAAGGGCCATTTGATATAACACATTGGCGCCCTTTACAATATCATCATCCTCTGTCAATTCCGAGGGCACGTGGCTCTTGCCATTAACACTCGGAAGAAAGATCATAGCTGTCGGCCCGAGATTGTTTACATATTTGGCATCATGACCGGCGCCACTCAGCAGTCTTTTTGAAGAATAATGGAGATTTTCTGCGTTTTTTTCAATGATGTTGGTAATGTGTTTATCAAAATCAGCTTTGCCCGTGTCCCACAGTTCCTCTATGTCTACTTTCACACCTCTTTTTTGGCAAACTTCACGGATACAGCTTTTTGCTTCCTTTACTGCTTCGCTTCGCTTTTGATCGTCAGCACTCCGGAGGTCAATTGTGAAAACAGCTTTACCCGGAATACAATTGACCGTGTCCGGGGAGACAGAAATTTTCCCCACAGTAACTGTTACCCCTGCTTGAATGGCTTTCGACTCCAACTGGGTCATAATTTCGGCAGCGGCCATTAACGCATCTTTTCGTAAATGCATTGGCGTGGGTCCTGCGTGATCCGCTTCTCCGGAAAGAGCCACTTCCAGCCAACTAATTCCCTGTACACCTTCTACGATCCCAATCTGTTTGTTTTCATCTTCAAGAATCGGTCCCTGTTCAATATGAAGTTCTACAAAAGAGTAAAATTCCTTTATCCTGTTCTCCTTTGTCCCGTGATAGCCGATCTTCTTTAGTTCATCCAAAAAGCTGAAGCCGTCATGATCTTGCCGGCTGTGAACATAATCCTCATCAAACACACCTGCTATTCCACCGGACCCAAGCATGGGAGGTTCAAATCTTGCTCCTTCTTCGTTAGTAAAATTGACTATTTCGATTGGTCTCTCTGTGTCTACCTCATTATCATTTAGCGAATGGATTACTTCCAAGGCGAGCAGAACTCCAAGCACGCCATCAAATCGTCCTCCCTCCGGCTGAGAATCCAGGTGAGAGCCAAGGACCACTGGCGGGAGATTTTTCTTTCCCTCCCGTCGTCCGTACATATTTCCAAAGTCATCAACTTTTACCATGAGACCGGCTTCTTCACACCAAGCTTTGAATATATTTCTCATCTCTTTATCTTCAGCAGAAAGAGCTAATCTTCGCAGTCCTTGTCCGGGTATCGCTCCCGTTTCTGAACTTTTGGCCAGCATTCGAAACAATCTTGCTTCATTAATTTTATTCAGCGTCTCCATCTCCTATATCACCTCTTAGATTCTACAGACCAAGTTTAATGAAGAAATATCCCCACACGACAATAGATATCACAGTAAACAGGACTGAAATTTGAATCACCTGTTTATACTGTTTTTTTATTTTTTGAAGCCCACCTGGCTGTGCCAACAGCTCCTGGATTGTTTGCTTGGCCATGCTTGTATTTTTCATTTCCGTATAATAATTCAATTCATGCGTATTCGGTTTCGTTAACAGAGCTGTAACAACAAGTGAAACAACCGAGACTACAAGTGCTAGCATCAGTTCATCTATGCCGGTAGGCAAGGTCATTACGCCACTTCTTATGAGTTCTCCGAATACTATAAATGAGGCGGTTCCTGACACCATGCTGATAGATGCAGCCTTACTGTTCATTTTCTTCCATTCGAAGGAAGCTACTATAGTTGGCAGCCAACCTACAGCGAAAATGGAACCAGCATAGATAGAAATCCAATAAATTGCTGAAGGCCGGGAAATAGCGATAGCACAAATGACTACTGCTACAATAAGCTGGCCAATTCTCGCCGCGTTAAGACTCTGCTTTTCATTAACTTTTTTCTCGAAGAGTCTTTCATATAGGTCTCTGGATAAAGCAAAACCTACCAGCACAAACAGCGTAGAAGCCGTAGACATGATAGAAGCCATAAGTGCTGCAAGCCCTATACCAGCAATGGCTGGCGGAGTGAACTCCATAAACCCGACGATCATCGCGTTATCAGTAGGTGTAATATTTGGCTCAAGCACTTGCATACCGCCTGCAGCGATAAAGACTGTCAGCTGCATGAAAGGAGCAAAAAATACGCCGATAATGGCAGCTTTCAAAATAACAAAATCGTTTTTAGCCGGAAATACCCGGGACACCAGTGCTGGCATGCACGTGAAGAACAAGATCCAGACAAGGAACTGGGAAATCGACCATCCGATAGACCGTTCCTCTGTACCACCGATCGTCCAGTAGTTCGGCAAGGTTTCCGACAGGCCTTTCATTTGCTCAAATCCGGCCTGGCCGATAATTAACGGAGCAATGATGACAGAGATGGCGAGCATCGTGAAAAACATAAGCGTATCAGTTACTACCACTCCGTACATTCCACCGAAGGCAGTGAACGCAATTAATGCTACTGTAAAAAGTACGATAAGCAGCTGAAAGTTGATCCCGGTAACCTCACTGAGCACCAGTCCTGCTCCAATGAATTGAATCACGCCGTACCCAATGAGCCCCACAATCATAATAATAATAGCAATAACACTAACCCATTTATTGTTGAAGCGTTTATCAAAAAAGTCCGGCATCGTCTTGCACTTTAAAGCTTTCATTCTTCTTCCCACATAGACGACAGCAAGCAAGGTGCCGATCCAGGCACCAAAGGAACCGAGTGCTGCGATAACCAGGGGCCCTTCTGCATAAGATTGCCCGGCAATACCCAGCAGGGTCGCAGCACTCAGATATGTAGCGGCCAGAGTACCGACAATTAATATCGTTGATCCCCTTCCTCCCATCGTATAAAAATCATCACTGTTTTTGACAAAACGGGAAACGATGGCCCCAACGACCACATAAAGTAATAAAACGACTGCAAATATAGTTACCGCCATATGTAATCCCCCTGCTAATATTTGTTATTATTTTCTTTCTTTTCAGAATCATTACTTTTTTCTGCTTCTTCTTTCTTCTCCATTTCCTTGATGACAGGAAGATATTGCTTTTTTAAAATAGCGATTACCACAATCGAAGAAACAACAGTTACCAGTGTGGCGTTTATAAATAATATTAAAACTTCAACATTCATTGTTCCACCTCTTTGTAAAGGATTTCCATATCTATTGAATGCCTCCAATAGACATGTATTTCGTTTCCACGTAAGGCTCTATACCCTCTAGCCCGCCTTCGCGTCCCATCCCGCTCTCTTTCATTCCGCCGAACGGCACGTGAGCAGCGGACGGCGCTCCATCGTTCCATCCGAGTATGCCAAACTTCAGTTGTTCCTGAAAATAGATACCGGTACGATAATCATTGGTGAAAAAGTAAGCGGCTAAACCGAACGGGGTGTTGTTAGCCATTTCCACTGCTTCTGCGTTCTCGCGGAAGGTGGTAATTGGAATAACCGGACCGAACGTTTCTTCCTGCATAATATTCATTTTTTCTTCTACGTGATCGAGGACGGTTGGTTGTACAAAATAATAACCTTTTTCATCGCTTTTGTCATATTGATGACCGCAAAGCAGGCGGGCGCCTTTCCTTAACGCATCTTCAATCTGATTGTGGATTTTCGTATACCCGTCCATGTTGATGACAGGGCCGATGTCTACAGTTTTATCAAGCCCATTCCCCACCTTCAATTGTTTAACCCGCGAGACCAGCTGTTCAGAAAATTCAACAGCCACCTTTTTATGAACGAGCACTCGGTTCGCGCAGATACACGTTTGTCCAGCGTTCCGGAACTTTGACGCAAGGGTTTGTTCTACAGCGAATTCAATGTCGGCATCTTCTGCCACGATTAGCGGGGCATGACCGCCGAGCTCCATGGAAATATGTTTCATAGTGTCAGCACTATCTTTCATCAAGCTCTTACCTACTGGCGTCGAACCCGTAAAAGTGATTTTGCGGACGAGTCCGCTGCTGGTGAAAACGGGGCCAATGTCTTCACCGTAGCCGTTCACGTATTGCACTGCTTCTTTTGGAATTCCCGCTTTATGCGCGAGCTCCACGAGCCTAATTGTAGTAAGCGGCGTTTCTTCAGACGGCTTCACTACAAATGTGCAGCCTGCTGCAAGAGCCGGGGCAGCTTTTCTGGTCATCATTGCCGCCGGAAAATTCCACGGAGTGATCGCTGCTACAAGACCGATAGGTTCTTTTGTTACCACAAGCCTTTTCTTTTCTGTATGAGAAGGAACAATGCGTCCGTACACCCGCTTTGCTTCCTCTGCATACCACTCGATATAGCTTACCGCGTAAGCCACCTCCCCGAGTGATTCTTTTAACGGTTTGCCGCTTTCGAGCGTCATTACTTCCGCCAGGTTTTCCGTCTCGTTTTTCACCTTTTCGGCCCACTCTTTTAATAGAGCAGCACGTTCATGGGCATTCACTCCCGCCCAGGTTTTAAACGCTTCGTTTCCCTGACTGAGTATTTTTTCTACGTCAGTCTCTGGGGTCACAGCGATTTCCTCCACCACTTCTCCAGTAGCCGGATTTTTCACTTTAATCGTCTCTTTCATGTGTTATCCTCCCCTTCTGGATTATTCTGCCGCTGCCTCAAACGCCTGCTCGAGAATGGCCAGGCCTTCCTTCAATTCTTCATCTGTAATAACAAGCGGGGTGAGAAAACGGACCACATTTCCTTTTATACCTGCAGAAAGCAGCAGCAATCCATTGTTATTTGCGTAGGAGGTGATGGCCCCTGTCCTTGCTTTATCTGGTTGGTTCTCTGCATCAACAATTTCTACAGCTACCATTGCTCCAAGCCGGCGGATATCTCCAAGGAAGCTGTGACGAGCTTTTAGATCTTTTAATTTATCCTCCAGCACGGCCCCGATATATTCAGCTTTTTCATTCAGGTTTTCTTCTTCCAAAATATCAATTACTGCCAGGGCTGCTTCACATGCAACTGGATTGCCTGCAAACGTGCCTCCAAGCTCTCCCGGAGACGAAACATCCATAATTTCGGCTTTCCCTACCACCGCACTAAGAGGAAGTCCTGCTGCTAAAGATTTCGACAAGGTCATGACGTCTGGTTCAATATCGAAATGTTCGCTTGCAAAAAGTTTTCCTGTCCGACAGAAACCGGTTTGAATTTCATCAGCAATGAAGACAATCCCATGAGCATTACAGAATTGACGCACTTCTGAGACAAAGCGTTTTGGGGGAATCAAAAATCCGCCTTCGCCCTGTACTGGTTCCATAATGATACATGCCACCATTTCCGGATCGATCGTAGTGACGAAAAATTCTTTGAACCGAGTAATGCTGAAATCGATGTACTCCTCCTCTGTCATTTGTGCCGGTTTATTCGACATGTACGGCATAGGGGCCTGGTACACTTCCGGAGTAAATGGGCCAAAGTTAAATTTATACGGCCTCACCTTGCTTGTCATCCCCATAGTCAAATTCGTCCGTCCATGGAAGCCGCGTTCGAAGGAAACGACAGCTTGACGCTTTGTATATTTCCTTGCTACCTTCACCGCGTTCTCCACAGCTTCTGCTCCAGAGTTAAAAAGCATTGCCATTTTATCGAAAGAACCAGGCGTTATCTTACATAATTTTTCCGCCAGGTTAATGTAACTGTCATACATAATGACATTAAATCCCGGGTGTATATAACGATCAACCTGATTTTTAATAGCTTCTGTCACCTTAGGATGACTGTGACCGACATTTAATGTCCCGATAGCTCCAGCAAAATCAATCCATTTCCGGCCTTCATTATCTACGAGTTCCGCCCCTTTTGCATAGTCAGCTATATTGGTATTTCCATTTCCGATTCCTTTAGGTATGTATTTTTTTCTTTTTTTCTGCAAATCTTCTTTTGGGATTGCTTTCTCACTCATTTAAATATCCTCCTTCGAATTTATAGATAATTATGATAATTTTCTGATACAATTAAAAGAACCAGTTTTTAAAAAAGTATGGGACCAGATAAATTTCAGGAGGAGTTGTATTTGTTTTTTCAAATCAATAAAGGGAGCGGTTATTCTGCCGTCTACAAACAAATTTACACACGTCTTAAACACCTTATTCTTGAAGATACGCTTTCGAAGCACGAAAAATTGCCTTCTAAACGAAAGCTCGCGCAGGATCTGGAAGTAAGCGTAAATTCGGTGGCACATGCCTACGAACAGTTGTTAGCGGAAGGTTACATATACAGCGTAGAACGAAAGGGATATATCGTAGAGGATATCGGGCGTTATATCAAAAAAGGAGAAGAAACGGATCCATTCCCGGAAGAGCTTAAAGAAAAAAATAATCAGGAAAGCTTCACACCGGAAATTACTTTTTCGCACATCACAACAGACGCGAACCATTTTCCGTTCAAGAAATGGAGAAAATACCAGCAAAAAGTCGTGGAAGATCACCGGCCGCAGCTCTCGCTACTCCCCGACTTCCAAGGCCCGTATGAAGTTCGTGAATCAATTGCCACTCTGATCGCTCTGACACGTGGGGTGCGCTGCCGCCCGGAGCAAATCATTATTGGCTCTGGCACGCAGTCGCTGATTCACAAGCTTATGTCTCTGCAATCAGCAGATAAGCCTATAGCGGTAGAAAACCCCGGCTATCAGCGTTTTTATCATTTGTTAAATAACATGGGGTTCCCAGTATATCCTGTAAACGTTGATGAATACGGTCTTTCCATTCGCGGCCTTCAAAAAAGCGGCGCCCAGTGGGCTTTTGTAACGCCTTCCCACCAATTCCCCACCGGAACGATTATGCCTATTAATCGAAGAATCGAACTATTAAACTGGGCAGCCGCCTCCTCGGGCCGTTACATTGTAGAAGATGATTATGATAGTGAATTCAAATACGGGACAGACCACATTCCTTCCCTTCAGAGTCTGGACCGGAACCGCCAGGTCGTTTATACTGGCACATTTTCCAAAACTCTGCTGCCAAGCCTGCGAATCAGTTATATGGTGCTCCCCCCGGAATTACTGAAGGATTACCGCCAAGCGTACAGCGATTGGATCGACGGGCCTTCGGGCCTCAATCTGTGGACTTTAAAGTATTTCATCGATGAAGGTGAATACGGGAGACATGTCAAGCGGATGAATACTTATTATAAAACAAAGCGGGCACTCCTCGTTCGCGAGCTGCAGCACACATTTAACGGAAGAATCGCTATTTATGATGTACCAGCCGGCCTTCATTTTCTTATGGACATTGAGACCAGCCTCTCCTATCAAGAGATCGAAGAGCGGGCAAAAGAAAATAAGATAGAATTATATACGCTTCGTCGTTTTATCCTTTCGGGAGATGAACTGCTTCTCAATAAGCAGAAAAAAATCATTATCGGATTCGCTAACTTAGAGGATGATCACATACGAAAGGCGGTTCAGCGTCTAGCTTCAATTTTTTCATAAATAATGCATGCCCTTTAATGCATGTATGCTCTTATATTTTATGCCCATCTTTTGTTCTTGCTTAGACATTTCCAATTGGACTTCTACAAATGCCCACAGGAGTTCCCTTGTCGTTTATGATCTTCTTCAGGTTCACTACGGCATGGCCCTGATAAACCTGGTTCATGATTTTTTCTATTGTCTCCTTTTCTTGTTTACTTACTGTTTGTTTTATAAGCATTTTTTCGAACCATCGCTTAATTTCTCCGGGGTTGACATTCCCGGCAATGGAAGAAAGACGGTCGTATCCCAATATTAATTTGTTTTCTAAATCCACTTCTCCTCCTGCATAAAAGTAAAAATCTTTTCGGTTTATATCTTTTTTTAACCGCCCGACTTTTTCTTTATTTCCGGCTTCCTTTATACCAACTATCACATCAATCTCACTTAATTGAATAATACTATTTTCTGATAAATCAAATCCCGTTCTATTTGGGTTATTATATAGGATCGCAGGTTTATTACTCAGATGGACGATTCTTTTTGTGTAAATGAGTGCTTCTTCCTGGGTTGGTACAACATAAGGCGGATACCCAAGCATAATGCCTGATAACTCTGTATGACTGATCTTTTCCGCCAGCATTTCTGCTTCTTTTTGTCTGATCGAAGCCACACCGAAGATAATCTCCATAGTTCTAATCAGTTCTTCTTCCAGCGCTAAAGCATGGACCAGTTCAAATTTTTCCTGGAGGCTCAAACTATGCTGCTCTCCAGTAGTCCCCGAGACGAGAACAGATTTCACTCCTTGTTCATGCAAGTCTTTTATGTGGTTTATTGTGCCTTGAACATTTAAGGATTCATCTTCATGAAAAGCGGTAGGCACGGCGACATGAAATTTTTCTGTCAGCATCTCATTCTCTCCCTTTATTCTTAATATAATAATGGTCTTCATTTTTTATTCAAAACTCTACAATGCTTTTTAAACTTTCCTGAATCTTATCACAGCATTAATTAATAATCTTTCCACTTTTCTTAAACCAACGCTAATATTGTTATGCCGTGAGGCTTCATTAAACTGGATTCCCAAGCTTTTGATGCAGGCACTTTCGGGGAATAAGCATGTTATTATAGGGGGAGGACTATTTTTTAACCCTCGGCTGGCTATATACATATTTCATTTCCGTCTCCCGCCAGTTCCCCTGCTCCCTTTCACTCCTTGTAAGCATCGACAGTCACTGTCCAGACTCAAGGTTTATTTTTACTTATTTCGTTCCTGCATGGCAGGAGGTTGCCGAACCAAAGCAGTAGCAAGTAAGAACCGGGAAAGGAGAATGATGCATGGCTAACAGAAAGGTGATACCAGTCCGGAAAAAAGCCCCCTCCCCCTCGTTCGATCACGTCCGCCGCTTCGCCCCCGCCGCAGCCGTTCTTTCCGTAATAGTGATCAGCGGATGCTCGTCAGAGGAAGAGAGCGAAGATGAAAGCGCGCCCCCGGAAGAGGAAACCGAGACTAATGAAAACGAGGAAGCAGCGGAAGAAGAATCCGGGCCGTCCAATGAGCCCATCACCGAGTACGGGGTGAGCGCCGGCCATCCGGATGCGGTCGAAGCCGGCATGGAGGTGCTCGATAACGGAGGAAACGCGGCCGATGCGGCTGTCGCAGCCGCCTATGCGGTCTCAGTGGTCGAGCCATTTGCTTCCGGGATTGGCGGAGGAGGTTCCGTGTTGATTCAGGAGCAGGGAGAAGCCCCGCAGGCATACGATTACCGCGAAGTCGTGCCCGAGGGCGGCATCCCCTCCTCTGACATCGGCGTGCCCGGTTTCACCGCCGGAATGAATAAATTCCACGCCGACCATGGTACGGCGGAGTGGGAGGAGCTGCTTGATCCTGCCGTGACGCTCGCCGACAGCTCGGAGGTCTCCGGGCTGTTTGCAGATCAGCTCGAATCGGGAGAAAGCAGGCTGCCTGTCAGTGAGCTCAGCCACTTCTACCCCGACGGTGAGCCACTCGAAGCGGGCTCTACCGTGGAACAGGACGAGCTCGCCGACACCCTGCGCGACATCCGTGACAACGGAAGCGATACTTTGTATGAAGGAGAGGCCGGGCAGTCGCTCGCGTCTCAAATCGAAGGCATAGACACCGCTTCGCTTGAAGCCTTTGAGATCAGCCAGAACGATCCATCCGTTGGAACCTATGCAGGGTACGACATTATCGGTGCTGCACCGCCGCTCCCCGGCATCAGCGTTATTCAGATGCTGCAGATGCTGGAGGAGCGTGACAGCATGGAAGCAGGACGGGACAGCACGGACTTTATCCACGATACCGCCATGTCCTGGAGACTCGCCTCCCAGTTTATTGAAACGGACTACGGCGATCCGAATTTTGTCGATGTGCCGGTTGATGAACTGACGGATCCGGAACGTAACGCGGAGCTGGCTGCGGAAATACCCGAGGACAGCCTGATCTCCGAGGAGGAAGCCTCCTCCTACACGGGAGACCCCAACACGACCCACATTACGGTCGTTGACGAGGACGGAACCTTTGTATCGATGACCAATACGCTCACCAATTTCTGGGGATCCGGGGAATATGCCGATGGTTACTTTTTGAATAACCAGATGGATCGGTTTGATATTGGCGAAGGCAGCGTCAATGAACCGGAGCCGGGACGGCGCTCGGTAACCTGGTCGTCTCCGATGCTTGTGGCCAATGACGACGGACCGGTGCTTGGCATCGGCAGCCCGGGCGGCGAACGGATCCCGATTATGCTCGCGCAGGTGATTTCCGACTGGACGGTAAATGATGCCAGTCTCGAGGAAGCGGTCGAAGCCCCGCGCTTTCATCTGGATGGTGACGAGCTGGTGATGGAAGAAATGCCTGAAGCGCAGCAGCGCGAGGAGCTGCTTGCGATTGGGTACGAGGATATAAGTGAACAGCCGACGCCGCTCTACTTTGGGTCGATTCAGGCGTTAGCCCTGGACCAGGAGACCGGGGAGCTGTCCGGGGCCCGAGACCAGAGGCGGGAAGCAGACTGGCAGAGCAGTGCTTCAGAGTAAATAAGGCTTGCCGGGCTTCCGGCTCTTTCATTTATGCCTGATTTCACCGCCCTTCAGGTTTTACCACACTGATTTCTGTTAATGATAAAAAGAAAGGCAATTTTTCATCAATCCAAAACCGCCAACAGAAACGAAACAATCAAGGAGGCACGATAGTGTATTTTAATGATTCAGCCATGGGCGATGAAAACAGGACTCCGTTCCCTGAGTGCTTTCTTACCGGCTCAGCCTTTAAGCTGGTGGATGGTTCAACCGATATGGATACCGAAGCGTATTCTGCGACTCAGCCGGCGGGAAAAGGATTTCCCCAATCGGTCGCTTCCGGCGACCCCACGTCGTCAGGAATGATGCTTTGGACCAGAGTGGATCCTTCGTTAGAGGCGGGTGCCTCTGATACCGAAATCGTTGGAGAAAACCAGCCACAGACTGTTATGTTTCAGGTGAGCACCCATCCGGATTTTTCTTTCGTGGAATTGAGCGGTTTTTGCCCGCTATGGAAGGACCATGACAACGTGGTCCGCATTGACCTGGATGGACTGCTGCACCCTAATGAAACTTACTATTACCGTTTCATCACAAGGAGCGGTCTGGTGAGCAGAGCCGGCAGATGCCGAACGCTTCCGCCGGAAGGCAGTAATTGCTCCACCGCCACCATCGGCTACGTGTCCTGCCAGGATTACACGAGCGGCTATTTCAATGCACTCTCCCACCTGGCGGACGAGCAGCTGGATTTCTTTTTGCATCTCGGAGATTACGTGTATGAAGCCGCCGGGGACGCTTCGTACCAAACCGGCATGGAAGCAAGACAGATTACCCTTCCAAGCGGTGAAGACAAAGCCTTTACCCTGGAGGATTACCGCCATCTGTACAGTGTGTACCGCACAGACCCCGATCTGCAAAAGCTGCACGAAAACCATGCCATGGTGGCCACCTGGGACGATCATGAATTTGCCAATGATACCTACGCCCCGGCGGTCGCTCCGGATGACAGCCTGGAGCCCAATCCCGAGCGGCGCCATTCGGCAAACAGCGCCTGGCTGGAATACATGCCTTCGAGAGTGTATGTCCCTTCCCCATCGTCATCCAGTAATGCCCTGAAGCTGTATCGGTCGATGACTATTGGCGACCTTGCCACGCTGTACATTACAGACGAGCGTGCCTACCGGGATGCTCATCCCTGCGGCGAACAGGAGCTGGAGCGTTATTTCACCGATGGCTGCGAAAACATCCACAGCCCCGACCGATCCATGCTCGGCAGGGATCAGAAGGATTGGTTTCTCGGTGAATTGAAAAATTCCAGCAGCTTATGGAACATTTGGGCCAACCAGGTGCAAATCACCCAGCTGAAATTTTTGGGCAGGTACATTAATCTTGATGCCTGGGACGGGTTTGCACACGAACGGCAGACCATCGCCCAGACAGTCATCAATGAAGGCGTTCAGAATTTCCTTGCGTTAACGGGCGATTTTCATTCCTTTGAAGCCTCTTACCTGCAGGAGGATTACAGCCGGGATGGTCATAAATACGGAGTGGAGCTGATGGTGGGGTCTGTGACGTCGAGCAATCTGAATGAAATGGTGCAGAAAAACCTGAATAACCTGTTCGATCACACGAGCCCCCTGCCTCAAAACGCGACGCTCGAAATCTTTCGCACCTTTCTGCCGGACGCGTTAAGTGAACGCATCATTCCCACAGAGTTTTTGTTTAAAGAGCTGCAGAATGCCATCAAAATTGAAAATCCCTGGATTGAGCTATTTGACAGCACCTCGCACGGCTATGCCCTTTTGGAGCTCTCGAAATCCAAGGCAGTCTGGACAGCCTGCGCGGTGGACAGCATCGAAGAAAAGCAGGCGCCTAAATCCGTGCTGCTCCAATGCGAGATTCCAAACGGAGAAGCAGCCATTAACGTGAAGGAGAAAAACAGCCTTTTCGGTTAAGCAAAGGGCCCGGTTCTGCGGATGAGATACCCAAGGCCGCCTGGAGTGAATAAAGCCTGCCCGACTTCCGGCCCTTTATTTTCTGCCTGAGTTTCGTATATCCTCTATGAGGGTTCTTTGCCCCATCTTAGATCAACACCCCAGAACAAGTTCCCTTTGCAGAAAGTAGGTTTTCGTATGGCAATTCCCCAGGGCGGCGCTCAGGGCCCGCGCATCGACATACTTGATCAAATACGCGGCTTCGCCTTGTTTGCGATTTTTATCGTGAATATCTTCGGCCTCGCATTGGTGAACCCGGCCAATCCTACCTGGCTGGGCACCGCTATTCATACGGCCGTCGCCATCGTATTCGAGGACAGCGCCCGGCCGCTGTTTGCGATGATGTTTGGCATCAGCCTCGTGCTGATTTACAGCCGGCTGCATACAAAGGGTACAAATCCCTATCCGACCCTCATCCGGCGGCTTGTGATCCTGTTTTTCGTCGGGGGTCTTCACGGCTTCTTTGTATGGGCGGGCGATATTTTACTTATGTACGCTTCCGCAGGACTCGTGCTGCTTACGTGTCTCCGGCTTCCAGCCAATTGGCTTCTCGGACTGGCGTTTTTGTTCTGGCTCGGCTATTCCACTGGGATCGACCTGCTGGATGGCTATACCTCTTTCCAGATGAATCCGGAGCGGTGGATGAAGGATGCCCTGCCGCCGAATCAAAACTATCCGACCGGCGTGGAATACCTGCTGATTGAATGGTCGACGATGATCGATCACTTTGGCTATTTCTTTTTTGGGATGTACGCCTATCGCAGCGGCATCTTTTCAAGAGCCCTGGACGATCGCGCCCGTAAATGGCGGCTCGCCGTCCTCTTTCTCCTTGTCGGACTTCTTGGAAAAGCCGCTCTGTATACTGGAGCCGCCAGCCCGCTGGTCGCTCATCTCGACGATGTGTACGCATTTTTGGTGAGCTTAGGGCTGGGCCTCGGCCTGCTTTTGGCTGGCACGAGCCGCAAAAGCATCAGCCTCTTTCTCACCCCGTTTACCGCCGTCGGGAAATTGACCTTTACCCATTACCTGCTGCAGTCGGTCATTTTCGTAAGCCTGTTCCGCGAGAGCGGACGGACGTTTTTTAACGGCATGGGGATTTGGGATCCGCCGGGCTACGTGTTCGCACTGTTCATCGGCCTGCTCGTGTTTGTGACCCAGCTGCTCGCCAGCCCGCTGTGGCTGAAATACTTTTACTACGGCCCGCTGGAGTGGGTATGGCGGATCGGGACGCACATGAAATGGGTGCCGATGATTCGTAAGCGGTCGTAAATAAACTAGCAAGCGGCTGTAATATTTACAAGGCTTTAGATGCGTGTATAAAAGTGGAATAAATTAACCTGTATATGATCATTAAAAAAAGCAGCATAAGCCTAATATTGGTTTATGCTGCTAAAGCTATACTATTAAAGCCTATAGGCGCCCCATCGGCTATTGTTATTATAATCTTGTGTATATGCTGTGGCACAATAGCATTTGAAAAATATTACTATGGGTTGGTTATCTTAGCTTGTATCACGTGTTTAAATAATTTATTCTATTTTTTCACGTATAGCTAATAATTTAAAATATCTATTCATATAACTCCCCCAATAGATATAGTTATTAGAATAAATCATATTCTTTCAATTTTTATCCCTATCTTTTCTATCTTTGGTACCAATTTTTCATTAAGGTCTTCTACATGAATATATAGTTTTTTAATAGCACGACTTAACGCTACATAGTACACCCTATGTTCTTCTTTTTTCATGTCAGGACTTAATAAAAAATCCAAATTGTTACTAGCCGATTTGCTTGGGATAGTTAAAAAAACATTATCGAATTCATCTCCTTTTGAACCATGAATAGTTTTATAATTACTTGCGTGATTAGTAACATTAACTTTTGCGGCTACTTCTTTAAAAAGAACCTCTTCATATTTATCTTTGATTTTTCCGCTTGTTATCCGCTGCTTTATTCCATAATGATCGAAAATAAAATTATTATAGAAGTCTTTAAGGCTTTCATTATAGTAGGCGTCATAGTTATTTAAAAATCGTTTTAAGTTAACTAAAATTTCTTTCTCAGTCAGTTGGTTTTTGTTTTTGTACGCTTTATTCATCATTTTAATTGCTTCTGTAAATTCAGATTTTTTAGCAAACTCTATTGCAGATATAATAAAATATATCATCCATCCTCTATTGCCATCATCATACTTCAAATCAAATTCCTTATCGTCAGATAGTTCAAAGCCGTATTCAATAATATCTTTTTCATCGTTTCTATAAGTTAAAATAAAGACGTTATTCTCATCTACTTGATTTTTAACAATTTGATGCGCTTTAGACTGTTCGCCTATTAAAAGTGTGGGTTTTTCCCCAGTGAATTTTTCAGGGTTTTCTTGATAAAGTTCACTTGGTTTTCTCACATGATTTAATACATTTATTATTTCTTCAGTACTTCTTCGGTTAATATTTAAATAATATACATGCATATTGTTTAAAGTAAATTTACTAAAAAGATTTTCATCTGTACCTTGAAAGGAAAAAATCGCCTGGCAAGGATCCCCCACTATTGTAAAAATAGTTTCCTTTTCGCTTAAAATCTTTACTATTTCAGCCTGCAAAGGACTAGTATCTTGAAATTCATCTAAAATAATATATGGAAATTTAGCTCTTATGATTCTTCGAACCCCTTCATTTTCATATAATAAGCGATAGGCAAAATACAGAACATCTTCATGTCCCATTAAGCCTTTTTCCCAGCAAATTTTCTTGTATAAATAATACGAATCTTTTCTTATATGATATGTAGAGCCAACCTTGCCTTGGTATGCTTTGTTGTAACCAAGTTCCAATTCTCCATTATTGAATTTCCAAATAAGCTTGTTTAACGAATTTGCCAAATCTTTTTTGTTTTGACGAAGATGAAGCTGTTGAGAACTTTTCAGGAAATCTTCAAGCATACCATGTGTTAAATAAATATCGTCATGTCCATCAAGCTTTTCGCTTGGAAAATGATCTTCTTTTAGGAAATGGATATATGGCTTCACCACGTACTTATAAAGAAAACTATGAATAGTACTTACTTCTACATTATTCTCCGATTGCTTCAAGCGGCTTCTAATAGATTCCACTCCGATGTTTGTATAGGTGATACAAGCAATTTTTTTTATATTAGTTAGCCTTTTAGAGTTATTTAATATTCTATTAGTATGGTTAACAACAAATCTTGTTTTTCCGGCCCCAGGACCTGCATATAGCTTGCTATGATTATCTATTTGTACATAACTATCACTGTCTTTCAATTTAATGGCTATTGATAAATCCATTCGATCGCCTCTTCAATATATTTTGGTATAACTATATCTTGCTTCTCTATTCTCTCAGAAGATATCACGTAAGTTATTTCTTGCGCAGCTTCTCCCTTACTAATAGAACTCAAATATCTATCCGCAATTAAATTTCTTTTTAATTTATCATCTTCTATAAATATATTTTCTTCCTTCGATCCATTTTTAATTTTTTCTATCTCTTGTTTAATTTCTTTATTTTCGATTAGATTTACCATTTCTTCAAAAGTGACATTTTCATCATAAGCTTCCATTAGTGCTTTGATTTCATTTTTATTAGATAGAGATTCTACTAGTAAACTTTCTGAATTTACATTATGCAAAACTAAATCGTACTCAAAAGTCGAACTTTCTCCGATTTCTTGATTGAATATCTTAATTTTCTCTTCTTTAAATCTTTTTTTACCAAATAGTAAATTATTTGAACATTTTTTGTACTCATACTTTTCCGGTTCAATATCGAGAAATAGTGGCGAACACCTTTTCCACCTTGAATACTTTGTTTTGGCTTTGCGAACTGGGTCAGTATCAGTTATACACGCAACTTTTTTGTTAATAGCGTAAGAACTTTTAACCTCATCAAATAATTTTAAAAAATGATCAAAATACCTACCTCCAATATTGATAATTGAAGTGTGGCTTCCTTCTAAGTCAACATTCATTTTTTCTGAGAATGCTGGTATTACCAGCTGTTCGGCTAGCCCTTCTACTAGTATAAGGTTCTGCGCGAAAAAAATATCGGCCCTAGTTACGTCAATAAATCGCTTAATAAAATTTTTAGATTTTATATCTTCTTCACATTCTTCATTGAATACTTTTCCAGGATAAGCTGCTTGGATATTCCCATCAATTTTTTGTAAAACAATTAAATCATCTAATTCAACAGCCGAAGTAATATTCGGGGAGTGTGAAGTAACAAAAATTTGTTTAACGTTAGAATTCTGGTTGCCTTGTAAAAATTTCAAGAATTTTTTTTGCATATTTGGATGTAAATGAGCTTCTGGTTCTTCAATAGCTAAAATAGAATAGACTTTTGCATTTGAACCTAAATAATCCCCCGAAGAATCTTTTTGCATTTTCGCTAATAATAAAGATATGTATATCAAATTGTTGTACCCAAGACCGTTATGTATCGCTGGTAATTTGACCCCTGTTTCATTTTCTACGACCAGTTTTAACGTAGAATATAATTCTGTATCTAACATTTTTCCGTCAAACGAAGGTTTTGCTCCACCAAAGCTGGCTCCTGTATCCTCTGCATACTTGAGCATATGTTCTTTTCCAACCTGCATTCTTTCCTGTAAAGACTCAATAAGTTTTTGAGCTTCTTGAGAAAAATGATTTTTTTTCTTCGAGATTAAATTAATTTGTTCTTCTTTACTTAAACTTTGATCTGCTTTTATATCATAATCCATAAAGAAATCTATCACTTCTTTTAATAATGCGTTTTTTCCAGTAAACAAATCTCGTTCAACATCTCTTATAGCAGTCAAGAATTGAAAATCAAATTTGTTAATACTTTCTGAATCAACTTGGTTCTTATTTTTAGAATCTCCCACGTATGTTTTTTGAACATATTTTTTCAAATAGTTGTTTTGAAGTTGCTCCCAAAATTTATCATATTCATCAGTATTTAAATTTTTAATACCTTGTTTATACGATTCTAGTTCTTTTTCAGGCAGAAAAAATTCATAAGTAATCTGAGCTTTATATGGTTTTTCTAATTTAGTAAGCCATGTAGAAATAGTAGCCAGCTCTTCTGAAAATTCTTCTTCATTGTCAGATTCTTTTAATTCAGCTGAAATTGTTATTTTTGGAGGAATCTCTTTAAAGTCTTCGATATTAATATTTCTATTAAAATCGTCAATAGTCATTTTATTACTCTTGTTGGTATCGAATAAGATTTGCAAAGCTTTAATAACGCTAGTTTTTCCCGAGTTATTTTGACCAATTATTACATTCGTACCTTCATGAAATTCTATTTCTGTTTTTTTATTGAATGTTCTGAAATTTTCTATGATTAATTTGGATATATACATTTTTGCTAGCTCCGTTCATCATTTTATTAATTTTTATTTTATGATTCCCTTAAAAGTAAATGTTAGCAAAAATTTAAAATTTTTGCTAACAAATTTTGTATCACGGTTTAATTAAATTCAGGCATTGAAAAGCCCTGATGCTGTTTCGCATCAGGGCTCCCGTATAAAAACCTTGTTTTTCATACGAGCTTATAATTTTATACGATCCTTATAGGATTCAATCAACCGTTTGTTTCGCTCATCTGCACCGTCAATATTCCCACTAAGAAATACAGGTGGATCAATGCCTAAGCTGGTAAGCTCCTGGACCGTCTGAGCCATCACAGCTTGGAGAATAGTAGCTCCTACCGCAGTGGAGCTGGGACCAAACGGCACCTCCACCTCCTCCAGTTCCAGCAGAGCGTCTCCCGGGGGAGCGGCGTTGTCGATTACAACATCAGCCACATCAGCCAGCCTATATCCCTGTTCATGCCGGGATGGCTGACTGCTTGAATAGGCGATTGATGTAATTACGACTACTGTGGCTTCAGCTTTTTTTGCTTCCAAAGCAACGTCTACTGGCACAGGATTTCTTCCAGAAGTAGAAATGACAATCACTGTATCTTCCGGTTTGATCGTTTGTTCTTTCATAAACGTTTCTGCATAGTGATTTTTTCTT
Source organism: uncultured Marinococcus sp. (assembly GCF_947493875.1). Taxonomy (GTDB): domain Bacteria; phylum Bacillota; class Bacilli; order Bacillales; family Marinococcaceae; genus Marinococcus. The sequence goes on along the minus strand of NZ_CANLSU010000003.1, from coordinate 10,561 downwards.
TCCAGTTCGGAGGAACGCAGAGCACCTTCATGAAGCATTAATGGCTCATGGAGGATAGGCTGAACAGGCACCATTCCTCCTGCACGGTAATACACATCGAGCGTCAGTAAATGGGAGTGTCCGCACCCAAATAATTGAATAATCCCCCCTTGCTGGAGTGATTTAGCCATATGGGCAGCTGCCTGAGTCATCGGCTCGGTTTGCGACTTTTGTACCTGCTCGAGCTGTTGATGGATGCGATTAAAATACGTTTCAATCATTTTTTTTCTCCCTTCCTATTTTCCTGCATTCCTCATAGGCACGGTCCATCATCAATTTCATTTGCTGCAAAGCGTGTTCAATAATGATTTCTCCTTTTTCAGCCGTTGCTTTTGTCGCTTCACCCAGAACTGCCGTTTCGGTGAATACCTCCCAGGGGGTCGGTGTAAAATCTGCTTCGATCGGAATTTGGGGAGGATCGTCGATGGCCCGGCTCATATCAACGTACTCAGGCGCCACGTACCGCATCATGGATGTTTCAATTTCACAGGCGTGAAAATAAGAGTGATGCACCGCCGATTCTTCTACTTCCTTTCGCTTCTGATTAAGTCCTGGATAAAAGAAGTAAAAAACCCGAAGATCCGGAAAACGGTCATATAACACTCTCGCCGCTTCTTTTAAAGCTGTCTGATTTCCCAGGTGCCCGTTTACGATGGCAAAAATACAGAACCCTTGCTGGTAAAGACTTTCACCAATCGAAACAATCGTATTTATCAGCACATCGTTTGTGATGCTAATGGATCCGGGGAACTGCTTCAGGCTCCACACCTGACCGTACGGTAAAAGTGGCAGCTGAAAGCTTTGTGTTTCCTCAGCGAGCCGTTTGGTCAGCCGTTCTGCCAATATATTATCTGTGCCAAGCGGCAGATGGGCCCCGTGGGCTTCTACTGCCCCTACCGGTAATACAGCTGCCGGGCGTTCTTCAATCTTTTCTTTTATTTCTGTAGACCGTGCAAATGCAATTTCCATAGTTGGTTTCCTCCTAATTACCGGTGAAAAGTCATGCACTTGGCTGGATTTTCGACGAAAAACTGATGAATTAAATTTTCGCCATCCAGACCGAGCTGGTCTGCCTCATCGATAAAACGAGGCACCCAGCTTTCTAAAATATAGGCCAGGCCCGGGCCGTAATCGTAGTGTCTGTAATAGGACTTCCTCGCTGTATCCCCGCTAATCAGAATTTGAGAAGCATATCCTTTTTCCACTAGCTTAAAAATACAATGCAGCCTCGTGCTCTCTGGCGCATATTTGATTTTCCCAATGCCATCAAAGCTCAGGAAAGCGCCTGTCTTCGCTACCTGCTCGTGGTAATAAGGATCAGGGTTCCGATCCATATGGCCAAAGCTCACTCTGTCCAGAGGAACGTCTTCTTTTTTCAGCAGCTCAATTTGCTCTAAAGCCATCGTGCCTACTTCAGTATGGGAATGTACAGGCGCCCCCGTTTCATGATGAGCCCGCGCTACTGCACGGATCGTTTTCTCCTCCAGCGGCGTAATACGGTTGTAGCCGGTACCGAATTTCACCTGCCCTGCCCGGTGGCTGGTGTCTTCCAGCCCCTGTTCCACCTCTGCTATTACATGGTTTGTGAGCCCCTGGATAGAGGTATGCTCGATCCAATCACCGTAGCTTCTAAATTCGCCCAGCTTCTTCTGAAGATGGCCGGGAATAGCCGCATCCCATAGAAAGCTTTTATTAAACCCGGCGGTGCCTATAATGTGCATGGAAAGACGTTCAGCAATGTCTGCGACAGCCGCAACGTCTCTGCCATAATCCACAGCGGTGGCATCAACAATGGTTTTGCCGCCAAGGTCTACGAAATCCTGTACATCCAACAGTGATTTTTCTTTATCATCCAACAGCAAATCTGATTCCTTTTTCTCCACCCAATAGGGCGGCCGGCAGACAATATGCTCATGTGCATAAGTAATTTTCATTTCCTCTGGAGATATATCTCCGTGAAGCGTTCGAACGAACGGCATTATTCTTTCACCTTCCTGTTTAGTAGACTATACCAGCATTATTATCCAAAGAATAAATGAGCAAGCCAGTACACGATCGGTCCAAGGATGAACATATCAGAATCTGCAGCCCACATTGCTGTATCCGGAACGGTAGTCGGCAGCAGCATACGCACCATAACGAACTGGCCCCAGGCCACAACAGTAGCCGTTATAAGTCCGCCCATAAATGCTCCTCTGATGCCTCCGGTAATGTTGCCAAATACCCCTGCTGTCGCGCCGTGGAAAAATAAAACGATCATTGTTGGAACAAATATATAACTCACGGTGTTACCGAGAACCGCCAACCAGACGAGGGCTCCCAAAAAGGCTCCAATAAATCCTACGATCACTGCGTTCGGTGCGGAAGGAAAGACAATCGGGTTGTCCAGGGCCGGCTTTGCTCCAGGTACGATTTTGGTCGCTATACCACGGAACGCGGGTACGATTTCCCCGATAAACATTCTGACCCCCGTCAGAACGACAGCAATACCGGCTGCGAACGTAAATGACTGAATAAGGGCGTAAACGATAAAGCTCTGACTTCCAGCCATCGCCTCCAGTTCTTCCGAACCCGGGCTGTTCCGGAGAGTAATGATAATAGCACCAGATACAAACAGAAGGGCCATGGTAAGCGCTGTAATAACGTTGGAATCCCTTAAAAACTCAAGCCCTTTCGGCAATTTAACGTCTTCCGTATTTTGTGAATTCTTACCGACCAGCTTTCCAGCAAGGGCAGATAATAGCCCCACAGAAGCGCTTGTATGCCCAAGAGCTACTTCATTATTACCCATAATCTTTCTCATGAAAGGCTGAACAATAGCCGGCTGCACTGTCCAATAAATCCCAAGAACGATAGATAAAAATGCCACCATGCCGAGCATATTCGCATTTCCGCCAGATGCATGAACAATGATTCCGGCAAATATCGTCGAGGTCCAAAACATCATATGTCCGGTTAAATAAATATATTTTAACGGTGTAAATCGTGCGAGCAATACGTTGATCAAAAAGCCGAACGTCATCGAAAGTGTAACTACGCTGCCAAACTCTGCATTAAACGTTTCCTGCCCCATGTAGTTGGAGATGGAAGCGTAATCTAAACCAAACACTTCTGCCCATAACGGCTCGAATACTTCGAGTGAGCCTGTAATTATACCCGCACCGGCTGTGATGATCAGAAAGCCGATGATCGCTTTGAACGTCCCAGTGATAACCTGATTGGCTCTCTTTTTTTGCAGAAGCAATCCGATTAATACAATTAACCCAATAAGTATAGCTGGCGTACCAAAGAAATTGTCTGCTAACCAAAACACAAATTCCATGCTTAATCCCCCTATGCGTTCACTCTAAATTAAACTTCCATCTGCTCATCAATTGCCTGGCTGATCTCTTTAGGATCAAAATAGTTCTGCACAATTATCAGCTTTGCTTTATGTCCTTCTAAGTTGGGGGCTAATTCCTGGTTGGTAATAATATAATCTGCCTGTACGCCGGATGCAGACGATACATCCATATGCTCTACATCAGCATCAATATTTTTCTGTTCCAGGGCGGTTTCAACATTCATTTTCAAAATCAGGCTTGTACCTTGTCCTAAACCACATACAGTTAAAATTTTCATTTCTTCATCCCGCTCCTTTGAATAATTTTTGTAATATCCTGTACGTTCCGGGCTTCCTTCATCTGTTCTATCGTTGATGGGTCGTTTAAAAGCATCGTTAATTTCTGCAAAATATGAAGATGCTCATCATTCGATGCTGCACTTAGCCCAAATATCAATGTGACAGGATCATTTGTCGAATGACCAAATACAACAGGCTCTTCCAGCTGTACAAAGGAGATAGCGGACTCTAAAGCCCCGTCCTGCGGCCTTGCATGAGGGACAGCAACGCCAGGCGCCAATACAAAGTACGCCCCCTGGGAAATATAGGCCTCCACCATTGCCTGCTTATATGAAGAACTTATTGTTTTTTCCTTTTCCAACAAATCCCCAGCTGCCCTAATGGCCTCTTCTGGTGAAGACACAGGATGCTGTACATTTATCATTTCTTCTGGTAAAAATTTCATTCTATCACCTAATTTATTAATATATGGAAGAGGCTGAGTCCTGCTCTACAGGATGAATTATACTGACTAAAGATTCCTGGTCCCTGACATGGAGTAACGCTTCGCGTTTCCCGGCATCATAGAGTAATTGATTCAGCTCTGCCAGTGCTCTTAAATGGCTATGGTCATCCGGAGAAGCTACCACAATAAGAAGTTTTACTGATTTGCCAATCATGTCTACCGGATTTTCAAGCAATAAGAGGCTAAAGCCCAGCTGATGGACACCTGCATCTGAACTTGCATGCGGCATGGCAATTTCGGGCGCGATTACTACATAGGGCCCCTGCTCCAGTAAATTCTGACGCATGGCCGTGACATACTCTCTGCTGATAATATTATTTTCTAAAAGCGGAGCGGACGCTTCTTCGACAGCCTCCTGCCATGAACCTACTGAAGGAAGCATACGTATATGGCCCGCCGGCAAAACATGTTCTAATGAAGAAATCTGCTTGTTTGTATTTGCCACCCTCACTAATTCGGGCTGCATCCATCCCTGTAATTCACCTGTCAGGCCTTTAGCATCCTGAATCTTTGCATACCTGCCAATGATTTTCATCAGCTGCTTCATCTGCTGCTCCCGGCTGAAGCTTTTCTGCTTCCAGCGTCCGTTAATCTGGTTGAGCAATATTTCTTTATCCCTTTCGCTAAAAACTATCGGTACATGAATGACCGGAATTTCCCGCTCCGGGATCGATATTGTAGAGACAATGTAGTCAACGTCGCTGATATCCATGTCATGGTACTGCCGCAATGATACCGTATCTATAATTTCGATATCCGAAAGCAGGTCACGCAGCTGACTCTCCAGCAGCCTAGAAGTGCCGATGCCGCTGTGGCAGACAATCAGCATTTTCCATTTTTTCACCGGCGCCAGACCTTCCTGCTGCAGCCAGCTTCCAAAATGCATAGCCAGGTAAGCTGTCTCCTCGTCCGGTATCACCTGTCCCAGGAATGTTTCTAAAACGTGCTTGGATTGTTTCGTTAAAATATATACATCATTTAAGTTTTCTCTTACTTTTTCCAGGGCTTTATCCTTCATCTGTATGCCGTAGCGCATCCGGAAGATGGCCGGCTGCAGGTGAATTGAAAGATTGTTGGCCAGGCCTCTTTTGTCTTCGATTTCCACAAGTGCGAATTTTTCGAATTCTCGAATGAAAGAATAAATCGCTGCCAACAGCTCTGACCTTCCAAGCTCTCCCCACATCGATTCAGAAATACGATTCGTGCGTGCACCCAGAAGATGGGCAGTAAAGTAGATGATCTCTTCCTGTGCCGATGTTTCTTCTGGTAACGGAAGCGCCCATAAATGCTGTTTTGATATTTCGTAGAGATGCGTATTCACAATAACTTCCCGTTCGGCCGGGTCAAGCTGTATATGCTTTCCATGCTTAGAACGACGAAGGAAGAAAGCAAAACGTACACTCAGCTGTTCAATAATGTCATCGGTGTATTCTATCCCTGCAGCCTCTTCAATCTGATGAATAACTGTTTCAATATGCTTTACAGCAGAATATTGCAAAAAATTCATCGATTCCCCGAGCCTGGAGAAGAATGAAAAGGAAAAACGTCCTTCCTCTGTAAAATGATAATGCAGCAAATGACTGATCTTACGGCGTTTATCCTTTTCCAAGCCTTTGATGCGATAGCCCTCCGTCAAATCAAAGGATATCGACAACGACCACGCTTTCAGCTCTTCCCGAAGCAGACGGACATCATCTAAAACCGTGTTGCGGCTCACATGGAACAGCTCCTGAAAATCAGCTACCATCCATTTATCCTTTATGCTGCTGATTAAAATAAGGTAAATAACCGATTTTCTTTCCTCGCGTGAATAAATGTATTCCTGCTGATACAGTATCCCGCTCTCTGCAATAGCCCTTTTCATGAACGGCTCGATAAAGTATCCCCTGGATCTTTGATGGCCCAGGCCAGAAAAATGGTTTTCCTTCATCCAGTGACTGATTTTATCCAGGTCCAGATAAATGCTTCGTTCCGAAACCTGAAAAGTCCCTGCCAGGTAAGAAACGGATAATGGCTCCTCCGTTTCCAGCAAATTGCTTAAAATTTCCAAACTCCTTTGATCCAACGCCATAAGACAACCTTCCTTTCGTCGCGACATTTCAGTTGGTTGTTAATAATAATCTTAGCTTTTTTCTTCATAAAGCTTAAGACCAAATGCTTTCAATAGTTTCGTGAAAAGAATTGTTTCGCAGATAAACTTGCAAAGGGGTTCTGTATTTACGTATTATTTTATTACTGCTGAAAAAGTTGCCTTCTACGGATGGCAGGAATTACAGCGAAAACATTGGTACTACTAATAATATTAAAGGAGATGCGTGATGAGAGTATTTCATATTCTGAATCAAATGATGGTAAACAAAGTGGCGGTAGTGATCCGGGGCGACAGCCCGGATCAGGCTGTAAAGACGGCAGATGCCTGCGTGAAAGGCGGCTCTAAAACACTCGAAGTCACTTTTACCGTGCCGGATGCCGACGAGGTGCTGCGCACGCTGGTGCAAAAGTATCCGGATGCCGTTATCGGGGCCGGTACCGTGCTCGACAGCGAAACGGCCCGGCTGGCGATTATCCGGGGCGCATCCTTTATTGTGAGCCCGTCCTTCGATAAAGATGTTGCGAAGCTCTGCAACCGCTATGCGGTGCCGTATCTTCCGGGTATCATGACCGTCCGGGAAGCGACCGAAGCACTCGCCTACGGCGCCCAGGTGGTCAAGCTGTTCCCCGGGGAGATGTACGACCCTTCCTTTATCAAAACGCTTCGCGGACCGCTGCCGCACCTGCAGCTGATGCCAACCGGCGGTGTGGACCTGGATAACGTGCAGGAATGGCTGCAGGCCGGGGCCATCATGATTGGCGCCGGCGGGTCAATTACCGGACCGGCCAAAACCGGTGATTATGAGGAAGTTACCCGCTTTGCGGCTGAATTTCAACGGCTGGCCGAGGAGGCGTAAATTAAAGTATCTCAGTTAATACTTAATATACTAATTGAAGAAAAGCAGTAAATATATAATAGGTTACTAAATGACTACAGCCATGAACTAGTTCCACCTTTGTCATCTTTTAGATCCGCCTGAGACAAGTTTTAGATCCGCTTTGGACACGGAGAGACCCACCTTCTATATAATGAAGAGGCACCTACGGTGCTCATTCGTTTGATATAGGAGGTTTTTTATGGTTAAGTATCGAGAAATACTTCGACTTCATGCCCAGGAAGTCAGCCAACGGGGGATCGCATCCAGTTGTTCAACATCGAGAAACACGATCAGGGAAGTCTTGAAACGGGCGCAGGCGAAGAACTTGTCATGGCCTTTGGAAGCTACGTGGACGGACCATGACCTGCAGGAACTATTGTTTCCAGAAAAACATGCTTCGTCGGATTTTCGAAAAAGGCCCGACTGCGAAGCGATTCATCAGGAACTGGCAAAGCCTGGGGTCAACCTTGCTCTGTTGTGGGATGAATACTGCCTGACCTGCCGGTCCCAAAATGAAATCCCATATAGTTACCGGCAGTTTTGCCGGTTCTATCATGCGTATGCACGTAAAACCAAAGCGACGATGCGCATTAAGCGCAAACCCGGAGAGATACTGGAAGTCGACTGGGTGGGCCAGACAATGACGTTGAACGATCACCTAACGGGAGAGGAAATGCCTGTGTATATTTTTGTCGCCGCCCTGCCATGCTCTCAGTACGCGTATGTAGAAGGTTGCTTATCGATGGATGCTTCCGATTGGATCGCGGCTCATATGCGAGCGTTTACGTTTTTTGGCGGTACTCCCCGCATCATCGTGCCCGATAATCTAAAAACGGGGGTAACGAAAGCCTCCCGATACGAGCCCGTGATTCATGCGAGTTATCAGGAAATGGCGGAACATTATCAAACCACAGTGGTCCCGGCACGTGTTCGGCATCCCAAAGATAAAGCGAGCGCCGAGAGCACCGTGGGACATATTTCCACTTGGATTATCGCTTCGTTGCGAAACCAGACGTTCTTTTCCCTGGCGGAGCTCAATGAGGCTATTCAGGAAAAACGCACGGCTTTTAATGCCAGACCCTTTCAAAAAAAGAAAGGAAGCATGGAGACGGCCTTTCGGGAAGAAGAACAATTCGCTCTTCGGCCCCTCCCAACGACTAAATACGAATTAGCCACTTGGAAAAAAGCTACCGTGCAATACGATTATCATATCTTCATTGAAGAAATGTACTACTCGGTACCTTATGATTACGTCAAGCACCAAGTCGATGTGCGGGTAACATCGACCATCGTAGAAGTGTTTTATCACCATTTCCGTATTGCTTCTCACAAGAAACGGACAGGCCCGACGGGCCAAGTGATCACCATCATGGATCATATGCCCGCGGACCACAAAAAATACATGACGTTCGATGCGGATTACGTATTGAAATGGGGAAACGAAGCGGGGCCAAACAGTTTCACGACCGTACAGCGTATACTTTCTTCCTATCAAGTGGAAAAGCAGGCCCTGCGGGCGTGCCTGGGATTGATCAAACTGGCGGACACCTACTCGGTCGAACGGGTGGAACATGCGTGTCAACGCGTTTTAACGTATACGCCGCGCCCCACCCTGAAAAGTGTTCAAACCGTCCTCAAAACGGGATCCGATAAACAGCCTCTGGCCATGTCCAAAGAAAATGAATCCCAATCACCAACGACGAATCCTTACGGTTTTACACGCGGGCCGGAATATTACGGGAGGAAAACCAAATGACCAACGAAAGCACCCTTTCCAAACTCAATGACATGCGCATGACCGCCATGGCTGAAACCTATATGGACCAGTTACGACACCCCTCCTACCAGGATCTTTCTTTCGAAGACCGATTCGCCCTGCTAGTGGATATGGAATGGACACGCCGACAAAATAATAAGCTGGACCGATTGATGAAAAATGCTGGATTTCGTGACACCCAGGCTTCCATCGAAAATATCGAGTACCATCCGGACCGTCAACTGGATAAAGCGCAGATTCTTCGCTTAGCGACGGGGCGATATATCGAAGAAAAACATAATATTATTTTGAAAGGCGCCTCCGGAAACGGGAAAACGTACCTGGGATGCGCCTTTGGCATTGCTGCCTGCCAACAATTTTACCATGTGCAGTATACGAGGCTGCCGGACCTGTTGGATGAATTAGCGATTGCCCGGGGAGAGGGCACATACCGCAAGGTGATGAAAAAGTATACCAAGCAGGATCTTCTGATCCTGGATGAGTGGCTGCTGACATCGCTGAAAGACAGCGAAGCCAGGGATCTATTAGAAATCGTCGAATCAAGACATCAAAACAGTTCCACCATTTTTTGTTCTCAATTTGATCCTCGGGGATGGCATGAAAAAATCGGAGAAGGGACGCTGGCCGATGCGATTTTAGACCGCATTGTCCATGACTCTTATTCCATTCTCCTTGATGGCGAGCAGTCCATGCGGGAAAGACATGGGATTGCCCAACAATAAAGAAAAAAAGATTCTCTTCATTGTTGCATCGCTTGATGCAATATAATCGAGACATAAAAAGGAAACAGGCATAAATTTTTGCTGCCTGTTTCCTTTTCTTATCTTCGTCGAAGCAATATGGATCTAGTCATGGCAGACGTGGATCTATTTGATGGCAAGGATGGTTCTAAAAAACGGCAAAGCCGGAACTATCTCCTGGCCATAGTCACTAAAACAAAAAAATAGCAACCCTACACTCTAATTAAGAGCGGGTTGCTATTTGAGGTTGGTATGTATTTAGGCTCCAGCGACTCTGCGGCTCAAGCTAAACCAGTCGAGCAGTGTGTTCGTCCGTACGTTTGCTCTTGCCACCAGGAGATGCAGCACAATCAGGTAGATGCGCTCCCACTGGTCAAACCGGTAATCCCAGTCATTGTCGATGTGGGTAACATCCTGCAGCTTTCGCTTCGTCTCCGGGTCCAGGTAGATGCCCCTGCCGTAGATTCGCTGGGTGCGCGTCAGCTTATTTTCCTCGAGCCAGTCGTCAATCTGCTGAAGGTCGTAATAGATGGTGCGCTGTGAGATGCCGAACTGCTTCGTTAACCGGTCCACTTCCACAACCGTGTCCGCCTGCAGCACATAATTTAAGATCGCCGTCCGGCGCTGATCCAGAACGATGATGATTCACCTCCCGCCTCTTTGTTTCAAATTGCAAAATGTATTTGCTCATCACTAGTGAATACCGTTACTATAATACAACCGCCGCAACTATGTAAGGGCTTTCCATGTTTCAAATTTGTAGAATAGGAATTTGCAAAATGATACTATTTTTTATTAATTATTTTCTTAGCAAAAAACCTACACGCAAATTGAGAGCGTAAAATATTTTGTGTAAACGAGCGAACACGAAAAAAGGAAGTCCTTTTCTAGTAGAATGAAGTTAGCCGA
>NZ_CANLSU010000002.1 GCF_947493875.1 uncultured Marinococcus sp. | reverse complement strand
TCCGAGGACTCCGGCACATCCACTGACGAAGAGGAATCCGCTGAGGACTCCTCTTCTGCTCCTTCCGGGGACAGCGGTACCGAGGAGACCGAGGACTCCGGCACATCCACTGACGAAGAGGAATCCACTGAGGACTCCTCTTCTGCTCCTTCCGGGGACAGCGGCACTGAGGACTCCGAGGACTCCGGCACATCCACTGACGAAGAGGAATCCGCTGAGGACTCCTCTTCTGCTCCTTCCGGGGACAGCGGCACTGAGGACACCGGGGACTCCGGCGCATCCACTGACGAGGAGGAATCCACTGAGGACTCCTCTTCTGCCCCAAATGACGATAACGCCACGGAGGCCCCCGAAGATTCTGACGGCTCGTCCACAAATGAAGAAGCCACTGGCGAGAATTCCACGCCAGAGGCTTCAAGTGATGCTGAAAATGAACTAGATGAAGGAAGCTCTTCCGCACAAGAAGAGTAAGGAATAACAACATTATGTATCGAAATTAAGAATTAAGCCATCTGGGCCAGTCCAATCCAGACCAGCAATATTGCAACAGGCACCGAAACCATTCCTGCCGTCCGCAGGAAACGGCGCTTCTCTTTACTTCCTTTAAATATTAAAAAGAAACTTTCCAATAAAATAATAATACCGATAATTAAAGCAATCAAGATCGTCTCGCCTCCCCTTCTATTCTTTCTGTATATCATACCTGAAGGGCCATCAGAAATAAAGAAGCCTCCGTACATAATAATAAGTACGGAGGCTTTCTTACATTTTTACAATCTAGTCTTCCATAGTAGAAAGATCACCAGTAGGCAAATCAAGCTCCCAGGCTTTCAGGACGCGGCGCATAATCTTACCACTTCTTGTTTTCGGAAGTGATTTACGGAATTCAATTTCTTTTGGCGCGACGTGACCAGCAAGCTCTTTTTTCACGAAGTTTTGAATCTCTTCTTTCAGCTCGTCTGAAGCTTCATATCCTTCCCGCAGGGCTACAAATGCTTTGATGATTTCCCCACGTACCGGGTCGGGCTTGCCGATAACCCCTGCCTCACCTACTGCCGGGTGTTCAACCAATTTGCTTTCTACTTCAAATGGACCCACTCTTTCACCAGCCGTCATAATAACATCATCTACGCGCCCCTGGAACCAGAAGTAGCCATCTTCATCCGTATAGGCAGAGTCCCCGGATACATACCAGCCATTCAATTCAAAGTAGCTGTCAAACTTCTCTTTTCTGTTCCAAATAGCCCTCATCATTGCCGGCCAGGTTGGCTTGATAGCCAGGTTACCCATTCTATTAGGCGGAAGCTCATTTCCCTGATCATCGACAATTGCTCCGTAAACTCCTGGAATTGGTTTGCCCATAGAACCGGCTTTAATGGTCATTGCCGGATAGTTGCATATCATCATTGCACCTGTCTCTGTCATCCACCATGTGTCATGAATGCGGAGGTTAAATGCTTTTTCACCCCAGCGTACAACTTCCGGATTCAGCGGCTCCCCGACACTCAAAATGTGTCGCAGCGAAGAAAGATCATATTCTTTCACAAGCTCGTCTCCAGCGCTCATAAGCATACGGAAAGCCGTCGGTGCACTGTACCATACGGATACATTGTACCGGTCCAAAGTATCATACCAGTCCTGTGCACTGAACCGCCCGCCACGCACTACGTTTGTCACGCCGGCAAGCCATGGGCCGAATATGCCGTAGGATGTGCCAGTTACCCAGCCGGGGTCAGCTGTACACCAGTATACATCTCCGTCCTTCAAATCCAGTACCCATTTTGCTGTCTGGTAGTGCTGAATCATGGCGTTGTGTACATGATAAACGCCCTTTGGCTTTCCAGTGGAACCTGAAGTATAGTGCAGGATCAGTCCGTCTTCACGGTCCACCCACTCCGGTTCAAAATCGCTGCCTGCCTGCTGCAGCCTTGCATCAAAATCCAAGAATCCGCCTTTTTCGTCATCCACGCCTCCGTGAATGAATACCGTTTCCAGATTTGGAAGGTCATCAAACGGCACCCGTTCTACTAACTGAGGAGTTGTTACGAGCGCTTTTGCTTCACTGTCTTCAAGACGGTCCCGGACAGCCCCTTCCATGAATGCTTCAAATAATGGACCAACAATAGCGCCCACTTTAATCGCGCCGAGAAGAGCAAAGTAAAGCTCCGGAGAGCGGGACATAAAAATGAAGACGCGGTCCCCTTTCTCAATACCTGCTTCCTTCATTACATTTGCTGCTTTGTTCGTGTATTTTTTCATATCCGCAAATGTATACTCCTCTTTGCGGCTTCCATCTAAATAATGCAGTGCTACCTGGTTTTGCTTATCAGGATTCTCCGCATGGCGGTCAATCGCTTCATATGCCATGTTTACCTTTCCTGTTTCGTGCCAAGAGAATTGTTTTTCAATTTCCGACCAGTCAAAATTTTGTTTTGCTTCTTCGTAGTCTTGTAGGTTGTAATTTCCGTCAATTGGTGGAAGCGTTTGCACTTTCATCTGAAACATTCCCTTCTGTCGATCTTAATTTGCACAGATTCATTATAATATAAGTTCATATATTGTTCAATTCTTTCATTTCTTAATATTCTCATTTCTTCCACCAATCTGAAGTAATTTTCTGATATGATAATATTGTAAGCAGTACCATAGGTGGATGAAGGATGGTGTACATGATTCACAAAAAGACCTATTATTCCAGGGAAATCGCATGGAACAACCACACCTTGCTCATGGAAGGACCTGTTTCCGGTAAAACACTTCACGATTATGACTTTCATCCAGGCCTTACAGCGTTTCGTTCCCATGAAGAACAAAAAAAAGCATTGATTGGCATTGCTGATCTTCCTGAAGGGCGAATTAATATTGTAGCTGATGGTAAAACAATCGTCGGGTATGTCACATTTGTCTATCCGGACCCTTTGGAACGCTGGTCAGAAGCCCGGCTGGACAGTCTTTTGGAGCTTGGGGCCATCGAAATAGCCAAAGAGTACAGGGGAGCTAAAATTGGCAAACGCCTGTTGGAGTTTTCTGTGCTCGATGACGCCATGGAAGACTATATTATTATCACCACAGAATACTACTGGCACTGGGATCTTAAATCAAGCGGCTTAACCGTTTGGGAATATAGAAAACTCATGGAAAAAATGATGAATGCCGGCGGGCTCGAATGGATGGCTACGGATGATCCTGAAATTTGCTCTCACCCCGCCAATTGTTTAATGGTAAGGATCGGCTCCCGTGTACCAGATAACGATATCCAACAATTTGATAATGTACGTTTTACTAATAAATTTATGTTTTAACCGCCTGCACAGAGGAGGAATGTTTGCTTGTTCGTGGAAGAAATTATGGTTAAAGACGTCATAACAATTGAACGAACCACGCTCATACGCACGGCTTTAGAGCTTTTGGAAAAATACCGCATCCGGCATATACCTGTAATCGACGAAAGCCGTTATGTCATCGGCATTGTAGCTGACCGGGATATCCGTGATGCCAGCCCTTCCATTTTTCAGTCCGGCGATGATAAAAAAGAATTGGACCAGCCCGTTTCTACAATTATGACTACTCCTGTCGTCACAATTATGTCATATGATCTAATGGCTGATGCTGCAGTAGTGTTATACGAGAACGATATCAGTGCGCTCCCTGTCGTTTCCTCAGATGATAAACTGGTCGGTATATTAACTGAAACCAACGTTCTGCATACGTTGGTAAAAATGACAGGGGCCAATCAGCCATCCTCCCAGATAGATGTTGTTGTCCCTAATTTATCCGGGCAGCTGGCAGAGTTATCATTGATTTTTAAAGAAAAAGGCACAAACGTTATCAGTGTCCTGCTTTTTCCACACAAGGAAATGGACAAGCAGGTGCTCAGCTTCCGGGTGCAGACAATGGACCCCCGCAGGCTGATTGCAGCCATTGAAGAAAAGGGATACACAGTACAATGGCCAAAAATGCCGGAGCCGGGGTCATGACAATGAATCACGCTCTCGTTTATTCCCCGGATATGCCGCAGTACAAATTTAATGACGATCACCCTTTCAGTCCACTCCGTCAGCAAATCACCTTTGACCTGCTGCTTGAAATGGGGGCAATAAGTGATAGTCAGCTTATCCCATCACGGATGGCAACAGATGAAGAAATAATGCTTGTACACGACCAGCATTATGTGGAGGCCGTCAAAGCAGCCGGAAAGGGTGAACTGAGTATCGGCGTTGCAAATAACTACGGGCTCGGCACTGAAGACACGCCTATTTTTGACCATATGCACGAAGCTTCTGCCACGCTTGTCGGTGGCACTCTTCAGGCTGTTGAAACAGTACTCTCAGGAAAAGCATCCCATGCTTTTCATCTTGGCGGAGGCCTGCACCATGGCTTCCAGGGAAAGGCTTCCGGTTTTTGTGTATATAACGACAGTGCCATCGCTATTGAATACGCACGTAAACACTTCGGAGCACGCGTTTTATATGTTGATACTGATGCCCATCACGGAGATGGCGTCCAGTTTTCTTTTTATGAGGAACCGGATGTTTGCACACTGTCGATTCATGAAACAGGAAGATACCTGTTTCCTGGAACCGGCAGCGTTGGTGAGAAAGGTGCCGGCCAGGGCTACGGCACTTCCATCAATATACCAGTTGACGCCTTTACAGAGGACGACTCTTTTCTGCATTGCTATGAAACAGCATTGCGGGAAGCAGCCGAGTTTTTCAAACCGGACGTCATTTTTACACTTAACGGTGCAGACGCCCACTATTTCGATCCACTCACGCACCTCTCTTTAAGCATTGAATCGTACAAAGCCATTCCTGCTATCGCTCACCAAGTAGCCCATGAATACTGCGAAGGCAGATGGATTGCTGTCGGCGGCGGCGGCTATGATATGTGGAGAGTCGTACCAAGAGCCTGGGCAGCCGTATGGCTTGAAATGAGTGAGCAGACGCAGTTATATGAACAAAACTGTCCAGAGGAATGGCGGGGCCGTTGGGGGGCAAATGCGCCTATCGAGCTTCCCACCAAATGGCAGGATCCGGAGCACATGTATGCCCCGATTCCAAGACGGCCGGAAATTGAAGAAAAAAATATCCGTTCATTAGAAAAAGCCCTTTTTCATATTAGAAATGAAAAACGGCCATGAGAATAAAAAACAAGGGAAGCAGTTAAAAGCTGCTTCCCTTACTTTTCCGGGATAGTCGTTGATTGTCTGTATTCCAGGCGGTGCGGAAGAACTACAGTACTTTCATCTACTTCCTCTTTGTTCATAAACTTCGTCAGGAGGCGCATGGAAACCGCCCCGATGTCATACATTGGCTGTACTACAGTCGTTAATGTCGGCCTTACCATGGTCGCAAGACGTGTATTGTCAAAGCCGATGACATTTACCTGATCCGGCACGCTGAAGCCATCATCCTGCAGCCCGTGAATAACACCGAGTGCCATTTCGTCTGTGGAAGCAAAAATCGCAGTTGGAGGATTTTCGAGCTTCATCAGAGACTGAGCAGCCCTCAGCCCGGAATCATATGAATAATCTCCTACTGTTACCAGTTCTTCTTCAAAAGTAATATTGTTTTTATTCAGGGCCTCTTTATAGCCACTGAATTTTTTATACCCGTTTACCGGGTCTTCAAGAGAGCCCGAAACCATACCAATTCTTCGGTGGCCACCCTCGATTAGTTCTTCCACTGCGTCAAAAGCAGCATCTGCATAATCAATATTCACTGAAGGAACTTCCTTATTTTCATCAACTGTCGCAGCCAGTACAATTGGGACCGGGGAGTGCTTAAATTGTTCTACGTGCTCCTCGGTAATTTCACCGCCCATAAATACAATGCCGTCCACCTGTTTTTCAAGCAGAGTGTTAATTAAATTAATTTCCCGGTCCTTATTTTGGTCGGAGTTACTCAGGATGATATTGTATTTATACATCATCGCGATATCTTCGATCCCCCGGGCCAGCTCAGCAAAGAAAATACTCGATATATCGGGAATAATCACACCAACGGTCGTTGTTTTTTTACTTGCAAGACCGCGAGCTACGGCGTTCGGACGATAACCGAGCCCTTCAATAGCGTCCAGCACTTTTTTTCTTGTGGCCGGCTTCACGTTGGGATTGCCATTCACCACACGCGAGACGGTCGCCATTGAAACGCCGGCCTCTCTTGCTACATCATAAATTGTTGTATTCACTAGTAATCCTCCTTCAAGTCCCTTTCATCCACTTCTCAACAGATGATGCTATCATATAATAATGGTTATCGCCTCTGCAATTCATTTATGAAAACTTTTCATAACTTTCTATTCCGCATAATTTATACATGTTTGTTCTTTTCTTCACAATCACAGATTTTCCAATCATACCATATTAAATCCAAAACGTCTTCATTCTTGATTTGACCTGTTTTCAATTGTTTTCATTTTACTATGTTTTCATACTTATTTTCAAGAAAACGCTGTCAATTAATTTAAATTAATTATTAAGGCTCACCATAGAAAAAAGCACAGGACGACGCCCTGTGCTTTCCTGTGCTGCATTATGATTTGTATAATCCGGAAGCCCGTAAAGAATCCAGGAAGGATTCAAATTGAGCAAGATCCATTTGCTGGGCGGAATCAGAAAGAGCGACAGCAGGATCAGGGTGTACTTCAGCCATAACTGCATCTGCACCAATAGCAAATGCTGCACGCGCTGTTGGCTCAAGCAGATCTCTTCTGCCCGTAGAGTGTGTCACATCCACCATTACCGGAAGGTGTGTTTCTTTTTTCAGAATTGGCACTGCAGAAATATCGAGGGTGTTTCTCGTTGCTTTTTCGTACGTACGGATGCCGCGTTCACAGAGAATAATATTTTCATTGCCTTTAGCCAGGATGTATTCGGCACCCTTAATCAATTCATCGATCGTCGAGGACATGCCGCGTTTCATTAATACAGGCTTGTCTACGCCACCTACTTCTTTTAATAGTTCGAAGTTTTGCGAGTTTCTTGCACCGACCTGAATAACGTCGAGGTAGTCCAGTGACATTTCTACATCCTGCGGACTTACAATTTCGCTGATTACAACCATGTCCAGCTCATCAGCTACACGGCGAAGAATTTCGAGGCCCTCTTTGCCAAGTCCCTGGAAATCATACGGGGAAGTTCTCGGCTTGAATGCACCGCCACGCAGAAGGCGAATGCCCTGGCTTTTCATGAATTTAGCCACTTCATACACCTGTTCGTAGCTTTCAACGGAACAAGGTCCTGCAACAAGACGCTGAGAACCGTCTCCAATTTTTTCACCTTTCAGGTCAACAATTGTATCTTCAGGCTTTTTCTTCCGGGAGACGAGCAATTCTTTTCGATTATCGTCTTCCTGAAGCTCAAGACCGGCCTGGAAGATTTGTTTGAAAATATGCTGAACCGTGGAAGTGTAGAAAGGCCCTTCATTATGTTCTGCGATATGGTCAAGCATATGACGCTCACGTACCGGGTCGAATCGTTTCTGTCCGGACTTGCTTTTTACGTCCCCGATTTCCCGGACAAGCCGCCCACGTTCATTGATCAGTTCCAGCAGTTGTACGTTCACGTCATCCAATTGTTCTCTCAAGGCATCTAACTGTTCGTTACTCATGCTCTCCACTCCTTCAGTCAATTACTTATCTTTTCGATTACGCCCCATTATAAACGAAGAATTCTGTTCTGTCAGCCCTTTTTTCTTTATTTCTTAAACGCTTTTAAGTGTTAAAGTATTTTTGCCTTTAAAATAAGCTTTCCATCTATATTCCACCGGAAAAACATATTAAAAACCGCTGCGTCTGACACAGCGGCCTTAAATTTTACGTATTATTGCTGTTGTTTTCCGTCGAATCTTTATGCAGATCGCGTACTTCTTTTTTTACATCTTCTGCTGCTTCTTCTTCACTTTCATCAATACGTTCATTAAGTTCTTTTGCCAGCTCTTCCGCAGACTTTTCTTCGTCTTCGCCCGGGCTTCCTTTCACCCGCTCATATAAATGAGAAGACTGTGCAGAAACATTTTTAGCCAATTCGCTGGACTTATCTTTAGCGCGATTTGCCCATTCACTGCCTTTTTCGTAAGCTTCAGAGGTTAAACCGCTTGATTTCTGCTTTACTGACTGGGTGCCTTCAGAAAGATCCTGGCGCCATTCCTGTCCGGACTTTGGAGTGAGGAGCAGTGCTGTAGACGCTCCTACAATACTTCCTATAATCGTGCCAATAATAAAGTCTTTTGTGTTGTACGAAGCCATTCTTTATCGTCCCCTTTTATTTTGTCCGTTTTTTCCAGCGGGCATACAAATCAATAAAGGCATTCCCCCACTGAATTACCTGGGTGACCTGCTCTGATTGTTTTGAAGAATAATTGGAAACGGAATCTGCTACACGACGGAATGAGTGGTTAACGTTATCCACCGATTCCCCAACATTTTGCAGCGATCCTACAAAACCATTAATACTCTCTGTTTTGGTCTGCACATCTTCCATAATAGTATTAGAACGGTTAAGCATAGCCTCTGATTCTCTGGTAATGCCCTGTACCTGCTGCTCTACTTGTTCCATGGTATTCCCTACGCGCTCCATCATCGTAGTCGCTGTTTTCAGCGTTTTCACGAGGAAAATAATTAGAACGGCAAAAGCGATCGCTGCGATTAGCGCGCTTATGTACCCTAAAATAGCCATATTACCATACACCTCCTGTCGCCATTTTACCACTATTTGTTTGGTTTGAAACTCCATTCTTCATAAAGGACCTTTCTGTTCCTCTGTTCCCTTTTCCCATAAAAAGTATGCATTCTGGATGAAAAAACAATCAATTTGATGACTGTTCAAATCTTCTTTGATATTAACATCAAAAGAACGGAAAGCTTTCGCTTCCCGTTCTTTTAATTTTATTGTTTGGAGGATTCAAGGTGAGCTTCATAGGCTCTCTGAAACTTTTGAATGTCTCCGGCTCCCATAAATAAAAGTACAGCATCATTGTGCGTTTCAAGCACCTGGACACCATCTTCCTGGATTATTTTTGCTCCAGGAATACGTTGTTTTAAATCATCGATACTCAGGCTTCCATCCTGTTCCCTGGCTGATCCGAAAATATCGCAGAGGTAAACATAATCGGCCATCTGCAGGCTGTCTGCAAAATCATCAAGAAACGCCTTTGTTCTTGAAAACGTATGCGGCTGAAAAACAGCTGCTACCGGCCGGCTCGGATACTTTTGTTTCGCTGACTCAATGGTAGCCCGGATCTCCGTAGGATGATGGGCATAATCATCAATCAATACCTGCGAACCGGAAATTTTTTCTGTAAACCGGCGTTTTACTCCGCTAAAAGAGGCCAACTGTTCACGGATGATAGAAGCCGGTACCTCTTCATAGTGACAGATAGCAATAACGGCGAGCGCGTTCAAAATATGATGATTGCCATAGCCTGGAATCGTAAAACGGCCAAAACGGTCTCCGCGTATTTGAACATCGAAGCTGGTGCCGTTTTCGTCTACTGATATGTTTTCTGCGTTAAAATCATGTTTTCCTTCAATGCCATAGTAAACAATTGGTACGGAGGCGTGCAGCTTTTGAAGATGTTCGTCATCACCACAGGCTACGATACCTTTTTTTACTTTTTGAGCCATTTCATTAAACGCCTGCACGACATCGTCTACATCAGAAAAATAGTCTGGATGATCAAAATCGATATTTGTCATGATGGCGTAATCAGGAACATAATTCAAAAAATGACGGCGGTATTCACAGGCCTCAAACGTAAAAAAGCGGCTGTTTTCCATACCTTTTCCTGTGCCATCGCCAATTAAGTATGAGGTTGGCTTATACGCCTCGAGCACATGGGCTAACAGACCGGTGGTCGTCGTTTTGCCGTGAGAGCCTGCCACTGCTATCGACGTAAAATTCTGAAGAAATTCTCCTAAAAACTGAGGGTATGAATGAACCTCCAGCCCTGACTGCTTTGCCTTTTTCACTTCTTCGTGGGTATCACCATAAGCTGCTGAAGCCACTACCGTCTGCCCTTCCTGGATATTATCAGCCTGAAAAGGAAGAATAGAGATATTTTTCTTTTCAAGAGGCTGCTGGGTAAAAAATGTTTTTTCAACATCCGAGCCTTGTACAGTGTGGTTCATATCGTGCAGAATCTGAGCAAGAGCACTCATGCCGGATCCTTTAATTCCAATAAAATGATAATTAGACATATTGTCTTCCTCCGTTCTTTCAAAAAACCTTGCCGCCGAAACGCACAGGTGAAAGAGATCGTTTTTCATGGTGTGTATCATATGTAAACATACTTATCCTATTATAGCAAAAACCTCTAGTTCCTCCAATGGAACGACCTGAATTGGGCAGAAAAGGCTGACTCCCGTCTTCGTTTACGATTAAAAACTAACAGACGGGAGCGCAAACTGCAGCCAGGAAGCCCCTTTTTCTTTATGCCATCGAATGTGCTCTTCCTTCTGGTAAGCTTTTTCAGCCTCAAGCATCAGTGCCTGAAAATCTTCGCCAGCGGGCCGGAGCGGTACTGCCTGTCCCAGGCGGGTGTCCTCAAAACCTACACGTGCTGTCCGGACAAGCCAGGTAGCAGATGCCACCGGCTCCAAAGCAGCGTCCTGCTGCAGCCGGTTTGAAAATTCCTGCTTCCCAACTGCTCTAACCCAGTAGTTTTTTTCATTCAATTCCACTGGCAGCCAGGAGGCCGTTAAAAGCAGACCGCCGAGCTGGAGGTCCATTCGGGTTCTTGCAGACAGCGTCTGCTTTAAAAACATATCAAATAAATGCGTTCCGATAATAGTTACATAGTCATACGAAAACCATTCCTCAAACAGCATGTCCCACGGTTTCTTTTCCACCTGCTCCACCGCAAGTCCTGTCTGTTCCGCAAAAAGATGCTTGGCACGCACCTTTTCACGCAGATTCGTATTTTCATCTTTCCAGGCTTTAAATGCTGCGAGCAGGCCTTCGAGGCGCCGGTCCGCTTCTGCCTGCCGGCGCTGTCGATACCTTTGTATATCCGAACGCACGGCCAAGAACTCCTTTCCAGGGAAATTAATATTCAACGAGCTCCATTCGATTATTCGGGCGGTATTTCCGCCCAGCTTTAGCTTCATGTTGTCCATTTAACAACACATTATCACCTGTAAAACCGATATGGATTTTTAACAGGCTGCTGCCAATACCATAAATATCAACAGGAACGTCTTTAGCTTCATATTCCTCAATGCGGGCAGCGTTGAAACCACCACTTACCATTATTTTAACATGCTGAAAACCTTCTTGGTCCAACACTCTTCGTAAGGCAAAAATCAATTCGGGGTTGGCACCGGTGGGATTGAAGGAGCCAAGCACTTCCGGATGCCGGCAGAAATATTGATCCACCATACTGCCCGATGTATCGAGACGCACTGTCTGAAGCTCGCTGCCGAACTCTCTCGCCACTTTCAGGGAATCGGTAATAACATCATTATTATAATCCACCAGTGCTGCGAGCTCATCTTCAGGGAATGTTTCTTTGTAGGCGCGGGTTGCCTGGATAATATCCCCCTCGAAAAGCTGGAGAAGGGCGTGTGGCATTGTGCCCATTCCCTTTTTGCCCCACCATTCGCTCATCGCATGAGTTGCCTGGGCCTTGGAACCGCCAATAAAAGCGCTGTAACCGTCTCCTGCCTGCTGCGTGAAGTGATCATCCCGATCACCCATAAAAATTACAGGTTTTTTTCTTCCTGAGGTTTTTGCTGCATTCACAACGTTAAACACATTCGTAGCCACAGACGTACGCCTCGCAAGTATACCGTCGATCAGGCCTTCGAGAAAGCCGAAATCCTGGTATTTTCCTTCCACTGTCATCACTGTTTCATACGGTTCAATTTTGTTGCCGTCTTCAAGGGCATAAATGACAAGTTCTTCCGGGTTGGAAGAGAAGGTTTTAACTAAAGCCACCGCTTCATCCGCTCCGCACAAAACGGCGTGATCCTTTTGAAAAAACTGCATCAGCACACGTTCTTCCGGCTTATATTTCTCCGCAATTTTTTTGGTCTTCAAGAAGTATACTGCGGAAAACCAGCCTTCCTTTACTCGTTCATCAAATTTAAATGTTTCGTTTGTTAATCGTTTTTGTTTTCCTTGCAGTTTGAGTTCAATTTCTTTCATAACAGCTGCTCCTTAACCTATGTATCAGAATAAGAGCCCGTGATTTTCCACGGGCTGCTTCTTTTTATTCTATTTATCATATATAACCTTCCACACGAAAGCAAGCCTATAACGATTCTTCCCATTCCTGCCGGGTGACTAATACATTACGCGGCTTGCTTCCTCTCGCCTCTGATACAATCCCACGGTTTTCCATCGTATCAATCAGCTTGGCCGCGCGATTATACCCTAAAGAAAACCGGCGCTGCAGTTGGGAGGCGGAAGCCTGCTTCTGATCAATGACGAATTCACACGCATTATCATAGAGGGGATCCTGGTGTTCTTCTTTTTCCAGATGCTTTTGGAGCTCCTCTTTTTGGAACTGATAAACGGGTTTTTTCTGTTCTTTTACAAAATCTGTCACGGCGTCTATTTCTTCATCTGTCACAAATGTGCCCTGCACACGTGTTGGCTTGGAGGCCCCATTCGGATAGAAAAGCATGTCACCCTTGCCAATTAAACGCTCAGCACCTCCCCCGTCCAGAATAGTCCGTGAGTCGACCTGTGAGGACACAGAAAATGCTATTCTGGTTGGAATGTTTGCTTTAATAAGGCCTGTGATGACATCCACTGATGGACGCTGCGTTGCCACAAGCAGATGCATGCCGCAGGCCCTTGCTTTCTGGGCAATACGGCAGATCGCATCCTCCACATCCTGCGGCGACACCATCATCAGGTCTGCCAATTCATCAATTACAATGACAAGGTAAGGCATTTTATCAGCCGGCCGCCCCTGTTTTTCCATGCGCTCATTGTATTTTTTCATATCGCGTACGCCCTCCCGGGCCAGGCGTTCGTAGCGGTCTTCCATTTCCTGGACCGCCCATTTCAACGCTCCCGTGGCTTCTTTGGCATCGTTTATTACCGGAGTAATAAGATGCGGGACCTCCCGGTACGAAGCAAGCTCCACCATTTTAGGATCGATCAGCATCCATTTGCACTCTTCCGGGGAGGATTTGTACAACAGGCTCAGCAGAATAGAGTTGATGCACACACTCTTTCCTGAGCCCGTAGCACCCGCGATCAATCCGTGCGGCATGTTTTGCAGATCGGCGATGACCGGATTGCCGCCAATATCGAGACCCATGGCTACCGACAGCGGCGATTGATGATTTTTAAATACGTCCCGGCGGAGGATTTCCCGTAAAAATACCGGTGCGGAAGTCGGGTTGGGCACTTCAATGCCGATAGCATTCTTTCCCGGTATAGGGGCTTCCATTCTTAAATCCTTCGCCGCAAGCGCCATTTTAATGTCATCTGTCAGATTGGTCACTTTTGTCACTTTTACTCCCGGGGCCGGCTGGACTTCAAACCTTGTAACCGACGGTCCTTTTGTAATCTGGGAAACCTTTGCATCCACATGGAAGTTTTTCAGTGTGGTTTCAAGCTGTTCTCTCTGTTCTTCAAGCTCGCTCTGGTCTTCGTCCTCTTTTTTAGGAGGAATATTGAGCAGCTGAAGCGATGGAAGCCGGTACCCCTTTTGCTTTGGCTGCTGCCCGGCTGAACGCTTGTCCTTAGGATACATCATGACATTAAACGGGGTGGACGTAGAGGCCCGCTTGCTGCCGGTTTGTTTTTTCACCGGTGCTGCTGCCGGCCTTTCTTTCACTGACGAAGGTGAAGCAGCTGTTGGTTCTTCTGTTTTCGTTTCGCTTCTGCCCGCGGGCAGTTCGTTTTTTTCCGGAGCTGGCCCCGGACTATTTTCTACTGCTGCCGGCCTTATTTCCTGCACATCCTCTACAATGGCATCTGGAGTTTTTTCTTCTTCCCATGGAATAGAGACCGCCTGAGACTCCTGATCTTTTTCCGGAACCTCTGCTTCGACGGGCTCTTTATCCGCTGCTTCCTCCGGTTCTATTTCAAACGCAGTACCTGAGGGAAACAGTTCAGGATCCTTTTTTTCTTCTGACTCAGGTTCATCCTCCGGCGTACTGTTCTCTGCTTGCTGGTCTTTCTCTGCAGTGTCCCATTTCCCGCTTCTTTGCGCCCTGCTGATTTCCATAAAGCGGTCGGTGTCTTCCTGCAGAATAGAAGGAGCCCGGCGTTTTCGACTGGCCTCTTTCTCCTCAACCTGCTTCGTTACGGATGAAGGTCTTCTCGCTCCCGTACGGATTGAATTCAGGAAAGCGATATCCTCCCGAATCTGTTCCTGCACGGATGTTTCCTTTCTTTCTTCCGCCTCCGGATCTCTTAAATTACCCGGATGCAGCTCGGCCTGCTGATACCCAAAGATAGGGGAAGGGATACTGCCTGCTTCAAAGTTTTTCCCCCGGAAATAGCCGGAATTCTCTGGTTCAGCCTTTTTTTCCTCTCTGGAAACAGATCGTTTAGAGCTTTTCCCACTGCGTTCCTGTTCTGCTTCGCCATGGCTGTAACTGGAGGAGGTGTGCGGTTCGGCAGGAGTGCCCGAAAGCTTTGCTGCGCTCGGCCGCTCAGGAGCCCGCGCGCTGCCCTTTTGTTTTTGTGCTTCCTCATAGCTTTTGGGATAAACATTAAACATCTTCACCGGCTCAGATTCCTGATACGTCATTCTCGCTATGTATGGAGGCGGATCCTCTCCGGAGCGCTTTACACGACTTTCACGGTTGTTGTCTTCTGGCTGTTCTTCATCGTTAAAAAGAAAATGCTGCATTCTTTTCATCCATTGTTGAAAGGATGACGGCATTTTCAACCCCTCCTTTTCTTACCGGACCTTTTTAAGTTTACTTTTTGTACCTGCACAAGAAAAACCCCTAGCACGACTAGCGGTTTTTCATTCACTTACTACACGGAGGCCGAAACCGGGCGTTCGTGATACTGCTTATAAAAGTCCTCTCCTGTCTCATACGCATCACCGAGAACGAGGATACCTTTTTCTGTCTGCTTTTCCGGCAGGGCAAGCTCAGATACAGAGCAGATCATGCCGGTAGAAGTCACACCACGGAGCTTCGATTTTTTAATTTTCATCCCTGAGGGCATAACTGCCCCTGGTACTGCTACAGCTACCTTTTGTCCTTTATCCACGTTCGGTGCCCCGCAGACAATTTGAAGCGTATCTGCTCCTGTGTCCACCTGACAGACGCTCAATTTGTCTGCATCCGGATGCTGTTTTTTCTCCGTCACATAACCCACCACAAATTCGGACTGGGTCGGTACTTCAAGCGAACTGTCTATATTGTTTTCTTTTAGGGCTTTATTAACGAGTTGGATATGACCTGCATCCGCTGCTATTCTGCCCGTTCCTGTAATTTCACCGTAGGAGGAGGCATTAAAAATATGGTAGCCTGCTGTTTCTTTGGTTGTAGAATGCGTAAGCACGGCCACATCTCCGTGTCTTACCGTTTCACGCTGTTTTGAGTTTATCGGTTTTAAAGAGATGAGAAGTACATCCCCAATTCCTTTTGGATTATAAAAAATATTCATTCGTTGAGGCTCCTTTTCGCTAACTTAACTTTTATTGTATCACAGCTTGAACGCTCCCGCGAATCAGGTTTTAGGGCGTTTTCTAGCCAAAATAAAGATCGGTTCGAATTCTCCGTTTTCATACATAAACGGAAGAGCCGTAATCGGCACCCGGCCGTCATTAAAAAAGCGGAAAGCCATCTGTCCAAGCACATCGTATCCGTTATCGTTTGTGATATCTGCAATAATAAAGACGTCGTTATGAGGCACTGCTACTGCCATATCACCCTGCACATCTTCAGCTATACTCTGCAGTAAAGCTTCGTTTAATATGCGGCTTGCGTCATAGCCGTCATTGGTATTAATAAAATAAAACGTGTTTCCGGCAACCGTATCCTTTTTCATCGGCACTTCCAGCTTTTTCACATTATTGCGGGCAGCCCGGCGGATGCTTTCCGTTTCTACCTTTTCGGCTTCGAGCGTCTCCTGTTCAATCAAGGAATATGCTTCTCCCATATCAAGGGCGTAAAAAATTCTTGTTTCCGCTGTATGATCGTCCCATACGAGCTCCTTCCCGTCCTTCGTTTCGGTTGGAAAAGAAGTCGAACGTATTACCGGATAAATATATTGCTCCTGTCCGGAAAGTGAAACATCACGTTCCATGGCTCGAAACGAGGTATCTATATAATGCACGACCTCTTCCACAGCCTTTTCTCCTTCACGTTCATATTTTGCTGCCCATTTGCTTAAATCCAGATCAACTCCGGTTTTCAACTGCTTGTGCTCGACCCGCAGTGAGCTTTGTTCATCATCATATTTAAACGTACGGGAATTGTCGTCTTTCAGTCGTTCCCGCAGTATGCGCTGTAGCTTTCGTACTTCCATTCTTATCGCTCCTCTTGAACATTCTTAATTCTATCGTAACATGAGCAGAGGTGTACTCCCACACTCGTGCTTACTGGCAAAAAAAGACTGTCCCATTTTTAGGGACAGTCTTTTTCATCTTTATGAACCGGCGTTGACTTTTTCCAGTGATTCATTCAGGAAATGCTGGACTTCTTCCGGCGTCTTCCGCTGCTTACTTACGAAACGGTGCACCTCTTCTCCGTTATGAAAAGCAAGAAAACTAGGTATGCCCATCACTCCGTAATCAATGCATACATCCATAAGCTCGTCACGGTCCGCTTTGTAGAAGCTGAACTGATCATACTGCTGTTCGATTTCCGGCATCGCCGGATCAATATACGTGCAGTCCGGGCACCATCCGGCTGAGAACATAATCACTGTATTCCCATTATCAATAGCTTTATTGAAGGATTCCTGTGTAGTTAAATTTTCCATTGTTTTGCCTCCCTTAAATTAATCCATACAGAAAAGGTTACCCCTCCCGTATCTTCATATCCCCCATTCTAATCCAATTTCGTTTGCGCATCCACTCTGACAAACCGAGACTGATCAATGCGGGAGCAACGATATGAAGAAGAAGTACTGCACCAAGTACCTCAAAGGAAAAACCCATCGTCTGGAAGGTCATAATCTGGCCAACCAGGCCGCTCGTTCCCATACCGGCGCCTGCTGCATTATTTTCCATCATAAAGATCATCGTGGAAAAAGGGGCAACGGCCATACCGGCAACCGTCGGTGGAATCAGAATGAGCGGCCGTCTCACAACGTTTGGAACCTGAAGCATAGATGTACCAATACCCAGAGCGGCCAGGCCCGAAAATTTATTTTCCCGAAAGCTGCTGGCTGCAAAACCAACCATCTGTGCTGCACATCCAACAGTCGCTGCCCCGGCGGCAATACCGTTCAGATCAAGGATGATGGCAATAGCGGCACTTGAGATCGGCGCTGTCAGGGCAAGTCCCATAAGTCCGGCAACTAAAATGCCCATAATAAGCGGCTGCCGTTCTGTGGCCCATACAATTAAATCTCCAAAACCTGTCATAAATGCCTGAATGCCCGGGCCGAGAAGCTGTGCTATTCCATAGCCGGCAATAATCGTCACAAGCGGCGTTACAATAATATCAAGACGTGTCTCTTTAGATATCAGCTTACCCAGCTCCACTGAAACGAGAGCTGCGATGAAAGCACCTGCCGGGCCTCCGAGCTCCGCGCCGGCAGCCCCCGTAGCTACGGCAGAAAAAACAACCAGTGGCGGCGCCTGCAGGCCATATGCCACTGCTACACCAATCGCCGGCCCCATTAATGAAATCGCAAGTGTACCCATGTTATCAAAAAAAGCAACACCGAGCTGCTGACCGATTGTCTGAATAATTAAACCGATAATTAATGACGCAAACAGGCCAAGCGCCATATAACTCAATGCTGTAATTCCATATGTCTTTACACTTAAGTTTACACCCTTTTTCAAAAAAAATGAACGCATCCACTCTCTCCTTTTCTTTTTTCCCATTGTAACCATATTTTAATTTAATGAAAAGGCGCCGTCTAAAGCCGGCGCCCAGTTTGATATATCCACTGTCCGTAAAGCAGAGAGACGATGTGATGAAATAGGGCAGTCCGGTCTACCTGCCCGGCGGTTAAAATACCGATAGCTCCTTCATTTTGATGAACATTTTCCAGCTGCGTATAGTAGTCCACTGCCGTTTTCAATTCCACTCCATCATGAAGCATAGCAGCAATACGTTCCGGAAGCAGTATACGGGCCCCGCCTGCTGTCCATATACCACTTCCATCCGTAAGTGCCCCCCAGCTGCACAAATATACATCCTTTCCTTCGGGCTGCACGCCGCCTTCAAGTCCTATGCCCAGATCAGCGTTTTTTTGTGCATACCTTGCCCGGTTCACAGCACCTTCTCTTGTTTCCTGATCAGAAAATGGCTGGTCACTTACTCCTGAAACAGTGGAAACACCCGCCACAGAAAAGTCCGGGCTCAACACCTGGCGGACAGCCGCCACCTTTACAGCATTTTCTGATCCCACCATAGCCCTTTTCAACTTCAGACTCCTTTATGAATCATATCAAGGGCCTGCTGGTCTGTAGTCCGCACGAGCTTCGTCAGCAGCTCTTTTGCTGCAGCGTAATCATCCACGTGCAGCAGTGAAGCAGAGGTGTGAATATAGCGGGAGCAGACACCGATAACGGCAGACGGAATACCTTCATTGGCCATATGCACCCGCCCGGCATCCGTGCCTCCCTGGGAAATAAAGTACTGGTAAGGAATGCTGTTACTTTCTGCTGTATCGAGAACAAAGTCCCTCATACCGCGGTGAGTAATCATCGTCTGGTCAAATATGCGCAGCAGTGCTCCCTTGCCCAGCTGGCCGAAGGCATCCTTACCTCCTGTGGAATCGTTCGCCGGACTTGCGTCCAACGCATAAAAAATATCCGGCTGAATCATTTGGGCGGCTGTCTGTCCTCCGCGAAGTCCTACTTCCTCCTGCACTGTAGCACCTGCATAGAGCGTGTTCGGAAGGTTTTCATCATAAACTTCCTTCATCAGTTCGAGTGCGAGCCCGACTCCGTACCGATTATCCCAGGCTTTCGCCATAATTTTTTTCTCATCCGCCATCGGGGTGAATGGGCACACCGGAGACACCGGCATTCCCGGGCGGACGCCGAGTTGCTCTGCATGCTCACGGCTGTCGGCTCCAATATCGATAAACATTTGATTTAACGGCATAGGCTTTTCACGCTGCGCCGGTTCAAGCAGGTGCGGTGGTGTGGAGCCAATCACCCCCGGCACACTTCCTTCCTCTGTATAAACCTGAACACGCTGCGCAAGCAGAACCTGGCTCCACCAGCCGCCAAGCGTTTGGAACCGGATCATTCCGTTTTCATCAATGGATTTGACCATAAAACCAACTTCATCCATATGGCCGGCTACCATAACCTTCGGCCCTTCCTGCCCACTGCGCTTCACTCCAAATAAACTACCGAGTCGGTCCTGTACAATTTCATCACTTACCGGTTCAAGCTCTTTTTTCATATATGTACGAATCTGGTGTTCAAATCCCGGGACCGCCGGTGTCTCTGTTAGATACTTAAACATATCGAGTGTTTGCTGCTTCATAAAATACCCCTTTCGATTATCAGGCTCTGCCTAATTTTCATTTTATCGGACGAGTCACGTTTTTACCACTATTGAAAACGGGTATGTATTTGGATATACGCATTATTTGCGGTATACTGATTAAATAAGAAATGGAAAGGCAGGGACATAATAATGAGTACAAAGAATATTCTTATTGGAGTAGGTCTTGGAGTTGCTTTGGGGATTTTGGTTAAGCAGTTCACTAAGAAAGATGAAATTTCCCCGGAAAAGGCGCTGAAGACAGTAAAGGAAAACGTACAGGATCACCTTCCAGTCAACGGCTCCTGGATCCATATGACGCCGGAAACGTATAAAAAAGACGATCTGGAGTACAAAGTTTACCGCGGCGGCCTTTCAAGCACCAATCAGGGAGAGACCCGTCAATTAGACTTTATTGTTGATGCTGAAACTGGTACTATTTTAGAATTGAGCTCTTAATTCAACATAGCCCCGGGCCCTTCAAAAAGGGCCGGGGCTTTTTATTTCCATCGAAACAAAAGAGAGGCTGCGTAGGTAGCAGCCTCTCTTTTGTATTAATTACGATGCTTCTTTTTTCTCTTTGGAGTCCTTGTAATCCTGTACTTCGTTTTTCGACTGCTCCAGCGGTTTCTTCAAAATCGCCAGCATAACCATGGTCACGAGTGATCCAATAAGAATCGCGAGGAAGTATAGGAAAACCCCGCCGCCCTGGACAGCATTCAGGAAGAATACGAGAAATCCTCCGTGCGGGGCAAGCAGTTCCACGTTAAAGAACATGGCCAGACCGCCTGCTACTGCAGAGCCAGTAACGATGGAAGGAATCACCCGGAGAGGGTCCGAGGCCGCAAATGGAATAGCACCCTCTGTAATGAAAAATGACCCGAGTGCATAGTTTGTATACCCAGCCGAACGCTGCTCTTTCGGAAAACGGTTCTTAAAGAACGTGACCGCAAGCGCAATACCAAGCGGAGGCACCATTCCACCAGCCATTACTGCTGCGTGCGGGGCATAAATACCCTGTCCGATTAAGGCTACACCGACAGTGAAGGCCGCTTTATTGAACGGTCCGCCCATATCGATTGCCATCATGCCGCCAAGCAGGATTCCAAGCAGTACCAGGTTGCTTGTACCAAGGCCTGTGATCCAGTCCTGAAGAGCTGTATTCAGGAAAGCAACTGGTGTAATAAACACATAATACATCAGAAGACCAGTGATCAAAATGTTTATTACTGGATAAAATAGAATCGTTTTAATTCCATCAAGTACCTGTGGAAGTCCAGACATAGCCTTCTTCACACCAAGAGCAACATACCCGCCGAGGAAACCGGCAATAATACCGCCAAGGAAACCGGCTGTGGCGTTCTCAGCTCCCGGAATGCCCTGAGTCGACATGAAGCCACCAATCATTGCCGGCATAAAGCCAGGACGGTCTGCGATGCTCATACCGATAAAGCCGGCAAGCACTGCTACAAATAACCCAAAGGCATATTGGCCGCCTATCGCATTCAGGGCCTGGGCAAATCCATTAAACTGGTCACTTTCAGGATCCGCCGAGTTAATTCCCCAGAAGAAAGAAAGTGCGATAAGAATCCCGCCGCCGATAACGAATGGCAGCATGTTCGAAACCCCGTTCATCAGGTGGCGGTAAATAGCATTACCAACGGCTTTTGCACCGCCTCCACCGCCGGTGGAAGCCGGTTCGTCATCCGACGAAGAGCTTCTTCCAGAGCCCCGGTATCTCGAAAATTCACCGTTCGCAGCCTGGTTGATCAGCTGCTCCGGTTTACGGATTCCATCCGTTACCTTCGTGGATAAAAGCGGTTTGCCGTCAAAGCGTTCCATTTCAATTTTTGTATCAGAGGCTACGATAATTGCTTCCGCATTTGCAATTTCTTCAGAGGTGAGGCGGTTTTTAACCCCACCGGATCCGTTCGTTTCCACTTTAATGGAAACACCAAGCTCCTTTGCCTTATCCTTAAGCGCATCTGCTGCCATATACGTGTGGGCGATACCCGTCGGGCAGCCGGTTACTGCAAGAATTCTTGGTGTGCTGCTGTCTCCGGCAGCCTGGGCTGAAGAAGCTTCTGTCTCTTCTTCCTCATCGCTTCCAAGCTTGTCTCGTTCTTTTGCGTCCACAGCCGCCATAATCTCGTCTTCGGATTCTGCATTCAAGAGATCCTGGCGGAAGTTTTCATCCATCAGCAGCGTAGATAAACGGGACAATGTAGTTAAATGTGCTTCGTTCGCTCCTTCTGTCGCTGCAATCATGAAAAACAGATGTGCCGGCTGGCCGTCCAGTGATTCATAATCTGCGCCTTCCTGGGAACGGCCGAATGCAATGGCCGGTGTATCTACAGCGCCTGTCTTTGCGTGAGGAATAGCGATGCCTTCGCCGATACCGGTTGAGCTCTCTGATTCTCTTTTTTCAATCGCTTCCTTAAAAGCCTGTCGGTCATTTAAGCGGCCGGCAGTGTCAAGCTTGTTTACCAGTTCATCAATCACTCCGGCTTTGTCTGTCGAAGACAGCGAAAGCAGCACGGTATCTCTTTTTAATAGATCTGTAATTTTCATTCTGCTCACCCCTTTAAGCTTGATTGGTTTCTTCGCTCTCCAGCGAACGAATAGTTATTTTCTGACTTAGCTCTTCTACTTCTTCTTTCGTACAGAATGTTTCCGAAAACGCGGTAGCGCTTCCGGAAGCTACTGCTTTGTTCAGCACCTGATCCGGAGCCAGACGTTCCGTAATTCCGGCAGCGAATCCAGCAACCAGGGAATCCCCTGCTCCAACGGAATTCACGGCTTTTTGTTTTGGCACGGAAGCATGGAGGGTTTGCGATTTATTAATATATACCGCTCCTTCTCCTGCCATCGAGATAACCACGTGTTCAATATCAAAATCCTCCAGAAGCTTTCGGCCATATACCGCAGCGTCTTCTACGCTGTTTACTTCCACTTCGTACAATTCTGCCAGTTCAAGATGGTTCGGCTTAACGAAATAAGGACGGCCTTTCAATGCCTCGCCGAGCGCTTCTCCGCTCGTGTCCAAATATACCCGGACTCCTTTATTTTTCACCCGCTCCATCATGTCCAGATAAATGCTGTGAGAAAGAGAAGAAGGCACGCTGCCCGCGAGTATTAATTCGTCTTCCTGCGTAAGCACATCCAGCTTCTGATACAGCGCTTCCACATCTTCGCGCGAGACGCCCGGGGAAGCCCCGTTAATTTCTGATTCCTGACCGCCGCGAATTTTAACATTAATTCTTGTGTCCTCTTCCACCTGCACAAAATCTGTTTGGATATTTTCGTTATCCAGGCTTTCTTCAATATAACGGCCGGTAAAGCCGCCTACAAAACCCAATGCAGTAGACTGTTGTCCGAGTCTTTGCAGCACTCTCGAAACGTTAATACCTTTGCCCCCCGGATATTTCAAATCATTTTTCGAGCGGTGGATACTGCCCGGAATAAACTCTTCCAGCTCTATCACGTAATCAATCGCCGGGTTCAGCGTTACTGTGCATATCATGTACTCACGACCTTCACATCTGTGTATTTCTTCAAGTTTGTCCGTTCATCGTCCCGCAGTCTGTCCGACGTAATCACTTCCGCTAAAGCAAGTTCACCAATGTTTGCAAACGTAATGGAACCAATCTTCGAATGATCTGCCAGCACGTAGCTCCTTTCCGCAAGGTCGAGCGCTGTCCGTTTAACCACTGCTTCATCCGGATCCGGGGTTGTATACCCGTGAACGGGATGTACGCCATTAATGCCTAGAAAGCAGGCGTCAAAACAAAATTCCTTTAGTGCTTCTATAGCTTTAATTCCTACCAGTGCCCCTGTTCCCTGCTTGCCTTTGCCTCCGATAACGTACGTTTCAATGCCTCTTTCAAGCAAAAGCGGCACATGCGGAATACCATTGGTCACTACGACAAGATCCCGGTCCGCCAAATAAGGAATCATCTCCAGGGTCGTCGTCCCGGCGTCTAAAAAAAGGCACTCGCCAGGTTCAAGCAGGGATGCTGCAGCCTCTGCAATCTTTTTCTTTTCCCACTGGTTTACGCTGCTCTTTTCTGCGATAGTCGGCTCATTTCGGCGGCGCCTGGAGAGAGAAGCTCCTCCGTGTATCCGTTTAATCTGCTCATCAGATTCCAGTTTGGATAAGTCTCTTCGAACTGTTGCTTCTGAAGCACCGGTTAATTCCACCAGCTCATGAATGGAGGCAGTATCTTTAGTTTTTAAAATCTCGATGATTGTTTCCCTGCGCTCCGTGTGAAGCATTCTATTCTCTCTCCTCTCCGGCTCCGCCGTAAAAGCAACAGACATATGCGAAAGCTTTGATCGTTTTCTGCGTCTGTTTGTTTGATTAACTTCATTGTACACGCTTACTTAATCATAATCAATCAATTTTATTCAAAAACAATCAATTATTTTTGTTTTTTGATTGAAAATGACATTTTATGCTTTTGGTGTTGTCCTGTATTTCAGCACAAAAAAGCACGTCCCTTTTTTCAGAGACGTGCGCGAAGGTATATAAATGTTATCAGCTGTTATTCAGCTTTTCCCGGGTTACTGCTTCAACCACTTCTCCCGAGGGGTTAAACTTCAAAGCACGATACAGTTCATCGTGGTAGAACGTAAACCATGCATGACGCTGGCAGCCCCAGTTCATGTAGTGTTCTTTCATATACACCGAATCCATCGGGTAGTCATCATAAGCCGTCACCCAGAGAACATTCTGATGGGCATGCGTCGGCATATTATCGGCCATATGAATCAGCGTGCTGCTTTCATCTTCAATCAGGATAATGCTCATTCCGGCGCTGTGGCCGCCCGTATGAACCATCCGTATATTTTCGGTAAGCTGAAGCTCTGACTCAAACGTCTCCACCTGGTGGGCTACCGGCTTCCAGTTCTTTTCCCAGTACGTATTTTCTGAACGGATGTTTGGATTTTTCATTTCCTCCCACTCCGTTTCCGATACATGAATGACAGCATTTCGAAACACCGGAACACTCTGTCCCTGTTCCTCACGGGCAAGCCCCGAAGCATGATCAAAGTGCATGTGCGTCATCAATACAGCATCAATATCCGAGGCGTAAAGGTTCATATCCCTCAAGCTCTGCTCAACATTGGATTCTTCCGTTACGCCGTAGTTCCGCTGCTGCTTTTTGCTGAGCCGGCCATTTCCGAGGCCAGCATCAACCAGTATGTTTCTGCCCTCGCCCTGAATAAGCAGCGGATCGGTCGGCATCGGCACCTGATTGTTATCATTCACCGGATATTTTTTGGACCAGAGGGGTTTTGGGACCACCCCGAACACAGCTCCCCCATCCATGTTGGTCACTCCGCCTTCAAGCCATGTAATTGTATAATTACCAATGGTTAACTGATTCATGACAGCAGTGCCTCCTTTTCCTAAAAGAAAGCGCCTATCACCCGCATTACGGCCTTACCGCTTCTGTAAAGTAAATAGGCTCTCCCTTCGCATAAAATTTCTCTTCATATTCTGTCATCACATTTCCTTTTGCTTCTTCACTTTCATGGAGGTGAAGACGCACTTTTCTCAAAGCAAAACCGAAGGTGGAAAGAGAGGAAAGGGAATATTCAAACAGCCCCTGATTGTCAGTTTTCATCTGCACCGTGCCCCCGGGCACCAGAATCTGTTTATATAACTCCAGAAAATCAGGATGCGTCAGCCGGCGCTTTTCATGGCGCTTTTTCGGCCAGGGATCGGTAAAGTTAATATAAAGAGTTTCCACGGAAGAAGGCTCAAAATATTCCATTAAATGGCGCACATCCCCGTGTATGAAAGCAAGATTTTCCGGCTGCTTGAATAAAGCACGCTGGACCCCTGTCGCAAGAACACTTTCATACATTTCCATTCCGATAAAATTAATGTCCGGATGCTTGATACTATTATCACTTAAGTATTTACCTTTGCCTGTACCTACTTCCAAATGGACAGGCTGGTCATTTCCAAACCTTTTTTTCCAGTTTTTATTCACCTGTTCCGCTTTTGTGACCACCAGCTCCGGGTGTTCCTGTAAAAACTCGTGAGCCCAAGGCTTATGACGGAGTCTCATCGTACTTTTCCCTCTTTCTTCATATAATAACTATATATTTAACATACAAAATCCGCTGAAAACGCAGTGACGTTCCAGCGGATTTTTATATTTGCAATGAGTCCCGGTCCAACACTGCTTCAAGCTGTTTTTTATAAAACTCTGCTTCTTTTATCCGGTTCGTAAGCATTGCCTGCTGGGCGTGATCAAGCAGGTGGCTGATAATCTGCCAGCGCATCCGCCTTAGTAAGTGGGAAGTTAAGGAAAGACCGTATCCCTGCAGCCAGCCGTCCCATTCTTCTCTTGGAATATATTCATACAAAATCAGAGCCAAATCAAGAGCTGGGTCGCTGACTGTGGCATTGTCCCAGTCCACTAAGTACAAATCCCCGTTGGCATCAAACATCCAATTATTATGGTTCATATCACCGTGACAGACAACGAGACGGGGAGGCTGGACTTCACCGGAGGTCCCTGCAAGCTCTTCAAGAGCACCTGCCATTGAAGTCGTAATATAGGGAAGCTGCTCCTGCTGCTCTTTTAATACAGCGATTGTTGCTTCCGGCGTGCGGGCATGGTTTCCTATTCTCATAAACATGTCCAGCAGTTCGCTCGACGAATGAATTTTTGATAACAGCTGGGCCACCCGTGTATTATCCATATCACCGCCTGTTAATTCACGGCCGTCAACCCAGCGCTGAGCGGTAATTACGTCACCGTTAGCCTGGCGCTTTGTCCAAAGCAGCTTAGGCACTATTCCTTCTGCCGAAAGCACAGCAAGAAATGGAGAAGAATTTCTTTTCAGAAATAACACTTGTTCCCCGGCACGCGCGAGGTACGCTTCTCCTGAAGAGCCACCGGCTGGTTCAATCGTCCATCCGTCTCCCATCAGCAGTTCCAATACTTTCACCTTCGATCTGTCATAGTGGTCTGAATATTTCATAGCCGATCCTTTTTAACAATATTTTATTCCCATGCTTGTCTTGTTTTATTTAATTGTATGTATAAAATACCCTCTATGAAATGATCTCCTCTACTTCTCGTGCGGGTAAAAGTGTTTCTGTTTACGTTTTTAATTTTACAGCGAATCGTTCTTAATAATAGCAAACATTGAATTTATAAGTCAATCGACCAAAATGCTTGTGACCGAGCTCTCAGCTCCTATTTTTCCGAGTATCTTCCATTTCAGCCATCTTCGTAGCTTACCCTTTTTTTCCATCATTCAGAGTGGTATAGTAATTCCGTTCATTATTACAGGGCAACTGCTTATCTGAAGGAGGACATTACTATGCCAGACCGCTCGTCCGGTAATGGCCGGCTGCTGATTACATGCCCGGACCAGCCGGGAATCGTAGCCGCTATTTCTGATTTTCTGCACCAGCATGGTGCCAATATTATTCATTCTGCACAGCATACAAACGATCCGGAAGGCGGACGTTTTTTTATGAGAATTGTCTTTTCCATCTCTTCGTTCCCGGACAAATTTTATCAGGTAAAAGAAGAATTTCTTCCTATTGCTGAGCATTTCGGCATGGAATGGTCGTTAGAGCGCGAAGACCGCAAAAAAAGTGTTGCGATTTTCATCTCAAAGGAAGATCATTGTTTAACAGAATTATTATGGAGATGGCGTTCAGGGGAACTGCCTATTCATATCAGCTGCGTTATCAGTAACCATACGACGCTGAAAAATGTAGTGGAAAGCTATGAAATTCCTTTTTATCATATACCGATAGAAAAAAACGCCAAGCCGGAAGCAGAAAATAAAATACTGCGTACACTGGAGCAGTACCCGATTGACTTTCTTGTCCTGGCCCGGTATATGCAAATATTGTCGCCGGATTTTGTTGCTCACTACCCCGCAAAAATCATTAATATTCACCACTCATTTCTCCCGGCCTTTATCGGAGCTAATCCTTACAGGCAGGCTTTCGAGCGCGGGGTGAAGCTAATCGGTGCTACGGCCCATTACGTGACCAATGACCTGGATGAAGGACCGATTATTGAGCAGGACGTGCTTCGGGTTAATCACCAGTACAACGCCAATGATTTAAAAGTTACCGGGCGCAACGCTGAAAAAATTGCGCTGGCAAGGGCCGTTACCTGGCATGCAGAAGACCGTGTTATTGTCGATGACAATAAAACGATTGTTTTTCTATAGTACCCTTTATTCGCCGTACCCGTCCGGAGAGTAGATTTCGCTGCGGAGTACAGAAACCGTCGCCGTCTGCTCCATAAGCGCTTCAGCAGAAAACAGCTGCCGGTTTTTCACCGGGGATGGATTGGTGATGCGTTTTTCCATCCACCGTTTGTATTCGCGTTTGTCTGCTGTATGGGCATATAAAATTTCACGGTTATCAATGATCGAAGCGGGAGAAACAACCGTCGCCTGAGCGGGGAAGGTTGTCCCCGCTTTTTTTAATACAGCTTCTACTACATTCATTGTTCTTTTTAATGCCAGCACCGGGCTGACAAAAGTATGCTGCTTCTGGTTCACATATTCCTTCCAGAATCTGCTGTCCGCTGGCTCGAATACGCTGTACATCGTGCCTTCTAAAATGTGGATAACGTCTATTCCCACAGGGCCGACGATGGTAATGGCGCCCTCCATTGTTGTCTGCTTTGTATGAAATACCGGATAATACATAACAAAATACGTATCGGGGAGCTCCCGGAGCAGGGTGCGAAGACGATAGTCATATTTTAATTTCGGATCCATCATCGAAATTTCAGAAACGGTGGAGGACGCCCATTCCAATTGGGTTAAAAACCAGTTATCGTAAAAAATATCCTTTAGTTCTTCGAGCGTTTTCCCTTTAAAAAATAAATAGGCATCACTCTCGGTTATTTCCACCTCTTCTTCCTCTTCATGCTTCCACCATTTTAACCGGTTCACTGCTTTTCCCATCCGGCTGTTTTTCTCCAGCGGTTCATCCTCCGGTGCCTTCGGTCCCGATTTGTTTGCGATCATCCAATCTGTTTTCATCCGCTGCCAGTAAGCCTGCTTCGCAGATAAAAATTCCGCATTTTGATGAAGAAAATGATGTTCATAACGCGAAGCGTAATCTTTCATTTTTATTAATTGAGCCATTCAACTCTCCCTTCTCCCCCAACGCAGCATTTTCACAGTGTCTGCGCAAAAAGCTGCGAAATTCCGCTTTTATTATAATATCGTCATTGTCTGCGCATTATTCACGTTAAAGGAATAAATTCCCTGCCAATGGAGCCAAAAAGGCAACAATGACAGCGCTGACTGTCATAGCTACCGAGCTGACAGCCCCTTCCGTTTCACTGTTTTCAAGCGACTTGGCCGTTCCTATGGCATGAGCTGCACTGCCCATACCTATTCCCTTTGCGACCGGATCTGTCACGCCAGCCACATTCATCACCCTGGCATGAACAACTACCCCGCCAATACCCGCTACCATAACAAACATTGCTGCTAAAGGTGCATCGCCACCGAGCGTCGTTGTGATGTCCATTGCTACCGGGGTCGTTACCGATTTAGGCAGCACCGCTGCTGTCCATTCTTTAGACGCACCAGCAACTGCTGTAAACACCAGCCCGGAAACAACACCTATAACTGCCCCTGTCCCAATTCCACTGAGGATTGGAAGCAGATACCGTTTTAACAGGTGCCTTTGTTCATAAAGCGGACAGGCCAGCGCCACCACTGCCGGTCCGAGCAGCGATTCTATCCACTGGCCGCCGTTCATGTAGACACTGTATGGAATGCCGGAAACCAATAAAAATAATATGATAACAATGGTGCCGGTAACGATTGGAAGCATCAGCGGAACGGGAAGCCGCCGGTACGCCTTTTTGGAAGCAGCGTATACTGCTATCGTACCAGCAATGGCCGCTGCTGCTATTGCCCATTCACTCACGATACCTCTCCCCTCTTTTCAATAAATGCTGAGTCACCCATGAGCCCGTTCCCATCACAAGCAGCGTACTGATAAACACAGCGGTTATCAGCACGGCTCCAAGCAGTGAAAATAGTTCTCCGTGTACTATCAGCCCGGCAGTAACCGGCAAAAACAGCAGCGGCATATTTCCAAGAAGCAGCCCGGATCCATCCTGAAGCCATTTTGGTGTTGCCGCTGTAAAAACAAAAACTGCAAGCAAAAGCAGCATGCCGATAATACTTCCCGGGACCGGAAGCTGCAGCATATCCTGGACCCAAGTGCCCACCCAGTAAAATACATACAAAACTGCTATGTGGATTACAATTCTAACTAAACGCATATTTCCCCTCTTTTACTAAGTCAATTCCGACCAATGCACCGTTTCATATTTTACACTCCGTCCTGGATGAATGCGATAAAGATGCAGGTGAGCCGCCTGAAAAAATATTGCTTCTGGAAGTGGCACAAAAGGCCATGCAAGCGGGCGCTCCTTCACCCGCTTTTTTGCCAGAGTCATATGAGGGCGGTACGGGCGCTGCTCGGTCTTCATTCCCATCTCATTCAATTGAGCTTTCCATTCTTCATATAACGAAAACAGGCCCTCTTCTGCATGCACCCTTGTATACAGAACGCTCTCCCGTCCTTTTGGACCGAAGGAGTCAACTCCGTCGAGACGAAGTTTTGGCTGGTGCGTTAATTTCACTTCCTTCATCTTTTTTTCGATAACATTCACCTGTTCCGGGGAAAGCCGGCCAAAAAAGTGGAGCGTAATATGAAAATCCTGCGGGTGTACCCACTGCTTAAAGGGAAGCTCGTTTTTCACCTGTGAAATCCAATCCGCCCAGACGGATCTCGCCTCCTTTGGAACCGGCAGACCAAGAAAATAATGATTATCCATTGATTTCTCTCCCTTCCTTGCCTCAAAGCTGTTATAAACGAATAAGCGCTGTAAATATGTTAGAATATACGAATGAATGATAGAAAAAGGATGTGTAACAGTCATGCGTGTAGCAAATAATATGTCAGAACTAGTCGGCGATACGCCTTTGGTTAAACTAAACCGCCTTCCGGAAGCCGGAGGAGCGGATGTATACTTGAAGCTTGAATTCCAGAATCCCAGTGGCAGCGTGAAGGACCGGGCCGCAAAAAATATGCTGAAGCAGGCCGAAGCAGAAGGGAAAATCAACGAAAATACCACTATTATAGAACCGACTTCAGGAAACACCGGCATCGGCCTCGCTATGAATGCCGCTGCCCGGGGCTACCGGGCAATACTGGTTATGCCGGACACAATGTCCCAGGAAAGGATCAATCTGCTGAAGGCATACGGAGCAGAAGTAGAACTTACGCCTGGTGATAAAAAGATGCCTGGGGCTATTTCCCGGGCCCATGAGCTTGTAGAGACAATAGCCGACAGCTTCATGCCTATGCAGTTTGAAAACGAAGCCAATTCGGATGCCCACCGGGAAAGCACGGCACTTGAAATTGAAGAAGCGATGAAAGAAATCGGCAAACCACTGGCTGGCTTTGTTGCCGCATCAGGTACTGGAGGCACTGTCACAGGAACCGGGGAAAAATTAAAAGAAATCTACCCTAACATTCAAATTCACGTCGTGGAACCGTTTGGTTCCCCGGTTCTTTCCGGCGGAAAACCCGGTCCCCATAAGCTGGTCGGCACAAGCCCCGGGTTTATTCCACC
The DNA here is from genome assembly GCF_947493875.1 of uncultured Marinococcus sp. Classification (GTDB taxonomy): domain Bacteria; phylum Bacillota; class Bacilli; order Bacillales; family Marinococcaceae; genus Marinococcus. The sequence goes on along the minus strand of NZ_CANLSU010000002.1, from coordinate 515,654 downwards.
AATTTTGAATCAGGATATATACGACCATATTTACAAAATTACCGATGAAGATGCCTATAAAACTACAAGAGCTCTTGCCGGTCAGGAAGGCATTTTAGTCGGCCCTTCTTCCGGTGCTGCCTGCTTTGCTGCCATGGAAACAGCCAAACAGATGTCTCCGGATCAGGTTGTCATTGCCATTGCCTGTGATACGGGCGAACGGTATTTATCCACGGATCTTTTCCGGTTTGACGAATAAAAAATCTTTTCTCAAGGCGCCTTTACACAAATAGGCGTCTTTTTTTACATAATTTTTACATTTGATTTTCTGTGAAATAAAGCAGGCATTCTCATCAATCGTTCTGCTTTTTTTAGCGCAAATACGTACAATATTAATTTTTGCATAAATTTCATTCGGTTTTTATTTTTATTCACGGATGAACCGGGTGTTTTTCCGATAAAAATTTTGCGATATATAAATAAATAGTATAAACTATAAATTACAGGGACGCTTACAAAATATTTTGAATACTCTCATCCTACATGCTGCTGAATTTTTTTTAGAAATTCCTATAGAGCAGCTGACGCAGAAACAGTCGAAGCCATCAAATATAATTCCTACTTACGTGCGCAGTCCCGGGCATGTCTTCAAGTGCCATAAATTCATTGGCTAAGGAGTGGTTTTTTGAGAACGTCCACCGACCGAATGATAACCCGTATTAAGTCTATCTATCTCTATATTAAAAAGAGAGGAACGGTGACCACCGGGGAATTGGTTGACGAATTCGGAATTACACAGCGCACGATTCAGCGTGACCTGAATGTGCTCGAATACAATGAACTGGTCAGCAGCCCTTCGAGAGGGGCCTGGACGACGACTGCCCGAAAAGTAAAAGCTTCCTGAAATGATTATACCTTTGCGCCGCGCCGGAATTAAAATCCCGGCGCTTTTTCACGTCTCAAAAAGCCCCCGCATTCTTCCGGCTGCACCGATGAAAAGACGTTCCTTTCGCTCTAATTCTTCTTTTTTTGATACATCAGGAGTGACAATAATATCTTCTTCGCCCACGCTCTGCATTGCCCGTGCTGCGTCCTTCCAGGAGCATTTATGAATAGCTCTGAAGCCGCATGCAGCTGCCCCGAATGAAGCCAGAAGCTCCTGCTCAGCACTCACCTGCACGCTGCGCTGAAACACATCCGCCACTGTCTGCCTGAAGGCTCTGCTTTTTGTGCCGCCGCCAACAAGAAAGAGCGTGGAGGAGGTAGTGCCAATCTGAACAAAGGTCTGCTTTAAAGAAAAAGCCAGACCTTCAAGCACCGCCCTCGCCATATGCCCGTGCGTCACCTGGCCGTCGATGCCGATGAACGCGCCCCTGGCTTTCTCATCAATCACCGGGTTTCTTTCACCATTTAAATACGGGATAAACAAGAGCGATCCGGGCATGGAATCCGGTTCGGCCGTCAGCTTTTCAAAAGCTTCGAAATCGCCTCCGCACCATGTATGCACCGCCCATTGATGAACATTTCCCATGTTGATCAGGGGCATAATTTTAATAAACCGTCCTTGCTGAGGCGCAGCCAGATGAAACACACTGCCTTCTTCTGACAGGGTCAGCGTATCGGCGGGCACTGCCGTCCACCCTGTTGTTCCTGTGTACGCGTATCCTTCGTCGTTATCCCCATGAACACTGGCACCAAGAGTCACCGCGCCCCCGTCTCCAAGGCCGCAGTATACAGGTGTTCCAGCAGGTATTCCTGTTTTACTGGCAGCCTCCTTTAATACATAGCCCGCTACTTCTTCAGGCTCCAGAAGACGGGGGAGCTGATTCCGTGTGATCCCGCTTCCCTGCCAAAGCTGTTCTTCCCAGGCTCTTGTATGTATATTCATCATCCCTGTCACAGTGCCATTTACCGGATCACAAACTGAGGCGCCGGTTAAACGGTAAATTAAATAATCTTTAGAACCAAAGAGTACATGGTCCCACTGCTCTGGAAATTCGTCCGCCAGCCATTTCATTAAAGGGGTCGTCGCTCTCCAGTCGTTTCCCGTAAAGGCCGTTACAGCATCCGAAGACAAATGCCTTTTTGTTAATCCTTTGCTTCCTCTGATATCAGAATAAAGAACCGCCGTTTCTGCTATTCCGTTTTTCAAAGGGATAAAATCCTCCATCTGTCCAGTGCATACGACTCCATCAACGTCCAGGCCGATTCCCCTGCTCTCCAGAGCCCTGCATGCTTTTCCAAAGCTCTGCCACCATTCTGTGGGCTTCTGTTCGTGATTCTCTCCGTCGGTATATGTATGGACAGGCTCTGATACACTGCCCTCCACCTGACCTCCGCCGTTCAGTATCATTACTTTTAAAGACGTCGTTCCCAGATCTGCACTCAGCAGTCTACAGCTCATCGCTGCCTGCTCCCTCTGATTTTTCCCCGACGCTATCCCGGAGCAGCTGAATTTCATCCTCATTTAACTCCCGGTACTCCCCCGGCAGTAAATCCTCGTCGAGCGACAGCTGGCCGAATGCTTCTCTTTTTAAATAAACGACTTCATTGCCTACCGCCTCAAACATCCGTTTCACCTGATGAAATTTCCCTTCAGTTACTTCCACATATACTTCCCGGTGTGTATCAGGCACTCTCCTCAGAACTGCAGGCTTACAAACATAGCCGTCATCAAGCTTTACACCCTTTTTGAAATGTTCAATATTCTTTTCTTCTATAGGGTGTTCGAGTACCGCCCGGTATATTTTTACAACCCCATGCTTCGGTGACGTAAGAAAATGGTTAAGCTTGCCGTCGTTAGTCAACAGAAGCAATCCTTCCGTGTCAATATCAAGCCGGCCCACTGGAAAAGGTTCTCTTATTGCATCCTCCTGTTCTAAAATATCCAGCACCGTATCATGAACACTGTCTTCTGTGGCGCTGATGACCCCTGATGGCTTATGCATCAGAAAATAAACAAATTCCGTATAGTGAATGTCCTCTCCGAATACGCTGATCCGCTGCTCTTCAGGATCCACCTGGACTGCCCCGTTGTTCACCGGTTCCCCGTCAACAAAAACGCCTCCCTTTTTCAGCATTTTTTTTACTTCCTTGCGAGTCCCATATCCTAATTCCGCCAGTAATTTATCCGTTCTCATGCTGATCACCTCTTTTTATCTGTTCGAGAATCGCCGCAGCAAATTCCCCGTGTGAGCCGTTCATATGCGCTTCAATAACCCCTGCCGGAATCTGACGGAGAACAGCCTTTTGGACTGTTTTTGACACGTTCTGCTCCTGCAGGCGTTGTTCAAGATTTACTATCATCCGCAGCGTTTCTTCCACCGCTGCCTTATTTGCTGTTTCTACTTCCTGCTCGTCACCCTCTATGACTGTAAAGGCACTTCCCAACCAGCTTTGGAGATATTTACGATCACTGCTTCTCACGCTGCTGACAACAAAGACATTTTCTTTCCGGCAGGCTGCGGCTCCTTCGGCATGGCCCGCAAATTTGGCTGCAGCCTTACGTACATGGGCAGGCACCTCCATATCCTCTATATAAAGCGACGTTGCCGGAATGTATATCACAGTTCCTTCAGCCAGATACGGCCCGTGCCAGTAAATAAAATCTTCAATGCCTGCCGGCGGCAGCGCTAAAAATATATAGGGATAACGGGGGAGCTCCAGCTCATCCACCCGTGAAATCTGTTTTTTTGTTTCTGTCATCCACGACTTTTCTCCGCCCCGGTACATCATAGAGACGGAGGAGGGTTCACTTTTCACTGCTACAAGCTTCGCCAGCCTCCCGGCTCCCACTACTAACATTTTTGTTCCTCCAATACATTTCTATGATTATCGTTTTAACAGCTCAAAGCAGATATCCATCTGCCAGTCTGAAAAAGAGACGTTGCTGTTAACAACGTCTCTTTACATACACTATGCGGAAGTTGGTTTATTGATCCCCTGATTCTGTACCCGGGCAAGCCGGTTGTTATTTCTGGAGATGTTTGCCAAAAGCCCAAGCATCGCCAGCGTTATTAATAAAGAAGAGCCCCCGTAGCTCAGAAGTGGAAATGGCAGGCCGGTAATCGGCATCATGCCAGCTACAGCCCCGGCATTAATGACAGCCTGGCTGAGGACCTGGAAAACAATACCAAAGGCAAGAAGGGTGCCAAATTGTCCTTTAGCACTAAGCCCGATTTTTATGCCACGCCAGGCGATAATACCCAACAGGCCTACGACGAGCAGAATACCAAAAATTCCAAGCTCTTCGGCGATAATGGGAATAATAAAGTCTGTGTGCGCCTCAGGGAGGTAATTCATTTTCTGCACGCTCTCCCCGAGGCCCACGCCAAACAGCCCGCCGTGAGCAATCGCAATATAGCCCTGAATCAGCTGGAAGCTTCCTCCTCCGACCGCTTCTTCACTGGCAAACGGGTCCATAAATGATACAAGCCGGGCCAGCCGATAGGGCTCTGTCAGCGCTATGTATGCAAACAGCGCTGCAGCCACTCCTCCGAGCATAAACATATGCCGGAACTTTGCTCCTGACAAAAAGACAATTACGATTGTTGTCATCATCAGAGCTGCCGCTGTCCCGACGTCAGGCTGCATCACAATAAATCCAAGCAGCACGGCGACAACGACCAACGGGGGCATGACCCCCTTCATAAACGAATCAATATACTTTTGTTTCTGGGAATAAACCTGGGCCAGATAAATAATCAAACTCAATTTTACAAATTCTGCGGGCTGAATGTTTACCGGGCCAAAGCCGATCCAGCTTTTCGCCCCGTTTACTTCATTGCCTATTATAAGTACGAGCATAAGTAAAAAAATGGACAATCCTATCAATAACGGCGTTGTTTTTTTCCATTTTTCATAAGGCACATGCATCATGAAAGCAAACACGCCTATTCCAATAATAAAAAACATTATCTGCCGCTTAAGAAAAAAGGCCGCATCATCATAAGCCCTCATTCCGAGCGGGAAGCTTGCGCTGTACACCATAATGATGCCAAATAATGTTAAGAGCGCGACCGCACCGATCAAGAGCCAGTCATAATCTTTATATCTCCACGTTTTCATGTTTCACCTCTAATGCCGCGCTGTTTTTGGGCGGCTTGATGCGTTTGTCTCGTTTCCATAAAGTGTATTAATTATATCACCAACCCTGCCTGAACAAAAGATTAGAAAGCAGGAGTTTTCTCTACGCCGCAAAGCGTTTTCCAAGCACTTTTTCCGCCAGCCCGCTCTTCATGGCAAGAGCCATAAACAGCACACCGCCGACGCCGACACTGATAATTTCCACCATAAATAGATCTACCCAGCCGGTTCCAGTAAATAAGAGCTCCATGCCGTTTCTTGTAATTAAGACACCAATGCCCATCACCGCAGATAAAAGAACTACTGTGCCCGCACGGCGCGAGACTCCTCCGAATTGAAAACCGGTAAACTTCGCAATTGCCCATGCGTTAAATATTACTCCACACGCGAATCCAATAATCGTGCTGTAAATTCCACCGACCGGTCCAAGAAGCAAAAGAAGGACATAAGCACTGATAATTTTCACCAGTAAACCGAGCAGCAGCGAGGCAATGGCATATTTCTGGCGATTAATTCCCTGCAGCACTGCCGCACTTACTGAGAAAAGGGAAAAAACGATCGCCGCATACGCGTAATGCTGCAGGACGTAGCTTCCTATTTCCAGTGATTCCGTTCCAAACAGCACACCAAATGTTGGTCTGGCAAGCAGCGACAGCCCGACAGCGGCAGGCACCGATAAAAATAAGATCACCTGGTACGTCTGCGTAATCTGGCGCTGCAGCAGGTCCTGATCATTGCCTGTAAAGGATTTTGTGATGGTCGGAATAAGGGTGATTGACATGGCTGTAGCTATTGCCACCGGTATAAGAATCAGCTTGTGCGAAGACCCTGCAAACGCGCCGTAGGCGGTCTGAATCTGCCCGGATGTCCATTCCCCGGTCTGCTCCAGTGCCCGGGTGAAGGTAAACATGTCCACCATTTGAAACAACGGAATCGCCAGGCCGACAAAGGAGAGCGGCAGTGCGTACCGGATGAGTTCACTGTACATGCTTGTTAACGGCAGGTCACTCGATACGGTGCTTTCTGCCTGCTCCTGCTGCAAAAAACGCTGTCTTTTTTTCCAGTAAAAAATCAGCACAGCCATGCTTGCCAGCCCGCCGACAAACGCTCCAAAGGTGGCAAAGCCAATAGCTGTTCCAAGATTTCCGTCAACGGCGTACAGAATAAACAAGGTCATCGCCAAAATAAAGACAATCCGTACAATCTGTTCAATAACCTGGGAAACTGCTGTCGGTCCCATTGACTGATGCCCCTGGAAAAAACCTCTCATGATTGCCATCGTTGGAATTATCATTAAAGCAAAGCTGACCATTCGGATCGTAAATACAATATCATCTGACGTGAAAGCTTCACTCGAATCAAATGATATTAGATTCACGATAAGGGGAGCGCCAAAAAATAAAATAAGAAATGCCGCAATACCGGTAAGAGTCATAAAAAAAAGACCCGACTTAAACAACCTTCGGCCTGTTTCAAAATCTCCCATTGCGTTATATTTGGATACAAACTTTGACATAGCCATCGGTATCCCAAGTGTGGCTACGCTAAGCATTAATGTGTACGGCTGATAGCCGTATTGGTAAAGTGCGATTCCCTGCTGGCCGACCATGGCTGCAAAAGGAAATATGTAAATCATCCCTAAAAATTTTGAAATAAACGTCGCTATACTTAACAGAAGCGTTCCCCGCAAAAATTTTGAATCAGACATTCTTATGTTCAGCTCCATCGTGTAATCGTCTTGTGCCCTCTATGCGAATTTTACCATACTATTTTCCATTCTGGCGTCCTTTGCCTGAAAATTAATATTGAAGGCAAAAGAAAGCACCCGTTATGGAAAAACGGGCGTGCCTTTTATTATACGTCACTTAATCCTTTAATATAAAACGTACGCTTTCTCGGTCCGTCAAATTCACAAAAATAGATGCCCTGCCATGTACCGAGCACGAGCTCCCCCTGCTCCACAATAATTGTCTGCTGTGTCCCCATTGTACTTGCTTTTAAATGCGAAGCAGAATTTCCTTCGGCATGCCGGTACTTTTCGTGCTCCCATGGATATACTTCATCGAGACGCATGAGCATATCATGCTGAACATTTGGATCAGCGTTTTCATTTACAGTAATTCCAGCCGTCGTATGGGGGGAATACACGACCACCGCTCCGTGATCAAGACCCTCCTCCTTTACATACGTACGGACCTTTTCGGTAACATCTATCATTTCTGCATGTTCATTTGTAGATAGCTCAAGCTTACGCAGCATTACAGCCGCCTCCTTCATCCTTGTGTAAAAATATATTTTCTCTTATGATACAATACAGCTATTATAACCGATTACGAAGCATTTTAATCTTCATGAGCAATGCTTCGCAATTGTAAGGAGAGAATAAATAAAATGACGAATGTCATTGTTATCGGCGGTGGTCCTGCTGGGCTGATGGCCTCGGTTGCTGCTGCAGAGCATGGCGCCGATGTTACATTAATAGATAAGGGCTCCAAGCTTGGAAGAAAGCTTGCCATTTCCGGCGGCGGCCGCTGCAACGTCACTAACCGCATGGAAAGAAAAGCACTGATCGAACACATTCCCGGCAACGGCAAATTTATGCACAGTCCATTTTCCATCTTTGATAATGAAAATATTATCCGTTTTTTCGAAAACCTTGGTATAGACCTGAAGGAAGAAGACATGGGCCGAATGTTCCCTATTAACAATAAAGCCATTACTGTCGTAAACACGCTGCTTGATGAAATGGAACGGCTCGGGGTCCGGACACGCATCAACACTAAAGTTGCTTCCATCGATTACGGTAATAACCAGGTCGAGGGGCTTTATTTAGAAGACGGCACCTATCTTCAGGCTGACCGAATTATTATTGCTTCCGGAGGTAAATCCGTACCAAAAACAGGTTCGACCGGGGACGGCTATCCCTGGGCGGAGGCGGCCGGCCATACCATTACGGAGCTTTACCCTACAGAGGTTCCTATTACTTCCCCGGCCACTTATATCCAGGACCGCACACTTCAGGGTATTTCGCTTTCCGGCGTCGCCCTGACTGTTTACCGGCCGGGCGGAAAAGCTATTAAAACCCACACTGGCGACATGATTTTTACCCATTTCGGGGTCTCCGGACCGATCGGCCTGAGGTGCAGCCAGTATGTGGTGAAGGCTTTAAAAAAATACAAAGACGAACAGATAGAGCTCGGCCTTTCCCTTTACCCCGAGGAGAACCATGAATCCATGTTCCAGCGGCTCGTCGCGCTGAAAAAAACGCACGAAGCAAAAACAGTTAAAAATGCCCTAAAGGGCCTTACGATGGAACGACTGCTGCTGTTTTTACTGCAGGAGGCAGGCATTTCCAGCACAATGACCATCGGCGAGGCATCGAATAAAAAACTGCGCACCCTTGCTCTTTTGTTTACCGACTTCCGTTTCCCGGCAGATGGCACGCTTTCCGTTGAAGAAGCATTTGTGACCGGCGGCGGGGTGTCCATCAAAGAAGTATTTCCAAAACGGCTTGAATCCAGGCTGAAAAGCGGATTATTCTTCTGCGGGGAAATTTTAGACATCCACGGCTACACCGGCGGCTTTAATATCACTTGTGCCTTTTCCACCGGCTACACCGCAGGAAAAGCGGCCTCTGAACTGCCGGCTGCAAACTCCGAATCCCCCTCCTACTCAAAAAGCTGACCGCTATGCGGCCAGCTTTTTTTAATTAGCTACAATATTTACAAGTTTTCCTGGAATGGCGATGACTTTTCGCACTGTCTTTCCTTCGAGCTCCTGCACAATTTTTTCCTGTTCCATTGCCGTCGATTCGAGGTCTTTTTCATCAGCATCTCTTGGCACCACTGCTTTTGCCCGGAGCTTACCGTTGACCTGAATAATGATTTCAATTTCATCTTCAATGAGCATCTGTTCATCGTGGACCGGCCAGCTGCTTCTTGAAATCGAACGATCTTCACCGAGACGGCTCCAAAGCTCTTCTGCCAAATGCGGAGCAATAGCACTCAACAGCTGCAGGAAACCTTTTAATTCCTGCTTCGGAAGCGTTTCCTGCTTGTTGGCTTCATTGACGAAGACCATCAGCTGACTGATACCGGTGTTAAACCGCAGTTCCGTGAACTCTTCGGTTACCTTTTTCACCGTCTGATGATACGTTCGTGCGAACGACTCCGGTGCTTTCTCATCAAGGATGGTCTCCCGGACAGCGCCTTCGTCAGTCACAAACAAGCGCCATACCCGGTCAAGAAAACGCCTGGCACCGTCGAGACCGCTGTTGGACCATGCAATTGAAGCGTCGAGCGGCCCCATGAACATTTCATACAACCGCAGCGTATCGGCACCGTGAGTCCGGATAATTTCGTCCGGATTTACGACGTTCCCTTTGGATTTACTCATTTTTTCATTATTTTCCCCGAGGATCATTCCCTGGTTGTACAGCCGCTGGAACGGCTCTTTTGTAGGCACTACTCCAATGTCGTACAAAAACTTATGCCAAAACCGCGCATACAGCAGGTGAAGCACTGCATGCTCTGCCCCGCCGATATACAAATCAACCGGCAGCCATTTTTCGAGCGCTTCTTTGGATGCAAGCTCTTCGCTGTTATCCGGATCAGTAAAACGCAGGAAGTACCAGCAGCTGCCGGCCCACTGCGGCATAGTATTTGTTTCCCGGCGGCCCTTCATGCCCGTTTTTGGATCAGTGACCTCAAGCCATTCCGTATTGGTGGCAAGGGGCGATTCGCCTGTGCCTGAAGGACGGAACTCGTCCATTTCCGGAAGCTCGAGTGGCAGCTCTTCTTCAGGAAGCGTGGTCATCGAGCCGTCTTCCCAGTGAATAACTGGAATTGGTTCCCCCCAGTACCTCTGGCGGCTGAAGAGCCAGTCACGCAGACGGTAGGTTGTTTTTTTGCGGCCGATATCTTTTTCTTCAAGCCATTCGAGCATTTTTTCAATGGCCTCGTCTTTATATAAACCATTCAAAAACTCTGATCTTACGTGCGGGCCGTCCTCCGTATACGCTTCTTTGGATGTGTCTCCGCCCTCAACAACCTCCACAATCGGAAGATCAAATGTTTTCGCAAATTCGTAGTCCCGCTCATCGTGCGCCGGTACAGCCATAATCGCTCCGCTTCCGTATGTAGCGAGAACGTAATCAGCAATCCAGATCGGCATTTTTTCCCCATTCACTGGATTGATGGCGTACGAGCCTGTAAATACGCCGGATTTTTCCTTCTGCAGCTCTGTTCGTTCAAGATCACTTTTCATGGCTGCATCGTGCTGGTACTTCTCGACAGCTTCCTTTTGCTCCGGCGTAGTAATTTCCTCTACATAGTCATGCTCCGGGGCAAATACGCAGTAGGTCGCTCCGAACAAAGTATCCGGACGGGTCGTAAATACGTCAAACGAAAGATCCTTCCCTTCGACATGAAAGGTCAGCTCCGCTCCTTCCGAGCGGCCAATCCAGTTGCGCTGCATTTCTTTAATGCTGTCCGGCCAGTCCAGGCCGTCCAGGTCTTCAAGCAGACGATCTGCATAGGCTGTAATCTTGAGCATCCACTGCTTCATCGGCCGGCGTTCCACCGGATGGCCTCCGCGCTCGCTTTTTCCGTCAATCACTTCTTCATTGGCAAGGACCGTGCCCAGCGCCGGGCACCAGTTGACCGGCACTTCATCAATATAAGCAAGACCGTGCTCGTACAGCTTCGTAAAAATCCACTGGGTCCATTTATAGTAATGAGGGTCTGTCGTGTTAATTTCTCTGGCCCAGTCATAGGAGAAGCCCAGTTCTTTAATCTGGCGTTTGAAATTGGCAATGTTTGCCTGGGTGAACTCCCGCGGATTTTTTCCGGTATCGAGCGCGAACTGCTCCGCCGGAAGGCCAAAAGCATCCCATCCCATCGGATGCAGTACATCGTAGCCCTGCATGCGTTTCATTCTTGAGGTGATGTCTGTTGCTGTGTAGCCTTCAGGATGGCCGACGTGCAGGCCGGCTCCGGAAGGGTACGGAAACATATCCAGTGCATAATATTTCGGGGCGCCGGTATTTTCATTGGATACGGCAAATATTTCATTTCTCTCCCAGTATGACTGCCATTTGGGTTCTATCTGTTGGTGGGGATATGCCATGATTGTCGTTCCTCCTTTAAATAGTTGGAGCATCTGTACTGATTTTATCTGTAAAAAAAGCCTCTCTCCCAGCTGGAAAGCAGGGACGAGAGGCTTAAATTCCACGAAACAAACGGCGGGACGCGCACACGCCACTCAAGTGCGTTTCCGACTCTGACGCTTCGCTCACCCGTTTTCGTCAAGCGTCTGCTGGGTGCATAACGATAAACAAAGTACGCCGATATTCAATACTTGATATTTTATGAATTTATCCCCCTGCTGTCAAGCCTTTCTACGTGGTTCTTTTCCTTTGCACTTTGGGAATACAGGCAAAACATGCTAAAATGAGAAGGAATATTTTACGCACGATGGAAGGAGAGGCTCTTCATGAGCTCGGAATTATCTAACGAACAGCCGCTTGTCTGGGGAGAGAAGCGGTACCATACATGGAATCATCACTTAAAGGAATCATTCGGTCATAAAATCTTTAAGGTGCCGCTCGACGGTGGGTTTGATTGCCCGAACCGTGACGGAAACGTCGCCCACGGCGGCTGCACGTTCTGCTCTGCGGCAGGCTCAGGGGATTTTGCCGGCAACCGGGCCGACGATGTGGTCACCCAGTTTCATGAAATTAAGGACCGCATGCACAAAAAATGGAAAAACGGAAAATACATTGGCTATTTCCAGGCATTCAGCAATACTTACGCCCCCGTGGAAGAACTGCGGGAAATGTACGAAGCAGTACTCGCCCAGGATAACGTCGTCGGTCTTTCCATTGCGACGCGCCCGGACTGCCTCCCGGACGATGTAGTCGAATACCTGGCCGAGCTGAATGAACGCACCTATCTGTGGGTGGAGCTCGGGCTGCAGACGGTGCATGAAACGACTGCTGAAACGATCAACCGGGCACACGATTTTGAGTGCTATAAAGAAGGCGTGGACAAGCTCCGCAAGCATAACATCCGCGTATGCTCCCATATCATTAACGGCCTTCCACAGGAGGACCATCAAATGATGATGGAAACGGCCCAGGCCGTGGCTGATTTGGACGTTCAGGGTATTAAAATTCATCTGCTCCACCTGCTGAAAAAGACACCGATGGTCAAGCAGTATGAAAAAGGAATGGTGGAGTTTCTCGGCCGGGATGAGTACGTCAGTCTTGTCGTGGATCAGCTCGAAATTCTGCCGCCGGACATGCTCATTCACCGGATTACCGGTGACGGCCCGACCGAGCTTCTTATCGGACCGATGTGGAGCGTGAACAAGTTCGAAGTACTAAATGAAATTCATAAAGAACAGGTTCGCAGACACAGCTGGCAGGGAAAATATTATCAGCCTGCCCCGGCAGCTCTATGACTCTGCCGAAAGCCGTGGCTTTCGCCCATTGGATGATTGCACAAAATATCCGTCCCGGAGACACCGTGATTGATGCCACCTGCGGAAATGGCGGAGACACCGCCTTTCTGGCAGAGGCGGTGTCCCCTTCCGGGCATGTGCATGCCTTTGACATTCAAAGCGAAGCCATCCAGGCTACATACGCACGATTACAAAAGAGAAGCCTGGAGTCATACGTCACGCTGCACCACTGCAGTCATGAATACGCAGCGTCTCTGCTCACTGATAAGGAAAAAACCGGCATCCGTGCAGCCATTTTTAACCTCGGTTATCTGCCGGGGAGCGATAAACAGATTGTGACATCTGCTTCCTCTACAACTGCAGCGGTGCTTTCTTATCTTCATACCTTCCCGTCAGGCGTTCCGGTTATCGTGGTCATTTATCACGGCCACCCGGGAGGAAATGCAGAACGTACAGCTGTTGAGAGCCTTGCTGCTGAACTTTCGGAACAGGAGGTACGGGTGCTTCGTTACAGCCTGGAGTTTCAGGAAAAGGCGCCTCCTTATGTGTTAACCTTCGAAAAAACAGGAGAAGACACTCCCGGTTTATCTAAATTAGTTCAAGCCTATTCACATATATCTACGAAGGGATGATGAATCATGTCAGAAGTGGTGAAATCTATTTTGGAGCACAATCAGCAGTTTGTTCAAAACAAAGAGTATGAAGCCTTTCAAACCGATAAATTTCCAAATAAACGCATTGTCGTTTTAACATGCATGGACACCCGGCTCATTGAACTGCTTCCTAAAGCAATGGGCATCCAGAATGGAGATGCAAAGCTGATCCGTAACGCCGGGGCAATGATTACAGATCCGTATGATAGTATTACCCGCAGTATTTTGGTTGCTTTATACGAGTTAAAAGCAGAAGAAGTGCTGATTGTCGGCCATTACGGATGCGGCATGACCGGCCTTCAGGCCGGCCAGGTGCTTGAAAAAGCGTATGACCGCGGAGTTTCATCCGATGCAGAGGCAGTGATGCATGCTGAGGGCGTCTCCGTACACGAATGGCTGCGCGGTTTTTCGGATGTAGAGGACAACGTGCATCAATCGGTTCAGGTCATGAGAAACCATCCTCTCCTCCCGCCTGGGACACCCGTACACGGACTCGTTATTTCCCCGGAGACCGGGGAACTGACATCGCTTGACATGGCTGATATGTAAAAAAGAACCGCCTTTTCTTTTTTTGGAAGAGGCGGTTCATTGTTTATATTTTTTTCCGGTACATCCATGAATTCCAGTAGTAAATAAGCGATGTAATGCCGCCAAAACGGAGCAGATGCTTTGCCTGCTGCTTCATTTTTTCATTTGCCTGTACTTTTTCGTCAGACAAATAGATGGAGAGCAGACCTTTGTTTAATTGTTTATGAAAACCGGCTTCCGGCAGCTTAGCTACTTTTTTATCAGCCTCGGATTTGAAAAATTCCAGACGTGACATCATATGGCCGGCAGACGCATATTTTTCGGTGAAATTCAGCGAGCCCTGCTCCACATCCTCTTCCTGATCAATAAAATAATCAAGCAGAATATGCATTCCCTGTACATAAGGAAAATGAGCTTCCTTAATCGATTTCGCCTGAAGCTCGGCAAGCGGAGAACGGGCAGCGTATCCGGCCAGCGCATAAATACCAAGCGTTGATCCGGAAGCAGCACAAAATTCATACCAGGCCATCGGCGGAATCCGGTCCTTAAAATGCTCGTAAAGCTCAATCAGCTTGGTTTCACGCTCGTTGACATCAATGTGTTTGTATATCTGCATCTCTCTGTAATACATGGACAGCTCTTCCATAAACGGCTGGGCACCCGGAAAACCCGGAAAGCTCTGCAGGGCAGACTGACACGTTTCCACGAGAGCCGCTAAAAATCCGCCATCCCCTTCCCCTTTTTTTCTTTTAAGGTAATCCTGCTGACTGGCTGCGGGATCCAGGGCGTGCTTCATCGCTTCATGAATATCACGATAAAAGGTCACGCCCTCCTCCTGGCTCATATCACAGATACTGTCCAAATAATCGCTGATATTTTGATAGGCAACAATAAAACGCAGCAGCTCGCTTCGGATATGTTCGGGAGCAATCAATGCGTAAAGCGATCCGCCTTCATAGTGGAACGTTTTTTCATCGATTGCTTCAAGCGCTGCCTGGCGGTACAAATCATCCGGGATCTGCTCCGCTTTCTGTTTCCATTCGCTTAAGTACTGGCGGGCAGCCGGCAGAGTCTGCTTTACCCCGTAATACATAATAGCTGGTATAGACGTTGGTGCTGACATTTCAAAAGGCCTCCTTGGTTGGCTGGTTCATATTAGGAATGCTGGTTCATAAAGTGAATGATATACCTTACTACACGTTCCTGCTCCGGCTCGTTTAGTATTTCATGATAAAGATTATTCCATATTTTAATCGTTCTTTCAGACGTATGCAGCCGGTTGAACCAGCGAACAGTGGCCTCTTTATCAACGATATAATCCTCTCCGGCCTGCATGACCAGAAGCGGAGTATCCGGGAAGCTTTCCGGCTGCGCCAGACTGATCCGCATTGCCCGGATCATTTCCTGGTACCAGCGGACTGTTACCGTATCATTCACCAGTTCATCCTTCTGGTACTCAGCTCTTGTTTCCGGATTTCTTGTTAAATACTGGGCCTGAATGCCGGTTTTCAAATTTTTACCCGGTACGAGCCGGTGCGCAAGCCTTCCGGATAATTCCCGGATTCTGTTTGGATATTCGTACAGCCCGAGCGCAGGGGAAGACAGGATAATACCTTTCACTGGCATATACCGCTCGGATACTGCCCGTATGACAATTAACCCGCCCATGCTGTGCCCAAGCATAAAAATAGGCAGCTTAAAGGAAGCTGCTTCTCTGTACCATTCATATACGGTGTCTGTATATTCACGAAAGCTGTCTATATGCCCTCTTCGCCCGTTGGTTTCTCCGTGGCCGGGCAAGTCCCCGGTAATCACATGCAGATGCTGGCGTTTCAATACATGGATCAGCCATTCATATCGCCGGTAGTGTTCGCCCGATCCATGAACCAGCACAACAACTCCACGCGGGCGGTCCACTAATCTTTTTTCCACTATTATCGCCCCCTTTTTCCTCAATCCAGTACCCCGGGAAATATATCTTTCTTTATTTTACTATTATTTTTGCTACACTTGCATTAGAAATGCAGAATAAATTTCGGAAAGTGTGGTTTTTTATGATTTATCCGTACAACAGCCAGTATCCTTCCATTGCTCCCACCGTTTTTTTAGCAGATTTCACGGTCATCACTGGTGACGTTACCATCGGCGAGGAATCGAGCATTTGGTTTCACACCGTTATTCGCGGGGACGTAGCACCTACGCTGATTGGCAGCAGAGTCAATGTGCAGGATCAATGCCTGCTGCACCAGAGCCCGAAGCATCCTTTGATTATTGAAGACGACGTTACTGTCGGTCATCAGGTAATGCTTCATTCTGCCATTGTAAGAAAAAAGGCACTCATCGGCATGGGGTCTACAGTGCTTGACGGGGCCGAGATCGGTGAAGGGGCGTTCATCGGTGCCGGCAGCCTGGTTCCACCCGGAAAAACGATTCCCGCCGGCGTACTTGCCTTTGGACGTCCGGCCAAAGTCGTTCGTGACCTCACCGAGGAGGACAAAGAAGACATGGAGCGTATCCGCCTCGAATATGTCGAGAAAGCCAGGCAGTATAAAGAAACAAGCCGCAGGCATCAATGATGTCCGCGGCTTGTTTTTAATATTGATGTGGGATGTCTCTCGTTATAATTTCACCTGCCACCGGTGCTGTCTGCTGAACCGGTGCAGCTGTTGCCATCATTATTACAATGAACGCAGCATACCATAAACCTGCCTTTTTCATTTCTTCACCTCTTTATTATATGTTCGTTTTAGTATATTCGAACTATAAAAAGAGCGTTTTCCGCTTCTGGCTCCAAAATCGATCATTTACCTAAGACTTTCCTCTTTTTTCTACGGATTTCTTCCCGTAAAATAATTATAGGAATATTTGAGAGATAGGGAGAGAACTATATTGATGGATTTTTCACGGGTGGGAAATAAAATACAGGAGCTGCGTAAATACCGGGGCTACACACAAAAGGAGCTTGCTAAAGATATTTGTACCCAGGCGCAGATCAGTAAAATCGAGAAGGGGACTATCGTTCCGTATTCAAGCACCATGTTTTATATTGCTGAACGGCTCGGAGCCAGCATGTATTACTTTTTTGAAGAAGCGTTAACAGACCGCAGCGACTACGTTCGCTCTGTATTCAGTATGCTTGAAACGTGCCGGTTCGAGCATGATTACGTTTCGATGCGGGAGCTGCTTTCCAGGGAGGAAGACAACCCTATTTTCAAAATCGGCTATTACGAGCAGTACATGCTCTGGCATAAAGCTATTTGCGCCTACGAACTGGATAATGATCCAAAACAGGCTCTCGAACTGGCTTCCTCTGCCCTCGATGCATACCACAAAGGAATTTATACGGAACGTAAAGGTGAAATCATAAACGCCATGGCGATTATTTACAACCTTGAACACGAATACAAAAAAGCTGCAGATATATGCCGGAAAGCGCTGCAGGACCATCAGAGCCTGGTGCACCCGGAGAATAAATACATTGAATTAAAGCTGACATATACCTTGACTAAAGCGCTGACCTATCAGGGTGCTTACCAGCAATCCATCGACTGGTGTTCAAAGGGAATCAACCGCTGCATTGATCTGCAGAACAGCTACGTTTTAGGGGAGCTGCTTTATCAGCGGGGACAAAACCTTCTTGTGCTGGGATTTGATCAATCCGCGCTTCAGGACTGGAGTCAGGCATGTTCCATGTTTGATACGATGAAGCAAATCGGCCTCGCAGACCACATCCGCCAGGAAATCGACGATTATAAACGAGACGGGACCATTCACCTGCATACACTGCAATAATATATAAAAGCCGGGGAAACATTTCTTCCCCCGGCTTTTATAGTATTCACTTTTTCAAATGGTACATGAACGTTTCAAGCTGCTGGAGATCCGTAATATTTTCGTTGCACCTGCCACTGTCCTGGCAGATATAGTTACCACGGCTCGTATACGTTTCTTTTCCAGCCTTTACTACTGCCATAAAAAGTCCTGTCTCCTCCTGTTTGCTGCAGATCGTACAGATCCCTTTTCCGGGTGTATTCCGAAATGTTCCAAACACGCCCGTCAATCTCCTTTGGTCTGTAGTAATAATATATTTTCGTTCTGCCCGGATGTCGTTCCAGCCCAGATAGGATATATTTTTCAGGTCCACTTCCTCCAATGACGGCATGGTCAGCTTTTTTGCTTTTGGAAACAGCTTTTTAATCCGATCTGCGGTGACAGCCGGGAACGAAACAACATACATTTTCAACTCACCGAGAATCTGCTCTGCCTGAGTGCTGTCCTCTACATACAGAACCTTTTCTAACAGTTTTTCCTGCTCGTCGTTCATCGAATGAAAGCTGTTGATAATTTGATCAAAGGCGCTGTGTTTTAATGCACTGATTACGTCGGCGTCTTTTACTGTAGCGTGTGCATGGGCGAATTTCCATACATGCTCTTTAATAAAATTAAACTGATCATTGCGCAAAAATGGCTCAATTTGAATCATTTACCCATTCCTCATTTCAGTATAGTAAGCTTCCGTTTCCGGCGTTGAACAGAATGCTTTATACAGCAGTGAATATAAATCCATCATCGGTGATTCCCTTAAGATTGCGGTATTAGTATACAACAAATTAGTTTTTGTAGAAAACTATAGAAAAGGAAGCCGGCGGACGTCAGCGATTCTCTGTCAGGCACCGGATCATAAACTGAATATTTTTTGTCCGCTCTGCTCTTTTTGGAAGTACATATGAAAAAAATCTTTTTGCATCGATGCCTTCAATGGATAAAAGCTCCAGCGTGTTGTGTTTTTGTTCTTCTTCAATCGCTGCTTCTGATAACAAGGATAATCCAAGGCCGCTTTTAACGGCTTCTTTAACCCCCTGCGTGCTGCTGATCATCAGAAGTGAACGCATGCGGATCCCGTTTGCGTTCATCACATAATCAAACGATTCCCTGGTTCCGGATCCCTTTTCGCGCACCACCCACTTCAGATCCTGCAGCTCCTCCCGGGTTACAGGTGAAAAAGAGCTGGATGTACTCTTAACTACCGCCAGACGGTCCGTCTGAAATGGTGTCAGCGTAATATCAGCAGCCCCGCTGTGCCCTTCCACCAGACCAATATCGACCTTCAGCGTCCGGACCAGCTGAATGATTTCCTCAGTATTGGCGATCGTCACTTCAAACTGAATTCCCTCATACTCCTCCTGCATTCTGGCCATTACTTTTGGGAGAACGTATTCCCCAATCGTAAAGCTGGCCCCGATATGAATGGTTCCACTCACTTCTTCATGCATCATATATATAGCTTCCTTCATATGGGCGTAGGTGCCCATCAACTGACGGGCATGATCCAAAAATACCTCACCTTCCCTTGTAAGCATCAATGACTTTGTTGTCCGCTGAAAAAGCGGGGCAAGAAATTCCCTTTCAAGATTTTTTATATGCACGCTTACAGTCGGCTGGGAGAGGGAGAGCACCTCCGAGGCTTTTGTGAAATTTTTTTCCTCCACCACAGTCAAAAAGGTTTTTAATTCGTCAATATGCATATTTCCTCCTATTTATTAAAAATATTAATTAATTTCATTATATATATTTGTTTTTATAATAAAAAGAGCGGGAGTACAATAGCGTTAATGATTAGGAGTTGAAGACTAATGAAACGATTTGCTTCTTTCATTCCCATGCTAATGTCCGGACTTATCTTTACGTTTATTGCTGCTGTGCTCAGCAGCGCACTCGCAGAGGTTGCTCCATTCTCAGCGATGGGCGCGCTGGTTACTGCAATACTTTTAGGCGTATGCTGGCGCTTCACCGCTGGAGTTCCCAACCGTGCGCTTCCGGGAATCACTTTTTCAAGCAGGCACCTGCTTAGGCTCGGCATTATTTTCCTCGGGGCCCGACTGCATTTAGGAGATATTTACGAATCCGGATTTAACGCTTTTTTTATCGCTGCTTCCGGGTTACTGATTGCGCTTTTTTTCATTTACCTTGCTGCCAGAGCTTTAAGGATAGATAAAACGCTCAGTCTGTTAACGGCCTGCGGTACAGCTATCTGCGGAGCTTCAGCAATCGCAGCCATCGCTCCGATTGTAAAGGCAGAGCATAAAACAACCACTGCGAGCATCGCGATTATCGCAGTGGTTGGTACTGTTTTTTCCGTTTCCTATACGTTTCTGTTTCCGTTTCTGGGGATGAATGCGTATGAATATGGCATTTTATCAGGAGGAACTCTCCATGAAGTAGCCCACGCTGTAGCAGCATCTGAAGCCGGTGGTACAGTTTCGGAAGACCACGCCCTGATCATTAAATTAACAAGGGTTGCACTTCTCATTCCGGTAGCACTTATAGTTGCCACGCTTCAAAGCCGTAAAGAAAAGCGGGCCTCTCATACAATTCCGGTTCCATGGTTTATTTTCGGATTTTTAGCAGTGAGTCTGGCCAATACCTTTAATCTGCTCAGCGACTCCGCAGCTGCTTTTATGATCTCCGCTTCATATGTTTTTCTCGGCATGGCCATGGCTGGTTTTGGAATGCAGATGCCAGCCGCTTCTTTTAAAACAATTAGTTTAAAGATGTTTATCGTGACAGTTTGCGGCTCGCTTTTATTATCTTTTTTCGGCTACTTTCTTATCGAAGTTATGCTTTAACCTGACCTGCGCTGCAAAATTCGTTTGAAACCATTTTTTAAAGGGTAAACAGTTATATTCATACTATCGCGGAGGCTGACCATGAAATTTTCAGGCACGATTTTAGTAGTACTGGCCGCGATACTATGGGGTATTTCAGGTGGATTGGCAGATATACTTTTACATAAGGGCTGGGATCCGTTAGTCATTTCCTTTTACCGGGGAGCCGTTGGTTTTGTCTGTATTTTTATATGGTTCCTTTTACGGATTCGAAAGACCGGATCCCCCTCCACCCGATTATTTATATGGGCTGCTCTCGCCGGGGCGGGCGTCGCCGGCAATTTCACCTTTTACTTCCTCAGTATTGAGGCCTCAAGCGTAGCCATCGCTGCCACGCTAATGTATACCGCACCTATATTTGTATTTTTGATTTCTTTTTTTCTAAAGCAGGAATCCTCTACTTTTTTCAAGTGGGGATGTATTGCAGTAGTGCTTGTAGGAATTTTCCTCCTGACAGGTGCTTATGACACGGGCGGTTCTTCGGTTACACTTGCAGGCGCCGCTGCCGGCCTTGGGGCCGGTCTTTCGTATGCGTTGTTTATTTTCGGATTTAAATACGCCTCTGCAGTCGGCAGGCCCGAAACCTCTTTAACGATCGCTTTTTTTGTTTTTTGTGTAATTCTTTTGATGTTTGTCGACCAACAGGAAGCATTATCTGTTTTGACCTCCAGTGACATTGGGTGGTTCCTGCTACTCGGGCTCGTTGGTGCAGGCATTTCCTTTGTACTGTATGTTATCGGCATAAGGCTGACGACCCCGGTTACTGCTTCAATGGTTGCCATGGCAGAACCGGTCACTGCTTCTTTGTTTGGAGTAGTTCTGCTTGGAGACAGCCTGGCAATCATTCAGGCATTGGGCATCGTTATTATTTTGGTTTCCATTACTGCGTTCAGCGTACGCCAGTCTGCCTAAAAAAGCAGCTCCCGGGAGGGGGGCTGCTTTTCGTTGTTCAGCAGGTGTCAATTTAAGTTTCAAAATAATCCAGCATATAAGCTTCGTTATTTATTTCCCCCGGCCCTCCCCTCTCGATACCTTGCCTAAATGTGCATTTCTTTATTTTAAAAATAATAAAAAAGCCTCCTGCATATAAGCAGAGAGACCTGTACGGCACGTATATTATAAAAAACTGATGGAGGTAATAGATTTCATAATCTGCTGCACGCCTGTCAGCACGGTCGGCATTTGCTCAATATTCATAAACGGCACAATAATATAAAACATAGAAAGTCCCATTACCATCATTAATACAATTGGGTTTCGCAAATTGCAGACCTCTTTTCCCCGTAATAATTAATTAAATACTATCATATCAACCCAAATACGATTTTTGTGTTTTATTATCCACTTGTAACTTAAACGTAATTTCTTTAATCTTTTGTTCATCAAATGGTTATTTTTGTTATTTAATTTATCCGGAATTCGTTCTTTGCTGGCTCCATGGGATTTTAAAACCCACAAGTTCAATTTGCAGCTGATCGATACGTTTGGTCTGGCCCTCTACATACCCGTGATCATGAAGAACATTAATAATTTCCTGTATTTCTTCCCACTGTTCATTGCTAGCTGTATAAGGCACTTCCAAAATAACAATGTCATCATGCTCTTCTACTGTAGAACAAAACTGGTGGTTTTTAACCCAATTCATACCTCTCCCCATAGCTCTCGCCTCCAAGTGATATTGGACCTATGCATATATACCCTATTATAAACGATATACACTTAAAATCATTAATATCCCTAATTTTCCTTCTAATTTTTTATAATTTTTCTGCGTATCCGTTTTCAGCAATTTTTGTTGTTTTTATGCATGTTTACAGTTTACTTTCAGTCAGATCCGCGTTACATTGTAGAATGATTATTAATCTTACATAATGCTTTACCGTATATAGTCATTTTCTCACAAGGTGAGCCAAGTGCAGCATGATATTTCAGGGACTCTCTTAAGAATTTGACTCGTTTCCTTTTGGAAGCGGGTTTTTTGCGTTGTGTGGCGATCTTACTTACACTCAGGAGGCGCTGGTATGAAAAAGTCGCGTATTCTTTTTATCGGTTTTATGCTTTTCTCGTTATTTTTTGGAGCGGGTAATTTAATCTTCCCGCCATTTCTTGGTTATTCTGCAGGTGACAATTTCACTTCTGCTATCCTTGGTTTTCTATTTACAGGAGTACTTCTCCCCATCCTTGCTATTTTGGCAGTCGTGCAGGCACGGCACGGACTTATCAGCATGGGAAGCAAAGTTCATCCCATGTTCGGCCTGTTGTTTGCTGTACTGATTTATTTATCCATCGGAGCTTTATATGGAATTCCCAGGGCTGCTAACGTTGCCTATGAAATCGGTTTTGTGCCAGCAGCGGGTATCGGGACCTGGTGGACACTTTTACTTTTCTCCTTAATCTTTTTCACAGTTGCTCTCTGGCTGAGCTTAAATCCTGAAAAAATAGTAGATCGCCTGGGCCAATGGCTGACGCCTATTCTATTCGTTACTTTAGCCGCTCTATTTGTACGGGCATTTTTTATTTTCGATACAAATTCTTCTTCAGCTGAAGCCCCTTATAATAATTCTCCTTTTATTGGAGGATTTCTAGAAGGGTATCTGACGATGGATGCTCTCGGTGCCCTTGCCTTCGGAATGGTGATTGTTAACAGTCTGCGCACCCACGGGGCGTCTTCTAAACGTGAACTGATGTCCGGCGCTGCAGCAGCTACTGCAGTAGCTGGGATCGGCCTTTCTATAGTCTATGTTTCGCTTGGATGGATCGGTGCCCGGATGTCACAGCAGGAAGGGATTACTGACGGGGCCGGCATTCTTGAACCTGCCGCAGCCATGCTTTTCGGACCATCCGGCAGCTTCTTTTTTGGTGTGATCGTTCTGCTTGCCTGCCTGACCACCAGCGTCGGCCTGATAACGGCATGCTCTGAATTTTTTCACAGCATAATGCCCCGCATTGCCTATAAATCGTTTGTCGTTCTTTTTACATTTATCGGAATGCTGGTTACTAATTTAGGATTGTCTTTAATTTTAAGCATCGCAGTTCCTTTACTCGTATTTATTTATCCGCTTGCTATTGTGCTCATCGTACTTTCACTTCTGCGCCCTGTTATTGGTGAAGGTTCACTAATGTATCAGCTGTCAATTATCTTTACAGGAATCTTTGCGCTTTACGAAGGGCTTTCAAGTATAGGAGTCTTTGTCCCGGCTGTCACAAGTATTCTTCAGACCTCGCCGTTTTTTGAGCAGGGACTCGGCTGGGTGGTGCCTGCGTTTATCGGAGCTGCCGCCGGATATCTTCTCGACAGGCTGATGCCTTCCCACTCCACGCAAAAGACTTCCTTTCATGAAAAATAATATCCCATAAAAAACTGCCCCTTTTTCAGGAGCAGTTTTTTCTATTCAATACCGTCGCTATCACGAAGTTCTTCCCTGTAGGCAAACAAGAACAGCAGAGAAACAAGAAGGGCACCACCGATTAAATTCCCAATACTTGCAGGGATTAAATTAAACAACAGGTATTCATACCAGGCATGCTCAGTTTCTGCAAATACCCCCATGCTGAAGTAGCCCATGTTCGCCGCGCTGTGCTGGAAATTACCCGCCACAAATAGAATGACCGGAAGCGCAGTCGCCACTACCTTTCCTGTAACATCTCTTGCGGCTGTCGTGAGAAACGATGCCATGCCGATTAACCAGTTAGCCAGAATACCGGACAAAACGACCTGGAACCAGCCGATGCCGCCAGATTCTTTAAATTTCATTTTATCCGATAAATACACCTGCAGTTCTCCGTAAAATTCCGGCGTCAAGGACCCGGAAAGCTGGATGACTGCGGCAACAAATAATGCCCCGACAATATTGCCGATATAAGTAGCAAGCCAGAACCTTGCAATAGGCATAAGATAAACACTCGGCTTTCGAAATAAATAACTCGGAAGCAGAATATTAATCTCTGTAAACAATACAGCACCGGATAGAAATACCATTACATAGGCTGCCGTAAAACCAAGTCCTGACAGCAGATAGTATAGCCCTTTCGCTTCTACGCCTGTTGCAAGAAGAATTGAAAAAACCGCTCCGAAGGTCATAAAAGACCCTGCCAGTATCGCCAGCAGAAACTGCGCTCTGAATTCCTTACTTAAGTGGTTACGTCCGTTTTCTCCAAACGCCTGTACCACCTCTGGAGGTTCTTTATACTGCCGGTCGGTTGCCCCGAGCTTTTGTTCTGTCGGCATAACACATCTCTCCTTCTCCTGACCTCTGCTACAGGATCAGTACCCAAGGAAAAAACCCCGAAGCAATCGGGGTTTCCGGTTTGTCTTTTTTCCTTTTATACTCAGCCTTTTACCAGAGCTTCTTTACCGTAATACGAAGCTTTAAACAAGTCCTTCATCTGTTCGAAGGATGTTTCCCGCGGATTGGTGCCGGTACACGGATCGCTAAGTGCATTTTGAGCCATTGTATCCAGGTGTTCTTCAAAATCCTTTTCAGAAACACCAAATTCTTCAAGTGTTACCGCCAATCCTAAATCTTTATTGAGTTCAAAAATATACTCTACAAGCGAATCTGTCAATTCTTTATCTGTCTGCCCCTGTAAATGCAGGCGGCGCGCGATTTCTGCATAACGGTCTTCTACCACTGCACGGTTGAACTCAATAACGTACGGAAGGTAAATCGCATTGGCATAGCCATGGGGAATATCAAACGTAGGTCCGCTTTTATGAGCAAGACTGTGCACATTACCAAGCACCGCATTCGCAAATGCCATCCCGGCCATAGCCTGAATGCTGTGCATCTGCTTACCGGCTTCATGATCGCCATTATACGATGCTTTTAGGTTATCTTTAATCACTTCTGCCCCGCCGAGAGCAAGAATGTTAGTATATAAGGTGCGCGGTTTAGCTACGTAAGATTCAATAGTATGGGTGAAAGCATCCATACCCGTGTAAGCGGCAATATGCTTTGGCAGATCCTCCACCATAATCGGATCAATAATAGCAATATCCGGCGTCAGGCCAAAGTCTGCAAGCGGATACTTGACGTTTGTTTTTTCGTCTGCCACTACTGAAAGGTTGGAAACTTCAGAGCCGCTGCCGCTCGTCGTAGGAATGCCGGCGAATTTCGCCTTTTGGCGGAGACGCGGCAATTCAAATGGCTTCGTGGCATCCTCGAAGGAAAGACCAGGATGCTCATAAAAGAGCCACATCGCTTTAGCAGCGTCCATTGCAGAACCGCCGCCGATGCCTATAATCCAGTCAGGTGCGAAGGAACGCATTTCTTCTGCACCTTCTTTGACCATTTTTGCGGTCGGTTCTGTATTGTATCCTTCCAGAACTTCAGTTTCAATATTTGCTGCAGCAAGATGCTCCTGAATGCGGTCTAAATTACCGTTCTTCTTCACAGAGCCGCCCCCGATAACGAGCGTGGCTTTTTTTCCTTCAAATGTGCGCAGTACTTCAAGCGCATTATCTTCAAAATAAATGTCTCTTGGAATCGTAAATCTACTCATTAGTGAAGCCTCCTTGTGGTTTTAAGCTAAACGACGATGTTTGGGGTGATTGATGAACATCTATTTTAACCACAAGTTAAGCTTTTCCTTTTAACCGGGCATATTAAACATCAAAGAGGAGTATCTATTCAGTATAAGCATAAAAAAAGGCCCGGGCCCGGGCTTTTTTTATGCAGATTCATCTTTTGCAAGTGCGCTGTTCAAGTCTTTTTTGACGCTTTCCATGACCTTAGACTTAATTTCATTCAACAGATCGCTTTCAGAATCACCGAGCAGCTCATTGCGCAGCTGCTGGACGAGCTCCTGTTTTACGTCTTCATATAAATCATCTTTTAATTCGTCAATCAACGAATGCTTTACGTCTTCGAGAAGCTGGCTGGTTGCTTCTTCAGAAATAAACGAAGACTCTTCTTTTGTATTTTCCTCTTCGGCCGCTGGTTCTTCCTGCTCTACTTTACCACTGTTTTCTTTTGTTTCTTCTTCGTGATCTTCTGACGAACTCTCCTGCTCCTGCGAAGAGTCTGCGTTTTCGTTTTCCTCGTCTTCTTCTGCAGCAGGATCTTCCTGTTCTTCTTCACCTGACGTTTCTTCTTCACTGCTTTGCACTTCTGAAGAATCTTCATCCGTATTTTCCTCACTGCCTGCTGTTTCCTGCTTTTGTTCCTCAGAAGTCTCTTCTGTATTTTCTTCGGGCTGCTCCCCGCCTTCACTGCTGTTAACCTCGTCCATGATTTCATCAATCATTCCTTTTTTATCTGTGGAAGAGAGCTCAAGGCCGCTCTCTTCAGCAAGAGCCTGAATATATTCTGTACTCTGTGTATATAAATTGATTTCTTCATCTTCGCCATCTTCATTTGTAACAATAACGTTTGCCTGGTTTTGTTTTTCCTCTGAGGAGGAACCCTCTTCTTCATTTTCGCTGCTCGGCTCTTCCTGCTCTTCCTCCTCAGGAAGCTCTTCGCCTTTCTCTTCCTGCTGCTCCTGGTTTTCTTCGTCTTCCGACTCCTGCTCTTCCCCGCTGCCTTCGCTTTCCACTTCGTTCATGATTTCATTAATCATGTCCTGTTTTTTTGTAGAAGATAATTCGAGGCCGCTTTCTTTGGCGAGAGCTTTTATATCTTTTACGCTCATCATATAAAGGTCTACTTCTTCATCTTCTCCGTCCTCATTTGTAATAACGACATTTGCCTGTTCCTCTGATGATTGTTCCTTTTCAGCCAATGCAATCCCTCTTTTCAATTCTCTCCATCGAGAATATATTATTGTATTTATTCAGACAAAATGAATAATAATCTGCCGGATGTCTTTTTGGAATTCTTCAGGAATCCTCTTTTCATATCTTGTCGAAATCACGCAGTGATCCTGCCGCTGAATTTCTGTAATTGAATATTGAAACATCAGCTGTTCATTTTCATCTTTTACATAAAAAATCATGCGCGCTCTTTTTTTCGCACCATTAGCATATCGTCCTTTACCCTGCCACTGCGGAAATTGAAACCCAAAGGTGTATTTTCCATCTTTTTTCTCCCCCGAAGCCTGATCTTCTAATGAAATACGGATTTTTACTATTCGTCCAGGAAGAACTAACACGATTAACATCTCCTTATAGATGAGTGTTTTATCACCGTGGCGGATTTTCCCTTTTGATTTTTTATCTTAGTTATATCATTACCTTTCCACGAAGCCTTCAACCTTCTACTAACGACCTAATTTCATGCCTCAGCATTCCGATCAACTAATAAAGCCCCCTGAAGGCTTCAGGAGGCTTTGTGCTCTTAGACGGTGTTATTATTTTCTTCAATCATCTTCTGGATCCTGCGGGCATACTGCTGTTCATTATATGTAAATAACACATAATTTTTTGCCGTTGTTTCAATAAAAAGCTGGCGCATAGTGCCTCCCGGGATACCAATTCTCACAGCATCAGCTTCTTTTCCGCTGTAAGTATTGTCAAAATAAAGGTTTGTGATAGTATTTTTGGGTATTTTTATTCTAGAAAGCATCCATTTGATTACAATATGCTCCTTGTCTTCTTTAATTCTAATTCCCCACACTATATTTCCTCCTTTTTGCAAATACTTTATCACTAACAATATTAGCAATGTCCGGAGCGTTTATAAAATCGTTGCAGGCTATTACTACCCAGCTGTTACAGATTTCTCTTTAAAGCATCTATATATCCTCTGACCGCCCGCTGGCTGACTTCTGCCTGCGGGGCAATGCCTTCAAAGCCATGAAAGCACCCCGGGTACAGGTGAAATTCTGCCTGCACCCCCGCCTGGCTTAACCGCGTAATATATTCTATCGTTTCATCCCGAAACGGATCCGCACTCCCCACCATTGTATAAGTAGACGGCAGACTAGAAAAATCCTCTGCCTGAGCTGGAGAAGCGTAGGCGGGAACGTTTTCAATATGATCACCGAGATAAGCTTTCCATGCTGCCCGGTTGGAGTAATAGTTCCATACCCTTGTATCCGTGATTTCCCGGCTTGAAACAGTGACATTTCTATAGTCAAGCATTGGACAGAGCGGCATTTGAAAAGCTATCGCCGGGCCGCCCCGGTCTCTTGCCATAAGAGAGACAGCTGCTGTCAATCCCCCGCCGGCACTATGCCCGGCTACCCCAATACGCTCTTCATCTATTCCGAGTTCGCCGGCGTGCCCGGCCACCCATTTGAGACCAGCATAGCAGTCCTCCACTCCGGCCGGAAAAGGATATTCCGGGGCGAGCCGGTAAGCCACAGAAATAACCACACAGCCTGCTTCGAGCACAAACCTTTCGCACAGCTCATCATTCATTTCCGGTGTGCCGCTCAAATATCCGCCTCCATGGATCCAGTATAAGCCTGGAGAAATTGTTTTTACCGGCATAACCGGTTCATATATACGAACCCTTATATTCTGTCCTTCCTCATGGCCGGGAATATGTTTATCTGTAATCCTCACTTTGCTTCGGCTGATGGGGGCCTCTCCCTCAAATGCCTGTTTCGTTAACACACGGCTGTTCCTGATTTCTTCGCGGCTGGAAAACTTCATTTCCGGAAGCCCTTCCAGCACTGCGTGCAATTCATTCTGAATTTTTTCTTTCATTTCCAGCTCTCCTGCTTTCTATTGGTGATATAAACTGTATTACAATAAACACTAATTGTATACGCTTTCAAAATTTGCCAAAAACCCTATTGATACTGATGTTTTTATTATAAGGGATGCTGTATTTATCTACAATCAATAAATGAAAAACAGAAAAGCTCTTTCAAGGTACACTCTTCAGTTATAACAGACCTTTCATATTGGCCCTTTGTTAATCAGACGGCAGGTTCAGTTGCCACGAAACATTAAATCTGTCCTGGATCTATGCGAAGCGTTTACTGAATCCGTAATCTTTTAAAGCCATCAGCTTCTTGCCGCCTTCGGAGAGATGGTTATACAGATACTCAATCTCCTGGTCGGATTCGCAGTTAACAAAAAGCGAAAAAGAGGGTGTGAATGTAAAATCGTGCTTCACGTTACTGTCCATGCATATGAATTCCTGCCCCTGCAGCGAAAGCACGGCCTGCATAACATTTCCTTCTTTGCCGGATTCATGCGGACCGTATCTGCTTAAACTCACAATTTTTGCTTCATCAAGCAGGCTCTCATAATAATTGAGTGCTTCCTCTGCATTCCCCTGAAACATAAGAAAAGGTTTAATTGCCGCCATTAGTACCCGCTCCTTTTATTTTAATTCTTTTTATTTTCTTTCCCTTGATAAGAATTTTTGAAGCAGGATTCCGGGCTTAGTTTTTCTTTATTAACTAATCAGGAGATTTTGCCTTTATAAAAAATTACATACTATGATTACTTCAGCAGGGCTATGTTGGCACTGCTTTTTTTAATCGTCATTTTTAAAATTAAATAGGTAAATAAAATTCATGTTTTAGTTTACTTGACTGTTTTTTGAGGAAGGAGAGGATTATTGATATTTTTCATATGGATTTATTGTGATTTATTTGCTTCCTGCATTTCTTAATTTTCACAGCCATCATGAAAAAACAAAATAAAAAGGGGGATATCAATGAGTGAACAGAATAACAATCAGCAGTCAAAATTAAAGCTGATTGATTATCGGATTTTTGTACCGGCACTTTTAATCATTATTGCAATCTGTATACCGCTTGCTTTGTACGAGACACGAAGCATGGAGGTTTTAAATGGAATTTTTGATACCATTGTGGAAGTATTTACATGGGGCTATCTTTGGTATGGTTTAATACTTCTTGCTGCCGGACTTTATTTCTCTTTTTCCAAATACGGAAAAGTTGTATTGGGGGATCCGTTGGAAAAACCGCGTTTTTCACTATTTGAATACGCGTCGATTTTAATTGCTATGGGGCTCGGCTCCACTATTATGCGTACCGGAATGGTGCAGTGGACCTCCGTAGCAAGCGACCCGCCAACTGGCGTCGAAGCCGGTTCCACACAGGCCCTGATGTGGGGGAACTCCTACAGTATGTTTCTCTGGAGCTTTCAAACATTTGCTATTTTCGTTATGGCGGCGCCAGCGATGGCCTACATTCTTCATGTGCGCAAACGTCCGTTAATGCGTATTTCTGAAGCATGCCGCGTCCTTTTTGGTGATCGGTTTACCGATGGACTTGGCGGTAAATTTTTAGACGTTATTTTCCTGATCAGCATTCTTGCAGGTGCTGCCGTAACGCTCGGGCTCGGTTCCCCGATCATTACCAACAACCTCGCAGAGCTGCTTGGAATCGAAATAAGCTTTGGCCTTACACTGATCGTAACACTCGTCTGGGTGTTCATGTTTTCTCTAAGCGCCTATCTCGGGATCGAAAAGGGGATCAAACGCCTTAGTACGTTTAATATGTACCTGGCGGGGATATTTGCTCTGTTTATTATGCTGGCAGGCCCGGGAATATTTATTTTGAATTATTTCACCGGCAGCCTCGGATTTCTTATGACTAACTATATTAACATTTCCTTTTACACTGAAGCCCTTTCCTCCGGAGAGGCCAGCTATATAAAGAGTAACACCGTATTCTGGTTTGCCTACAATGCCACCTGGGCAATGCTGCACAGCGTATTTGCCGCAAAGATCTCTCGGGGGCGTACCATTAAAGAAATGATCATGACGTATCTCGCCGCTCCAACGATTATCTCCTGGGTAGCTACGGGAGTTCTCGGCGGCCTCGGTGTAGACAGGTTTTTAAATGGCAACCTCAACGTGCTTAACATCGTGGAAAATCAGGGCAGTATAGCAGCTATACCGCAAATTTTAACTACGCTGCCGCTCTCTGGTCTTGCTTTGATCATCTTTATGGTTGTCGCATTGATTTTCTTAACTACGACTCTTGATTCTACGACGTATACTATCTCAGCGTATGCAAGCACGGAAGACATGAGTAAAAATGAGCCTTCTAAATTCCTTCGTATTGTGGTCGCTGCCCTCATTACCACACTTGCTTTAATCTTAATGAGAATTGGAGGTCTTCCTCCGCTTGAAGTTCTTTCAGGCCTCATGGGGCTGCCAATAATTATTATACAGTTCCTTACAATTGCAGCAGCGAAGAAAATGATGGATCAGGACAAAGCATGGATTCACAACGTAAGAGAATAGGAAAGCATTTGCCGGGTACCCATAATGGATACCCGGCTTTTGTGATTGATGTAATCAATTGAATAAGTCCCCGGCTGCCGTCCAGCCGGGTTTCCTGCGGTATAGGCCAGCTTCACTGCTAAACTAAACTTTGGAAAGCATTTTAAATGTGTTCATTTCTGACAACGAGAACGTCGCATTCCGCTCTACGGACGATGCTTTCCCCGACGCTTCCGAGAAGAAGCCGTTCGGCACTGCTGACTCCGGAAGCCCCGGAGACAATTAAGTCTGCCTCATATTTTTCCGCAGCATCCTTTGGAATTACCATTTTGGGTGAACCGTACTCCAAAGCAAACGAAACGTGGGGAACGTTGCTTTTTAACGCAAGCTCCCGGTATATTTCAAGCAGATTCCTGCCGTTTTTCTTAAATATTTCAATGACATTGCCCCTTGTTTTTTCTACCGATGAAACGAGCGGTGTATGAATAACATGGGTAACCACGGCCTTCGCTTCTTCCTCCTCTGCCATCGCCAGCCCGGCCCGAAAGGCATTGGCTGACATTTCGGAGTCATCTACTGCGATCAGAATACTGTTGTATTTTTCAATATCTCGTTTATTTCTAACCACCCAGGCGTCACATTCTGCATTTCTTACGATTCCCGCGGAAACGCTTCCAACAATAAATCTTTCAAATGTGCCTATCCCTGAAGCCCCGCAAAGAATCAAGTCTGCTTTAAACCTTTTCGCAATATCCTTGGGAATAGTAGTTTTCGGAGATCCATTTTCTAAAAACACGGTTATATCTGTGAGCCCTGCATTTTCGGCTTCCTCTCTGCAGGCAGCAATAATTTCTTCCCCTTTTTCCTTTGATGCCTGTAATAAATCCGTAGTATGAAGCCGGGCCTGGCTGTAATGGTTGTAGTCGATAATGTAGCAGATTCCCAATGAACAATCATACGCTTTGGCGAGCGCAATGCCTTTTTTCAGTGCAAATTCAGCTTCCACCGATCCATCTGTTGCCACTAAAATACGATTGTACCTTTTTTCCATTTTGCCTGCCCCCTATCCATCATCGTCAACAACGGTCACTGCCAGAAATAATTTCGCTTCCGAAAGCCCGGGTATTTTAGTTCTATCTCTATTATAGCACTATCTTCAGTTTTACTATTGTACTTTTTTTGCCAAATTATACAGTGGAGTTCTTTGCTTATATGTTTCATAATAGAAATAGATAGAGAAATATTTCGCTTTTGTTTCCGATCATTTCGTGCTCGAAAATCTACTTTTTTAAAGAAAGCGGGGCGTTACCATGATCAAACATTACCAGAATATTCTCACAGCTGTTGACAGTTCGGATGAATCCATGCAGGCATTCCGTCGTGGTCTTTCACTGGCCAGAAAACATCTAAGCCAGCTGACGGTGGCCCATGTTGTAGAGTACAGAACGCTAAACCGCCTGGTTCAGTATATACCAACTATCATGGAAACGGCGGGAGAACAGGGCAAGGTGTTGTTAAACTTATACAAAGCAGAGGCTGAAGGCTCCGGCGTAGATGTTCAGACAGTAATGGAAACGGGTGCGCCAAAAGCTATTATTACCAAAGAGCTCGCTCCGGAGTATGGGACAGACCTGATTATTACCGGCGCCTCCGGAGCAGGAACGGTTGGACGATTCATTATGGGAAGTGTTTCCACCGGGATCGTACGCAATGCCAGATGCGACGTTCTCGTCGTCCGAAACAAGGATGCAGGCAGCGATTATAAAAGGATCATTATTGCTATTGACGGCTCTAAGGAAGCAGCTCATGCTTTTGACAAAGGAATCGCCCTGGCAATGGAAGAAAATGCGGCTGTTCTGATCACGCACGTTATTGATTCAGTCGTGCTCACCTCCATGGAGCAGCATGACACCGGGCTATTTATCGAAATGGAAAGCTATTCCGAAAAGATGCTTGAGGAATACCGGGAAAAGGCGCTGAATGCAGGCTTGGAACATGTAGAAGCAGAGCTTCACCACGGTGCTCCCAAGGTCGTTATTGCGGAGGATCTGGCTAAAAAGTATAAAGCCGATCTTATTGTCGTTGGTGCCTCCGGACTGAATACGACAGAGCGGTTTTTCCTCGGCAGCGTTTCGGAGGGTATCGTGCACCGGGCCGATTGTGACGTTTTACTGGCCCGCCTCCCGGAACAGGAGCAATAAAAGATAAAAGCCAGGCTGGTCCCGGGAGAGGGGCGCAGCCTGGCTTTTATCTAATTAATTATTTTTCCGGGTGAAAAACGACCTTTACATAATTTCCTTTTCCATTAATTAAATTATTGAAGGTTTCCGGTCCGTCCGAAAGACCGGGAGTATGGGAGATCATCGGCTCAACATTAATCTGGCCGGTGCTCATATAGTGCAGCGCGGACGTCCATTCTTTTCCGGGAAACGGCGACGATACAGCGTTCCAGGAGCCCAGTATCCTCAGTTCATTACGCACAATGCGTTCAAAATAAAAACGTTCAATCGTGATATCCGCGTACGGAATCCCCATAAACACAACTTCTCCTCCCTTTTTTGGAAGAGCGAGCACCTGGGCAGAGGTCGCAGGCGCTCCTGCAGATTCCACTGCAAGATCCACTCCGTATCCGCCTGTATGCTCCTCTATTTGTTCATGGGCTGGACGCTGACTTGAATTGATCAATACATCCGCGCCAACTTCCCTCGCGGTTTGCAGCTTTACATCATCGATATCAATCGCATACACTTTTTTCGCACCAAATATTTTTGCCCACTGCACAGCCAGAAGGCCGATACTTCCGCATCCCATTACGGCCACTTCCGCCCCGGGCTGGATGCTTGTACGGTAAAACCCATGGGCTACCACAGCGGCTGGTTCTACAAGGGCAGCGGTATTATAGTCCACCTGTTCAGGCAGCGGCAGAACATTTTCAGCCGGCAGCTTAACGTATTCTGCATAGGACCCCGGGTGGCGGGCGCCAATTACAGTCAGGTTTTCACAGCGGGACGGCTCTCCTTTTTGACAGCTCAGACACTTCCCGCACCGAAATGTTGGGCACCCAGCCACGCGGTCGCCTTTTTGTACATGTGATACTCCGTGTCCAGTTTCTGCGACCTCCCCTGCGAATTCATGACCGAAAATCATGCCTTCCACGTACGGGCCCAGCTTTTTGTAGCGGGAAATGTCGGAACCGCAAAGTCCTGCAGCTTTCACCTTGATAATAACATCATCAGCGTTTTCAATTACCGGCTTTGAAGCTTCTTCGAATCGGAGGTCCTGCTGTCCGTATAGTTTAAGACTTTTCATGTTTTTCTCCCTTCAAAGTAACGATATTACGATTCTGAATTGGCTGGTTCATTTTTTGCCTTTTTCTTTCCAAACAATATTTTAATTAACGCCGCTCCGACAATCAGTGGATTAAAAATCATCTGGTGGTCAAAATAGAACTCCCCGATTACACGCATTGGACCCAGCATAAAATCAAGCATTAATTCTGTCATGGTGTCCCTCCTTACCTTTTCAATATATTTTTCCGCTGACAGCGGGCAGGGAGCCTTTCTTGTTTAGAGCTCCCTGTCTTTTTAATCCCCATGGTCAATATTTACTTCCGGCTGATATTAATCCACAGGGGTAAGCAGTACTTTAATAGCTTCACCGTCTTTAATTTTTTGGTAGGCTTTATCCCACTCCGTAATGTCATATTCGTGAGTGACCATTGCCCTTGCATTCACAAGTCCGCTGTTCATCAGTTCAAGCGAAGGCTCCCAGTCTGCAGGCTTCTGGCTCCGGCTGCCGACTACACGAATTTCTTTCTGAATCACTTTGTCAAAATCAAATTGAATATCCGGTGTCGTAAAAATCCCTACCTGGGCGTACTGTCCTTTTTTCCGTAACAGCCCGATTGCCTGCTTGGCCGCCGGCACAGCTCCCGAGCATTCGAAAACGATATCTGCCCCGTACCCATCGGTTACGCTGTTGACGAATTCATGAAGATCCTCTTCCTGCGAGTTAACAACGTAATCAATTCCAAGCTCCTTCGCCTTTTCCAAACGTACTTTATCATTTGTCAGGCCAGTTATAATAACTTTGGCTCCCCGGCTCTGAGCCACCTGAGCAGTAAACAGGCCGATTGGTCCCGGTCCGATAACTACTGCAATATCACCGTCCGTGATTTCTGTTTTAGCTACCGCGTGATGTGTGCAGGCAAGCGGCTCTGTCATCGCAGCAGACTGATAGTCAACGTTTTCCGGAAGATGATGAAGGCTTGCTTTCCTGGCAATTAAGTACTTCGCAAACGCTCCGTCATACTGATTGCCAAGCCCCTTGCGCCAGCTGCATAGGTTGTAGTCGCCAGCCCGGCAGTACCGGCACTCACCGCAAATATAGAACGTCGTTTCTGAGGTGACCCGGTCTCCGGGCTTAAAGTCGCTGACTCCCTCTCCGACTTCTACGACTTCACCAGCAAATTCATGTCCAAGCGTCACCGGCGCACTAACTTTGTAATGGCCCTCATAGGCGTGGATATCTGTGCCGCAGACACCTGCATACTTTACTTTGATCTTTACCTGGTCTTTCCCGGGCGTCGGCTCCTGCTTTTCCTGTACTTCGATGCTTCCATGCTCTAAATCGGTTTTCACCAATGCTTTCATGCTTTCATCCTCCCGGTGTGTTAATTTTCATGTATGTTCTGCTTGAGAGAGGTTTAATTAAACAGTTCAAAGAATCTCCAGATGAGCCAGTTAATCAGGTTTCCGCCCTGGTCAATACTTGAAATCCGTGCGGAATCTTCAGGCATGTCGAAATCAGCGTTTTGAGCCATTGTCGTAAATACGTTTGCAATATCTGTAGCCATGTAAAGCGAGAGTGCAATCATCACGGTACCTACCAGCACAGAGTGTATAATGTTACCTCTCGCTGCCCCGACGATAAACGCAACAACAAATGGAATTGTCGCAAGGTCCCCGAAAGGAAGCAGAGCGTTACCAGGCAGAAATACTGCCAGCACAACTGTGATTGGGACAAGAATTAGTGCAGTTGCAATAACGGATGGGTGGCCCAAAAGAACCGCTGCGTCCAGGCCGATATAAATTTCCTTGTTGCTGAAGTGTTTGTTCAACCAGTTTCTGGCTGACTCTGATACAGGCATTAAGCCCTCCATCAAAATCTTAACCATCCGTGGCATCAGTACCATAACGGCGGCCATAGCCATCCCGATTTCAATTACTTCCCCTACACTGTAGCCAGCCAGGGCACCGATTGCTACACCGAGGAACAAGCCGAT
This sequence comes from uncultured Marinococcus sp., assembly GCF_947493875.1. Lineage (GTDB taxonomy): Bacteria > Bacillota > Bacilli > Bacillales > Marinococcaceae > Marinococcus. The sequence goes on along the minus strand of NZ_CANLSU010000002.1, from coordinate 478,903 downwards.
AAAGATAGATTCGCCGAACACGCCAAACCGTCTTTGAATACTGTCAGGATCTGCGCTGAGTCGGTTGATACCAGGGATTTTCTGCAGACCTTTTACGAGAAAAATACCCGGGGCGTACGATACGGTACTTCCTGTTGCGATTGATACCCCTGGAAGCTCGTAAAAGTCTTCCACCATCGGTGCGGTCCAGTCAGCAATTTTCAAGGTCACGATTTGAAAGATAACTGCAGCAATAAGTCCTTGAATAATACTGTCAGATACGGTGTATACTACCGCAGCCATAAAGGTATAGTGCCAAAAGTTCCAAATATCCACGTTCATTGTTTTCGTCGTTTTTGTCAAAAGCATGACAACGTTTACAAGCAGTCCCAATGGAATAATAAATGCTGCTACTGCCGTAGAAGCCCAGGCAATAGATGATGTCGCCGGCCAGCCGACGTCAATTACATCCAGGTTAACTCCTAATCGATCAACCATTCCCTGCGCTGCCGGCCCTAAGTTATTAACCAGTAAGTCAACAACAAGAAATATCCCTACAAATGCTACCCCAATTGTTAAACCGGAACGGAATGCCTTCCCCGGCTTCTGCCCGAATAATAAACCGAGCAAAAAGATAACAACTGGTAAAATTACTGTTGCTCCCAGAGCCAAAAACCCCTGTACAAGATCTACAAATCCCTGCATGCCACTTCCCCCTCATACCTGTAGTAATGAGCCCGGCTTCCCTGATGAAAAAGGAAACCGGGACTGCTGTTATTTTTTCAATTCATCCAGAATTTCCTGCTTGGTATCTTCCATTCCAATTCCTGTGAGGAATGAACGTGCATTGATTACCGGAAACGGGTATTCCTTTTTGATGGTAGCTGTCGTTACCAGTAAGTCAGCAGTATCAACATAGCTTTCTACTTCCGCTATTTTAATCTGTTTAAGATCTACCGATAATTTATGCTCCTTAGCCATATCTTCAATAGCACCGTTAACAACTGTGGAAGTTGCCACGCCTGCTCCACATGCTACTAATACTTGTTTTTTTGCCATTATTTTTCACCTCCTTCAAGTGATAACGCATCCAATTTCTCTTCCATTATATGTTTGATCTGTTTTTCATCAGATGTACTGATGAGTTCGTTTAAAACACTCTGGTCCTGAAACACCTGCATAAGCTGCTGCAAAAGCTTCAGCTGGGAGTGCGCCTCGTCCATGGCAAGCATAAATACGATTTTGACCGGAACCGTTTCTGTGTCGTCACCCATGATGACAAAGTCGACGGGCTCCTTCAGTATTCCCACACTGATTGCTTTTTGCTGTACATGCTCTACATCTGTGTGAGGAATAGCAACCGCAATGTCGCCTGTCGGCAGGCCGGTAGCATACTCATTTTCTCTTTGGATTACCGCTTCTACGAAGCTTTGTTTTACCAGTCCGTTGTTCACTAAATTTTGTGCCATAGTCCGCAATACTTCTTCTTTGGCTCCCCCGTCCATATCTAAAAGAATCACAGGAGTATCAAAATACAAATCGCTCATCAGGCCCCTCCTTGGTGGAATTAAATTTGTCGCAGTTAATCTTTGGAATACGACTGAATAATTTTGTATATATCTTTAGCAGAATCTGCAGCTGTTATTTGATCTCGTGCTGTTTGTGAGCCCGCAAGCTTCATTAACTGCATCAGCGCGTGAATATGCTTTTGTTTATCTACTGCAGCAATGACGATCACCAGATTGATCCGGTATTCTTCGGAGAAAAGAACTCCTTCCTTCAGTCTCAACAAACTCATTCCTACTTCGTTCACTCCGTCCTCCGGTGAAGCGTGGGGAATCGCAATATTCGGCCCTATGACAATATAAGGATCTTCTTCGGTATAGCGCAGCATACTGTTCACATAGTCGCCCGTAATATTTTTATTTTCGAGTAGCGGCTTCGCTCCTGCCTTTACCGCCTCTTCCCAATCGCTCACGTTATCCCTCAGGGTAATGGAAGCCGGAGTGATTAATTCATCCAAATTGTATTCAGCTTTACCCATGCTGTAATTCACTGAGCTTTCATTATCCTGATTAATATAATTTTGGATATCTTCTATAAGTGCACTTTCATTATGGATATGAGCATGGCGCCCAATAATCTGAATGATTTCATCAATATCCAGATGGTTCGGCAAATATCCGTAAAGCTCAAGCATTACCTGCTTGCGAAGACGCTGGCGTTCTTCCCGGCCTAAAAACGTTTTTACTACGAACAGTTTTTTTTCGGTCTCGAGAAACGTCGGGGCGAATACGATGTCGTACTCCAGAGGATAGTACAGAAATTCCCGTACCGATAAAGAATCAAGAAAAACAAATTCCGGAAAAAGCTCACTCAGCTCATTAAGCATCAGTCTGGAGACAGACACACCCTGAGGGCAGACCACAATGGCCTTAACTTTCTTTTCAATGCTTTCGCCCTGCCGTTTCATCCAGCCTCCGATCAGCATTGTAATGAAGCTGCTTTCGCTGTCCGGGATCCGGCTGCCGATTAACTTCTCAAGTGGTGCAGTGGATTGTTTTACCAGATGATGCAATGCTTTGAATTCCTTGCTGAGCGGCACCTGGGTAGATGACGTTTCCGACAGCTGGTATTTGATACGGTAATAAGCCGGCTTAATGTGCTGAAGCAGCTTATCAAGCAGCTGGTCGCGTTCATGTAAATAAACACAGGCACTTTTCTCAAATTGGCGCAGCATATCATCTGTGGCGGCCCCTAAATTCGGAATCACATCGTCTTCCATCGGAAACGAAGTGCTGTATACATTTGCTGTCAAAAGATGCAGCGTGATAAACAAACGCTCTTCCATCGGAATGTGTTCATTCTTTTTAAATATTTCCTCTGTAGCCTGGTATTCTTTCGTATCTGAAAGCTCTTCATACTGGATTGAAAATGTGTTCATCGTATAGCCTTTTTTTATTCTTTTTAAAATTAAAGCTAATATATAAGGCATTGTTTCAAGCTTTTCATCAGTAAATTTCAGACTGAGCTTGTTTTCGATGTTTTCAATCCGCTGGCGGTAATCGTCGAGCTCCTCCTCATCAATTCCGGCTATCTTTTTGATTCTTGTCGCACCGTCCTGCATAGCGAGCAGCTGATACGTTACATTCATCAACAGTTTCCGGATCTGAAATTCTTTCCCGTCCACCAGATACCCCTCTTTACGGGAATATTTGATAAGAAGCTGGTAGTCACCTAAATACTGCTGCGCTTCCTTCAGCTCATTTAATACGGTGTTTTTACTCAGCTGCAGCTCACTTGTGAAATGATTTAATGAAAGCGGTTCTTCACTGCCGACTAGCATCATAATAAGATAATAAGTACGCTGCTTTCCGGTGAGTATTGGTTTTTCAGCTGCAATGAGTTCTTCATCCACGCCGAAATTTGTGTAAACGGACTGATCAATAATGAAATGCCCCTGGCGCGTTCGTTCAATAACCGGAAGGTTTTTGCTTAAAAGCCAGTCGTTTACTTTATTAATGCTGTAGCCGAGCTGCCTTCGTGTCAGTTGATGCTTTTCTTCAAGCGCCATGCTAGTGACCGACGGGTTGCGGATTAGTTCGTTTAATATTTCATTATCCCGTTCACTTAGCGGCATCTCCTTCCCCCCTTTGGTTAATTTTTATTCTATCAGCCGCTGCAATCTAAATGTATACGTTTTCATCGCAGTCTTTTGAACATTTGCTGTACAATATTGTGATTTACATTCTACAAACCAATTCCGTACATTGATACAACAGGCTTAATCAAATGTGGCAGGTCACACACAGATTAATAAGTATAGCACCTTTTAGCTGTTTCTTTTCACTACTATTTGTTTATTTTTGTAAGAAAAAAAGGTTCTATGTCTAATGTTGGGGTAACCCCATCCGTTATCCGGCGAGCGACCATTTATATTGATGATGCAGTAACACTTTGGCCCGCAGGCGGTCATACCGCTGGAACCCGAAGGCGTTCCGTTTGATCACCTTGGTCTGGTTGTTCAGTCCTTCCACGGTGCCATTGTGGTAGTCGAACGTAAAACTGTTCAGGATTTCGGTCTGCCAGCGCCGGACGGTGGCGGCAGCCTGGGCCATGTCCGGGCACCCGCTCGCTTCCACCTGCCGGTAGAAGGCGTACAGATCGTCCCGGATCGCGCCGGCCTGGCCGGTCGTCATTCGGCGCTTGCTCCGCTCAAACCAGGCGCGGAAGGCTTCTTTGAGCTCATAGGCCGTCCGGAGCTCTTCCGACCCGGCCAGGTACTGGTCCCGGATCTTCACCTGCTGGGCGGTGAGGTCTTCGGCTTTTTTGGTAAACACGTGCTTCAGCCGTTTGCACCGTTTTCGGTGATACGACGAGAGGGTGTGCTGCACGCGGCGCCGGACCCGTTCGAGGGCCCAGTACACGTGCCGGTGCACGTGAAACCGGTCCGCCACGATGATCGGGCGGTTCAGGGCCCGCCGGGCCGCCTGATGAAAAGGCGCACTCATGTCCATGACGACCACCTCCACCTGGCCGCCTTTCTGCTGCAGGTACTGCTTCAACGTCTCTTTCTTCCGGTCCGGCAGAATATCGACGGGGCGCCCGGTGGCCCCGTCCGCCACCAGCAGCTGGTACTTGCCGGCATTGGTGTCGCCTTTGTACTCGTCGACGGCAATCACCCGTGGCAGCTGCTCCACGTGCGGGAGCGTCCGGGAAGCCAGCTCGTCAAACCGGCGCAGCGCCGTCGTGACTGACGTGGAAAACTGGCGGGCCGTATCGGTGAAATTCTTGCCGGTAACCAGGCGGAGACCGAGGGCCTGGTTCCATTCCCGGCTGTGCCGCTGGTACCGATCCACTAACGGGTTGGCTTCGGCAAAGCGTTTCCCGCAGGGACACACGTACCGCCGCCGGCGGTAATGAAGCACCGTGGGCCGTTCAAACCAGGCTGTATGCTGCACCCGCTGCCACCGGTAATCATGGACCCGCCGGGTCCATACGCCACAGGCCGGGCACCGGGACCGTTTCCGGGGCACCACGACCTGAAGGTGCACCACGCCTTCCCGTTCGTCGGTATGGAGGACCCTTACCCCTTGGAGGCCGGGGATCGTTATGTTATGATTCATATGCACGCAACTCCTATCCTGCTTGGTTTTTGTCGACGCAAGTATAACGGATATCGGAGTCTGCGTGTTTTTTTGTGTCTGTACCCCAACAAATATTATAGAGCCGAAAAAAACAGCTGCCGGCGGCAGCTGTTAAATTTCATTATTATATTCAGGCTTTTTCTTTAAAGTCATCTGCTTCTTTTTCCTGATTCTCCTGAGGGAGTCCATCTTTATTCTTTTTAACTTTAGCCCGTTTTTTTATAAAATCCATTTCCACAGGAATATAGCCGCCTTCATTAACCATGCGGTCTATTTCACGTTCATACTCGTCGTCAATCAACCGGCGGTTCATTGGCACGCCCCCCTTTTCGCAGCTGATTATTATCACACGACTGAACAAGGGTTCCCTTCACCAATTTATTTTATTATCTGCCACTCACATATAGGGTCTTTCATCCGCATTCCCCCTTATATTCCTTTGTGTGTCTGCCGCTCGTTCTCCTTATAGTTTTCTATTCCCGTTTTTACGGATTTTGAACAGAAAAGCTCCACTTATGAATTTGTTTTCAGTGAAGGAATTCCTGACTTTCATTCGAGATGAAATACTTCTTCGAGCGGGGTTGTAACGGGACTGTTATCTTCATTTGTTTCCATTAATGGCGCCATTGCCTTCCACCATTTTTGATTGATAGGAGTGGAGGCCATCTGCTGCCACCGCTCTTCATTTTCTATTTCAAGATAAGCAAACAGCCTGCTTGTTTCTCTCTCCAGAAAGATTGAATAATTGACTGCTCCGTGCTGCTTTAAAGCCTCTTTCATTTCCGGCCATAGCTGTTCGTGCTTTTCAATATATTCCTCTATTTTTTCCGGGTACACATACATAATTAATGCCAGACGTTTCATACTAATGCTCCTTTCCTCAACAGTTTTATTTCAAAGAACTCTTGCTGTGAATGAAAGAAGGAAAAATAGATCACCCTTCTTCATAATGTTTCTTTTTGTTTGTTAAAGTGGTTTTTATTTGCATTTACTATTATGATAGCTTCCAAAAATAAAAATCAACATTGATCTATTATTTTTTCTCTTTTTCTTCTTTTTATCCACGTGGAATTTTAATGCGCTGCGGGTGTGCTTCAAAGCGTTCTCCATATTTCATCTTTTCCTGCAAACACAAATTGGGAATAAAATCTTTTGCATATTTAAATTCTTCCTGGCGCTTTTATGTTATTTTTAATGTTGGATAGTTGTTTGAACGTGTAACTTACCGCACTCAGAAAATAAAATGTAAAGAATACGCCAGTGGAGGGTACTTATGATAGTAGTCATCATCTTATTTTTGTTAGCTTCCTTCTTTTTATCCGGAAGCGAAACAGCTTTAACAGCAGCAAACCGCGCACGAATGCAGTCCCGTGCCGAAGAAAACGATAAACGGGCGAAAAATTTATTAAAGCTGACGAGAAAACCGGATGAGTTAATCACAGCCATCCTGATCGGAAACAACATCTCCAATATTATGCTTCCTACCCTCGTTACCGTGCTCGCCCTGAATTACGATTTTTCTGTCGGCATCGCTACTGCTATTTTGACGTTTGTGCTTATCATTTTCGCGGAGGTTCTGCCTAAATCTATTGCTGCTACCTTTGCAGATAAAGTAGCTTACATAGTCGCCCCGGTGATTGCAGTGCTCGTATTCATCTTTAAGCCGCTCACGTTTTTACTGAATTCTTTCACACGCGGAGTGATCAAGCTGATCACCCGGGGCGAAGGACCATCACAGACGTATTCGCGCGAAGAGATTAAAACGATGGTCGACGTGGCCTCTTCAGAAGGTACCTTTGAAAAACAGGAACAGGACCGGATTAAGCGGGTAATTGATTTTTACCGCAAGGATATACGTGACGTGTTGAAGGTCCCGCGTATGGAGATTATCGGCATACCGGTCGAAAGCAGCTTTCAGGAAGTGCGGGACATTACCATTAATCACAATCATACCCGGTATCCAGTATACAACGATAATATGGATCATATCGTCGGCGTTTTTCATGCCAAGCTGCTCCTCATCTGGGCTGAACAAAGCGACAAAACCCTTAATGATTTCATTGATAACAACCCATTGTATGTAGTAGAGACCAATTCTGTCGACAACGTGTTTAAACGGATGCTGAATGAGCAGAAGCACCTTGCCGTCGTGCTCGATGAATACGGCGGTACGATGGGCATGGTCACCCAGGAAGACATTATCGAAGCGATGATCGGCCAGGAGATTGAGGACGAGCATGATACCCGTTCCGAGCAGCTGATTGAGGAGCTGACCGACGAGGTTATCATCTGTGATGGTAAACTCTCCATCAGCCGTTTCAACGAAATCTTTAATACCCGGGTCGAAGAAGAAGAGGATATTATTGCCGGACTGCTGTACCGGGAATTCGACCACATCCCTGAAGAAGGAGAAACTCTTCAGTACGAGAACCTTCATTTTGAAGTACTGACCATGGACAATAATCAGATCAAACGTGTACGCGTCGTGAAAGAAGAGGAAGAAGAGGAAGACTAATATACTTAAACCCGGGGATCTATTCTCCGGGTTTTTGTCTGTATAATACTGATACATCAGTAATTTAAGCACCTAAACTTTTACTCGCTTTTCCCAAAAAATGTGATAATCTGATAGTAGCTGTAAAAAATCGAAAACTTTTTCTTCAAGGGACAGAAAAAGAAGCAAAGAAAGTGGAAGGTAAATCAGATTATGAGTATGTGGGAACTGTTTGTGGCGCTGCTGCTTGGTATTGTCGAGGGGCTCACCGAGTTTGCCCCTGTGTCTTCGACTGGTCATATGATTATTGTCGACGACATTTGGCTCCGTTCTCACGAATTTTTAGGCACCGAGGTGGCCAATACATTTAAAGTAGTCATTCAGCTTGGGTCGATTCTGGCAGTTATTGTCGTTTTTCGCCAGCGCTTCCGGGACCTGCTTGGATTTTCTGGAAAAACAGAGGTCTCAGACAGAAAACTACGTTTAAGTCATATCATTGTCGGCCTCCTGCCCGCCGGCATTCTCGGTCTTTTGTTTGAAGACTTTATTGATGAACATCTTTTCTCTGCACAAACCGTCCTGATAGGCCTGGTCATTGGCGCCCTGCTGATGATTGCTGCTGACCTGTTCCAGCCAAAAAACGCCATCCAAAGCGTGGACCTGATTACATATAAAAAGGCTATTTTGATTGGCTTCATTCAATGCTTGTCGCTGTGGCCCGGATTCTCTCGTTCCGGATCCACTATTTCCGGCGGGGTTCTGCTCGGTCTCAGCCACCGGGCAGCGGCAGACTTCACATTCATTATGGCTGTTCCGATTATGCTTGGAGCAAGCGCCGTTTCCCTTGTAAGCAAATGGGAGTATTTCACTGCCGGCATGCTTCCCTTTTTTGCTGTCGGCTTTGTAAGTGCCTTTTTGTTCGCTCTTGTATCGATCACCTTTTTCCTGAAGCTTATCAACAAAATCCGTCTGATTCCGTTTGCTTTATACCGTATTGTATTGGCCGGGGTCGTCTATGTTATTTATTTTTAATAACAATTATAAAAGGTTGCTTTCAATATGACGGAAGTGGATACTCACATAGGTCGAGCATTAATTCAAAAATAAAAGAGTTATTCATAAAATCAGCTTTTACTTTGATTGCTCCTGTGGATTTCGATATGATGGAAGCATTCATTCCATAGGGGGCTCAGGCAATGCGCAAAACTATTTATATCCATGTGGGGTACCATAAAACCGCCACCACTTTTCTGCAAAAAAGTATTTACCCGAAATTAACAAATCAAATTACATATCTTTCACGGGGGCATATTCAGCCGTCACTGTATAAAATACGCCATAAAAAATTATCTGATAAAGCTATTACTGATTTACGCAGCGGTTTTGAATCGATGATGGAGGCGGGAAAACCACTCCTTATTTCATACGAAGGCCTCTCCGGAAATCCAATGTCCACGAAAAAAAAGGTTAAGGACAACCACTCTATTTTAAAGGATCTCCGCCGCATATTCCCCGAGGAAAGCTATGACGTGCATATTATTGTTGGAGTACGGCGGCAGCTTGATCTTCTCACTTCCCTTTACGTGCAGTATGTTCACCAGGGCGGGTACAAGAAAGCCGCTGCCGTGTTTGAAGAGTGGGAGCAGGTCGGAGTACTAAATGGGTACTATTATTTCAGCTACTTGGAGCGCATTACGCAGCTGTTTGGCAAAAACAACTATTATCTTATGCAGTACGAGCAGTTCCGGGAAAATGAAATGGAGGAAATCACAGCATTGCTCCAGTATATGGGCATTAAAGAAGCTCCTTCCTACAGCAACACAAAAGTAAACCGGAGCTATGGCACGATGCAGGTGAAGGCCGCCAGAAAGATGAACTATTTCCTGAAAACCCCGTTTAACCCAGAAGCCCCTGTGCCAACAAAAAGAGGACGCCCCATCTCCCGGAAAATGCTGCAGAGCCGGACGAGCTTTATGCTTCACCACAAAAAATATTCTCTCCCCGAATCTCTGCAGCAGGTGCTTCAGGCAAAGTACCAAAGGGACAATCAATTGTTCTTTTCTCATTACGGTATCGATTACACGAAGAAGGAAGTTTAAGGAGCTCCGTTTTCAACAGCTCTTCCCCACTTTCATCTGGCTGCGATTGAACCGTACCCTTCACGGGTAAAATTATTCAAATACCCTGAAGGAGGCTGAGATATACATGAACGAACACCCTGGGAGCGAAGCTGACAAGTCCCACCGTCTATTTTTAACCATCACCAAAAGACCTCTTCTTTCTTCATCTATTGTGTATGGTGTGATGCTGACCGCTATAGCGATTATTGGCGTAGTCGGAAAAGGCAAAGATACGGATCAAAAATAGTTAAAGGAGACCCGAATAAACCGGGTCTCCTTCTTTAGTGTCCTGCCTGCCACGGGCGGGGAGCCCGCGGCAGTTGTCTTTGTTGTGCGGGCAGATCTTTTCGCTCTACTGTTTTTGGCTGCATGCCGTTTTCAATTCTAGATTTTACTTTCGCGTTCATTTTTGAAAGGTGCACCGGCTGAAAGACTCTCCCGGCTGGTTCTCCGCATAAAGGGCACGGCGCTTCATTGATACGGGCTCCTTTTGTTACTATCCAGCATTCAAACGTGCCGCATGTCCGGCATTTAAAAGTAAACTGAGCCATGCTAATCAAGCTCCGGCAAAATATTTTTGTAAAATATATCTTTAGGCAGCGCGAGCGTGCAGCACGCATTCGGGATATCCACTACGCCTGCTACAGTGCCCTGCACCGGTGCAGTACCCAGGAGCATATAGGCCTGCTCCCCTGTATAACCGAGTGTTTTCAGAAAATCAATCGCGTTCAGGCACGCATTCCTGTACGCGACGTTAGCATCCAGATAGGTCTGGGCGCCGGAAAACTCATTCACCGACACGCCTTCAAAAACAAGAAATTCATTATAATGTGGCATGACCGGTCCCGGCTTAAAGACAGGGTTACGTTTAATACGGTGCTTTTCCATGCCGTTTTTTATCACGTGCACCTTCAGATCAATCCATCCGGGCATTTCAATCCCGCCGCAGAACGTAATTTCCCCGTCCCCCTGCGAGAAATGAAGATCTCCTACAGAAAGCTTCGCTCCATCTACAAACACCGGAAAGTATACCCTTGATCCTTTCGAAAGGTTTTTAATATCGCAGTTGCCTCCGTTCTCCCGGGGTGGGACCGTTCTTGCTCCTTCGGCTGCCACCCGTTCGAACTCTTCTCCTTTGAGTTCTCCAAGCACGACCGAATCCTTCGTCGGAAGATTTGCAAGCGGCGGGACCCGGTCGGGATTCGTATCCACCAGCTCCTTCTCCCTGCGGTTCCATTCATTCAGCATATCCTGTGAGGGAGCGACGCCTATCAGCCCCGGATGGATAATGCCTGCAAACTTCACGTTCGGTACATGTCTTGAAGTCGCATAAATACCTTCAAAATCCCAAATGGACTTGGCCGCTTCCGGATAATGATCCACTAAAAAGCTCCCGCCGTTTTCTTTGGCGAAAATCCCGTTAAACCCCCATTCATGCGAGTGAAACGTGCCAATATCCAAAATATCGACAACGAGCAGGTCTCCCGCCTCCACTCCGTTCACGTGTACCGGCCCGCTTAGTACGTGCACACGGTCCAGGTTCACATGCTTTATGTCCGAAGGGTCGTCATTGTTGCTGATCTGGCCGTCGGTCCAATCCAGGCATTCCATCCGGAACGTTTCCCCAGGCTCTACGGAAAAAGCGGCAGGGATGTCCGGGTGCCACCTGTTATGCCCCGGCGTTGTCTGTTGGTCCATTGTTTTGTTCAGGTCTACTTCAAACAGTTTTTTCGGCATATAAAATCCTCCTGTTTAAAAACATAGCCAAAGACACAGCAGACATTATTTAAATTTTCTGAATATATTAGACAAAAAGGAGGGACCCCCCCTTTTTTCTATTTCCAACTATGCCAAAGTAATCGACTCGTCCGCGTACACGCTTTGAACAGAGCGGATAATCTCTATACCGTCATTCATCGGACGCTGGAACGCCTTGCGCCCCATAATCAGTCCCATACCACCGGCACGCTTGTTAATTACCGCTGTTTTCACAGCATCCTCTAAATCCGATTCTGCAGAACCGCCGCCGGAGTTGATTAAGCCGGCCCGCCCCATAAACGAGTTCATTACCTGATAACGGGTCAGGTCAATTGGGTGGTCACTTGTAAGCTCTGAATATACTTTATCATGCGTTTTACCGTAGCCCACAGCTGTATAGCCACCGTTGTTGGTCGGCATTTTCTGTTTCACAATATCTGCCTGCAGACTTGCTGATAGATGAATCGCCTGACTCGTTAAGTCAGAGGCAGTGTGATAATCCGTGCCGTCTTTCTTAAAGCCCGGATTACGCAGATAGGCCCAGAGAATCGTGCCAAGGCCGAGCTGATGAGCCCGTTCAAAGGCTTTCGTTACTTCCTGAATCTGCCGGTCACTCTGTTCTGAACCAAAATAAATCGTAGCCCCAACTGCTACGGCGCCCATATTGTAGGCCTGGTCAACAGAACCGAACATAATCTGGTCGTGCGTTTCCGGGTACGTTAACAGTTCATTGTGGTTAATTTTAGCAATGAAAGGGATTTTGTGCGCATAATCTCTTGCGATTGAGCCGAGTGCCCCCACTGTGGAAGCCACCGCGTTACAGTTACTTTCCATTGCAAGCTTCACGATATTTTCCGGATCGAAATACATCGGGTTCGGCGCAAACGAAGCACCTGCTGAGTGTTCAATGCCCTGGTCCACCGGCAAAATGGATAAATAGCCCGTACCGCCAAGCTGACCGTGATCAAACAAGCTCTGCAGGTTACGCAGAACTACCGGAGAACGGTCCGTCGATTTGTACACCCGGTCGACAAAATCTGGTCCCGGCACATAGAGATTTTCTTTCGGTACCGTTTTGCTTTCATGATTTAATAAGTAATCCGCATCCTGACCTAATATTTCCTTTGTTGAAGCCATTGGGATACCTCCTCACCAGTTTGGGAAATTCTTCTTACCCAATTCCCTTTTTAGGGAAGAACATAAACAAAATTTCGAAAGATTTTATGAAAAGCCTGACCCTCTGAAAAAATGTCTATATGAGTGATTTTCGCTTTAGGTATACGATTTTTTAGGATTGTGACGATATATATAACAAATACTGCTCCATAATTTAAACTATTATGAACGAGTCAGCTTTTCCGGGGGAAGGGTGTTTCTTATGAAAATAAATTATTTGTTTGTGATGTTTGCTTTATATATGTTCCTTGGTATTTTCATAGGAATCGGTTTCGCTGTGGCCATGCCTGCAGTTATCCCCCTACCTGCTTCATTTTTGCGCGTATTTTATACTGCCTCGATTACAGCCGGAATCGCGCTCGGCATCCTGAATTACTTTCTTTTCTTCAGCTTTGTCCGCAGGTGCATCCTTCACTTCCAGGCTGTATTAACGTCGGTTCGTAACGGAGATCTAAGCGCCCGCGCTTCATTTCAAAGCACCGGAATGATCGGCCGTTTAAATGCCGATTTGAACCGTACCATCGCCCACCTCGAAACAACCAAACAAATGGTTGGCCGCGACGATTTAACGAAGCTGCCCAACCGGGCTGCCCTGCAGCAATTTTTTCAGGACACCACTGGGACTGGTCATCCTTACCTTTTCTATTTTATCGATGTGGATCAATTCAAAATCATTAACGACAATTACGGACACGTCACCGGTGACCGTGTGCTTCAATTTACTGCTGACAGGATTAGCAGCGCCTGCACTCCGGAACAGCACCTTTATCGTTTAGGCGGAGATGAGTTTGTGATCATGGAACGAACCGGAACAAAAAGCGAAATAAGCAGGCAGACGACTCAAAGCCGTATAGACCAACAGCTCAGAGTTCCTTATACAGATGGAGAAAACACTTTTACGATTTCCGTCAGCATTGGAACATATGAATCCCTAAACCAGCAGGAGGACTTTATTTCCGTACTGCATAAAGCCGATCAGGCAATGTATAAAACCAAACGTCAAAAACGCAGAAATCTACGCCCATTAAGTGAATAAACACCGCAAGCCATTGCTCCGGCGAAAAATCCCCACCACTATTTCTTCAATTTTAAAGTAACAATGACCTATACTTTTCAACCTAGTTTATATCGATAAATGTCTGTAGAGTTAATTCTTTTTGATCTGCTTATTATTTCCATTCCCTGGCCCTCACCAAAAGCAGAAATAAAAAAGCAACAGGCGCATTCGTTTCCCATTGGGAAAGTATTACTACTTTATTTAGAGGAGTGTATGGTATGAAGGAATGGTTTAATTTTAAAAGTCTGCGCGCAAAGATTTTAACCGGATTTTTAGCAGTTATTGCGCTTGTAACAGCACTCGGCGTCTATAATTTTTATGCTAACAGTAAGGCAAATGCCGAAACAGAAAATATCGTTGAGGAACAGCTGCCGTTGTTGATCGCTGATGAAAAGCTTGCTTTTAATATGGCTCAGCGCGTTGCTTTATCCCGTGGATATGTTTTATTCGGGGAGGAGGAATTCAAAAGCAGCTTCATGGAATATACAGAGGAAAGCGCTGCGCTGGAAGAGAAAACTCTGGCCGATTTTGGTTCTGATGAATTAGGCGGATTAATAGAACAGAGCGTTGCATGGGAGCAGATTATTACAACAGAAGTTTTTCCAGCCTATGAAGCTGGCAATGAAGAAGAAGCTAAACAGATTTTAAATACAGAAGCCAAACCGTTAGCACGGGAAATTATGTCCGGGTTTGAAGATTTAGCTACAGAAAGAGAAGAATTGATCACGTCGGCGGGGGAAAATGTACTTGAAAGCGGCAGAAACCTGATGGCTACTGGTACTATTATTTCCGTCCTGGTTATTCTCGCCGGTATGGGCATTGCCTTTTTTATGGCACGTGCAATTTCTGCCCCGATCAGAGCGGTTATGCAGCGGATGCAGTCCATCGCAGAAGGGGATTTAAGCCAGGAGCCGATGCAGACTACGGCACGCGACGAAACCGGGAAGCTCGTACAAGCTGCCAATCAAATGAATGTTAATATGGCCCGGCTGCTTACACAAATTAAAACGATGTCCACAAACGTATCTGATCAGAGTCAGCATCTGACACACTCCGCCAACGAGGTGAAAGCAGGGTCCCAGCAGGTGGCTGTTACGATGGAGGAGCTTGCTTCCGGAGCGGAATCCCAGGCGACAAGCGCGAGCAGCATTGCCTCTTTAATGAGTGATTTTACAGAAAACGTATCTGTTGCTCATACAAAGGGCGAAGACGTCCGCAGCGCCTCCACCCACATCTTGTCCATTACGAACGAAGGCCGGGAGCTGATGGATAATTCAGTCCATCAAATGGAAAAAATCGATGCCATCGTAAAAAATGCTGCTGTAAAGGTCGAGGGACTTGATAAACAGTCCCAGGAAATTTCAAAATTAGTGTCTGTCATTAATGATATTGCCAATCAAACCAATCTGCTCGCTTTAAATGCAGCCATTGAAGCCGCCCGGGCCGGTGAACAGGGGCGCGGCTTTGCTGTGGTTGCTGATGAAGTGCGAAAGCTCGCCGAACAGGTTTCTGCTTCGATCACTGATATCACCAGTATTGTTGAAGGGATCCAGAACGAATCTTCTTCCGTCACTGCATCCCTGCAGGCAGGCTATAAGGAGGTCGAAACCGGCACTACCCAGATTCAGACTACCGGAGAAACCTTTAATACCATTAATACCGCTATTCAGGAGATGGCAGGAAACCTTCAAGCCGTTACTCAAAATCTGGCGGCCATCTCTTCGAGCAGCCAGGAAATCAATGCTTCCATCGAAGAAATAGCTTCCGTCTCCGAGGAATCGGCTGCCGGCGTCGAGCAGACTGCCGCTTCTGTCCAGCAGACGAGCAGCTCCATGGAGGAGGTTTCCGCTAATTCAGAAAATCTTAACGACCTTGCCCGCCAGCTGAACGCAGAAGTGGCTAAATTTAAGCTGTGATACGAAAAGAAGGCCCGGAGGTTTTTGCTCCCGGCCTTCTTTGTTATTCAAGATCTGTTTTACGCTTCAGCGGCTTTACTGCCGGCCCTTCAATAACCTCCCCATCGTAGGAAAATCTTGAACCATGGCACGGACAATCCCAGCTCCGTTCTGCATTGTTCCAGGACAGGTCGCAGCCCATATGCGTACAGGTGGTGTCGACAACATACAGCCTTCCTGTTTCGTCCCGGTAGGCCCCGGCCTTTCCGTCTTCAGTATTAATTAAAGCTCCTTCATCATTTTTCAGATTCTTTTCTTTATCGCCTCTGTTGGATTTTCCTTTAACCATTTCTTTTCCTACGTCCATGTTTTCGGCCGCAAAGGATTGAATGTTTTTCTTTTTCAGCTCGGACCGCGTCGGATCAAAGGCTTCCTTGTACACATTTTCATTACCGAGTACATAATCAGCGAGCATTTTCCCCGCCGCTTCACTGTTGCTGATGCCCCACTTCATAAAGCCGGTGGCGGTAAAAATCTGTTCTTCACCGGACGTCATCGGTCCCACATAGGGCATTTTATCCAGCGTAATCATATCCTGTGCCGACCAGCGGTAAGGCACTTTCTGCAGGCCGAAATGCTCTTCTCCGAAGGCGCGCAGTGCTTCGTACCGCTCGAATGTATTCATTTCATTTTTACCGGAGGTATGACCTTCCCCACCGATTAAAAGCAGATCCTCCCCATTTTCATCCTTTGCTGTGCGAAGCGACCGTGACGGGGAATCCACACTAATGTACATATGCTTCGGCATCGTCTGAACTTTTGCCCCGATAATGTAGGAACGCTCCACATGCAGCCGGCTGTAGTATTTTCCCATACCGTCATTAAAAGGGAAATGAGTTGCTACCAAAAGGTAGTCACTCGTAATCGTGCTGTCATTATTTGTGTTTACCACTACTTTACCATTGGATTTATTCACATCCGCTGCACGTGTATTTTCGTACACACGCCCGCCAAGGCGGACCACCTCTTCCAGAAGCGCCCGGTAATAATGCACCGGCTGAAACTGAGCCTGGTCACGGATAACAAGAGCCCGCTCGACAGCGTATGGAAGATCATGCTCCTTTAAAGCATCGCCGCCATTAACATTTAATAACCGGTACGCCTCTGCTTCCTGCTCCATCACTTTTTTCTGCTGCTCGCTTTTCGTGTAAATAAAAGCGTCCCGCTCTTCCCATTCACAGTCAATACTGAGCTCAGCAACCCGCTTGCGCATATCACTGATCGCCTGTTCGTTCGCTTCAAAATACTGGCTTGTTTTCTCCCGGCCGTGATTTTGAATCAGTTCATCGTATACCATCCCGTGCTGGGAGGATATTTTTGCCGTTGTATTCCCGGTGGTGCCTTCCAGTACCCTGCCCGCTTCGAGCAGCACCACCTTCGTTCCGGCCTTCGCTAAATAATAAGCCGCTGTGATGCCAGCGGCCCCAGCCCCTGTAATAGTAACTTCAGCTGTATCTTCTCCGCTGTGCGTAGGCATGTGTGTCGGTTTACTTTCCTTAAGCCATAAAGAATTAGGATACAAAGGGACGCGCTTATCGTTAGTCATTGCAGTTCCTCCTTATTGTTATTCAGCCACCGGCGTTTTTTCCTGTCTTGGACGGGCCGCTTTATACCAGTGCCAGCAAACAATCACTATGATGGCAACATCCACCGCATCTCCTCCGTAGTACATCAGCATTGAGCCGGCCTGGGCAGCTTCCTGCCCGACTCCGGGCGGCGGTGAGGCATACAAATATTTGGACAAAATGCCGTGTCCTGCAAGTGCCGTTACAAGCACTCCGGACCGAAACAGGAAAGAATACCGGTGCGGCGCCGGATCTATATAAATAATAGAAGCTGTAAACACGTATCCTGCTAAGAAAATATGAATATGAACAGCGATGTAAACGAGAGCGGATTCGTGCATCCACGCGTACAACCCGGTTGTATACAAAAGCCATAAGCCGCCGATGTTTAACACTGCGGCCGTAACCGGATGGGACACTATGGCTATGAAACGGCTCCGCAGTAGTTTAGCCACTTGTTTTGCTGTCGCTACAGGCAGAGCACGAAGAGCAAGCGTCATCGGAGCAGCAAGCACCAGACAAAGCGGAGCCAGCATACCAAGCAGCAAATGTCCGGTCATATGAATGACAAATGAATCATGAGCCATCCGGGGAAGCGGGCCAAGCACCGAAACGACTGCCGCCGCTGTACCGACAGTAAACAGCCCAACGCGGTATACCGGCCACCCGGTATCACGAAAAGCCGCAGCAAGATACAGGAGACAGATAAGGATAAAAGGGGCTGCAAGCACTCCTTCTGCAATATAATGTGAAGTAGTCATCAGCTTATACCGCCGCTCTCTGTTTTTTTACCTGCGAAGTCTGCCTCCATATGACTATTCCAGCAATAAGCATTATAAACGCAATGATATTCCAGACGAGATCATATGGCAGAATGTCCACCCCGTATCTTATTTGGTGGATCCCCATCCACTTATGATGAACGATTCCGTCATACAGCTGAAAAAAACCAACTCCGGTCAACATTCCGCCGCTCCACCGGCGCAGCCAAAAGCTTTGCCGACGCCGGAGATCAGCAACCATAAACAGGGCCGCTACTGTAGCAAACCAGCTGAACGCATGAAAAAAACCATCTGAAACGATTCCGACAGTCGTAGTCGACAGGTCATAAAAATGATGCCAATTGAGCAGCTGGTGAAATACTACTTCATCTATAAAAGCGATGAGGCCGAGGCCGAAAAGGAAGCCGGATAACACGTTTCTTCCTGCGTAATTCGCCTGATTCCTCCGAAGCATCGCTTCGTTTTTTTCTGACATGACTAGGCCTCCTCAGTTACATATCCGTTTTGACACGATTGCTTGAAAAAAGCACGTGCGTGCCCAGGTAAAAATGAAACATATATTCTCCTGCCCCCATCAGCACAGCGGCTGCCGCTGCTGCAAGCAGTACCGGGCCTGAAAAGGAAAGCACGGCGCCTGCGATTAAAACAATCACAAACACCAGGCCGGCATCCACAGCTGCTGCAACCAGGCTTTTCACCCGTGGGAGCAGTACAAGGTCACCGAGTGGATAACTGATGGCACCGATAATAATAGTGAGAATCAGCACACTCCAAACTGAGACACCGTTTGCGATGCTTAGTACCAAAAACAACAAAACAGCTGTCATTAAGGCTTTTCCTGTTAATGCTTTAACATGCTTCATATGCCCCCTCCTTTTAAAAAATGGTTTATAAAACACAAAAAGCCAGGGAAAGACGTATCTCTTTTCCTGGCTTACCGCAAGGCTTAATCCTGCGATTGCTGCCTTTGTTTATTCAGTTAATAATTGGCTATCCTTCTATTTCCTTTAAATGCATTTTCATAAACGCTCTTTTGGTCACTGTGGCGAGCGCAGTGACCACCAGCAAAAAGCTCGGGTGCAGCTAGCTCCACCCCATTCTCTCTTTCAGAAACGTGATATGAGCTAAATGATGCCTGCTGTGCCAGGCGTAAAGACTGACGGCCTCCCCAAGGGTGGAACGGCCTGATTCAGGGTGACGGAACGTGCGGAGCCAGTCGTCTTCCTGTAATCCATTTAGTAAGAACGACCAGCGCTGATGAAGGCTTTCAAGCAGCTTAAGAGAAGCTTCTATTTCTTCACTGCTGTCCACCAGTTCAGCCCACGCCGTCTGATCATACGGTTTAATTTCAGGGTCTTCTTCCGTTAATGCCTGTTTAAAGCGTATATAACCATGCAAATGACTGTCGGGCACGTGGTGCACAACCTGACGGATACTCCATCCGCCTTCCCGGTAAGGAGTATTGAGCTGCTGCTTTGTTAAATGCTCTACCTCTTCCCTGTAAAGCGATGGGGCGTTTGATAATGTGGCACTCCATTCCTTTCGTTGTTCAGCGCTTATCGTTTCAGGCCATTCGAATGTCCCGATGGGGAAACGGTACTTATCCATACTTTCACCTCATTTTCAGCTTTTCATTTGTTATTCATACGAAAAAAGACCCGCCGTTTATTTATGACCGGAAAAGATATTGAAGCTTGACCAGCGACTTTTCGGCATACTCATTAATATAATCTATTCTGGACTTTTCTCTTTCCGAAGGAAATACATTCAACGCAGGGGCCAGGCATTCTACCGTAATCGTTCTGTCGTATCCTGTTTCTTTAATAGCTTCAGCAATCGTTTCCCAGGACAGTCTCCCGTA
Source organism: uncultured Marinococcus sp. (assembly GCF_947493875.1). GTDB lineage: Bacteria > Bacillota > Bacilli > Bacillales > Marinococcaceae > Marinococcus. The sequence goes on along the minus strand of NZ_CANLSU010000002.1, from coordinate 459,009 downwards.
TCCCAGGCCCTGCCGGTTAGTATCCGCTGCGTGGATATGGCTGAGGGCTGGGCCAAGATGATGAAATGGGGCCTCCATGCTGCTTTCCTCAATGTTCATATGAAATGTATCGAGCATCGTCGTCACAAATGGATGCCCAACTTCTTCCACTAGCACAAGCGCCTGCCATCCGGTATTAATTATACAGCTTTCATAACGATTTAATGGCTCAATTACCAGAGCAACGTTTCTTTCTTCTGCGTAGGGAGCTATTTCCTGAAGTGATAAAACTGCTGCTTTCCATTCTTCTTTGCCGTTTCCTTCCGGCTCTGCTTTGCCCGGTGCGCATGGGGAAAGTACCATATATTCTGCCCCGGCCTGGTATGCACGGCTGATCTGTTCTTTAAAATAATTTACAGCTGTTTTTCGCATCGAAGGGTCATTCTGCGATAAATCTGTTTCCTTCCGCGGCCAGCCTGCATCCGCGCAGAGTCCACGGATGCGGAGTCCAAGGGTTTCCGCCAGTTCGATTAATTCCTTCCAGTTATAATCTTTTGCATGAATCTCAATTTCATCGTATCCGATGGAAGCTGCGTTGCGCATCGTCTGTTCAATCGGCTGGTCTCCAAAGATCCAGCTGCATATCGAAAATTTCATCTCCCTCTCCCCCTTCACTGTTATGCTGCCCTTCTACTATATTCCTTGCCCAGTTATCGTGTAAGCATGATTTTTATCAAATATAAAATAAGGTTCTATGTCTAATGTTGGGGTAACCCCATCCGTTATCCGGCGAGCGACCATTTATATTGATGATGCAGTAACACTTTGGCCCGCAGGCGGTCATACCGCTGGAACCCGAAGGCGTTCCGTTTGATCACCTTGGTCTGGTTGTTCAGTCCTTCCACGGTGCCATTGTGGTAGTCGAACGTAAAACTGTTCAGGATTTCGGTCTGCCAGCGCCGGACGGTGGCGGCAGCCTGGGCCATGTCCGGGCACCCGCTCGCTTCCACCTGCCGGTAGAAGGCGTACAGATCGTCCCGGATCGCGCCGGCCTGGCCGGTCGTCATTCGGCGCTTGCTCCGCTCAAACCAGGCGCGGAAGGCTTCTTTGAGCTCATAGGCCGTCCGGAGCTCTTCCGACCCGGCCAGGTACTGGTCCCGGATCTTCACCTGCTGGGCGGTGAGGTCTTCGGCTTTTTTGGTAAACACGTGCTTCAGCCGTTTGCACCGTTTTCGGTGATACGACGAGAGGGTGTGCTGCACGCGGCGCCGGACCCGTTCGAGGGCCCAGTACACGTGCCGGTGCACGTGAAACCGGTCCGCCACGATGATCGGGCGGTTCAGGGCCCGCCGGGCCGCCTGATGAAAAGGCGCACTCATGTCCATGACGACCACCTCCACCTGGCCGCCTTTCTGCTGCAGGTACTGCTTCAACGTCTCTTTCTTCCGGTCCGGCAGAATATCGACGGGGCGCCCGGTGGCCCCGTCCGCCACCAGCAGCTGGTACTTGCCGGCATTGGTGTCGCCTTTGTACTCGTCGACGGCAATCACCCGTGGCAGCTGCTCCACGTGCGGGAGCGTCCGGGAAGCCAGCTCGTCAAACCGGCGCAGCGCCGTCGTGACTGACGTGGAAAACTGGCGGGCCGTATCGGTGAAATTCTTGCCGGTAACCAGGCGGAGACCGAGGGCCTGGTTCCATTCCCGGCTGTGCCGCTGGTACCGATCCACTAACGGGTTGGCTTCGGCAAAGCGTTTCCCGCAGGGACACACGTACCGCCGCCGGCGGTAATGAAGCACCGTGGGCCGTTCAAACCAGGCTGTATGCTGCACCCGCTGCCACCGGTAATCATGGACCCGCCGGGTCCATACGCCACAGGCCGGGCACCGGGACCGTTTCCGGGGCACCACGACCTGAAGGTGCACCACGCCTTCCCGTTCGTCGGTATGGAGGACCCTTACCCCTTGGAGGCCGGGGATCGTTATGTTATGATTCATATGCACGCAACTCCTATCCTGCTTGGTTTTTGTCGACGCAAGTATAACGGATATCGGAGTCTGCGTGTTTTTTTGTGTCTGTACCCCAACAAATATTATAGAGCCTAAAATAAAAGACCAGCGGCTCGTCACCGCTGGTCCTTCTTAAACTCCTTCTGAGAAAACGTGGCCGCCGATTTCATAATCAACGGTCTTTGTTTCCCAGAGCCAGTTGTCTTTCGGCACGTCTTCACTCCAGAAGAATAATGAATCGCCTACCGGCTCTGATCCGTCCAGAGCCTCTTCTGTCGCTTCTTCTGCGCGTTCAGAAGGAGATTCTTCTATACTTCCGTTAGCCACTACCTGGAATTGATTTTCTTCGTATATGACACTTTCGACATCGTCTGGAAAGGTTTCAGATTCAATGCGGTTCAAAATGACACTTGCCACGGCCACCATGCCTTCAAAGGATTCATCTTTGGCTTCTGCATGAACAGCCCGTTCAAGCAGCTCTTCATTTTCCACCTCAGGCACTTCACTCGAGGCGACTCTTTCTTCCTCTGATTCCTGTTCAGGTGCTTCTGCTTCCTCTTGTGCCTCTTCTTCTGCAGCTAGTTGCTTTTCTTCTGCTTCCTGCTCGGCTGTCTGGCTTCGCTCGTGCACATTGTAGACTAAAAAGCCTAATACAGCAGCAAAAACAGCTATCGCTCCCATTACAGTGTAAATAGAATACTGCCTGGACATTGTAATCACCCTTTATCAGTGAGGCAAGATTATTGTTCCTATGATGGCGGTAAATGACAGGTTTTCACCATTCTACCACTTTGCTTTCAGGAATAATAATTTCCACTGGCGGCGTATCCGGCTGTTTTTTGCTCTAATACGCTGAGAACAGATATAGGCACAGAAATGGGCATTGTAATTCCACTATAAGGGCACACACACCATAATGCATTTTCCTTTAGGAGGAGGATGCCTGCCGTTTTTTTGATTTCGCACGTTCATTGCGAATGCGCTGACGATAGCCATAGGTCGCTTTGAGCACCGTTTCTTCACTTTCAAGCCCTGCACCCAGAGCCCCGCCAAGCGTAGCGACCGTGCAGGCAAGCCAGGATATTTTCAGGTACGTCGCAAACGTCACAGTCCCCTGTAGATTTAATGCCAGCTGTGAGGTGGGGATAAACAGCAGAGAAACAACTAAAAACATTACGAATAAAATAATATAATAATGAATAATAGCAATCCCGATTGTAGCGGTCGTAGCTTTATTATAAGAGCGCACCAAAAATTTGGACTCAGCATTTGATTCTTTTTCCCACAAGCCATGGGCAACGATAAACCATACAGTCATAGCCACCATGGCCGTAAACATAACAGCAAGAAAGCGCCAGAATCCATACGTGTCACTCAGCATCCAGAAGCTTGGAAAGATCAGTCCGTAAGCACCGGTAGCAAAAGCTAAAGCAATTACACGCTTAAATGCCGGAAAAATCGTCCAGGGCCGGTTTGCGAGCACCATGCCCGAAAGCAGCCTCGTACGTCCTCTCATATTCAGGTTAGCATAGAAACGGACGTGCTGGCTTTCTTCTTCATTAGAGTATACCGTCCGTTTAATCGGAGAAAAGCGCTCATACAAACGGCTCCCCATCAACTCCCTTGATCCTCTTCCCCGGACCTGATAGGAATGTTCGTCCTCGTGATCTTCGAGCTGCTCCTGGTTTTCTGTGATACGTTCATTCTGCCGTTCCCGATCTTCTTCCAGGCTTCCATGATGCATTTCGTTTACAAGCTGCATCATTGCCTCACGGACGCGCTTTCTCATTGGCATGGCTCCCAGGGAAGGCAGGGAAATGAGGCCGATTTCCCGATCTGCACTGGCGTCAGCTATCACCAGTTTTTTCCCGTCTACAATTGGGAGATCCGTAAAACAGATGGCATAATCCCATTCATGCTTTTGTTTATGTTTCTGTGCTTCCTCAATCACCGGTTCTGATTTTTCTATCACTCCGGCAAAAGGATCAAGAACCACTTCCACTTCCCAGTTTCTCCGGTCATCTACATAGTTTTTGAGCAAATCAGGCAGCTCTTCTGCCATCTCATCGCAAATATCCTTTGGCAGCTCCGGAGCAGATATCAATCCGAGTGTATAGCTCTCCGGTGAATGTTTGTTTTTCTTCGAAGCCATCGGTGTTCCTCCTTTCTCTAAAGTGTCTTAAAAATAAGCCCAACGATAAGGTATCATACTTTGATCCTTTTCCATACACGTACATTTTTCTATTAGGCACATGTTATAGATAAAAGAAAATGAGGAATGATTCCTTTAGGTTCATTATTAATACAAGGAGGTGAATCGAAGCTAAGTGCTTCGGCCGCTATGAAGCTGACAGAAACTATGCACGTACTCGAGCTTTCTGTGCCCCGGGGAACAGACACAATGGTACTAAACTTAACTCTCATGAATGACGGAGGAAGTCTGATTCTCTTTGACACAGGTATGCCCGGGTACGAAGAAGAAATATACGAATTGATACGAAAGGAAAATTTGAACCCCGATCATCTTGATACTGTCATTCTGACCCATCAGGACATTGACCACATTGGGAGCCTCCCGGAAATTCTTCACGACTATCCCGACTTACGTGTTCTCGTGCATTCTGCTGACAAACCTTATGTAGATGGCGAAGAACCATTGATTAAATTAAGCAGCAATGCCAAAGCAAACCTAATTGACACTCTTCCAGAAGAAAAGCGGGACAGGGTTGGCTATATGCTCGATAAAACTGAACCCTCGCTTATTAATGAAACCATGGAAGAAGGAAATGAACCTGTGGAAGGGCTGACTGCAGTGCATACGCCCGGTCACGCTCCCGGCCATATCAGCCTGTATCACGAAAACAGCCGGACGCTTATTGCGGGCGACGCTTTGACTGCTCAAGACGGCAAACTTTTCGGGCCCCGCGCAGAAGTCACGCCAGACATGGAACAAGCCCGCCGTTCTCTGGAAAAGCTGCTCGATTTCGATATGACTACTGCGGTTTGTTACCACGGCGGCGTAGTACACGGAGACATTAATCAAAAAATCCGGGAAATCTTATCCTAAACGAAAAAAGCACCCCCGCTAACTGCGGAGGTGCTTTCGTCTGTATTTTGATTAAGAGTTTTCGATATCCTCCCGTATCCGCTGCCGACGCTCTTCCTCCTCCCGGAGTCTCGTTTCCTTGTAATCCTTCCGTACGGATTTCAGTAAGGAAATAGCGGAGATGAACAGGACGATAGAGAATGGCAGGGCCCCGATAAGAGAGACCGTCTGCAGTCCATTGAGACCGGCGCTGATAATCAGTACAGTAGCCAAACCAGCAATCAATGCGCCCCAGATTACTTTCAGGAGCATGGATGGGTTCGTGTCCCCGTTAGAGGTCATCATGCCAAGTACAAACGTTGCAGAGTCTGCGGACGTTACCAGGAATGTAAACAGCAGACAGATCGACAGTATTGAAAGCAGCGTGCCAAGCGGTATGTTATCCAGCATGGCAAACATGGCCCGTGTCGTATCCTCCGCGACTATTCCTGCTATATCTGTGCCGTGGAATAAATCCAGATTGATTGCGGTACCGCCGAAAATGCCAATCCAGATCATACCGATAAACGGCGGCGCCACCATAACACCAAGGACGAATTCCCGAAGCGTCCGTCCTTTGGAGATACGGGCTACGAACATACCCACAAACGGGGACCAGGCGATCGTCCAGGCCCAGTAATAAATCGGCCAATCCTGCACCCAGGTACCGTCTGTATAGTTTTCCATACGAAGACTTGCCTGGAAGAAGTTTTGAACATAGTCGCCAAGGCCCATTGTGATAGTTTCGAGAATAAAACCGGTAGGTCCGATAAACAATACCGCCACCATTAAAAACAAAGCCAGGCCAAGGTTTACGTTACTCAAATATTTTATTCCACGATCCAGACCAGAGATGGTGGAAATCATAAAGGCTACAAACATGACAGCTACAATAGTAAACTGGGTGGTGGAACTCGCGGGGATATTAAATACGCTGTTAAGTCCCCCGCTGATCTGCAGAACACTCAGGCCAAGTGTAGTAGCCACCCCCATCACTGTAGCAATCACAGCGATAATATCCACACCGTTACGGAAGCCTTTGCGCAGCGGGCGGGAGCCGTCCCCAATTACACCGTTCATCGTGTCACTGATAAGACTCCGCTCTTCCTGCCGGTATAAAAAGTAGGAAATCGCAAGTCCCACAAATGTAAATGATGCCCACTGGTGAATACCGTTGTTAAAAAAGGCGTTCCACATTGCTTCTCTTGCCGCTTCCGGCGTTCCCGGGTCTACATTCGTCCATGGCGGAGGAGTCTGGAAGTGGGTCATTGGCTCTGCCACACCCCAGAATACGATACTTACACCAAATCCACAGCTGAAAAGCATCGCGATCCAGGTGAAAAAAGGATATTTTGGCCGGACATCATCCCCTCCGAGCCTCACACGTCCGTACTTACTAAACGCCATATAAAAGTTAAATAAGATCAAAAACAGCACAAACAGTAAATAGAACCAGCCGAACGTATCAGCGATAAAGCCGTATGTAAATTCGGCCTGGGACTGCAGTGCCTGTGGTGCTATTGCACCCCATAATGCAAATACAAAAATGATGATAAAAGAAATGAAAAAGATACTGTTGAGAAATTTAAATTTCTTCCCTTTTTCACTCATGATGCCTTCCCCCTCTCTTTGCTTGCAGAAACGAATTAACGAAACTTTAACATATAAGGCCTTCCAATAACAGCTAGTTTCAAAAAACTCTTTAAAATAGTATTAGGATTAAAGAACTAATGCGCAAAGGCCTATGCTTTGGTTTACCCGAATTATCTTACAAATAATACACAAATTCACTTATCTGAAGAATTTTTCAATTAATTTTATTTATTTTCATGACCATTTCACTAATTATTCATTTATTGGCGTCGTAAATGTCAAAAATATCATGTACAATGAATATAGAATATAGTTCATCCAAGAACTGCATAAAACAATCTGTATTTGTCCTATTCCTCTTTCCAGCGTTAGGTTTCAGGCAGGTTACCCCTGCTAATTCACTATATTAGGAGGATGTTCTATGCACACAATGAACGTGGTATTAGTCGCTGTCGACGGGTCCGAACAGGCTGAATATGCTTTTGAGACCGCTCTGCCTATTGCTAAAGCCCAGGAAGCACAGCTTGTAATTGCGAGGGTGATTAATAAAAATGCCTATCAGCCGATGAGCAGCTACGCTCCTTCTATTATTGAAAAAGTACAGGAAGATGCCAATGAACTGTTGGCAAAGTATAAAAAGCAGGCAGAGGAAGCGGGCATTACAGATGTAACCGTAGAACTTGTGTATGGGTCTCCCAAAACGAAAATCATCCGTGAGCTCGTGCCGAAATACCATGTAGATTTAATAATTACCGGTGCGACCGGCTTAAATGCCGTAGAAAAAATATTTATGGGCAGTGTATCGGAGCATATTGCAAAAACGGCTCCATGCAGTGTCATGGTGGTTCGTTCTTAAAAGTTAAAAACCTTAAAGGGCAGCCGGCAAAATTTGCCGCTGCTTTTTTTTTGAAAATTTATGTTTATTCCTTTAATGAGCGGGAATTATTTAAGTATTCCCACTTATTTGTGGGAGAATAAAATATATGCATGGTGGAAATGTTTGGACAATAGCGCCTAAAACATAAGCCAGAAAAGACCTGTCTCTTTTCTGGCTTTTTTGCGTGCAAAAGCCAATTCATTCCTCTCCCGGGCTTATTGTTCTTGTGTTTTCGCTGTGCATTATTTCACCTTTTGTTCTACATGCAACCAGGCGTGCAGCCGGTGCACAAAAAGAATCCTTTTTCTACACCCACTGTAAAGCGGGCTCCTACAGCCCATACTCATTCTTTTATTTTAAAAAATTTTTAGGAGGACTCGAAAATGGCAATTGATAAGTATCCATCCAGACAAGGCGACCATAAGGAAATCATGGACCGGAAGGACCCTGTTGTTCATGGTGGCTCCGATTTTGACGGGCCGCTGCAGAAAGAAGAGCTGGACTTTTACGACGAGAACGGCTACCTCATGCTCCAGAAGCTGTTTACCGATGAGGAAGTCGAGATAATGAAAAAGGAACTACGCGAAACGATGGAGCGCAACGAACAGCGCGACGCGCCCGACGTGATCAAGGAGCCGAACAGCAACGAAGTCCGCTCCGTGTTCGAAATCCACAAGGACAGCGGGTTCTTTGAGATGCTCGCCAAAAACGAACGCATTGTCAAAGCCGCCGAGCAGATCCTCGGCAGCCAGGTGTACATGATGCAGTCCCGGATAAACTTTAAGCCAGGCTTTAAAGGTAAGGAGTTCTACTGGCATTCGGATTTTGAAACCTGGCACATGGAGGACGGCATGCCGGACATGCGTGCGCTCAGCTGCTCGATCATCCTGACGGACAACTACGAGTTCAACGGCCCGCTCATGCTGATCCCCGGCTCGCAGAAATGGTACGTGTCCTGCCCGGGCATCACGCCGGAGGACAACTTCAAGCAGTCGCTGAAAAAGCAGGAGACCGGCGTGCCGGACAACGAAAGCATGGAATGGCTCACGGAGCAGGCCGGCGGCCAGATTGACCGCGCGACCGGCCCGGCGGGCTCGGTGCTCTTCTTTGACTGCAACACGATGCACGGCTCGGCCGGCAACATTTCGCCGTATCCGCGCAGCAACGTCTTCTTCGTGTTCAACTCGGTGGAAAACAAGCTCGTGGATCCGTTCAGCGGCCAGGAGCCGCGGCCGGAATTTCTGGCCAACCGCCAGGACACTTCCGCTATTGAGCCAAAATCAGAATCCCTTACTGAAGGCACAAAATCTTTTAGATAATCTTTAACCCTCACCGGGCCGCATTTGTGGTCCGGTTTTTTATGTTTCTTTGGAACTTTTATAGTACATAAAAAACCGATCCATTCATTTTTTCTGATGGATCGGTTTCATTTTATCCCTGCTCTTGTTTTTTGCGATCTACCAATTTCTTTTCCAGTAAATTCTTTTCTACAAAATCATCAAGCATTTCGTAAAATTTCCCTTTATCGTTCACTAAGCCTGAAAGCTGCTCCAAGTGGTTCATAAAGGTGACCTGGTCATAATCCTGCGGAAGCTTTCCGGCATAATTACGGGCAATGCTTTTACCATAATGCCAGCAGCAGTTTTTATCCTTCGTTTCCAGCGCTTTTGACAAAATAACCAATGCTTCAAGAAGCGTCAAGGTTACGCCGGGTTTTTCCTCTGCATAGGAGGCAATGTAGGTAAATGCGGAATAGACGTAATAAGAAAACTGTTCATCCTTCATAATCAGCCGAAGCGTGTCGTTATCATCGGTTAAATATGAAGTAAAGCGGGTTACCTTGGAAATGGAAAACACAAGGTCCGTTAACTGATAGATAGCATCCTGGGCTGTCATGGGTTCATCGTTTCCAAGCGCTTTGATCGCAATTTCGGTTAATTTCCGGATCCCAAATTCGATGTCCTGCACTTCCGTTTTACTTTTCCCAAGATACATAAAGTTACGGTACTTTTTTTCATTCACCGGCAAGTCCGGCTCTTCAGTTGTCTTCCAATAAGAAAAAATAGGAATACCTTCAAGCACAAAGTCGCCAATTCGGCGATCCAGCCTTACTACAATACCGTCCTTGGCTGCTTCTTTCACGATTTTGCCAAAATCAATCACCTGAATAAAACCGGTCGTTTCACTTGCGACAACATTAGGCTCTCCTTCTGTTTCCGGCTCGCGCACCTCGCTTTTATCTTTGGCGCGGTGTGCTTCGAGATCATAAAGAAGCGTATTGAGAATGCGCTGCTGCGATTCCTCTTTCATGTTCGTCGTAATACTTGGCACCTGCATCCATTTAGTTGCATGATTGATAAACAAAATAAAGTTTACCACTGAAACGGCTGTTGCTAACACGCCGAGTACGGGAAATACCGTGTACTGCTCCATCGAGGAATTCAAAAAGAAAAACCCGATCAGCAGGAAAAAGAAACACAGGTTAAAGACGCCGATGGAATGCTGGGTTCTGCGGTCTGAGATAAAATTAAACAGGACCCGGGGGGTAAACTGCCCCGAAAAGCTCGTCAAAACGACGAGAATTGAGTTAAACGTAAAAGCGTTTAACGTGAGTACACCTGAGAGCAGTGTACTGTACATTGTCTGGGTTAAAGAATAACCTGTTGATAAGATCGGAGCCATGGCAAATGCAGGCTCGAGCCCGAATTCCACGTAGTATGCCCCAAATGCTAAAAGCACGGCCAGGATAATATAAATGGCTGGCAGCACCCAAAGACTCGAACGGAGTTCGTACCACCGCTGTCTCGAGGACATGCTTTTAATCTGCCTTAATTTTTTAGGCATCAGCTGCTGTAAATAATATTTCAATTCGTTCACCTTTTCTATTGCTTTAATCTGCTGGCAGCATCGCCCGCTTTAAGGTTGTCCCCATACATGAAGCCTTCCTCCGCAAGAGCGGAAAGAGGGCTCTGAAGCAGGTATGCTGCTTTAGCTGTCAGCGTCTATTCTCTTACTGCTTCTTTCGTTGATATGACCTTCACGTCACATTTTGCTTTTTTCTGAATGGCTTTAGCTGTGCTGCCAAGAAACAACCGGTCTACTTTAGTAGTGCCAGTCTCACCGATGACAATCATGTCGACATTGTATTTTTCACAAAGGTTTTCCATTTCCTTTTTCGGAATTCCCACCTCGAGAACGGTTTCTACGTCCTCCACTCCATTCTCTTCTGCCATCTCTTTATACGCCTTTAAGCGTGATTCCGCCTGGTTTTTCAATCTCCCAAAACCATGTGGATCCATACGCTCCAGGGAAGCGTAGCCGTTTTTGTCCATCACAAAGGCTATGATTAACGTAGCATTGTTATCTTTTGCCAGGTCCCTTGCTTTATAAAATGCGTCATGGGACGCGCCCTCAAGAGCTTCTACGCCTACGAGTATACGATTAATTTGTGCCAATTTCATCTTTCCTTTCTTTTCTAAATTACCTGTTCCAGCCCTCTGCTTAAGATTTCACAAAAGAGCTCTCGTCTGCTCTGTTTTTCGCCTTTTAGCCCTGGTTATCATCTAAAAAAATATAAAAAGCCAGAAAAAGAACGATCATCCTTTTTCTGGCTTATGCTCTGGCTTTTATATCCATTCATTTCCGCCGCATATGAAGTTGTCGCCCTGCCACACCCGGACGTTTCTGTTTTTGTGGCGTTACAGGGAAAATACCCGTACAATATACGTATTAAACGTTAACAAATTAAGGTATTCGAAATTCTTTTAAAGGACAGATGCTTTATCCATTACATATTTTTCGACAAACACTGCCCGCCCTGTCGTGCAGCCGTGCGTATGTTTCAGCTTTCAGATTTGTATCACTGCTGCTATTGGATTCCCATTCAGGAAGCCCGGCTTGATCTCGAAAACTATCCGTATCTATTCTCAAGAAACGCTGCACACGAGCTGCATATGTTTACGGAGCAGGGCGTAGTGCTGCATGGTTTTTATGCCCTCCGCCGGCTGCTGCTTGCTATCCCGCTCAGTTTTTTTCCAGCTCTTTTTCTCTATCTCCCGTACGCTGAACGTATTGGGGTGCCGCTGTATAACATAATTTCAAAAAGCCGCCTAAAGCATATCTCCTTTAAAAATAGTTAGCGTTCTGCCGAGACAAAAAAACCGGGCCTTCCAGGGATAGCTGGAGGGCCCGGTTTGTTTTTATTACCGGTTCACCGTTTTCATTCCTTCTTCCGGATACCGCATGCCTGCGGCAGCACCTTTAGGGGCAATATCATCAATTGCTTTCATATCAGCGTTCGTAAGCGTAACCTTCAGACTGTTAATATTTTCTTCCAGGTATTTACGCCGTTTCGTCCCCGGGATCGGTACTGCACCCTGCTCTCTCAACCAGGCCAGAGCCAGCTGGGAGGCTGTGCATTCTTTTTCTTCAGCTAATTCCTTTATTTTGTCCACGAGTTCAAGATTTTTGTTGAAATTTTCTCCCTGAAACCTTGGAGAAAAGCGGCGGAAATCATCTTCCTCCAGATCCTCAAACTGCTTGATCTGTCCGGTTAAAAATCCACGCCCGAGCGGACTGTAAGCCACAAAGGAAATTCCCAGACTTTTGCAAAGCGGCAGAATTTCATCCTCCACGTCCCGGCTCCATAACGAATACTCTGTCTGCAGAGCCGTAATTGGATGCGTTTCATGAGCTTTGCGAATCGTTTCCGGAGCTGCCTCCGACAAGCCCAGATACCTAACTTTTCCGGCATCTACGAGCTCCTTCATTGCACCTACGGTTTCTTCAATAGGTACGTCCGGGTCCACCCGGTGCTGGTAATACAAGTCAATAGTATCCACGCCAAGCCGTTTCAGGCTCGCATCGCAGGCCTGCTTTACATATTCCGGCCGGCCGTTTACTTCTCCTGTTAATTCACCTTTATTGCTGTACACGTTTCCGAATTTTGTGGCAAGCACTACTTCCTCCCGACGATTTTGAATTGCTTCACCAACCAGTCGCTCATTAGTCATCGGGCCGTACATATCAGCCGTGTCGAGAAAATTAACCCCATGGTCCAGCGCTGTGTGTATCGTTTTCTTCGACTCTTCATCGTTTAATTTTCCATAAAAAGCGGACATTCCCATACATCCTAAGCCAATAGGGGAGACATTCAGGTCACTGTTGCCAAGCTGTCGTTTTTCCATAACAGGTATTCGTCCTTTCTGGATTAATGACTCTGCTTTTTCAAACAGGTGTCCTTCTGTTCACGCTTTTGTTCCATTTTAAACATTTTCAGCAGCTATTTTTTCCTTAAGCCAACCCGTTCCATAAGACTATCCACCCGGTGCTCCACATTTTCATCCGGAAGCAGTGGCGGTGCATGATGAGGCTTGATGCGGGCATCGATGATCAAACTGTCGCATCCCCAGTGCTTGTTTTCATAAAAGCTGTTCACCCCGTGAATATCGTGGGAAGGATTGCTGCGTGTAAAAACGGCCCACTGGAAATTCTGCATCGTATCACTGACAAAGCTGCTGTCATCACAGATGATAATCATTGGGGTTTCTTTGACGTCCCACTGTTCATCGAGACGTTCAGCGAAAGCGGATATTTCTTCAGCCGCCTGCCTGTAGCTGGTAAACTCCGCTGCTTCCACCGCTATTACGCCCGGCATCACAAGCTTGGGCGAATGCATCGAGTTGTCAGCCGGGAATCCTTCCGGTACGCGTTGACAAAGAGCCCGCTTCACGTCTCCATAAGCCGCAATAACTACCTTGCTTCCCTCATTCAGCCCTTCTCCGCTGTAATCAAGCGTATCGATTGTCGTTTTGGTCTGAAAGTGAAGATCGCGGTGCAGATTAATCCGCTCAAGCATGTACGCGAAAAAATCCTCCTCCTGATGCGTATCGAGTTCCCTTTCCTGTTCCGCTGTAATAAATAAATATTTGGCCAGGCTTAACTGTCCTGTTCCGAGAATACGATTAGCAATTGTTAACAGCTCTGCCGGCTGCTTCACGCTTTGAAACGGCGTATACCGTTCGCTGCCTATGGCCAGCAGAAGCGGATGCACCCCTGCAGCGTCCACAGCATGAACTTCTTTGACTCCGGTAATTTCCTGTTTGATTGCTTCCCCTGTCATTTCGTGGATCACCGCTCCAAATGAGGTATCCTCCTGCGGCGGTCGGCCAACTACGGTAAACGGCAGAATAGCTTTGTCCTTCGCATACACCTTATGAACCTTCATGACCGGGAAATCATGCGTCAGGCTGTAATAGCCCAAATGGTCGCCAAACGGTCCTTCCGGCTTCGTGTCCTCCGGATAAATTTCACCCGTAATAACAAAATCGGCGTCATGATTAATGCAGTAGCCGTCCTCATAGCTGTACTGAAAACGACGCCCGGACAGCATACCGGCAAACATCATCTCACTCAGCCCTTCCGGAAGCGGCATCACGGCTGAAATAGTGTGCGCCGGAGGTCCGCCGAGAAAAATACTCACCTTCAAAGGCTCTCCCTTAGCTACGGCCTTTGCCTGATGTACACCAATTCCCCGTTGAATCTGATAATGCAGCCCCACTTCTTCATTCTGTACAAATTCATTGCCGCTAAGCTGCACCCGGTACATGCCAAGGTTGGCGTTCATCGGCCCCGATTTTTCCGGGTCCTCTGTATACACCTGCGGCAGGGTGAGAAACGCGCCGCCATCCCGGGGCCAGTGCTGAATCATCGGCAGGTCACTGATGCTCACTTCCTGGAAGTTTTCCGTGCCGCCCTTCTTTTTCTTTGGAAGAGCTTTTACTGCCGTCAGGCCGCTCGTTATGTTACGTACCGGATGCTTCAGTGCCTGCACCGGGTCATTTCTCATCGCAATAACATTTTGCACCTGCTTCCAGTTTTTCCGAAAAATGAACCTGCTGCGATCGACGGTGCCAAATAAATTAGAAACGGCCTGGAATGGGCTTCCTTTCACGTTTTCAAATAAAATGGCCGGCCCTTCCTGTTCATAGACCCTCAAATGAATCGAAGCCATTTCCAGGTAGGGATCAACCTCTTCCTTGATTCGTATTAAATGACCGTTCTTTTCCAGATCTTCTACGCATTCGTTGAGGTTTTGATACATATGCAGCCCTTCATCCTTCCGAATTGTATTTCACTTTCTACACTTATTTTAGTATATTTTCTCCTCCGGCTGTGTTTATTTCCCTTTTGGTTCCCTTTTTTCTTACGCGGGGGCAGGCTTTGCCCGCTGCTTTTGCGGCAGTGACAAATAAACGACCATGCCAAGTATCAAACAGGCGCCCACGCTCTGGAAAAGTCCAAACGGAACGTGCAGCCACCATACCGAAGTCAAAATAGCCGCCAATGGCTCCAGACACCCTAAGATGCTTGTTTCCTGAGGCTTTAAATATTTCAGGCTTTCCAGGTAAAACCAAAAAGCAATCATAGTGCCGAAAATAACGACAAAAATTACGCTCCCAGCCAAGCTCCATGTCCAGCTCTCCCATCCGGCGTCCCACGGGACATGCAAAAAGCTTACAGCTGCTCCTCCAATCGTCATAGCCCACCCGATGACATTCATGGACCCCCACGCGGCTAAAAGAGGACCTGCGTACAGAGTATAGAAGGCAAGCGCCACTCCGGAAAGCACGCCCCAGACCACCGCCTCCGACGACACGGATAATCCGGCCAGCTCCCCGTTTGTCAGCAGCAGAAACGTGCCGGCAAGTCCCATTAATAAAGCACCTCCGTCCCGTCTATTCCAATAGGTATGCCGGGCCGCAAGAAGGTAAACAAGAATAAATACAGGAGCCAGGTATTGCAGCAGCGTGGCCACTGCCGCGTTCCCATTTTCAATGGAGGCCATATATGTATACTGAACGCCCAGCATACCAAATAACCCGAATATAACCACTGCCCCTGCGCTCTTTTTCTGCTTCCAGATTCCGGTCACTTTTTCTTTATTTCCAAGCATTAAAGAAATGATTAAAAGGAGAATTCCGGATAGAAGCAGCCTGACAGCCACCAGCCACTCCACGGGCAGGTAGTAAGCTTCAAAAATATACTGCGCTGCTGTTCCTCCAACACCCCAGAGGGAGGCTCCGCTTATCACAAGCAAAAAGCCTGCCGTTCGTTGTTTTTGTATTATCTGCATCGTCGGCTTCCTTTCTGTTGCAGGTTTCAGCTGCGTGTCACATCCATTATACGCAGAAAGCACTGCCTGGTTAAACTATTGCTTCAGGGTCTTATGCCTGGAAATCAAAGCGCCGCCCCCCTTTTCGGGAGCGGCGCTGCATGAACCTTTTATTTCGTAATTATCCCTTTGGCCACGGATACAAGGTTCTGTGGGCGTTCTGCCAGTCTTCTCATAAAATAACCATACCATTCTTTACCAAAGGGCACGTAGACTCTAACATTGTAGC
The DNA here is from genome assembly GCF_947493875.1 of uncultured Marinococcus sp. Classification (GTDB taxonomy): domain Bacteria; phylum Bacillota; class Bacilli; order Bacillales; family Marinococcaceae; genus Marinococcus. The sequence continues at coordinate 443,067 of NZ_CANLSU010000002.1, read as the reverse complement.
CTTCCTGCACAAGCTGCAGCTGCAGCTCTGTCCGAAAGCCATACAGCATCTGAAATTCAAATGTATCATAATCTATGCCCTGATCTTTCACGAACAGCTTAACCGCATTAATAATACGGTGATCATGTGTGCCGATGGCTGTAAAGCCTTGCTGCTGCAGATGTTTTTGAATCATCAGAAAATAATTAGCGTCAATCTCATGCTTGTCTTTGAAGGCAACCTCTTCCTTCTCCTGATAAGCTCCCTTTACAATCCGGAGAGGCACCCCTGCAAGACTGTCGAGATCATCGAGCCCCCGCCGTAAATACCCCTGCAGAACAGTGCCTACATTATCATATTCCTTCCGGAGCGTTTTCAGTACACTCAGCGTCTTTTCATAACGGGAATAGTCTTCCATGTCGATGTTTACAAAATTTTGTTTATCCTTGGCCGCCTGCAGAATTTCCTTCATATTTTCGATGCAGTAGTCCGTATCTATATCAAGACCGAGCTTCGTCAGCTTCACTGTCAGCTCTGACTGTACGTTTTTCGCGCAGACGCTCTCAATAATTTCGATGGTTTTCTGCTTGGCTTCTTCCACCTCTGATTTTTCCGTTATAAATTCCCCAAGATGGTCAATAGTCGCCATCAGGCCCTGATCGTTCATCGATTGAATGGTCATTAGTGCTTCATCAATATCTTCTCCAGCCACTACTTTTGAAGCTCCGAGATGAATGCCCCACTTTTTGGCACCCTTTGTCAGCGTCTTGTTTTGGGATAGAAATATAAAAAACGAACGTGAAATTGTCATAGGTGCACCCTCCTGATCTTTTCAGTACTGCCCTACACTGATGCAAAATATGTGCCAACATGGCCGTATTGTCATGCGCAGGGTATTCCGTAAAAAGAAAGGGACTGTTCGTCAGAACTGCAAGAAATTTTGCGCTTTATGCAAAAAATTATAAATGAAATTTACTCATCCGGTACTGCAGACTCTGCCGGCTGATTCCAAGCTTTTTGGCTGCCTGCATTACGTTGCCGCCGCTTTGGTTCAGCGCTTCTTTAATTAGAGCAAATTCCATTTCAAGCAGACGTGCCTTTAAATTTCCTTCGTGGCTGCTTCCCCCAGCTGAATCCCTGCTTTCTATCTCTCCTGTTTCCAGAAGATCGGTGCGTTTGCGAAAATGATCCGGCAGGTGGCTTTCTTCGATCACTTTCTCATCGAGCATTAAATTCATCGCTCCTTCGATAACGTGTTCAAGCTCCCGGATATTTCCCGGCCAATGATAGGCCTCCAGCCTGGTTTTCACCGCCGGGGAAACGCGATTTACGTCCATTTGAAAAACCCGGTTGTACTTTTCCAGAAAGGTTTCCACCAGCGGCTCGATATCTGTTTTTCTTTCCCGGAGCGAAGGGACATATAGCGTAACCACACCAATACGGTAAAAAAGATCCTCACGCAGCTCGTTGTTTTGAATAGCCTCTGCCGGCTCTTTATTCATCGTGGCAATAATACGGACATTGATGGACTGCTCTTTATGAGATCCTAAACGGGTTACTTTTTTCTCCTGTAGGACGCGCAGAAGCTTTGCCTGCAGCGCTACCGGGAGCGAATTAATTTCATCGAGCAGCAGCGTCCCGCCTTCTGCCTTTTCAAACATCCCGGCCCGTTCAGATGCTCCTGTAAATGCCCCCTTTACGGTACCAAACAAAATGCCTTCAATAAGCGTTTCCGGAAGCGCAGCGCAGTTTTGTGACACAAACGGCTGTCCCGACCGCTCACTTTCACTGTGGATGCTCTGGGCAAACAATTCCTTCCCTGTGCCGGTCTCTCCTACAATTAATACCGATGATGACGTTCTTGTTGCCCGCTTCGCGTTCTGCACCACACCCGTGATTTCAGCTGAATGCCCGATAATCTGGTCAAATGTAAAAAGCCCACTGCCGGTGTTTTTCTGGTTTTCCCGGACCAGCTTCTCCATGCGGGTGACATCCTTTGCGATTTCGGCAGCTGCGATAATTCGACCGCCTGAATAAATTGGAAAGATTTCATTAATAGTCGTGATATTTTTTCCGCGGCTGTTTGTATAATGCTGCTTTTTTTCTCTCGTTTCCACTCCCTGCTTAATAGCCTGGAGCAGTCTGCTGTCCCGTTCATGCTCGAAAAGAAAAACGTCCATCATGCCTTTATTATTAAAATCCTCATACGTCATAGATTCGATTTCGCGCATTTTGTCGTTATAAATAATCAGGTTTTCATCTGCATCGATGACACGGATCCCCTGATCCATTTTCACCATTAAATGATCAAAAATATCGTTCAGCTCAGGATAGGATAACGAATTCGTGCCTTGATATACCATGGACCCACCCTCTTTATAATTTATTCTTGATCTGATTTTATCATGAAGTGCGAAGGGTACGTACGCAAAATCCCAAAACTTAGGAGTGCAAAATTTTGCAGCTTTAACTTCTTAATTTTTCTAATAACGCTTCTATCCAATAGAGTATTCAATTATAATGGACGTCTCCGCCGGTTTTGTTAAGTTCTGCAGAAGTTAAGAATATTGGCACTATTCTTGCAACATATAAAAGTACATTCAAGGGGAGGTGTACTGAATGGAAGGAATAACACTATTCACATGGCTGCTCATCTTAATACCTATGCCGATTACTGTAGTTTTAGCAGCGATCAGTTATGTTAGATCAAAAAAGGAGACCACTTAAATGGATATTTCCGTACCAACAATTGTAACTTTTATCGTTTACCTTGTTGTAATGCTTGGTATTGGTTTTTTATTTTACAAGCTGACCAATAACCTCTCAGATTACGTTTTAGGCGGACGAAAATTAAATGGCCCCGTAGCTGCGCTCAGTGCCGGCGCCTCTGACATGAGCAGCTGGCTTCTGCTCGGGCTTCCCGGAGCTATGTACCTGGGCGGAATGAGCGAAATATGGCTGCCTATCGGTCTCACCATCGGAGCTTATTTGAACTGGCAGTTTCAGGCGAGAAGACTGCGCAGGTACACAATTATCGCCAACGATTCCATTACGATACCCGACTTTCTTGAAAACCGCTTCCACGATAAAACAAAAGCACTGCGTATTGTTTCGGCATTATTTATACTTATTTTCTTTACCTTTTATACATCCTCCGGACTGGTCGGGGGAGCCACCCTGTTTGTCAGTTCCTTCGGGCTTTCCTATCAGGCAGCCCTTTGGATCGGCGGCGCTGTTATTATTACCTATACGTTTCTCGGCGGATTCATGGCCGTTAGCTGGACGGACTTTATCCAGGGCATTCTGATGTTTCTGGCGCTCGTTGCTGTTCCGATCGCTGCTGTTATAGAAATTGGTGGTTGGGGAAATTCCGTCCAATCCGTGGCATCCATTAATCCGGATGCGTTAAGTGCCTTTACAAACGTGAGCGTTATCTCTGTGGTCTCCCTGCTCGCCTGGGGACTCGGCTACTTCGGCCAGCCTCATATTATTACCAGGTTTATGGCGATACGCTCCGAAAAAGAAATTCCGATGGGCCGGTTTGTAGGTATGAGCTGGATGGTTATTTCTCTTCTCGGCGCTATTTTTACAGGGTTTGTCGGTATTGCTTACTTCTCGGGGGACGCCCAGCTCGGAGATGGGAATCAGGAAACGGTCTTTATTCTGTTTACCCAGGTACTGTTTAACCCATGGGTATCCGGGGTTCTGCTCGCAGCGATTCTTGCTGCTATTATGAGCACAGTGGACTCCCAGCTGCTTGTATCTTCAAGTGCGCTTGCAGAAGACTTTTACAAGGGCCTTCTCCGGCCGCACGCTTCTGACCGGGAGCTCGTCTGGGTCGGAAGATTCGGCGTTATTGTCATAGCCCTTATTGCCCTGCTGCTCGCCTCCAACCCCGGCAGTACAGTGCTTGAACTCGTAAGCTACGCGTGGGCCGGGTTCGGCGCGGTGTTCGGGCCTGCGATGCTTTTCTCCCTATTCTGGCGCCGGACAAGCATGTGGGGTGTACTGGCTGGGATGATCGCCGGCGGGGCAACCGTAATTATTTGGGTCCAGCTTACCGGAGGATTGTTTGATCTTTACGAAATTGTGCCAGGCTTCTTCATCAACGTCCTAATCATTATTGCCGTCAGCCTGCTCGGACCGAAGCCTTCTGATAACATTAAAACCGAATTTGACTCTGTCAGCACGTATACAGAAAAAAGCTGAGCAGAATAAAAAATACCCGTTTCCTGAATATAAACAGGAGCGGGTATTTGTCTGTTTACTGCTGCTTTTCGGTGAATGCCTGTTCCTGAAGCGCCGCTGCTTTGTCCGTGCGTTCCCATGGCAGATCAACGTCATGACGGCCGAAGTGACCGTAAGCGGCTGTCTGTCTGTAAATCGGTCTGCGAAGGTCAAGCATTTTGATGATGCCGGCCGGCCGGAGATCAAAGTTTTCGTTGGCAAGCTTTACGAGCACCTCTTCTGATACTTTCCCCGTCCCAAACGTGGCGATCGAAATGGAGACCGGCTGCGCCACGCCGATCGCATACGCAAGCTGAACCTCGCATTTATCTGCCAGTCCTGCTGCGATAATATTTTTCGCTACATACCGGGCTGCGTACGATGCGGAACGGTCGACCTTTGTCGGGTCTTTACCGGAAAACGCCCCGCCGCCATGACGGGCGTAGCCTCCGTACGTATCAACAATAATTTTTCTTCCTGTAAGCCCGGCATCTCCCTGCGGTCCGCCAATGACAAAGCGTCCGGTCGGGTTTATGAAATAGTTGGTTTTAGCATCGAGAAGCTCTGCCGGCACGACCGGCTCGATCACGTATTTGTGCATATCCTCTTCGATTTGGGCAAGCGTTACGTCATCTGAATGCTGGGTGGAAATAACGATCGTTTCCACCCGGAGTGGTTTCCCGTCATCTCCGTATTCCACCGTAACCTGCGTCTTTCCGTCCGGACGCAGATACGAAAGATTGCCTTCTTTGCGGACCTTCGTTAACTGGCGTGCCAGCTTGTGAGCAAGTGAAATCGGCATAGGCATGAGTTCATCGGTTTCGTTATCGGCATACCCAAACATCAAGCCCTGATCTCCTGCTCCAATCGATTCCAATTCATCCTCAGTCATCGAGCCTTCACGGGTTTCAAGCGCCTCATCAACGCCCTGGGCGATGTCGGCCGACTGTTCATCTATCGAAGTCAAAACCGAGCACGTTTCGTAATCAAACCCGTATTTCGCCCGTGTATAACCAATATCCTTTAAAGTTTCCCGGGCAATTTTAGGAATATCCACGTATGTAGATGTAGATATCTCTCCTGCGACCAATACGAGACCGGTGTTCACTACTGTTTCCGCTGCCACCCGGGCATTCGGATCATCCTTTAATATTTCATCCAAAATCGCGTCGGAGATCTGATCACACACCTTATCCGGGTGCCCTTCTGTTACAGATTCCGACGTAAATAAACGTCGTCCAATTGTAGACACGCTGCTGCCTCCTTTTTAACTGCCTGCTACGGGTGTACTCTCCCATTCTCGGGGTAGACGAAAAGAAAACGGCAGTAGGCCGTTGTGTACAGGAAAAGCCCCTTGTCCCAAAAAATTGAGGGAAAAGGGGCTGTCAGTTCAGCTTTTTCGCCTCTTATCTTTCAAGGCGTCTGTCCGCCTCTCCAGGTTAGCACCTTTCCGTTCCCGGATGGTTGCTGGGCTTCTCAGGGACTGTCCCTCCACCTGCTCAGGATAAGAGTATCCGTTCGTACAAAATCGTAACGCAAACCCTATTTGATGTCAAACTTAGTGCCCTTCCCGCTGGCACGTCTTGTCATCACATAGGAAATGAAACCACTGATACCGGTTTGTAGACACTGTGTGGTACAACTTTCGGCCAAGCGTTTCCACGCCCGGCAGCAGAAACACTGCCTTCAGCGGCTTTAACACTGGAATAGTATAACACAATTTTTTCACCGTAAAATATCCGGCGTATACATACGTATTATCCTCTACACTGTGCATCTGATCTTCAAGAGGCTCTCCCTTGAGCATTGGGTATTTTTCAAATAAATCCTCATCATATATAGGCTTCCAATTCACCGTGTTCGTTTTATCTATCGCTGAAAGATAAGTATGGAACCTGGTGCATAACGGACAGTCACTATCATAAAATACAATAAATTCCGATTGTTGTTCCATAGTTGTTCCCCTTTCGTTGCTTTCTTACATCTTTTCCCTTTCAGCACTAAAAATATTCATGAACTTTTTAACGAATAAGTATGTACTATTAAATTAAATGTGTTACACTATTTTATATTCTATCCATCATTCATGATGAATAAATCTAACTTCCCCCTCATTAAAGGAGTGATTGTTTATGAAGCCGCCGTTCGCTTCCAAATCCGAAACAAACCTGTTAAACGAAGCGCATGTCCAATGGAATCTCTCTGTCCCTGCGCTTGTGAAGCGCTCGCTGGCTCTGCAGGAGGGCTCACTTACAGCAGAAGGTGCCCTTGCCGTGAAAACAGGCAAATATACCGGCAGGTCGCCAAAGGATAAATATATTGTCGATGAACCTGGCAGTTCTCCTTCTATTGACTGGGGAAATGTAAACAAACCAATGTCTGAGGAAGTGTTTGAACGGCTTTATAACAAAGTGACGGCTCATTTGAGCAGTCAGAATGAAGTTTTCGCAAGCGACGCCCTGGCTGGAGCCGACCCCGACTACCAGCTTCCTGTCCGGGTCATCACCTCCTACGCCTGGCATCAATTGTTCGCCCGTCAGCTGTTTATCCGGCCTGACGGAAGAGAAACTCCCTCTGCTTCACCCTTTACGCTCATTGCCGCACCGGAATGCAAAGCAGACCCGGAGATAGATGGTACCTCGTCGGAAACATTTATCGTCATCAGCTTTGCGCGGCGCACGGTTTTAATTGGCGGCACAGAGTACGCCGGAGAAATGAAAAAATCAATCTTTTCTGTCATGAACTACCTGCTCCCTGAACAAAATGTGCTTCCGATGCACTGCTCGGCAAACATCGGCAGTGACGGAAAAAGCGCGTTGTTTTTCGGGCTCTCCGGCACCGGAAAAACAACCCTATCCGCGGACCCTTCCCGGCTTTTGGTCGGCGACGATGAACACGGCTGGTCCGAAAACGGCATCTTTAATATCGAAGGCGGATGCTACGCAAAATGCTCGAACCTTTCCAAGCAGAAGGAACCGCAGATCTGGAACGCTATTCGTTTCGGTGCTGTGCTTGAAAATGTCGGTATAGACAATGTCAGCGGCAAAGTTGACTATACTGATACACATATCACGGAAAACACAAGGGCGGCTTATCCGATTGAGCACGTCGACGGGATTGTTCCCTCCGGCACAGCCGGCCATCCTTCGGCGATCATCTTTTTAACGGCAGATGCATTCGGGGTTCTTCCGCCAATCAGCAGACTGACGAAGGAGCAGGCCATGTACCATTTTCTCAGCGGCTACACAAGCAAGCTCGCCGGCACGGAAAGAGGCGTCACTTCTCCGGAAGCAACTTTTTCCACCTGCTTTGGGGCGCCGTTTCTTCCACGGCAGGCCTCCGTCTATGCAGAAATGCTCGGAGAAAAAATCGACGAACACAATGTTCCTGTCTTTCTGGTGAATACCGGCTGGAGCGGTGGCGGCTACGGAGTCGGAAGCCGCATGGACCTTTCATACACCCGGGCTATGGTACAGGCAGCCCTCAATGGAGAGCTGACCGATGCAGCCACTGTAGAGGACCCTATTTTCGGACTGCATATTCCCGAGTCCTGCCCCGGTGTTCCCGAAGATATGCTTCAGCCGAAGAAAATGTGGTCAGTGGCCGGCGACTACGAGGTTCAGGCCCGTATGCTTGCCCGCAAGTTTGCAGCAAACTTTAAACGGTTTTACGATGTCCCTGACTCTATCGCAAAGGCAGGACCATCACAGCTGTAATCCCTGTTTTTAATGGATTAAAAAGGAACCGGTGCCTTTGCAGGCGCCGGTTCCTTTCATCTTAATGTAATATATCCTGCTTCCTCCGCATATTTTACGGAGCGGGGGAGCACTTCGTCTTTCATAATAAAGCTGTAGCCGGGATGATCACGAATATTACTTGGAAGTGTTTCTATCAGCACCGGGCCATCCGTTTCCATATAATCTTCGTGATGAACCAGTGAATCCACCACTGCGATGTATATATTTTTTATTACATCTTCACTCCGACCCACTACTTTGTACTGGCCGAGAGAGCGTATTACATCAATGCGGCCGCCGGTTTCCTCATCGACCTCCCGCACAGCTGCTTCTTCGGGGGCTTCTCCCTTTTCGATCTTCCCGCCGGGAAACTCCAGCCCGCGCTGGGAGTGACGAGTGAGCAGCCATCTGCCGGCATATAAGCATATTACCCATACATGTCCCGGCTTGTCTGAAAATGGAGTGCCGTTAAACGCCAATTCCACTTCGTTATTGTAGTAGTCCCGGAATTTGTAGCAGGTCGTCATATGCCCTGATCCTCACACATACGTATCACTCCACTTCTATCATCTCTCCGGGAAAATTATTTCTCCTGGCGGCTGTATAATCTTGCCGCCATTGCCTTTGACCAGGAGCGCTGATCGTTTTTTCGCTCGTGAAACTCTTCCATAAGCTGATTACCTTCATATCCTTCGGTAATCAGCTCTTTTAATATCAATTCGGTGATGTTTTCATCTTTTCCAGCCATATACGCCTGAATTAAAACGCCAAGAGAATGCTCAAGTCTTGTAGTTTTTTTTACGACGCCCCTCAAAAGCGCCGGGGCATTGTCGGGATGGGTGATGACTGCTTCCATCAGCATTTCCTCTTCGTGTCTTTCCCACTCATGAATGATATCTTCATACTCAGTAGGTATCACCGCATCAAGCAGCCAGGATCTATCAGGCTCTTCGCGATTAATAATGAGGCCTTCCTTCATTTTTATCTCATGCATTTCAATCGCGTCACCGTCTTTTTGAAACAAGCTGAGGCGGACAAGACGGAAGGTCTTCATGACTTACGGCCGGCGGCCTGGATAGTGCGTTCATATGCCTCTTTTAAGCGGCGCACACCCTCATCGATATGCGTACGGGGGCAGGCGACATTGATACGTACAAAACCAGCGCCTTCATCTCCAAATATATGCCCGTCACTCAGAGCTACCCCGGCTTCTTTGCGCAGCCATTCCTCCAGTTCTTTTTTGTCCATGCCAAGACCCCGGAGATCAATCCAGACAAGATACGTCCCTTCCGGCTTAATAACATGCGCTTCCGGGATTGCCGACTCCAGTTGATCCTTTAAGTAATCAACGTTTTCCCGCAGGTGAACGAGCAGTTCCTCCAGCCACTCGGTCCCGTGCCGGTAGGCAGCTTCGGCAGCGACTGTGGCAAACGGATTGTCGATTCCGACGAAATTGCGCTGCAGATGAGCTTCGTATGCTTTTTGCGAAGCTTTTTTCTCAAAAACAACGTAGGACAGCTGCAGGGCTGCAAGATTAAAGGTTTTGCTTGGAGCCATGCAGGTGATGGTTTCCACATCATAGCCCTCCGCTGCCTTCGAAAACGGCACATGCACGCCGGAGAGAATAAGATCTGCGTGGATTTCATCGGATACTACCAGCACGTTGTATTTCTCTGCCAGAGCGGCGATCTGCTGCAGCTCATCCTCGGTCCACACCCGGCCGATAGGGTTATGGGGACTGCACAGTAAAAGCATTTTCGCGCCGGCTTTCATCTGTTCTTCAAGGTTTTCCACATCGATAGTAAACCCTTCGTCTGTTTCCTTCAGCGGGTTCTTATAAAGCGTTCGTTCATTATTATCCACCAGCATATAGAACGGATAGTAGACCGGTGTCTGCAGAATAACGCCCTCACCTTTTTCGGTAAATGTCTGAATCAGATGACTGATCGCCGGCACTACACCAGGGGTGAAGACGAGCTGCTCATTGCTTACATTCCAGTTATGGCGCGTGCGAATCCATTCTGTCGTCGCGTCCTTCAGTGATTCCGGGCGCCGGTGATAGCCGAAAATTCCGTGATCAAGCACCTCCTGCATCGCATCAAGTACAGGCTGCGGAGCCTGGAAATCCATATCCGCTACCCACATTGGCCATAGTTCTGAAGAGCCGTAGCGTTCGGCGGCAAAGTCCCATTTCATCGAGTTCGTATTTTTCCGATTTAATACCTTGTTAAAATCCATGCTTAAAAAGCCTCCTCGTTTCATCTTCCCATGTCTATTCCGTTCTTTATTTTATCACTTTCTTTTTAGGAAGACGAATCCAAACGGTTTTTAAACAATGAATCGTTTTGTTTCCACTACAGAGTCCCTCCAGTAATCCGAAAAATCAGTATAGCCGACACCATCGGATTCTGTGGCGTGAAACAGCGTTTCATCAGAAATATACATGCTCACATGATTAATACTGCCGTCTCCATTCGTATCGAAGAAAATCAGGTCTCCCCGCTTCCAGTCTTCTTCAGCAACATCGCGGCCTTCCTGCGCCTGTTCCTCCGACACCCTGGGAAGATCAACATTTTCTTCAGCGTACATGCGCTGGGTAAAGGAGGAGCAGTCGAAATACTCGGTCGTAGTTTCAGACGCTCCCCATTTGTACGGAACACCTGTAAACTCTTCGCCTTTTTCGATCACTCTGGCGATTCTTTCCTGGGCCGGGCTCCACAATTGGGCTGTATAGCGGTTCCCGGTCTCTTCTTCTTCGAATGCCAGCTCTTCGGCGGCTTCTTTCGCAGGAATATAAGCCTCTCCATTCCAATTGAACCACGCCGGACTCTGTTCAAGCTCTCCCTCCCATGAAGCGCCATTCACCGATAAACGCACGGTCGGACCCTCTTGCTCTAATTCCGCTCCATATAAAGATGCTGCCGTTTCCGGACGAAGGTAGAGCTCTTCCTCCGCTTTGCCGCCCTCGATATACCAGGCTTTGTCATTGCCATCGACATTTGTGATTAAAACGTGCCGGTCTGCCCAATAGCCCGCACCGCCTGCTATAACCATTGCAGCAGCAACACTTACCCACACCCAGTTTTTCTTCATGCTTTACCTCCTTCCCGCATAATTATTCCGATTTTCTTTCTTTAACATGCTAAAATGAATGTACTAACAGAGGGGAGTGGTCATGATGAAGCCAGTAATTCTGTTTATCGCCGCCAGTCTCGATGGCTATATCGCTGATGCAGAAGGGAATATTGACTGGCTGCTGAAAGCCGAAGGCGAAGATGATAACGGCTACGATGAAATGTACCGGCGGGTGGATACGGTCGTAATGGGGAGAAAAACCTATGAACACGTGCTCGTCTTAACGGATTCCTTTCCGTACAGTGATAAAGAATGCTATGTTTTTTCCACCAGCCGCATGGGAAATGACGGCCGCGTCTCCTTTGTACGGGGTTCCGTTTCAGAATGGCTTCAAAACAAACAGCAGGAGTCCGGAAGTGGCATCTGGGTTGTTGGAGGCTCAGATATTATCGGCACTCTGCTTCACGAGGAGCTGATCGATGAATACATTATTACCCTCACACCCGATCTTTTAGGAAGCGGCATTCCTTTGTTTAAGCAAAGCCCGGGCCCGCCAAAACGGCTTCATCTGCAGGAGGTGAAGCGTTGGGGAGAATTGGCCCAGCTTCACTATAAACGGATTAGGGACATGTCCAGTCAGTAGTTTAGACTCATTTGCCACTGTAGGTAAAAGCACCATTTTTTCTGAAAAGTGTGTACTTTTTTACTCTTTAGGTAATAATAAACATATAGAGTAGCATTCGTCCAATTTGTTGCTCTTATCCCATATTTCATTTTGCTCCTGCTGCTTGGCAGGAGCCTTTTTTTATTTTACTGCTCGCGCCCGACCTTTTTAATATATTGTTTTACCCCTGACCCCTCCTGTTCATTCAACTCAAACCTGCATTGATTCGCAACAAAAGCAGATTCCCGTTCAAACATTGCCATCGCCGTCTGCAGCGAGCCCCAAACGCTTTCGTAGGAGCCTGCCGCATAAGTAGCTGCCAGTTCTTTATTGCTTTTATCCCCAAGGTGTTTTTCCAGGTGCTTCGCCTCCTGGCCGAAATTAACTGGTCTCTTTTTTTCGAGTACCACCCTCCACTGCAGCATTTGTATCAGCATGCGGCGGATAATATCCAGATGGGCCTGGGCGTAGAGCATTTCCTTGCGCCTCCAGCCTTTTGCCACATACACAGCCACCCACCAAAACTCATTACAGCATTGCTGAAAGAAGCCTTCTTCCGGGATATTTGTTTTGTAGCCTGTGTCTGTAGGGGCAGGAAAGTCAGATGCCCGGTTATCTTTATCCAGCAGACAGCGGGTCAAACCGTCCTGCTTCCAATGCTCATACCTGCTGTCTGCAGGCTTTAAGGTTAAATCTATGCGATTACCATCCCGAAAAAGCATCAGAAAAGCAAATGACTCCCCCGGCGGCTCCCGGTATAAGTTCATTTCATCCGGCGTCTGCATAATCAAAATCTCCCCAAACACTTCAAGCCAGGCCCGGTCCTTAATCATTTGTTCCATATTTTCCACAAAATAAATAATATCAAAATCGCTGAAAAGATCAGGACTGCTGCTTTGGGCCGCTGCACGGGAGCCGCTTAGAGCTGCGGCCCGAACACGTTCATCGCCCTCGGCAGTCTCCATGATCAGCGCCATCATAGCTTCAGGTGTGCGCACAGACATTGTCTCCTTTTAATCCAGTGTTGTCGAAGCCGGCTCGTAAGACAGCATCTGCTTGATTTGATTATGGCTGTCAAGCACTGCCACCGCCGGTTTGAACTCCCGGGCCGTTTCATTTTCTATCAACGCATACGCAATAATGATGACCACATCTCCCGGCTGCGCCATCCTTGCGGCTGCACCGTTTAAGCAAATCACTCCGCTTCCCCGGGGACCTTCAATCACGTACGTTTCCAGACGGGCCCCGTTCGTATTATTAACTACCTGCACCTTCTCATTTTCCCACAGGTCCACCGCCTCCATCAGATCCCGGTCAATGGTAATGCTTCCAACATAGTTTAAATCTGCTTCTGTAACTACGGCCCGGTGAAGCTTTGATTTCATCATTGTACGGTACATCAGTGTCACGCCCTTCCTTTCTGGCCAGGAGAAAGAATGATATTATCAATGAGCCTCGCTCCCGAAAACTGTACAGCTCCTGCAATAATTACCCGCTCATTCCATACCTTTACGGGCCTGAGACCGGGGTACGTTAAAATGTCCATATAATCAAGCGTCCCGGAGATGTTAGCTTCCACTGTATGCTTTGCCTCCTCCAGAATTTCACGGGGTCTGTAAGTTCCCTCTTCTATCCATAACGCTCCCTGCTTTAATCCTTCATACAGCCAGACGGCTTCCCGGCGCTCCCCGCTGGTTAAATTCACATTGCGGGAGCTCAGCGCCAGACCATCAGGCTCCCGAATCGTCGGGCCGGTAACAATTTCTGTGGGAAGATTAAAATCACGACCCATATTCGTTACTACAGCGGCCTGCTGAGCATCCTTCTGCCCAAAATAGACCCGCGTTGGCTGAATAATCTGCAGGAGCTTCAGCACCACTGTCGCCACTCCGTCAAAATGCCCCGGCCGGCTTTTGCCACAGAGGACGTCAGTTCCTTCATGCACGTGCACTCCTGTATGCATTTCTTCGGGATACATCTCTGCCGCTGAAGGCGCAAACACTGTATCAATGCCCCGGGCTTCAGCTTTTTCAAGATCCGCATCAAGCGCACGCGGATATGCCTCATAATCTTCATCCGGGCCGAACTGCAGAGGATTGACAAAAATGCTCACCACCGCTGCGTCGTTTTCCTTCAAAGCCTGGTTCATTAATGAAAAATGTCCTTCGTGCAGTGCTCCCATTGTCGGCACAAATCCAATCATTTCCCCCTGGCGTTTTCTTTCATCGATATGCGCTCGAATGTCCTGAATGGCAGTGAATACTTTCATGCAGAACCTCCTCTGCCAAGGTCGCTCAGCACAGAAGCATCCATGGAAAATGTGTGCTGGTCCTCTGGAAATGCTCTCGCCTTCACATCACTTACATAGCTCTCAAGGGCTTCATCAATCTGGGCCTGGACGTTAGTGTACTGCTTGGCAAAGGAAGGAACAAAGCTGTCTCCCCATCCGACAGCGTCATGAAAAACCAGCACCTGACCGTCAGTGCCGACGCCGGCTCCTATACCGATAACCGGAATCGAAAGATGCATTGCAATACGGGCAGCGAGCTCTCCAGGCACACATTCGAGCACCAGCGCAAATGCACCGGCCTGTTCGAGTCTTCGGGCTTCTTTTATCAACCGCTGGGCTGCTTCTTTTGTTTTCCCTTGTATCTTATATCCTCCAAGCACTCCGACGGACTGCGGAGTAAGGCCAAGATGTCCAATGACCGGTACACCGGCAGCCGTTATGCGGGCGATAGTCTCCGTGGTAACTTCATCTCCTCCTTCAAGCTTAACTGCCTGGGCACCACCTTCCTGCATCAGACGCTTCACTGCTGTAAACGTGCTTTCTATAGAGGAATGATAGGTTAAAAAGGGCAGATCCACTACGATAAATGTGCCCGGAGCCCCCCGGCGTACCGCACGTGCATGCATCACCATGTCGTCAAGTGTTACCGGAATCGTCGAATCGTAGCCGTGCACGACCATGCCCGCAGAATCACCCACAAGTATCATATCCATTCCAGCTTTTTCTGCGGCCTTTCCCGTCGGAGCGTCATACGCTGTGATCATTGTGATCGGCTCCTGCCGGCCTTTCATCTGTTTAAATACCGCCGTGCTTTTCATCTCTCTCCTCCTGCTTCACTAAAAAAATAAAGAATTATCTGACTTCTTTGCCGATACGTACGTTCCCACGCTTGAACCGGCTTGTGTTTACACATGTATATTATCTGACGCTCCTGGCATTTATTCAACCGCCGCGACTTCGTTTGTCAAAAAAATTTCCCAATAAAAAATGCCCTCCGGGAGAGGGCATCAGTAAATATTACTTAAGTCGAGAGAATCCCCGAATGTCTGGATCAGATACCGGCGGATTAAATCACGGCTGAAGGGGGTTTCATCTGCTTCACTGCGGGCTTCATCGTCTTTGGCGATAATATGGTCTATATGGGCTTTACTGCCATTCACCTTTTGAATAATAGTGATACGGTGGGAAGGAATATGCTTCAGCTCAAAAGTGAGCTTTCGCTTGTTGATTTTAATATAGCTTTCATGAAAGCCCGCTTCAATATGAAACTTGCGGTCGTTTATATTTTTAAATTCCTCTTCAAGGTCCATGAAATAATACATGATTTCCCTCGCCGTAGATTCGATCAGCTGCTGCTCGGGCTGGGCATCAATATTTAAATATTTGCGTGTTTTGGTGGCGAAGGTATTTTCAAAGCTCATTATGTTATCCCCTTTCATTCGCATATTAATGTATTCTTTGCCGTATCACATTCCAGGCCTGAAGACCTTCACCTTCGTCTGGACCCTTGCATTAACCGCTTCGGGAAATGCCTCTGCTGCCCTCCGGATAAACCATCCGGCAGATTCCCGGACGTGGTCCGGGGTAATTGTTTTTTTATCGAGCTTCTCATCCAGCTTTTTTCGGAAGTCGGTGACTTCTTCTTTATCTTCACCAAAATAAGCGTGATTGACCTCAGGCACCCGGCGGTCGAATGTATAAGGGTTAAACTGTCGGTCTCCTTCATCTGTCCCGACATAGCAGAATGCCACCTGTGGGTTCCCGTTTTCGTCAAACTGCATAATCGCAGCAGTCATATTTAAGCCAAGCTCGCTTTTTACAGACATACTTTCGTCATAAACTAACTGCATTTTTTTATCAATCGGTTGTGCTTTATGTTTTTCAAGCGTCTCTACAAGCCGGGCCCGGTGGGTGTCTGTGGCCACACCACTCACAGCCAGCAGTGCATTTCCGGCGTCAAATATCTTCTGCGCCTTTTCATCCGCCGGTCCGTCCTCAAGACTTGCCCCCTTCGAATCCGTGGCAATCATCACAAAAGGATGCCCCTTGGGTGGAACAGCGCTTAATAATAGTCCGGCAGTCATACTTTCACCTCTTCTAACATTCCTTGTACCTATTGGTAATTACCCTCTGAGCGCATGGGCAAACGTTCCCTGAAAGCATCGCCGTTTTTATTTTTCTGGAAAATCGGCTTTGAATTTTTCGTGGCAAACCCTCCAAAACTCTTCGATACTCAATGTGTCAGCGTTAAATTGGGTACTTCTTCTGCCAGCTTCAGGAAAAATCGATACAGTTACTATTTTCGGTTCACACTGATATAAGTACGAAATACGGCTCCAGCAGTTAAAGGTCTGGCTGAAAACTAATTCACTGGCAGTATAACTCATGGAATTCTCCTTTCCTTTCATTCTTTCTATTATTTTATCTATTGGATATGTACCTTTATCTTACCCAATAATCAGCAGCTTCCGGCTGTTTTTTCGCTCTCTTTCCAAAACAGTACTTCTTTCACATACTCATCAGTCGTAGGCTCCTGGAAAATATCCTAAATCTGGGCGCAGGAATTTGCGCAATAACCTGTCAGCTGCGCCGCTTTTACTGCTACACCGCCTTTCCCCTCATAATTTACTAATTGCATTTATGAACAATTTAAGGGGAAGGACTGAAAAAAACGCCCTGCTCCTGCAGCACGTTCTTTTATATCCTCCGAAGAATATGCACCAAGGCCCAAAGAATCATTTCTTCTTATTTAACAAATTTTTCTTACAATTGAAGTTATAACCCATGGAGGGGCGGGAAAACCATTACAAAAAGCGACGTGAATAATCAATGTTAATGGTGAAATGTCCGGAATGCGGGCACGAAAACACAGCTTCAATTCAAATGCCCCCGGAAACGCTGGGCACTGATGCCAACGTTACCGGAAACGAACAGCCATGCGAAAACTGTCATGCATCGATTCCGTTGTCCAACGAAAATCTCTATTATAAATAGGCCGAGACTGTCAGCCTAAACACATACCGCCGAAACAAAGAACGACGCCGGGCCGAGGATAGTCCCTCAAACCGGCGTCGTTGGCGTAGTATGTATCTTGGAATGAATATATAATACCTCACCTGGTTTTAATCGGCAAGTTTTGTAACTAAAAAAAGTACATATACTTACTAATACAAAAACGACACCGAAGGAGAAGTAATTCTCAAACCAGTGTCGTTGACGTAATATGTATGGTGGAGCCTAGCGGGATCGAACCGCTGACCTCTTGGCTGCCAGCCAAGCGCTCTTCCGATTTAATTAACACAGTTTGAGCACCAAAAACCACTTATATCCAAATAATAATAGAATATCCTTTATATTAAAATAATTAAACTAATGCTCTTTTCAAATATTAAAAGCGTAAACTATCAATAAATACTATTTTAAAATAACTATTATTTTTTCTTTTATACCTGTATTATTTAAAAGAAAGAATATATTAATACAGTAAAAAAGTTAAGTTTATTGGATGATTTGTATTTTACATATTCATAAAAACACTATGAACTCTTTCCAAATGATTAAAATTTAATTTATTTTTTTCAAACTTATATTCGCCCGATTCTTTGAGGTCTTTAAGATAATCAATAATATTACCATTCTTGAATCTAAAATAATTGAAATCTATAAATTCTTTATACCTTTGCTCTATCTCCTTTTCTTTTGAATTATCTAAAGTAATAACATCTATTGATTTCAAGTGTTCAGATTTTGACATAGCAGATTTCAAAAAATATTTAATGTATGAATCAGAGACGGGTAGAGAGTATCCAATAAAACGAATATGATTTGCGTCTTTAATATTTCTCCAAGCTACTTGCCAAGTATCTTTTAACCCGTGGTTAGTATTTTTATTCCAAGTCGGAGGAATAATGCTGTTATCACTAACACATCCGTGGAGTTTTGAAAGCTTCTCGCTAGAACCATTGATTAATGAATTTAGATCGTTTACAGTTTCATAACGTTCTTCTATATAGTCTATTACATTTTCTATAACTCTATCATAGTTAAGCGTGACTATAGAATACTCAGTGCTATTAGAATTAGATGCTTTCCAAAAAAAGTTTTTCTCTTGCTTTTCGACTTCTAAATTAAATAAATTTGCAACAAAATGCCTATACAATGGTGTGAAGCTACTATTGCCTAATATAAATTGCTCCCAATTAGCTACTAATTTCATTTCCGAACTAATATCATCTTTGGGAGTGTAATAAACAATAACGTCCTTAATAAACTTTCTGAATTTGTCTGAATTGCTTTCTCCGTTAAGATAATCATTCATTTCTAATATTGATAATATTTCTTCAATATTATATAAATCAGCCTGAAAAAAGTTTTTAATTTTGCTCATATCATCCAACAATTCAAATATGCTTTCAAAATGGCTGTACTTCTCTTTATCTTCAAAATACATATCTTTTGCTTTAATAATAAAATTTGACATTACAGGCAGGTTGAGCGGGGCTGAAAACCCAGCCCCCAAAATGTATACCACTTTTTCCATAGATAACTACCTCTTTCATAATTTAAATATTTTAAAAATTTTTCTTAAGAATGAACCAATTATTACTACTTAAAAAATTAAATGTGATCAACTTTTTTATTAAATTTTTAATAATTTAAATAATCAAACAACTAGGAAAAGAGGAAAACTTTACTCAAGATTAATGTGTTAATTATTTTAAAACTCTGTTAATAAGAACATGGATTTAAATGTTATTATTGGTTTATATAGTCATAGGTAGAATAAATTATAACATGACTTAACATTATAAGGCGTTAGGAGGGTAAAAATATTAATTGGATAATAGAAAATAGTAATTGGATTTTTAGTGGAATTGGTCTATTTATTATAAGTGGAATTATAACGTTATTATATCCTAACAAAAAAAGAGGAAAAAGTTTCAATCAAATATCAGGGGATAATTCAACCAATATTCAAGGCGAAAATATCAAAGTGAAAAAATATAAGGGGCGCAAATAATTGTTTAGTAATGATAAATACAACCAAAAAAGCGGAGACAATTCAACTAATATTCAAGCAGAAAGATTAGAGTATACTGGATTATCCTACAAAGATGCCAAAGATATTGCCTTAGATGTTTTTGAAGATAATTTCTATAGATTAAGCGAAACTGCAAATGAAACAGCTAAAAATAGAGCCGTAGAAATTGTTGAAACTTATTTAAATGAATTGAAAAAAGAAGACATTAAAGCTTTAAATCAAATACAAAATCCAGACGTTCAATATAACTTATATAATATTCAAATGGCATACGCTAGATCAGGGGATAAAGATTTAGGCGATTTATTAGTAGAATTATTAGTCGATAGAACAAAAACTGACAGTCGAAATTTAAAACAAATTTCGCTTAACGAAGCTATTACAGTGTTGCCTAAAATTGATAAAAGACAAATCGATTTACTAACAATTATGTTTGTAATTAATCAAATTACTTTTAAGACAATTACTTCTAAAGAAATGTTATCAAAACTATTCAGTGAATATATTGACGCCTTTTTGCCATTAGAAATCCCTACAGAAAATCATTTTCTCCATTTGCAATATGCTAATTGTATAATAGTAGGAGGAGCGTCTGTAAGTCTTTATAAAGTATTTAGCTCAAAATTCCGAGGCTTCTTTCAAAACGGTATTGAATTAAGCGAATTTAGTTCAAAAACAAAATCTTTAACAAATGAGCAAAAAAAAGAATTATTTGTTAAATGTCTCAACGACGATGCTCGATACCAAATAAATGCATTAAATAAACAAGAATTAGAAGAAAAATTCACTAAACTTGGAGTTTCTAAACAAACGTCAAATGAGCTAAATGCTTTTTTTGAATCTAACAACATGGATGAATCCACTTTCTATCAAACAATCAAAAAAAAATATACAGACTTCACTCGATTAGATGAATTATGGAGTTCTACTCTTGCAACATATTCTGTGCTAACTCCTGTAGGGAAAACTATAGCTCATGCCAACTTAAAACAAAATAGTAATTTTAATGCTGATTTGAAAATATGGTTAGATTGATTTTTTATTTTGAAAGAAAATAAATATAGTTGGTAGAAAGGAAATTTTATGAGTAATTTATCGATAGATGATTTGTATGAGAGAATATATCATTCTAATACTAAAAAATACTTTCAAGAAGTTTACCAGTCTTACGTGAACAAAAGCTATAGATCGGCTACTGTTATGCTTTATACGATAGTAATTAGTGACTTAGTCTACAAATTAAAAGAACTTAAAGAATTATACGCAGATGAGAAAGCAATAGCAATTTTAACGGAAATACAAGATATGATGGTTAAACATGCAAGGTCACCGGAATGGGAGACAAAACTCGTAGAAAGTGTCGAGCAAAAAACTAATCTACTTGAAATTCATGATAAAGAAAATATAGATCATTTAAAACATCAAAGACATTTGTGCGCTCATCCTGTACTTACAGAAGTCGACTTATTGTATAATCCCAATAAAGATCAAGTGAAAGCACATATGAGAAATATGCTTGAAGGAGTTCTTATTAAACCGTCTATCCTATCGAATGAGCTTACACAAAATTTTGTTATGGATATTTCGAAAGTAAAGGATATATTGGTTAAAGACGAAGCATTAGAAAGATATATCGACAATAAATATTTTCAATTAATCGGACCTCAACTTTTTAGACTCCTTTTCAAGAACTTATGGAAATTTGTTTTTAAATTAAGAAACGAAGAATGCAATGAAAATAGGGAAGTGAACTTTAGAGTTATACAGATTATGCTAAAAAAGGAAAAACAGCATCTGTTAGATTATATATCGTCTGAGAGTAAAAGCTTTAGTAGTATTTCTGAGTCAAAAGAATTGTTAAGCTACACTATTAAGATTTGTTCTCTTTACAATATATATCCTCGTTTACAACAACATGCTCAAGAGTTAATCAAAGCCGAAACAAATAATGATTTATCTTTTTATGTAAGAACCACTTTCTTAGCTTCATCTTATATAATACATCTCAAAAGTATTCAAGATAAGATTATAGAAGACCATTTTGGCTATAATAAAGAATTGGAAAAAGAAGATATAGAGTTTTTACATTATAAAGCCTCTGAGTATGATAGTTTTAATGATTTTCTTGACTTCTTAATATATTTATTTTCTAAAAGCCAAAATTTTGATGCAGCAGATTATAGGTTCAACCAATATATAAGCCCTTATTTAGATTACTTTAATGAAAGCCAATTTAAAATGTTGGTAAACAGCATAAATCAAAATTCTCAATTGAGTGGTCGAAGAAAGGCTGTAGAAGATAATAACAGAATAAAAACTTTTGCAGATGTAAAATTGGATCAAGACTTTAAATATGAAGAATATGATAATTTCAAACTAACTTAGATAATATTAGAAATGCTACTAGCTTCCTTGTTTTGCCAAAATTTATAGAAGAGGTGCTAATAGAGGGAAAAAGAAATTAAAAATAAACAAAAGGTAATAATATCAATCATTAAAATAAAAAACTCAAGCCTCTCATAAAAGACTTGAGTAATAATTATAATTTAATATGGTGGAGCTAGTGGGATTCGAACCCACGACCTCTTGACTGCCAGTCAAGCGTTCTCCCTCTGAACTATAGCCCCTTGAGCTAATGCCACAAGTTTTTAAATGCTAATTAAAAAACAAGGACATAATATTTAAATACTAATTAGGGCAGATACAAACATAAAATTCTTGTGAAAATATTGTTTTTAGTAGATGTTTTTCCATCTAGGAGACAAAGCCCTAATTAGAATTTAATTTTTGAGTAATTATTCACTAAAAAGCGAAATGGAAGTGTTGATAATTGGTTTATTTATTTGATTAAACCAAACTTCATGCTCGGATTTAAAGCAATGGTAGTGCTTTAGTCTCAAGCGCTCTCCCGGCTGAGCTAAGGCCCCATGTTTTTGCCGGTAAAATATCAGCCGACAAAAAACATTGTACCTTGTCTGCCTCTGTCTGACAAGTCCTTTTTTCACGTTTTTGTGCAGATCCGGTAAAAACCCAGCCTGCCTATCGGCAGGCTGCTTTTCTGCTTACTCTTCATTCAGGCGCGTTTCAAGCGCTGTCTGGCGCTCTTCAAATCCTGGTTTGCCAAGAAGTGCAAACATGTTCTTTTTATAAGCTTCCACGCCCGGCTGATCAAATGGATTGACGCCGAGCATATAGCCACTCACGGCGCATGCCTTTTCAAAGAAATAAACGAGGTATCCAAAGTAATATTCGTTCCATTCGGGAATATCAATAATAATATTTGGTACGCCTCCGTCCGTATGCGCGAGAAGCGTTCCTTCAAACGCCTTCTCGTTGACAAAGCCCATCGTTTCACCGGAAAGATAATTTAAGCCGTCCAGGTCATCCTCGGTGTTTTTCAATTCCAGAGTGCTCCCCGCATCCTGAATATGAAGCACTGTTTCGAGCAGATGACGCCGGCCTTCCTGGATATATTGCCCCATTGAATGTAAATCTGTGGAGAAATCGACTGCAGCCGGGAACAGCCCTTTGCCATCTTTGCCTTCGCTTTCCCCGTACAGCTGCTTCCACCATTCAGATACAAAGTGCATGTGCGGCTCATAGTTCACCAGCAGTTCAATGGCTTTCCCCTTCTGATACGCAGCGTAACGGATAGCAGCGTAACGGTAGGCTGAGTTTTCTTTTACGCTCTGCAGCTTTCCTGCCTCCATGGCAGCAGCTGCCCCGTCCATCATTTTTTCCACGTCCAGGCCTGCCGCTGCAATCGGCAGAAGGCCAACAGCTGTAAGAACGGAATAACGGCCTCCGACGTCATCTGGCACGACGAATGTTTCATAGCCCTTTTCATCAGCCAGCGTTTTTAAAGCACCCTTGCTTTTGTCTGTCGTAGCGTAAATCCTTGAAGCCGCTTCCTCTGCCCCGTATTTGTTCTCGAGCCAGTCCCGGAACACCCGGAACGCAAGAGCCGGTTCTGTTGTAGTTCCGGATTTTGAAATGACGTTCACTGATACGTCCTTGCCCTCCACCATTTCAAGCAGGTCATGCATGTAGCGCTGACTGATCTGGTGACCAGCGAAATAAATTTCCGGGCCGTTCCGTTTAGAGCCGTCGAGCTGGTTGCGAAACGAATGGCTCAAGCTGTCGATGGCCGCTTTGGCTCCGAGATAGGAACCCCCGATACCGATTACAATCAACACGTCCGAATCCTTTTTGATTTTTTCCGCTGCCTGCTGGATGCGCGAAAATTCCTCCTTGTCGTATGTATCCGGAAGATCTACCCACCCGAGATATTCTGAACCGGCACCGGTTTTTTCGTGAATCATGCGATGGGCCGTTTCCACCATTGGCTGCAGCTGCTCGATCTCATGCTCTGATATTTCCTGAGAAATATTTTTGCTGTTCACTTCAATTTGCTTTGCCATGCTATTACTGCCTCCCTTAAATATGTTTTATCTTTTCTCCGTCTCTATAGCCCTTCTCTATTATAAAGAAAAACCGAAGCGCCCGCAAAACGTTCTTCAAGTACCTGTACCCGTTCCCGCTGTATAAAAAAACCGCCGCTCGAAAGCGACGGTTCTAAAAACGGGAATGATTATTTCCGTACCCGCTTATTCAGATCTGCCTGAATTTCATTGGATTGCTTCAGCCAGTCTTTTAATTTATCTTCAAGAGTATTAAATCCCTGGGTGTCGTTATTGCTCTGCTGGGCTGGACGGCCGCTGCTTTTGCTTTGACGCGGTGCCTGGCTCTGCGGACGGCTTTCGCTTTTTTCCGGTGCCGGAAGAGTATCCCGGATAGAAAGAGAAATCTTTCCTGATTCCTGATCGACGGATTTGATTTTCACTTTAACTTCATCGCCTACTGACAGTGCTTCGTTAATATCCTTCACGTAGCCGTGGGCAATTTCAGAAATGTGAACCAATCCTTGTTTATTTCCGTCGAGCGCAACGAACGCGCCGAATGGTTTAATCCCCGTTACTTTCCCCTCGACGATTGCGCCTACTTCATATTGCTGTACTGACATTCAAACAACTCCTATAACTTTTTATTAACTTTCAAATTATAGCATTAATTTCGGAATTCGGCAATCGATAAACTCAAGGCCTGTTCTTGACAAAAGTCCCGTATGTTCGGTACTTTAAAGGAATAAATTAATTTTAAGGAGGAACCTACTATGAGCCAACCACGTGAACAGTGGGGGACGAGGCTTGGGTTCGTATTAGCAGCAGCCGGATCTGCCATTGGTCTGGGCGCTGTCTGGCGTCTGCCGTATGTCGCAGGAACCAGCGGCGGCGGGGCTTTTTTTCTGATCTTTGTTGCTTTTACGCTCATTCTCGGAACCGCTTTATTAATAGCAGAATTTGTAGTGGGGCGCCGCACCCAGAAGCCGCCGGTCCCCGCCTATAAAACGATTGCGCCGAATACTCCCTGGTTTTTCAACGGTATCATGGGCATGATTTGTGCTATTTTAATTTTATCTTTTTATTCCGTTGTCGGAGGATGGATTATTATTTACTTCGTCCGGAGCCTTGGAGGTCTTGCAAGTGAAGGGACGGATTACGGAGCTCTGTTTGGCTCGATTATTTCCAATCCGTGGGAAGTAGGCATCGCCCATCTTGCCTTTATGCTGATTACGATTCTTGTCGTGCAGGGCGGTGTGCGCAAAGGCATCGAACGGACGACCAACTGGATGATGCCTGCCCTGTTTATTCTATTTATTGTAATTGTCATCCGTTCGCTTACCCTTGAAGGAGCCGGCGAGGGAATTGCTTTCTTTTTGCAGCCGGACTTCAGTGCAGTCACAGGCACCACAATTCTATTCGCGCTCGGCCAGGCGTTTTTCTCGCTCAGCCTCGGTAACTCTGTAATGGCTACATACAGTTCCTACCTTCCGAAGGAAAAAAGCCTGATCAACTCAGCGTTTTCTATCGTCGTATTAACGATTATTATTTCGATGCTTTCCGGACTTGCCATTTTCCCGGGAGTGTTCGCTTTTGATATTCCGCCAGACGCCGGCCCGAATCTGATTTTCATTGTACTGCCGGCAGTATTTGAGCAGCTTGCACTTGGTTCGCTGTTCTTTACGCTGTTTATGCTCCTGCTTGTATTTGCCACGTTAACCTCGGCATTTTCACTGCTTGAGATTATCGTTTCCTCCGTGTCTTACAAACGTCCGGACAGCCGCGGACGTACTGCCTGGGTCGTCGGTATTCTGATTTTCATTCTTGGTATACCGTCGAACCTGTCGTACGGGCTGCTCTCTGACTGGCTTATTTTTGGCAACACCTTCTTTGATTCCATTGATATTCTGACAAGTAACTTCCTGCTTCCTCTCGGAGCACTAATCGTATCTCTGTTTCTTCCATTAAAAATTAAGAAAGCAGACCTGCGTGATGAAGTAATGAGGGGCTCCGTGATGGGAAATGGGGTATTCCTCCTATGGTTTACCATCATTCGCTACATCGCTCCTGTAGCAATTATCATCGTATTCATTAACTCTCTTATCGGTTTATTCACAGGATCCTAAAAAAAGCAGCCCGCGGGCTGCTTTTTTTAACCTTTATACTGGCGTTCCGGGATATGCTTTTCCTGAATAACACCGCGATCAATGAAATCGCGGACAAAGCTTTGAAACGATTCCTTGTCCTCCGAGTTCTCCGAAAGAGCTTCAATATTGTTCACGAATTTCAGCTGGTCATAATCGTATTTAAACTGGCCGGTAAACCCGCGGGCAATAACTTTCCCGTAATGCCAGCAGCAGTTTTTATCCTTTGTGTTTAACGCTTTTGATAAAATGACCAGTGCCTCAAGCAGACTGTTGGTAACAACAGGGTCATTTTCAGAATATGAGGCAATATGGCTGAAGGCGGAGTATACATAAAAGGAGAATTCCTCATTCTGCATAATCAGGCGCAGCGTTTCGTCTTCATCCGTTAAATACGGAGTGAATTTTGTCACCTTGGAAATCGAAAACAGCAGGTCCGTTAACTGGTAAATAGCATCCTGGGCGGTCATCGGCTCATCGTTTCCGATCGACTTGATCGCAATTTCGGTTAATTTCCGGATGCCGAATTCCAGGTCCTGCACTTCCGTTTTGCTGTGTCCCAAATACAAAAACTGGCGGAATTTCTGTTCATTGATCGCCATGTCCGCGCTGCTGTCCGTTTTCCAGTATTTAAATAGCGTAATTCCTTCCATCACGAAGTCGCCAACGCGACGCTCCATCTGAATAACAATCCCATCTTTTTTGGCTTCGCGTATCAGCTTACCGAAATCCACCACCTGCAGGAAGCCGGTCCGTTCACTGGCCACTACGTGGGCTTCGCCGTGTGTTTTTTCCCGGAAGACCCGGTTGGGATCCTGCGGGCGGTACGGCTCGAGATCGTACACGAGCGTATTTAAAATACGCAGCTGCGATTCTTCTTTCATGGAGTTCGTAATACTTGATACCTGCATCCATCTCGTTGCGTGGTTGATAAACAAAATAAAATTAATGACAGAAATAGAAGTCATAACCACACCGGAGATAGGAAAAATTACATATTCACTCATGCTTGAATCAAGAAAGAAAAACACAAACAACAGGAAAAAGAAACATAAATTAAAGATCCCGATCGAGTGCTGGGTTTTTCGGTCAGCAATAAAGTTAAAAAGCACTCTCGGGGTAAACTGGCCCGAGAAGCTCGTAAGCACGACAAGAATCGAGTTAAAAGTGAAAGCGTTCAAGGTGAGTACGCCGGAGAGCATCGTGCTGTACATCGTCTGCGCCAGGCTGTATTCCGTTGAAAATACCGGCAGCGAGTTGAACGCCGGCTGAAGGCCAAACTCTGCCCAGTAGGCCACCACGGAAAGTACGGCCGCGAGCATGATGTAGATAGCCGGAAGCACCCACAAGCTCGAGCGTATTTCATACCACTGCTGGCGGTAAGACATGCTCATCATCTGCCGGATTTTTTTCGGCAGCATGCGTCGAATAGCATTTTTCAATAAATTCATCCTCTCTATACGAATCAAAATACGTATGTAAATCCCTGTATCATTTTCCCTTATGTTTATGTTTTAAACTGAAGTCAGCATACTATAACTCTACATGAAAAAACCGGCAGAGAAAACCTGCCGGTCCGTGCTCTTTTATCCGTGCCGGTCCATGAAGCGTTTGAACCGATCCATCGCCTCTACAAGCGACTCCAGCGAAGTAGCATACGAGCAGCGGACATGCCCTTCTCCCCCTGCGCCAAAGACCGTTCCCGGAACCACAGCCACCTGCTCCTCTGTGAGAAACGTCTCGGCAAATGCTTCGGCATCCATGCCAAGCTTTTCAATCGAAGGAAACGCATAGAACGCGCCGAGCGGCGTATGGCATTCGAGCCCCATCTCCGCAAATGTCTTCACTAAATAGTTGCGGCGCTGTCTATAGCTTGCCACCATTTTCTCAACATCTGCACGCCCGTTTTTCAACGCTTCGAGCGCTCCAAACTGGGCGGAGGTAGACGCGCACATCATCGTATACTGGTGAATTTTGAGTACTGCAGCCATAATATCTTTCGGTCCGCACACATAGCCTACCCTCCACCCTGTCATTGCAAAGGCTTTTGAAAAGCCGGAGATCAGAATTGTACGCTCAAGCATGCCCGGAAATGCCGGCAGGCTTGCATGCTCATAATCGTAGCTGAGTTCTGCATAAATTTCATCCGATACAGCCAGCAGGTCATAGTCCTTAATGACCTTTACGACTGGCTCAAGCTCTTCTTTTGACATATGGGCTCCGGTCGGATTGTTCGGGTAAGAAAGAAGCACTGCTTTCGTTTTTGAAGTGATAAGGGCTTCAAGGTCTTCTGCATTGACTTTAAAGTCATGTTTTTTTGTTGTTTCAAGCGGTACGGGCACTCCTCCGGCCATAGTAATAATCGGCGCGTAGGAGACAAAGCAGGGCTCTGCGACAATAACTTCATCCCCCGGATTAATAATCGCCCGAAAAGCTGCATCAATGCCTTCACTTGCTCCCACAGTGATCACAATATCCGATTCCGGATGATACGAGACGCCAAAGGAGTTCTCGAGATAATATGAAACCGCCCTCCGAAGCTCAATCAATCCGGCGTTAGCCGTATAGGAGGTAAAGCCCCTCTCCATTGATACAATGCTCGCTTCCCTTACATTCCACGGAGTGACAAAATCCGGCTCCCCCACCCCGAGGGAAATGACGTTATCCATCGTAGACGCTAAATCAAAAAACCGGCGTATGCCTGAAGGCTTCAACTGCTGCACGGTTTGTGACAGTCTGTGCTGCTGTGTGGAGGAAGTATTCATGGCGAGACCATCATTCTGTGATCATCATCATCATCGCCAAATACCACTCCGTCGTGTTTGTATGTTTTCAGGCGGAAATGCGTCGTCGTGGAAATAACCGAATCAAGCGCCGATAGTTTACCAGAAACAAACGAAGCAATTTCAGACATCGTTTTTCCTTCGATGACCACCTGAAGGTCATACGTCCCAGATACCAAATACAAAGCTTTGACCTCCGGAAAACGATGTATTCGTTCCGCTACTTCATCAAAACCGACTCCCCGCTGTGGAGTGACTTTTACATCAATCATCGCCGTCACACCGTCATGGTTGTTGACCTTGCTCCAGTCCACCACAGTAGCGTATGTGACAATTACTTTGTTTTCTTCTAATTTTTTCAGCATCATTTCTACTTCTTCTTCTGTTTGATCTATTAGCTTGGCAATTGTTTTAATATCCATTCTGGCGTTCTGCTCCAATAAGTGCAGAATCTCCAATTCTTTTTCATTCAAGAATGGCAGCCCCTTTCTCTCTCTTCAAAATTACATCTCCTGTGTACTATTGTACACTAAGAGAGGACACCAAACGACATGTCCTTCTTTTTTATAATATTTTTTGGATGGTATATAAAACATTATCAAGCTTTCCACGGAAATTTTCAAATTGAATCGCTGCTTTAATGGCTGTTGATTACAAAAAAACCCTTTTAAAATTTATTCAAAAAAGGAATCAGTAAAAATGGAGGCGATAATATGGCATCAGAAAAACCCCATGTAAACCAACAGTCCAGTGTGGCTTTTGTAGTTCTGGATATGATAAATGATTTAGATTTTAAGGACAGTGACGAGTTACTACCACATGCCCTTGATGCAGCTGAAAATGTTAAAAACTTAAAAAAGCAGGCGAAAGAAAAGGATATCCCTGTTATTTATGTGAACGATAATTACGGACGCTGGCAGAGTAATTTCCCTGATCTCGTAGAATACTGCAGACGTGACGGCGTACCGGGCAAACCGGTAGTAGAAAAAATCCTTCCCGATGACGATGACTATTATATACTCAAGCCTCAGTTTTCCGGCTTTTTTGCCACTCCATTGGAATTACTGCTGAACTACCTGGGGGTTACGACAATTATATTCGCCGGTGTTGCCGGTAATATGTGCGTCCACTTTACAGTAAACGATGCTTATATGCGCGGGTATAAATTAATGGTTCCGCAGGACTGCACCGCATCAAACAGTATGGATGCCAATGAAGAAGCCATTAATTTGATGAATAAGGTACTTGGTGCCGACACCAGGGACAGCACTGACTACGATCTGGAAAAAATCATCCAGGAAGCCCAGGAGCTTCCGCAGCCGACTCATTCTTCATAAACACTTAAAGCTTCCGGGCTGCCCGGAAGCTTTTTTACATACTGGGCTTCAACTTACAGGGACCAAAACTAAAAGCATCCTCCCGGCCCAGCCGGAAGGATGCTTTAAAAATTATGCTTCAAATACACGTTCGAGTGAGGCTTTATCCTGGTTGAGCCAGCTGCGGAATACCTGCTTGGCGCCATCAAGATCATGAAGCTTCGCCTGGCCGCACTGCAGTTCAGTTGCTGCAGGTACTTCGGTAACTTCTACCCCGTCCTTCATCGTTTTCTCAAGAATATCGATGATCTCACTTACCGCCGGCTCCCCGTTCATAATCAGATAAAAGCCTGTCTGACAACCCATCGGTGAAAGGTCAATGACTTCAAAATGGTCGTAGTCTTCTGCATATTCACGAATATTTAAGGCAAGTAAATGCTCCATTGTATGAATCGTCGGTGGTTCAAGGTTATCCTCGTTTGGCTGGCAGAAACGAATATCAAATTTAGTGACGATACCGTCGCTTCCAACCTTCTGGACTCCTGCCTGACGCACGTACGGAGCAACTACTTTCGTATGATCGAGTTCAAAGCTTTCTACTTTTGCCATATCGTTACGTTCACCCCTTTATTATTTTCTTCTGTCTATTGTATCGTTTCCCGCTCATAATTCCAAATTAAACAATTGCGTCCAAAAAAACCCCGGCATCTTTCAGCCGGGGTTTTACAAATTTACTATTCTACTGTTTCGCCGGTAATTTCTTCAATTTCGTCTTCAAGAGTCGTCAGAATTTCTTCAGCGTCACCGCCGACTTCCTCTACATAGTAATCACGCATTGGCATAGTTACTTCCCGGAATTCCGCGCGCTGGTCTTCATTCAGTTCCACCTGTTCAATATCAGATTCACTGGTCATCGTCTCACGGGCCTGTTCATTCTGCTCGACCTGCTCGTCATACACCCAGTCCTGCATCTCTGTTACAGTCTCATCGAAGGTTTCTTTCAGATCATCCGGAAGCTCGTTATAGAACTGCGGATTCACTGTAGTCATCGCTACGTAAGAGTTTTGATTGGAAATCATTAAATGACTCTGCACCTCGTCATAGGATGAAGCTTCGATAAAGAACAGCGGATTTTCCTGACCGTCTACCGTACCGTTGTCAAGCGCAGTGTAAAGCTCTCCTGCACTCATCACCTGAGGATCCGCCCCGTATTCCCGGTATGTCTGCTGAAGCAGCGGCGAGTTCTGGGTTCTCATTTGAAAACCGTCGAAATCATCCGGAGACTCAATCGCTTTGTTTCCAGTCCACTGCATCGCCCCTTCACTCCAGAAGGAAAGTGGCATGATATCTTCTTCTTCGTATCTGGCAGCCAGGGTATCATTTAACGCCTCACTTTCATTCAACACCTGCTGTACGTCTTCCTGAGCATTTGGAAGCAAAAACTGCAGCGAGAAAACCTGGCCTTCCTCTACCATTGTTCCGGTAAAGCCTGGAGAAACAACGGCCATTTCGACTGCGCCCTGCTGGAGCTGCTCCACCTGGTCCACTTCACTGCCGAGGCCGCCGAACTCCACCGGCTCGATCGCCACCTGGCCGTCTGTTTTTTCATCCATCCGGCTCGCAAATTCCTGTGCATATTCATACTGCACCTGACCTTCGTTTTCCTCTGTTACAAAGGTCCATTCATATGTTTCTTCCCCATCGCCGCCACCGCTGCTTTCATCACTGCCACCGCCGCAGGCAGCCAGTACTGCTGCCGCAGAAAGAGTTGTCCCTGTCAACAAACCAAGCTTTCTCTTTTTCATGTATAATTCCCCCTTATAAGTAGTAACACGAATGATCGGGCTGTCGGAGAGGCGGCCATTCGCAGCCTCCTTCCTCATCCAGCCTCCTGTTAATTGTCAGGAAGTAAAAACGTTGAAATAGGCTCAAACGAGATAAGCAGCACGGCAATTACGAGCATCATTACAATAAATGGTGGTGTCCCACGGATTGTATCGAGATACGATCGATTAAATACCGCACTTGCTGTGAATATATCGACGCCAAATGGCGGCGTAGCTGAACCGAGCGCTGCCTGGAAGGTGATAATTACCCCTAAATGAACCGGGTCCACTCCTGCCTGGATTGCTGCCGGGTAGAAGATTGGGGTTAAAATGAGAATCACTACAATCGGATCCACAAACATACAGCCGATAAAGAAAAAGACGGAGACAATAATTAAAACATAAATCGCGCCCGGGTCCCCTCCGAGAAAGGTATCAGTAATCATTTGCGGAATACGGGCAAACTGTATGACCCATGCAAACACCTGGCCGCCGGCTACGAGCATAAAAACGGCCGACGTTACGAGTCCTGAAGACAGGGCGATGCTGAACATCTGCTTCAGCTTTACTGTACGGTAAATAATAACTTCCAATACAAAGGCATACACAACGGCCATTGCCGCTGCTTCTGTTGGAGTAAAAAGGCCGGAATAAATTCCCCCAATAATAATAACTGGAAATAAGAGAGGCAGGATTGCATCAAAGGTCATTTTCCCGCGCTCTTTCCAGGGAATTTTAGCTGCAAGCGGGATACTGTAAATTTTTGCGTGTATGTAGGCATAAAGAGTAAAAAAGGCAAATACGAGAAGGCCGGGCCCGATGCCCGCTATAAACATATCCCCAAGGGAAGTGCCGGAAATTAAAGAATACATAATCATTCCTATACTCGGCGGAATTAATAACGCCACGTCGCTTGCATTAATGATAAAAGCAATAGCTGTGGAGTCTTTGTAGCCTACCTTTAACAGCCGCTGCCTCATCGGTCCGCCGATCGCCACCACCGTAGCCTGGGTAGAGCCGGAAATCGAACCGAAAATGGTGCAGGCAGCAGCTGTGGTAATTGCATAACCGCCCCGGAGATGTCCGACAAAAGCGCCGATGAAATCAAGAAGCCGCTTTGACGTGTGGCCCTGTGACATAATGTCTGCTGCAAAGATAAACATTGGAACCGCCAGAAGTACATAGCTTGATATTCCCTCAAGCATCTGCTGCAGCATGATGAACGGATCAACGGCATCAAAGAAAAACAGCACTATCACCAGCGGAGCCAGGATCAATGGAACCATCATAGGAAAACCAAGTGCTAAAAAGATGACCATTATCGCAAGTAATGTAAAAAGCATAATTGTTTCCTCTCATTCTCCGAATATTTTATAGTTGGTTGGATTCTTTTGCTTCCTGCTCTGTATCGTAGTCTTTTCGCTCTGCTGCGATGTAGACGTCTTTATTTTTCACATTTACCCAGAAGTTCCGTAGAAACTGAACCCCTCCAAGCAGAAAGCCGATAGGCGCCCACACCACCATCCAAACATAGGAAATCCGGAGGTAGTTAGTGACCCTGTTCTGCGAGGCCAATACATAGTCGTAGGAGTAATATGCCAAAGCAAACAGCACTAATGCTGTAACGAGTGGAATAATAAGCGCCAGCGTTTTCCGGAACTTGTACGGTACATTATCAAATAATGCCGTCATACTGATATGCCTGCCCTGCCTGGCCACATAGCCGAGCCCGAGAAATGTCGCCATATAAATCGCAATCTGGCTGATTTCTTCTGC
This sequence comes from uncultured Marinococcus sp., assembly GCF_947493875.1. Lineage (GTDB taxonomy): Bacteria > Bacillota > Bacilli > Bacillales > Marinococcaceae > Marinococcus. The sequence continues at coordinate 409,809 of NZ_CANLSU010000002.1, read as the reverse complement.
GAACGCCCAGCCGCCGAGACCGAGGTTCCTGCTGATGGTATTGCCTGCCACCATCACCGTTATTGTAATGATCGCAAGCGACAGCACCGCCTCTTCCGTGCGTTTGAGCCCTAAGTCAAGCCACTTTAATATTTTCAATTTTCAAACACCCATTTCTGCATTTTTTTCAATTTTTAAAAAATATTTGCTGGATTTGAGTTAGATGCAGACCTGACATTCTGCGGTAATATGTACGCATGGAAATTTTTTATAATAAGTTAGTGTAAGTATACTTAACATATATAATTGTTGCAAATGGTTTAGGTATATTTTATCCCTTCCATCCTATACATACTAGCACCTAATCCCCATTAATTCATGCTGACGCCTGCTTTAGCCCTGAAATCCTCCGTAGCAGCGATTTTTCTGGAATGAATCTATTTTTTAGTTTGTTCATCTTTTTCTGCTTTCTTCGAGCGATGGCACGACGAACCTGATGCCATGTGATAAAATATTGTTGCCTGTACTTATATTTATCATAATGTGGGCTGTTCCTTATCCTTACTAACTGCCAAAATTCAGAAAGGACGTTCGTGAATGGAATTACTGCAGAACTTCCCACTCTTAGTGGCATTATCTTCTATCTTATTAGCACAGGCGATTAAAATACCCCTTGGTTTCATTGCTGCCAAGACCTGGGACGCTTCACTCATCACAAGCACCGGCGGCATGCCAAGCTCCCACTCCGCAGCTGTCACCTCACTTTCTACAGCTATCGGTATTGAGCAGGGGTTTGATTCGAATCTTTTTGCCATCTGCATCGTTTTTGGCGTTATTGTAATGTTTGATGCTACCGGCGTCCGGAGGCACGCGGGCTATCATGCCACCGTATTGAATCAGCTGGTTAACGACTTCAACCGTCTCGTGACGGAAGCCCGGTCCTGGCAGCAAAAACGGGAGCCCGAAAAACGCCAGGAGCTGAAGGAGCTGCTCGGCCACCAGCCGATTGAAGTTATCTTCGGCGCTATCTTCGGGGTGGCTATAACGTTTGCGGCTCATGCGATTTTTATCGTGTGACCTGTCCTGGTTTGTATATTTCTGTACGCGAAAGAAGCCTCCGGCAAACTATGCCGGAGGCTTCTTCTGTGTTTAATCTGTAATCATTTTAGAACGGGCTTTGTCCTTTGCGAAGCAGGAAGCCAAAGCCGCCGAGAACCCATAATGCACGGTTTTCGATTACTTTTTTCATAAAGTAGGCGGGACGGCCGTAAAGCTTTTTCGAACCTACAACGCCAATCGCTTCTTTTCCACCGAGAGAAGCCACTGTACCTTTGATATCGGCTACAAATGCTTCTGTCGGACGTCCTTCCATCAATGCTTTGATGTTATCGGCAGCTGTTTCGCCCTGCTGGAGAGCGATTTGAGCTGTCGGCGGGAATGGACGATCGATTTCTGTATTGATGATCAGGGAACAGTCACCAATAATAAATTCGCGTTCGTGGCCGGGAGCACGCAGATCATCATCAACTTTCACACGGGCACGGTTGTTTTCAAAGCCGGACTCCTCGATAAGCGGGTTGCCGCGGACACCAGTTGCCCAGATTACTGTCGATGTTTTTACGGATTCCCCAGTATTCAGCTCGACGCTGTTTTCCGTTACTGCTTTGATCGGTGAATCCAGTTTGAATTCCACTCCGCGGTTTTCAAGTAAATTCATCGCATACTCCACAAGCTCCGGATCAAAGCCTGGAAGCGCTGTCGGCATCGCTTCGATAACGTACATTTTTACTTTATTGCGCGGTACATCGTACTCTTTGCAAAGCTTAGGCACGCGCTCACTCAGCTCGCCCATAAATTCCATACCGGTAAAGCCGGCGCCTGCTACAACGAACGTCAGGTCTTCTTCTTTTGCTTCGTCGCTGTGATAGCGGGCAAACATATATTCAATACGGTCTTTCATCTGGCGGGCGCCGTCCACGGTCCAGCGGTGGTAGGAGTTTTCATAAACGCCTTCGATACCGAACGTTTCAGAGATAGCCCCAACACCTACTATGATGTAGTCGTACTGCAGTTCACCGCCAGAAGCAAGCGTTACCTTCTTTTCTTCTGTAACGACCTTCGTAGCTTCGTCCTGCACGAAGTTAATTTTATTTAAATCAAGAATTTTACTGACTTTAATACGGGTGCGGTCATGGTGAAGCGTTCCTGCAGCCGGCTCATGCAGCCAGGTGGTCTGGTAATGATAATCGTGCCTGCTGACCAGCGTAATGTTTGCATTGTCTGTTCCTACTTCTTTTGCGAGCTTTGAAGCGGAAACGAGACCAGCATAGCCAGCGCCTAAAACAACAATATTTGTTTTTCCTGCCATGTCAATCACTTCCATTTTTTAGATTTTTGTCAAAAGCAGCTCATGTATGTGATTTATTTCACGTACACAACTATATCAAACCGCCTTTTCCTTAATAAAAAAGAAAAGTCCGCTTCGTTTTCTGCTTTTAACGCGTTGCTTTTTGTAAAAAAATAGACACAAACCCCGTACTTAATATTATGGGTTTTGCCATAATATTTCAACCTTTTTCCCGATTTTCACCTTTTTTCATCCCTTCTTCCTGAATGTGGAAGGGAAATACCCTTGGCACTGATTTTGCTTATGTTACAATGTAACTCTTGAAACAATTTCTCAATTGGTTTCTATTTTTCTCAATCAGTATTATAATGGATTGAAATTTGAAAAGATTCTTGGAGGTGTACCTTAGTGGTATTAGAGTCAGATATATATGATGTGACCATTATTGGCGGCGGCCCCACCGGTTTGTTTACCGCGTTTTACGGAGGGATGCGCCAGGCTAAAGTTAAAATTATTGAAAGCATGCCACAGCTCGGGGGACAGCTTGCTGCCCTTTATCCGGAAAAGTTTATATATGACGTTGCAGGGTTTCCAAAGGTCCGTGCCCAGGAGCTTGTGGATAATTTAATTGAACAGATGAACCCGTTTAACCCGGAGGTAGTGCTTGAACAAAGCGTAGAAAATGTCATCCGCAACGAAGACGACCTGATCGAGCTTCACACGGATAAAGGGGTCCATTACACCCGCACTATCATTATCACTGCCGGTGTAGGCGCCTTTCAGCCAAGGAAGCTTCAAATCGACGGCATGGAGCCATACGAAGAATCCAACCTTCACTATTTCGTTAACGACCTTCAGGCGTTTGCCGGTGAAAAAGTAACGATTCTCGGCGGCGGCGACTCGGCTGTCGACTGGGCGAACATGCTTGATCCGATTGCGGACGTCACTCTTGCCCACCGCCGGGATAAATTCCGCGCCCACGAACACAGCGTCGAACAGCTGAACCAGTCGAATGTGGATATTCTCACACCGTTTCAGGTCAAGGATGTTCTCGGAGACGGCGAACGGATTCAGCAGGTTGTGTTTGAAGAAGTGAAAGGCACTGCTGAACAGGTGGTCGACGTTGATTCCCTGATCGTCAACTACGGCTTCGTTTCTTCCCTGGGACCGATTAAAGAGTGGGGACTTGATATTCATAAAAATTCCATTGTTGTGAACACGAAAATGGAAACAAACATCCCGGGCGTATACGCAGCAGGAGACGTTACTTCCTACGACGGCAAGGTAAAATTAATTGCTACCGGCTTCGGGGAAGCTCCTACGGCAGTGAACAACGCGATGAATTATATTAATCCAAAGGCAAAGGTCCAGCCCGGACACAGCTCCCATATGTTTTAATAAAAAAAACGATCCGTACCCGGGATCGTTTTTTTGCTATTCAAAGCTGATCTCTTCGCCGGTCTCTTCCTGCACAGTGTCAGCGAAATTATTCTTTTCCTTTTCCGCCTGTTCAAGCACCGGATTGATATTTTCTCCAATCGACTGCTCCAGGTCTTCTGTACTCATTAGCTCTTCAGCAATAAACACATATTGGTTTGCATAAGAAACATGCGCGTCATACACTGCCTGCATGTCTTCGCCCTCCGGCACGCTGATTGCTTCAACGTTATCGTAGGCCGTGACGAAGATGTCTTCCTGCATGCTTTGCAGTTCTCCAGCTGCCCCCTCTTCTTCCTCCTCCACGGCGTTCACGGCTTCTGTAAGCTGTGTGTCCAGCTGTTCAAGCTCTGTGGCACTTTCATCCACTTCTTCTATGTACTGCTGTTCTTCTTCTGATAAGCTGCTTCCACAGCCTGTCAGCATCAGTATACCGAGCGTTCCTGTAAAGATCGTTCGTTTTTTCATAACCCTCTCCCTCCTGCCTTCCTATTCTACAAATTATGCCTGTCTGTGACCAGTAAAACATAAAAAAAGCAGCTGTACGCTGACAGCTGCTTTTTCCAACACTATTATTCTAGCATTTCTCCGGTGTGCCTTCTTTGGTTGCGGTCTTGAACGATGCGCCGCAGCCGCAGGAGGCGATGGCGTTCGGATTGTCGATCGTAAAGCCGCCGCCCATCATGTTTTCTTTAAAATCGATGTTTACGCCGTCAAGAACAGGAGCACTCTCACTGTCTACAACGATTGGAACACCTTTGATTTCAAGCACCTGGTCAGTTTCTTCTACTATGGAATCAAAGCCCATGCCGTAGGATAAGCCGGTGCATCCGCCGCCCTTTACGCCTACACGCATATATAGTGAACTGTCGCCTTCTTCTTCAATCATGTCCAGCACACGCTGTGCTGCTGCATCCGATAATACTAACATTAGTGTTTCCTCCTTTGTGTATCTGAGGCTCATTTATATTATAGACCCTTAGCCTCCGTTCTTCAAATATTCCCCTTTGTTTTTTTTGGCGGACGTTTTTGTGTGCAAATACTTTTATTTTGCTTATACTTGTGAGAAAGTTCCTATAATTTTAAGCAGGGAGGCATTTTTTTGAAGCTAATGACTTTTCTGATCCTGGCCCTTGCCGTTGGCTGGATCATTATTGCGGAAAACACCACCCAGACCGTTGCTTTTTCCATTTTCCAAAGCGCCTCCACCACAAGCAGTGAGACCAGTTTAATCGAAGAGCAGGAAAAAATGGAAAAGGAGTGGCGGCAGGAATATATTGACGGAAACCATACGTTTGACAATCCCATGGTAATCCAGGACCCCTACGGCGAAGCTCCGTTGACCGCCTTAACGAAATTTCGCACAGAAAACCCAAGCCGTATTACTGTAACTGTGGCCAGTCGCGGCGATGCACAGGACATTACGCATACATACCCTGCCTTTAACCAGGAGCACGAAGTCCCTGTTCTCGGGCTGTATCCCGGCACAGATAATGAAGTTACCATAGAAGCCGAGGACCGCCAGGGAAACGTTCAGGAGCAGACCGTTTCCCTGAAAACTGACGATACTCCTGCTTTCGCTCATAACAGAGAGGTAATAGAAAGCTCCCCGGCGGAAATGGAACCTGGTCTTACTTTCATAACCCCTGGCAAATCCAAGGCTTATGGAGTGGATGAGCAGGGAGATATTCGCTGGTACTCCTCCCGGACCGGGGGCTTTGTGTTTAAACGGCTCTCCAATGGCAATCTGCTGCTCGGGGCATCGCAGTCTGAGGATAAACGCAATGAGTATCTGTTTGAGACGGACATGCTCGGGAAGATTCAGAACCAGTACAAGGTTAACCTGCCCAATTACGAGGACACTAACGTCATTCACCACGATGCCATTGAGCTGCCTAACAATAATCTGTTAGTTACCGTGCATGACAACAGCAATGCTTATGAAGAGGATACTATGGTGGAAATCGATCGCGCTACCGGCGAAACGGTGGAAACGCTCGATTTAAAAGATATCTTCCCTGCTGAAGCGTACGAAGAATATTCCGGCCCGAACGAAAGTGACGGCGACTGGATGCATCTGAATGCCATTTGGTACGACAAGGAAAACAGGAGCATTCTTATATCCGGCCGCCATCAGAGCGCGGTCCTCAGCTTAACGTATCCTGAAATGAACATTAACTGGATTCTCGGGGCCCCTGAAGGCTGGTCTGCGGACATGGCCAAAAAAGTGCTGGAGCCCGAAAACGGTAATTTAAAATATCCCGGCGCCCAGCATGCCCCGATGATTCTTCCAGACCAGGATGACAATCCGGACACAAAAGACGTTCTTCTGTTTGATAACAACACGACTGTCACTCGCGGCGATGAATCCATCAGCAGAGACTACAGTCAGGGCATACAATACCGGATCAATGAAGAGGAAGGTACGGCAGAGACCGTGTGGAAATACGGAGAAGAACGCGGGAAAGACTTTTTCTCCAACGTGGTCGGTGATGCTGATTATATGTACGAAACCACGAACCGCCTGCTCACCTCCGGGTACCAGAAGGTGAATGACAGCTATCAGGCCACTATCGTTGAAACTGCCGGCGACACTGGGGAAGTAGTGTACGAGCTCGAGCTTTCCGGCATTAAAAAAGGCGACGGACGGGTAGTTTACCGATCGGAGCGGATGCCGCTTTATCCGGAAGCATGGAATTACTCTTCCGCCTCTCCTTCAGGTGCTTCTTCCGATTGAGGAACTGCTTTGGGCGTTGTTACTTTCCTTCCGGAATAGCACGATGTATAATAAGAAATTGAGCCCCGGAAATTCTTGTTAGTATGATGTCTTTCCCTGGCAGCATACCTTTTATATACCTAAACAGCAGATAAGATTCTGCACGGTGGTACGGAAGCCGCCTGCAGAACCGCTGAACTTCACAGTATTTCTTGTACATCGGAAAGGAAGGATTAATATGGCGATCACCTTGAATCGCGACGCCGACATGCAGCGCATTGCCGACAAAGTCCGAGAAGGAGAACGATTATCCATTGAAGACGGCCTCTACCTCTATGAAACAGCAGACCTGTTAACCGTGGCCCAGTTGGCAAATGAGGTGAACGAAAGAAAAAACGGGGATAACGTTTATTTCATCGAAAATATGTACATCAACCCGACCAACGTATGCGAAGCCAGCTGTTCGTTTTGCGGATTTAAACGTAAGCCCGGCGAGGAAAACGCGTATACGATGCATGAAGAAGAACTGCTCGAATACGTCGAGAAACGCTGGAATGACAACATCCGGGAATTTCACATCGTTGGCGGCCACAATACAGATGTGCCGTTTGAATATTATTTAAATACCGTCCGTGTGTTGAAAAAGCATTACCCACAGGCAAAGGTTAAAGCCTATACAGGAGCTGAAATCGAATTTTTTGCCCGTCACGCAGGGATCAGCATGCGCGAAGTCCTCGTAGAACTGCAAAAGGCGGGACTCGATACGCTTCCAGGCGGCGGTGCTGAAATTCTTACCGAGAACTACCGCGCGAAAATGAGTCCGGATAAGGCGACGACGTTTGAATGGCTCGAAGCTCACGAACTCGCTCACGATCTTGGCATGCGTACGCACGCCACTATGCTGTACGGGTCGATTGAATCGAAGGAGGAACGGCTCATTCATATGGACCGTGTCCGTGCCCTGCAGGACAAAACCAATGGATTCATGGTCTTTATCCCGCTTGCCATGCAGCCGCGCAAGCTCGATGCCGGCCTGCACCAGCGCACCTCCGCCTTCGATGATCTGCGGACTGTGGCGATTTCACGACTGATGCTTGATAACTTTGATCACATCAAAGCATACTGGATTAACATCGGTGCCCAGCTGACCCAGATGGCCCTCACGTTTGGCTCCGACGATATTCATGGCACTCTGATCGAGGAACGGATCTCCCATTCTGTCGGCGCGCTGACATCCCAGGGGATCACCCGTAAGGAACTGATCCACCTGATTAAAACTGCCGGAAAAACTCCGGTGGAACGGGATACCTTCTATAACATTGTTAAATCCTATTAAACGTACTAAAAAGAGAGCGGGCGCCCGCTCTCTTTTTGTTTATATTGATGCCCTTCTAGTTTCATAGTCCCCCGTGCAGATAACCTCAGCATTTCCCGTCATCAGTATATTTCCTGATGACTGCCACGTAATATACAGATCACCGCCGGGAAGATGCACAGTCACCTCTTTATCTTTTTCACTTTTTCCGGCTGCCACCGCGGCTGCCACCGCCGCACAAGCGCCTGTTCCGCACGCCTGGGTAATACCGGAGCCGCGCTCCCATACTCTAAAATCCATTACATCACTGCGGCGCATATGCACGAATTCAATGTTGGCCCCTTCCGGAAAGGCTTCGTGTGTTTCAAGCTCCGCGCCGGCTGCTTCCACCGGCGCCTGCTCTGTGTCATCCACGAAGATGACTCCGTGTGGATTGCCCATGGATACAGGCATCAACTGCCAGGAACGGCCTGCAGCTTCAAGAACCAGCTCGTGCTGACCCGAATTTTTAACAGGCACCTGGGCCCATTCAAATTCGGGAGCTCCCATGTCGACGGTCACCAGGCTTACGGTCTGACCGGTATTGTCCGGATGAACGGTGGCTTTCATCGTCCCTCCGAGCGTTTCAATCGTAAAACGCTCTTTATTAACATAACCATGCTCATAAGCATACTTGGCTGTGCAGCGCAGCCCGTTCCCGCAGTTTTTCGCTTCTGAGCCATCAGCGTTGAACACCTGCATCTTCACGTCTTCATGCGTCGACGGCCCGATCAGAATCAGCCCGTCTGAGCCTATTCCTTTATTTTTATCGGCTACCTGCCGGGCGAGCCTCGGCAGTTCATGCTCTTCCAGCGTTTCTTCAAATACATCAACATAAATGTAGCTGTTGCCAAGTCCGTGCATTTTTGTAAATTTCATGACTTTCTCTCCCTTCGTCTCAGCGGCTCTGTCGTCCATAAGTAATCTTCATCTGCAAATACAATATGCATGCGTTTATGACAGCACGGCATATTGATATATGTTTTTATTTCCTCTTTTGCCCATTCCAAATCCTTTAGTTTCATTGATGTTAATACGCTTCTTGTGCCGCAGTACGGACATTCATTAATATAAATATCTTCACCTATTTTGTCGTACGGCCATGTATTTTCAAAAGGAATGATATCCATTCTTTTCCCCCTCTTTAAACATTGAGAAAAAAAGCGTCTTCCCTTCTGCAGAAAGACGCTTTTGCATTAAAACATTGGGTTTTCTTCAAGATGAGTATAAATATTGGCAAGAAGATCTTTTTCATCTTCCCCTTCTACCGGCTCCCCATTCACAAGCGCGTACATATTCATAGAGCAACGGCCGCAATAGCCTAAGCATATATCTTCAATAACATCCAGATTCGGATCTTTTTCAAGTTCTTCCATTGCCCCGTGAGAGCCGTTCGCCAAATTACTCATGCAAAACTCAATAATTGGCCTCACCTTTCATCACCTCTTCCCGGGTTATACGAGTTTATATTAGTCGTCTGTGGCCGCTGCGTCAACCAATTCGTTTGAACGCACCGTTCACAAAATTGTTTGATATTTTTAAAATCGGTTGCCAAAGCAGCTGTATCTCTCTATAATCAAAATTGACCGCAGTCATTTTTACTGACTGCACAACCGAATCGTTCTCTCTATTGTAACTTTTTTATTTTGCAAATGCTTTCAGCTGCGCAGAGGGGGCATTCTATGAAACGAACGGAAAAACGAGAGCAGACACGTTCCCGCATTCTGCAGGCTGCTGTGCATTTATTCCAGGAAAAGGGCTTTGAGCAGACGACTGTGCAGGAAATCACGGCTTCAGCCGAAGTCGCCAAAGGGACTTTTTTCAATTACTTCCCTACGAAAGAGTCGATCATGCGTGCACTCGCAGAGGACCGGATGGTCCGGGTACAGGAATACATGCAGACGTATAAAATTCAGCGCATGACGCTCCCCTCCCGTATTCGCGCCTACGCCGGATATTTTTTAGGGGACTTTCACCTGAACCCTTCCCTCACCAGGCACATCTGGCGGCATGTGGTCGAGCATGACAGTGCTTTGCTTCGTACGTGGGAACAGCTTCTTGAGAGCGGTGTCCGCCAGCAGGAAATAGATCCTTCCATTTCTTCGACTCGATGGGCACACATCATCAACAGCTATTTTTACTATCAGCTATCCATCGGAGCTGAAACTGATCGCGAAGAACTACTTCATCATTTTATGCAGCTGGTCCACGCGGGCATAGACAGCATGCTACTCAAAGGGGGACAAGAAACAATGGAAAAAATTATCGTATTAGGTGGAGGCTACGGCGGGATGCGTTTTCTTCAGCGCGTGCTCGGCAGTGACCTCCCCCAGGATGTTGATATTACATTAGTGGATAAACTTCCGTACCACTGTATGAAAACGGAATACTATGCGCTTGCTGCCGGTACCGAGTCGGACCACGACGTGCGTGTTCCGTTTCCGGATCATTCCCGGTTAAAAATTCATTTTGGCACAATCGACCATATCGATATGGAAAATCAGATGGTGATCATGTCTGACTCTTCTTCGCTTCCTTATGACAAACTCATTGCCGGCCTTGGCTCAGTGGACAACTTTCACGGTGTCCCGGGAGCAGAAGAGCACTCCTACAGTATCCAGAGCATGGAAGCAACACGCCGAACATACGAAGCTATCAGCAACCTTCCGCCAAAAGCAGCTGTCAGTATTGTAGGCGCCGGACTCAGCGGCGTAGAGCTGGCCAGTGAACTCCGGGAGAGCCGCTCAGACCTTCACATACGTCTGTTTGACCGCGGGGAAACCATTCTTCCAATGTTTCCGAAGCGGCTTAGTAACTACGTGCAGAATTGGTTTGAAAAGCACGATGTTGAAGTGATCAGTAATTCCGATATCACCACTGTGACGGCAGAAGGCCTGTACAACCACGAAGACTGGATGCAGTCTGAAGCGATCATCTGGACTGCAGGTATTCAGCCAAACAAAATTATCCGCCAGCTTGATACGGAAAAAGACCGGAAGGGGCGCATTGTTTTGACCCCCCACCATCATTTAACTAACGATGAAAATATTTTTATCGTCGGGGACTGTGCCAGCCTGCCACACGCTCCAAGTGCCCAGCTTGCCGAGGGCCAGGCAGAACAAATCGCTACAATTATGAAAAAAAGATGGAAAAACGAATCGCTTCCGGAAACGATGCCTGAGATCAAGCTTAAAGGCACCCTCGGATCGTTAGGGAAAAAGCACGGCTTCGGTGTGATGGGCGGTACTGCCAAAGCAGCAGTGACCGGCCGCGTCGCCCGTCTGTTAAAAAGCGGCGTGCTCTGGATGTACAAAAACCATTCCGGCGTATAATAAACAAAATAATTTCATGTCCATCAGAAAGGGTCTGCCTATAATGCAGATCCTTTTTACGTCTTTAGGCACTAATTGATTTCCAGTAAGTAAATTATCATGCATAATATGAAAAATTTAGCAAATCGAAGTGATATTTGGCTAAAAAAATGAAAGGCTGTTGACGGATGCTTCCAGCCCATTTATTATTAACTAAAATTTCAAAAAATATCAAAAGTTATGAATTATTATGGGAGGGTCAGCATGTATTTTCCAAAAAAGTTAACTGTCGGGGTTCTCGCAGGAATGGTCATCAGCTCGGGGAGCCTTCTTCACGCAAATGGCTCAGCCAATGATAACGCTAATGAAAACGGAATTGAAAACAGCAGTAAAAATGCTAAGGAAGACGTCCCGGAAAATGTCATCGTAATGGTTGGAGACGGCATGGGAATGGGACAAATGGAGATCGCTTCTCTGCTTGAACATGGCAAAAAAGGTGAGCTGTTCATGGAATCGCTTGAACATACAGGCATGACCAGCACATATTCCGCCGATAACAACGTAACTGATTCAGCTGCTGCCGGCACCGCAATCGCTACCGGCACGAAAACAAACAATGGAAGCATTGGTGTTGACGAAGACGGCAATGAAGTGGACAGCATTTTGGATCAGTATCAGGACGACGGGAAAAAGGTCGGCGTTATTTCCAATAATACGGTCACCGACGCTACTCCAGCTTCGTTTACCGCAAGCGTGGCTGACCGTGGGAGCGAAGAAGACATTGCCGAGCAGCAGTACGAAGAGAAATATGATGTCCTGCTTGGGGGCGGCGGCGAATTTTTCGGAGCTGATGAGGACGAGAGCGAAGACAGGCTTGTGGATGAGTTTCAGGAAAGCGGCTATGAGTATGCGACTACCGAAGAAGAGCTGGAGGAAGCCGGCACTCCCGACAGGCTCCTCGGCCTGTTTAATGATTCGTACATGAACTATAAAACCGATAAAGACGACGTCGACAGCGAAGAGCCGTCTCTGCAGTCTATGACGGAAACAGGGCTGGACGTGCTCTCCCAGGATGATGACGGATTCTTTATGATGGTCGAAGGCGCCCGCATTGACCACGCTGCCCATGCAGCTGACGCTACGGGCGTATGGCAGGAAATGATCGAATTCGATCAAACCGTTGAACAGGTCGTTACATGGGCAGAAGACCGTGACGACACGCTCGTCGTTGTGCTTTCCGACCATGAAACACTTGGGATGTCCGCAACAGAAACCATGGATGTAGATGGCCTGAAAGACATTGAAGTGTCCCCGGAATACATGGCCCAGCAGCTTGAAACCCGGGAGGACTCTGATAAATATACCGATGAAAGCATTCAGCAGGTATTCTCGGAATACGCAGAGATTGATATAACAAATGAAGAATTAGAAGCCTTTCGTGCAAATATTGAAGACGATGCCGGAGAGGTCTACCCTGAATATCAGGTGGGCTGGGAAATCGGATCCATCATTGCGGATCACTACAGTGTAGGCGCACTCGACACCGAAATACGCGCGGAGAGTGATACCGGCGGGCACACTGGTGAAATGGTTCCAGTCTTTGCCGCGGGAGCCGGCAGTGATCACTTCAGTGGTTATATGGATAATACCGACATTAAAGGGCTGATCGAGGAAGCCTCTTCTGAACAAACTAACCCCGGCAAGGAAAACGGCCGCGGACACGGCAATAATTAAGCAGCACTAAATCTGTCAGCAGCCGGAAAAGACCGGACGGAGAATTAACCTCCGTCCGGCTTTTTTTGTTTTTTTAATTCTTCTGTCGCTCCCGGGGCCGGTGCTTTTGTTTTATCAACTTCCCTGTAAACAGCTTTGAGTCTTGGATTTCCTTCTGCCACTACTACTTCGTTCACCGTTACGAGCGGATAAAAGTATTCTTCCTGCCGGACCTTCTCAGCTACGGGGTCAGAAGCCGACCCCGGGTCTTCGATATCAATATGCTCTACACCTGGAGGATTTTCCGGGTACTTTCTTTGGACTGCAGCTTCGAGCCACTCTGCGGTCTCCCGGCTTGATGGAAGATTTACGCAGCTCGGGCACTTTTTTTCCGCCCCATAAACTTTTATCATGATCACACGCCTGCCTCCTTTTCTTTATCATACTATATCTGCGCTTTCTTCACTATTTTCTGTCCCCGGTTGATAATGATTGTCAAACAGCACCGGTTCATAGTAGAATGCATATATACGTGATGACATTTGAACATAACAGCCCGACGGTTTATAATAAAAGTATTGAAAGGAGAGATCAACATGCCACAAACGACAGAAGATATGCATGCACAGGTTCAGGAGGTTCTTGAAAAGCTCCGCCCCTTCCTGCTTCGCGATGGAGGCGACGTGGAACTTGTAGATATTGAAGACGGCATTGTTATGGTCCGCCTTATGGGAGCATGCGGCTCCTGCCCTTCCTCTACAATTACACTGAAAGCTGGTATCGAACGCGCACTCCTGGAAGAAGTGCCAGGAGTCAAAGAACTCGAACAGGTATTTTAATAGACGGTAACCGCAAAAAAGCTCAGGGTGCTAAATCCCCTGAGCTTTTTTATATGCTTTTGTTCCCTTTTCAAACTGAACCTGATACCCCGGCCGGCTGATTAACATAGTGTACGTTTGAGCCAAAGGGAGCCGGCTTGGCTGTTTCCACCCGGAAATCCGGATAATCCTCCTGAATCGCCCGTTTTACCTCTTCGCCTCTGCCGCTTGGTACGAAGCAGAGAATGGTCGGACCGGCACCGCTTAACGCAGCCCCGTAGGCCCCGTATTGCCGGATGCCGCTGAGCATTTCCTCGAGACCGGGTACCATATCGGCGCGGTACGGATGGTGAAAGACGTCCCGCACCATCATTTCCCCTGCCATCTTCCAATCACCCTTTAGAATAGCCGCAACCAGCACATTACTTACGGCGCTTCCGTGAATGGCTGTCGCGTAAGGAAGTTCGGAAGGCAGGGCTCCCCTCGCTTCTTTAGTCAGAAGCTCATTGTCCGGAATGGCAAGCACAAGGTCCACATCCGGTACACCGCAGTGCATCACATGCGTTTTTTCCTCTCCGTAGGCACCAACGATCAGTCCGCCGTACAGCGAGGGCCCGACATTGTCCGGGTGTCCTTCCCAGCCGCTTGCAAACTGCATTTTTTCTTCCTTCGACCGGTGCAGGCCGGCCATTTCGTCTGCCAGTTCAATACCGGCAATAATTGCCGAAGCACTGCTCCCAAGTCCCCTTGCGAGCGGGATATCACTTACCATTTCCACACGGCAGGGGGACAGTTCCACATCGTATTCAGCAGCATAAGCTGTCGCTGCCTGATAAACAAGATTATCTTCTTTATTTGGCAGGCTGCTGAGTTCAGGCGAATTCGAGAAAAATTCCCACTCCTCCGCCCGGTCGATGTAAAGCGTAAGATAGCGGTTGACTGCCAATCCTACAGAATCAAACCCTGGTCCTAAATTCGCTGAACTGGCCGGTACAGTGATCGACAATCTTTTATCAGCCACGAACGACTCCTCCCTTGATATGCTCCATAAATGCTTCTTCATTATTTGGAATAACCGTTGGTTTCACCGTCACTTTATCAATCGCTGTACTCGGATCCTTTAGTCCGTTTCCGGTAAGGACACATACGACCGAAGAACCTTTTTTGATCTTTCCGCTGTCGATTTGTTTTTTCAGTCCCGCCAGTGAAGCACAGGAAGCTGGTTCTGCAAAAACACCTTCTGTTTTGGCAAGCAGCTGATAAGCTTCAACGATTTCATCGTCTGTCACCATATCAATGCGTCCGTCTGACTCTTCGGTCACCCGGATAGCCTTATCCCAGCTTGCCGGATTACCGATACGTATAGCCGTAGCGATCGTTTCCGGATCTTTGACCACTTCACCGCGTACGATGGCAGCTGCCCCTTCTGCTTCAAAGCCAAGCATGTTCGGCAGGCCCGTCTGGTGCTGCTCGTGATACTCTTTAAACCCTTTCCAGTACGCTGTGATGTTTCCGGCGTTGCCCACCGGGATGCAGAGAGCATCCGGTGCTTTTCCGAGCGCTTCACACACTTCATACGCAGCCGTTTTCTGGCCTTCAATACGATAAGGGTTCACAGAATTCACGAGCGTGATCGGTTCTTTTTCACTGATGCTCCGGACGATTTCGAGCGCGTTATCAAAGTTGCCCTGGATTTCAAACACTTCTGCTCCGTACATGACGGCCTGAGCAAGCTTTCCGAGCGCAATTTTCCCTTCCGGAATGACAACGATCGTACGGAGGCCGGCTCTCGTGCCGTAGGCCGCTGCCGCTGCCGAGGTGTTTCCTGTGGAAGCGCAGATAATGGCTTTGCTTCCTTCTTCTTTTGCCTTCGCTACCGCCATCACCATACCCCGGTCTTTAAATGAGCCTGTCGGGTTGGTGCCTTCTGTCTTTACGTGAATGTTGACGCCCCATTCTTCT
The DNA here is from genome assembly GCF_947493875.1 of uncultured Marinococcus sp. Taxonomy (GTDB): domain Bacteria; phylum Bacillota; class Bacilli; order Bacillales; family Marinococcaceae; genus Marinococcus. Next base: position 394,172 of record NZ_CANLSU010000002.1, on the reverse strand, counting down.
GACAGGCGTTCAAGTGGTATTAACGGCGTATTACCTTCATTCAGGGAAAGAGCTGGCGTGTTTTCTGTTACTGGTAAAAAATCTTTATACTGCTTTAAAAGTCCCTGCCAAGCACTCATTTAGCTTCCTCCCTCTACACGGTAGCTGCTTTTAATATCTATCACAACATCGAGACTGTTTAACGCCTTTTGCAGCCGTTTGTATACATCGAGTGATGTTGTATGCGTAATAATGACAATTTCTGCGGTGTTTACCTTTCCTTCCACCGGCCATTGGACAAGACGTTCAAAGCTTACATCCTCTTCAGCGAAAATCGAAGTAAGGGCCGCGAAGGTGCCGGTGGCGTCTTTCACATGCAGGCGGAGAAAGTATTTCGAAAATACTTCATTATCCGGCTTGATATGCTTTTCATTCAGCGGCTCCCCGACATGCTGGCCGCTGACGCCGAGGCGCATGTTGCGTACAGAAGTGACAAGATCCGAAACTACTGCTGTGGCAGTTGGAAGCGCACCGGCTCCCGGACCGTAAAACATTGTCTCTCCTACCGCTTCACCGTAAATATACACAGCGTTGTATTCGTTTTGCACCGAGGACAGCGGGTGGTCGTCCGGGAGCATCATTGGCTGCACAGCAAGCTCCACCTTCCCGTTTTTCCGTTCAGCCAGGCCGATCAGCTTTAACGTGTAACCCATCTGCCGGCAGTAGGCAAGATCATCTGTTGTAATGGATGTAATTCCTTCAACGGTAACATCGGAAAGCTCCACATTCATGGAAAAGCCGAGATTAGCCAGAATAGCTACTTTTCTCGCTGCATCAAGACCTTCGACATCTGCGGTAGGATCGCTCTCTGCAAATCCAAGCTCCTGCGCTTCGAGCAGAACTTCCTGGTAAGGCCGGTTGTCCTGGCTCATTTTGGTCAGCACATAGTTAGTCGTTCCGTTCACGATGCCCATCATTTTTGTAATCCGGTCAGAGGCAAGTCCTTCCGTAAGGCCCCGCAGTACCGGAATGCCTCCAGCTACACTCGCTTCATAAAACAAATCGCAGTGATTGTCTGCTGCGATCTTCAGCAGCTCTGCCCCGTGGAGGGCCATCAAATCTTTATTTGCAGTAACAACGCTTTTGCCCTTCTCCAGCGCCTGAGTAATATACTCTCTTGCCTGATCCACACTGCCCATCACTTCAATAACCGTGTGAATCCCAGGGTCACCGAGCACATCATCCGCCTCCAGCGTCAGCTGGTCTTCCCGCAAACTTACCTGACCAGTCCTCGGCTTTTCCAAATCACGTACCAGGGCTTTTTTTAAAAACACATCAGCACCCACCTGGTGCTGAAGCTCTTGTTTATGCTCTTCAAGCAGCTGAGCCACACCGGCTCCAACCGTTCCAAATCCAAGCATACCTACGGCAATTTTTTCCATTCCTGCTACACTCCTAACTCCCTCTGAAGCCTTTATTGCGTTCTTTATTTATATAATGTTTATTTTAGGTAAACAAATGTCTTTCTATAAAGGACATTATAACGATATTATTTTCAACTCGCAACCATTACAGCAAAAAAAGCTATAGATAATCCGCCCATTCTGCCAGTGTTTCCACCTGATAAGCAGGAGGAGTCTCTTTAGCTGCAGCAGCTTCCCTGCTGGTAATTCCTGTGTTCACATGAATTGTATCTATGCCTGCCCGTACCCCGGCGAGAATATCGGTATCATAATTGTCTCCGATTAAAGCCACTTCATCCTTGGACAGGCCGAGCGCCTGCATTGCCATGTCCACCATAATAGGCTGTGGCTTGCCGATAAAGATTGGTTTTTTCTGCGAAGCTGTCGTAACGACCGACGTAAGCGCGCCATTGCCAGGATGAAAGCCCTGCTCGGTGGGAACTGCCACATCTTCATTAGTGGAAATAAACATAGCACCGCTTCGTACCGCTACTGTCGCCTTACTCAGTTTATCGTATGTAATGCTGCGGTCCATCCCCATAACCACGGCATCCGGATTGGTTTCTGTAAAATAAAAGCCATAGCTCCTCATTGCTTCCTGAAGTCCCTGCTCTCCAACAACGTACACCGTGGCAGAAGGCGTCTGCTCATGTAAATACCTGGCTGTCGCAAGGGACGTTGTCATCACCTGATCCGCTTCGCATTTAACCCCCATGCCCGCCAGCCGTTCAGCCACTGTTTCGGGAGATGAGGTGGAATTGTTGGTCATATATAAATGCGGGATGCCTTTATCACGAAGCTGATTCACAAACCGCACAGCCTCCGGAATTGGTTCACTGCCCCGGTACATCGTTCCGTCCAGGTCAATTAAATAAGCTTTATACTTTTTCATGGCCGTTTCCCTCCTTTATTCCTTCGTATCCTTTTCCTCCGGCAGGAAGGCAGATACTGGACCGAGCTCTTCCTCAAGATAATTTCTTACCGACGGACTCACCTTCTCCACTGCTGGCTCCGCTTCTTCGAGCACCTGGCTGATTTCGGCAAATTCAATAGAAGTAAATTCCTGCACGAGCTTTTTCCTGAATGCCACCAGCGGCTTCAGCCGGCTGATTACCTCCGCTTCAAGCACCCGTTCATCTTCAAGGATATCGACAATATCTTCATAGCTGCCCGGGTCCCTCATAATAAAACCATCAATCATCTGATTGCCGACGTCTATCAGCGCTTCAATCCATCCGTGTGCGAGTCTTTCGAGCGCCAACTGCGTACCTGCCGTGCTTTCGTCCTTGATCTGGTTATATATACGCCCGAGCTGCTCCATATACTGCAGACGGTCTTCAATCTGTTTTCGGTCTACAAAATACATTCCTCTGCCTCCTTTTCTCCTTCTCTATGGTAGCATATCTCACCGCTTCTGCAGACAAAACCATCGCTGAAGACGGCCCATAAATATGGTACGATGGTTAAGCATTTTGCAGGCTTTACATATGCATCTTCTTACAGGAAAGGATGAAATCTATTTATGGATAGAGAATTGGCGCTTGAAATTGTACGCGTTACCGAGGCTGCCGCCGTTTCTTCCGCCCAGTGGCTTGGACGCGGCAGAAAAATAGAAGCGGATGATGCTGCTACGACTTCAATGAGATCCATGTTTGATTCCGTGCACTGCCGCGGAACAGTCGTAATCGGGGAAGGGGAGCTCGACGAAGCACCTATGCTCTATATCGGAGAAGAAGTGGGAGACGGGGAAGGCCCTGAGGTTGATATTGCTGTTGATCCGCTCGAGGGAACAAACATTGTTGCGAGCGGCAGGGCCAACGCTGTCGCTGTCATTGCCATCGGAGACCGGGGCACACTTCTTCACGCACCGGACATGTATATGGAAAAAATTGCTGTCGGGCCGAAGGCTGCAGGGAATGTCCGCCTGGATGACCCGATCGAGACTACCATCGATACAATTGCGAAAACAAGCAACAAACGGGTCCGGGATGTGACGGTTATTATCCAGGATCGCGAGCGCCATCAGCAGCTCATCGACCGCGTCCGGGCCAAGGGCGCGCGGGTAAAGCTGTTTGGCGACGGGGATGTAGGTGCTTCCATCGCAGCTGCGCTTCCGCGCACAGGCATTGATTTATTTCTCGGAACCGGCGGAGCTCCGGAGGGTGTCATCTCAGCTGCTGCCATTAAAGCACTCGGCGGGGACATGCAGGCCCGTCTTGTACCCTCAGATGCCGAAGAAAAAGAGCGCTGCAGAGTCATGGGAATTACAGACACAAGCAGGGTGCTTCAGCTCTCTGACCTCGTTAAAGGAGACGATGCTATTTTTGCGGCGACCGGCGTTTCAAGCGGTGAACTGCTTGACGGAGTCCGTTTTCTTGGAGGAGACCTGACCGAAACAGATTCCATCGTCATGCGCGCCAAAACCCGTACCGTCCGCTACATCAAAGCTCAGCATCACCTTGACTATAAACCTCATCTTCTTGCTGAAGAATAAACAAAAACCCCCGGCCCGGGGGTTTTTTACGTTACTGATTGTTCTGTTTCTTCCTCTGCTTCTTCCTTTTGCTCCTGGCGGACCTTCTTTAATACAAAATAGGCACAGCCAAAATTACAGTACTCCAGCAAGTAGTCTTCAAGGGTGCCAATTTTAAAATCGTGGGGGACTTTTTTGCGGTCGTTTTCAAAAAAACCGCGCATACGGAGCTGCTCATGCCCCCAGTCCCCAACGACATAGTCATACTTATTCAGCACTTCGCTGTAACGTTCTTTAAACGCTTCTTCATTCCAGCCGTCCCGAAAATCTTCAAGCAATTCATAACGCTGTCCCTGCACTCGAATCAATGAGCTCCCCCTCCTTTGCTGAGCCCTGCCCTTCCAAAAGAAAAACCAGCATCCGAAAAGAGGAACTGGTTTTTCCAGGGACGGTCTCTCATTTATTGGTACTTGCTTGCTTCCATCTGTACCTGTGCTTCGTTCACCTGCTCATCAGCATGATAGGAGGAACGCACAAGCGGACCGGATTCACAGTGGCTGAATCCTTTTGTCATCGCAATTTCTTTCAGCTCCGCAAATTCTTCCGGCGTATAATATCTTTGTACTTTTAAATGCTTCTTCGTCGGCTGCAGATACTGGCCGATCGTCATAATATCAACGTCGTGTGCCCGCAGGTCATCCATAGCCTGAATGATTTCCTCTTTTGTTTCTCCAAGGCCTACCATCAGGCTCGATTTGGTTGGAATATCCGGATGGAGCTCCTTGGAATACTGGAGGAAATCAAGGGAACGGCGGTATTTTGCACGGGCGCGCACCCGCGGTGTCAACCGTTCCACCGTTTCAATATTGTGGTTCAGAATGTTCGGTCTTGCCTCCATTAAAATGTCCAGGTTTTCCGGGGTACCGGACATATCTGATGGCAGCACTTCGATTGTTGTGCCCGGATTTTTCCGGCGGACGGCACGGATGGTTTCGGCAAACACTTCCGAGCCTCCATCTTTAAGGTCATCCCTCGCTACGGCTGTAATGACGACGTGCTTCAGCCCCATTTGTTCGACGGAATCCGCGACACGTTCAGGCTCGCCCCAGTCCAGTTCGTTTGGAAGACCGGTTTTTACAGCGCAGAAACGGCAGCCACGCGTACAGGTATCACCAAGAATCATGAATGTAGCTGTTTTTCTGACGGCCCAGCATTCGTGGATGTTCGGGCATCTGGCTTCTTCACATACCGTGTGAAGATTTTTCTCCCGCATCATTTTTTTCAGCCCTTTGTAGGACTCATTGGTGTTTAGTTTTATTTTCAGCCATTCCGGCTTGCGGACGTATTCTTCCGTTTTTGCCATGATGCTCTCACTCCCAGTTATGAATAATAAAAAGCCTGTTTATGCTCTATTTGTAGTATGTGTTTGATCAGACTGGCCAGCTTTTACTGTTTTCCTTTATACTTTAACACGTTCCACAGGTTCAGACAATTCATAGACGTTCTTCTTTACCACCCGCAAATCCGTTACCAGACGGGTACAGAAAAAGAAAGCATACAAAAAGCAGCCCGGCTGTTTTCTCCCGGACTGCTTCATTTTATTTTTGTTTCGAGGCTTTTTTTGCGTTTAAAAGACTTGCCACAAGACCGCCCCATATAATAACCATTCCTACGACCATTGTTATAATTGCTCCGGCTGTCAATTTACTCAGCCTCCTCTTTGGATAAGCCTTTCCAGCGTATGAGGGACATAATGATGCCTGCCGCTAAAGCAGCGAGGGCCACGGCCCAGCCGCTGGCGAAAATAAATCCGTCTGTATACCCGGCGTAATTTCCATTTTCGGTATCAAACTGGTTTAGAATGTTTTGCAGGAATAAATCGATCATCATATAACCAAGCACAATTGGCGTAATGATGCCAAGGCATACCTTCCACCAGCTGCCAAGGCGGATATCAGAAATGGCGTTGGCGTGCTGTTGAAATTCCGGGAGCTTGCGGAGCACCCATGCAATCAATACCACTTCCACCAGACCAAGCAGAGCCACGCCAAATTGATTGATAAAGTAATCGGCTGCATCGAGGAAGTTCAGACCGCCGCGGGTAGCAAATATCAGGGAACATAAGGCCGCTGCGCCGCCACCGATACCGACTGCTTTTCTGCGCGCCCAGCCGAATTTTTCCTGCAGGCCTTTAATGTACGTCTCGGCGATAGAAATAAGTGATGATAATCCTGCCAGGGCGAGCGACAGGAAGAAAAGAACACCAAACAGGCCGCTGAGCGCCGGAAATTCACTGATAATCTGCGGAAAGACGACAAAGGCAAGTCCGACACCGCCGGCTACCACTTCCTCCACCCCGACATTCAGCTGCTGGGCCATAAACCCGAGAGCTGAAAAGACGCCGATCCCGGCAAGCAGCTCAAAGCTGGAGTTACTAAAGCCGGTAATAAAGGCATTGTTTGTAATATCTGACTTCTTCGGCAGATAACTGGAATAGGTGATCATAATCGCAAAAGCGATGGATAGACTAAAGAAAATCTGTCCGTATGCGGCGACCCAGACACCGCCCTGGGTAAGCGCCCCAAAATCCGGTTCAAAGAAAGCCTGAAGACCTTGTGCTGCCCCCGGAAGAGTGACTGCACGGATACAGATGATAAGAAAGATAACGACCAGCGTCGGAATAAAAATTCGGTTTGCCAGTTCAATCCCGCGCTGCACCCCTTTAAATAATATGCCGAGCGCAATCGCCCAGACGATGATTAACGGAATAAGCACCCCGATCGTCATGCCGCCGAACTGCCCGGGAGCTGCCAGCTGCAGATAGTCGTTAAACAAAAATGCTTCGGTGTCTGCCCCCCAGCTTAAATTGAAGGAAAAAACGGTGTAGGACAAGGACCAGGCGATGATAACAGGATAATATGTAGAAATAACAAATGCTACCGCCACGGCCCACCAGCCGATCCACTCCACATTTTTGTTCATTTTTGAATACGTTCTTGGTGCTGCGCTCCGGTATTTATGGCCCATGGTAAATTCCATGATCAAAAGCGGAATACCCGCTGTCAGCAGCGCAAATAAGTATGGGATAAAAAATGCGCCGCCGCCGTTTTCAAACGCCGTAGCCGGAAAGCGCCAAATGTTTCCGAGCCCGATCGCAGATCCAACTGCTGCCATAATAAAGCCCGCACGTGTTCCCCATTGTTCTCTTGCAGCCATCAAGCTTCCTCCTTTTTGTCTGTTACATGACTATGTGAACATCAGCCGATGCACAACTTTTGTCTGATAATTCATTATATTTATCTTTCTTTGCCTTGTCAAAGTACAAGGGAGAAAAGTTTTTTGTAAACGCTTGTTTTTTATTAAAGGGAGCTCTTTTTTTAAAGCCCCCTTTTTTGCTGCTTTTATCACGGTCAGAAGGTCATCACCGATTTTTAAGCCACGAAGCTATTGCTTCATGCGAATCCGATTCTGTTACTACGCCGAAATGAGAAAGATCTTCCTTCAGCACAACCTCCGCATGCTTCTGATTTTCAAATAACGAAGGATACGCTTCCACGTGAAATGAACGGTCCTTTTCACCTGCTATTACAAGGGTGTCTGACTCCAGGCCCTGAATATCCTTTTTGTAATCATCTCTTGGATGCATCGATGTTTGAAGCCTGTAGCTGTAATATAAGGTTTCTGTCCCGTCCCGGTAACTTTCAGGCATGTTAAATGAAATGACGTCTTTGCCGTTAAAGAACGTAACTCCCAAATTATTGAAAATTGACAGAGCTGCCATGCGCGGAATATTGGGATTCGACCATCCCTGTCCGGTATTTTGGTTCACCTCTGAATTGTGATGAATGTAAGGCGTAAGCAGAAGATATCCGTCCACGTCCACCTCTCTACTGCCGCCAGCAAAGCGAATAACACTCCCACCGCCACTTGAGTGGCCGCCCAGGTAAAGAGAAGCTTCCGGGTATTTTTCACGGACGTGAACAATCAGCTGCTCCAGATCGCGCTCAATCTGTCCGACATAATCTACGTCTCCCCTGCTTTCAGTCGTTGGGCCGTGCCCACGAAGGTCAGGAGTTACTACCGTTGCCGCCTCCTGTGCTGCCAGCTCTTTCGCTAAAGGATGAAGGTAGCTGCTGTGGTATCCGGAGCCGTGCAGCATAATTACTATTCGTTCACTTTCTTCCGACTGGTAGCTCCGGTAGGCTAACCTTTCGCTATCTGCACCTTTGTAAAAGGAAAGCTCTGGAAGATCCGGACCACTTTCTTTCACTTCGCTAAAAGCAAAGCTCTCCATATTTCCCGAAGGTTCTTCAGTAGTGCTGAAAAATACCAATCCTGCAAGGACAGCTGCGAAAATCCCCGTGCTGATTCCGGCGATAACGACGATCCTTTTAACTGCGGGCTTCATTTTTCCACCAGCCTTCCGCCTTAAAAAGTCGAAAAAACCGTACGAATAAAAATTGTGTGCCCACGCGCCTAAAGATCAGTACTGATTAAAACCTAAGAGCTCCATTGACTGTTCAATTCATTTTTTCTATTTTAACATAGAGCATCCAGGTGCCGGTTGAGCTTTAAATTCATTCAGCCCTCCTCTTCAAAAAAACCGGCAGCCTTCACAGGTCTGCCGGGATTGTTTTCAATCGTTAAAGCTTTTTCGTTTGTAGGTTACGTACCGGTGTGGATGCCTGTTTTTTTCATCCACGGGTCCTTCTTCCTTTTCAGCAATCTCCCATTCCGATTCATTCCATTCCGGAAAATACGTATCTCCCGGAACCTCGGCGTCAATATGGGTCAGATACATATAAGAGGCGTCGGGCAGCAGCTCTGTGAAAACCCCGCTGCCTCCGATAACGTAATACAGCTTCTCTTCCCCGGCAAGCCGGCGGATGTCCTCAATATCATTCACCACCTGTGCCCCTTCATGTGACCAGTCCGTATTTCCCGTGATAACGATATTTGTGCGTGATGGGAGCGGCCCGTTCATCGATTCAAATGTTTTCCTGCCCATAATAACGGTCCCGTGCTTTGTTACCTGTTGAAAATGCTTCAAGTCAGCAGGAAGATGCCAGGGGAGGTCATTTTTATATCCGATCACCCGGTCATTTGCGACTGCAGCTACAAATGCGATCATACAGACACCTCACCTTTAATATGCGGATGCGGGTCGTACCCTTCGAGAGAAAAATCATCAATGGTAAAATCAAAAATAGAGTCTACGTTCCGGGTAATTTTCATTTCCGGAAGGCTTCTCGGCTCACGCTCAAGCTGCGTTCTGATTTGTTCCACGTGGTTGTTATAAATATGAGCATCCCCGAATGTATGAATAAATTCTCCAGGCTCAAGGTCACACACGTGTGCGATCATTTGCGTTAAAAGGGCGTACGAAGCGATGTTAAACGGCACGCCAAGAAAAATATCTGCGCTCCGCTGGTACAGCTGGCATGACAGCTTTCCGTCCTGGACGTAGAACTGGAACAGGCAGTGGCACGGTGCAAGCGCCATATCTTCGATTTCTGCTGCGTTCCAGGCGCTGACGATCAGTCTCCTTGAGTCCGGATTCGTTTTGATCGCTTCCACCACGTCTGAAATCTGGTCCACTGTTTTGCCTCCTGCTCCTTCCCATGACCGCCACTGCTTGCCGTAGATTGGCCCTAAATTGCCTTCTTCATCTGCCCAGGCATCCCAGATTTTCACTTTATTTTCTTTCAGATAGGCAATATTTGTTTCTCCCTGTAAAAACCAGAGCAGCTCATGAATAATAGAACGCAGGTGCAGTTTTTTCGTAGTGATTACCGGAAAACCCTGCTGCAGGTCAAAGCGCATCTGCCATCCAAAGGTGCTGATTGTGCCCGTGCCGGTTCTGTCATCTTTCTTCCCGCCATTTTCGAGTACGTGACGGCAGAGATCTAAGTATTGTTTCACGTTTATGCCTCCCTATGTTTGTACTTCTATTACCGCATGACAGAAGCACCTTCAAGCTTAACAGCAAGCTGAAGGCATTCCATCTGCAGGCAAATTATCAGGACCTGGCTGTATACTGTTTTACCAGTACATCAGCCAGAATATCCCGCATCATTTCCGGCATATAGTATTGTTTCGATTCTGCGTTGGATAAGCCGGTGTATAACGGACCGAGCGTAAACATATCAAGCGTGGCCAGCTCATACGTTTCTGCGTGATCAAGCAGGTCATCTCCGATCCGGATACTCTGCACCGTCCATTCTCCGTATTTGTAGTCCGCTTCTATCTGCATGCCGCTAAATACCATATGACCGAGCATCTCCCCACGGAAGCCAAATCCCTTCAGCGGCAGACGGATCATTTCCTCCGTAAAAGCCTTCTTTACTACTTCTTCAAGCACATCCCCCTTCACCGCCACTACGCATGGGTTGATCGGATGAGGACACAGGCGGTGAATATCTTTCTTCGTCACCGGTCCTGCCGGCAGCGAATGAAGAAGCAGTCCTGAATTCAACATGGAAATTTCTGCTTTGCACCACTCCCGCAGCCCGTCGGCAAGAAGCGAGGCAAATGGAGAGTCCCGGGTCCATGACACCGATAGCGGCTCTGCAATCTCCGTCACTACTTCATTCATATCTTTATCTGCTTCGTCCTCAAGCGCTCCCAGAAGCCTTTCAGTGACTGGGGAAGGCTTTTGCCGGCGCATATCCACCGTTCGTCCAGCAATGCCTGAAGGGCGCTGCGAACCTTCTTCAAACCGGAGTTCAAGCTCTCCAGCGTGCATACCAAATTTTCCGCACTGCGTAATCAACGTATTGTCCATCCATTCCGGTTCTTCAAGCAGATGGTGGGTGTGTGCTCCCAGAATAACATCAAAATCATAGGAGGAAGCGAGCTCTAAATCCTTCGGATAGCCAAGGTGCGACATTAAAACCATCACGTCCGACTGTTCCCGCAGCTCGGGCAGAAATGCTTCTATCACATGCTCAGGATCCGTGATCTTCCAGTCCAGTCCTTCATAAAACGGATAAAAAGGAACGGTCACGCCGAGCAGGCCGATCCGTACCCCTTCTTTTGTCGTATGGATACTATATGGCTCCGCCCATTCTGGACGGCGGCCGTCTGTATCAAACAGGTTGGCCAGAAGCACCTGAAACCCGGCACCATCGTACATATGGTTCAGCTCTTCTTTTGAAAACGTGATGCCTTCATTATTCCCAATCGCAGCATACTGAATCCCTGCTTCATTCATCAGCTCCACATTTCCTTTTCCTCGTGTAGCTTCTGTGACGGCGTGCACCCGGTCAGTGTGGTCCCCGAGATCCAGAAGAAGGACTGACTCCCCCCGCTCCTGCCGGAATTTTTCCCGTTCTTTTAAATATGCTGCTGTTCGTGTCCATTGATCCAAATCGCTGTGAATATCGTTTGTGTGGTACAGGTAAACAGAAAAACTGGAGGACAACAGGTCTCACCGCCTTTGTGCTCGTTTCCACATGCTGAGGTGCAGAAACGAGTGCATTTCATCTTCTTTTATCTTACTACGAATCACGGGTCTCGTCATTAAAGAGAGAAGTTTGTTTTGGAGTAAGGCCTTCGTATTCAATACCGGAAAGCTCGAGCAGCCGGCGTGCGTTCGGAGCCGCGTGGCGTTCGGAATTATTATTAAAAATCATATACACGTCGCTGCTTTCTTTTTGCAGCCTTTCCGCCCGTTCCTGCCATTCCTGAAGCTCTGCATCGGAATAATTATAGCGATAGCGCACCTTTCGCCATTCCTGGCCGCGTGCTGGCTTCAGCCATGCGTTCCTGTCACGCCCGTGCAGACGAATTAACGTTTTGGAAGACGTGGTGGCTTCTTCAACAATCGGCACTGACCCGCCTTCGATCTGCGGTTCGTCCACCACGGAATGGATCCAGTCTTCATTTTTCATGAATTCGAGCGTTTTTTCCCGGAAGGTCGGATGAAACCATGACTCATGGCGGAACTCAAGAGCACAGGGGAATTCGTGCAGCTGATCTCTTAAGTAGCGGAGATAGTCCACATTTTCCCGGTTGCATTCAAACCAGGGCGGAAACTGGCAAAGCACCATCGCTAATTTACCTGCTTCCTTCATCGGACGTACCGACAGAGCGTACTGCTCGAACATTTCCTTTTTTGATTCATATTTGCTCGGACCCCGCTGGTGCCCGGTCATTTCCTGATAGGCCTTCATAATAAATTGAAACGAATCCGGCGTCTCCCGGAGCCATTTGTCTATATTTTTCTTCGGCTGAATAGCGTAGAAGGAAGAATCCACCTCTACAGTTGGAAAATATTTGCTGTATTCCTTCAGCTTATCAGTCTGCTTTAATCCTTTTGGGTAAAGGGAGTCGTGATCCCCCCAGCCGGTTAAGCCAACGTATATCATCATTTATTCACCTCCCTGTTCTTTTCACGTTCTTCTTTAAAATAAAACAAAAAAACTGCCCTTTTTAGAGCAGTAGCAGCTCTTTAAAGGACAGTTCCTATTTTTCGTACTGGGCAGAAAGATTAACCGATGGATCCTTCCATTTCAAAGCTGATCAAACGGTTCATTTCTACGGCATATTCCATTGGCAGTTCTTTTGTGAACGGCTCAATGAAGCCCATAACGATCATTTCAGTTGCTTCCTGTTCACCAACGCCGCGGCTCATAAGATAGAAGAGCTGCTCTTCCGATACTTTTGATACCGTTGCTTCGTGTTCAAGAGCAATATTGTTGTTATAAATTTCGTTGTACGGAATCGTATCCGAAGTGGATTCGTTATCCATAATCAACGTATCACATTCGATTTTCGATTTGGAACCGTCGGACTTGCGTCCAAAGTTCGCAATACCGCGGTACGTTACTTTTCCGCCCTGTTTCGAAATGGATTTCGAAACGATAGTGGAGGAACAGTTTGGAGCCAGGTGCATTACTTTTGCGCCTGCGTCCTGATGCTGGCCGCGGCCGGCGATAGCGATGGAAAGAACAGTACCTTTCGCACCTTCACCGCGCATAATAATCGATGGATATTTCATCGTCAATTTGGAGCCAATGTTACCGTCAACCCATTCCATGGTGGCGCCTTCGTCTGCAACTGCCCGTTTTGTAACGAGGTTGTAAACGTTTGGTGCCCAGTTTTGGATCGTTGTATAACGGCAGTACGCATCTTTTTTCACGATGATTTCAACAACGGCACTGTGCAGGGAATCCGTGGAGTAAACTGGTGCGGTACACCCTTCTACATAATGCACGGAGCTGCCTTCGTCTGCAATGATCAGCGTACGCTCAAACTGTCCCATGTTTTCCGAATTAATCCGGAAATAAGCCTGAAGCGGAGTTTCTACTTTTGCACCTTTTGGTACATAGATGAAGGAGCCGCCGGACCATACTGCGGAGTTCAGCGCCGAGAATTTGTTATCTGACGGCGGGATAACTTTTCCGAAGTGCTCACGGAACAACTCTTCGTTTTCCTTCACTGCTGTATCTGTGTCTTTAAACACGATACCCTGATCTTCAAGCTCTTTTTCCATGTTGTGATATACAACTTCGGATTCGTACTGTGCAGATACCCCTGCCAGATACTTTTGCTCCGCTTCCGGAATACCGAGCTTATCGAATGTGTTTTTGATTTCTTCCGGTACTTCGTCCCACGATTTTTCAGAACGCTCGGACGGTTTTACATAATACGTAATAGCGTCAAAGTCCAGTCCGGAGAGATCGCCGCCCCATTGCGGCATTGGTTTTTTATAGAAGATTTCCAGCGATTTCAGACGAAAGTCAAGCATCCACTGCGGCTCTTCTTTAATTTTAGAAATTTCTTTTACAATTTCATCTGTAAGGCCTTTACCCGAACGGAAGATGGAAACGTCTTTGTCATGAAAACCATACTGATAGTCTTCACCAATTTCCGGCATTTGTTTTGCCATATGAAAATACCTCCTTAGAGTCGGGAATAAGTAGTCTCATTCCCGCTGCGTTTCAAGCACGTTGCTGTATTATGAACGGTTTTCTTCTTCCACTAACCCTTTTTCCATGGCTTTCCACGCAAGTGTCGCGCATTTAATACGGGCAGGAAACTTCGTCACGCCCTGCAGAGCTTCGATATCGCCAAGGTCGTATTTCGTATCGTCGATCTCTTCGCCCTGCATTAACTGCGAAAACATCTGCGCCATATCCAGTGCTTCTTCGACAGTATGGCCTTTGACAGCCTCTGTCATCATCGAAGCGGAGGACAAGCTGATCGAGCAGCCTTCCCCAACGAACCTTGCATCGGCGATTTGTTCCTCTTCCACTTTCAGCTGAAGCTGAATGCGGTCGCCGCATGTCGGGTTGTTCATGTTGACATGAAGTGTTTCTTCCTCCAGGTCGCCTTTGTTTCTCGGATTTTTATAGTGATCCATGATGACCTGGCGGTAAAGTGTATCTAAATTATGCGAAGACATCACCGAAATACTCCTTTACTCTTATTAACCCCTCTGCCAAAGCATCAATATCTTCTGTGGAGTTATAAAGATAAAAACTGGCACGGGCGGTAGAAGCAACGTCAAGCCACTTCATTAACGGCTGGGCACAGTGATGGCCGGCGCGTACCGCAATACCTTCCGCGTCGAGCACGGTGGCGACGTCATGCGGATGCACGTCCTGCACGTTGAATGTCACAATTCCAGTCCGTTCCTTCGGCCCGTATATTTCCAGGCCGTCCACCGCCGATAACTGCTTCAGCGCGTATTGGCCAAGCTCTTTCTCGTGAGCAGCAATGTTATCCAGGCCTATCTCTTTCAGGAAATCAATTGCTGCCCCTAAACCAATAGCACCAGCAATGATCGGTGTGCCCCCTTCAAACTTCCACGGGGTTTCTTTCCATGTTGAATCATAGAGCCCTACAAAGTCAATCATTTCGCCGCCAAATTCCACCGGCTCCATATTTTCCAGGAGAGATTTTCTGCCGTAGAGCACTCCAATGCCGGTTGGTCCGCCCATTTTGTGGCCGGAAAAGGCGTAAAAATCCACATCCAGATCCTGCACGTCCACCGTCATGTGCGGCACACTCTGTGCACCGTCCACGACGATGACCGCTCCGTGTTCATGGGCGATAGCGGCAATATCTTTAATGGGGTCAACCGTGCCAAGTACGTTTGACACGTGACTGACCGCCACAATTTTTGTTTTTTCGGAAACGGCTCTGCGTACATTTTCTGCCGTCACCGTTCCGTCTGCTTCGAGCTCCACATACCGGAGCTGGGCTCCGTTACGTTTTGCTGCCTGCTGCCACGGAATAATATTGGAATGATGCTCTTTTTCTGTCAGGACGATTTCATCGCCCTCCTGCAGATGAGCATCCCCGTAGCTTGAAGCTACTGTGTTAATACCGACTGTTGTACCGCGGTTGAAGATAATCTGCTGAGAGGAAGGGGCGTTGATGAAGGAGCGGACCTTTTCCCGTGCTCCTTCATACTCGTCCGTTGCCATGCTCCCAAGCGTATGCACGCCGCGGTGGACATTTGAATTATAACGGCGGTAATAATCACTGACCGCTTCGATTACCTGCAGCGGTTTTTGGGAAGTTGCCGCAGAGTCGAGATAGACAAGCGGACTTCCGTTTACCTCCTGCTGCAGTATAGGAAACTGTTCACGAATGGCTTTTACATCCATTAGTATACTTTCCTTTCGATAACCTCCGTCAGACGATCTTTCACAGCTTGAATTGGCAGTGCGTCTACTACTGGAGCAAGGAAGCCGTGAATAATAAGGCGTTCTGCTTCTGTCTTCGGAATACCTCGGCTCATCATGTAGTAAAGCTGAACCGGATCAACACGACCTACAGAAGCTGCGTGACCGGCTGTAACGTCGTCTTCATCAATAAGAAGAATCGGGTTCGCGTCGCCGCGGGCACGTTCGCTGAGCATGAGTACACGTTCAGTTTGCTCCCCGTTGGCTTTGGTCGCCCCGTGTTCAATTTTGTTAATGCCGTTAAAGATAGCGGAGGCTTTGTCCTTCATAACGCCGTGAGTCAGAATCTGGCCGTCTGTATTTTTGCCAAACTGGATAATATGGGCCCAGAAGTTCTGGCTCTGCTCTCCGCGTCCGATAGCCACAGATTTTTTGTCAGAAGTCGAACCATCGCCTACAAGTGCAGTCGTATTGTCCGATACTGTGTTACCCTCGTTCATCTGGCCGAGTGCCCAGTCGATGCTTGCATCTTTGAGGGCGTAGCCGCGGCGGTTGGTATAAACCGTGGTCGCTTTCTCTAAGTGGTCCACGCCGCCAAAGGAAACGTTCGCGCCTTCTTCTGCATAAACCTCTGCGATCGCATTAACAACGGAAGGTGTCTCTGTATCATAGGAAACGTAGTTTTCAAGGTACGTCACTTCGCTGTTCGCTTCGGCTACAATAACCACGTGGTTGAACAGTCCCATATCAGCCTGTTCGAGCCAGTAGATTGTTTGAAGCGGAGCTTCAACCTTTACGTTTTTCGGAACGTAGATGAATGTACCTCCGTTCATGAGCGCTACGTTAAGCGCTGTAAAGCGATGCTCGTCCACCTGTACGGCATTGCCCATGAAATAACGCTCAAGCAGATCGCCGTGCTCAATAGCCGCTGTTGCGATGTCTGTGAAAATTACGCCCTGTTCTTCAAGCGTAGCGCTTGCTTCATACAGAACCGTCTGGCCATCTCTTTGCACAAGGAGATTCTGCTGTGCAGCGTTTTTATCGATAAGTCCCTGCACCTGTTCGTGCAGTTCCTCAGACGAAGAAAAAGTTTCCTTCGGAGTGCCTTCGTGTTCAAATTCGGTAAAGTTCCAGGTTTTAATGTTCGTTTTTTCCGGCTTCGGCATTTCCAGCTTTTCTGCTAAACGGCTGGCGCTTAGCCGCTGGTCCTTCAGCCACTTTGGTTCGTTCTGTTTAGCCGAGAAATCTTCAACGTATTTCTCGTCATATTTCCAAGTAGTATCTATAGACATTATTTCGCCTCCCCTGCTGTTAAAATTATTCCTGTGGTTCCCCAACGCGTTCGTTTTCAATGCCGAGTTCTTCCTTAATCCACTCATAGCCTTCGCTTTCGAGACGCTGAGCTAGTTCGGCGCCGCCGGATTTAACGATGCGTCCCTGCATCATGACGTGTACTTTATCCGGAGTAATGTAGTTTAAGAGACGCTGATAGTGAGTGATGATTAAGGCGCCAAAGTCCGGGCTTTTCATGTCGTTTACGCCTTTGGAAACGACTTTGAGCGCATCGATATCAAGACCGGAGTCGATTTCGTCCAGGATAGCGATTTTTGGTTCCATCATGAGAAGCTGAAGAATTTCATTACGCTTTTTCTCACCGCCGGAGAACCCTTCGTTTAAGTAACGCTGGGAGAACGATTCGTCAATTTCAAGCATGTTCATTTTTTCGTCCATCTGGCGGATAAATTTCATCAGCTGGATTTCGTTTCCTTCTCCGCGCTTAGCATTAATGGCTGAACGCATAAAGTCAGAGTTTGTTACACCGCTCACTTCACTAGGATACTGCATTGCGAGGAAGAGGCCTGCTCTTGCGCGCTCGTCGACTTCCATGTCGAGTACGTTTTCTCCATCAAGCGTAATAGTTCCTTTAGTGATTTCATATTTCGGGTGGCCCATCACTGCAGAAGCAAGGGTGGATTTACCTGTTCCGTTTGGTCCCATGATTGCGTGGATTTCTCCGCCGTTCATTTCCAGGTCGAAGCCTTTAATGATTTCAGTACCTTCAATTTCTACATGCAAATTCTCAATTTTCAAGTTCGGCGTTGCCATTTTGCATACCTCCATATTTTGGAATCAAGCGGAAACCGCTGTTTTTTCTCTATTTATTATAATTATTATTTTATAACAAATGTAAACTGACTTCAAGCAAACTCGCTTTCTCTCCCGATATATTTCATTTTTTTGCTACTATATGGCAAAAAACCGCACGGGAAATAAATGAGAATACGCTCATTTCATTCTCAATAAAAGCGTTCATACAAAAAGGAGGGTGCCTATACAAACCAATTGCAGGAACGACCCTCCCTATCCAATGCTTTTCTTCAATCACTCTTACAGTATACCAAACCTGACTGAGAAGTAAAAAAGGAAAAACTCTTTCAATGAAGATTCCCTTCTATTTTTCTCCCAATATAAAAGGCCGGACTCAGTCAACGAGTCCGGCCTGACCGCTATTACTCCTCTGCAGGAATGACGGCTCCGTCATATTCTTCTTCAATAAATTCCTGGGTTTCATCCGACTGCAGCACATCTACAAGCGTCTGAATTGTTTCATTATCTTCATCCTCTGCCCGGGCTGCTATCACATTCACATACGGATTATCCTCCGGACTTTCAAGCGCAATAGCGTCCTCCTGAGGGTTCAGCTCTGCATCAATTGCATAATTGGAATTGATGAATACGGCATCCCCTTCGCCGTTATTATACACCTGCGGAAGCGTAGCCGCGTCAATGTCCGCCTGGAACTGCAGGTCTTTCGGATTTTCGGCAATATCATCCACTGTTGCTTCAACGCCGGCGCCTTCTTCAAGCGTGAGGACGCCTTCCTGCTCAAGCATCTGCAGAATCCGGCCGTGGTCTGCCACCGAGTTACTCATAATTATTTCTGCTCCGTCCGGAAGGGCATCAAGGCTGTCATACTCCTGGGAATAAACACCGATTGGCTCGATATGAATGCCGCCCATATTGACGAAGTCAAACTCTTCATTTTCTTCCATCTGATCTTCAAGGTAAGGAATGTGCTGAAAATAGTTTGCATCAATTTCTTCCGAAGCAAGCGCTTCGTTTGGAACAATATAGTCATTGAATGTTTCGATTTCAAGCTCCACATTTTCTTCCGACAGCTGGTCTTCGGCAAACTCCAGAATTTCTGCGTGCGGGACGCTTGTAGCCCCTACCGTAAGTGTCTGTGTTTCTTCTTCGGAACCGCCGCCTGACTCTGAATCAGAGCCGCAGGCTGCCAGTACTGCCGTAGAAAGTAGTGAAACGCCAAGTAGTGTTTTTTTCATGAAAAATTCCCCCGTTAATATAATAATTATCGTTTATCTATCTGTCTCGTCCAAATATCGCCGATCCATTGCAGAATGAAGACAATAACAAGAATCAGCACTGTAGCAACAAATACTACTTCATTATTGCTGCGCTGGAACCCTTCCTGATATGCAAGGTTCCCAAGGCCTCCGCCGCCTACAACACCGGCCATGGCAGTATAGCTGACCAGCGTAATACCAGTCACGGTGATGCCGGAGATTAAGGACGGCAGCGCTTCCGGCAGAAGCACTTTTTGAATGATCTGCCACTGGCTCGCTCCCATCGCCTGTGAGGCTTCAATAACGCCCTTGTCCACCTCTCTCAGACCAATCTCCACCAGGCGGGCGTAAAACGGGGCGGCACCGATAATCAGTGCCGGCAGTGCTGCGCTCGGTCCAAGCATCGTGCCAATCAAAAAGGTTGTAAACGGAATAAGCAGAATGATCAGGATAATAAATGGAATAGAGCGGAAAATATTAACGATCGCTGCTGTCACCGTATGCACCGGCTTGTTTTCCCACATGTTTCCTTTATCTGTTAAATACAGCAGTACCCCGAGTATCGTACCGAGTAAAAATGTGGCTGCCACGGCAATCAGGCTCATATAGACGGTTTCCCACGTAGCAATCCACATGTTTTCCCAGTTTATTTCCGCTGTCAAATTATTAAACACGCTCCATCACCTCTGCTTCTATCTCTTCTTCGCGGAGGTAGGCCAGCGCCTTATCGATTTCTTCGCTGCTGCCTTTGATGCGGATGAAAAGGGAACCGTAGCTGCCGCGCTGCGTCTGGGAAATTTTTCCCTGAATAATGTTTACATCCACATCAAACTGGCGGATGACCTTGGAAATAAAGGGCTGTTCAGCTTTGTTTTCCAAAAACTTCAGCTGGACAACTGCACCGTTCTCTTCTTCATCGAACACAATTTCCGAGGCATCTTCCTCCGGCTCCGTAATCTGACGGACAAATTCTTTCGTCATATGCTCCCTCGGATTCCGGAATACCTGGAGCACAGGTCCTTCTTCAACGACTCTGCCGCTCTCCATTACCGCCACCCGGTGGCAGATTTTACGGATCACATGCATTTCGTGCGTGATCAGAACTATGGTAAGTCCCAGCTTTTTATTAATATCTGTCAGCAGAGCAAGAATAGAATCTGTTGTTTTCGGGTCCAGTGCCGATGTTGCTTCGTCACACAGCAGCACCTTCGGATTGTTAGCAAGGGCCCTTGCAATACCGACCCGCTGCTTCTGGCCGCCGCTCAGCTGGGAGGGATAGGCATCCTCACGGCCTTCAAGACCGACGAGGTCAACCAGCTCCTGAACCCGTCTGCTTCGTTCCTGCTTTGACTGTTTTGCGATTTCGAGCGGAAAGGCAATGTTTTCTGCCACCGTGCGGGACCACAGCAGGTTAAAGTGCTGGAATACCATGCCTATTTCCTGGCGCGCACTGCGCAGGGACTGTCCTTTCAGGGAAGTAATGCTTTCTCCTTCAATGGTTACTTCACCACTGGTAGCCGTTTCGAGCTTATTTAACAGCCTCACAAGCGTACTTTTGCCCGCACCGCTGTAGCCGATAATTCCGAAAATTTCTCCTTCATCAATAGAAAGGTTGACGTTATCTACGGCGGTAACAGTTTGTGTTTTTGTCTGAAAGGCTTTGGATAAACCTTTTAATTGGATCATACCGCTCTCTCCTTCATCGTTTTTCTTTATCTTTATTAAAACGATGTAAATAGTATGTTTTAAATCGTCATGATTCCGGTAGTTATTCTTTTTCCATACCGGACCATAAAGAAAAAACCCTTCTGCACACGAGCAGAAAGGTTTTAAAGGATCCTTTCCACTCATCTTGCAGACACGTATGCCTGCAGGAATTGGCACCATGTCTGCTTATGCAGACTGGTTGCCGGGTTTCACAGGGCCAGCCCCTCCACCTCTCTTGATAAGTGAACGATGATTATCCGTTCATATTTGACGATGCTATTGATAATAGCACCTTTGCCTATAAGCGTCAACCTTTAGTTTTCATCCCCGAAAAACTGGAAAGCAGCCAAACAGAAACTGTTCATAAAAAGAAGCCGCCCTTCAAAAGGACGGCTTCTATGTAAATCAGTATTAATCATCACTTACCATGTCTGAATACTGGGCTGGTGACATCAGGTCGTCCAATTCACTTTCATTGGAAGGTTCTACAACGATCATCCAGGCTTTTTCATATGGAGATTCGTTGACGAATTCAGGAGAATCATCCAGATTTTCGTTAATTTCTACGACCTTTCCTGTAACCGGGGCGTAAAGCTCTGATACCGTTTTAACGGATTCTACACTTCCAAACGGCTCTCCTGCTTCAAGTTCATCTCCCACTTCCGGAAGCTCTACGAATACAATGTCGCCAAGCTCGGACTGGGCGAAGTCCGTGACACCGACACGAAGACGTCCGTCTTCTTTTTTAACCCATTCGTGTTCTTCTGAATACAAAAGTTCGTCTGGTACACTCATACATAATCGTCCTCCTTCAAATAAATACTATTACGATTTCCACTTTTCCTCAAAAACTGGTTCCTTAAACCCAAGGGTGACACTCTCGCCGTCTGTCACAATAGGCCTTTTCAAAAGCATCCCGTCAGAAGTCAGCCATTCCAGCACCTCTTTTTCAGATGCTTTCGGAAGCCGGGTTTTCAGATCCATTTCCCGGTACTTCTTTCCGCTTGTGTTAAAGAAATGCTTCCACTCAAGCCCTTCCTGTTCTTTCCATGCTTTTAATTCTTCCTTCGAAGGGGGATGTTCCACAATATGATACTCTTCAAAAGAAATATCCTCTGCTTCCAGCCACTTTTTTGCTTTGCGGCATGTACCGCACGGGGGATACCCGTAAAAAGTAAGTGCCAACTGCCAGGCCTCCTCCACACGCTTTCTTCCCTTTTATTGTAGCGGAAACCTTAGCGGTTGGAAAGTTTCATTTTACTTTTCACTCCTGAGAGAAGCCGTCAATATTTGTTCAAGCGAACGGCTGAATTCAAAAGTAAAGGCAGCATGCATCTCCTGAAGCTGCTTAGCCTGGCGTGGAAGCACCCCGGTAACGATAACCTTTGTTCCCATCAATGCAAGCGCCTCAAAGGTTCCACGTAATTCCTTCATTCCTTTTTCGTTCACTTCTCCTACTCCAGTAAAATCGAAAATAGTTTTTTCGTACTCCCCGCGGTGCCAGGCACTTGTGATTTTTTCTGTAATCAGCGTCACCTTCTGCTCGTTAATATCACCGTGCAGAGGCACAAGGGCCATTTCTTTTGTAATTTCAATAAAAGGAGCAGATAAAAGATAGTTTTCCTGAACAACCGCTTCCATCGTTTCTTTTTCCTCGAGCAGCTCTGTATTCGTCTCCCGGAGTCGATCACGCAAACGTTCGAGCTTCCCTGAAACATTTCGGTAGCTTTGGTCCTTTGGGACCAGCAAAACACGAATATGCAGGTCATTGCTTTTTTTCGTGTAAGCATCCACCACCGTGGGAGTATTATCTGCCGTCAAAAAAATCAACTCCGTACTATCTTCTTCCGGCAACTCGTAAAACAATCGTTTTGCCTTTTCCCAGCTTCCTTCATCCAGCCACTCATAAAAAAATTCCTTGTTTCCAAAACGACTTCGCGCGGAAGCAGACATATAGATAATTTTATAATTTTTATCAATTTGTACGTAAGGAAGCGGCAGATCATCAGGAATGAGATCTGGCATATACGTCGTCCTCCCCTTTTCCGGCGATCCAATTCTCAAGGGTGCGCAGGCCGTCCATCCGGATAACTTTTCCAGAAAATAATTCGCTCACATCCCGCTCTCTGGCTATTTTTCCGCCGAGAAGCACTGCCGGCTTTTCTTTCAGCTCAGTAAACGCCTCAATGTAGGAAAACAATGAAGGAAGACGGTATGAAAGGGCGGCCGACATAGCCACAGCCTGCGGCTGCCATTTTTCCGCAAAAGCGAATGCCTGCTCCGCCGGAAGGTTTGGCCCGAGATACTTTACTGACCAGCCGTGTTCCCGGAAGATGGACGCTGCCATTCTTAAACCTAAATAATGCTGTTCTTCTGCTACTCCGAAAAGCAATGCTTTCGGCGCTCCCAGCTGCCGGTTGTCTTCACGCCCCTCCAGCCGCGAAAGCAGAAAATCACAAGTAGCTGTGGCCAAATGTTCATCAGCAACCGATATTTTATTTTTTTGCCACAGCTCACCTACATGATACATAGCGGGCGTCAGAAGATCTTCATAAATTTCAGTCAATGTCATGTGCTTATTTACTTTTTGAATTTCCTGCCAGGATTCTTCATCGAGTCCATCCAGCATCATATCTGTCAGGTCTTCAGGTCGTATCGCCATTAATTGTCACCTTGTTTCTGAATGTTTTCTTCAAGCAGTCTAATACTCTTTTCTATACATTCTGTGAAAAATAGCCGTTCTTTTTCGTTCAAGTATAACGAAAAAACTGTTTTTAATCGTTCAAAGTTATCAATAATGATGGTAGTAGGTACACCGCGCTCGTTTAAGACCGATTCCAACCACGCTGTATAATCAAGAAAAAAGGAAATGTCAGAAAGAGCATAGGACGTTTCAAGGTGTTTAAGATGGTGATGATTATCTTCTTCTGTTTTCTCCCGTCCCCTTTCTTTAAACTTGTCCCAAAGCCAGGGGTGGGCTTTGTATATTTCTTCGGATACGTGCTGAACTATTTTTTCTTTTACCTCCGGCGTCATTCTGCTACCACCTGGTACTGATGGACTTCTGGTATGATGCCAGCAAGCTCCTGATCCGGATAGTTCTTTTCCAGTTCATGAATCTCTTTGAATTCTTTACTGCGCGCCCAGTTCAGATAGTTTTGTTTGGACGACCATACCATGTAGACCGTCAGCTCACCGGGCTTTTTTTCGTTTTGCAGAAGCTGAAACTTCAAAAAGCCTTCTGCCTTATCGACCCGGCCCGATCTATTTTTATAAATCTCAATAACTTCATCCGCTTTTTCTTCCGGTACTTTAAACGTGGAAGTAACAATGTGCATATAAGATCCTCCTGTGTCGACTTTTCAATGCTTAACATTGTACCAATCCCAAAGGGCGGATGCCAATGCCAAATCTCCCGGCACAACAGAAAGTATACGAATATATACTAGGTGATCCAGAGAAGATGTTAACGCTTAAAAAAATGAATTTTTTTAATATGAGTCCAATACGCACCATATCCGGCTTAGAAGTTTTCCTGCTTATTTAATTATTAAAAATTTTCCGTTTCTAATGTTTATTCCTTTTTAAGCCGGGAATGTGTCTGACTGACTGAGGATTTAATCCTTGGTTAAAATATAAAGGAGGTATTTGGAACAATGGCAGTCGATAAATATCCATCCAGACAAGGCGACCATAAGGAAATCATGAACCGGAAGGGTCCGGTAGTCCACGGAAACGCCGGCTATGATGGCCCGTTGCAGCAGAAGGAACTGGACTTTTACGACGAGAACGGCTACCTCATGCTCCAGAAGCTGTTTACCGATGAGGAAGTCGAGATGATGAAACGCGAGCTCCGGGAAACGATGGAGCGCAACGAACAGCGCGACGCGCCCGACGTGATCAAGGAGCCGAACAGCAACGAAGTCCGCTCCGTGTTCGAAATCCACAAGGACAGCGGGTTCTTTGAAATGCTCGCCAAAAACGAACGCATTGTCAAAGCCGCCGAGCAGATCCTCGGCAGTCAGGTGTATATGATGCAGTCCCGGATAAACTTTAAGCCAGGCTTTAAAGGTAAGGAGTTCTACTGGCATTCGGATTTTGAAACCTGGCACATGGAGGACGGCATGCCGGACATGCGTGCGCTCAGCTGCTCGATCATTCTGACGGACAACTACGAGTTCAACGGCCCGCTCATGCTGATCCCCGGCTCGCAGAAATGGTACGTGTCCTGCCCGGGCATCACGCCGGAGGACAACTTCAAGCAGTCACTCAAAAAGCAGGAGACCGGCGTGCCGGACAACGAAAGCATGGAATGGCTCACGGAGCAGGCCGGCGGCCAGATTGACCGCGCGACCGGCCCGGCGGGCTCGGTGCTCTTCTTTGACTGCAACACGATGCACGGCTCGGCCGGCAACATTTCGCCGTACCCGCGCAGCAACGTCTTCTTCGTGTTCAACTCGGTGGAAAACAAGCTCGTGGATCCGTTCAGCGGCCAGGAGCCGCGGCCGGAATTTCTGGCCAACCGCCAGGACACTTCCGCGATCCAGCCAAGCTCGGATCGTCTTTCGCACAGAACTTCCACTTCTGCAAAATAAGACGCAAAAAGCATCCGGAAAAACCGGATGCTTTTTCATGCTTTTCATTATTATGTCGGTCTTCACTCACCGTTTGAATGCCTGGTCCTTTTCGTCGTTTGATTTCTGTGTCAGCAGTACGCTGTACAAAATCGCAAAAACCATGCCGCTGAAGCCAATCATTTGAATAATAACACTTTCGAATCCCTGCAGCTGCAGAGTCCCCGTTAAAAACAGAGCGAGAAACGCAACCAACATTGCCACAGCCCATATAATTGGCTCCTTCATCGTTATCCCTCCATTTTCTCCCCTAAGTGGAGATAGGTTATCTATATCATAATAAACTTCCCCTCCTTTTCCCATCTATCTGTGAAGTTATCTCCCACACTAATTTTTTCATTTGTCAGAAATAACTTTTATTCACCATCGCTGTTACATTGAAACAATCAACTATTCCTAGTATGATAGTGAATAGTCCTTGTTAGATAGACATTTGTATATGCAGAGAAAAATACCCGTGCTGCGTATGGAGCACGCGAACCGTCATGCACATTGTCTGCGACGAAACTTCATGAGAGAGGGTCATAGCGATGGGAAAAACAGAAAAAGATTTACGCAACCGCAGTAAAGTCATCAGCGAGGGAGCGAACCGGGCTCCAAACCGGGCGATGCTTCGTGCCGTCGGCTTTACGGACGATGATTTTAAAAAACCGATGATCGGCATTGCAAGTACGTGGAGCGAGGTTACTCCGTGTAACGTACATATCGACAATCTTGCACGCCACGCAAAGCAGGGAGCTTCTGCCAACGGAGGCGCTCCGCTTATTTTCAACACGATTACCGTATCAGATGGCATTTCAATGGGCCACGAAGGAATGCATTACTCTCTTCCAAGCCGTGAAATTATCGCAGACTCGATTGAAACTGTCACCAACGCAGAACGTTTAGACAGCGTCGTAGCGATCGGAGGCTGTGACAAAACGACGCCAGGTTGTCTCATTTCCCTGGCCCGTATGAACATTCCTTCCGTGTATGTTTATGGTGGAACTATTCAACCAGGCAAACTAGACGGCAAAGACATCGATCTTGTTTCTTCCTTCGAGGCTGTCGGCCAGCACCAGACCGGCCAGATCAGCGACGAAGAGCTTCACCAGGTGGAATGCAACGCCTGCCCGGGCGCCGGTGCCTGTGGTGGTATGTATACAGCCAACACGATGGCTGCTGCGGTAGAAGCGCTTGGCATGAGCATTCCCGGCTCTTCCTCCACGCCTGCGATTTACGAATACAAAGAAACCGAGTGCAGGCAGGCCGGGGAATTAACCATCGAGCTGCTTGAAAATAATATCCTTCCAAAGGATATTATGACGAAAAAGGCGTTCGAAAATGCCATTACGGTTGTTATGGCGCTTGGCGGCTCCACTAACGCGTTTTTACACCTTCTCGCAATTGCTCATTCGGCAGACGTGGATCTGTCCTATGACGATTTTGAGCGCGTCCGCCAGAACGTGCCGCATATTGCCGACCTGAAACCGAGTGGCAAGTATGTCATGCAGGACCTTTATGAAATTGGCGGGGTGCCGGCAGTCATGAAGCTTCTCCATGAGGAAGGACTGCTGCACGGCGACTGCCTTACGGTAACGAGCAAGACGCTTGCAGAAAACCTTGACGCTGTACCTTCCCTAAAGGAGGGACAGGAAGTTATCCGCCCTCTGGCTGAACCGTTCAAAAAAACCGGCCCGCTTGTCGTTTTAAAAGGAAACGTCGCACCGGAAGGCTCTGTGATCAAGCTGTCCGGCCAGAAGATCAGCCGGTTCGAGGGTACAGTAAAAGTATTTAACAGCGAAGAATCGGCCACAAAGGCCATCATGGACGGGGACATTGTTGAGGGTGACGTGCTCGTTATCCGTTACGTCGGCCCACAGGGCGGCCCGGGCATGCCGGAGATGCTTTCTGTTACTTCCATGATCGTCGGCCGCGGCCTCGGCGGTAAGGTAGCTCTTATGACAGACGGTCGCTTTTCCGGCGGATCGCACGGCTTCGTTATTGGGCACGTAGCGCCTGAAGCAAGCGCTGGTGGACCGATCGGCCTGCTTGAGAACGGCGACACTATCTCCATTGACAGTGACACGCAGGAGATCAACCTCCACATTTCCGACGAAGAGTTTGAAAGACGCCGGAACGCCTGGCAGGCGCCGGACCTTCCGGAAAAACGCGGAGCTCTTGCCAAATACGCCAAACTCGTTTCTTCCAGTGCTAAAGGTGCAGTTACAGACGCAGATTTATAAATTTTACGGGAGCTGCCTCTTCAGGCAGTTCTCTTTCTTTTTAGTAGTTTTTTTACGGACTCTTGAGTTTCCAACAATTTATGGTAAATTATGAAGGTACTGAATTCTACGTTTGATACATATACAGCACAGGCACGAAAGGAGTACCCTATGTCCAAAAAACCAAGGCCGAGTTCGGGCCGTACATTTGCAGCCATTGTAGCCGTTATAGCTGTGATTTTGCTCGCTATTATTCTTGTCGGGAATTTCAGCGGCGGCAGCAGTAATAATTCCGGCGGGGGCAGCGGAGAAAATCTTGATACAAGCGGCCAGCCGCTTAAAGGGGACGAGGAGGCCCCGGTAACGGTCGTTGAATTCGGGGACTATAAATGCCCAGCGTGTAAAAATTTTCATGAATCTGTTGTTCCTGAAATCGAATCCCAGTTTATCGATTCCGGCGATGCCACTTTCCATTACGTGCATTACCCATTTCTAAGTGAAGATTCCACGACAGCGGCAGAATTCAGTGAAGCCGTCTACGGTGAACTCGGGGATGAAGCCTTCTGGAATTTCCATGATACGTTGTTTGCCAATCAGCCGCAGAACGAAAGCGGCAGCTACTTTGACCAGGAGCGTCTGACGGAGCTGCTCCAGCAGACTGCTTCCGAAGAAGAAGTAACAACAGTGGTCGATGCTTTTGAAAACGGCACCTATGAAGAAAACGTGGAGAATGACCGTTCCATGGCCGGAGACCTTGGTGTAAACAGCACACCTTCCGTATTTGTGAACGGAGAATTGTTTGAAGGTGACAGCTACCAGGAGCTGCTCGACATGATTGAAGAAGAGGCAGGGGAATAGCGTCTATGGAACGTTGGTTAAGTACGGCCTGGCTGGTGGCCATTATCGCGACGCTCGGCAGCTTATCGTTCAGCGAAATTTTAGGGTACACCCCATGCGAGCTTTGCTGGTACCAGCGCATTCTTATGTACCCGCTCGCCGTTATTTTAGGCATTGCTGTATTTCGCGGGGAGCGACAGGTCATATGGTATGCGCTTCCTCTTGCAGTCCCCGGCATGCTGCTTGCTGGTTACCATTACCTGTATCAGAAGCTTCCGGTGCTGCAGCATGCAACGGAATGCACCGGGACGGTTTCCTGCTCCGATCAATCCGCGCAGTGGCTCGGGTTCATTACTATCCCTTTTCTTTCATTTACGGCATTTTTGATTATTTCCATCGCTCTTTTGGTTATCGCTGTAAGCAAAAAATAGTCACATGCCATCATCAGGCACGTGACTATTTTTTATTGTTCTTCGGACGAAGCCACTGCTTCTTCAATAAATTTTTATAATCAAAAAAACCGGCCCGCCTTTTCAGGCAGACTGGCTTTTCACATGCTTTTAGCTTTTAGGATGGAAGTGATACTTTATCCATGAAGGCCGAGAAAGCATAGGAATCTTCATTGTAGGTGTATAAAAACATAGATCCTGAAACGGCCGTCCGGTAGGAAATGTTTTCCCATCCCCCATTTTCAGTCACTTCCTGCTGAAATTGTTCTTCTGCCTCTGCAGCCGCTTCCTGGGAATCGAATTCATAAACCGCTACTTTCGTTTCCGTGCTGTCTTCCACCCACACCCTGCTTTCCTGGTTCATTGATACCGGGGCTGCAGGATTTTCGTCTGTCTTCTGCATGGAAAGCCCGTTGCTTTCAAGCTCCGTGATCCATTGTTCTGCTCCCTCTGCCTCGTTTCCACAGGCAGATGCAAACAGCAGCATGCCAGCTGCTGCCACTGCTGCCATCCTTTGGAATAGACGCATCACAGATCCTCCTCCCATCAAAAGCTTAATACAGTTGACGTTAAGTATGTATATGTTTATTCTAACAGGGTTTTCCAGTTGAAACATTATTCCCATTATTTTTTTGCACATTTTTATGCCTTTGTTACAATAGAGAGCAGCATGAAAGGAGCGAATGAATAATGACCGCGAATAATCGCATTGAATCCAAAGACTCTTTTGAGGAGACTATACAAACAGAAACACCGGTGGCAGTAGAATTTTCAGCTGGCTGGTGTCCGGACTGCCGGAGACTCGATATGTTCATGGACGATGTACTGAACCGTTTTGACGGCGTCCCGTTTCATAAGATTGATACCGAACAGCTGCCAGACATTACAAGCGAACAGGAAGTAATGGGCATACCTAGTATTCTTGTATTCCAAAACGGGGAAAAAATCGGCCATCTGCACAGCGCAGACGCTAAAACCCCGGGTCAGGTTAGTGACTTTTTCTCCAAATATTACTAAAATAAATCTCTGCCGGAGCCCGGCAGAGATTTTTTATATTCATAGGCTGTTCACGTCTGCCCTGTTTGAATTTGTTAGAACCGGGAATGCTTCTTTCAGTATACTAAAAAGGAGTGAACAATTATGGCAGTTATCAACGCCAAAGAAATATTAAGCGAATACCGCCGTGGCATAGAGCAATTCAGTGAATCCTATCAGGAAATCGCAAAAAATTACAATCGTTTTACGTCGAGTGCCTTTGAAGGCGGAGAGGTTTCGACCGCCCAGAAGCATTTAACGGCACTTGCTATCGGCGTTCATCAGGGTGATACGACATGTATTGTTTACCATATGGATCAGTGCCTGCATCATGGGTGCTCAGAGGATGAAATCAAGGAATATATGGGTGTCGCAGCAGCTTTTGGCGGCGGCGAGTCCATGAGTGAAGCAGTGACAATAGGCCTTGACGCCCTGCAGCAGTTAAACGATAAGTAAAACAAGAAGCTGTTTCCGGGAAAGGGAAACAGCTTCTTGTTTATTTATCCAGGATATCTACAACAAATTGCGACCATGTCTCGAGCCGTTCATAGGTCTCCGGCTGGGAAAGCTCATCCACGCTCGTCCAGAAACCGCGGATCTGCTCTGTTTCCTTCACCTTCACGTCCACGTGCTCCGGAAGAACAAACGTGTACAAAATGCCGAGATGTACTTCACCGACGGCGTTATTGTCATCATTAATCAATCCAAGTGCCTGCATTTCCGCTCCTTCCAGAGAAGAAATATGCAGCTCTTCTTCAAGTTCACGATCGGCATTTGTATGCAGCAGTTCCTGAAATGTCGAAACGCCTGCTTCGGCATTCATATGCCCTCCGAACCCTAGGGACAATTTGTTATGCAGCCTTCCTTCTCCTCCGCCGGCCAGCCGTTCATACGCAAATAACTCTTCCCCCCTGCGGATCACCACGTAGGGGATCGGCTGTTTCCAGGACGGATCTTCTTCGGCGTCCCCTCTTCTTTTTTCCGTATATGTATCTGCAATCGTTCCAAGAATTTCCTGAATCTGCCCCTGCTCGTCCTGCACCCCGTGAAACGTGCGTGCTTCGCGTGCAAAAACCTGCTCTCTTGGTGCCACTACAATCATTTCATCCATTTTTCCCATATTGTTCACCTCTTTGTGATGTTCATCTGTGTTTTATTATAGCGGAACTTTTTTTAATACACATTAAAAAAGCCAGGCAGATGCCCGGCTTTTTTGTTAATCAAAAATGAAATCTTCGTCCCGGACCGGCTCCACCGTTGCTTTTTTGTAGCCGTTTCCTTTCATCGAGAAGAAATCATGGGATTTTGTTTTCGTATCCATGCCGTTTAATACAATCGGGTTAATTTCTTCCTCTTCAAAATACGCATCCAGTCCCAGGTTCATCAATGCTTTGTTCGCATTGTACCGAAGGAACTTTTTCACGTCGGAGGTCAGTCCTACCGGATCATAAAGCTGCTCCGTATAAAGCAGTTCATTATCGTACAGCTCCATGAGCAGGTCGTGGGCGAATTCCCGCAGCTCTTCCTGCTTTTCCGGTGTCTGGCGCTTGTAAATTTCCTGTGCCAGAAGACCAACGTACACGCCGTGAATCGCTTCGTCGCGGATAATCAGGTTAATGATCTCCCCGCTCTGCATGAGCTTGCCCTGGCCGTAGAAATAAAGCGGATAATAAAAGCCGCTGTAGAACAGAAAGCTTTCAAGGTAAACGGAAGCCACCATGGCTTTGTACAGAGAAATTTCGTCCCCGTCCTCGATTTTATTGTACTGCTCCACAATACGGGTAGCTTTTTTCTGCAGGTGCGGATTTTCCTTCACCCATTCAAACAGTTCATTAATTACTTCTGTAGAAGCAAGCGTCATGAAAATGTTCGAATAGGATTTCGCGTGCACCGCGTTTTCCATCATTGCCATAAAGTTTAATACTGCTTTGCGCTGGTGGCCTTCCACCTGCTCAGCAACCTTTGGCATACCGACATTTCCCTGCTCTGTATCGAGCAGGGTCAAACCGGCGAGCACCTTCATATACGTGTCTTTTTCTTCATCGGATAAATACTTCCAGGTCAGCAGATCCCCGTTGAGTGATATTTCCTCTGGAAGCCAGAATTGTTTTACGTTCTGGCTGTAAAACATCTGCGTAAAGTCGTCGTCTTGTTTTGACCAGTCGGCTGCGTCAAATATTTGATTCATGGGTGGTGCTCCTTTCTTTACACGACGCAGGAAAGGCAGTCGTCCTGTCCTGTGTCTTTTGTCCGTGCGTAGTAAATCGTCTTGATGCCTTTATAGTGGGCGTAAAGATCAATACGGTTCAGATCTCTTGTAGTGATGGTGTCACGTACAAAGAGAGTAAAGCTGATGCCCTGATCGATGTGTTCCTGAATAGCTGCGATCATATCCACCACGTTGAACATATCCATGTCATACGCTGCTTTGTAGAAGAACCAGTTATCCGGAGCGAGACCCGGCATTGGGTAATACGTTTTCGAGTTGCCGTACGTCCGTTCTTCAATGCGCTCCATGATCGGCATAACAGAAGCGGTGGCCGACTGGACATAGGAAATGGAGCCGGTCGGTGCGATCGCCAGGCGGTAGCTGTGGAACAATCCGTGCGTCTGCACCTGCTCCATCAGCTCTTTCCAGTCTTCCGCGTCCGGCATGGCCATGCCTTCAAACAGGCCGGCAATTTTAGCCGAGGACGGAAGGTAGGAACGGTTCAGGTACTTATCAAAGTAGGAGCCGTCTGCATAGCTGGAGCCTTCGAATCCGTAGAACGTTTCCCCTGTCTCTTTAGCAAGCTCCATCGAACGCTGGATGGAATAGAAGTTCACAGCCATAAAGAAGAAATCAGCGAATTCCCGTGCTTCTTCGCTTTCGTAGGCGATATGGTTCTGCGCCAGGAAGCCGTGCAGGTTCATCGCCCCGAGACCGATGGATTTCATCATCTGGTTGCCGCGGCGCACAGCCGGAGCATTCGTAATGTTGGTGTGCGTCGCTACGTGAGTCAACGAATCGGTGGCGAGCTTCACTGTATCCTTGATTGTTTTGTGCTTCATGACATTGGCAATGTTCAACGAGCCAAGGTTACAGGAAATATCAAGTCCAACTTCGTCTTCCTCGCCGTAATCCGTATAGCTTGATACCTCAGACGCCTGAAGCACTTCAGAGCAAAGGTTGGAAAATTTCACTTTGGACACGTTGTTCAACGCATGCGCGCGGTTCACGTTATCCTGGAACATCAGGTACGGATACCCGGATTCAGACCGGAGAATTGCCAGCTTTTCAAGCATGCGGCGGGCGTTGACCTTGTCCTTTTTCACGCGCTCGTCCTCGACGAGCTTATCGTACATTTCGCTCATATCCATCTCGTCAAGATGTTCGCCGTACGCCCGGTAAACGGTATGCGGATAGAACAGGTACATGTCTTTATCCTGGCGGGCCAGTTCAACGAACTTATCCGGAATCACGACCCCGATCGACAATGTTTTAACACGCACATCCTCATCAGCCGAAATTTTCTTGGAATCCAGGAAGTCGTGAATATCCCGGTGAAAAATGTTTAAATATGCCGCGCCGGAGCCCTGGCGCTGTCCCATCTGGTCCGCGTAACGAAAAGCATTGTCGAGCAGCTTCATTACGCCGACGACGCCTTTTGTGGCGTTTTCCACGTCTTTAATGGCTTCGCCCTTCGCCCGGAGCTTCGATAGGTTCAGCGATACACCGCCGCCTACCTTGGACAGCTGCATGGAAATATCAACAGCCCGCGAGATGTCATTTAAAGAGTCGTTCACCTCAAGCAGGAAGCAGCTGACTAATTCTCCGCGCCGTTTTCTGCCGGCATTCAGGAACGTCGGGGTGCTTGGCTGGTAATCCTGGCTCATCATCATTTCTGCAAAGTGCTCCGCTTTCTCTGCATTTCCATTGCCGAAATAAAGGGCCACGACAGCCACCCGGTCTTCAAAGCGCTCAAGGATCATTTTCTGATCATTGGTTTTCAGCGCATAATCATTGTAAAATTTAAACGCGCTCATGAATGACGGAAAACGGAATTTCTTTTCATAGCACAGATTGTAGACGCGCTCAATTTCTTCAAATGAATACGCCTCGAGGAATTCTTTTTCATAAAAGTCATTTTCAAGCAGATAGTCGAGCTTTTCTTTCAGATCGTGAAAGAAAACAGTGTGCTGGTTGACGTATTGAATGAAGTATTGATAAACGGCTTCTTTGTCTTTTTCAAATTGAAAGGACCCGTCCTTTTGGAACATGATTTCATTGTTTAACTGGATCCAGTCGGTGGTTTGTGTTTGTTGCAACTTTCATCGCCTCCTCTGCGAAAATGGACACATCGTTTTTGGTTCCGCTCAGTTCAAATTTATGAAGTATAGGAACGTTGTAGTTAACTGCAATCTGGTTGGCGCTTTTGGCAAAATTGTCTCCCCATACTTTGTTTCCACTCGAAGCCACCGCAAGAAGCTGCTCTGCATGGTCTTCAAGAAACGCTTCTGTGGATTCCGGGATATTTCCAAATCCCTTCGTATAGGTGATAAGGATAAACGGTTCATCGATTTGCTCCGCTTCATTCAGACTGTACACCCGGTCAAACGGGATTTTTTCTGCAAAACGCTTCACG
Organism: uncultured Marinococcus sp.; assembly: GCF_947493875.1. Taxonomy (GTDB): domain Bacteria; phylum Bacillota; class Bacilli; order Bacillales; family Marinococcaceae; genus Marinococcus. The sequence goes on along the minus strand of NZ_CANLSU010000002.1, from coordinate 359,765 downwards.
TTGCCCGTCATAGAATCAAAAATGATCGGTATCACCGAATCCCCTCCTTTATTTCTAAAATGTACGAACTTCTGTATATCTTTCTTATACCACTACTATATATGGTGTAATCTTCTTTTTCAACATACATGATATAGATATTTTTCGTTTTATTCTCTTGACAATTAAAATCTCTGCCATACTTCCTTATACTCCGCGATTCTACCCTTATAATTGTGCACATTTTCTGACAGAAAAAATTTCAGTAAGTAAGACCTCCTTCTATATCTAGTCGTTTATAAAAACCATCGAAGGACTGCAATACTACATACAGATATAAAATTTCCCCGGCAATTGTTTGCGGCAGAATAATTTTCGGTAAATTCTTGATACTTTCAGCTTACAGCAAAAGCGGCAGCGCACAGAGTGCAAACAAAAGCAGCCCGCACCTGCGCGGACTGCCTTTCCATATTTCATCACCTTTTCAGGCGGTGTTTTACCGTTCCTTCAATTGCACAAGCTCGTTAACGATCCAGTAGGGATCCGGACGGGCCGCTTCCCAGACAGAGGCTGCCACCGTGCCGTCCTGATCAATGATATAGGTTATATCTGCAGGACAATACGAATAATAGCCGGTCTTTCGCAGAGCTGCTTTAACCTCCGGAACGTCCTGAAGCAGATAATCCCGGCAGGAAATGCACGCATTATACCAGGAGGCTGCCACAGCATTTGTATCTGCAAGCATTTTTCCCGTAAAAGATATATGCTTCAGCTCCTCCTGCAGCGCGGATACCTGCTCACCAGCAGCGACTACGACCTGGGCACCCATCTGCCTCAGCAAGGGGGAAGCTTCCTGGTAGCTCCGCAGCCGTTCTGTTTCTGCATGTATCCACCCGCCAAAGCAGAACAGAAGCACTACCGGCCCCTGGAGGAGGAGCTGGTTTAACGTAACGTTTTCTCCGTTCATGCCGGGCAGTGAGAATCCCGGCGCGCGCGCTCCTATTCTAAGTCCTGGGCAGACTCCCGGCCGCTTTTCCTGATGCCATTCATTCCATAGGATGTGTTTTGCCCGGTGCAGCTGCGAATTCAGCACCTTTTCCCTCAGTAGTGCCATTCCTGCAAGACTCCTTTCGGATCCCAATCGTCTGCTTTTCTTAGTTTTTAATCATCATCGTTGTCGTCTCTGTCATCATCGTTGTCGTCATGTTCTTTTTCAATATCTTTGGAAGCGATCGTACCGTCTGCATCATTTATGAAGAAATCGCCTTCCTGTTCATTCGTTTCTATCGAGAGCTCATAACCACTTTTTTCACGGTCGAGCTCCCATTCGTTTAGTTCTCCGGACACTTCACCCATCCCCGAAGCCACAATATCCTCTAAACTAACACTGTCCCCGTCCTGAACCAGCGGCTCTTCATTTTCCTTGTCGCCTTCATTTTCTTTTTGAATCACGTCGCCGGAGAATGCAGCTACTTCAACATCATATTCCTGCTCTCCTTCAACCTCTATATCATACTTCTGGTCTTCCATATCCAACTGCAGCTCCACCGCTTTACCATTTGTTTCCTTTTCAGCAATCATTACAGCTTCATCAGCGGTGATTTTTTCCTTATCATTTCCGGCGCTGTTACTTTCCTTGCTTCCTGCGGCTGTTTCTTCAGAAGATGGAACGGAGGACGTTTCCGCCTCCACGCCTCCAGAAGCATAAACTCCTGCGCCAATTACGGCTCCAAGTGCTGTGACCCCCGCCAGACTGCCAGCAATCATTTTTCCCTTCATGGTCATTTCCCCCTTTATTTGTTGTTACACCCTTACTATAAAGCTCTGATATGAGAATCTCCCTATAGGAAAATGAGAAATTGATGAGAAATACATAAATAGCTTATAAAAAGCATACAAATAAAAAAAAGCCACCCGGAATAATCCAGGCAGCCTCTGCCATTTTAATCATCCCAGGTGACTGATAATATTTCCCCGGTAATACCGTGTACCTGCACCGTAGCTTCTTCGTCCTCCTGCTCGATCTCCACGTAGTAAAACGGTTCTCCAGCGTCAGAGGTTTCAAAATCAACATCATCAACCTCGCCGTCTATCTCTTCCCCGGCTACCTCTGCAGCCTCCTGTTCACTTAACACTGTCTCAGGGGGGTCTTCGCGGTCTCCCTGTTCCTTTTCTTCTAAAACATCTCCTGACCTGGCGTCAATGATCAGTTCTTCCAATGCTTCACCCTCTGTAAATTCCACTACATATACAGCCGTGCCTTCCCGTGTGTCCCGCCCGATTTCCTCAATAGTTAAATCAGTTTCCTCCTGCGCCCGGGTCCGAACTTCTTCTTCTGTCAGTACTTCTGTATTATTTGTGCTGTTTTCGGCTATCCGTGTGACGCTTGTGACCGCCCCGTTTCCAGCGTCCACCCCCAGCCGGTACGTCCCCCGGTCAAGCTCAGCCGTTACCTCATAGGCGCCGTCTTGTTTTTCAATATTGGTGATCTCCCCCTGATACTGCTCCTGCACAGCCTGTTCAATTTCCTCCGGCGACATTTCCGGGGTGAAATAAGACGAAAACCACCAGATTCCAAAAGCGGCGGCTCCGAGGCCGGCCAGCAGCACGAAAAAAACGATAACTTTGTTCACAGCTGCCCCCCTCTCTATTATCACCATTGTAACCGCTCATTCTGAGAAAACGATGAGAACAGGGAGCCTAACCAGCATTCTCTGGAAAAATGAGCCGCACTTCCGTACCCTGGCCATAAGTACTTTCTATCGTAATACCTGCTCCGAGTGCTTCCGTGATATCCTTGGCAAGCGATAAACCAAGCCCGTAGCCTCCGCTGGATCGTGTTCTTGACTCGTCGACCCGGTAAAAACGTTCAAAGACGCGTTCAGTGTCTTTCTCCGGAATCCCGATACCACGGTCAATTACAGCGATAACCGGGGTATCTTCCGTTTCGATTTTCACATCTATAACGTCACTGCTGTACTTTCTGGCGTTATCGAGCAGAATGTACAAGAGCTGCTTCACTTTATCAGCGTCAGTCTGAATGATTGCCGTCTTTCCGGAAAAATTAATTTCCCGGTGGTAGCTGCTGCGGTAGTTTTGGACAGCGTCTGCTGTTACCACTTTTAAATCCACCTCTGTCATGTGCATGTTTGCTTTTTCACTATGGCGGGCGAGCAGCAGAAGCTGTTGAGTTAATTCCCTCATCCGTATTGCCTCAGAATGAATCGCCTCTACCGATTCTTCGATAATCTCGGGCCTGGAAGCGCCTCTTCGCTGAAGAAGACTGGCGTATGATTCAATGACCGTCAACGGCGTTTTTAATTCATGCGACGCATTTGATACAAACTGTTCCTGCTTGTGGTAGTTATCTTCGAGCCGTTCAATCATTTCATTAAATGTATCCCCGAGCTGTTCAATTTCATCCTTTGACTTCGACGACGTAGGAATCCGTTTGAATCTGCCGCTTGTTTGAATATCCTGCATTGTTGCTGAAAGTGCTGCAATTGGCCGCAGAATCACTCTTCTTAATAGACGGGCCGAGAGAAATACCGGGATAACAGCTGCGATGGTGGCAATAATCAGGATGACGCGGAGCACTGCCAGCGTTTCTTCTGTCGGACGAAGACTGTCAGTAATCTGAATATTTGCCACCTGCCCGTTTGTCCATATCACCGGCACTGACACAAAGGCGTACCGTTCGCCGTGGTATTGGGCCACCTGAACGTACTCTTCCGAATAGTACTGCACGGACTCCTCCGTTAAGCTTCCTTCAGCCGGAGAGGTCACCGTTGCAGCCCGGGAATCGTCCTGCAGCACAATACTGACCATCCCCTCCGTCGGGGCATAGGCCCTCAGCAGCTGTTCAGCCGAAAAATTGTCTGCGGATTCATTGAACGTAGATGCTGTCTGTCTTGCTTCTTCTACCGTCTGTTCCACTTCACTTCCGATCATCATCCGGGAAAAGGAAAAATAAATGGCAAATACTAAAAGAACGACTATGATAAACACAAGCACCGATGTATATAAATGAATCTTGTTTCCAAGCTTCATGGCGAATCCTTCACAACATAGCCGACGCCGCGGACAGTCTGAATATGTGTGGTACCAAACGGTTTATCAATCTTGTTGCGCAAATAACGAATGTAGACATCAACCACGTTGGTTTCCCCGATGTAATCAAAGCCCCATACCTGCTCTAAAATCTGGTCCCGGGACAGCACCTGCTTTTTGTTTTTCAACAGATAGTAAAGCAGGTCAAACTCTCTGCGGGTCAACTCCACTGGTTTCCCCCCGGCGTATACTTCCCGGGCCGACTCATTCAGCCGTACCTCGCCTGCCGAGAGCCACTGCTCCTCTTCTGCTTCACCTTTTAAAGCCGATTCCGCCTGAAAGCGGAGCGACGAACGGACGCGGGCAAGCAGTTCTTCGATCTGGAATGGCTTTGTAATATAATCATTGGCCCCGAGATCGAGTCCGGAAACTTTATCCTCTACGGAATCTTTAGCAGTCACAAGCAGAACCGCCGTTTTTGTGTTCTGGCTCCTTATCCGCCGCAGCAGTTCAATCCCGCTGATCCCGGGAAGCATAATATCCAGAATAATTAAATCCCACGGCTCTGCCTGATACACAGCTAACCCTTCGAGACCGTCAGAGGCCTTCTGAACATAATAATTTTCATAGGTGAGCTCAAGCTCAAGCACCCGCGCAATTTTTTCTTCATCTTCAACAATCAGTATACGTGCTTGTTCCATTAGGCATCCCTCAGTACGCTGCCGGATGGCAGTCTATTATGATGAAGAACGTTGGTTTGAAGCTTTGCCCCACAAAATGATTGTTCTCCATGTAAAATAAACAGCGGTTCCAATTAAACAAATAAGGAAAAACGAAGGGAAAAACCACCCGAGTCCTTCGCTTTCATTCAGGGCTGTGCGAACGGTCTGCCACTGCACATAAACAAATCCGAGCGACAGCTCCACGAGCAGTACGGAAATAAGGATCTGGCCTTCACGCTTAAACACTTCTATTTGATGCTCATTCATTCGCACCGGCAGGCGGAACCACCCCGGATAGCGGAGAGAAAAATATGCCCCGATCCATATAGCGACCAGTGCCAGCGGCGGCACAAATAAATAATACTTTGCAGCATATTCGTTTGGGTCTCCGGTGGCATCGAAAAACTGGGGCACAATGTAGGGAAGACGGGGCCAATAGAAAAGCACAATTGCAAGCATTCCTATTGAAGCCACGCCTCCTACAATTAATGCTGTTCTTGCAAACGTCGGCATAACGGTCTGCCTCCTACTATTCTTTTTTCCAGCTTCACCACTGCTGTTTTTTTAATGCTTTTGATATCATTATGAGCGTAACGACACAGGACATCGCAATAATGACCATGACCATACTCCACAGCCATTCTCCGGAGATGATAAAAAAAACACCAAGAATAAGACTGAGCACTACAATAAACCCTTCAAACCAATAAAAGAATTTTACGGCTGCATTTGTGTTCATGATTCTCCTCCTGATTTTTCTTTTGATTTCTTTTTATTGCCTGGCTTTTTTCTTCCCGTCTGGTAGACGCCAAGCAGAGCACTCAGCATGCCGATTGCTGCGACTATGACGTAAAATGTATCGCCGAGCCATAGAAAAAAACCGGCTGTCGCTGCAGCTAAAAACAAAAATATTAAATTAAACGTAAACAGCACCGGGGATCTCAAACTACCCCTCCCTTTCGACTTTATCTTCTATCAACGTATCATTTTCTTTTCCAGTTGCCCATCTTTTCATCAAAAAGAGGCCAAAATATTTCCTTCCTGGTCTTTTCTCTTTTCAGGCCGGTTTAAAACAAAAAAAGCACCCATCTGTATGGGCGCTGTAATGATATGAATGGTGCTAGTGACAGGATTTGAACCTGCGACCTGATGCTTACGAGGCAACTGCTCTACCAGCTGAGCTACACTAGCGAACGTTTACGGCAAATAATAATATACAAAAAGAAAAAATATGTGTCAATCAAAAAAGCAGAAGGCAGCGGTGGCTGCCTTCTTGGATGTTTAAATAAACAGCAGCAGACTGAGCGCCATTACGGCCATTCCACTCACTACACCGTAAATGGATACATGGGTCTCGTCGTATTTTTTTGCCGCCGGAAGCAGTTCATCCAGCGAAATAAAGACCATAATACCAGCCACACCGGCGAAAATAATGCCAAAGAGCGTATCCGTCAAAAACGGCATCAATATAAGAAACGCTAAAATGGCACCTGCCGGCTCTGACAGCCCTGATAAAAACGAGAGCCGGAAGGCTTTACGTTTGCTTCCCGTCGCAAAATAAATCGGCACCGAAACAGCTACCCCTTCCGGAATGTTGTGTATCGCGATGGCAAGAGCAATGGCAAGTCCAAGGCCCGGGTCATTCAGGGCAGAGGTGAACGTAGCGATTCCCTCAGGGAAGTTATGTATAGCAATCGCAAGAGCTGTGAAGGTCCCCATTTTCATAAGACCCTGGCGTTCAAGCTCTTCCTTTGACATATGCATATCCTCCACCCGCTTCACTTCATGCGGATTTCCTTTTTTGGGAACAAGCCGGTCAATGGCGGCAATAAAAATCATCCCTCCAAAAAATCCCCCGACGGTCACCCACTGGCCGCCGACTTCTCCGAGCGCCCCAACCAGCGACTCCTGTGCCTTAAAAAATATTTCCACCATGGAAACATAAATCATCACGCCTCCGGAGAAGCCGAGCGAAAAAGCCAAAAACCGGGTATTTGTCGTCGAAGTGAAAAAAGCCAGTATACTTCCGATTCCTGTGGCAAGCCCGGCTCCAAGTGTTAACAGAAATGCGTAAATGACGTTTGGTTCCATACACTGCCCCCTTCGTAATCTGATTATCTTCACGATTTTTTCCCTTATGCAACATTTTAACCATTCTTCAATTGTTGTGTCAATGCAAAACCTTCTCCCGGCGGAGAAGCTGCACAGTTTTTCCTGCTTCGCAAACAAAAAAAGGTGCTCACGGCTGGTAAGCCGTAAGCACCTGTTGTCTCCTGTATGTATGGTGGAGACGGTGGGATTCGAACCCACGTCCAGAGATATTGCCACTTTAGCATCTACGAGCGTAGTCGCTATATTATCATTCGCCAGTACATCAGCCTAGCAACAGGCTTTTGTACGGCTAGTCTGATTAGTCTCTTCAGCCGCCCTCAGACGGAGGGCGAACTGCGTAGCCCACTAAGAGTGAGACCCCAAATCATTCCACGCGGGCGATGGAATGCGGGATCCGCAAAAAGCAGTTGTTACGCTGCTACTGCGAGGTTTTCGTTGTTTTTGCCAGTTATTATTGGCGTGGCATTTTTACGAGCTGCCTCTCGGCTCGCAGCTAAAGCTCAACCTATCCCTGTCGAAGCCGTAACGTCCCCATGTGAAGGATAAGCATGTGCCCATAGGTTTATGAGCGACATACCATATTATAACGGGAGGCCCGGAACGTGTCAATCTAGTCGCTCATGCCTTTCATGCTGCGGTTGATTGCTTTGTCCATTTCACGTTTGGCATCCTGTTCCTTGAGCGCCTGGCGTTTGTCGTATTTTTTCTTACCCTTGGCAAGGCCGATCAGCACCTTCGCTTTACCGTTTTTAATATAAACCTTCAATGGAATAATGGAGTACCCGGACTGCATGCTTTTACCAATAAGCTTATTGATCTCCCGGCGGTGCAGCAGAAGCTTTCTCGTACGCAGGGGCTCGTGGTTGAACTGGTTTCCCTGTTCATATGGGCTGATGTGGGCATTATGCAGAAACAGCTCGTTATTATCTATTTTTCCGAAGCTGTCCTTCAGATTCATCCTGCCGGCCCGGATCGACTTTATTTCTGTGCCCCGCAGTTCAATACCGGCTTCAAAGGTGTCCTCGATGGTATAGTCATGACGGGCCTTCCGGTTTTGCGCCAGCACACGGTTTTCCGTTTTTACTGCCATCTCCATTCACCTGCCTTCTGTCTTTATTTTACCATGGGAGCCCGGGCGCGTCCTATTGCCCCGGGCTTTCTGAGCCCGCATTATTTCTTTTTATTGTTTTTTGAGACTTTCGAGTAGAACGGCTTTTTGTTACCGGATTTACCTTTTTTACGTCCGCCGTCTTTTTTATTGCCGTCCTTCTTTTCTCCCTGGCCTTCTTTTTTGCCGGGACGCTTGCCCTTGTCACCCTGAACAACCTTTGCAGACTCTTTGCGCCTTGCTTTCGCCGGACGTTTCATGCCGACAATTTCAAAGTCGATCGCCGCTTCGTCAAGATTTACATTCAGAACACGTACCTCCACCTGATCACCGATACGGTACATGTTGGCGGTACGCTCGCCTATCAGTGCATACTGCTTCGGATCATAATGGTAATAATCATCCGTCAGGTAGCTGATATGAACCATACCTTCAATGGTGTTTTCAAGCTCCACAAAGAGTCCGAAGTTCGCAGCTCCGCTTACGAAGCCGGTAAACTCTTCCCCGATTTTATCCTTCATGTACTGAGCCTTCTTCATGCTGTCAACTTCCCGCTCAGCATCAATGGCCCGGCGTTCCATCTCCGAAGAATGCTGGGTGATTTCCGGCAGTTCATTTTTCCATTTCTGCTGTGTTTTGTCGTCCATCCGTTTATTTACCAGGTACGTCCGGATCAGACGGTGAACAATCAGGTCCGGATACCGGCGGATTGGCGACGTAAAGTGGGTGTAGAAGTCTGCAGCCAGGCCAAAGTGGCCGGCGTTTTCAGGATCATACTTCGCCTGCTGCATCGAGCGCAGCATCACTGTACTGATCACAGCCTGTTCCGGTTCTCCCTTGACAGCGTCAAGCACCTCCTGAAGGGCTCGGGGATGAACCGTATTTGCCGTTCCTTTGACAGCATAGCCAAAGTTCGTAACAAACTCCACAAATGACTGCAGCTTGTCTTCGGCCGGGTCTTCGTGAATCCGGTAGACAAACGGCACCTTCATCCAGTGAAAATGCTCGGCTACCGTTTCATTGGCGGCCAGCATAAACTCTTCAATCAGCTTTTCAGCAACCGAGCGCTCACGCAGCACCACGTCTGTCGGGGCAGTCGTTTCATCCACGAGCACCTGTGCTTCCTTGAAATCAAAATCGATCGCGCCTCTTCCAAACCGCTTTTCGCGCAGAATGGCTGCCAGTTCTTCCATGCGTTCAAACATTGGCACGAGTTCGCTGTATTCCTCCCGTTTTGCCTGGTTCTTTTCTTCAAGAATCAGGCGGACGTCGTTGTACGTCATACGGGCAGCTGTGCGGATCACGCTTTCAAAGATTTCATGATTGACGATTTCGCCCTGCGGCGTCACTTCCATTTCACACGAGAGCGTCAGCCGGTCCACCTGCGGATTCAGGCTGCAGATGCCGTTTGACAAACGGTGTGGAATCATCGGGATTACCCGGTCCACCAAATATACGCTTGTAGCCCGTTCTCCGGCCTCCACGTCGATAGGTGTCCCTTCGTCCACGTAATAGCTGACGTCTGCAATATGAACGCCGAGCTTATAGTTGCCGTTATTATATTTCGTCACCGTAACGGCGTCATCGAGATCCTTTGCGTCTGCCCCGTCGATAGTCACAATAGTTTCATCGCGGAGATCCCGGCGCTGTTTAATTTCACTTTCGTCAATCACATCCGGTGTCTTCTGGGCCTGTTCCACAGCTTCCTCCGGAAAATCTCCCGGGAGGTTGTGCTTATGAATGATCGACAGAATATCCACGCCCGGGTCATTTTTATGCCCGATAATGTTGACGACTTTCCCTTCAGCCCCTGAAGCCGCATCGGGATATTTAGTCAGCTCTACTACAACCTTATGACCGTCCACTGCGCCGTTTTCTGCGTCCTGTGGAATATAAATGTCATCGCGGATGTGCTTATCATCTGCCGCCACAAATCCGTAATTACCGTAGCGCTGGTAAGTGCCCACGACCTTTTCAATGCCACGCTCGATGATTCGGATAATCGTGCCTTCGGTTTTACTGCCCTGGCTCGAGTCCGAGATGCGAACAAGCACGGTGTCCTTGTTCATGGCCCCGTTAATTTCACCGGCCGGCACAAAGATGTCATCGCGTTCCTTTTCCTCCGGAATAATAAAGGCAAAGCCTTTGGCATGACTCTGAACGCGTCCGCGCATCAGGTTCATTTTCTCCGGTATGCCGTAGCGGTTGCTTCTCGTCCGGACAACGTCTCCGCTGTCCTCCATTTCGTTTAGCGTCTTCATGAGACGCTTAATATCTTCCGCCGAATCCGCCTGAAGCGTTTCCTGGATCTCCTCAATGGTTGCAGGGCCCGCAGAATCGTTTTTCAGGTAATCCAGCAGTGTCTGTTTTATTTCCTGGTCCAACGTTTTCATCTCCTTTCAATTTTGTTTTGATAAACGTTTTGAGCTTTACGCTCTTTTATTTCGACCAATTTAATCTGTCTAAAAACTGATAAACATCTTCGTTCAGTTCATCGCGGTCATTCCCAAGGGTGATAACGTGCGGGGAATCCGGATACCATTTAATCTGTTTATCCTCCGAAGAAATTTCTTCATAAATGATATTTGCGCTGTCTTCTGCAATCATATCATCTTTTTCTCCCTGCACGATCATCGCCGGGACGCGAACCATGTCCAGGCCGTCTGCCACTTCCCGGATCAGCCGGTTGACCGAGTGCAATGTGTCCGTCGGGAGCTGACGGAATTCCATAATTTCTTTATCAATCTGCTCCTGGTCTTTTCCTTCCAGGCGTTTAAACTCTTTCGCGTAATTGATGACGTCGCCATACAATTTGTCTGCGTTGTTGAACGTCGACATTGGGGCACTCATCGGAATAACACCAAGAACGTCGTAATGAGAAGCCACCCTAAGAGCCATCAGCCCTCCGAGAGAGAGGCCCCCGACGGCAATCTGGTCAAAGCCTCTTTCCTTTAATTCCTCAATTCCTGCTTTTACGTCCTCCCACCAGTCGTGGTAATCCGTTTCCATCAGTTCTTCGGGGGGCACGCCGTGGCCTTTATATACCGGCGCATGTACAGTATAACCTTTCTTTTCCAAAAAACGTCCCATCATCCGGACATCCGCAGATGATCCCGTGAATCCGTGCAGCAGCAGAACTGCACGATTTCCTCCTTCAAAGGTAAATGATTTAGGGGGTACTACACGCATGATTCATCGTCTCCTATCTATACTTTTTTCTGTTTAATCGATCGTTCGCATAAGGTTCTCAGAATTTATTTGTGTTGAGGTTAAAAATAATCGCACATCGTTCACCATTTCGTGCCGGTGCGGACCGTGAAAAAGAAAGTGCTTGCCATTTTTGTAAAGCACAAACTGCTTCACCGGGCTTCTTACTGTTTTATATATACGCACAGCACTCCGGACCGGTACCAGGCCGTCTTTTTCACCCTGGCCGATAAACACCGGACAGGATACTTTTCCGACAAACGGGCGCAGCACATGCGCTGCCTGCCGAAACTCCCGAAGCGCCCAGCCGGGGGTTTTTAATTTTTCTGCGGCCAGGCCGTACCAGGGGTGCAGAGATCCCCTGACTCGTCCGCCCGCAACAAGCAGTGTGTCCTTCAAAAACTGGCCGGGATTAATATATTCCATCGGCATACCAATAAGCACGAGCCGGTCCACCTGATAACGGGCTGCCACATAACAGGCAAGCAGGCCGCCCATCGAAAATCCAATCACGTACAGGGTGCTGCATGCAGCCGCCAATTTCTTAGCCGCCCGGTCGGCAGCATGAATCCATGTGACATAGGAAACACGGCTTTGAATGCTGAAGCTTCCATCAGCATGCCCTGGCAGCACCGGCGTTTCCACTATCCAGTCTGTACACGCACGGAGCTCCGCAGCAATCGGTTCGACCTCCCACGGAGAGCCTGTAAATCCATGCAGACATAAACATCCAATCGCCTGGTTTTCAGCTGCTGTCGTCATGCTCCTGCTCCCCTATTCTTAATTTATCTCTGCCCTGGCCGCTAAAACGTTAAATTTCCGCCTGCTTCTTTGATTCACTAAATACAGGAAAAGCAAACATGGGCCGGTAACAGAAAAAACAGCGAACGATGGAACCGTCCGCTGCTGAGATAGCTTCCTATACTGTCTGTCAGACAAAATAGGCGATGAGTATGGTAAGAACAAAAAATAACACAGCCAGAAATACTGTAAACTGAATCAGAAAGGCTTCGATGCCTCTCGCTTTCTGTTTGCCAACCATTTGTTCGGCTCCGCCAGATATTGCTCCTGCCAAACCGCTGCTTCGGCCCGACTGCAATAAAATAATTGCAATAAGCATGACCGCAACGACTATTAATGCAACGTACAACGCCGTTATCATCACCCGTACACCTCCACGTTCCAATTACGCTTGTATTAATGTAACACACCAAAACGTGCAGTGCAAGCACATGCGGCAGCGCAGGGCACAGACCCTTTGATAACAGCGTTTTATTCAATTGTAAAAACCGCAGCCCACATGCTGGGCCACGGTCGAAAAGCACTTATTTGTTCAGGTTGTAAAAAGCATCTTTGCCCAGATAAACAGCGGTTTCCGCCAGCTCATCATTGATGCGCAGAAGCTGGTTGTATTTAGCCACACGATCCGTACGGGACGGAGCGCCTGTTTTAATCTGTCCGGCGTTGGTCGCTACTGCAATATCTGCAATAGTTGTGTCCTCTGTTTCACCGGAACGGTGGGAAATAACGGCTGTGTAACCAGCGCGCTTCGCCATTTCAATAGCATCGAAGGTTTCAGTCAGTGTACCGATCTGGTTCACCTTGATCAGAATGGAGTTGCCGATGCCTTTTTCAATACCTTCTTTGAGCTTGTTGGTGTTGGTCACAAACAGGTCGTCGCCCACGAGCTGGACCTTGTCGCCAAGAGCTTCCGTAAGTTTTTTGAAGCCTTCCCAGTCGTTTTCGTCCAGACCATCTTCAATGGAGATGATTGGATATTTCGACACCATATCCTGATAAAATTCGATCATTTCGTCTGCTGTTTTCACAACGCCTTCACCTTTAAGGTGGTATTTTCCGTCTTCGTACATTTCAGAAGCAGCAGAGTCCATGGCGAGCATAATTTCTTCGCCTGGCTTATAGCCCGCTTTTTCGATAGCTTCGATGATTGTTTGAAGTGCTTCTTCATTTGAGCCGAGGTTCGGGGCAAAGCCGCCTTCGTCGCCGACACCAGTGTTATAGCCCTTGCTTCCAAGTACCTTTTTCAGGTTGTGGAAGATTTCTGCACCCATACGGACAGCTTCAAGGAAGTTGCTCGCGCCGACCGGCATAATCATGAACTCCTGGAAGTCGACATTGTTGTCTGCGTGCTCGCCGCCGTTCAGGATGTTCATCATTGGAACCGGCAGAGTTTTTGCGTTAAAGCCGCCGAGGTATTCATACAGCGTAATGCCGAGCTCATCAGCTGCTGCACGCGCTACCGCCATTGAAACACCGAGAATGGCATTGGCACCGAAGCTGCCTTTGTTGTCTGAGCCATCGAGTTCGATCATCGCCTGGTCGATGCCTGTCTGATCCGTTACATCGAATCCGATAATTTCCTCTGCAATAGTTTCATTCACGTTGTCGACTGCTTTAGTGACACCCTTGCCCATGAAGCGGTCGCCGCCGTCACGAAGCTCCACCGCTTCGTATTCACCGGTGGAAGCGCCGCTTGGCACAAGTGCGCGTCCGAAGGCGCCTGTTTCTGTAAATACTTCTACTTCTACTGTTGGATTCCCGCGGGAATCGAGTACTTCGCGTGCGTAAATATCTGCAATTAAACTCATTAATGATTCACTCCTCTGAATGGTTATTGAATGAGGGACTGACCCGTCATTTCTTTTGGTTTTTCTATCTGAAGCAGTTCTACGGCTGTTGGACACAGGTCTGCGAGCACGCCGCCCTTGCGGAGCTTCGCATTCTCATCGCCTGTAACAATGACCGGCACCGGGTTGGTCGTATGAGCTGTCATTGGTTTATCATCCGGTGTTGTTACTTCATCGGAGTTTCCGTGGTCTGCCGTAATAATGGCGCGTCCGCCTTTATGGTGCAGCAGGTCCACCACCCGCCCGAGACATTCATCCACTGCTTCAATTGCTTTAACCGTGGCATCAAGGTCACCGGAGTGTCCCACCATGTCCGGATTCGCAAAGTTCAGTACAATGAAATCATGCTTGTCAGACTGAATCTCGCTTTCAAGCGCCTCGGTCACTTCATATACGCTCATTTCAGGCTGCAGATCATACGTGGCCACCTTCGGCGAATCGATCAGCACCCGTGTTTCTCCTTTAAACTCTTCCTCGCGTCCGCCACTGAAGAAAAAGGTTACGTGCGGATATTTTTCCGTCTCTGCAATGCGAAGCTGGTGCAGCCCGGCATCTGAAACGATTTCTCCCATGGTATTGACCAGATCCTGCGGAGGGTAGGCAATTTCAGCGTTTACCGAGTCGCTGTACTGCGTCATGCTCACAAATTTCAGATTGGATGGGAATTTGTCTCCGCGGTCCAGACCGTTGAAGCCATCCTGCGTAAATACCTGCGAAAGCTGAATGGCCCGGTCCGGACGGAAATTGAAGAAGATCACCGCATCGTTGTCCTCGAGACGGCCAACCGCTTCTCCGTCTTTTGTGATAACCGAAGGGAGCACAAATTCATCCCATACCTCTTCTTCGTACGAAGCGTCTACTACTTCTTCAGCTGTCTCGTAGGAAGGTCCTTCCCCATACGTAATAGCCCGGTAGGATTTATCCACACGTTCCCAGCGGTTATCACGGTCCATGGCGTAGTACCGGCCCTGTACCGTGGCAATATCACCGGTACCGATTTCTTTCATATAGTCTTCCACTTCGGAGACATACTGTTTAGCGGAACGCTGGCCAACGTCACGGCCATCCAAAAAGGCATGAACATATACACGCTCGATTTCTTTTTCGCTGGCCATATCGAGCAGTGCTTTTAAGTGGTCTATATGGCTGTGGACTCCGCCGTCAGACAGCAGGCCGAATAAATGGAGGGCGCTGTCGTTTTCTTTTACATGATCCACAGCATGCTCAAATGCCTGGTTGTTTTTGAACGTTCCTTCTTTGATGCCCTTATTGATTAAGGAAAGGCTCTGATAGACGACCCGGCCGGCACCGATGTTCATATGGCCGACTTCTGAGTTGCCCATTTGTCCTTCAGGCAGGCCGACTGCTTCACCGAAAGCTGTCAGTGTTTCATGTGGATACTGATTCCAATAGCGGTCAAAGTTTGGCGTGCTTGCCTTTGCTACTGCGTTCCCTTTGGTTTCTTCCCGGCAGGCGTACCCGTCCAGGATGATCAGTGCTACTGGCTGGCTGCTCATTTTTTCCCCGCCTCTGCAAGCTCCAGGAAGGCATCCGGCTTCAGGCTGGCACCGCCGACAAGTGCACCGTCAATGTGCTCTTTCGCCATGTACGTTTCAATGTTTTCCGGCTTTACACTTCCGCCGTATTGGATGCGTACTTTGTCTGCCGTATCCTGATCGTACTGATCGGCAAGTGCTTTTCTTACTGAACCGCATGTTTCATCTGCATCCTCTGCGGTGGAGGATTTGCCTGTACCAATTGCCCAGATCGGCTCGTAAGCGACAACCACTTTTCCTGCGTCTTCTGCACTCAGTCCGGCAAAGCCTTTTTCAATCTGCTCGCGCACGACTGTTTCCGTAGAGCCGTTTTCTTTCTGCTCGAGGGATTCTCCGCAGCACATGATCGGTGTTAACCCGTGATTCAGGGCTGCTTTTACTTTTTGATTGACCGTTTCGTCAGTTTCGTTAAACATTTCGCGGCGTTCGGAGTGGCCGATAATAACGTAAGGAATGTTCAGGTCTGCGAGCGCTGCCGGACTGATTTCTCCGGTGAACGCGCCGCTGTCCTCCTGGTGCATATTCTGTGCGCCGATCTTCACGTCGCTCGATGCTGCCGCCTCATTCATATCCTTCAGAAACAGAGCCGGTGCACATACTACCGTTTCCACGTCTTCTGCATTCGGTACTTTGCCTGCTACCTGCTCGATAAAATCCACCGCTTCGCCGTGAAGCTTATTCATCTTCCAGTTGCCTGCTATGATTGGTTTTCTCATTGTTTCACCCCGCTAAGATTATAGTAGATATACTGCTTATTTATCATCCAGTGCTGCCACACCCGGCAGAACTTTTCCTTCGATAAATTCAAGCGATGCTCCGCCTCCGGTGGACATATGGCTCATTTTGTCTGCAAGTCCGAATTTTTCCACCGCTGCTGCGGAGTCGCCGCCGCCAATGACCGTGTACGTGCCGGAAGCTTCAGCCATAGCTTCAGCAATTGCGCGCGTTCCTTTTTCAAACGTAGTTAGTTCAAATACGCCGACCGGTCCGTTCCAGATTACAAGCTTCGAATCCTTAATGACGTTCGCGTATTCCTTTCTCGTTTCCGGTCCAATATCCAACGCTTCCCAATCGGATGGAATGCTGTCAATTTTTACTGTCTGCGTGTTCGCATCATCGCTGAAATCATCGGAAACAATAACATCCTTTGGCATATAAAAGTTGACGCCTTTGTCTTTAGCCTTCTGCATGAATTCTCTCGCCATTTCAAGCTTATCTTCTTCGAGCATGGACTGGCCGATTTCATATCCCTGCGCTTTGACAAACGTGTATGCAAGTCCGCCGCCGATAATAAGGTTGTCCACGATATCGAGGAGATTATCGATCACACCGATTTTATCTTTTACTTTTGCTCCTCCGACAATTGCTGTAAACGGACGATCCGGATCCTCAAGCGCCTGGCCGAGCACATCGAGTTCCTTTTCCATCAGCAGTCCGGCTGCGGAAGGGAGATGGTGCGCCACTCCTTCGGTGGACGCGTGGGCCCGGTGCGCTGCCCCGAATGCATCGTTCACGTAAATGTCTGCAAGGGATGCTATGTTTTTCGCCAGAGTTTCATCATTTTTTTCTTCGCCTGCTTCAAATCGAAGGTTTTCCAGAAGCATGATTTCTCCGTCCTCCAGGGATGCCGCTGTCTGCTTCGCCTGTTCGCCGTATACTTCGTCGACCTTTTTCACGTCAACATTCATAATTTCGCCAAGACGATTGGCGGCCGGACCGAGTCGAAGCTCTTCCACTGCTTCCCCTTTTGGACGTCCGAGGTGGCTTCCGAGAATGACGCGTGCTCCCTGTTCGGATAAGTATTGAATTGTTGGTACAGCTGCACGAATCCGTGCGTCATCCGTAATGCTTTCGTCTTTCATTGGTACGTTGAAATCAACGCGGCAGAAAACGGTTTTGCCCTTCAAATCTAAATCGCGGATGGATTTCTTATTTAACGCCATTGCCAAACCTCCCTTAAATTATCTTCCTCATCTATCATAACAAAAATCTGCACTTCCGTTCTTTACCCGCCGCAGAAAAAACTGGAACGTCTATTTTTATTATTGCGGCGGCCTGAACGGAAATACCGGATTTTTGACAGGCCGGGTGCTGGCCCCCTCCACACCCAAAAAAGGGAGGAAGAAATAATATTCTCCTCCCTTTCTCAAGTATTAAACGAATGATTTACAGTTTTTTGCCAAAGCTTGCTGCGAGGTCCACAACACGGCTGGAATAACCGAATTCGTTGTCGTACCAGGAGATTACTTTAACCATGTTGTCCTGCATAACGAGTGTCGAAAGAGCGTCTACTGTGGAAGAATAGGCGCTTCCGTTGTAGTCCTTCGATACGAGCGGCTCTTCGCTGTATCCAAGAATGCCTTTGAGTTCGTCAGATTCAGAAGCTTCTTTCAATGCGTTGTTCAACTCGTCTACTGTTACGTTTTTGTCTAGCTCTGCCACGAAGTCCACAAGGGAAACGTTTGGAGTAGGAACACGCATCGCACCGCCGGTAAGCTTGCCGTCGAGCTGTGGAAGCACAAGGGCTACTGCCTGAGCGGCACCTGTAGTTGTCGGGATGATGTTTTCAGCACCAGCGCGGGCACGGCGAAGGTCCTTGTGCGGGCCGTCCTGGATCTGCTGGTCACTCGTGTAGGAGTGGACTGTGTTCATCAGACCGCGTTTGATGCCGAATTTTTCGTCCAGCACTTTGGCTACCGGAGCCAGGCAGTTGGTTGTGCAGGATGCGTTGGAAACGACTTTGTGCTCGTCCGGCTTGAATTCGCCTTCGTTAACGCCAACAACAAATGTTGCGTCTACGCCTTTAGCAGGTGCGGAAATGATAACGTTTTTCGCGCCGCCCTCAAGGTGTTTTGCTGCCTGGTCGCGCTGCGTAAAGATACCTGTGGATTCAACAACGATTTCAGCTTCTACGCCTTTCCAGTCAATCTTTGCAGGATCTTTTTCAGAGAAGACAGTCAGCTTCTGGCCATTGATGGTAAGGTTGTCGCCGCTTGCCTGGATTTCTGCATCAAGCGTGCCGTGAACCGAGTCGTATTTCAAAAGATGTGCAAGTGTAGCAGTGTCTGTCAGGTCGTTTACTGCTACTACTTCAACATCCGGGTTGTTTAAAGCTGCACGATAAACGTTACGTCCAATACGTCCAAAACCGTTAATACCAATTTTTGTTGCCATAATAATTTTTCCTCCTTGGAATATAAATAATTGTGAAAGCTACTGCAGCATAATGCGGCAGGTGTTCTGCCTGTTACTCAGTTGCCTCCGGTGCATTGCTTTGATTCAGCATAGCTTTGGCTGCACCCTCATCGGTGATCAAAATGCTGCTCGGGCGATAGCGCATATAAGCGTCAATCGCCTTTGCCTTGCTTGAGCCTCCGGCTACTGTGATCACTGTCTGATCCGGCCGGAGCTCGTCCCACTGCAGGCCCACCGTATTTTCCCGGTGCACCACTTTTCCGTCCTGATTAACATAATAGCCAAACGACTCCGCGACCGCCGACTCTTCCTCGAGCCTGCTGCGCAAAGAGGCGCTCGTTGTCCGCCGCCCGGCCATCGTTTTTGCTTCCCCAATGCCGTGAACAACAAGCGATGCTGATTTTAACAGCTCAAGCACTTCCTGCACTCCGGGCTCCTGCATCAGCGACCGCCTCGTATCCTCGCTCAGCTGGTCAGGTACATGAAGCAGCCGGTACGAGGCCTCGGCTTTCATTGCCATCGCAGAGCTGATGGTGTTGGCCTGGATCTCCACCTTCTCACCAAGACCACCGCGGGCCGGTACAAAGATGGTATTGTTCCACTTTGCGTCAGGTACCATCATATCAGCGGCTGAAGCCAGCGTAGTGCCTCCGGCTACTGCGATCACGTCCCCGGGGCTGACACGGTTTTTCATCTGCTGTACCGTGGCCCGGCCGAGTTCTTTTTTCACTACCGGAAGCTCATCGCTGTCCCCTGAAACGACGATAACCTTCGGAACGGACAAGTAACCTGCCAGCTTCCGCTCCAGCTCCTCGAGCCCAAAAGCATATTTGACTGTATGCTCGAGTCCTTCAAGCAGTTTATTTCCTTCTTCTGTTAAAAGCATCCCTGCGCTTTGAATCAGGATAAGCCCCTGCTGCTTTAAAAAATCAGTTTCACTGCGCAGAACCCGCTCTGAGGTGGATAGCTGAGTGGCAAGGGTTCTTCTTCCAATCGGCTGCATCAGGCGGATGTATTGCAAAATGCGGTACCTTTTCCCTAATGTTTCGAGTACATCAGGCTGCAGTTTCCTCTGCATCTCCAATACGTCACGTAACATACTGCTACACCACCGAACCTGCGGCAGCAGCTTATTTCAAGCCACTCCTCATCATTGATCTTTATTGTTCCATGCGGGACAATCAAGGTCCCGCAGAGACATTTTCTGTCCCGCTCATTTTATAAAAAAATGAACGATTTGTTCACAATTTCATTGTAGCAATCTATATTTGGAAAATCAACGCAAATGTTCTCCGCGTTTTTTATGCTGACTTATACTTTTGTATTACCCGGATTCCACTTATTATATGCATAAAAATCCTCCCTTTTCCGAAGAGAGGATTTTGGCTACACCGGCTGTTTCCGCTGGGAAGAGGACGGAATACGAAGCTCTGTTCTGTATTTTGCCACCGCCCGCCTTGAGATCGTACACTGCTGCTCTCGCTGGAGCAGATCCGCAAGCTTCTGGTCTGAAAGAGGCTTTTCTTTATTTTCGTCTTTAATCAGTTTTTTCATCATAGCTTTTACTCCAGTGCTTGAAGCATCTTCATCCGGGCGGGTGATTTTTGAAGAAAAGAAATGCTTCAGTTCTATGAGACCGTGAGGCGTCTGCATATATTTCCCACTCGTCGTCCTTGAAACGGTGGATTCGTGCACATCCGCCTGTTCAGCCACCTCCCGCAGCGTCAAAGGACGAAGCTTTTCTTCGCCGTATTTTAGGTACTCGCTCTGCGCTTCGACGATCACCTCCGATACTTTTTGAAGCGTCTGCTGGCGTTGTTCCACACTTTTAACAATCCATAGAAACTGCTTATATTTTTCCATAGCGTACTGCCTGGCTTCTTCATCGGTATCCTGATTTAAAAGGCGCCAGTATTTCTCATTCATCTGCAGCTCTGGAAGCCGGTCGTTCAGAATGGTAACAGCCCATTCTCCGTCAATTTCCTCCACGCGCACATCCGGAGATACGGAAATTGTTTTCTCCTGCCTGTACGCCTCCCCCGGATACGGGGAAAGCTTCTGCAGGCATGTATAGATTTCCTGGAGCTGCTCTTTAGTGAGCTGATACTTTTGCTGCAGGTAGCGCCATTTTTTCGCTCCCAGCGCTTCGAGGTCTTCGGCCACGACCTGATCAATATACGGATCTGTATCCAGGCAGCGTTCAAGCTGCAGCAGAAGACATTCTTTTAAATTTCTGGCCCCAACCCCTGCCGGCTCGAGCTGCTGAAGCATCGAAATATACTGATTGCTTTCTTCTCTTTCCAGGCCGAATTTTCGTTCCATCTCCCATTCGACGTCCTCTAAGTACCCGCGCTCGTCCACACTTCCGGCTAAAAACAAAAGTATTTCCCGTTCAGTTCCACTATAAGAGCCGCAGGCAATCTGCTCCCTGAGTGCCTCCTCGAGGGTTTCTCCCGCCGGCTCACGCCAGTCCAGCTGTTCCCCGGCAGATGCCGCATTATGGACCGGAGCATCGGGCCGGGAGGATGCAGAAAGCGAGGACCCATCAGTTATAGAAGGGAGCGTTAACTCCATTAGAGGGTTTTCCAGTGCCTCATCCTGCAGATAGTCGGATAATTCCTGCGAGGAGAGCTTCAAGAGAGCAATTGCCTGCTTTAACTCCTGCGTCATCACCAAACTCATTTCCTGCTTCTGCTGCAATTCAAGCCCTAAACCCATCATCTCCACCTCCGTTTTGAAAACGCTTTCTTACATCATATCATATTTTTCTTTCATGAATCGATCCCTTTTTCTTGTTCACTTACTGTCATTATATAAAAATAGACTTGGGCATTCTATTTGTTTGTCAGATGATTTTTCATCTAAATTACGATTTATAACGAAGTGAAACATTTGCACGAGACGTTTATGTTTGTGAAAATAAAGGGAATGGAAGTTGGCGTGCAGCCATATGGAATTGGGTCAGACTTTTTATTTGACCTTAATTGACCAAAGCGTTATGATAATAACAGCAACGCGGAAGGAAAAACTATTTTCCATACAACTACCATGAATGTAGGCATACATTTCATTAAAGGAGGACGCTTTTCATGAACTTGATACCAACAGTTATTGAACAAACCAACCGGGGCGAACGTGCATACGATATTTATTCGCGTTTGCTGAAGGACCGCATTATTATGCTTGGCTCAGGCATCGATGACAACGTAGCCAACTCGATCGTAGCCCAGCTTCTTTTCCTTGAAGCCGACGATCCGGAGAAGGATATTTCTCTTTATATCAACAGTCCGGGCGGCTCCATTACAGCCGGCATGGCTATTTATGACACAATGCAGCACATTAAACCCCAGGTTTCTACGATCTGCGTCGGCATGGCAGCATCGATGGGTGCTTTTCTTCTCACTGCCGGCCAGGAAGGCAAACGTTATGCCCTTCCAAACAGTGAAGTAATGATCCACCAGCCGCTCGGCGGCACACAGGGACAGGCTACGGACATTGAAATTCACGCCCGCCGCATCATCAAAATGCGTGAAAAACTCAATCAAATCCTTGCAGACCGCAGCGGCCAGCCGCTTGAAGTCATCGAGCGCGACACGGACCGTGATAATTTCATGAGCGCAGAACAGGCAAAAGAATACGGTCTTGTTGACCAGGTTATGGGACAATAGGATACAAAAAAGTCAGGACGGCGTCATGCCATCCTGACTTTTTTATGTTCACATTTCTTTTTTCATAAATTCCGTCAGCGATTCGGCGGCTTCCTCTTCATCCGCTCCTTCAGCTAAAAGCTTTACGGAGGCGCCGGTACGTACAGCGAGGCTCATAACGCCCATAATGCTTTTAGCATTTACCTTTTTATCATCCTTTTCAAGGAAAATATTGGAATGAAACCGGTTTGCCTCCTGTACGAATAATGCTGCCGGCCGGGCCTGAAGCCCTGTACGCAAATTTACTTCCACTGTTTTTTCGACCATAGTTATTATCTTCCTTTCTCTATCTGTCTTCAACCGGTACCCGCTTTTCATGTACACATAACGTAATTCAATTTGGAACGTTTTTCAAGCAAGCGCTTTAATGACTGCTGTAATACGGCGCCTGCAGGAACAGAAGAACCCTCTGCTGCCACAGGCGCCTGCCTTTAGCAATTAAATTTTTTCCGGAATTGGCGGCTTTCCAGCCTGGATGCGCTCGGCAATCTGATCAATCTTGCGCAGCCGGTGGTTCACTCCGGATTTACTTACCTTGCCGCTCGGCACCATTTCCCCGAGCTCCTTCAGCGTGACGTCCTGGTGCTGGACACGCAGAATGGCCATTTCCCTGATTTTTTCGGGAAGGTTTTCGAGCCCGACCTCTGCCTGGACAAGCTGAATGTTTTCCACCTGCCTCAGCGCAGCTCCTACGGTTTTGTTTAAGTTCGCTGTTTCGCAGTTCACCAGGCGGTTCACCGAGTTGCGCATATCTTTCATAATCCGTACATCTTCAAAATACAGCAGAGCCTGGTGGGCACCGATGATATTTAAAAACTCGGTAATTTTTTCGCTTTCTTTAATATAAAGAATGTAACCCTTTTTCCGTTCAAGGCTTTTCGATGTGAGCCGGAATGTTTCCATCAGCTCCCGGAGCGCCCGGTTGTGCTCTTCATACATCGAATAAATTTCCAGATGATACGAGGACGTTTCCGGATGATTAACCGATCCGCCGGCTAAAAAAGCTCCGCGTAAATACGCCCGGCGGCTGTCCGTGTCCGGAATCACGTCCTTTGCAATCGAACGGTTAAACTGGTAGCCGTTTTCCATAATGGCAAGGTCACTCAGCATTTCTTTCGTTTCTTCGGCCATCCGGACTACATAGACATTATTCTTTTTTAAACGCATCTTTTTTCGAACAAGCAGCTCAATCACCATATCCTTATAGATACGCTTGATTAACGAATAGATCCGTCGTGCGATGGCAGCATTTTCAGTGGAAACGTCTAAAATCAGCTGGCCATTTCCAAATGAAATGGAGCCGTTCATCCTGATTAATGCCGCAAGCTCCGCTTTGGCGCTCGTATCTTCCACTTCAATCTGGGTTAATTCTTTTTTAGTTATAGCCGCAAATGAAGACATCCATCTTCACCGCCTTTCTGTCAATCACGGGCAAGCAGGGCTTCAGATACTTTTTTGGCATTATGACGAAGAACAAGGCCGTCATAGTGCATAAATGTATCTGTTACTACCCGGCACCCAATCTGTTCTAATCTTTCATAATCACACTCCACGGGAAACGCCTGCTGTTTTTCGTAGTTTGCAAGCACCGGAGCAGGGATCTCTCCGTTATGCACAAGGACAGTATCCACAAAAGCGCTTCCTGTATGCTTTTCAATGGCATGCAGATGATCGGCTGCCGAAAAGCCGTCCGTTTCCCCCGGCTGCGTCATTACATTGCAAATATATACCTTGCGCGCCTCTGAACGATTAAGGGCATCCCGGATACCAGGAACGATCAGATTCGGCATGATGCTTGTAAACAAGCTCCCGGGACCAATGACAATGACATCCGCCTGTTCAATGGCGCGAATGGTTTCCGGCAGTGCTTCAGCATCCGGCGGATGAATAAATACCTGGTCAATCTGCTTGCCGGCTTTAGGGATCAGGGACTCTCCGTAGACTGTGGATCCGTCCTTCATTTTTGCAAACAGTTCAATACTCCGATTGGAGGCCGGCAGAACCTTGCCGCGTACGTTTAACACGGTACTGAGCTCTGTAATTCCTTTGGCAAAGTCTCCGGTAATGGAGGTCATACCCGCTACCAGCAAATTCCCGAGGGAATGACCGGTCAGCCCCTCCCCGCTCGTGAAGCGGTGCTGGAACAGTTCTTCAATTAAAGGCTCGACTTCCGCAAGCGCCACCAGTACGTTTCTTACGTCCCCGGGCGGTGGAATATTAAACTCTTTCCGTAAGCGCCCGGAGCTTCCTCCGTCGTCTGCGACAGTCACAATCGCCGTAATGTCTGCCGGGAACTGCTTCAGCCCCCGGAGCAGAACGCCTATACCTGTGCCACCGCCCATCACTACAACCTTCGGGTCCTCCACGTCTATTTTTTCCTTCCTTCCTCAATGTCCCGGTGATTGGCATTCGTCTCATATTTCCCTGAAAAGTAAGAAGCAATATATTCAGCCAGCGTTACGGAACGGTGCTTGCCTCCTGTACATCCAATCGCAACCACAAGCTGTGACTTGCCCTCCTGCTTATACAGCGGAAGCATAAATTCAAGCATATCCACCAGTTTATTAATAAATTCCTTTGTATCCGTCCATTTTAACACGTACGAAGACACTTCTTCTTCGAGGCCGGTTTTAGGCTCCAAATGTTCCACGTAGTGAGGGTTCGGCAGAAAACGAACATCAAAAACCAAATCCGCATCGATCGGCATTCCGTACTTAAATCCGAAGGACATGACATTCACATTAAAAACCGACTGATTTTTTTCAGCATAATCAGTTAATATACGCTCTCTCAGCTCTCTCGGTTTCAGGCTGCTCGTATCAATAATATGACGCGCCCGGCCCTTTAGCTCCTGCAGCATCTCCCGCTCAAGCTGAATACCTTCAAGCGGCGTCTCCTCACTTGCAAGCGGATGCGACCGCCTTGTTTCTTTATAGCGGCTGACAAGCACCTGATCCTTTGCGTCCAAAAATAAAATATGTGTTGAGAGCTCTCTGCGCTGATCAAGCTGGTC
The DNA here is from genome assembly GCF_947493875.1 of uncultured Marinococcus sp. Classification (GTDB taxonomy): domain Bacteria; phylum Bacillota; class Bacilli; order Bacillales; family Marinococcaceae; genus Marinococcus. The sequence continues at coordinate 334,468 of NZ_CANLSU010000002.1, read as the reverse complement.
TATGGAAGCAAACAGATGGTCAAAAAACTCCCTTGTCCGAAGATCCACTACAAAAGCTACTTTATCGGTTTTGTTTTCAGTCGTTTCAATTAAATCAATAAATGTCGGGATCAACGAAGGAGGCAGATTGTCTACACAATAATAGCCCAGATCCTCAAAGCACTGGATGGCCACCGTCTTCCCGGCCCCCGACATCCCTGTAATGATTTCAACCTGAATCGATTTGCGCTCTTGTTCCATAATCCGCATCCCTCTTTTACATAAAGTATGGCGTTGACTGCTCAAACCGGCTCTCCAAAAGCCGGCGGTCCTTCGTATAGCGGAACGTACCATACACCGTTCCTTTATTATTCAAAATATGCTCGACAATGGCTTTATCGCCTTCAGCCATGGGAAGAGACGTCACTTTCTGCTTTTCCTTCCATTCAAGGATGCCCTCCGGAGACTCATTAAGCAGCCTGCCCCCGGCGCCAAAAGCTTCAAATGTAAACATCATCCACTCATTCGCTGTAAGTCCGTTCTCCATCGTAATAAAGGTGAAAATGCCCCGCAGGTGCGGACGTTCAAGCGAAAGGCCCGTTTCTTCACGGAACTCCCGCCGGACGGAATCATACACCGACTCCCCCGGCTCCATTTTTCCGCCCGGGGCATTCCACCAATCGTAGCTTGGTTTCTTGAGCATAAGCAGTTGATCGTTCTGCTGTAAAAAACAATTTGTCACCCGTTGCATGTGTACCACCTCACATATACCTTTCTCCAGTATACTATCCTTCGATGGTTCAGACAATTTACAAAAGAAAGTATTCCGCGTTTTCTGCTCTTTGCACTAAAAAAACGGCGCAGAAATGATTTTCTGCGCCTGTGCGTCGCCGTTTCAGCCGGAGGGCCTATGCTTCGACCGCGTTTTTCAGTTCTTCCACGTACTGCTGCGCCGTCTGCGCCGCAAGCGACCCGTCGCCGGTCGCCGTCACGATCTGGCGCAGGAACTTGTCCCGGATATCGCCGGCGGCGAATACGCCCGGAATCTTCGTTTCCATTTCCTCGTTCGTTTCGATATAGCCCTCGTCGTTCGTGATGCCGAGGTCGAGAAATGCCCCGTTCAGCGGCAGCAGCCCGATGTAGATGAACGCGCCGCTCGTTTCGAAGTCGTAGTCCTCGCCGGTTTTCAGGTCCGTCAGCGTGACGCTTCCGACCTTGCCGTTTTCCCCGTTGATCGTTTTCACGACCGTGCTCCACTTAAAGTCGATCTTGTCGTTCACAAACGCGCGCTGCTGCAGAATCTTCTGCGCCCGCAGCTCGTCGCGGCGGTGAATGACGGTCACCTTATCGGCAAACCGGGTCAGATACACCGCTTCCTCGACGGCGGAATCCCCGCCGCCGACGACCACAATCTCCTTGTTGCGGAAAAAGGCACCGTCACACACCGCGCAGTAGGACACGCCGCGGCCGCCGAGCTCTTTTTCGCCCTCGACCCCGAGCTGCTTGTACTCCGCGCCGGTCGCGATGATCAGCGCGCGTGTTTTATACACCTTGTTCCCGGCGTAGACCGTTTTGTATTCCTTGCCGTCCTCGACGCGGGAGACGTCGCCGTAGGCGTACGCCGCCCCGAACTTCTGGGCGTGCTGGAACATTTTCGTCGACAGGTCGGGCCCGAGAATATGGTCAAAGCCCGGGTAGTTTTCCACGTCCTCGGTGTTGGCCATCTGGCCGCCGGGCACGCCGCGCTCGAGCATGAGCGTGTCCATTTCCGCCCGGGAGGCATACACCGCCGCGGTCATGCCGGCCGGGCCGGCGCCCGCGATAATCACATCATAAATCCGTTCTTCCGTCATAAAGGACACTCCCCTTACTTTAAATATCGCTTTCTTATGGCATCTGTACTTATTGTATGGCAGCCGCATTTCGGCGTCCAGTACTCTGCTTACTGCTGAAAATCGTCCTGTACCATTTCTCTTACCCTCTGACCGGTTAATATATTCTGTTCATATTCCCGGTAAAGCTCTTTCACTTCCGGATGATCGAGCTGACGGTTCTGTTTCCACCATTTGGCCGCCTGCTCCGTTTCACCGAGCAAATATAACGCCGCTCCATGATAAAACGCAACCGATCCGCGTTCAATCACGAACCGTTTATGATAAAGACGGGCGTAACGGCAGGCATCTTCGTAATAGCCAAGGTACGTACAGACAGCACTGATCCAGTGAAGGGACTCCCGGTCGATCGGAAGGATCGCTGTAAGCACACTCATTACTTCCTTCGAACGCTCATGCTCCCCCTTGCTTTCATACAATGCGGCGAGCTGGCAGCTCGCCGGCACGTAAGCGCCCTCCTGGTGCACCGTTTTGAGCAGCTTCACCGCCTGCTCGGTATCTCCGCTGTGCTGGTGGAGCTTTGCCAGCTGATGGTAAGCCGCCCAGTAATCAGGCTCCTGCTTCAGCAGTTTTTCAAACAATTCCCGGGCTTCCTGGACCCGGCCTCTATCTGCCTGCTCCACTGCCTGTTCATAAATAGTCATATCCCCTGGGTGCTCCAGAAGACCTGGTTCATTTTCTTTAATCATTTCGAGCAGTTCCTTCGTTTCTTCTGCAAAGTCGCCTTCCGGGGCGATTTTCATATAATACCCGGCCGTTTCCGCTGCTTTTTCAAAATTACCCTGGAAGGCGTAATTGTTAGCCAGAAAGAAATAACATTCGGAGCGTTCCGGCTCCACCTCTTTAAGCACCCGGTCGAGAATGTTGTTGGAGCGATCAAACCATTCCATGTCTGTATATATTGCGGCAAGCTGGCATTGAAACAATCCCTTGGAAGGTTCGAGCTCGACAGCTCTTTCCAAAAAGAGAACGGCACGCTTCAGGTGATTTTTCTGATAAGCCACCACGCCCCGTTGAAAGAAGTATTCACCTGACTGCAGGAAAGGAATAATTGCGTCTTCGTTTTTTTGTTTTGAGCCCAATTCCTTTCATCCTTCCTTCGTTTGTTTTTCTTTGTTCCTTCACGTTCCACATCAATTGTGACATTATAACACGCCCTCTGCTTCATGAAAACTCTCAGCAGCCCGCATGTTTTTTCAGCATTCAAAAACCACGGAGGAGAATGACCAAAGAAAAAACCGCCCGGAAGGACGGTCTTTTCTGTGCTCAGCCTTTATTACGAACGATGTCTTTCTTCAAGCACCCGCAGCACCTCATCAAGGGGAAGCTTCTGTTCCCGCAAAAGCACGAGCAGATGGTAAAGAAGATCAGCTGTCTCCCAGCTCAATTCTTCGTGATCCCGGTTTTTCGAAGCAATAATTACTTCTCCGGCTTCTTCACCGACTTTTTTCAAAATCTTATCCACGCCCTCGGTAAACAAGTACGTCGTGTAGGCGCCCTCCGGCATTTCCGCCTCGCGGGTGGCAATGACCTGCTCGAGTTCATTAATAATCGCAAACCGCCGGCCGTCGGCTGACTGCTTTTCATCCGACAGCAGGGAACGGGAAAAACAGCTGTAGTCTCCTTTATGGCATGCAGGACCTGCCGGTTCCACAAGCACGTTTAACGCGTCGCTGTCGCAGTCGTACCGGATGTCTGTCACCTGCTGCCTGTTTCCCGAGGTTTCTCCTTTATGCCAGAGCTCCTGGCGGGAGCGGCTGTAAAACCAGGTTTCCTTCGTATCGATTGTTTTCTGCAGCGATTCTTTGTTCATATAGGCAAGCGTCAGCACCTCTTTGCTGACGGCGTCCTGCACTACGGCCGGAATCAGACCTGCTTCATCAAAAGTTAGTTCGTCGACGTTCATCGTACTAAGACTCCTCTCTCCCGGATAAAAGCCTTAACTTCTTCAATCGATGTTTCTTTATAGTGAAAGATTGAAGCAGCTAGTGCCGCATCCGCCCCTGATTTTTCAAATACATCCACAAAATGCTCTTTGGCGCCAGCGCCTCCGGAGGCAATAACAGGCACGTCCACTGCTTCGCTGACCGTTCGTGTCAACGCCTCGTCAAAGCCGGTCTTCGCTCCGTCCTGATCCATGCTCGTCAGAAGAATTTCGCCGGCTCCGCGGGCGGCGACTTCTTTGACCCAGTCGACGACTTCCCAGTCGGTGGGCGTGCGGCCGCCGTGGGTATAGATTCTCCAGGATCCGATCGACTCATCGTACTTGGCATCCACCGCTACGACAATACATTGCGAGCCGAAATAGGTGGACCCCTGAGTAATCAGTTCTGGGTTTTTGACCGCGGCCGTATTAAGCGACACTTTATCCGCGCCGGCGCGGAGCATGTTGCGCATATCATCGACCGAGCTGATGCCACCACCTACCGTGAACGGAATGGCAATGCTTGCAGCCACCTGCTCCACGACGTCTATCATCGTTTTCCGTCCTTCATGCGAGGCGGAAATATCGAGAAACACAAGCTCATCCGCCCACTGCTCATCATAAAACGCAGCGAGTTCCACCGGGTCGCCGGCGTCCCTCAGTTCCACAAACTGTGTGCCCTTCACGACCCGTCCTTCTTTCACATCCAGACATGGAATAATCCGTTTCGTAAGCATTACTGTACCTCCTTCACGGCTTCTGCCACATCCACTTTGCCGGTATATATCGCTTTTCCGACAATGACACCCGATATCCCTTTGTTACGCTTCTCCGCAAGATTCCGGACATCCTCCATAGTGCCGATGCCACCGGAAGCAATGACGTTTACGCCGGTCGCTTCTGCGAGCTGCCTTGTCGCCTCTACGTTCGGTCCGGTCATCGTCCCATCGGTGGATATATCGGTGAATATAAATGTCTCCGCCCCGTGGGCAGCCATTTCCTGTCCAAGCTCGACCGCGGTTACTTCCGAGGTGTCGAGCCAGCCGTTAACGGCCACGTACCCATCTCTTGCATCAAGACCGATAGCGATGCGCCCACCGTATTTTTCAAGCATATCCCGTGCAAACTCTGGATACTGGAGGGCAACACTGCCGAGTATCACCCGGTCCACGCCGTTGGATAAGTAATAGTCCACATCCTCTTCGGTCCGGATCCCTCCGCCGACCTGGATACGGACATCAAGCTCCCGTGCAGCACGGACCACGTGGGCATGATTGATGCGCCGTTTTTCTTTTGCCCCGTCAAGATCAACCATATGAATCCAGGCTGCTCCCGCCTTGGCAAATGAAGCAGCCATCTCAAACGGCGAATCGCCGTAGACAGTCTCCTGATTATAGTCGCCCTGAAAAAGGCGGACACAGTTACCGTCCCGAATATCGATGGCCGGGTATACAATAAAATCACTCATGGGCCCCACTCCTTTCACGGACAATCGCCCCGAAATTTTCAAGCATACCAATGCCGATTCTGCTGCTTTTTTCAGGATGAAACTGCGTGCCCATGATTTCGCCACGGCCAACCACCGCCGGTACGGTTTCGCCGTAATCGCTTGTCGCAATCAAAACGTCCGGATCGGCAGTTTCAATCACGTAGGAATGCACAAAATATGCATGGCCTTCCTCTACGTTTTTCAATAGCGGGTGGTCCGGCTGATGAAACGTAAGCGAGTTCCAGCCCATGTGCGGCACCTTCAGTCTTCTTCCCTGGCTGTCTTTTCCGGAAAACCGGCGGGCATGCCCGGGCAGAAAGCCGAACCCTTCTGTTTCCCCGTGTTCGTCGCTGCCTTCAAACAACAGCTGCATGCCAAGACAGATGCCAAGCAGCGGTTTGCCGTCAGCCGCCCAGTGTTCAATAAACTCAAACTGCCCGTTTTCCCGGATTAAATTCATCGCGTCCCGAAAAGCACCGACTCCCGGGAGAATCAGGCCGTCCGCTTCCGCAAGCTTCTTCGTATGCTCAGAGACAAAATAAGGAATATCCAGTCGTTCCAGTGCCTTTTTCACGCTGTACAGGTTACCCATGCCGTAATCGATTATTCCTATCACAAGCGCTCCACTCCTTTTCTTTACAGCATTCCTTTGGTTGAAGGAACGCCCTTCACTCTCGGGTCCAGCTGGGTTGCTTCGTCAAGAGCCCGTGCCATCGCTTTAAATACCGCTTCAATAATATGATGAGTGTTGTGTCCGTAATGGACGACTACGTGAAGGTTCATCCGGGCCTCCACCGCGAATTTCCACAAAAACTCATGGACGAGCTCGGTATCAAATGTTCCTACCTTGGCTGCCGGCAGCTCTGCCCGGAATTCAAGATGCGGGCGGTTGCTTAAATCCACAATGACCTCTGCGAGCGCATCGTCCATCGGAATTTTGGCCTGGCCGTAGCGGCGAATGCCTTTTTTATCGCCGAGCGCCTGTCCGAAGGCTTCGCCGAGGCAGATACCGATATCCTCGGTCGTATGGTGATCATCCACTTCCACATCGCCTTCGGCCTGCACGTCGAGAGAGAAATGGCCGTGCTTTTTAAACAGGTCGAGCATATGGCTCATAAACGGAACGTTCGTCTGTATGACCCCGTCCCCTTCGCCGTCAATGCCAAACTGCAGGCGGATGGATGTTTCTCCCGTCTTGCGTTCAACGCTTCCTCTGCGTTCTGCCATTCTACTTCTCCCCCTTCCGGATATCCACTGCGCGCGCATGTGCTTCAAGGCCCTCAATCCGGGCGATCGCAGAAATGTATTCCCCGTTTTCCTCGAGTGCTTCTTTGCTGTAGGAAATCACGCTGGAGCGTTTCACAAAATCATCGACACCGAGCGGGCTCGAGAACCGGGCCGTGCCGCTCGTCGGAAGCACGTGGTTCGGGCCGGCAAAGTAATCACCGACCGCTTCGGCACTGTAAGGCCCTAAAAAGACAGCACCGGCGTGACGGATGGAGCCGAGCAGATTATCCGGCTGGGCGGTCATGATCTCCAGATGCTCCGGCGCAAGCCGGTTTACAGCCTCCACTGCCTCCGCCATCGTTTCGGTTAAGTAAATGGCTCCGTGCTTATCAAGAGACTCTTCCGCAATCTTTTTGCGTGGAAGGTCCTCCAGCTGACGCTCAAGCTCTTCCGCCACTTTTTTGCCGAGCTCCTCCGAGGTGGTTACAAGTACAGCCGAGGCGAGTTCATCGTGCTCCGCCTGGGAAAGCATGTCGGCTGCAATATAATCCGCCCGGGCTGTTTCATCAGCAAGCACGACGATCTCGCTTGGTCCGGCGATACTGTCGATCGCCACCTGACCGAACACTTCGCGTTTAGCCAGCGCAACATAAATGTTGCCGGGCCCGACGATTTTATCCACCTTCTGGATGCTCTCCGTGCCATAGGCAAGCGCAGCTACCGCCTGTGCTCCCCCAATTTTCGCGATACGTTTAATGCCAAGCTCACTGGCAGTGACGAGCACCATCGGATGAAGGCGCTGGTCCTCTCCGGGAGGCGAACACATCGTAATGCTTTTCACACCTGCAGCGATTGCCGGGATGGCATCCATCATAATAGTCGACGGGTAGGCTGCTTTGCCTCCCGGCACATAAATACCGACGCGGTCAAACGGAATAATCCGCTGGCCGAGCATCGTCCCGTCTTCTTTTGTTACCATCCACGACTGCCGGAGCTGGCGCTGATGAAAATCACGGATGTTTTCAATCGCTTTGCGGATCGCCTCGAGCTCTTTATCGTCCACCTGCTTATACGCCTCATCTATTTCTTCCTGCTGGACAAACAGCTCATCGAGGGTCACGCGGTCAAATATCTCGGTCAGCTCCATGAGTCCTTTATCTCCGTTTTCCCGCACCTTTTCAATAATGGAGGAGACCGATTCCCGCTGCTTTTCGGTTCCTCCTTCAATGGTGCGTTCAAGCGTTACTGATTTATCCAAAGGGGTCACTTTCATCATACCTGTTCTTCCACTCCTATCACCTGGGCGACACGCTCCACGAGATCATCAATAACGGTATCCTTCAAACGATAGCTTACCGGATTGACGATCAGCCGGGAGGTAATCGGCACAATCGTTTCAAGCTCTATTAAACCATTTTCCTTCAGCGTCTGGCCGCTGGAAACAATGTCTACAATACGGTCTGCCAGACCGACAAGCGGTGCCAGTTCAATCGATCCGTTTAATTTAATAATTTCCACCTGTTCGCCCTGCTGCTTAAAGTACTGCGTCGCCAGATTCGGATACTTTGACGCCACCTTTGGATTTACATCGGACTTTTCATACTCTGGAAGACCGGCCACTGCCAGGTAGCAGGCACTGATTTTCAAATCCAGCACTTCATACACGTCACGCTCTTCTTCAATCATTGTATCCTTGCCGGCGACCCCAATGTCTGCCACCCCGTGTTCAACATAGGTTGGCACATCCATCGGCTTCGCCAGGATAAAACGCATATTTGCTTCCGGGGCGTCGACGATCAGCTTTCTGGATTCTTCAAATTCCGGAGGAATGGGAAATCCGGCTTTACGTAGAAGCTGCACCGCTTCTTCGAAAATCCGTCCCTTTGGCATCGCGATTGTCAGCCATTCATTCATGCGAAGCTCCCTCCTTCTTTTTTCCGATCATGGATACAACATCCTCATAGGACCCGCTCAGCTGATCCACGTCCTCTACGCCGCGGATATCCTGCAGCACGACCCGTTTTCCGGTTTCGCGGAGCTTACGCGCGTGCTCCACTGCTTCCGGGCGGCGCTCCGGGCTGAATAAAATACACGTCTGGGAAGGTACCGCTCCCGTAAGGCCAAGAGCTTCGACCAGCAGATCAAGCCGGAGACCGAATCCGACAGCCTGGGCCGGACGGTTAAACTGCTGCAGCAGTTCATCATAGCGGCCGCCGCTTCCAAGCGGCACACCCAGGTTGTTGCCGTAGCTTTCAAATACGATGCCGGTGTAGTAGCTCATATGCATAAATAAGTTAAAGTCGAGCTTAATGTAATCGGACAGGTCATAGTGTTCAAGCACCGTTTTCAGCTCCTGCAGCTCCTCGAGCGCTTCCTTTGCTGCCGGTGTCTGAACCAGATTCAATGCTTCGTCCAGGGTCCGCCAGTCGCCCCGGAGGCGCAGCAGGCTGTTCAGCTTTTTCTTATCAAGAGAGGAAAGCGGGAGATTTTCCACGTGCTGGCGATAGCCGACATAGTTTTTTTCATATAAAAACCGGCGCAGATCATCAGCACGTTCATCATTTCCGAGCACCTCTTCAAGCAGCGCGTTCACGTACCCGACGTGCCCGACCGTAATTTGAAACATGGTCAGCCCGGTTTTTCGCAGAGCTTCAATCATAAGAGAGACGACTTCCCCGTTCGCACTTGAAGTGCCGTCTCCAATCAATTCCACCCCGAGCTGTTCAAATTCTGCCGGACGTCCGGCCTCAAGCTGCTGCGCGCGGAAGACATTAGTATGATAAGCCAAACGGATGGGAAAATGCTGCTTTTGCAGCCCGGATGCCGTCACCCGGGCAATTGGTGCTGTCATGTCCGGACGCAGCACCAGCGTCCGTCCCTGCTGATCGAGGAGTTTAAACAGCTGATGATCAAGAATCGCCGACGCGCTCCCCACTGTATCGTAATACTCCAGTGTCGGCGTTTCGACAGGCAGGTACCCCCAGCTTTCCCATTCATCGTTAATGACCCGTTGTACGTTCCGTTTTGTCTGAAAATATCCCGGAAGCGCATCGCGCATCCCAAGCGGCTTTTCAAACATAAAAAGCTTACTCATACTCTCTCTCCTTTTCTCTTCACGATGCTTTAGTTCGCTAATGTACTAACAAAATAAAGAATAATCATAGTTTACACATCTTTTTTTACACCGTCAATTTTCCTTTTCTGCTTTCATTATAACAATATTCACTGCCCTATCAGCCTTTTACGCTTCCAGAAAAGCGAAAAGCCGGCCTTCAAAAAGCCGGCTTGAAGCCTATGTTCTTATCCGCATCGGACTGCCGCCGGCAAAGGCCCGCGGAGGCACGTCTTTATGCACGACCGTTCCTGCTGCCACCACCGCCCGGTCGCCAATCGTCACCCCGGGCAGAATAGTCACGTTGGCACCGACCATAACCTCGTTTCCGATTACAATATCGCCGAGCCGGTATTCATCAATTAAATGCTCGTGGGTCAAAAGCGTCGATTGATAACCAATAATAGAATTGCTGCCAATATGAATTTTCTCCGGAAACATGAGATCCGGCATGACCTTATACGCAAGCGCCGTTTTTTCACCTATTTCCATTCCAAGCAGCTGCCGGTACATCCACCGCTTTACCGACACAAACGGCACGACCCGCGAAGCTTCAATAACCGCCGTATTTTTGAAGGCCTTCAAAAAAGGGACCGTACGGTACATCTGCCACAGAGCATTGGTATTATTACCCGGGAAATAACGATCTGTTTTTCTCATTCCTCTGGTTCCCCGACAATATCGAGCAGATCGCTCATCCGGGTGAGCATCCAGTCCGGTTCATAATTTTTCAGAAACGATGCACCCTTGATGGTCCATTCCACTCCCGCTGTGTGAACACCGGCATTTTTTCCTGCCATAATATCAAACTGGCTGTCCCCAATCATAATGGTTTCCTCCGGACGGGCATTCAGCTGTGTCATGGCTACTTGCAGCGGCTCCGGATGCGGCTTCGGGTTTTCAACATCATCCACTGTAACGAACGTCGAGAAAAAAGGAAGCAGCCCGAGCATATCGGCTCCTTTGACCGCCGCTTCCCTTCTCTTTGTCGTTACAATACCGAGGGAATAGCCCCGCTCGTACAGCTTTTTAATAGTGTCATACACGCCGTCGTATTCCCGGACGAGCGTTTCATGGTTTGCCAGGTTGTGGGATTGGTACGTGTCAATCATCTGTTCCACCTGGCTTGGGTTGCTGCTGATGCTTGAAAAGTTATCCGCCAGCGGCACCCCGATCCAGCTGATGATGTCATCCCTGCTGTATTGGTCCGGGGCATAATACGTCAGCACGTGTTCATAAGAAGAAATGATCAAATCATTGGTATCAATCAGCGTGCCGTCTAAATCAAACAGCAGTGTATTCCATCTGGTCATGAGGCTTCCCCTTTCGCTTTTATCCTTATATGCCGGGACCGTCTTTACTTAAGTATCTTGCTTTGGCAAGGCCTGCCTGTCTGCGGTATAAAATCAGACTCACGGCTGCGATGATCAAAAGCACTGAAATCAGCTGTGCCACCCGGATCGTATCAAACAGCATTAAGCTGTCGGTCCGCATTCCTTCGATGAAAAAGCGTCCGAAGGAATACCAGATAACATACGTTAAAAACAGCTCCCCGCGGCGGAGATTGACCCGGCGCAGTCCTAAAAGAAGTAAAAATCCCGCGATATTCCAAAGCGATTCGTACAAAAACGTGGGATTATAGTAGGCTCCCTCAATATACATCTGATTAATAATGAATTCCGGCAGCTGCAGCCCCTCTAAAAACGATCGGCTCACTTCGCCGCCGTGGGCTTCCTGGTTGATAAAATTGCCCCAGCGTCCAATCGCCTGCCCTAAAATAATGCTCGGTGCGGCAATGTCAGCCAGCTTCCAAAAGGAAACCCGTTTGATTTTCGAAAAGACAATGCCCGTAAGCACGGCACCAATCAATCCGCCGTGTATGGCAAGACCGCCTTCCCATACCGCCAGAATACTTCCCGGATTCTGGGCGTAATAGCCCCACTCAAAAATCACGTAATACAACCGGGCGCAGATAATCGAAATCGGTATGGCAAAAATGAGCAGATCCGCGAAAATATCCTCCGGGAGCCCGCGTTTTTTTGCTTCATAGGAAGCTAAAATGTACCCAAGCAGAGCGCCGAGGCCAATGAGAATCCCGTACCAGTAAATAGGCACAGACCCGACTTCAAAGGCGACCCGGTCGATCGGCTGCATCGATGAATAAATCATATCCCCTGCCACTCCTGACTGCTAAATGTATAATAATTAAAATTCTTCTTTATCACCGTCGTCAATCATCTGTTTTAACCGGTCCGAAAACTGCTGAGCTGTGTTCACGCCCATCCGTTTCAGCCGGAAGTTCATCGCCGCCACTTCAATAATAACGGCAAGGTTTCGTCCCGGCCGCACCGGAACGGTCAGCTTCTGAATCTCCGTGTCGAGCACCTGGAGCGTCTCTTCATCAAGACCGAGGCGGTCGTACGCTTTTTGTTCATCCCAGAGCTCAAGGTGAATGGTCAGCGAGATGCGTTTATATGGTCGGACAGCCCCTGCCCCAAACAGCGTCATGACATCGATAATGCCAAGACCCCGGATTTCAAGCAGGTTCTGAATCAGCTCCGGTGCTGTGCCAACAAGGGTGTCACCGTTCTGCTGACGGATTTCGACAGAATCATCCGCTACAAGCCGGTGGCCCCGGCGTACGATATCAAGCGCCGTTTCACTTTTCCCTACGCCGCTCGCCCCGGTAATCAGCACACCGATGCCGTAAATATCCACCAGCACGCCGTGCATCGCTGTCGATTTGGCCAGCTTCGTATCGAGATAGTTCGTCAGCTGGCTGATCAGCTGCGTGCTTGCCAGATGCGAGCGCATGATCGGAACACCGGTCTTTTCCGCATTCTCAATCAGCTCCGGCGGAGCTACCAGCCCACGCGAGATGACAATGCCCGGAGTGTCGTATGTACACAGCTTTTCCATGCGTTCCTGCTTTTCTTCGTCCTGGAGCTGTTGAAAAAAAGAAAGCTCTGTCCGCCCAAGCAGCTGCAGCCGCCGGGCAGGATAATATGTAAAAAAACCGGCCATTTCTATTCCCGGACGGGAAATATCGCTCGTGGTTATCGCCCGGTACAGCCCTTCTTCCCCGGCGAGCAGCTCTAATTGAAACCGCTCCTTTAAATCCGTTGCCGTCACTTTTGCCATCGTGCTGCCTCCCTCAAAAATCGCTCTGTCGTTTTTTGAATGCGTTTGCTTTCTCTTTTCGTACGTTGTTATTGTAGCACGTTTTCAAAAGAAGATGGAACCTGCTCCAGAGGATTTCAGTTTCACTGCTGCACGAAAAAGACCCGCCGGCAGGCGGGCCAATTTTTACCTCTTATTATTTTCCCCGGCCTCCGGAAGAACCTCATGTTTTTCTTCCGCTCAGCGGGTTTACGAAAAGATTGTACATCAGCATATTTAAAACAGCGATCACTACAGCGGCAAGAAAAGCCATACCGAAGCCGGACATGTTAAAGGCTTCTCCCATCACCGCCGACGTAAGCATCAGCATCAGCGCATTGATCACAAAAATAAACAAGCCGAATGTTACGACAGAAAGCGGGAGGGTGAAAAAAATTAATAGCGGGCGGATCACGAGATTAATCAGCGTCAACACCAAACCGGCCACTATAGCTGCCCCAAAGCCGTCAATAGTAAAGCCGGGGAAAAACCCGGCTACTACCATCAATGCAATGGTGTTAACAATAAACGGTACTAAACAGCCCATCAGGAGACGGCGTCCTCTTCATTAGGGAGAAGCACGGCTAATACGAGATAAATCAGCAGTACCCAGGAGGTAACGGGAAGGATAACAAGCACCACACTGATAATCCGTATTAAGGATGAATCCCAGCCGAGATAATCTGCCAATCCGCCACACACGCCTGTTAATTTCCGGTCTTCACGGGATTTATACAACTTCTTCTTTGCCAACCTGATCACCCTTTCAGTTTTTTATTCGTGATCCTGTACAGTTATCGCACCTGTCTTTGCCGAAGCCTCAAGCCTCAGCGTTGGAGTCGCGTCGGGATTGGATACAAACTGATAATATTTTTGCATGAATTCGCTTTTTTCTTCTTTTACTTCGATATTGTCGAGCAGACACTTGTAATTCCCGACGTTTGTCCGGAGCACGCCCTCCGTTCGGATATCCCGAGGTGTAATCACCTTGATGCTCCCCGTCTTAGTGGAAAGAAGTGCCCGGCTCCTTTCACTCAGTGACGTATACCGGGCTGTAATCGCTCCGTTCAGCGCCTCTGCCTCAATATCTGAGAGCGATCCGTCGTAATGAATCGAGCCATTCCACGTTTTGACGTCGGCGCTGCCGATTCTGCCTTCCTTCAGCTCCACGGCCCCGTTGGCCGTTTCCACTGCCAGATAGCCGGCGGAAGCATGCAGTACTGTGATTGCCCCGTTGCTTGCTTTAACGTACAGATTGTCTGTTTGAACTCCGTCAATTCTGACGTCTCCGTTAAACGTGGATACATCCATTTTATCCATGGATTTTTCCGGCACATAAACGACCGCCTGAACTTTATAATTGCCGGACCTTGAAGCAAAGCGGAGCTTTCCGCTCCGGGAGTCAAACTCAGTGCCTTCGATAAACTCTCGCCGGGCTGCATCTTCACTTTCTTCTGTGTAAGCTTTTACCTGGCAGGCAACACGGATGGTGTTCCCTTCCCACTTCTGACAGATAAGGCTTCCATTTTGGATAAACATGTCGAGCGAACGAATGTCGCTTTCATCATGTTCAAACGTATGCTGGAAATCCACGGACGGGCCGAAATTAAAGTCGAGGTCAAACCGTTTGACGCGGTCAAGCGCATGGTCAAAAAAGCCGGAGAGCATCGCAAACGGATCCTCCTTGTTTTTTCTCTTCTGGCCGCTGCCCGCTTTCTTATCTGTGCGGTAGGCGCCGCTTCTCCGGGATTCGGAGGAGTGGCCTTCCCCGTGTTCCTTGCTGTCTGTCTGCGGGCCGGAGGAGGCATCTGATCCTTTAGCCCGGAGCAGCCGTTCTCCTTCTTCAAGCGAAATAATGCCGTCTTCCATCATTTTCAGTATTCGCTGACGTTCTTCATCCATTTCATGTTCCTCCTTCAGTAATATATCAGAACCGGTACGTGGACTATCAGCCTTCTGCTTCCTATTACATACGAAGAACAATATTATTCGTTTCAGTCGATTCTTCTACGATGATGGGGTGTGGGCCGCCTCTTCCGATGCTTCCCATTGCCTGGCCATGCGCTCCCGTTCTCTTTCAAGCACCGGTTTTAAATAATAGCCGGTATAGGAAGCCTGTGATTCCGCTACTTTTTCCGGCGTGCCGGTGGCCACAATCTTACCGCCGCCTGCTCCGCCTTCCGGACCGAGATCGATGATATGATCTACCGTTTTAATGACGTCGAGATTGTGCTCGATGATTAACACAGTATCTCCATTATCCACAAGCCGCTGGAGCACCTTCAGCAGCCGGTCGATATCATCCACATGCAGGCCGGTTGTCGGCTCGTCGAGGATATACAGGGATTTGCCTGTGGAACGGCGATGCAGCTGGGAAGCCAGCTTCACCCGCTGGGCTTCCCCGCCCGAAAGTGTCGTTGCCTGCTGTCCTAGTTTTATATACCCTAAACCAACGTCGTATAACGTTTGGATTTTCCGGCGGATTTTTGGAATATTTTCAAAGAAGTCCACTGCTTCTTCCACAGTCATTTCCAGGACGTCGGCAATATTTTTGCCTTTGTATTTGATTTCGAGCGTTTCACGGTTGTACCGCTGGCCGCCACACTCTTCACATGTGACGTAAATATCCGGAAGAAAATGCATTTCTATTTTGATAATACCGTCGCCTTTACAGGCCTCACAGCGTCCGCCCCGGACGTTGAAGCTGAAGCGTCCCTTCTGGTAGCCCCGGATTTTCGCTTCGTTGGTCATCGCAAATACCTCGCGGATATTATCAAATACTCCGGTGTAGGTCGCCGGATTCGAACGCGGCGTCCGGCCGATCGGCGACTGATCGATATCAATTACTTTTTCGAGCTGGTCGATGCCTTCCACGCTTTTGTGCGCGCCCGGCTTCTGCTTACCGCGGTGAAGCTTCTGCGAAAGCACCTTATATAAAATATCGTTGATCAGTGTACTTTTTCCAGATCCCGAGACACCGGTGATCGCGCTCAGCAGGCCGAGCGGAATCTCCGCGTTCGTGCGCTTCAAATTGTTTTCCACAGCACCTTTCACCTTCAGCCAGCGGTCGGAAGGCTTACGCCGTTCCCCCGGGAGCGCAATAAATCTTTTTCCCGCTAAATACTGACCGGTCAGGGAGGCATCATTTTCCTTCAATTCCTCCGGGGTGCCTTCAGCGATAATATTGCCGCCGTGGCGGCCCGCCCCGGGACCGATGTCAATGATATGGTCGGCAGCAAGCATGGTGTCCTCGTCATGTTCAACGACAATCAGCGTGTTTCCAAGGTCACGCATGTTCTGCAGCGTCTGTATCAGCCGGTTGTTGTCCCGCTGGTGAAGACCGATCGACGGCTCGTCAAGGACGTAAAGGACGCCCATCAGTGCCGAACCGATCTGGGTTGCCAGCCGGATGCGCTGCGCTTCCCCGCCTGACAATGTGCCAGCGGAGCGGCTCAGGGTTAAATAATCGAGACCGACATTAATGAGAAAGCCGAGGCGTTCATTGATTTCACGCAGAATCAGGCGGGCGATCTCCATTTCCTTTTCCGTTAAATCGATGTTTTCCACGTACGTATACGCCTGTTGAATCGAAAGATCCGTCAGCTCCCCGACGTGAATATTTCCAACCAGCACAGAACGAGCCTCGAGGCTCAGGCGGTGGCCTTTACACGTTGGGCACTGCTTGTTGCTCATGTACTGCTGCATCTGTTCACGGGTGAAATCCGACCCGCTTTCACGGTAGCGTCGGGAAACGTTGTTCAGCACGCCTTCAAAATAAATCTGGCGTTCCCGGACCTGACCGCGTTCATTCTTGTGGCGGAAGGTTATTTTCTGCTGGCCGTTGCCTTCGAGCAGTATTTCCTTATGTTCTGCCGGAAGGTCTTTAAACGGCTTATCCATATCAATATTAAAGTGATCGCAGGCCGAACGGAGCAGCT
Organism: uncultured Marinococcus sp.; assembly: GCF_947493875.1. Lineage (GTDB taxonomy): Bacteria > Bacillota > Bacilli > Bacillales > Marinococcaceae > Marinococcus. Next base: position 317,748 of record NZ_CANLSU010000002.1, on the reverse strand, counting down.
GCGGGTAATACTGGGAGCTGATCGGTTCCCATACGGCGATGGCATGCTCCCGGAGTGTCCGGTCCGGATCGGGAACGACAAGGTCACTGTCCACTTCGAGCTTGCTGCCAAGACCGTCACAGGTCGGGCAGGCACCGTACGGACTGTTAAAGGAAAACATTCTCGGCTCGAGCTCCCCAATTGAAAAGCCGCATTCCGGGCAGGAGTGATGCTGGTTGAACCGCATTTCCTTCTCACCGACAACGTCAATCAGCACCTTCCCTTCCCCGAGTTCGAGGGCCGTTTCCAGGGAATCCGCCAGCCGGGTCTCCACACCGTCTTTAATGACGATACGATCCACGACTGCTTCAATATCGTGCTTTTTATTTTTTTCGAGCTTGATTTCTTCTCCAATATCACGCATTTCCCCGTCCACGCGAATACGCACCAGTCCTTTTTGCTTCAGCTGGTCCATCACCTTCACATGCTCTCCCTTTCTGCCGGCAATAACCGGAGCGAGAATCTGCATTTTCGTCCGTTCAGCATAAGCCATCATCTGGTCGACCATCTGGGAAATAGTCTGGGAGGTAATCGGCACATGATGATACGGGCAGTAAGGCGTACCGACCCGTGCAAATAAAAGGCGCAGGTAGTCATAAATTTCCGTCACGGTGCCGACCGTCGAGCGCGGGTTCTTGCTTGTTGTTTTCTGGTCAATTGATATCGCCGGGGAGAGCCCTTCAATGGAATCGACGTCCGGCTTTTCCATCTGTCCCAAAAACTGACGGGCGTAAGCCGACAATGATTCGACATACCGGCGCTGCCCTTCAGCATAAATTGTGTCGAAGGCAAGCGAAGATTTCCCGGAGCCGGATAATCCAGTCATGACGACCAGCTGGTCCCTCGGAATTGTCACATCAATATTTTTTAAATTGTGGGACCTCGCCCCCTGAATCTTAATATTATCTGCTGCCATTCGTTGGTCATCCTTCCGCTTTAAGTTCTAATACCATATCGCGCAGTTCCGCTGCGCGTTCAAACTGCAGGTCTTTGGCTGCCTGTTTCATTTCGTCTTCCATTTGGTCAATTACTTTTTTCCGCTCCGTCTTGCTCATTTTATCAAGAGCTGGTTTATCAATATCGGATGAATCCTCTGAGCTGACCGTTGCCTGAATGAGGGCAGGGATTTCTTTTTGGATCGTTTTCGGTGTAATGCCGTATTTTTCGTTATGCGCTATCTGGATCTCGCGGCGGCGGTTCGTTTCACTGATCGCCACGTCCATCGAACGCGTCATTTTGTCTGCGTACATAATAACATGCCCACGGTCGTTCCGGGCAGCACGGCCCATTGTCTGGATAAGGGAGCGCTCCGCGCGCAGAAAGCCTTCCTTATCTGCATCCAGAATGCCAATCAACGACACTTCCGGAATGTCCAGCCCTTCCCGGAGAAGGTTGATACCGACCAGAACGTCAAACTGGCCGAGGCGGAGCTGGCGGATGATGTCGATCCTCTCGAGCGTTTTAATGTCCGAGTGCAGATACTTTACCCGGATACCGAGCTCTTTTAAATAGTTGGTCAAATCCTCTGCCATTTTCTTCGTGAGCGTCGTCACGAGCACCCGCTCATTTTGCTCCCGCCGCTCATGGATTTCCCCAATCAAGTCATCGATTTGTCCTTCAATCGGCTTCACTTCCACTGTCGGGTCGAGCAGCCCGGTCGGCCGGATAATCTGTTCAATGACTTCCGGAGCGTGCTCGAGCTCATACGGACCAGGCGTTGCGGAAATAAACATCGCCTGGTTGATCCGCCCTTCAAATTCATCAAATTTCAACGGACGGTTGTCCATCGCGGACGGAAGCCGGAAGCCGTGGTCCACGAGCACCTGCTTTCTGGCCTGGTCCCCGTTGTACATGCCGCGCACCTGCGGAAGCGTAACGTGGGACTCATCCACCACGAGTAAAAAATCATCTGGAAAATAGTCAATCAATGTATACGGTGCATCTCCGGGATTCCGGAAGGTCAGATGCCTCGAATAGTTTTCAATCCCGGAGCAAAAGCCCATCTCCTGCATCATTTCGAGGTCGTAATTGGTTCGCTGCTCAAGCCGCTGCGCTTCAAGCTCCCGGCCGTTTGCCCGGAACTTTTCAAGCTGCTCCTGAAGCTCCTGCTGAATATTTTTAATGGCCCGCTCCATTTTTTCTTCCCTCGTCACAAAGTGGGATGCCGGAAAAATGGCAGCATGTGAACGTTCACCGATAACTTCGCCGGTCAGAGCGTCCACCTCGGTGATCCGGTCGATTTCATCGCCAAACATTTCAACACGAATGCAGTGCTCTTCTCTTGATGCCGGGAAAATTTCGACCACGTCACCGCGCACGCGAAACGTTCCGCGCACGAAATTAATGTCGTTGCGCTCGTATTGAATATCCACGAGCTTCCGGAGAATCTGATCCCGTTCGATCTCCATACCCGTCCGGAGTGACAGCATCAGATCCCTGTAATCCTCCGGCGAGCCGAGACCATAAATGCAGGAAACGCTGGCCACGATAATAACGTCTTCCCGCTCAAATAAGGCGCTCGTCGCCGAGTGCCTTAGTTTGTCAATTTCATCATTAATGCTCGCGTCTTTTTCGATAAACTGGTCTGTCTGCGGTACGTAGGCCTCCGGCTGATAGTAGTCGTAATAGCTCACAAAATATTCTACTGCATTATTTGGAAACATTTCTTTAAATTCATTATATAACTGCCCGGCAAGCGTCTTATTGTGCGCCATAACAAGCGTCGGCCGGTTCACTTCTGTTAACACATTGGATACTGTAAACGTTTTCCCGGTCCCTGTCGCCCCAAGCAGCGTCTGGTATCTTTTTCCGTCCTTTAACCCTTGAACCAGCTTTTCAATCGCCTGCGGCTGGTCGCCGGCCGGATTATATCTACTCGCCAGTTCAAATGTTTCGTTCATATTAGTCCCTCACTTCCTGTCTGCGTTCCGGTCATATGTCTATTTACTATACCACGTGAAGATTGGAAAGAAACAACACAAAAACGAACGTATATTCGCTATTATTATTGTACTCCACTCCCCTGTAAATGCAAAGAAAATGACATTTTCCCCGACCTATACAAAAAACAGAACCCGGCAGAGGGTTCTGTTTTACTGGGCCGTATGGATGCTTTCCGGTGCCGTTCGTTCTTTATTGATCATTAATATTCCAAGCTGATGGTGCTGATTGCTGTAAAGCGCTGCCTGCGCCTGGCGGAGCTCTCCGTTAATATCCTCCACGTCCAGCCGGCAGTAGGCGGAATTTTTCTGCACCGCCCGGTAGAGGCTCGCTTCATCATATACTTTTTCACTGTTCACCCGCCGGATGACTTCACCTGCTTTAATATGCATCCGGTCTGCCGGAGACTCCGGCAAAACAGCGAGTACAGATATTCCTTCGCTGCGGAGAGTGTACAGAAAATTGCTTTTAGCTGAACTGCCGGCCGCAATGGTCACCCATTCCCGCAGCAGAATCAGGACAGCCGCAATTACTGGAATAATCCATCCACTGTAAAAATAAGCAAGTGCTGCACCAGCGCCGGCAAGAACAGCGATTCGCACGACCCACCAGCCGGCCGACCGCACCTGTACAGATGCCAGACGGTCGAAGGTTTTCATACGTATGCCGATCACTGCCGGAAGCAAAAGAAGGGAAAAAGCAGCTCCGCCCGGAAGGAGCGGCCACCAGCCTCCCGCTTCAACAGCACTTCCCGGGATAAACAGAAATACCGGGAGCATCCAGATACGGTGCGTAATCTGGCCGCCAATCGGCTTGCCGCGGCGGCTGACCGTCCGAAGGGGAGAAAAAAACCTTGTACCGTTCCAGACAATCAGTATTCCTTCCGCGAGCGTGAGCACTGCGAGCCAGACCATCAGAGAAAAAGCATCAAAGCCGTTTCCGAGCCAGGCTCCCACAGAGAAAAATGGTACTGTGATCCCGACAGCATCAAGCGCCAGAGCGGCTAAAAATGCCGTACCCCATACGTGCAGAGCGGTCAGCCAGCGGTGCAGGCCTGACACTGCCAGCAGGGCACTGATCACCATCGCAAGCAGGACTGCTCCAAGAGGCAGTGAAATGCCCGTAACAATGGTGATGACCGAGACAAAAGCAGCGATTACTATCGCCGGAATAACACTCATTGTTAATTCCATCAGCATTGGATACATTTTTGCATGAAACATTTTTCGTTCTCTTTTCACCCGAAGATAACCAATCATAAGCATGGCTGCTATCATTATGTAAGTCAGCGGGTTCAGAAAAAACCACGCTAACGCAGGACCAATTTCACCGATTATTCCCTGCATCCACTATTTCCCCCTTTTCTTCGGACCGGGCAGAACCCGGCCACCGGCATCATCCAGCCTTCATTTATTGCTCTGTGACTGTATCAAGCGCGCGCTGCAGCTGCTTGTCATTGTCTCTGTTCTGGACTTTTTCAAGCACTAAATCATTCAGCGCGTCTGCTGTTTCCGGCGTCAGCGTCCCAGTGGCTTCCAGATCCTTCTGTTCCTCCTGGAAATCCTGTACTGCCGCTTCTGTTTCTTCGCTGTAGTACCCGTCCTCACGTCCCGGATCGAACCCGGCTCCTTTTAAGAGCGTCTGTGCAGTGGCAATATTTTCACCCGTCGTATCCGGCTCCAGGGCTTCATCAATGGATAAAATAGATGCCTGGAAATAATCGGGCTGCTCCTGCTCAATGGTCGGTTCCACGCCTTCTTCATTAATCCAGTTTTCTTCCGGCGTCAGCCATTTAGAGACAGAGAGCTTCACGTCACTTCCATCATCTAGCTCCATCACCTGCTGAACCGTTCCTTTGCCATAGGTTGTCTGCCCTACCAGCTCAAAGTTTCCGGCCTCCTTCATTGCAGCTGCCAGAATTTCAGAAGCAGATACACTTCCCTGATCAACCACGCCAACTACCGGATAATCCTTGTTCTCCTCTAAAGAAGAAGTCACTTCTGAAATCGTACCTTCACGGTCTTCAATTTCAACTATCGGCTCTCCGCCAGGAATAATCATGCTGCCGATATCCTCCACCGCATTCAAATAACCGCCCGGATTTCCCCGGACATCAATCACCAGTCCGTCAATGTTTTCACTCTCCACCTGCTCGAGCTGGGTTTCGAACTCATTGGCTGTATTTTCAGAAAATGACGATATATTCAGATAACCGATGCTTTCGCCATCCTGCTCGATCACTTCACCCTCTACGGTTTCGATCGGAATTTCATCGCGCTCCACTTCAACATTAAAGGGCTCGCTGCTTCCACGCTGGACAGTGAGATTTACATTCGTTCCTTTTTCTCCCCGGATTTTCAGAACTGCCTCATTAAGTTCAAGGTTTTCTGTGCTTTCTCCGTTAATTTCCAAAATATCATCATTCGGCTGCAGGCCGGCGGCTTCTGCCGGGGAATCGTCAATTGGAGAAACGATCGTTACTGCGTTCCCGGATTTATTTACTTCAGCTCCGATGCCTTCAAAGGACGAATCCAGCGACTGCGTGAATTCCTGTGCTGTGCTTTCGCTCATGTAGCTGGAGTGAGGGTCATCGAGTTCTCCGATCATTCCTTCGATTGCCCCCTGCACCAACGCATCATCGTCCACTTCTCTCATGTATTCGGAGTCAATCAGATCATACACTGAACTGATTTTGTTTAAGTCCTCTTCTGACACGTTTTGCGCTCCACTGTCCGAACCGGATTCGGACAAGGCGGAGGAGGACGCTCCCGAATCTCCTCCCCAGACAGAAGCACCTACGGCTGCACCCCCGGTCCCGGCTGCCGCTGCTGTGACCAGAATTGCTGCCGTCACTTTGATGTTTTTCTTCATCTATTTCACTCCAGCTTTATTAAAGTCATAATCAAATCCCAGACTATACGAAAGAGGAATCAGCTGCACAGGCTGCTTTCCCCGAATCAAAACAGCGAGCCGTCCCGGGGCCTGCGAAGCAGGTCAGTTCGATGGTGTCACAACCGTGACACCCTTCATCGAACTTCCTTTTTTAAACGAACGCTCTACGCTTTTCTTTTTGTCCAGTTCCGTCACCCAGCTGTTCAGGGTGGCTCCACCTTTCTTACTGTCCAGCTCCGAGCGTTACCACCCGAGTCCATTCGCATTTTCAAATCGTTTGCGACTTCGTCCCAATCCGATTGAAAACGGCGAGCCGTCCCGGGTGATAAACGAACGCTCTGCGCTTTTCTTTAGTGTAGCATGAACTTCTGTGTTTCTGAAACACAATGTTGGCGCTTCCGCTTTTTTACACAGAGTTCCCCTGATTCTCAAATCCCTGGCCAAGCACTTCCGAAGCGTTGCTGACGACCACAAAGGCTTCGGGATCCTGCAGCTGGATCACACGCTTCAGTCGGGTAACCTCCCCACGGTTGACGACGCACATCAGCACTGGACGCGCATCATTGGTAAAGCCTCCGCGTCCTTCGAGTTTGGTTACCCCTCGGTCCACTTCTTTTAAAATAGATTTACGCACCGTTTCTTCATGCTTTGTAATCACAAATGCCACCTTGGCATAGCCCAGGCCGGTCTGCACAACATCAATGGTTCTACCCGTAACAAATAACGAAATAAGGGCATACAGCGCGAATTCCAGGCCAAAGATGAATGCCGAGCCCGTAACAATCAGTCCGTCCATAATAAAGACCGATGTACCAAGCGTCCCCCCGGCGTATTTATGAATGATTTGAGCTAAAAGATCCGTGCCTCCAGTCGAAGCACTGGCCCGAAACACCAGTCCGAGCCCAAAGCCCACTCCGATTCCACCAAACAACGCGCCAAGCAGCGGATCATCAATACCGATGTCCCAGTTCCTCGTAAAATAAACAATAAACGGCAAAAACAGCGTTCCGATTATCGTTTTTGCCCCGTATTGGAGGCCTCCAAGAAGCAGGAGACCGAGAATGAAAAGGAGGACGTTGGTGATCCCTATCGTTATAGCCGGTTCTACATTCAGTGAGGCCTCCAGCAGGGTCGCAAAACCGCTTACCCCTCCGGAGGCGATCGAGTTCGGCAGTAAAAAAGCGTTATATGAAACAGCCACCACAGCCGTTCCGATAAAGATCTGGAACCCGTTGACCCATTTCAGCGCCGTTTTTGACATTGGTTTTCTTCTTCGGTTTACCATTACACTTCCTCCTTTTGATTTGACGTAAAAAGAGCCTGCGCGAACGCAGGCTGCTGATTGTGCCCTCTGTTATACTTTCATGCTTGCACGCAGGTACTCATCGATGAATGGGTCAAGATTGCCGTCCATCACTGACTGCGTGTTTCCCATCTCCACATTCGTCCGGTGGTCTTTTACCATGTTGTACGGATGGAAAACGTAGGAACGGATCTGGCTTCCCCAGCCGATTTCTTTCTGTTCTCCGCGGATCTCATCCATTTCCTGCTGACGTTCTTCAATCTGGCGCTGGTACAGCTTCGCCCGCAGCATTTTCATCGCCTGATCCCGGTTTTTCAGCTGGGACCGTTCGTTTTGACAGGTAACGATGATGTTTGTCGGCAGGTGGGTGATCCGCACGGCGGAGTCCGTCGTGTTTACGTGCTGACCGCCGGCACCGCTCGCACGGTACGTATCGATTCTCAAATCCTCCGTCCGCACTTCTACCTCCACGGAGTCTTCCATTTCAGGCATAACTTCGCAGGAGACAAATGAGGTGTGCCGGCGCCCGGAGGAGTCAAACGGGGAAATCCGCACGAGCCGGTGCACCCCTTTTTCCGCTTTCAGAAAGCCGTAGGCATTGTAGCCCTTTATCATCATGGTGACGCTTTTCAGGCCGGCTTCGTCCCCGGGAAGATAATCCAGGGTTTCCACCGTATAGTTTTTCTTTTCCGCCCAGCGGGTGTACATCCGAAGCAGCATGGACGCCCAGTCCTGGGATTCCGTGCCGCCGGCGCCGGGGTGCAGCTCCAGGATGGCGTTGTTTTTATCATACGGCTCGCTGAGAAGCATCTGCAGTTCAAAATCGTTAATATCTTTTTTCAGCTGCTTCGTGCCTGATTCGAGCTCTTCCTTTAAATCTTCATCGTCTTCTTCCTTCACAAGCTCATAGGAAACCTCAAGATTTTCATGCTGCTCTTCAAGCACACGATAGCCTTCAGTAATATTTTTTAACGCATTATTTTCATCAATAACTTTTTTGGAGGCGTCCTGGTCATCCCAGAAGCCGGGGTGGGTCATCTTTTCTTCGAGTTCGCTGATGCGCTCCTTCTTGGCATCGAAGTCAAAGAGACCCCCTGAAGTCCGCTAATCGCTTAGCCATATTTTCAAGTTCGTTTCGAATTTCTGCCATATCCATGTAAGAAATCCCCTTTCTGAATGTAGGTGGCAAGGAAAAAGCCCGAAGCTGAGCACTTCGGGGCCTGTCCTTCCCGTTTTTCGTTTCTTATTACCGTTTGTTCGGCACCGGCATTTTCCGGTTGCCGTTTGCCGGCGCTGATTTCTTTTTGTTTTTCGGCTGCTCTTCTTCTGCTTCCTGCTCGTCCTGGCGCACTGCTTTTCCTTTAGCGACTTCCTGGCGCTGCAGGTTCTCTTCGTTTACTTCCGATTTGACTACGTACGTAGCGACTTCTTCTTCAATTGACGCCACCATATCCTCGAACATGTTAAAGCCTTCGAATTTGTACTCCCGAAGCGGATCATTCTGGCCGTAGGCCCGCAGGTGAATACCCTGGCGGAGCTGGTCCATCTGATCGATATGGTTCATCCATTTCCGGTCCACCGACCGGAGGAGCAGTACTTTTTCGAATTCACGCATGGATTCTTCGTCAAATTCCTGCTCTTTTGCTTCGTAGTTACCTTTTGCTGTTTCCCATACCTTTTCGATAACTTCTTCCTGTTCAAGACCTTTAACGTCCTGTTCTGTCAAATCGCCTTCATTCAGTACGGTCGTGTTCAGGTAGTGAAGCATGCCCTCAAGGTCCCAGTCCTCCGGCACCTGTTCCACCGGGGTGTAGGCTGCAACGATGTTTTTCACCGTGGATTCAAGCATACGCAGCACAATGTCACGCAGATTATCCGACTCGAGCACTTCCATCCGCTGGGCATAAATAATATCACGCTGTTCGCGCATAACGTCATCGTATTGCAGAATCTGCTTCCGTGAGTCGTAGTTGGATCCTTCCACCCGCTTTTGCGACTGTTCCACTGCGCGGGTGACCAGCTTGCTTTCGATCGGCTGATCCTCATCCATGCCAAGGCGCTCCATCATGCCGCGCATGTTATCAGAGCCGAACCGGCGCATCAGTTCATCCTCCATGGACAGATAAAACTGGGAAGCACCCGGATCCCCCTGACGTCCGGCACGGCCACGGAGCTGATTGTCGATACGGCGGCTTTCGTGCCGTTCGGTGCCGATGACAAACAGTCCGCCGAGGTCCGCTACTCCGTCCCCAAGCTTGATATCGGTACCGCGCCCGGCCATGTTGGTCGCGATAGTAACAGCACCGCGCTGGCCGGCGTTTTCAATGATTTTCGCTTCGTTTTCGTGGTTTTTCGCATTAAGAATGTTGTGCGGTACGTTTTTCTTTTTGAGATACCGTGATATCAGCTCTGATGTGTCCACATTTACCGTGCCGACTAGAACAGGCTGGCCGGTTTCGTACAATTCAGCGATTTTTTCGGCTGCCGCCCGGTATTTTGCTTCCCGGGTCTTAAAGATCAAATCGGATTTGTCTTCGCGGACAACCGGCTTGTTCGTTGGGATCGAAATAACGTCTGTGCCGTAAATATTGCGGAATTCTTCTTCTTCCGTTATCGCAGTACCGGTCATCCCGGCGAGCTTCTGATACATCCGGAAGTAGTTCTGGAACGTAATTGATGCGAGCGTCATGCTTTCCTTCTGCACCCGCATGCCTTCCTTCGCTTCAATGGCCTGGTGGAGGCCTTCACTGTACCGGCGGCCGGCCATCAAACGTCCGGTAAACTGGTCCACGATGACCACTTTGCCGTCCTGCACCACATAGTCCTCATCGCGGTGCATCGTCACATGGGCCTTTAACCCCTGATTGATATGGTGCAGCAGCTGCACGTGCTGCTGGTCATACAAATTCTCTATTTGAAACGCCTTTTCCGCCCGGGTAACACCCTCATCAGTCAGAAGAACCGTTTTGGTTTTTTCATCGATCGTGTAATCCCGTTCTTCCTTCAGACGGCTCACAAATACGTTAGCCGCTGCGTAAAGCTTGGTCGACTGTTCCACTGAGCCCGAAATAATCAACGGCGTTCTTGCTTCGTCGATCAAAATCGAGTCGACTTCGTCGACGAGGGCAAAATGAAGAGGACGCTGGACCATTTGTTCCTTGTACAGAACCATATTGTCCCGCAGGTAGTCAAAGCCAAACTCATTATTGGTTCCGTACGTAATGTCAGCCAGATAGGCTTCCCGCTTCGCTTCCTTGCTCATATCCTTTAAATTCAGGCCGACGGTTAATCCGAGGAACTGGTAAAGCTCCCCTAACGTTTCGCTGTCACGCTTGGCCAGATAGTCGTTGACAGTCACAACGTGCACGCCTTTGCCGGTAATGGCGTTTAAGTAGACCGGCATGGTTGCGACCAGGGTTTTCCCTTCCCCGGTTTTCATTTCCGCAATATCGCCGTCGTTTAACACGATGGCACCCATCAGCTGTACGCGGAAGGGAGTCATTCCCATTACGCGTGTCGACGCTTCTGCAACAACTGCATAGGCTTCCGGAAGCAGCTGTTCAAGCTTTTCACCCTGCTGATAGCGTTCTTTAAACTCTTCGGTTTTACGGGCAAGGTCTTCATCGCTCAAAGCCTGGATATCTTCATAAAAAACCTCAATTTTTTCCGCTTTCTTCTCCAGTTTTTTTACATATTTTTGATTTGTATCTCCAATAACTTTCTTCAATAAACCTCTCATGGTTTAATCATCGTCCTCTCTTTCGTACCATCTAGCCGAAATACGATTGACGCGCATAGTTGTTTTAAATGTTAATAGGGGGCCCGGGGCCTTATTTATCTGTCGTTTTGCATATATAAATGAATCGTTGTATTTCTAAGCATCACCGTACATTTTAACAGTATTCCGTTATTGTTACAACGAGTACCCGTGCTCCCGGCGAAACTAAAACAAGCCCTGCGCATTACCCGCGCAGGGCCTGTTGATTCATATAATTATTCTTCCGGCTCAATCAGCCCGTAGCGCCCGTCCCGACGTTTGTACACGACTGAGGTGTCACCGCTGACAGAATTAGCGAAGACGAAAAAGTTGTGGCCCAGCATATCCATCTGAAGGATAGCTTCTTCCGTATCCATCGGCTTTAAATTAAACCGTTTGGTCCGGACGATTTCAAGGGAGTCGTCCTCTTCAGTCACTTCATCAGTTAACGGAGCTTCTTTTACCCCACCATTGGCAATTTCTTCGTTCAATTCTTCAATATTAGCTTTAAATACTTCCGATGTTTTGCCATTTTGGCGGAACTTGCGGTTTACTTTTGTTTTATATTTTCGAATCTGCCGTTCGAGCTTGTCCGTCGCAAGATCGATCGCCGCATACATATCCGTATGCGTCTCTTCTGCCCGGAGAAGCAGCTGCGGCATAGGGATGGTCACTTCTAAAATTTTCTCGCTGTTTTGAACTTCCATATTCACATGGACGTCCGCCACAGGGGTTGTATCAAAGTAACGTTCAAGCTTGCTCACTTTCTTTTCTACGTAACCTCGAAGAGCTGGAGTCACCTCTAAGTTTTCCCCGCGAATGTTAAAGTTCATCAAGTGAACCCCTCCTTATCGTTATGTGTCTACTTTCTATATTCCTTTTGCGGAATCCTTTTCAAACAACAAAATTTTTTTAAAAAGTGAAAAGAACATGCCATAACAACAGGGTCTCAGGACTTATGAAACAGATAAAACCCTTTTAAATGTAACCGGCAGCTTAATCTGGAACTCAGTATAAAAAAAGCTGCGCCGGAACGGTCCGGCGCAGCCTCTGTTTCTATTATAATCCCATTGAAATATATTTGGTTTCGAGAAACGGCATGATGCCCTGACGGCCGCCTTCGCGTCCGACCCCGCTCTGCTTCCAGCCGCCAAACGGCGCCTGGGCAGCCGATGGTCCGCCATCGTTCCAGCCAACAATACCGTATTCGAGTCCTTCAGCCACTTTCATGCCCCGGGACATGTTTTCAGTAAAGAAATAGGAAGCAAGACCAAACGGCGTGGTATTCGCGAGCTTGACACCCTCTTCATCACTCGTGATTTTCTGCACCGGCGCAACCGGTCCGAACGTTTCTTCGTGCATGATGATCATGTCATGGTTCACGTCGCGGAGCACGGTAGGTTCAAAGTAGTAGCCGCCGTCCTTTTCAAAACCACTGCCGCCGGTTACAACCTTCGCGCCTTTATCGACGGCATCCTGCACGTGGCGCTCGACTTTGTCGTAAGCGTCTTTATCAATCAGCGGGCCGACCTTTACGTTTTCGTCCATGCCGTCGCCGACCTTCAGATCCTTGCAGGCATCCGCAAATTTTTCGACAAACTCTTCATATACCTTTTCATCGGCGTACACACGGTTAACGCAGATGCACGTCTGTCCCGACGCACGGAATTTCGACGCTACGACACCGTTGACCGCTTTGTCGATGTCCGCATCGTCCAGGACGAGTGCCGGCGCATGGCCGCCGAGTTCAAGCGACAGCTTTTTAATATCCTGCGCACCCTGCTCCATTAAGCTGCTTCCGACTTCGGTGGAGCCGGTAAAGGTGACCTTGCGGACTTTTTCGTTCGACATCAATTCATTGCCGATCGCTGACGAGCTCTGGCCGGTCACCAGGTTGATAACGCCTTTTGGCACGCCCGCTTCTTCGCAGATCTCCACGAAACGCACGGCGGACAGCGGCGTATTCTTTGCCGGTTTCAGTACGATTGTGCAGCCTGCGGCAAGGGCCGGTCCTACTTTACGCGTGATCATCGCCTGCGGGAAGTTCCACGGCGTAATCGCGCCGACAACGCCGACGGGCTGGTGAATGACCATCAGCCGCTTGTTTTCCGAGCCGGATGGAATGGTCTCGCCGTAGACCCGTTTCGCTTCGTCCGCATACCATTCAATGAAAGAAGCCGCATAGGCCACTTCCCCTTTGGCCTCCGCCAGTGGTTTGCCCATTTCCTTTGTGAGCAGCTCCCCGAGTTCATCCTGGCGCTCCATCATGAGGCCGTGAATCTTGCGGAGAATGTCTGCGCGCTCGTACGCCGTCGTCTTCGACCAGGAATCAAATGCTTCATGGGCAGCATTGATTGCTTCCTTCGTTTCCGCTTCGCCTGCGTTTGCGGTTTCCCCCACGACTTCCCCGTTTGCCGGATTCACAACGTCAATGGTGCCTTCGTCTGCCTGTTTCCATTCGCCATTAATATATATTTTTCCAAACATACAATCATTACTCCCTTTCATACGGAATATGCATCGTTCGTTCTATACCCGCAATTTCCAATTATTATTCTGCTCATTCATAAATCGGCCGCAGCCTATTTTAGAATAGGACACGTGAGAGCATTCCTATTTTAAAATAAAGCCTAAACGGGCGCGCCCCCTTGTATTCCGGTGTGCCGGGACATATGATAGTACCAGGCAGCAGCACTTCGGCTGCCCACTCTTCTACATATTTCCCCTTATACCTCTGACAGCAGCAACCTCCCACACTGTTCTGTCCGCCCGGGCGCCGCTCCCCTTGTCTAAGCGGCCGCCCCGGGCACCAGAAGCCCGGCATCCGCCGGGTTTCTTTCTTATGATCTCTTACTTTTCACAGATCTTTCCTTCAGGCAGCCTTCGCCACTTCCCCTCTCTGGAAAGCGGTGGAAGACAACCATGAACCAGGTCTTATTCTTTTTTGTGTAAAAGTGTGGTATTCTTAGAAAATATGTAAAACGAATTTTAGATGGAGGTCGGAGGTTCCATGAGGAAGTCATTTGGCGTACTTCTCGTTTCTTTAAGTCTCGTCCTTCCGATAGGATGTTCATCCATTGACAATGAACCAGATCCAACGGAAAACCAAGCTTCAGATGAGGAACCGGCTTCTGATGAGGTTCTTTCTGAAAGTATTGACTATATGCACGAATTAAACCGTTATTCTATAGATATAAACATGGACCAGACAATCGGCACGGCCCAGGAAGACCCGGTCACCAATGAACTTACCTCCCGCGTAGATGTTGGTACCGACCCGTTTGCCTACCATGAGTCTTCGACACTGCAGACGACCGCCCAGGAGCCAAAGGAAATCGAGCGCTACCTGACGGCCGAAGGCTTCTTCACCTATGATTCTGCAGAAGAAAAGTGGATCAAGTATCCGGATGAATTCACCGGCGATTTGAGTGCTTCAAGCCAGTCCATCGGTGAACCGGCGGCTGTGCTGGAGCTGGTCGAGGCCTATGCTGCAGATTTTCAGCTGGAGGAAAAGGAATCGGAATATGTGATTGAGGCACGTGGCCGTTCCGATCAAATGCGTGAGCTCGTTAAAAGCACGGTCGGCTTCACTAACGAAGACTTTGACAGCTTAATTGACGATATGCTGTTTACCGGAAGCCTGGAGGATACGCTCTACACTATTACTATTGATAAAGACTCGATGCAGACAAAAAGCATTCAGGCAGATTTTCAAATTGCCATGAATAACAGTCAGAGCCCACAGACTACTTCCTCCACCCAGTCCCTCACGTTTGCCTATAATGAGATAAACAATGAGCAGACGATCAGCGCGCCCTCCAATGTCGTCGCTACGGCGGAGGAGCTGAACTTTGAAAACCTTCAGGAGTGGGAGGAAGGTGAGCGGTTCAGCCAGATTGAAGGGCAGAGTATTTCCGAGCTCATGTATCCTGACCGTCAGCCTTCGAATTGGATTATTGAGCACGGGTCTCTGCCGACACTTGAACAGAGGCTTGGGCTGCCTCCTCTTTCCGAACAGGGCAGTGACGAATAAAAACAGGCAGGGAGCCGTATCCCTGCCTGTTTATTTGCGTGTGAGCGATGTCACCCGGAGCTTCCAGCGTTCAAGCACCGGCATATATACCGAGGCGACGTATCGCATCTTCTCGGCGCTGCCCATCGTTTCTGCTTCTATCAGGCTCCGCACTTCTTCGGTTGCCTGCTCGAAGGCTTCCAGATCCTGCTTCCATTCTTCCTCCTGTCCAAACAGATACGCCATCGTCACTGTCTGCGAGGAAAACAGCGAGGATTCTCTGGTCGTGCTGTCGAGCAGCCGGTCCCCGTTTTCTTCAAACCCTTCCCGGTAAAAGCCCGTCACCTGTACCATGCTTTCCTGCACCATCTCCAGCCAGTCACTGTACTGCTGGAGAAACGTTGCTTCCGCCCGGCGGAGATGCTCGCTCATCGTTACCTGCCCCTTTTTTATCCTTTAAGCCGTTTATAACATAATCCAGGCACTCATACACATAAAAACCTTCAGGACTGGGCCTGAAGGTTTTGTATGCTAGTTTTTGCTGTCGAAAAAATAAGCGGACGCTGTCGCACTCTTTTGTTCATACTTCCCCATATGACGGCGTTTGTGACGAGTCCCCTGCAGCTCTTCCTGGATCACCTGTTTCCAATTGCCAAGCTGGACGTCAATATAACGGTTCATTTTAACCGTTTCTTCCCCGAGCTGCCGCTCGGCCTCTGACCATTCCTCCACAGGCTGCAGGTCTTTCAGCTGCCGGTCCCTTGCCTGCAGAAAAAGATCCACGCTCTCAATGTACTCATCCCTCGGCTGTTCATTATCCGGCATGGGCTGCGTTACTTTTTCGTATAGTTTTCGGGTGGTGACATACAGTTCACGGACTACACTCATTACGCCCGGCCGCCTTCACGGAACCGGCTCTCCCGGTCCTTTTGCATCGCCTGCTTCCATGTGTCGCGAAACTCTTCGCCAAGGCCGTACACTTCCTGCAGAGCACCGGTGTCATTACTGACATTGGCTTCGATCAGCCGGCGGTACATGTAGTCATACATCTGCATCATGCTGCTGCCAAGCTCGCTGTCCGTTTTCAGCGTAATCATCAGCTCACCGATAATATTCTGCGCCCGGATCATCAGCTTATTTTTTTCTTCGACCTTTCCTTCGATCATCGCTTTTTCCGCTTTTTGAAGAAATTTCAAACAGCCGTTGTATAAAAGAAGCGTGAGCTCTCCCGGCGAGGCGGTCTGCATCGCCTGCTGCTGGTAAGGGTTAGCTTTGACCGGCGCCGGCTTCGGAGCAGGTGCTGCCTGTTTTGGGCTGAATGTTTTCTGCTGCTTCTCTTTATCCGGTGCGGCCGTCTGCTTCATTGCCTGCTGGTACATTGCCTGTGCCTGGTTAAAACTCATATGTTTTCTTCCTCCTCAAGAAGGTGCTGTCTTACTGACCGTTGTTCATAAACTGCATCAAGTAGTTGGACTGTGAATTCGCGCGGCTCATCGCCTGCTCCATCGCTGTAAACTGACGGTAATACCGGTTTTCCACTGATACCATCCGGTCCTCAAACTGAGCGATGCGGTCCTCAATGTTTTCCATGTTGCGCCCGAGCGTAAACTGATGCGGCAGCAGCTTGCCTTTGTAGCCACCGGCCCGTTCGGCAAGAGCGGACACCCCATTGTCGAGCGTCTCTCTCATCCGTCGCGCAAGACCCTGGGTTTCGGTTGTCGATCCGCTCGCTGCAAACAGCTGGTACACGCCTTCGCTATCTTCTTCAATCGCTTGGCGCAGCTGGTCTTCATCGATTTCAAGCTTACCGTTATCCGTGTAGCTCGAGCTTGTCGTAATGCCGATCGAATAGAGCGTATTGTACGCAGAATCGGTGCCATCCACCTGTTCGTATAAAAGGGAGCGCATATTGTTCATGACATTCGATATGGAGCTGTCGCTGCGGAGCAGGCCGCTTCGGGCTTTTTCCTCCCACAGCTCAATTTCTTTTTCACTCATTTCTTCTTTTTGTTCATCGCTGAGCGGCTTAAAATCCCGGTTCACCTTTTCATTGAGCTTCCCGTTCACCTCTTCAACAATTTTATTGTATTCTTCAACGAAGCCTTTAATCGTATCCATGACGCCGTCGGTATTTGTATCCGACCCGAGCGTTACCGCACCGTCCGCTTCAGTGAACGTTTCTTTAAGCGTAATACTCATTCCATTGACATCAAACGTATTTTTCGCGCGCTCGGTTTCGAGCCCGTTCATCGTAAACACGGCATTCTGTTCGCCCTGGCTGGACCCGCCCGCATTTTTCAGCCCCAGGGTATTATTGAAAAAGTCACCTGAAAAAAGCATCTCATCGCCGGCTTTGTTAAAGTCGCCGGTCTCCGACCGGGTGAGTGCCGCTTTGCCGGAATACTCATCGTAAAATGCGCTCACGCCCGCTCCTGAGGAGCTGATCGTGCTCATAATGTTATTCATCGACTGCGCGCTTGTGAACGTGAATTTATTTTTCTGCTCATTGCCGTCTTTATCAAAGGTGGTAATCGTGTTGGTGGAATACTGCTGGGTAAATTTCGCTGCAATGGTTCCGGTCGCTGCTTCGCCGAGCCTGACCCTGCCGGTTTTCGTATCCACGTAGGCTTCGTTTGTTGCAAGTTCCTGCTCGGGATCTGTCACAATCGTCAGCTTGGCGCCTCCGTTCACGCTGATATCCAGGGTGTCCGGATTAATCGCTCCCTTACCGAGTGAAAAAGTAGAAGTCGGAGCGGCCGCGTTAATTGTTTTAGTTTCATTGTCCGCTGCATACTGCACATTGATGCTTTTGCCGCTAGTCACCGCCGAACCAAATTCTAAATCAATCTGGCCGTCGCTGAAGCTGGCACGCACCTGACCGGCTTCGAGCGGGTCTTCGCCGGTCACCACCTCATACTGCTTGCCGCTTACCTTCACGATCATATCGTCCGTGTTTGTTTTAAGATTGCTGCCTTCCACGCTGTAGGACGTGCCTCCATCAGCGTTAATCGTTTTGCTTTGAATCACGCCTTCACTCCACTGCGGAGATTTTCCGGTCGCAAATGACTGGCTGCCGACAGCCTCCGAGGCAGAGAAATCAGGACCTGTCGCCCGTTCGGAGCTGCTCTGCGACGCTGATTTGGCCAGCTGCTTGACCTCGCTGATCGAATAGGTGGCATTGCCGGCATCCGCTGACGCCGTGGCGCTCACCCGGCTGTCGTTGGTGGAGGTGGCCGAGCGGTCTGTCATCGATGACTTTTTCATAATCGAATCAAAAATTGTGTTCCGGAAATCAAAAAACTGTTTGTTTACATCCTGATACATTTCCGTCTGCCACTCGAGCGTCTGTTTCTGCTGATTCAGCTTGTTGATTGGCTGGCGTTCCGCCCGCATTAAATCCTTCACCGTCTGGTCAATGTCCATTCCTGAAGCAAACCCGGATACTCGCATGAATGATAGGCTCCCTTCTGCCGTTTTCTTCGTTACTCTTACTATCGGAAATACCTTGAGCCAGTTGAAGCATTTGCCGCATTTTTTCTAAAATACGAAAAAAGACCCGGATACCATCCGGGCCTCTGAGACATTGCTATTCACTTTTTTCCACGGCGTGGCCGCCGAACCCTTTACGAAGGGCTGCCACCACTTTGCCGTTAAAGGTGTCGGTTTCCTGCGAACGGTAGCGCATCATGAGCGAGAGCGCAATGACCGGAGTCGTTGCCTCGTATTCGAGTGCGGATTCTACGCTCCACTTGCCTTCGCCGGACGAGTGCATCACGCCGCGGATATCATCGAGCCTGGCGTCGCCGCGGAAGGCTTCCTCCATCAGCTCCATCAGCCAGCCGCGGATGACCGATCCGTTGTTCCAGACACGGGCTACCTGCTCGTAGTCATAGTCAAACGGCCCTTTTTCAAGCAGTTCAAAGCCTTCGCCCATCGCAGCCATCATGCCGTACTCGATGCCGTTATGCACCATTTTCAAATAGTGGGCACTGCCGCCTTCCCCGGTGTAGTGATAGCCATTTTCCACCGACAGGTCCTCCATCAGAGGCTCAAGCACCGGGAAGACGTCCTTGCGTCCACCGATCATCAGACAGGCGCCGTTTCTGGCACCGGAAATGCCGCCGCTTGTACCGACGTCAAAGAAGTGGACGCCTCTTGCTTCAAGCGCTTCATAATGAGCAAGCGTCCGCTTGTAGTGGGAGTTGCCGGCATCAATTAAAATGTCTCCTTCATCAAGGTGCGATGCCGTTTCGGTAAGCACCTGGTCCGTGGCGTCTCCCGCCGGCACCATCACCCAGATGATACGCGGCTTCGGCAGCTGATCCACGAGCTCCTGCAGGGACGACGCCGTGCCGCCTCCATCACCTTTAAAGCTTTCGCGAAACTCTTCGGACAGATCATAGGCAACAACGTCGTGATGTTTATCAAGCATCTGCAGGCCGATATTATACCCCATTTTTCCTAACCCAATAATTCCTGCTTTCATGTTCTCCACTCCTCTTTTCTATTTATACGAAGATACTTAAAATCAGTGCTACACCAAAGCCGACAAATCCGATAATTGTTTCCATGACGGTCCATGTCTGCAGCGTTTGTTTTTCATTCAGGCCGAAGTACCTGCTGACCAGCCAGAACCCGGAGTCGTTTACGTGGGAGAAGGCTGTCGCACCGGAAGCAATTGTAATAACGAGCAGCCCGAGCATCGGCTCGCTGACGTCATATGTTTCAAGCAGCGGTGCTACAAGTCCGGCGGCAGTTACCATCGCCACGGTCGCAGAGCCCTGGGCTACACGGACAAGAACAGCTGTGATAAAGGCAAAGACAAGAATTGGCATGTTCGCATTTTCCATTGCGTTTGCGAGCACGTCGCCGACACCGGACTGGATCAGCATTTCACCGAACACACCACCGGCACCGGTAACAAGAATAATAATCCCGGCAGGCTCGAGGGCTTTCGTCGTAATCTGCTGAACTTCTTCCTTCGAATAACCCCGGCGGATACCGAATACATAAAAGGTTAAAAGCGCCGCCACGGTCAGGGCAAAGAACGGATCCCCGATAAAGGAAAGGACGGCATACGCTGTGCTTTCCTCCGAGAGGAAAACTCCGGATCCTGTATTAAGCAAAATCAACACTAGCGGAAGCAGAATGATTGCAATAACGCTGCGGAAGCTCGGCAGCTCACGGTCGTACTCGACGTTTCTCATCTGCTCCATCATGTATTCCGGAACACCGATGTCGATTTTTTTCGCCATGTATTTCCCGAACATCGGGCCGGCAATCGCTACTGCCGGAAGACCGGCAAGTGTACCAAACAGAATAACCCAGCCAAGGTCAGCGCCGATAATCGAAGCAACCGAAATCGGTCCCGGCGTTGGCGGAATAAAGCTGTGCGTTACGGCAAGACCCGCTACAAGCGGAATGCCGTAGTACACGAGTGATTTTTTCGTTTTACGGACAAGGCTGTATACAATTGGAATTAAGATAACAAGTGCAACGTCCAAAAAGACGGGAATAGATACGATAAAGCCTGTAAGCGCAAGCGCCCAGCTGACGTTCTTTTCTCCAAATTTATCAACGAGTGTCAGCGCCAGGCGCTCGGCGCCGCCGGACACCCGGAGCATTTCCCCAAACATGGCCCCAAGGCCGATAACGACGGCAATAAATCCAAGGGTGCCGCCCATCCCTTCTTCAATGGTCGTTATAATTTCGCCTGGGGGCATGCCAACGGCAATACCGACGAGGAAACTGACGACGAGCAAGGCGATAAAGGCCTGAAGCTTCGTCCTCATCACTAAAAATAACAGTGCAACAATTGCTAAAACGGCTACAATAATGAGCCACGGTGCTGAAGTCGTCATAGTATTTCTCCTTTTTCAGTTGATAGTGTGCGTTTGCCCTCTGCGTGTGCACGCTGCACGTCGGCAATCGCGGAAAATTCCGATTGAAGATTGCGTGCAAGCCGTAGGAAAATCGGCTTTAAATCGCGGTACGCCGTCACATTGTCCATGATCGGTGACTGCCGTGTTTCGATTGGAATCAGCTCGTGAATCGTGTCCAGGCTTTCCTTCTGCCCGGTTGCAGTCATGGCGAGCCAGGCAGCACCGAAGCAGGCACTCTGATGGCTGTCCGGAACAACAATGTCGCTTTCGAATATGTCTGCCATCATCTGCTTCCAGAGCTCGGAGCGGGCAAATCCGCCATTGGCACGGAATTCCTTAATGTTGATGCCGGCCTCAATCAGCGCTACGACGACGGCGTACATCTGCATCATGACGCCTTCCATAACGCTCCGGACCATCTGTTCACGTCCGTGGTGCAGCGTCAGTCCGAAGAACACGCCCTTTGTGTCGCTGTTCCAGAACGGAGCACGTTCGCCGGTCATATACGGCAGAAACAGCAGACCGTCGGAGCCAGGCATCACGCTTTCCGCCATTTCCGTCAGAACATCGTACGGATCTGTACCATTTTTCCGGCATTCTTCCTTTAGGTCCGGCATGATTTTATCCCGCATCCAGCGCAGCGCAATACCGCCGTTGTTGATTGGGCCGCCAATCACCCACAGCTCATCGGTCAGCGCGTAGCAGAATATCCGTCCCTTCGGATCCGTGTACGGCCGGTCGATGACGGTTCGTATCGCTCCGCTTGTACCGATCGAGCAGGCAACCACGCCTTCCTCGAGTGCTCCGGATCCGACGTTTGCAAGCACACCGTCGCTTGCTCCGATCACGACTGTTGTCGTTTCCTGCAGATCCAGACGCTTACAGACCTCTTTGCGTAAGTCGCTGCGCTGATAGGTCGTGCTTACCGGAGAGGATAAATGGTTTTCCGTGATACCGGCGAGCCCAAGCGCTCTATCGTCCCACTGCTTTTTATGAATATTGAAAAGGCCGGAGGCAGAAGCGATGGAGTAATCAACGATGTATTCCCCGAACCATTTATGGAACAGAAACTCCTTCACCGAAATCCACTTCGCCGCCTTTACGGCAATTTCTTCCCGGTGCTTCTGAAACCACATAATCTTGGTCAGCGGCGCCATCGGATGGATCGGCGTGCCCGTGCGTTCAAAAATGTCCTGCCCGTTTTCGGCTTTTACTGTTTCGGTTTCATGCACCGACCGCTGGTCTGCCCAGGTGAGTGCCTGTGTAAGCGGCTCGCCATTTTCATCCACAGCGAGTATGCTGTGCATCGCTGCACTGAAGCCAATTGTGCCAATATGTTTTCCTTCTTTCGCGACGTCTTCAACGACGTTTTTCAGCGTCTGTTCGACGGCGCGAAGAATTTCGTAAGGGTCCTGCTCCTTCCAGGCCGGGTCCGGAGAATAAATTGGATATTCAAGCTCCCGTTCCGCCCAGATCTTTCCGTCTATATCGTACGCCAGCGTTTTTGTGCTCGTGGTGCCTATGTCCACGCCGGCTGTAAGTGATTCAGCCATAACATTTACTCCCTCGCTTTCGGTAACGCTTTCAATTGATGAAAATATTTTTCTCATTTCGTTATTATACGTGAAATAAAATTCTATGCAAGCGTTTTAAGAAAATTTTTTTCGTACATTTCATTAGCTAAGTGAAATTTATTCCTTTATGATGAAGGTAAGACTTTTTTCACCGGAGGAATGCTCATGGCTACCGAAACGACTCACGTCCGTCAGCGCATCCAGTCGCTGTACAACAGTTTTAGCGACAAAGAAAAGCAAATTGCCGATTATATGCTGCAAAATCCCGAAACCATCGTCCACTCGACCATCAATCAGGTAGCCGACCAGCTTTCCCTGGCAGACGCCACCGTGTTCCGTTTCTGTAAGCGGCTCGGCTTTAAGGGCTATCAGGCGATGAAAATCGCGCTCGCTTCCGACATTATCGAACCGATCGAAGACATTCATGAAACGATCCAGGAAAACGACACCGAAGCAGAGGTTATGTCCAAGGTATTTCAAAGTAATAAAAATGCACTCACCTACACCCAGGAGGTGCTTGATGAAAGCACGGTCCGCCAGACGGTCCAGTACCTGCTTGAAGCGTCCGAGCTTCATTTTTATGGAAGCGGCGGCTCCGGCGTCACTGCTCAGGACGGCCAGCATAAATTTATGCGCACCGGACTTCCGAGCCATGCCTATACCGATTCCCACTGGCAGGTGATGGCCGCTTCCCAGCTAAAGCCAAACGACGTCGCGATTGTGATTTCACACTCCGGAGCCAACGAAGACGTACTCGAAGCGATGGATGTAGCCAAAGAACAGGGGGCCCGCATTATCGCAATCACAAGCTACGCCAAAACGCCCATCAGCCAAAAGGCCGACCTGACGCTGCAAACCATTTCGCGCGAAACCGAATACCGCTCCGAAGCGCTCGCCTCCAGACTAGCCGAGCTTTCGCTCCTCGACGGCCTGTATGTCAATTACTGCATCAAAAAGAAAGATCAGGCCCAGGAAGCGGTCGCCAAAATACGCAAAGCCGTCGCCCGGAAAAAGCTATAAGAAAAGCGGAGGTCCGCTGTTCAGGAGTCTCGTACGGCTGACCACGCCCTGCCTGCACTTGTTGTTAAACAAGGAAGGCAGGGCAGGGTCAACGGAACGAGCGACTGCGGACCGAAGCTGGACAGCAGGAAAAGCGGAGAGCGTTCGGTTACCACCCGGGACGGCTCGCCGTTTTCAGTCGGCTTTCGGCGCAGTCGCAAACGATCTGAAAATGCGAATGGACCCGGGTGGTAACGCTCGGAGCTGGACAACAAGAAAAGCGGAGCCACCCTGTTTTAAGGAATTTCGACGACATCACTATCGTGACACCATCGAACTGACCTGCTTCGCAGAGCCCATACAAAAACAGCCCGGCTTCTCCTTATAAAATAGGAAAAGCCGGGCTGTTTCTTTTATTTCACGCGTTCTATTAAAGCGGCATGATTATGCTTTGGACTGTTTACTTCAGTGCTTACAGGATACATCGTCATCCGGGAATCGTCGAATGGCTGCAGCAGCGATTTCAACACTTGTTTATCGGTTTCATGCGGATCGAGCCAGGTTTTTCGTGCTTCTTCATCCAGGATGACCGGCATCCGGTGGTGAATGCTCTGCATTAAATCGTTTGCTTCAGTCGTAATGATCGTGCACGACGTAATCGTTTCTTCCTCGCTTTCCCATCTGTCCCACAGCCCGGCGAACGCGAACAGTTCTTCGTTGTCGACCGTTATCCGGTACGGCTGCTTTGTCCCGCCTTCGCGGTCCCATTCATAGAAGCCATCGGCAATCACGAGGCAGCGCCGGCGCTCAAGCAGGCGGCGGAATGCCGGTTTGGTATCGACACTTTCTGCCCGGGCATTGATCATTTTATGGCCTATTTTTTTATCGTCTGCCCAGGACGGGATCAGCCCCCACTGCAGCCAGCCGGCTTTCGTCTGTTCAGTGGAGGAAGCTACCGCCAGCACTTTCTGGGACGGGGCTATGTTGTAGCTTTCCTGCCCTTCCGGAAATGCTGCGCCAAAGGCCTGTTCCAACGCCTCTTTAGAATGAACAAGGGTGTATCTTCCGCACATTACGAGAGACCTCCTTTTACAGCTTATGTACCCTAACGTCTGCTACTTAAAAAAATTACTATTACGCAAATCCCATCCGGCCATTACAAAGCATACAACAGCAAAGAGGCTTAAAAATCCTCCGAGAATGCCATACGATGCTCCCTCAAACCCCCGAACGTGCATATAGCCGTAATAAAAAAGGGAAATGGCTGAAGCCATAAGTATAATGCCCGGCAGCAATTTGACCCAGAGCGCCCATCCTTTCAGCACAAACAACAGCGTGAAAAGGAAGGCTATGATTCCTGGAAGTATAGATGTTGTGAATGGTCCACTGATCATGATATCTCTCCCACGGTTCCCACCATTAATAAAAGGCGGTCAAATGTTCATGGCCACGCACTTCTCTCCTAATAAAATAACATAATCTGGCACCATAAATCCTGTTTCAGGCAGCAACACCTGTGAAAATTTATTTTTAAGAAAGACCTTCTCCTTACCCGAAGATCTGTGATGCGATAGCGTAGAGACCCCTGTTCCGGGTGCCTGCATTCCAGGGGCCACGCTTCATCATAGGCGGCTCGCTTTGCTTTTCAAAGCCGTACTGCTCAAGCATGGACGTAATAATTCTGCTTTCTGCGGTAAGATCGATCCGAACCTTTACCAGATGCGCCTCTATCAGCTGCTCGATTAACGCAGCTGCCTCTCGTTCATCTGGAGCCGTGACCGGACCAATCAGCAGCTGATCTTCATGCCAGATCGACAAACCAAAGCCAGCCGGATGATTTTGGTCATCCTTTAACACAAGACACTGATGCGCCTGATGAAGCCGGTGGTGCAAAAAGACATCCCGTCCTTCCCCAAACGCCTCGCGGTCCAAGTGCTTCACGCTCTCCCAGTCGGAACCCTTATACCCCTCTATGTTATTCGGCAGAGCAGTGCTGTTTTTCTTCATCTCTTGCCCCTGAGCGATATATTTGTACACCCTGCCTGCTTCTTCAAACCCGAGCTCGCGGTATAACGGCTTCCCTTCGTCAGTAGCAAACAGCATCACCCCGGTATCTGCCGGTAAAATATCCAGACACGCCTGCACAGCTTCCCTGGCCAGGCCCCGCCGGCGGTAATCCTTCCGGACAATAACGAGTCCGAGCGCCGCCGTTTCTTTGTAAGGAATTACAGCCGAGCTGGAGACCACCGTGCCCTCCGGAGTTTTATGTCCGTATACTATCCCGGAAGCGAGCACCGCCTTCATTTCCGCTTCATCATAGTCCCAGCCGACCTCCAGGGGTAGCTCTACAAGTGACGGGATATCATTTTCATTTAACTGGTGTATCGTAAGTACCATCTGACGTTTTCCTCCCTTCGTTTATCATTTATGCCGCATACTCTTTTCTATGCATTTCTGCTCTGCCTTCATTTTGCGGTAAATGTACAAGTCCTCCAGGGCCATGACCGTATAAACCACTCCGTAAAACAAATAGGTCCCCGCCGTGAAATCAGCTGACAGCCAATGAATAATTGTCACTAAAAGAAGCAGGGCGCTGCCGAAGAGATCCTTCTTTAAGCGCCCTGCATAGATTGATTTTTTATTTACAGCTTTTTGCTGTCTGGTGTCCATCTCTGTCACCTCTTGATCCAGTCCCGGCTTCTCTTATATTTTCACCATGTTTTTCCCACTGCTTTTCGCATCGTACAGGGCTTGGTCCGCTTTGAGCATCATGTCCTCCCGGTGGCGGTGCAGGGCAGGCACAACGACATTCACACCAATACTGACTGTCACCTTCGAGCTCACTCTTGACGTTTCATGACGAATATTCAGTCTGCTTACTTCCTCACTGATCGAGTGGGCAATCGCCCGTGCTTCTTTGTTGTTTGTTTTTGGCAGCAGCAGAGCAAATTCTTCTCCGCCAAAGCGGGAGGCCATGCCTCCGGAGCGCATGCATACCCCGTGGACAGCTCCGGCAATCTGCTTCAGGCATTCATCTCCTTCGAGGTGACCGTACGTATCATTGAAATTTTTAAATTCGTCCAGATCGATCATCATCACCGCAAGCGGAGACTGGCGTTCCATCCCTTCAGCCCAGTACCGGTCAAAGGCGTCATTAAATGCCCTCCGGTTAGAGAGGCCCGTTAAGCCGTCCACGTTCGCGAGACGCTCAAGCTTGCGGACATTCGAATTATGCTTGGAACGATCCCTAATAATGCCGATCATGCCAATAATACGTTTATACATAAAAACCGGACTTGCCATTACTTCAAGCTCCATGACCGAATTGTCCTGACGCCGCAGGTTTACTTCGAAATGCTGGGAATTTCCCTTCATGACCCGGTCTGTGTACTTTTCGACCAGAGCATGATCCGTAAAGTTTAATTCATTCATCGAAAGGCCGATGACGGTATCACGTTCTTTATTCAGCATTTCAAGCAGCTTTTCGTTTACTTCGATCACCTTGCCGCGGTCATTGAGCAGAAATACCGGGGAAAGCGGCTGGTCAAATAAAGCGTGGTAGTAGTTCCGCTGCACCTGCTGCTCCACGCTGCGCTTAAATATTATCCAGAGCACGAGCCCCAGAAGAATTATACCCGTCAGCAGTCTTATTATCAGTCCGTCTCTTTCAAGCGGTGCGCCCATAAAAAATACATCATAAAAATTCACCAGCATAAATACCGGAATTAAAACAAGCATCGACAGACTGACACGCTTCACCACTTCCTGGGTTTTAATCTGCGTTATTTCCTTGTGCTTCATTTTATCCCCCGTTCTGCTCATGAACGCTAGTATATTTTCTGGAGCATTTATGTAAACAAACGATAGTGGCCGTAGTATTGACTCATTTTACCACATGCCTTAAGTTTTAGGTATATGTAATCAATAATAGAAATTATTTTTCTTCATCTTTACTCACTATTTGTAACAAATAATATTACCCCGAAGCGCTTAACTCTTATATATTCCTGTTTAATGCGTTAATAAAACCCTTTATAATCAATTTTCTCTATGCATAAACCTATCCACTATCGTGATAATTTTCCTATATTAGTGAAAGCAAAAAAGACTGCCCGTTTTAAAGGAACAGTCTCAATTAAAAAAGATTATCACGGCAGCTTTTCCGGAGGAAATGATCGCAGCTATGCCGCACGGTATTTAAAAAAGTGATTAATGCTATTATCCTTCGCTTTCATTATGATAACGCCCCTTTGGCACGACCATAGGAGAAAGCGATACAGGATCTTCAATCACCGTACAATCGAGCCCGTAAATCTCCTTCATCATATCTGCCGTGATCACTTCGGACGGTGCTCCGCTTGCCGCAAGCCGGCCTTCGCGGAGGGCAAAAATATGGTCAGCGTAGCGGGCGGATAAGTTTACGTCATGAAGCACCATTACAATAGTCGTTCCATGCCTGCGGTTCAGATCGGTAAGCAGGTCGAGGATTTCAAGCTGGTAGGTAATATCCAAAAACGTCGTAGGCTCGTCCAGAAATAAAATATCGGTCTGCTGGGTCAGGGCCATCGCAATCCACACGCGCTGACGCTGGCCGCCGGAAAGTTCATCAATATTTTGCTCCGCGAGTTCAGTGATATTCATGGTCTCCATCGCCTCCGCCACCGCCTCGTAATCCTTCAGGCTCCACCCCTTCAGAAGAGACTGGTGCGGGAACCTGCCTCTTCCGACCAGGTCAGCGACTGTGATTCCCTCCGGCACAATGGGGGACTGCGGCAGCAGCCCCAGCGTCCGCGCCAGCTGTTTCGATGGAATTTTATGTATGGCTTTGCCGTCGAGAGTGATTTTCCCTTCACGAGGCTTAAGCAGACGGGCCATCGTTTTTAGCAGCGTAGACTTTCCGCACGCATTTGCACCGATGATCGTATTGATCTGGTTGCTTCTAAGCTGGACATTAATGTGATCAAGAACCATTTTCTGTTCATAGCCGGCAACAATATCTTCTGTTTGGAACTGGTGGCTTGATTTCATCATAAACTTCCCTTTCGGTTCATTCGAATAAGCAAATACAACAGAAACGGGGCGCCAAGAACACCGGTAATAATGCCGACCGGAAATCTTGTATCGAAAGCGAACTGGCCGAGCAGATCCGCAGCCAGCACCAGATTGGTCCCGACCAGGCCGGCAGGGACTACGCTTGTAAAGCCGCTTCCTGTCAGCCGTTTGGCAATGGGCCCCGAGAGGAAAGCCACAAACGCGATCGGGCCGGTCACCGATGTTGCAAGAGCGAGCATGCAGACTGAGCTTAGAATAAGCAGGATTCTTGTTATATCCGTATTCAACCCGAGAGAGACGGCCGACTGTTCCCCGAGCTCAAGGATGCTTAAATGCCTCCCGAGTCCAATAACGACAGGCGCACAGATAACAATTCCGAGCCCCAGCGGCAGCATGGAATCAAGCTGCACACCGTTCAGGCTTCCGCTGAGCCACTGCAGCGCCTTTGACAAATCCTCCTGCCGCCCAATCAGCTGGAGATACGAAATAAAGGCAGTGAGCATCGCCTGCACGCCGATTCCGATTAAAATCAACCGTCCCGTGGAAAACGAGCCCGCCTTCGAGAAACCATAGATAATAATAACGGTAACGAGCCCCGCCACCAGCGCAGCAGCCGAAACGATCGTATCGCTCGTATGCAGAATCAGAATGCAAAAAAGCGCCGCCGCACTCGAACCAGCGGTAATGCCCAGTATTTCCGGATTCGCCAGAGGGTTGCGCAGCATGGTCTGAAAGACGTTACCGGCGATACCAAACGCAAACCCGGCCAGCAGCCCCGCAAGCATTCGCGGCAGCCGGATCGTGTTAACCGCAAAAGAAGCGCCGCCATCCGCGTCCCCCGTCAGTGCCCGGAGCACCTCCGGCACAGAATAGATGGTATTGCCGAGCAGCAGCATGGCACCGCAGAGTGCGAGACACAGAACTACCAGAAGCGCGTTAACGATAAGCCATCTCCGGCGCCGCTGCCGCCGTTCGGCAATGATTACATTGATTACATTATTCATAACGACCGCACTTTCATTCGCATAGCTAAAAAGATTAACAGCGGGGCGCCGATAAATGCCGTCACAACACCGGCTTCAAGCTCCCCGGGACTGACGATGACCCGTCCCAAAACGTCCGCTGTCGTAAGGATAATGGCTCCGACCATCGCTGATATGGGGATAATCAAGCGCAAATCAGGCCCGAGCAGCAGGCGGATAAAATGAGTGGCCATAAGCCCGATAAAGCCTATCGGCCCGGCAAGCGCCGTGACCGCACCGCACAGGATGACCCCCGCAAAGGCGGCGATAATTCTCAGCATCCCGGTCCGGACGCCCTGCCCGGTAGCCACCTCATCCCCAAGGGCGAGCGCATTCAATGCCGAAGCTGAAAGCACAGCGAGGATTACCCCAAACACTAAAAAGGGGGAAAACGCTAATATGCTGCTCCAGCTGCCCGAACCGACGCTTCCCACCTGCCAGAACCGGAACTGGTCCAGAATGTTCGACCGCGGCAGAATAATCATGCTGATGACCGAAGACAAAGCAGCGCTTGTCGCAGCTCCGGCGAGTACAAGCTTCAACGGGGTCGCGCCGGCCGGGCCCATCGACCCTATTCCGTACACGAAAATGGCCGTCAAAATGGCTCCTACAATCGCAAACCCTATGTACTGACCGGCCGTGCTTATATTCCAAAATGCAAGACCGGCCACCACAAACAGCGCTGCCCCGGTGTTCACCCCAAGGATGCTCGGATCAGCAATCGGATTTCTGGTCACGGCCTGCATCAACGCTCCTGAGATGCCAAGCGCCGCGCCGCAGCACAGGCTGAACACGGTCCGGGGGACCCTCTCCTGCACGACGCTCACGGCATACGAGTCCGTACTGGAATAGGATAATCCAGCTGTTATTTCCTCCCACGTGAGCGTCCGCGCGCCAAACACGAGCGACGCCAGCACACAGGCAGTAAGGGCAACAGAAAAGAAAGCAAGCACCCTCGTCAGGTGCCTCGGCACATGAACATTCGCAGCGCTTCTTTTCTTTACGATACTACTCATCGGATTCGTTGAGCGCTTCTCCGATCAATTCCATATAGTCATCAATCGTATAAGGAATCGACAGCGCCGTTGGCGTGCCCGACGCTCCCAGTTCAGAGCTGTCTTCCACAAATGCTACGTTGCCCTCTTTAATGGCCGAGATCTGTCCCAGCTGAGGATCGGCGCGGACGGCTTCATACAGCTCCTCATCCCCGTAGCCCATGATAAGATCCACATCGTTAAGCGCATCCGCATTTTCAGCACTCATCGTTACCGAAAAGGCCGATTCGTCCTCCACTAATTCTGTGACGCTGTCCGGGTTTTCAAACCCTAATTCATTTAAAAAGGACACTCGTGGATCTGCTGGCGTGTAGAAATGCAGCTCAGAGAGATCGTTGGCGGAAAAATTCACCCATGCGACGGTTTTGCCTTCGATTTCCGGATATTCGGAGGCCTTCTCTTCGATCAGGTTTTCCGTTTCGGTGATAAGCTCTTCGCCTTCCTCTTCCATCGCCATTCCTTTAGAATTCAGACGAATCTGGTCCCGCCACGACGTCGTCCACGGCGATTCCGGATAGGCCACGACCGGGGCAATTTCGCTCAACAGATCGTAATCCTCCTGGGTAATGCCGGAATACGCAGCCAAAATGACGTCGGGATTGCTGTCTGATATGGCTTCAAAATCAAGGCCGTCCGTGTCCTGGAATACATTCGGATCTTCAGCCCCGAGTTCATCCAGCTTTTCCTCCGTCCACGGCAGAAGCCCCTGGTCATTCGTCACGCCGAAATTGGCGGCAGAAAACCCAACAGGCACCTCATCCAAAGCAAGCACCGTGTCCTGGTTCCCCCACTGTACCGTTGCTACCCGCTCCGGCTCTCCTTCAATGACCGTTTCCCCAAAGGCGTGCTCAATCACAATCTCCTCTTCCCCGTTGCTTTCTTCCGATACCGATGATTCCTGGCCGCTGGAATCATTTTGCCCGGAGCAGCCGGCAAGAGCCCCCATGATTCCGATAGAAGCAGCTGTCATTCCCAGTAAACGCTTTGGATGTTGAACAATGCCCATATTTTCTCCCCCACATATGTTTATGTAATAAAAAGCTATATTGATAATGATTATCAATATCGATAAATATAGAGGAATTTTGTGAGAATGTCAAATTCATATTTCTGCTTATAAAAAAGGGCTGCGCCAATGGTTGGCACAGCCCGCTTTCTCAGTATCGATGAAAACATTACCTGTTTTTTTGCCTGCTTTCTGTGACAGTGGAGGATTCATGCAGAAATTTTTCAAACAGCGAGAGATTCGACATAATCGTCACAATCCACTCGTTCATTCGGAAGCCTTTCATTCCTTCATACAGCTCCTCCTCATCGCTGCATTCCACAACCGTATACCCTTTTCGCTTCCATCCTTCAGTATCCATGTCCTGACACCGGCCGACAATTACTTCGCGTTCTTTTGAATTGTAGCAGTAAACAAATGCGGGAGAATTCATCGTTTCAGCCTCTTTTCTGTAGGATTTGGCCCGGCAGATAAAAAGCCAGCACTAAGAAGCATCCTTAGTACTGGCTGCGAAGAAAAGCGTTCTTCTTTTCAACTACTGCCGGTGTATTATGTTGTACTCTGGCCATCGGCCTGGCTTTTTAATACGTATAAATATAAAAAACCACAGAGAGGCAGAGCTCTCTGCAGCTTATCTGTCAGCGCTGATTGTCTGAAGATTCCCGCCTGTTTTCACTTAAAGGCATTTCCTTATTTCCCAAAGGCCCGGCCGCAAAATGCCGGCTCAGGCTTTTCAAGCCTTCGTTCATCGTATATGCTCATCCATATAACCAGTATTTCTCTTCAACGGCAGTACATTACCGGCGCTTTTGTCCAGAATGTTTACCGCCCTTGGCTTAAGCTGCAACTGTCAAATTCATGCTAAAACAATTTTCTGTTATTTAATCATAACACAGCCAATACGTCACGCCAATAAAGTATGATAAAAATGGTAATATAAGCATATAACACCAAATGTGAGCTATCTAACAGAAAGGGGACGGAAAATATGCAGACGATTGGGCTGCTGGGAGGGATGAGCTGGGAGTCCTCCGTATTGTACTACCAGCTGATTAATGAAGAGGTGAACCGCCGGCTGGGGCGGCTGCATTCGGCCCGGTGCCTCCTGTACAGCGTTGACTTTGAAGAGATTGAACAGATGCAGGCTGCAGGCAGCTGGGAGGAAGCCGGAGAACGGCTCGGGGAAGCGGCTGCGGCCCTTGAGCGCGGGGGCGCAGATTTTATTGTGCTCTGCACGAACACGATGCACAAGGTCGCCGGGACGCTCGAAAGCTGCGTAAATATTCCGGTGCTCCATATCGCCGAAGCTACCATTCGTGAGATCCACCGGCAACACCTTTCACGTGTCGGCCTGCTCGGCACTAAATATACGATGGAGGAACCGTTTTACACCGAAGGGCTCCGGGCAGGCGGCCTGGAGGTGACGCTGCCTGATCCAGAAGCGCGTATGGAGATCAACCGCATCATCTTTGAGGAGCTCTGCCACGGAACGATCCGGCCGGAATCCAAAAGCTATATGCTCGAGGTGATGACGCAGCTGCGAGAAAACGGGGCGGAGGGCATCGTTTTAGGCTGCACGGAGCTCGGCATGCTGATCGCTTCGGAGGATACGGATCTGCCGGTGATCGATACGACCCGCATCCACGCCCTCGAAGCCGTGAACGAGGCGCTCAGTCACTAACCACTATGGAGGGATTACGATGGAATGGTTTCAGCATTACGGCGTGATAACCGCTGTCTTTTTCACGGCTGCGCTTCTTGTCGTGTTCAGCCGAGTGCTCGCCCGTAACCGCCGGCGGCCGGGGCTTGTCGTGACTATTTTCTGTACGCTTCTGCTGCTGGGTGCGGCAGGTGCAGCTGCATACGGGTGGTGGGAAGCACCGGATGCCGTGACTGCCCTCAGCTTCGCGTTTCTCGCTGCGATGGTATGGCTCGGTGCCGGAGCCGGCGTATGCCTCCTCGGCATCCGGAAAGCGTTAAAAACTTCAAAGGGGTGAACGTTCATCCCTTCCTGGAATTTAACCAAAGAAATCCTCACCACGTACGGAAGCATCCGCTATGATGTTCAAGGAAGCGGCCCGCCTTTTAACTTGCAATGGCTGCTTTCGGCTCCGGAGCGTAAAAAATCCAGCACGCCTCGCGCATGCTGGATTTCTTGTTACCATTCGGCAATCGTGCCGTCCTTATGCCGCCATACCGGGTTTTTCCAGTTGTGGCTTTCCCTGGCGCGCTCACGCACGTAGTCTTCATTGATCGTAATGCCAAGACCCGGCCCCTGCGGCATTTTCACCGCGCCGTCTTCATAGGCAAAGACGCTTTTGTCTTCAATGTAGTCGAGCAGGTCGTTGCTCTGGTTGTAGTGGATGCCGAGACTCTGCTCCTGAATGAAGGCGTTGTGGCTTGTGGCGTCCACCTGCAGGCAGGCCGCAAGTGCAATCGGTCCGAGCGGGCAGTGCGGCGCCAGGGCTACGTCATACGCTTCCGCCATTGTGGCAATTTTTTTGCCCTCGGTAATGCCGCCCGCGTGCGAGAGGTCCGGCTGAATAATATCGACCCAGCCGTTCGCGAGAATATGCTTAAACTCCCAGCGCGAATACATGCGCTCGCCGGTGGCAATCGGGATATGCGTATGCTGGCGAAGCTCCTGCAGCGCCTCCATGTTTTCAGTCAGTACCGGCTCTTCGATAAACATCGGATGATATGGCTCGAGCTCTTTGGCAATTACCTTTGCCATCGGCCGGTGCACCCGCCCGTGAAAATCGATGCCAATGCCAACGCCTGTGCCGACCGCTTCCCTTACGGCCGCTACGCGCGCGACCGCTTCTTCGACTTTATCGAACGAATCAATGTACTGCATCTCTTCCGTGCCGTTCATTTTAATTGCCCGGAAGCCGGAATCCACGGTTTCCTTCGCCGCTGCGCCGACGTCGCTCGGACGGTCGCCGCCGATCCAGGAGTAGATGTTAATGTTGTCGCGACAGGCGCCGCCCATCAGGTCATAAATCGGCGCATTGTAGTATTTGCCTTTAATGTCCCAGAGCGCCTGATCAATGCCGGCGAGCGCACTCATGTGAATCGGTCCGCCGCGGTAGAACCCGGAGCGGTACAGCTTGTTCCAGTGGTCCTCGATCCGCATCGGATCCTCCCCAATCATGTATTCCATCAATTCATCAACGGCCGCCTTGACCGAAGCAGCGCGCCCTTCCACGATCGGCTCGCCCCAGCCTTCGAGGCCTTCATCAGTTGTAATTTTTAGAAACAGCCACCGCGGCGGCACCTGAAATAGTTCGTAGGATCGGATTTTCATCGGGATTCCCCTTTCGTTTGTTCCAGATTGGCCAGCTGCAGGGCTCCCTGCAGCGACGCTTTTTCAAGATCATTTTTCGTAAAGACGTGAACCGGACGCTCCTGCTTCTGTTCCAGCACGTGCCGGTACGCCTCCTGCATCGCTCCGTGGCCGCCAAGATACAGCCAGCCGGCGCCATCAGCGGCGTGTTCAAATGCTTTCATATCCTCATATAATACCGCACCGAGCAACAGATTCGCCCGGGCGTTTTCCGTGTAATCAGCAAACAGATGGCGCAGACGCACATAATACGCCGCCCTCGTGAATCCTTCCCTTTCCGCCAGCTCCCAGCCCTCCATCAGCACCTCCGGCTCGAGCGCTTCCACGAGCTTCGGCCCGACCGAATCGGATAAAATCGTGGACGTCCGAAGTGCGGAGAGCGTTTCGCCGGCCAGGGTGGACGTGCAGCTGAGCAGCCGCGAGCCGTCTTCGACCCGGATGTATTTGGTATGCGAGCCCGGCAGAATGATCAGCCCGCTTCCTTCAGCCGGTGTATGGCGCAGCATGCCGAACGCCTCAACCTCCTCGCCGCGCATCACATCAACCGGCTCCCCGCCGTTTTTCATGCCCGTAATCCAGTGCCAGCGCCGGGCATTGTAGCGCTCGTGCACTGTTTGCGCAGCAAGCTCCTCCATCGTAAGCGGCGACGGCGCGTGGGGCACCTCGCGCATGCCGATGTTCGCCGTCAGCATCCCGTAGCCGATCACGTCCCGGAACGTAAACTGAGCGGCCAGCTTATCGAGCTCGTTATCGATCAGCCGCTCGAGCAGTGAAAAGTCCTGCTCCATCGCCTGGTTGCGCACGCCCTGATCAAGCGAGACGCGTTTTTTCACCTCGAGCGTCTCGGCATCTACGACCCGGAGACGCGTGTTAGTGGTTCCCCCGTCAATCACGATGACATTCATTGATCCCCACCGCCTTCACGGAGGATAGCACGGGCCTTTTCCATGTTGCGGGTCAGCTGCTTCATGTCTCCGCGCTCCATTGCCTTCGGATCCACCACCTGACTGCCGACGCCGACCGCGTGCCATCCGCTCTGCAGATACTGCTGCATATTGTCGAGCGACACACCGCCTACAGCCATCGCGCGTATGTGCGGAAGCGGACCTTGAACGTCTTTCAAATACGAAGCTCCGAGTGCGCGGACAGGGAAAATTTTCACCATCTCCGCTCCGGCCTCGGTCGCCTGCAGAATTTCGGTCGGGGTGAGCACCCCCGGAATGACCGGAACTCCGTAGCGGCTGCCCGTTTCGATGGTTTTCGCGTCAAGCGTCGGGGCTAGCAGAAACTCCGCCCCGGACAAAATCGCGGTTCGTGCAGATTCGGCGTCCAACACCGTGCCGGCGCCGATGTGCAGATCGCTGTGCGTTGCCTTCGCCCATTCAATCGCCGCCAGCGCCCCCGGCGTGTTCATCGTTACTTCAAGCACCCGGGCTCCGCCTGCGTATAAGGATTCAATCACCTGCTGCAGCTGCGTTTTGTCGCTGCTGCGGATGATCGGCACTATTTTCTCCTGTTCAATCGTCTGAATAATACTCATCAGCCTGCGGCCTCCTTTTGTTCCTTATTAAGGAACAATGTTCCGTATTATGAATAAAAGAAATCCCTCTGCGGGAAATGTCGCTTATAGTGTAGCAGACCAAGCGGCAGATTGAAAGCGTTCTTTTAATGGCCAAGCTCCCGTGATATAGCTGCCGCCGCCCGCTGCACCTGCTGCACGGTTTTTTCCCAGTCGATCGTTTCCGCGTTCATGTGCGGCATGGTGACACTGATTGCCGCGACCGCCCGCCGGTGGAAATCGAAAATCGGTGCTGCCACGCAGGTAACTCCTAGCTCATGCTCCTCCCGGTCATAGGCCACGCCTTCCTGTGCTATTTTATCCAGCTCCGGCATCATTGCTTCTTTGGATGTGATCGTATGCGGCGTATGGCGGACCATTTCCTGCTCGTCGAGAAGCTTGTCCTGCACGTGCGGTGACTGAAACGCCAGCAGTGCTTTTCCGACGCCGGTGCAGTAGAGCGGCGCTTTACGCCCGACCCGGGAAAACAGCCGCAGCCGCGCGTACGTTTCCACTTTATCGATGTAGACGACCTGGGCGCCTTCAAGCTGCACGAGGTGCGCGGTGCTTGCTGTGGCTTTCGCGAGGTCATGAATGATTTCTCCCGCCGCCTTTCGCACGTCAATGGATTCCGCCACCCGCTCGCCCATTTCCATGAATGTGAACCCGAGCGTATACACATCGCGCCCGCTTCCCTGCTTCACGTAGCCCTTCTGCAGAAGTGACGCCAGCAGCCGGTGTACCGTGCTTTTGGCAACGTCCAGGCGGTTCGCAAGCTCTGTGACGCCAAGCCCTTCCGGCGCTTCGGCGAGCAGGTCAATAATCCGGAGAGCGCGGTCGACGGACTGAACTCCGTTAGTATTCATGCAGCCTTCCTCCTTTCGGTACTGCTGTCATCGTAGCATATTTTCCTTGTATGTTAGTATAAAACTACACGACAAATGGAAAAGTACGGAAGGGAGATTTGTATGTATTCCCGCGTGTTCGTGGATGAGCATTGGAATCTGGTTGCAAGCATTTTCGGCAATTTTGCCGTGATGTTTGCGATGCTGGTTGGTATCGACGGTCTTTCTGCCGGCGAACCTCCAAGTATGATCAGTAAGGCAAGCGTAGCGGCGGCTATTGCCCTGCTTCTCTGTGTTGGTTCCGTGCGGAAGTTCCGAAAGTATCAGGAGGAGGAATGAAAAACGCCTATTCCAAAGGAAGACGCTTTTCGCTATTTATATTTATGTACTATTGCAGCAACTGCAGAATTTGCTGGGGTTGTTGATTTGCTTGCACTAGTATGGACTGTGAACTTTGGGAGAGGATATTAGCTCGTGTCATTTCCATCATCTCGGAAGCCATATCTACATCACGAATACGGGATTCAGCCGATGTTAAATTCTCTGCCGAATTCTCTAAGTTATTTATTGTATGCTCTAATCGATTTGTAAAGCACCGTAGCGTCCACGCTCACTTGAAACTTCTGCTATAGCATTATCAATTATACTAAGGGCATTATCCCTTTCATCGTTATCAACTACGTCGACCTTCGAGGTGCCTAAGATAGGAGGTCTTACGTCACTGGATTGAAACTCTAACGTCTGCCCTTGATTAGCACCTATCTGCAAAGTAAAATCCTTCACTCGTTTTTTATCGCTTAAATCTTCAAGTAAATCATCGTTTAATGTTAAAGCAATTTCTTCAGCAGTCGTGGCTCGATATATTTCTCCCCCAGCTTCATCTATAATCGGCTGGTATGCTCCCTCGCTACCTTGAGTAAAACTTCCCACTCCAAAAACGTATAACGGAATGTCATCCTCTTCTGTAGAAGGATCGCCTGCTAACAGTTCTGCGATTTTTGCAGAAGTGAGATCCGGGTCACTTCCTCCTCCTGGAATCGAAGTGCCATGCTCATTTCCGGTGTCCGTAAGCAATACAAATACTTTATTTGCTTCTTCCGTATATGTAAAACCAGCTCCTGCATCCGGCATACTTTCTTTCATGTAATAATACGGTGCAGTATTACCACCGAGGGCACTGTGATTGGTTAATTGATTTTCAATCTTTTGAGGATCTTCCGTAAAATTCATCTTTCGATCAGCAATAGTCATGCCTCGTTCGTCCACGACACTGATAGTAGCCATGCGGAAATTACCACCATTATTTAAGGTCCCGGCAAATTCTGCTATACCGTCCTGAACAGCATCAATTGGTCCTGCCATAGTGCCTGAATCATCAATCAAAAACACGACTTCCAATGGCTTCGGCTCATCTCCCATTAAAGAGATTTCATTAAACTCTGTATTCATTGCCAGGCTATTGATTCCTTCATTCAGCTGATCAATCTCTTTTTGTATTTCTTTTCGGTCGCTTTTTTCGTTTGTATCATTTTTAGCCTGAATGGTTAATTCCCGCATTCTTTGAAGATGAGTGTGCACTCCAGTAAGCCCGCTTTCTACTGTTTGAATTAACGATATGCCGTCCTGGGAATTTCTCGAGGCCTGCCCCAGTCCTCTTATCTGACCTCTCATTTTTTCTGAAATGGCTAATCCTGCTGAGTCATCGCCTGCTTTATTTATACGTAATCCAGAAGCCAATTTATTTAAAGAGTTTGATTGATTAGTTTGATTTTTTTTCAATTGGTTATGAGTATTCAAAGCTGCTAAATTAGATGCAATCATTGTCTTGGCCCCCGATTATTAATTATTCATTATTTTTATCGGAAAGTGATTCAATTTTTAAACCATATTTCTTTAATTTATGTAATTATTTTACTTATAATAAAACGCCTCCCCGAAGGAAGACGCGTTCCACTTACCCTTTCTCGTTTACCAACAGCCCGGCCTGACGAAGGATCGAAGCGTTAAAATCAAGAAGCGACTCGGGCGGAATTTCCCGCACGACCTCTTCCGTTTCGAGGTCGATCACCTGCACGTACACCCGGTCGGTCTCTTCGTGCACGTTGAACTTCAACCGTGTTAAATGCGGATCAAGCATCGCACTTAGCGTTTCCACTGATTTTTCTACTTCCTTCTTTGTTACGTGAAGCGCGGAATTAGTTTCTGCTGCCACCAATTCGTTCGGCGTTACTTTCGATGCGTCTATAACGCCCGCTCCCCGTTTGGGCGAAGCTACCTCGCCTCCGGCTGATCGAATAGAAACATCCATCTCCCGCCTACCTCCTCCTGGGATGATCCCTATCCCTTTACGCCGATCGACTGGCCTTTGCCGGAAACCACGCTCTGCATCGTTCCAGCCTGGTTACCGCCAGCCATGTCATCGAGCAGCTCGGCGCTCTGCTTCGACACCGTATCCATCGACTGGCGCATGAGCGATATGTTCGCCTGCTGCTGCGCCTGCAATTGACTGCTTATGATTGAAACACTGCCGACATCGATACCATCACCTCCTTTCTAAGAAAAAGTATAAAAAAGGCCCTGGCAAAGCCAGAGCCTCCTGCTGCATTTGTTATTGGAGAAGTTGGAGTACAGACTGTGGCTGTTGATTCGCCTGTGCCAGCATCGATTGAGAAGCTTGAGATAGAATATTATTTTTCGTCATATTCATCATTTCTTTCGCCATATCTACATCACGAATGCGTGATTCTGCGGATTGTAAGTTCTCCGCTGAAGTACCTAAATTGTTAATAGTATGTTCTAAGCGATTTTGATACGCCCCTAATTTTGAACGTTCGGCTGATACAGTTTCAATTGCATTGTTAATAGTGGTGATTGAAGAATCAGCAGCAGTTTGGGAAGAAATGTCAATCCCTTTAACAGAAATTCCATCTCCATCAGTTAATGCGCCTGCTGTACCGCCATCATCTGTTAATACAGCTGAAGCACCAGTTTTAACCGCTAAAGTGCTAGAATTATCTTCCAAATCTTCAACAGCATAATATTCACCGCTGCCCATGTGCACTGCTACGGCTTTCCCAGATTCATCTGCAATAATATCTTCTCCAGTAAAATCTACTCCATCGATAGTGATACTCTGGCCATTGCTAACTGTATAATTACCAGCTTCCAAGCCACTCGAATTTAGTTCAGTTGTATCACCATCACTATTTGTGAACGTGGTGATTCCACTCATACTCAGTTCATTTCCACGCATATCGCTGATATCTAATGATAGATTTTGGCCTTCATTAGCACCGATTTGGAACGTACCACTAAATTCTCCATTTAATAATTTTTGAGAGTTAAATTCAGTGTTATTCCCAATACGAGAAAGTTCTTGAGAGAGTTGATCTACTTCTTTCTGAAGTTCTTCTCTATCTGTAGAGGTATTCGTATCGTT
This sequence comes from uncultured Marinococcus sp., assembly GCF_947493875.1. Lineage (GTDB taxonomy): Bacteria > Bacillota > Bacilli > Bacillales > Marinococcaceae > Marinococcus. The sequence goes on along the minus strand of NZ_CANLSU010000002.1, from coordinate 277,027 downwards.
GGAGGATTGAACTGCCAATTCCCGCATGCGTTGAAGGATGCTATGGGTTTCATTCAACGCCCCCTCCGCTGTTTGAATTAAAGAAACACCGTCCTGCGCATTTCGGTCTGCTTGTTCTAAACCGCGAATCTGCCCGCGCATTTTCTCACTAATCGCAAGCCCAGCCGCATCATCCCCTGCCCGGTTGATGCGGAGACCAGAAGACAATTTCTCCATAGAATCGCCCATGTTGTTCTGGTTAGTACTCATTTGACGCTGAGCATTCATGGCGCCTAAGTTATGATTAATAATCATATAAGTTCCTCCTTGAAATATTCAATTCACTTCCGTGTGAATGGTTGATTTTTATTGTAGAAGCTGCAGCACAGATTGCGGCTGTTGATTGGCCTGCGCAAGCATCGATTGAGAAGCTTGCGAAAGAATGTTATTTTTCGTCATGTTCATCATTTCTTTGGCCATATCTACGTCACGGATTCGAGATTCTGCAGACTGTAAATTTTCCGCTGAAGTGCCTAGATTGTTAATGGTGTGTTCCAATCGATTTTGATGGGCTCCAAGCTTAGAGCGTTCGCCTGAAACAGTTTCAATTGCCGAATCAATAGCAGTAATAGCTTTGTCTGCATCTGCTTGGGTTGATACACTAATACCTCCCTCTACTGTCGCAGCAGTATAAGTTCCTGAAGTTTCAGTTGCTGCTGCACTGTCATCTGTGTTGTCTCCATCACCATCTCCAGTCACTCCAAGAGATTTTGCATCCATTGCTTCAATGTCCAGGGAGATATTTTGTCCTTCATTTGCACCAATATGAAGGGTAATTGATTCAGAAGTATCAATGTCAGTATTACCTTGGTCTGCAGCTCCATTAAGTAATTTTTTACTATTAAATTCAGTGTCATTAGAGATTCTTGTAATCTCTTCAGCTAACTGATCGACTTCTTTCTGAATTTCATCACGATCTTTAGTGGTGTTCGTATCATTGGAAGATTGAACTGCTAATTCTCGCATGCGTTGGAGAATACTGTGTGTTTCATTTAATGCTCCTTCGGCCGTTTGAATCATCGATACACCATCTTGAGCATTGCGGTCAGCCTGTTCTAGCCCACGAATTTGTCCACGCATTTTTTCACTGATCGCAAGACCTGCAGCGTCGTCACCAGCACGATTGATACGGAGTCCAGAAGACAGTTTTTCCATCGAGTCGCCCATATTGTTCTGATTTGTGCTCATTTGACGTTGGGCATTCATTGCGCCTAGATTGTGGTTAATAATCATTATAAAATTCCTCCCTGAATGTGTAAGTACTTTCCACGTCCTTGTGGCAAGCCTATATCACAGAATTTGCTTTGACGCCCGTACGCTGCGTTTTGGCATTTCCTGCTTACACTCTTTATATCGACTGCCTGGTTTATGTATTTAGTATTTTCTGTAATTCTCTTAAAAATATTCTTTTAGTTATATTATGCAAAAAGTACTAGTTATTTTCACACGGCATTCGTATACTTACTTATGTGTCAGAGCAGTTGGGAAAATATTTGAACAGAGGTGTTTGGTTATGCAGAAGACAATGGTGCTAGATGAGTACGAAGTAAATGAAAACACGATGGCTATCGTACCTAATTTTGAAGGGGAGGCGAAAAGTATTATATGGGAAAAAGACGGGGCACGTATTCCGGCTTCATGTGCGCCTACGGCTATTATTAAAAGAGGATGTCTCCGGGGAGGATCTTCTTTTGAAGGACGAAGCGAAGCGGTAAAGCATTACTTACATATCCGCAAGAAGCTGCCGGTGCCGGTAAATCCGTCGGAAGGTATTTATGCATTTCCAATTTCGTCACTGCGCGATCCGGAAAACATCTGGATTTTTTATAATCATGTGCAGCCCGGCCAGTTTGTCACTTCCGATGATGGAACAATGATCCGATTTACAGACGGCGCTTCGCTTCCGACAAAAGCGAGTACTTTTATGATCCAGCAGCAGCTGTTCCGTACCGGCCACTGTCAGAGCATGTTTACTGCCTAAAAAGCAAAAAAACAGAGCAGGGAGTACAAGGGCTCCCGCTCTGTTTATGCTTGGTTAGAAAAGTATAATGCCTAAAAAGTTCAGCGACGTTGCTTTCTAGCTACGATGCCATAATTCTAAGAAGTCGTTTCAAGGCTGCGTCAGCATGTTCGCTAATAATACTAAAAATAATGCCGTGCTGAATGATAGAGCATGGCATTTTTTGATGCACGAATTTTGCCGCTCGAACCCTCGGGTTATTTAAAATAGACTCGAGCGGCAAGTTTTCGCTGTCCAGCTCCGAGCGTTACCACCCGGATCCATTCGCTGTTTCGGGGACTTTCACGAAGAAAGTTAGTTCGACATTGTTACAGGATGTAACGAATTTAGTCGAACTTCATAATTCGTCGTCTCAAGCCGACCGAAAGCCGCGAGCCTGTTCAAACAGTGAGTAAATATTTCCGCCTTTCACGCTGTCCAGCTTCGCCACCCAGCCGTCCAGTCCATTGGCTTCACCTGGCTTCACCGTCTGTCGACGCTTCCAACCAGGTTTTCGCCAGCCGTCTGGAACGGCTGTTCAGGGTGGCTCCGCTTTTCTTTTACGTTATAAACTCGACCCAGTTTTCTTCGATCGCGCGCTTTATGGTGTGCGTACGGTCGTTGGCCTGCATCTTTTTCGTCAGGTGGCTGACGTGGTTGTTCACGGTGGCGACGGCCAGAAAGCATTCTTCGGCAATTTTGCGGTTGCTTTTGCCTTCGAGGATTTTTTCCAAAATCCGGATTTCTGCTTCGGACAGCGTGCCGCGTGCTTTATGCACGTCGAGTTCGAGCTGCTGTTCGGGTGGTTCCTCCTGAAGCTGATTCATGCGGCGGTACCGTTCAACGACCTGCGGCTGAAACACCGGGTCGATGTACGTCTGAAACTGCGTGGCACGCATAAAATGCTTGCGCCAGTCGTCTTCTTCGCGCTCGGCGGCTAAAAGCATCGTTACCTCCTGGCAGATAAATTCATCCACCAGGTGCCTGAGCCGCTCCGGCAGGTTCACACCAATCCTGCAGGTGGAGCCGACCCGTTTTGCTTCCTGAAGCCGCACAAACGCATCCAAATCACTGCACGCTGTGTAATAAAGCGTGTCCTTCTGCAGACCGCGCTGCATAAGCGTGGTCCACTCTTCCCCATTCGTGCGCACAGCCAGCTTCCCCATTGATTCTGCTGCCTGCGGCAGTACTTCTGATCCCTGCAGGTCGATAAATAAAATCGGCACCCTGCTTCCCGGGATGTTACGACTGTAAGTCCTGGCCATTATGTATTCCTCCTGAGACCTCACCGAAAGTGATGTTATTTTTGTTGAACACACTTTCCCCAAGCATGCCCTCTGCGTTTTTGTCTGTTGATTTCTCTCTGTAAACTGCAGCAGGACAACCAATCCCCTGAACTCGAACGACCGTATACAAATTCTACCTTTTCTTCACAGGTTCCGACAAGAAGCCCTATGACCCTAGGCATTTTCCACTTATCGTAAATTAATTATATCATAAATATGAATAAAGAACTATTATTTTTCCTTATTGTTCATTTTTTAGATACATTTACATATTTTTTAGTATTTTTATTAGTTCATAAGTTGTATGTAGTGAATGAATAGTCATTTAATTATTTTTTGATATTTTCCGATAATTTCTGCAAAAGCGTAATGTCGCCTGCGAGCGACTGCCGGTTTTCCTGCTGGATAGAGACATATACTTCCTGGCGGTGTATATCAATATGCTCCGGAGCATCGATACCCAGCTTCACCTGGTCCCCTTCAATTCCGAGTACAGTGATCGCAATATCGTCCCCGACACGAATCGATTCTTTTTTCTTTCGTGTGAGTACTAACATGATCCTGTGCCTTCTTTCTGTGTCCGCTGAAACAGCAGATGCTTCGTTTCATACGGTGACTGCGCCATGGGCCACTGCTTGCCGAGCTTTTGTTCGACATTGATAATCAGCGGTGCCTGCAGGTTCGCCGTACTGTCTTCAAGCGTGTTCGCAAGCGTCAGGGTGACATACACAAGTACCTGCTCCGGGTTTTCGATGTGCAGCTGCTCCGTGACAGCATCCGGGACTTCAAGCTCGTAGTCCGGAAAAAACACAAACGGATCAGCGGTAATAAAGGCAATATGTGCATGCTGCACCGACTGCATAATAAACAGGCTGCCGCTGTCATCGAACGGAAGAAACACGAAGTCACGTTCCTCTTCAAACGCCGGAATGCCCTGCGGAAAACGGGTAATATCTTTTTCTTCAACCGTGACAGCACCTAAATGCTTCGTTTCGATTTCCACACCTTTGCCCCCTTATCATTGAATACGTACACGAAACAGATAAACAGTCACAAAGACCAGTATACTGAATCGCTCTTCATAATAAAACAGATTTTCCCACATTTTATAAATTTTTTACCTTAAAAAGTCCAGAAGCGTCGTCTGCATAATCCGCCCAGCCGAGGCTAGCGCCGCCTGATGCACGGTCTGCTGGTTCGTTAAATTGGTAATCACTTCTTCGAGATCGGCGTTTTCATTGTTGGACATAATTTTGTTGGAGATGACCTTCTGGTCGGCGAGCCGGCTTTCGATCATTTCGATCCGGTTGGACCGGGCGCCGAGCTCGGCCCGCTCGTTTACGATGCTGTTCATCTGTTCGTCAAGCGTGCCCAGATATTTCTGCAAATCTTCGCCGGTGGTGTCCGGGTTTTCCAGATCGGCCTGCAGCTGTTCAAGCTCAGAAAACAGCTGCTCGTTAAACACCTCGCCCGGAGTGGAGCTGACATCGATCTTGATGCCCTTCATGAGCTCCATTTCTACCGCATCGCCGTGGCCGGTGAAGCTGTCTGCCGTCACACCGTCCGCGGTCGCGTCAGTATCAATTGGCGGGTTCGTGGTGTTGGAGCCGTTAAAAATGTATTTGTCCCCGATCTTGGAGTTGGCGGAGCTGATCAGCTGTTCCTTCAGCTCACTGATCTCTTTGGCGATGTTACCGCGCTGTTCACCTTCGTAGGTGTCGTTCGACGCCTGGGTAACAAGCTCGCGCACCCGCTGCATCACCTGGGTTGCTTCCCCGAGCGCGGCGTCGCTGGAGTCGAGCCAGTTGTGCGCTTCGCCGACGTTCCGTTCAAACTGCTCCACCTCACCGACCTGGGAACGGTAGCGCATGCCGTTCATCGCAACGACCGGGTCCTGGGAGGCCCGGGTGATTTTTTTACCGGTGGACAGCTGGTCCTGCAGATTCATCATCTGATCATAGCTCTGGCTGATATGCCCGGTGGAGCGCTGGGTCATCATCTGCTGGGTGACTCGCATATTGGCTTCCTCCTTTTCTTAACGGCCGACCAGACCCATGTTGTTGATGATGCGGTCGAGCATTTCGTCAAACGTCGTTACGCTCCGGGACGCCGCATTGTAGGCGTGCTGGAACTGAATCATGTTGGCCATTTCCTCATCCATGCTTACCCCGCTCACTGACATGCGGCGCTCGTCGGCGCTTGAGGTGAGCGACTGGGTAATGTTTGTTTTTTGGTTCGCTTCGCTTGCATCAACCGCCATCTGGCCGATCACGCCCTGGTAGAACCGCTGCACGCTTGTCGAGTTTTCGCCGTTTTCCCCGAAGTTCAGGTCCGCGTCCTTCACATTGGCCAGGTTCAGCGCATTACTGCCATTGCCGGCGTAGCCGGTCCCGTTTTCCGATTCCGTGGCGGCAGCGATATTGTTTAAGTCAGCTTTGACATCTTCGCTCACACGAAGTGCACTCGCTGCTCCTTTATTTTCGAGAACGGCCGGATCGAAGCTGAAAAAGTCAACGCCGGCACCCTTGGTGCCCGCTTCAACATCGTTCATCGTCCACCCTTCCCGGTGGGTCTCATTGAGCGCGTTCGCAAAGGTGGTAACCATTGTGTCAATGCTGTCGAGCATGTCCGTGTACAGACCCTCTACCTCCCCAGATGCTTCATCCATGTAGCCGTAGGCCTCATGCAGGCCCTGCATGCTGCCGCTCGACTGCATAAACGCATTGGCACTGTCCGATGGATTGGTAATGTTTGTGCCTGCTTTGCCGTTCGCCCATTCAAAGCTGGCCGTTTCCACGTGCCCGTCACGGCCGGCGGATTTCTCCACGTTCACTTCCTGGTACGCAAGAGCATTGCCGTCCACCAGCTTCTGCAGCCGCTCGCCGGTATCGCTCGTCATGAAAATATCGACGGTGCCTTCAGCGTTGCTGTTTGCGTTCCCGCCGCTCGGATTGCGCTTCACTTCCACGGTGGCCATGGACGACAGCTCGTCAATCAGCCGGTCCCGTTCATCATACAGGTCGTTTGGCACCTTGCCGTGCGGCTCCACGCCCGCGATCTGTTCGTTCACGCTGCTGATCTGGCTGAGAAGCGAATTAAACTGCCCGGTTTCGTTATCAATCTGGGCGTCGAGGTCGGTTTTGTTCGCCTGCAGCGAATTAGATATGTAGGAAAAGGTGTCCACCATTGCTTCCCCGCGCTGGCGAACGACTGAGCGTGCCCCGGAGTCCTCCGGATTGGCCGACAGGTCCTGCAGCGACTTCCAGAATTCGTCCATCGCATTGGCGACGCCTTCATCAGTTGGCTCGTTCATCAGGTCCTCCATGCGGGAAAGGTTTTCGTTTTTCGTTTCCCAGTAGCCGAGCTTCGCGTTTTCGCCCCGGTACTGCACATCAAGATACTGGTCCCGGATTCGCGCGACCGTGTTCGAGTCCACCCCGGTGCCCATCTGGCCCGGTGTGCTCGGCTGGTTCATGCCGGCTTTCGAAAAAGCATCACTCTGCTGCAGGTCGACCCGCTGCCGCGTGAACCCCGGCGTATTGGCATTGGCAATGTTATGTCCTGTCGTCTGCAGCGCGTGCTGCTGGGCAGTGAGTGCCCGTTTCGCTGTTTCAAGCCCCATGAATGTTGAACTCATGCATTTTCCTCCCCGTTTCTATGTACCTTCTGCTTATGCCCGTGAATCAAAGACCGAGTACTCCCGCTTCGTGCGCTGCGGGGCCAGACCCTGCCGGCCGTACTGCGCCGACTCCTGCGGCTGCATGGCGCCAAGCATCACCTGCGTGTATTTCATGGCGTCCTCAAGCATCGCACGGTTCAGCTCCTCCTGGTGCTGCAGAGCGGTCATCACCTGAATCAGCTCGTACTGCAGCGCTTCGAGACGTGCGCGCTCCTTATCATCGGCAAGCGGCTTTAACGCATCGATGGATACGGCGTTTTCGGGATTGGCCCCTGCAAGTGCTGCGGCCTGCTGGTGGCGCTCCCGCTCGATCCGTGTAATGCGCTGCACCTGGCGGCGTTCGTCGCGGATGAGCTGCTGCAGGTCTCCAGCGTCATTTTTTTTCAGCACCTGCGTCTTTCGTTCGGACATACCAAGCAGTACCCGGTGTTCCTCGATTAGGGCGCCAAGCTGCTCTACTACTATCTGTACGCTCATGCAACCGCTCCTTTAGGTATATGTATCAACAGGCCGGCTGGCGGCCTGTTACTGATTGTTCCAGTAGTCCTGCATTTTCTTTGCTGTCTGCTCCGCCCGTACTTCGTACGTGCCGTTTTCAATCTGGGCTTTCAGCTGTTCGACCTTTTCCCTGCGAGCCGGGTCGATCGCTTCCGACTGCTGCAGCTCCTTGGCTGCGCTTGAAATTTCGACAGAATCTTTTTTCCCCGCCTGCTCTCCCTGCGGCAGCTTCTGCTGCTGGGCGGACTGGCTGCGGTATATGGCATTAGCGGAATGCGCGGAATGAATTTTCATCTGTGTGGTCCCTCCCATCCGGACGTTCTGCTCCGGCTGTTTTGTTACTATTTATATCGGTCATTCCGCCGGTGATTTCCTTGGTACTTAAGACTTAAATTTTAACATACATACATGCTTTTTGACTCATTCGTTATTCCCGCGACCGGTACGTCGACCGTTTGTTCTTAATCTGACGGGCTTCCCACTCCCTCTGTTTTTCTTCCGCCTTCAGCCCTGAAGAAATACGGCTGGTACACGACCGGCAGAGCCGGTACTCCCGGATTGGTTCACCGCATCCCTCACACGGATAGCTGAAGTTCGGCAGATTTGCCAGGCTCAGGCGTCCCTCGCGAATATAGCGGAAAATATCTTCCTCGCTGACCCCGGTAGCCTCGGTAACATCCGTAATCGTTGACTGCCGGTGCTTACTCTTTCTTACGTGCGTGTACACCTTCTGGAACCGTGCCTCCTCCGCCCGGTGGCATTCCAGACAGACGGCACGGAGAGCCTGTACAAATAAATTGCCGCATGACGGACAGTTTTTTAATTCGGCCATAGCTCGTCTTCTCCTTCTCGTTTACTTTGCCTATTATATCGGCACAACCAACGGAGAGTTTAAGCACGAATCAATGTGAGCGAAGCCGTTAAAGAAGCTCCTGCCGCCTCAAGCACTTGCGCTGCTTCGCGGACCGTTGCACCAGTCGTGTAAATATCGTCAATGAGCAGAACGTTCCGGCCGGAAATCTGATCCGGAGCAGCGACGGTAAATCCGCGCACCGTCTGCAGCCGCTCCCGTTTTGTCTGCTTGCTTTGTTTGCCGACCTCCCCGTCCGGGCGTTCGAGTGCCAGAACATACGGCACTTTAAGGGCGGCTGCAAGCACCTCCGCCTGATTAAACCGGCGTTCCTGCATCCGCACAGGCGCAAGCGGCACCGGAACCGGTACAAAACCACGGAAATGCTGCCGGTACACCCGGCGAAGGTCGTGATAAAATGCGGCGGCCATTACTGCGTCGCCGCGGAATTTCCAGCGGGCCGTCCACGCCTGCATCCAGTCGTCGTAGTGAAACAGCGATACGTTTTTCATCCATCCCTTGTCCCCGGTATGCCGGCGCCAGCTCAGACAGTCGGAACAGACGTCCACGTGCCCCGGCGCCGAGCACTCCGGACACACCGGTCCGGTGATCGCAGGCAGCTGGCCGGCGCAGGTGTCGCAGAGCTTTGCTTCTCTCCACGCAAACAGGTTATTGTACGTCCAGGACGTCTGCAGGCGCTCGCGGCAGGACAGGCAGTATCCACGTGCAAACGATAATAGAGAAGTTTCATTCAACGGGCGCCGCCTCCTCCCGGTTCATTGTTTGGATATGGCGGATCGTCTGCTGCATCGCTTTTGTACGGCCATAGTGAAAGAAAACCACGTCCCCCTCCGGCCGCTCCGGATTCCGTCCGGCTCTGCCGGCGATTTGCACGAGGGCACTTTCGGTGAAAATATCATCGTCGGCGCCAAGCACCGCCACGTCCGCTTTGGGTATCGTGACGCCCCGCTCCAGAATTGTGGTTGTCACCAGAATATCGATATGCCCCTCGCGGAAGGCCGTAATTTTTTCTTCGCGCTTTTCGTCTTCTGCGTGCACGCCTTCGCAGCGAAAGTCCTCCGCCCGGAGCGCTTCCACCACCGGGCGAACAGCCGCTACCGATGGGACGAACACAAACAGCGGATAGGCGGTGTCCCGCGACTGGCACCATTGCAGCAGCGCATGCGGCAGACGCCCGCGAGAGACCTGCAGCCTCCAGTTCCCGGCCCACCGGCTCTCCGGCACCGGAAGCGGCTGGCCGTGAAACCGGCGCGGCACCTTCACATACGAGAGAGCCCCGCTCTTCATCCGCCGCTGTTCGTCCTTTCCGGGCGTCGCACTTAAGTAGATAACTGCGGTTTCCCGTCGGCATGCTTCCCGCACGGCCTGCTGGAGGCCCGGATCAAACACGTACGGAAACGCGTCCACCTCATCAATTATCACTACATCGAAGGCCCCTTTGAACCGGCGCACCTGATGGGCCGTTGCGAGCACAAGACGCGCCTCCGGCCGGGCATCAGGGCTGCCCGCATACCAGGCTGCAGCCGGAACCCCGGGAAACACGCCCAAAAGACGCGGGTACAGCTCGCGCACGACATCCGTCCGTGGCGTTGTCCACAGCACCCGTTCGCCTCTGGCGAGTGCCCCGGCCACGGCCTGAAACATCATTTCGGTTTTCCCGGCGCCGCACACCGCCCAGATATACAGCTCCTGCTTCCGCAGCCCGGCCCCGTAAGCGGCACGGGAGGCCCGTTCCTGCCCGGAAGACAGCCGGCCGCTCCATATGAGCGGATCGGTGAACACTTCGCGGGATTCGGGTCCAGTCCAATAATAGAGCGGCGTGCAGGCCGACACCCGCCCCATTTCCAGACACTCGCGGCAGTAGACGCAACGCTTACGCCCGCACGCACATGCGTGGGCACCGAACAAGCCGGGGGTCTGGCTGCTGCAGCGCAGGCACCGCCAAAAAGGGCCCTGCTGCGTGATGGCAGGCACCTCCTGCAGCATTCCCGCCTGCACATAGGCTTCAATAATTTTTTGATCGTACGGCAGCTCCTGAGCCAGAAGCGCCCGGCCGCTGCAGTGGGCCTGCATCTGTTTATAATCTGGTAAGGGTATAGCGGGAATCTCTGCATCAGAGGATAAGGAGGAAAAGGGGGAATCCGGCCGCTTGCTGCCGGCAAACCAGTTGGATAGCTTATTCATGGGAGGTGGTTCCTTTCGTGGGAGGGTTTAAAAAGAGGAGGCGGCCTGCCGGCCGCCGGTGTTACTCAGAGAGGGTTTCGGGGCGGTACCAGGCGAGCCCGATGGCGTTTTCCCCGAGATGGGTGCCAATCACCGGACCGAGGTGTTCGAGAGAGATCCGGGACTCCGGCGAGGCCTCCTGCAGCTGCCTGCGAAATGCCTCCCCGGTCTCTTCAGCGTTTGCGTGCAGGACGCTCGCTTCAAGCGGCCCCTTGGCGGCTTCCTCCAAAAAAAGGGACTGAATACGGGCGAGTGCTTTTTTGGAGGTGCGTACCTTTTCATACGGTATAATCTTTTTGTCGGTAAATTCGAGCACCGGCTTGATACGCAGCATGCTGCCAACCATAGCCTGCGCCCCGCTCAGCCGGCCGCCCCGCTGCAGGTGGCGCAGGTCCTCGACGATAAAGTACGCCCGCATCGTTTCTTTAATTTTATCAAGCTTGGCAAAAATAGCTGCCATATCATATCCTTCCGAGGCCATCCGGGCGGCGGTTAATACAAAATATCCCTGGGCCCGGGCACTGATTTCCGAGTCATAGCAGTGCACGCGGACCGTATCCTTAATATCGTCAGCGACGGCGACAGCTGTCTGGTGCGTGCCGCTGATGCCGCTGCTTAAATGAATGGAAATAATTTCATCGGCCTCCCAGGCAAGCTCCCGGTACAGGTCCTCCATTTTTCCCGGTGACGGCTGCGACGTGGTCGGAAGCGTCTCCGAATTTCTCATCGCCTGATAATACGTGGCAACGTCCCAGTCGGTCTCCGGCATCGTTTCTTCATTCACCACCACATTGAGCGGGATTTCATGAATGCTCCACTGTCTGAGTTCTTCAGGATTCAGGTACGAGGTGCTGTCGGTTACTATGGCGATTTTTGGCAATCTGGCCCTCTCCTTTCGTTCTGTCTACAGCAGGCGTATATGTATGAGTTCGCTTTCATTTTACGGACTTCCCGGTGGAAGTCAATGCCAAAGCGTAAAAAGGCTGCCGATATCAAACCGGCAGCCCTTGCTCATTTAGCGGACTTTAACCCAGCCCTTTTTGATTGATTCGACAACCGCCTGCGTCCGGTCATTTACATTCATTTTCTGCAGAATGTTACTTACATGGTTTTTCACCGTTTTTTCACTGATGTAGAGCGATTCCCCGATCATCCGGTTGCTGTAGCCGTCTGTCATCAGCTGAAGCACCTCGCACTCGCGGCGCGTCAGAATATGAAGCGGCTTGCGGTATTCAACCTCTTTGTAGCCAATTTCGGTATCGTCTGCACCGTGGTCGTCGCCTTCATGAGCGAGCCGGCGGTATTCGTTAATCAGGTTCTGCGTTACCTTCGGATGAATATAGGCGCCGCCGGAGCCGACAACCTTCACTGCTTCAATCAGGGCGTCCGCATCCATTTCCTTCAGCAGGTAGCCGGAAGCTCCAGTTTTCAGCACGTGCGTCACGTACGATTCATCATCGTGAATGCTCAGGATCAGCACCTTCAAATCCGGGTGGCGTTCGATCAGCGTTTTGGTCGCTTCGACGCCGTTGACCCCGGGCATGTTGATATCCATCAGCACCACGTCCGGATGATAATCGTCGACAAGAGTAAACGCTTCTTCTCCGTCACTGCCTTCTGCAACAATTTCAAAGTTTTCTTCCATATCCAGAATACGTTTGACGCCTTCACGGAAAAGCTGATGGTCGTCAACCAACAACAATTTGATTTTTTCATCGATACGTTCTTGCATACGTTCTCATCCTTTCTTCGCTTCACTTATCATTTGGTTGTTTAATGCTGTTTTTATTTTTAATGAACCGGCACGAACACCTTCACTCTCGTGCCCTGCCCGACCACGGAATCAATCGTCAGCTCCCCGCCAAGTGCGTTCACACGCTCTCTCATGCCGAGAAGGCCGAATGATTTGTCCCGTTCTTTATTCACGTCGAATCCTTTGCCGTCATCCTTGATTAAAATCGTAATGCTCGTCGGTCTTTGTTCGAGCTGCACCCGGAGAAGATCCGGCTTTGCATGCTTATAGGCGTTCTGGGCCGCCTCCTGTACAATGCGGAACAGTCCGATCTCAAGGTTCGGGGCGACTCTTGCTTCCTTCCCTTTCGTGGTAAACTCCGTCACCATGCCTGTGTTGTCTTCAAGGTGACGAAGATATTTCTGAAGCGTCGGCACGAGACCGAGATCATCAATCGCCATCGGCCGCAGGTCATAGATAATCCTGCGGACTTCCCCGAGGCTTGAGCGGATCAGAACACGCAGCTCCCGGAACTCCTGGATCGCTTCCTCCGCGCTTTTTTCACGGGAGATTTTCTCGACAAGCTCCGAGCGGAGCAGCACGTGCGCGAGCGTCTGCGCCGGACCGTCGTGAATTTCACGGGCCACCCGCTTGCGCTCGTCCTCCTGCGCTTCAATGATCTGCAGGCCGAACTCATGCTTTTCCCGGGCATTTTCGACGAACTCCCCGACATCCTGAAGGTCGCCGGCAAGAAAGTTATAAACGATGCCTACCTGGGATACAAGCGTTTCAGCCCGTTCAATGGTTTCATCCAGTTGAATCAGGCGGCGTTCGATATTGTCCCTGCGGTCGCGGAGGCGTTTTTCCTCCTGCCGCACTACGGCAAGATTTACCTGTGACTCGTTGGCTTTCTCATACACCTTCTGCACTTCTTCATCGCTGAACTGCCGAAACCGTTTGCTTACCTCTGCCAGTTGATTTCTTGCCACCCTGGCTTCAACCTCCAGCTGATCGGAGCGTTCAATCGTTTCAGAAATGTGTTCCTGTATTTCCTTCAACTCTTCCTGGAGTGTGTGAAGTTCTTTTCTGGAGGTTTCACTGATTTCAAAAATTTCTTCTTTGCTTTTCTCTACTGTCTGAAGCATTTGCTCAATAATTTGATCTAAGTCTGCTGCGTTTCGCAAGGCTACCATCACCCTCTATACTTGCCTGCGAATCTTCAATACCGTTTGGAACGGTTCATGAATAGTTTAGCATATTCTTTTGGACCTATTCCGCTATGTAATGAAAAATCACAAATTTACATATTTAACTCTAATTTCGTTGCATTTTCGCCCATTTCCTGTTATACACTGGCCAAAATGTTGCAACCATTACAATCATATTATACGGTAATAACATTACCTAGGAGGAATGTTACCGTATGCTTACTTCATATCGTACCATTAAACAAAGCGGCCATCATGAATTCACCATAAATAAATCACGCTTCATTACCCACATTACCCGCGCAGCAGACGAAGTAACCGCTCATTCATTCATTGAGCAAATAAAAAAGGAGCACTGGAACGCTGCCCACAACTGTTCAGCGTATTTGATCGGCGAGCAGGATCATATTCAAAAGGCCAATGATGACGGCGAACCGAACGGCACCGCAGGCGTACCGATGCTAGAGGTGCTGAAAAAACGAGAGCTGAAAGATACCGCAGTCGTTGTCACCCGCTATTTCGGCGGAATCAAGCTCGGCGCCGGCGGCCTGATCCGGGCCTACGGCTCCTCAGTTTCCGAGGCGTTGAACCATATCGGAATCGTGCGCCGTACGCTGATGCAGGAGCTCGTGGTTTCCGCCGACTACAGCCTGCTCGGCAAACTGGAATACGAAGCCCGGAAATCCGTTTATATTCTTGATGCGATTGACTACGAAGAGCAGGTGAAGCTTCATCTTTATACACCGGTTGAAGAGGTGGAGGCCTGCCGGGAGTGGCTTGTGAACATAAGCAGCGGCCAGGCCGGCATTGAAGAAGGAAAACAGGCCTTCGTGGAAGCCGATGAGCCTTCATAGTCCTGTCATTTATTTCCCCGGTAATACAAAGCAGCCGCTATTAGCTGCGTTTCCGTGCGGAAATAGTTTTGTGCCGGATGTTTATTTTGTTTACTATCGTTTCTGCCTCGGCTACAATGAAAGAATACAATATTTTTCAAAATGCTTCCATTTTAGCTGATTTTCATATAACAGCGTGTCTACAGACGCTTTTGCCGTTTTCTATGCCACGATCATTATACAATCCAAAGGAGAAGTGCCGACATGCCAAGCTCAACGTCTCAACGGAGAAGCCTTCGTAAGAGAAGAAAGAAATCCTTCATCTGGAAAACCACAGCCATCACTGCTTTACTTTTTCTCCTGCTTGCCGGGGGAGCTTCCGCTTACTTTCTCCAGCAGCTCAACAGCGTGTCCGCTGATACAGAGGAAGAGCTCGAACGCGGGGAAAAATCGGATCTCCGGGACCAGGCCGTTGACCCGTCAGAGGACAGCTTCTCGGTTTTATTCCTGGGTGTGGATGACCGCGAAGAAGGATCCATGAACGGACGCTCCGATGCGATGGTCGTCGGTACATTCAACAAGGACTCCAAAAAAGTGAAGCTGGTGAGTATCCCGAGAGACTCGCTCGTAAACATTGAAGGCCACGGGGAAGACAAAATCGCACACGCCCATGCCTATGGCGGAACGGATTTAGCGGTCCAGACTGTTGAAAATACGCTGAACATCCCGATTGACTATTACGTAAAATCTGATTTTGCGGCCTTTACCGACATTATTAACGATCTTGACGGCGTCGACGTCAACGTGCCGTTTGATTTCACGGAAGAAGGAACAGAATTTACAGAAGGACCGGCAACACTAAACGGTGAAGAAGCGCTCAAATACGTACGGATGAGAAAACAGGACCCCCGGGGTGACCTTGGACGAGGTGAACGCCAGCAGGAAGTGCTTGAGAGCCTGATCAAAAAAGCCGGGTCCATCGAATCCATCGATAATTACGATGACGTATTTGACAGCGTCAGTGAAAATGTGAGCACCAACTTCACGTTTGGCAACATGATTGCCCTGCAGCAGTATGCCGATTCATTAGACAAAATCGATTCCAATCAACTGCAGGGTTCGGATGCTACGATCAACGGCATCTATTACTACCAGTTGAACCCGGAGGCGACACTTGAAACGTCCAACAGCCTGCGTAAACAGCTCGATCTCCCGGCTTCTGAAAAACCGCTGGCACTCCCCGGCACGCAGGTGAACAATGAAGCGCCGGCGGAAGAATCGTACGAAGAACCTGCTGCTGAGGAAGAAGTGCCTGCAGAGGAAGAATCGTATGAGGAATATCCAGCGACAGAGGAAGAAGCTCCGGTGGAAGAGTCCTACGAAGAGCCTGCTACGGAAGAAGAAGTACCTGCGGAAGAGGAGTCATACGAAGAAGCTCCCGCCGAGGAAGAAGGCTACGAGGAAACGACACCGTAAACTAAAGCTTAACCGCATAAAAAGAGCCCGGAAGGAGAGCCTACTCCTTTCGGGCTTTTCTATAACTATTTCCGGCCGATACCGTGATAAATAAAGCCGGCTTCCTTAAATTCTTTTGCTTCAAATGCATTTCTGCCGTCAATCATCACCGGCTTGTTCATGATGCTTTTTAATTTCTCCGGTGTCACCTGCAGGCATTCGTCCCACTCTGTCACAAGCATCGCCGCATCTGCACCTTCGCAGGCATCGAGCGCGTTTTCCGCAAAGTAGATGTCTCCCCCGAGCAGCTGTTTGGCGTTATCCTCTGCTACCGGGTCAAAGGCACGCACTTTCACGCCGTATTCCTGGAGCGAACGGATAATTTTCAGCGACGGGGCTTCCCGCATATCGTCTGTGTTCGGCTTGAACGCGAGGCCGAGAAGCGCCACCGTAATATTGCGGATATCTTCGTTAAAAATCACATTCAGGTGGTCCACCATGCGCAGGCTCTGCTTTTCGTTCACATCGTTTACGGCCTGCAGCAGCTGCGGATAGTAGCCTTTAACCTCCGCTAGGTGTTTGATTGCTTTTACGTCCTTCGGGAAGCAGGAGCCCCCGTAGCCGATGCCTGCGTTCAAAAACTTCGGCCCGATCCGGTTGTCCATTCCCATTCCGCGTGTAACCGCATTGATATCTGCACCGTAATAATCACAGATGTTCGCCACCTCATTCACGAAAGAGATCTTCGTGGCGAGAAAGGCGTTGGAGGCGTATTTGATCATTTCAGAGCTGCGCGGGTCTGTCACGACAATGTTTTCTGTGAGCGGCTGATGCAGCTCTGTTAAAATCTCCGCTGCTTTGTCGGAATTTGTGCCGATAATCACGCGGTCCGGATTAAATGTATCCTTAACAGCTGACCCTTCCCGGAGAAATTCCGGCACGGAGCATACTTCGACCTGGGCATCCGGATTTTTGTCTGCGATCAGCGAGCGTACGCGGTCCGCGGTTCCCACGGGCACAGTCGATTTATTTACCACGACACGAAATTTGTCGTCATTCACCGCTTCCCCGATTTCGTCCGCTACGCCGTACACATAGGACATGTTGGCAGCTCCTGTTTCCGATTCCGGCGTACCGACGGCAATAACCACCACGTCAGACGCCTGGACAGCGGGCTGCAGCTCTGTTGTAAACTGCAGACGTCCGGCTGCACGGTTGGAGTCCACTAATTCCTTCAGCCCCGGCTCATAAATCGGGATCTCTCCGTTATTCAGCCGGTCTACCTTCTCCGGAAGTTTATCCACACAGATTACGTCATTGCCAAGCTCTGCAAAGCTTGTTCCTGATACAAGGCCCACATAGCCGGTACCTACTACTGTTAGCTTCATACGTCTTCCCAACCTTTAATTTATGTATTTTCGTACTTTAATATACGCGTGAATGAGCGCTTAGCGTTTAAGCGTGATTATCAGATTTTATTGTATCATATTTTACCAATTATTCTACATTCACTTCTGTATACATGTTAAAGGTCCCAGCCTTCGATCTGCGCACGTACCGGCATTCCGTTCTGGGCTCCTTCTTTTTCAACTGAGGCCGCTGAAGCAGCATTGGCAAACCGGCAGGCATCTTCAAGAGACATCCCTTCAGCCACTGCTGTGGCTAACGCTCCGTTAAACGTATCACCAGCCCCTGTCGTATCGCGCACGTCCGCCGTACGCACAGGAATTACTTCCTCCCTGCCGTCTGCACGGAGAATGGATACTCCCGCCGCTCCTTTCGTCACCACCACATTTTCACGGCTGCCGGCAATCGCTGGGTACTCACTCCGCAGCTGTTCAAATTCCTGTTCATTTGGTGTCAGGTAGGCCGCTTTATCCCAATACACCGGTGACAGCGGCTGCATCGGTGCCGGATTCAAAATAACCGGCGTCTGCTCCTCTTCGGCGGTCTGAAGCACCTTTTCCACCGCCGGCCCTGGAATTTCAAGCTGTACAAGCACTATGTCTGCCTCTCTCAGGAGCGAACGGCTTTTTTCGATATCGTCAGGACTGACAGCAGCGTTCGCTCCCGGCGCCACAATAATACAGTTGTCTCCCCCGGATACAATAATTGTGGCAACACCAGTCGCCGGACCTGGGCGCATGCGAACGTGCTCTGTATTGATGCCTTCAGTTCGCAAGTGCTCCAAATATTCTATTCCGAAAGCATCGTTTCCTACCGCTCCAACCATCGATACGCGGGCACCGAGGCGGGCAGCGGCCACCGCCTGATTGGCCCCTTTTCCGCCAAAATATGTATGAAAGCCTTCCCCGAGGATTGTTTCTCCCCGGGAGGGCATCCGTTCTGCTGTTGTGACCAGATCCATGTTAATACTTCCCACAACCACTATATTTGCTGGCATTCATCCATCACTCCCTGCTTGGACTAACAAAATTCTGCGTATAAAACGGACGGTTTTCGTCGTCAAATGCCACCCCGACACCGAGACCGTCGTAATTGCCGAGCATCGCTTCGCGGTGCCCTTCATATGAATTCATCCATCCGGCCGTGGCATACAGCGGCGACCGCTGGCCGGAAGCAATGTTTTCGGCAGCCTGTACGTACCGTATGCCGCCCTGTTCCAGACGGTCAAACGGAGACTGCCCCTCCGGATTCACGTGATCGAAAAACTGGTTTTCAGCCATGTTTTCACTGTGCGCTCTTGCGACATCTGCCACTGGCTCATTGTAGGCGAGCGTGTCCCGGCCGAGCTGAACACGCTGGGCGTTGGTTAAGTGCCATACGAGCCGTTCATACGAATTCCGCACTTCTTCAGACCCTTCGGCATAAAAGGAAGAAGTCCTTTCCACCTCTTTATCCACCAGCAGCAGAGCATTCACCCTGTTTTCTTCATGAACATCGTAGAAAAAGGTCGCAAAGCCTTCCTCCACCTCGTAAACGCCCTGCTGCTGTTCATTCGTTTCCGTGCGGATGCTTCCGCGGGTTACCGTTTCCATAGAGTCTCCGTACGTATCCCGGATAGCACTGCGTCCGGTGCCCCAGCCGTTTCCTTCATCGTCCTGCCAAGTCTGCTGATTGGAATAAAGCGCCACCACACGTCCGTCCTCAATCCCGTACTGGGCGTACTGCCCGTAATCGTCGTCGTAATAAATATGCCAGTCGAACGAATAGCTTCCGGCCTGTACGTCCTTCGCTTCCCCGCGTGCCGCCTCCACCTCTTCAAGGCTGTCCCCGAGGCTTACACCTGCAACTTCCCAGTCTCCTGTGCCTTCAGGCACTTCCGTTTCCACGGTGCCTGCCTCCGGAGCGCCCCGGCTGCTTTCATCCGCCTGCAGGTTTTCACCGAGCAGATTGGATAAAAAAAGCGCCATTCTTTCGCCCTGCGTGTCCGTGCCTTCATATGTCGTGCCGCCTGCTTCTTCGATACGGTCTTTAACCCCGCTCCAGGGAGAATCCGCCGGGCTGTAAACTATAAGCGCTGCCAACAGAGCCACTAACACCGCCGTGCCAATCAGACCCTTCATGTGCATAACTCCTCTATTTGTTCATTTATTATTTGTTTTACTTGTATACAGTAATTGTACAGGAAAAAGGCCCGGGGGAATATTAACTTGCATTTGGAGATTTCCCTTAAAAGTCCTCCGGCAGAGTGATATACTATAAGGACGTACAGACTAATCTTCAACGCTGGTACATCTATATAACAAACTTTATAACTATGACATTTATAAAAGGGTGAAAAAGTATGGCTTTATTCGGTAAAAAAAAGCAATCGTCCCAGGGCGATGCTGCCAAACCAGACGAGCTGGCTGAACAAACCCCGGCCGATGAGGAAGCTATCGACGAAGCACACGACGACAGCGGCCGGACCGTAGAGACGACACTAAGCCTGCATCCGGAAGCTGAAATTCCGGAGGAGGATGAATATTACCTGCGCTTTTTAAACGGCGAAGCGCCCCGGCTGAAGCCCGGACAGGTGGCTTTATCGGGCATAAGCGCCCAGCGGGATGAAAACGGATTGATGCTTGTCACTGCCTTTATCCGCAACGGGGCAGAAAAAGCCATCCGTTTGAAGCAGTCCACGGTGCTTTTGATGAGTAATGACAACCAGGTGATTGCGAAAAAGAAAGTGGATTTAAGCGGAGTCGGCGATATTCCGCCTAGAAGTGCCCGGCCGTGGAACTTTTATTTCGCACCCAAGGAACAGCTTCAGCAGGAATTTCCAAAAGACGGATGGAAAATCGGCTTTCATGTGGAAAAACCAAAGCGCGAACACCACCTCGACCTGGCCGACAGCTGGAAAAATGCGCTTAGCGAGCAGCAGGTGGACAAGCTGAAGGACATGATCCGCGATATGAAGCCGCCGCGTGCCGGTGAGGTTAACTTTATGGGGATGCGCGCCGTGCAGTCGGAAAACGGCGACCTGCATGTGACGCTTCTTATCCGCAATGGTGGCAACAATGAGCTCAGGCTCGACAACGTGCCGCTGCAGGTGGAGGATGCGCACGGAGAAGTCATCGCCCGGGGCGGATTTAAACTCGACAGCTTTGCTGTGCAGCCGTTCTCAAGCCGGCCATGGACGTTTGTCTTTCCACATCGCCTGCTTAAAAAAGAAGAAATCGATCTTTCCAAATGGAGAGCATATCCGATTAAAAAGAAGAAAAACGAAGAAAACGCGTAACGAAAGAGCCCCGTGCGGGCTCTTTTTTGACGCAAAAAAGGCCGCCGGACCAGTGCCCGGCGGCCTTTTCATCTAATATGCCTAGTTTTTATCCGTTTCTTTTTGCAGAATATTGTTCTGCAGGTAATCCTCAAGCGGGCCGCGCAGATCCTCCCGGTCGAGCGCGAAATCGATTGTCGCTTTGACAAAGCCGAATTTATCGCCGACATCGTAGCGCACACCGTCAAATTCATACGCCAGCACGTCCTGGCTTTCATTCAGCTTCGTAATCGCATCCGTCAGCTGAATCTCATTGCCCGAGCCTGGTGGCAGCGTTTCGAGAATGTCGAAGATTTCCGGTGTCAAAACGTAGCGACCCATCACTGCGTAGTTGGACGGCGCATCCGCAAGATCCGGCTTTTCCTTTAAGCCCTGGACTTTATGAACGCCCGGCTCTTCTTCGCTTTTCGGATCAATGATGCCGTACTTGGAAACGTCCTGATCCGGCACCTGCTGGACACCGACCACCGAGCTCTGGTACTTATCAAAGACGTCTGTGAGCTGCTTCATGCACGGCTCGTCCGAATGCACAATATCGTCACCAAGCAGAACAGCAAACGGCTCGTCCCCAATAAAACGGTGGGCACACCAGATGGCGTGTCCAAGACCCTTTGGCTCCTTCTGGCGGATGTAGTGGATATTTGCCATATTGGAAATCTGCTGGACTTCCTCAAGCTGCTTCGTTTTGTTTTTCTTTTCGAGCGTCTGTTCGAGCTCATACGAAACGTCGAAATGATCCTCAATTGCACGCTTGCCGCGCCCGCTTACAATGATAATGTCTTCAATGCCGGCAGCAATCGCTTCTTCTACTATGTATTGAATAGTGGGTTTATCCACAATCGGAAGCATTTCCTTCGGCTGTGCCTTTGTCGCCGGCAGAAAACGCGTTCCAAGCCCTGCGGCCGGAATAATAGCTTTACGTACTTTCATCTTTTTTCCTCCTTGATAACTGTGCTGCGTGCCTCGCACGCATGTCAAATACAAGACAAATCAAGCTGTATTCAACATACCATAATGAATAGGAATTACAAATACATGGAACAAAATCACTCTGCTTAAATTTTCCAAAAGCAGGGACAGGGCTCCCAAAATGTTGTCACATTCTGCTTCTTCCTTTTGTTGGGATATATGGTATAGTAGTTATATTCTAACACGAAAGGAGGCGCAACCGCGTTTTTTTCTGCTCCCCAGGCCCTGTCTGCGGCCTGATTTTCACCAATCCCCTCCTCTTGGTGAAATATTCCCTACAAACTTTTACCGAAAGAGGTGTATGCCCGTGCCCCGGGACGAACGCCTTTGGTTTCCAGGCACCGTCTATTCCATTACTGCAGCTGGAGCTTCCGGCCGTACGTTATTTCCCGACGAAAAAGACTATAAACAATACGTATACTTATTAGCCAAAGTAATCAATACCACGAAGCTTGATCTTCACGCCTACTGTCTTCTTCCGGACAGCATTCACCTGCTGGCCGAGTCCACCTACGTCTCCATCTCCACTATTATGCGGGAGCTGCATGCATCCTATGCCATGCACTACCGGCGCCATTACGAAACCGGCGGCTCCGTTTTTCAGGCCCGCTACCATTCCGAGCTTCTTCCCGACGAAACGTCTTTTTTTGAGCAGAGCCGCCGGATACATCTGCTTCCCTCTGAGAAGCTGGATCATCCCTATCCCGGCACGTACCGGTGGTGCAGCGCACGTGACTACCTTGCGCCGCAGCCCGAATACGCCCCGAGACATCCCTTTTTATCCCTCGAACGCACTCTTGCCTTTTTTCCTTCTCCCAGACATGAATACTTTCACCGATTTTTATACCACACGTCTGTAACCCAGACCCACTAACTATTCAGGAGTGATTACATGTTTAACCAGGTGACGCTTGTCGGCAGATTCACCCGAGATCCCGAATTAACCTATACAAAAGACGGGACCCCGGTATGCAACTTCACCCTTGCTGTCCAGCGGTCCTTTCGCAACCAGGAAGGGGAATACGATGCCGATTTCGTTCCCGTGACCGTATGGCGGCGCCAGGCGGAAACCACGTGCGAATACTGCCACAAAGGCGCTATGGTCGGTGTGAAAGGAAGAATCAATACCCGTCTTTATGACAACAAGGATAACAAGCGTGTGCAGGTGGTTGAAGTAAACGCTGAAGACGTCCGTTTTTTGAAGCTGCAAACCGGTTCTTCTGACGCGCCATCGGAAAGCATCGGCTTAAACACGGAGCCTTTCCCTGCCGGCATGTAGCAGTCTTTTCCCCCGTATTACCTTCTCCGCTTTATTCCCTCTATAAAAACAGGGACCCCCGCAATCCTCTGCAGGGGTCTTTTTACATAAAGCGTGATCCGTATCTCCACAGCCAGCATAAAACAACAATCACCGCCGCAGCGGACACCCCGGTCATGTCGAGGAGAACGTCCTGCCACATGCCATGCCTGTCCGGGCTGAAATGCTGCCGGAACTCATCAAGCACGGCAAACATCAATACAAACCCGTACGCTCCGGCGAGTTTTCCCCAAAATGGGAGACGGTACGGATATGCCGCGAGCAGCGCCGCCAGAAATATAACGGTGAACATAAACACGTGGCTTGCCTTTCGGATAAAAAATTCCACATAGCCTTCCACGCCGGAGGCAGCTACACTTACCGGATCCCCGCCATAGGAAAAGGAGGGCACGGACACATACGGCTGCAGCCACTCAAACGGGATATGCTCAAGCCAAGGGCGAATGTCCTGCTGCTGATACGGCATGGAGGTTGAAATGAGAATGGTCAGCACAGCACCCGCAAGCGGCAGTGCAAACAGCCATTTATGCGTGGACAGACCTTCTGCACGTATATCCAAGGTGCTTACCTTCTTTCTTCTTTATTTTCAGTATAAAAAACCCGCCGGGCCTTTTCCAGCTTTTACCCCCATACCGTCCATGTAATACTGATCGTAATAACCATAACAATCAGACTCACCGGAATGCCGATTTTCATAAAATCCGTAAACCGGTAGCCGCCCTGCGTATACACAAACAGATTCGTCTGGTAGCCGATTGGCGTAATAAAGCTTGCAGAAGCTGCAATCGCGACAATTACCGCAGCCGCCAGTGGAGAAACAGACAAAATATCCGCTGTTTCCAGCGCCACCGGGAGCATAACGATAGCCGCCGCATTGTTGGTTACCACTTCGGTAAACACATTTGTCAGCACGTACAGGGCTGTAAACACCCCCAGCACTCCGAACGGCATAAACCAGTCAATCATCCGCTCCGCAAGAAGCGGGGCAGCTCCCGTACTCGTCATCGCTTCCCCAAGCCCGAAGGCAGCGGCAATGACGATCAGCACTTCATATGGAAGATACCGGTGAGCATCCTTAAGCGAAAGTGAACGTGTCAAAAGCAGTCCGGCGACGGCGAACAGCGCTGCATAGAAAATAGGAACAACCTGCAGAGCAGCCAGGCTGACCATGAGCATCATCATGACGAGCGGCAGCCAGCTTTTCCACCTCGGCCCCTTTAAAAAAGGATTTACGCTGTTTTTCAGCACGTGAAAGTCATTATGGGCACTCGTCCTTTGTTCAAACTCCGGTCCGGCCAAAAGCAGGAGCGTATCCCCGGGCTTTACCACCATTTCTTTCATTTCGGAGGAATAGCTCTCATCATAGCGATGAATGCCGATAATCGCAGCATCAAATCGCTGGTCAAAGAAAATATCCTTTAGCTTCGTAAATAAAATATTGGAGTAGTGGGTTACCATTACTTCCATCAGCTTGCGTTCATTCGGCTCTTCAGCCGTTTTTTTCTCACTCTTTTCCGTTCTAATATCGAGACCATCCGTATTTTCGAGCATCGCGATCTGGGTGAGGTCTCCGTATACTATCAGACAGTCTCCCGGCTCAAGAATATGGTGTTCACCGACCTCCCTGTCTTCTGATTCGCCGTTTGGCAGCACAGCCAGCAGCTGCAGAGAAGGGTCATTAATAAAGCCTGCCCGCTTCAGCGTATCCCCGAGATGTTTATAATCCGGGGTGATTTCGAGCTTGAGCATGTATTTCCGCCGGCCTTCCTTCTGATAAAACAGCGGCGGCTTCCGGTCCGGCAGAATCTTTATGCCGACCGTTAAAATGAAGATAGTGACAGCAATTGTTGCCGGTATGCCGATCAGCGCGAGCTGAAAAAAATGAAACCCCGCATAGCCCCTCTCCAGCAGGAGTCCATGCACGACGAGATTGGTGGACGTTCCTATCAGTGTAATCGTACCGCCGATAATCGTGGCATAGGACAAGGGAAGCAGAAATTTGGACGGCGCCAGATCATATTTCTCGCACCACCGTTTCACCAGCGGCGAGAACGTTGCTACAATCGGCGTATTATTCAGAAAACCACTCATGAGCGCCGAAGGAACGAGCATTTTCATTAGCGACCCTCTAGGGGTACGGCCTTTACTCAGCACCCCTTCAACGAACCGGTCCACGATGCCGGTCTGCTGAACCGCGCCTGCAACAATACAAAGAAGGCCTACAGTCAGCATGCCCTGGTTGGCAAACCCCTTCAGTCCCTGTTGTGGTGTAATGATCCCTGTGATAAGCAGCAGAGAAAGGACGAATAAAAAAATAATACCCGGCCGCGCTATTTCTTTCATCAAAGCACCAATCATCGCCAATACGATAATCAGCACCCACGCAATCTCCCAGGACACGCCGTCACCTCCCTTTTTTATAATTCATAGTATTTTAATATGTTTAATCAAATTTAGATTCACAACCTATTATACTTATCGCCAGGTAATTGTAAAGGAGCACTATATGTTTTACACTAGAGAAAGAGAGGTTTCTTACTAGGCGCTGGCTTTCTTCAATGGAGAGACAGTTTTTCGGCGCGTAATCATAAATCTCTTGAAATACTTTGAAAAGAGGTGAACCAAAATGGCATTCGTCATTACATCGCCATGTATAGAGGAAAAAGCAGGGGAATGCGTGGATGTTTGTCCTGTAGACTGTATTGAAGAAGGAAAAGAGCAATTTTATATTGATCCCGACGTCTGTATCGACTGTGGTGCCTGTGTAGTTGTTTGTCCAGTAGAAGCTATCGTGGAGGATACTGAACTGACACCGGAAACAGAACCATACCTGGAAAAAGCAAAACAATATTTCGGTACAGAATAAATCGAATCCCGCTTTCTATCAGCGGGATTTTTATATTTTTACAATTAGGCAGATTAAATCGGGGGAAAACGGGTATATCATTACTACCCCACCCCATACCTCGATTATTGGACCATTTGAAACCAGCATTATCTGCTGGCCCGGTCCATAATTGTGCCACTTCCTGATGCCTGCAGGCAAACGCCTGCGGGCATTTGGTATGTATGAAGACATAAATAAAACCGAAGCTCCTGAGAGCTCCGGTTTATCGTTATACTTATTCCTCTGCTTCAAGGTCTTCAATCGATTCGATGTCCATATATTCTGGAACGACCAGGCCGGTAATCGCGCCTTCGAGGTTCGCACCAAGATCTTCATAGTCATCGCCGTACTCTTCCATCTGGCTTGCGTGTGTATTCGGGAACCATCCGGCAACCATGCCGTCTGCTTCGCCGTCAGCAACAGCCGCAAACATTGGTCCAGCTTCAAGCTGGGTTAAAGTTACGTCATACCCAAGATCGGTGAGTACTTCCCCGACCACGTTGGTGGAGGCAATCTCAGAATCCCAGGCTACATATACGAGTTCAATCGCTTCGCCGTCAACCTCTTCCACGCCATCGGTCCATTCAGACACCATATCCTCGTTTTCATCCACCCAGGTAGCAGCGGCTTCAGCCGGCTCAGTACCATTCTGAATTTCCACCATTATATCTTCCATATTAGACGCTTCCCACTGGAACTGATCGAGGAACTGATACGCCCCCGGCATGTCTTCTTCAAGCCCCTGACGCACGACAGTATGAATATCATCACCATCGCCGTAGGAGCCCTCCGGATCCTCCAGATACTTCAGGTCATATTCTGAGAACATCCAGTGCGGGGTCCAGCCGGTAACAATGATCGGCTCTTCGTTTGCAACCGCATCGCCCAATGCGCTGGTCATTGCTGCGCCCGAGCTCGACTGCAGGTTCCAGTTACTGAGACCGTAGTCTTCTATCGCTGTCTGCGTTTGAGACATAATACCAGCACCGGCATCAATACCGGTAATTGTGTAGTCCACTTCTTCGCCAAATGCTCCACCGGAAGAGGATTCTTCACTCGATCCGGAATCGTCAGAGCCGCCGGATTCTTCTGAATCTCCGCCTCCACCGCCGCAGGCAGTCATCACCGCTGCCATTGATATTCCGGCTGCGCCTAAACCAGCTTTTTTCCATAATTTTTCCATGTGAATTACTCCCCTTTTGTTCTTAATTGTATGGATACTCCCTGTTTTGGGAGGTATACCTATTTTCGTTTACTTGCTCCAATGCCCTGCGTCAGCCGGTCGAGAATAATCGCCACAATTACGATCGCAAGACCGGCTTCAAAGCCGCCGCCGACATCGTTTCTGCCGACTGCAAAGTATACGGCCGTCCCGAGGCCGTCCGCCCCGATCATCGAGGCGATCACGACCATCGACAGCGCCAGCATGATGGTCTGGTTAATCCCGGCCATAATGGTTGTTTTCGCCATCGGCAGCTGTACCTTGAAAAGCTTCTGATTGCCCGTGGACCCGAAGGCCTCCGAGGCTTCGATGATTTCGGTCGGCACCTGGCGGATGCCGAGGTTCGTAAAACGGATCGTCGGCGGCATCGCAAAGATGACCGAGGCGACGACACCCGGTACCATCCCGATGCCAAAAAAGGCAACGGCCGGGATCAGGTACACAAAGGCAGGCATTGTCTGCATAAAGTCGAGCACCGGCTTAATCGTGCCCTCGACCACCGGGCTCCGGGACATCCAGATGCCGACCGGCACCCCGATAACAATGGAAATCACCCCGGCAGTCAGAACGATCGCAAGCGTCAGCACCATGTCTTCCCAGTAGCCCAGGTTCCAGATGAGCAGCAGCCCAAGCAGGACAAACACCGTGAGCCCGATTTTCCGTCCGGCAAACCAGAACGTTAACCCGACAATAATCAGGAGCAGCAGCCACGGCGGAAAAATGCCGAAAAACCATTCAAAGCCGCTGATAATATAGCCAATAAAGTTCGTAAGGGGGCCAAAAATAAATTCCGCCTGGGTCAGCCATTCGACAAACGCATCAATCCAGGCAGCAAGCGGCAGCGGGGTGATGTTACTCAACGGCCGACACCTCCTTACCGGAAAGCAGCGCCATGACGGAGCCTCTGACGACGATACCGACAAGCTTGTGTTCTTCATCTACGACGGCTACTGGAGTGTTTTTGTATGTAAGCAGCTCGATCATTTCCTTGACCACGGTATCCTTTTGCACCGTCGGCACGTCTTCATGCAGCACGCTTCGGATATCTTCGGATCCCTGCTCTACTAAATTTGATACTTCATCGGCATGGACAATACCAAGCAGCGTGCGGTCTTTATTGGTTACATAAAGGCTCGAAATGCCTTCCTTTTTCATGCGCTGCAGCGCCACCCGCGGCCCGTCTTTATCGATCGTAAGCACTTCCGGCCGTTTCATGACAGCTTCCGCGGTAAATACCTTGGAGCGATCCACGTCTTCCACGAATTTGGCGACGTAGTCATCAGCCGGGTGCTGAAGAATATCCTCCGGCGTCCCGATCTGGACAACCCGTCCGTCCTTCATAATCGTAATGCGGTCGCCAAGCCGGAGCGCTTCGTCCAGATCGTGGGTAATAAACACGATCGTCTTTTTCATCCGGCCCTGAAGCTCGAGCAGTTCATCCTGCATTTCCTTCCGGATCAGCGGGTCGAGTGCCGAGAAGGCCTCATCCATCAGCAGAATATCCGTATCTGCCGCCAGTGCCCTTGCCAGGCCGACACGCTGCTGCATCCCGCCGGACAATTCATCCGGATACATGTTGCCGTAGCCGCCAAGGCCGACCAGCTGCAGGGCTTCATCTGCTTTTTTCTTTTTTTCCTGCTCCTCGAGACCCTGTATTTCCAGACCGTACGCTACGTTATCGAGAATCGTACGGAAGGGAAATAGTCCGAATTGTTGGAAAACCATGCTCATTTTTTCCCGGCGTACCGCTCTCAGCCCTTTATCGTCCATACGGGCCAGATCATCGCCGTCCACCAAGACGCTTCCTTCGGTCGGATCAATTAACCGGTTCAGAAGTCGCACAAGAGTAGATTTTCCGCTCCCGGAAAGTCCCATGATGACAAATATTTCTCCGGCCTCCACCGAAAAATTGGTTCGGTTCACACCGACCGTGCAGCCGGTCTCTTCCAGGATTTCATCCTTTGATTTCCCCTGTTCCAGCAGCTTAATCGCACGGCTTGGGCGTTTGCCGAAGACCTTGGTTAAGTTCTCCACTTCTATCTTCGCCAACGTTTCACACCTCGTTTACTATGTCTGTGTCTGTATTTATTATCACTCTTTTACTATATAGTATTAGGATAAAAGATACAAAACTTTTATCATGCCATTTGAGGCTGTTTTAGCCGTAAAGTATATACTGTACATACATTATATACTTATATCTATCGATATCTGCTGATTAGAAGACCTAACGACCGAATATTCAATTTTTTTATTGTTCAGCAGTTTGCTAAACTTTAAACATACATGCAAAAAGGGGGCCCCGTATGGAAAGGGAACAAAAAAACATTCAGGACAAGCTGGACGAATCGAGACACCAGTTCATTGCCACAATTGCCCAGAACATGGGCTTATACGGCGTTTCCGATACGAACGGGCGTCTTTACGGCACCGTGTTGTTTTCCAAGCGTCCCATGACACTCGATGACATGAGCGAAGCACTCGGCATGAGTAAAATGAGTATGAGTACAGGAATACGGGCCCTCATGGATGCAGATATGGTCGAACGAGTATGGGAAAAAGGGGTACGGAAGGATTTGTACCAGTCCCACGACGACTGGTATCAATCGTTCACCTCCGTTTTTGTGAACCGGTGGAGAGAGGCGGCAGACAATAATCAGAAAGCCGCCCGCCGTGCCAAAGAGGAATTCGAAGCATTTTTAGAGGAAGCGGAGGATCCCTATCTTATTGACATACTTAAGCACGACCTTGAAAAAATCGATTACGCACTGCACTATTACGAATGGCTTGATGAAGTAATAAGCATTTTTGAAAGCGGTGAAATTTTTTCGATGATCCCCCCAAAGTAAGTGCTGTTTTAAATTTCAAGCAGCGGAACCCGGTGCTCAAGCCTGTGCTGCTCCCTCATTCTGAGTGGCTTCTCTGTCCCCGCAACAGGTTTTTGCCAGAGAAGAGCATATTGATACAGGTCGTGCCACTCTAAAATATTCGCAAACTGCTGCAGCGAAGGCAGCGGTATGCTCCTTACGCTGTCATAGCCGGCAAGCAGTTCATTAAAAACCATTCGGGCAAAGGGCTGATAGTCCTCTATGCCGGAAAAGGAAAGCAAGAGGCCCCGAAGCAGCGCAGCAAGATCGTATAAACTCACATGAACCCCAGGCATCGCTCCCGGAAAAAGAAATCCCTTCCCAGGACCCCCATGCTTCCAATTCATTTCCCTGAAAACAAAACCTGTGCCATCCGAGTGGAGGGCCGCACGCTGCATTACAGGAAAAAGTGCATCAATACTTTGCCGGATAATCGTCTGGCCTTTCGGAAGCAGCATGTCCATCTGGCGGTGTTCTGCCTTTATGGTCTGCTCCGACAGGGAGATGCTTTTTTTGTCGTTCATCGGTAATTTCTCATGCCAGCTGCGGTGCTTTACTGCCAGAGAGGCGCCAAGCTGCCGGTAATCTGATTCTTCCATTCGGGCACTCCCATGATTTTCCGGCTTCTTCTCATACATATAGGCCAGGCCTCTCTCCCCGGTGTCCGCCAGTTTATCTCCCTCTACTGTCTTTTTTATGCTGATATCACTCTCAGCTTCAAGCCACTGGACCGTCTCTTCCTCCGGCAGCACAGCCTCGCCGGTCACAAGCACCCACTCCGATCCTTTCCTGTCCCTTATGCACCAGCCCCTGGCTCCGCATTGTCCAAGCGAAGCTGCTTCTATGTCATACATCTGGTAAATCCAATTACGTATTGATTCGGTGTTCATTTGTTGCCCCCATTTCATTTACTGTAGATTTTTTCGTTTTTCTTTTACACTGGACTAGCATAGAAAAGCATTCTGTTTATTTGGAGGAACGCACATGAATATCAGTATTCTTGATCAGTCACCGATTGCAGAAGGCGAGACCCCCGAAAAAGCCTTCGAACACACCCGTGAACTCGTTCAAATGGCGGAGAAATGGGGATTTCACCGCTTTTGGGTGGCCGAGCATCACAGCACCAGCGGCCTGGCCGGCTCCTCGCCGGAAATTCTGATGTCACACCTCGCAAGCGTCACCACAAGCATCCGTATCGGCTCGGGAGGCGTCCTGCTCCCACAGTACAGCCCATACAAGGTAGCCGAAAACTTCAAAGTGCTTGAAGCTTTATTTCCCGGCCGGATCGACCTTGGCATCGGAAGATCTCCCGGCGGGGGCAACACGATCCGGGAAGCCTTGACAGACGGTAATAAAAAAAGCATGTCCGCCTTCCCCCGCCTTCTTCAGGAGGTTCAGGGATTTATTGACCGATCCCTTCCCAGTGATCATCCCTATGCTTCCATTAAAGCAGCTCCGATGAGCAGCTCCCTGCCCGAAACCTGGGTACTCGGTTTGTCCGAGCGCGGAGCGCGGGATGCCGGCAGACAAAGTGCCGGATTCATGTTCGGCCAGTTTATCAGTCCGGACCAGGGCGTCGAGGCGGTCCGTAAATACCACTCCTCCTTTGTACCAAGCAGCCGGCAGCCACAGCCAGTGACTGCTGCCTGTGTATTTATTGTCTGCGCGGCTACTGACGAAGAGGCTGATTTTCTGGCGCTCAGCCAGGATCAGTGGCTGCTGAATGTCGAAAAGGGCACTAATACGAAAGTGCCTGCCCCGGAGAGCGTAAATCCCGACTCCTGGACACAGGAGGAGAGGGAAAAAGTACGGGAGAATCGGCGGCGAGCTGTTATTGGCTCCCCGGCTGCCGTTCAGAAACAGCTGCGTGAACTGCGGGATAAGCTTGGGCTCGATGAACTGATGGGCATCACCAACATTTATGATTTTGAAGCAAAAAAGAAGTCTTTCCAATATGCCGCCGGTATTGCTGACAACCTTTAAATGAAAAAATCCGCACGCTCCTCCTCGAGCGTGCGGATTTTTGTGTTTTTCTAGTAGGAATCTGTTGCCGGTACTCCCTGTCTGCTTTCCTGTACTTCTTTTTCGCTGGAGCGAAACGACAGCCACGAAAGCATGAGGCCTAAGAGCGTAATAACAGCACCGGCCATACCAATCAGCGGCAGGCTAAGTCCAAGACTGATCACCATACCGCCAACCCAGGCGCCAAAGGCGTTCGCCAGGTTAAAGGCAGAGACCGCGGAAGCACTTGCGATCGAAGGCGCCCCCTCCGCTGCCCGGATAACCGTTGTCTGCAGAATAGGTACCGTACCAAAGGCGCCCATACCAAGCAGAAGCACTGAAACCGGGGCGAGCCATGGGATGGTGCTCGTTAAGGTGAGCGTCGACAGAATCACGGTCAGTGAAGCCATCACGACCATCAGCGGCTTCAGCAGGGACTCGGCGTTTAAACGCCCGGAAAGCATGTTTCCAAGTACGCCCCCGACGCCGAATAAAAAGAGGGAAAGCGTTATACCTGCCGGACCAAAGCCTGTTATATCCTGAAGAAGAGGCTCAATATACGTGTAGGCGGTGAAAACACCTGAATAGCCGAACACCGTAATAGCTAGTGCAAACAATACCTGCTTTCTTTTGAAAACGCCAAGCTCTTTTCTCATGGATGTTGGTTCTTCAGCATTCATGTTTGGTACATAAAGGATGATTCCAAGCAGGCTGATAATGCCAAGTCCGGCAATACCGGCAAACACCATGCGCCAGTCAAACAAGTCTCCGATATATGCACCGAACGGCACGCCGATCATTAAGGAAATCGTCAGTCCGCCGTTAATGGCAGCCACCGCCCCCGATTTTTTCGATGGAGGGACAACTTCGCTCGCCATAACCATCGCAATGGCAAAGAACGGACCGTGCATCAATGCAGAGAAGACGCGTGCCCACAGCAGTACTGTGTAATTTGGCGCCAGGGCGCTGGCCACGCTTGAGCCGATAAACAACAGCATCAATCCAATTAATACATACTTCCTTGGAAATTTCACCAAAAGAGATATGGCAATTGGCGAGAGCACGGCGACGCCTAGTGCGTACATGCTGACAATCAGACCTGCAGCGGAAATCGTGATGCCAAAGGAGTCAGAGACATTCGACAAAATCCCCATGGCGACGTATTCAGTAGTACCGATAGCGAACGTAGAAATCATAAACATGGCAATCATCACCATTGGACGGAACGTTTGGCCATTGCGTACGATCATTGTTATCCCTCCTTGATATATTGGTTAATTAATTTTTCACTTTTTTATTCCACAACGGGTTCTTATTCTATAGGCTGACCTTTCATACGTCTAGACTGTAAAACGCTTACGACACAAAATCGTCACATTTTTTCTATTGATTTTTTTATTTTCATCATGTAAGGGTTATCATTTCCTATTTATCAACTTTTGTATTTATATTATAAAACCATCTTTATGATGTTTTTTATACAATTCGCTTTTATCAGGGGTTTGCTCGGAAATCGGCAGGGGTAAACCTTTTTTCGTGCACGTTATTCAAAACGTTTCGACATACTTTTACAGCAGGAAAGAAGGGACATCATGTTTTCACTTTTTACATTCATACTCATTACTATCGCTATTGCCGGCTACGCTGCCTACCGGACGAAAAACATTAATATGCAGAGCCAGGAGGGATATTTTCTCGGCGGCCGCAGCCTGCTGGCGCTCACCATCGGCTCATCCACCCTGCTTGCCAACCTCTCCACCGAGCAGCTTGTCGGCCTGAGCGGTCAGACCTACACCGGCTCAATGGCTTCGATGGCCTGGGAGGTTACCACGCCGGTTGCGCTCATTTTTATGGCATTTATGTTTTTACCTAAATACTTACGGGCGGGAGTAACTACCGTTACCGAGTTTCTTGAAAAACGCTATGATCAGCGGACGAGGCAGATCGTTTCGCTGCTCATGCTGCTTGGGTTTGCGTCATCATTTCTGCCGACAGTTCTGTATTCCGGCTCGCTTGTGCTCGACCAGATATTTGATATTTCGAGTGTGCTCGGCACGAGCCAGTTTTTTACCGTTTTAATTGTTTCTGCCGGCATCGGGCTTGTCGGCATGCTTTATATAGTATTTGGCGGTCTGAAGGCTATTGCCTCTGCTGATTCACTGTACGGAGTCGGATTAATTGCCGGCGGGATTCTTATTCTCGTGCTCGGGCTTATGGCGCTCGGTAATGGCAATATGTTTAACGGAGTGGGGACGCTCACCTCAGAGCATACAGACAAGTTAAACGCCATTGATGGCAGCAATGATGCCCAGGTGCCCTGGCCGACGATATTTATGGGGCTTTTGTTTAACAATCTTTTTTATTTTTGTATCAACCAGGCCATCGTTCAGCGCCCGCTCGCGGCACGTAATTTGAAGGAAGGCCAGAAGGGCGTTATGATTACTGCCTTATTTAAGCTGTTTGGCGCCTTTTACCTCGTGCTTCCGGGCGTGATTGCCTATCATTTGTACGGCAGCAGCCTCGCAAACGGGGACGCCGCCTACCCGACGCTTGTGACCGACCTGCTGCCGCCGGTACTGACCGGCGTGTTCGCAGCTATTTTGTTTGGCGCGGTCCTGAGCTCGTTTAACGGAGGCATCAACAGTGTCATTACGCTGTTTACGCTTGATTTGTATAAACCGTTGTTTCATCCTGATGCCGATGAAGCAGCCCTCGTTCGTTCCGGGCAGCGGTTTGCCATGATTGTCGCCATTGTCTCGATCTTTATTTCGCCTTTTATTTTGTTTGCCCCTTCCGGATTATACAATTATCTGCAGGAGATGTTTGGCTTCTTTAACATCCCCGTGCTTGCCATTATGGTCGTCGGCTTTTATACCAAAAAAGTGTCGCCGTTTGCCGCAAAGGTGGCTGTACCGGTGCACATTATTTTGTATGGTGCAAGCAAGGTCTTTATTGGAGAACTCAATTTCCTTTATGTACTGAGTGTACTGTTTCCCCTCAGCGTTATTGTCATGCTTGTTGTCGGGAAATTTAAACCGATGGAGGAGCCCTTCGAATTCAAAAATGAAGCGCCTGTGGATATGGTGCCGTGGAAATACGCCAAGCCGGCGGCAGCCGGCCTCGTTATCGGCATCGGTATTCTTTATGTAATCTTTTCCCCTCTCGGAGTCGCTTCCTGATCTCAAAAAAACGCACCGCAGCAGGCTTCGGCTGCGGTGCGTTTTTCATTTACTCCCAGTGTTCAAGAACAATTTTCCCGATCATTTTACCTGATTCCACCCGCCGGTGTGCCTCTTTCATCTGTTCGGCATTCAACGGTGTCAGCGTATCCGTCACCGTTGGCTTGATGGTCGATTGGTCAAACAGATCAGCCAGTTCATCCAAAATGACGTGCTGGCGGATCATATCCTCCGTCTGATACATCGACCGTGTGAACATAAACTCCCACATAAAGGCGGCGCTCTTTGCCTGCAGGTCGGTCAGCGGGAGCGGCTCCTCTGTCTCTACAATAGAACAGATGGTTCCCTGCGGACGAATACACTCGGCCATTCCTGACCAGTGCTGGGCCGTATCGGTGAAGCAGAGAATATAGTCGACCCCGTCATACCCTGCATCCTGGAGCTGCTTGAGCAGAGGCTGATGGTGATTAATCACTTTATCTGCCCCCATCTGTTCGCACCAGGCAGTCGTTTCTTCACGTGAAGCCGTTGCGACTACGTCAAGACCGGCCCATTTGGCGAGCTGAATCGCAATGGATCCGACGCCGCCAGCGCCGTTTAACACAAGTACGGACGCACCGCGGTCCCGCTCCGGTACAATTCCAATCCGGTCAAACAACGCTTCGTACGCAGTAATAGCGGTTAAAGGCATCGCGGCACTTTCGGCCATTGAAAGCTGGACAGGCCGCCTTCCCACTACCCGCTCATCCACCAGCTGATATTCCTGATTGGAGCCGGGCCGCAGATTGCTTCCGGCATAGTATACTTCATCACCAGGCTGAAACAACGACGCCTCTTCACCTACTGATTCCACTATACCGGCTGCGTCAAAGCCGAGAATCTGCGGTTCTGCTTCTTCCGTTCCTTCATTTCCTCCGCGGATTTTTGTGTCCACCGGGTTCACGGATACCGCCTGCACACGCACAAGCAGGTCCCGGCCCTTTGGTTCGGATTTGGCAATATCAAACATCTCAAAGCTTGTATCCTCTTCAATTGGAAGATGCTTTTTAAATCCTATTGCTTTCATTATGGTCCCTTCCTTCCTTGGTTAAAGTCACTCTGGATTCTCATACCCGCCCCATTCCATCCGGCAAACAAATCCGCGGCCATCTATGCCTGTTCGAAACCCTGAGGAAAATAAGTTATAATGAAGAAACTATTCTTAACGAAAGAAGGCGGCGTATGCAGGATCAAACCCATACATTTACCAGACGGGAGGAATTCGCTAACGCAGTCACGCACGGCATCGGCGCTCTGCTGAGCGCTGCTGCGCTTATTATTATGATTGTTTTCGCTTCCCTCAACGCTTCAGCCCTTCATGTGGTCAGCGTTTCTATTTTCGGCACGTCCATGCTTCTCTCCTACGTATGCTCCACCCTGCTTCACAGCTTTTCACCGGGCAGACTGAAGGATTTATTTGAAGTCTTTGACCACTCTGCCATCTATCTGTTTATCGCCGGCACGTACACTCCGTTTCTGTTTCATGCGCTCCACGGCACTCTGAGCTGGGTGTTATTCAGCATTGTCTGGGGCATTGCCATCATCGGCATTATTTTTAAAGCATTCTTCACTAAACGGTTTCGTATTCTGTCTACTGTGTTTTACATCGGCATGGGCTGGATCATTATTATTGCCTGGCCGGCGCTCGTGAGCGCTCTGCCCACCGGCGGCCTGCTGCTGCTTGTTATTGGAGGCGTATTGTACACCGCCGGCACCGTCTTCTATATGTGGCGGAGTTTTCCCTACCATCACGCCGTCTGGCACTTTTTTGTTCTCGCCGGCTCCTCCGCCCATTTCTTTGCCGTGTTTTTTTACGTCATTCCTTTGTAATTACCATTCCCTTGTCTCCCCCGGCCTGGCCGGTGGGAGACTTTTTTACCAGCATTCCCTTATAGCATTATTCTTTGTTTGAATCATTCTTCTGCATGGGTAAAAGCTAATATTAAATACAACCCGAGTGGGGGAAATAATTAATGGAACGAATTTTATTAGGAGAAACAGATATAGAAGTGTCCCGCGTAGGCTTAGGCACATGGGCAATGGGAGGCGTAATGTGGCAGAATGAGCCGGATGAGGATGCCGCAGTGAAAACGGTCCGGCAGGCGATCGATTCAGGGATTACGACGATTGATACAGCACCGGATTACGGGCTCGGAAACTCCGAAGCGTTTATCGGCAAAGCATTAAGCCAGGCCGGTATCGCAAGGGAGCAGGTACAGCTGTTTGGAAAGCCCGGCGTTAACTGGAACGAAAATAAAGAGCTTTTCCGGGACATGCGCCCGGATAAAGTAGAAAAGGAAATAGATAACACACTGCGTCGTTTGAACACGGATTATTTAGATTTATATCAAATTCACTGGCCCGATCATGAAACCGGTATGGAACAAATGGGAGAAGTAATGAACAGGCTTTATGAAAAAGGAAAAATACGCGCTGTTGGCGTAAGCAATTTCACTCCGGACGAGATGGAAGAATTACGCCGGTACGTGCCGCTGCATACCACGCAGAATCAGTACAATATGTTCCAGCGGGAACTAAAGCCATGGTTTGAATATGCAGAGCGCAATCATATTGCCGGCATTACCTGGGGCACGTTCGCCCACAGCCTTCTTACCGGAAAGGTGGATGCCCAAAGCACGTTTACAAATGAAGACATTCGCGCGAGTCTGCCTTTGTACCAGAACAACAGCAGAAACTACTATTTGGCAGCCGTCAGAGAGCTGCAGGAGTTTGCTCACGAGCGAAACAAAACGATCGCCCAGCTTGCAGCACGATGGACGCTTGAAAATCCCGGCATCAGCATGTGCCTCTGGGGAGCACGGACTCCGGAACAGATTAAGGAAGCCGAGGGTGTCGACGGCTGGATACTTGATCAGGAGGAAATGGAGCATATTGAAGATATTCTCGCTAAACACGTTCCTTCGCTTCAGGGCAATCAATTAAATATTTATGCTCCGCCTGAACGTTCAGACGTATAGCTTTATTTGCAAACAAAAATAATCTACCGCAAAAGAATCCGCCTAAAATTGGGCGGGTTCTTTTTACGTTACATAATGCTGCAGCTATTTTCCGGACTAAGTGCAGTAAAACCTCATGCCTGGCCGAATATTAATTTGTTATAATAAAA
Organism: uncultured Marinococcus sp.; assembly: GCF_947493875.1. GTDB lineage: Bacteria > Bacillota > Bacilli > Bacillales > Marinococcaceae > Marinococcus. The sequence goes on along the minus strand of NZ_CANLSU010000002.1, from coordinate 238,872 downwards.
ACAAATTACGCCAAAGGGATGTTTTTGCTTGCCGACACGCGCCCACACCTATATTAATTATGCTCTCGCTGTTCTGGCTGTCTACGCCGTGCTGCTTATGATCCGGTTTTTTTTCACCTCCAGCGAGCTTCTTGCCTACATTACCCACCCTCTTGTCCTAATTCTTCCTGTCAGCCTCACAGTGGCAGGGCTGAGATATTTCATTGTTTACACCGAAGAGAAAAATAAAAAACGCTACCTCTATTCGCTGATCGCTGGAAGCATCGCTCTGTTTCTTTTATTTTTATTGTTTTTATATATTATTTCACGGCTCGTTTCTCTCTGAAGCAATTTACTTCTATTCAAAATTTTGATAAGCTTCAAGATATTTCATCAATGGTTTTTAAAGGAGAGAGAGTATGGCACAATCAGCATCCTGGCGGACAAAAGCTCCCTACCGGGCAGACCAGGTAGGAAGCCTTTTGCGTACTGCCGCTATTAAAGAAGCACGGGAAAACTATGCGAATGAATCCATTTCCGCAGACGAGCTGCGCCGTGTAGAGGATAAAGAAATCGAGCGCATCGTTCAGAAGCAAAAAGAAACAGGGCTTCAGGCTGTCACAGACGGAGAGTTCCGCCGCGCCTGGTGGCACTTTGACTTTCTTGAAGATTTAATTGGCGTGGAAGCCTACGATAAAGACTCGGGTATCCAGTTTGAAGGCGTGCAGACGAAGGCCCGCGGTATTAAAGTGACCGGGAAAATTGATTTCAGCGATAAGCACCCGATGCTCGAGGATTTCCGGTACCTTCATCAGATCACCGGGAGCACCGAGGCAAAATTTACGATCCCAAGTCCGAATATGCTGCACCTTCGAAGCGAGATTGAAACCGACCTTTACAGCGGCCCGGGGGACATGATCGAAGACCTGGCGAAGGCGTATCAAAAAGCAATTCAGGCGTTTTATGATGCTGGATGCCGCTACCTGCAGCTCGACGACACATCCTGGGCATACCTGTGCTCCGAGGAACAGGTGGAGCGGATGAACCAGGAGGGCACCGACCATCGTTCCCTGGTCGAACGCCACGCACGCGCGGTCAATGAAGCCATTGCTTACAAGCCGGAGGATATGACGATTACAATGCACATCTGCCGGGGCAATTTCCGTTCCACGTGGATCTCTTCCGGCGGCTATGAGCCGGTAGCTGATATTTTGTTTGGCAGCGTCAACGTGGACGGCTTTTTCCTCGAGTATGACAGCGACCGTGCCGGTGATTTCCAGCCACTCCGCTTCATTAACCGCGAGGACGTGCAGGTCGTGCTCGGCCTGATCACCTCCAAAAGCGGAGAGCTTGAAAACGCGGAGGACGTGAAAGCAAGAATCATGGAAGCCTCCGAGTATGTGCCGCTTGAGCAGCTGTGCCTGAGCCCGCAGTGCGGATTCGCATCGACAGAGGAAGGCAACGTTCTGACTGAAGACGAACAGTGGAAAAAGCTCGAGCACGTCGTAGCCATCGCAAAAGATGTATGGCAGGGGTAATACAGAATAAAAAAAGCAGGACCGAAAAAACTTCGGCCCTGCTTTTTAGCGTATTCAGTTGCTTAATACAGGAGCTTCCCTGGAAAAGTCACTCGTTTCAAGCTGTTCGTACAGAAAATCCACCAGCGTCTGGCGGTAGAGAGTGTTTTTCAGATCATGCCGGCCGGGATAGCCTACGGTCGGCGCATTTTCGCCGGAAGGCTTATCGGAAAGCACCGGCACCCGCACCAGGGTCCAGTCCAGATTTGACTGTCGGATAATATCAGCGGCATTCGCATTTTCATTTGAGCCTTTAAACTTCGCCACTTTCCATCCCGCGGTGAGCAGACTGAACCGCTTGGACGCGCCGTCCTGCGGGGTTTTTACATCCGAGCTCGTGACTGCCACGAGACGGCTGATGCTTCGCTCCTGCATCGCATTCACGATGTGGGACATGCCTGTACTGAGAGGCGTTCCCTTCGCCGCTTCCTTGCGTCCGAGCAAGCTGACCACTGCGTCAGCGCCCTTTAGGGAGTCATAAACGTTCTGGTAATTCGTAATTTTTCCTTCATGAACAGTTAAATTTTCGTTATCAATTAATAATTTTTCCGGCTGGCGGGCATAAACCACTACCTCGCTGCCCTCTTTTAATGCTTTTCGAACAAAACGTTTTCCGGTATTGCCCGTCGCACCAAATACAACTATTTTCATATTGGTTCCCTCCTACTTGTTCACACTGCATCTTCCATTGTACCGGAGATGCAGGGCAAACCCAACCGTAGTCGGACAACCATAAATAAAAGGAGAGCGATTGAGGCCCCGGTTGCTCAATCGCTCTCCTTTATATCCATCGATGTCTTAATCTGCTGCCAAAATCATTCGTCCAGCTTTTATGACAGCATTGCCTCCCGCTCCAAAAAGCCAAAGTTCCGATGGATGGAACAGATAATTCTTCAGAATCAGAGAGCGATAAAGAGCACAGCTATGATGCTCTTGTTTAGAAGCTACTTAGTTTACGCACAAAGCTTTCAAATGGATCACTTTTAAAAAAAAATTTAAAAGAAAATAAAAAAGCCTTCGTTTGAAGACTTTTTACATTAAATAATCCCAGGCATTTTTGGCAATTAAAGCAATAGTCACAATGATAAACAGCATCTTCACGTAGGCCGAGCCTTTTTTAATGGCAACATTTGCCCCAACATATGCGCCGGCAATCATAGCGATCCCCATTGGCAGGCCGTACGCGTAATGTATCGAATCAAACCAGATAAACGCAAGCAGTCCGCCAATGTTACTTGCAAAATTCAGCACTTTGGCGTTTCCGGCAGCTTCGACAAAGTTAAAACCGAGAAAAATAAAGGCAAACAGCAAAAATGAGCCCGTCCCAGGCCCAAGAAAGCCGTCGTAAAATCCGAGGACTACAGCGATAAGTGCGCCGACGAGCCACACCTTCCGGGTTATGCTCTGAAAGGTGGACAGGGTGCCAAGATTTTTGTTCGCAAGCGTATAAATTGTTACGACGACAAGCAAAATTAAAATGATCGGCTCCAGAATATCTGGCGGGATCCGCTGCACAACGATGACGCCGAGGACCGACCCCACAAACGCCAGGGGAAAAAGCGTAAACACAAGACGTTTATTAATCTGCCCGTGCCGGAGAAAGGAAATCATGCTCGTGCCGGAGCCCATGGTGCCCGCGAGCTTATTCGTACCAAGCGCCGTCTGCGGTGACATGCCCGTAAAAAGAAGCGCCGGCATGGCAATCAGCCCGCCCCCGCCAACTACCGCATCGACAAACGCAGCGAGAAAACCGATCACAATCAAAAACAATAAAATCGATAATGAAAACTCATCCATATGTATGCAGCCCGCTTTCTGTAATAACCAAAGATGTCCCTGCTATTTTACCGATTTCCGGCGATCATTTCCACCCGTTTCCATCCGTCGGTGCTTCACGCCTGACAAACTAAAAAAGCAGCCATTCGCGGCTGCTTTTACGTTCTTTGATCAGATGTTTTTTCCCGCTCGTTTTCCGGCGCTTCGTCCTTTGCTTCGTTGTCCTGCTCTTCGTTTTCGTCATTCTGGCCGGTGTTTGTGATTTCCCCGGCATCGATGCCGTCTTCATGCAGCCACTTGGCAATAAAGATAAACCCGACAACGGCAATAAAGCTCATGGTCCACGAAAGCACCTGCCGCAGAATAATCCCTTCATCGAAGGCTTCCACACCGTAGCTCTGCACAAGCCAGATTTTAACGAACGCGAGAATAAATTCCCGGAGAGCGAAAAAAAGCGTAATCGCCTGAAATACCCATAAGTATTTGCGTACGTAAAACTGCTTTTTCAGCTGCTTACGGTCTCCGCCCTGCAGCTCCATAAAATCGACGGTGAAAAAGAGCCAGATCGGCCGCATAAAAATGACGGTGAAAATAAAAAAGGCACCCATAACAAAATCGTAGTAAATATTATTCCACAAAAGCTGTAATCCGCCGCCGGCAATAAGATCGAGAACAGTGCCGATGATCAGGGTAGCAATCATATAAATCCCGAACGTATTCACCTTTTTCAGCAGTACGAAGCGGTACACTGTATAAATAATCCCCGGTACCGAGGATATAAGCATCGCTATATAATCACCTGTATAGTCCCGCGCCATGTTCCAGATGAAGATTGGAAAGACGACGTAAAAAATAATGTCAAACCACATAATGTGCTTCTGCTGCACACGCCCCACCTCCTTTATCTATCCTATCACAAGTATAGAATATTTCGCGCCCGGGTATAGAAAAGTCAGGACGTATCCAGGAGGGAATACATATGCTGCCAGAAGCCGAAGTGAAAGAAGCGAAAAAAAGAATGGAGGGACATCAGTGTGAAGGCTTTCTCGACGGGCCAAATCCGCCCGATCCTTTGATTATGATGATAGGCGAAGCGCCGGGGGAAACAGAAATTACAGGCGGCGGCCCGTACGACGGACGTGCCGGCAGGCAGTTTCTATCCTATCTGGAGCTTCTTCCATATCCGGTGGAAAACATCTACGTTACCCGAACGGTCAAAAGCCGTCCGTACCGCTGGAGCCACACGCCATCAGGTGTCCCGCGCAAATACAACCGGACGCCAAACCAAAAGGAAATTATGGCTCATGCACCGCTTCTGGATTGGGAGATCCGCTCGGCTGCGCCTAAAATTATCTGTCCCATGGGGCGCACCCCTTACTGGCGGCTTTTGGGCTATTTTCCACCTATGCCGGATGTTGCCGGCAAACAATTTACTTCATCTGTCAGGCAGGTGAGCGCTTCAGGGGAGGGGTACATATGGAGCCGGGAGCATTATCTGATTTTCCCTCTGTATCATCCGGCAGCGAGCCTGTATAACCGCTCGCTCGAAGCCGTGATCCGAAAGCATTTCTACGGCCTCAACCGCCTCCTTTCCAATCTTTGACAGCGCCGCATATTTTCTTTCCCCTTTCTATGTTATAGTGACTGGGTGCAATAATGTATTACACACGCATATTTTCCCGTACGTATTCATGATGGAGAAGTTCGGAAAATTCGGGTAATTCAGATACTACGGTAATGATCCACTCCTGCATCCAGTAGCTTTTCACGGCATTGTACAGTTCGGCATTGTCACAGCAGAGATAAATCATGTATCCTTTTTTCTTTAAATAATCCAGGTCCGTTTCCCACCCGACAATGACTTCACTTAATTTTCTATTGCACCAATACGCGTACCGAAGCTCCATATTTTCCATCTCCTCCAGAAGTTAGTGAAATAAAAAGCCAGCACCAAGAAAGCTCTTGATACTGGCTGTGAAGAAAAAGCGCTCCGTCTTTTCTCATGCGGCCGGTGGTATAGGTATTTTTACATTACTGCTTTCGTTTACGGGAAACGTCACAAACCGTTGGCTGTGCTTCCAGCAGTCATATTATCAATATATTAAAATTATCATATAAATAATGAAATATCCACCTTTTTTATGATATATATTATAAAAATTTAACAATAAAGGAGAATTCCAGTGATGGATATTCAGGCAAAACAAAAGGACATCGCAAGCTACGTCGGCCGGCTGCTCCGGGACTCTTTCGGCAGAGGGCCTCAGGCCGCCTATGTGACTCTCGGAGAGACACACGCCATCATTTTTCTGCGCGAATTCATGTCTTCGATCGAAGAGCATCTGCTTGAAGACAAGGGTCCCGAAGCCGTGCATGAGCTCCGGGAAAGCATGATGAAAACAATTATTCCCGAAGTGAAGCGCTATGTGGAGAGCACAACCGGCATCGAATTAAACGAGCTGTTTTACGACTGGAACATGGACCGCCGCTCCGGTGTCATTATCGGGTTAAAGCCCGAATCCTATCAAAAAGCTGGTGAGAGCTCCGAACCAATCGAAAAAGAATATCCAAACAAACAAAAGCTCGAGCAGGTGATCAGGGAAACAAGCAACAAAGCTGAACGCGTGCCCGACGACGTTTCCTCAGTCCAGGTGAACAACCGGACGACGCTGATTGTCCGGACCGGTATCCTTGTCCCTATCGAGAAGCGGCTGATTGCTCTTGGTTACGATAATGTCTTAAAAATTGCCAAGCGCGAGCTCGAAAAAGAATTATTTATGGAAGAAGATCTCTTCACCGAGCTGTTAGGGGCAAAGGTGGAGGACATTTTTATCGACTGGAATTTTGAAAAAGACAAAAGTACAATTATTATCGTGACAACTCCCTCAAAATAATATTTGTCTTTATTATAAGATTGAAAGGCCTGATACCCGTGCTTCCTATTACGTTTCACCACGTGCATACCCCGGGGACGCTCATCGAAGACCACCGCAATTACCGTCACTACCATTCCGAAAAATGGAAGGATCACTTCGACAGCAATTTTATTTCATTTAAACAGATACCAGCGCCTGATTACTTTCAGGAGATCGAAGCCTACCTGCGCGACTTTCACAGTACCCGGGGCTTAAAGCATTTAAAATTCCATTTCCCTCCAAATACAGAGTTATCGCAGGCGTTAAATCAGTATCTGCACAGCGCCCTCTATGATGTAAGCATTATGGAGCTGTATGCCATCCGGCCTGAGGACTTTCCGCGAAAAGCTGCCCCTGAAGGATGCGATATCCAACGTGTCGATGTTGAAAACCTGCCCGCATTTCTCGCTATGCAGCTTGAGCAGGATCTCCCTCTCGGCGAAGCGTACGCCGCCCAAAAGCAACACATGCTCGAGCAGCAGTTTCATGATGCTTCGTTTATCCAGCTGATCGCCTACTACCACGGCCGTCCGGCCGGCTTCGTGGAACTGATTGCCGGTGACCATGCCGTCGAAATGGATAACCTGTTTGTGCACGATGAGCTGCAGCGAAAAGGCATTGGCCACGCCCTGCAGCAGTTTGCCATGACTCTGTTCCCGGGTAAAGCAATCTTTCTTGTGGCGGATCAGGAGGACACTCCCCGCGACATGTACCGCATGCAGAATTACGAACGGCTCGGCTTTCAGTACACCGCTATTTTTCAATAATATAGGTGCATAAAAAAAACGCCCGCTAAAGGCGTCTTTTTGCTAGAGGTCTTTTACCGCCGGGCAGTCTGATAATTAGTAACGGCATGACTCTCTGTGTACTATGTCGCATCTTTTCTTCTTGGCGTTTATCTTTTCATCAAAAAAGGAAAGCGTTTACTAATGCTCAACTTAAAGGAGAGATAATGATGGCGGAGGATCCAAAAAAAGCAGAACAGTACGTCGATAAGCTGGATCAGGAAGACAAAGACCAGATCATGCAGAACTTTAATACATTTAAAAATTATCTTGGCGATCAGGTAAAAAAGGGTGAAAGTATCGGTCTCGGGGAAAAAGGGCTGGCGAAAGCCACCAAACGCGTCGCTGAACACCTGGCTAAGCACGAAGAACCGCGCAACCGGGAGGAAAAGGTGCTGAACGAGCTCTGGCAGAATGCCGAAAAGGATGAAAAAGACGCCATTGCCAAAGCGCTTGTGCGCATGGTCGATCAAACGAACAAAGACGAAAACGAAGCATAAAAAAATCCCGCTTTTCAGTAGGTACTGAAAAGCGGGATTTTCGTTTACTTAATGTCATCCGCCCTGTATGGCGTTATAAATAAAGTAAGCGATCAAAAGTACAATGGCCACCGGCAGGATAAACTTAAAGAAACAGCCGGCCATACGAATAGCCAGGAAAACGAATACGACGAGCAGCAAAATACCTATAATAAATTCCATGAATACAGCCTCCCTTCCAAACACAGCTATCTATCAAACATCATTAAATAATTTCTGCTTTAATACTGCTAACATTTATCATTCCACTGCTGCTGTTTCGTAAACGTTTCTCCGTATTATTTCGATATTATTACATATTCGCACAGGAAAAAAAGCCCCCCGGCAGGGGCTTTTTATTTACTGCTATGCGGCTTTTGGCGTTTGTTGCTCTTTGGGCCTGCGTCCAATTTTTTCTTTCACAGCTGGAGCAAAGCGGTCGAGACCGATTTTACCGGCATTACCTTTTCCAACCAGGATAAGGATGGCAAGAATAAGCATGACCGGGTTAGTCGACACTGTACCCGCCAGCAGAAATGCCATGTTCATCGTACCGCCGAAGAAGGCGGCAGTGGTTGTAAACAAGCCAACAATTAAGCCAGCACCTACCAGTACTTCACCCCACATGACGAGAAAGCCAAACAGTCCGGCGTTCGGAATAGCGACATTTTCCAGGAAGGCAATGTACCAGGGGTAAGCTGGCGTTGTTCCCCCTCCCTGCATGACTGGTTCAGCAATCGCCCCCTGCAGGAACCCGCCTGGATTAAAGCCCTCTGTTATTTTACCAAACCCCGAAGTGAGCCACGTCCAGCCTAAGTACAGGCGCGCCATCAGAAACAGTACCGTCGCAATCGTCGATTCCTTCAAAAAACGAATAATCATTGTGAACCCTCCTCTTGTGAATGTATTCACATATTTCTTATCTTTAATATATCACACTTTCTGTTTTTGTGAATATTTTCACATGAATGGACACAAAGTGTTCATATATGAAAGATGATGAACATGATAAGCAACATTTTCGCGAAGTCCTTTTGGATCGTGCTATAGTATTTTGGCAGAAGGAGGGCTTAAGCAATGAACGAAAAATATACCCCATTATTTCAACCATTAACATTACCGAATGGAGTTACACTAAGAAACCGCTTTGTATTAGCGCCATTAACCCACGTGTCCTCCAACGAGGATGGCACCATTTCCGACCAGGAGCTTCCTTACATTGAAAAACGGTCGGAGGATGTCGGCCTTGCTATTACAGCAGCAAGCAATGTGACAGCTTTAGGGAAAGCATTCCCCGGACAGCCGTCGATCGCCAGAGACTCGGATATCGAAGGCCTGCGCCAGCAAGCTGCTGTCATGAAAAAGAACGGTGCAAAAGCCGTCGCCCAGATTCATCACGGCGGGGCCCAGTCTCTGCCTAAATTGACTCCCGGCGGCGATGTGGCAGCGCCAAGTACAATTGAACTGGCAAGCTTTGGCGAGCCACAAAAGCATCATGCCCGCCCGATCACAAAAGAAGAGATCGAAGAAACGATCCAGGCGTTCGGGGAAGCGACGAGACGTGCAGCCCAGGCAGGCTTTGACGGCGTGGAAATCCACGGTGCCAACCACTATCTCATTCAGCAGTTTGTCTCCCCGTATTATAATCGCCGGGACGACGAATGGGCCGATCCATTCAAGTTTCCACTGGCCGTTGTGGACGAGGTAACCGCCTCAGCCAGAGAACACGGCGGCGACGATTTTATTGTAGGATACCGCTTCTCCCCGGAAGAAGCCGAATCTCCGGGAATTACGATGGAATTAACGAAGGAATTGATTGATCAGCTGGCCGATCAGCCGCTGGATTATTTCCATGTGTCCCTGATGGACATTCATTCCGAAACCCGGGAAGGCCCGTATTATGGGAAGAAACGGATCCAACTGATCCATGACTGGATTGACGGTCGTGCTCCATTAGTCGGAATCGGCTCCATTTTCACGGCAGATGATGCCCTGAGTGCTCTGGAGACGGGCACGGAATTGGTCTGCCTCGGACGGGAATTGCTGCTCGATTATCAGTTTGTGCGAAAAATCCAGGAGGGCCGCGAGCACGAGATCAACGCCACCTTCGATCCAAACGAGCCGACGAAATACCATGTTCCAGAGCCGCTATGGCAGCAGCTCTACAACGGATTTTATCCGCTTCCAAGGAATGACGGCTGATATTTTTATCCGGCTTGCAATGAGAATTAGATAAAGGATAAGAAAACTCACCTCCGATGCGAAGTTAAAGCGTTCTAGCCGGAGGTGAGTTTCTATTTCCTAAAAACCTTTTTTACCAATAAAGATATTTGAATATTTTGCTATTCTAGTTTCAATTCTCTGCAAATAACGAAAAAAATATTATATTCGTCATGAAAGAAGAAAACGTTTATAAATCAAACTTATAATTTGTTAATAGCGTCCACCACTGTGGGCGCCTTTTTATTTAGATTCAAAGCAATGTTAGTACTCAATTTTCTTAGATAATATGTTGCAATATAAATTACCGAATACGTAAAATCTTGCGTACATTTTCTTACAAAAAATCCCTTCACTATTACTTTTTTGATAAAGTAATGGCTATATTGCCACATGGGGGGATTTAATTGGAGAATGTAAAAAGAAGACTAGGGGTTTTGACTACCGCAGGAATTTTAGCTGCCATGCCTGCCTTTGGCACAACTGCACATGCTGAGGAGACACCAGATTTTCCATTAAATGAAATTGATGCTGAAGAAGCAGAAGGCGAATATTATGTGCCTTCTTCAGTAGACAATATTCATTGGGGAGATTTGCCTAACCGTGAAAGCCAGGCGGTTGAAAGTATTCAATCAGGCGAAACTGTCACTTTCGATACTGTTTCTCATGAAGGGATACTTGAAGATCAGGGGAGAGACCCAGTAGAATATTTTAGCCAGCATGGTATTGAGGAAGATCAGGTGCTCGAAGAAGCCAAGGAAATAACAGCTTCAAATATCGAACACGACTTTGAAGATCATGGTCCTCACGTGGTGACCGGACCAGTCGAAGTAGAAGGAGCCGAACCGGGCGACGTATTAAAAGTAGAAGTTATGTCATTAACACCTAGAGTGCCTTACGGAGTCATTTCCAATCGTCATTATAAAGGAGCGCTCCCAGACGAGTTTCCGGAGAATGAAGGCCCAGAGGAAGGAGCCAGCGCGGAAAACCCTGAACTGTATAATAACGTATCAACATTCACCCCAATAGAACAAAGAAATGGCGAGTGGATGGCAGAGATTCCAGGCGAAGACGTATATTTTCCTATCGACCCATTTATGGGCTTAATGGGAGTTGCTTCAGATACCGATGAGTATGTAAACTCTGTTCCCCCAAGTGAAACGGGTGGTAATATCGATATCAATGAACTCGGGGTCGGCTCCACCCTTTATCTCCCTGTAGAAGTGGCGGGAGCTATGTTTTATACCGGAGATCCTCACTTTGCCCAAGGAGACGGAGAAGTAGCTTTAACTGCTCTTGAAGGGTCCCTTAGAGGCACTTTTCGATTAACTGTGTTAGAAGATGGCGAAGAGAGCATTCCTGGAGAAAATGACGCATTTGATCAACCATTTGGAGAAACAGATGATTATTGGATTCCTATTGGACTGGATGAAGATTTGGATGAAGCCATGAAAGAATCCACAAGAGAGTCTATCGATTTTCTATCTGAAGAGCTTGGAATGGATAGAGCAAAAGCTTACGCTTATCTAAGTGCTGCAACAGATTATGAAGTTTCTCAAGTAGTAGACAAGACAAAAGGCATTCATGCGCTTATCCAAAAAGCCCACTTTGATGAAAAAATAAATCAGGATGAAATGCCGGCAGAAGAAACAGCACATACTGAATCGGAAGAAAGTGGAGGTGAACTTCCTGATACTTCCACAAATACTATTCTATATATACTTTTAGGAACGTTACTTGCCTTTGGAAGTGGTTTATGGCTATTCCAAAAGAAACGATCTGTTTAAAGCCAAGAACCAGCAGAAATTAATCTTCTGCTGGTTCTTTAGACCCTCAACGTTTTATATCCTGAGTGATGTTACCCATTGGGAAATATTCGCTCATTAAGTTTCATTGGAAAACCCACTTTGCTATTATCGACCTCCGAAGATCAATTTCGGAGGTCTTGTTCTGTAATTTAAGCTACTTTAATATGACTAATTATACATCTTTACCGATCAACCAAATTTTTGAACGTGTTATCATATTTATTGAAAGCTTCGTTTATAAGCGTGTTTATCTCATCCTTCGAATAAATTTGGACAGTAACATTTTCTTCTTCCTGCAGATCTTTTGTTTCCTCTTGATTGGTAAGACCTGTCATCTTTACACCATCTATAATTACAACCTTACCTTTATATTCTTTCATTTTCTCACTCATAAACTAACACCTTCGTTCGTTAAATTAATTGCAGCCAATACTTAAAAAATTAGCAAACCGCTGTACTTTTACTGCACGTTATTCTATTCCCATAAAAATTTAAAGGAGCTAAAATATTTGCTCGCCAAAATTGCTTACTTTTTCAACTGGCTGCTCATTCTTACCGGGGTTATAGTGCTGCTCCCTCTCATTTTCCCAAATGACTTCTGGCAGGCATACTATCCCTATAACACAGGATTTGGGATTCTTGGACTCCTTGCTTTGGGTCCGATTTTCAGCCTGTTTGCCCTTCTTTTAGCTATCGCTCTAAAAATTAAACACCTTATCATTATGGCTGCCTGTGTAACCGCCATTCCCCTGCTGCTTGCCGCTTATTGGGCATGGTTTGCCTGAACCTTTCTGTCTACAGAAATATTCAGCATAAATCCTGCTACGAAGATTTAATCCCTGCTCCGCAGAGAGGAATAACCACGGTTTCGTATTCTTCACTTCGGTACTGCAACCAGCCTGCGTAGTTAATTGCTGAAGTAATTTCTACATAAAATCCTCTGCCGGCCAGGGCCTCCCTCGCGCTCAATATTTCTTCTTCCGCAATCCGGATAAACGTGCCGTTTGTTTGACGAACAGCCTTTAGAATTTGGGCTGAGCGCGCCGGAGCGGCGATCGCGATTCCTTCTGCAAGTGTTGGTTCCGCAGGCGCTGCTTCTGCTATTTCAGCTCCCATTTCATATGCCTGGGCGAGCGGGGCACAGTTGGCAGCCTGCACTGCTACGATTTTCGGCATATGGCTGATCAGATTATTAACGAGCAGCTCCTGAAAACCGTAGTAAACTCCTAGCAGAAGTGTACCGTTTCCTACTGGGACAATCACGGTTTCAGGCGCACGCCCGAGCTGTTTGTTCATATATTTCATACGCATATGATTTGGTGCCTTCAAAAAAATACGGGTTATACACATGACTTGCATAAAACACCTGCTCCTGTTCGACTGCGCGCTGGGCGGCTGCAGCTACCTCTTCCCGCGTCCCAAGGATTTTTTGAATTCCGGCTCCGTGGGCCTGAATTTGATCTACCTTTTTCGGTGACGTCTTCGCGCTGACGTATACGTCGCATTCGATATTTGCCCGGGCGGCAAAGGCGGCTATAGCGGTGCCGGCGTTGCCGCTGCTGTCCGCGATTACTTTTTCTGCGCCCAGCTCGTTTGCTTTTGTTATCAATGCCGCCGCGCCGCGGTCTTTAAACGATAACGTCGGCATCATGTAATCCACTTTAACGTAGACCTCAGAACTCCCCGGAAATAACTGAACCAACGGAGTCTGGCCTTCTCCCATGGACACGGCCTCCCATGGCCGTGTCTCCGCCGGAAAAGCCATCGATTCCGCATACCGCCAGATGGAAAACGGATAGCCCTTCCACACCCCGGGATTTACGGAGGGCGTTTCTTTTAAAAGATCCAGCACGCCTCCACATGAGGGACATTTCCAGATAGTCAGGGTGATCGGGTGAATCGTTCCGCACTCGCTGCAAATATATTGGGTTTTCACTTTTCCACTCCTTCCGAACGTTTTAATGGTGCTTCAAACCACTTTTCATTACTTTCCCACACTTAAACGAAAATGCCAATGCCAGCAGCAAAAACTAAAGCCGGAGCGCCCGCCCCGGCTTTAGCCAAATGAATGATATCTTATTTTTAAAGCTCCTCCCCGTTCGTCTGAATCACGTTCTGGTACCAGTAGAAGCTGTCTTTTTTGCTGCGCTTGTTGGAGCCCTGGCCGTAATCGTCTCCCGGCCCACGTATACAAAGCGGATGCTTATTAGGCTTCGCTTCCTGACTTTAGATTTTCGTTGCAGCCTCCCGCATCGTTCCTTCCTTCTGCATCTGCACGTGCCAGGAGAAGGCTTCTTCCAGCAGATGCGGCGTCTGGCCGCCGGCTTCCTCGCAGGCACGCTGAAAATAGCTCCACAGCTGCTCCTGGTAAAGCGGATGCGCGCAGTGCTGAATAACTTCTGCAGCCCTCTCCCGCGGGGCAAGTCCCCGGAGGTCAGCAAAGCCCTGCTCCGTTACGAGAATATCGACGTCGTGCTCCGTATGATCCACATGGGAAGCAAACGGCACTATGCTGGAAATATCGCCGTTTTTGGCAATTGATTTTGTTACGAAAATAGCTGTGCGGGCGTTGCGGGCGAAGTCACCGGAACCGCCAATGCCGTTCATCATATTCGTACCATTTACATGAGTCGAATTAACATTGCCGTAAATATCTGCTTCGAGGGCCGTATTAATGGAAATCAGGCCGAGGCGACGGATGATTTCCGGATGATTGGACAATTCCTGCGGACGCAGGACCAGCTGATCCCGGTAATCTGCAAGCTTCGGAAACACTTCGTTCATCTTCTCCCCGGAAAGAGTAATAGAACAGCCGGAAGCAAACCGGACTTTGCCAGCGTCCATCAGGTCAAACACGGCGTCCTGAAGCACCTCGGAGTACACCTCCAGATTCGTAAATTCTGAATCCAGCAGCCCGTGAAACACAGCGTTTGCTACTGTGCCGATGCCGGACTGCAGCGGAGGAAGCTCTTTTTCAGCATTTTCGTGCCCGTATTCATTTTTCAAGAAATCAATCAGGTGTCCGGCCATTGTCTTTGTCGTTTCATCCGGGCTGGTAACGGTGGACGGCGAGTCCAGTTCATTCGTGATGATGATTCCCTGGATTTTTTCCGGGTCCACAGGTATGGCAGTGGTGCCAATCCGGTCCTCTACGTCCCTTAGTGGGATCGGACCTCTTTCTCCCTGGCGGCCCATATGGTAAATGTCGTGCATCCCTTCCAGTTCGGCAGGCTGGGCTGTATTCAATTCCACAATAATCATCTCAGCCTCTTCTGCAAAAACCGCCGAATTGCCTACTGAAGTGGAAGGCACGAGCCATCCTTCTTCGGTGATTGCTGCTGCTTCTATAATTGCAGCATCAATGCGGTTCAGCGATCCATGGCGCACGCCTTCTGCAGTGTGGGACAGATGCTGGTCAATAAACGAAATATTACCTTGGTTGATCTCTTCGCGCATCCGCTGCTCCACCTGGAAAGGTAATCGCTTACAAACAATGCCGGCATCAGCCATGATCTGATCCGTATCCGAACCGAGCGAAGCGCCAGTATAAACGTCAAGGCAGAAATCTTCATGCTTCGCTTTTTCCACAAGAGCCCCGGGCACAGCTTTTACATCTCCTGCACGTGTAAACCCGCTCAGACCCACGGTCATTCCATCCTTAATCCACCCTGCTGCTGTTTCACTATCAACAATACGTTCCTTCAGATCGTTGTGCCGGAGCACCTGCTGGAGTTTATTGTTCACGGTAAACCCTCATTTCTTTTTGTACAGCGTAGCAGGATATGTCATAAGATTCTTTCAATTATGCACAAACGACCGTTATTCATGAATAAACCAGCATATATGCGAATGAATCAGAACTGCAGCCGCCACCGGAAGCTGCTTGCATACGTCTGGCCAACCGGCACGCGGGACCCTTCATCCATAATGAGCGTAAAGGTGGAATGTGAATCCGGCTGAATGTCCCGGATTTTGTTTATATTCACGATGAAAGAACGGTGACAGCGGATGAACGTATCCTCCGGCAGCAGCCATTCCAGCTGGTGCAGCGTAAATTTGTTTGTGCCCCTGCCCTCGTTCGTCTGCAGCCATGTTTTCCGCTCATATGCCTCCATATAGGAAACGTCGCTGTAGGGAATGGGCTTCCATCCATTTTCATGCTGCATCGTCAATATTTTGAGCTCTTCCGGGGCTTCGCCGGGCACGGTAATTGCGGTCAAACAGCCGACGAGTTCATTTTTTTGAATAATTGGCACCGACGTTCCGTAGTATGGGACGCCGAATACGTGACTGCTCACATGACGGGAAGTTTTCTTTTCCCGGACCAGGGAATGGTAGCTGACCGTATCCTGTACTATTCTGTCTCCTGGGGTAATAGACAGGTCGACCGACCGGCTCGGCTTGTAGTAGATGAACGCATCTGTACTCGCAGCTGCGAATGAGGTCTCCCTTGGAAATAATTCCTTAAAGCTGTCGATTAACGGCGCAATGGATGAGCTGTCCATGCTCTTCCTCCTTATTTGAAAAATGATCTTATCCCTATTATACGATCGTTTGCTGCCGCAAAAGATTCTGTTTTCGAATACGCTGCATGCCCCGCTTCTATCCATTGGCTATTTTTTAACGAGCTGCATCCCAGCTTCTTTTTCAAGCAAGAGATCAAAGCCTGCTTTGCCCTTCTTCAGCACGGCCTGTCTCCAGCTTTCCTCCGGCGGGTCGAACAGCTGATGAAATTCCTTCTGCAGTTCACGGGCGTCTGCTTCTTTTTTTGCCCCGTACCAGTAGTACTGGTTTTCATGCACGACAATATCGAGCGCTCTCATCTGGTCAGGCAGCCGGTTGCCGATCGTGCCAAACTCCAGCAGGCAGGAGAAGACATACTTATCCGGATACCTCCGGCTGTAGACGTCCTTCACATATTCCGCATCCTCACCTTTGATTTCCCGCACGTCCGTTTTTTGCACATCGTTTACCTCAGTGTGCGCGAACTGTTTTTGAAGCTCTTTTTCCTTACGCGGATCTGAATAAGGCACCTGCAGCCACAGCTGTTCAGCAGGCCCAAGCCCGGTATGAATATCAATATGGACGACCGTTTCATACTCCTTTACCCATTCATCCATGCGTGACAACAGCTTTTCCACCGGCTCTTCATAAGCTGCTCCGCCGTAAAAAATACCGGTCGGATACTGGTACTGTCCCATCGTTGCCGCTTTTTCCAGCCCGGAGACACCGCGCTTAAACACCTTTGCCCCGAGAGCGCCCAGCAGGTCGCTGCGCTGTTTTTTCCAGCTTTTCACTGGCCCCTCCGGCACAAAGTGCTTCTTTTCTTTTTCGAAACGCTCGTTCAGTGAAGCGGGCACACTGCTCCAGTCTTTAATAAAGTTACGGTTCAGGTCCACGTTGTTTTCACTCACCCGCCGCCGGTTTTTCATCCCCCATGGATTGACGGCATGCACAAGGCGTATCCCGGTGGTGTTCGGATTCAGCTGCGTTATATACTCATCGATAAACAGCTGCAGAAGCGCCGACCCGGCATATCCTTCAATTCCGTGTACACCGGTGGTGACTACAATCATCGTGCTTGAGTGGTATTTGGCGTCCGCTGCAATAATATCGGTCGTGTTATTATTTTCCGGCTTTCCAACAGCATACTGGGTCAGCGAAGTCTCCGGCCAGACCGCCGCCACGTCGGTGCTTCTCTTTCGGAAAGCTCTTCTTGCTTCTTCATACGTCGGGAAAAAATATTGATCGGACGGTTTCATGCTGCTGCCTCCCTGCTCAAAATTGGTCTTATACTCATTATTCCTCGCCATTTCGGGTACAAACCTATTAGGGACAAAGAAACCACAAAAAGGATGATAACTATGCAGCTGCCTGCTTCTTTAGTACAACTCGCCCACGAACGGATTGAACCATTTGACTGTGAAGGGTTTCTGCCGGGCGCCGGACCTGCGGATGCCACGATCATGTTTGTGGGGGAAGCTCCGGGCGAAACTGAAATTCATAACGGCATCCCCTTCAGCGGCAGGGCAGGAGTCATTTTTGACTCGTACCTCGAAGACTTGAATATCAAGCGCGATGATATTTATGTGACAAGCGCCGTGCGCAGCCGCCCGTTCAAATGGGGACAGACGAGAGCCGGGGTACGTCGGAAATACAACCGTACGCCGAATCAGAAGGAAATTCAGGCGCATGCCCCGGTGCTGGACTATGAAATTTCCCAGGTGCAGCCGCAGTGGCTTGTGCCGATGGGAAAAATCGCCTATCAGCGGCTGCTCGGGAAAAGCCCCAGACTCGGTGATGTGACCGGCAGAATTCAAACGCATCCAGTGCAGCAGTGGAACGAAGAGGCCAACTCGTACATCTGGACGAAGGAACATTACAATATTTTTCCGATCTATCACCCGGCTGCGATTCTATATAACCGGAGCCTTGAACAGACAATGAAGGACTACCTGAATACACTAGCCACTCACGCGCTTCATACCTAAAAAAACTCCGGAACACAGACTTTCACCTGCGTTCCGGAGCTTTGTATTAGTAGACTTCATACGTCTGGCCGGTCTGCTGGCCTTCGACGCTTTTTTGGTATGCGAGGGCAACTTTCTCACCTGGCACAGGGGCAAAGCCGCGGAAAAAGCTGCCAAGCTTTTCTGCCGATTCAACCAACAGGTTCGGACTGATGTTATTAATCCGGATCCCTCTCGGCAATTCGATAGCCGCAGAGGTGACGAAGCTTTTTACGGCACCGTTTGCCATCGCAGCGGACGTTCCCTGAGGAATCGGATCATCCATCATGACGCCGGATGTAAGTGTGAAGCTGCCGCCGTCATTTACGTATGGAATGCCGAGCAGCACCAGGTTGATCTGGCCCTTCATTTTACTGTTGATGGCCGTCTGGTTCTTTTCCGGAGTCAGCTCGGTGAGCGGAGCAAAGCCGGCACTCCCGGAGGCTGTAATAACTGCATCCACGCGGCCGACAGATTCATACATCTGGCGGATGCTGTCTTCATCCGTAATGTCCACCTGCACGTCCCGGCCGTTCCGCCCGGCACAAAGAATGTCGTGGTCGTCCCTTAATCGTTCGTATACTGCGCTTCCGATCGTGCCTGAAGCTCCAACTAACAATATGCGCATGAAAATCTTCCTTTCTGTCTCCAAAATTCTCTACGCTGTATTGTTCCACTTTTTACCGGCTTACAAACACCAGCACGTTCCATCATGCCCATTGCAGAGGGTGAAGCTCCCACGCAACTATACAAAAAGCCGCCGGGCGTATAACCCAGCGGCTTCATGAACGTACAGTTACATTTTATTTCAGGCCGTGCTCTTTTTTATACGCTTTGGAATACTGATCGGCTGCCTGCATGGCGCTTACCACATCGTAAGGCGTCAGCGCAAACGGCATATTGTGGCTGCTTTCTCCTTCGGTTAAGGCTGCTTCCGCCACTTTCATCAATTCCTCTTCTGAGGCGTCTCCAAGATGCAAATCCTCCAGCGTAATTGGCAGCTCGAGGCGGTAATACAGATCCACGTACTTTTCAAATTCTTCTTTCGACCGGTTCTCAAGCGTCAGCTGGCTCAGGGTGCCAAAGGCTACTTTTTCCCCGTGGGTCATGTGATGCACATCCCCATCGAGAACAGTGAATCCGTTGTGAATCGCATGGGCAAGCGCAAGCCCGCCGCTTTCAAACCCAAGGCCACTCAGAAGCGTATTGGCTTCGACAATCTGCTCAAGAGCATGGGTGACAATCTGTCTTTTGTTGGATTCATAGGCGAGGAGGCCATAATGAAACAGCGTTTCTTCACATTTTTCCGCAATTGCCGCGCCGGCTATCGTGGAAAGTCCGCCGGACATGGCGTTGGCGTTCGCCTGAATAGCCATGCGGGCTTCCACCCATGTAGCCATCGCATCCGCAATGCCGGAGGCGAGAAAACGAGGCGGAGCGCCTGCAATGATTTTGGAATCCATCACGATTAAATCCGGATTTTTCGAATAAAAACGATATGATTCGAACACACCCTCATCTGAATAAATGACGGAAAGTGCGCTCGTCGGGGCGTCTGTGGATGCCGTTGTCGGAACAATGACGCAGTAGGCATCCGGGATCTGGTCACGGACCCCTTTTGCTGTATCAAGCGTCTTGCCGCCGCCGACAGCAACAATCATTTCTGCCCCGGCCGATTTGGCTTCTTCGATAATCCGGTTAATTTCACCGGTGGAGGCTTCCCCGTTAAAAGTGATGTTTACAGCGTCGATGCTTTGCTGCTTGAGGCTGTCGACCACTCTGTTGCCGGCCAGATTCCATACAAATTCGTCTGCAATTACAATCGCTTTACTGCCCATTTCTTTGACGTAGGCACCCACTTCATCCACCACGTCAACACCCTGAACATATTTACTCGGACTGATAAATACTTTGTTTCCCATTTCCATTCCTCCAGCTTCAATTTTCTACTCTCTATTAGTATTCCCCTCTGTTAAATTTTTATTCATCAAAATATAAGAACAAATGTTCCTATCAAGGTTGTCATTTTTTACAGAAGATGTCTTTTATACATACCACCCAAAAAGGAGGAATCTACCTTGAGCACCACCTTTCATCAGCAAAAGCTCATTCAGCATTTCTTTGAATCCGTTGACCACCAATACTTTTGGGAGCATGGATATAAAGATAAGCTCGACGAGGCCTTCCGCGCCTTTTTCCTCGATGTGAAAAAGCGGGTGTTCATGCAGAAGACAATTTACTGGGCAGCGGTTCACTATGATAAGCGGGAGAGAAAGCACCGGGACCGCTTTCCACTTGCTGTCGATACTGAGGAGGAGACGTCTGAGAAGCTCCTTCCGGCCGCTGCTTTTACAGAACAGGTCCGGAATTTTTCCCGCGAACTCGCCGGACATATTGAAAACCCGGAGCTTTACGGTATTATTCAGCAGCAGCCGGAAAAGGAACAAGCTGTACTGTACGCCCTGTTTGTTGAAGGATCGACCATGACGGAGACAGCCCGGGCAATGAACGTTTCCCCGCAGGCCGTATCTAAAATGAAGCAAAAATCCCTTCGCATCTTAAAAACTCATCTGGAAAACTGTCATTGATAAGTAATTTAAGTTTTTTCCTGTCATCATTTACAGGAATTCCTTGAAAACAGTGTCGGAGAGCCTTTGAAAAATGTATAATAGGTGCAACCTTAATTGAAGGAGGATACATATGGGAAATTGGTTAACAGCTGATACTTGGTTTTATAACCTTGTAGGATCTCTCAGTAACGTGATCTGGAGCTACTTGTTAATCGCACTTTTACTTATCTTAGGCGTTTATTTCACCATCCGTACCGGCTTCGTGCAGTTCCGGATGATCAAAGAGATGTTTGTTCTGTTATTCAAAGAAGGGACCGACCGTTCCGGGTTTAAAGACAGAAAAGGCACGAGCGCCTTCCAGGCATTTGCGATCAGTACCGCTGCCCGTGTCGGCACCGGGAACCTTGCCGGGGTGGCCCTTGCCATCAGCGCCGGCGGACCTGGCGCCATTTTCTGGATGTGGGTCATCGCTATTATCGGTGCCGCTACCGGGTTTGTGGAAAGTACCCTTGCACAAATGTATAAAGTAAAGGATAAGGACGGCTTCCGCGGGGGACCAGCCTATTACATGGAGCAGGCGCTGAACGCCCGCTGGCTCGGAATTATCTTTGCTGTCTTGATTACGCTTTGTTTCGGCTTTATTTTCAACGGCGTGCAGACCAACACGATCGCCCAGGCGTTCAACGGGGCTTATAACATCCCACCAGTTTACGTTGGGCTTGCTATTATGCTTTTGATTGGCGTCATTATTTACGGCGGTATCCGGCGTATCGCTGTAGTAGCTGAAATTATTGTTCCAATCTTCGCTTCGCTTTACGTTATTGTAGCTATCATTATTATGATTCTTAACATTGCCGATGTGCCTCAGGTATTCGGTCTGATTTTCGGCCAGGCCTTCGGGATTCGCGAGGTTGCCGGCGGGACAGCCGGGGGCGCTCTTATGCTCGGCATCCAGCGTGGTCTCTTTTCCAATGAGGCCGGTATGGGTAGTGCGCCGAACGCAGCAGCCACGGCCTATGTCAGTCACCCGGTCAAGCAGGGACTCGTTCAGTCTCTTGGTGTTCTGACGGACACGCTCATTATATGCAGCGCGACAGCGTTCATCATTCTGCTTTCCGGCACGTACGCAGATGCCGGGGCAAATATTGAAGGCATTCAGCTGACCCAGCAGGCACTCGCCTTCCACCTGGGAGGCTGGGCACAGACATTCGTTTCTCTTGCGATTTTCTTCTTTGCCTTCAGCTCCCTGCTCGGGAACTATTACTACGGGGAAGTGAACGTGGAATTCATTTCTCCAAAACGCAGATACGTTCAAATCTTCCGTGTCTGCTTCCTGCTGTTCGTTCTTTTAGGCGCAGCAAGCGGCCTCGAGCTTGTATGGGCGATGGCAGATCTGTTTATGGGCTTAATGGCAGTCGTTAACCTTATAGCCATTGCACTGCTCGGCCATATCGTTGCTGCTGCACTCAAAAACTACACAGACCAGCGCAAACAGGGAATCGATCCGGTCTTTTACAATGACAGCATCCCATGGCTGAAAAATTTAAAAGCCTGGGGCAAAAAACGATAATTCTGCATCATTCAGCCTGCCTCCTTTCAAAAGGATGCAGGCTTTTTGTGCATTTTTTTCTGTATAATTTGTCTCTCATGGTACGATGAAAATATAATCACACAATTATCCTCCGTGCCGGGCACGGGTTTTGAAAGGAGTACGCCTATGCCAGACCGCTCCACCGCCATCCAGCCTATCGTCTCCTATTCGCCGGAAGAGGGGCTTTACGCAGCAGAAGACCAGGTCGCTCTGGAAAAGCCGATGACAATTGTCGTAAATGACGAAGAGTTCGCAACGCTTGTATGCACCCCCACCCACGTGGAGGAGCTCGTCGTCGGATTTCTCGCATCCGAAGGAGTCGTCTTATTCTACCGGGAGATTGAATCGATTTCTGTCGACGATGACCTGGGCTTTGCCTACGTTTCCATCAACTCCAACCGGGTTAAGGAAGCCTCCTTTTACTCCAAGCGCGTGATTGGTTCCTGCTGCGGAAAAAGCCGCCAGTTTTATTTTCAAAGCGATGTCCAGACCGCAAAAACAGCTGTGACCAAACGTACACTGACACCGGAGCAGTGTCTCGGATTTATGAAGGAAATGCAGGAAAACAGCGTCGTGTTTAAAAATACCGGCGGCGTCCATAACGCTGCCATCTGCGATACAGACGGGATCATTGTCGACCGTTCCGACATCGGCCGGCATAATGCCCTCGATAAGCTGTACGGGCACTGCTTGATGAACGGCATTCAGGTACGCGATAAGATACTTGTTTTCAGCGGGCGTTTAAGCTCCGAGGTGCTGACAAAGGCGGCCAAAATGGGCATGGGTATTATTTTATCCAAATCCGCCCCGACAAACCTTGCGATCCGTCTTGCAGATGATTTGAACATTACAGCCGTCGGGTTTATCCGGGGCTCCACCTTTAATGTTTATGCGCATGCCGAACGAATCAGCGCCGACGTCCCTTCTGCGACAAAATAAGCACCGGCCCTTATGGGTCAGTGCTTATTTTTTAGCTTATCCAGCTTTTTGTGCAGGGATTTTTTCCATTCCTCTGAAAGAGAAGCACATTCCAGTGCTTCTTCAACCTCTGCAGGATCTTCTGAATGATAGGTGATCCGGTTCACGCCAGCGACGGTTAACGAGGTCGTTCTCGTTTCCAGACGCAGCGGCTGATGTTTTTCTACGGTGCCCGCCTGGCGCACTCGCAGATAATAGCCTGAATAGCTTGTTTCCCGAAGGTAAAGGGGCAGTTTTTTAATGCCGTGGCGTTTCGCAATTTTATAGCAGGGCTCCCGGGGCTGGCTGATTTCCACGACTGCTTCTCCCCAACGGAAAACATCGCCGATCATCACATCCTCCTCTACTCCGTTCTGTACCGTAATATTTTCCCCAAATCCCCCGTGCGGCAGTGCATCCTCGAGCGTTCTGCTCCAGTAGGCGTAATGCTCCCATGGATATACACAAACTGCTTTCTCCGGGCCTCCATGGCTCTTTTTATCTGCCTGTTCGTCTCCCTCCAGACCAGTCTCCGATAAATACAGGGACTCTTCGGAACGCTTTATTTTATTAATAGCCGAGAATACCGGCTTTTCTTCTTCGGCTGAGATGTTCTCCGGTTTTCCCGTAAACCATTCCATTACGCGTATGTTCATATGCTGCCCCCTCCTCGTGCAGTGCAAATTTTTTATTTAAGACTCCCGGTTTAAAGAAGCTTTCCCCAGCATTTTTCCAAGCAGCGTATCACCATAAACCGTAGCAATAATCGCCACAAAAACGAGCACAATGCCAAAGGTCTGCCAGAGCGTAAAGGAATCCCCAAAAACAGCTACGCCAATTATAATCGCTACTACCGGCTCAATAATGGAAAGAATGGAGGCCCGTGAAGATTCCACGTGAGTAAGACCGGCTGTGTATGCTACATAAGCGACCGTTGTTGCCGCCACCGCAAGCCCGATGCCGTTCCACCATACCCCGGGCTCCATAAAAGCTTCCGCCTTTTCCCACAAACGGCTTGCAGGAAGTAAAAACAGGCCGCCAAGAATCATGGAATAGGTCGTGATTGTAAGCGGATGATACCGGGCGCTTAAAAATTTCCCAAAAATGCTGTAAAGGGCGTAAAAGAAGCCAGAAGCAATTCCGAACAGAACAGCAGCTGCGGCGATGCTGTCCGAGCCAAGTGGGATCAGCCCCACGGCGTACATGCACCCGGTAATCATTATCACAAGTGCCGCTATTTTTCCGGCTGTCAGCGTTTCCTTAAAAACGAACTTGGCAATAACGGCCACGAACAATGGTCCCGTGTACAGCATCACCACTGCAAGAGAGATGCCGGACACCTCCATCACGGAGAAAAAGAAAAAGTTAAAAAAAGCAATGCTGATAATCCCCGTGCCGACAAACAGCGGCAGATCCTGCCAGCGGATGCGCAGCAGGCTTCTCTCCACAACACTTAAAAACAGGGTAATAATAACCGCTGAAAAAATCAGGC
Source organism: uncultured Marinococcus sp. (assembly GCF_947493875.1). Lineage (GTDB taxonomy): Bacteria > Bacillota > Bacilli > Bacillales > Marinococcaceae > Marinococcus. Next base: position 214,175 of record NZ_CANLSU010000002.1, on the reverse strand, counting down.
GGATGCCTACGACCTCCCACGGCGTGAATCCATATGTATACAGGTTTTGCACAAACAGCCCCGTTGTTCCCCACAATGCCGCCCCAGCCAGGACGAGCAGATAAGCTAACCGTGCCGGCATGGTCCTCTCTCCTTTATATGCTTCACTGCATTATTTATATGAACTAAGCTTATCATATCCCCCGTCCCAGCTGACAAAATCTGCATAAAAAAACAGAAGACCATGCGGCCTTCTGCCTTTGTTTACATCGCGTGCTTGATGCCTTTGTCGACGAGCCACCAGTTCACCGGATAGCTGGTTAAAAATCCGATCACCATCGCGATCTGCATCATAAACCAGAAGGTCGGGCCGGCCGGGCTCGGCGGGGTGGCAAAGAACACAAAATGAACGAGCGCCATAAAACCAAACATGCCGATCTGGTACGCGACAAGCGACAGTGTGTCGGCCTTAGCGGCCTGTTTGATGCCATGGCTTTTGCTCATGTTGTCATGCATTGGCAGGATGGACGCCAGCTGAAAGAAAATCCCGAACGTATAGGCGAGGATAAATTCCACGATATAGTCGGCGAACAGCCGGGTGCCTGCAATCGTCCAGCCCAGGGCGACGACAATCGGAATGCCGACGATGTCCCCGAGTGCACAACCGGCACCGCAGTGGCTGGTGGAGGCTACCGTGGACTGCCACATCGGCTTGTTGCCGTGTCCCTTCCGGCCGATATAGTAATAGAAGAACAGGCCGAGCGGCCCGGAATACAGGACGGTGAGCGGCCAGACAATATTCATCACCATCATCGGCTGCGGGTTTTTCCGGAGATCTGCAATGACAATCACGGTAGAAATGAAGGCAGCTGCCAGTGAAACGACCGCAATAATGGAAATCGTGTCCATTGTGTTTCCCCCTTTCTTTTTATTCCATTGATTGCGATACCCCATAACCGTATATTTTACACATCTGTGATACATAAAAAAAGACTTTCCACATCGGAAAGCCTTGGCTGTTTATACTTCTTTGTTGCGGCCGGCGCCCATGCCGGCGCCTATCTGCAGAACCGAAACAACCATTAAAATAAGCAGGGCGGGCATCCAGGTTTCCCACGCATCAAAGGAAGCTCCTACGAGGATCGGCCCGAGCGCAGCCATAAAATAACCTACCGACTGGGCCATTCCGGATAAATCTGCTGCCCGCTGCGGCGTCGAAGCCCGGATGCTCAACAAAGCAAGCGCCAGGCTGATGCTTCCGCCCTGCGCGAGCCCGATAAACAGCACCGCAATCGTGAGCATGAACGGTGATGTATTTGTCATAAGCAGCACCAGACCGAGCACCGCAATCACACCGATCACGGCAATAATGCCCTGCTGATTACGGAATCTTCCGGCAAGAATCGGCGTTAAAAATGTAGCCGGAAGACTTGCGATCTGCATGAGGGCCACAAGCCAGCCCGCAGCTGCAAGCGGCATGCTTCCAAGATTATTTAAAATATCCGGCAGCCAGGTGATGGTCACATAAAAGCCGATGGACTGCAGGCCCATAAACAATGTCACCTGCCAGGCAAGCGGAGACTTCCAAATTGATCCTTCAGAATTGCTTCGCTCCACGACTCTCACGCGGCCCGGCATCTGAAGCTGCCTGTTCTTCAGCACCATTCCCCAGCATAGCACCGCTGCTGCCGCAGGGACGACCCAGAACAGAAGCGACCACTGCCACCCCAGCCCGGCGCTGGACGCAAGCGGCACCGACACTCCTGATCCGACGGCGGCCATTAACACCATCGTAGTCGTATAAATACTGGTCATTACACCGACATTATGTGGAAATGACTCCTTAATGACACCGGGAAGGAGCACATTGAGCATTGCAATGCCCGCTCCTACGAGCAGACTCCCGGCAAATAAAAAAACGGCTTCGGGCACGTAGCGCATGACAATACCCGCAATAAGTACGAGAACACCAACCATCAAAGCTCGCTGGTGCCCAATTTTTGATCCGATTTTTGGGGCCATCGGCGAGACTGCCGCAAATGTCAGCAGCGACAGGGTCGTAATCAAACCAGCTGTTCCTCTTGTCAGGGAAATATCCTCCCGGATTAACGGGATTAACGGTCCGACGCCTGTTAACGCCGGCCGGAGATTGACCGCTAGCATAATGATTCCGGCAAACAGCAGGGCAAGCTGTGCTGTTGATAGATGCTGTCCCCGCTGCCGCAGTCTTTCTCCTGTCTGTTTATTCTGCATGCTTCTCTCTCCTACGAACGCTTTTCATACTGGTTTACTCTACATCTTTTTTTATTGTACAACAACCTTTCTCTGCTTTTCTTCCTGCCAGTGCCTGGATTCTCAATTTCGGAACATATGGGCCTTTATGTTAAAAAATAGCGCCGAATGTCTTCCCAGTGATCCACTCTTGTATAAGCCGTGTCATAAACATTATGCGGAGCAGTGTACAAAATCCCTTTGCCGGCAAAACGCTCGAAGTGTCTGGCGTTATCATCTATCAAATAATCTGCATGAATGATGCTTTTGTCGCCGCAGAATACAAAATTCATGTCTCCCAAAAAAGAAAGATTATGTTTCAGCCACTCATATTTTGCCGCAAATGATGGTGGAAATTCCATCGCTGCTGTCGTAATAAACACTTCATATTGTCCGGCAAGCTGTTCGATTACGTCCGGGGCCCCGTCCATGACCTGCAGATGACGAAAAAAAGACGGCTCGTAGAAATAAGCTTTTATCTCATCATGAAGCTCCGGATGCAGAGCTTCAAGCTTCATGCCTTTGAGGTCTTCAACAGTAACACTGTGCCCGTAATCCTTATTAAACCTATGTAGCAGCGTTGGCAGCGTATTTACCGTTACTTCATCCATATCAATCGCTATCCGTTCCATGTGAAACCTCCTTTTTTACATTAAGAAGAAGCCGCGCATATCTGCGCAGCTTCCATCTGCTATTCAAATGTGATTACTGGCTTGATCGTTTTACCTGCTTTCATATCTTCAAGGGCCTGCTCGAGCTCTTCAAATGGGTACATGGTGACCAATTTATCGAAAGGAAATTTACCCTGTTTATAATATTCGACAAGCATCGGAATGAACAGCTTGGGCACAACATCTCCCTCTACGACACCTGACATGGTGGCGTTTGGCACGATGAAGTTCTGGTGCACATGAAATTCAGTGTCTGCGCCAGCTCCGACGACGGCCGACTCCCCTTTATAGCGGAGCACATCCATCGCCTTTTTTGCCAGGGCAGCCACTCCGGTGGATTCAAGCGCATAATCTGCTCCTCCATTGGTCCACTCCTTCACTTTTTCAACGACGTCTTCGTTTTTCCCATTGATGGTGTGCGTTGCTCCGAGCTCTTTCGCCGTCTCCAGACGTTCTTCATTGACGTCTACGGCGATGACCTGCAGAGCACCGGCGAGATGTGCAGCCATAACGGCACTCATACCGACTCCTCCGCAGCCAAAAACGACTATCGTATCGCCAACGCCTAAGTTCAGGCGGCTGAGCACCGTGCCTGCACCAGTCTGGACACCGCAGGCTAAGGGTCCAAGCAGACGGATATCTACGTCACGGCTGACTTTTACCACATTATTGACGGGTGTCACAGCGTAGGTGGCAAGCGATCCCTGCCCGAACAAAGAAGACACTTCACTGTCTCCACTGTGAAGACGGCGGGTGCCATCGTTCATGGTGCCGCCGAAGTTTAAGGCATTAAAATTTTCACATGCCCCGGGATGTCCTTCCCGGCAGTTACGGCACGTGCCGCAGTGTGAAAATGTGATAACCACGTGGTCGCCGGGTGCTACGTCCTGGACTCCGTCACCGACCTTTTCCACCACGCCCGCTCCTTCATGCCCTAAAGCAATCGGAAGCGGTGTCGGAATCTCCTGCTGCTGCACGCCAAGATCGGTATGACAAATACCGGCTGCAGCAATTTTCACTCTCACTTCTCCTGTTTTCGGTTCATCGAGTTCTGCTTCTTTATGCTGAATGGCGCCAGCTTGTTCACTGACTACCGCTGCCTGAACTTTCATTGTAATCCCTCCTGTGCTTCATTCTTCCCTATAAAATACTGAGGGAAACCGAAGTCTAGAAGTGTACATTCATCCAATTCCTACCTTCCAGATACCTTGCCACAAGCATACTTGAAACATTATCGCCCGCAACATTTACAGTTGTTGCAGGAGGATCAACAACAATTCCGATGGCTGTGATAATAGGTAACGCTTCAATAGGCAGGCCGTAAAGCGTAACAATCATAATTTCTCCAATGAACCCTCCGCCGGGAACCCCACTCATCACCATTCCGCTTAGCAGAGCGATGCCGATAGCAGTTAAATATGTATTTAGGCCGGTAAATTCCATTTGAAAAACACCGAATACAAAAGCTATTTTTAATATGGCGGATAAGCAGGAACCATCCATATGAATGGTAGCTCCGATAGGAAGTATTGTTTCTCTTATATCTTTAGGCACTCCGGCATTTCTGGCTGCATTTAAATTCACCGGCAGGGATGCCACGCTACTGGCTGTACCAAGTGAAGTTACCGCCGGGGCAAAGATATTTTTCCAAAAGCTCCTGAAGCCCTGCCTTCCTCCAGCCACCCATGCGTAAAAAGAAAAACCAACAATAAAATATAAAATAGCGACAGGATAATAAACTGCTACTGCTTTAGCGTACTCCCCGATCAATTGCGGACCATACTCTCCTACCAAAGCTGCAAAATACGCCCCTAACCCAATTGGTGCGTAATAAAGAACCAGAGCCACTATTTTCATGAATACTTCTGATCCGCTCTGTAAGAACTGGGCAAACGGCTTTCCAGCTTCCCCCGATAAACCTGTAGCTACGCCAACAAGCATAGCAAAAACAATTAGAGCGAGCATATTTTCAGTTGAAAAGATGTCTATAAAATCAGACACTGTGAATGTTTCTACAAGCTGATCAGCAAACGAGCCCTCTTCCTCCTGCTGAGATGGCTGCTCTTCGCTCACACTTACGTTTTCTGCAGGAGGAAAAACTACCACCGCCGCCAGCATAAGGCAGGAAGATATAATGCCGGTTACAATAAAAACAATCATCATTGAACCCAGAATACGGCCAAGGCGCTTCACCGAATCCATGACCGCTACAGCTGAAGCAATGGAGAAAAATACCAAAGGTACTACAATAGTAAACATCATATTTAAAAACAAATCACCGAGAGGCTGGACCACCATGGCGTCTTCACCCCAAATAAAACCCGCTATACTTCCAATGATAATAGCAACAAGCATAATTACCGGAAACCGGTATGCTTTCCAGGAGCCCATGCTTTCACTTCCTTTCCTTTTAACTTTAAGATAATAAATAATATTATTTATTATACGGAAAGCTGAAGTGGAAAACTATGGAACTTTAAACATTTTTTAATTTTTTAAAAAACGAACCATCCAGTGCTCATCCTCGTAGCCGTCTGCTGTTTTCATCGCTTCTTTTTCTGTCGAAAAAACAGAGAAGCCGCAGGCTTCGTACAGGCGAAGCGCATGCTCATTTCCACTCACGACGGTTAACTGCACCTGTTCGACCCCGTCTTTACCTGCCCGCTTCAATGCAGCTTCTACGAGTCTGCCTCCAAACCCGCACCCCCTGAATGCAGGCTTTACATACATAGCCAGAATCGTCGCTTTGTGCTGAAGCTTCTTCATCTGCATCGGGAGCAGGGTGATGACACCCGCAAGCTCGTTTTCGGCTTTGATGCCCCATGTAAAAGACTGACTTCCCTTTAGCCTTTCTTTATATTTCCGGACCGGATCCGGATGCTGTATTTCCTCCTCGAGGGTGGAAGCAAAGGCCTCCGGACTCTCCTCCAGGGCCTGCATCCTAAGCTCTGCGTAGGCTTCAGCGTCTTCGCCCCCTAAAATCTTCAGCTCTGCTTCCTGCATCCGTCTCACCGTCCGTTCTCTTTTCCGAAGTCCTTCGCCGTAAAGTCTCCTCCCTTTTTCGGATGGCTCCCTGCCTCCACTTCACCGGCGTAGTCTTCGGCATTCTCCTGTGGCTCGTAGCCTATTTCTTTTGCCCGGGTATTTTTAAATTTCGCCCGGGTGTTGTTTGAAATGCCGTAAACAATCAGATACTCCGGCAATGCGCATGTGAGTGCCGCTTCAAATAAGCGCTCTGCATCGCGGGGGCTAAACCAGTTTTCCAAATCGTATCCGGATGCCGGCCGGTCCTGAAAATTACAGATACGCACCCCAATGCCCTTTAACCCAAATTTCTCGTGAAAATAACGTCCGAGTGCCTCCCCGTATGCCTTACTGACGCCATACAGCGTGTCGGGTCGCACTGGTGAGGCTTCGTCCACCCATTCGTCCGCCGGATAAAAGCCAACCGCATGGATACTGCTGGCAAAAATCAATCGTTCCACGCCTGCCTCGGCTGCTGCCTCCATCACGTGAAACGTTCCTTTTATGTTCACCTGCTCAATTGATTCAAAGTCCACCTCAACCGGGATACCTCCCAGATGGATAACTGCATCCACCCCGTGCATAAGCTCACGGACCTCCGATTTGTCGGTGATATCCGCCTCCATGAATGTTTCTTCGCTTGTTAAATCCTCCGGAGCTTTCGCATCTGTCAGTAATAGGTCAAAACGCTTCGATAGATAGCTCCTGAGTACGGTACCGATTGTACCTGCTGCTCCTGTAAGTAATACCTTCTGCATGTATAAGCCTCCCGTTTTTCAGCATACTCTTCCATAAACCTTTTCCTGTTATTTGAAACCTGTTGCAGGCACTTTTTTTGCTTTTCCTTTTTTTATTTTTTATCCTCAAGGAAAGACTTTATGTAAAGAAGGGATAAGTTATGGCAATCGAACACTTTCATTTAACGGCGGACTGGCCCGGCGGCCGTAACGCCGTCGGCTCTATTGATGCCGGACAGCTGAAAACGGATATCTCCATTCCTGAAGAAATGGACGGCCCGGGCATTGGCACAAATCCTGATGAAATGCTCCTGGGCGCCGCAGCCACATGCTATATCATCACGCTCGGTGCCATGCTTGAGCGCGCGGAGCTTCCGATTGCCTCCATGGCGCATACGAGCGAAGGCCGCGTGGATGTCACCAACGGCGTGTTTACGTATAAAGAAATTATCCACCGCCCAGTGATCACCCTTGATGCCGAAGCTTCCGACAAGCAGATGGAAAAAGCACAGAAGCTGATTGAAAAAGCGGAAACGGCATGCATGATTTCCCGGGCCATCCAGGGAAACGTGGAGCTCACGCTGGAACCAACACTTCGCCGCACAGAGAAAGCCCGTACCTGAAAAGGCACGGGCTTTTTTATGAGTGTCGTCAGCTCTGCTCCAGCAGGTTGGTCAGTTCATAAACAACCAGCCGTTGATAGTCTGCATCGTCTCCGTATCTCGAAAAAATGCTTTCATATGCTGCCGAGCGTTCATCTGCATACGATTCATCATTTTCTGTGAGCCCAAGGCTTTTAAAATACTTCATTGGCTCCTGCACAAAAGCGGGTCTCGGCCCCCAGCTGAAATAAACCTTTCCATGTTCATCAGAAACAATCACTTTTGGCACCGAGGTGCCACCAAGGGTACGGAATTGATCGATAAAATCCGGATGGTCCTCCTGAATAAACACTTCCACCGGGATACCGGCTTTTCGCATTACTTCCACGATAACCGGGAAGTTCCGGTGCACGTCCCCGCACCAGTCTGATGCAAGGATAGAGCAGTGCAGATCATCCCTGGACTGCAGGGCGAGCAGCTTGTCCTCCGGGTGATGATTCCAGGAGAAAGCGGCCTGCCACGGCTCCATTTTTTCCCGGTACGTTGGGCGCATGCGTTCAACAAAATCGTCTACGGCCAGACCCTGGCCTGTTTTATCTGAAATATCAAAAGCGGATGGCATAATTATCGTCCTCCTTGATAGTTCTCTTCCTCAGCTGCCTTTTCTTTAAACAAACGTTTTCTGAATATAATCCATGCTTATACGCACGCTTTCCAGGGGCTTCCGCCGCGAGGCGTCCTGCTCCACGATCTGCCAGGAAGCCCCGGCCTCCTCTGCTTTTTTCATAATCGCCTCAATATCCATTTTCCCTTCGCCGAGCTCCGCAAAAAATTCCTCTCCGTCTTCAGTCATATCTTTAATATGCACAAGTGAAAGCCGGTCCCTGAGCCGGTCTATCCAGGCAAAAGGGTCTGCCCCCGCCTTCTGTACCCAGTATGTATCAAGCTCCACCTGCACGTGCTCCGGCTTCATTTCCTCAAGCATGACTTCAAATGGAAGCTGTCCTTCGAGCGGGAGCAGTTCAAAATCATGGTTATGATACGAAAATGTGATGCCTTCCTTCCGGCACGCTTTTCCGATTCTGTTTAGTTCCTTCGCCGTCTGCTTATAGGCCTTCAGACTCGAACGTTTTTCTTCATCGAGGTAGGGACAGACAATGTGGCGGCATCCAAGCGCCAGATGCTTTTCTATCACCCCGTCCAGGTCATCCTGAAGCTCCTCCAACGGCACATGGCTCGAGACTACCTGAAGGCCAATATTCTTCATCGTCCCCGCAAGCTCTTCCGTACCAAAGCCGCCGTTCTGGCCGGCCAGCTCCACCGCTTTGTATCCCATGGTTCTCACCTGCTGGAGCGTGCCAATAAAATCCTCTTCAAGCTCATTTCGAAGCGTGTAAAGCTGCAGCGCAATATTCATAGCTTCATCTCCTTTTGGTAATCGTTTACATATAGTATATACGGTTTTCCTGTTCTGCACAAAAAAGCCCCCGGACCAGAACTCCGGAGACCTTCCTCATTACGCTCTTTTTGCTTTGGACAAACCATTTCCAAGCCCTGTCCTTTCGCAGAACGACTCATATTCCGTATTCCACGCAGTGTGCTCTTTCGGGGAAAAGGCGTTTACTTCTACTGCTTTGCGAATATAGCTGCGCGCTTCGTGCCGGTCTTTGATTTTCCCGGCAGCGGTCAGCTGCACCGTAATATTACCGAGGGCACTTGCTTCCTTCGGCCCGGCCCACACGTTACGCCCTAGTGCATTCGCCGTAAACTGGGATAGATAGGTATTTTTAATGCCGCCACCCACCATGTACAGTCCTGAAAAAGACTGGCCGGAAAGCTGCTCCGTGCGCTCGAGCACGTGCCGGTATTTCATAGCCAGGCTCTCCATAATGCACCGCACGATTTCCCCTTTGGTTTCAGGTACTTTTTGGCCGCTCTCCCGGCAGTACTCCTGAATTTGAAAGGGCATGTCTGCCGGGTGCAGAAACTGAAGATCATCCGGATCAATATAAGACTGAAAGGCCGGCGCTTCCTCCATCTGTGCAAGCAGCGCTTCATGGGAAGCATCATCGCCGCGCCAGGCACGGCGGCACTCCTCAAAAATCCACAGCCCCATAATATTTTTCAGCAGACGAAAGGTCCGTTCCACACCGCCTTCGTTCGTGAAATTCCATTCAAACGCTTCCGGAGTTGTATTTGGTTCTTCAATCTCTGTGCCCATCAGCGACCAGGTGCCGCAGCTCAAATAGGCAAACGAAGAAGATGCCGCCGGCACTCCGGCTACTGCCGCTCCAGTATCATGTTCGGCACTTGTATACACAGGAATTGCCGGTACCTGCAGCTCCTGCTGCAGATCCTCACGCAGCTCTCCCACCCGTGTGCCCGGCATCACCACCTCAGCCATCCATTCCCTGGGCACGCCGATGGCCTTTAACAGATCTTCGTCCCAGTCCATCGTCCGGGGGTTAAACAGCTGAGTAGTGGTCGCATTAGTAAATTCGCTTTTCATTTCTCCCGTTAAAAAATAGCGCAGGAGATCAGGAATCATTAAGAGCGTCCGTGTTTCCTTCAAAGCCGGGGAATCAGCCTTTATCATCGCTTCGAGCTGGTAAATGGTATTGAACGGCAGAAACTGAATGCCGGTGCGTTCAAAAATAAATTTTTTACCGATACGCTCCGTTACCTGCTCCATCACTCCATCTGTATGAGCGTCGCGGTAATGATACGGATGACGCAAAAGCTCTCCGTCCTGCCCTACACAGCCGAAGTCGACCGCCCAACTGTCGATGGCGATGCTTTCAATGTCCTGCCGCTCTTCGTAAGCCGCACGAATGCCTTCTTTTAATTCATGAAAAATGCGGTAGATATCCCAGTGAAACCGACCGTTTACCCGAACCGGTTCATTTTTAAAGCGGTGCACATCCATGGTTTCAAGCCGCCCGGCTTCGATCCAGCCAAGCACGGCTCTTCCGCTGCCTGCCCCTAAATCGAACGCGAGTACACTCACCAGCTGGCACCACCTTTGCCGCGGGAGAGAATTTTTTCCCCATAGCCGCTGGCGTGATAAGCGTCCATCGGCTTCACCGAAGCTCCTGCTTCTTCGCGAAAAGCTTCGAGCAGCGGTGTAACGTCGGCTTCAAAGGCAGACCGGATCGCGCGTTCGGCACCGAGAACGTCCTGTTTTTTCTGAGCGTTTCTCAGCTCCTCTAAATTCACCAGGCACGCCTTGGCATACATTGTCTGAACGTTTTCAATTGAACGGATCATGGCCGGAATTTTCGGCTCCAGGTTGTGGCACTGGTCAAGCATATACGCGATGCTTTCGGCGTTTTGACGAACCGCCGGATCCGGGTCCTCCTCAGCCTGCACAATCTGCTGAAGAATCAAGAATACTTCATACGGATCATGGGCACCGACAATAAGATCGTCATCTGCATATTTGCGGCTGTTAAAGTGAAAACCGCCCAGCTTCTGCTCATCGAGCAGGTATGCCACAATGTGCTCAATGTTAGTCGCCTGCGGATGGTGTCCGGTATCCACCAGCACTTCCGCTTTGCTGCCAAGCTTGTTGGCTGCGTTAAATGCCATACCCCAATCTGCAAAATCAGTATGATAAAATCCTGGTTCGAAAAACTTGTATTCAATCAGCATGCGCATCGAATCATCCATCGCCTCATACATGCTTTTCAGCCCTTCAAGCATCCAGTTTTTCCGCTTTCGAAAGTCCGCCTGTCCCGGATAATTGGTGCCGTCGGCAAACCAGAGGCTTAACACATTAGAGTCTACTTCCCGGGCGATGTCAATGCATTCAAGCAGATGATCGAGTGCCTTCCGGCGGATCGACGGATCAGTATTGGTCAGGCTCCCGAATTTATAATCGTCATCTTGAAACAGGTTTGGGTTCACTGCTCCAATACTTACACCAAGACTTTCTGCATGCGTTTTCAAGTCTTTGTAATTATCTACTTTATCCCACGGAATATGAATCGCCACTGAAGGGCTTGAACCGGTGTGCTTGTGCACCTGGGCGGCGTCCTCTAATTTTTCAAAAGGATCGCGGGGTATGCCTTCCTGCTGGAATACTTTAAAACGGGTCCCGGAATCTCCAAAGCCCCAGGAAGGGGTTTCAACCTGCAGCTTCTGCAGCTTCTTTTTCACAGCTTCGAGGTCAATGCCCCTTGCCTGCTGCTGTTCTTCAAATAATGTATAATGACGATCACTCATGTGTTATCCTCCTATCTCTATTTCAAAAGCGGACCGCACCAGTGCCGTTCCGCTGTCTCTCTTCTTTTTTCAAAAGGGGCAGGCCCACCGGGTTCTCCGGCAGGCAGCTCCTTGCTTTGTTTAGCGTGTAAAAGCCGCCGGCACACCGCCGTCTACGGTCAGCATGCACCCGGTCGTTTTTTCTGATTTCGTTGAAGCAAAGAAAGCAATCGCTTCTGCAATATCCTCCGGATAAATATTAACGAGAAGTGTTGTGCGTTTACGGTAATGCTCATCCAGCTCGTCAGGGTCAATACCGTAGGCCGCCGCCCGTTCTTCCTTCCATGAAGAGGACCAGATTTTCGATCCCTGCAGCACGGCGTCCGGCAGAACAGAGTTCACACGGATACCGTACTCCCCGCCTTCGGCTGCGATGCAGCGGGCAAGATGGGCTTCGAGCGCTTTGGCCGAGCTGTAGGCTGCCACGTTTTTCCCGGCGTATACTGAGTTTTTAGATCCGACAAATACCATGTTTCCTCCAGTCCCCTGGGCCTTCATCTGAGTGAACGCTTCACGGGCCACCAAAAAGTAGCCGGTGCCGAGCACGTCCATATTCAGCTGCCACTGCTTCAGCGTTGTTTCATCAAGCGGGCTGGAAGAAGCAAGGCCCGCATTGTTGACGATGATATCAACTCCTCCGTACTGCAGAGCCGCTTCCTTGAAAGCAGTCGCGACAGCTTCTTCAGAGGTGACATCCATTGCCACGTCATATGCTCGTTCTTCTCCGTAGGCCCGCGTATATTCGTCGGCTTTTTCCTTAGCTCCGTCAGCGTTCAAGTCGGCAATCACCACATGAGCACCGTCTCCAAGCAATTCCCGGCAGGCTGCCGATCCGATTCCCCCGGCTCCTCCAGTAATAAATGCCACCTGTCTCGAGAACTCTGCTTCCGGCGGAGCAAGTGAAAGCTTATACAGCTCGAGCGGCCAGTACTCGACGTTATAGGATTCATTTTCCGACAGGGAAACGAACGATCCGAGAGCCGTGCTTCCTTTCATGACAGCAATCGCCCGGTGATAGAGTGCTCCGCTAACGTTGGCCATCCGTTTGTCCTTGCCGGTATTGACCATGCCCACGCCTGGAATTAAAATGACGCGCGGTGCCGGATCAAACATTGTGTCGCCTTCATTTTTATTTCTTTCAAAGTACTTGGTGTATTCCTGCTTGTATGTCTCGATTCCTGCTTTTACTTTTTCAGCCAGAGCGTCCTGGCCCTCTGATGGCTTCCAGTCAACAAACAGGGGTGTTCGTTTCGTGTGCACAAGGTGGTCCGGGCAGGCTGCCCCCACCTGAGAAAGCTTAGGTGCATCTTTACTGTTCACAAATTCAAGCACCGCTTCGTCATCCGAGTACGAAAGTATCATTTTTTTATGGTCACTTACTGCTCCTCGAATAACCGGCATGACTCCGGCAAGCAGTTCTTTTCGTTCTTCCTCCGGCAGCGCCTTCGTATGTTCGCCTCCAAACACAGTCTGTTGACTTTCCTGCGTTTTTACAATGTAGTCTTCTGCTTCCTGAATGACTTCGATCGTCTGGTCATAGCTTTTCTTCGAGGTTTCTCCCCATGTCACCAGGCCGTGCTTTTCCATCAGCACCATTTCTGCATTCGGATTGTTCTGCACGCCTTCGGCGATCATTTTGGACAGCGTGAATCCCGGACGTACGTATGGCACCCAGACAAAACGGTCCCCGAATATTTCCCGGGCAATATCCTTGCCGTTGTCTGCGCAGCAAATACTAATAATGGCATCCGGGTGCGTATGATCCACGTGTTTAAAAGGCAGAAAAGCGTGGAGAAGCGTTTCGATGGATGAACGAGGATGACCCGGGTCGATCATGCAGTGACGCAGGTACGCTACCATTTCCTCGTCCGGCATTTCTTCGCGCTCCATCAACGGACGGATATCCTCCATGCTCAAAGCAGTAAAGTGTTTTTCTTCCATGGTCGCAAGGTCCGAGCCACTCCCCTTCACCCACATCACTTCAATATCACGTCCGCGGAAATCTTTTTCCGTTGTTTTTAGCGACGTGTTCCCGCCGCCCCAGTTGCATACCGAACGGTCCTGCCCCAGCAGGTTGGAACGATAGCGAAGCTGCTCTACGCCGGTCTTAAATCTGGATGCTTCGTTCTCATTCCAGAGGTTTTTTACCCTTTTAACGTTTGTAATCATTCTTCACCCTCCATCAATCTTCTTTAAGCGTTTTCATATGTTTATCCTATCATAAACCACATCAAAAACAAACATAAAACCAAATAAAACAAATAAAATTAACTATACATTTTTGTTGTTATCATTTTTAATGCTTATTTTATTACCAAAGCAGCCCTGCTTTACGCAGAACTGCTTTGCACGCTGTTATTCCACCAGGCCGAACAGCCTTGGCAGGAACAAGCTGATTTCTGGAATGAATGCCACTAAGACAAGCGCTGCGACAAGCGGCACATAAAACATCATCAGCTTTGGTATAATTTTTTCGATTGGCACTTTACTGACACTGCTGCCGATAAACAGCACAGTTCCGATTGGAGGCGTCGTAACCCCGATTGCAAGTGCCATTGCCATGATCATTCCAAAGTGTACCGGATGCAGGCCCATCTCTGTGGCCACCGGGAACATAATTGGTGTGAAAATCAGCAGGGCCGGTGCTACGTCCATAAACGTGCCGACGACTAACAAAATCAAAAGCATTATAAGTAATAAAATTATAGTATTATCGGTAGCTGAGAGCATCGCATTAGTAATTGACTGCGGGATTTCCGCATACGCAAGCACCCAGCTCATCGCTGTCGATGCACCGATTAAAAGCAGGATAATGCCCGAATAAGAAACAGTCTCCTTCAAAATCTTTGGGAAATCAGAAAGTGAAAGACTGCGGTAAATTAAGCAAAGCAGAAGTGCATAAAATACTGCCACTGCAGCCCCTTCGGTTGCTGTAAATATTCCGCCGGCTATACCGCCGATGACAATTACAATCAAAAATAAGCTTGGTACGGCCTGCCAGATAATTTTTACCGCTTCCCCGCCTCCTGTCTTATCAGCCACAGGATACTTCGCCCGCTTGGCAAGAATATAGGCAACGATTATTAAAAGTCCGACCATTAGAAGTCCTGGCAGATACCCGGCTATAAACAAAGCGCCAATCGAAGTTCCGCCAGTTAACAGTGAATAGATAATAGGCATACCGCTTGGCGGGATGATCAGCCCGGTCGGTGCTGAAGCAATATTAACAGCCGCAGAATAGGAAGAAGAGTAGCCTTCTTTTTCCTGCTGGGGATGCATGATTCTTCCCATTGAAGCCGCAGCGGCAATCGCCGATCCGGAAATGGCGCCAAACAGGGTGTTACCGATAATGTTTGTATGAGCAAGCGACCCGGCCATCCGCCCGCCCATCAGCTTTGCCAGGTTAATCAGCCGAAGAGCAATCCCACCGTTGTTCATAATGCTTCCCGCAAGCATAAAGAATACAAGAGCGAGAAGCACGGTGCTGTCCACCCCGGTAATTAGCTGCTGGGACACCGCAAGAAGCGATGCATCCACGGATAAAATCAGCAGCGCAGCGGCAAATGTTGCTGCTGCAATGCTTACCGCGATTGGCACACCAATAAATAAGAATAGGAAAAACAATCCAAATAGTATAATGCCGGTCCAAACAGCTACATCCATTCATGATCCCCCTTTTCTTCAGGACGGGGCGCTTCCACTTCCTGCCGGTTCATCATGTTGTAAACCTGATAGAAAATAACGATGACCCCACTGACCGGAAGAATGCCGTAAATCCATCCCATTGGAATTCTTAAAATAGGTGAAAGCTCTGCCATCGTTGCACTTGCAATCGTATAGCCGCCAATCACCAGAACAAACAGTGCAAAACCAATGACAATCAGGTCAATCAGCCAGCGGAGCCCCAGATGGGCTTTTCCGGTAATCTTGTCCCTTAAAAAGGAAATGGCTAAATGCTCGTCCTGGCCAAACGCGTACGCGCCGCCTAAAAAAGCAATCCAGATTAATGAAAAACGAAGTACTTCTTCTGTAATAATACTCGGATCTCCAAGCACAAATCTCGTAAATACCTGCCATATTGCTGCTACTGTCAGGAATATAACCAGAGCACTCGTAATAACTAAAAGCACCAGGTCAATACTCTTTTTTACTGCCTGCATGTTCCTCACCCCTTACCTGTCCACTTATTCTTCCATTGCTTCAATCTCGCTGATTACGTTATCAACATCCGGATTTTCCGCCCGCCGTTCTTCAATGAGAGGCTCCACCTTTTTCCGGAATGGTTCCTGATCAGGATAAGAGAATTCAACACCCATTTCCTCTTCTGCCTGCTGCATGCTTTCTTCAATCATCTCGTCCCAGCGTTCGTTGTGCGTTTCTGTTGTTTCCTCTCCGGCCTCCTGAACCGCAGCCTGCTCTTTTTCACTTAAATCCTGCCACGTCTCATCACTCATAATAAGAAAATCCGGTATGCGCGTATGCTCGTCAAAGGAAAACTGCTTTGCCACTTCACCGTGGTTGGCATCCGTCAAGGCAATTGGGCTGCTCTCCGCTCCGTCAATGACCCCCTGCTGCAACGATGTATAAACTTCGGTTGCTGAAAGCGGCGTTGGCGAAGCACCGAGCATTTCCATCGTTTCGATTGAAGTGACATTGGTCATTGTCCGAATTTTAAGCCCCTGGAGATCCTCCGGGCTTTCTATTTTTGTATCCTGTGTATAGAAACTCCGGGCCCCTGCATCGTAATAAGTAATGCCGCGAAGCTGGGCCTCTGATAAATCGTTGTACATTTCATCAATTGTATCCGTTTCCATAAATGAGCGGAATTGTTCGTTACTCGAAAATATATACGGCAGACTGAAGACAGAGAACTGCTCATCGAAGCTTTCCACGACTCCGCCATTTACCTTGGCAAAATCAATCACCCCGTTCTGCACCAGCTCCATTACCTTCGTTTCTCCACCGAGTACCCCCTCTGCGTAAATATCCACCTGTACGCTTCCATCAGTTTTTTCTTCCACTTTATCAGCAAAGTCTTCAAGACTTTGATACACAGGACTTGCATCGTTGTGAATATGTGCAAGTGTTAACGTCTGTGTTTCTTCTGCATTCGCCTCTGCTGATTCTGATGAAGCACTTCCGCTCCCTCCACAGCCGGCCAGTGTCAGCAGTGCCGAAGAAGTTAATGCTATTGTTCCGGCCCGCGCCCATTTCCACTTTTTCATATAAGAAACCCCTTTCTATTTTTTCAGCAAGGAAATATCTGTTCTCTACTGCTTTGTTATTATTTTAAGCGCTTTCAAAAACTACGTCTTATTAAATTAAGAATTTCACTCTCAATTTCAGAAGAAAACAGAAGAATTCTATAAAAAAACAACTCCGGAAGAGTTGTTTTTTCTTGGTTATCTTGTGTTCATTCGAAGGGTCGTAGAACTCTGGAAATGGTTTTTTGCACTCAGATATGCAGTCGGCTTTCCTAAATGAGCAAAATCCACCGGCAGCTGCTGGGTTTCGATGCAGATACCACGGTGCTTTTCTTTAGGACCCGCTTCAAAATCCTGTTCAGGCCCATTGTTTGATGTATACACCACAGCCCCCGGAGCGCTTGTGATAATATCAAGCTGCCGTCCTGAAGACTCATCCCATACACTTGCCTGTGGTTCTTTCCCTTCTTCGAGGATAAAGAAATGGTCGATGCCGCCAGCTACGTCACGCACCTGCTCATGAAAGCTGTTAATATGTTCGCCTAGCGGTTTGTCTCCGTTTAATTCAAAGGGCGTTCCTGCTGTTGAAAAAAGCTTTCCTGTAGGAATCAGCTCTCTATCAAGCTCCAGGACCTCCGAGGCGTGAATCTCAGCATGCTGTTCTGTGACCGGGCGCTTGTTATTTCCGCTCAGGTTTATGTACATATGCTGGGTCGGGCTGAACCAGGTATCAGTATCTGACTCTCCATCATATTCGACGGTAAAATCGCCGCCGGCCTCCACAATGTAAGTAACAGATGCCTTCACATTCCCAGGATAGCCGTCAGTGCCGTCCGTTCTGTGAATCGAAAAACGTACCCATGCCTGCTGGTCATCTTCACCGGCGTCGGCTTCCCAGTAGACATTGCCAAAGCCGCCGTCTCCTCCATGCAAATGATGCCTGCCTTCATTTGTAGTTAAGGGATGCTCTACGTCGGCTGCTGTCATCCGTCCCTCGGGAATACGACCAGCCACCGGGCCGACGACTGCGCCGAGAAAGATGTTGTCCCGCTCGTACTGCTCCGGCCCTGCGTAGCTGAGCAGAATATTTTCTTCAACTCCATTTCGGTCCTTCGCCCATATCCGCTGGACTCTTGCCCCAAGGTTTAACAGTTCCACCCGGGGGCTTTTTCCTTTTTGGATTATCCATTTTCGCATTGTCTGGTGCTTTAATTCTTCTTCCTGAAGCATGCTTTTGTCCCCCTTAGATAATGCATATTCAATACGGATAGCGGGCGCCGTTAATGCTTAGCATTTTCTTTTCCCGTGCCCAGGCTGCTGTAGTTTCCGCCGGAAGCTTTCGCTCTTTGTAACAGGCTTCAAGCACTTCCGCGAGTCCCGGAATATACGTCAAACCGGGGGAGGCGTCCACCTGTTTCACCTCCTCCGCAAAGGCATAGCTTTCGGGAAATGCCTGATGCACGCTTTCAATGGTCAGCAGATGAGAGTAAGACGCCTCCAGGCCGCAGCGGATATCCTGGGAATCCCCGAGCACCGCATCGATACATACATCTAGTTTATGCATATGTTCACTCTCAGGATCATTATAGCTTTTTTCTGCCCCGCTGTGCCACAACGCTTTCACCGGGCTCCCCCATTCGTAGGAAACTACCGCATCTTCAAACTCCATATAAAAGGAAGGATTCACTTCTTTTTCAACCGCATGTGAAGCAAAAAATGTCAGATCCACATCTTTATCAGTTACCGCCCGGAGTGCACATGTATCAAATGTCTCAATCGGGTTGGCACGGTACACTTCCATCTCCAGAGTATTTATTTTTGCGCTTTCGTTTTTCGTATTCCCGAGCACATAAAATAAATTATGCATAAAGTGGGCTGTCGCGTTATTTGCCACACTGTCAAAAATCGGGGCACCGCCTGCGCCAAGCTTTTTGCCTGCCCAGCTGGAGCGCCCGTAATACGCTTCATTGCGCGGCCAGAGCACCAGGGCACTGCCGTGAAGCGGCCTTCCAAATTTACCTGCCTGAATGTCTTCCTTGAACTCGAGTATGGCATTACTAAACGACCAGTTAAAGCCGACCGCTAAAAATTTTCCGGTTTCATCGCGCACCCGGCGCATTTCTTCTGCTTCCTCCCACGAAGCCGACGCCGGTTTTTCGCAGAGTACGTGGCTCCCCGCCCTCATCGCTGTAACTGCCTGAGCGGCATGAAGATGAATAGGTGTCGCAATCACTGCCAATTCCGCTTCCTTTTCGGCGTAAAAAGCCTCCAGTGATTCGTATACCGGAATGCCTGCCGCCTGAATATCCTGGTAAAAAGAGCTGTTTTCCGGAAAAATGTCGACCACGCCCACCACCCAGGAAAGACGGTTTTGTTCTATTAATGTCTGCAAATATAATTCTCCGTATCCTGCTGCGCCCGCCAGGACGATCCGGCATGACTGTTCCATTTCTTTTAACCTCCTGCTACCGTTTAATCTTTATTGCCTGCTTTTGTGCCTTCAGGCTGAGCTCTGCCGCTTTAAACGCATGCTCCTGCGGCATGGCTGTCACTGTGCCGTGCACCACGTCCTTTGCCAGCCGGAAAAAATAAGGGAATCCTACTTTCCCTTCTACATCATATTTTCTTTCGCCGCCCTGGTTAACCAGATACAGCCGCTCGCCACGTGCACTGTCTGTAAGATCCACATATTTTCTGAGTTCTATATACCCTTCTGTGCCTAGAATTATTGTCCGGCCGTCCCCCCAATTGCTCAGGCCGTCCGGCGTAAACCAGTCCACGCGAAAATAGTGTACCGCTCCGTTATCTCCCCGGAGATGGGCGTCACCGTAATCCTCAAATTCGGGATGCTCCGGGTGCGCCATATTCGCTGCTGTACTGCTTAGCACCTCGGCATCCCGGGCGCCGCTGAACCAGAGGAACTGTTCAATCTGGTGGCTTCCGATGTCGCATACAATACCCCCGGTGGGCTCTTTTTGGAAAAACCATTCCGGACGCGACGCTATATTCAACCGGTGCGGTCCGGTACCAAGCACCTGAATGACTTCTCCAATCGCGCCCTCGTTGATCAGCTGCTCGGCAAAGCCTGCGCATTCCACCTGCAGTCGTTCACTGTAAAAAACGGCCCAGTTCAGCCCGGTGGCTTTTGTTTTCTCCTCCGCCTGCTGCAGCTGTTCGAGAGTGGTAAACGGGGCCTTAGCGGAAAAGTAGTGCTTGCCGTGGTCCATCACTTTGAGGCCAAGCGGGCCTCTTTCTGCCGGAATGGCAGCGCTCGCCACCAGCTGCACCCCTTTGTCCTGCAGAACCTGTGAAAGTGTTTCTGCCTCTTTGGCTTCCGGAAAGCTCTGCTGAAATATGCGCACCTTCTCCGGATCGCTGTCCCATACCCATTTGACTGTCGCTCCCGCGTTTTTCATTCCGTGGCACATGCCGTAAATATGGCCATGCTCAAGGCCGGCGGCTGCCATTATGAGTGTCCCTTCTTCTACGGCAGACTCTTCGTGGTGCACCGGTTCAAAATTTGTATGCCCGGATGGCTTCGGCATTAAAACATCTCTCCTTTTGTTTTATAACATACGACAATAGCGGCAAGCCTTCCGGCCCCGCTATTATCTGTTCAAACGTGTATATGATAAGCGTCTTTCATCTGCTTTAAGGTCTGCTCTCCAGGCTGGTCCCAGATGGCCTGATTGATAATCTCCACCTCAATCGGGCCATTGTAGCCCTGCTTCTCGACCGCACCGCGGATACGCGGGATATCAATCACGCCTTCTCCCATCATGCTGCGGCCTTTAAATATGTCCGGCAGCGGCACACTCCAGTCCGATACGTGAAAGCCCAGAATGGTGTCTCCGGCGTGTTCAATTTCCCTGTACAAAAATGGATCCCACCAGACGTGGAACACATCCACGACGACGCCAAGATGGCTGCTTCCCACCTGCTGCTGCAGCTGATTAGCTTCTCCAAGGGTGGTGATCACCGAACGGTCTGCCGCATACATGGGATGGAGCGGTTCAATACCAAGCTTTACCCCGTACTGCTCCGCAAAGGGGAGTACTGCTTCAATGCCTTCGCGCACCCATTCCCTGCTCCGGATAAGATCCTTATCAGGCGACGGGCCGCATACGAGCACCAACACATCCGTGCCCAGCTCTGCAGCCTCTTCCACCGCTCGTTTATTGTCATCGATGCGCCGGAGGCGTTCTTCTTTATCGGCGGCCGGAAACATCCCGCCCCGGCACACGCTTGAGACCTTCAGCCCGTTGGCGTCGATGATTTTTTTACTTTCCTTTAAGCCGATTTCCTCTATTTTGTGCCGCCATACAGATATCCAGGGGATCTGCTGTTCCGCGCACCCTTCGGCAGCCTCCTTCAGAGACCAGTTTTCCGTAGTGATCTGATTCAGGCTCAGACGATTCATATCAGGAGAACCCATTATTTATAAACCTCCTTTGCCTGCAGGCCGGCAAGCTCAAGCATCGGCTTCATGCGTGCTGCGGCAAGCTCCGGATCCCGGAACACTCTGGCTTCGTCGGCCAGCCGGAATAATTCGCTGAAATGCAGCACGGACCGGGCGCTCTCTGCCCCGGCAATCATACGGAAATGCGGCTGATGGCCGTTCAAATAAGCTAAAAACACCACACCGGTTTTATACGCAAACGTCGGCTGCTGAAAAATATGACGGGCAAGTGGAACTGTCGGATCCATAATCTCATGGTATTTCTGCATATTGCCCGCATCCAGTTCTTTTAAGCCAGCGGCAGCTGCCGGGGCGATCGCATCAAAAATGCCAAGCAGCGCGTGGCTGTATCCCTGCTCGTCTCCTTCAATCAGACTCGGATAATTAAAGTCATCACCGGTATACATTCGAACGCTTTCCGGCAATCTCCGCCGCATCTCAATTTCTTTCTGATCATCCAGAAGCGAAATTTTGATGCCTTCAATTTTATCTGCATGCGTATGAAGCACGCGCAGACAAACCTCCATCGCCTCATCTACGTCGTCTGAGCCCCAGTAGCCGGCAAGGTTCGGATCAAACATATCTCCAAGCCAGTGCAGAATGACCGGCTCCTTCACCTGGTTTAGAATTTTACCGTATACGTATTCGTAATCCTCCGCAGATGAGGCCGCTTTGGCAAGAGCCCGGCTTGCCATCATAATGATTTTACTTCCGGCCTGCTCCACGAAGGAGCTTTGCTCTTCGTACGCCTGCACCACGTCATCAATGGTCACGTCCGGCCCGGGCACCAGATGATCCGTCCCGGCGCCGCTGGCAATATTGCCGCCCACGCTCTTTGCTTCCCGCACTGAGCGGGTGATCAGCTCCTTCGCATCCTCCCAGACCAACCCCATGCCTCTCTGGGCGGTGTCCATCGCCTCTGCCACCGACAGGCCGAGAGACCACAGGTAATGGCGGTACTCCATCGTTTTGTCCCAGTCAATAGCCGGGCGGCGGACCGGATCACTGCTGCCAAATGGGTCTGCTGTCACATGAACGGCAGAATACGCTGTCCTCGAGGTGAACTCGCTTTTCGAAGGAGCCGGCAGAGATTCTGTCTGCGTCAATTCATACCGATACGTGCTTCCGTCTGCCTTCGGTAAATAAATATAGTTTGCCATCAGCTGCCCCTCCTTATATATTCAGTTCCGGCACGTCGAGCCAGCGGCGTTCTTTAGATGACTGCAGCCCAAGATCAGCCAGCTGCATGCCTTTTGCCCCTTCGAGCAGATCCCACGGAAAAGCTTCATCCTGATGCACGTGCTTTAAAAACATTTCCCACTGGATTTTGAATGCATTTTCAAACAGCTGATTGTCCGGCACTTCCTCCCACTGGTTCTGAAAGTCAATTGTGTTTTCGAGGTCCGGGTTCCACACAGGCTTTGGCGTATTCACCCGGTGCTGGGTCTTGCAGTTTCTAAGTCCGGCTACAGCACTGCCTTCGGTTCCGTCCACCTGGATCGTCAGCAGGTCATCGCGGTCCACCCGTACCGCCCAGGAGGAGTTAATCTGCGCCGTGATACCCCCTGCAAGCTCCATCGTGGCGTACGCGGCGTCATCCGCCGTTGCTTTATACGTATTTCCCGCCTCGTCCACGCGCTCGGGAATATGCGTTTTCACCGAAGCAGACACTGATTGGACCGAGCCGAATAATTCATCAAGCACATAGCGCCAGTGCGGGAACATGTCCACCACGATACCGCCGTCTTCTTCTTTTTTGTAGTTCCAGGACGGGCGCTGGGACTCCTGCCACCCGCCTTCAAATACCCAGTAGCCGAACTCCATGCGGACCGACAGTATTTCCCCGAAAAATCCCGAATCGATCAGCCTTTTCAGCTTCAACACACCAGGCAGAAACAGCTTATCCTGCACAACCCCGTTTTTAACTCCAGCCTCTTTAGCCAGACGGGCTAATTCAAGCGCTCCTTCCATCGAAGTGGCTGTCGGCTTTTCACAGTAAATGTGTTTACCGGCTTCAATTGCCCGTTTAATGCCTTCAGCACGTCTTGATGTCGTCTGGGAATCAAAATAAACCACATTATGTTCATCTGCGAGGGCTTCGTCCAGGCTGGTCGTCCAGCGTGCAATATCATGCTCCTTGGCAAGCGCTTTCAATTTTTCTTCGTTTCTGCCTACTAAAACAGGATCCGGCATGATGTATTCACCCTTATCAATCTCGACGCCTCCCTGCTCGCGGATAGCTGCAATCGAGCGGATCAGGTGCTGTCTCGTCCCCATTCTCCCTGTTACTCCGTTCATAATAATGCCAATAGTATGTTCGGCCATTTTAATCCTGCTCCTCTCTAAACTGATTACTTTTCAGTCTAGAGAGAAATGTATGCGCTGTCTTATTAGTTGCAGACGTTTATTCTCAGATTCGGAAATGATTTAGAGCTCAGTCCTGCGTTCCTTCCCTGCTTCTCTGGGTCGTCCGGTACATGTTCGGTGGAACCCCGACTTGTTTTTTAAATAAACGATAGAACGTGGATAACGATTCGAACCCTACCTCAAAGCATATGGATACAATATCTTTATCGCTTTCCAAAAGCAGCTGCTTGACGAGTCCGAGACGGACCTCAGTCAGATACTGCATCGGCGTCCGTTCGTAGTATTCTTTAAAAATAGTCTGCATATACCGCTTACTCATCCCCATCCGGCCGGCGATATCCTCTGCGCTTTCAATATCATAATAACGCGTATCAATGTACTGCCGTAGGCGTTCCACCCGCAGTTTATTCGTATCTCCCGGCCCTGCGTCCTGATTGGAGCGGGCAAGTGTGCAAAGGAGCTCAGCAATATGAATTTTAAGCGCCATCTGCCAGAGCTGGTCGCCGTGGGACTGCTCATAAAGCATTTTCCGCATAATCTGCCGGAGCTCACTGCTGTCAATAGCGCTGAAGGACTGTACACGGGCCGTGCCAAAAACGTTTGGAATCAGCTGTGTACGCACATCCCGGCTAAGCTTCCCGGCGTCCAATTCAAGCACCAGCACTGTCATATGCGAATCCGCACGGATTGAATGTCTTGTTTTCGGAGGCACAATAAGGAAAGAATCTGCCATAATATCATACACGTGCTCATCCAGTTCACAGGCTCCGTCCCCATCAAGAACATACAGCAGCTGATGGGTGTCATGCGTATGTGTAGCTACTGTATCTTTTTCTTTATGCTTGCTTTCATACAACGAAATAACTGCCGACTGTTCCTTATTCTGCATGATGGCCCTCCATCTTTGTGAAAATTTTGATATTTTTTGATTCATGTGGATTTACTTTTGTTAATCATACCATATGTATTTTCCTGCTTTAAAAAGAATCCGGATGCCTGAGGGGCACCCGGAAATTTCTATTACAGCACGTACTTACTCAGTGCACGCTGAACATCAAAAATATTGTCATCGTTTCGGAAGGTCTTGGATACGGGCTCTGCCGTGCTGCTGACCCATATTTTTAATTCGCTGTCCAAATCAAATGTGCCGGCGGTTTCTACACTGTAGTGGGTAATGCTCCGGTACGGAACAGTGTGGTATTCCACCTTTTTCCCGGTGACTCCCTGCTTGTCGATCATAATCAGGCGCTTGTTTGTAAATACCATTAAATCCCGGTACAGTTTAAAAGCACTTTCGACCTGCTCGCCTGTCGTTAACCACTCCCGCAGCTCTTCCTCCACCTTTGTCGAATCCGCTTCAGAGGCGTTTCCCATCAGTGCATCAAACAATCCCATATACGATCATCTCCTTTTTCCTGTGAGCATAAGATGAATAGATGGTACAGCTTTAGTGTATCATTTTTTGCGGGCAAGTTCCCGTGCCTGCCTGACCCTTCTGCTAAATGAATCACCGCTGTAAACGAGAACGCTGCCCCGGTACAGACGGACACTGAACCAGGCTGCCGCTGCCACCAGAGCAAGGCTGAGTCCGATGCTAAGACCCATCTGCCACCACGGAACGTCTAATGCGTTCGTTCTTACAAACATTGTAAACGGAGTGAAAAAAGGAATGAAGGAGCTTGCAGTCACGAAAATATTCCCCGGAGCCGCGAGCCCGAAGTTCGACAGGACAAATGCCCCTACGAGCAGGAACGTCAGCGGCTGGCTGAAGTTCTGGACCTCTTCCGTTTTGGCTGCCATCGATCCGACCATGGCGTACAGCGTTCCATAAAGAACAATTCCAAGAAGCAGGAACACGACGGCATATATCCAGGTGGAAACCGCGGCTCCTCCTGCCGAGCTGATAAGCGAGGTGATGTCATCGAGACCGGCGGCGTTTACGTATATCACTGCCGTTATTGCCACCAGGGCCATTTGGAAAAGCCAGATGGCCGACACTCCGAATGCCCGCCCGAACAAGTGCTGAACAGGGGAGGCGCTTGAAATAAGAATTTCCATCACGCGCTGCTCTTTATCCTTGGCAATCTGCATGGCAATCATGATTCCGCACATCAGTGAATAAATGTAAATTATAAAGACAACCGCGTAGGAAAGAAGATTGAACCCTTCTTCGGAGGAGGAGTCTCCGCTTCCTCCACTGCCCTTTGTACTTTCTGCAATCTGCACAGGTGAGGTAATATTCTGAACCTCTTCGCCCGTAATACCGAGCTCTTGTGCGTATTGCGAGACATGTGCCTGCTGGATGCCGGCGGAAAGGGCGCGAGCCGCGTCCCCCGTATCTTCATCGGTATATAAATTTCCATCATATCCGTTTTCGCTGCTTTCAAAGAGCAGGTAGCCGTCTGTTTCTCCGTTCTCCCAGGCGTTTTCTGCCTGTGCTTCCTGCCCGTACGGCACAAGCTCTATACCGGCAGCTTCTCCGGGAAGCTGAAGAGAGTCACTTTCATTGACCACAGCCAGGCTGCTGATTTCTGCTTCCCCGTCCCCGAAAAAGTCGATAATTCTGGGCAGGCTAAGAGCGATAAGCACGACCACAAGCATAACCGCCGTCGACACAATAAATGATTTTGCACCTGCCCGCACCCGGAATGTATGAGCAAAAATTCTCCACATATTACGCATCGCTTTCACCTATTTTCTCTTTAAAAATCTCCTCCAGCGACGGGGGCTCCATCCGGAAGACACGGACGTCTCCATATGTAAAAAGCTGCTGCAGAATGTCCTGGGATCTTGATTTTGTATCTGTATAGATGTGCATTTTTTCTCCGGATCCACGCACCTCCTGCACCCCTTCCCACGTCCTTACATCTTCCAGCGGGCAGGGAGCTTCAGCGACAATCCGGTTGCGATCCATGCGCTCCTTGATCTCCCCGAGGCGCCCGCTCAAAATATCCCTTCCGCTTTTAAGCATAACGAGCTTGTCACAGATTTCTTCCACGTGCTCCATGCGGTGGCTTGAAAAAATGATAGTCACGCCATCCCGGCGCAGGTTTTGAATGGCTTCCTTCAAAATATCCGTGTTCACTGGATCAAGTCCGCTGAACGGTTCATCAAGAATAAGAAAATCAGGGCGGTGGACAAGGGCAGCGATCAATTGAATTTTTTGCTGATTGCCCTTGGAGAGCGTGTTTAATTTCTGCTTCTTTTCCTTCTCAAGCTCGAACACTTCGAGCCAGTAGGCCATTGAAGTTTTTGCTTCTTTCTTGTTCATGTTTTTCAGGCCAGCCAGAAACAGCAGCTGCTGCTCCACCTGTTCTTCGGCAAACAGCCCTCTCTCTTCCGGCAGATAGCCGACCTGCTCAAGCGGCAGATGATGGGCTTTTTTGCCCTGCCATTCTATCGTTCCGTCTGTACGCTCCATCAAACCGAGCAGCATGCGGAAGGTGGTTGTTTTCCCAGCTCCGTTCTGACCGATCAAACCAAGACTTTCTCCCGGCTGAATTGAAAAAGAAAGCTCATCGACAGCCTGCTTTTCCAGAAAACTCTTTGATAAACGACTTACTTCAAGCATATACGGCCTCCTCCAGGGATGAAAACTTCTCTTCTATAATAAACAATATAGCATCCATTTTATACCATAAATTACAAAGTAATTCTTTCGAAAACAGACCCGGGCCTTGAAATGTTCGACAAGCAATAGCTTGTTCCCTTTCTCCTTATTTATTGAAATTAAAGGTAAGCGCTTATCTTTCAGACTTAATTGGTTTATGATGGGAGCAGCTGCATTTTACGCAAATGATTGATTTTTTACATAAGGATGATAGCCATGACTATTACAAAACGTGATCACGCCCTGTTTTTAACCGCTGTTTTTTGCTTCTGGTTCGCGACCTATGTGTACGTACCGGTATTTAGTTTGTATTTGGAAAACAGCAGCTTCACCTACACCGCCATCGGCGTTATTCTCGGTGCTTACGGGGCTACGCAGGTGCTTTTGCGCTATCCGCTCGGCATTCTTTCCGACGCTTTGAAGGGCCTGTTGAAAAAGCTGCTGATTGTCGGATTTGTCAGTGGATTCATCAGCGGCGTGCTGCTCGTCTTATCTGATTCCTTTGCGGCAGTTTTTACCGCCCGGCTGCTTGCCGGGGTGACCGCCTCCATGTGGGTGATGGCGACGATTATGTACTCCCGGTACTTTTCTGCCGATCAGTCCTCAAGAGCGATGGGCATTCTGCAGCTATTAACAGTTTTCACCCAGTTTATCAGCATGATGTTCAGCGGCTATCTGGCTGATCTGTTCGGGTTTACAGCGCTGTTCTGGATTGCTGCGGCCTTTTCATTGATCGGAATTGGATTTACGCTTTTCACAAAAGAAATACCGGTTCAGACCAGGACAGAGCCGTTGAAAATTCGTTCTTTAATCAGCCGGACTCTCCGGCTGCATGACCTGCGCTGGCTTACGTGCGCGAGTTTTATCGGTCATTCTATTATTTTCATGACGATTTTCGGCTTCACCCCGCTGTACGCGTCTTCGATAGGGGCTACGGAGCGGACATTAGTCGTTATTTTCATTGCCTTTTTTATTCCGCACCTTTTGGCTTCTTTGTTTTTATCCTTTTATGCCGTACCGCTCCGGCTGCACAAACCACTCCTTTACGGGTCCTTTCTTACCGGGGCGGCAGCGCTTGCGTGGATGCCGTTAACTGCTTCTTTATGGGAGCTGAGCCTGAACCAGGCGTTACTCGGACTCGCCCTGGGAATTGTGCTGCCGCTGCTTCTAGGAATGGTTGTCCAGGTAAGTCCCGGGCCGCTGAAGGCGAGCGCAATGGGATTTTATCAGTCGTTTTACGCTGCAGGGATTCTGCTTGGCCCGGTCGTCGCCGGAACTGTCGCCGAACAGCTTTCCCTTTCCAGTGTCTTTTATTTCGGCGCACTGCTTGCACTAGCCGGGCTTTTAATCACCTGGCTGATCCGTTTTCAAGTTCAGACAGCCGGGGAGAATTCTCCGGAATGAATGAAAAGCCGTTTCCCGGGCCCGGGAAACGGCTTTTGTCATCCAAAGAAATATCCGGCTGCCGCCGCCAAAAGCCCCAGGGCATAGCTTGCGACTCCGTACAGCAAAGCACTTCTCCCTTCACCAGCTTCAATTTTTTGAATGATCTCCATATTAAAGGTCGAAAAGGTCGTGAACGCACCTAAAAAACCGATGCCAATGCCCGCTGTTTCTGTAATACCGGCTTCCCGCGCCACGACCAGTCCGAGAAAAAACGATCCCGATACATTTACAAACATCGTGCCAAACGGAAGCACCCGGTGCCATCCGTTTTCTTTGGACCATGATACCAATGCTGCGCGGGCAGCAGCCCCAACAGCTCCTCCAAGAGCGACAAGCAGCCATGTCATCAGCTTTTCCTCCTTCCTGCACGGTAACCAATACCCGCAGTTATAAGCCCTCCGGCAGCACTGACTAAAACGTATACCCCGGCGGCAAACAGAGCCCCGTTTTCAATTAATTGAATTGTTTCCACACTGAATGTCGAAAAGGTCGTGAACGCCCCAATAACTCCCGTGCCTACTACAGCCTCCCACATAGACGGCCACGCTTTTCGCTGTATAATCCTCGAGGTAAACCATCCAAGTAAAAAACATCCGGCAATGTTTGCCGCCATTGTTCCCCATGGAAATACGCCGGGAGCCGAGGCAAACAACCGGTCTACAAGATAACGCAGCAGACTGCCAAGAGCTCCGCCTGCAGCCATCCATACATACAGTCTCATTTCGTTTCCTCCTTATTAAACGCAAAAATCCTGTCTGCACACGTATCCCGTGAACAGACAGGAGTCATCAGCTCTATTTTAGAGCGGTTCCGGCGAACTCCATCGCCAGCTATTCTTTGCCCAGTATACCATAATCTCACACTCAGGATTGATTTTTTTATGAACAGGGAAAACAGGAACGAGGAGCGTGGTGGCTATGTTTATTGTTTTTCAGCTCATTTTAGTTTTTCCTTTTCTGCTGCTTTTGTTTGTAGCATTAATGATCGGTCTGAAGGAAGACGTTCATACGCTAACCTTTACCAGGCAACAGGCAGCAGAAGACACCTCCGGCATCATGTTTGTCTTTCACAAGCTTGAAAAACAGGTGCACCAGTGGACAGGCACTCTGTCTCCTCTATGGCAGAATATCCTTCGCCGCCTCGTTTTTCTTCTACTCGCTATTCTTTGTGCGGCGTGTATATATCTTATTTTATTTTAATACAGAAAGGACAGTCACTTATCATGAAACGATGGCTTCTCGCGGCAATCCTTTTTCCTGCCGGCATTCTGCATTTCACTTCACCTGAAAAATTCGAGCGTATTCTGCCGCCAAAGATCCCTGGGAGAAGAGCTGCGGTATACGTATCCGGAGCAGCAGAGCTGGTTTTAGGCACTGCTTTTACGATGCCGAAATGGAGTAAATACGCCGGCAAGCCGGCTGCCGTCTTTTTTATACTTATTTTCCCGGCCAACGTATATATGGCTGTTAAAAGGATTCCTTTACGTCCAAACGGCAGGTCCTACCCGCTTTTATACTGGTTGCGCCTCCCTTTGCAGCTGCCGCTCATCCAATGGGCGCTTGAATGCAGCAGAGATAAACGCTGACATACAGAAGAAGCCGCCGTCTCCCACAAGAAGATGGCGGCTTTTCATTTACAATTTTGCTGCCGTTGCTGAACGGTCCCGCGGAGCAATAGCATCCGGCAGTACCGGTTTATTCTGCTTGCGCCGTGACCGCCGGTAATACTTAAAGATCGCATAGCCGATCATCGCGCCGAGCGTATTCAAAATAATTGAATCAATGTCGGCCACTCTCGTCGGATAGCCAATAATTAAGTTAATGCCAAACTCCATCAGCTGTATGGAGAAGGATAAAAGTGTACCAATGGCAAAGGCCCAGATGAAGTGAATGTCATCACTGATCAGTATGCCAAAAAATATCGGCAGCAGCAGGTACAGTAAAATCTGCCCTCCTATTACACCTAGCCATGTACCTTCCTGAAACGACTCTACAATCGTATAGAACGGTAGAAACTGATAATATTCCCCCAGCTGAAGGCCTGGCCCGAGCGACCCTTCATACGGTGCCGGGATCAGCGTAAAGCGTACGATTGTCGCCAGGTAGATCATAAATACTGCAGCCAGAATTTTTCGCCCTATTGGGTCATAGCTGCGCCGGAACCAGAAAAACAAAAACGTTATTACAATCAAAATCAAGCCAATGGTGATCCATAAAAACGGATCAATAAACAGTCCTGTCATTCTTTCACCCCCTCGTCTGACATACAAAGATTCCTTTTCTCCCCATACCCGTAATTCGTCTGATGTATGAGAAAACAACTAAATTTTTTCTTTGTACCTCAATGACAATTCAGTGAAAGGGTTATTCTTCAAACAATGGCTTGGTCTGCTCCACTACGTAGCTGCTTCCGCCCCGGTCTTCGACGTTCTTGATCATCGACGCAATCAATAAATCTTCTTCTTCATTATCATACGCCACAAACCAGCCGTTTTCCGTCCCCTCTTCTTCTCCGGCCTGCTTCAGTTCCGCCGTGCCGGTCTTGCCTGAAACTGAAATGCTTTCATTCACAGGCTCATAGGCAGAGCCGCGGTCATCCTCTACGACTCCTTCAAGGCCCTCCTGAATCGTCGAAATGCCGCTTTCAGGCACCACGTTTTCCTCCCACACTTTTCGGTCAGAAGAAGCGAGAAGCTGCGGAGCCAGCATATCTCCCTCATTTACGAAGGCCGTAAAAGCTGAAGCCAGATGAACTGGAGACATCTGCATCTGTCCCTGGCCATAGCCGGTATCAGCAAGCAGCACTTCAGAATCAAGACCCTCAGAAGCAATCGTCGACTCTCCTATTGGAAAATCATACGGAATTTCCTGATTAAAGCCGAAGCCTTCCAGACCGGCAGTGAAATCTTCTGCTCCGGTATTAAGCGCTGTGCGGGCAAAATAAATGTTATCGGACGTGATCAACGCCTCGCGCAGATTAACCTCACTTAATTCATCATCCACCCGGGTCACCGAATAACCGCCCCAGGAGCTGTCCGGCTGCCACTCAAGGCCTTCGATCGTCATTTCCTCATCCGGTGTAATCGCTTCGTTGCTCAGCCCGACCGAAGCAGTGATAGGCTTCACTGTTGAACCTGGCGCATAGGTGCTGTTAAATTTAGCAGCACGCGGACGATTTTCGCTTTCATTAAACTCCTCCAATTCGTCCTCCGGCCAGCCGTAAATATAGTTGTTCGGGTTGTAGGAAGGGGCGCTGACCAGCGCCCGCGTATCGCCGTTCCGGGGATCCAGCGCTACTGTGGCTCCTACATCCTCCTCTATCTGCTCATAAGCACGCTCCTGCAGGGAGGTATCGATGGTCGTCTGCACGTCCTCTCCGGCGACCGTTTCTTCCTCTGCGATCACATCGTCTTCCGAAGTAGAGATAAGCATACCGGGCTCCCCTCGAAGGCGCTCTTCATAAACGTATTCAAGTCCGGCTTTGCCGATTTGGGATGACTGTGTATACGTTCCGCCCCGTTCTTCAAGCTCTTCTCCGGAAATGCTTCCGATGTATCCTGTTAAATGAGCTGCGGCTTCCTGTTCCGGATAATACCGCTGGCTTCCAACGTCAGAAAGCTGCACTCCAGGCAGATCCTCCACGTCTGATGCTGCTTCCTGATTGTCAGGAGAGAGCGTCTTCACCGGAACCGCGCTTTCATCTGTCACCCAGTCCTGATCGAGTGCTCCGGTAATATCTTCTTCTGACATATCCAGTTCGTCTGCGAGCGCGGAAATTGTCTCATCCTGCTCTTCCCCCATGCTGCCGGGCACCAGACTGACTCTGGTCGTTTCCACGTTTGTCGCAAGCGGATCACCGCCTTCCGCCAGAATTTCCCCGCGTACCGGCTCCGTCCGTTCGACATTTACCGTCTCTTCCCATCCCAATTCTTCAAATATGTACGAAGGCGACCAGTCCAGCTGCCACTCCTCCCCGTCTTCTGTCTCTTCAAGTACCCAGGAGGCTTCCTGCTCAAAGGAAACATCCCCCGCGCTCGTTGTCATGCTCACAGAGAAAGGAAGCGCTGTTTCTTCTCCTTCAGCTTCCTGGTCGGTCTCACCGGTTTGAATATTCAGTTCTTCAGCATTTGTATCCTCATAAATCGTTTCATGCCGGTTAATAAACGTTTCCTTATTGATCTGTTCGCGCGCATTTGAGCTTAAATACCCGTACATTTCTTCGAAATTTTGATTGTTCCATGCGTCCGTAAATCCCTGCATTTTGTCTTCCGCACTCTCGCGGTTACTGCAGGCACTCAGCCCTCCAATGAGCATTATGGCGCCCGCAGCTGCAGCCGTTTTTTTCATGTTTTCCCCTCCGTTCTCCATTTCTACAGCCATATTTTAACATAAGTCAGTTCCAGACGCCCTCTCTGGCTATAGCTTATAGGTCCGGCTCCCTTTCCGGACACGGACAGCCCGCGTGCCCTGCTGCCCGGCATACTCTTTTCTCTGTTTTCTTACTTTGTTCACATGGACCTGGTGAGCCAAAGCTATTACCGGACGGATAAACATCTGCAGGCTTCCGAGCACAAACAGCCAGGTACCGTAAAAGGTGGTCGTCTCTGAGAAAAATAAAAAGCTCCCAACTAAAAAAACAAGAGCAAGCATCAGGTCATTGATATGGTAAATCAGTTGATATACTTTTGTGATACGCAGTTCGTAGCCGCCAAATACGAGATCAATATTTTTTCCCAATGTTTTTCTCCCCTTTGCTTCATTTTGTCTGCTGACATAACATAAAAATCACCCGCAGCAGCGCAGGTGATTAAATATAGAACGAAAGAAACCATATAAAAGCAAGAAAGCCTGTCAGCACAAACCCGTTCCGAATAATTTTTGCCTGCCGGGCGTTTTTATTTTTACTCCGGCTGAGCCTTCCTCTTCGATACACCCAGAAAAGCGTCAAGTAAAAGATCAGACAGAAAATAACAACCGCCGGCATAAGTATGGATCGAAAGAAAAACTCTGCTTCCATTTCCAGCTCCTCCACATGTGCCGTTTCTCTTACTATACCGCTAATGCATAGGCGGAAACAACCATGTGCAGGCTGCAGGAAACTGGGAAATAAAATACTTTCTTTCGTGCATCGCTTTCGGTTTTATATGGAGCGCCACCTGGTTTTCAAGCTGCTTTCGGAGCAGTGCATACATCATCTGCGTTCTCGGCACCATGTAGGGCTCAATGAGGGGCTGCCCGCTCCCTTCCCATTCCCCCACATACAGATATACGTAGTGGCGCAGGGTGAGAGAGAGTCTCTCATTAATAAAAGCTCCCATCCCTTCATACCACAAAGAAGCAGAGAGCAGTCCAATCTTATGAAATACGTGAGGATACAAATCGGCAATATAAATTGAAACAAGTCCTCCAAGTGAAGCACCAATCACCCCGGTATGGGCAGCTTCTGTTTTTACCCGGTATTTTTCGTTAATATACGGGCGTATCCCGTTAGTCAGGATGTATGCGTACTCTGTACCCAGCCCCTTGAAATCCGGAAGGTGCAAAGAAAGCGCTTTTGCCGGCCACGGCGTATACTCATGAATACGGCTTTTCGGCTCCACCCCGACCATTACTACCGGCTGCATATATCCGGATTCCATCAGCGCTTCCCACACACTGCCCGAATCCCGGAATAAATAGGCCCCGTCCTGGACATAAATAACAGGATAACGCTTCTGTTTGTTCCGGCTGTAATCCGGAGGCAGGTATACATATACATCGCGGTCCATAATCTGATGGTAAATGACTGTTCCTCTCATGACCTGCCCCCTTTTTGAGCCAATCCTCCAATTAGTTCTTCTTTATTAGCATCTTTTGTCTTATTAGCAACAGATTAATTGAAAAAGATTATCATTGTCAAATGAAGCGCCCAAAGTTTATCACACGGGAAACAAGGGTATTTTAAGTTATCTTGATTATTATCTTTTTACCAGTGAAGGAGGATTTGCTTAAATGGGACATTA
This sequence comes from uncultured Marinococcus sp., assembly GCF_947493875.1. Classification (GTDB taxonomy): domain Bacteria; phylum Bacillota; class Bacilli; order Bacillales; family Marinococcaceae; genus Marinococcus. Next base: position 179,541 of record NZ_CANLSU010000002.1, on the reverse strand, counting down.
TGTCGCTGTAGAAGAAGATGTGCATATCTATGTTGAGGATATCGGTGAAGGGCAGCCGGTCGTTTTTATCCACGGCTGGCCGGTTAATCACAAAATGTACGAATATCAGATCAATGAGCTGCCAAAGCACGGATACCGGTTTATCGGCATCGACCTCCGCGGCTACGGACAGTCCGACAAGCCATGGAGCGGATATGATTACAATCAAATGGCAGACGACGTTAAAGGAGTCGTTGATGCCATGGAACTGGAGAATTTCGTGCTCGCCGGCTTTTCCATGGGAGGCCCGATTGCTCTTCGTTACATGGCCCGCCATAAACAGCAGGGAGTTTCTAAATTACTTCTGCTCGCGCCGGCGGCTCCAAGCTTCACGCAGCGCGAAAACTTCCCGTACGGCATGGAGAAAAAAGACGTCGACGGCATTATCGATAACCTGAACACTGACCGTCCGAAAATGCTTGAAGACTTCGGCGGCATGTTCTTTGGCAGCGAAAACATTTCTGATGTATTTAAGACATGGTTCCATGGTCTTGGCATGGAAGCCGGAAGCTATTCAACAATCCATTCAGCAGAAGCATTGCGGGATGAAGATTCCTTTGAAGACCTTTCCTCTATCACAGTTCCGGCCGAAAGCTTTCACGGGAAAAACGACCAGATCTGCCCGTTTGAATTTTCCGGAGAGCTTCAAAAGGGAATCAATGACCTGAAGGTCGTTCCTTTCGAAAACAGCGGTCACGGACTATTTGTCGATGAAAAAGAAAAGTTCAATCAGGAGCTTCTCCGCTTTCTAAAAGAGTAGCATAACGATCAAAGGACACGCTGCCTGCGTGTCCTTTTTCTATAATAAATGCCGCTCGAGGTATGACCGCAGCATTTCCGGCGGCTTTCCGGTAAGTCGCTCCACGTCCGAAGTAACCTCTCCCATCAGCCCCATGGAGGCCGCTTCATAAAGCGAAGCATTCACGCTGCCAAAGCCGGATCCGTCATCGTATGTGCGGGCAAATTCCTGCACCCCCATTGGTTCATAACGAATGCGTTCTCCCGTAATGTTGGAAAGCAGTTCACACAATTCATCCATCGTATACGCCTGTATCCCGGTCAGCGTGTAAACACCCCCGTGTCTTTCGGGCGCTGCGGCTGCGGCAGCTATTGCCTTGGCCAGATCTCTTCTCGAAATAAAGGAAATAGCCCCTCTCCCTGCCGGATAAGGCAGCCTTTTGGTGCGGACCAGCTCCTCCGTATAAGAAATCAGCGGATCCGCATACACTCCGTTGCGGATAATGGTTCCAGCCATCGGGCTCATCGCAATACGACGCACTGCATAGCCGAAAAACGGACTCATATGAAAGGGATTGTTCCAATGGTCCGCCGTGAATCCGATAAACATAAACTGCTTTACTCCAGCCTGCTCCGCTGCTTCGACAGAAGTCTGAAATTCTTTGATCCGCTGTTCGGACGGATGCGTAATGCTCGGGATGTAAAGCACAACGTCTGCTCCCTGAAAGGTGCTCACCTGCTCATCAAACGAATAATAATCCATTTTTGCCGTGCTCACGTTCTGCTCTCTGAACACCGCTGCTTTTTCAGGATCGCGCACGCCCAGGACCACCTGTTCCTTTGGGACAAGTTCAAGCAGCTCTTCCGTTACTTTTTCCCCGAGATGACCTGTGGCTCCCGTAATAACATACTTCATATCTTCACCCTCTCAGCCGATTTTTTCCCCGATCTTCGTTTCATGGTCTGTTTGCAGAAGAGTTACGCCTTCATCCGTATAGACGCCCAAAATTAAGCATTCTGAAGTAAATGAAGCAATTTTCATTGGTGGAAGATTCACAATACCAATCACTGTTTTCCCTTCGAGTTCATTTATTTCATATAGATCTGTAATTTGAGCACTGGACTGCTTTACTCCCACCCCTTCTCCAAAGTCGACCCACGCCTTATACGCCGGCTTTTTCGCTTCTGGAAATTCTTTTATTTGTACAATCCTTCCTACTCTGATATCCAGGTCATGAAAATTTTCAATAGAAGCCATCGAAATACCCTTCCTTTCTTCACTTTGATTATGTATCATCGTATCATAAGCGGTTATATTATTTGTAATATCCTGGCATATTTTCGGCCGGGAAACTCATTCGAGGTGAATCGACGTGCGGCGTTTTCTAACATTTTTGCTCGGAATTATTTTAGGTGCCGCCATGAATATACCTATTATCAGCATTGCCCGTTTTTCTGCTGAGTTGTTTATCGGGCAGGGGTACTGGCTGATTGGCATTGGGGCATCGGTTGTCCTTTGGCTTGTATTTAACCTTCCATTCATTCAATGGTTTGCCGCTTTTGCTGTGCGCTGGAGATGGATGAACCGTGTCGGCATCGGCCTGCTGATGATCGGTGTAGTCACTATGTTTCAGCTGAACAGTGGTGAACTGTTTTGGTATTACATAGAAATAGGGGTCATCATGGCCGCTTCCCTCTGTCTTTTGGTACAAATTATTTTCACTCCAAAGAAAAGACCCCCACATGTGAAGTCTTGAGCTTCCGGCGAAGAGCCGGGAGTTTTTTAGCCTTCAAACAGAAAAACAAAAAAATTTGCCTCACAGATCCTCTGAAGACCCCGTCACATACGCCTTTTATTTTATTTTTTCTCATTAGAAAAAATTGGATGATTGAATCAGCTCACAGCGGGTATCATATATTCCGATGCCACTTATCATTTTAAAGTAACTAACGTTATGGCAGAAATAGCTTATAAGAAAAAGGAGCGATACACGTCATGACAGAACTTCAAGGTAAAACATTTATTATTACAGGAGCAAGCAGCGGCATCGGTAGAGCAACTGCTAAAAAACTCGTCGAAAACGGCGCCAATGTAGCACTTGCTGCCCGCCGCCTCGAGCGCCTGAACGAAATTAAAGAAGAGCTTTCCGATCAGCCTGGTGAAATCATCGTCAAGGAAACCGACGTTACTTCCCGTGAACAGATGGAAGAACTCGGACGCGAAGCAGTAAATCACTTCGGCAAAGTATACGGCCTCTTTAACAACGCCGGCTTAATGCCGCTGTCTTTATTGAAAAACCAGAAGGTCGATGAGTGGGACCAGATGGTCGATGTAAACATCAAAGGTGTTCTTTACGGCATTAACGCCATCCTTCCACACATGATTGAAAACAACGACGGCCATATTATTTCCACATCCTCTGTGGCTGCCCACCAAATCTTCCCTGGCAGCTCCGTATACAGTGGTACGAAGTTTGCCGTGAAGGCAATTATGATGGGCTTAGAACAGGAAGTAGCCCAGACTAACATCCGTACGACTGCCATCTCTCCAGGAGTGGTTAATACAGAGCTTACTGAAACCATTACGGATAAAGAAGTAATGGAACAGTTCGATTCGGTACTGAACGTGCAGCAGCTGAATTCAGAAGATATTGCAGAAGCAGTATACTATGCACTTACTCAGCCGGCTCACGTGGACGTCAATGAAATTGTTGTTCGTCCGGTGGACCAGCCATAAAATCATGAACGTATTTAAGCCTCTGCTCCGTATTCGGCAGCAGAGGCTTATTTTTTTCGCAGTCTCGCAGCACCCACACTCACGCCGGGGCTGACCATAACATGATCGGGACGGCCGTCTGACTGCCTGAATCCGCCGGCTGTGAGGAGCCCGTTTTCTTCCTCTTTATACTCACCGCGGTACAGCTCCCACGGCTCGTGTACGACGTCCCCGTACCAAATCTGTCCGTCTTTCGCTGTATAAAAACGGTATCTTTCAGCAAGCCAGTTCTCGAGCGAGCCGGCAGCAGCCGGCAGCTGTTCTCCAGTCGCCCGGTATTTTGCGCGAAAGCGTACGTTCCCGGATCTCCGGTGGTGATTCCAGTACGTCCAGCTTTGATGACGGCGGATCGAAAAGCGTGCCTGGTAATACGGAATAGAAAAATTCCGTCGCGCGATCCAGACGCCAAGCGGAGAAGAAGCATCCAAATTATAAAAGTAAATGCCCGGCACCCCGTCCACACGTACATACGTGCGCAGATTTAGTTCCGGGAAGTTCAGCCCTGTCCCTCCCGGGAGAAAAAAAGGACGGATATCATGCATCGAAAATGAAACCACGCCTACATACGCTTTTCCCTGAAACGTATCTACATCCATATGATCCGGCAGGCTGCGGGCCACTTCGACGGGATTTTTTTCCCAATGTGCAAATAATGCGTCTCTCCATTTCATACGTATCAGCTGCGGCTCTTTCATCTGTGCTCCTTCTTCCTTTTCGTTTTATTTTACCCAATATACTACGGTTTGCCGCTGCTTTAAACTTAAATGGCTTCAGCTATACTATTTTTTTCCTGCTTCTTATTTTCCTCTCCAATAGGGTTTGTGATACATTGAAGGAAGTTTATTCTTCGCAAAGGAGCTCATATATATGGAAGACGCCAGAATGAAAATGTTCAGCAGCATGCTTTTAGCCATCTCTCTGTTACTCGTCATCACTACCGACATTCTTCTAATTGTTACTGCCATTGTGGTAGGCGGAGGCATTTCGTTATACGTATACGCTGGCCTTGTTATTACCGCTCTGTGGGGCGTTGGCCTGGCGGCTCATTTTAAAGCCCAGAGCCGGATAAGCTTTCTTATCTTTTTTATTTTAACGGTGCTTCTGTTGATCAACTTGTTCAGCGGCATTTTAACCGGGCCGGCGGTAGAATTTTCATAATAAAAAAAGGCCGCGCGGACGGCCTTTTTTTATTTCCCGGGAAATATGCGTGAAACTAACTTTTCTCACGCTCCGGCTTTAAACTCATAATGATACCATAAGCAAATGCAGCTCCGACAAGTACAATATAGGTAATTAGATTATAAGGAAATGGCAAAAGATCTACCGCAGAGATCACGAGCCATACCACAATCAGTGAGGCCACAATTACGGCGTACACTGGCAGAAAGCTCTTCTGGAGAATCCGGACCGCCAGGGCAGTAGCCATGATTGCAGCTGGCACGAACCACCATTTAAATGCTGCTGGAAGAACTACACCACCCTCAGGTACGTTTGTTATAAGGTCACGCACGGGAATAACCAGTACAAGCATTGCCGCCTGAGGAAGATAATTTAAGACCTGTTTCATCCGTTTTGAATGAAATGCCTGAATGGACCTGCCGTAAATCATTAAAAAACTGATTATTAAGGCCCCCGGGCCTAAAATACCAAAATACCAGATAGAAAAAACTGTCATGCCCCGCAGCAGATCCCACGACCATAAAGCTGAAAAAAGAATCCATGCAACCAGTATTAAAAATGATATATGTTCGCCTGTGGAAGGAGATACCTGCTTTTTAATTGCCTGACTGTAGACTCTCGGTTCCTTCGGCACTATTTCATACATGGAACCTCCAGCTTCTTCCTGCACCTCGACCGCTTCTTTGTCCGGCTGAATGGAAAGTTCTATGTCCTCCGTTTTTCTTCCGTATAAATAAAGATAATCCCCGACCTCCCGAAAATACTCTTCAGCTTGTTTGGATAAAGACATAAGCCCTCCTTTTCACATCCTTATTTTTCCACCAACCTGTATTCACTGTCAATACACATAAAAAAGCCCGTCCCGCCAGGCGGAACAGGCTTTACTTCAGTATTGTTTTCTTCTTCTTTTCACTCCCCATAATACTGCCAATATCAAAGAAACAACCGACACTGCAGTCATCCACCAGAAGTACGGAGGATAGTACGTAAGAGAAAGATTGTTTTCCCCTTCCTCAAGCGGCACAGCGGTAAACGCCCCATTTGCTTTTTCGACTGGTACACGTTCACCGTTCACCTTAGCTCTCCACCCTTTTTCATATGGAATGGGCATTACAGCGTACGTATCTCCAGCGTCGTTTTCAATAACCGCATCAACCTCATTGCCATCCACTTCTACTTTCCGGGTGATATCCTCTGCCTGCGCACTGGCTTCATTTAATTGTTCATACGTTTCTCCGTATACGGCCAGGTCTTCAAGGTGATATTCTCCTTCAGGCATCCGTATTTCTATCACGTTGTCCTCCGGATTCTCCACGCGGATCGTTAAATCATTTTCATCGGTACGGTACAGCGAATCTCTCGCCTTACGGGAAGTCTCAAATTCATTGACATTCATCCGGAAAAAGCCAACGCCGGGCTCCTGGCGGAGGAGGAAGTCCACGTAATACTCCTCCACGTCTTCATTCTCCGGCACTATAATATTAAGTCCGCCCTCTTCCCCGGTAACCGTAAGCATTTCATTCTCGTAAGTGCCATTTACCGCCTCGACATTTTCACGGGTGATAACCGACTCTTCCTGGGGGAAGTCGGCCGCTGCGTCCGGGTTCTCGAGAATCACGCCGTTTAGCATAGCATGCTCCTTCGCAAGCGGTGCCGCTTCTTTTGCATCTTCATAGGCATATACCTGATCCGTCGTCCGTACAAATGGAAGTACATTTTCATTCTGATAAATAATATAATCATCATTTTCAACAAATGGAGTAAACCCGTACGGCACGCTTTCATCCCCGTCTTTTTCAAACATGGCGTATTCCCCGCGCAGCAGGCTGTATATATTTGCCCTTCGCCCGAAATCGGAATACCGGCTGATACTTTCTCGTCCGAGATCGATCTGAAGGTCATTGTAATAAAACATGAGCAGTTCTTCATTCAAAATACTTGAGTATGCCCCTGCCCCGTAAAAATCCAAATACAGCGGCGTATTTGTACGCTGAGGGTCTTTGATCCAAGTAGTGCGGGACAGCGCGTCGGGATCCTCCTGCGCAGCTTCATCAAGCAGTTCGATCTGATCTGCATCCATGTAATCCTCGCTCATGAGAAATTCCTGCGTCGTTTCGTTCATACTCCCACGTTCAAACAGCTTTTCATACTGGTACTGATTGGCGACCACCACGCTCGTCATAATGGCAAAAACGGCAGTGATGATCCTTTTGCCGCGCACGTCCGTAAGGGTTGTCACAATAAATGCCGCGAGCGAAATGATGATCATTCCGGGTGTCAGCCACCCGCTCCAGTGGTCGATGGAAAAATCGTCATCCCATAGATAAAACAGAACGTACATGCCTGTCGCAAAAATAAGCGAAGGCACCAGCTCCCGCCAGTCGAGCTTCCGGATATGCTGGACGCCTGCTGCCACTGCGCCAGCAAGTAAAAACGCAGCGATATACTCGAACCGGTTCCGCGGCGCGGATAAGCCGTTAAACACGCTTCCCATCAGTGGACTGTAATGAAATACGATAAATAACAGCGCTAGGATGGTAAACAGCACAAAGCGTGGATCCTTATACAGCTGTTTCCAGGCTGCAAACACTAAAAAGATAGTCGGCACAATAAGAAAACGGCTGTCGAGCAGAATGTTGCTTGTGTTATCAAACAATACGATCTCCTGTTCAAAATCCGGCCGGTAATTGTTAAAGTACCCGTACACGCCGGCGAAAAAGCCGGTCATTCCGATGCCGAATCCGAGCAGAGAGCTGCCCCCGAAATAAAGTATCTGCTTTCCAATCTTTGTTTCTCCAGGCCCAAGACGGATCAGCCACCTGGCTAAAATATAAATACCGATAAAAATAAGCACGATATAGGAAAAGTAGAAATTCGAAAAGACGGTTGCTGCGAGTGCAAAAATAAACAGCAGCGGTTTTTTCTCCCGAATTATTTTTTCCACCCCGTATACGAGCAGCGGGAGCCAAATGAAGGCATCCGCAAAAAACTCCCAAAACGCCGCGTGGCGGAAATACATTACACATGTGGCGTACAACAGGGCCCCTGTCAGGGCAGGCACGCGGCTTAGCTTCATATAGCGGAAGCAGGCGTACGTTAAAAAGGAAACGAGTGTCATCCGGACCATGCTGATAAAAATGACGGCCTCGGTCCAAAAAGCTGCGTCCGGCTCACGGATCAGCCCCAAAAGCTCCAGCGTATACACTGCTGCTATCTGGAAATAAAAGAACAGGTTCGTCGAATAATAGTACCCGAGCTGGGTAAACATACTGCCGCCAAGCCCAAGCTGAAAGGAATAAAAAAATTCACCGCTCGTGTAATGATCATACAGCAGCTGCTTAAACGGCCCCATCTGATTCAACCCGTCATTAGGACCGGCCATATACGTATCATTGGTCCATTGATATAAGAAAAATGCGTGCGCTGCGATGACTGTCAGAATGACTGCTGCTGCAATCCCCCATATATGCTTGTGTTTCAACATTCTCTCCCCACGCTATCTTTTTAGTATTTTCCCTGTGACAATGAACGTGACCGGTATAGTAAAAATCACCGCTCCGAGCGGCGCGATAGTACTGTTAATACTCAGCCATTCCACGAATATATAAGCAAAAACGGATGAAGCCCCTACGTTTACTACCTGGGTCAGCGGAAACTGAAAAAACTTTTTCCATGTCGGCCGGACCTTGTAAGTAAAGTATGTATTTAAAAAGAAAGAAATGACAAAGCTGATAAAAAACCCGGTAATATGGGCGATCATATATGGCACCGAAAGCACCACGTGAAGCAGTAAGTAGGCGGCGTAGTAGTTTAATGTATTCATACCGCCCACTAAAACAAATCTGGTAAACTCATTATCCAACTGTTTCATGCATCTCGCCTTTTCGTATTAGATTCCTGCACTAAATAATGCGGGCGTCTTTTCGTTTCGTAGTAAATGCGTCCGATATACTCCCCGAGCACGCCAAGACTTAACAGCTGCACGCCCCCTAAAAACAGTATAGCGGAAATTGTCGTAAAATAACCCGGCACTTCAATTCCCATCCGCACAATCTGGACAAACGTGATACCGATATAAACCAGTGCAAGCAGCATCACGATCAGCCCGGTATACAAACAGAGGCGCAGCGGACGGTTATTAAAGGAAATCATGCCGTCCACGCCGTAATTCAGGAGGCTTGAAAACGACCATTTGGTTTCGCCTTCCTGGCGCTGGACATTTTCATAATAAACTGTTTTGGCTGGAAAGCCGATCCATGAAAAAAGCCCCTTCGAAAAACGATTGGCTTCACTCAGGGACAGCAGAGCGTCCAGCGCCCGGCGGCTTAACAGACGGAAATCACCGACACCGTCTTCAAGCTTCACATCCACCATTCTGTTAATAAATTTATAATACATTGTAGCCATGCCGGAACGGAATTTTGAATCTCCTTCCCGGTTCCGTTTTGCGATTACCTGATCATAGCCTTCTTCGTAGCCTTCAATCAGTTCTAAAATTACCTCGGACGGATGCTGCAGGTCAGCGTCAATGATTACTACCGCATCCCCATCCGCGTGATGCAGCCCGGCAATTAACGCTGCTTCTTTTCCAAAGTTGCGGGTAAACGAAACGTAGCTTACATTTTCATGCAGCCCGGCAAGCTCTCTCATCTTCGTCAGCGTCCGGTCCGAGCTTCCGTCATCGATATACAGTGCCTCTATTTCATAGGGCAGATGCCCTAAATGGTTCTGCAGTGATTCATATACAGACACAATGTTGTCCTCTTCATTAAACGAAGGAATTACGATTGATATCTTTTTCATTCCATTTCCTCCCTGGCCCCTTCATCTACCACTGTTTTCACAGTACTTTCATATCGTACCCTTCTCTGTATCCTTTGTATCACTGTAGAGGGCTAAAAAAATCTCAAAAATTGTGTGATGGATGGATATGTTCTGCTTTCCTGGCGTAAAAAATAACATCCGGACCGCCGCGTCCGGCCTCCACCTCCTCTACCCATACATTATCAAACAATTCTTCCAGACTGTTTTCAAAGGCACTGGAATAAGAAGCGCTCCAAAAAGCTGCCACTCCTCCTCCCCGGAGGACGCCGAAAATCGTCTGTAGACCTCCAGGTTCATACATATAGTGGTTGCCTTCCCGGACAAGCCAGTCAGGGCCGTTATCTGTATCCATACATATAACGTCCCAACAGGTGTTTGTTTCTTCTTCCAGAAACACTTGGAGATCACCCTCTACGATTTTCGTTTTGCTGTTTTCTGGTGCCCTTTTGTTCCATTCCTGAAAATAGAAATGGTTCCACTCAATTATGTGCTTTTCCAATTCCACGACGGTTACATAAACTGTATCTGCATGCCGCACTGCCTCGTCGAGCGAAAAACCAACGCCCAGGCCTCCGATCAGCACCGATTCTGCTGAAAAAGCATGATTCAGCGCTTCCTGCACCATGCGCCGCTCCGACTCTCCGTTGTGGGTAGCCATCAAAAATGTGCCGTTGCTGATGACTTCATAGTGAGAGTCCCGGCGCTGCAGCTGCAATTCTCCGCTTTGCCCCTGAACATTTGCTATTATTTCTCTGTTACTGCTCATTCAAGCTTACTCCTTTCCCGCCCGGCAAGTATATTTCATATTTGCAAAACAAGAAAAAAAAGGTACGATTAAAAGGTATACAGAATTTTATCCATATGGAATTTTCATTTATTTTGAATGATCTTTTTTATTATTTTAGAAAAAGACCAGGAGGTTGTTTATATGCTCGGCGCCATTGAAGCAGGAGGGACTAAATTTGTCTGCGCGGTCAGTGAAGACGGCCGTGACATAAAAGAACGTATTTCTATTCCAACTACGACGCCTGATGAAACTATGCGGCAGGTGTACGATTTTTTCCGTGCTTTTTCTATCGAAGCTGTTGGCATTGGTTCTTTTGGTCCGATTGATATTAATACAAAAAATGATACATACGGCTATATCACTACAACACCAAAAACAGCATGGCAAAACTTTAACATTCTCGGAGACGTACAAAAACACCTTGCTGTCCCGGCAGGCTTCACCACCGATGTCAATGCAGCGGCGCTCGGAGAATGGAAGCACGGCGCCGGTGCTGGAAAAACAAGCTGCCTGTATATGACAGTCGGTACCGGTATCGGTGTTGGTGCTGTAATTAACAACAATATTCTTGAAGGCCTGAACCATCCGGAAGCCGGGCATATCATGGTCCGCCGGCATCCCGGGGACCAATTCACCGGCACTTGTCCCTACCACAGCGACTGCCTTGAGGGGCTTGCTTCAGGACCTGCGGTGGAACAGCGATGGGGAGAAAAAGGCAGTGAACTGACCTCCCACCCGGAGGTATGGGACCTTGAAGCTTATTATCTCGCCCAGGCAATGATGAATTACATTCTGATTCTTACCCCCGAGCGGATTATTATCGGCGGCGGCGTAAGCAAACAGCCGTCCCTGCTTGCAAAAGTACACGAAAAAACGCAGCAGCTTCTGCAGGGTTATGTTCAGGATCCAATGATCACTCACAATATCGATCAATATATTGTTACCCCGGACCTCCACGATGATGCGGGCATCACCGGTGGATTTGCGCTTGCTGCCCAGGCCCTCGAAAACACTCACGGCTAAAGGCAGACGGCTCCGGAACCCAAATTCTCGTTTATACTTCCTGTACGCAGGTTGAAAAAAGAAAGGAAATCAGCTGAGTGAAAAGACATGTCTTGCTACTTATAACCGGGCTGCTTCTCATTCTGGTCGTACTCGGGTGGAACAGCAGGCAGAATCCTCTTCCCGAGGTGGAAGCAAGCGAAGTCGTTGAACAGAACAGCCTTCACCCTGTCGTCGAGGAACGAAAAAATGAATGGATTCAGCGTGCAGAGCAGCAGGGGATCGACGTTGTAGTAACGGATGAATACCGTTCGGTGGAAGAACAGGATGCCCTATACGCCCAGGGCCGGACGACACAGGGAGAAATTGTTACGCGGGCCCGGGGCGGAGAATCATACCATAATTACGGGCTCGCCGTTGATTTTGCGTTACGTACACCAGACGGAGAGCTTGTCTGGGATATGGAACGAGATGATAACGGCAACGGAGAAGCAGACTGGACGGAGGCCGTGGAGATCGCTAAGGAACTCGGCTTCAGCTGGGGCGGGGACTGGCCCGGATTTAAAGACTACCCCCACCTCGAGATGACCTTCGGCCTGAGTCTCGAGGAGCTTCGTGCCGCTGAACAGCAGAATACGTAATTATCATCGCCCGGCCAGTTGTCCGGGCGTTTTTTCCCGTTGGCCAGGTTAGGCCTCTGCCGATTTGTGGTATACAGCTGTATTACCCTATATTCTGAAAGGAGTCCTCTTCAATGACTAAAACCGCCCTGGTCGTAGGAGCCACCGGCATAATAGGCAGCAGTATCCTAAAACATATTTCATCGCTCGAAGACTGGACCGCTGTGGGTATTTCCCGTCATCAGCCGGAGGATACGCACGGTGCCGATTATTACGTGGAGGCCGATCTCTTAAAAGAAGAAGAAATCACACAGGCACTTCAGGACGTGCCTGCTGTCACCCATATTTTTTACGCAGCCTACCAAGACTATGATCCCCTCTCCAAAGAACAGATCACAGTTAATACCGATATGCTCCGAAGTGCCGTTCAGGCCGTGGAAACGACCTCCACTCAGCTTCAGCGTGTCGTATTGATGCAGGGAGCCAAAGTGTACGGTGCCCATCTCAGCGCCTTTAAAACACCGGCACGGGAAAGCGATCCGCGTCATATGCCGCCGAACTTTTATTACAACCAGGAGGACTACCTGCGGCGCCATCAGAGTGGGAAAAGCTGGTCATGGACAATTTTGCGTCCCGACGTCGTATGCGGCTATTCGGTAGGAACTCCCATGAATTTAAGCATGGTTATTGCTGTGTACGCCTCTATTTCTAAAGAGCTTGGCCTTCCCCTTCGTTTTCCGGGAAAAGATGTTACCTACCGGTCACTCGCCCAGGTTACCGATGCCGGCCTGCTCGCCCGCTGCTCCGTCTGGGCTGCACTGCACGAGCCGTGTGCATTTGAGACATTTAATATCACCAACGGAGACTTCTTCCGCTGGGAACACATGTGGCCGGTTATTGCCGAAGAGTTTCAAATGAACACCGGGCCTGTGCAAACGATTACACTCTCTGATTTTATGCCGCTGCAGCAGGAGCTGTGGGAGGGTATGCAGGAAAAATACAGCCTGCAGAATATTCCGTTTGATAAACTGGCCGCCTGGCCGTTCGGTGATTTCATTTTCAATGTAGAATACGATGTGATGTCTGATACTAATAAGGTAAAACAGTTTGGTTTTACTGAAGTAGTGAACAGCGATGATATGTTCCGGCAGCTGCTTCGCGAATTTCGGGAGCAGCGGCTGATCCCGGACTTTTCAGACTGAACTCTGATACGCCTGAAACACCCATCCGCCTGCTTCCGGATGGGTGTTTCATCATTTCCCGATATGCTTTTGTACAAATGCCCGCATATAGTTCATCGCTTCCTGTCCGTCCTCCTCAAGCGGAAAATGGCTGATAAATCCGTGAATCGTCCCGTCCACCCGGTGATGATGCACATCTGCGTTTGCCTCTTTCAGCTGACGGGCCAATTCTTCACCCTCATCCCGAAGCACATCATACTCTGCTGTTATAATAAGTGTAGGAGGATTCCCGCGTTTTTCTTCATCCCGCATTGGTACAGCCAGCGGATCCCTGCGTTCATCCCAGGCTGATAGGTAATGCGCCCAAAAGTCGCCCATATTTTTAGCCGTCAGGCCGTAGCCTTCACTGAAACGGTGATATGATACATAAGCAGGCTCTTCCTCCCGGTTGTAAAAATCAGCGACAGGATACAGAAGCATCTGTCCTTCAAGGTATGTTTCTTCTTTTCGGAGCAGCGTAGACGCTGCGTATACAATATTTGCCCCAGCGCTGTCACCACAAAGATAAAACCGGTCCTCCGTGTTCGACCAGTCCCGGTACTCCGAAAGCACCCAGCGTACAGCGTCCAGGCAGTCGTATACTCCTGACGGAAATGGGTACTTCGGTGCGAGCCGGTAATCCACTGCTACGACATACGCCCCCAGTTCATTGGCCAGCACCCGGCAAAAGGTATCATGAGTTTCAAGGCTCCCCACAGCAAATCCGCCGCCGTGGAAAAAAATCACTACAGGAAGCGGCTCTTCAGAAACCGGCTTGTATCTGCGCACGGTTAAGGTCCGTCCCTCTGAACCAATATCTTTATCCCACACTTCAGCCACGGCTGGTCGTTCCGACGGTGCGGGTGTCATTTCATTTCTTCGCCTGCGTTCATCGACTACTTCCTCCACTGTTTCCACTTCGAAGGAACTGTTTTGGTTCAGATACTGCTTTACATGGTCTCGAAGTTCCATTATTTCCGCCCCCTTCTTTCTATAATAGCCCATACCCTGAATTTCGTCTGCCTACCCATCAAACCGCGTCTTTGTTTTCGTATCCATTGACGATGGCTGCCTGAAGTTATATAGTTACGCTAACATAATGACTATGGCTAAAGTAGGGGTAAATGTATGGAACCTATCATTCAAGTGCACGAACTGCGAAAATCATTCAAAGATATGGAAGCGGTCAAAGGTATTCATTTTGACGTTGCACAAGGAGAGATATTTGGCTTTCTGGGCCCTAACGGTGCAGGAAAAAGCACGACCATCAACATGATCTGCACGATGCTCGCTCCCACTTCGGGAAGCGTTACCATTAATGGGTACGACGCTTTTAAGCAGAAAGCAAAAGTCCGCGAAAGCATTGGCATCATTTTTCAGGAAAATACGCTCGATGAAAAATTAAGCGCCCTCGAAAACTTAAAGCTTCACTGCCGGTTTTACCGTGTCCCTAAACATAAACGGGCAGAACGTATTCAGGAAGTACTTGAAATTGTAGACCTGATCGACAATCAAAAGAAAAAAGTAGAGGAGTTCTCCGGCGGGATGAAACGAAGGCTTGAAATTGCCCGTGGCCTGCTTCACTACCCGAAGGTCCTTTTTTTGGATGAACCGACGGTAGGCCTGGATCCTCAGACGCGGGCCCATATTTGGGAGTACATTCTCCGCCTGAAGGAAAAAGAAAATATCACGATATTTCTTACCACCCACTACCTCGATGAGGCAGAAATCAGCCACCGCATCGCTATTATGGACAAAGGCACCATCATCGCTCTCGATACACCTGAGCGCTTAAAACAGCAGGTTGGCGGGGACGTCATTGAACTCGGAACCGAGGATAATGACACCGTTGCCGCTCAGCTGCAGTCAGCGATGCCGGAAGCAGAAATAAAACAGGAAGCAGGCATTCTGCGTATCCAGGTGCCCAGCAGTGACCAGTTTATTTCTACTTTTCTTCAGCAGATTCACGTTCCTATTACGAGCCTGAACATACGCCGGCCCACGCTCAACGACGTGTTTTTGTCCTATACTGGACGCGATATTAAAGCCGGCCCCGCCTAAGAAAGGAGATCAAACATATGGAAGGTATTTTTGCCATCTGGCAGCGGGATTTAATGAAATTCGTCCGGGACCGTCCCCGTCTGCTCGGCTCTTTTGCGATGCCTATTTTATTTTTAATTATATTTGGCGGCGGCTTCAGCGGAACAATGGAAAATTTAGTGATGAATCAAACCTCTGAAATCGAAGATTTTAATTACCTTACGTTCATTTTTCCGGGAATTGTCGCCATGACCCTTTTAATGACTTCGATTTTCTCTTCTTTATCAGTTATCCAGGATAAAGAATTTGGTTATATGAAAGAAATTCTCGTCTCCCCGGTTTCCCGGGTGAACATTGCCATCGGCAAAATGCTCGGAGCCTCTACGGTTGCTTTTATGCAGGGAGTGCTGATGTTTATTTTGATCCCCGTTCTCGGCGTAACCTACGATTGGAGCAATGTCCTGGCTGTACTGCCAATTATGTTTCTGCTTTCCTGTACACTCGCTTCCCTAGGCCTGCTGATAGCAAGCCTGCTTCGATCAACGCAGGGATTCCAGCTGATTGTCCAGGTGCTTGTATTTCCAATGGTTTTTCTTTCCGGAGCGTTGTTTCCGGTAACGAACATGCCGGCCTGGATGGATATTCTTGTTAAAGTCAATCCTGTTACCTACGGCGTAGACGCTATGAAGAAGGTGATGACCGGCGCCGGGGATCTTCCGGTTGCTGCCCAGGATGCACTCGGACTGAACCTGCAGCTGTTCGGACGTACAGTGACAATCGCTGAGGAGCTCCTCTTTTTAATTGTATTCACTTCTATTTTAATTGCGCTGGCCACTATAAGCTTCCGCAGAGCCAATGCCTGAGCATTGGCTTTACGTCTGTTCTATAAATTCTGTCACTAGCCGCTCTACAATATCCGGCTGCTCATGAACCACCCAGTGCGTCGCATCGGATACAAAAATCAATTCTCCGGCGCGGCAGTATTCAAGGCTCGTCCGGGCAGAGGCCTTCGATAAAAAGGCATCCCCCACGCCCCAGATGATCCGTACCGGCGGAGTCACATGGCTTGATTCCACGATATCCTTCGGCCCTTTTCTCATTCCTCTGTACCAATTGATCATGGTCGTGACCGCATTTGGCTGTGACCATGCTTCTTTGTATTTTTCCAGATCCTCTTCTGTAAAGCTTCCCGGCCTGCTTGTTTTCACGAGACCGTTGGCAAACTCTTCAAAGTCATTATAGGCAAGCAGCTTTTCCGGCAGCCTGGGAAGCTGAAAAAACAGCATGTACGAGCTTCTCAAAAGCTGTGTTGGATCTTTTTTCATACTGGCCGGCATCGCCGGCAGGTGCGGGATGTTGATAGCAATAAATTTTTCTACATATTCCGGCTTTGATGCTGCCGTATACCAGCCTACCGCCCCGCCCCAATCGTGGCCGACGATCACCGCTTTTTCACGGCCCAGCGCTTTGATCAGCTCCGTCACGTCGTTACGCAGCTCGTCCAGGGCGTAAGCATCAATCTCCAGCGGCCTGCTGCTTTGATTATAGCCGCGCTGATCCGGCGCCGCCACCCGGTATCCGCGGGCTGCAAGCGGTCCGATTAAGTGTCTCCACTCATACCAGAATTCCGGAAAGCCATGCAGAAGCACAACAAGCGGTCCCTCCTTTGGACCAGCCAGTGCCGTGCGTAACGAAACACCGTTTACTGTTATTGTCTCAAAGCTGATATTCTGCATACGTATTGCCCCCTAGTTGGTTTTTTTGAATAAAGCTTTTAATGAACTGCGTGACAAGCTCCGGCTGTTCATGATGGACCCAATGCGTCGCTTCTTCAATAAAAACTCCGTTTCCATCGCTGCAGTATTTCAGGCTTTCTTTAGCAGCAGCGGTGCCCAAAAACCAGTCATGCATACCCCAGATCATCCGCACGGGCACGTTGATGGCTTCTGTGCTCATCGCGTCTGCCGGCCCGGATGGAATTGCCCGAAACCAATTGAACATGGCCGTTACGCTGCCGGGCTGGGACCAGGCAAACTGATACCCGTCCAGCTCCTGCTTTGAAAATGTTCCAGGGCAGCTCGTCACAGCCAGGTGAGCCTTCAATGCAGCGTATTGGAACATGGCAGCTCCTTTGTCGGGAAGACTGGGAATCTGGAAGGCTGCCATGTAATACCCCTTGATCAGATCCATTGGGTGCGTAAGCATTGTCTTTGGCATAGCCATTAAATGCGGCATGTTAACAGGGATAAACAGCGAAATGTATTCCGGACGGGTAAGCGCCATATACCAGCCTGCTGCCCCGCCCCAGTCGTGACCCACTATTACAGCTTTTTCTCTTTTGAAATGAGAAATGAGCCCGATGATATCGTCCCGGAGGGCGTCCATCGTGTAGGATGCTGTGCCGGAGGGCTTGGCGCTCAAATGATAGCCCCTCTGATCAGGGGCCACTACAAAATAGCCCTCCTCCGCCAGAGCGTGCATCTGCTTTTCCCACGCCCGCCAATATTCCGGGAACCCGTGCAGCAGGATGACCATTTCTCCCTCCTTTGGACCCGCAGCAGCGACATGAAGACGAATACCGTTCACATGTACATATTTAAATGATAGCTCTGCCATCAAAAACCTCCTTCACTCTATGAGTTACTTTACCCGGAAACGCCCTGATTCAATGGTAAAATTCGATAGGGCGCTGTAAATGGCAACGGCACCTGCCCATGAGGACAGATGCCGTTGTTTTTACATTTGCGCGGTTGGGCGTACGACAATTTCATTAACGGATACTTCCGCCGGTTCTTCAATCGCGTATCGAATGGTGCGGGCAATGCTTTCTGAAGAGATCGCGTTTTTATACAGCTCGTCCACGCGTTCTTTCACCTGATTGTCCGATATTGTTTCGGTAAGCTCCGATTCCACAGCCCCTGGTGAAATAATGGTGGAGCGGATATTATTTTCCGGGGATTCCTCTTTACGAAGTCCCTCCGAAATAGCGCGCACAGCGTATTTCGTGCCGCTGTAGACAGCGCCGCCCGGAGATACCTGGTGACCCGCTACCGAGGAAACGTTAATAATGTGCCCTTCTTTTCTTTCCCTCATGAAGGGAAGCACGGCGCCGATACCATAAAGCACGCCTTTAATGTTCACATCGATCATCTGGTTCCAGTCTTCAAACTGCCGGTTCCGCAGCATTGAGAGCGGCATCAGTCCGGCATTGTTTACTATAACGTCAATTTGGCCGTACGTTTCATTGGCAAACTGGGCGAGTTCGTCCATCTGCTCCTGGGAGGTGACATCCACTACTTTATAGGCAGCGGTGCCGCCGTCCTGTTCAATGTCCTTTTGAAGCTGCTGCAGACGTTCCTCCCGGCGGGCAGCCAGCACTACTTTAGCTCCTTTGCCAGCTAATTCTTTAGCCGCTGCTTCACCGATACCACTTGAAGCACCAGTCAGTATAACTACTTTTCCTTCAACTTCTGCCATGTTATATCCTCCAATGCTGTTCTGAATTGATTACGTACTCTCTATACCCGCCGCACTATAATCATAACCTTTGCTGCTCATCAAAAAAGAGCCCCCTGCCCCGGGAGCTCCTTCAGTTCAATTATTCTGCATGCCAGCGGACTAATAACGCGGACTGCGCCAGACCGCCGCCAAATCCGTAAATAAGCACGAGGTCGCCGTTTTTCAGCCGTCCGTCCTTCTGCGCTTCCCGGAGAGACAGGGGAATCGTAGCAGACGATGTATTCCCGTAGTATTCCAGGCTCGTCAGCGTTTTTTCCACCGGAATGCCGGTACGCTCGCAAATGGATTCGATCATTCTCATGTTCGCGCTGTGCGGGGCAAACCAGTCGATATCCTCAATCGCTACTCCGGCATCGTTCAGAAGCTTATCGATGCCCTGAGGAACTGTCTTGACCGCCCACTTGTAAACCTCCCGTCCGTTCTGGACGACATAGCCGTCCGGATCCACTTCATGTCCGCCAATTTGATTGGACAAATCCGTGCAGTACAGGTATTCCCCTTTTTTGCCATCCGAGTCTGTGAGAGCAGCCAAAAAGGATGGATTGCTTTCGTCCGCTTCCACAAGAGCCGCTCCGGCCCCGTCCCCGAACAAAATACATGTTGCCCGGTCCGTATAATCCGTGATTTTGGACAGTGTTTCAGCGCCGATCACCAGTACTTTACGGTGAAGACCGGAGCTGACCATGCCATCGGCCATATGCAGCCCGTAGGAGAAGCCGGCACAGGCAGCGTTTAAATCAAAGGCGCCTGCCCCGGAAATGCCGAGACTCGCCTGTACCAGAGAAGCGACACTCGGCGTTTTATGGTCCGGTGTCAGCGTACACACAATAATTAAATCCACATCGTCAAGTGCCTTCCCGCTTACCTGCTGCAGCTCCTCTGCTGCTTTCAGGCAGATCGTGCTGGTGAACTCGTCCTCTTCTGTGATCCGGCGTTCCTTGATGCCGGTACGGGACGTAATCCACTCATCGTTTGTTTCCACCATTTTTTCCAAATCATCATTTGTCAGTCGTTTTTTCGGAACAAAGGATCCTAATGCTGTAATTGAAGATTTTGATTGTACCATCGGTATGTAACCCCCGTTTTATGTATAATTATCGCCTATGCGCTTTGATATTCGTTGAATCTCATTCTTATTTATATTATCACAAAACAAAGGCTTATGCCTCCTTTGCTTTGTTCGAACCGCGATGGCAGAATATACAAAAACCCTCCCCGGCTCAGGAAGGGTTTTCAGGTTATTTTTTCACTTCTGTCTGCTCGTGTTTTTGAATCAGATCCGCTGTCAGCTGGCCGGACAGCGTAACCATTGGTACACCGCCGCCGGGATGCGTGGAGCCTCCGGCAAAATACAGGTTGTCATAAATTCTGCTTTTCGCCGGCACTTTGAATCCGCCGTTCACTTTTTGATCAGAGGCTACACCGTAAATCGAGCCTCCGTTGGCGCCGTAGAGTTCCTCAAGGCCTTCCGGAGTGAAGCGGTATTCAAATTCGATCGACTCCCGCAGGCCGTCCAGTCCATTTCGTTCTAATTTATTCAAAATTGTCTCCTGGTACTTGTCCCAGTCAAAGGATTTTTTCTGCTTGGCATCCATTGGAGGTACATGCGTCAACACGAACAGGTTGTCTTTTCCCGCCGGCGCCTGGGTCTCGTCCGACCGGGCGGAGATGCCAATATACACTGTCGGGTCATCGGCCGGAACCTTTTCTTCGAATACCTGCTTAAACTCAAGCTCAGGATCCTCGGAGAAAAAGAAATTGTGGTGGTGCAGTCCGTCGAATTTTTTATTCACCCCTAGCAGCAGCACAACGCCGGAAACAGTGGGAATAAACGTCTTGCTTAGTTTTTTGGATTCTTTTTTTGCCTTCGCTTCCGGGGGAGCAATCGTATTATAGGCCGGAATTGCTTCAAGGTTCGAAACGACAACATCAGCCTCATACGTGTCTCCACTCTCTGTCTCCACACCGGTCACCCGGTCATTTTCCACCAGCAGCTGGCTGACCGGACTGTTCAGATGAATATCAACGCGCAGCTCCTGCATCAGGCGCTCCATGCCTTCGGCAATTTTATACATGCCGCCCTTCACATAGTGGATACCGAGACCAAGCTGCACGTAGACGAGCTGGTTCAAAATGGCCGGCGCTGCGTACGGATTGGATCCGACATACATAATGAAAAAGTTGAACATCTGCTCGAGGTATTTGTTGTCAAACTGTTTATGCGTCGCTTTGGCCACCGTATTCAACGGATCCATCTTCATTAAGTCGCCCAAGGTATGATGGCTTTTTAAATCCTTTAAATCCTCAATGCTGTATTTATAAAAGCTTTTCATGCATAATTCATACATTTCTTCTGTATAGGATAAAAATTCCGTAATTTTACGGCTGGGCTGATCCGTGACTTTCGCTGCCTCTTCAATCATGCCGGGCAGATCGCTCGTCACGTTCAGTGATGTTCCGTCCTCGAAAAATGTCTTCCACTGCGGCTCCACCCGTTCTACCTGTATGTAATCATCAAGGTAGCGGTTTGCGCTGTGGAACAGCTGTTCAAGCACCCATGGCATCGTCAGAATTGAGGGCCCGGTGTCAAAGGTAAACCCTTTCCCGCTGCGGCGGTTTAATTTCCCGCCAAGATTTTCATTTTTCTCCAGTAACGTTACCTCATATCCATCCGTCTGCAGCCGGATCGCTGCGGACATGCCTCCAAGGCCTCCGCCGATGACAATTGCTTTTTTCTTCAAATAGCACACCTCCGTGAATTAGTACAAAAATGGAATTAACCGGTTTCTTTGCCGACACCATAAACGATACGTATCGCCGTGCGTCTGGCGCAGCATTTCTTCTTCAATCCGGATGCGGTGAAGAAGTGCCGGCACCATGACTCCTGTACTTATGGCTGCTGCTCCGGGGCTATTCATAAATAAGCAAAAGCCAAGTACAATGAAAAATAAAGCGGTATACAGGGGATGGCGCAAGCGGCGGTATGGGCCGCTGCTTACCAGGCTGTCCCCGTTTTTGACAGAAACGTCTCTGCTGAACTGGTCCCGCAAATGAAGAATTCCCCAATACCGCAGGCCGATGCCAGCTCCGTACAGACAAAGACCGGCGGCCTGCAGCCAAACTGAGGAGAGGCTGAGAAAACCAGTCTCGCCAAATACCACTGCGGTCCCTATCGACAAGATGATGGCCGCAAGTATCCAGCGGAACGAGCGGCGTTCGGTGCGCTCCGGTTCCTTTGAGGGAGCCTTCTGCCTGAATAAAAAAAATTCGGCGATCCAGAAGAAGGTAACAACCACAAATATTGTATCAATCAACACCATGGTTTTACCTTCTCCCTTCACGCCGCGTTTCTTTTTACACTCGTTACCATTTCCCCCTTCTTGGCTGCCGCTAAACCAAAAGTCCCCTCCTGTTGTTTTTTCCTTTTACGCCTTCGCCACCTGCTTAGTTACCGGCTTTGCTTTCATCAAAAGATCCACAATATGCACCGTCTCAATCTCTTCTTCGAGACCTTCCCGCTGCACGCCCAGTTTCATTTGAAGCATACAGCCCGGATTGGTTGTGACAATCCCCTCTGGACACTGCCGCTTAACGTCTTTCATTTTCACATCCAGAATATCCATCGCATCCTCGTGCTGCGTAATATTGTAGATGCCTGCTGAACCACAGCAGAAGTCAGGCCGGTCGAGCTCTTTCAGCGTTACCCCCGGAATGGAGCGGATCAGCTGCAGCGGCGGCTCCTTTACCTTCTGCACATTCGTCATGTGACAGGAAGGCTGATACGTATAGGTTTCCTCGACTCTTTCGGTAAACTCCAGACCGTCAAGCTCCACCAGTACTTCTGTAATATCTCTAACCCTGTCGGAGAAAGCTTTCGCCCGTTCTTCCCATTCCGGATCCCCGGCAAACAACTCTCCGTATTTATGCAGCTGGGCCCCGCATCCCCCGGCATTGTTTACGATATAGTCAACCGGCTTCTCCTCAAACGCCTGTATATTTTGCTTGGCAAGCTCTACAGCTTCAGGCTCTTTGCCTGCATGGGCATGCAGCGCTCCGCAGCAGGTCTGCGTTTTCGGCAGCTGCACCTCTGCCCCCGAAAGCCGGAGAAGCTCCATCGTTTTCTCATTTTGCCTAAAAAATACGCTATCCATCACACATCCGGTAAAAAAGGCAACTACTGCTTTCGGCGGCCCGTCCGGATGCAGGCGATTTTTCCTCGCATGCCTCTCTTTCGGCGAAGGGGCCGGCGGCAGCACCTGCTCAAATTTACCTAGATGAAGCGGTGCCGCAGACATTACATTCAGTCCACGCGCTGCTTTTTGCAGACCGCTCACCTGATACAGCCATGTGGCATTTCCAAGCTGGTCCATCCAAGCTGTTGACGGAAAAAATGAGTGAAATAAAAAATGCTCGGTTTTTTGCTGGACGAACGTTTTTTCTTCGTATTCATCAATTACATGCTTTGCACTTTCAAACAGCTGTCCGTACTGTACATCTGTCGGGCACACGGTCGTACATGCCATGCATCCCAGACATTTGTCGATCGGCTGTTTTAAATCCTCCACTGAAGCTTTTCCTTCTGCGACCATTTTGATTAAATTAATACGTCCGCGCGGGGAGTGCGTCTCCCGCTCCATCGTTTCATAGGTCGGGCAGACCGGAAGACAGTAGCCGCACTGCACACAGTCAAAGGTCAAATCGTAGCGGAGCATGTCTTTAAGTGTATCAGCCATCACGCAGCACCAGCTTCTGCCCTTTTTCTGCGAAGATTTTTCCCGGATTCATAATATTGTTGGGGTCCCAGGCTTCTTTGATCCGCTTAAGCATCGATACTCCCACCTCTCCCATTTCCTGCTCCATAAAGGGTGCTTTCATCGTGCCAATACCGTGTTCTCCGGAAAGCGTGCCGCCAAGCTCCAGGGCCGCCCGGAAGATTTCTGCGACCGCTTTTTCAGCGCGTATCATTTCTTCTTCATCCCGCTGGTCGCACATAATATCCGGATGCAGGTTGCCGTCCCCGATATGCCCAAATACGACGAGCTCCACCTGATACTCCTCCTTGATTTGCTTCAGCCGATCCATCATTTCCGGAATCCGGCTTCTCGGCACCGTAGCATCTTCCGAAATTTTTGTCGGCTTGATCGTCGCAATTGCCGGCGACACAAGCTTTCTTGCACTCCACAGCTTCTGTGCTTCTTCATCGCTTTCCGCTGTGATGATGGGATCTGCCTGCAGCTCCTCGAGAATTTGTTTCACCTGTTCGGCTTCTAATTTAATTGCCTCCGGATGTCCATCGAGTTCGATCAAAAGCAGCGCTTCCGAGGCGGTTGGAAGGCCTGATGGGCGGTACCGCTCGACGGCTTCAATACAGGCCCGGTCCATAAATTCCATTTTTGCCGGAAGCACTCCTGAGGTGAGCGTTTTGGAAATAGCCTTCCCGGCTGTTGCCATGTCTGTAAAGGCGGCCATCATCGTTTGTACGGCCGGAGGCTTTGGCACCAGCTTGAGCGTCGCTTTTGTAATCACGCCAAGCGTCCCTTCGGATCCGACAAGCAGCTTCGTCAAATCGTAACCGGTTACATTTTTAATCGTTCGTCCGCCTGTATGCATAACGTCTCCCTCGGGGGTAACAATTTCAAGGCCGATCACAAAATCCTTGGTCACACCATACTTCAGCCCTCTCGGCCCACCGGAATTTTCGGCCAGATTTCCGCCGATCGTTGACACGTGAGCACTGCTTGGATCAGGCGGATACATTAGACCGTGATTTTCAGCGGCCGCATGAATATCAGCTGTCAGCACACTCGGCGTGACAACCGCAATTAAGTCATCGGCGAAAACGTTAATTTCCTTTGGCCACTGCGCCATATCCAAAAGGATCCCCCCATGGACCGGCAGCGGACCTCCGCTCAGACAGGTGCCCTGCCCTCTGGGCGTTACGGCCAAGCCGAACTGATTGGCGATTTTCATGATTGTTTGTACTTCCTCCGTCGTTTTAGGCTGTACAACCACTTCGGGCAGATGCTCGCCAAAAGAAGCATCAAAGCTGTAGCTGTATCGGTCGGCAAGCTCTGTAAATACCCTTTTATCACTTAAAAGAGCGCGCAGCTGTTCTTCCCATTCGTGCAATAAAAGCAGCTCCTTTCTCCCTTCACTTTAACAACTTATCATTATCGTACTCCCCTGCCCGAATGAATGCAATATTCTGGTAAAAGAAGGCCGGAGCTGCCCACAGGCAGCCTCCAGCCTTCACAGCTTCCCGTTTAAAAACTGGGCTTCTCCCAGCCCGAAGCTCCAATCCGCTTCTGTGTTGTCAGTGATCGACACCATCACGTCTTCCGATTCGATATGGCACCGGCTATACAAATATTCGGCAACATTTTTATACAGGCGCTTTTTCTGTTCTGCTGTACGTGTTTTACTGATCACCTGAATAACCACAATATTATTCGTCCTCTCAAGGCCGAGCCCGGTGTCTTCGATATACATTTCATACGGCTTATGCTGATTAATCGTCTGATAGCGGTCCCGTTCCGGGACTTCAAAGCTTTCAATTACCGCGTCATGTATAGCATCTGCAAGCAGCTTTAACTCCTCTTCCGTGCGCCCCTCGATAACATCAATTCGTATTAAAGGCATCATACCCCTCCTTTAGGGAATTTTATCTCATTTTCAAAACCAGATAAAAAATTAGTTAAGCGCTTACTTAATTATAAGCATATTCAGCTGGCGTTTCAATACTTCCTCCTGTATATAAAAAGACTCCGAAGTGCTTCTTCGGAGTCCAATCATTATTCTCTTGCCGATTTGTTAATATCTTCGTCCATGTTTCCAGTGGAGCCGATCGTTGGCAGATCGCTGTCGCTGTACTTGGAAGCATCGGTAGCGCTTTGATACTCTTTTGTTTTAGTATCATTATCATCATCGTCAGAACCTGCAACCTCGTCTTTAGCTTCTTTTACCTGGCTGCCGGCTTCTTTTAGTTCTTCTCCGGCATCCTTTGCCGTGTCACCCACACCCTTCAACTCTTCGCCGGCTTCCTTCGCCGTTGATACCACTTCTTCTGAGTCGTCCTTCACTTTTTGAACCTGGGCGATCAGATCTTTTCCGTAATTATTGTATACATCCTGAAGCTGCGTACCGATGGTTTTTGCCAGCTCTGTAGCGTTCTGGATACGTGCCATAAAGTCATCTTTATTCACTGCATCGCTGTTTTTGGCATTTTCCTTGTACTGGCTGGCTGTTTCTTTTGCTTCGGACGACTTTTCCTTCACCGTATCACGGGCTGAACGGTTTAAAAATACTGCCCCGATCCCTGCAATAATTACAGAGGCTATAATAATAGGTAATTTACTGTTTTGCTGTTCTGGCATATGTTTCTCCCCTTTATTCTCAGTATCCTTCGTAATAGAACCTATCTACTCTTTACCTTTATCTTTTCTTCAGTAAACGTGAATTTCTACGAAATCGTGCACTTATTCATGTGAACAGAAAAATGTTTAGCTTTTGGTTACAGGTGAAATACGAATAAGTGTGCTGAAATAACAAAGGAGTGACGTTTATATGGCAATGAATCGTGTAACACTTGGAAAATCTGAAGTCACTGTAAACCCTCTTGGACTGGGAACCAACGCAGTGGGCGGACATAATATTTATCCCGATATGCTTGATGAAGAGCAGGGAAGAGCGTTAACCGCCACTGCCATCGATAACGGCGTGGACCTGTTGGACACAGCGTTTATTTACGGACCGCGCCGTTCCGAAGAACTCGTCGGTGAAGTAGTAAAAGAAAAAAATGCCCGTGAACAGGTGGTTATTGCTACAAAAGCAGCCCACAAATTTCTCGATAATGGCGATACTGTTATGGACAACTCTCCGGAATTTTTAAAACAGTCCGTAGATGATGCGCTCCACCGCCTGCAAACGGACTATATTGATTTATTCTATATTCATTTCCCGGATGAAGACACGCCGAAGGATGAGGCAGTCGGCGCCCTGCAGGAAATGAAGGAAGCCGGAAAAATTCGCTCCATCGGCGTATCGAATTTCACCCTGGAGCAGCTGAAGGAAGCAAACAAGGATGGGCATGTGGACGTAGTGCAGTCCGAATATAATTTGTTGAACCGCGAAGTGGAAAAAGACATTCTTCCATATACCGCAGAAAACAACATTACCTTCGTTCCTTATTTTCCGCTTGAATCTGGCCTGTTGGCCGGAAAATACGATGAAAACACTACGTTTAATGATCTCCGTGCCCAAAAGCCTAATTTTCAGGGAGAAGCATTCAAAGAAAATCTCCGCAAAGTAAATGAAGTCAAAAAAATCGCTGAACGTAAAGGTGAAGAAACAGCTCACGTCGTTCTCGCCTGGTATCTGCATCAGCCGTCAGTAGACGTTTTGATTCCAGGGGCCAAAAGCTCCGATCAAGTGGTCAATAACCTGAAAACCTCTGATGTAGAATTGACGAAAGAAGAAGTAGAACAAATCAGCAGCATTTTTTCCTAAAAGCAAAAAAGAAGCTGAAGCCGAGTTGGCTTCAGCTTCTTTTTTGTCAGGAAAGCCTTTCGAGGGTCGCCTCTCCAGCAATTCCATCTGTCGTTAAACCTTCATACTTTTGGAAAGCCTTTACTGATGAAGTCGTGACTGAACCGTAAACCCCGTCCGTTTTCCCGCTGTGAAATCCTTCCTGCTGCAGGGCTTCCTGCAGTTCTTCCACATCTTCTCCGCGGTCTCCCGGACGCAGTGTATCATCGCCCAGAGCGGCTTCAGCCTGAGCAGGCACAAATAATAATAAAACAGCGAGCATAAACGCTGACATTCTTCTTTTCATTGCAATCCCACGCTTTCTATCGTCTGATGCTCTTTTATTGTAAGCACGGGGCATGAGCAGAACAATGGTTATTACAGAGTTGTAAACAACACGTAACTCCCTGTTCATACGTGTAATTTTATAAACTTTTCCTGCAGGCATATAAAAGCACACCGTTTCTGCTGAACGATGTGCCCTAAGTATAACTCAGAATCTTCCGGCCCCAATGTAGCGCGGAGCCCAGTATGAATTACTCATGCTGCTTATAGTCACTCCTGTCGAGGATCCTGCGTGAATGAACTGGTTGTTTCCAATATATATTCCATTATGCGATGCTCCTGCTTTATAGGTAGTAAAAAACACCATATCCCCTACCTGCGGGCTCGATACCTTTTTACTCACAGCATACTGCTGGGCCACCGTACGTGGAAGGCTTGTTCCATTTTGCCTGTATACATACTGGGTGAAGCCGCTGCAGTCGAATCCTCTCGTCGTCGTGCCTCCCCATACGTATGGAACACCTATGAACTTTTTCGCTGTACTTATCAGCCCTGATACACTGCCTGAAGAGCCTGAGCTGACTTTTTCAGGAGAGGAGCTGGTTCCATTCTTCACAGAAGAATCGCTTAACGCTTTCCATGTGTTGGCGCCGACGATCCCGTCAGCGCTCAAACCAGCTGCCCGCTGCAGAGCCTTCACTGCACCGGCTGTCTGCGGGCCGAACTGGCCGTCGACTGCTCCCGAAAGAAAGCCTTTGCTTTTAAGCGTCTGCTGCATGCTTTTCACGTTACTGCCCGTATCTCCCTGCCGGAGCGTTTTGCTTCCGGTTTCCGAAGAAGAAGCATCCGGCTTGGCGGAACCTGATTCATTCGCACCACCTGAGGATTTAAAGCTGCTTAACGCTTTGAATGTATTCGGGCCGGCCACGCCATCAAAACTAATTCCGGCTGCTTTTTGAAACGCAATAACTGAAGACTTCGTGACCGGTCCAAATTCTCCGTCGAGTGCTCCGGTATGAAACCCTTTGCTTTTCAATTTTGCCTGTAGATCCCGGACGTCGCTTCCCGAAGCACCCGCCTTTAATACACTTGAAGACGTGCCCCGGGAGCTGTCAGAAGCTTTAGAGCTTTTTTCAGTCGAAGCCTGTTTTCCTTTTAAGCTCATTTTGGAAAACGTATTCGACCCGGCTATACCATCAGAGGTAATACCCGCTGAACGCTGAAAGGCCTGCACGGACCCCGCAGTCGCCAGTCCATATATTCCATCCACTGCCCCGTTATGATACCCGTTCTCCTTTAGCCAGTCCTGCAATTCTTTAACTTCCGAACCCTTCGAGCCCTGACGTAGTGTTTGATCACCTAAGGCAGCATCTGCTGCCGTTGGAGCTGCAAAAACTACTGTTGCCGCAGCAACAATCGCTGCTGGATATGCATATTTTTTCATACACGTTCGCCATAAACTTTTATATCGCTGCTCTGATTAAGCGCAATGCGAAAGCTCCAGCGAATCCACCCCCTATTTGATCATGTGCTGCGATGTCTGACTCTACTGTTGTGTATAAAGTAGTATATAAGTGCCAGGGGGTATAGACAATATACTCAATACATTTGTATCAAAACTGTAACATTGAGTGAATTAATCATAAAATGGAAATTAACAGTGTATTTAGCATCACAAAACGTTAGTTATCAAGGAATTTCGCGATTATTATTCTACAGATTCCCGCTTAAATTATTATTAAATACCTATTAGTTAACTCCTAATTTGTTTTTTCTGATGTTAAATATTCTTCCACTGCTTTCACTACTTCTTCGGTAGAAGCATCGCCTCCAAGATCCTTCGTGAGTGTTCCCTGTTTGATGACATATTCAATAGCGTTCATTAATGTCTCGGCTGCCGTGCTTTCTCCGAGATGCTCAAGCATCATTTGAGCTGTCCACAGCTGGCCGATCGGATTTGCCAGTCCCTTTCCTTCAATATCCGGGGCCGAGCCGTGTACCGGCTCAAACATGGATGGATATTTCCCGTTTATATTAATATTGGCAGCCGGAGCAATGCCAATGCTGCCCATCAAAGCAGCTCCGATGTCTGTCAGAATATCTCCGAATAAATTGCTGCCGACGACAACATCCATCGTCTCCGGCTTGGTAACAAAGGCTGCCGCCAGAGCATCAATGTGCTCTGCCCTGGTCTCTATGTCAGGATAATTTTCCTTCACCTCGGTAAACACTTCATCCCAGAAAGGCATGGAAAAGACGATTCCGTTGGATTTTGTTGCCGAGGTCACGTGGCCGCTTCGGTCTTTGGCCAGCTGAAAAGCATACTCCATCGCTGCCTTTACTGCTCTTTTAGAAAATACGTTGTTTTGAATCGCAATTGCGTTCTCCCCGCTGTACATCCGGCCGCCGACTTCGCTGTACTCACCCTCACTGTTCTCTCTTACAACCATCAGGTTAAACTGATTCGGATTTGCGAGCGGAGAAGCAAGCCCTTCAAACTGGCGGGATGGCCGCACGTTGATCTGCTGCTCGAAGCCGCGGCGTATATTAATTAAAAGTCCCCACAGCGAAATATGGTCCGGAACGAGATCCGGGTGACCGACCGCTCCTAAAAACACGGCATCGAAGGCTTCAAGCTGCTTCAAACCATCCTCGGGCATCATTCTGCCGTGCTCAAGGTAATAATCGCAGCTCCAGGGAAACTCTGTTACACGCAGCTCGAAGTCTCCCTGCACTCTCTCAAGCGTTTTCAACACCCTCCAGGCAGCTGGTACTACTTCTTTGCCTATGCCATCTCCCGCAATTGATGCAACTGTATATGTATTCATTTTTTTCATCTCCCTTTGAGTGTATGCACTTTCATTTTTCCATTTCTTTTTGTGTTTGTCATCTTTTCTTTATTGATTTCGTCACATGCTTTTACTGGTTAATCCCTTCTCTGGATAAAAATAAACTTCTTCTTCAAATAAATTATTTCTCAATGCAGAAAGCATATTCCCTCCATTACTTATAAAAGACTTTTCAGCCATCTGAGCATAAAAAAGAGCCTTATCTCAGGCTCTTTCACTCGCAAGGTGAATGACATCCTTCCAGGCCGCGGCAGCTGCCCCCGTAGGCGATGACGCTCCACCGGAAACGAGAACGCTTCCCATCGTGTCTGTAGAAAAAAGCACTGCTTTCTCGGCCCCATCAACGTGGAAGAAAGGATGCTCTGCCGTGAGAAGCCTGGGCTCGACAGAGACCACTGTTCCCTGCGCCATTTTGTGCGCTTTCCCGACCAGCTTCCACTTTGTTTTCCCATGTTCTGCCTGCTTCCATTCAGCATCGGAGAGCTCGTCGAGGCCGCGTATCGTAACACTCTCCCAGTTTATTTCTGGCGTGAGACAGGCTTTTGTCAGAAAATACATTTTCAGCGCCGTATCCTTCCCCCCAATATCCTCAGAAGGGTCTGCCTCGGCCTTCCCTTCTTTTTTTGCTGTTTCCCACGCCTCCTGCAGCGTAATATGTTCAGCGGCGACTCTTGTCGCGATCATGTTGCTTGTTCCGTTCAGCAGTCCTTCGATTGTATGTATTTCCGACCCGGCCAAGCTGTACAGGGCTGTGTCCACAGTCGGGAGGGCAGCAGCAGCCGCTCCGCTGTATTTTATTTTTCTTCCGGATGCTTCAGCAAGCTCGTGCAGATCATCCCAGGCAAAGGCGAGCGCTCCCTTGCTGACGCAGACGACGTCCACCCCGTGCCTTAACGCTGACTGCATGAGCGCAAGCCCCGAGCCCCCGGTTAATGTATTTGTTTCTGCTGCATCAATAAATATATCCGCCTGGCTGTCCGCCCATAGCTGGTCTACATTCCTCGGCAGCAGCGACCCATCATCCACTCGGCCGGTTTCCGCTTTTGTCTGAAGCAGCTGTTCAGGATCCAGCCCGTCGCTGTGCACCGCAACCCCACTGCGGTCGAGCACAGCGGTAATTTTTATATGCACCCCGTACGTGCGCTTCCACTCTTTTTCTTTATTCATTAATACACGGGCTGCTGCCTGTCCGACAGCCCCGAACCCGGATAAAACGATATTCATATATTCCCATCCCTTCCCTGGCTTTAAAGCCCAGGCCCCATGCTTTTACCAGCAGGGCATGTTTATTATACTAGAGAATTTTTCAGTATTGAGCACCTTTTTTGAATAACAGTGCGCAGGAGGAGTATAATTTTTTATGACTCAATTACCAGCAGGACGTGTCATATAAAGGAGAGATTTTCATGCCAGCATTTAAAGATATGCCGCTTTCAGTATTAAATTTATCCCCTGTAAACGAAGGGGAAACAGCGGGAGATTCATTTGCAAAAAGCCTCGAGCTGACTCAGCATGCCGAAAAACTCGGCTACAACCGCTTATGGGTCGCAGAGCACCATAACATGGAAGGGATCGCAAGCTCGGCCACCTCTGTATTACTCAGCTATCTGGCCGGTGGGACGTCAAGTATTCGCCTTGGTTCGGGCGGTATTATGCTTCCCAACCACGCCCCGCTCGCAATTGCCGAACAGTTCGGTACACTCGAAAGCATGTATCCGGGACGCATTGATTTAGGACTCGGCCGGGCGCCAGGCACCGATCAAACAACAGCGGCCGCTCTTCGCCGTCATGTAAACAGCGGCGAGGACTTTCCAGCACGCCTTGAAGAGCTGCAGAGATATTTTCAGGACCCAGCCAATATGGCCGTCCCTCCACAGGTAAAAGCCGTACCGGGCGCTGGTCTGGATATTCCTATCTGGCTGCTTGGCTCCAGCGGATTCAGTGCTCAGCTTGCCGGACAGCTTGGACTTCCATATGCCTTCGCTGGCCACTTTGCAGCTGAGAATATGAAAGCAGCCCTGCAGCTGTATCTGGATTCCTTCCAGCCGTCTGAAGTGCTCGATGAGCCTTACGCTATGACCGGCATCAACGTAATCGCAGGCGAAACAGACGAGGAAGCCGATTACCTCGGTACGACGATGAAACAGCAGTTTCTCAGCCTAATCCGAAACCGTCCGGGCAAAATACAGCCGCCGGTAGAAGATATGGACGCGCTTTGGACCTCGCAGGAAAAAGCGATGATGGCACGCTGGGATGCCGGCACTATCCAGGGCGGACCGGAATCTGTGCGCCAGCAGCTTGAAGATTTTTCTTCGAACGTTCCGGTTCATGAAATTATGATCAGCGGCAGTGTGTACGACCAGGCCAAACGCCTTCGCTCCTATGAGCTCATTAAAGAGGTACAAAAACAATCAACTGCCACCACAGCCTCCATCTAATAAAAAGACCGCGTCTGTTTGCTTTAAGGCAACAGGCGCGGTCCTTTTTATTTCGGGCGTTCAAGCGTAAATAATTCCCCAAGCCTGGAATAATCGTTTCCTGCAAGACGTGCAACCGGCTTCAGCTTATCGGGTGAAATATAATTGTTTTCACTGTCATACACGCCCTCTGAAACATAGATACATACAATTTCTGCGAATATGACATCCTGAGTGATTTTCCCTTCGGCATTTTGAAGCGGTACGTGCTTGTGCAGCCGGCATTCGAAGCGGATATTCGCTTCCTCTATCCCCGGCACCTCCACCATTTTACTCGGTACCGTATGTAAGACAGTATGCTCCAGTTCATTTTCCTCCGGGGGAAGCGTTGCTGCTGTAATGTTTAAATCCTCTACAATACCTTCATCGCTTATGTGTATCACCAGTTCTTCGCGATCTAAAATATTTTTTGCACTGTCCTTTGGTTCCCCGTCTTTTCTCGTGATAGAGATCATTAATACTGGCGGGTCGGGGCTTACCGCATTAAAAAAGCTGAACGGTGCTGCGTTTAATGTTTCATCTTCTGCCATTGTAGTAACGAAGGCTATCGGACGTGGGATGACCGACCCTGTCAGCAGCTTATACACTTCTTTTACCGGCAGATCATCTGGATGCAGTTCATGCATAGTATACAGTCTCCTTTTTTCGATTATTTTATTCATATTCCCTGTCAGGCTTCATTTCAAAAGAACGACCGAAAAATAATTTCACTTGGAATTTTGTGTGCAGTTGATATAATAAAACAGTGCGTCTAAAGGAGAGTATAAAAATGATAGGAAAAATTGCCTCTACAGCTGTTTATGTAGAAGATCAGCAGCGGGCAAAAGAATTCTGGACAGAAAAGATAGGTTTTGAAGTCCGGAGCGAAGATCCGCTCGGTCCAAACGCCTACCGGCTGGAGGTCGCAGCTCCAGGAGCTGAAACAACGCTTGCCATCTATCCTAAGTCATACGTTTTGAACTGGCAGGAGCTGAAGCCATCGATTGTTTTTGAGTGCGACAACGTGCACGCCTCCTACCAGTGGATGAAAGCCCAGAATATTGTTTTTGACGAAGAACCAACAGAGATGAACGGTATTACTTACGCCAGCTTTCGCGATGAAGACGATAATGTGTTTCTGTTAAAAAGCTGATAAGCGCTGCCAATACGGCAGCGCTTGTTTTATTTATGCCTTCGTCCAGTCACCGGCAGTCATGCCGTACACATCTACATCCTCGTATCGGCTCCATTTCCAGATGTCTTCGCGCAGCGTGCCTTCATAGCTCATTCCGATTCGCTTTAACACTCTCGCGGAAGCCTGGTTTTTACTCATCACAGGAGCCGTCAGCCGGTTTGCCTTCAACGTGCGGAAGCTGAAGTCCCGGACCAGCGCTGCTGCTTCACTCATATAACCGTCCCCCCAGTAATCCGTCCCCAGCCAGTACCCAAGCTCGCCGCGCCGGTGTTCAGGCTGCATGCGCACCGTGATATTTCCCATTAATTTGTCTTCATCCTTTTTAGTGACAGCAAATGGAAAACAGGACCCTTCTTCCATCCAGCCTGAATGACGCCCGATCCACCACCGTGCATCCTCTTCGGTATAAGGGTATGGGAGCTCCAGGGTTGTTTTTGCAATACGGTAGTTATTTGCAAGGTCTGCCAATACGTTTATGTCCTTTACCGAAAAAGGCCTTAAAAGCAGCCGGCTGCTTTCTAGCTGCATGATAGATCCTCCTTCTATGATTTTCTCATTGTCATCTCGGCCTGGCCGCGATCGAAACGGATATTGGCAAATGCTCCGTTAATAAATGTCCACTGCGGCGGCATGTGGCCAATATCAGCATCGTACCAGACAGGAAGGCGTCCCCCGAACAATTCCATCAGGCTGTCCTTCATGGTAAAGCCTTCTGTGTCATTGTATCCCTCGGGCCGGCCTATAAGTAATCCGGCAGCGTTATCCAGCCAGCCGGCCTGCTGCAGCTGCCACAGGGAACGGTGAATCTCTGCTGCATCCATGCCTGTGGATTCCAGATACCAAATGACCTTTTCTGAACGCCACTCCTGTACCCGGTCCAGAGGAGTGCCGACAAGACGCGGCAGTGTATTCAAACATCCTCCGAGCAGACGCCCGCTCAATTCATCCGTGTTTGCCCCTTCAAGATGCTTCCAGGACGTCCGCGTATCCAGCACAAACCCTGAGCCGGGCTGCTCAAACGCCTTGTCCCAGGATGATTGATAATAAGAGCTTGAATGCTGGTAAACAGCTTCTCCCTCCGGAGCCTTTAAAGCCTGCTCCCATTTTTTTGTCACGTCATCCCAGATCGGCGCGGCCAGGTCAAACAGATTCGTGCCATGAGCTGAAGCCGCTCCGGTCATCATTGTGTAGGCAAAGGCAAGTGTACTCGTATCAGAATAACCGAGAATCCAGGTGGGCGGGAGCTCACGCAGCCATTCCCATTCCAAAAGCGGTAAAATATCCACGATTCTTTCTCCTCCCCACGGAGGCATCACTACTTGAACCTCCGGGTCTGCCAGTGCCATCATCAGCTCCTCGGCTCTTTGAAAACGGTCGGCACTTGCTGCCTTCTGCTGCCTCCAGGCCGTTTCTCCGACCCGGACATGAAAGCCTCTCGTTTCGACTTTTTTCACTGCCTGCTGAAGCACCCCGTGTAAAGACGCAGGTACTCCGCTCGATGGCGCTGTTACATAAATTGTATCTCCCTTTTTTAGAGCTTCAGGGTATTTCATGCTCCACCTGCTTTCTTTACATGATATTTTCGTACAAGCACACTGTTCGGCCGTTTTTATTCAACAGAATATTGGGAAAAATTTTTAGCTGTGATACAATAACCAAATATTGTATCGAAGGTGGTCCTCGTAAATGAAAGCTATTTTGCTGGGGCTTACAGCAGCCCTCTTCTTTTCTGTCACGTTTGTTTTGAACCGTTCGATGGAGCTTTCCGGCGGGCATTGGGCCTGGAGTGCGTCGCTTCGTTATTTTTTTATGCTGCCCATGCTTATTTTAATCGTTGGAGCACAAAAACAGCTGCGCCCTGTCTTTCATCATCTCCGCGCCCGTCCTTCAGAGTGGCTTCTTTGGAGCACAGTTGGATTTGGGCTCTTTTACGCGCCCATCGCCTTTTCCACCGTATACGGTCCCGGCTGGCTCGTCGCCGCCACTTTTCAGATCACCATCATTGCCGGGTCGCTGCTTGTGCCTTTTTTACATAAAACAACCGACCCCCGGCAGCGCATTCCGCTCCAGAGTATACTGATCTCTTTAGTGATCCTGGCGGGTGTGTTTATTGTGCAGGCTGAACACGCTTCAGCAGTTCCTCTTTTGAATGTCTGGCTCTGCGTGCTGCCGCTGCTTTTAGCTGCCTTCGCCTACCCGCTTGGCAATCGGAAAATGATGCACGTGGCCGGAAATGGGCTAACCACTTTTCAGCGTGTGCTCGGCATGACAATTGCGAGCATGCCCTTTTGGATTATTTTAGCATTGTATGGAGCCTCCGTACACGGACTTCCCGGAAGATCTCAGGTTTCCCAGTCCTTTATCGTTGCTGTTTCCTCCGGCATTATCGCTACTGTCCTGTTTTTTTATGCCACAGAGCTGGTGAAAAACGATGCTTCTAAATTAGCCGGCGTCGAAGCCACTCAGTCAGGTGAAGTACTATTTGCCCTTATCGGCGAAATGCTTCTGCTTCACACGGCTGCACCTTCGGCATTGACGTTCTCCGGCATTGCGCTCGTGCTCACAGGCATGATTTTTCACAGCCTCCGCGCCGCTATGGCAGCGAGGAAAATAAAAACTGCAGATATTTAAGAAGCTCCGCCTGTTTCCAGGTAAAGCTTCTTTGTTTAGTACAGCCTGATTTTTTTCAAATCAAAGGAGGGGATTAATTCTTCTTCCATCGCCCGTCCGAGCAAGGTTTCCACAGCAGCGTACCCGTCTTCACCAAGCCTGCGGGTGAATTCGTTAACATACAGCTCGATGTGGGACTGGGCCACCTCCGGTGACATCTCCTGGGCATTTTCCATGACAAAATCACTTGATGCCTCCGGATGCTCCCAGGCGTATTCCACGGAGCGCCGGGCATTATCAGCGAGTTCCTGCGTATTTAAATGACGGCGGGCAATAATCGCTCCAAGCGGAATCGGGAAGCCTGTGTCCCTTTCCCACCAACTGCCCATGTCCTCTACAAGCGACAGGCCGTAATTATGATACGTAAATCTGGCTTCATGGATGACGAGACCAGCATCTATTTCGCCGTCCCGGACCGCCGGCATAATATCATCGAAGGGCATTACCTTAATTTCTCCGACACCTTCAGGAATCACTTTGGATGCCCATAAGCGGAACAGCAGATAAGCCGTGGACCGTTCACTCGGCACCGCTACCGTTTTTCCGATCAAATGTTCAGGCGTTTTTTCTCCTTTTGTTAATACTAAAGGACCGCACCCGTACCCGAGGGCACCGCCGCTCGGAAGAAGGGCATAATCTTCAAGCACCCACGGAAGGGCTGCGTAGGAAATTTTCATTACCTCCGGCCCTTCTTTATTTGCGGCCCAATGGTTAGTGATATCAATATCTGCAAATGTGACTTCCGGAGCTTCTGTATCTTTTAGCAGCCCATGCGTCCAGGCGTGGAAGACAAACGTGTCGTTGGGACACGGGGAAAAAGCTATTTTCATGATGATGTAACCTCCTGCAATATAAGTATAGCCGACCGCAGAGAATCCAGTGCTCCCGGGATGTCCCAGGCGTCCCTGTCCCTCGGCCCGACTTCGTTTGATATGGCGCGTATTTCCATTACCGGGACCCCGAAGTGACTGGCGGCCGCGGCCACACCGTAGCCTTCCATTGCTTCTGCCGCAGCATCTTCATATAAAAACGCCCGTTGGTTCACCGTTGCCTGTGTACCGGTCACAGTCGACACAGAAAGCACCGGAGCTTCAACAGCCGAAATCCCCTGCTCCGAAAGACGCCGGACTAACTCAGGCGTGTACTGTTTTTCTGCCGGAAAACGTGTCGGCCCAAGCCCAAGCTTTTCGAGCGGAGCGAATCCTTCCTCAGTTTCTGCCCCCATATCCGCGGCAACGATTTCGCTGGCTGCCACAATATCCCCCAACCAGGCTTTATCCGGAAAGGCACCTGCAATCCCGGCGTTTATAACTAAATCATAGTCATGTTCAGCAAGCAGCAGCGATGTCCGGACACTCATCTGTGCCGCTCCGACACCGCCCACCTGCATCACCCATGCATCCTCTGCCTCAACTGCTGCCTGCAGCGCTTCTTTTTCTGCCTCTACAGAAACCATTACCAGTACAGATGGTTTTTTCTCCATGCGCTTCCCTCCAAGCCGTAATCAAGCCTCTGCTTTCCGCCTATAAAAAAGACACGAGCGCAGAGGGCTCCTGTCTTTTTATTATGAACCCTTCCTGAGAAAATTTCCAGAAATGCGGTAACAGCTGCGATAATTAGCGCAGCTTTTCCCACTCCTCTTCGAGCATGCTCATCTCTACAAGGGACCAATAGGTGTTTCCTACGAGACGAAGATCCCGTTTTACCCCCTCGCGCTGAAAGCCGGCACGCTCATAGCAGCGCAGAGCGGAAGCGTTAAAATCAAAAACTCCGAGCGCTACCCGGTGCAGCTGCAATTCGTCAAAGGCGACCCGGCATACCTCCCGTACCATCCACTGTCCGAGACCCCTGCCGCGCATCGTTTCATCTCCAACGAGCACCTTGCCTATCCGTCCGGAACGATCGCGGTAATTAATAGCCCCAAGTGATATATGACCGACCGGGGCTCCCGTTGTCTGGTGCAGAGCAGTATAGACGAACCGTTTGGGATTATCACCCTCCTGCTGCATACGGTAATCATCGAGCTGTTCTTTATTCAGCGGGTATGTAAACGCTTCTCCGCTCCACTGCTTTAAAAAATCGGCTGACGGCACCCACTCGATCAACCTGTCATAATGCTTCCGCTCAAAGGGTACCAACTTTACTTCAGCAATCTCGTTATTCAATCCAAACACCTGCCCTGTGTTAATATTATCTGTCTATCATATGCGATACCGATAACCGGCCGCAACCGTCTGCAAACAAAAAACCGGCGCTGCCTGCGCCGGTTTTACTTAAGATGCTTCTTCTTTATTTAAAGAGGCAAATACGTCGATTCCTTTAGCCTCAAGGTATTCGACCGCTTTTCGCACAGGCAGTTTTCCGAGTCCGAATTCATGCTGGACCGCCTCTTCGATCTCTTCAATCGACTGAAGCTCTCTTTTTTCCGTAGTGCCATCCGGATGATAGATGCGCATCCGATTATTTTTCAACGTAATATTCCGCGTCGGCTGCCACATCTGCAGTCTCAGCAGTGACATAAACATAGCGTCTTCCCGGTGAGAATGATTCACCATATTATCAAGGTATTTTCTGTTTCTCGAAAGCCCTGCGTCAAACACCCACTGGTCTTTTGTCAGCGTCCCCTTTATATAGCGTTTGAATTCATACAGGTGGCTTTCTTTATCCACCGGACTGATGACAATCTTTTCGTCGTGATACATATAAATGTTCCGGTCAGACCTCTCCAGGCGCACCGGGGAAAAAATCGGTGCTGAAACAGCACAATCCACGAGGACATGCTCACCCTGCAGCCGGACGACAGTAGCGATATGCT
The DNA here is from genome assembly GCF_947493875.1 of uncultured Marinococcus sp. GTDB lineage: Bacteria > Bacillota > Bacilli > Bacillales > Marinococcaceae > Marinococcus. The sequence continues at coordinate 140,004 of NZ_CANLSU010000002.1, read as the reverse complement.
CCGGTCCCATATTAATGTTGTAAGCATCAAAGCCTAAATCATGAAGTATAGCCGCCACCTTTTGATTAACGGTAAAGCACGTACCGCCGAACTGGTGCTTTTCAAAGTTATCAACGAAGCTCTGGGCGTCCGGCGTATAATTTTCCCAGGTATTTTCCTGGTGATATATTAATTTGCTCGCATTTTCAAACGGAAAGGTAAACAAGTGAGCGTTCATAATTTTTGCCAGATAAAAAAAAGAAGGTTCCTCCACCGTCAAATTTAAGGCTTTCAAATACCGCTTCGTGCTGCTTTTAACCATGTTCACCACTCCTGTTTATCTGAATTATCTAAATATATTCTTCACTATTTATCCGATTGGATTTCTATCGTATCATTGTTTTCTGAAAATTTCGAGTAATTAGATGACATTATAGAAATTACTTTGTTATATTTTCTTTCATTAATTTCTCTTATTCTTGCTTTTCCAGCATTTTTTCCCGATAAAACCTATACAGAAGAAAAAATATGTTAAATAAATTCACACGAAACAAAAAAAGAAGCCGTTCAACGACTTCTTTACTGCTTTGGCACACGTATTCCTAAAGCTGTGACAAAACTGGCGGCGTAAATCAAAGCGAGAACGCCGAAGGCCCATTCGACAGACACAGCCTGGCTCACTGCGGTACTGAGCACCGGGCCAATGCTGGCTCCGATAAATAAAATAAATGTGTACAGCGACGTTGCAACGCCTCTCACTTCAGCTCCCACCTGATTGATGAGCGCAATTATCGCAGGAACGATTAAACCAGCTCCAGCTGTAAACAGTACGCTCCATGCCACCAGCAGCCATAGGCTGTCCGTAACGAGCATCAGCAAAAGTGAGAGCGCTCCAATACCGAGACCGAGACGAAGGATAAACGGACTGCCGACACGCCGGCTCCATTTTCCCGTAAAAAAAGCAACACTAATGCCGAGGAGGCCCGCAGCGCGAACGTATAAAATGTCGCCCTGACTTAGCTGAAATGCTCCCTGCAGATACTGTCCGAGCGAAGAATACATCCCCACAAAAACCATCAGCACCGAAAGAGTGACGATAAAACAGAGCATCAGGCTTTTATTTCTGGCCGCTGTCTGCAGCTGGGAGACAAACGAAGGTTTACCGCCCGTTTTTCCTTTCGATGGATCCACAGGAAGCAGACGCCACATTAAAACAAAGGTGAGCACATAAATGATTCCAAGCAGCAAAAAGGCCCAGTGCCAGTTAGCCGCCTGCACGGCGGCACTGCTCCACGTCTGGCCGAAAATCCCCGCGATTAAAAATCCGGCGCTGATAAACCCGATAACCGAGCCTCTCTTAGCTGGTGTAAACATATCGCCAATGTAGGCAAGCGCTACCGGTGAAAATGATGCCGCCGCAAGCCCCTGAAGAGCGCGGCCGATCAGCAGAGCAGAAAAGGTCGACGCCATCCCGAGCAGAAGGGTGACGGCAGCAAGCACCAACAAACCCGCTACAATCGTGCGTTTTCTCCCCACCCGTTCCGATAAAGGGCCATACAGCAGGCAGCCAGCTGCAAAAAAGATTGAAAAAATACTCCCCGCCCAGGCGGCTTCTCCGGCAGAAATATGAAAAGCTTCCGAAAAAGTTGGTATGAGCGGTATCGTCATGTACAAGCTCGACATAACAATCAGCCCTGACCAGAACAAAAGCCCGGTCGTCAGTCGTTCTGAGTGGAATTCACCTGTTTCATACTGCATGTGCTGTTCCTTCTTTCAAGTAATAGTTTTCCATTTCGAGCTTCGTTTCATTTCTTCCAGCAAAAGGAATAGGAACGAAGAGATTAAAGGAGGTAAATATTATGTATGATGTGATCGTAATCGGAAGCGGTTCAGCGGGGATGACCGCCGCCGGAAACTTAAACGAGGCCGGATGGAACACGGCAATAGTGGATGAACGTCCTTACGGCGGCACCTGCGCCCTGCGCGGATGCGATCCGAAGAAGGTGCTCATCCATGCTTCAGAAGTACTCGAGCAGGCCCAGCGCCTGAAGGGCCTTGGTCTTGAAGGCAGTTTATCCATCCGGTGGGAGGATTTAATGAACTTCAAACGCACCTTTGTCGAAGGGGTCCCGGACTCTATCGAACAAAGCTTAAAAGACAGCGGCATCGACACCCTGCACGGACGTGCCCGTTTTACCGACCGTGAAACTATAGAAGTGGATGGACACCCCATTAAGAGTAAAAAATTCGTACTCGCCACCGGCGCAAGCCCTGCCAGTCTTCCAATTGAAGGAGCTGAACATATGCTCAGCAGCGATGATTTTCTTGAACTTGAACAGCTGCCATCAAGCATTGTTTTTATCGGCGGGGGCTACATTTCCTTTGAGTTTGCCCACCTCGCTAAACGGGCTGGAGCCGATGTTCATATTCTACAGCGCGGAGACCATGCATTGAAAGGATTTGATACTGAGCTTGTCCAGCAGCTCATTGATTACTCTGAATCGATCGGTGTACATGTACACCTGCATACTGAAGCAGCTGAAATACGTCCGGAAGGACAAGGCTACCAGGTTTATACAAAAACAGAAGACTCCTTTTACGGCGATATTGTCGTTCACGGCAGCGGCCGTACACCGAATGTACAAACGCTGGACCTGGAAAAGGCTGAAGCTGCCTATGATAAAAAACGGGGCATTACTGTAAATGACTATCTGCAAAACACCACCAATGAAAATATTTATGCCGCTGGCGACTGCGCAGATACAGCCGGCAGCCCATTAACTCCGTTAGCCGGATTTGAGGCAGGCTACGTCTCCACCAACCTGCTTGAAAACAACAGCACTCCCGTTCACTACGGGCCAATCGCTTCTGCAGCATTCACCGTGCCCGGGTTAACAGCGGTAGGCCTGACAGGTGAGGAAACTTCCGCCCGCGGGCTTTCTGTAGTTACCGAAGATGTAAGCTCGTGGTTTACGTACAAGCACAAAAACGAAGCAACGGCTTTTGTAAAATTAATTATTGATAAGGATAAGGACATCGTTGTCGGCGCTCACGCGTTAAACAGTGATGCAGCCTCGTTCATTAACTACATGACGCTTGTAATTCAGCACGAGATACCGGCGAGCTCCTTATCCCGGACAATGTTTGCATATCCGACCAACGCTTCGGACCTTCAGTATTTTGTTTAGCTTTTTCGTGGAAAAAACACATGACGAGCTTCAAAATGGTCATGACTGAGGTCAAGCAGCCCGTAGGAAAACATCGCCGCCTTTCGTTTATCCGTCGGCGAACCTGGGTTAAACATCAACGTTTTCCCGGCATACCGCAGGTACGGAATATGAGAATGCCCGAAAATGATAATATCCTTCTGGCCGGAGAAAAATGCTTCTCCGGCCCTTTTTTCAGCCGTTCCCTTCTCTCCGTGACCATGTATAATACCGATACGCCATCCTTCAAGAACGATCTCCTCTTTCTCATTCACGACAGCTTTTATTTCGTCCCCATCCACATTTCCATATACCCCGGTAAGCGGAGCATATTTTTTTAAGTCCCGCCACACATCCAGGCTCTGCCAGTCTCCGGCATGGATGATATAATCAGCTTCTGCAAATGCTTTATAGAGCTCCTCCGGCCACTCTTTTGCTTTTTTCGGCATATGGGTGTCCGCAATCACCAGTACCCTCATTTCACCCTCCTCATAAAAAAGAGCTCCGAATTTCTCGGAGCCCGCGTTTCTGTTATTCCGGATATTCCTGAACATCTGCGGAATTATCGGCTGGCGTGTCCGGCTTGCGGACAAGAGCCATAATGCCTGCCACCACGAGCAGAATAAAATGGATAATGGCTAAAAAGCTGATCGCTATAAAGCCAGCGATCGCTGCCGCAAAAAACAAAATGCCGGAAGCGACAGAGCGTTTATTACGCTTCAGCATAAAGACGCCTACCGCTGCAAGAATCGTGGCAATCGCTGAAAAGATAATCAGACTGATGCCATAATTTGTAGCCTGGGCAGCCGCCTCCTGAGTATTTATCGTTTCTCCACCCTGCTGCTGGACGGTTTGATTTATTTGCTCGAACGTAGAAGCATCTACAAACGTCAGAACAATTCCTAAAACGATACCGATACCGCTTAAAACAGCGGCAATAATTCCAAGTACTTTTTCAGCCGTACGTTTCACCATAGGCGCACACTCCTCTTCATTTACTCTCAATTATTTTGTTCCCTGTCTACACCTGGATTCAAACAACTTTCCTTAACCAGTTACGCTAATTTCTCTCTTTTTGAACATCCATATGGCAAAACCCATAAAAATCAGCCAGTACACAATCAGGACGATAACGGAAAAACTAAGCGTCATACTTTCCACCGGCGGTCCTCCGCTTGTAAAGTACTGATTCAGATTCGTGTTTGCAAACAGCAGGTACTTCGGCCAGTCGTAGGCAAGAGCCAGAGTACTTGTTACACCAGCGCCCACTACGTATAACAGAACACTGATGGCAATCGCCATCGCTTCACTCCGGAAAATGGCTGAAATGGCAAAGGCCAGCGTCGCAAGCATGACAAAATTCACCGATCCGGTCAGATAATCGATCGCCAAAGCAAGCACCTGCGGGCGTTGTTCGACCTCTCCGTCCGTATAGATTAACTGTGTGGAAGGCTCACCGAATCCAAAGAAAAGAGCTCCCAGAATAAACGATGCCCCGAAAAGCAGAGCGAGCATTGCAACAGCATAAAGGATGACCGTAAGGTACTTGGACATCAGTATCTTGATCCGGGACGGCGGGCGGACCAGAAGCAGCTTGATGGTGCCGGTTTTAAATTCAGAGGAAATAATTGTCGCCGCTACGATAATGACAAAAATACTCAGCAGATCGAGGAGCCCGGTATTCGTGCTCATGAACGACCAGACGCTTTCTCCTGTAGCGTCCTGCGGAGGCAGATCGTTCTGGATGCGGTATTCATTTTCCGCAATTCTCTGCTCATAAAAATCGGTTGCAGCCCCACTGTCCTCGAGCGCCTGCCGATCCTGTTCAATCTGCTGCTGAGTCTCTGCTTTCCACTGCGCCTCTGACGGCAGCTCATCCGATGACGGCTGATTGGTGATGGAATAAATAAGAACACCCACCACCCCGAGGAGCAGAATCGCTGTCATTATCCATGTGCTGATACGCCAGAACAGCTTCATCCATTCGTTTTGAATCAGGCGGATCATGAGGACCCCTCCTTCGACGTTGCTTGAAGAAACCGGTCTTCAAGCGTTTGTTTATCTTCTTTTGCTTCATAAATATCAAATCCGGCTTCCATGACATAGCGCAGAAGGGCAGGGACGTTCTCTTTTTCTATGTATATCGTCAACCGCTGGTCTGCTTCTTCTATTTGCAGATCCGGATAAGCTTCTTTCACCATCCGCCTCGCAGCCTCCAGCTTCTGCGGACCAACATCAATCTGGTACGGCACCGGGCGTCCTTCTCCTTCTGAGATGCGCTGATCTTCAATGCTAATCAGCTTACCGTCCTGGATAATCGCAAAACGATCACACATCAGCTCCATTTCTGAGAGCAAATGGCTAGAAACAAGCACCGCCAGCCCTTCCTCCTCGGCCAACCGGCGCAGGTAAGCCCGTACCATCCGGATACCTTCCGGATCCAGGCCGTTGGTCGGCTCGTCTAAAATTAACAGCTTTGGGCGGTGCAAAAGCGCCTGGGCAATACCGAGGCGCTGCTTCATCCCTAACGAAAAGGTGCGCACTTTTTTCTTTTTCACATGCCCAAGCTTCACGAGGTCGAGCAGCTCGTCAATACGATCCTGATCCACCTTCCCGTTCATGCGGGCAAAGTGAATCAGGTTTTTTTCCGCTGTTAAATGATTGTACATTTCCGGATTTTCCACAATGGCTCCGACCTGTTTAATCGCCTTTGCGTACGATTTCTGAATGCTGTATCCGTCGATAAGAATATCTCCGGACGAAATAGGGGCGAGTCCGACCATCATACGGATCGTCGTCGTTTTTCCCGCACCGTTCGGTCCAAGAAAGCCAAAAACCTCTCCCGGTTCGACAGAGAAATTCAGATCCTGAATGATTTCTTTACCGCGAATACGCTTATGTACGTCATTCACTTCTAAAATCGATGACATGGTTTCCTCTCCTTACTTATTAGACATTCAACTCGTACATTTTCCTATTTTTGGAATGCAGATGTCAATGTTTTCTTTCGTTTTTACGTAACATATGTTCATGCGTTTCAAAAAGCCGGCACCTGTTGGATACAGTACCGGCTTTAAGGGAGATTTTCTTATTTACTAAATATCAGCTTTTTGTCCATCTGCGGCTGACCGATTTAATGTTTTGGTACCATTTCCGGGCTTCCCGCTCCTCCAGGTTCCATTCAGCTCCTGCTGTAAGAAACAGTTCAACTGCATCCTTCCAGCTGCTCCACTCTGCAGCGTCACTATGAAAAAGCAAATAACCATCCGGCCGTACGAGCATAGATTCCCCTGGCCCGATTAACTGTCGGAACTCTCTGCTTAAATGTCTTTCACTCCAGCACAAAATGTCATCAGGCTGTCCCATTGTCGGTGTCGGCGCCACTAATGCAGGCTGTACCATGCTGCCAAAATACGGAGCGGATTTACGGATCCACCGCTTAATAAATGCGTACTCCTTATCAATCCGGCTTCCGCTTGTGCGTATCACAAATAAAAATTTCCCTTCCTGCAAATGCTCATACAACCTGGTCTTACAATTTTCAAAATCCGTTAATGCCGCGTCGGGCACCCGATCTCCCGGATGCAGCACCCCTTCGCGCCTGAGCTCTTCGTTCAACGGTGGCGCCGATGCCCGGTATCTCACAGACAAATGCGACAGTCTACGGATAAAGGCCTCCGGAAGCTGTTCAATCATTTCCACCATTTTCAGCGTGCGGTTTCTTGCCTGCACAGCAATAGGCTTTTGCACAGTCAGGCTTCGAACCGTCCAGTCTGTCGTCCGGTTAACTTTTCTCGCGACCGGAAGCCGCTCAACCTCGTATGATTTAAGCAGCGTTTCCGGACAGGCTCTTGCGCATACCATGCCCAGCTTCCAGCCTAAATTGATGCTGTCTTGAATGCCAAGGTTTACACTCTGGCTTGTCATCGGGTGATGGGCGTGTGCTGCTTCACCAACTAGAAAGATGTCGCCTGCCCGAAATTCTTTTGCCTGATGAAACACAGCCTGCTTTGACTGTACCGTCACCGCCGCCTGCATGGACAACGGACGGCCCGTGATTTTCTGGTAGAGCCCCCGCAGGGAAGCTTCTGTATTTTCAAGGCTGGCGTCCGGCTTATCACGGTCGACCATCATGATCCTCGTCTGATGGCCCGGGAGGTCTGCAGCAAACATAATCCCTTTTTTATTAAACATCATGGACGGCGCATTATTTGTCAGTCGCTTCTCTGTTTTAACATCCGCCATCATTAATTCCGAGCCGCCCTCCATTTTGCATTTAATAGAAGCAAGCTGCCGGACCACACTGTCAATCCCGTCAGCCCCCACGACATAATCTGCAATGATCCGCTCTTCCATGTTATTCTTTTCGATTAACGCTTCTGTTTTTAAACCGTTCTGTTTCAGCTGAGTAATGCTCGTCCCCCACTCCACAGACGTTTTCACCAGCGAGCGCTGCAGTATATGCTGCACATCACAGTTAGCCAGCGATAATACAAACGGATAATGAGATTCTTTTTTCAAAAAATCGAAGGAAGGAGTAAAAATCTGTTTTCCTTCGTAATTGAATTCCAGCGAACGATAAGGTATACCTGCCTCCAGCAATGGTTTTGCCAGTTTAACGCTTTCGAGCACTTCAAGCGTCCGCGCATATAAAAGCAGTGCTTTCGGTTCATGGGCAGGAGACTTCTTGGCTTCAAGCAGTCGGACGTTTACATCATAGCGCTCCAAAGCCCGTGCCAGCACAAGTCCTTCGATGCTTGTGCCAGCGATAATAATATTTGTATGACTCGTAATCATCTCTCCAGCCCCCATCCTCTTAAAGCTCTTTATGCACTGTGACCCGCCTTGGTTCATATCCGATTTTTTTATAGAACGCTTCTGCTATATAATTTTGTGCCAAATAGTCGAGCTCAAGTCTGTCTGCTCCGTAGTCCCGTGCAGCATACTCCGCTTCCTTCATCAAAAAAGCCCCGACGCCCTGGCCCTGATGCTGATCCTTCACAACAATCTGGTAAATGTAGCCGTAGCGCGAAGGACGTTTAAAATCGTTGCCCTTCTCTTTACGAAGCTCCAGCCAGACGTACCCCAGCGGCTCTTCGTCTTCGACAGCGATAAAAAACATCTGGGAGTCGTCAGAAAGCTTTTTTTCAAAATACGATTGAGCCGACGGCTGATCGTAAGGGAAGAAAAGCTCAGGATGAAGGTTTACGTGCCATTCGTGCAGAGACTGATTTAACCGGCTGAGCAGCACCGGATCTTCTGTTCTTTTAATATACATAACCACGCCCCCTATTCAGTATCCTTCACATTCTTTTTCCTTCCACTACCTTCTTTCCGTACTTTTCCATCTCCTTCTCCGGCCAATAAAAAGAGCCCCCGGACATTACCACTGCAGTATTTTTATACATGCTCCGAATAAAGCTGTACAAGTATTTTACCATTATTATACAAATTTTTGCGCGTGATTTCGTTGCTTACGATATTTTATGTTAAAGTATAAAAGGTTTATGCTTTTAGCCTCGTCTACTGATGGGAGGATAAAAATGTTTTCAATGGTCGCAATTGACTTGGACGGAACTCTTTTGAACAGCGAAAATCAACTGGATGACAAAACGATACAAGCACTTGAAACAGCCGTCGAAAACGGCATCGATATCGTCATTGCCACAGGCAGAGCCCACTTTGACGTATGGAGCATTCTTGAAAATACTTCTCTTTATCCATGGGTGATTTCTGCGAACGGCGCCGCTATTCACTCCCCGGACCGTGAGCTGTATATCTCCGTACCTCTCCCAAAAGATACAGGCATGGAAGTGCTTTCGTGGCTGCATCAGCAGGAATTTTATTATGAAGCGTTTACAGAAAAGGCTATTTACACTCCCCACAACAGCCGGGAACTGCTTCAAATCGAGCAGGACCGGATCAAAAGTGCCAACCCGCATGGAGATACAGCCTCCATGCAGAAGGCAGCGGAACGACAGTACAGCCAAACCGGATTTTCTTTTATTGAAAGCTATCTCGATCTGCATGATATGAGCATTTCCCTGTATAATATTTTGGCCGTATCTTTTATCGAAGAAAAGCGCCAGGCAGGCATTGACCACTTTAAATACCGGGAAGATTTAACCCTCGTCACCTCAGGTGATCATAATTTTGAGGTCGAACATACAGGTGCCTCGAAAGGGCTTGCGCTTGAAAGACTTGCTACAGAGCTTGCTGTACCGTTAAAAGATACCGCCGCCATCGGTGACAATTACAATGATATCAGTATGCTTGAAACGGCCGGCTATGCCGTCGCTATCGGAAACGCTGTGGATGAAGTCAAAACCATGAGCGACCATATTGTTGGCACAAACGATGAATACGGTGTCGCAGAAGCCCTTACATACATGATGAATTCTTAAACGATGCATTTTTCCTTCTGTCTTTATCATACCACGTGCTGACACATTTTCGTCTGCCTTTTCGAAATATAAACTGAGGCACTGATGCCTTGATGCATGAGCCGGGATCCGAAGAATTTCTTTGGAATCCGGCTTTTTTTCATAAAAAAATCCCGTGCCTAAAAAGGCACGGGTGCAAGTTGTGAGTGGATGATGCATAAAATTAAAGTTGGTGATTGCGCAAACGATGGTAATGCTTACGCTTCTTCTTGTGGTACTTTATAGCCAAGTCCTTCTGCAATACGGCGTCCGTAATCCGGATCCGCTTTGTAGAAGATTTCCAGTTGACGTTTGATAATTTCATCCTTGCGGACTGGTTTCATGTGGCCCACGAATGCGTCTACGAGACGCTGCTTTTCGTCCTCGCTCATCATGCGGTACAAGTCGCCAGCCTGCGTGTAGTGATCGTCGTCAGGATAAGGCGTGCTTGCAACCTTACCTTCTACATCAAACGGGCTGATTTCTGCTGCTGCGTCTTCGGTCGGTCCGCCATAGCTGTTTGGTTCATAGTTCTTCGAACCGCCGCCATTGTCGTCCGTACGCATAAAGCCGTCACGCTGATAGTTATTTGTGCCGCTTACTGGCTTGTTAACCGGGATCTGCTCATGGTTGGCGCCTACGCGGTAGCGGTGAGCGTCAGAGTAAGAGAACAGACGTCCCTGCAGCATTTTATCCGGAGAAGCTTCAATACCAGGCACAAAGTGTCCCGGGGAAAACGCAGCCTGCTCTACTTCTGCGAAGTAGTTTTCAGGATTTTTGTTCAATGTCATACGGCCGACTTCAATACGTGGATAGTCTTCCTTCGACCAGATTTTAGTTACATCAAACGGATCCCATTTGTACGTGAGTGCTTCTTCATAAGGCATAATCTGTACATACAGTGTCCAGGAAGGATAATCTCCTTCTTCAATAGCGTTGAACAGATCTTCTGTATGATAGTCCGGGTTTTCCCCAGCTATTTGATTTGCTGTTGGCTCGTCAAGGTTTTTAACGCCCTGATCACTGATAAAGTGGTATTTTACCCAGAATGCTTCTCCCTGGTCGTTAACCCACTTAAACGTGTGGCTGCCGTAGCCATTCATGTGGCGCCACGTTGCCGGAATACCACGGTCACCGTGCAGATACGTGATCTGGTGCAGCGATTCTGGAGAAAGGGACCAGAAGTCAAATGCCATATCCGGATCCTTCAAGTGCGTCTGCGGATCACGTTTTTGTGTGTGGATGAAATCCGGGAACTTGATAGCGTCACGAATAAAGAAGATCGGTGTGTTGTTACCTACGAGGTCGTAGTTGCCTTCTTCTGTATAGAATTTTACTGAAAAACCGCGCGGGTCACGTACTGTGTCCGCTGAACCGGATTCGCCCGCCACTGTGGAAAAACGGATGAACATCGGCGTTTCTTTTCCTTTTTCGCTTAAGAAATCAGCTTTGGTATATTTAGAAATTTCGTCGTTGGTCACTTCAAAAACTCCGTGAGCTCCGCCGCCTTTTGCGTGAACAACACGCTCAGGAATACGCTCGCGGTTAAAGTGAGCAAGTTTTTCTAAAAGGTGTACGTCCTGAATAAGAGTAGGGCCTCTGTTTCCTGCTGTCAACGAGTTCTGGTTATCTCCTACCGGAGCACCTGAACCGGTTGTTTGTACATTTTTACGATCAGCCATGCTTTAATCACCTCTTAATTATTTTCATATCCCATATGATAACATAACCCACATAAAAATCAATATTATTTTATAACAATTTTAATCTGGGACTTCGCTTTTTAACCATTTCACACTTTAAAAACAGCTTAAGGTCTTTAAAAATCATTGTTTCCATCGACTCAATTGAATATCTGTCTGTTTAATTGAAAATCACAGCGGATCTCCGGGGCTCTGAGCGAAAGAGCAGGCTTATTCGTTTAATCATCATGCTCTTGCTCTTTTTACTGGCTTTATTTCAAAAATTCTCTGACGTCTTCTACGAACCGTTCATGCTCTTCAACGTTTATCCCGTGACCCGAGTGCCCATATTCCACAAACCGGCATGAAGGAATCAGTTCAGCTATTTCTCTTCCGTATTCTGGCGGATTCAGGCCATCGTATTTCCCGCTGATCACAAGCGACTCTGCCTCTACGAAAGGAAGCTGGTCACGGAAATCAAACCCCTTCAAAGCATCAGACGCTGCCTGCTCTTCTTCGGCATTCAGCTCGATGGCCCGGCCTTCAATCTGCTTTGACCAGTCCTGTACCCTGCCAATATCATGATAGATATACATCGAGGCTTTATTTAATTTTTCACGGTGGGAAAGACCGCTTAACTCGTCTTCGTGCTCAGCAAACAGGCGGGCAGTGGAAGACGTTTTTCCATGTGCCTTCGGCGCTGTTAATACAAGCTTCGTAACTCTTTTTGGCGCTTCAACAGCCACACCCTGAGCGATATAGCTCCCCATCGAAACACCGACCAGATGTGCTGATTCAATGTCGAGCTTATCCATCATGTGCAGTACGTCCTGTATATGATCCTCCAATGTATATGCCTCAGGCTTGTCCGATCTTCCGTGCCCTCTCATATCAAGGGCTATGACGCGGAACTGGTCTTTCAGCTGATTCATTTCACGTTCAAACATCGTGTGATCCCCAGTCAGCCCATGCAGAAAAATAACAGGATATCCTTGTCCGGCTTCTTTATAAAACAGAGTAATTTTGTCCGCACTGCTCATCGTCGACATTTCTTACATCCCTTCTAAATATCACATTGGGAAAATTGTACCACAAGATATTTTCTTAGTGTTAGCTCGATGCACTTTCCTATTTTGTTCCTATTCTTTGAATGGATTTCATTCCATCATCCAGGCTGGTCGTTGTCTGAGATAGATCAATACCGTCCGTTTATTCCGAAAGTTACTTATGTATTCTTTCTTTGAAATATTGTACACTAATAGCAATTAAAAAAGGTTGTATTGACGGAAGCGGGGAATGATGATTATGAATCCTATCCGATTGTTGCCGTTGTTTACTGCACCCCGGAAAACATACAGACAATTAAGCGGCAGCCCAGGGCTTCATTTCACGGCCCTGTGGATTGTTATCATTGCGGGACTGTCCCAGGCCTTTGCCCAAAACACACGTGATATGTCCCCGGTTGATACCGGATCTGCCTTATCCACTTTCCTCACAGCCACCGGAATTATCGCTGCCTTCCTTCTATTTCAAATTATTACGTTTTATTTGAATGGCCTGATCCTAAAGCTCGTGATCCTGATGTTCCAGGGACGTATCAAAGCACGCGAAGCCCGCACCGTTTACGGGCTGTCTCTTTACCCTCAGGCGTTTATTTCCCCATTTATTTTTTTACTGTTTATCGGCCAGCTTGCAGGCGGAGGGAGCACGCCCGCAATTCTTACAGCTATCGCCTCGGCCGCCGTAGCTGCCGCTTCTGTCTGGACTATTGTCATGCAGGTGAACTTAATCTCCGCTGCCTCCGGCTTCTCCGGCGGTAAATCCTTTGGAGTATTTGTCGTATTTGCCCTGCTGTTGACCCTTCTCATCTTTATTCTCGTTCTGCTGTTGGCTGTCATTGCGATATTCATCGCAGGCGCCTTTTCCAATTAAGCTGGCAAAGCAGCTGTGTTTTTAAAAAAGACGCAGCTGTTCATAGTTTACCGTTTTATAAACCTTGCCTCTGCCTCCCGTTACTTCTCCCGGACCGTAAAACTCCGAAGCTGTGACTCCGAGAAGCCGGACAGGGTCTCCCCCGGAGGTCCCTTCTTCGAGTAGAAGGCGCAGAGCTTCGAGCAGCTCCGCGCGGTCATTGCTCGGGTGCTCGAGCGTAGACCGGCGGGTTATCTGCTGAAAATCGGCAAATTTTATTTTCAGCACAATACATTTAGCCCTGATGCCATCTTTTTTCAATCTCGCAAGCACCTGGTCAAGCAGCTCTTCAATGACCGGGAGCATGTCCTGCACAAGCAGAAGATCCTGCGAAAGCGTCGTCTCTTTTCCGAGCGATTTTCGCTCTCTTTCCGGGTTTACCGGACGTTCATCGATGCCCCGGGCCTGACGGTAAAATACGTGGCCCTGCTTATGAAACAATTCCACAAGCCTTGCTTCACTCAGCTGCTGCAAGTCTTCTCCGGTTTCGATGCCTAGTGAATCAAATTTCCGCTTAGTCACCTTTCCAACTCCGCGAAAATCCCCAATGGAAAGAGCTTTCACAAAAGCGTCCGCCCGGTCCGGGGTAATAACCGTCAGTCCATCCGGTTTATCATAATCTGAAGCCGTTTTTGCAAGAAATTTATTATAGGAAACACCTGCAGAGGCAGTAAGACCGGTCTTTTGATAGATTCTCCTTCGTATCTCTTTAGCTGTGAGCGTAGCGGACGGCATGTTCCAGTGGTTTTCTGTCACATCAAGATAAGCCTCATCCAGAGACAGAGGCTCCACCAAATCTGTGCAGTCATGGAAGATGGCCATTATTTCACGCGAGACCTCCCGGTATTTTTCCATATTCCCTTTAATAAATATAGCCTCCGGACACCTGCGATAGGCTTCATAGGAAGACATAGCTGAATGAATACCGTAGGGCCTCGCTTCATAAGAGCACGTAGCCACTACACCCCTTGACCAGGGCGAACCTCCGACTACCAGAGGCTTGTTCCGCAAATGGGGCTGGTCGCGCTGTTCAATAGACGCAAAAAAAGCATCCATATCAATATGAATAATTTTCCGGAGATTCTGCTCATCCTGCTTCATTTCCTACGCCCCCTTATACGCGCAGTTCTCTGTTCCTTCTATTATAGCGGACACCGCCTTTTTTCACAAACGTATGTTCTTATAAGGCGATAATCCTTTATTTTTTACATCCGGGGCCTTTGCCGTCTTCATTGCGTTCTCCTGCACTTTAGTATACTATCATAATCGTATAAATACGAAGGCGTCGCGGTACACCTACGCCCAATTGGAGGAATGTATATGAACTATGAAGTCCAGATTTTCACCCAGCCCAACTGCTCCTCCTGTGCAAAAGTGAAAGGCTGGTTTCAGGAAAACCGCATTTCTTATATTGAAAAGGATATCGTAAACGATCCACAGGCAAACCAGGAGTTCGGTGCGTTAAATGAAAAATTCGTTCCTATTACTATTATTATTACGAACGACAAAAGATATCAGGTGGTCGGTCCAAACCTCAAAAAAATAAAAACGCTTGCTACTACAGTCGGAATATCCGGCCAAAGCAATTAATGTTAATGACTTCAGCACTGGTTTTCAGGCCAGTGCTTTTTTATTTATTGAATAAAATCTTCAGGCTTCGCTTTTCAAATAATGACGCTTGCGGTTATGCCTCCCGGGGTAAATACTTATAACAGCGGGAATCTGCAGCGGAGGGAGGAAGATTCGTGCCTACAGCACTTTTTATCATAACGATAATTATTGCCGGAACGGTTTTAGCTTCTATTGGGTTTTATTTCCTTCGTAAATTTTACGACAAATTATAAAAAGGACAGTTCACCGTGTGAACCGTCCTTCCTTTGGCATTTCAATATTTTTGTTTTTCGCAGCCAGCTTCTCGAGGAACAATGCTTCGTCCTTCGGTGTAATATGCTGCTGACGCCCCTCCTGGTAGACAACCTTCAGCCTTTCCGGCGTCGCCCCCTTAATCCATCCGGGCACCTCTTCCACCCGTTGAATGGAATCATAGGGAATACGCAGCCGGATTAAAAGAGAGGCGTGGACTGCCAGATGCTCTTCGTGCAATTCATATTTTGTGAAAAATACAATCTGTGTTACTAAAATGATAATAACCGCATCGATCACAGCCCGCAGAATAGTCCCCGGCCCTCCGTTATACATAAACAGAGCCTGAAAAATAGAATATCCCAGCAGTACGATAGCTATGATCGCAAATGCGGACAGCAGCCTGCTTCCTTTCGCTCGAAACACCATTACCCGGTCTCCTCTAATTTTTTTTATCAGGATCGTCTGGTTTCAACCCATACTTATAAACAATAGGCATAAGAACCATTAAAAGCATCGAATTCGTAAACAATGGAAGAAAGATCGCATGCGTTTCCGTTACGACCCCGATAAAGGAAACAATCAATACCGGAGCTGTCGCCACCAGAATGGTAATCAGCTCGCGTTTTGCGCTCCATAACTGTCTGCTGTCCGCTATCGATAAAATGAGCATCCAGTAAACCATGAACGCAAGCGGCATCATTGCATCGATAAGCGGCTGATCCAGCACAAAAAAGAAGACCAGGCGCACAGCCGACAGTATAGCTAAAATAACAATAATTAATTGACGAAATGACGACTCCACGATGTATTCGCTCCCTATTCCCTGCTTTTTGCCGTTCTGGGCTTTACTGCAAACAAAGCAAATCCCAGAACCGTTCCAATTACGTATTTCATTATGCTCTGCTTCCTTCCGTTAAGTACGGAATTCCAGATGGACACCGTTTGGATCCTGTACCGTCTCCATCCTTTCCGCTCCCTGAATAACTACTTTTTCAAGTTCAAATGCACGCTTTTCCTGCCAGACAGGCACTAATGCTTTTTCGCCCAGAACGGTCAGCCAGTCATTCGAATCATACGGCTCCGGACTCGTAATAAGGACAGACTGCAGCTCTTCTTTTCCGCCGATAGGAAGCTCCTCAGCCCAATCAAGCTGAATCTTCGGTCCGGTGGACGGCTGAAGAAAGGTTCTCCGTTCTTTTTTATTAATACCCCATCCGTGCTCCTTTGCGCGCCGGAGAATACCGGTATGCTCTTTCTGGTTTACACGATAGCCAAAGTAGCCGAACGTATTCATTCTCCCTGCGCCAAAGGTAACCCGCACCTGACCGAGACTCATTTCTATCATCCGGAACGTTAACCCTTTATCGCGGAAATCATCCCACTCAAGCGGCGGATCGTACCGCTTAATGCGATAATTTTCCAGGGCAAAGCGTCCCACCACTTCAAAGCCGTGACTGCTGTAAAAAGCTTCTGTTTCCTCTACCTCTGTCGTCCAAAAATGGTAATGGAATAATTCCATATTGTTCACCTCTACTGCCCTTCTGCAAGCTCGCTGCACTCGTGCTGAAAACAGCTCCTGTGTCCTGCTTCTACGGTTGATTTGCTTTTTTGGGCGTCCCCTGATGAAAAACAAGCTCCCAGCTGGAAGCCGTCTTCCGCCATATGGAACTCCGCAGTGAAGTTCCCAGCTCGCTCGTCACGGTATAGGTTGCTAAATATAAATGCTCCGAAAGCGGTTTTGTTTTATAATCAGCCACCGTTCTATGAACAGGGCGCTCCTCCTCCAGACCAAAAATTACATCCTCCCGGGTAAAAATACGGCCGGAGGCTCCGATTTCCTGGCAATCCTCTGCCAGCAGCCGGCTCACTTCCACAGCCGACCGACGGATACTCGGCTTTAATAAATCCTCCTCAAGCTGGCGAATGTCTTCCATCAGTCTCCACCCTCCTTATGTATAAGACCTGATCATACGTAAAAACCCGTATCTATATTAAATGATACGGGTTTTTCTACAGACATTTCAACTTTTATTACTGATTCACACTGATTAATTTCATCTGCAGTTCAATAAGCGGGCACTAAAGAGGAGTCTTAAGAGTATTTGTTAACAATATCAATCACCAGACGCGCTTCCTCAAGCGGTATTTGTCCAGGGGCAGAGCTTTTTTTCCCGGAAGCAAATACCATCATAGAGCCAAATGTATGGCCGACCAGGCGGGAAGCCAGCCCCTCAGATCCCATAGACATAGCAGCTGTACAGATATTCAGCCTTTCACTCCATTCCACAAGGGCTCCTAATAGAGTCAGCACGTCTGATTTGTGGTTTGGCATGACTGCCATTTTTACAACGTCTGCCCCGTGCTTTTCTGCCGCCTCCCCCCAGCGGAACAAATCATGAGCCTCAGGCGTTTTTGAAAAGTCGTGATGGGAGATTAATAATTTCACGTCATGCTCCCGGGTTATTTGACGAACGAAGGCTATATGCTCGCTGCTCATTCTTCCTTCTATATCCACTATATCTGTATTTCCCGAATGCACTGCCGCATAAATGATTTCCACCGTTTCTTTATCAGTCAAATGTCTATCAGCGCCGCCCTCCTGTGCAGAACGAACAGTAAATAAAAGCACACATTCCGGGGCCTGCCGCTTCAGCATCTGCAGCACCCCGCTTACGGCTTGTTTATTTTTTAAGTCTTCAAAGTGATCTGCCCGCCATTCAATGGCGTCTGCCTGCGCAGTATTTATCGCTTTCAGTTCTCCCTCTAAGTCTTCTGCCGTTGTCTCAGTTAAAGGGACACAGATCATTGGCTGCGAGGTACTGTACGATTTATTTCCTATTTGCAGTGTTTGATGGCTGTGGCTTGTCATATGCTCCCCCGCTCAAATGATTAGTATTAACGTCTCTCTTGCAATATTAAATGTATAGATTGCCTTCGTATATGTAACTAATATGCTATCATACTCTTGGATGCCATCAACCGGAAATTGGGGGAACAACAGTTGCGTTTATGCATTTATTCTCTATTAATCCTCTCGTATGTACTTTCACAATTTTTACATATACCAAACTTTTCTTTATTCATCGGCATTCTCGCAAATATTGTTATATTTGTTTCCCTGTTTTTTGCGAAAGGACTGTTCTTTTATTCAGGCGTAGCCTTCTATACTATTGGAACGTTTGTATTTTTCCAGACCAGTGCCTCCTGGCAGGATTATTTTTTATCGTTTCAGACAATGCTCGGCATTCTTTCATTCTTTTTTATGCTTCCCTTTCTCAACTCACTCATCCGGGTGGGAAAATACGATCACGGACTTCGAAAATTTATGGAACAGGGTGCGGACACCGTCATACAGCTGTACAGAAGAAGTTTTTTTGTATGTCACGTGCTGGGGTTGTTTTTAAACATTGCTACGTTTGCCGTTCTTATGCGCACTCTGGACCGAACCTTCACCTCGCTCCCTCAAAAAATAAAAGCGAAGTTTTACACGCAGAATTTACTCCGGGCTTATGCTTTGTGTCTCGCCTGGAGTCCGCTTGAAATTATGGTCATTACAGCTTTAAATGTAACCGGGCAGAATTACATTTTTATTTTTCCATTCATTATAACGATCGTTATTATAGTCATTTTATTCGATATTCTGACGGCCTCTTTCAAATACCCTAAACTGCGGCTGCAGCCTGCAGGCACTCAAACTAATCAATCAGGCACCGCAGGCAGAAAGATTAAGCAGTTACTCCTTCTCTTAGTGGTGCTTGTAACCTGTGTGAGTTTTGTTAATCATTGGTCGAGCTTCGATTATTTATTCACGCTTGTTTTGTTTATTGCCCCTGTATCTTTTTTATGGGCCACTTTTATTAAACGTCTGCGAAGATATACGTTTATTGCTTTTAATCAATGGAAGACAAGGACAAAAGGAATGGCTAATTTCTTTTTCATGTTTTTAAGCGCCGGTTTGTTCGTCCAAATGCTTGCGGAGACTTCGTTATTCAGCCTCCTGCAGCATCTTTTCACTTCCATGCATCAGCAGATTTTTATCTTTTACCTGCTGATTGGTGCTTATTTTCTTGTTTCCAGCTTTATCGGCTTTCACCCGCTGGTTTCTGTTATTCTGCTCGCAGAAATCATTGCACCTTCTCTTGCAGATCTTCAGACAATGCCGCTGGCTCTTGTTTTAATTGTATGCAGCCTCAGCCCGATTATGTTCAGCCCGTTTAATATCTCTGTTTCCATTGTCGGGTACCATCTTCAAACCAACCCATACCGGCTGGGTCTGTGGAACCTGCCATTTGTAATTGGATACATGCTGTTTACGATGTGCTTTGCCTATATTCTGCAGCTTCTTATGTAGCGCCGGTTTTTTACTTTTGGTGAAAACTGTATTATAATCACGGTACATTTCGCTGACTACCTCATTTTATTAACGAAAGAGTGCAGATATCTCATGATAAAAGAAAAATCTCTACGTGAAAAAAGCATAGTATTGATAGGCTTTATGGGAGTCGGTAAAACAACCATCGGCAAATTGGTCGCCCAAAACTTATACAGGTCCTTCATTGATATCGATGAACAGATTGAAAAAGAGTTTCAAATGCCTGTACCAAATGTATTCAAATTACTCGGGGAGCCAGCCTTCAGGGAGAAAGAGAAAGAGCTTGTAAAAAAGTATGCCAATCAAAGCCTTAAGGTTATTTCTCTTGGCGGGGGCGCCTTCATGCAGGAGGAAATTCGGGATGTTTGCTTAAGCAACTGCACCGTTTTTTACCTGGATATGCCGTGGGACGCCTGGAAGGAACGAATTCATCTGCTCATGGCAGACCGTCCTGTTCTTCAGGGACGTTCGCTCAAAGATATCGAAGAGTTATTTTACAGCAGACAGACGGCTTATGCCAGCCACCATTCCAAAGTCACTATAGATAAAGATTCCCCGGAAGAAATAGCAGATTATATTACTAACTCACTAAAAACAGCCTGGAAATTATACGAATAAAGTAACAAAGCTCCAGCAGGCGCTATGCACCCGGCTGGAGCTTTTTGGTTCCTATTCATCTGCGTCAATCGTATTGTCACGCTGGAGCTTCCATTCTTTAAAGTCATCGAGGTCTTTATGCACCTGCTTGAAAACAAATGAAATAACCGCTGCATCATCAATCAAGCCGCCCGGAAGAAAGTCCGGAATCAAATCGATCGGGGAAACGAAATAAATCAGTCCCGCAATGATGGCTACAATCGATTTGTAGGGCGCATGCTGATAATCTTTTTTCCACCAGGCACGAAGCATCTCGAGCATCAGCTGCAGCTCCTGCCATACATTTTTCAGCGGACTCTGGTTATCATCCGCTTTCTCTCTCGCCTGCTGCAGCAGTTTTTCTGTTTCTTTTGGGTCTTTCGCGTATTTCTTCGCCCGTGGATTCAGGCGGCTTAACCGATCCTTCAACGTGGATTCGTCAATATTTTTCTTCTTTAAAAATCTCCGCCGCTTTTTATCTTTTGCCATGTCTCCAAACTCCTTTATAAATTGATATGGCTATGTACTGCTTTCCCGGAGAAAAACAGGCCTTCCCGGAAAAGCTTTGATGCAGGACAGCACCTGTTTATTCCAGACGATCCCTGTCCCGCTGCTTGATTTCTTTTCGGTATTCTTCCATTTCTTCCTTCGACGGAAGCGTTCGTGCTTTCATGTTATATTCCATCCGAAGCTTCGGTGCGTTTTCGTCTTTTCCAAACGTGCGCTCTTCGGTGCGTTGAACCTGCGACTTGTCCTGGTTCTGCAGATCCCGTACCAGTTGGCCAATGTCTTTAGACAAATCACGGAAAATCACGTGCGTTCACCTCACTTTTCGGCTTTGTTTTTATTCTGTGTGTCCGCCTGCTGCTCTTCGCTTTCCGCCTGCTGGTTATCTTCGAGCTGCTCTACGCGCTCAAGCAGACGCTGATTTTCTTCTTCAAGCCTTTTAGCATTGGAAGAATAATGCGGGTCTGTTTCCCACCAGTCGATGCCCATTTCTTTTGCTTTATCCACCGAGGCAACGACCAGACGGATTTTGATAGTCAGCAGTTCCACGTCTGCAATATTTACTTTAATGTCCCCTGCAATAACGACACCTTTATCCAGTACTGTTTCCAGAATATCAACAAGACCGCCGGACGGTCTCTCCAGGTGATCAGGTGCTGAGCGCTGTACAGGTTGTTCAGCCATAATATATTCCCTTCTTTCAAGCCTATTTTGAAGCTTACAGCAAGTTCCCTAAAGGTCCAAGGTCAATGTTCAAATCTTCTGTCGTAAGGCCAAAGATTTCCTTCATTTCTTCCATCTTGTCTTCCAGCTGCATGAGCGCTACACCAAGCTGCTCGACTTGTTCCTCTGTTAAATCGCCGCCTTCGACTCTTCGCATCGCCTGGCGTTCCACCAGCTCACGCAGCAGCTCCACCACCGTCATCACCAGCTGTGTGAGTCCTTCTTCTGCTTTGTCCGGATCCAGTGATATGCGCCCGGTCGGCTGCTGGGCTTCTGTTACTTGCGGGTTATTATTTTCCATCTGTTTTCAGTCTCCTTTATTCGACTTGGGAAGTTTCTGAAGAATTAGAAACAAACTCTTTCTGCGTCTTCAATTCCGACTGTCGCAGGGTTTCTACAGAAGCGATTAGTACGCGTAAATCCAAATAAACAAGGTCAATCCCAGCAATGGATATCGTTAAATCACCCTGAAGCACGACCCCTTTATCCAGCACGGAGTCCAAGACGTCGAGCAGGGAAACTTCCCGGTTTTTAAGAGTGTCCTGGGGCATTTTGCTCCCTCCTGTCTGTCAGGCCTGAAAAATGAAATGCCGGCCACGGGCCTGTACACTCTAACTCCATCCCGGTCTCTTCTGCTTCTTCTTTTTCCTGGCGCTGTTCAATTAATTGAATAAACGCTTCCCGGTCTTTCGAGTGAATCAGGTATACTGCGTTCCATGCCATTTCTTTTTCCCGGTCTGTGACGCGTTTCTCCCAATTCTTTTTTATTTCCGTGCCTTCACTCCAGGCAGTTAACTCATCATGAAACGATTGACAGTGCCTCTCAATCTGCTCGTCTGCCTGCGCTTCAATAAACTGATCCATTTTCTTTTTTTCAAAAAAGCGCCGGCCAGCCGGCATCGCTTCAAGCTCTGCCTCTTTCGCCTGAATTTCTTCGCTGTTCTGGACGACGGCTTCAGTGAACAACTGCTGATCAGCGTAAGTTTTGACGTTCCATTCTTCTTTGCCCTTCAAATAAGAAAGCTGGGCCGTTACACTCTCGTGGTACTTTTCAATCATTTCCGCAAGGTTTGCTTCCTGTTCAAAAATCGTGCCGAATTTTAACGGAATCGTGGTATAGCGATCATGCAGCTGGTTCATCGTTTCATGATGGTGAAAGGCTTTAGCCTGCAGCCATTCCATTTTTTCTACATTCTTCTGCAGTTTTTCCTGGGAAAATTCTTCCTCTGGAACATGAGTAACTACTGCAGTGATACTGCCATGTTCGATAAAGCTGATATTATTGTCCGGCTCCATGCCTTCCATCGGCTCCATAGGAGCTTCCTCATATTCACTCGTGGGGATCAAGGCATACAAATACAAAAGAGCCGGTGCGCCCGAATTTGTCTGCACTGCCGGTTCACTCCTTTAATCCTTTTCCTCTAACTCTTCCCGTAATTCTTCCTGTTCAATCTGCTTCGCTCTGCGATACCGCTGCAGCAGCTCTTCCTCCTGCTCAGTGAAGGCCTCTTCAGAAATCTCTTCCATTTCATACATGATCTGCAGATTGGCGAGTTTTTTTTGAATCTGGCGGACATCAAAATATTCTTTATCCGCCTCTTCCTTTACTTTTTTACCCGCCCAGACGACCGTATCAAGCGGCCAGGTAAATAATTTATGAATCATACGCTGTTCCCCGCTTTTATTTTCAGGTCAATAAAGTTGTATGCCGGCCACGGACCCGTATACTTGAAATCAGCGTGTTCGTTCCATTCATTAAAGATCTCGTTTACTTTTGCATCAAAATCTTCTTCATTTTCTTTATCTATTAGAAAAGCGGCATTCAACAGCATCCGCTCGTTGATCACTTCGTTGCTTTTAGCTGCGTTGGCAATCTGTGCGAGCGGCTGGAAGACTTCTTCTTCAAAGCGCTCGTGCAGCCTTATCATGAATTTCTGAGCCGATTCCCCGAGCTGCATCCGCTCGTAATAGCTGGCGTTTTTACCTTTCGTATCCGTTTTTTTGCGCAGGTCTTCCATCCCCGGCTCCTGACGGATTTGTTCATTCAGCCATTCTTTTTTTCCGATGATTTTAAGCCCCACTTCCATTTTGCCGCGGATCTTCGGAAAAATTTCGTCAAATTGATCCTTCAGCTTTTCCATTAAAGCAAAGACTTCTTTTTGGTCCTCAAGGACGTTCCCAAAACTCATCGGAATGACATCGTATTCTTCCATTACTCTGGCCACTGTATCTTGATGAGCCCGCAGGTTTTTCCTCGTTGGATCATAAATCTGCATCGGAGCTTCCGCTACCACCATCGCCTCCTGTCCGCGCTGGAGGGTATAGATTTTTCGTTCTTTGCCCTCAAGTTCCACGCTGCCGAAGGTTGGCTTTTCAGTAGTTTCAATAACCCCAAACATATAAATTCCCACGGTTACTTGCCTCCTAGACCTTTTTCAACTCTTCCTTCATTCTTTTTTGTGCTTCGCTGACATCTTCTCCCTGAATATTTTCCAGGAAATAATGTCCCATCACATCAAAAAACAGCTGTTGAAAATCGTCGTTTTTTACATCTATTTTAACATCATGCTCCGAGCTTAACATCGCAGTCATAACAGCGAGACGGAAGCTTGGCACATGCGTATCATTTTCCCTGCTCGTAGATTTCGCCCAGTCCAGTGCTTTAATAACGGTTTCGGCTTCTTTTTCACTAATGGAAGCTCTTTCAGTCAGGATAGAAACCTGGGCTTCCTTATTAGGGTCCTCCACCGGAATTGTAATCATTCTATCAAGAAGGGCGTCCTGGGATTTATGCACACCGGCATATTCTTCCGGATTGCTTGTGAAAATTGCTTTAAAATTCGGGTGTACGGTAATAAAGCTTTCATTTCGCTGTGTGCCGTAAAGCGGCAGTATGCCCTCTTCAAGAACGGAAAGAAACAAATTATTTGTAGACGGCAGCGAACGGGTGAATTCATCGTAAATAAGCGTATGGCCATTTTTTACCGCTTCGAGCAGACGACCGGTGCTCCACCGTTCCGTAATATGGTCTTCGCGCTTATATACCTTCCGGACGTAATTATCAATTAATTTGTCACTAGTATAGCCGATTCTTCCGCCGAGAAGATCCGTGTTCGAAAGGCTTTCATTCCCGTTTAACAGCGTAACAGGCTGGTTAAACCGGCGTGCAAGCTGAAAGGAAAGGGTAGTTTTGCCTACTCCGGCTGCGCCTGTAAAGTGTACAGGGTACCCGGAGGTTAAATACTTCTCGGAACGCTCCAGAATCGACTGCATCTCATCAGTCTCTACGATTTTATTAATAGTGCTGATCTTTTGCTGCTTGGACTGCTGCTGGTCTTCAGAGGTCGTTTGTTTTGATTTCGTGTTAGCAGGTGTATTGATCTTTTTTGACTGTCCTCTGTTGTTCTGAGAGCTGTTTTTTTGCTGGTTTGTCCGGGAGCTCCCTGATGTGTTGGATGACTTTTTCTGAGTCTGCTGCTTTCTTTCGTTAGTAGTAGCCATATTTTTTTACCTCTCTTTTTTCTCAAAAGGAGTACTTCTCGGGCGAGTGTTCATCCTTTGATAGGAAGTTATTTTTTGATCCTTGTTCATCGTAGCTTCATAAATCCCAATCAACTGGTCTCTTCCGTATTTTTGCGTGTATTCCTTCTCTTCTACTAGTTCTACTTCAATTTTCCAGCTGTCTCCGGCATCCATAATAGCTGTAACGCGTACAGGTGAGTTCATCGTTTCTTCGAAAAACGAACGGATGGTTTCGAACATATCACTTTCAATAGGTGCAAACGACGCTTTGTCGTCCGCTTTTTCATTTTGCCCGGAGGACTTTTGTGAAGACGTGTTTGAAGAGTCTGATTTGGCCGGGCGTTTAATTTGTTCTTTCGACTCCTGCCCCTGACTCTCTTCTGTTTTTTCTTCTGTTTTTGCCGTAGATTGTTTGGCCGCCATCAGTACCTATCTCCTCTCTGCCGTTTCAACGTGGGCACTTCTCGGTCTAAGGTTAACACGTTCAAACGATCCTACCTGCTGATTGTTGTTCAGCTTCACTTCATAAACGCCCAGAAGCTGATCATGTCCGTACTTTTGCATATACTCATCTTCTTCGATTACTTCCACTTCTGCAAACCAGCCGTACTCTTCTTCCGAAACCGAAGTAATGCGAAACGGAGGCTTTAAATTTTCTTCAAAAAAATCGTTCAGTGATTCCATGACTTCTTTCATAGTGCTCCCCGCTTTCTTCTTACAATAGAAATATATCCCGCCATGCAGTCATACGCATGACGGGATTAGAGAAATTTAAGCAAAGTTTAACTGCCCGGCACGCTCATTAGAGTCTGCATCTTCATCGATTTCGCCCTGGACATCGTCGCGGAGCAGTCCGACTGCTTCAGCGTAACGGAGCCAAGTATCAACACTTGCAATAACGATACGTGCTTCAATTGTAATCAGTTCAATTCCTACAACAGAAATACGAGCGTACAGGTCGATAACAATACCTTTATCTAGTATACGGTCAATAACCTCTGCCAAGCTGGAAGAATCTGTACTTTTTTCAATTGTTGCCATAATCTTTCACTCCTTAATCATAATGCTTAATATTTTCTGTTCCTTTAATGGCGTTGATACCTTTGATATCATCGTAGCTTTTCAGCTTCGATTCCTTGTAGCTCTTGATGTCAGATAAGCCTTTCAGTTCGCTTATGCCTTTAATATCATCAACGCCCTTGACCTCGTCATAGCTTCTTAACCTGGACTCGCTGTAACTTTTGATGTTCGACGGTCCCTTGATATCTTCCATTCCTTTTAGATCGCTCAAACCTTTTTCGGGCAGCGACCGAAGGATTTTACCGCCCCCTTTCCCGGACTTATTGGAGCCTCCCTGAATGTTTTCCTGCAGCTGCCCTGTAGCTTCACCCAGTTTTCCCTGGGCTTCCTGGCCTTTTTCTTTAGCCTGTTCAACAGCTTTCTGCAGTTTTTCCTGGGCTTCTTCTCCCTTTCCTTCCAAAGCCTGCTTTGTTTCCTGTACTTTCTCCTGGGCATGTTCCTTTGCCAAACGGGCGCTTTCCAGAGTGTTAAAAAACTTTTTCCCCATATAGGCAGCAGCTACAGCGTTGGCAGCCTGAGGATTATTTTTTATTCCCTTTGCAGCGGTTTTTGCGAGTTCTTCTTTGGCGTTTCCCTGAATCATATTTTTCGTTGTTTCCACAGGGTTCAAGTCAGAAATTTCTTCTGCGGTCTCTTTAACCGGCTCAATAACCGTATTCTCTGTTTTTTCATCAAAATATTTCTTCGTTTTTTTTAATGAAACCCATTTGGCTGCTTTTTGACCGCTGTCTTTCACCTTATCCAAAAACGATTCTTTATCCTGGGCATTCTTTTCTTCCTCAGTTGATTGCTTTCTGGATAAATTGTCATCAGATGATTCTGCTTTGGAATATGAAGAAAAGTGAGTTTTCTTCCAGGCTTCGTCCGGCACGGAGAACGTCTTTCTTACCTTTGGCTCTGAACCATCGACATATTTTCCGCCTTCAGTTAGTAAAATCTTTTTTGCCATAATTTGGTCTCCTCAAACCGAAGCATTATTTATTTCCGTCTACCCGCTTATAGGAGGCTACCTCTAAATGATCATCCACCTGCACCTGATACGTTTCTTTCTTTGATTTTCTTCCTTCTTTATTTAATGCTTCTATTTCTACAAGCCATTGGCCCTCCTGCTTTTCTGTGGAAGTAATCCGCTGGGGCTCGGCTACATAGCTCTCAAAGAAATCGTTCACGGTATCCATTACATCGTTCAGGCTGTGGTTCATGTTACTTCCGTTCTGTCTGCCGGATTGATAGGCAGCAGCTTCTGCTTCCGGGCGGCGCTCAAATTCCTGCGTTAACGTGGACTCTTCCGCGTTTTCCACCCCCGGCTCTGCTGAAGCCGCGCTCTGTTCAAGACCTGTTGCGTCTATAAGACGGCGTGCGGTCTTTTTAGACACCTTTTTTGCCTTTTTCGGAGCGTTGCTCTTCGTTTCCCGGGCTGGCTGCTCTGCTTCTTCTTCAGCTTTATTAACACTGCTGTGGGCATTTTTTTGATTCTGTATTTTCATGCCGGTTTTTTCTACTTTTTCGCCAACAGTATTCTTAATTCCGTTTATCCTGCTTTTAGTTTCTTTTACCTTTTCGTTTCCTTTATAAACAACTTTACTTGCTTCAGCTGCCTGCCCGGCTCCTTTAGCTTTCCCTGTAACGGTATCTTTAGCCTGGGCACCCGCTTTTTTTACGTTATCTTCAGCGCTTTTCTTCTTGTTTTTCAGGTTCCCCTGCATTTGCTTTTCTGATTCTTTTACGTTGTCTGACGCCTGCTTTACTTTAATCGCAGGCTTCTTTGCTGTCTGTTTGAGCCGGGGAGCTTTTTTTCCTGCTTCCTGGTTCTCAGCTGTTTCATCAGTATTTTCTTCCCCGGAAGATTCTTCCGAAGATTGAAGTTTATTTTTCGTCCCTTTAGTTATTAGAGGAAGTGCACCGCCAATAAGACTGCCGGCGGCCATCAATCCGTACGTAACTTTATCTTTAGCGTCGGTCATTGTAACTCACCTTTCTTATGTGAAAATTTAATCTATACGCAAAAACCCTCATCCGGCCAAAGGCTTCATGCTTTTCCAATGAATAGCTGGAAACAGACAGTCATGAATTCGCTGGCTGGAGAGGGTTTTTAATGTAATCGCTTGAGCAATTTCTTCTTAAATTAAGGAGAGAATTGCTCCAATCACAACAATAGCTCCAATAACCATTAAAATTGTACGAATCATGACTAACACTCGCTTTCTCATCTAAATTAAATTGAATATCTTCTTTATTCGACTTACCTTTTACTTCACCGTTTTAAACTTTTTAAGGGATTTATTCTTAAAAAAAGTTCTAAATACCTATATTTCCGATTCATATTTTTAACGAAGGGTTAGTTTTTTCCTTTTTTTCAGTGCCGCAGAACTCGTTGTTATATTTTCTTACAAAAATAATGAGTTTTTCGCACTTTTATTTATGAAATTTTCGTCTGTGTACGTATGCCAAAGTTTTAAAGTACGAATAAAGAAAAAAGAGCGTCATATTTTCTTTCACACATGCTGAATTACCTCCCGGCTTTACCTAGAATAAAACTCGTAATCAAAAAAATAACTACTCCAGGTACATATTAAAAGGAAAGAGGTGCAGCATGGGCAGCAATCATACTGGAATCGTTTCATTTGTAGGCGCCGGGCCGGGTGATCCTGAATTAATCACATCTAAGGGCCTGCGTAAATTACAACAGGCAGATGTGGTCATTTATGATCGTCTGGCCCATCCCGGGCTCCTGCTGCAGGCTTCTCCCGATGCGAAACTTATCTATTGCGGCAAGCAGCCGTGCCAGCATACACTCCGGCAGCAGGACATTCACCATGAGCTTCGGGTTCACGCCAGACGCGGCAGCCGGGTCGTCCGTTTGAAAGGAGGGGACCCGGGAGTCTTTGGAAGAGTCGGAGAAGAAGCCGAAGAGCTTCAAAAGCATCAGATCCGCTTTGAAATCATTCCGGGCGTCACTTCCGGAAGCGCCGCTCCAGCTTATGCAGGTGTCCCTTTAACCCATCGGGACTATTCCCGTTCCTATACCGTAGTGACCGGGCACGGCAAACAGCAGGACGGAATGCCCGACATTCAATGGGGCGGTCTTGCTGCTGGTTCTGATACGATCGTTTTTTATATGGGGGTCAAACATGCCGGCTGGATCGCGGAACAGCTGATCCAGCACGGACGTTCGCCCGGGGAACCGGTGCTTATTGTGCAGTGGGGCACCTATGGCAGACAGCAGTCAACCGCCGCTTCGCTCGCCAGCCTTAAAGAAACAGTTCACAAAGAACAGATTGCAAATCCCGCAATTATTGTAGTCGGTGCTGTTACAGAGATGCACACCAGAACACAGTGGTTCGACCCTGAGAGAAAAACGAGGCGGAGTATTGCAGCCTTCACCGCCGGACACCCAGAGCTTCAGAATTTTACAGATTATCTGCAGAACGAGCAGGCGGCCATTTGCCATACGAATCAGCCGGTTGATACCGGACACCTTTCACCAAACACCGAACACGCTCTTTCCCGGCTTCTTGACGAAAAACTCATCGATACCGTTTTTGTTCCAGATTATGTTTCCTATCAGAGGCTGAAGCCGGGCATCGACCGGATGATAAGTGAACAGCGTACAACCATTTCTCCGGTGTACATTATTTTTGATAAGGAGGCTTTCCCTTCAAATGAAGCAGATGTTTTTTATATAGATCCTTCATTGCCGCCTGAAAAAATGACGGAACAGTTAAACAGCCTTACTTCGTTTCCTGTGAAAACACCAGCCGGCATTTAAACCGACGAAAAATATCAGAATTATTTAAATTATTTGAGGAGGATTCATCTATGAGTAAAGAACGTCTCGTACTGATCGGCAATGGCATGGCCGGCATGTATACTATTGAAGAAATTTTAAAGCAGGAGCCGGAGCGCTTTGAAATTACAGTTTTCGGCAAAGAGCCATACCCAAACTACAACCGCATTCTGCTCTCCTCTGTTCTTCAGGGAGACAGCGAATTAGAAGACATCGTTTTAAATGATTATGACTGGTATGAAGAACATAATATTACGCTTTATGCAGGCGATGAAGTCACGCACATTGATACGAACAACAAACAGGTGGAAAGTGCCGAGGGGATAGTATGTACGTATGACCATCTGATCGTCGCTACCGGATCCAACCCTTTTATGCCCCCTATCCCCGGCTCTGACAAAGAAGGAGTAATTTCCTTCCGGGATATAAAAGATACCGAAACAATGATTGAAGCATCCAAAAAATATGAAAAAGCAGCTGTTATTGGCGGCGGACTGCTGGGTCTTGAGGCCGCCCGGGGCCTGCTGAATCTAAATATGGAAACAGAAGTGATTCACCTTCAGGATCAGTTAATGGAACGCCAGCTTGATCCAAACGCCTCCAAAATGCTAAAGCGTGAGCTTGAAAGCCAGGGCATGCGATTCCATATGGAAAAGCAGACAGAACAGATTTTCGGCCGCAAACGCGTGCAGGGCCTTCATTTTAAAGACGGGGAATCACTTTACGCCGATCTCATTGTTATCGCTGTCGGCATCCGTCCGAATATTAGTCTTGCAGAAAACTCCGGTCTGGAGACAAACCGCGCGATTGTCGTGAACGATTTTCTTGAAACGAGCGCTCCGGATGTATACGCCGTTGGCGAATGCGCAGAGCATAACGGGATCGCTTACGGCCTCGTAGCCCCGTTATATGAACAGGGAAAAATTCTGGCTGAGCGGCTCGTATCCAAAGAACCGGCAGGGACCGGCTACCAGGGCTCTCTTACCTCAACCAAATTAAAGGTTTCAGGGGTGGATGTCTTTTCAGCAGGTGAATTTGGAGAAGCGGACGATTTAAAATCTGTGCTTGTTCATGACGATTTTGACGGCGTTTATAAGAAAGTGAACATCCGTGATAACAAGGTTGTCGGAGC
This sequence comes from uncultured Marinococcus sp., assembly GCF_947493875.1. GTDB lineage: Bacteria > Bacillota > Bacilli > Bacillales > Marinococcaceae > Marinococcus. Next base: position 109,119 of record NZ_CANLSU010000002.1, on the reverse strand, counting down.
TGTTTTATTCGGAGATACCTCCGATTCGCCGAAGCTTTTGAATCTGATCAATAAAAAAGAAGACATCTCCGACGTTGGCAAAGGGCTCATCCTCCCCTCCGAAAGCAATGCACCGGTGGAGAGTCCCGTCGCAGACATGGCGGACGAAGAAACGGTCTGCGGGTGCAACGGAGTCTGTAAAGGCGATATCGTTTCTGCCATTAATGACAAAGGACTGACTTCCGTCAACGAGATTAAACAGCATACGAACGCTTCGCGCTCCTGCGGCGGCTGTAAACCGCTCGTTTCCGACCTGCTGAATGCCACGCTCGGCGACGAAGCTGCCGGTGCCGAAGTGGAGCCGCTGTGCGGATGTACCGACCTCTCCCATGAGCAGGTCATTGAAGAAATAAAAACAAAGCAGCTCACTCATACCCGCGAAGTGATGAACGTGCTCGGATGGAAGGAGCCTGAAGGCTGCTCCAAGTGCCGTCCGGCCCTGAACTACTACTTGAGCGTCTCGAAACCAAAAGAGTATGAGGACGACTACGCCTCCCGTTTTATCAATGAACGTGTGCACGCCAACATTCAAAACGACGGCACCTACTCCGTTGTTCCAAGAATGTATGGGGGCGTCACTAATTCAGAGCAGCTCCGGAAAATTGCCGATGTCGCAGAAAAGTATGAAGTGCCGCTGCTTAAAATGACAGGCGGCCAGCGTATTGACATGCTTGGTGTCAAAAAAGAAGACCTCCCGTCCATATGGGGCGAACTCGACATGCCTTCCGGCCATGCTTACGGGAAAAGTATACGTACCGTAAAAACATGCGTCGGTGAAGACTTCTGCCGTTTCGGCACCCAGGATTCCATCGGGATGGGTATGACCATCGAGCGAAAATACGAACGGCTCAACACTCCCCACAAGGTGAAAATGGCCGTTTCGGCCTGCCCGAGAAACTGCGCGGAGTCCGGCATCAAAGATATTGGAATTGTCGGCCTTGAAGGTCACTGGGAAATGTACGTCGGCGGAAATGGCGGCGTGGACCTCAGGGGCGGCGACCTGCTCGGAAAAATGAACAGCGATGACGAGCTGCTGGAGTCTATCAGCGCTTTTCTCCAATATTACCGGGAGTCCGCCCACTACCTCGAGCGCACCTCTCACTGGATCGAACGTGTCGGCCTTGATCATGTAAAAGCAGTCGTCCTCGAAGATGAAGAGGCACGGGCAAACTTAATTGAGCGCATGGAAGTGTCCCTCGAGCATAAAGGTGAAGACCCGTGGAAGGAACTTACGTATAACGAAAAGAAAAAGCAGGAGCTTTTTGAACAGCGTAAAGTGGAGCTCGTTTAATTTGAGGGAGGAACAGAGATGAATAGCGTAGATAAACAAAAAGAAGTAGCAGTGGCCACCGTTGAGGAAATTACGGTCGATATTCCTAAAGAAGTGCTCATTGAAGAAACTTCCATAGCCATTTTCAAGACCAAAGACGACACCATTTTCGCCCTGGAAAATAAATGCCCTCACAGAGGAGGCCCCCTTTCCCAGGGGATTGTCAGTGGAGAGCACGTCTTCTGTCCGCTTCACGACTGGAAAATCAGCCTGAACGATGGAGAGGCCCAGGGGCCGGATGAAGGCTGTACCATCTCCTATGATACAAAAATTGAAAACAACACCGTTTATTTGCTTTTAAAATAAAACTTCTTCGGCCGCATCGGCGAACTTCCTGAGAAATAAGTACACGCGCGTTAACTTTCAATTGTTTTTTGAAAAAAACCAAAAATAATCACCTAATCTTAGGAGGTTCTCCTTTTGACTATTAAAGACCTTTTTCGCTTTCAGGATGAACGCATTAAAATTCTTCACTTCTGCTGGTTTGCGTTCTTCATCTCATTTTTCGCCTGGTACAATATGGCTCCGCTTGCGACCACCATGATGGCTGACCTTGGTTGGCTGACGACTGAACATATCGCCGCCCTCGGAATCATGAACGTAGCCCTGACTATCCCGGCGCGAATCATTATCGGCTCGCTGCTCGACCGCTTTGGCCCGCGGGTCGTCTTTTCCACACTATTGATTATTATGGCGGTGCCTACATTTATCTTTGCATTCGGCAGCACCTGGGCGCAGCTTGCCATCAGCCGGCTTGTACTCGGAAGTATTGGCGCAAGCTTCGTTGTCGGTATCCGCATGATCGCAGAATGGTTTCCACCCAAGCATGTGGGCTTTGCTGAAGGAATCTACGGCGGCTGGGGCAATTTTGGTTCAGCAGCGGGGGCTATCATTCTTCCGTGGCTCGCCATCACTCTTATCGGCGGCGATGACAGCTGGAGATATGCGGTTGCTTTCACCGGGGTTGTCTGCTTTATTTATGGTATTGTTTTTTACTTAAACGTCCGCGACACGCCGGAAGGCCATACGCTTATTAAGCCGAAACGCTCCGGCGCCATGGAAGTGAGCTCCTGGAAGGATATGGCTCAACTGATGTTTTGGACTATACCTGTCGGAGGCGCTGTGGCTCTTAGTGCCTGGAGAGTCTTCGATATGGGCTTTATTTCCACTTCTATTGTGTACGGTATTTTCATCGCTGTAGGGCTCGTGTTGATTTATCAGATCTACATGATCATAAAAGTAAACGTTCCTATTATTAAACAAGGTATAGCAAAAGACGATCAATACAACTTCAAAAATGTCGGGGCTCTGAACAGTACTTATTTCGCCAACTTTGGCGCTGAACTTGCGATTGTATCCATGCTCCCTATGTTTTTCCAGCTCACCTTCTCTCTTACGCCGTCTACAGCCGGTCTGATTGCAGCTTCATTTGCCTTTGTAAACCTGCTTGCCCGTCCGCTCGGCGGTGTACTATCCGACCGCCTTGGAAGCCGGCGCAAGGTAATGCTCGTTTATATGTTCGGTATTGTGATTGGCATGTGCGGCATGGGCATGATCAACTCCGGCTGGCCGGTCATACTGGCTGTTCTCATGACAGTTCTTACTTCGTTATTTGTGCAGGGAGGCGAAGGTGCCACCTTTGCAATGGTTCCAATGGTAAAAAAACGGGTCACCGGCCAGGTGGCCGGTATGACCGGAGCATATGGAAGCATCGGTGCAAGTGTCTATTTAACGCTCTATACGTTCGTCACCCCAAGTCAGTTTTTCTTTATCCTGGCCGGAGGAGCTTTTATAAGCTTTATCATATGCTACTTTACACTCGAAGAACCGGAGAATTCCTTCGCCGACGACTATTATCTCTCGAAGGAAGATCAGCTGCTTAAGGAAAAAGCAAAAGGAGCGGCCATCCGCTCGAAGGAAGCCGTTTCCTATGCCAGTCAGGTTTCTGATAAAGACCGCTGAGTGAGGGCCCGGTCCTGGTTTACCAGGCCGGCCCGCGGAGCGTTTGTCTCTGCCAGAGGAACGCTCCGCGGGCTGTAGAGGCCACTGCCTGCCATGTCAGCCACAAACCCCGACCAGCCCCCGTGCCGTTCACAACCGGTACGGAGGCTGGTTTTTTATTTATTAAATAGACACCATCGCGGTACAAAAAAAGAACACTGCCGATGCCGGCAGCGTTTCATTACATCTATTATACTTTTTGTTTTTGGGCTTCTGCCGGCTTCATGGACACAGCTGCCAGCTTGAAGCCAGGCATCTGGCAGACCGGGTCCAGCGTACCCGCAATCAGCCGGTTCACGTTCTGTTTGCCCGCCCAGTGAAAAGGTACGAAAATGGTATCCTTCCGGATGTTTTCCGACCACTGGTTTCTAACCACAATAGAGCCCTGCAGAGATTCCAGGGTGACAAGGTCGTTTTCTTTAATGCCATACTTTTCTGCTGTTTCAGGATGAATTTCGACGAATGATTCAAAATAACGGGCATTTAATTTGGCGCTTTTTCCTGTCTGAACCCCGGTCAGATAATGGGACATAACCCTTCCAGTCGTCAAATACAGCGGCCTTGCCTCCGACAGCCGTTCTTTAATAATTTCTTCCCCGTATTCCGGAGTAAAGCAGCGGGCCCTGCCGCTGTCATGCACAAACGACTCATCAAACAGTCGCTGCCTTCCCTGTTCTTCCGGAGAAGGGCATGGCCAGAAGACGCCGTTTTCCTTTTTAATCCGTTCATACGTGATTCCGTAATAATCAGCCGGCCCTCCTTTCGAAGCAAAACGCAGCTCTTCGAAAATATCTTTCGCCGAGCGGTAGCTGAACCATTTCTCTTTGCCAAGACGCGCAGCAATCAGCGATAAAATCTCCCAATCGTGCTTTGCCTGGCCGGGAGCCGGGCGGTCTCCCTGTCTCCAGGTCACCCGCCCTTCCATATTTGTAAGCGTTCCTTCGTCTTCAATATACGCAGTCGACGGGAGAACCAGATCGGCATATTCGGCCGTTTCCGAGATAAATAAATCCACGACCACTAAAAAATCAAGTGCTTCCAGTCCCTGCTTCACAATAGAGGCATTCGGGTTCGAAGCGATAGGATTGGATCCTACTAAAAACATTCCTTTAATTTCCCCGTTCTGCGTTTTCTGCATCATTTCGTAGGCGGAAACACCTTTTCCGGGCAAATCCTTCTCGTTCACATTCCAAACCGCCGCCATATGCTCCCTGGCTTTCGGATCTTCAATCGAGCGGTAGCCCGGAAGCTGATCAGATTTTTGACCGTGCTCCCGGCCCCCCTGGCCGTTTGCCTGACCGGTGATCGCCCCGTATCCTGAACCTGGTTTGCCGATGTGGCCGCAGATTAGTGCCAGGTTAATAAAATGACGGACAGCCTGATGCCCATCAATCTGCTGTTCCACCCCCCGGGCGGTAAATATCATGCCTGTACCCGCTTCGGCAAATATCGTAGCCGCCTGCTCAATATCGCCCCGGGGCACATCTGCCCGTTTCGCAAGCTCGTCTACGCTGTACTGGCGCACGTACGCTTCAAGCTCTTCAGCGCCTTCTGTGCGGTTTTGCAGAAATTCTTTATTCTGCAGATTTTTATCAAAAATCACTTTTAAAAGCGCGGTCGTTAAAGACCAGTCCTCCCCGGGCTTCAGCTGCAGATGCAGGTCTGCCATTTTAGCTGTTTCTGTCACTCGCGGATCGATCACAATAATAAAGGCTCCGTTTTGTTTTGCCTCTTCAAAATACGGCATGATGGTCGGCTGGCATTCGGCAATATTAGTGCCGGCGAGTATGATGCATTTTGCGTTTGGAATTTCCTCAATGCCGTTGGTAAACCCGCGGTCGACCCCGAACGTCTTTGTCGCCGCTGAGGCAGCAGAAGACATGCAGAACCGGCCGTTGTAATCGATGTATTTTGTCTGCAGTCCGACCCGGGCGAACTTGCCGAGCAGATAGGATTCTTCATTCGTAAGCGAGCCTCCGCCGTAGACCGATAAAGCATTTTTGCTGGAGGTCTGCTGAATATCCTTCGTTCGCTGTTCAATAATATCCAGGGCTTCGTCCCATTCAATAGATTTAAACCGGCCGTTCACTTTTTTCATCGGAGTTGTAATCCGGTCTTCATGAATCGCATGCTGGTAGGCTGAGTGACCTTTGACACATAACCGGCCGTGCGTGGTGGGATTATCCACACCGACGGTTTTATATTTGATGCCTTTTGTAGTAATCTGCTCCACTACTTCCTTTTTACACTGCATGCTGCAGAAAGGGCACTGAGCCTGATGCCGGTTTTCTTCGAGAACTGTCGGCTCTATTGTCCGTCCGTAATTGGACCCGAAATCATTCATGAACTGTACTCCCTTCTGGAATCGAAAAATGATACGGCAGCGGCTTTTTCAAACAAGTACTTAACTGGTGGAGCAGCTGCTCTCTGGTATCCGGATCAAACAATCCTTCCCGAATATGGATGATCGTCATACGTCCGCACCACCGGGCAAATGATTCCTTAAAAAACGCCGTTTCCCGGTAATATTGAAGAAGCGCCCAAATGTATTCTTTTATTTCCATAAAGGTGGGAGCTGAAAACAACAGTACAGACTTTTCCTCAAAATGAATGTGAAACTCCCACTTGTCTTCCATTTTAAGCAGGCCGGCATCAACGTGATTTCCTTCAAGAATGGAAAATCCCTCCAGCATGACAAAACGGAGCGTGTCAGGAAAAGGAACAGCTTCCACCGGCTCCTCAAGCTCCAGGGCGTATGGTACCATCCCGGGGTTATGACGCTCCCGGATCCGGTCTTTGAATACACTCTGTACAGCCGTCATCTGAAAACCTGGAAAGTTAAGAAGAGGAATATCCAGGCTGTCACATACTTCCACCACATCTTCGTCTTCGACATATGGAAGCTGTATGCGTCCGTCAGCTGTAATATGAAAATAGCTCAACTGGTATTTTTCGATAACAGTATTTAGATTTTTGATCAGATCAGGAGAAATAATCCCTGCTTTCATGATCGGCTGCAGGGTATAGGTGCCATCCGCTTCGAGGGAAATGTACGGCGAATAGGTGAACGGCAGTGTTTCGTTGCTTGAAAGCTCTCCCTGCTTCATTTGAATCATATAGAGATAGTAAGCAATGGCAGGCCGGCACATTTCGCAGCCTTCGGGCGTTTTCCAGTTTAAAGCATCCATCGCTTCTTCGGGCGTCGATGGTTTTACTTCCATCAGCCGGTTAATCAGCGTCGGGTGGTCAAGCCCCGTGCACCCGCACAGCGCTTCTGTTTTATTTTCCGCCTCCACTTTCCATTCACGGGCAAGATTCAGCAGACCCTCTGCCATGCTGCTGCAGCCCCCACAGGAGGTAGAAGCCCCCGTACAGGTTTTCACTTCATCCAGCGTGGTTAGTTCTTTTTCCTGAACGGCCTGGATAATCGTATTTTTATTTACATTATTACAGGCACATACCGTGTCAGAACCCGGCATCTGCAGCAGAAAGCCGGCCGGCTCACTGCTTGCTGACAGCAGCTGTTTTTTCTCCGAAGCGTTGATTGGTTTGTCCGTCATCACCAGGCTCTTTAACAGATCGCTGTTGGTTGTATTGCCGTAAAGAACAGCTCCCTGGACCGTTTTATGGCGAAAAACAATCTTTTTATAAAGCTCGTTTTCTTCATCATGGAGCACCCATGACTTTGTAGCGTCGTCCTCGATCAGAGAGCCGACAGAAAACAATTCCACTCCGGATATTTTCAGCTTTGCCGAGGTACTTGAACCTTTATAATAGGCTTTATGCTCACCGCTCAAACGCCTGGCCAGCACATCCGCCTGTTCGTTCACCGGCTGCACCAGACCATAGGTCCGGCCGTCATGTTCGATACATTCGCCTATCGCGTATATGTGCTTTTCACTCGTCTCCATTCGATCATTCACAATGATCCCACGGTTCGTTTCAATACCGGACGCTTCTGCAAGCTTCAGCTGCGGACGAATACCGATCGCAAATACGACCATATCTGCTTCCATGTGTGTCCCGTCCCCAAAAGCAATTCCTGATACCTTCCGGAGTCCCAAAATGGAAGTAACGTCTTTACTCAGCAAAAATTTTACGCCGCGCCGTTCCAGCTTTCCCTGCAGCATGGCGGCAGACTGCCGATCAAGCTGGCGGTCCATAATATTGTCCGCCCGCTGTATGACCGTCACTTCTGCATCGAAACGGCTCAGTCCGTTAGCCGCTTCGAGTCCTAGCAGGCCGCCTCCGATAACCAGAATCCGACGCTTCTGCCCAGCTGCTTTAACGAGCCTGCGGCAGTCCTCAAGCGTGCGAAAAGGAAATACTCCTTCTTTTTCTACCCCTTCCACCGGTGGAATCAGCGGCGATGACCCCGTGGCAAAAACTAAATGGTCATAGGAGTGCTCTCCGCTGGCTGTTATGATTTTCTTTTCATCCTTTAACACATTCTGCACCGTTTCTCCCGGATGAAAGGATATATTGTTCCGGCGGAACCATTTATTTGTATAGGTTGTTAAATCGTCCTCTGTTATTTCTCCATTTAAATAGGAGGAAAGCTGGATCCGGTTGTACGGCAGCGTTTTTTCTTTACTGAAAATAGAAATATGCACCCGGGCCGACCGTTCACGCAGTTGTTCCATTAACCGGATAGCTGCAAGCCCTCCTCCTATAATGACTACATGCTGCTTTTTCATGTCAGGCACCGCCCTCCCGCAGAGCGAAATATGTTTTCCGAAATCTTTACAAGCTACTATCAGTTTGTAGAAACCTTACGAATTCTTCAATTACCTTGTAAGATAAGCTGTCGATGTTTTTATGATGCCAATCTTCCTGCTGAAAACAAAAAAGTTGATGACTCAGATAAAGTGTTCGATAATAGAAGATACCAATTAAGACGGATCAACAGATCGAACGCATATCGGAGGAGAAGAAATGAAACTAATTGCAACGGATATGGACGGTACATTGCTGGATCAGAATGGAGAAATCAGTAAAGACAACGCCGAAGCTCTGCAGAGTGCTTCGGCACACGGCATTGATATTGTCATCGCCACAGGGAGGACCTACGAAGCAGCACACAGGCCATTGGAGTCCGCCGGCCTTTCCTACCCAATTATCAGCATGAACGGGGCCGTCACTTACAAAAACCGGCAGGAAATACAGCGTTCTGCCCCAATCACAGAAAGCTCCTGTGAGAGGATTTTAACCGTGAATCACGCTGCCGGTTCTTATATTGAACTTTTTACCAGTCATGGTATCTTTGCGCCTTCAAGAGAAGCGTATATGAATGTGGTTGTGGGAATGCTGCAGACCGCGCACCCCGAGCTGACGAGAGCTGCAGCACAGCAGTATGCTGAGCGCCGGCTTGAGGATGAAAATTTCCAGTTCACCGATGATTTCTTCTCAATACTCGACTACGAGGACATCGATGTGTATAAAATGCTCGCCTTTTCTTCAGAGGCTTCCGTGCTCGAACAGATGAAATACGATCTCCGGGGTGATAACGAGCTCGCTCTTACTTCTTCAGGCATGGGCAACCTTGAATTAAACCACGTACGGGCCCAAAAAGGCTTTGCACTTCAGGAGTTTGCGCTGGAGCGGGGGATCTCCCTTGAGGATGTTATGGCTCTTGGGGATAATTTTAACGATTTAAATATGCTCCAGATGGCAGGACGAAGCGTTGCCATGGGCAATGCCGTTCCGGAAATTAAAAAGGCATGTGGTTTTTCCACAAAAACAAATACCGAACACGGAGTCGCTCATGCTGTGCATGAAATGCTCCATGAATTAAAAACGAAAAGCAGCTGATACTCATGCCGTCCCCTGCCGGACGGCTTTTGTACGGGCAGCCCGGAATAAGTGCAGAGACCATCATTTTCATGGTTGCTCTGCCGGCTCGAGCCGGGAAGTAACACTTGCCAATACGCCGTTAATGTGAGAATATAATTTTGTTTGCTGAAAGTACGAAGTACATTTATACAATAATTTGTCATGAATCGTTCACAAACAATTGACAAGATAGCGAACTTTTTCGTCAATATCTCTAATTTTTACGACATATGTGATACATTAGTATCGGATGAACACGGTTGGGGGGAATAAAATGAAATCGGAAAATATCGAACGCACGGTTCAACAAGGATCCCTCGCTGCCCCGAAACAGGCACTTCGTAAAGTACTGGCGGAAACGATTAAAACAGGTATTATCAAATCCAATTTAATCGTTATGTTTGCAGGGATTACCCTTGCTTTATATATTCACAACATCGCTTTTTCCGATAAAATCGGAGCGATAGTCCTTGCCACGCTCGGCTCGGGTCTTGTTATCGGCGCCGCCGGCACGTTTAACAACTTATACGACCGCGATATCGATAAGATTATGGACCGGACGAAAAACCGCCCTACGGCGACTGGCCGGATGCAGCTAAAAAATGCACTTATACTGGGAATTGTTATGACACTTGCAGGATTGGGCTTTTTATATGCGGCTTCACCGCTCGCAGCCTTCTTCGGCTTTATAGGTTTATTCTTTTATGTTGTTCCATATACGATGTGGAGCAAGCGGCGCACGATTTACAATACAGAAATCGGAAGTATTTCCGGAGCAGTGCCCCCGCTTATCGGCTGGGCTGCTATTTCTAATGATTTTTTCCACCCGGCAGCTCTCGGCCTTTTCGTTATTATGGTTCTATGGCAGATGCCTCACTTCTATGCTATCGCTATACGAAGACACGACGAGTATAAAGCAGCAGATATCCCAATGCTTCCAGTAATCAAGGGAAACCGGCGGACTTATATTCAGACAAACGTTTACCTTGTTCTGCTGACCCTATCGAGCTTTCTTTTCCTTCCTGTCAGCAGCTTTATCGTTGGTGTATCCTTTGTATTAAGCGCAGCCTGGCTTGCAGCAAGCTTTATATGCTACCGGCGGATGGACAGCAAAAAATGGGCAACTACTATGTTTATTTTTTCATTGAATCATATGACGATTTTGTTCACTGTCGTAATTGGATTTTCCCTAATTGCCCTGTTTTTTAACTAAACATGTTCTGGCACCTGCACGGGCCCGGGCATGTTTTTCTTTACCAATGTTTTTATACGGAGCCGGCGGGGTTTCATTCGAAATCCCGCCTCAGAATCTGTATAGTGAAAACGTTATCAAATTAACATGAAAAAGAGGTGGATGATGACACAGCGTATAGCCTGGATCACAGACAGCACCAGTTCTATCGATCCGGAAACAGCCGCAAAGTATAATATTCATATTATTCCCTTATCTGTTGTGTTTGAAAATGAAAGCTATAAAGAAAATGTCGAGATTACCACGGAGGAATTTTATAAGCGCCTGCCGCATGAAGAAGCTTTCCCTACAACCAGCCAGCCTTCTGTGGGAAGCTTTTCCGAACTGTTTGAACAATTAAAGGGTTCTTATGACGCAGGAATCGCCATACATATCAGCAGTCACCTGAGCGGTACTCTTCAAACTGCCCAGCTCGCGGCAGAAACGACCGGATTTCCGCTCTTCACAGTGGATTCAGGGATGGGTGCCGGCAGCATTCGCCCCCTGCTGACGAGAGGATCACAATTAGCAGAGGAAGGAAGTACGCCGGAGGAAATACAGCAGCGGTTAACAGAGATGGCAGGGCATGCCAAAGGCTACCTGCTCCTCGGAAGCCTTGAACAGGCACATAAAGGGGGAAGGATCTCCCGCGGAAAGCTGATTCTTGGAACGCTCTTGAAGATTCATCCTCTTCTTACCTTTGAACGGGGCCAAATTGTTCCTTTTGAAAAAATTCGCACACGAAAACGGGCCGAAAATCGGCTTCTGCAGATTGCTCAAGATGCCATAGCATCCTCGCGGGTCGAAGACCTGAGCATTATTTATACAACAACAAAAGGTAAAGCAGAGGCATGGAAAAAAGAGCTGCAGGAGCTTTCCCCCGGGCTCTCCATTCATCTTTGCCCTCTCAGTCCGGTGATCGGTGTTCACGGCGGAGCAGAAACCATGGGGATTATGTGGTATGAATACAGATAAAGGGCTTGTGACTTTCTCTTCCAGACTCTATAATTAGACCATTCTGCACCATACTTTTACTTTGGAGGAATAATGCCCGTGCAATTTAATCAGGAAAAAGCTGACGGCTCCTTATATGATTATTTGATTGAACATATAGACACCATGCGTGGCACATGGTCTTCCGATTCCTCTTCTGGCAATGCTTCTGATGATTATACAAATCAAAAACTCGAAGAAATGAAAAAGGTTTTTGCCCAGGAGCTTGTGCATGTATTCCGGGAAGAAGAAACTCAATTTTACGAGCATTTTGAAGAAAAAATCAGTGCCATTGTGGAAGAGAATAAAGAAATGTGGCAGCCGATGCTCACTATCCAGGAAGAATTCACCTATTACCGCAACGCCATTTTAGAACAGATCCGCCTGTTTGTTCACCAGTATGAGGAAGCAATTCCGGTCGATCATGTGCTCGACTGGCAGCGCAAGGCACTCCAGGCTTTCGATTACGCCGGGCGGGCGTTCATGAAGGAAGCCATTTATCATATGAACGAACAGATGCAGCTGAAAGAAGCTATGATTCTGGAGCTTTCCTCCCCGATCATTTTGATTCAAAAGAAAACCGGTCTGCTTCCGCTCATTGGCCATATCGATGAACAGCGGGGCCAGGTGATTGTGGAGCATACGTTAAAGCAATGCACCGAAAGCGAATTAACGAGGCTGTACATTGACCTTTCGGGCGTTCGTGATATCACTACGTTTGTCGCTCAGCGCATTATGCAGCTTGCCACCGCCTTAAAGCTCGTCGGCGTGAAAACTACGCTGTGCGGCATGCGACCAGAGATGGCCCAGACTGCCGTCCAACTTGGCATCAGCTTTAAAGACATTGATATCGTTTCCGAGCTGACCCACGCACTGCAGGCAAACTACGCTTTATAAAAGCCAAAGCCTCTGAACACCTGAACGTTCAGAGGCTTTAGTCTGCCCGGAGTTTTCCGGCTGATTTTATACATATTTCGTATTTTTCACTTATTTCAACCCGTATATGACATTTGTCATTTTTTCTCCCTGACGTCTATGACTTACAGCCGGAGTCAAAATTTTATACCCTATTAATAGAGACATACCCGATAAAACAGGGAGCGATTAACCATGAGCAGACAAGAACAAATGCAATTGAAAAAGAGCGCTGCCCCATACGCTCATTCTGACCATAAAGCAAGCATTATTCAGCTGTGCAACTCCATTCTTCCTTTACTGGCCCTATGGGCGCTTGCGTATGCAGCGTATTCCATTTCTCCTTTTATTACTGTCGCCCTCGCAATTATTGCCGGAGGCTTTGTCGTCCGTACATTTATTATCTTTCACGACTGCACGCACGGTTCATTTTTTAAAAGCAGTAAGGCGAATGATCGAATCGGCACATTAACCGGGATCATTACTCACTTCTCTTATGCAAAATGGAAAAGAAGCCATATGATTCACCACTCCACGAGCGGCAACCTCGATAAACGGGGCACCGGAGATGTTTGGGTTATGACCGTCGACGAATATCAAAACGCCGGCAGATGGCTGCGACTCAGCTACCGCTTATATCGCAACCCATTCGTGCTTTTCTTTTTAGGGCCATTTTATCTGTTTCTTGTCGAAAACCGCTTCAACCGTAAAGGTGCCAAACGAAAAGAACGCCTGAACACGTATTTCACGAATATTTCTATTGTAGTTATTTACGCTTTGTTAATCTGGCTTGTCGGCTGGGCTGCCTTTTTCACCATTCAGATTCCTATGCTTTTTACAGCAGGGTTTCTCGGCATCTGGTTATTTTACGTCCAACACACGTTTGAAGACTCCTACTTTGAAAACGAAGATAAATGGGACTTTGTAAAGGCTGCAGTAGACGGAAGCTCTTACTACGAGCTTCCAAAAGTGCTTCAGTGGATTACCGGCAATATCGGCTACCATCACGTGCATCATCTCAGCCCGCGTGTACCGAACTATAATCTGGCAAAAACCCATGAAAACATTGAACCACTGCAGCAGGCTACAAAAATCACTCTGGGTACAAGCCTCACCTCTATTCGGTTCCGTTTGTACGATGAAGCAAACAATACGTTTGTCAGCTTTAAAGAAGCGAACATCCGGAGCAAAAGACAGGCAAAAGAGCCGTTAGCCTCCCCGTCCGATAAAAAATCTTAACAACAAACCCTTCTCTGTTACGGAGAGGGGTTTGTTATACTTAATTTAAAGAAATACGACGCCTCATGAAAAAGGAGCCCGTTTATGCAAAACTGGTTCGATATATTCCCAAAGAGCACCGGCCTCAGCCTGTACGCATGGATCATTTTTTGCTTGCTCCCCTTTTATTTTATTATCCGGTCTGCCACGTATTTTGAAATTATCCTTGGTGTCTTTATGATTCTTCTGTTTTTTACGACCTATCGTTTATCCTTTATTAAAAAGGGCTGGACGGTTTATTTATCTGTGGGCATTGAAATGCTTATCAGTATCGGCATGACCCTTTATTTTGGTTATGTTTATTTTTCCCTGTTTTTAGCCTTCTTTATTGGTAATATTCAGCATAAGGCAGGCTTCCTTACCCTGTACATTCTCCACCTTCTTACTACCCTGGCCGCTGTTGTCATCGGCTTTTACGTTCAAAACGAGCTGTTTATGATGCAGCTTCCCTTTATTGCCATCAGTGTCATCGGGGTTATTCTTCTTCCTTTTAATATCTACAACCGAAACAAACGCGAAAAGCTTGAAACTGAGCTTCACGAAGCGAACCAACGCATCTCCCAGCTCGTTGTTCTCGAAGAACGGCAGCGTATTGCCAGAGATCTGCACGATACTCTTGGACAGAAGCTTTCGTTAATTGGTTTGAAAAGTGAACTCGCCGGAAAATTAATAGATACTAAACCTGAACGGACCCAGGCGGAATTAACTGATATTCATCAGACCGCCCGCACCGCTTTAAAAGAAGTTCGTGAGCTCGTATCCGATATGAAAGGTGCGAAGTTGAGCGACGAACTTCTGCGCGTGGAGGAAATTCTTCAGGCTGCAGGTATTACTCTTCATGTAAAGGGCAGCGCCAGCTTTCACGAAGCTCCTCCTCTCATTGAGAACGTGCTTAGCATGTGCTTAAAGGAAGCTGTGACCAATGTTGTCAAACACAGTGAAGCAGCAAACTGTTATATTACGATCGATCAATCTACAACCAGCCTTTCCCTCACAGTCGAAGATGATGGCAAAGGCATTTCCTCCGATCAGAAATCCTGGTCCGAAAGCGGCCTGCAGGGCATTAAAGAACGCCTCGGCTTCATCAACGGCCAGTTTAACTATTATTCTTCCGAAGGCACAAAGCTTGATATTCAAGTACCTCTGGTCGTTCAACAAATTAAATAAAGGAGAGGCCGCCCGCTATGATAAGAATAGTGATCGTGGAGGATCAGCAGATGCTTTTAGGAGCCCTTGGTTCTCTTCTCGATTTAGAAGAAGATATGGAAGTCGTCGGTAAAGCAGAAAATGGACAGGAAGCCTTGGCCCTTATTGATAAAGAACAGCCTGATATATGTATTATGGACATTGAAATGCCGGTAAAAAGCGGGTTAGAGGCTGCTGAGGAGTTAAAGGAAAGTACGTGCAAAATTATTATTCTTACCACCTTCGCACGCACCGGTTATTTTGAGCGGGCACGAAAAGCAGGAATCAGCGGCTATCTTTTAAAGGACAGCCCGAGCGAAGAACTGGCCCAGTCTATCCGTATTATTATGAGCGGCAGAAAGGTCTATTCCCCTGATCTGGTGGATCTTGCATATAACAATGCCGCCACGCTTACCAAACGTGAAGAAGAAGTACTTGCGTTAATCGCAGAGGGAAAAAGCACCACGGCCATAGCCCGGCAGCTGTCTCTTACCAATGGTACTGTGAGAAACTATATTTCTGTTATATTTGATAAGCTTGAAGTAAGCAATCGTGTGGAGGCCGTCACTAAATTTCAGGAATTGAAGCATTAAGAGCTCCGCCTGCTGCTTGTGGTTTGCATATGCAGCAGGCTTCTGCTATACTATTTTTATACCATATACATGTATGGGTATAAAGCGAAAGGGGAATTCACATGATCGCAACGCTTCCTCGCATTAACGAACTGGCGAGAAAAAAAGTAAATCAGGGACTGACTGCACAAGAGCAGCTGGAGCAGAAGCAGCTTCGTGAAGAGTACCTTCAAATGATCCGCGGGTCGATGGAAGAGACACTGCTCACCACCACCGTGCAGGATCCGGAAGGTAACGATGTAACACCGGAAAAATTAAAAAACATTCAATCCTAAAATGCTTTGCTATACAAAGCCGGTACGCTTCCAACACAGCGTACCGGCTTTATTTTATTTTTTCTGCGGGCGTTCACTGAGCGTGCTGAACGCCGTCAGTCCAAATACGGTCGTAATAAACATAATAGCTCCCATCGGCACGGCTGTCGTTTCATCAATGCCGGCAAGCGGGGAAACTATTGAACCTATCAAAAGCGGAAGCATGCCGAGCAGCGCACTTGCACTTCCTGCCCGGTGGCCCTGTTTGGCAATCGCCAGCGTAAACGAGCTTGTCAGCACCATCCCCATCGCTGTCATGTAAATGAAAATAGGGATGACGAGCAGCGCGAGCGGGCCTTCAATGATTGTCATCGCGAGAAGAAAAGAACTCGCACTTACTGCCGTGATCACCGCCGTGCGAAGTAGTTTTCGTTCAGCAATAATGCCGGCCAGCCGGCCGATTAAAAAACTGCCGGTGATAATAGCCAGGCCATTAATGCCAAATAATACACTGAACACCTGGGCTGAGACCCCGTAAATCTCCTGATACACAAATGGCGTGCCGGAAACGTAGGCGAAGCTGCCCCCGTGCACGAAGCCAAGCGTTAATGCGTACCCGATAAAAGAACGATCCTTCCACAAATCACCAATGGTGCGGATCGTATATTTGAGTGAGCTCGGCGTTCTTTTTTCTTCCGGAAGGGTCTCTTCAAGCCGAAAACCGATGGTAATTACGATGGCAAGCCCGACGACCGCGAGAAAAAGGAAAATTGTCGACCACTCTGAAAATGGGAGGAGTAAAATGGCGCCTCCAATCATCGGAGCGGCCATAGGGGCGATGGCGTTAATAACCATCAACAGTGAAAAGAACTGGGTCAGTTCCTTTCCACTGAAAATGTCTCTCACCACCGCCCTTGAAACGACAATGCCGGCAGAAGCAGTTAAGCCCTGCAGCAGCCTTGCAGCAATCAATATGTATATATTCGGTGCAATTGCACAAATAAACGAAGCAGCCGCAAACAGCGTAATAGAAACCAGCAGCGGCTTTCTTCTCCCTTTTGCATCACTAATCGGGCCGACGATCACCTGACCGACTGCAAGACCAACAAGACAGGCAGTTAAACTAAGCTGCACCATGGAGGCACGGGCGTTTAAATCTGCCGCTATTCCCGGGAAGCTTGGCAGATACATATCAATATTGAGCGGCCCGAGAATTGCAAGCATACTAAGAATCAGCGCCAGACCGATCCGCTCTTTTCCTTTAGGATTCTGAATCATATAGAAGGAACACCTTTCTGCTTGAATTGGATCTTGCATCCGCATACAATTTCACAGCTTCTGTATACATTAGTTATTCTATCCCGTTTCCAGGCCCATGTATACCTCATTTCGCTATCAGCCTCAGCATAAGACCTGGTTATTTCTAATTTCACTCCATCACAAATATTCCAACGGGAAATACTACTCCCAATGCCATTGTGGGTACAATCATAAAATACGTTTCTTAAATTTAATTCACAATGCTTTCACTATACTAAAAAAAATTTTGTTTGACGAAGTTTTATAATTTTATATAACAGTGTTGATATTTATATAACTGTTATAATACAATGGTATTATATTCTGGGAGCAGCTTTTTCTGTTCTCTTACCTTGAAGGAGGAATAATATGAACACGTACCGATCGGCAGGCAGACTTCATGTGCACCCTTCTTTATATCAATTTATTAATGAAGAAGTCCTTCCCGGCTCCGGACTGGAACAAAAGCAGTTTTGGCAGGAATTCGGTCAGATAGTTCATGATCTGACCCCTGAAAACGAAGTGCTTCTGCACACGAGAGACAATCTGCAGAACCAGATTCACGAATGGCATCAGGCTCACCCTCAGCGGGACCCGGATCAGTACCGAACATTTCTTGAAAGAATCGGCTACCTTGAACCAGAGCCGGATGATTTTCAAATTGCCACGGAACACACGGACGAAGAGATTTCCATGCAGGCCGGGCCGCAGCTTGTCGTCCCCATCAGCAACGAACGCTTTGCCATTAACGCAGCTAATGCCCGCTGGGGAAGCCTTTACGATGCTTTATATGGAAGCGATATCATCAATGAAGAGGACGGAGCGGAGCAGCAGCAACCCTACAATCCTGTACGCGGGGAAAAGGTTGTTGCTTATGCTAAGCAATTTTTGGACGAATACTTTCCACTTCGCAGCCGTTCCCACAAGGACGCGGTCAGCTATTCTATTGAAAACGGGGGCCTCGAAATATCCTTTCAGGATGGCAGCAAGGGGCAGCTTCAACGTCCTGAACAATTCTCAGGCTACCAGGGCGCAAGCGCCCGTCCGGTAGCTGTGCTTTTAAAGCACCACCGGCTGCATATCGAAATTCAAATTGACTATAGTCACCCGATTGGTAAAACCGACCCGGCCGGAGTAAAAGATGTGGCTGTAGAGTCTGCGCTTACAACTATTATGGATTGCGAGGATTCTGTAGCTGCTGTAGATGCTGAAGATAAAACACTGGTTTACCGCAACTGGCTCGGTCTCATTAAAGGAGATATTAACGCCCGGTTTCAAAAAGGCGATAAAACAGTGACACGCATTATGAATCCGGACCGCAGCTATACGTCTCCTTTCGGCGAAGAATTTACTCTGTCAGGCCGCTCTCTGATGCTGAACCGGAACGTCGGCCATTTGATGACAACCGATGCCATATTAAATGAAAGGGAAGAAGAAATTCCTGAAGGCATTATGGATGGCGTCATTACGAGCCTTATCTCCAAACACGACCTGCTTGGAAACGGAAAATACGGAAACTCCCGCGAAGGTTCCATCTATATTGTTAAGCCAAAAATGCATGGTTCTAAAGAAGCTGCCTTTGCAAACAAGCTGTTTGACCGGATTGAAGATATGCTCCACCTCGAACGCCACACCTTGAAAATAGGCGTTATGGACGAGGAACGAAGAACAACGATAAACCTGAAGGCCTGCATCAGGGAAGTAAAAGACCGGGTAATGTTCATTAATACAGGCTTCCTGGACCGGACCGGAGATGAAATTCATACCTCCATGGAGGCAGGAGCGATGATCAGGAAAGGCGAAATGAAAACCTCTGCCTGGCTCGGAAGCTACGAAAAATCAAACGTACAGACCGGACTTGCCACCGGTTTTGAACAGCGTGCCCAGATCGGTAAAGGCATGTGGGCCATGCCCGAGCAGCTGGCAGCCATGATGGATCAGAAAGACGGGCAATTAAAAGCTGGGGCGTCCACCGCCTGGGTACCGTCTCCAACGGCGGCCACGCTGCATGCTCTTCATTATCACCAGGTTGATGTTCCGAAGGTTCAAAAGGATTTAAAGCAGTTATCTGAATCTCATCTTGATTCTATTTTAACTATACCCACTGCCGCTAATGCTGACTGGTCCTCCGCCGAGGTGCAGGAGGAGCTCGATAATAACGCTCAGGGTATTCTTGGATATGTTGTACGCTGGGTCGAGCTTGGTATCGGCTGCTCTAAGGTGCCGGATATCAACAACGTTGCACTTATGGAAGACCGGGCAACGCTTCGCATCTCCAGCCAGCACATTGCCAACTGGCTTCATCATCACATTTGCTCCAGGCAGCAGGTAATGGAAACATTCAAACGAATGGCCGCTGTTGTAGATGAACAAAATGCCCACGATCCCGAATACCGCCCGATGAGTCCGGATTTTGAGCAGTCAACCGCCTTTCAGGCCGCTTGCGATTTAGTATTCCAGGGATACAACCAGCCAAACGGCTACACCGAGCCTATTTTGCACAGACGCCGCAGAGAAGCTAAGGATCGTTTAAAAGCAGAAGCCAAATAGCCTCCTTTCTCCATCCTCAGGCTTTCCCTAAAGCGGAAAGCCTGAGGGTCTTTTTTGCACACCCGCATTCAGGCCGTTCTATTACATATGTATACAGAAAAAGCCGGCGCCCTGCTGTAACGCGGGGCACCGGCCGTATCTTTTCTGCTATTCTTCGATTTTGCTTAAGCAGTGATCACACTGGATCATTGGTGTTTCCTGATGCTCTGTCATTTCGCTTCCGCAGTCGCTGCAAATCATTGTCGGTATTTCTCTTTGATACTCCATCGTCGTTTCTCTCATTGGAAAAACCTCCTCATGATTTTTTAATAATTAACGGCTGAACTGACTCGATTCTGTCGATCCCTTCATCGCTGTCGTGGATGATTTTCCGCTTGAAATGGTAGTTGCTACCTGGTCGAAGTATCCTGTACCAACCTCACGTTGGTGACGCGTTGCTGTGTAGCCATGGTCTTCGTTGGCAAATTCCTTTTGCTGAAGCTCGGAATAAGCTCCCATGCCGCGTTCTTTATAGCCGCCAGCCAGTTCAAACATGCTGTTGTTAAGAGCATGGAAGCCGGCCAGAGTAACAAACTGAAACTTGTAGCCCATCTCGCCAAGCCGCTCCTGGAAGGTTTCAATTTCTTCGTCACTCAGCTTTGCTTTCCAGTTAAAGGAAGGCGAGCAATTGTAGGCAAGCATTTTTCCCGGGAATTTTTCGTGAATCGCATCTGCAAATTTCTGTGCTTCCTCAAGGTTTGGTTCAGAGGTTTCGCACCAGACAAGATCGGCGTACGGTGCGTAAGCAAGTCCCCTTGCAATCGCCTGGTCCAGCCCGTTGTTTGTGCGGTAAAAGCCTTCCTCGGTCCGTTCGTTGCTTCGGATAAATGAGTGATCATAGGCGTCGATGTCGCTTGTAAGCAGATCGGCCGCGTTTGCATCGGTTCTGGCCACGATAATTGTCGGCACTCCCATCACGTCTGCTGCAAGTCTTGCCGAAATGAGATTTTGAATAGCCGTGCTTGTCGGTATTAATACCTTTCCGCCCAGGTGACCGCACTTCTTTTCGGATGCAAGCTGGTCTTCAAAATGAACACCCGCGGCTCCTGCCTCGATCATCGATTTGGTTAATTCAAACACGTTCAGCCGGCCGCCAAATCCTGCTTCTCCGTCAGCTACGATTGGAGCAAAAAAGTTTGTTTCATCGTTTCCTTCGAGATGTTCAATCTGATCCGCCCGCTGCAGTGCCTGGTTGATACGCTGCACTACGTGCGGAACACTGTTGGCGGGATATAAGCTCTGATCCGGATACATATGGCCGGAGAGGTTAGCGTCAGCGGCAACCTGCCAGCCGCTTAAATAAATTGCTTTCAATCCTGCTTTCACCTGCTGTACAGCCTGATTGCCTGTAAGGGCACCAAGCGCCCGGACGAACGGGTCCTCCTGCATTAAATTCCAAAGACGATTTGCTCCCATATCAGCGAGTGTATATTCTACTTTGATCGAGCCACGAAGCTTCAGCACATCCTCTGCCGAGTAGGGGCGTGTAATCCCTTTCCACCGTTCCTCGTTCTCCCAGGCTTCTTCCATCTGCTTTACATCTTCCTGACGAATCATATGTCTCTCTCCTTTTTCTTCAGATTAAACAAATTGGAAATGCAGCTGCGCTTTCTGTTATAGTACAATTTGCTTTGTTGAGACTATATTATAACAGTATGTATTTTTCGTCAACTGTTTTATAATAATTTTTTGAAATTTTTATTTCCTTCTTTAATAGAGGCTCCGCATCCCTTGTTTAAATAGTTTTTCTCTTTTAAATAAACTATTCTTCAAATCCCTTCTGTATTAATACAGAAGGAGGAACTATTAAAAAGTGATTTTTCACCTTCAAAGCCAAGGCTTTTACTAAAATTGTGGGCTTTTTTATTGACGAAGCCCATCGGTTCTACTAAGATATGTTCTTTGTGTCCGGCTGCTGAAAACCGCTCCCCCTGTCCCGGCGTTTCTCTGCCTGCATAAATCTTTACTCCATATATAAAAGAAAGTAGGAATATTTGTGTCTTCACAACCCCCAAATCATTGGAAAAACAATGACTGGCCGGTCACGCTTTTAAGCGGTGGACTGTTGATTTTATTTGTCGTTTTTTCTCTTATTAACGCTGGAGCTGTCGGCCAGTTTGTCACGACCACCTTTAACTGGGCTGTTGTCTTTTTCGGAGCCTTTTGGCAGATTCTTTTACTTGCCACTTTTTTCATCGGACTCTACATCGGCTTTTCGAAATACGGACATGTACGCCTTGGAAATTTAGCCGTACCGGAATTCAGCTATTTTAAATGGCTTTCCATCATTATGTGTACCCTGCTGGCTGGCGGTGGTGTTTTCTGGGCCGCAGCGGAGCCTATTTATCATTTTATGGATCTTCCCCCGGTATTCTCCGGGCTTGAAAGCAGCTCCTCCGAAGCAGTACAGCCTGCGCTCGCTCAAAGCTTTCTACACTGGGGCTTTCTCGCCTGGGCTATTCTCGGAACACTGAGCACCATAGTGTTAATGCATGCTCATTATGATAAAGGCATGCCTCTTCGTCCGCGGACGCTCCTTTATCCGGTCTTCGGCGAAAAAATCGCTGTTCACAGTCCGCTTGGTACCATCGTGGATGTGTGTTCGATCGTTTCGGTCGCTGCCGGTACTATTGGTCCTATTGGCTTTTTAGGCACTCAGGCAGGCTACGGTTTTGAGACCCTCATGGGGATCCCCAATAATTACCCGACCCAGTTTATGATTATTGCCGGGCTTGTAGCTATTGCTTCTATATCCGCCGTCACCGGTATTCATAAAGGGATTCAGCTTTTGAGCCGGTTTAACGTATGGTTTACGATCGTTTTGATTTTATTTATATTGCTTATTGGTCCGGGCGGTTTCATTTTAGACGCCTTTATCTCTTCATTTGGAGTGTACACGCAGGAATTTGCACAGATGAGCAGCTTTCGCGGAAGCAATGAGTGGCTCGGTTTATGGACGGTCTTTTTCTGGGGATGGTTTTTAGGCTATGGGCCGATGATGGCTATTTTCATCACGAGAATTTCCCGTGGCAGAACGATCCGGCAGCTGATCCTCGCCGTGTCTATTATCGCCCCGCTCGTAACAAACTTCTGGTTTACCATCGTTGGCGGCTCGGGCATCTTTTATGAATTAAATAATCCGGGATCAGTTTCAGACGCCCTGTTTGAATCAGGCATGCCAGCTTCGATGATGGCTATCGTACAGCAGCTGCCGCTCGGAACCTTTATCGCCTTCTGCTTTCTATTAGTCACTATTCTTTTTGTGGTGACTACGACGGATTCTATGTCCTACACAATTTCAATTGTAGTCAGTGACAGCGAAGAGCCTCATCCTGCCATTCGTGTATTCTGGGTGGTTATTATGGGAGCCGTAGCTGCCTGTCTGTTGTTTATCGGTGAAGGAAGTGTGGACGCCCTGCAGTCATTTATTGTAGTAACAGCCGTCCCTGTTTCCCTTATTCTGCTGCCAACACTCTGGCTCGCGCCGAAAGCAGCCAAAGCAATGGCACAAAATCAGGGAATTACAGCCTCCTCTTCCATAGAAAGTGAAACAAAAAAAGAAGCACAGTAATACGCTGCAGAGAAAGGAAATCCTCCTTTTCTCTGTTTTTTTTTATGTTTTTTTCAACAATTTCTTTTGGAACCCGATAAAATAGAGAGAAATAAAGCTATACAAGCGTACGTTTTGAATAGGAGGACCTAAGATCATGAATCAATGCTCCAGTTGCACAGCACTGCCTGCTTTGGAATCTTCCGGGTATCTGTTGTTCACTCATACATCCTTCAGTGTGCTCCGTGAGCTTCGTTATCATATGCTCCAGAACGGTTACAATTCCTGCATTCAGGATAATACGCTTTATTATTACTATTCTGCTGTCCAGACACTCAGTCCTTTTCTGGATTTCATTGAACGTGCCCTTCCCGAAGACCTAGCCGGGTTAAAAGGTGCCTGGACAGATAAAGATCAACAGGCTCATGCAAACATGATTAATTTTCCTCAGCTGAAAGAACGGATTTCCCGTCCCTCATTCATGACCGTTATCAATAATCAGCAGTTTACTCACCACATGCAGCCGATTATTCAATTGAATACCGGTGAAGTAATGGGATACGAATTCCTCATGCGTTCGCAGGCAGAAGCTGCCCAGTTCCGGCCGGATCAGCTGTTTTCTTTCTCCCAGCAGAGCGGTCTGCAGTCGCTTTTAGACAATCGGGCGCGCATCGCGTCTATTAAAACAAGTGCCAAATATTTAAAGCCTGGCATCAAACGGTTTATTAACTTTCTGCCCTCTTCAATCTATGATCCCGATCACTGTCTGCTTTCTACATTTGCCACAGCCCGGAGCTTAGGTATTTCCACGAAGGACCTTGTGTTTGAAGTGGTGGAAACAGAGAAGTTTGATAATCTCGAACACCTGCTTCGTATTTTTCAAATCTTTCAATCGCACGGTGTACGCGTAGCTCTAGATGATCTCGGGGCAGGCTACTCGACGATTGACGTTATGGAGGAGCTCCAGCCGCATTACGTAAAAATCGACCGTTCGCTTGTCGACTATTGTGATCGGGAACTTAAAAAGCAGCAGCGGCTGGAAAAAATCATTTCACGCGCGGGGAGCCACGGTATTATTACACTGGCCGAGGGAATCGAGCGTTCTGAAGAATTAAACTGTGTGCGCGAACTTGGGTTTGACCTGGCCCAGGGATACTTGATTGGAGAACCAAAAGCAGCCCTCCCATTTCAGGCTGATCAGAATGAACTTGTTTATTGCCCGGGAAATAAAAAGGACCGAAGCTGAAAAGCCGGTCCTTTTTGCTGTGTTTTTTTATTTCGCCTAACCGATTTAATGAATAAATAGACTTAGACCAAAGGTCCACAGGCAGACAAATAACAAAAGGTACAGGCTGTATTTAAGCGTCATTTTCATTAATTGCCCTTCCTGACCTGTCTGTCCTACAGCGGCAGTCGCAATGGCAATGGACTGCGGAGAGATGAGCTTCGCCATTACGCCCCCGGCTGTGTTCGCCGCTACCAGAAGCGCCCCGTCGACACCGACTCCCGAGGCAGCCGTTGTTTGAATAGAAGCAAAAAGTGTATTATTATTTACGACCGATCCTGTCATAAATACTCCAATCCAGCCAAGCACCGGTGAGAGAAACGGGAAAATGTTTCCTGTCATAGCAGCCGCTTCCCCCATAGCCATTGTCAGCCCGCCATAGGTAGCAAGCTTAGCTACTGCAAGAATGGCACAAATGGTGACGATGGGCAGCCACAGCTCTTTTACCGTCTGCATTAATTCTGCCTGCGCCCTGGACCAGCTCATATTTTTGGCAAACAGCACTGTGACGAGCACCGCCAGCAGAATCGCTGTACCTGTAGCCCCGATAAAGTTCAGGTTAAATACAATTCCCTGGCCCGCGGAGCTGCTGTATGTTCCAGGAAGAATAAAACCAAGCACCGCAGGGGAAAGCATGCCATTGTCTTCAAAAAGTGCTTTAAATCCCGGAAAGCTCCATATCATGATAAAAATCGTCAGCAGGTAAAACGGCGACCAGGCAAACACTACCTTTCTCCACGACCCTTTCGCTTTCGGTTCAGCCTGCACGTACACGTTACCATCAAGGCGGAAAATATTAATCGGACGCCAGAACCGCTGGAGAATAGCAAGAGCCCCCATCGCTGCCAGGGAAGGAATAATATTGGCAAGCTCAGGACCAGCAGTAATCGTAATCACTGCCTGAAGCACCGTATATGTTACAGCCGTCACTAAAATCGCCGGGAGAGTTTCTTTGACGCCTTTTAATCCATCCAGAAGAAATATCAGTAAGAACGGAATGCTGAAGTTTACTAACGGAAGCGTGAGTGCGGTCATCTGTGAAACGTCCATGGCAGTGACCCCTTCAAGCTGAAGCGTATCAATAATACCAACCGGTACTCCGATCGCACCAAAAGCTCCGGCTGCGCCGTTAGCGATCAGGCAAAGCATGGCTGCCTGAAGTGGCTGAAACCCGAGTTGAACGAGAAGCACGGCACAAATAGCAATTGGTACACCAAATCCAGCAGCGCCTTCCAGAAAGGCATTAAAACAAAAACCTATTAATAATAATTGCACCCGCTGGTCCGCGGAAATTGAAGCGATGCTGTTTTGGATTGTCTGAAATTTCCCCGAAGCGACTGATACTTTATACAGCCACACGGCCATGATAATAATATAACCGATTGGAAACAGCCCCTGCACAATTCCTTCCGTCACTGCTCCGCCGCTCTGCGCAAGTGGCAGGCCAAAAACTCCCATTGCTATTACAAAGGTAACGCCGAGCGTAAGCAGAGCCGCATAGATGCCTTTCATTTTAAAAAGCGTCAAGCATACCAGAAACAGCAAAATCGGTATGGCAGCCGCCAGAGCAGAAAAAACAATATTTTGAAACGGATCGTACGTTTCCACAAACATGAAAATCCCTTCCTTCTCTCCATCTCTATATGTGAATCATTTCACATATAGAGCATACCTTAGGCAATCCGTTCACACAATAAGTTTGTGAAAATATTCACATAATGTTCTAATTTAAAATCTATTCTTTATTTCCTCCATTATTTCAGAATTTTTCTGTGGATAATTACTGCAATTCAATTTTCAAAAAAGTGCAAAAAAATTAATCAATGAGTGCAAAATTTTTTTCATCTCCCACTCTTTTTCACCAGCCGCTCCCTGCTGCGGGCTCTTCCGAAGTTGGCACAGTTCTTGCAACTTTTACAGTAACCTTACTTTAGGAGTGGGTATGCATGGCAGAAATAATGTCCTCGAGTCAGATTATCGATCAAAACGATAAACACGGTGCCCGAAATTATACACCGCTTCCTATTGTTATTACTGAAGCGGAGGGCATATGGGTGAAGGATCCGGAAGGCCGCTCCTATATTGACATGCTGAGTGCATACTCTGCTGTCAATCAGGGCCACCGCCACCCCAAAATTATTCACGCCCTGAAAGACCAGGCTGACCGGGTGACGCTTACCTCCCGGGCATTTCATAATGATCAGCTTGCTCCTTTTTATGACAAAGTGTCAGCCTTAACCAGCAAGAACATGGTGCTTCCCATGAACACCGGGGCTGAAGCAGTAGAAACAGCAGTCAAAGCGATTCGCCGCTGGGGCTATGAAACGAAAGGAATTCCGGAAGGACGGGCGGAAATTATTGCATGCGAGGGAAACTTTCACGGACGCACGATGAGCGCTGTGTCCCTCTCTTCGGAAGAGGAATACAAACGGGGCTTCGGCCCGATGCTCCCGGGTATTAAAATCGTACCGTATGGAGATCTCAAGGCGCTTGAAAAAGCTATCACCCCTCATACAGCCGGGTTTTTGGTTGAGCCTATTCAGGGGGAAGCCGGGATTGTAATACCCCCTGAAGGATTTTTGCAGCAGGCGTACGAGCTGTGCCGGACCCACCGGGTGCTGTTTGCCGCCGATGAAATTCAATCCGGCCTCGGGCGCGCCGGTAAAACGTTCGCATGCGACTGGGAGGGGGTTACTCCTGATATCTACATTCTTGGAAAAGCACTCGGCGGCGGCGTTTTTCCTATATCATGCGTAGCTGCCGACGAGGATATCCTTGGCGTTTTCACCCCTGGGTCCCACGGATCTACGTTCGGCGGCAACCCCCTCGCCTGCGCAGTAGCAATTGCTTCTCTTGAAGTGATCGAAGAGCAGCAGCTTGCCTCCCGTTCACTCGAACTCGGAGAGCATTTCAAACGAAAACTCGCTGCTATCACTAACCCTCATATTAAAGAAGTAAGAGGCAGAGGGCTGTTTATCGGCATCGAGCTCGACATTCCGGCGCGTGCCTGCTGTGAGCAGTTAAAAGACAAAGGAATTCTCTGTAAAGAAACACACGAAACTGTCATCCGATTCGCGCCGCCGCTCGTTATTTCAAAGGAGGATCTCGACTGGGCGGCTGAACGAATTGAAGAAGTGCTTGCTGAACTTTAATAATAGGAGGCTTTCAAATGTATACAACCTACCGTCATGAACCCTTTACGGATTTTACGAATGAGCAGAACCGCAAGGAATTTGCTGACGCGATCAAAGAAGTCGAAAAACATCTCGGTCAGGATTACCCGCTGATTATTGGCGGCGAGCGGATTATCACGGGCGAAAAGCTTGTTTCCATCAATCCTGCTAATAAAAAAGAAGTGGTTGGCCGAGTCTCCAAAGCCAATCCCGCCTTAATTAATCAGGCCTTCGATGCTGCCAGCGAAGCGTTTCGGTCCTGGAGAACGACAAGTGCCAACGCCCGTGCGGAAGTCATGTTCCGGGCAGCCGCAAAAATGCGCCGCCGGAAGCACGAATTGTCGGCCACACTCGTCAAAGAAGGCGGCAAGCCCTGGAAGGAAGCAGATGCTGATGTGGCCGAAGCCATTGATTTCGTTGAATACTATGCCCGCCAAATGCTCGAGCTGAAAAACGGCAAGCCCATTAACAGCCGTGAGGGAGAATACAACCAGTATGTCTACCAGCCGCTTGGTGTGGCCGTTACCATTCCACCATGGAATTTCGCCTGCGCCATCATGGTGGGGACAACGGTCGCCCCGCTGGTGACAGGCAATACCGTTTTGTTAAAGCCGGCCGAGCCGACCCCTGTGATCGCCGCGAAGTTTGTCGACATTTTAATTGAATCCGGCGTGCCGGACGGCGTCATTAACTTCGTACCCGGTGAACCGGAAGAAATCGGCGATCACCTCGTGGATCATCCGAAAACAGCGCTTATCAGCTTTACCGGCTCCCGGGCAACCGGCACACGTATTTATAAAAAAGCAGCAGAGATTCAGGAAGGCCAGCAGCACCTGAAGCGGGTCATCGTTGAAATGGGCGGCAAAGACACGATTGTCGTCGACAGCGAAGCGGACCTTGATACGGCCGCTGAAGCCATTATCGCTTCTGCCTATGGCTTTTCCGGCCAGAAATGCTCGGCAGGCTCCAGGGTCGTCGCTCACCAGGACGTGTACGATGACGTCCTGAGCAAAGTGGAGAAAAAGGCTAAAGCGTTGTCTGTCGGGGATCCGACGTCCTATGACAACTACATGGGCCCTGTGGTCAACCAGAAAGCATTCGATAAAATCACCGGCTATATCGATATCGGCAAACAGGAAGGCCGGCTTGTGGCTGGAGGAACGAGCGACGACTCCAAAGGTTACTTCATTGATCCGACCGTCTTTGCTGACCTGGACCCGAAAGCACGTATTATGCAGGAGGAAATCTTCGGCCCGGTCGTTGCTTTTACGAAAGCGTCCTCCTACGAAGAAGCCATTGATATTGCCAATAATACCGAATACGGCTTAACCGGGGCGGTCATCTCCAATAACATCGACCGGCTGGAATACGCGAAGCTTCATTTCCACGTCGGCAACCTGTATTTCAACCGCAACTGCACCGGTGCCATCGTTGGCTATCATCCATTTGGCGGCTTTAAAATGTCCGGTACCGATGCCAAAGCCGGCGGCCCGGATTATCTGATTCAGCATCTCCATCCAAAAACAATCAGCCAAATGCTTTAATATTGCTGTCGGTGCTGTAGTATATTTTTACAAAGGAGTTTTCCCACTTTGGGGAAACTCTTTTTTATCTTTACATTCATTACATCTTTTCTGAGCATTCATTTTGACAACACTGTCTGTTTCCTTTAGTTTTATCATGTTGATTAAACCGATAAGAATTCATTAATAAAGGAGGGCCAGCTATTGAAACACCTGTTAAAGCGTTACTTTGATGTCTCACTGATTGCCAAAATTACAACTGCTCTTATTGCCGGTATCGCTGTGGGACTTATTTTTGGCGAAAGTGCCTCCGTGCTCGCCCCTATCGGCGACCTTATGCTGCGACTGCTTCAGTTTATTATAGTTCCATTGATTTTATTTACGCTGATTGTAGGGATCAACCAGACTACTGTCGGAGGTCTCGGCCGGATGGGAGGAAAAGTATTCATTTATTATCTTCTTACCTCTGCTGTAGCAATCGTGGTGGGCACCTCTGTTGCCAGCCTTTTCAACCCTGGCACCGGCACTACCCTGGATGGGAGCGAAAGCTTTGAGACTCCTGATAACCCTGGGGTCACAGAGGTTATATTAAACATTGTCCCGGATAATATTGCCGTAGCCTTTACCGAAATGAATCTTTTGGGCATTATTTTTACCGCCTTTGCTTTTGGGATTGCATTAACCTATCTGCGTTCCTCCTCAAGCTATAAAGAAATAGGCGAGCGTCTATACCGCGGGGCAGAAGCTCTAAACGAACTTACCCTCACCGTGATGAAAGGCATTTTACAGTTCATACCATTTGGCATCTTTGCCATTATCGCTGAGATTGTAGGCAGCCAGGGAGCAAATACCCTTCTCTCCCTCGGTAACTTTATAATCGTGCTGTACGTTGCCCTTGCAGTACAGCTGGGGCTCTATATTGTTTTTCTTTTAGCCGCCAAAACTAATCTGGGCGCCTTCTTCCGGGAAGCGCGCACCCCGATGCTTACGGCCTTCGTCACCCAGAGCAGCTCCGGCACGCTGCCTCTCACATTAAACGCTGCGCGTGACCTTGGGTTAAAGCAGAGCCTCTACGGCTTCAGCCTGCCTCTCGGAGCGACGATTAACATGGACGGCGCTGCCATTCGGGTCGCTGTTTCCGCTGTTTTCGCAGCAAATGTCGTCGGGGAGCCACTTAGCTTTGTGGCCATTCTGCAAATAGTCATCGTCGGGACTCTTGCCACGGTCGGTACAGCCGGAGTCCCGGGCGCCGGCATTATTATGATTGCCACCGTTTTTGCCCAGGTCGGCCTTCCCATGGAAGCAGTAGCACTTTTAACCGCTGTTGACGTACTTGTCGGCATGGGCGCGACCGCTTTAAATGTTACAGGCGATCTCGTCGGAACAAAGCTGATTAATAAAACAGAAAAAACAGGCAGTGCTGCCGGAAAATCATAATCCGAAACGCTGGAGGCATTCTTTGCTGTCCAGCGTTTTTTTATGCTGGACATTCCCATTTTTTTCTAAAATATACAAATAAGGTACTAGAGTATATAATAGTACTTACGACTTAATTATTCAGCTGTTGAACAATAAATGTGATAGGAAGGGAGGGGAATCATATCCTTCATCAGGATACCCAATATTATTTGCGTCTCCAAAGAACAATGAGTCATTTGATGCGTTTAATCGGAAGCATGTTTCCGGCCCATACGGTGTATTTCGCTACTCACGACCATGATACCAATACCATCCACCGGGTATGGGACCAGGCGCATTTGAACGTGCCTGAAGGCTACACTGAATCCTTTCATCATTCGCTCTGCCGGTTAGCTTTAACCGAACTGACCCAATCAATCCGCATCCCTGCTCTCGCTGATCATCCCATCGCCAAAAACCATCCCTTCACCCAATTGCATGGAAACGGCAGCTTTTTAGGCACTATTATCGCTCTCGATAACAACACTTCTATCGGATCGTTATGTTTAATCAGTGACCAGCCATATGAATTCACCGAAAGAGATGAAAAGTGGATGCAGAGCATGGCCTTTATGGTCGGTCAGACAGTGCAGATGGAGCAGGAAAAGTCCGCGATCCTTTGACCGGCCTCTATGATCAGCGTTCGTTCCCTATGTTGTTCGAACATTTAATGCAGGAATATGCTATCTGCAGCCTTTTCTACATTGATGTGGAAAACCTGCAAATGATTAACCAGCAGTACGGGTGGGGGCAGGGCGACAGCCTGCTTCAAAAAATTGCTCATTTTCTCTCCGAGGAGCTCCCGCAGGAAGCCATTATTGGACGTGTGAGCCAGGACGAGTTTGCTGTTCTCCTTCCCCACCCGGAGGATGAAAATGAAGAATACAGCTCTACGAAAGCTGTAGAACAAATGCTGTATCACTTATGGAATTCCCCCTTTTCGTTAAATGGTAATAATGTGTACGTTCATTTCCGTATCGGACTTGCTTATTTTCCCAAAGAAGCTGCCACATATGAAGAGCTCCTTGAGACTGCTAAACGAAGGCTGATGCAGGCCAAGCATAAAAAGGACTCCCGCTATATAATCAGTAACGATAATCAGGCCGATCTTGCCCAGCAGGAGTTCATGCTTAGTAACGAACTGCAAAAAGAAGAATTATACGAGCAGCTTTCCCTTTACTATCAGCCCCAGGTGGATCTAAAAGACGGAGAAATTGGCGGAGTGGAAGCTCTGCTTCGCTGGGACCACCCGGTTTACGGAAGAATACCTCCAAACGTATGGCTGCCTATTGCCGAAAACTCGAGCGCTCTTCCCACAATCGGAAAATGGGTGCTCGAAAAAAGCTGTTCTGAACTGGCGTATTACTTTTCACAAAATAAACCGATAGACCTTTCCGTCAATGTATCGCCACTCCAATTATATGAACCTTCTTTTTCGGGAAATGTATATGACATTTTAACAAAGAAAGGCTTTCCGCCCTCCCGCCTCATTCTAGAAATTACAGAACGGCTGTTCATCGACGAAAATCCGGAGGTTCTGAAAAATCTGGAAGAGCTCCGGGCTATGGGAATCCGTATTGCTATTGATGATTTCGGTGTCGGCTATGCTTCTTTTCACCTTCTCCACCGTTTCCCGATTAATGTTTTAAAAATCGATAAAAAATTAAGCACTAATTTGACTTCCACCGCGAACAAAAAAATAGTCAGTGCGATTATTGAGCTGGCTTATTCCCTAAATATGCGTTCTGTAGTGGAAGGAATAGAAACCTTTGAGCAGCATTCCTTTTACCAGGCCCGACACGTGAAATGGGGACAGGGATATTATTATTACAAACCGCTTCCTTTCCAGGAGCTTTTGAATGAAAAAACCGATGCTTAACATATGTAAAAAAGACTCTCCGCAGCCGCCAGGAGAGTCTTTTGGTGTTCATTTCTATTAATCTACCGGGCGTCTTCCCGGCTCCATATCAGAATTGGAGGCCGTCATAACTGGTGTTACCGTCAGGTCGGAATACACCCGGTTTTGACAGGAGAGCCTGATATTTTCATCAGTAATGTCTTTGTTTTCGAGAACCGCGGCTTCAGGAGCTTCCTTTGGCCCGAGCTCTCCTTCGTTTACTTCACACCTGCAGGTGGTGCACCTGGCGTTTCCGCCGCAGCGGTGCAGAATATCAACATCGTTGTCTTCAAGTGCAAGCACTAATTTTTTTCCTTCTTCTACTTCAAATGTACCATAGCCTTTTACGTGAACCGTTGGCATAGTAAACCTCCTCTTTAAAATAACGTGCATGTAAAGCGTAACACAGTGGAAACCGCCCACATAATCTCCCTCATATTGACTGGTCCTTTACGCCTTCCACGTTTTCTCACGTTTTATCGTCCTGCTCGAGCGGCACGAACGCTACATATTCGACTACATGAGAGCTCACTTCTCCCTGGTGGTTTTTTTCGATGAGAAGCAGTTCCTGCCCCATACGGCCGCCTACCGGCACCATCATTTTCCCGGGAGCTGCCAGCTGATCCACTAAGGAATCCGGCACAGCTTCAGCTGCTGCCGTTACCATAATACGGTCGTACGGCGCATGCTCCGGCCAGCCTTTACTGCCGTCGCCCAGCCGGTAATTAATGTTTGTAAACCCTGCTTCCAACAGGCGATCCTGTGCCCTTTCCTGCAATGGCGGAATTCGTTCGACCGTGTACACAGAGTCGGAGAAAGCTGCTAGCAGAGCGGTCTGGTAGCCGGAGCCTGTACCAATCTCGAGCACCCGGGAGCCTGGCTCCACATCCAGCTCCAGCGTCATTTTCAATACGAGCGACGGTTGAGAGATGGTTTGCCCGTGCCCAATCGATAAAGCCTGATCCCACTTGGCAAGGCTTTTGTCCGTATCCATATAAAAACTGCGATCCATTTCCCTAAAATAGCTTCTTATTTCTTTATCCCTATCATTATTTGCCATAGGTGAACCCCTCTCTTCTTTATGCTTCCGAATACTTACTCTCTGTGAATTTTCTTATTTATATTCTTTCCCGTGCACTTCATTATCCATTCCTTCCCCTTGAAAAAATTGAACCGCTCAAGCATACTTTTAGACAAATAGGGTTATTCGTACTACGATTACTCTATACTCGCAATGAAGCGAAATGAAGGAGGTTCTCATAAATGGCTATTGTACACGTATCAGATCAGGACTTTTCCCAACAGATTTCCGAAGGTGTCGTTCTAACTGACTTTTGGGCACCTTGGTGCGGACCCTGCAAAATGATCGCTCCGGTTCTCGAAGAAATTAACGAAGAAATCGGCGACAACGTCAAAATTGCTAAATTAAACGTTGACGAAAATCAGGAAACCGCCGGTAAATACGGTGTTATGAGTATTCCAACACTCATGATTTTCAAGGACGGCGAAATGGTAGAACAAATCGTCGGCTTCCAGCCAAAGGATCAGCTCCAGGGCCTGCTTGAAAAACACATGTAATTTTCCGTTTTAAAAATCCCGCGCTCACTGTGAGCACGGGATTTTTTCTATTATTTATAATGCTTCCATTCCTTTTCCCTCACAGCCTCTTCCTTCTTCTGGCTTTTCCTTCCCCACCAGGACACGAGCAGCGGCCCCGAAATATTGTGCCAGACGGAGAAAATAGCGCTAGGAAGCGCAGCAAGCGGTGTGAAGTGGACCGTTGCCAGCTGGGTGCCAAGCCCGGAATTCTGCATTCCGACCTCAATCGATACGGCCCGCCGTTTTGTTTCGTCCAGCCCCACCAGCTTCGCCGTGACATAGCCAAGGGCCAGCCCAAAGCCGTTATGAAGCACCACCGCTGCAAAAACCAACAGCCCGGTTGCAGCAATGTTTTCCTGGTTTGCCCCGACGACTCCCGCCACAATCGCAATAATGGCTGCCATGGACACGATCGGGAGCGCCTGAACGCTTTTTTCCACCGTCTTTGGAAATAGCTGTTTGATCATTAAACCGAGTGCGATAGGTACAATAATCACCTGGAAAATGGATAAGAACATTGCCAGCGGATCCACCGGCAGCCACTCATTTGCAAACACTAAAAGAGCAATTGGCGTCAACAGCGGCGCAAGCAGCGTCGACACCGTCGTCATAGCCACTGAGACCGGGAGATCCCCTTTAGCCAGGTACACCATAACGTTTGAGGCTGTACCGCCCGGACACGCACCTACAAGCACGAGACCTGCCGCTATTTCCGGCGGAAGCTGCAGAACCAGGGCAATGATAAAGGCAGCAAGCGGCATGATAACAAACTGCGCAACCACCCCGGTCAGCACCGGCAGCGGCTTTTTTGCCACAATACGGAAATCGGAGAGATTCAGCGTAAGCCCCATTCCAAACATTATGATCCCGAGTAAAATAGTTATGTAACCAGTAATTCCTACAAATACATCCGGCAGCAGATAAGCAATAAATGCAACAATTAACACAAAAACAGCAAAATACTTATTTACGAATATATTCAGGCTGTTCATTCTTCCACTCCTTTATTTTCTCTAAATTATGAAATATTTAGCATTTTAACGCTATTGCCTTAATATTTCAATCCTTTAACGGGAAAAAGGAAGCGGAATACTTTGTTTTTCTTTACATTCTTCTATTGAAACCACGCCTGCCCTGGAGTAATTTGTTTAAAGAGCTGGCCTTGAGGGAAGCTTTTGGCAACGCGTATACTGGTAAAAGGAAAACGAGAGGGGGATTAAACATGTGGTGGTGGAGATTTAATCATGACGGTCCGGTCTTTGAACCCTTTGGTATCGGGCAGCTTATGGTATGGGTTTGTCTTGCCCTTGCCTGCACCGGTATTATACTTTTTCAGAACTACCTTCGGCGCGAGCCCCTGGCCCGTCAGACGATTAAGTGGCTCATCATTTCCACCTTTCTGCTTGGACAGCTGGCCCTGCAGCTTTTTTATATTACCAACGGCATTTGGAACACTCGCTTTTCACTTCCGCTTAAAGTCAGCGATCTTGCCTGGATAGCAGTTGTTATTATGCTTATCACCGGCAGCCGCTTTTGGACTTCCTTCGCGTTCTATGCCGGAACCTCCAGCGCCTTACTTACTATAATATTTCCGGATATGGAACGGTACGGCTTCCCTCATTTTCGGTTTCTTCACTTTTTTATTACTCACGCTCTGATTGTGGCAGGCGTTGTTTATCAGGTGGTGGTGAAGCGTACCTTTATCTCCTTTCGCTCCTTGTTTGTCGTTTGGGGAGCCCTGAATGCTGCGGCCGCATTGGCATTTTTGGTAAATCTCTCTTCCGACGCCAATTACATGTATTTAATGGAAAAACCAGCGTCGCCCTCCCCGTACGATTTGTTCGGCCCGTGGCCGTATTATTTAATCACGCTTCAGGCCATCGCACTAACTGCATTTCTATGCCTGTACACAGGATACCGATTCGTCCTGAAAAAGTTTCTCGTTTTTTAATTTTTCTGTGCATAAAACGAAGACGTCCCACTCTTTAGGACGGAACACCCAAATGCAGTTCCTGTACGGCCCATTTATCAATAAGCCGTTTGGATAACTACTGAATTATTGCAAAAATAAAACATGTATATTTAACACTTATTATGATTTATCATTTTATATTACAAAAATGTTACAAGTATATTACTGTACACCTTCAAGAACTCTACTCATTTCCCTTAATATTTATTTAAAAAACGTCGTATTTTGGTTCACTGCCATTTTTATACATAGTCTTTTTTACCTAAATAACAGTCTTTAGCATTACTTATTAAAAATTCAAACTATTAATAAAACAGTTGGGTTTTTCTGCTTCGATTATTTCAAAAGTACTTTTATAAAAGCATTTTTATTAAAACTATATTACAAAACTTGCACATTATTGAATTGTCTCTCACATTCTTATAGAATTGGGTTTATAGAAAAACACATACTAAAGACTCACAAAAATACATTTAGGAGGTGCAGCTTCACTTCGCTACATCCATTAGCCTGTCTACTACTTATACTTATAAAATCCAGTAATCATATCGAAAAACTTATCATTATACTCCTACATATATAAGACAGCGGATGATACATAAAGCAAGTGAACACACATAATGAAAAAATACTTATTTGGAACAGCAGTAACAGCAGGAGTACTATTCGCAGGCCCTCAGGCAGCGGACGCAGCAATTGATGATCATGGGTCTTTATCCTATGGTGATGTCAACTCCTCCGTAAATGATCTTCAGGAAGCATTAAAAGAAGAAGGCTACTTTGAAGGTTATACCGGTTCCCGCTTCGGCCCTAAAACCCTTCAGGCTGTTAAGGATTTCCAATCAGCAGAAGGCATTTCATCTCCAGCCGGGAACTATTACGGCGTAGCAGGACCTTCGACTCAGGGAACATTAATGGACATTATTGGGTCCAGTTCCTCATCAAACACGTCAGGCAGTTCGAGTTCCACTTCCATTGGAAGCCACGGGTCAATGTCCTACGGAGATGTCAATTCTTCCGTAAACGCTCTTCAAAAGAAACTAAAGGAGCACGGCTTCTTCGAGGGCTACACCGGTTCCCGTTTCGGTCCTAAAACGCTCCAGGCTGTTAAGGACTTTCAATCGGCAACAGGCATCTCGTCTCCTGCCGGCAGCTATTACGGAGTAGCAGGACCGTCTACGCAGAGCGCTCTGATGGATTACGATGGTTCTTCTGCCAGCAGCTCGAGCAGCAATGAACAGGTAGCCGGCATTTCTACAGGCACTGGTTCAGACATCGTCAGCACAGCCAAGCAGTACATGGGCACCCCTTACGTTTGGGGCGGGGAGTCGCCTAGCGGCTTCGACTGCAGCGGCTTTATTAACTACGTATATGATAAGCACGGCAAAAGCATGCCGCGTACTGTGGCTTCTATTTACAGTGCAAGCACAAAAGTTTCAAGCCCGTCCGTAGGAGACATTGTTTTCTTTGATACACGGGGCGGTGCCTCCCATGCTGGTATTTACGCTGGAAACAACGAATTTATTCACGCAGGCGCTTCCACCGGTGTTACTGTCTCAAGCATGAACAGCTCCTACTGGGCACCGCGCTACATGGGAGCAGGCGAAATTTAAACAACTTCAGCAAAAAAAGCCAGTGGCTACTCTAAAGAGAGCTATTGGCTTTTTGCATCTTTTCCGCTGTTTATAAATAGTGTTCAATTGCGTAAGCTACCCCGTCTTCCATATAGCTTTTGGTAACATGATCCCCAGCTTCTATCACTTCTTCCACTGCATTTCCCATGGCAATACTTGTACCGGCAACGTCAAACATGGATAAATCATTCAAATTGTCACCAATTGCCGCTGTGTTTTCGAGCGGCACACCCATTTCTTCTGCCATGCGGCGCAGAGCATACCCTTTGCTCACGCTTGGGTGCGCGATCTCAAGCTTTGTAATCCCAGAGGAAGTTAAAGAAACGTCTGTACGCGGGAACATCCGATCCCGCAGATTTTTTAATCTTTTTTGATCAAAGGACAATACAAATATTTTGTATATTCCTGCCGTTGCCGGATCCACATCACGGTAGTCCTTCATATATCCCGTGCCGTGCTGGGCGTATTGGATGCCCATCTCCTCTTCCGCCCAGGCTGTGGTCACCTCCTCGTTCTCTTCCTGTACCTTCTGCACCTCTGCCCTGAGCCGTTCCTTTCCGCCTTCAAGCAGTATTACTCCCTGATTTGTGTATATCTCGTAGTACCAACCTTCGTTTTCAAGGTCGGGAAGCAGTTCCTCAGTAATCTCTTCAGGCATCACCAGCTGATCAATACTTTTCCCGTCCTGATAGGTCCATGCCCCGTTTCCGACCATCATCGGGCAGTCCAGGCCGGCAGTCTTTAAAATATCCTCAGTATCCTGCAGAGACCGTCCGGAGCAGACGGCTACTATATCCCCCTCTTCCTGAGCGGCTTTTATAGCCCTTACATTTTCTGCACTAATGGAGCGATCTTTTTTAATAAGTGTTCCGTCTAAATCAACAGCGATTAGCTTCATTTCTGATTTCCTCCCAATGTAATGACGATATGAATCTTTCTTATTTACTTTTATCATAAACTTTTGGAGATGTCGCGAATAAATTTGCAGCAGGGTTCTATTAATATGCTCTTCAAAGTTATATATTCCGGTGGAAGTATGTTTTAATAAAAGAAAGACCATCACAGAAACGGGGAGTTGCAATGAACCAGGCAGCAGATACTTATTGGAAAAACTTTTGGCAGCAGCGAAACGAGACCCCTCCCGAGCAGGTGACGGCCTGGTCCTTTGGCGTAGATGCCGATGAACTTGCAGAGCTTGTCGTTTCCGAAGTCAAAACGGCCACATGTTCGGCTTACATGTTTTATGAGATTGAAAATGAACCTCTTCCTTCGATAGGGGATTACAGCGTCGTTTTAAACAGAGCCGGCGATCCGGTATGCATTATCCAGACTACCAGCGTCAAAATTATGCCGATGAACGAAGTACCCAAAGAATTTGCTGAAGCCGAAGGGGAAGGAGACCGTTCATACGAGTACTGGTGGAAGGCACATGAACAATTTTTTACCGAAGCGCTCGAAGAGGTCGGGGAAATATTCCGGGAGGATATGACAGTCGTCTGCGAACGGTTCGAGGTAGTGAAGTAAGGAAGCATCTATAAAAAAGAAGCTGCCGGCAAGCAGCTTCTTTTCGTTTATTCCACTGGTTTCAATTTATACACTTCTCTTGATACGACAAGATTTTCTGTATTCTGCCGGTAGGCCTGATAATGTTCAGTCTGAATATGCTGCTGCACGGCCTCTTCATCCTTCCACTGTTCGGAAAAGATAAATACCCCGTCCTGCGCTTCCGATTCATACAGAACATATTCTATACAGCCTGCTTCTGCCCGGGACGGGGCCAGCGCCTTTTTCAGCTCTGTTTTCAAAGCTTCTTCTTTTCCCGGCTGTGCCTGCAGAAATGCTTTAATGGTTACTGTCATGCATCTTCCTCCTTTATATGTTTATTATACGGCGACCCTGCTCATTTCTGCACAGCTCAGGCCTTGAGATATAAAACAATCCTTCGCAGGAAAATTCACTTCTTTGCTTACTTTGACAGATTCATGCAGTAGAATAAAAGACAACAGCAATTATTGCGGCGAGGTGATCAGCAGTGTACGAAAACTTACAGGCTCTTACTACAGCAGAACAGGCGGAGTACCTTACAGAATACCTGGTGGAGTGGAACAGCGTGAACGCGTCAGATGGCGAAGTATCGATCGCCCACGAGCTCTACCGCATCCTGCATACGTTTCCTTATTTTCAACAGTTTCCGGAACGCTTATGGATAGAGCCGGTTCACGGGGACCCCCACGGGCGCCAGAACGTGTTTGCCTTTATCAAAGGCCCGTCTGCTTCAGCTCAGACGATTCTTTATCATTCCCACATCGACACCGTAGGGATTGAGGACTACGGAAATATTAAACACCAGGCCTGTTCCCCAAAAGAACTGCTTCCTTACTTTCAAAGCTATACAAATGACCCTGAAGTGCAGGCAGACGCCCAAAGTGGAGACTGGATGTTCGGACGCGGGTCCGTCGATATGAAAAGCGGCATCGCTGTACATATCGTGAACCTGCTTTATTTCTCGGAGCATCCGGAAGAACTTGAGGGCAATATTCTGCTTCTACTGAACCCCGATGAAGAAAGCGAGCATTGCGGCCTTATCGGCGCGCTGCCTGTCCTTCGTGATTTAAAGCTTTCTCACGGCCTTCAGTACCTCCTCGCGATTAATAACGACTTTATCGCTCCTTTGTATGAAGGAGATACGACAAAATACATCTATACAGGAACTGCGGGAAAACTGCTGCCTGCCTTTTTCGTTTTTGGGCGCGAAGTGCATGTCGGTGATACGCTTGCCGGCGTAGATCCTAATTTCGTTGCCGCTAAACTGACAGAGCGCATCCACAACAATTATGATTTAACCGAACATATTCCCGGGGAACTGATTCTGCCCCCGACATGTCTTTACCAGCGTGATACGAAGGAAAGCTACACTGTTCAGACTGCTTCAGGCAGCCGGCTGTATTTTAATTACTTTTTATACGAAACCACCGCAGAACAGGTAACCGAACAAATGCTTCAGGCAGCGCGGCGGGCAGCCGAGGAATCGGAGCAGTATTTTGCCTCTCAATATGACAGATACATTGAGACCACCGGCTTGCCTCCAAAAAATATTTCCTGGGAAATAGACGTTAAGACGTATGAGAACTACCGCATTGAGCTTGAACAAAAGGGACTCGACACACAGGCAGCCATTCAGGCAAGGCTTGCTGAAACCGCCGGCATGGACCTCCGGCTGCGAAGCTTTGAATTAGTGCACGCATTGCGTGAGCTCGACCCGGATAAAACACCGCAGATCATTTTCTTTTACGCCCCGCCGTTTCTGCCGCACAATTATTTAACAGACGCCAATAGCCGGCACCGGGAGTTGAAGGCATCACTTTCCTCTATTCTTCGGGACAGTTCGGCCAGTACTGGAGAAATATTCGAGATGCGTAATTTCTTTCCCTATTTGTCCGACGGCAGCTTTTTGTCCATTCAGGAATCGGATGCGGAGCTGGAGCCGCTCTTAAAAAATTTACCGGAGGGCGACACTCTTTATCCTGTGCCAGTCGATGCTATAAAACAGCTGAATATCTCCTCCATCAACATGGGGGTGTACGGAAAAGACGGACATAAATGGACCGAGAGGGTATACAAGCCTTACTCCTTTCGTGTTCTGCCCGGCTTGATCCGGAACACCACTACCCGGATTCTGCGTGAATTCGCCGCGATAAAAGAATAGGAAAGCGAAAGCCGGCGCTCCGTAAAAAGAGACGCCGGCTGCTTTACAGCTGCTTTTCAAAAAGAATACGATCCTGCTTTTCTCCATCATAGTCAGTATGTACCGGAAGTCCGTTCTCCGTCTTATCACCGGCTATCAGAGTAAACCCCATTGCCTGATGAAAAGCCACTGATCCTTCATTGACAGGCGACGTCACCGCCTGGATGATGCTTCGGCCTTCATCAAGTGCGCAGTCACAAAAAGCGTCATACAGACCTTCTGCAATTCCTTCTCCCCGGTTATCCGGATGAACACCGGCAAAATGTATATAGGCCCCGTCCGTTGTTGTCTGCGACAAAAACCCGACAAGAAACCCTGTCATTTGGCCTTTTTCCTCTGCGATAAAGCTTGTTTCCTGAAAATGGTCAAACAGAAACTTCGGCAGCTTCCCAGCCATATCTCTTCCGCCCCACCATTCGTTAATCACCTGCTTGACCGCATAGTAATCTTCGGACTGTACCCTGCGTATATGCATGGATGTATCCTCCTCTGTTTCATTTTTATGAATGCTCATTCTCCATCTTTAAGTCTGCGACGGCAAGAAAAAGCGAAGCTGCTTTTCCTCTCAGGCCCTGCAGCTATTCTTTCCTTTGACTGTATCACATACCTGCTAACCACAGAACCGCTTCGAAAAAAGCAATCGGGAAGAAATACTCCCTGGAGGATTGCGGTATGATTTACATAGAAGGAGGCGAAGGATGATGACTCAAATTCAAAAAATTACGCCCCATCTTTGGTTCAGCTATAATGCTGAAGAAGCCGTGGATTTCTACACCGGTATTTTTCCTGATTCCAAAGTGAAAAGGGTGGCGTATTACACAAATGAAGGGTACGACGTTCACGGCATGCCAGCAGGAACCGTACTGACGATTGAATTCGACCTGGCAGGCCAGGAATTCATCGCTTTAAACGGCGGGAACCAGCCATTTACGTTTGATGAATCAATTTCTTTTATCGTCAACTGCAGTGACCAGAAGGAAGTCGATTACTACTGGGAGCAGCTTTCTGCAGGAGGTGATGAAAGGGCGCAGGTGTGCGGGTGGCTGAAAGATAAATACGGCGTTTCCTGGCAGGTGCTCCCGGAAATACTAAGCAGGTATTTGACCGATGCTGACCCTGCCAAAGCCGCCAGCGTCATGAAAGCAATGCTTCAGATGAAAAAGATAAATATTTCCGCTCTTGAAAAGGCTTATGAGAATGCATAGAAGCACAGGGACCTTTAGCCTCCGGTGCTTCTTTTTCAGGTCTTAAACCTTAAACGAGCGCACGGAGCGCCCAAGCTCCTCTGCCATATGCGCAAG
The DNA here is from genome assembly GCF_947493875.1 of uncultured Marinococcus sp. Taxonomy (GTDB): domain Bacteria; phylum Bacillota; class Bacilli; order Bacillales; family Marinococcaceae; genus Marinococcus. The sequence goes on along the minus strand of NZ_CANLSU010000002.1, from coordinate 66,404 downwards.
GGTGTTTGATGCAGATGATATCTCCTGCATGGAAGCGTTTTGCTCTTCAGAGGAAGCAGCTACGCTTTGTGTATGCTCCATGGACTGGTCGGCGATGTCTGCGACCCCCTGCACGGAATGCATCAATGCTTCTGTCTGGGCTGTCATCTGCTCCACAGCTGCCGATGATTCTTCAAGCTGAACGGCGATATCTTTCGTCGATACAGAAATCGACTGAAAGGCACTCTCCGCCTCCTTTACCTGACGGATACCCCCTTCTACGGCTTCTTTCCCGTCCTCCATCGACGTAACCGATTCCTGGATGTCTGCCTGGATATCCTTAATCAGCGAACCAATCTGACTCGCGGAACTGCCGGATTGCTCGGCAAGCTTGCGCACTTCCTCAGCCACTACGGCAAATCCCTGACCGCTTTCTCCCGCGCGTGCAGCTTCGATGGCTGCGTTTAATGCCAGCAGGTTGGTCTGATTGGCAATATTGGTAATCAGCGAAATAATGTCATTTATCTGACCAGACTTGTTTTCCAGGTGATGAATAAACGTTGCGGTATGATTCGTTTTGTTCTGAATCAACGACATCTGTCCGAGCGTCTGCTGAATAACCTGTGACCCGTTTTCCGCCGTTTCGACGTTTATCGACGAGGATTCATTAATTGTCTGGATGTTTCCCGATATACGATCCATGCCGCCGGAAATATCTGCCACCAGCGATTTTGTTTCTCCCACGCTGCGGGCCTGGTGCTCCGCCCCGCCGGCCACCTCCTGCACTGCACGGGACACTTCGTCAGCAGCCGAGCTTGTTTCCTCCGCACTCGCACTAAACTGTTCAGAGGAGGCTGCGACCTGCTCAGACGTGGTTAAGATTTGTCTTACCAATGCACCCAAGTTTTCCCGCATTTGATTGTATCCCGCTGTCAGCCGGCCTATTTCATCATCTGAAGGATCCGAAAGCTTCGTGGTAAAATCTCCCTCGCCTGCTGCTGTCAGCGCACCTGTCACACGTCCGAGTCTTTTAGATATCCTTCGTGAAAATAAAAATACGCCGCCCATCGCTGCAATACCGGCAATCACTAAAGCAATCAAAAAGGTAATGAGTGCGTTACCGGTAATTTCATCCAGTATTTCCTGCGACGCGCCTACGTACCACATGCCGACAGGCTCTCCCGCTTCGTTATAAATAGGTTCATAAGCTGTTTGATAGCTTGTTCCCACTACGTCTGCTTCTCCTGTATACATTTCTTCATCCTGCAGCACCGTTTCCACCACTTCCTCTGACGCCTGGGTGCCGACAGCACGCTCTCCCTCAAGCATCACATTGGTCGTTACACGGGTATCATTCATGAAAATGGTTACGGTGCCCCCGGTCATTTCCCCGATAAAATCAACAATATCGGTGTTTCCGCTGATAGTTGTTTCCCCTTTTATTAAATTCCCATCTTCAATACGCCACTCCCCGGGGTATTCACTATTTATGTATTCATAGCCTAAATTTAAGTCGGAAACCGCTTTTTCTACAGCCGATTCTTCCACGCCCTTTTTTATCTGGTCGAACGTAATAAAACCAATCACAATAGAAAAACCAATGAGAACTGCAGCCATAATTATGTTCAGCTTTGTGCCAAGCGTAAGCTTTTGTATAAATCCTTTCACCGTTTTCCTCCTTAAGCTGATGTCTTACTATTATTATCGTAATAATCACCTCATAGTTTATAGGAAGAAATGGATTTTTATGGATAAAATAAACAAAATCCCTCCCGCCAATATGGCTGAAGGGATGAATGAAGCATATGGTTAAATATCTTTATGCGTGAAAATATCATGGTTATCAGTGCTTGTCGAGGAATACTCTGCGGTTACAGCACCTTCTTCTCCTGCCTGGAACCAATGCTTTGTGTTCGGAGGAATCGTGTATTGATCCCCGGCTGTTAATATAACTTCGTGGGCTGCTGTAAACTGAGCCCTGTCCTGTTCCGGGGGAAGCACCTTTGGATGTGAAGTCTTCTCCCCTTCGATATACAAATAAACGGTTCCAAATTTGCAGCGGAACGTTTCCTGCTTGCCCGGGTCCCCCGATTCCACTGGAGGATGAAGATGCTCAGGGCACGTCTGACGCGGGAAGAGCGCCCATTCTTTAGCACAGTACCGTTCTGTATTAATATACACAAACAGCTGCAGACCCAGTTCGTCCAGACGCCCAAGACCGAAATCATTAATCTGAATATCCCGTATTTCTTCATCTTTCAGCGTAATGTCTGCCAGCCGGAAGTATTCATTTACTTTTCTCTGAACTTCAATCTCTGTTAAATCATTCAGCTTCATAAGGTTCCTCCTCTTTTTCTTAAGATGACGTGTACATACCGCCGTTCACATGAATGCACTGGCCGGTCATGTAGGAGCCTTCATCCGATGCCAGAAGAACATAAGGGCCCATCAGCTCCGAAGGCTGTCCCGGACGTCCCATCGGTGCCGTCGTTCCAAATTCTGCCACGGAATCTTCATCAAAGGTTGAAGGGATTAACGGTGTCCAGATTGGTCCCGGTGCCACCATATTTACCCGTATGCCTTTACCGACAAGGTTGGCTGCCATACTGCGGGTAAAGCCGTTAATGGCTCCTTTGGTGGACGTATAATCAATCAGGTTCGGGTTACCAGTATACGGATTAATGGAAGTAGTGTTGATAATAGAGCTTCCTTCTTTTAAATGCGGAATTGCAAACTTGGTCATATGAAAGACGGAATATAAATTAGTTTTGAATGTTTTATCCCACTGTTCCAGCGAAATGTCCTGCAAATCGCTCGTTGGAAACTGAATCGCAGAATTATTTACAAGAATATCGAGTTTGCCAAATTCATTCACTGTCTTTTCAATCAGTGATTTACACGTTTCTTCCTCCGAGACATCTCCGGGCAGCAGCATAGCCTGTACGCCTTCGTTTTCAATCAGTTTTTTCGTTTCATCGGCGTCGCTCTGCTCTTGCTCCAAATAGTTAATGACTACATGGGCTCCCTCTTTGGCATAGGCGATGGCCACCGCGCGGCCGATGCCGCTGTCACCACCAGTGATCAGAGCCACCCGGTCCGTCAGCTTTCCGCTTCCTTTATAATCGAGCGGCTGGATTGGCAGCGGCTTCATCTCTGACTCAAGGCCTGGCTGCTCGGGCTGGGTCTGCTTTGGCTGGCCATCCTGCTGCTGTTTATTAATATCCATTTATATCAGTGCTCCTTTTTCATTGTTAAGGTAATACTTTTTTAGTTACCTGCTAACAGGAAATAGTAAACATTTATAACCGGAGGCACCTGAAAATGGCATAAAAAAACTGCCCGGAGCTCCCAGACAGTTCAATCATTCTATTTAGTTACGGATAATAATATAAATCAGGTAAATAATATATGCGGCTGCAAGAACAGCGCCTTCCCGGCGGCCAATTCTGAAATTGGTTCTCGAAAAAACGAGCAGCAGCACTGTCAGGATGATCATAAGCGAAATGTCCATAAAAATTTTGCTTTCTACTGCAAGCGGAGAGATTATGGAAGCGGCACCGAGCACAAAGAAAATGTTGAAAATATTGCTTCCGACAATATTGCCGATCGCTATGTCTGTTTCTTTTTTAATCGCCGCCGTAATGGAAGTAATCAATTCCGGCAGGGACGTCCCAATAGCAACGATAGTCAAACCAACCAGTGTTTCACTCATCCCAAACGCAAGCGCAATTTCAGTCGCGCTGTCGACTACCAGGTCCCCGCCAAAAATGATGGCTGCGAGCCCGCCGACGGTCAGCAGTATATTTTTTGTCCACGGGGCAGCCGGAGCACTCATTTGGTTCTCTGACTGGGCAGCCCGGTTCCTTCGGGCCACTTCAAATATATAATATAAAAACACGGTGAAAAACAACAGGAACACAAAGCCATCACTACGTGTGATTACATTTTCACTAAGCGCCTGAAGAGCAGTGTCACTCATTAGAATAAGAAGCGCCACACCCGCAAGCAGTGTGAAAGGAATCTCTTTTCTCACTGTTTCATTTTCGACGGCGAGCGGGGCAATTAATGCCGTTACACCGATCACAAGCGTGATGTTGAAAATATTGCTTCCAATTACGTTACCGAGAGCAACACCGGCACTGCCGTCCAAGGCGGCAAGGACACTCACCGTTGCTTCCGGAGAGCTTGTGCCAAAGGCTACAATCGTCAGCCCGATTAAAAGCGGGGACACCTTTAAATTGCCGGCAATGCTTGAGGCGCCATCAACAAAAAAATCGGCGCCTTTAATCAGGAGTGCAAAACCAATGAGTAAAAACAAATACGCCAACCGCTTCACCCTCACTTTAATATTCTTAAAAAAACTTAATATACTATCTGCAAAGAATTTTCGACTCCCTTGCCCGGGGACTGCTCTGCTTATATCCTTCTGAAATAAGACCATTTTTATATTACTTCAATAACAGAGGGTAAGCGCAATACATCTCCCTTATTATACCTAATTCCGTTAAAGTTTCCTATAAAATATAGTTGATTCAGGCTAAGTTAATTAAAGCTCATATTTCCATTGCCTCTCAATATTTTATTCAACATTAACTTATAAAAAGAGTCCATTGGATTTTTTTCCAATGGACCCTTAGTATATATTGCTGTCCTGCCGAACCTTTGACTATTCGACAGTTACGCTTTTTGCCAGGTTACGCGGCTTATCCACGTCGCAGCCGCGGTGCATCGCTGCATAGTAAGAGATAAGCTGCAGTGGAATGACCGAAACAATAGGCGTCATTACTTCGTGCAGATCCGGAAGTACGATGTTATCGCCTTCCTGGTGATTTGTTTCGGAGGCAATCACGCATGGATTGGCTCCACGTGCCACCACTTCCTGCAGGTTCCCCCGCGTATTTAAATTGACATGGTTCTGCGTCGTTACGGCAATGACAGGGGTGCCTTCTTCAATAAGCGCAATTGTACCGTGCTTCAATTCGCCACCGGCAAATCCTTCAGCCTGAATGTATGAAATTTCCTTCAGCTTTAATGCACCTTCAAGCACCACATGATAGTCAAGTGCACGTCCAATAAAGAAGCAGTTGCGCGTTTCACTCAAATATTCCCTTGCGATGCCTTCCATAACATCTTTTTGGTCACAAAGCGTCTCCATGGCGTTAGCCGCGAGCCCCAGCTGCTGAATAGCATTAAAATCAGATTCAATGCCGCGGGCCCGGGCAATGTCCATAGCAAGAATTGACATTACCGCCATTTGAGCAGTGTAAGCTTTCGTTGAAGCAACCGCAATCTCAGGACCGGCGTACGTATGAAGCGTAAAATCTGCCTCACGGGACAGCGTCGAGCCGGGTACGTTCGTAATCGTGATCGAAGGATGACCCTGTTTTTTCACATTGACGAGAACACCACGACTGTCGGCAGTCTCCCCGCTTTGGGAAATAAAGATAAACAACGGCTTTTCGGAAAGAAGCGGCTGGTTATACAAAAATTCGCTCGCAATGTGTACTTCCACCGGCTTCTGTCCGATTTTTTCAATCATTTCTTTACCTACGAGTCCGGCATGATAGCTTGTACCGGCTGCGAGAATATAAATGCGGTCAGAATAATTAATCGCTGCACGAATATCTTCTTCAAGCTTAATGTCGCCGTCTTCGTCCTGGTATTTCTGGATGATGTTACGAATAACAAATGGCTGTTCATCAATTTCCTTGAGCATAAAGTGATCGTAGGTGCCCTTTTCGGTATCAGATTCGTCAATGTCTGTCACGAAAGGCTCGCGGCTCTGAACAGTTCCTTCCAGGTCTTTTACCTGCACAGAATCACGTGTCACGATAACAACTTCTTCGTCCATAATTTCAATAAACTGCTTCGTCGTGTGAAGCATTGCCATTGCATCCGAAGCAATAACGTTTTTACCTTCTCCTAAACCAACGAGGAGCGGGCTCTTATTTTTTCCGACATAGATGGTTTCTTCATCATCGTTGTCGATTAATGCCAAAGCGTAGGATCCTTTTAGAAGAGCCAGAGTACGCCGGAAGGCAGCTTCTGTGTTAAGCCCTTCCTGGCTGAACTTCTCTACAAGCTGCACGATGATTTCCGTATCAGTCTGGCTGCGAAGAGACACTCTGTCAAGGTAATGCTGCTGGAGCTGCTGATAGTTCTCAATGACCCCGTTGTGTACAAGCGTAAAGCGGCCGCTGATGCTTTGATGCGGATGCGCATTGTCCCGGCTCGGTGCTCCGTGTGTCGCCCAGCGCGTATGGCCGATCCCGATCGTACCATTTGCCTGGCCGTTTACCGTTTCTTCGAGAGCGGCAATGCGTCCTTTTTCCTTGTATACACTAACACCGTCATTGTCTACTACCGCTATACCGGCTGAATCGTAGCCCCGGTATTCAAGCTTATGAAGTCCCTTTAACAAAATGTCCGACGCCTGCTCATTTCCAATATATCCTACAATTCCACACATACGTGGATACCCTCCTATAACCGGCGGAGCATGAGCATATGTCGCGGGACATTTACTGATGCCCCACTCGTCTCGTTTAATTTTTTTATTGATGTTGTTTTCACGGGTGCTCTTTCACAATTTCATTTTCCAGTTTCATGCCTTTGTCCTGGCCTTTAGCCACGAAGTCGCCTTCATGATTTAAGCCAGCACTTTCAGCTGAGACATGCAGCCGGGAGGCATCCGCCGATTAATCGATAAACCTCCACCTCGTCAACTGTTTTGTTTTTCGTTCCAAAACAGCCCTAGCGCTTCAATAATGAAACTTTACTCCTGCTCCTTTCTTCACTAGATTTATACATAATAATACGCTATATGCTTGCTGTAATCAATTGTGAAATTGTGAAATTTTTTCATGCAAATATGTATATTTCCTCTTTTTAAGAAACACTTAATATTAGTCGCAATTTACATAAAAAAGTTACACACCGCATGACCGTTACCGAAATTATTATATTTTAAACATAAAGAACGCCGGGCTCTGCCACCCGGCGTTCTTTACTTATTTATCCAGGCCCATTTCTGCCTGAACTACGTCAGCAATTTCTTTTACGTAATTGTTGCACAGCTCTTCTGTTTCAGCCTCTGCCATCACCCGGACGAGTGGTTCGGTGCCGGAAGGGCGCACAAGGATTCTCCCTTTGTCCCCGGTTTCCGCTTCGATCCGGTCTATTACTTCTTTAACCTTTGGATTATTTTCCACCTCGTATTTATCCGTCACGCGGACATTGACCAGCTTTTGTGGAAATCTCGGCATTTCAGCGGCAAGCTCTGATAATTTTTTGCCCGATTTTTTTACCATATCCACGAGCTGCAGTGCGCTCAGCATTCCATCCCCTGTGGTGGTCAAGTCAAGAAAAATCAGGTGCCCGGACTGCTCTCCTCCCAGGCTGTACCCATTTGTCCTCATTTCTTCCATGACGTGGCGGTCTCCAACTTTTGTCTGCACCGTTTCAACATCAATCTCCTGCAGGGATTTATGCAGGCCGATGTTGCTCATAATCGTCGTTACTACCGTATTTTTGTTCAGCATCAGCTCCTGCTTCAGATGCTTGCCACAGATATACATAATCTGATCGCCATCAACAATGTTCCCGTTCTCATCTACAGCAATCAGCCGGTCTGCGTCGCCGTCAAAGGCAAGACCAAGGTCCGCTCCTTTTTCAACGACGAAGGCAGCCAAAGCTTCCGGATGCGTAGAGCCAACACCCTCATTAATATTAATTCCATCCGGATTGTTTCCAATAGTAGAAATATCAGCCTCAAGATCTGCCATTAAATGCGGAGCTAAAGAAGAAGCCGCCCCATTTGCACAATCAAGAGCGATGTGCAGGCTCGAGAAATCCTCACTGACCGTATTCTTCAAAAACTGGAGATATTTCTGACGACCTTCAAAATAGTCATTAACGCTTCCAAGCTGCCCACCTACCGGGCGTGGCATCTGGTCGTCCCCTTCAAGGTGGCGCTCGATTTCTGCTTCCTGATCGTCATTCAGCTTGAAGCCATCTGCTCCGAAAAACTTAATGCCGTTATCTGCCACCGGGTTATGGGAAGCGGAAATCATAATCCCCGCCTGAGCACTGACTGCCTTAGTTAAATAAGCCACTCCCGGCGTAGTAATGGTTCCAAGACGCATCACTTCCACTCCAATGGAAAGAAGACCCGCGACCATCGCTCCTTCAAGCATTTCCCCGCTGATCCGCGTATCCTTGCCTATTAATACTTTTGGATGTTCATGATCCTTCGTTAACAAATAACCGCCAGCACGTCCGAGCCGGAAAGCAAATTCCGGTGTCAGTTCTGTATTGGCAACACCCCTGACTCCGTCTGTACCAAAATATTTCCCCATGGTTAAATCTCTCCTTTATTCTTACACAATTCCCTGATGGTGTTTACTGCTGTTCCCCGTCCGTTTCAGTATTTTCTTCCGCAGGAACCTCTTCTTCATTTTCTGCCGGTGTTTCTTCTGTACCCCCGGAGCCATCTTCTTCAGTGTTTCCAGATTCTGGTGCCGGCTCTGTTTCTGTATCATTATCCTGTCCATTTGACCCGCTGCCATTTTCTGTATCTTCTGTCGAGCCATCCTGACCGGAAGAATCACCTTCTTCATCATTCTGACCAGAGTCTTCGGGCTCGTCTGTATTTTCGTTCTGCTGCTCTTCCGGCGTCTCACCTTCCGGCTCTGCTTCCTCTTCCGTTTCTTCTCTGCTTTCTTCCTGCTGAAGGGTTACTTCCACATTCTCCCTTGCCGGAGAAATCTGCACTCCTTCCGGCCCGCTCGCTTCCACAGGAAGAATATAGGACTCCTCACTGGAGGAGCCGCTGCCGCTCCAAAGTGCCTCCAGCGTAATATCTTCTGCACTGACACCCTCAAGCGTTCCGGCTGCTCCATATATTTGCACATTCATTTGGCCCGAGGAAGGGTTCACCCAGCTCGTCGATGCACCTGAAGGCAAATTCACAATCGAAATAGGTACGTTTTCAAGCGTAGCCTGATCTTCGCCCTCTATCGTCACAGAGGCGCTTAAATTTTCAGGATTTGTCCGTTGGATGCCGTCCGGAAACTGTACATCCAGTTCATACGTGCCGCTTTCACTAATTTCATTCAGGTTGAGAGATGCATTAATGCTTTCTGTATTTTGTACTGCTTCCTCGCTGCCGTAAATAGTTACTGCTTCTTCGGAAGCTGTGACTTCACTAATTGATGTATCTGCACTTAAATTGCCTGTCCGTTCCACGTTTACCGGCACTTCTTTTGAAGGAGCATCAGCAGATAGCTCCACTGATGCCTCCTGCGGTTCTATATTTACATCCAGCTCGTTGCCCTCCGTATCGAGTGCCGCTACCGGAAAGCTTCCATTAATGTCACCATCTGCTTCAGATACATCCACCTGGGCAACAACCCGGTCAATTTGTTCGATAACAGTACCGGCCCCGCTTACCGTCACTTCCTCAGGGCTGACGGTCGGGTTCCCAAAAGAAAACTCTTCATTTTCCTTTTCGTTCAAAATTTGTGTTTCAAGCGGAAAGGTCGTTTCCTGCTTTTCTTCGAGCGTTACCGTCGCGTATTCCGGTGACGGGGTTACCTCCAGATCTGTCGGAAAATCACGATGACTTACCTGAACGTTATGCGTTCCGGCGCCCAGGCTCTGCATGTCTAAATAAAGTTCATAGCTGTCGGACCGTGACAGGCGAAACAGCATAATAGCCGTCTGCGAACCAGCGAGCGTTACATCTGCATTTTTAGTCATATTTGTAATCGCGTACTCTTCCTCATTGTATTCCGGGGTAATATTCACGTCTTCGATTGTATATGTTTGATCTTCACCGTCTGGTACGACGCCGGCGTTATTTACCGTTGGATCCATATTCACAATTAAGTAAAGCATGACGGCAAAAGCAAGAGAGATAAAGCGGACAAACCACTTATTCGCAAAAAGTTTATCCATCCTTTTTCCCTCCCCACTGCCAAATACTGGATGAGTTATTTTCTGCCATCAAATCTTTTTCAAGCATTTTGCGGAGTGTTTCTTCATCAACATCCCGGTGAAGATCTCCATTTTTGGTAATGGAAATACTGCCGGTTTCCTCCGACACAGCCAGCGTAAGCGCGTCTGTTACTTCACTCACACCAAGAGCGGCGCGGTGCCTGGTGCCCAGCTCCTTTGAAATAAAGGGATTTTCTGATAGAGGCAGATAGCAGGCAGCAGCGGCTATTTTGTTTTCTCTCATCACTACCGCCCCGTCATGAAGCGGAGTGTTTGGAATAAAGGTATTAATTAAAAGTTCTGATGTAATGTTTGCATCCATAGATATGCCGGTTTCAATGTAATCATTCATTCCAGTTTCGCGCTCGATGGAAATCAGCGCTCCAATCCGCCTCTTTGCCATATACTTTGTTGATTTCATAATGGCATCAATCGTTTTTAACGTTTCATCTTCTTCTACATAAGAAGCTCTGCCGAAGAGCCTCCCCCTGCCGAGCTGTTCAAGGGCACGCCGGAGTTCCGGCTGAAAGATAATAATGATGGCAAGCAGTCCGTATGTAACCGAGTTCCCCATAATCCATTGAAGCGTTCGCAGACCAAAAAAACTGCTTATAAACCAAACAGCTAAAATAACAGCAATGCCTTTTACCAGCTGGACGGCCCGAGTGCCCCGGATAATCGTGATCGCTTTGTAAATGACATACGCCACCAGCGATATGTCTACGACAATTCGTATGATGTTGAGTAAATCGAAATCTTGTCCAGCAAACATGGCACTTCCTCCAATTGATTCTATCCCGTAAGCAAAGTAACGGTTATATTATATCACAATCACTTCTATTCTCTGCGTGCTTTATTTGGATTTCCGGCAATTTTATTATGTAGTTTGCGCCCGGATTAATAGGCAAACAGCAGCACGCTCTGATAAAAGCCTGCTGCTGTTTATAAACGCCCGTGTTATGCCGCTTCTTCTTCATCCATGTGCCAGGCTTCCTGACTTATTCGTTTCGTATGGTACCAGATCCACTCAAGCACCTGGTCCACTTCCTCAATATTGCCGGAAACACTTCCAGCCGAAGCCATGTAGGGTTCCCCATTAATCACCGTGAGGTCACCATTGACGTTCCCGTGCACATCAACTTCTCCGTTTCGAACTGTTAAATCTCCCTGCACCGTTTCCCCCTCCGGTATGATTACTGCGTTGTTATCGTAATCAATGTTTACATTTTCTCTATCGCCAGAAACCGTCATCTCAGCCCCCGCCTGATCATTCCAGGCAAACAGCACGCTTGAAGCCATCAGCACAATAAACATGGAAACTGCAACCAGCACAGGATGCTGCCTGGACCATGATTTCCAGGCTGTCCGTTTTCTTTTCTTAGGCAGCTCTTTCATGATGCTGTCGGTAAAAGTTTCTGGAGCCCAAACGTGCGAAGTGCCCTGCACTATCGTTACTGTCCGTTTCAATTCCTGAAGACGGTGTGCACATTCCGGATTTTCTTTGATATACGTGTGAAACTTTTCTTTTTCACGTTCATCCATATCACCGTCAATGTAGCGCTGGATGTACTCTTCCTCCCGCTCGTTTAAAGCCATGGTCCCACCCCCTCATTCACGTGTTTCCCAAATGTTTTCTTAAAGCTTCGCGCCCCCTGTGCACGTGCGTTTTTACCGTGTTTTCGGGAAGATCCAGTATGTCACTAATTTCCTGAATAGAAAGGTCTTCGATGTAGCGAAGAACAATAGCTGTCCGGTATTTCGGCGGCAGCTTCAATATCCCTTCCTGCACCCATTCCTGCATTTCCATTGTTACGACCTGTTCATCCGGCAGCCTGTCCGGCGAGGAAAGCTGCGAATATCCATCAAGTCCTTCCGCCCCGGGTATTTCTGCATCCAGGGAATAGTCCGGCTTTTTCTTACGGAGACGGTCGATACAGAGATTTGTAGTAATACGGAAAAGCCAGGTGGAGAATTTTCTTTTTTCGTCATAGCTTTCAATATTGGCGTATGCTCTTAAAAACGCTTCCTGGGCCATATCCTGAGCTTCATAGGCATTGCCCACCATCCGATAGGCGATTTGGTATACCTTGTCTTTGTACAAATCAACCAATTCCCGGAAAGCGTCCTGATCCCCGTCTTTTTTCACTTCTTTCACTAACCGTTTCACTGTTGCATCCATTTGGCGACCTCCACCTCGTGGGACTATACATACGTTCAATGAGTCTATCCGTTTCATTTATTTAACAGCCTTCGGCTGCTTAACTCATCTTTATTATGGTAATTTTTTCAATTCAGCCAATTGTAACACGATTTCCATTCTCTATCTTTATCCATATTACTATTTATGCACCCTCTAGAACCATAGTCACATTTTGGAAAATATGGCATAAATAACTTTGAAAATGAGTTAAAATGGGTAATAATGTAAACACGCACCATATAGGAGGTGAAGAACGTTTGTCTCAACAATATTTACGGCAGGAAATAGAACAAACAAGAGACAGACTCCATCAACTGACTTCCGATCATACGGCTTCCCTGATTTCGGATGATGTCCTGGCTTTAAGCAAGGAACTGGATGTTCTTTTAAATAAATATGAGCTTATATCCCGTAAAACTCTTATGCGTTCTTCCTAAATGCATAAGAGTTTTTCTATGCCCGCGTATTCTACCATGATTCTTTCAGACATTCATCCCTGGAGGATTAAAAGCCTTAAAATTGACATAAAAAAATCAGCCCTTCAGGCTGAACACGTTCGTGTTGTTTGGTGGAGCCTAGCGGGATCGAACCGCTGACCTCCTGCGTGCAAAGCAGGCGCTCTCCCAGCTGAGCTAAGGCCCCCTGCATATGTTTGATCTAACAAAAATGGAGCGGGTGATGGGAATCGAACCCACGACATCAGCTTGGAAGGCTGAGGTTTTACCACTAAACTACACCCGCATAATCTATATACAAATCAACATTATTCATACTATCACTGCTTACCGTCCCCGTCAAATAATGGAGCGGAAGACGGGATTCGAACCCGCGACCCCCACCTTGGCAAGGTGGTGTTCTACCACTGAACTACTTCCGCAGTTCCAAACAAGGATAATAACAATGGTGAGCCATGGAGGATTCGAACCTCCGACCCTCTGATTAAAAGTCAGATGCTCTACCAACTGAGCTAATGGCTCGTATTAAGTGGTGGAGGGGGACGGATTCGAACCGCCGAACCCGAAGGAGCGGATTTACAGTCCGCCGCGTTTGGCCAACTTCGCTACCCCTCCACGTGGTGCCGGCCAGAGGACTTGAACCCCCAACCTACTGATTACAAGTCAGTTGCTCTACCAATTGAGCTAGACCGGCATGTGAAAAACCTGATACATGCCTCTCGGCAAAAACAGCTTTATGTATGGTGACCCGTACGGGATTCGAACCCGTGATACCGCCGTGAAAGGGCGGTGTCTTAACCACTTGACCAACGGGCCATAAACTGCATGAAGCTTTTCTTTCATTGCTACAGTAAAGTATTTTAAAGCATTTTTTTCTCTCTTGCAACCAAATTACTATATTCAAAAAAGTTTGATATTTTCTTGTTTTATTCTATCAGTATATAAAAAGCCGGCCCATGATATCAGGCCGGCTGAACAATTATTATCGATTAGATGCAGAGCCTGTTTTTGTGCCGCCTTTGCTTCCCTGGCCGCTTTGAAGAGAAAACAGGTTGGAGTCGATCGAAAACGTCAGTCTTTCTCTTTCCCGTTTCCGCTTTAACGCCAATTGAATCAGCTGATGAATCAATTCGCTGTAGCTTTTCCCTGCCGGGTCCCATAGATAGAAGGAAAGCGATCCCGGAATCGTGTTGATTTCATTTACAAATACTGTTTCGGTGCTGTCCTCAATCAGGAAATCAATCCGGGAGACACCACTGCAGCCAAGAATTTGGAACGTATCCTTGGCAAGCTCCCGTACTTCGCCTGCTTTTTCTTCTGTGATGGGAGCCGGGATTTCCCGGTCTGTCGCTTCCATTCCCTTGGACGAGCTGCCGTTTTTACCGCCCTGGTATTTATCTTTATAGCTCAGTATTTCATCTGTCTTGAGTACTTTTTCGATTACCGACGCTTCTACATCTTCGTAGTCACCTACAACAGAACAGTTCACCTCTGTCATACCTTCGAGCATTTTTTCCACGAGAATTTTTCCCGCGAATTCAGTAGCTTCTTCAACCGCCTGCTCCAGTTCCTCCCGGTTTTTTGCTGCGCCGATACCGACGCTTGAACCAAGGTTGGCCGGCTTTACAATGACCGGATAAGGAACACTCTCTTCGATCATGGCAATGACGCTTTCGGTGTCCTCTGCCCAATGGTTGCTGTAGAACCACACATCATTTAGTACCGGCAGACGGGAGTCTCTCAAAATCTGCTTCATCATTACCTTATCCATGCCCACGGCCGAAGAGGCTACATCGCAGCCGACGTAAGGCAGGCCGTAAAGCTCAAACAGCCCCTGAAGCGCTCCGTCTTCGCCAAACGTTCCGTGAACAATTGGAAAAGCAACATCAATTGCAGCCACTTCTTTTTTGCCGAATTTAGGTGCAGGCTTTTTGTGAAGTACCACGTTATCTTCTTCCCCGTACGTAATCAGCACCTGCTGAGCCTCGTTCAATAATTTCGTCATGTCTTTATAGGCTTCAATGTCCCGTAAGACATTGCCGGTATACCACTTACGTTCTTTACTGATGTAAATCGGGACGATTTCGTACCGGTCTTCATCCATGGACTCCATAGCTTGTACAGCCGAAATGACAGAAACCTCGTGTTCGACGGAAATACCGCCGAAAAATACTCCTATTCTCGTTTTCATAATATCCGCTCCCTATGTCTTTACTCGTTGAATGAATCCGGAAGGTCATTTTCAAGCAGTACCACGGATGGCTGAGTCGCGATTTCGTTCATTTTTGCCAGGGCGTCCTGAAGGTCGGAGGCAACGTACAACTGCTCTTCCGGATAATTTTTTTCTTTCAACCCGTCCTGAAGCGGCACAGTCTGTTTCTTTCCGACTAAAATAATGAAATCACACGCATCTGCCATATAAGTACCAAGTGCTTTATTTAATTCATACTCTTTTTCCCCAAGCTCAACCATGCCCGGGGTTATGGCAATTTTGTATTCCGGCATATGACTTAATACTTCCATAGCCATCCTGGAGCCAACCGGATTGGAATTAAAGCTGTCATCCACAATCGTAATGTTGCCATTCGTTTTTTTCAGCTCCAGACGGTGTTCCACCGGCTGAGCCTTCCGCAGCGCTCTCGCTATTTTTTCAAACGAGATGCCCTTTTCAGAGCCGATAGCCACGGCAGCTAAAATATTATAAATATTATGGCGGCCGAGCAGTTTGGTCTGAATCTCTGCAGTGGTTCCGTCATATTTCACCACGGTAAACGACGTCCCCTTGGAAGAGTATCCAATATTTTTAGCACGGTAATGAAGATCTTCGGCGTCGATGCCGTAGTAAATCGTCCGGCACTGGTTCTGCTGCTCGTAGCTCATAATGTTTTCATCATCTTTGTTCACAAAAGCAGTACCTTCCTGCGGAAGCGTTTCGACAATTTCAAATTTGGTTTTTTTAATGTTATCAAGCGTTTTGAATGTTTCGAGGTGCTGCTCTCCTACCGCAGTTAAAACACCGTACCGCTGGTGCACAATATCACAGATTTCTTCAATGTCTCCCGGTCTTTTCGCGCCCATTTCGGCAATGAAAATTTCGTGATACGGCCTCAGCATCGTCCGGATCGTTTTTGTCACGCCCATCGGCGTGTTGTAGCTTTCCGGGGTCATCAGCGTATTAAATTCGGAGGAAAGAACCGTTTCAAGCATGTGCTTAGTACTTGTCTTTCCGTAGCTTCCTGTGATGCCTATTACTTCAAGGTCCGGCATCGATTTAATAATTCGTTCTGCATCATTGACGTAATGCTGACTGATTTTTCGTTCCATTGGGTAATTAATATAGTTCGCACCCATCGTAATAAAATACGTAAGAATCGTCGCAATGACTGTTAAAAACACGAGCCATCCATACGTATAAAATAATGCCGTGTTACCGAGCAGAAGCCCCGCTGCAGTAAACAGTACGAAGAGGACACCGATCGTGATAAACAGCCGTTTTACCCGTGCTGTGACTACCAGCGCCTTCTTCTCCTTCAGCTGCGGCATAGTCAGGGCCATAAACAGAAAGTAAATAAAGCCAATAATCAGACCTAATGCCTCTGCTCCGAAAAGAAACGGCACAACAGCTGCAAGGCCGATCGTGTTCCGGATTGGAAACGCCCTCGAAGTATGAGCTTTAATCCATCCCCAGAAGCGCTCATTCTTGTAAGAATTCTGCTGGAGCATATGTGTGCTTCGTTTCGTAAAGCGCACAGTGTAAAATGCCCAAGCCGCCAGGTATAAAATCGCTAATATTGTATTAATCATGCTGTGCGGCCTCCTGCTCTTCGTTTCTTAAAAAGTGGTCAATAATGATTAAAAACTCGTTTAAGTTGTCAATGTACGAATAATGGCCGGCTCCGCGCAGTACGACAAGACCCGCATTTGGCATCTTTTGTTCCATGATCCTGGCGTCCGATACAGGAGTTGCCTCGTCATTTTCTCCCCACACGAGCAGCACCGGAGGCGTAACATGCTCAAAATGATGCTGCAGGTCTTCATTGACCACCTTCACCATCGTCTGCTGCATCACACCGGAAACATTTTGGTAATCTGCCGAACCGACCCGGCCTTTGACTTTATCGAGAATTTCCTGTTCGCGGTTTTTTAATCCAGGCAGCTTCAGCAGCTTTTTAAAGGTTTTATACGTATAGACTTTCACGTAATATTTCAGCTTTCGTTTTGGCTTTACGCCGGCGCTGTCCACCAGAATAATTTTCTTCACCGGGTTGTCTGCTGCATACTTAATCGAAACCCGCCCCCCGAAGGAGTGGCCGATAAGAATCGGGTTGTCTATGCCGGTTTTCAGCAGCCATTTTTTCAGCAATTCGGTATAGTCACCGACCGTCCAGGATTCAGGCGGCTCCCCGCTTTGGCCAAAGCCTGGAAAATCAATCGACCAGACCCGGAAGTTTTTTTCCAGTGATTGATGCACTGGGGCAAATGCCTGAATGTTTGCGCCCCATCCATGTAATAAGACGACATCTTCCCCTTCGCCGGACACATGGTAGTTCACGTTAACCCCATCTATATCTATATACACAGCGAGACTCTCCTATTCTAATTTTTCTATATTCTGCATAATGCAGACCTGCCATTCATGACCGCATCCTATGTAATAAACCTTTATAACACAGTAAAATTATCAGCTGAAACACAATATCCCAGTAATTTTTCATCTACACAAATCCACCACTTTATATTATCACATAATCTTAAAGACGAGAATGACGACTTTGCGATTCCCCGAGGCGTCTATACAGCTTCGTTCATTATATTTGTTTCTCGGTATTGTTTCAGTTAATATATGATAGTTTCACACAAAACCAAATTCCCTGAAACTAACAATAGAAAGCGTGAATTTTTATGACAAATGAATCCTTACACGTCGGGCCGGCCCAGAAAAAGAAGCTTATTTTTCTGGTGGCTCTGATTTTAACCATCGCGGTTATGAACGGCACCATGTTTAACGTAGCAATTCCCGATATCCAGTCGTATTTCGGCATCTCTTCCTCCCAGGTCAGCTGGGTACTTACTTCATACATTATGGTCTACGCTATCGGGGCCCTGATGTATGGAAAACTAGCAGACTTTTATTCCATTAAAGCTCTGCTCACCTTTGGCATTATCCTTTTTGCTGCTGGTGCAACGCTCGGCCTTTTTTCTGAAAGCTTTGCCATGCTTATCGTCGCCCGGGTCCTTCAGGCGGCAGGCGGAGCAACTATTCCCGCGCTCGGGTTTGTGATACCTGCCCGCTTTTTCCCGGAGGACAAAGGCCGGGTATTTGGCCTGATTTCTTCCACAATAGCCTTCGCTTCCGGCGTCGGCCCAATTGTTGGCGGGCTGCTCGGGGGATGGCTCAGCTGGCGTTATTTGTTCTTATTTTCTATTCTATCGCTTTTAGCTCTACCTTTTCTTAGAAAATGGCTGCCGGATGAAGAAAAACGTTCCGGGTTTATCGATTATTTAGGTGCTGCTCTTTTCGGAGTGGCAATAGCCGGAATTTTACTGTTTGTTACTACTCTTCAATGGATCTTTCTTCTTATGTTTATCGTTTTCATGGCTGTTTTCGCTTTTCGGACGGCGAAAGCGGACGATCCATTTATCCGCCCATCCCTTTTGAGAAACAAATACTATACTGTTACTATTTTGACGAGTTTTCTCGGAGTCTGCAGCATGTTCGGTCTTTTGTTTATCATTCCGCTAATGACCAGAGAGCTGTATGAACTTTCCACTACGCAGATTGGCCTTGTTATCTTTCCGGGAGCCATCCTTGCCGGTTTTCTCGGACGCACCGGGGGCGACCTTGCAGACCGCCACGGGCCAAAGGTAGTTGTTATCGCCGCCCTGGTTTTCATTGCTTTTGGAACAATGCTGCTTTCCGGATTTGCCGGCGTTTCCGCAGTCGCTGTCTCTGTTGTCCTGATTATTGCTTATATAGGATTCCCCCTCATTCAGAGCTCAACCGCCAACATTTTGTCTTCTGTCCTTGAAGAAAATGAAACCGGCGTCGGCATCGGCATGTTCAACCTGATGAACTTCATGGCCGGAGCTTTCAGCAGTGCCATCTTTGGAGCTGTGCTCGGAATTCAGGGCGTGACCACCTCGTTGAACCCGTTTGCTTCCGGCGGCAGCAGCGCCATTTATTCCAACGTTTATCTCATCCTGACCCTGGTTTCCCTGTTCGCCCTTGCCATGTTTACGTACACCTTCCGCGCCTTCCGGGTCGAGCCCCGGTCAGAGAAGAATCCTGAATAAGGAGACCGGCACTCAGCCGGTCTCTTTTTTGCTATAATAGGTTAAATCAAACCGAAGGGAGCGAAGGCCTGTGCAGAGACGCCGTGTATCCGTAAGCGATTTAGCCTACGAAGCTTTAAAGCAAAACATCATTGAATTTCATTATTCCCCGGGGCAGGCGCTCCGTGAGGAACAACTAACTGAAGAAATCGCAGTAAGCCGTACGCCGCTCCGTCAGGCGCTCTACCGTCTCGAGCTCGAGGGATTAATTGTGAAAAAAGCGAATGGGCGTATGGAGGTCCAGGCGCTCAGTATTGAAGAAGCTGTCGATATTTTTGCCGTCCGGGAAGCACTCGAAGGACTTGTGGCTAAAGAAGCTGCCATGCGGGCCTCCTCTGAGGCTGTAACAGCCATGAGAGAAGCACTTCTGCATATGGCTGAAGCAGATGAACGATTTACTTCCATTACGTACGGCAGCCGCTTCCATCATCTATTGTATGAACACGCTTCGCCTACGGCGGTCCAGTTTTTAAACCAGCTGAACAGCCGTCTTGAAAGATACCGGCGGCTCAGCGGCTACAGACACCCTGATTATACAATCGATACTCCAGTATCTGAACACGAAAAAATCCTGGCTGCTATCGAACAAAAAGATGGCCCCGCGGCTGAGCATTACATGCGCACTCATATCCAAAGAAGCCTCGCCTCGACGAAAGAAACACTTGAATTTCATATTTCTTCTTCCTAGGAGTTGCTAAAAGGATTTTGCCTTTTTCCAAATAATTGTATACAATTATACAAAGAAGCAGCTTATATTTTTAACCGTTTTTGAAAACGCTTTAAAAATAAAGGAGGCACCACTATGTCTGCAGAAAACGAGTACAGCCCTGGCCTTGAAGGTGTTATTGCCGCCGAGACGTCGATTTCCTATCTTGATGTGGAGCAGGAACAAATTGTTATACGCGGCTACGACCTTATTGAATTAGCGGAAAATCGTCATTTTTTGGATGTTGCTCATTTGCTTCTTTACGGCTCTCTTCCAAAAACAGGGGAGAAGCAATCGTTCCAGGACCGCCTTTATCAACAGCTCGATCTTCCGGAATCCCTGACTTCGTCCTTTTCGTTGTTTCCTGCTTCAATGAGTGCCATGGATATGCTCCGTACCGGCATTTCCCTGCTTGCGGGCTCAGAGAAGCATATG
Source organism: uncultured Marinococcus sp. (assembly GCF_947493875.1). Lineage (GTDB taxonomy): Bacteria > Bacillota > Bacilli > Bacillales > Marinococcaceae > Marinococcus. The sequence goes on along the minus strand of NZ_CANLSU010000002.1, from coordinate 46,300 downwards.
CATGACCATTCCGCAGAAGCCAATCAGGAAAAAGCGGTCAAACTGCTGGGCGCTATACCTGCCATTATGGCCGGCAGTTATCGTACGCAGCAGCAGGAATCACTCATATCTCCAGACCCTTCGATGTCTTTTAGCGCCAATATGCTTCACATGCTCACCGGGAAAACGCCAACAGCATTGGAAACCGAAGTGTTTGACCAGTCGCTTGTGGCCTACATTGAGCATGAAATGCCAAACTCAACATTCGCAGCCCGGGTGATTGCCTCCACACAGGCCGATATGTATGGTGCCTTTACGGGTGCGGTGGCTTCTCTGAAGGGGCCTTTACACGGGGGAGCCAATGAAGCCGTTATGCATCTCCTGCTCGAAGCCGGCACCCCGGACGGAGTCGAGCGGCTCTTCCGTGAAAAGCTGGCCAACAAAGAACGAATCATGGGATTTGGCCACAGGGTGTATATGAAAAAAATGGACCCGCGCGCCCAGCTGATGAAAAAATCGCTGCACCGACTCGCGGAAAAGCAGGATCGCATGGACCTGTATGATATGTGCGTACGCGGTGAAGAGCTGATTGCAGAAGAAAAAGGGCTGCATCCAAACCTCGACTACTACGCAGCGCCGGTGTATTATCTGCTCGGCATCCCAATTGACCTGTATACGCCTATCTTTTTTGCATCGCGGGCCGCCGGACTCGGAGCTCATGTGATCGAGCAGCACAGCAATAACCGCTTGTTCCGCCCGAGAGTCAACTACACCGGCCCACGGGGTATCACGTTAACCTAAGGAGGAAATGAAAATGAACCAGACAATGCAGCAGACGGATGCTTTACTGACCGACATCGCCGACTATGTATATGACCAGGACATTTCAAGCAGTGAGGCGTATGATACCGCCCGCTATGTATTAATGGATACGCTAGGGGCAGGAATCCTGGCATTACGATATCCGGAGTGCACCAAGCACCTCGGACCTATTGTGCCGGGCACTATCGTCCCGAACGGCGCACGCATGCCGGGCACCCAGTTTGAACTCGACCCGGTGCATGCTGCTTTTAATATCGGCTGCGCAATCCGCTGGCTCGATTATAACGATACCTGGCTTGCCAAAGAATGGGGCCACCCTTCCGATAATCTCGGGGGCATTCTTGCCACCGCCGACTATTTAAGCCGAAAGCGCGTAGCAGAAGGCAAAAATCCCCTGACGATGCACGACGTACTAACCGCCATGGTGAAAGCCCATGAAATTCAGGGATCCATCGCTTTAAACCACAGCTTTAACCGAGTCGGGCTCGACCATGTGCTTCTCGTTAAAGTAGCTACGACAGCGGTGGTCACCCACATGCTCGGCGGCAGTAAGCAGGAAATGATCAACGCGGTTTCCAACGCATGGGTGGACAATTCCAGTCTCCGCACCTACCGCCATTATCCTAATGCCGGCTCCCGTAAATCATGGGCCGCCGGTGACGCCACCAGCCGGGGTGTTCGTCTTGCCTTAATGGCTGTGAAAGGGGAGATGGGGTATGCTACCGCTCTTTCTGCTAAAGGCTGGGGCTTTCAGGATGTCATGATGAACGGCGAGGAGCTTTCTGTGCCGAAAATGGATGCTTACGTGATGGAGCACGTTCTGTTCAAAGTCTCCTTCCCGGCTGAATTCCACGCCCAAACCGCTGTGGAAGCTGCGATTGAACTGCACGGGGAGGTAAAAGAACGGCTGCAGGATATTGAGCGCATCGATATTGTTACTCATGAAGCTGCTATCCGTATTATCGATAAAACCGGCCCGCTGCAAAACCCTGCAGACCGTGATCACTGCCTGCAGTATATGACAGCCATCGGCTTGATCTTCGGCCGGCTTGACGCTGATCACTATGAGGATTCCGCTGCCGCAAATCCTGTGATTGACCAGCTCCGGAACAAAATGATCGTGAAAGAAAACAAACAGTACACCGAGGATTACCTGGATCCATCCAAGCGTTCCATCCCCAACCAGGTGCAGGTCCACTTTATGGACGGCACAAGCACAGCCCCCGTAGAAGTGGAATACCCGCTCGGCCACCAGCGCCGCCGGGAAGAGGCCAAGCCGCAGATTATCGAAAAGTGCCGGCAGAATCTGAATGCCCACTATCCGCCAAAACAGGCCTCCCTGCTTCTGGAACAAATGCTCGACCATGACCGGCTGGCAGAAACTCCTGTTCATCACTTTATGTCAGACTGGGTTTACTAAAAGGAGGAAATACATTGAGTTGGTTAACCGAAGAACCTGTTTCCCAAAAGGAACTCGCCCAATTATTTCGTGACCGTATTAAGCAGAAGCCGGCGGTAAAAATTCCCGGTGTTCATGACAGCATGTCTGCACTGATCGCCAGAAACACCGGCTTTGATATTTTGTATCTATCGGGCGCTGCCTATACAGCGAGTCGGGGCCTGCCGGACCTTGGCATCATTCATTCCCATGAAGTTGCTGAACGGGCCCGGGATATTGTTCGCGCAGCAAAGCTCCCTCTGCTCGTTGATATTGATACCGGCTTTGGGGGAGTGCTCGACGTGGCACGCACCGCCCGGGAAATGACCGAAGCCGGGGTGGCCGCCGTACAGATTGAAGACCAGGATCTCCCGAAAAAATGCGGTCATTTAAACGGGAAAAAATTAGTCTCCGCCGAAGAAATGGTTCAAAAGATTAAAGTTATCAAAGAAGTCGCTCCGACGCTCGCCGTTATTGCCCGTACCGACGCCAGGGGCGTGGAAGGTATAGACGCAGCTATGGAGAGGGCGGCTCTCTACCGGGAGGCCGGCGCAGACGGCATCTTCCCGGAAGCTCTTTCCGCAGAGGAGGATTTCCGCCGGGCCGGGGATAGCCTCAGCGGCACGCCGCTGCTCGCTAATATGACTGAATTTGGCCGCACCCCGTATTATCATGCGGACCAGTTCGAATCATGGGGATTTAATATGATCATCTATCCGGTTACTTCCCTGCGGGCCGCTGCCAAAGCCGTCGAACGGGTTTTTCAGGAAATTCATGATAAAGGCACCCAAAAGGATATGCTTGAGGATATGCAGACACGCGAAGAGCTGTACCGTACGATTTCGTACTACGATTACGAAGCATTAGACGAAAAGATCGCAAAAACCGAGCTGCCGACAATCGATGAAGATTAAAAAATAAAGCCTGGGGGCGTCCCCCGGCTTTATTTGTCTTCTTCGCCGTTTGATGACTCTTCTTCGAGCTCCTCTCCGTAATACTCTTCCATCACCCAATCGTTTTCGTGAAGCGTTCCGGCTAAATCTTTTCCTACATACCGCAGGTGCCAGGGCTCATACTGATAGCCGGTAATATCCGTTTTATCCTCAGGATAGCGGACTACAAAGCCGTACTCATGCGCATTTTCTTCAAGCCATTCCCCTTCTTCTGTTTCACCGAGATCTGTCGTCAACGAATAGCCGACGGATGCAGCACTCACGTCCATCGCCAGACCGCTTTGATGCTCGCTCTCCCCGGCTCTTGCACTATATTTGTTCGCCTCTTCTTCTCCGTCTTCTTCCGCGTTAGCTGCAAATATACTTTCCTGACGGTCATACGAACGGTATCCCGACACAGCTGAAAGCTCAATATCCTCCTCTTGTGCCTCCGCGAACATGTTTTCAAGCTGATCTGCCGCTTTTTCTCTCATATACTTTTTCTGGGGCTCTCCCTCAAATGGAAAAGCCACGTCCGGAATTACTAAGTTTTCCGGTTCATAATCTGAAGGCAGATGGTATTCACGGTTAATTAAAGCGTCGATAGCCGATGGGTTCTCCAAATCTCCGTTTTCTTCTGTCTCAGGTGGATCCTCTCCTGCCTCTGACCGGCCGTCATTTTCTGCTTCCTCTGCATTCTCTTCTGTATCGCCCTCTGTTTCTTCCTGACCTTCTCCGTTATTTTTCCCTGAAGCGTCCGAAGAGGCTTCTTCAGCTTCGTCAGCTCCGCTCTCTTCGTTCCCGTTATTCGCACAGCCGGTACTGACCAAGAGCCCCGACATTCCTGCAACGATCATCCATTTTTTCATCATGGACATCCTTTCCCTGCCATTCAAGGCGTCTTTATGCTTTTTTATTCACAAGATCGTCTGCCTAGTTAATTATTCCTTACTTCCTCATGAATTTTTCTATCCTTCTTTATGTTAGCATCTTAAGCGCCGATATAAACAGTAGAATCAAACATAAAGGGATTGATACGTATGGATAAGGCATCAACCATCGGCATTATTATAGCTTTTGCAGCTATCATGAGCGGTATCGCCATTAAAGGGATGGAGCTCATTTCTTTGCTGAACCCGGCCGCTTTATTAATTATTTTTGGGGGAACGATCGCCACTGTAGTAATTGCTTTCCCCGGTAATGAATTAAAAAACGTGCCGAAGCTTTTCGGCGTTTTATTTAAAAATCAGAATGAATGGAGTGTCGCTCAGCTTGTTCCCATGTTCTCCAAATGGGCCCAGACAGCTAGAAAAGAAGGTCTCTTGGCCCTCGAGGGCGACGTTCAGGACATTCAGGACCCCTTTCTTCGTAATGGTATGACGATGGCTGTGGACGGCCAGAACTCAGATTTCATCCGCGACATCATGAGCGAAGAGCTCGAAGCAATCGAATCCCGTCATCAAACAGGCGTTTCTATTTTTACCCAGGCAGGAACCTATGCTCCTACACTCGGTGTGCTCGGTGCTGTGGTCGGTCTCATTGCGGCGCTTGCCGACATGTCTGATATCGATAAGCTTGGAGAAGCAATCAGCGCTGCCTTCGTCGCCACACTTCTCGGCATTTTCACCGGCTATGTGCTCTGGCACCCCTTTGCCAATAAACTCAAGCGCAAATCCAAGCACGAAATTCATGTCCGCAGTGTCATGATTGAAGGTGTATTATCGGTCCAGGAGGGGCAGCCGCCCAAAACAATTGAACAAAAGCTTTTAATGTACGTTCCAGCGAAGGAACGGGAAAAGATTATGGAAGCGGCCCAGGAAACCGAATGGAAGGAAGGTGCCGAAAATGGCTAGGCGGCGTAAGCGGAAAAAGGAAGAGGAAGAACACGTCAGTGAAGCTTGGCTTCTTCCTTACGCAGACCTCCTGACCCTGCTGCTTGCACTGTTTATCGTGCTATTTGCATCAAGTGAGGTGGATGCCCGAAAATTTGACCAGATCTCCGATTCCTTTAACTCTGTTTTCACTGGTGGAAGCGGCATCAACGAATCCGGAAGCTCTGTCGAAGAGCTGAACGCCGAAGACAATGTCGATGAAAGTCCTCCAACAGCAATCGAAGAGGCAGAGGATCAAAACGAACTTGCCGAGCTCCAGGAGAGAGTGGAAGGATTTATTGATGAGCGGGGACTTGAAGGCCAGTTTACGACCCGTCTCTCTGATGATGGACTGCTCCTCTCCATTAAAGACAATATTTTGTTTAATGTTGGTGAAGCAGAAATACGCGAAGAGGCTCTTGAAACTGCCGGGGATATGTCCGAGCTGCTGGTACTAAATCCCCCGCGCAACATTATTATCAGCGGCCATACGGATGACACCCCTATCGCGAACGCCGATTTTAGCACAAACTGGGAACTCAGCGTCATGCGGGCAGTGCATTTTATGGAGATAGTGCTCGAAAATCCCGATCTCGACCCAAGAGACTTCAGTGCCAAGGGGTTCGGCGAGTTTGAACCGGTGGCTTCTAATGATACCGAAGAGGGCCGTGCCCAGAACCGGCGCGTGGAGGTATTGATTCTTCCACGTAATCAAAACGAGTCCTCTGAATAAGAAATACTAAACCAAAAACTGGCTGCTCCTTAAAAGGGCAGCCAGTTTTCTATCTTTCCGTTTTTAATTGTTCTTTATTATCTGCGTGTACCTGCTTTAACGGTGCTTCAAACTTATGACGGTCAATAAACGCAAAAATGGCACTCTCCACGTATGGGTCTTTCAGCGATTTTTTCGTATTTTCAATATACCATTCTGAATCCCGGAGACGCTTTTCTATTTCTTCCGGCTTCGAGGCTACAAGACCATGTCCCGGAACCACAGTGCTGTATTTGCTGTCCTTCCAGAGCTCATCCAGCTTTTTTAACGTAAACTGGTAGGATTCGCTGTGATATTCAATAATGGGAATCTCTACATTGCTTAAGTAGTCTCCGGCGATGCAGAGACCAAGCGGTTCTACGACTGCTGCCAGTCCGTCCACGGTATGGCCCGGTGCCAGATAGAATGTAATTTTGGTCTCCCCTTCTTCAAGCACCTGCTCATCCGAATCAACAATAATATCTGGTTTCGGATACTGGAGTTCATAGCTGCGGTGAATATAATATGCACTGTCAAACTCTTTCATTTGCTGAACAATCTCTTCCTTATCGGATCTTGCATTAAATCCTCGGGAAGCAATGATAGTTGCTTCCGGAAAAGCACCGGCTCCGATAACGTGATCAAAATCCGAATGGGTCAGCAGCAGATATACCGGCTGATTCTTTTTTCGTTCCCCGACAAAATTCCGTATCTCCTCAATCTCCGCTGGGAGCCATGTAGGGTCTGTGATTAATATCAAATCATCTGTCACGACGACAGTCGTATTTGTCTGATAGAGCTCGCTTTGAAATACGCTCCATTGTTCACGGTCTAATCTTTTTGCCACGCTGATCACCTTCTTATTAGTCTTCATTTACAGTTTCTTTCCCGAAAATGAAGGTTTTCATTCATGAATTGAAGTATTATTTTATTGAATAATTATATAAATTCATATGAAAGCAAATCATTCTTTTTGAATTTTTCATGAGCAAATCGTTCGCATTCATCCTCTCTTTCTCTTATCGTAAAAATACATCCCAATACAAAAGGAGGAAAATTTGTTGCTTAAGCAATGGATAAGAAGCCTCTCTTTCTCAAAGCGCTGCTACTACTGCAGATCAAAAACGTCCTATATGCGCCCATACTTTACAAAACAGAATGAAAAAGTATTTGTCTGTGAAAAATGCCTCGAATACGCTGAAAGAAGGGCTATGCAGCGAGCCGACTAGGAAAGAACGTATGTTATTTTCGTTTTATATATATCGTTTTACGCTTATCTCTTTTTTCGATCCTGATCTATATTACAATAGAGAAAAAGACCGATTGGAATTGGAGGGGCCCCGATGAACGAACATGATAAGGAAATGCTCGAACTAATTGAAACTGGCGTAGTCACGTTAATGCGCCGGGCGGATTTTAAACGGACGCTTGACAGCCAGGCCAGCAGCCTGGATCGTTCCGCTTATTTGATTCTCCAGGTGCTGCACCAGCAGAGCCCCCGTTCTGCACGTGAGCTCGCTGATCATTTTCTCCTCGATATTTCGACACTCAGTCGCCAGATTCATTCGCTGGAGAAAAAAGGCCTTGTTTCCCGCCGGCCGGATCATCACGATAAACGGGTCAATCAGATTTTTATTACGAACGAAGGAATCGAAGCGATCAATACGCTGAAGCAGGAACGGATTCATATGTATGACAGCCTGTTGGCCGACTGGGATAAGGAAGAACGCGATCAATTTGCCCAGCTGCTTGAGCGTTTCAATAACACCCTCGTACAAAAAAGGGGTCTCCCTTCTTCATAATGCAGATAACGGGCCCTGGATCAGGGTCCGGTTTTTATTTAAAATAAGAACATTTGTTCGTTTAAAATATTTATTTTGAGGTATAATCTATAGAAAGGAGCAATTTTTTCACCAAAGGAGGAGGGGCTGTGGCGCGGATTATTTTTCTTATCGACATGCAGTCGTTCTACGCCAATGTTGAAAAACTGTATTATTCCAACCTGCAGCATAAACCAACAGCCGTAGCCGGAGACCCGTCCATCCGGAGCGGGGTGATTTTGGCTGCATGTCCTGTTGCTAAACGTGAAGGAGTAAAAACAGCCGAAACCATCGGAGAAGCACAGCAAAAGTGCCCTGGGCTCGTTATTATTCCTCCGCGCATGGAGCTGTATTTAAAAATTTCTGTGCAGATTGCGACGGCGCTTGAAGCTTACAGCGATAAAATAGAACCGTACAGCGTAGACGAGCTTTTTGCAGACATGACGCATACATACAAGCATACAGCTTCCACGCCGGAGCAGGCGGCTCTTTTCATCAACCGGCATCTTCTCCGGGCATTCGGCGTTTACCCCCGCACCGGCATCGGAGCGACCAAGGTTCTCGCCAAGATGGCCTGTGACCATTTTGCCAAAAAATCTGCCGATGGGATTTTCACCCTGAGGCAGGATCAGCTGGCTTCAACGCTTTGGCCTCTTCCTGTGAATCACCTGTTCGGGGTCGGGCGCCGGATGGAAAAACACCTGCAGCAGATGGGAATCCGAAAAGCCGGCCACCTTGCTGCCTATCCTGTAGAAGAGCTTCGCCACCGTTTTGGACTGAACGGAGAACTTCTCTGGCAGACGGCGCACGGTATTGACCCTTCCCCTGTCTCTCCCGGCACTCACACGCGCCGAAAGGCTATCGGACACCACATGACCCTCCCCCGTGATTACTCAAGCTGGGAGGATATCAGCGTCGTTTTGCGCGAGCTGAGCGAAGAGGTTGGACGCCGGGCCCGGACAGAGGGCTGTGCAGGCTGGACAGTTACCGTAGGAGCCGAGGGGCATGACAACGAAAATTCTCTTCATTTTCACCGGCAGGCGGCCCAGGCTGAACCGGTTAATGACGGCAAAGCTATCTACAGAGCCGCTGCATTTCTGTTTCATAAACATTGGACACACTTCCCGGTCCGGGGGCTGAACGTCAGCCTGCAGCAGCTTGAAAGCAACCAATTTGTGCAGTTGGATCTGTTTTCTGAAAAAGAGCATCGCGAAGATTTAAACAAAACGATTGATGCTCTCAAGGACAGGTACGGACCAGCAGCTGTGCTCCAGGCCTCATCGCTTCTTCCCGGCGGCCAGGCCCTTGCCCGGGCAGAAAAAATCGGGGGTCACTACAAGTAGGCCCCAGCTGCTTCAGGAACAGGAGTTGACGGCAAAGATAAAAAACGGGATGCTGTAATAAATTGAAATTCCAAGGAGGAAAACCCATGAAGGAATCATCTGAACAGTTTTTATACGATTTACTCCAGACTCCCTCCCCATCGGGACATGAAACAGCTATTCAGCGTAAGTGGCTTCAATACGTCTCTCCGTATGCGGATGAAGTTCACACGGATACGATAGGCAATGCCTGGGGCGTCATCAATCCGGAAGCCTCGTTTCACATCCTTTTAGCCGGGCACTGCGACGAAATTGGTTTTCTTGTAAAGTCCATCGACAGCAGTGGCTTCGTACGGGTGGAAAAGCTTGGCGGCATCAGCCAGGCGCCTGCTCTGGGAATGAAAGTAACCTTTCAGGGCAGGCAGGGACCTATCACAGGCGTTACGGGTGTCAATGCGGAACATAAGGGCGGCAGTAAAAAAGATTTCGCCTTTTCTGATCTGTACATAGACTTTGGGGCTAAAAGCAAAGAAGAAATGGAAAAGTATCTTTCCGTCGGTGATCCCGGAGTTTATGAGCGCACGCCCGAAAAACTGCTAAACGACCGTTTCAGCGGACGCGGGCTCGACAACCGGACAGGTGCCTTTATTACTGCAGAAGTGCTGCGCCGGCTGCAGGACAAACGACCAACGGTGGGCGTCTACGGCGTGAGCACAGTCAATGAAGAGACAAACATGGGCGGGGCCCATTTTGCCGGTGCCGGCCTCCGTCCAGATTTAGCAATCGCCCTTGACGTTACATTTGCGTATGATTACCCCGGGTCCAATCCAAACCAGGAAACAGAAGTGACACTCGGCGGCGGCCCTGTCCTCGCCAAGGGAGCTCCGATCCACCCAAAAGCTAATGAAGGACTGGAACAGGCTGCCCAAAAGGCCGGTCTTTCCGTGCAATACGAGCTCACCCCGAGGGTGACCGGCACTGATGCCGACCGGCTGCGGCTCGCTGGCAACGGCGTTCCAAGCGTCAATGTTTCTCTTCCACTACGGTACATGCATGCCCCGGTGGAGACAGCCAGCATGGACGATATCGAAAATGTTATCGAGCTGCTGGTCGAATACATTTGTTCCCTGAAGGAAAATGAAGATCTGCGGCCTGTCCGTCCATAATTCACTTTATATGCTTTTTACGCTGCGCTCTCTTCTTTTTTAAGAAGGGAGCTTTTTATCATTTGTCCTTTTTTGATTCAAGGCTGTTCATTTGAGTCTAAAACCGCTACGATACAATTATGAATACTTGTATCTACATCACTCAAAGGAGCTGCAGCCAATGGAAGAACGCTTAGCAGAATTCGGACAAATCATCGATCAAATTATTTCCCGGGTACCGGGGACCTTCGGCGAAAATATCGCTGTATTTGTTCTCGCTATTTTACTGTACCTTTTACTTCGTCCTGTCTTCTTTTTGTGGAAACCAGCAGCTGCCCGGCTGCTAAAAATGCTGTGGTACGCGGGCCTCGGCTATGTTTTACTGCAGGAGGCCGGGTCTATTTTCTTCATTCTTGGCTTTGCAGCTGCTGTGGAGGCATACGATCAGTTTTTTCTCTTTTTTGAGGAACGAAAACGACGGGCTTCCATCCCAAAAGCGGAAGCAAAAACACGTACGACTCGGAAAAGAAAAGGAAGCTCTTAGGACCAGCTGACATTTAAGGAGGTTTTACATAATGAATTTTGCCACTGTGGGGACAAACTGGATCACCGAAGCCTTCATTCAGGCCGGCAGTTCGCTTAAAGATTTTCAGCTGCAGGCTGTTTATTCCCGGAATATTGAGCGTGCCCAAACGCTCGCGGATCAGTACGACGCGCCTTCGGCTTACGATGATTTAGAACAGCTTTGCCGGGATACAAACGTTGAAGCACTGTACATTGCAAGCCCTACCAGGCATCACTTTTCCATCGCTATGGCTGGCATTCAGCATGGCAAGCACATCATCTGTGAAAAACCGATGTGCTCTAATGCGGAAGAAGCCAAACGGCTTTTGGCCGCTGCTTCAGAATACGGCGTCACCATTATGGAAGCGATCAAAAACATGTATTTTCCGGCATGGGAAGCTGTTTCGAACCATCTTGACGACATTGGAAGACTGCGCCGGGCATCGATTTCCTACTGCCAGTATTCGAGCCGCTACGATGCCTACCGCGAAGGGACCGTACTCAATGCTTTTAAGCCGGAGCTTTCCAACGGAGCCTCGATGGATATCGGCATCTACTGCCTTCACCCCGCCCTTGAACTCCTTGGCATGCCGCAAACGGTACAGGCACATGGCTACCTGCTTGAAACCGGAGCCGACGGCCAGGCCGCTGTGCTTCTCGGTTATCCGGAAGCCCAGGCTGTTGTCAGCTATTCAAAAATTTCTTCTTCCACCCAGCCGGTGGAGCTGCAGGGTGAAGACGGGACAATCACCATCGATCATATTAACCATATGCACCGGGTGACCCTTACAAAAAAAGATGCAACGACTGTTCTTTGGGAAAACAATCAGGAGGATTCCATGGCTCACGAAATACGCGCCTTTATTCAGCTGTGCGCCGGTGAAGACGTGCGGCACATTTCTATCGAACGCTCTATTCAGGTGCTGCAGGTGCTTGATGAAATACGTGCCCAGATCGGTGTCCGCTTTCCTGCAGATACTGAGGAGTAAGCGAAAGTGATGAATCTTTCCTTTTTTTCCTTAGTAAATGAAGGGCTAAGCGCTGTATTTGCCGTAGAATTAACTCAGGAATACGTATTTTTTCTATTCAGCTTTGCCTTTTTTCTTTTGTTCCGGCCGCTCTGCTTTTTATGGATGCCTCCGCTCCAGCACTTGCTCCGCTGCTCGTGGTACACAATCATTGCTCTCGCCTTTTTTCAGGAATGGGCCGGAGCGCTTGTTATTCTCTTTTTCGTTCTTGCTGCAGAGTGCTGGCACCTGCTGTTTGCCGCTCTGGAAGCAACGACCAGGAAAAGTCCGTCTTAAAAACGGGCTTTTCTTTTTATATGCTCTGTGATAAAATCCTCTCTTGTGTGCAAAAAACAGATGTGTCCCGTAATACGTATTTTATAACAAGGGAGTAGATTTTATCATGAGTTCCACACAGGCAGTATCGTCTAAAAAACGGATCGGCCTGGCTATTCTGCTGGGCTCGCTGGCTGCATTTGGCGCTTTGACTATCGACATGTATTTACCCAGTTTTCCTTCTATAGCCCAGGATCTTGATACAAGTGCATCGCTTGTGCAGCTCAGTTTAACAGCCTGCCTGCTCGGTCTCGCCTTTGGCCAATTAATCGTAGGCCCCATGAGTGATGTGAATGGCAGAAAAAAACCGCTGTCTGTTTTTCTATTTATTTATATAGCCGCTTCTATTTTATGTATATTTGCCCCAACCATCTGGATTCTAATAGCCTGCCGTTTTCTGCAGGGATTTTCAGCTTCAGCCGGCATCGTTATTTCCCGGGCAATTGTCCGGGACATGTACTCCGGAAAAGAACTGACAAAGTTCTTTTCCCTGTTAATGCTCGTAAATGGCCTTACACCAATAATTGCTCCAGTGCTTGGCGGGGCCATTCTTAACTTTACGACATGGAACGGCGTCTTTGCCGTACTAAGTGCGATAGGAATCATTATCTTTATTATTGTTTTATCCCTGCTTCCCGAAACCCTTCCGGAAACAAACCGGTCAGACAGCGATATAAAAGAAACAGTACGTACCTTTGGCAGTTTATTGAAGGATCGTTCGTTTATGGGCTTTGCTCTCGCCCAGGGTTTAAAAATGGCTGGCATTTTTGCTTACGTTTCCGGCACACCGTTTGTGTATCAAGGCATTTACGGAGCGTCACCGCAAACCTTTGGCTTTTTATTCGCACTTAACGGGATCGGCATTATTATCGGTTCGCAGACAACCGGCCGGCTCGCCGGTGTTGTCCCGGAACGAAAAATACTCACCTTCGGGCTTGGGCTGACCCTCATTTCAAGCTCTGTCTTATTAACAATGACAGTAATTCAGGCACCGCTTGCTGCTATCGTCATTCCGATGTTTTTCGTCGTTTCAAGCCTCGGGCTTGTCAATACGGCTTCGTTCTCTCTTGCGATGGAAGAACAGGGTCACCGTGCCGGCAGCGCTGCTGCTTTAATCGGGCTGCTTCCATTTTTATTCGGTGCGGCTTCAGCCCCGCTGGTCGGCATTGCCGGAGAGCATACAGCAGTACCGATGGGGATAGTGATTTTTGGAGCGGATGCTGCAGCAGTGCTCAGCTACGTGTTACTCGCACGTTCGTCGAAAACACCTTCTGCCGAAAAAGAAAAATCATCTCAGGATTCCTATTATAAAAATGCAAAACCAAAAACCAGCTCTTAAGCTGGAACACTAAGGAACCCGGCCATTTCAGCCTTTGTGCAGAACTGTATATTAACGAAAACCCTGCAGCCAAATTTATGGCTGCAGGGTTTATTTATTAATCCTCGATTTTTTTCCATTCTTTTGCCGATTCTGCTGCTTTTTTTACTTCTTCAAGCGTTTTTCCCATGCCAGCTTCAACCGCAGCGATATACGTTCCTTCCACAAGCGGAGCATCAGCTATTGTAATACGGCCTTCAAGCTCCGGCAGCATTTCAAGTGCCATTTCCGCGTTCATTAATGCACTTCCGATGTCAAAAAGCAGAAGCACACCTTCTTCGGTCGTAACTGATTCGACGGCTCCTGTGATCCGATCAACGCTCGTGCCGATTTCTCCGTCTTCAGTTCCGCCGGCTGCGGCGATTGCAACATCCTCCTGTTTCGTCTGTGATACGAGATCTACAATGCCGTCAGCGAGTTCTTTGCTGTGAGAAATAACGATGATGCTGACTTTAGCCATTAAGAGGCCCCCTCTTTGTACACTTCTGCCAATGCTTCAAAAACGAGCTGAGATGAAAAGGCTCCAGGGTCCATATGGCCCTTCGAACGCTCTCCTAAATAAGAAGCCCTTCCTTTTTTAGCAACTTTATCGATGGTGGCTTCTGCTTCTTTTTCAGCTGTGCCGGCAGCCTTCTCCGCGTCTGCACCATGCTCTTTCATTTCATCCCGCACAGGAATCCATACGTCGAGCATCGTTTTGTCGCCAAGGGAAGCCTTCCCTCTCGTTTCAATACCACCAACGGCTGCCTCGATGCCTTCGGTAAACGCTGCGCTGTCAAGCGCATCTCTTCCCTTCCATGCATTGGCTGCTTTAAGAAATGCCGTTCCATACAGCGGGCCCGAAGCTCCTCCCACCTTCGAAATCAGTGTTGAAGCTACGTCTTTATACATCGCGCCAATATCATCGTAGGAAGTATCCTCCAATTTATTGGCTACTTCCTGAAAGCCGCGGGCCATATTATGCCCGTGATCTCCGTCTCCGATGGCCTGATCAAGCTCGGACAGCCTGTCCTTATGCTCCTGCATTTTTGCATTGATTCTTAGTGCCCACTGCTTCATTACTGCTGTGCTTAGTTCCATGAAAGCTTCACTCCCTGCCGGATAGTAGCAACCGTTTACGTTCCTCATCCAAATTTAAAATCGTTACCGAGCACCCTGTCATTTCAAGTGACGTCATATATTCTCCTACAAAGGTTTTCTTTACATGAATACCACGGTCCTTCAACAGCTGAATGGCCTTTCTTGCCACAATATACAGCTCCATTAAAGGCGTCGCACCCTGACCGTTGATCATTAACGCTACTTCGCTGCCGTCATTTAGATGCATATCATCGAGCACGTGCTGAACCAATTCTTCCGTAACGGCGTCTGCCTGCATTAGCTCGCGCCGTTCCACGCCCTGTTCGCCGTGAATGCCGGTCCCGATTTCCATCTCGTTTTCATCGAGGGTAAATCCAGGTTTACCGGAAGCCGGAACAGTACACGGAGAAAGGGACACGCCCATTGAACGCACGTTGTCAGCCACACCCTGGGCAATGGCTTCCACCTCGTCCAGGCTTTTTCCCTCAGCTGCTACTGCACCGGCAATCATATGCACAAGCGTCGTTCCAGCTACACCGCGGCGGTCCTCCGGATTAGAAATCGCTACATCGTCCCGTATAACAACCTGTTTGACCGTAATATCCTCTGCTTCTGCCAGATCAGCTGCCATATCGAAGTTCATGACATCCCCACTGTAGTTTTTTACGATCAAAAGAACTCCCGATCCGCTGTCGACAGCTTTAATGGCTTCAAGCACCTGGTCCGGTGTCGGCGAGGTGAAGACTTCCCCGCTTACTGCTGCATCGAGCAGCCCTTCTCCCACATATCCCGCATGGGCAGGTTCATGTCCGCTTCCACCGCCGCTGATCAATGCTACTTTCCCCTGCACCGGGGCATCTGCCCGCACGATGACATTTGTGTTCTCAATCGACCGGAGCTTATCCGGGTGAGCGGCCACCAGTCCCTCCACCATTTCAGAAACAATCTGGTCCACACCATTAATGAGCTTTTTCATTTGTTATCCTCCCTCAGTCTATAATTTAGTTTTTATATCTTGAATTTGAGCGATATGACGCTCCTCATGAAGACCGATCATTTCCAGCCACTGATGAAGAGGCATAGGCCCAAAATTGGGATGCGAAATGGAACGTGCTGCTAAGTCTTCCCTGGTATGCTTTTCCTCCAGGTGACGGATATATTCTCTTGTTTCCTTCAGTTCCTCAAGCAGGTTTTGCTTGCCAAATTCCATGTCCTCCGGCTGGAGCTCCTGCGGCGCTTCTGCCGGCCGGCGCCGGTACTTCATCATTTGAATCGGCTTTTCTTCCGCTCTTGTGGTAGGTTCTGTTTCCAGAGCACTTTTCATACTCCTCCCTACGAAAGCTTCAAATAACCGGAGGTGTTCCACTACCTGGGCGATACTCCAATCAGTAGTGTCTGTCTTTATGTTCCAATCTGCTTCCGGAACTGGTTCGACTTCCTCCAGAAGCTGGCTGCGTACATTTTCAATATATTCCATCTTAAAACCTCCATCCACCACAAGAATTCGATATGTATGTTCAATAATCCTTTTTTCTGCTACGCATACTAGTTATTCCCCTTTTCAGGGAAAATAAATCTTGATAAGGCACGTATTTTCACACATAACTCTTATCATTTTCGGGCAAAGAAAACAAAGGCAAATAAAGGAGAGAGCAGCTATGAGCTTTAATTATAATGAAGATTTTGATCGTATTGATTTTCGTGAACAGCCGGATAAATACCGCGTAGGACGCGGGGAACAGGGCGTTTTAATGGTGGAGCCGTATAAAAGTGAAATTCTTCCGTATTGGAGGTTTAAGACCCCGGACATTGCCAGGGAGTCCTCCGGGCAAATTTATGAATTATTTTTGGAGTATAAAAAGCAAAAAGACTTCGTCGGAATGGATATGGCAAGAAAATTTCTGCAGATGGGCTATACGCGCTCACGCCGGTACGCCAACTATAAAGGAGGCAAAAAATACGACAAAGACGGTAACGTGAACGATCGTCAGATCAATGAAGAAAAAGCCGAATCCGCCCGGATTTTTGAGGAAAAATGGATTAAGGCCCGGGAGGACGAAACCTATTTATCGTGGAAAAAAGACCATCAGCAGAAATATGGGTGAAATAAAAAGTTAAACAGCTTTTTTATTTCACCGCCGCGGCTACACCCGCGATCCGTGCAGCCGCTTCTTTTAATCGCTGTTCCTCTTCGAGCAGACCAATGCGGACGTACCCCTCTCCCATGCTGCCAAAGCCATGGCCCGGGGCGACTACTACACCTGCTTCTTCGAGCAGCTCTTCGGTGAACGAAGCAGAGGTGTAGCCTTTTGGCACTTCCATCCATACAAAAAAGGAACCACGGGGCGACTGCACCGCTACACCGTGATCGTGAAGCGCCTGAATAAATACGTTTCTTCTGCTTTCATAAACATTCAGTATATCTTCAGCCATCTCTGCCCCGTGATCAAACGCATAAGCTGCCGTTTCCTGAACCGCCCCAAACAAACTTACATACAGATGATCCTGGATGTTATTAATCATTTCTATGACTGAAGCATTGCCCACCGCAACAGCCACACGCCATCCGGCCATGTTAAACGTTTTCGAAAGTGTATACATTTCTATGCCCACTTCCCGGGCCCCGGGGGTCTGAAGAAAGCTGGGAGGCTTTTCGCCGTCATAGCCGAGCGACCCATAGGCGAAATCGTGAACGACACAAATGTGGTGCTGGACAGCAGTCCGGACCGTCTCTTCAAAAAATTCCGTTGTAGCAGTGCCGGCAGTCGGGTTGTTAGGATAATTTAAAAACATCATTTTTGCCCGGTTGAGCACATCTGCTTCAATCTGCCGAAAATCGGGACGAAAATTATTTTCTTTTTTAAGCGGCATAAAAGCCGTTTCTGCGTTGGCAAGGGCTGTTCCCGAGAGATAGTCAGGATAACCCGGGTCTGGCAGTAACGCGGTATCCCCTAGGTTAAGAAGACACTGGCTGATCTCCACAAGCCCCGTTTTTGCACCGAATAAAACCGCCACTTCCGTTTTTGGATCCAACGTCACACCGTATTCCCGCTGATAAAAATCAGCCGCTGACTTCTTCAAAAATTCATACCCCCTAAATGGGGAATATTTATGGTATTCCGGATTTTCAGCAGCGCCCCTCATCTTTTCGACAATAGGCTCAGGAGTCGGCTGATCAGGATTTCCCTGGCCCAGGTTAATCAAGTCCTGTCCCTCTTCCTTGCGTTTCTGGACCTTTCTTGAAAGTGAAGCAAAAAATTGTTCCGGCAGTCGTTCGATTTGTTCAGACGGTTCGAATCGCATAAAATTTCCTCCTGTACGCAGAGTCTCCGGCATGCGTTTTACAATCGTAAAAGCAAAGTACCTTCAGTGTAACGTTAAACAGGCTAAAGCACACCCCTCCTGCTCTATTAAAAATATGCGAAAAACATTTTTTACTTAGTTCCAAAGGTTTACATTGTAATTATAAAATGAATACCATATAATAGTCATGCAAATGATTATTATTATCAACTAGGGGGATATACATATTGGTTAAAAAGTGGATTTCTTTATTTGCAGTTGGCTTCGCCTTTTTATTTGTGCTTGCTGCCTGCGGCAACGATTCATCCGGAGATTCCGGCGGAAGTGAAGACAGCGGCGAGAATGCGGAGGCAGAAACAAGAACAGTCACTGACCCCACCGGCCGGGAAGTGGAAATTCCATCAGATCCGCAAAACGTTGTAGCCCTGCAGAATGTAGCAGACATGCTGATTCTTGATGAACAGCCGATAGGCACTTCTGACTATTATCTCGATACGTACGGAGCCCAGCTCGAGGGAGTGGAAAGCGTTGGCGGTGATACGCCAAACGTCGAGAAGATCAACGAGCTTGAGCCGGATATGATCCTTTTATCCGATTATCAGTCGGACTCTCTCGATCAGCTCGAACAAATTGCTCCGGTGTATATGACTGCCTTTGGGGACACGCCGGAAGAGCAGCTTCAAAACACCGCTGATGCATTGAACAAAGAAGATGCCAGCGAAGAATGGCTGAACGAATATGAACGGCAGGCGGAGGAAGCCAGACAGACGCTTGCGGACAATGACGTGCCGGAAGATGCAACAGCAGCCGTCGTCCAATTCATCGGCAAAGAAGTTTACGTTCACGATCAATCCGTATTTGCCGGCCTGTATGAAGGCGCAGGGCTTGAACCGACAGAGGGCGTGACAGAAAACACGGAAACGCAGGCTATTTCTCTTGAAACAGTGCCTGATTACGTGGAAGGGGCCGACTACCTGTTCGTTCTCACCGACCAGGGAGAGCCGACAGAGCAATCCCAGGAGCTTGTGGATGATCTGCTTGCTGATACCGAAGCCGTTCAAAACGAACAGTTTTATTATGTAAACAATACAAAATGGAGTGATTTCACGCTGCTTGGCCGTGAATACCAGCTCAACGATTCAGTAGAAAAAATTACCGGCGAATAAAGCAGAGGCCCGTTCTTTTTATAAGAACAGGGCCTTTTTTTACTTACTTGTCAATTTCTAAAATACCTGCATAAGCCGCTTCATACCTTCCTAAAATATCCTGATAAGAATACGGCTTAGGGCTTCTTGCTAAAAGCCTTGTTTGTTTTTCCCCACTTTCAGCCAAATTCACGAGATCACTTTCTTTAATTCCGAATTGCTCCAATGTAGAGGGAATCCCAACATCCTCCACAATGTTTTTCAGCTCCCGAACACCCGCTATTGCGGCTTCTCTTTTTGATAATCCTTCAGTATTTGCCCCTATCCGCTCTGCTATCACTCCCATTTTTTCCATGCAGGAAGGCCAGATGTAATCAAAGATATAAGGAAGAAGTACAGCATTCGATTCACCATGAGGGATTTTAAATAACCCCCCTAACGGATAGGCTAAAGCGTGTACACCAGCAACACCTGCATTATAAAAGCTTAACCCCGCAGTCATGCTCCCCCAGCTCATTTGTGCACGCGCCTCTTTATTACTGCCATTCCATACAGCTGTACGAATATTTTTCGCTATTCTTTCCATTGCGTCCAAAGCGAGAGCATCCGTCAGCGGAGTGCTGTTAACAGAAATATATGCTTCTACTGCATGAGTAAGAGCATCCACCCCAGTAGCAGCAGTAACCTTAGGTGGCACTGTCATCGTAAGATCCGGATCTACCACGGCAACATCTGCCAATAAAAATTCATGGGTGATTACGTCCTTGGTACCTTCCAGCGAAAATACGCTTATATCTGTTACCTCTGCCCCTGTACCGGCAGTTGTTGGTATTAAAAGCTTTGGGAGACCTCTATTTGCAAGGGATTTATCTCCTGAAAGGTTTAAATAATTCTCAATGGACCCTTCGTTACCGTGCAATACAGAAACTGCCTTTGCGATGTCAAGCGAGCTTCCTCCTCCAATTCCGATAACAAAATCCGCATCAAATGATTTTAGTGCCTGCAGGGCATTCTTTCCAATTTCTGCAGGCGGTTCCGGCTTTAGGTCGGAATATATTTCATATATTACCCCGGCTTCTTTTAACTGGTCTTCTAAAGGAGCTACGATGCCGGCATCCAACACCCCTGGGTCAGCAAAAACCATCACCCGCCCTGCCTGATAGGACTTCAGCAAAGCCGGTATTTCATTTACCGCTCCTTCACCTGAAACAATTCTGATTGGGGAAACAAACGATTTATACATTTTTTCCACTCCTTGTACTAGGTTTTTGTTTTATATCTAAGCCGCTTTCCTTTGGTGCCTCCGTAGTAGCTATAGTTACAATATACATCGTCAGCATACCGACGATGACCCCAATACCAGCAGCTCCGAAAGGATTAGAGAAGTTAAGTCCAATTGGCAGATACACGAACCAGTATACAACTGTGGCTGCTATCAAAGAGGAAATAGCCGCTGTTTTGTTTGCCCGATCCCATATACCACCGACCACGATAGGGCCTGCAGTAGCCGCCATGATACCTCCAATGCCGATCCACATGAAAACTGCCAGGAATTCTGGCGGGGACCAGGCGAAAAAGATAGCTGCTATGATTACTACAAAGGTGCTGTAACGACTGATAATCAATTCATTGCGTTCCGCTTTTGCCTTCGAAATATTGATTTTAGGCACAATCGTTTTACGATATAAATCATTAGCCAGCAGTTGAGTCAGTGATACTATCAGACCGTCTGAAGTTGACATTACAGCAGATAGTACAGCTATTGCCAGAAATGCTGCAATTACTGGCGGAAATATTTCACTGAAAAGGACCGGAATTATCTGGTCAGGACTAATACCTGCGTCTGCACCGACTACGGCCACTCCAAGCATTCCGCCCAACGCCATTAAAGGCAGGATTGTAGCAAAAATAGTACAATACATAATCAGCTTTCTAATATCTTTACTGCCTTTCACAGCCATAAATTTGTTACCAAGGTGCGGCTGCACGGAAAAAGGTAAGTGAGCTACAAATAGTAAGGCTACCAGCCAAAAAGCTCCGTACGTATTATCACCGGGAAGAAACAATTGATTAAAGCCGCCCTGGGGATTTTCATTACTCACTGTGTTCAGCATATCGGTAAAGCCGCCATTGACGCCTACGCTCGTCATAAAGCAAACAAATACTGTAATAGCCACTATTAGCATTAAAAGTCCCTGTACAGCATCGGTAATAATATCTGAGTGCGACCCTCCCATAAATACATACACAGCAAGTACTGCTGCTGTGATAATTAAACCAACTCCGTAATCAACACCCATCATAGTTTGAAACATTGTCGCAGCAGCAACAAATTGAGAAACGACGTAAAAAATAAGCAAAATGGAAATAATCGTTAAAGCAATCCGCAGAAAATCACTTTTGTATCTTTCGCCGATAAATTCCGGAATCGTTCTTGTACCGAATTCATCGCCATATTTCTTTATAACCTTAGCTACAAAAAGCATGCCAATAACGGTGGCTATAGGATAAAGCAGCGGATACCAGAGGCTCGGAGTCCCGATGCTGTAAGCAAGCCCCGGCATGCCCATAAAAGTGGAGCCACTGGATATACCCGCTGCAATTACTAAGGCGATTACTAAGGGGCTGTAGCTTGATCTTGCGGTGGCAAAATCCTCTGACGTTTTCGTTTTTTTCATTCCAATCCAGCCGAAATAAAGCATCATTAGTATAAATAAGCCCATGAAAATCCAGGAATAGGTTACAATTTGTGTATCCATCGAATCCCCCTATTCTTTTTCCTTTAAAATATTTGTTTTCCAAAGTGTCAGTGCCATCCCGACCCAGGTGCCAGCTATACAAACGGCCATAATTATCAGGAAGTTCATTCTACGCTCCCCTTTCTTGATAAAATCGCTGGATAATAGGAAACTTTTCTAATTTATCGTAAGATTCTGAACTCACTTCATATAACATTACTTTCATTTTATTACTGTTAAGTTTTTTTGCACTTTCAATTTGATAAGGAGCATAAAAAACATACGTGTTCTCCCTTTTTACTACAGGAACCTTCCAGGAACGGCGTTGATATAAAAAGTATTTTCTTAATGTCTCTTTTCCCTGCTCCTGAAATTCCTGCTTCTCGATCTCATAAGGAATAATTGCTTCGTTCTGTACTTCGACAGTTTCACAGACTGGCAGACCATCTATGATGCCCTGCTGATTTGTTATCCCGTCTCCAGCGGTAATAATTTTTTCTGTTCGTTCGCCAAATAGGGTCTGAAACGTTACGAGCCATTCAGCTGCGTACTTAGGATAATAACAAGTAAACAAATACTCTTTTTTCTTTCCTCTCATTGTCTGTATTTGCATACTACTCTCTCCTTAACGGTATTTTATACTTATCATTTTTAATTCCGTCATTTCTTCGATAGCATATTTTACCCCTTCCCTTCCATAGCCGGAATCCTTCACTCCCCCGTAAGGCATATGGTCGAAACGGAGAGTAGGGACATCGTTAATGAGAACCTGCCCGGCTTCTATGCGATGTGCCATATCAACGGCCTGTTTCAGATCATTTGTAAACACCCCCGCATTCAGGCCAAATCGGCTGTTATTCATTTGTTCCAGAGCTTCTTCAGAGTTTTTTACTTTGTTGATGATTACTACCGGCCCAAAAGCTTCTTTGCAGGATATAGAGGATGTAGAAGAAGCATTGGATAAAATCGTTGGCTCTAGACCATTACCAACTTTTTCTCCTCCTGCCAGAACCTCTGCTCCCTCTGCTTTTGCTTCTTTAATCCATTCATACAGGCGCTGCTGTGATTTTTTATTAATCAGGCTCGAAACCTCCGTGCTTTCTTCCAAAGGGTCTCCGAATTGAAGCCGGGCAGTTTTTTCTGAGCACTCTTGTATAAATTCATCAAAAATTTCTTCATGCACATAAATGCGCTGTGTACTCAAACAAACCTGGCCATTATAAGCGAACGCCCCTTTAACTGATTTCTCAGCCACTTCACTCACTTCTCCGCGGCATGACTGATCCACATACATCGGCGAGTTGCTTCCTAATTCAAGAGTCATTTTTTTCAGGCCGGCTTCTGCTTTGAGCAGCTTTCCTACTTCCGGGCTGCCGGTAAAAGATATTTTTTTAATTCGTTCATCCTTCAGCATTACCTCTCCCAGCGTTTTTCCATCTCCAGGAACTATTGCGATTGCACCTGGGTGAAGACCTGCTTCACTTAATATTTCTGCCAGGAGCATGCTTGAAAAAGGAGTTTGCTCCGCTGGTTTAACCACGATAGTGTTTCCTGCGGCTATTGCCGGGCCAACCTTATGAGTAACAAGATTTAATGGAAAATTAAAAGGAGTAATTGCTCCGACCACTCCGATTGATTCATGGAGTGTATAAGCATCCCGTCCTTCACCGCCTTCTGCAGCGTCTAATTGTAAGTATTCCCCGTTCATTCTCTTGGTTTCTTCGCCTGAAAATTGCAGCGTCTGCACGGTCCGCTGGACTTCTGTGCGGGCAGCAGTTACCGGTTTACAGGCTTCCTGAGAGATAATCCTCGCAGCTTCTTCCTCCCTATCCCGCAGAATCGTTGCAGCTCGGAATAAAATCTCAGCTTTTTCGTTTGATGTTAACGCTTTCATTTTTTTGTACGCTTCCTCTGCTTTTTCTATTGCTTCACTCATCTCGGAGGGGGTACAGTCAGCTGCTTCTCCAATCAAACCTTCCGTATGGGGATTAAAAACTGAATAATATTTTTCAGCCGCCTTATCCTCTCCTGATAAAAACAAACCCTTTTTCATCCTTCATCCTCCTAACAAAATTCGTGAATACGTATTCTCGGAAGCGAAATTAAACCGCTCAGTTTATACTGAGCCTGGTTTAAAAGGTCCCGTCGTCTTTCTTTGATACAGCGCAGGTTCCAGGGTAACCTGGATCGGGGACATATTTTCTTTTCCGGCTTCAATGGAATTAATAAGGTGTTCAATTCCAAGTCTTCCTAAATTTTTATTGGACTGGGCACCGATAGTGGTTAATTCAAACGCATGATGCCGGGCCATCCGTACATTGTCCACTCCGCAAATACTAATATCTTCAGGGATCCGGTACCCGAGTTCCATGAGTGTATCCATGGCAGTAATAGCTATAGCATCTGTAGCAGCAAACACCGCTGTAGGACGTTCTTTGCGCCCCATCATTTTAAAGATGGCATCTGCTATTGCTTCTTCACTGGTGTCCGTTTC
This sequence comes from uncultured Marinococcus sp., assembly GCF_947493875.1. Taxonomy (GTDB): domain Bacteria; phylum Bacillota; class Bacilli; order Bacillales; family Marinococcaceae; genus Marinococcus. The sequence goes on along the minus strand of NZ_CANLSU010000002.1, from coordinate 22,175 downwards.
GTTTAAAAAAACTTTATCAGTCTCCATGGTTTGTTCCGCTATTCCTTCCGTAAATCCTAAATACCGGCCGTAAAAAGTGGATGTATACATCGGCCCTCCGATGAAGCCTATATACTTGTGCCCGAGCTGATATAAATGATCTGCAGCCATCTTTCCAGCCTGGTAATTATTTAATTCAACAAAATTTCCACCTTCGTTATGCTTGCGGTTAAACATTACATAAGGTATTTGAGAGTTCTGCAATTCTTGAAGAATGGGATCATCCATGAAAACCGAAGATAAAATAATACCGTCCACCTGCATGGAGAGAACCGTTTCATATACAGCCATATTGTCTCCATTGTTTTCAAAAAAAACGTTTGTGTTATACCCCTTCTCTTTCGCGTAGTTCACAATAGATGAAGTAGTTTCCACAAAAAAGGGGTTATGCAACGGGCCCGATATAAGCGCTATTGTTTTGGAACGCTTACTGACTAACGACCTGGCTATAGCGTTTGGTCTGTAGTTTAACTTTCTCATTGCTTCTGTGACTTTTGCTACATTTTCCTTGCTTACCTTGTTGGAATTATTCAGCACCCTGGACACTGTCGACTGGGATACTCCTGCTTCTCTGGCAACTTCTTTGGAAGAAATCATTTTTTAACTCCTGGTGAATACGTATTCACGGTGACTTGGTTTTATTATGGAACCGCATACATGAAAAGTCAAGAGCAATTTTCTCAATTTTATAAAAAGCACAGCCCGCGCTTACAGGCTGTGCTCTCCGCTTATTATTCCGTCCCATGCTGCCGGATTTCCATTTCATACATGCGGTTAAAACGGGCTTCCGTGCGGGCAAATACCGAACCTTCCGGATACGTGCCGTCCTCTCGGCGTACCGCTCCCGCCCGTTCACCCGTCAGAATTTCCATACCCTCCGAAATATGGCCGACTGCCCATACATGGAAGCTGCCTGCTTCCGCCGCTTCCACAACCTCTCGAGCGAGCATTAAATTGCGGGCATTCTGCTTCGGGATAATGACCCCCTGCCTGCCGGTCAGCCCTTTTTCCCGGCAAATATGATAGAAACCCTCGATTTTCTCGTTAACACCGCCGATTGGCTGAATTTCTCCCCACTGATTGACCGAGCCGGTTACTGCTATACCCTGGTAAATAGGTACTTCTGCCAAAGATGAAAGCAGCACGTACAGCTCTGTGCTTGAAGCGCTGTCGCCATCGATCAGACTGTAGGTCTGCTCAAAAGTGATGCTCGCCGATAAAGGAATAGGACGGTTTTTAGCAAACTGGCCAGAAAGAAAGCCGGTCAAAATCATCATGCCCTTGTGATGAATCTGGCCGCTGAGAGACGTTTCACGCTCAATGTTCATCAACCCGCTTTTCCCGACATACGTCTGCGCCGTAATTTTCGTCGGTATGCCAAACATGGAGTCTCTTGTTCCCATCACAGCCAGTCCGTTAATCTGCCCGACCCGGTAGCCTTCCGTTTGAATCATGATTGTTTCATCATGAATTTTCTCCCGGTACTGTTCGGGAATATGGCTTGAACGTCTGTATTTCTCCTCAAGCGCCCGGAAGATGTGCTCTGCTTTGACGTAAGCATTACCCTCCTGCAGCGCGTAGTGGCTGGATTCTACGAGCAGCTTTGTAATATCCTGAAACCTGGTGGTCATTTTTCCCTGTTCATCTATTAATCGGGAGCTGTAGTCGATCACTCTGGCCACAGCTTCCCGGTGAAACGGAAGCAGGCCTTCTTCCTGAACGTAGTTTTTCACGAATCCGGCCATTTTCCAGCTGTTTTCATTGCTTTTGGTCATGACGGTATCGAACTCTACTTTGACCTTAAACAGCTTATCAAACTCTTCATCAAGCCTCGAGAGCAGATCATAAACATAATAAGAGCCAATAATAATAACCTTTGTCCGGAAGGGAATGGGCTCCGGCTTTAGTGCACTGGTTGGCAGCAGCCCCCGCTCTTCATAGGAGTTTTCAATATGCACATGCCCGGTCTGAAGCATCCGTTTTAATCCCGGCCAGGCACCTGGATGCTGGAGTAAATCCGCCGCCTGAAGAATCAAATAGCCGCCGTTCGCCAGATGCACCGCTCCTGGTTTAATGAAAGTAAAATTCGTCACCAGGCTGCCAATCTGCCCCTGGTATTCCACCTTGCCAAACAGATTGTGATACGTCGGATTCGATTCGTAAATTACCGGGGCTCCGTCTAAATGCTTGTTGTTGACGAGCAGATTCACCACGTACCGCTGATACTGTTTTTCCTTCATTCCTTCAAGCGCCCCCGCCGAGCCCTCCTGTCCCTGGCCTTCGGCAAAAAAGTAAAAATGCTCTACAACGTCCCGCTCGTATGCGGTCAAATAAGCCGTTACCTTTGGCATATGACCGTACTGCCTGCGAAGCGGCTCAAATAGCTTTTGTACCGCGGCCGAGGCTGTGTCTGCCATAAATATCTGCACGTCTTTACGGAAGGTTTCCTCCATTTTGGCCACACGCCGGAGAGCGTCCTGCACTTTTTCCTCCACGAGTTTTTCGTTTGCCCTCAGCTGTTCCTTTTCTGCTTCAAGCAGGTGCTGGTACGTCTCCCTGTTCATTGGCTGACCGCGCTGAAGGGGAATTTTATTAATGCCATTCTGCATGCGTTCGAGTTTGAAATGATGCTGCACCGCGAACTGGTCAGTTTCTTTCCACAGCTCGTCCATCTCCGTACGCAGTTGTTCAAACATTTCCCGCTTTTGTCTCTCGTGATTGTCGCTTGAGAACGCTGTCTTTAGTTCACGCCCGATGTTTACCAGAAGCCCTTCGACCTCGCGGCGGAAACGCTGGCCTTCCCCGGCCTGAAATGAAAGCACTTCCGGGCGGTCCGGATTATCAAAATTATGCACGTAGCACCAATCATCCGGCTGCTTCTGTTTCCGGGCCAGGTTTTCCACACTGTGCTGGGTATATGTCATTCTTCCACTCCCCGTGGGACCGACTACAAATAAATTATACCCCGCCTGGCTTACTGAAAGACCAAACTCCATGGCCCGCTCGGCCCGCTCCTGGCCGATCATTTCATAAGGGAAATCGTTCATGTCCTCTGTCGTTTCAAATGAGAAGGCTTCAGCATTAAATTCCAAACGAAGCTCTGCTGGGGACAGCTCATGCAGAGCAAGCCTTTTTTCATAATCATGATGATTCATGAAACGCCCCTCCTTTCACCACCAGCCCGTTTTTAATGCGCTTTTTGCTTTCGCGTCCGGGCCAGAGTGCCGTACCGATTTGTACTATCTATTCCCGTTCTCGTCACTCCTATGCTGCGTCTTTTTATTTTCCTTCAAGAAAAACAGGCAGTTTACGAAGTAAAGCTCATAATCGCATCTACAATACTGTAAACGCCGAGAAATACGCAGATTAAAACAATAATCCCACCCACCAGATTCATCTTCCAGTGGTTCACGTAATGGCCAAGGCGGTTTTTGTTATTCATAATAACCAGGAGCATAATTGAGACAAAGGGCAGAATGAGACCGTTTAATGCCTGAGCAAAAAGTAAAACATCGAGTGGCTCGAACCCAAGTCCGGAGGAAATAATTCCAATAGCCATCACAGACAAAAACACTAGTTTGAAGCGAATATTTTTCATACCGCGCTCCCACTTCAATACGCTGCTGACGGTAACTGCGGCCCCGAGCGGTGATGCAAGCGCGGAAGAAAAACCGGCGGCACATAAGCCGATACTGATAAAAGCGGTAGCCCAGCTGCCAAGCAGTGGTTCAAGCTGCAAAGCAAGATCTGCCACGGACTCTACTTCCAGACCGCGGATCGTCGCCCCGGACGTAATTAAAATCGCTGCAGTAATTAAGCCGCCCAAGCCAATGGACAAAACTACGTCCAGACGTGCTTCTTTTAAATGCCGAGGCTCACTCCAGCGTTCTTTTACATTCTCGGAATGAAGAAACAGATTATAAGGAACAACTGTGGTACCTACAATTGCAATCACGGTAATAATAGCTCCCGTTGGAATCGATGGAACAAAGGCACCCCGAAACAGATCGCCGGGATCAGGCTGTGCCGTGACCATTGTAGTCACAAACGTTATACTCATGACCGTAATTAGTACTATCATGACCCGTTCAATGAGCTTGTAGCTTCCACTAAGACCGATCAATAAAATAATAATGCCTACGACAGGACCGATCGTATTTTCAGAAACGCCCGTTAAGGTCGTTAATCCTAAAGAAGTACCGAGTAAGTCCCCTGCGATGTAGGCAGCACAGCCGAATACAATAGCGATAATCATCAGCCACATGGATCCGTATTTCAGCAGCGGGTTTGTGAACTGGTCCCTGATTGCCGCTCCCAGCCCCTTTCCTGTAATAATCCCCAGCCGCGAGCACATCTCCTGAAGTATGACGGTGGTAATAATTGAAAAAACCACTGCCCAGAGCAGGGCAAAGCCAAAAGAGGCTCCTGCACCTGTGGCCGTTGTTACCGTTCCCGGTCCTATAAACGATGCTGCTACAATCACCCCCGGACCAAGCACCTTTACTCTTTCTCTCAGCGGCCTCTTTTCTGCTCTCTCCATTGTTCGACCTCCTTTTAAATACTAGCTTTATAAATAATCGTAATATTCATTTTATTAAAAATATTACAGCTGTTGAGATTGGCTCCTTTCCTTCCTCCCGCCATTTATCTCTATATTAAATAGGAATTATTCATTAATTATGTCCTATTTTCATAAATAACGTTATTAAAACGTAATCTGGCTGAAACCTCCCGAATGGTTTTGTCTGTTACACTTACTCCCGGTTCGATAAATTGATCAACACCACAAGGAGGAACCTGAATGTTTAAATCCAACAGACAAGCACCAAAATATATATTATCCTCAGCCGTCGTTACGGCTTTAGCTTTAACACCGGCTTTAAGCGGAAATGCCGATGCATTCGCTGATCCTGATTCAGACGAAAGCAGCAGCTCCAGCCAAAGTGACTCTTCCGATACAGAAAACGAAACTGAATCTGTTGATGATAACCTGCTTTATCTCGGCGATACCGGCAGCAGTGTAGAATCTCTTCAGTCGGCTTTAAGCGATCTTGATTACTATAACTCTGAAGCTGATGGTACTTACGATGATGAAACTGTACAGGCTGTAGAAGCATTTCAAACAGAAAATAACTTAAGCATAGACGGCATCGCAGGCCCTGAAACAATGGGAGCATTGGACGAAACAGACAGCTCATCCGAGGCCGGCGGTGAAACAGAAGAAAGCAGCAGCGAGAACAGCGAAGATAATGATGAAAGCGAAGAAGTTGCTTCTGCATCCTCTGAAGAATCTTCGGAGCCTAACGATGAAAGCACATCAGCCAATACATCTGATTCCGGACTTGTCGATTCCGCGGAAAGCGTACTGGGCACTCCTTATGAATGGGGCGGAACTACCGCAAGCGGTCTGGACAGCAGCGGTTTTATCAACTACGTGTTTGAAGAAAACGGCATAGACGTTTCCAGAACCCATGAAGGCATCTGGCAGAACAACGGTGAATTTGTAGAAGAGCCAAACGTAGGCGACGTTGTCTTTTATGAAGGTACGTACGACACAGAAGGCGCTTCGCACAGTGGCCTTTACATCGGGGACGGCCAAATGATTCACTCCGGTTCAAACGGTGTCGAGGTCGCTGACACGAACAGTGATTATTGGGAAGAGCACTACATTGGTGCAAAATCAATCGATTAATTCCTTCATCTTTTAATTAACCGCCTCCCTGCTTGTTTGCAGGAGGCGGTTTTTTCAATGTAGAGACGTATTGCCTTTTAGATTCTAATTGAATGTAACAAGCGCCCGGCATACCATTGCGGTAGTAAATACTGCTCCTAAAAATGAATGCCAATGGGTTTTCGATTCTGGTATATTTTCACGCTGCTCAATTGCTTGAATTAGTTGAACTAAAGCTAAAGGCATTCCGAGAAGAATCAAATGCCACATTAAAAAATTTCCGGAGCTGATGCTTAAAAATAGCACACATGCCGACCCTGTCCATTCTAAAGATTTTTCTACTATAATTACTGATTTACTTCTCCTGCGCTTCGGTTTATTTTTATAGGGCAGCCTGGTTTTCTGCCGTAACAGTCCATCGAATATGAACCAAACAATCAATATCAGCGCAAATGGAAACAGTACTTCTAAGATACTCTGATCCTGCGTGTACATAAAATAACCCTTCCCGATCGCTTAATAGTTCAATACAACCGGCTGCCAGAAGTAAACAAAGGCCACGATGACAAAAATAGCTACAATGTTCATCCAAAACCCGGCCTTCACCATGTCATCGATGGTTAAATAATCTGAACTGAACACCGCGGCGTTGGGTGGAGTGGATATGGGCAGCATGAAAGCACAGCTGGCAGTAAGAGCCACAATTCCCATGATGGCGTAAGGGTCTACCCCAATGCCAAGCGCAAGACCTATACTAATCGGCATCAGCATATTCGAGACTGCCGTATTGGACATGATTTCTGTCATAAATAATACAATCGCAGCAAGCACTATTAAAATTAAGACAAAAGGAAGTACCTCAAGTCCCCCCAACAGCTCGCCAAACCATCCTGTTAAATTCGAAGATTCAAACGCGGCCGCCAGAGACAATCCGCCCCCGAAAAGCAGAAGCAGCCCCCAGGGAAGCTCTTTCATATCCTGCCATACCATAAGCCCGCCCCTCTCTTGTTTAGCAGGAAGCAAAAACATCGATGTAGCTCCAATAATGGATATGGAAGTATCAGACAGACGATAGGCTTCGGGAATAAATCCGCTTGTAATCCAAAGAAAACCGACAATTGTAAAGATGGTCAGCACCGATTTTTCTTCGAAGGACATAGGTCCCAGCTCTTTCAACTGATTTCTTGCAAAATCAGTTGAAATATCCTTTTGCGCTGTCACACGAAACTGAATTTTCGTTAAATAAAAATAAAGTCCGGTCAATAGAATAACTGTTAAAGGGAAACCAAATAGAAACCATTCGGCAAAGGTAACCGTCCGATCCAGATTAGAGGAAGCTACAGCTGCAAAAGCAGCATTGGGCACTGACCCTATTAATGTTGCCAGTCCGCCGATAGAGGCTGCATAAGCCACTGACAGCAGCAGCCCCTTAGCAAAACGGTTCAAGGATACTTCATCAAAAAAATCCTTATCCTTCACCTCTTTAATTAAAGCCAGCGCAATCGGCAGCATCATTAATGCTGTCGCAGCATTTGAAATCCACATGGATAGCAGGGCCGTTGCCAATATAACGCCCAGCACAATGCGCTGACTTCCAGTACCGACAAACGAAATGATTGTCATTGCAATTCGTTTATGTAAGTTCCATTTTTCAATCGCAAGAGCAATGGTAAAACCACCCATATACATGAAAACAATGGGATCAGCATACGCCATCGTTGCTGTTTCTTCATCCGCCCCTCCTGTGATTGGAAGCAGAAAGATAGGGAGCAGCGACGTAGCTGGTATGGGCAAGGCTTCTGTAATCCACCAGGAAGCTACCCAGACCGTAACGGCAAGTACTGCTCTCGGTTCGCTTTCAAGACCGGTAAGCGATGGGATGAAAAACAATAAAGCAAATAAAGCCGGTCCCAGCAGCAACCCGATTTTTTTCCTTAATGGCATTATGGCACTCCCTTCAAATAAATATGTAGGCAGCGTTAAGATCCGATTGGAATATTCTGTTTTTTAACACTGCATAATGACCATTATATAGAAAAAAACCATTTAATTGGATAAATATTATAAATGAGAAAAAAATAGTAAAAAAGATGGATGCCTCTATGGCACCCATCTTCTGAACATTTTATTTTACCTGCACATAGCCTGGATGGGCAGTGATATACAGCCCTGATTTCAACCGGAACATTTCAGTGCTGCTTCCGTCCACCTTCACTTTTTCCATAATGGTGAATGCTTCTCCCTGACTGACCGTTCCTGCTACTGCATCAGCATCAAAGGACGGGCGGGAACGGACATTCAGCACCTCGGCCAGTACTACCGCGAGTTTTCCTTTAACTGCAGAGGCTTCAAGAGCTTCCCACGTGTTTGGGCCAACAATGCCGTCTACGGTTAAATTTTGCGACTCCTGAAAGGAACGGACCGCATTTTCTGTTTCGTCTCCGAAATCGCCATCTGCGCCGTACAGCGGAAGCTTCTCCCCAGCGTCCATCAGCAGCTGCTGCATTCGGGCGACTGCCGGACCGTTGTCGCCTGGACGAAGCGTCGGTGTTAAATCTTCTCCTACCGGGTGACCTTCACGCACCGCTTCTCTCACAATATCCATATCGATGCCCGGGCAAGTGTTTGAAGAGTGGCCGGGATACTCCCGGTGTCCTTTTACGTCACTAGTGGAAACCTCTACACCATCGGTTCCTCTTAAGGCCGCCTGAAGATCAAAGAACGAGCGCTCCTGCGCCTCGGTAAATGAACCGCTTCCAACCAGGCAGACGCCTATTAATGGGGTGTTGTTGTTTCCTACATGGTATGAAACCCGGTCGATCCCATTGGCCCATTGAATCGTTCCGTCTTTTGTAATTACAAAATGATAACCGACGCTCGGCCAGCCAAGCGTATCCACATGATAATTGGCAAAGGAAAAAGCGTCACCGCTTGTTGTAGCTGAATGGTGTCTTGCGATGCCTGTAATCTGTGATAGCGACCGCTTCTGATAAGAACCATTTCTTTTTACGCTTCCCCGTACATCGACGAGCTGAGGCAGTTGTTGAAACATTAAAACATCCCCTTTTTCATATAGTCAGCCGGTATATTGCGGCTTCTATATATAAAAGGGGATGCCGGACTGTATTTTACAACCACTTTACTGAAATTTTTTCGTATAGCTTTGAGCCCATCTTTCCATTGCTTCTAAAATCGGGAGAAGACCCGTTCCGGCTTCCGTAAGCTGATACTCTACCCGGACTGGCACCTCTGGATAAATGACACGTGTCAAAATACCTGCATTTTCAAGCTCACGAAGCTGATTCGTCAATATTTTCGGGGTAACTTCAGGGAGGTTTTTCTGAAAGAAGCCGTATCTTCGGGGAGTACCATCGGAGAGTATCCGGACAATATCTGCTTTCCATTTACCACTTATTACAGCCAGCGTCACTTCCATCTCGCAATGTGCCTGGAATGGATCCATCATATGAAAGCGCTCCCTTTTTTATACATAGTATCATGACAGAAAGCAACAAACAAGAAAGTGCGTACTTCCTTGCTGTCAATTTATCACATACACTGATAGTAGGGCGTAAGCGCTCCTACTTCACTACTATGAGGAGGAATCAAAGGATGAGCAACAAAGCAGTGGTTTATCAAGGTGCTGGTAACGTTGAGATTCAAGACATTGGCTATCCTGATTTAGTACTTCACGAAGGCCCGGGGGTCCCGCCGTCAAATGCAGGACGAAAATGTGAACACGGTGTTATTCTTAAGATTGTGACGACAAACATTTGCGGAAGCGACCAGCATATGGTTCGCGGCAGAACAACCGCCCCTAAAGGACTGGCTCTTGGACATGAGATTACAGGGGAAGTAGTGGAAGTAGGACGCGACGTAGAATTTATTAAAAAAGGCGATTTTGTTTCTGTACCGTTTAATGTAGCGTGCGGCAGATGTAAATTGTGTAAAGAACAGAAAACTCATATATGCTTAAATGTGAACCCTGAACGTCCTGGAGGCGCTTATGGTTATGTAGACATGGGCGGCTGGGTAGGCGGTCAGTCTGAATATGTTATGGTTCCTTATGCAGACTTTCAGCTGCTTGCCTTCCCGGACAAAGAGCAGGCGATGGAAAAAATTATGGACCTGACCATGCTTTCAGATATTTTCCCAACCGGCTTCCACGGAGCCGCTTCTGCAGGTGTACGTCCCGGGTCTACTGTGTATGTCGCCGGTGCAGGGCCTGTAGGTCTTGCAGCCGCTCACTCCGCCCAGCTTCTCGGCGCCTCCGTTGTTATTGTGGGCGACCTTAATGAACAGCGTCTGAAGCAGGCAGAAAGCTTCGGCTGCGAAACTGTAAACTTAACAAAGCATGACAGTCTTGGCGAACAGATTGAGCAGATCCTCGGCATACCGGAAGTAGACTGCGCCGTTGACGCCGTTGGTTTTGAAGCATCCGGCCACGGGCCAGACGCGAAAGAAGCTCCAGCTACCGTGCTGAACTCGATCATGACAGTTACAGAAGCCGGCGGGCAGCTGGGTATCCCGGGTCTGTACGTTACAGAAGATCCCGGCGCTTCTGACAGCGACGCCAAGCAGGGCTCTCTAAAAATTCGTATCGGTTTAGGCTGGGCGAAGGCCCATACGTTCGTTACCGGGCAGACACCGGTCATGAAATATCACCGCAACTTGTTAAAATTAATTCTAAGCGATAAAGCGCAGATTGCCAAAGCAGTAAACGCTACGCTGATTTCACTGGACGACGCACCTAAAGGCTATCAGGACTTTGACAAAGGGGCCGCGAAGAAATTCGTTATTGACCCGCACGGTTCTGTCCGGTCTTAAATAAATAAAAACGAGCAGATATCCTCTGCTCGTTTTTTTATGACATCCGGTCCCAGGATTCGATTCCTATAGTGCCGGTAAGTTTATAAAATTCCTTCCAGAGCTGTACGTGCTTAGCCCCCCAGGCTTCTTTTGCATGCACATGAGGTACATAATCCAGAGTAATACCTGTATTTGCCATTACATCATCAAATTGAAATTTGGTCCGTTTCATATGGTAATCACTCGTTACCACCAGAGCAGAATCAAAATTACGCTCCTGCATGATTTCCTTTGAATATACAGCATTTTCATGAGTGCTGACTGCCTGATTTTCCATAATAATCGCCTCTTCAGGTATTCCAGCGCGCACAGCCAGGTTTTCATTAAAGCTGCCATCTTCTCCATTGGTTAAGATCACTTTATCCGCATAGCCTTTTTCCATTAAATCAGCTACCGTATATAAACGTTCAAAATCGCCGCTAAGAGCAATAATAACGTCTGCGTTTTTCGGCTCGTCCTGGTGTGTTAAAAGGGATGCTACGGTTTTTTGCGGAAGTGCAAAAAACGATGCATTGATTAATAAAGCTGCTCCTATAACAAAAAGCAGACTGTAAAAGATCTTTTTCATGCCTTGTTCCTCCGCCTCTAATGAAAGGTACGGATATATTGTATCAGAAAGACCGTTCTTCTTAACAGCTATTTCTGGACAGCAGAGCTCTCAATACGAAGTATTATTACCCAGCACCATCTCTTGTCAGCTTAGCTGCATAAAAAAACCTGCTGGCTCAGCAGGTTTTTATCATCGTTGGTCTTTTAGAGTTTTTTACGAAGAACGCAGGGCTTCAAAAGCGTTAATGCGCGATTCTACCGTCGCATAAATGTTTCCAGCTTCTAAAGGAGAAACGTCGAATTTTTTACTGGCCAGAGTTTCCACGTATTCGTCATTCTTAGCTTCGTCGAACCGCTCGCCCCGCTCTGCCAATGCTTCATACTCATCTCGCATGTAGCGGAATATCGAGCTCTGCTGTTCTGGGAGCGAATTTAAAAATTCTTCTACGTCTGCATTTCTTTCAACCATTCTATTGGCCTCCTTGATAGCTGATGCCATCCGTTGCTGCTGATGGGTTCTTTACCCAAGCATAACGAATGGTTCATTGTTATATAACTGGTTGATGGGTTTAGTATAACAAATATTACAGACGATTGGGAACAAAAAGCTTGCACTTTATACATTATTACGTTTTTTGCCATCAAACAACTTTTTTTCCCTTTTGTTATTTTTATACCTTTGTAGAAAAACGTTGCTGTAGACTCAATGGCAGTTTTCCTGCTACTCTATAGTTCGATCAATTGCGCAAGGGGACCGGGTCAATATGAATGATGAACGTATTCGTAACTTAAAACGTGGAGAGCGGGGAGCTATCATCAGCATCTTCGCTTATTTATTTCTCTCTGCCTTAAAGCTTACCGTCGGCCAGCTGGCTAATTCTGCGGCTCTTCGTGCCGACGGTTTGAATAATTTAACAGATACCATCGCGTCGATCGCTGTTTTGTTCGGCCTCCGCTATTCCCAGAAGCCGCCGGATGCCGACCATCCTTACGGCCATTGGAAGGCAGAAATGGTGGCTTCTTTATTTACTTCTTTTATTATGCTTGCTGTCGGTCTTCAGGTATTTGTAAGCGCGGTGCAATCTATTCTCGCCGGGCCTTCTGATCCCCCCGGCTTAATTTCTGCCTTTGTCGGCGCTTTTGCCGCCGTCTGTATGTTCGGCGTTTACACCTACAACAAAAATTTATCCAAAAAAATTAACAGCCCATCCATCATGGCCGCCGCCAAGGATAACTGGAGCGATGCCATGGTGAGTATCGGCACAGTTATCGGCATTATTGGCGCTCAGTTTCAGCTGTATTGGCTTGATCCACTGACAGCTGCTCTTGTAGGCTTGTTAATTATTAAAACCGGCTGGGACGTTTTCCGGGGCGCGGCGCTCCAGCTCACCGACGGCTTCGATGAAAATAAAATTGAAGATTACCGGGAAACAATTTCCAAACTGTATGATGTGCAGAAGGTCCGAAATATTAAAGCAAGAAATTACGGAAACAACACCGTGGTTGATATTACCATTCTGGTAGACCCTTCAATCGATATCCAGGAAGCACACAACACAGCTACAAAGGTGGAATATGCTTTAATTGAGCAGCATGGTGTACATGACGTTCATGTGCACGTGGAGCCCGAAAATGCTGAACACTGAACACAGCTTTCATTCAAGAGATCCGGCCCATCTCAATTTCTAGTTCTATTATCGATAAAAATGGGTATAGTTAAAAGCACTTGGCTGATAGCGTTCAATTTAAAAGCCAGGATGCCGAAATCAGAAATGGTACTAAACTTTTATAAACGATGATCCTATAATTGTTTCGTAACCATTAAAGCTACAGGTGGTGACCAGCAATGATAAATACACGATTCTCTGTCGCTGTGCATATTCTTTCGCTGCTTGCAAGTGAACCGGAGCGAAGACTCAGTTCCAGTTACATCGCAGCAAGCGTTAATACAAACCCTGTCGTTATCCGCCGGATTTCAGGTATGTTAAAGCAGGCAGGCCTGCTGCAGACAAAGCCCGGAGTCTCCGGTTCTTTAATTACCAGAGCGCCCGAAGATATTACGCTTCTTGATATTTACCGGGCAGTTCAGCAGGACGACCTCCTTTTTTCCACTCACAGCAGCCCAAACCCTGACTGCCCTGTCGGCCGAAATATTCAAAGCGCCCTGGAGGACTCATTTAAGCGGGCACAGAATGCCATGGAAGCAGAGCTGGAAAAGCAGAGCCTGGCAGACGTCACGGCCCATCTCTTTGTATAAAATAGGAAGAGACAATTTTCACTCATAATATGTATCTTCAAAAGCTATAAACAAAAGGTGTGATTGATGTATGAAAGCAGGAATTATCGGCGCGTCCGGAAAAGCCGGCAGCCGTATTTTAAAAGAAGCAGAAGCCCGGGGCATAGAAACGACAGCCATCGTCCGGGATGCTTCGAAGCTTCCTGACAGCAGCGTAAATTTAAAAGAAAAGAACTTGTTTTCGTTAACCGCATCAGACGTATCGGATTTTGATGTGGTGGTGAATGCGTTTGGAGCCGGACTCGGGGAAGAAGAAGCACATGTAAACGCCGGGCGGCATCTCATTTCTATTATAAAAGAAGCTGGAAATGTCCGTCTTATCGTTGTAGGCGGCGCCGGCAGCCTGTTTACAGACAACGCAAAAACTACCCGGGTCGTGGAAACGCCGGAATTTCCCGAGGCGGTGAAGCCTACCGCTAACGGGCAGAACAGGAATTTACAGGATCTTCAGCAGACAACCGGCTTACAGTGGACGTTTATCAGTCCGGCTGTAAACTTTGATGTAGAGGGCAGGCGAACCGGCTCCTACTCCACCTCCGAGGACGTACTGCCGCTTAACAGCGATCACGAAAGCTATATCAGCTATGCGGACTACGCGGTGGCCGTTGTCGATGAAATAGAAACAGCAGCTCATGAAAACCAGCGTTTCGCTGTCGTTGGCGAACGCGCATAAAATTCAAATCCGCCGCTTTTTTGGCGGATTTTTTTATTACAGGCGCAGAAAAACGATCCCCATAAGGACAACTGCAAGGATTACCGCCTGATATCTTGTAATGCGCTCCTCTAGATAAAGCATCGATAGCAGTGCTACTAAAAGCGCGTGGGCCGCAAACAGAGGAGAAACGATACTTGCCGGTCCTTCCCGAAGAGCAGCAGCGTAGAGCTGCATTCCCCCAAACGAAAAAATCCCTGTAACCAGCCCCCATCCAAATGCCTTTTTCATATGTAAATGAGTGGCATCACGGGCTTGCTGATTCTTTTCCCGGCTCCACCCATATAACGAATAAAGCATGCCAAACAGATAGCCTGTAAACAGTACCGGCGTATTTTCAAGTCCAGCTTCTTCTGTTATTTTCAGTCCTCCATTCCGGAAAAACATAAATAACGTGGCTGTTAAAATAAACCCGTACCATACGCCTCCTTTTATCGAGAAGTCCTCCTTCGGATCCAACGGCAGTACAGCAATGGCTGCCATAATGAACCCAATGCCCGCGTACTGAACTGCTCCGATCTGTTCACCGTATACAAACACACCCAGCAGAACAATCAGCAGAATGTTGGTATTTACCAGCGGAGAAGAAAGACTCGCCGGCCCAACGTTTAAAGCTTTCATATATAAAAGATTTCCAAAGGTGGATCCAGCCCCCACCATTATCCCTCCAAAAAGCACTGCCAGGCTCAAATGAAACGAATCCTCCATTAGAGCATATCCCAGAAAACCGACGCTCCCACTCGTGTAGAGCCCCGTCAAAAACGGCATTAACGGCAGCCTCCAAAAAGAATTAACCTTCATGAAAAAAGAGGAAAATCCAAATACCACGGCACTTAACAGCGCTAAAATAAACCACATGGCCCGCACTCCCACTTGTTCTTATGTAGTAAGAAGCCGCACAGGCAGCTTCTTTTTATAATAGATAAAACACATGACCATACTTGTCCACTCTGGAATTCGTTCCATCAAAATAGACAATTCCCTCCTGCGGTTCGAAAGGATCCTCTGTCTCAAAATTCACTTTGAAATAAGGAGAGCTGTCTATTGGCTCATAATGCTCGCACGTATACGTCAGCGTGATTTCATCATTCACCTGAATACGGTCACTGCCGGCGACTCCGGAATCAAAAACTACTTTTAGTGTCATTTCCTGCTCTCCCTCCTGTTTAACCTCTTCTCTATATGGTCCTTCAAATATATTCCCTGCTCGTCGTTTCTTTATACATAATGATTGCGAAAAGCTGGGAATTGTATTATTTTTAAGCGGAGAAAGGAGAATTCCTATGAACATCCGTCAGGCTGAAGAAGCCGATATTCACGCGATTACCGAGATATATAATGATGCAATTCTAAACACCACCGCTGTCTACGATTACCATCCATATTCGGCAGAAAACCGGCTGGAATGGCTCCGCACAAAAAAGAAAAACGGTCTTCCTGTTTTTGTTTATGAACAAAATGGAAAGGTTCAGGGGTATGCTGCTTACGGTCCATTCCGCCCATGGGCAGCTTTCAAATACTCCATTGAGCATTCAGTATATGTCCACCCTCGTGCCCGTGGCGCCGGGGTTGGCCGCACTCTTCTCCGCACATTAATCGACCATGCGGAACAGGAGGGCTTCGCCACCATGATTGCCGGCATAGATTCTTCCAATCCGGGAAGCATCTATCTGCACGAAA
Organism: uncultured Marinococcus sp.; assembly: GCF_947493875.1. Taxonomy (GTDB): domain Bacteria; phylum Bacillota; class Bacilli; order Bacillales; family Marinococcaceae; genus Marinococcus. The sequence goes on along the minus strand of NZ_CANLSU010000002.1, from coordinate 6,359 downwards.
CAGAGGATTTTGAATACGTGGGCACGGTGAAAAAGGCCGGATACAAGTTTGAACGATGGCTTGACCTTGTTTTTTACCAGCGTGCCCTCTCCGGCCCAGAGACACCAGTGGAACAATGAAAGCTGCCTCTCCCTGTTCGGGAGAAGCAGCTTTTTATGGTTTTCTGCTGGGTTGTCCTTCAGGAAATCGTTTTGGTCTCCCCTGGGTAGTCAGAAGAACCCCGGCTATTACAATCAGCGCCCCTATTACCTTGGCCGGTGTTAACGTTTCTTCGAGCCAAAGCACCGCCCCAGCCATCGTAACCACCGGAAGGAAATTCAGGAAAACCGAAGCTTTTGAGGCTCCAAGCTGGTCCACCGCCCGGTTGTAAAACAATAGAGCGATGAACCCTGGAAAGAGCCCCAGGTAAGCAAGGCTCGGCAGCTGCTCGCTTAGGGTGAAGGAAGGCACGCCAAGAAAGAGCCACTCCGCCGTAATAAAAGGAACTAAAATTATAATTGATATCCCCGTCATTACGAGCAGGACACCGTAGGGGGGAAACAGATGCATATAACGTTTGACAGCGATGGAATAAATGGACCAGCAGGCTATCGCCCCTACCATAATACCGTCGCCGGCGTTCCAGTTCATTTCTGCTATGGCAAACAATCTTCCATTCATTACAACCCAAAGCGCCCCTACAATTGACAGTACGACCCCAGTCCATTGAATAAAGCGCAGCCGTTCTTTTAAAATGTATGTACTCAACAAAACGGTTACTGCCGGGATTATTGTTTCCAATACAGAAACGTTAGTAGAAGAAGTAAATTGAAGCGCACCATAGATGAATGTATTAAAAAACGTTACACCTGTCACAGTTAACAGCAACAACGGCAGCCTATGCTCCCAAAATACATTTCGTGCCCTCCAGGCGCTTTTCCAGCCCAGGGGAACAATGCACAAAAAAGCAATCAGCAGCCGAAAGAAAGCTATTGTAAAAGGTGGGAGATCATTTATGGCCTTTCCTACCAAAATATTTCCAGAATAAAAAAATACCACCATAATAAGCATAAAATACGCAGCCATGTGTTTGTCCTCCTCTTTCAACCGTACTATTCCAGCTATTTATCAGGAATTTTTAGATTTGCCGACATTCTTTCGTAACTTTCAATACTTTTTTCTTCTTTTACAAGTTTTCATAATAATTATACATTTTTATAGACTGTTAAAGCATACAGGAGTAACGGCGTGTGTTACAATGCCCGGAGAGCATACAATGGAGAGGAGAAATCAGAGTGAGCAAAAAATGGATTCTGAGCACAGGCCTCGCCTTGTCGGTGGCAATTATTGGCGCCTGCAGCAACGGCGACGGCGGGGAGAATTCCTCTGATAACAATAACGGAAACGAAGAACAACAGTCAGAGGAAAACTCCAATAACAACAATGATAACAATCAGCAAGAAAAATCAGGTGAAGGATCCTCTGATCAACAAGCTTCAGGTAATAACCAAGATTCCGGCAATAACCAAGATTCTGGTAATAATCAGGGCTCCGGTAATAATCAGGGCTCTGGCGGACAGCAGTCCGAAGATTTGCCTGAACCAGATTTAAGCGATGTGCCTGACGTAGTAGCTACTGTAAACGGACAAGAAATTACTAAAGAAGAGTTCGAACCAATCTTTACTACTAACTATGAGCAGTACGCTCCACAAGCAGATGCCTCTGGCAATCAAAGTAATGAAGAACTTCAATCGACTCTAAAAGAACAAACGGCTACTTCCCTCATCAATCAGGAGCTTCTGGAACAGAAAGCCAAATCAGGAAATTATGAGGTAAAAGAAAAAGAGGTCGACGATCAAATAAGCTCTCTTAAAGAACAATTTAAGTCCGACCAAGAATATCAAAAAGCTCTTGAAGAGCAAGGATACACAGAAGAAGAATTGCGTGAGGAAGCAAAAACCTCCCTGCAAATACAGGCTCTTCTGGATGAAGAACTAGGAGAGGTAGAAGTCACCGATAAAGAAGTAGAAGATATGTACAATCAGATGACCCAAGGTCAGGAAGATGCAGGTTCTCTTGAAAAGCTCCGTCCGCAGATCGAACAGCAGCTTAAATCCCAAAAACAACAGGAACAACAGCAGCAATACACCGATAAGCTGCGTGAGGAAGCAGATATCAAAAATAATGTGGCCTCTGAATCTGGAGGAAGCAGCGGTTCCGAATCGGGAGGAAATAGTGGGTCTGAATCAGAAGGAAACAGCGGTTCCGAATAATAACTTAACTAAACTCCGGCTTCATGGCCGGGGTTTTTATTTACAGAAAACAGCGCAGCCTTTTGAAAGAGGCTGCGCTGTTTCTTTACATTACATTGATTGTGCTCATATTAGAAAGAAACGTAGGAACGCGGGTTAACAGCGTTTGATTTTGCCCCGTTCCAGGCTCCTTCATGCACTTCAAAGTGCAGGTGTCTGCCCGTACTTCGGCCGGTGTTACCCATGATACCGATACCTTCTCCCTGAGATACTGATTCCCCGTTTGATACGCTGATGGATCTCAGATGAGCGTATAGGGTATTGTACGTTTGCCCATCAACAGTATGCTCTAAAATAATTGTATTCCCATAGCCGTTCATGGTGCCGGCATATGTTACTGTTCCAGAAGCTGAAGCAGAAATACTTGAACTTCCGCCATATCCAATGTCGATTCCATTATGGGAGCCGCTGCCGCGCTGGCCGTATTCAGACGTTACGTGCCCGGAAGCCGGAAGCGCAAAGCCGGAGCTGCTGTATGTAGACTCTGCGGCTACCGCTGTATCCTCTGACGAGTCAGAGCTGCTTTGCGGGGTAGTCGAATCTCCTAAATTCATCTCTCCAAATGTTTGTGGTCCGGCAATGCCATCGACGGAAATACTTTGCGCTGCCTGAAACGCTTCAACACCCTGCTTTGTCAGCGGTCCAAAGACACCGTCTACAGGCCCTGCTTCGTAGCCTTTATCATTCAACCACTGCTGCAGCTCTGAAACATCTGAATCCTTCATACCCGATTTAAGGTTCTGATCTCCAATAGAAGCGTCCGCTACTGAAGGAGCGAATAAAATTGCTGCCGCTACCGCCGAACTCATTACAAATTTTTTCATAAATAGTGCACGTTATGTTTATTAACAGTGTTGCCTTTGGGGTACGTCTTTGTTTCCTATATGTATAAGCTCTGCCTGTTAATAAATTAACGCTGTCACCTCCTGATTTTTTATTTGATATGTTTGCTTACGGCTTAGTATACGTAGCGGCTCTCAGCACTACAAGGTCTTACACATTGTTGTTATAAGACTGTAAACTATTACAATTTTTTGAAATACACCTGCAATGTTTGTCATGCAATAATATTCAATATTTATCCTTTTCCATACTTTTCCTTCATAATTTTCTAGTTATATAAGAAATAGCTCCCGGAGACTTTATTCCCGGGAGCTTTATTCTGTCTATATTTTATTTTTCGCATGCAGGAGAGTCTTCACCTGTTCCACCAGATCTTCAGCATCCTGCGGATTATGAACGACATCGGTCTTATCCATATCTACAATTAGTGTATCGCTTGCGCTATAGTAATTTTCCAGCCAGTCGTCGTAGCCTTCCCAGAGCTTCCGATAGTATTCCACCAGTTCCTCATCCTGTTCGAAATCCCGTCCGCGTTCGAAGATCCGGTCCATTACTGTTTCGAAGGAGCCACGCAGATAAACATTAAGATCCGGTGCCTTTTTATAAGGGAGACCTTCAATTTCTTTCATCATTTCTTCAAGCAGGCCTTCATAAATGGAAAATTCCATATCGTTAATGTTTCCGAGATCACGATTAATTTTTGTAAAATACCAGTCTTCATAAATGCTCCGATCCAAAATAGCATCGTTATCCTTGTAAGCCTGTTTAATCGATTGGAACCTTGTCCGGAGAAAATAGAGCTGAAGCAAAAATGGATACCTTTTTTCATTAATTTCCTTTTGATCTGCCTGATAAAACAAAGGAAGAATCGGATTGTCCGATACATGCTCATAGTACACTTTCGAGTCCAGGCCGTCTCCAAGTATCTGCGCGACACTCGTTTTGCCAATTCCAATCATTCCGCTTACTACAATCACCAAAAATAACCCCTCAATCTAATTATGGATTTGCACACATTGCACTATTATAATATACTTTGCTGCGCAGTTGCGACCGTTTAAATTTTCCATTCTTCATTCAGCAGACTATATACCGCAATATCCACGTATTGGTCATGCAGCCAGTGCTCCTGCCGCAGTGTGCCCTCCTGCTTAAATCCCAATCTCTCCGGTACAGCACGGCTTTTTTCGTTAGCCGTGGCAACTTTTATAACGATTTTATTTAAGCCAAGCTGTTCAAAGCCATAAGAAATAAAGGCTTCTGTTACCGCAGTCATAATGCCTTTTCCCTGATAATTCTCTCCAAGCCAGTAACCAATTTCCCCAAGGCTGTTTTGGTGATCCAGACGGTTGAAGCCGGCTATTCCAGCAATGCTTCCTTGAAAAACGATACCGGCCGAAAACATTTTTTGATCCGCCCATCCATGCCGCACATTATGAATGAACGCTTTTGTATCCTCTTTTTCATTTGTATGATCCACCCACGGCAGCCACTCTCTTAGATGCTCCCGCGAGTTGTCTGTGAGCGTAAAAACGGCCTCGGCATCTGATGGCTCCAGCAGCTTTAAATAAAGATCTTCCCGGATACGATATGTAAACATAAAAGCTCCTCTCTTTTTCCCTATTTTATCATAAAGGACATCTCCCCATGCGTTATACTTACAAGGGGCAGGAGAAAGCCGGCAGCAATTCCCAAGCTGGCGGCGGCCCTGATTCGTTTTAAAGAACACTTAAATACATATAATCAATAAATAAATGGAGGTGCTTCAACTGACTGTTCTGCAACGCTCTGGCGTAATTTTCTTTACAGTTATGCTTGTATTCGGGATAGGGATGATCTATCAGGCATTGACCTGGGAGCTCGGCGACAGGGCCCATGAAATACTTCGGCTCGGATTTTACCTTTCAGCACTCGTCACGTTAATCCTGGCCGCAGCTCTTACTGTCCGCGATCCACGGATACGGATTAGCGCCCTGTCCTTACTGGGAGGTATTCTTATCGGCCTTCTGTTTGCTGTGAATGCGGGTATCGCTTTTTATCAGCTTTTTATGTAATAACCAGGCTTTTGAAACATCCCGGTTGATTATTCAGACATCTGCATTTCTGTAACACAAACGGTGGTTTCCGCCCGCCTCAAAGCTCTCCCAATCGCCCCGGCATACTCATAAAAAGAAGAAAGGCGATTGCCTCTATTCGCACTGCTCAAGTCTTCATTAGCAAAAAAAGCACGGCGCTGGGCTGAACTGATCTCAAGCTGTACGCCCTGCTTTCTTCTGTTTTTATTACATATATTCCCTTTATATTTTCCTTCTATAGCAGATGGTGGTTCAAAATCCACACTAAAACCGGAAGCAGCCAGCTCTGCACCTATAAGGTCTGCCGTGGACGTATCCAGTCCTCCTATATAGGTTTTTCTCTCCTCGCCCCGGTATCCATGAAGAGTAACTGTAAATAAAGCTTCAGCAGCCAGTGAGAGGGCTCTTGGTTCATCGAAACACGTGGATCTGATATGGAGCCTTCTGTTACCAGTACGCTTTTTAGCGTGAAAATCATAGGCAGAAAAGTGACAGCTGCGGTGAAGCTCTTCGACCAGTTCGCTGGTTCCCGCTTCGATAGCTCCCCCATGCGGAGCCAGAGCCACAAGGGTTCTATGGCTACCCAAAAGTACACGTATGTCATAATCACGGCCTTCTAATTCACCAGCATTTAATTCAGCATAACCAGCGTATTTTTTCCTCATTTAAACTTCACCACCGCTTCTTTAACAGTAATCATCCATTTATCGGAACGAGTATAGTTTACCCTATTACGTTAATTTTTAAAATAAGGAGTATATTTAATCCCACCCGTCTTCTGTTGTAAGCGTCCTGGATAAAAAAACGCCAGTCCGATGTTTCGGACTGGCGTTGTCATTTAACTAATGGAGCTTCCTACCGGATTCGAACCGGTGACCTCATCCTTACCATGGATGCGCTCTACCTGCTGAGCTAAGGAAGCAGATAAAATATCTCAGCTATGTAAGCTTACTTGTGATCTGCTCAGACACAAATACTATTGTAAAGGGCATTAAAGCCATAGTCAACCTCAATTGTTAAATGATTTCATATAATAAAAGCCTTTCTCTCCAGTAAGAGAAAAAGGCTTTAGTGCCCGGCAGCGATCTACTTTCACGGGGGGAGAACCCCCGGCTATCATCAACGCTGAAGAGCTTAACTTCCGTGTTCG
>NZ_CANLSU010000001.1 GCF_947493875.1 uncultured Marinococcus sp. | reverse complement strand
CCTGGGCTTCGCCCAGGCCCAACATCAATTGGAAGATATGTTTCAACGGCAGGGTTAACTTCAAGGCTGGAAGAGGAGAGCCGTTTACACAAAATTATTGACGGTCCCCGCAAATTATATGAACTTGTGTGTAGGTTTAATTAAAACTTATTTAGAAATCCTATTTCTTTATATGCAATGCTGATCCAAGATTTATTCAGCAGCGGAATATACTTATGAAGATATAAATCCGGTTCATGTTCATTGGTTCCAATACTTTCTTTTAAACATTGTTCTATAATAAATATTTTTTATACTTAGAAGCCATTTTCTCTGCGCAAATTATGTGTACATTTTTCTCCACGACCAGTCCTCTTTTCTTTATTTTTCAAAAGTACGATTACACTTATTCATTGATTTAACATACTATAAACTAATAAAAAAAGCCCGCCCCTGTCTCCACAGGAACGGGCGGTCTCGGGAGCTTTCTTTTGAGGGAAGCTCTTTTTTATTCCTCGCTCTCGCTTTCGGTCTGCAGGGAGACGGTCCGCTGCGGGACGAAGGTGCTGATGGCGTGCTTGTAGACGAGCTGCTGCTTGCCGTCGCTGTCAAGGACGACGGTGAAGTTGTCAAAGGCTTTGATCAGGCCGCGCAGCTGAAAGCCGTTCGTCAGAAAGACGGTCACCTGAATTTTTTCCTTGCGTACGACGTTCAAAAACTGATCCTGGATATTGACTGATTGTTTCATGATTGAATCTCCTTCCACTGCGGGGCTTAGTAAGTGATTTATGTATTAGCGATGCTCGCGCTCGAACTGCCGCAGAATCGAAGCAAACGCTTCGTCGGCGAACGGCCGGGAGCGATCGGTAATATCATACCAGTGTGCGTCCTCTTTGTTGCGGAACCAGGTGAGCTGCCGCTTGGCGTATCTCCTCGAGTTGCGCTTCATCCGCTCGGCGACCCAGTCGGCGCTTTCATCCCCGCGGAAATACGGGAACCATTCCTTGTAGCCGATCGCCTGGGCGGCCTGTACTTCCTCGCCGAAGCGTTCGTACAGCCAGCGCGCTTCGTGTTCGAGGCCGCCTTCCATCATGCGGTCGACCCGGCGCTCGATCCGCTCATACAAATACGGACGGTTCATTGTTAATCCTATCATGAATGAGGCGTAGGGCGAATGCTTTTTTTGCATTTTTTTGGATAAAGTTGGTCCTTCTTCCGAGGTTTCAAGAATTTCTAGCGCCCGCACGACCTTGCGTACGTTGTTCGGGTGAATCGCGGCCGCTCGCTCCGGGTCCCGGCGCTCCAGGTTCGCATGCAGCGCCTCGCTTCCGTACTGGTGCGCGTACAGCTCCCACTTCTCGCGCACGTCCTCCTGCTTCTTCGCATCATAAAACGAATAGTCGTGCAGCAGTGCCCGGATGTACATGCCAGTGCCGCCGACAATAATCGGAAGCTTGCCTTCCCCGTGCAGCCGCTCGATGATCGGCTCGGCCTTTGCCTTAAAGTCCGCCGCTGAATACGGCATGTCCGGCGACAGCATGTCCACAAGGTGGTGCGGGGCCTCGCGACGTTCCCCCGGCGTCGGCTTGGCCGTGCCAATGGTGAGCCCTTCATACACCTGCATTGAGTCGCCGCTGATGATTTCGCCGTTGTATTTATGGGCCAGCTCAATTCCGAGCCTTGTTTTGCCGACCGCTGTCGGGCCGACGACGGCGAGTACCGGTTGCTTCACGTGTGTGCCTCCTTCCATCCGTACCGGACCACGGCACTCCGCCGCCCGGCCGGGATTAACTGATACTGCTTAAAATGCGGGCTGTGCGCATGGTCCTTGACGACTATCCGGCGCCGGGCCACCCGCAGCGCCTCCCCGATCCACATGTCCGAAAGCGGGTCGGTCGCCGCCACCGGACGGAGCCGGTCAATCGCCGGGCTTGTGTCCACCGCTTCGGCAAACATCGGATCCAGGTACACGACATCCACGGAGCTGTCCGGCAGCATGCGCATCAACTGGAAGCTGTCGCCCCGGACAACGGTGATCCGCTGCATTGCGTCCGTAAACCAGCCGGGATAGTCCCCCGGAAGCCGGAGCCCTTTGCGGACGAGCGACGCCACCACCAGCTGTTTTTCGATGCCGAGCACTGTGCCGGTTTTCCCCGTGCCGAGGGCAAGCATGATGCTGTCGGCGCCGAAGCCGAGCGTCGCATCGAGCACGGTATCGCCCTCCCGAACGTCGGCCGCCTCCAGCAGCGGGTCGCTCCCGCCGCGGTGAACCTGCAGGCCGCGCAGCCACGCCATCGACGGATGGAACGCAAGCGGCTCGGCGGCTTCCGTCTCTGGATGGTATGTATCGCCGCCTGCGGCCACAATGTAGATGTCCTCCTGCGTCTCCCGCTGCCAGCGCTGGATCGACCGCTTCTCCCGCGGCACGTACGGCGCGTTCCACGCCCGCGCCTTTGCTTCGGCTTCCGCAAGGACAGCCGGGTCCGGCTTTTTGGCGGTGGTAATAATCACGGCGCTCTCCCCTTCTATACAGCTACATGATACGCTTGAACATTTTTTCCATGTCATAGTCGGAAAAGTGAATGATGATCGGGCGGCCGTGCGGGCACGTGTACGGGCTCTCGCACGTGCGCAGCCGGTCGACGAGCGCCTGGATTTCATCCTTCGTCAGGTAGCGGTTCGCCTTGATGGCCGCCTTGCACGACATCAGAATCGCCGCCTCCTCGCGGAGCTCATGCACGCTGATGCGTTTGTTGTTTTTCACTTCTTCGATGCATTCGCGGATGACGCTTTCTTCGTCGCCGGCCGGAAACCAGGTCGGATGCGCGTGCACCCGGAACGTCTGGCCGCCGAACGGCTCGAGGAAAATCCCGATGTTCTCAAAATCGCTCTGACGGTCGTTGATGAGGATTTCTTCTTCTTTGGTCACCTCGAGCAGAATCGGCACGAGCAGCTGCTGCACGTTCTTGTCCACGTCGCCAATTTTGACGCGGAAGTATTCGTAAAAAATACGCTCCTGCGCGGCGTGCTGGTCGATCATGTAGAGCGCGTCCTCGTTTTCCGCGAGAATATACGTGCCGTGAAACTGGCCGATCGGGCGCAGCTCCGGCAGCTCCGGGCCGGTGCTTTCCGTCGCCGGCGTTTCAGGCTCGTGCTGCGGCGTCTCCTGCTCTTCGGGCCACGTTTCCGTATGCTCAAACACCGTTTCAGCTTCCGGCTCCCTGGCCGGGGCGTCGTCGCTGAACGACGCCTCGTGGGCAGAGGCGTGCGACGCTGGGGACGGTTCCGGCTCACTCGGAGTAGGCGGTTCCTCCCGCCGGGGCTCGGCCGCCGGCTTTGGCGCCGGTTCGGTAAAGGCCAGGTTCATCTGTTCGGACGCGGGCGCCGATTTGGCCCGTTTCTGGTCGCCGGCCGGAATGAGCCGCTCCTGCTGGAGCCGCTCCCGCACCGCCTGTTCGACGAGATGCAGCAGCTCCTCCTCCTTGCTTACGCGCACGTCGAGCTTGGACGGGTGCACGTTCACGTCAATCAGCCCGACATTCATTTCAACATGAAGCGCCGCGATCGGGTGCTTGCCGATCGGAAGCAGCGTATGGTAGCCCGCTTCGATTGCTTTTGTGAGCGGGTAGTGCCGGATGTAGCGGTGGTTTACAAACGTCGACATGTACTGGCGCGAGGCGCGGTACGTCTCGGGCTTCGCGATCCAGCCGCTCACCCGGTAGTCGTCGGTCTCCGCCTCGATGTACAGCATGTCGCGCGCCGTCTGCCGGCCGTAAATGGCCGCGAGCACCGGCTGCAGGCTGCCGTTCCCGTTCGTGAGCAGCAGTTGCTTGCCGTGATGGTAAAGCCGGAAGCTGACGTCCGGGTGCGCGAGCGCCTGCCGGTTCATCACGTCTGCGACGTTTGCCACCTCGGTGTTCATCGTGCGCACGTATTTAAGCCGGGCGGGCGTGTTAAAAAACAGGTCGCGCACCTCCACCTGGGTGCCCTGCCGGCTTTTGGAAGGCGTACAGGCGATGCGTTTGCCGCCCTGATAGCGGATCAGCACTCCGGCCTCACGTCCGTCCCCGGTTTCCATCGTGACGTTCGAGACGGCCGCGATGCTCGGGAGCGCTTCGCCCCGGAAGCCGAGCGTTTCAATCTGGAACAGGTCCTTTTCCCGGGACAGCTTGCTGGTGGCGTGGCGTTCAAAGGCAAGCTCCGCGTCCTCCTGGTCCATGCCGCGGCCGTTGTCGGTCACCCGGATGAGCGACAGCCCGCCCTCCTCGACGTCCACCTGGATGGTCGTGGCGCTGGCGTCAATCGCATTTTCCACCAGCTCCTTCACGACCGACGCGGGGCGTTCCACGACTTCCCCGGCCGCAATTTTATTGGCGAGGCCGTCCGGGAGTTTTTTTACATACGTCACCGCTTATTCCTCCTCCTGGTTCGCGTACTGCTGAAGCTGGTACAGCTTTTCAATCGCATCCATCGGGCTCATGCGGAGCACGTCGGTCCGCTTCAGCTCGCTCATGATTTCCTTGGCCCGGGCGCTGCCGTCATCGATCGAAAAGAGCGCGAGCTGCTCGGGCTCTTCCGCCTCCCGGACCGTCGTTTCCGGTGCGGGTTCTTCGGGTGCTGCGTAGGCAGCGGTTTTCTGCTGCTCAAAGCTTTTTAGAATCGTTTCGGAGCGCTCAATCACCTGCGGCGGCAGCCCGGCGAGCTTGGCCACGTATATGCCGTAGCTGCGGTCGGCTTTGCCCGGCTCCACCTTGTGCAGGAAGATGATTTCCCCGTCCTCCTCCACCGCCCGCACATGCACGTTCCGAAGCGCCGGCAGGTGGTCCTCCATCACGGTCAGCTCGTGGTAGTGCGTGGAGAAAAGCGTTTTGGCCCCGATATTGGCATGAATGTATTCCATGATCGCCTGCGCGAGCGCCATGCCATCGTACGTGGACGTGCCGCGCCCGATTTCGTCAAGCAGGATCAGGCTGTCGGCGCTCGCATTCAGGAGCGCCTGCTGGGTTTCCTTCATTTCGACCATGAACGTGCTCTGGCCGCTCGTTAAGTCGTCGGCCGCCCCGATGCGGGTGAAAATCCGGTCAAACAGCGGCAGCTCCGCCTCCTCGGCGGGCACGAAGCAGCCAATCTGCGCCATAATCGCAATCAGCGCCACCTGGCGCATCACCGTGCTTTTTCCGGCCATGTTCGGTCCCGTAATCAACAGCATCCCGTGCTCATCCATATGGGTGTCGTTGGCCACAAATTCGCCGGCAGTGAGCATCGTCTCCACCACCGGATGACGGCCGCCGCGGACGGCAAGCGTTTTATCCGTGCTGAAGGCCGGGCGCACGTAGCCGAGCCGTTCGCTCACATGGGCAAAGTTCTGAAGCACGTCCATCTCACTCAAAAGATCCGCAAGCTCCTGGAGCGGACGCACGTAGCCCGCGACGCGTTCGCGCAGGTCGAGAAACAGCTCGTACTCGAGCTGGACGGCGCGGTCCGCCGAGCCGAGAATCAGATCCTCCTTTTCCTTCAGCTCCGGCGTGATGTAGCGCTCGGCGTTTGTGAGCGTCTGCTTGCGCTCGTAGCGGCCGTCCGGAATCAGGTGGGTGTTGGCGCGTGTAATTTCAATATAGTAGCCGAACACCCGGTTGTAGCCGACCTTGAGCGACTTGATGCCGGTCTCGGCCCGTTCCTTCTGTTCAAGCTCCGCGATCCACTGCTTGCCGTTCTGGCCCGCTTCGCGGTACTGGTCAAGCTCCTCGTGAAAGCCGGAGCGGAACATGCCGCCCTCCTGAATGCCAAACGGCGGGTCCTCCACCAGGCTCCGATCGAGCAGCTCCTCAAGCTCCTGAAAGGCGGATACGTCCACGAGGCGCTCGTTGATGGCCGGATTGTTCATCCCTTCGAGCAGGTCGGCAATTGCCGGCACCGCCTGCAGCGTCCGCCGCAGCTGCACAAGCTCACGGGCGTTAATGTTGCCGTAGACGGCTTTGCCGGCGAGCCGTTCAATGTCGTACACGTCGCGCAGATGCTCGCGCAGGTCCTCGCGGGCAAAGAAGTTTTCCGCAAACGAAGCCACCATGCCGTAGCGCTCTTCGATCGCCGGTCGGGAAAGCAGCGGCTCCTCGATCCAGCGACGCAGCTTGCGACCCCCCATCGCGGTCACCGTCTGGTCGAGCACGCCGAGAAGCGAGCCGTCCTTCGTTTTGCCCATCATCGTCTCCGTCAGCTCCAGGTTGCGCCGTGAATGAATGTCGAGCTGCATCGTCCGGTTCGGCTCGTACACCGTAAACGGCTGCAGGTGGCCGAGCGAGCGCTGCTGGGTACGTTCCACGTAGCTCAAAAGAAGCGCCGCCCCGTCCCGGAGCGTGCCGCTTTCAAGGGCGCCGGTGAGCTCCTCCCATTCCGGCTTCAGCTCCGGCACCGGTCCGGTCGAAATCATGCCGCGGTAAATGTCGGCCATCACGCCCTCCTGCTCCTCGGGCACGACGATTTCCTTCGGGTGCGCGGTTGTCATTTCACGCTGCCATTCGCCGACGTCATCGGACAGAAGCGCCGCAGCCGTCTCCCCGGTGGTGAGATCCGCTTTGACAAACGCCGTTTCCGTTCCGTTTGGCATCATTGCCACAAGGAAGTTGTTTTCCGTCTCATCCAGGGCACGCCCTTCCATGATCGTCCCCGGGGTGATCATGCGCACCACCTCGCGCTTTACGACCCCCTTCGCCTTGGCCGGGTCCTCCACCTGCTCGCAGATGGCAATCTTGTACCCTTTTTCGATCAGCGTTGCAATATACCCTTCGGCGGAGTGATACGGCACCCCGCACATCGGGATATCGTTTTCGTTTTTCTGGCCGCGTTTGGTGAGCGTAATTTCGAGCTCGCGGGCGGCAAGCTCCGCATCGTCAAAGAACATTTCGTAAAAGTCGCCGAGCCGGTAAAACAAAAAGGCGTCCGTGTAGGCCGCTTTAATGTCCTTATACTGCTTCATCATCGGTGTATCTGTCTCTGGCATCAAAAAGCCTCCGTTATGTTTGTTTCACTGCGTTATTATTGTACATCGTTCCGTCTGCTTCTCCAACGGGAAGCGTTCTGCGGTAGTCCCTCATATTATATCACTGTTTAAAGAGAAACTAAATTACAGTATGTGAAATTTATAATAGCCCAAAAAGCAGAAAACCGCCTCCCGTTATACGGAAAGCGGTTCTTTTTATGAGCTGCTGTTGTCCTTGTCTTCCGTCTCCCAGATCGAGGCAGTGATCTGGTCGCTGATCAGCTGCAGAATGTAGTTGACCTCGGTCTGGCTCTGGCGGAACTGCCCGACGATCGGAATGTTTTCAATCTCTTCGTGCAGGTCGTTGATCTGTGCTTCCACCTGGCGTTTGGCTTCCGTTTTTTCGTAGTGCTGGAAGTTGACCGCCTGCTTCTGCTTGTCCTTGATTTCCTGGATGAGGTTCTGGATCCGCACGTTGTCGTTAATCTGCGTCTCCGCGCGGATGAAAAAGTCCACTTCCTCGGTTTCCTTCAGCCGTTCGGCGAGGCGCCCGGCTTCCTGCATTACTTCTTCCTTCGTGTAGGCCATCTGCTTACACCTCCGCGAATTCCACAACATGGCCGTCGAGTGACCACGTTTTGGCTTCGTCAATTTGGACGTAGATGACTTCGCCGATAACGTCCTTCGGCGCCCGGAAGTTCACGAGCTTGTTTGTGCGCGTCCGTCCGGAGAGCACGTCGGCGTTTTTGCGGCTCTCGCCCTCGACGAGCACCTCAAGCACCTGGCCTTCGAGCTCTTTGTTGCGGCGGTTCGAAATGTCGCCCATGAGCGCATTCAGGCGGGCAAGCCGCTCTTTTTTCACGTCCATCGGCACGTTGTCCTCCATCTTTGCCGCCGGCGTATGCTCGCGCGGGGAGTAGATGTAGGTGAACGCGCTGTCGTAGTCCATCTCACGCATCAGGGACATCGTGTCTTCAAACTGCTCCTCCGTTTCGTTCGGGAAGCCGACGATAATGTCAGTCGTAAACGACGCGTGCGGAATCGCTGTCTTGATTTTACCGGCAAGCTCGACGTATTCCTCGCGCGTGTATTTCCGCCCCATCAGCTTGAGCATGTCGCTGTTGCCGGACTGCACCGGCAGGTGGATATGCTCGACGAGGTTGCCGCCCTGCGCGAGCACCTCAATCAGGTAGTCGTCAAAGTCGCGCGGGTGGCTTGTGGTAAAGCGGATGCGCGGAATGTCGATTTTATGCAGCTCGTTCATGAGCTCGCCGAGCCCGTAGTCGAGCCCGAGGTCCTTGCCGTAGGCGTTCACGTTCTGCCCGAGCAGCGTGATTTCCTTATAGCCCTGGCGCGCAATGTCTCGTACCTCGGCGATAATGTCCTCTGGCAGGCGGCTCCGCTCCTTGCCGCGCGTGTACGGCACGATGCAGTACGTGCAGAACTTGTCACAGCCGTACATGATGTTGACCCACGCCTGCGTGCCGCCGGCGCGTTTTTTCGGCATGTTTTCGATCACATCGCCTTCCTTCGACCAGACCTCAATCACCATTTCCTTGCCCTGGATGGCGTCGCGGAGAAGCTCCGGCAGGCGGTGGATGTTGTGCGTGCCGAAAATCATGTCGATGTGATGGTGCTTTTGCATGATGCGGTTCACAACGTTTTCCTCCTGCGACATACAGCCGCATACGCCGAGCATCAGCTCCGGCTTTTCGCGCTTGAGCGCCTTCAGGTGACCGATCTCACCGAACACTTTGTTTTCCGCGTTTTCGCGGATGGCACACGTGTTCAAAAAGATGAGGTCCGCCTCTTCGGTGTCCTTCGTTTCGGCAAAGCCCATCTCCTCGAGGATGCCGGCCATATTTTCGGTATCGTGGTAGTTCATCTGGCAGCCGTACGTGCGGATCAGGTACTTTTTGCCGTAGCCGATGCCGCGCATGTCCTCGGGTATGTCAAAGTCATAGTGCACCGACGCGTCCTGCTTCGTCCGCTTGCGCCCTGCTTTATGGTCGGGCTGGTCGTTGATGACGATCGACCGGCCGCCGATTTTCATGTATTGTTTGCCGTCCTCGTTGCTTTCTACTTCGGCTTTGGAAAAATCAAAGTATTTTTCGTATGCCGGATCGACCGCCGGAGTCGTTTGTTCAGACGTATCCGTTTGCTTTTTATCAGTCACGGTGGTCTCTCCCTTCTCTATAGGTACGGGCGGACGTGCCGCCCGCGATTTTTATCGTCGCTTCATATTATAAGCCGAAAGCCGGCAAAACTCAAATCACCGTTCGACGCGGAGCGGACGGTAGCGGTTGATGGCCGCTGCGATTTCAAACCGGCGCGGACGCGCAAAATCCCCCGGGTGCTGGTTTTTAAACGGCGACAGGCCGTCGAGCGACTGCTTCTCGATCGTCTGCTCGATATAATCAAGCACCTCCGGAAGCGGCGCCGGCTGCTGAAACTGCCTGCTCGCGTGCCGGATCGCTTCGGCAATCGCGTTCGTCTGGCTGCCGGTAATCAGCTGCTCGACCGCGCTCAGGTCGATGGTTTCCGTTCCGTACATCACCGTATCGCGGCCCTTGCCGCTCACCTTTTCCTTTTTGCCTTTACGGGCGTCAAAGCGGTGGACCGCAATGCTCCGGCCCGTTAAGGCCCCGAACGCTTCCCCGGCTTCCTTTGCCCGGTTCGTTGGATGCTCGCCGGCAATACGGCGCGCTTCTCCGGTCACATCATACGGAACGTACTCTTCAAGCATGATAACATAATCCGCCACGTCAAAATAATCTCCTGCTCCGCCGACGACGAGAATCGTGGAAATGCCTTCGTCATCATAGAGGGCGCGCACTTTATCAATAAACGGCGTGATCGGCTCCTTGCGCTTGGCCACAAGCGCCTGCATGCGGGCGTCACGGATCATAAAATTGGTCGCACTCGTGTCTTCATCGATCAACAGCGTCCCGGCGCCCGCCTCGAGACCCTCCATAATGTTCGCCGCCTGCGACGTGCTGCCGCTCGCGTTTTCGGTCGTAAAAAAGGAGGTGTCCTTGTCGGCCGGCAGGTTCGCGATAAACGGGCTGATGTTGACCCCGGTGACCGAGCGGCCGTCCTCGGCACGGACCTTCACAGCACTCGGATCGGCAATCACGAATTCACGGCCGTCGCCGGCGCGGTGGTTGTATACGCCGCGCTCAATGGCTTCAAGCAGCGTGCTTTTGCCGTGGTAGCCGCCGCCGACAATGATCGTCACGCCCTTTGGCACCGCCATGCCGGTAACCGGTCCGCCGTGCGGAAGCTCAATCGTCACTTCGCGCTCCTTCGGCGACTGAAACGAAATGACCTCCTTGCCGCTCATCGGGCGGTTGCTGACGCCGCTTGCGCGCGGGAGCACCGAGCCATTGGCCACAAACGCGATGCAGCCGTTGTCCTGCAGGTAGCGGCGCACCGCCTGCTGCTGGTCGGCAAGCTCGAGCTGGTCGGTCAGCTTCTGCCTGGAGTACTGCTGCACGGCGTGCTGAATCGCCTCCGGCAGCTGTTTGGTGAGCCGCTCAATCGCCTCCTGGCCCTGGATCGTACGGCCTCTCGCCGGCAGGTGAATCGACAGCCGGACCTCAAGGTGATTCTTCGAAAGCTTCACCGCCGTCCGGTCAATCATTTCCTGGCCGGGTCCGTCGATAATAATACCGGGCTTTCCCTTCTGCTTATTCAGCTCCTGCTGCACGGCAAGCGCGAAAAAGTCGATGGCCGCCACCCGGCGCGCGTCGCTTTCCTCGACCTCCGGGCCAAGCTCAAGCGCCTTTCTCGAAAGCGTCACCCGCGCACGGGACGGACTTGCGAACGGGTCGGCCTGCACGTGGTCCATGTGCAGCTGAAAATCCGAAAACTCGTGCGTGCCCTTAATATCGTTGTAGGCTTTGTAGCCTTTTCGGTCGATGCGTTTTAGCGTTTGAATCAGTTGTTTCATTGGTATGCTCCTTTCAATTGTCTGCCGGCATACAAAAAGACGCCGCATGGACGCCTTGCTGTACCACCGGCCGGTGATATGTATAGAATTGCCGGCAGCGCCTGGGCGCCGCCGGATGCGGCGGAAGACGTTTACCTCGGCTCAATAATCAATTTTATCGCCGTTCGTTCTTCGCCGTCAATTTCAATATCGGTAAAAGCGGGAATGCAGACCAGGTCGATGCCGCTCGGCGCCACAAATCCCCTGGCAATGGCTATTGCCTTGATGGACTGATTGATCGCGCCGGCCCCGATCGCCTGGATTTCTGCGGCTCCTTTTTCACGAATAACTCCGGCTAAGGCACCTGCGACAGAATTTGGAGTAGATTTAGCGGATACTTTTAATACTTCCATTTCTAGTACCTCCCTGCGTAGGATCAATGGTAACGCCATTGTATTAGGCATAATTCATGAAAGAAGGGACATATTCCTGCTTTTTGCTCAATATTCTTTTTTATTCGAAGAATGGGTGGGCTTCGTCAATGCGGATACGTTCAATCGTTGTCGCTTTTCCGGTTTTCGGATCCGCTTTCACAACAACTCCATTTAACTGTTCCCGCCCCTCGGCCACTTCAAACTTGGTGGGCAGATTCGTCTGAAACTTTCGTATGATCGCTTCGCGCTCCATGCCGAGAATACCGTCGCTCGGGCCGGTCATGCCCGCGTCGCATAAAAAGGCGGTCCCGCCGTCGAGGATCCGGTCGTCGGCAGTCTGCACATGGGTGTGGGTACCGACAACGGCGCTCACCCGGCCGCTTAAAAACCAGCCCATCGCCTGTTTTTCGCTTGTCGTTTCCGCGTGAAAGTCCACGAAAATAAAGTTTGTGCGTGCCGAAGCCTCCGTGACAAGCTCATCGGCCTTCTGGAACGGATCGTCGTTCGGATTGCCCATAAACGTCCGCCCGATCAGGTTAATGACTGCCACCTCCTGGTCATTGATGCGCAGGTATTTGATCCCTTCCCCGGGCACGCCCGCCGGATAGTTGGCCGGCCGGATCATCATTTTGGCCTCGTCAATGAATTCGAAAATATTTTTGTTATCCCACGTATGGTTGCCCATCGTAATCACCTGCGCTCCTGCCTGGAGCAGCTGCTTGTAAATCTTTTCGGTGATGCCTTTACCGTGGGCGGCGTTTTCGCCGTTCATGATCGTGACCGTCGGCTGGTACCTGCGCTTCAGGCGCGGCAGGTACTCCTCCACCATGTTCCGTCCCGGGGATCCGACGATGTCGCCGATAAATAAAAATTTCATGTCTGTGACTTCCTTTCTTCGCGTGTGGGCGCATAAAAAAATAAAGCGGTGGCGTTCACCGCTTTATTTCGCATAATCTACTGCCCGGGTCTCCCGTATCACCGTTACGCGGATATGGCCCGGATAATCCAATTCACTTTCAATCCGTTTTGTGATGTCCCTTGCCAGCTGCGGTGCCAGCTGATCGTCCACCACATCCGGCTTCACCATAATCCGCACCTCGCGTCCGGCCTGAATGGCGAAGGTTTTTTCGACCCCTTTGAAGGATTCCGAAATTTCTTCGAGCCGTTCCAGGCGGCGGATGTACGTTTCAAGCGTTTCCCTGCGTGCTCCCGGCCGTGCCGCGGACAGCGCGTCTGCGGCAGCGACGAGGGAAGCAATCACGGAGGTTGCTTCGGTATCCCCGTGGTGGGAAGCAATACTGTTGACGACGACCTCGTGCTCTTTGTATTTCCTGCCAAGCTCGACGCCGATTTCCACGTGGCTTCCTTCGACTTCATGGTCGATGGCCTTCCCGAGGTCATGAAGCAGTCCGGCGCGGCGGGCCAGCTGTTCGTCTTCCCCGAGTTCGGCAGCCATCAGCGCGGTCAAATGCGCTACTTCCATCGAGTGCTTCAGCACGTTCTGGCCGTAGCTTGTCCGGAAGTGAAGGCGTCCGAGAATCTTCATGAGATCCGGATGCAGCCCGTGGATGCCCATTTCAAACGTGGCTTCTTCGCCGTATTCGCGGATGAACTCATCCACTTCCCGGCGTGCTTTTTCGACCATTTCCTCGATACGTGCCGGATGAATGCGGCCGTCCTGCACGAGGCGTTCAAGCGCAATGCGCGCCACCTCGCGGCGGATCGGATCGAAGCCGGAGAGAATGACGGCTTCCGGGGTATCATCGATGATAAGATCAATACCGGTTAACGTTTCAAGCGCCCGGATGTTGCGTCCTTCACGGCCGATGATCCGCCCCTTCATTTCATCGTTTGGCAGGTTCACCACAGACACCGTCGTTTCGGCGACATGGTCGGCAGCGCAGCGCTGCAGGGCCAGGGATAAAATATTCTTCGCTTTTTTGTTGGCTTCTTGTTTGGCCTCTTCTGTGCGTTCCTTGATCAGAAGCGCCGTTTCGTGTTCCATTTCCTGTTCGGTTTCGCGGCGGATCAGCTCTCTTGCATCCTCCCGCGACATGCCGGAAACACGTTCAAGTTCCTCCTGTTGTCTGGCGAGAATCTCCTCCACTTTGCTGTTATTTTCCTCAACCTGTTGTTGTTTTTCGTAGAGAGACTCCTCTCTGCGCTCCAAGGATTCTTCCTTTTTGTCCAACGTCTCACTTTTACGGTCAAGGGTCTCTTCCTTCTGCATCAAGCGGTTTTCTTGTTTTTGAACTTCATTTCTTCGTTCATTCAGAGTATTCTCTGCTTCTGCCCGAATTTGATGTGCTTCGTCTTTAGCTTCCAACCGCGATTCTTTTAAGATTGTCTCTGCCTGCCGCTCAGCTTCTTTCACAATCTGGCCGGCTTCGTGCTCGGCGCTTTTGAATTTCGCTTCGGCAATCGCTTTTCGGACAAAATATCCAATCAAACCAACTATCAATGCACCGATAACAAGCAAAATGGAGATGATTGCAGTGTTCATACATGTCACCTCCTCTTGCTATCTGATTGTTCACTTTCGGTTGTTGCGAAAGTTGCATTGATGATTCTTTTTCGTGTCCGCATTGTTCTGCTTGCGAATTAATACGCTCATCGAAGTGCGGAACAAAACAAACGTTCCACTTCTTTATTGTATCTTTACCGCCGGGCGCTGTCAAGAAAGCTCACCGGCAGGAATCCCTGTTTTTATGGGGATTGACACCGTTTTCTTTTCTCCCGGGTCCCGGCGTTCTCTGCCCGCCCGGCAGGAGTTCCGTGCCCTGCTGCTTTCCCCGGACCTATTTCTGCACGAAAAAAGGCGCCGGAATTCCGGCGCCTCGGCAGTGCTTTAACGATTCGTATCTGCTGTTTCTTCCTCTTCGGCAAGCAGCCCGGATTCCGCCGGAGCTTCCGGCTCCTCCTCCGGCTCTTCCGGTTCGGACTGGATGTCGTCGAGCTTGTAGTGGTCGCGGATTTTCCGTTCAATGGCCGCGGCCGTTGCTTCATTTTCCTTCAGGAACTGCTTCGAGTTTTCCCGTCCCTGTCCAAGACGTTCGCCTTCGTAGGAGTACCATGCGCCGCTTTTAAGCACGATATCGAGTTCTGCGCCGATATCAAGAATGGAGCCCTCGCGCGAAATGCCTTCCCCGTACATGATATCCACTTCCGCCTGACGGAACGGCGGTGCTACTTTGTTTTTCACTACTTTGATTCTCGTTTTGTTACCGACCATTTCGTTGCCCTGTTTGAGTGTTTCCGCCCGGCGCACTTCAAGACGCACCGAGGAGTAGAATTTCAGCGCACGGCCGCCGGGAGTCGTTTCCGGGCTGCCAAACATGACGCCGACCTTCTCACGGATCTGGTTGATGAACATGGCGATCGAGTTCGATTTGCTGATCGCCCCGGACAGCTTCCGCAGGGCCTGGGACATCAGGCGAGCCTGCAGGCCGACGTGGCTGTCGCCCATTTCGCCTTCAATCTCCGCCTTCGGCACGAGAGCTGCCACGGAGTCAATGACAAGAATATCGATCGCACCGCTTCGTACAAGCGCTTCGGCGATTTCAAGCGCCTGTTCGCCCGTGTCCGGCTGGGAAAGAATCAGGTCATCAATGTTGACGCCAAGCGCCCGGGCATAGCTTGGATCCAGCGCGTGCTCCGCGTCGATAAAGGCTGCCGTGCCCCCGTCGCGCTGGGCCGCGGCAATGGCGTGCAGGGCCACGGTCGTTTTACCGGAGGATTCCGGACCGTAAATTTCCACAACACGTCCGCGCGGATAGCCGCCGACCCCGAGGGCAATATCTACGGCCAGGGCGCCGGTGGAAATGGTGGAAATGCGGCGGTCAGTCTGATCGCCTAGCTTCATGATCGATCCTTTGCCAAACTGTTTTTCGATGCGGCTCAGTGCTTGATCCAATGCGGCTTTTCTTTCGTTCATCTTATCTCTCCTTCAAGGATATATACTATTAAACAGATACTCTCTTCCCCACGAAGAGCGTATCCATACATGCCTGCTGTTATTCAGGAAGCGTTCCCGCTGTTTTCCTGCTTTCTACATTATATCTTTTTTTGTTCGATTTGCCAACAGATATGCGAACATTTATTCGTGTTTTTTCCATACCCCCGAAACCTCCTGCCGCTGACAGGCTGACGGTAAAAAAACTCTTCAGCGGCGGCTGCCGCTGAAGAGCGAACGGATTACTGGGACTGGCGCTGCGTGTTCCGGTTCGGACGGGCCGGACGGGGCTTCGCCGGCTCGAGGTTCACGCGCGTGCCGTTAATGCGTGCGTGCCGGAGGGCTTCGTACACAAACGGCGCGCTGTCCTGCGGTACTTCCACAAAGGTAAATTTATCAAAAATATCAATCTTGCCGATCGACTTGCCGGGAATGCCGACAGCGTTTGAAATTTCCTCGATCAGTATTTTCGGCGTCATGTTCACATTGCGGCCGACATTGATAAAGAATCTAGTCATACCGCGGGCGCCGCCGGTTTCGCCGAAGCTGTAGCTTTCGTCCGATTCGCCGACCGTAGAGGCGAAGTTCAGCTTCATCAGCGCACGGACCACATCCTTCGGATCGTACTCAGTGAGAAGCTCATCGGTGATGTCATTAAACAGCCCGAGCTCGGACTCCTCTTCCATCTGCGAGGCGATCTGGCGCTTCCACGCCTCCTGCTGCTTTTCCACTACTTCTTCAATGGTTGGCACCCGGTGCGACGGGATGTACATTTTGATTTCCGACTCGATCGAACGAAGGTGCTTCATTTCGCGAGGCGTGACAAGCGTCAATGCTTCGCCCTTGCGTCCGGCCCTGCCTGTCCGGCCGATACGGTGCACGTAGCTTTCCGGATCCTGAGGAATGTCGTAGTTAATCACGTGGGTGACGTTCTGGACGTCAATGCCGCGGGCGGCAACGTCTGTCGCCACGAGAAATTCAATCGATGCGTCCCGGAATTTTTTCATGACGGCGTCGCGGTGCTGCTGGGTCAGATCCCCGTGCAGCCCGTCTGCGAGGTAGCCCCGCGCCTGCAGAATTTCCGTCAGATCTGCCACGCCTTTTTTCGTCCGGCAGAAAATAATACCGAGGTCCGGGTCACGCGCGTCCAGAATCCGGCAGAGCGAATCCTGCTTGTTGCGCTCGAGCACCTTAAAGTAGGACTGCTCAATGTTTGGTGCCGTCACTTCACTTTTGTTGATGGATACTGTGACTGGATCCACCATGTATTTTTTCGACAGCTTGCGGATGGCCGGCGGCATTGTCGCCGAGAACAGCAGCGTCTGCCGGTCGACGTTCACCTGTTTTAAAATCGCTTCAATATCTTCCACAAAGCCCATGTCGAGCATTTCGTCCGCTTCGTCGAGCACGACGGTATTTACCTTGTCGAGCTGCAGCGTTTTACGGCGCAGGTGATCCTGCACCCGTCCTGGCGTACCGATGACAATCTGCACGCCCTGCTTGAGCGCTTTAATCTGATGGCCGATCGACTGGCCGCCGTAAATTGGCAGCGAACGGATGTTTAAATGCTTGGAGAGCTTCTGGATTTCCGCTGATACCTGAATCGCAAGCTCACGGGTCGGAGTAATGATAATCGACTGCACGTGCGGCTCCTCGGTTACTTTATTTAAAATCGGAATGCCAAACGCCGCCGTTTTACCGGTACCGGTCTGTGCCTGTCCGATCAGATCCTTCTGTTCAAGGGCGTCGGGAATTGCCTTTTCCTGTACCGGGGACGGCTCTTCAAAGCCCATCTCCCGTACAGCCTGCTTAATTTCGTCCTTCATTTGAAAATCATTGAATGTTGTCATTTTCTACCACCTTTTCTTTCCATAACAATCGGCACCCTTCATATAAAGCCATAAAGCGGACACGATCCCTGGTGCCGGCGATGTGAATTTGTTTTGAGATCGTTCCGTGCGGTCCGGAAACTCCGATCCAGACGAGTCCGGGTTCTTTGCCCTCATCGCGGTCCGGCCCGGCGACACCGGTAAAGGAAATACCGACGTCGGTGCTGAATTTCTCTTTTACCTTTTCGGCCATCGCTTCTGCGCAGGCTGCGCTCACAGCGCCCTCCTCGTCAAGCAGCGGCCGGTCAATGCCGAGAATGTGCTCTTTGGCTGCTTTGGAATACGTCGTGACCGACCCCTGGAATACGCTTGATGCACCCGGGATGTCCACGATGGATTTTGCGAACCAGCCGCCGGTCAGGCTTTCTGCCGAAGCGATCGTCTGTGAGCGCTCTTTTAACACATCCACCGTATGGTTAAAGACCGAATCGTCATCATAGCCGTAAAAATGCTCCCCGACTCGGCCGAGCACCTGCTCCTCGACGCCGGCAATCATCTGCACCGCTTCATCCTCAGTTGCGGCAGCTGCCGTCAGCCGGAGCGTGACTTCGCCGTCGCCTGCCAGAGGAGCGATGGTCGGATTCGTCTGGGCTTCAATCAAATCCTGCAGCTCCTCTTCAAGCGAGGATTCCCCGATGCCGTAAAAACGGAGCACCCGGGACGAAACGAGCCTGCTGCTTCCGGCAAGCGCCGCCACGTAAGGCTCGACGTCATACTTGTACATGGATTTCATTTCCCGGGGCGGCCCCGGGATTAAAATGTAATGTGTGCCGTTTTCTTCAACAGCCATCCCGCAGGCCATGCCGTTCTGGTTAATAAACACCGTGCTGTTTTCAGCGTAGTGCGCCTGGCGCATATTGGACGCCGGCATCGAACGGCCCGTCCGGTCGTAGTAGTCCCTGATTTTTTGCGCTGACGCTTCGTGCACGAGCAGCCTGCGGCCGGTAAAATCAGCCACCACATCCTTGGTAATATCATCCTGCGTCGGGCCGAGACCGCCGGTCAGGATAACGATATCCGCCCGTTCGGAGGCTTCCCCGACAGCTTCGTGCATCCGGGCTTCATTATCCCCCACCACGGTGTGGCGGAAGACATTCACCCCGAGGGAAGCTAATTCCTTCGATAAATACTGGCCGTTCGTGTTGGCAATCTGTCCCAACAGAAGCTCTGTTCCTACTGCAATAATTTCTGCGTTCATTACACGTTCCTCCGATACTGCTTACATCGTCTTCATAATCACGGCGCGGTTTTTCCAGAAATAATCGACGCCGGATACGATCGTTAAAATAACAGCGATCCACATGAGCACGTCACCTGCCGGAAAGCCGGCATAGGAAAATGGAAAGTGATGAAGCAAGAGCACCACGATAGCAACCATTTGGAATGTGGTTTTCCATTTCCCGAGTCCGCTTGCCGCGATAACGTTTCCTTCCCCGGCCGCGACCAGCCGGATGCCGGTAACCGCAAACTCGCGGCTTAAAATAATAATTGCCATCCAGGACGCAAGCATGGAAATGTCAATCAGCACAAGCAGTGCCGCCGTGACGAGCAGCTTGTCTGCGAGCGGGTCCAGAAACTTGCCGAACGTGGTCACCAGGCTGTACTTTCTTGCAATGTAGCCATCGAGCCAGTCGGAGCCGGCCGCGATCGCAAAGATGACCGCACCGATGAAATGATGCACCGGCAGCTCGGCGTCTCCAACCGGCCAGGAGCCAAACGGAAAAGGCACCAATACGGCGATCACGAATAACGGAATCATCAACACACGGGCAATTGTAATTTTATTGGGTAAGTTCATCTGCGTCCTCCTACTTGCAAATCGTGCCATTCCGTCCACATTCCAGTCTTTCATATTGTATCACATATCTTTTTTTCTCATGGAACAAAACGCACAATTTGTTTATGGCAAAGCAAAGCCTCCGTTCTGAAAAAATTCAGAAGCGAAGGCCGGATTTATTCTTCTGGCACTGCCGTAAATGTAATAATCTGGTGGGTGCCATCTGACGGATAGGTGAATTCCCGCCCGTTGACGGTAAGCTCCATGTTGTTCGTGTTGCCGACATTGACGGTGATTTCTTCCTCCTCGTATGTTTCTTCGAGCTCGTCGCCCTCCGACTGACTCGGAAACATATCGAGCATCTCGCCGTCGACATCCGTTACATCCACGTAGGAGCTGCCGCTGAAGCTCATCACAAGCTCAAACGCTTCCGCCCCGATGACATCATAGGACGCGTTGTCCCCTTCCGAGGAGGTTTCCTCCAGCTGGACATCGGCGTCGGCGGGGTCCTCTTCTTCAGTGCTTTCCTCTTCTCCCCCGCCGGATCCCGTGTTATTATCCGGGGAGTTGTCGGCGCTCTCCTCCGAAGCTCCGCCGCCTTCTTCCTCCGGCGACCCGGATTCAAACTGGACACCGGTGCCTTCATCGCTCTGCTGCTCGGTCTGTGTATCGCTGCTTACATTTTGAAACAACAGCCAGATGCCTGCCCCAATGATAAGAAGAAAAATAAGCGCAAAAATAAAGGGCAGGAAGGATGTTTTTTTCTTTTTCTGCTGCGGCCGCCCCTGCTGGCTTCTGCTTCGTGTCTGCTTTCTGGACGCCCGCGACGGCATCTCTGCCGGCTGCTGCCTGGGTTCCGGCAGTTCATGGCCATACTGCCGGAACACGTCCTCAGCGTCAAGGCCGAGCGCTTCAGCGTAGCTGCGGATGAACGCCCGGGCATAAAACGCCCCCGGCAGCGCCCCGTAATCACCGCTTTCAATTGCCTGCAAATACCTTCGTTGAATTTTTGTGCGCTGCTGCATCAGCTCGAGGCTTGCTCCCTGGCGCTCACGTTCACCGCGAAGGTACGGTCCTAACTCTGCCATAACGGCTCACCTGCCTCTTTCACGTTAACTAATATCAAAGGATGAAAACCCGGAATCCACCGTATCGTACGAAATCACCTGGCTTTCATCATTTCTGAGCTCAATCATGCAGTCAAAATCTTCCGCCGTATATGACGTTTCACGGATGAAAATATCCGGATGCTCCACAACCTTGACCGCAGGCAGCCGCATGATCTCCTCCACCAGGTCGCGATGCTTCCGTGCCGCGCGCATTGTCGTGACAATGCCGTCGATAATGAACACATGGCTGTTCGTCCGCTCATCGTCACCAAGCTGGGTGCGCATCGTCTGACGCAGAAGCGTCGATGATACAAACGTCCAGCGCTTATTGGCGCATACGCTTGCGGCCACCAGGGATTCAGTCTTCCCGACCCGCGGCATTCCCCGGATACCGACAAGGTAGTGACGGTCCTTTTTAAACAGCTCGGCCATAAAATCAACCAGAAGCCCGAGGTCCGGACGAACAAAGCGGAACGTTTTCCGGTCATCGGCATCGCGCTCAATGTAGCGGCCGTGGCGGACAGCGAGCCTCTCGCGCAGGCCCGGCTGTTTGACCTTCCGCACGGAAATGATCTGTATCGTATCAAGGATGGCACGCAGCCGCTGGATGCGGTCATAGCTGTCACAGCGCAGAAGCAGCCCCCGGCGGTTGCCCTCCACCCCGTTGATGGTCACAATATTGATTGCAAGCATGCCGAGCAGCGAAGAAATGTCCCCGAGCAGGCCGGGGCGGTTTTGATGAATTTCGTACTCCACGTACCATTCGTTGCCAGCCATCAGACGTCCCCCTCTTTGTCTCTACTGCTTTTATTGTACGTCATTTTTTCCCATTTGAACAGAAGACACACCGGGTTTCACGACGGAAATAAACCGTCAACGCGGAGCACTTCCCCGTGCACATAAGCGGCATCCGGCGAGCATAAAAACGCAACTGCGCCGGCTACTTCCTCGGGCGTACCGATCCGTCCGAGCGATACCTGCCCGGCAACGTCCTGCCGTTCCTCCTCCGACAGATGGCCGAGCATTGGAGAGGCAACCGCCCCCGGGGCCACGGCGTTTACGCGCACGCCGGACGGGCCGGTTTCTTTGGCGAGCGACCGGGTAAAGGCTTCAATCATGCCTTTGGCCGCTGCATAGGTCGATTCCATCGCCGCCCCCTCCCGGGCCCAGACGGAGCTTACAAAAATGATTGTCCCGCGCCGGGCGGCGAGCATGTCCACAAGGAGCGCGCGGCTGATGGCAAGGGCACTCATCGCATTTGTCTGAATAATGGCATTTCGGTGCGCGTAGGTGGTTTCCTGAAACAGTATGTATTCCTCCATGCCCGCAGCATGAATATATGTATCAATATTTTTTGGCAGCCGGGACACAAACGCCTCCTGGCCTGCCTCGGTGGCAAGATCGCCGTAGACTGTTTCTGCCTGCTGCCCGTGCTGGCGGCAGCGCTCTGCAGTCTGTTCCGCTTTTTCATGTCCCCTGCAGTAATGAAGCAGAAGCGGGCGGCCGGAGGCAGCGAGCCGTTCGGCTGCTGCTCCTCCAATCGCTCCGCTTGCTCCGGTCACCAGCGTCCACTCAGGCATCTGCTTCAGCCTTCTGGTCGATAATGGATGTCGTCCGGTTGTCGATGCGGAATTCACTCTGCAGCAGGTTGGAAATATCGTCAAACGTCACCTGCTGCATAATCTCCACCGCGTCCATCACCGAAGCGCCGTGAAACGCGTAGCGGGTGCCTTCGGTGGCGAGAAATTCGGTGGAATTCAGCTGTTTGACGAGCTGGCCGAGCAGCTTTTTGCGCATCCGCTCAAAGCGCCGTTCGTCCATGCCTTCGGTCTGGGCGTGTTCGATAATGTCCAGAATCCGGGCCTCAGTTTCTTCCGGCTTCGGCGTGTTGCCGCCAAACGCCGCGAGTGAAAACGAACGCTCAATCATTGCCTCGCTCGAAAAGCTGTCATCGATCAGTCCTTCGGAGTACAGCGTTTCATACGCCTCCGAGCCTTCCCCGAACAGCGTTTCAAGCAGCAGCTCGAGCCGTGCTTCCTGATACAGCAGGTTGTCCGTTTCGCTGTGCAGCGACAGCTTGTAGCCGAGAAGCACCTTCGGCAGGCGGATGCTCATCCTTTCGACCGCTTTGGAATGAAGCGCCGTCGCCGGCTCATCCACTTCTATACGCTCCACGTGGTCCATCGGCGCAAATTCTTTTTCCGCCTGGTTACTGCGCACGAGCTCGAAAATCTCCTGCGGTTCCACCGCGCCGGCCACGTACAAAATCATGTTGGACGGGTGGTAAAACGTATGATAGCACGTATACAGATCATCCTTCGTGATCCGGTTAATGGACTCGGCGGTGCCGGCAATGTCGATCCGGGCGGGATGACGGTGATACAGGTTGCCGAGCAGCTGGAAAAACAGCCGCCAGTCCGCATCATCGTCGTACATGCTGATTTCCTGGCCAATAATGCCCTTTTCTTTTTCCACGCTTTCCTCGGTGAAATACGGGTGCTGCACAAAGTCGAGCAGCGTATGCAGATTCACCGTGGTGTCATCGGTGCTTGAAAACAGATACGCCGTGCGCGTGAAGGACGTGAACGCGTTCGCTGAAGCTCCCTGTTTGCCGAACGTATCGAATACGTCGCCCTCTTCGTCTTCAAACATTTTGTGCTCCAGAAAGTGAGCGATGCCGTCCGGCACCTCCACACTCTGATGCTGGCCGATCGGCACGAAGGCATTGTCGATGGAGCCGTAGTCGGTCGTAAAGGTGGCAAACGTTTTACTGAATCCCTGCTTTGGAAGCACGTACACGCGGAGGCCGTTTGGCATCACTTCGGAGTAGACGGTTTCCTGCAGCTGATCATACTGTTGCTTCTGCATCTTTATCCTCCTTTCCGTGTAGGAAAAATACGGTATCAAGTACGATCGAATTTGCGCATGCAAGCACGTCGTCCGCGCTCACCTGCTCAATTTCTTCGATCCATGTTTCAATCGGACGTACGCGGCCGGCCATTTTTCCCTGAAAATGCAGGGCTGCCAGCCCGCCCGGGGCGTCGGTGGTCTCACGGATCTGGTTGATGAGCATACCCTTCGTCTGGGCCAGCAGTTCGTCTGAAACGGGCTCCTGCTGCAGCGCCTGCAGCTGATCGCCGATCACTTCTTTTACCTGCTCGTACTGCTCCTTTTCAATGCCGGTCATCACCATGACCAGCCCCTTCTGGCTTTCGTAGCGGGAGGCGGCGTAATACGCGAGGCTCCGTTTTTCACGCACCTCCTGAAACAGCTTCGAATGCGGAAAGCCGCCGAACAGGCCGTTTGTTACCTGCATCGCGGCAAACTGCGGATCGTCCTGCGTAATCGTCGTCCGGTAGCCGAGCTGCAGCTTGCCCTGGTGGATGTCATCGGACTCTTCCACGTAGCGGACACGCGGCGGACGTTCTGCCCCGTCTTTGACCGGCGGCAGGGAGCTGCGTTCCGGAAATGGGCCTGTGACCGGCTCCAGGTCGTACGACTGCACATCGCCGACCACGTAGACGTCAATCGCGTCTTCAGCCAGAAACTGCTCGTACACGTCGTAGAGCTTCTGCTCGTCAAGCGCCTCCATCTGGTGGGCGTCACCGAGCGGATGCACCGAGTACGCTTCGGCGCTGCACATTTCCTGCACGAGACGCATGTTGGCGTAGCGGTCCTTCTCGTCGTAAATCGTATTGATTTTCTGCAGCAGCGTCCGCTTTTCCTCTTCGACGATTTTCGGGTTAAACGCGCGGTTCTCTGCAAGCGGCGCGTGCACCATTTCTGCTAGAAAGGCGGTCGCTTCGGCAAACAGGTCCTCCTGCGCCGGCAGAAACTGCTCGTTTACAAACTCCATGCGAAAGCTCATCACATGGTAATTGCCGCGCTTGCCGACATCCACGCTGAACGACGCGCCGTACAGGTCGTCGAGCTTTTCTTTTATATGGGACTGCGACGGATAGCGCAGGCTCCCCTTTTTCAGCACTCTGGCCAACAGTGCCCGGCCTGCTGCGGTATGTTCGGACAGCGGGGCGCGGCACTGCATAATGACGGCCGTTGTTTTAAACTGCTTCGTTTGAAATAAATGCACCGGAATATTGGTGTTCGTCGTCACTGGCTGCATCAAAATCCTCCTCAACTATGGTGCGTATCTTCCTTTTCTCCGGCCGGTTCGCTGTTTGCTCCCCGGGTGTCACCGAGCACTTCGCGCGGCTTACTGCCGCCGTAAGGACCGACAATGCCGCGGTCCTCCATTTCATCGATCAGGCGTGCTGCCCGCGTATAGCCGATGCGGAACCGGCGCTGCAGCATCGATACCGATGCGCTCTGCATCTGCAGAATCATATCCACCGCTTCGTCAAACAGCTCGTCGCTCGGCCGTTCGGCCTGCGCCGGCTGCTCGTCGGGAATCATTTCCTCCTGGTACTTGGCTTTCTGCTGGGCTACAACAGCCTCCACCACCTGTTCCACTTCATGGTCGGACACAAACGCCCCCTGCACACGGGTGGACTTGTTGGAGCCGATCGGGGAAAACAGCATATCGCCTTTTCCGACCAGCTTTTCCGCTCCGCCGCTGTCAAGAATCGTCCGGGAGTCCGTCTGGCTCGATACCCCGAACGCAATCCGCGACGGAATGTTCGCTTTGATGACCCCGGTAATGACGTCCACGGACGGACGCTGGGTCGCAATGATCATATGAATGCCGGCCGCACGTGCCATCTGGGCTAGACGCGTAATCGCATCCTCCACCTCACTCGAGGCCACCATCATCAGGTCGGCGAGCTCGTCGACAATGACGACAATGTACGGAAGCTCGGGCTGCTTGGCCCCGCCTTTATCGTTCTGCTTCCGGATCCATTCGTTGTAGCCTTCCAGGTTTCTCGTGCCGGTGTGCGAAAACAGATCGTAGCGGCGTTCCATTTCGGCCACCACCTTTTTCAGGGCCTGGGCCGCCTTCTTCGGTTCAGTAACGACCGGAGCCATCAGATGGGGGATACCGTTATATACGTTCAGCTCCACCATTTTCGGGTCAATCATCAGCAGCTTCACTTCATGCGGACGCGCTCGCATCAAAATACTCGTAATGATGCCGTTGATGCAGACACTTTTTCCGCTTCCCGTCGCCCCGGCGACAAGCAGGTGGGGCATTTTATGCAGGGAGGCAAGAATCGGTTCGCCGGAAATGTCCCGGCCGAGCGCGACATCAAGCACATGGTCGTCTTTTTTCTCAAGCGACTCGAGCACCTCCCGGAGCGTTACCATCGCCACCTCCTGGTTCGGCACTTCAATGCCGACGGCGGATTTGCCCGGAATTGGCGCCTCAATCCGGATATCCCGGGCGGCGAGCGCGAGCGCAATATCATCGGAGAGGTTCACGATTTTGCTGACCTTCACCCCGACAGCCGGCTGGATTTCGTATTTAGTTACCGCAGGCCCTAAATGCACCTCCGAAACGTTTGCTTTCACCCCGAAGCTCTGCAGCGTTTCCTCAAGCTTTTTGGCGTTAGCTGAAATCTGCGAACGCTCCTGCTGCTGGTTCTGATTTTTTGGTGCTGAGAGCATCGTAAGTGCGGGCAGCTGATAATTTTTGTTTTCCGTTTCCCCCTCGGTGACGCTCAGCATATCCGGGCGCTCCACGTCGGGCCCGGATTCAGCCGGAGTCTCCACTGCTTCTGGTGCAGATGCTTCTTTTTTGCGTGCAGGCTCCTCCGGCTTCGGCGTTTCTTTGGCCGCCGGCGGCTCCTGGTACGCCTGCTCGGTAAACGAGAAGATTTTCGGCTTTTCTGCGCCTTCCTTCGTTTTTTCCGCAGGCGTCTCCGGCGCTTCCTTCTGCTTTGGCGCGGCCTTGGCGGGCG
This sequence comes from uncultured Marinococcus sp., assembly GCF_947493875.1. Lineage (GTDB taxonomy): Bacteria > Bacillota > Bacilli > Bacillales > Marinococcaceae > Marinococcus. The sequence continues at coordinate 534,560 of NZ_CANLSU010000001.1, read as the reverse complement.
CTTCTTTTTCCCGGGCTTCCTTTTGCTTCATCCGCTCCGCGCGGCGCTGCCTGCCTTTTTCGACCGCCTGCGCTGCTCCCTGTTTGGAGGTCTTGGCCACCCAGGCTCCGCCTGTCTGCATTGTATGTTGAAAAGACCACTGCATAAGTAAAAACAGTCCCGCGATCATAAGAAGCACGGACACAATGTACGCCCCGGCTGTCCCGATCAGAAAATGAACAGCATCGTAGACGAGTGCGCCGATCGATCCGCCTCCAGTAGAGGCTGCTCCGGAGCGGTCAAGCCAGCCGTCACGCCCGAACGTTTCCATAAAAACAGAAATCGCCGGATCATTGATGCCTGAAGCCCAGCGCACCTCTGTAAAGAGAAGCACTCCAAGGAAAAGAAGGGCGCCCCCTGTCCACCGCAGCGGAAACTGCTTCACAATGCTGCGGTTGATCATCCAGACGATGGAAAAAGCAAGTATAAGTAAGTTTAACATCCACCAGAGGTCCCCGGTGAGCCACTGGGACCCGGAGCGAAGCAGCTGCCCGGCCCACCCCCAGCCGCCGAGCGATATGAGGGCAAGCAGCGCAGCCGCAAGCGCCGGCCATGAAAACGCCGGCTGCCTGTTTCTGTTCGACGAGGTTCGTTTTTTCTTCCGCTTCGCCGTTTTTGCCATGGTTTGGCTCCTTTCTCCCGAAAAAAACTCTATTCAATAAAACACCCCCTGCCCGCCAAACTGGCTAATGCAGGGGTGTGTCATGGCAAGCTTTTCGCGTGCTTTTAAATTTCCATAATAATCGGCAGAATCATCGGGCGCCGTTTGGTTTTTTCAAACAGAAAGCGGCTCATGGAGTCCCGGATGCTGCTTTTTAGCGTCGACCATTCGCTCACATTTTCACTGATCGATTTCTCCAGCGTTTCGGATACTTTTTTATGCGCTTTTTCCATCAGCTCTTCGGATTCGCGCACGTAAACGAAGCCGCGGGAAATAATATCCGGACCGCTGACGATGGTGCCGGACTTTTTGCTGAGCGTCACCACGACCACGAGGATTCCGTCTTCGGAAAGCAGGCGGCGGTCGCGAAGGACAATATTACCCACATCGCCGATGCCAAGGCCGTCAATTAAGACGTTGCCGGCCGGTACCTTGCCGGTTTTTACGGCTTTGCCCTTGCTGAATTCCACAACCTCTCCTTTATCAAGCAGAAAGACGTTGTTTGGATCCATGCCGGTTTCTTCCGCAAGCTCCCCGTGTACAAACTGCATCCGGTACTCGCCGTGCACTGGAATAAAGTACTGCGGCTTCACCAGGTTCAGCATCATTTTGAGCTCTTCCTGACGGGCGTGGCCGGAGGAGTGCACGTTTTCCCCCATAACGACCTCTGCTCCGATCTGGTAGAGAAAGTCGATCGTCTGCGATACTGTTTTTTCATTTCCGGCTACCGGGTTGGCAGCAATAATAACCATATCGCCTTCTTCAATGGTTAAATTGTCGTCTTCGCCCTTTGCCATATTCATCAGCGCAGAGACTGGCTCGCCCTGGCTGCCCGTGCATAAAATAGCCACTTTCTTCGGATCCATATCCTCGACCTGATCGGTCGTAATGAAGATATCGTCTTCGGCATCCAGGTACCCGAGCCGGCGCGAAATTTCAATCGTTTTTTCCATTGCCTGGCCATTCACGGCAATCCTGCGGCCGCTCTCTTCTGCTGCATGGATCACCTGCTGAATGCGGTGGATATTTGTCGCAAAGGTGGTAATCACAATGCGCCCTTCAGTTTCAAGAAAGATATCCATGATGCCGTTGCCGGCAATCGCTTCTGACGGACTTACGCCCGGCACTTCCGCATTAATGCTGTCGGAAAGCAGGCAGAGCACACCCTTTTTACCGATTTCGGTCAATTTATCAAGACTCGTATACTGCCCGTCGACCGGCGTCTGGTCAAATTTAAAGTCGCCGGTGTGTACAATAATGCCCTCCGGCGTCTGGACGACCATGCCGACCGAATCCGGAATGCTGTGGTTGGTCCGGAAAAAGCTTGTCTTCAGCTGACCGGTCTGGATCACACTGTTGTCGTGCACCACCCGGAAATCCGGTTTCTTGCGGAGTCCTTTTTCTTTTACGTACGACTCCACGATGCCAAGCGTGAGCTTGGTGCCGTAGATCGGCACGTGCACCTGGCGGAGAATATAGGTTAATGCTCCGATATGGTCTTCGTGTCCGTGGGTCAAAAAGATCCCGCGGAGCTTTTCCTTGTTCTGGGTTAAGTATGAAATATCCGGAATAACGATATCAATTCCGAGCATGTCATCTTCTGGAAACATTAGTCCTGCGTCTATAACAATCATGTCCTGTTCCGATTCTATAACGTACATATTTTTTCCGATTTCCCCGATACCGCCAAGGGAAAAAACACGAACGTTACCATTCGCTTGTGTGGCCAAAGTATATTTCCTCCTAATTTAAAAATGAATTATTGCTGACGTCGATTTACGGCCCCAAAAAGAAACATTTTTCCCTTTGAGTGAATGGTTTCCGCACAAATCACTTATACTCAGTATAACCCAGGCGGTTTTTGAAATACAAGAGAAACTATTGAGACCAGGCATTTTGCGCGGCCTCGCACCGGCAATTTCTTTTTTCTGGATTGTATGTATATAAAACGGGACACCGTCAGCGGGGCTGGCGGTGTCCTGATGAAAATAATCCTTAGGAAGCAGCGGTAAACCACTGCTCAAGCTGGCGGATTTCGGCATCCGTCAGCGGCACGAGCGGGAGCCGGGTATAGCGGCCGGTAATGCCCATCTGTTCAAGCATCGCCTTTACCGGAGACGGGTTCGGAGCCATAAAGCAGGCCCGCATCTTCGGCAGAAGCGCCCGGTGCGCTTCTGCCGCCCGCTGCACGCGTCCGGAAAAGAAATCCGTCATCATCTGCTGCAGATCCTCCCCGGCAATGTGCGCCGCCACAGAGACCACGCCGTCGCCGCCAACCGAAAGCGTCGGGAGCGTCAGCGAATCATCGCCGCTGAACAGCTGGAAATCCTTCGGCGCAGAAGACAGAAAGTGCGAGATCTGATCAAGGTTTCCGCACGCCTCTTTCACCGAGGTAATATTGGAAACCTCCGCAAGCCTAAGCAGCGTTTCCGGCAGCAGGTTAACGATGCAGCGCCCCGGAATATTATAAATCATCAGGGGCAGCGTCGTGGCTGCGGCAATCCGCTGAAAATGCTGATACATGCCTTCCTGGTTCGGCTTGTTGTAGTACGGTGTTACTGCCATTAAGCCGTCAATCCCGATCTTTGTCGCTTCGTTCGCCAGGTCGGCGGAGTACGCCGTGTTGTTCGTACCGACGCCGCCGATCACATCCATCCGGCTGCCGGCAATGTCTTTTACCCGGCGGAACAGCTGAAGCTTCTCTTCACTGCTGAGTGTCGGGGATTCTCCGGTGGTGCCGGCTACAACGACACCGTCGCTTTTTGTCGCAATCAAATGCTCCGTCAGCTGCTCGACTTGCTCCCAGTGAATGTCGCCATTTTCATGAAAAGGTGTAACCATTGCTGTAAGTAACTGTCCAAAAGCCATAGGTCGGCTCCTTTCTCTCATCTGCAGGGAATCGGTGCGAATCGTGATGAGCCTCTGCAGCTTACTAGGAAACAGATGGGGGACGTACACCGGCACGTCCGAGATCAAATACGCGGTGAAGGGCGGAGACAGCTTTGTCTGTATCCTGTTCACGCACAAGTGCCCAGATGGTCGTATGCGAATCCGCCGATTGTAAAATCGGCACCCCGGCTTCTGACAGCGCGGTAACAATTTTAGAAGCAACACCCGGCACACCGGTCATACCGGCGCCAACAACGCTGACTTTGGCGCAGTGAGGCACCGCCGAAATGCTCCAGCCGTCTTCTTCAAGGGCATCGACCGCTATTTTTGCATGCGGGTCCGGGACGGTGAACACGGCGCTTTCAAGCCCGATGTTAATAAAGTCCACACTCAATCCGAGATTTTCCATCCGCTGAAACACGCGGGCATGCATATCCCCGGCCTGCTTTGCATCCGCCAAGACGCTGATCTGAGTAAGCGACGGAATGTGGGCAATGCCGGTAATCAGGCGTTCAGCCACCTCCCGGCCCGGAGCCCCTCCGAGCATGGACGTAATCAGCGTGCCTGGCTCTTTGGTCGACGTCGACCGGATACGGATCGGCACTTTGCCCTGCATCGCAATTTCAACCGCCCGGGGGTGGATAACCTTCGCCCCCTGGTACGCCATATTGCAGATTTCCTGATAGGTGACGGTGGAAAGCAGCCTCGCGTCTTCCACCACGCGGGGATCTGCCGTCATCATGCCTTCGACGTCGGTGAAAATATCCACCCACTCCGCCTTCAGGGCCGTGCCGAGCGCAGTTGCCGACGTGTCGCTGCCGCCGCGCCCGAGCGTTGTAATCATCCCGTCCTCGCTGACGCCCTGAAAACCTGTAACGACAACAGCGTCGTGGGTGGCAAGCAGTTCTTCCACTTTTTCCGTGCGCATATCAATGATTTTGGCGTTGCCGTGATTGCTGTCGGTAATAAACCCGGCCTGTGCTCCGTTTAAGGCAGCCGCCTTCAGCTGCTTCGAGCGCAGAAGCTCCGTAAACACCACAGCGGATATGGTTTCGCCGCACGATACCAACAGGTCGCGTTCGGCTCCGCCCTCTCCCGGAGCGCTTTCATCAATGAGGCTGAGAAGGGTGTCGGTGGCGTAGGGGTCCCCGCTCCGGCCCATGGCGGAAACGACGACCACCACCTTATAGCCCTCACGCACCGCGTCTTCGATATGGCCGGCGGCCTGCTCACGCAGTTCCTTCGTTTTTACAGACGTGCCGCCAAATTTTTGAACGATTATATTCATCGGTTTGGCTCCCTCACAGGTTATTTGATCAGATTAAGGCGGATCAGGCTTTCGGCAATCTGTACCGAGTTATATGCAGCACCTTTTAGAAGATTATCCGATACGACCCAGAAATGATACGCATTTTCGCGGTCAAGATCGCGGCGGATACGGCCGACAAATACATCCGGCAGGCCGACGCTGTTAACAGCCATCGGATACACCTGGTCGGACGGGTCGTCCTGAAGAGTGATGCCGTCGCCATCGGACAGCGTCTGCTGCAGCTCTTTGACATCGGGATTGCCGGTCTCTGTTTCAATATACACTGACTCCGAATGGCCGGTGGCAACCGGGAGACGCACGCACGTTGCCGCTACCGGGAGATCGTCCATATGGAGAATTTTTTTCGTTTCATTGATCATTTTCATTTCTTCGAACGTATAGCCGTTATCCTGGAATTTATCGATCTGCGGGATTGCATTGAAGGCGATCTGGTAGTGCTTTTTGTCGCCGCTGACCGGCATAAGATTAGCTTCTGCTTCTTCACCGTTCAGTACTGCCGTCGACTGGGTGTTCATTTCATCCACCGCTTCAAGTCCGGCACCAGATACTGCCTGATACGTGGAAACAATTACTTTTTTCAGTCCGTATTTCTGCCGGATCGGCTCGAGGGCCACCGCCATCTGAATTGTCGAGCAGTTCGGATTGGCGATAATGCCGTTGTGTTTGTGCAGATCCTCTTCATTTACTTCCGGCACAACAAGCGGGGTGTCGGGATCCATGCGGTAGGCGCTTGTATTGTCCACGACAATCGCCCCCCGTTTAACCGCTTCCGGAGCCAGCGCTTTGGATATGGAGCCCCCGGCGGAAAACAAGGCAATCTGAACACCTTCAAACGATTCCGGCTTTGCTTCCTCCAGCGTGTATTCCTGGCCCTTGAACGTCATTTTTTTACCGGCGGAGCGGCTTGAAGATAATAATTTCAGCTCTCCGACGGGAAAGTTTTTATCTTCCAGGGTTTTCAGCATCTGCTGGCCGACGGCGCCGGTTGCGCCGACGACCGCTACTTTATATGTTTCGTTGGACATGTTTATTCTCCCTTTCTGGTTCATCCATTTCACATTTATTAAAACAAACTTTGCTTTATTTTACCACACTTGTCAGCGCTGAAAAGGACAATTCTGGCTTATTCTTCAATGCTCACGCTGAAATTGGAGCTGTTTTTCTTTAATAGCTCCGGCACATGGCCGTTTGGCTGGATGAGCGATGCACTCGGCGGCGTCTGCATCATCACAAGCCCCCGTTCCACGACTTGGTCGAGCTGTACACTGCCAAGCCTGTCCAGGGTTTCATCAATGCCGGGGTGCCGGCCGAACAGCATTTCGTTTCTTGCGTTCCGGGCCATGCGGGCCGCTGACGATTCCAGCCCGAGCACAAAAGCTGATTTCAGCTGCGACCGGTGGTTGTCAATCTCCACTTCTTTGATATTTCCAGCGGATAAACGTTCAAACAGCCCATCGATGGTCTCAAGCAGCTCCCCGACCCGCTCCGGGGCTGCCGCACTGTAAATCGTATGAAAGCCAGTACATTCAAAGGCTTCAAACGAAGAAAAGATGGAATACGCCAGGCCCCGGTCCTCCCGGACTTCCTGAAACAGGCGGCTGCTCATGGAACCGCCGAGCAGGTTGTTCCAGAGCACTTCCGCAAAGTAATGGTCATGAAAACGCGAAACGCCCGGGAAACCAAGACACAGATGAGCCTGTTCGGTTTCCCTGTGCTTCACTTCTCTTCCCGGAACGAACACGGCCCGCTCCTCCCGGTTTTCCGCCCGGCGCCCGTGCCCCCAGCCGGCAAATAAACGTTCAAGGCAGGCAAGCAGCTCTTCGCTCACATGACCGGCAGCCGAAATAACAATTCGCTCCGGCGTATAATGGTCATGAAAAAAATCGAGCAGACGCTCCCGGGTTATTTCACGCAGCACCTCCCTCGTGCCGAGAATCGGCCGGGCCAGCGGATGGGTGCCGTAGGACGCCTGCCAGAGCATATCGTGAATGATGTCATCCGGGGTGTCCTCCACCATGCTAATTTCCTCCAGAATCACATTCCGTTCTTTTTCCACATCCTCGGGATCAAAGCGGGAATGAAAGAACATATCGGCAAACACTTCGGCTGTCTGCTCCGCATGTTCATCAAGCACGGTTGCCTGAAGGCAGGTGGTATCCTTCGCCGTAAAAGCTTCCATTTCCCCGCCGATACGGTCAAAATAGCCGGCAATGTCTGCCGCGCTCCGTTGGGAGGTGCCTTTAAACAGCATATGTTCAATAAAATGAGCCATTCCATTTTCCTCTGCCCGCTCCTGCCTCGACCCTGCGTCTATCCACAGGCCGAGCGAGACCGAGCGCACGTGCGGAATCTGCTCTGAGACCAGCCTTACCCCGTTTGAAAGATACTTTGTTTCCGCCATCTGCCTGGACCTCCTTCTTTTATTCTCTCTAAATTTATAAAAAAAAGGACCTGGAAATCCAAGTCCCTGCTGATCTATAGCTGGATTACTGAGAAGAGGTGTCGGAGCTTTCTTTTGCAAGCAACGCTTTTCTCGATAGGTTAATCCGTCCCTGATTGTCTATTTCTGTTACTTTAACCATGACTTCGTCCCCGATGGAGACCACATCTTCCACTTTGTTTACGCGCTCGTGGTTCAGCTGGGAAATATGGACGAGGCCTTCTTTTCCTTTAAACAGCTCCACGAAGGCGCCAAATTTCTCGACACGTTTGACCTTTCCTAAATACGTCTCGCCCGGCTCTACTTCACGAATTAAATCTTCAATGATTTTTTTCGCTTCCTCGTTCTTCTCCTGCTCGGTCGAGGAAATAAAGACAGTGCCGTCCTGCTCGATATCAATTTTCACGCCGGTATCCTCGATGATCTGATTGATCGTTTTCCCGCTCGGGCCGATTACATCACGGATTTTATCCGGCTTGATATGCATGGACATGATTTTCGGAGCGTACGGGGAAAGCTCGCCGCGTGTCTCGCTGATCGTAGCGAGCATGTTTTCGAGTACCTTCATGCGTGCCACCTTTGCCCGTTTGAGAGCAAATTCGAGCACTTCGCGGTCAATACCCGCCAGCTTAATGTCCATTTGCAGTGCCGTTACGCCGTCTGCCGTTCCGGCTACTTTAAAGTCCATGTCGCCAAGGGCGTCTTCCATGCCCTGAATGTCGGTTAACACAGCCAGGTCATCGCCTTCTTTTACAAGCCCCATCGCAATACCGGCCACCGGTGACTTGATCGGCACACCGGCGTCCATCATGGCAAGCGTGCTCGCGCAGATGCTTGCCTGGGAGGTGGAGCCGTTGGATTCAAGCACTTCAGATACCAGGCGGATCGTATACGGGAACTCCTCTTCGGATGGAACGACCTTTTCCAGGGCGCGTTCGCCGAGAGCGCCGTGCCCGATTTCGCGCCGGCCCGGTCCGCGGATCGGACCGGTTTCCCCGACACTGAAGTTCGGGAAGTTATAGTGATGCAAAAACCGCTTCGACGTTTCGGTGCCGAGGCCGTCGATGATCTGAACTTCTCCGAGAGCGCCGAGCGTGCAGATGCTTAGCGCCTGCGTCTGGCCGCGGGTAAACAAACCGGAGCCGTGCGTGCGCGGCAGAATGTCCACCTCGGATGTCAGCTGGCGGATGTCGTCCGGACCGCGTCCGTCCGGACGGATATGCTCCTCGGTGATCAGGCGGCGGAACTCTGCTTTGACAAGTTTTTCAAAGATGTCCTTTACCTCGCTATGCTGCTCTTCTTCTTCATATGGCTCGGAGATCTGCGTTTTCAGCTCCTGAATAGCCACGTCGCGCTCTTTTTTATCGTTGACCATTACCGCTTCTTTTACGGAGTCCTGGAACTCGCTTCTGATCGTTTCCTCGAGGTCTTTGTCCGTCTGGGACAGCTGTACTTCCATTTTCTCCCGGCCAAGCTCACTGATAATACCTTCTTGGAATTCCACCAGGCGCTTGATTTCTTCGTGGCCGAACATAATGCCTTCAAGCATTGTTTCCTCCGGCACTTCGTCCGCTCCGGCCTCCACCATGTTTATGGCGTTTTTCGTGCCGGCAACCGTCAGTTCAATGTCGCTTCTCGCCGCTTCGGATTCCGACGGATTGACGACAAACTCGCCGTCGACCCGTCCAATAACGGCACCTGAAACCGGGCCGTAAAACGGAATATCCGACAGGGAGAGAGCAAGCGAGGAGCCGACCATGGCCGCAATTTCCGGAGAAGCGGACTGGTCCACGCTCATCACCATGTTGATTACCTGCACATCGTTACGGAAGCCGTCCGGGAAAAGCGGGCGGATCGGCCGGTCAATCAGACGACTCGTTAAAACCGCCGTTTCGCTCGGGCGTCCTTCGCGCTTAATAAAGCCGCCGGGAATTTTCCCTGCCGCATACAGCCGCTCTTCGTAATTTACCGTAAGCGGGAAGAACGGAAGATCCTTTGGTTCCTTTGAAGCCGTCACGGTGGAAAGTACGACGGTGTCTCCGTAGCGGATCATGACCGCTCCGTTGGCCTGTTTTGCTATGTGGCCTGTTTCGACGGTCAGCGTCTGCCCCGCCCATTCAATTGAGTAGGTTTTCTTTTCTTGTTCCAAATTTCAGGACCTCCTATACGTTTTTTCACGTATACGCCTGCCTATCCGGGTATAAATGCTCCATCCCGCCGGTACTTCCTGCTGGCTGGAAACCCTTTCGTGCGCACAAGCTTAGCGCGGAAGTCCCGCTGCTTACGCGCTAAGCTTGTGAGATGTGCGTAAGGGGTCAATTCATACCGCACAGCCGCATACGTTATGCACATAATTGTTTTTAGGTAAGAGAAAAAGCGGGAGATACCTCCCGCTTCCCAGTACTTCTTAACGGCGCAAGCCGAGTTTATTAATGATGTCGCGGTAACGCGTGATATCCTGATTACGAACGTACGTTAACAGGTTACGGCGCTTACCAACCATTTTCAAAAGCCCGCGGCGGGAATGGTGGTCCTTTTTATGCTCACGCAGGTGTCCGTTCAACGAAACGATCTGCTCCGTTAAAATAGCGATCTGTACTTCCGGGGAACCGGTGTCGCCTTCATGTGTTTTGTACTCTTCGATCAACTCTGATTTACGCTCTGGTGTTAAAGCCATTCAGTCGACCTCCTTTTGTTATTTTGTTTCAACTATTTCCTCGCAAGCCGCAGGAGGCGCGTGCAAGCCAAGAAGTAGTTTCCATACATCAACCATCTTACCTTTTGAACAGGAAAAACGCAAGGAAAAACAGGTTTTAATCCCTGATTTCCTGCTGGAGCACCTGCTCGGCGGAGCGTTTGTCCTCATGCAGCTGGGAAACAAGTGCATCGAGAGAAGGAAATTTCACTTCCCCGCGCAGTCGGTCCCGCCACTCAATCCGGACCGTTTTACCGTAAATATCTCCATTGAACTCAAACAGATGAACTTCAATTTCCGGCGGGCCGTCCCGTTCGTCGTGAAATGTCGGCTTGTAGCCAATATTGCACATCCCGCGGTACCATCGGCCATCGATCAGTGCGCGCACGGCGTACACGCCGTCGTTTGGAAGCAGGTACGGCTCTTCGGACTGGATGTTGGCCGTTGGAAAACCGATCGTCCGTCCGCGTTTCTCCCCTTCGACGACAGTACCTTCGAATGTATACCAGCGTCCGAGCAGACGGGCGGCTTTGACCATTTCCCCCTCCTCCACCATCCGGCGGATCCAGGTGGAGCTCACCTTCTCTCCGTCTTCGGTATACGGGGATACCGTGGAAAATGTAAAGGCGTCCCTTGAATGATACGGGAGCGTCTCCATCGTACCGCGCCCGAATTTCCCGTACGAAAAATCAAATCCGGCCACCGCGTGCTTTACGCCGAGATCAATGATATAAGCATCCACAAAAGCCTGAGGGTCGAGGGACGCAAAATCCTGGTCAAACCGCACAATGTACAGCTTTTCCACTCCGAGCGATTCGAGAATACGCTGTTTTTCCTCCAGCGGGGTCAAATAGAACATATCCTCTTCCGTCTGCTTTGAGAGTACCACCTTCGGGTGCGGATGGAAGGTCATAACAGCGAGCGGCAGCCCCCTGTCTTCTGCTGTCTGCCGGGCCTTTTCAATCACTTCGGCGTGGCCGCGATGCACCCCGTCGAAGTACCCCAGCGCCATCACTTTCGGTTCTGAGAGCGAGGCCGTTAACGTATGTGGATGTACAAGATGATGAACTTCCATTATTTTCACCTGCCGATATTCTTTCATTCACGCTATCAAAGAAGCATTGTTTTTGGTTTGAAAATGCCGGGCTTATCCGGATGCGCCGTATATACGGCCAGCGGCTTTCCGCTCTCTGCCTTTACTGCCATCGTCTGCTCCCGGAACCATTCTGCCGGCAGCACGCGCCCGTGACTGATCTGCTCTGCTGTTTTCTCCGACACTGTGATGGCCGGAAGGTGAGCCACGGCCCAGTCTACCGGGTACGCGGCGTCTGCGAGACTGTCTTTGGCAAACAGGGCTTCGAGCTCCTTCCACGTGGAGCTGTGCTCCGGCCCAAACCCGCCGGACGCCGTCCGGACGAGCTGCTGCAGGTGCGCCGGATAACCGAGCTTTTCCCCGGCGTCGACAGCCAGGGTGCGCACGTAGGTTCCTTTGCTGCAGCTCACATGCACCTTAAAGGAAAATTCTCCGTCCTGCGGAGCCACGTCCATCTCAAGCAGCCGGAAATCATAAATACGGGCTTCCCGCACAGGACGCTCGACCTCTATGCCTTCCCGGGCATATTCGTACAGCTTGCGCCCCCGTACTTTGACGGCTGAATACATGGGCGGCACCTGGGTTACCGTTCCGGTCAGCGCTTCAAGCGCTGCTTCGATGCTGTGCCTTGCCGGAGCCTTTTTTACCTGAAGGGTCGCCACCGTTTCCCCGTCAGCGTCTTCAGTCGTGGTCGTTTTCCCAAGAGTGATGATTCCTTCATACGCTTTTGGGGCTTCGTGCAGGTAATCCACCGCCTTGGTGGCTTTTCCGACACAAAGCGGGAGCACACCGGTCACTGACGGATCAAGCGTACCGGAATGACCGATTTTTTTTGTTTTGAGCAGCCGGCGTGCACGCACTACACAATCATGGGACGTAACCCCTGCTTCTTTCCACAAAGGAATGATTCCATCAATCATAGGGCTGTTTCGCTCACTTCCGTTTCAGAATTCAATGTACATAGGAAAAGCTGTTTCAAAGTCAGCAACAGCTTTTCCAACTTTAAAACAGCTTCCTTCTTCTACTTCTCCCGCTCATTTAAATCGCGCAGAAGCGATTCAATGCGGTTGCCGTATTCGATCGATTCATCGAAGGAAAAGAAGATTTCCGGTGTTTTGCGAAGCTGGATTCGTTTTCCGATTTCACTGCGGATGAATCCCCGGGCTTTTTCGAGGCCCTGAAACGCTTCCTCTTTGTCTTTTTCTTCTCCGAGAACCGTTATGAAAATCGTTGCCTGCTGCAGATCTCCGGTCACCTCTACGTCGGTTACCGTTACAAACTGCACCCGCGGATCTTTGATTCCGCGCGCAAAAATATCCGATACTTCTTTTTTAATCTGCTCTCCTACACGCTGAGCACGTATATTAGCCATCACTGTTCCTCCTATAACCATTCATAGTGTACGGAGGTTATTTCCCATTCCGTATAACTTTCAATCATATGAATGGCACGCTGCAGCTCTTTTTCTGCCCCGGCCTTTTCATTATGCACAGTGACAATCGACAGAGCTGCCCGCTGCCAAAGCTCCTGATAATCCGTTTCCGCCACGGAGAGGTTGCGGTGCTTCAGCTTTGTTTTTACGCTCTGAAGCACCGCCCGTTTCTGCTTTAAGTGACTCGCTTCATAAAGCATGCACTCTACATGGACGACGCCGATCATGTGCGTTTAACTTCCTCCATGATATACGGCTCCATAATGTCGCCTTCTTTAAGGTCGTTAAAGTTCTCAAGGGTTACACCGCACTCGTAGCCGGAGGCAACTTCCTTGGCATCGTCTTTATAACGCTTCAGATCCTTGATGCCGCCGTCGAAAATTACCACGCCGTCACGTACGACACGGACTTTGGAGTCCCGGGTGATTTTGCCTTCGAGCACATAGCTTCCGGCAATCGTACCAACGCGGGAGACTTTAAACAGCTGACGCACTTCAACCTGTCCGAGCACGCGCTCTTCATAGATTGGGTCGAGCATGCCTTTCATGGCTGTTTCAATTTCTTCAATCGCATTGTAGATAACCTGGTGAAGACGAAGATCCACATTCTCTGCATCTGCCGTACGCTTGGCGTTTACGTCCGGACGGACGTTAAAGCCGATAATGATCGCGTTGGAGGCCGAAGCGAGGATCACGTCTGATTCTGCTATCGCGCCGGCACCGGCATGGACAATATTGATTTTGCAGCCTTCTACTTCTATTTTTTCAAGTGATCCGCGCAGCGCTTCAACCGAGCCCTGGACGTCCGCTTTCACAATCACGTTGATTTCTTTCATATCGTTTTCCTGGATCTGGCTGAACAGATCGTCGAGGTTGATTTTCGATGTTTGTGCCCGCTCGGCATCCTTTGCCCGGCTCTTACGCGCATCGGCAATCTGGCGGGCTTTTTTCTCTTCCTCAAAGACGACAAATGGGTCGCCTGCCTGAGGCACATCGTTCAGGCCGATGATTTCCACCGGCTTGGATGGCCCTGCGCTTTTCACCTGACGGCCAAGGTCATCCACCATTGCCCGGATCCGTCCAAAGGCGTTGCCGACTACAATCGGTTCGCCGACATTCAGCGTACCGTTTTGCACGAGCAGAGTCGCAACCGGGCCGCGCCCTTTATCAAGCTCTGCTTCTACGACGCTTCCGCGCGCCCGTTTGTCCGGGTTCGCTTTGAAGTCTTCCACTTCAGCAACAAGCAGAATCATTTCAAGCAGCTCATCAATGCCTTCTCCGTTAATTGCAGAAAGATTTACAAAGATCGTCTCCCCGCCGTATGCTTCCGGCACTAACTGAAATTCCATCAGCTCCTGCATCACCCGGTCCGGGTTCGCGCCTTCCTTATCCATCTTGTTTACCGCAACAATAATTGGCACCTCGGCCGCCTTGGCGTGGTTGATGGCTTCTCTTGTCTGCGGCATGACACCGTCGTCAGCCGCGACCACCAGAACCGTAATATCGGTCACTTCCGCACCGCGTGCACGCATGGTCGTAAACGCTGCGTGTCCGGGTGTATCAAGGAAGGTGATCAGCTTGTTATTTTCTTCCACCTGATAGGCACCGATATGCTGGGTAATGCCGCCGGCTTCCCCGGAGGTTACCTTCGTATGGCGGATGGAGTCGAGAAGCGTCGTTTTACCGTGGTCGACGTGCCCCATAATCGTTACTACCGGCGGGCGTTCCTGCAGCTTTGCAGGATCGTCCTGCTCGACATAGTTATCAATATCGAGTTCATCCACCACTACCTCCTGCTCCACCGCTACGCCGTAATCCGTAGCGATCAGTTCAATGGTTTCTGCCTCAAGCGTTTCGTTGATGGTCGCCATCACGCCGAGATTCATTAATTTTTTAATGATTTCAGAGCTTTCCTTATTCAGCTTTTCTGCCAGTTCCCCGACGGAAAGACTGCCGGCAAATGTGATCTTTTCCGGTGTGGCCTGCTGTTCTTTGCGGCCGCCTCCCGGGCGTTTCTGGGTGGTCTTTTTCTTGCTTGGGCCTCTGTTTCCCTGGGTGTTTCTTGTTTTATTGCTTCTCACTTTACTCATAGTGACATCACATTCCTTCCAAAGATATCGTTCCTGAATATTGTTCGTTTTTCGTCCATCTACACGTCCTTCTTAATTTATTTCTTCATCTATCAATTTTATCAGCTTTTTGGCAAAGCCGCGTTCTGTGACGGATAAAATGGTTCTTGATTCTTTTCCGATCGCCGCGCCGAGATCGGCTTTCGTGCCGGCAACCCGAAAAGGACATGAATAAAAACTTGTTTTATCCGTGAACTTTTTAATCGTATTGACAGAGGCATCCCCAGCGACGATGACCAGCTGTGCTTTTTTGGTCTGCACGGTTTTAAGAACGGTATCATCTCCGCTTTTCAGCTCTCCTGCCCGCGCGGCAAGGCCGAGAAAGGATAATGCTTTATCGTTCATGACTCGCGCCTCTGCGCTCTTCGAGGAGACGGTCATAGTCTTCGGCCGCTACTTTTACTTTTAAATGGCGGCTCAGCGAATCCTTGGCCTTCGCCTGTAAAAACACATCATCACTGTCTGTTAAATACGCGCCCCGGCCGTTCTTCTTGCCGGAGCGGTCGACAAACACGGTGTTATCCGGGTCCCGAACGACTCGCACCAACTCTTTCTTGGGCTTTTCTTCTCCAGTAATAATGCATTTTCTCATGGGAATTTTTTTAACCATAGCCGTTCACCCTCATTTTTACAAATCTTCTGTATCTAAATCAATGCTTGTGCTTGTCACCGGAATTTCTTCTGCATCCTCCGGCGAAAAGATTCCGAGCTCTTCAGCTTCAGTTTCACTTTTAATGTCGATCTTCCAGCCGGTGAGCTTGGCGGCCAGGCGGGCGTTCTGTCCGCGCTTGCCGATAGCAAGGGAAAGCTGGTAGTCCGGTACCACGACAAGCGTGCTTTTTTCCTCTTCATTCACCTGAACATCGAGGGCTTTTGCCGGGCTCAATGAGTTGGCGACGTACTCCACCGGATTATCCGACCACTGCACGATGTCGATTTTTTCGCCCTTCAGCTCTTTCACGATCGTCTGCACGCGCTGGCCGTTCGGACCGACGCAGGAGCCGACCGGGTCCACTTCCGGATCGTCCGCAAACACTGAGATTTTCGAGCGGTCGCCCGCTTCCCGTGCCACTGAAATAATTTCCACCGTGCCGTCATA
Organism: uncultured Marinococcus sp.; assembly: GCF_947493875.1. Taxonomy (GTDB): domain Bacteria; phylum Bacillota; class Bacilli; order Bacillales; family Marinococcaceae; genus Marinococcus. Next base: position 518,754 of record NZ_CANLSU010000001.1, on the reverse strand, counting down.
AATCTCCGGCACCTCAAGCTCAAACAGCCGTTTCAAAAGACCCGGGTGCGTACGGGAAATAACAATCTGCGGTCCCTTGGTCGTTTTTTCCACTTTGGTGATGTACGCTTTCAGGCGGTCATTATGGTTGTACGTTTCATTTTGCATCTGCTCGCTCTGCGGCAGCAGCGCCTCTACTTTCCCGAGGTCCACGTAGATAAAGCGGTGGTCCTGACGCTGCACGATGCCGGTCATAATATCCTCTTCACGGTCGATAAAATCGGAATAGATGATGCCGCGCTCGGCTTCGCGCACGCGCTGGGTCACAACCTGCTTCGCTGTCTGGGCAGCGATGCGCCCGAAGTTTTTCGGGGTCACTTCCATTTCCACGACGTCGTCCAGCTCGTACGACGGGCTGATCGCCTGCGCTTCCTCCTGAGAGATTTCAAGCCGCGGATCGAATACCTCTTCGACCACTTCCTTGCGGGCAAATACGTGAATCGATCCGGTATCACGGTTGACGTCCACCCGGACATTCTGCGCCTGGTTGAAGTTTCGCTTATAGGCGGAAATCAACGCGGCTTCGATGGCTTCGAGCACTATTTCCTTATCGATTCCCTTGTCATTTTCCAGTACGTCCAATGCTTCCATAAAGTCTGCATTCATGGAATTCAGATCCTCCTTTTTCTCGATGCCCGCCGCACCGTTAAAAAATGATGGCGAGCCTTGCTTTAGCTACTTTGCTGTACGGTATATGCACCGTGCGTTCTCTCTGCTTCTGTTTGGTGGTAATCAAAAGCTCACCGTCTTTGAAGTCACTCAGCTTTCCTTCGAACGCTTTTTCTCCTTCAACGGGTTCATACGTGGTCACGTACACGTTTTTTCCGACTGAACGGCGGATATCCGCTTCGTTATTCAGCGGCCGTTCCGCGCCCGGCGAAGAAACCTCCAGATAATAAGCCTCCTGGACAGGGTCCATCTCGTCGAGCTGTTCGCTCAGCCGTTCACTCACCCGTCCACAGTCTTCAAGATGCACACCGGAGGGGCTGTCCACAAATACCCGAAGGTACCAGTTTTTTCCTTCTTTTTTATATTCCGTATCCACAAGTTCCAGGTCCAGTTCTTCAGCAATCGGCCGCGCCAGACGTGCTGCGATGTCTTTAATACTTTCTTTCATTACGTACCTCCCTGCTGCTTTGTCATCATCTTCATTTCTTCCAATGATAGTATATAGTTTGTTTTATGCAGAAAGCTTCAACCATAAATGAAAGAGTGGGTATCCACCCACTCTTTCGCCGTCTCGATATACCTCTCACTGCCCATTATCATAGCACGATTTGTGCATTTTCGCAAGTCTGGCTAGTGTTTAGAACAGAGAAAGCTGGTTCGTATCCGGCAGCCCATCAAGGCATCCGTGCAGGTCGAGGTGCTCGATCACTGTTTTGGTTGCCTTGCTGCGCTGCTGCAGGTCTTCCTTGGATAAAAACTCCCCGTCGGCACGGGCCTTTACAATGTTAACCGCTGCGTTCGTTCCTACGCCTTCCAAAGCGTTGAACGGCGGAATCAGCTGGTCGCCGTCGACGACAAATTCGCTCGCCTCCGAACGGTACAGGTCCACCTTCTGGAAACGGTAGCCGCGCTCGGTCATTTCAAGCGCAAGCTCAAGCACGGTCACAAGGCTTTTTTCCTTCGGAGAGGCGTCAAAGCCCTTCGCCTGAATTTCATCCAGCTTCGCGCGGATCGAGGTGCTGCCGTTGATCATGGTCGGCAGGTCAAAGTCATCCGCCCGGACCGTAAAGTACGCAGCATAAAACAGGATCGGATGGTGCACTTTAAAGTAGGCAATCCGGACTGCCATCAGCACGTAGGCGGTGGCGTGCGCTTTCGGGAACATGTATTTAATTTTCAGGCACGACTGAATGTACCACTCCGGCACGCCGTGGTTTTTCATTTCCTCAATCCATTCCGGGTCGAGCCCGCGTCCCTTACGGACGAACTCCATGATTTTAAAGGCGAGCGAATGCTCAATGCCTTTGTAGATCAGATACACCATAATGTCGTCCCGGCATCCGATCACGTCCTTCAGTTCACAGGTCCCGTTCTGGATCAGCTCCTGGGCGTTTCCGACCCAGACGTCCGCGCCGTGGGAGAGCCCGGAAATCTGGACGAGCTCGGAAAACGTCGACGGCTTCGTATCTTCAAGCATCTGGCGCACAAACCGGGTACCAAATTCCGGAATGCCGTACGTGCCCGTTTTGCAGTTAATCTGCTCCGGCGTCACCCCAAGCACTTCCGGTCCGCCAAAGATTTTCATGACTTCTGCGTCATCGGTCGGAATCGTCTGCGGATCAATACCGCTTAAATCCTGCAGCATGCGTATGACCGTCGGATCATCGTGGCCGAGAATATCAAGCTTCAGCAGGTTGTCGTGGATGGAGTGAAAGTCAAAGTGCGTCGTTTTCCATTCCGACGTTTTGTCGTCTGCCGGAAACTGAATCGGAGAGAAGTCGTGAATGTCATACTCATCCGGAACGACGATAATTCCGCCCGGGTGCTGACCGGTTGTCCGTTTGACGCCTGTGCATCCGCTCACGAGCCGGTCAATCTCCGCTCCGCGCAGATGCAGCTCGTGGTCGCTCTGATAGCCCTTCACAAATCCATACGCTGTTTTATCCGCCACGGTACCGATCGTTCCTGCACGGTACACTTTTTCCTCGCCGAACAGTTCTTTCGTATAATTATGGGCCCGCGGCTGGTAGTCGCCGGAGAAGTTCAGGTCAATATCGGGTACTTTATCGCCTTTAAACCCGAGAAACGTTTCAAACGGGATATCGTGGCCGTCTTTAATCATGTCCACGCCGCAGCTGTCGCACAGCTTGTCCGCGAGGTCGAAGCCGGAGCCGACCGAGCCGTCGTCAAAAAACGTCGACTGCTTGCATTCCGGGCAAACGTAATGCGGCGGCAGCGGGTTCACTTCAGTAATTTCTGTCATTGTGGCAACAAACGACGAGCCGACCGAGCCCCTGGAGCCGACAAGATAGCCGTCCTCGAGGGATTTTTTTACGAGCTTCTGCGAAATCAGATAGATGACGTCAAAGCCGTTGCCGATGATACTGTCGAGCTCTTTATCAAGCCTGGTTTTTACGAGTTCCGGTATAGGCGAGCCGTAAATGCTTTCCGCCCGGCGGTAGCACATTTCCCGTATTTCTTTATCCGAGCCTTCGATGTTTGGTGTATACAGGTCGCTCGGCACCGGATGAATCGTTTCCACCTGATCTGCGATCGCCTGGGTGTTTTCCACCACAATCTTTTCTGCGGTGCGGTCGTCCAGAAAATCAAAGCAGGAAAGCATTTCCCCGGTGGTGCGAAAGTGCACCTGCGGAAGCGTCTGGTTGTTCAGCGGGTTCGCCCCGCCCTGCGACGCAATCAGGATCTGCCGGTAGCTGTAGTCGTGCTCATCCATATAGTGGGCGTTACCGGTAGCAACGACCGGCAGGTTCAGTTCGTCCCCGGTACGGATGATTTTCTGAATCACATCCTTGACGTCGTCGTAGCTTTTCAGAAGCTCTTTTTCCACCAGGTGCGCATAGTTTTCCGGCGGCTGCACCTCGAGGTAGTCGTAAAATTCAGCGGCTTTTTTCGCTTCGTCCTCTGATTTCTGCATCATCGTTTCAAACACTTCGCCTTTGTCACACGCCGAGCCGACGAGTATGCCTTCGCGGTATTTCTGCAGCTTCGAACGCGGAATTCTCGGTGTCCGGAAAAAATATTCCAGATGAGAAAGCGTGACGAGGTGATACAGGTTTTTCAGTCCTTCCTGCGTCTGGGCGATCAGCGTGCAGTGCGACGGGCGCAGGCGGTGAAAGCCGGACTGGCCCATGTTGTCGTTGAGCTGTTTATGGTTGGTAATGTCCTGGGCGAGCGCATCCTTCATCATTTTCCACAGCAGGTATCCGGTCGCTTCGGCATCGTAAATCGCCCGGTGATGACTCACGAGTTCAATATCAAACGTTTTACAGAGCGTATTCAGCCGGTGGTTTTTTAGATTGGGATACAAAAAGCGGCCGAATTCGAGTGTATCAATTACCGGCATATCTGCCGTTTTACCGATTTTTTTATAGCCCTCCCGGAGAAAGCCCATGTCAAAGCTTGCGTTGTGTGCGACAAGCACCGAGTCCTTGGAAAAGGCGTAAAAGTCTTCGAGCACCGGCTCAATTTCCGGCGCATCGACGAGCATGTCATCCGTGATGCCTGTCAGGTTAATAATGGTGTCGGTCAGTTTTTCATGCGGGTTTGAAAAGCGTTCAAACCGGTCAATAATTTCGCCGTCTTTTACCTTCACCGCTGCGAGCTCGATGATGGAGTCGTACACGACCGACAGACCGGTTGTCTCCACGTCAAAAACGACGTAGGTTCCTGTTTCAAGATCCACGTCCGCTTCGTTGTAGGCGATCGGGACGCCGTCATCGACGAGGTTCGCCTCCATGCCGTACAGCACTTTAATGTCGTGCTTTTTGCCGGCATTGTAAGCCTCCGGAAACGACTGGACAACGCCGTGGTCCGTGATGGTAACCGCCGGGTGGCCCCATTCGGCTGCCCGGGCCACGTATTCCCCGGCAGAAACGGTCGCGTCCATCTGACTCATATTCGTGTGCGCATGCAGCTCGACGCGCTTCTCTTCGGCATCATCAGTTTTGGACGCTCCCTGCACCTGGATGACGTCGTTTGCGATCATGACCAGATCCCGGACGAACGTATCATCCTGGACACCGCCACGGGCCTTTACCCAGATGCCTTTCTTCACGGCTTCAAGCAGCGGCACCTGTTCTTTATCCTTGGAGAACATTTTGATCATAATCGAATCGGTGTAGTCGGTAATTTTAAACGTTAACAGCGTCCGGCCGCTGCGGAGCTCCTTCGTTTCCGCTTCGAAAATGTAGCCCTCCACAGTAATGCGGCGCTCTTCCTCTCGGATATCCTTCAGCGGCACGGCTTCGTCCTTGATCGGATAGCCGATCTGAATCGACTGGGAGGCGCGTTTGGAATCGGCTTCGGATTCCTTTTTCTTGCGCTCCATCATCGCTTCAATCACTTTCGAGTGCTCTTCCTGCTTTTTCTTTTCTTCAAACTGTTCCTTTTCTTCATCGCTCGTTTTGGCTTCCATCGTAAATGTGGCGGCCGGCAGCCCAAACAGCGGCAGAACCTCGTCCATTGCCTGCTGCAGCTTCGGCCCAAGCGAATTCATCTCAATATCGCTTTTACACGGGAAAATCAGCTCGCCCTCCCGCAAAAACGGCGCTCCCCCGTTCAGCCTCATGCGCAGGTGGGAATCATAGCTTTCAAGCTTCTGCATAATCAGCGGCCAGTAGTCCGGGATGGCATCCACCGGAACGGTCGTGCCTTCTTCGTAATGAAGCGTAAAATCAATGTCAGCAATGCTTTCAAATGCGGACTGCAGTTTTTCCTTCAGCATCGCGTATACCGTAAACGGCAGCGGCGCTGCAAGCGTCAGGTGGAAATGCCACTGCTTTTGTTCTTTATGAATAACAAGCTTTTCGAGGCGGCCTTCGGTAAAATAACGGTTGGTTTCTTCCTCCGGCATGCCAATCTGCTCAAGTAGCAACTCAAAACGTTCCTGCTGGATGTGACGGTCGGTCTGCACGTTTCTCGCCTCACTTCTTCGTTCTTTTATCATTCATTTTATCAAAAAAATTCACTTTCGGCAGGGACCGGGAAGAGGGAAACCCCTCCTGGAGACACCAGAAAGGGTTAATGGATTTCAGCCCACAGCTTCTCTAAATACTGCGGAAGCTCACTGACAGCGACCTCCACGTTTTCCTCGGCTGTACGGGATTTCACTTCCACAATCTGCTCTCCTGCTTTTTTTCCGCAGGCGATACGCACAGGCAGACCGTAGAGGTCCGCGTCCTTAAACTTCACTCCCGGCCGCTCCTTCCGGTCATCGAGCAGCACGGACCATCCGCTCTTCTGCAGGGTCTCGTACAGCTCACCCCCGAGCTGCTGCTGCTCGTCCTGCTTCGGATTGAGCACCAGCAGATGCAGATCAAACGGGGTGGCTGCCTTCGGCCAGCAGATACCACTCTCATCATGGTTCTGCTCTATAACGGCCGCAATCGTCCGGCTCACACCGACGCCGTAGCTGCCCATAATGATCGGGCGGGCTTTACCGTTTTCATCCAAAAACGTTGCCCCGAGCGCTTCGCTGTATTTCGTGCCAAGCTTAAACACGTGCCCGACCTCAATACCCTTGGCGAAACGGACCGTGCCCTTGCCGTCCGGCGATGGTTCGCCTTCCTGGATGAAACGCAGATCTGCGTACTGACCCACCGGGAAGTCCCTTTCCGGCACCGCGTGCTGGTAGTGCCGGCCGTTTTCGTTGGCTCCGCATACAGCGCCCGCCATGCCGCGGACCGTGTAATCGGCAAGCACCTCCACGTCTTCAGACAGACCGAAAGGGCCGATAAAGCCGGGCTCTGCTCCAAACACCTCTTCAATCCGCTCGACGGACGCGGGCTCAAGCACTTCAGCGCCCACTGCGTTTGCTACCTTCACTTCGTTGACATCATGATCGCCGCGCATAAGCACAGCCACGAGGCGGCCGTCTGCGTCAAATGCGACGGTTTTCAGACACTCTTCACGCTTGATCCCGAGCTTTGCAGCCACTTCTTCAATCGTGCGCTCCTCCGGCGTATCGACCAGGGTCATTTCTTCTGCGACCGGCTCCGGTTTTGAGACGTTATCCGGTATAGCGGCTATTTCGATATTGGCCGCAAAATCGCTTTCGTCGGAATACACAATAGTATCCTCCCCGACGTCGGAAAGCACGGTGAATTCATGGGTTTCACCCTGGCCGCCCATCGCTCCGGCATCTGCCTGCACCGCCCGGTAGTCCAGTCCCAGACGGGTGAAAATCCGCTCATAGGCACGATACATCGCCCAGTAGCTTTCATTCTGCGCCTCGTAGGACGTATCAAACGAGTACGCGTCCTTCATAATAAATTCGCGCGCGCGAAGCACCCCAAAGCGCGGACGCGCTTCGTCGCGGTATTTGGTCTGAATCTGGTACAAAATCGCAGGCATGCGTTTGTATGTATTCATCTCATCCTTTACGAGGGCAGCAATATTTTCCTCGTGCGTCGGGCCGAGGACAAAATCCCGCTGGTGGCGGTCTTTGAAGCGCATCAGCGCCGGTCCATAATTGTTATAGCGGCCCGAGGCCTGCCATACCTCTGCCGGCTGCATGGCAGGAAGCAGCACTTCCTGGCCGCTTGCTGCATCCATTTCCTCACGGACAATGCTTTCGATCTTACGGAGCACCCTGTGGCCGAGCGGCAGGTAGGAATAGACCCCGGCTGCACTCTGGCGGATCAGACCGGCCCGGAGCATCAGCTGGTGGCTCGCAATATCCGCTCCCTGCGGCACATCCCGGAGAGTGGGACTGAATAAAAATTGTTGTCGCATACTATATCAACCTCTTTCTCTTATACATCTGCGTCTGTAAGCTCTTTGGTTATTTTAACATAAGAACGGTGACGGGGCTTTGGCTCCGTCACCGTTTTTTTATTACGTGAATAAGCGGTTAATATCGTTCCACGTCACTGCAATCATGAGCAGCAGGAGCAGCGCGAAGCCGAGAAGGTGAATCATGCCTTCCTTCTGCGGTTCGATCGGCTTGCCGCGGATCGCTTCGGCAATGATAAACAAAAGCCGTCCTCCATCAAGCGCCGGGAGGGGCAGGAGGTTGACGATCCCGAGATTGACGCTGATCATAGCAGACCATGCAATCAGAGTCAGCAGCCCGGTCGCAATTACCTGATCCGTCGCGTCATAAATCCCTACCGGACCTGCCAGGTCATCGAGGGAAAATTCCCCGGTCACAATCGTGCCGAGAGTCTGAAAAATCAGGGTAGAAACTTCATACAGCTGAGTACCGCCGTACTGCAGCGATTCCGTGAAGGAACGTTCCAGTTCGGCATAAACGCCGATCTGGCCGACTTCCTCATTTGAACCCTCCTGCACCGGAATGCCGTCGATGGTAACAGTGTCTTCTATTGTTTCTCCGCCGCGTTCAGCGGTGACCGGGACTTCTTCTCCCGGGCGCTCCTGGACAATACCGGTCATTTCATCCCAGGAGTTTACGGACTCGCCGTCCACGGACGTGATAACGTCGCCTTCTTCAAACACAGATTCTTCCAGCGGCGAACCGCCGGCAATACTGCCTATAGCCGGCGTCTCCTGCGGAATGCCGTGCGCCAGAGCGTAAATAACAAACAGCACGAACGCGAGCACAAAGTTCATGAACGGACCGGCAAAAATGGCCACTGCTTTTTTCCACGGCCGCTTGGAGCCGAACTGCCGGTCCCACGGCGCAATCTGCTCGCGCTTCTCATCGACAATCAGGTCGCACGTCCGGGCGATGTCGTACCGCTTCAGCCCGGATTCTTCTTCATCCTCCACCGCTTCGATATAAAGCTCGCGCTCCATATCGATCGATTCCACGGATACAACCTTTGCTTCCGGGTGCTTGGATTTATTGTTTACGATGATTTCTTTTACTTTTCCTGCATCGTTAAACGTCAGGCCGATTTCATAGCCTGGTTTAATATTGACCGGGTCCGGATCGTCCCCGGCCATTCGCACGTAACCGCCAAGCGGCAGCAGCCGGATGGTATAAACCGTTTCATTGCGCTTCGTCGAAAATATTTTCGGTCCGAAGCCAATCGCAAACTCCCGGCACAAAATGCCGACTTTTTTGGCAAAATACAAATGGCCCCACTCGTGTATGGCCACCAATAAGCCGAACATGACAATTACCGCTATCAGCGTATCCAAAGCTTATTCACCTTCTTCTTTTGCTCTTTCTTCCCATTATAGAGTGTTTGTGAAAGAACGTCACGTTAAAAGCGTCTGCACGTGTTCTCTGGTTTCCCGGTCCACTCGTAAAATCGTGTCGAGATCCGGATGCTCAATCCGCTCGTGGCGCACAAGCGCTTCTTCCACAGCGGTTTCAATTTCAAGAAAGGCACACTGGCTGTTTAAAAACATCGCAACTGCCTGTTCATTGGCAGCGTTCAGCACCGTGCCCATGGAGCCACCGGCTCTTCCGGCATCATAGGCCAGCCGGAGGCTTCGGTAGCGTTCAAAATCCGGCGGCTGAAAATGCAGCGTGCCTATTTCCCACAGGTTCAGCGATTCCTTGGCCGGATAGTCAAGCCGTTCCGGATAGGTCATCGCGTACTGGATCGGCACGCGCATGTCCGGCAGTCCGAGCTGGGCAATCACACTGGTGTCCTGATACTCCACGAGCGAATGAATGATGCTTTCTTTATGCAGCAGCACATCAATACGGTCGTAAGGTATACCAAACAGCCAGTGGGCTTCGATCACTTCAAAGCCTTTGTTCATCATCGTAGCCGAGTCGATCGTGATTTTGGCCCCCATGCTCCAGTTCGGGTGGTTTAAGGCGTCCTCCACCGTTACTCCGTCAAGATCACTGCGTGAATAGTCACGGAAGCTTCCTCCCGAAGCTGTCAAAATCAGGCGGGTCACTTCCTTTAACTCATTTCCTTCGAGGCACTGGGCGATCGCCGAATGCTCGCTGTCAACCGGGAGCAGGCGTACGCCGTGCTCCTTTGCTTTTTCCATTACAAGGTGACCGGCGGTGACGAGCGTTTCTTTATTGGCAATCCCGATATCCACCCGGTTTTCAATCGCCCGGAGCGTCGGCTCAAGCCCCATGCTGCCGCTGACCGCGTTCATCAGAAAGTCACAGGAGCTTCCCGCAATTTCCATCAGGCCGTCGTGGCCCCAGACGATGCGCATGCGTCCGCCGTATTCCGCCTGAAGCGTTTCGGCGTCTTCCTTTGTATGGACAGCCGCAATTTCAGGGGAAAATTCTTCAATCTGCTTTCGCACCAGGTCAACGTTTTTCCCGGCAGCAATCGCCGTTATCCGGAACCGTTCCGGATGCAATCGAACAACGTCAAGCGTCTGTGTACCGATGGATCCGGTGGACCCAAGCAATGCTATTCGTTTCATGGCTTAAACTCCTTTAGGTTGGCAACCTGCGTCTGAGGTATTAACCAAAAAAATAGAAAAAATGAAGCAGGGGCATAACGAAAATCAGGCTGTCGAACCGGTCCAGGATGCCGCCGTGACCAGGAAGAATATTCCCGGAATCCTTAACCGCGTAGTGCCGTTTCAGCGCTGATTCCACCAGATCCCCAAGCTGGCCAAAGATGGATGTCACCACGATAAAAGCACTCATGATCAGGTAGGACTCAAATACCGGGTACACCGCCTCAAAGATGAAGCCGACAATAAATGCCGCGACAAGCCCCCCGACAAATCCTTCGATGGTTTTTTTCGGACTGATCTCCGGCCAGGGCCGGTGGCGCCCGAAATTCTTTCCAATAAAATAGGCTCCGGAATCGGTTGCCCAGATTAAAAATAAAATCAGAATGACAACAGCAAGGCCGATGTCCGGCAGCTGGCGGATCATAATCAAGCTGTGAAACCCGTACCCTATGTACACAGAGGATAAAATGACGAACCCTGCTTCATCAAAGGTGAAGGAGTTTTTCGTGACTACTGTTAATGCAAGCAGGCCCAGAATCATCGTCAAAAAAATCTCTGTTTTCGTTATATGCTGCAAAAACGGAAAATCCAGCCATTCTGTGGGCACGAGCAGTATCCACATAAAGCCCATACTGATTACACCCCGGAAGGACAGCAGCGGGATCCGTTTCATGCGCATTATTTCAAACATGGCGACAGAAGCAAGCAAAGCGATCAAAAGAGTAAACCATTCGCGGCCTACAAATACAATCGCCAAGACGAGTACTGCTCCGATAAGACCGGTAATCGCCCGCAATCCCATACAAGACCTCCCCTTCAGTCGTTAAACGCCCCCGTACCTGCGTTTTCTCTGCTGATATTCTATGACAGCTTCCGCTAAGCCCTCTTCATTAAAGTCCGGCCAGAGCGTTTCGGTAAACCAAAATTCCGCATAAGCTAACTGCCATAGCATAAAATTGCTCAGCCGGATTTCGCCGCTCGTACGAATAAGCAGGTCAGGGTCCGGGATCTGGTTCGTGTACAGCCGGTTGGTGATTAACTCTTCATCGATAGCCTCTGCCTTCATCCGCCCCTCTTCCACGTCCCGGGCAAGCTCCTGCACCACATGGACAAGCTCATGCCTCCCGCCGTAGTTAAGGGCAAAGTTTAAAACGATGCCGGTGTTTTCGGCGGTGGCATCCACAGCCTCCTGCACAGCCTGCAGCGTATGGTCCGGCAGCTTGTCCGCATCACCCATCATCCGCACCTGTACGTTGTTTTTCATTAGCTTTGGCAGCTCTTTAGCCAAAAATCGCTCCGGCAGCTGCATTAGAAAATTCACTTCTGATTTCGGCCGCTTCCAGTTTTCCGTGGAAAAAGCGTAGAGCGTTAAGTACTTTATACCGAGCTCGTGCGCTTTTTCCACCACCTTCGTGATCGCCTTCATACCTTCGCGGTGGCCGGCTACACGGGGCAGGCCTCTTTTTTTTGCCCAACGGCCGTTGCCATCCATAATAATAGCCACATGGGCAGGCGTATTCACTTTCACTGCCGTGGCGTTCGCCTCCGCCCATGGATTTATTTGATTAAATAGTCGATCGTTCATAACGAGGGCACCAGCCTTTTCCCCTTTGTCTGATTTATATGGCGCATGTGAAATCAATTCCATATAAAAACCGTTCCTGCCTCAGCATTGTTGAAGAACGGAAAGCAGTATATCTGTTTATGTGTTCTTTCCGGCAGCGCAAATAAATCTGCCGGTTTTGTACTTACAAAAAAACCCTCTTGAGTGCAGAGGGTTCCAGTCTGTTCCTATTGTAACTCGATTCGCATCAAACTTCCATAACTTCTTTTTCTTTTTGTTCGGCTGCCTGATCCACCTGACCGATGTATTTGTCGGTTGCTTTTTGCACCTGCTCCTGCTCACGCTTCAAATCATCCTCGGTGATTTCATTGCTTTTTTCATCTTTTTTCAGCGTGTCATTAGCGTCGCGCCGGATATTACGGATGGCCACCCGTGCTTCTTCCGCGTACTTGTTAATGAGTTTGGTCATTTCCTTGCGGCGGTCTTCTGTCATTGCCGGAATCGGAATGCGGATTACTTCGCCGTCGTTACTGGGATTCAGGCCGAGCTCCGCCTTTTGGATCCCTTTTTCCACGTCCTTGATGGAGCTTTTATCAAACGGCGCCACAACAAGCAGGCGCCCCTCCGGCACGGTAATCGTCGCAAGCTGCTGAAGCGGCACCTCGGCACCGTAGTAGTCAACTACCACCCGGTCGAGCATGGAAGCGTTTGCCCTCCCTGTCCGCAGCGTGGCAAGCTCGCGGCTTAAAGAATCCACTGACTTTTTCATTTTCTCTTCTGTTGCTTTTATATCATGAGCCATCGTTGTTCCTCCTTATGATTGTTCCAATGTCTTCTCCCATTACGGCCTTCTTGATGTTTCCTTCTTCCATAATCGAAAATACGAGAAGCGGGATGTTGTTGTCCATACAAAGCGTGGACGCCGTCGAATCCATCACCTTCAGATCATGATTTAAAATATCCAGGTAAGTGAGCGACTGGTACTTTTTCGCGTCCGCATTCGCAGATGGGTCTGAGTCATATACCCCGTCCACTTTGTTTTTAGCCATCAAAATAATATCCGCTTCGATTTCTGCCGCCCGCAGCGCCGCAGTGGTATCGGTCGAAAAGTACGGATTCCCCGTCCCGGCCGCAAAAATGACTACCCGCTTTTTCTCTAAATGCCGGATGGCTTTGCGGCGGATGTACGGTTCGGCTACCTGTCTCATTTCTATGGACGTCTGCACCCGTGTAGGAATCTCAATGTCTTCAAGGCTGTCCTGGAGCGCAAGCGAATTCATGACTGTCGCGAGCATGCCCATATAGTCAGCGGTAGCCCGGTCCATCCCTTTTGAACTTCCGGCCATGCCTCTCCATATGTTCCCTCCGCCGACAACAATCACTACCTCTGTACCCAATTCTACTATCTCACCGATTTGAGAAGCAATAGACTGAATGACTTCCGGATCAATACCGTAGCCCTGCTGTCCTGCTAATGCCTCTCCGCTCAACTTCAACACAACGCGATTGTATTTCTCCATCGTCATGAACCCCGCCTTTTTATTATGTATCGCAGAAGCGCTGCGGCCTCTGCCCTGGTTTTGCTTTCAGAAAAAAGGAGAGCCTACGGACCCTAGAGGATTCGATATGGACTCTCCCATACTGCCGATTTATTTCTTTACCTGGTTCATTACTTCATCTGCAAAGTTTTCGTCGCGTTTTTCCATGCCTTCGCCTACTTCATAGCGGGCAAATGTGCGCACGGTAGCGCCCTTGCTTTTCAGGTAGTCGCCTACTTTTTGGTCTGTATCCTTTACAAATTCCTGATCAAGCAGGCAGATTTGTTCAAAGTACTTGCCAATACGGCCTTCCACCATTTTTTCAACGATGTTTTCCGGCTTGCCTTCGTTCAGCGCCTGCTGCTTCAGCAGTTCACGCTCACTGTCCGCTTCTTCCTTCGGAACATCTTCACGGGAAATGTATTTCGGGCTGATCGCCGCTACGTGCATCGCCACGTCCTTGGCAAGATCGCCGTCTTCCGTGTTTTCAAGAACCGTCAGCACGCCGATGCGCCCGCCCATGTGAAGATAGGCGCCGAATGCATCACCGTCGTTTTTCTCCGCAAGCAGAAAACGGCGCAGGGAAATTTTCTCCCCGATACGTGCGATCTGGTCGTTAATGTAACGCTCAAGCGTCACTCCGCTTTCGATTTCCCCGGCAAGTGCCGCGTCAACGTCAGCCGGCTGTTCCTTCAGCAGGTACGTGGAAACGTCCGCGACGAGCTGCTTAAACAATTCGTTTTTCGCGACGAAGTCTGTTTCAGCGTTTACTTCCACAATCACTGCCTGGTTTCCTTCATACGTTGCGTACGTAAGGCCCTCTGCTGCTACACGATCAGATTTTTTCGCTGCTTTGGAGATACCTTTTTCGCGCAGGTAGTTAACCGCTTCTTCCATGTTACCATCTGTTTCGTTGAGTGCTTTTTTGCAGTCCATCATACCTGCACCTGTTTTTTCACGCAGTTCTTTTACCATGCTTGCTGTTACAGCCATTTAAATTCCTCCTTCGATTTTTCCATGCACAAGCGCTTGAGCGCTATTTTTCAAGAAAAAGGGTGATAAAGGGTTTTTCCCTTTTACCACCCTTCGCGTCAGGCCTGGGCCCGTTATATTTATGAGAGCTTACTGGTTTGAAACGCTCTCTTCTTCTGTGTTTCCTTCTTCTTCCGCTGCGGCTGCTTCCTGTTCTTTTTCCTGGGCAGCTGCCTGCTCACGGGCTTTTTCTTCTGCACCCTGGGTTGCTTCGATAACGGCATCGGCCATTTTTCCTGTAAGAAGACGAACGGCACGGATAGCGTCGTCGTTACCCGGGATGAGCTTGTCGATCTCGTCAGGATCACAGTTAGTGTCCACGATCGAGATGATCGGGATGTTTAATTTGTGTGCTTCTGCCACTGCGATGCGCTCTTTGCGCGGATCGATAATAAACAGGGCATCCGGAAGCTTGTTCATATCTTTAATGCCGCCAAGTACTTTTTCGAGACGGTCTTTTTCTTTGTTTAACAGCATAACTTCTTTTTTCGGAAGAATATCAAAGGTACCGTCTTCTTCCATTTGTTCGAGGTCCTTCAAGCGGGCAATCCGTTTACGGATCGTTGCGAAGTTCGTCAGTGTACCGCCTAACCAACGCTGGTTAATGTAGTACATGTTTGAACGGATCGCTTCATCGCGAACAGAGTCCTGCGCCTGTTTTTTCGTTCCGACGAAAAGGATTTTACCTCCGTCTTCTGCAATGCTGCGCACGTATTTGTACGCTTCTTCTACTTTACGTACCGTTTTTTGAAGGTCAATGATATAAATACCATTACGCTCCGTGAAAATATAACGGCTCATTTTAGGGTTCCAGCGACGAGTCTGGTGACCGAAGTGCACCCCTGCTTCAAGCAACTGTTTCATAGAAATAACAGCCATAAAATAATTCCTCCTTAGGTTTTTTCCACCGCAAGCGTCATGTCTGTACAAAACTTTCCATGCGGAAAGCACCTCTATACAGATCAGCTGTTGCGTGTGTTTTTAACACCAACTCGTAATATACCACACGAGTCTTTAGGACGCAATGCTAAAGCTTATTTTTCCTGCATCTGCAAAAACAGATGCACTTCCCGCTGGCCGATAAACAGGGTCTTTGCAATATCCTTTTCCTTCCATCCTTCTTTATATAACATTATAACACGGTTCATCATCGATTCCTTCGGCGAAGGTTCGTCCACGTCCTGTGCCGGCTCAGCCATTTCCGTTTCTTCCACTGGACTCTCCCGCCCCTCCCACACGCTGCGGAGACGTTCATTGTCGCGTTTCATTTCTTCGGTATAGTAGATTAACAGCTGCTCGATTTCTTTTTTATCATTTTTTAACGCCTGCAGTTCACGCACTGTGAATTGATGCTTTATCCATAAAGCACCGGCAGCCATCAGGGCAAGCAGACTGAATATCAGAGACATAGGCCTTCTCCCTTCTCACGTTTTTTCTTCCGTCTGTTTCAAATACTGGCGCAGACGGAAAAGTGCTTTGGAATGAATTTGTGAAATTCTCGATGTGGACAGCGATAAAATATGGCCGATTTCGGTCAACGTCATTTCCTCCAGGTAAAAAAGGGAGACGACCTTCTGCTCCTTTTCCGGCAGATTTGCTATTGCTTCCCCGAGCTCGTGCAGGGAGGCCTGGTCGGTTAGCATTTCCTCCGGGGACGGAGCGTTATGATCCACAATGGCCCCGCGATACGTTTCATCGCGTTCACCGTCCGGCGTCGCCTCATCCATAGACAGCATATGCACGAAATAGTTTTCGGCGATCACCTTCGATACTTCCGAGGACTTCATGTCCAGCTCTTCGCCTATCTCCCGGTCCGAGACAAAACGTCCCTTTTTTTGTTCGAGCCATTCAGCTGTTTCTTCAATTTTCTTTGTTTTCTCGCGAAGAGAGCGCGGCATCCAGTCTTCCTGCCGGAGACCGTCAATAATCGCTCCGCGGATCCGGAATGAGGCATATGTATCAAATTTCAAATCCCGGGACAGGTCGAATTTTTTCATCGCATCGTACAGGCCCATCAGCCCGTGACTCACAAGATCGTCCCGGTTCACATTTTTAGGAAGCTTCGCTGCGATGCGCTGAACGTGATAATGAACAAGGGGCATATAAATGTCGACTAGTTGGTCGGCCGCCGTATCGTCATAATTATCCAGCCATTTCTCCCAAATCTCCTGATGAGCATGCGCTGTCGATCTACTCATGTCTTCTTCCCCCTGTTCATATTATCGTTGTTTCTCCTCCGGTCAGCTTAATCCGCAGAACTCCTGTGACCACATCGAATTCTATCGTTCTGCCAGTGTGACCCCCTGTTTCCTCTGCTCTGACCGGTACGGACCGCCCGGCAAGTATTTCCTTTGCTGCTTCGACATTTCGTTTTCCAATATGCAGATGATCCGTCTGAAACTGAAACATTCTTGCTCCTCCGGCAAGCTTTGCTTCGAGCGAAGCAATTGGAATACCACGTTCTTCAAAGCCGGCAAACGCCTTTTGCAGGGCCGTATCAGCATATTTCGCCTCGTTAACATGCTGCCCTTTCCGTGCCATCCCAGAGAACGGGAGCATCGCATGAATCAGGCAGGCATATTGGTGGCGGAGCGAATAAATGACAATGCCTACACACGAACCCAGGCCGCTCGTTGAGAGTATATCGCCGTCCGTGCCCCACTTCATATCCGCCATCGCCACTTTTATCTTCGTTTGTTTAATGTCCAAGTTTTTCACTCCCCATCCTCCTGTACTCCGAGGGAGGCAAAAATTTTCGGAAGCGAGTGGGCATCCGGCAGCATAAAAAACCGGCCTGCCATCTGCGAGTGATCCTCCCCTTTTGTCATGTTCGTGTCGATCATGATCGCTTCATCTCCTTCAAGACCAGCTTCGATAAGCCCTTCGCTCAAAAGCGCTCCGATCATGTCAACGGCAGACGACGGAACCGTCGGCATCATGTAAAGACCTGTAAAATCTGAAAGCGCCGATAAATAAGACCCAGCCAGAATATTCGTTAATTCACACACTGCCGACTCAAGCAGCTCCTGTTCATTTTCCGGCGTGTACGGAAGATTCCAGCTTTGTACCAGTGCTCTTCCCACTGCCTGCATCTCCTGTGGCTCAAGCACAAAAAATATGCTGCCGCTGATGTGGCCCGCGATGCGCAGAAAGGTGACCGCCGCTACTTTTTCTTCTCCTCCGGCTGCTTCAAGCAGCTTCGGAAACGGCACCATCTGTACCGACGGCACGCTGATCTGGACCGGCGTTTTCAGAAGGGAGGACAGTGCAGTGGCGGCATTGCCGCCCCCGATGGTTCCGATTTCTTTTAATATATCGAGCTCTACGTCACGTTTATCCATCATTTTACCTCTCCTTCATATACAGTAGTTTGCACCAGCTGGCCGATCCGCTCTCCAATCGCATGGAGCGGGAGGACTTCGTCGATGACACCGGCCTGTACCGCTGCCCGGGGCATCCCGTAGACTACAGCCGTTTCTTCTGATTCAGCGACAGCATAAAGTGCCGTCGCTGCCTGCAGCTTTTTTAATCCGCATGTACCGTCGCTGCCCATGCCCGTTAAAATAACAGCGAGTACCCGCAGGTCTCCTAATTTAAAGAGAGAAGCCAGCAGCAGATCCATCGACGGGTGATAACGGTCACCGGTTTCACTTTCATTCACTGCTGTTATCAGCCGGTTTCCTTTTCGACGGATTTCAAGCTGCCTTCCTCCGGGAGCAATATAAACGGTACCTTTCTGCAGCGCTCCACCGTCTTCGGCTTCCTTAACGCTCCACCTGTAATCCCGGTTCAGCCTGTCCGCAAGTGATCTTGTGAATCCAGACGGCATATGCTGCACAATCACAATCGGCAGCTCCACCTCCTCCGGCATCGAATGGAAAAGCTTCTGCAAAGCTGCAGGTCCGCCTGTGGACGTTCCGATCACCAGCAGGTCCCAGCGGCCCGGTTTCCCGGAAGGTTGAATGTTCATATATTTAGGCTCCGTTCTATGTGCGGGCAGAAGCGAATAACCGCTGCTTCATCCCTGTAATAAAATGCCGGAACGGCTTGCCGTCCGTTTTTGCTGACTGTTCTTTCACCCACAGCCCTGCTGCAATCTGCTTCATGCTCTGGGCCGCCCGGCTGTCAGGATAGGCAATGACAAACGGTGTCTGCTCCATGACTGCCCTGCTTACTTTAGGGTCATTTGGCACCATCGGCAGCACGGTCAGCTGCATGCCGAGAAACCGTTCACTGACTGTCATTAATTTCTGCGCGGCCGCCCGGCCGTCTTTTTTCTGATCCACCCGATTAATGACGGCCGCAAATGGAAAATCACTTTTGTGGGAGCGGATGTATTTCATCATGGCGTAGCCATCCATCAGCGCCGTCGGCTCCGGGGTTGTTACAAGAATTCCGCGCTCGGTCGTCGTAATCAGGTGCATATGGTTTTCGTTCAGCCCTGCTCCCATGTCAAAAATAATAAAATCAAATTCACCTTCAAGCAGCTGCAGCTGTTCGTAAAACCTCAGCTTATGCTCCTCCTCCATATGAAAAATACCGGAAAGACCCGAACCTCCCGCAATCCACTGCACTCCGGACGGGCCGGATTGAATCAATTCAAAAATGCTTTTATTTTCCGTAAACATCTCCTGAAATGGCAGAAGAGGCGTATATCCAAGCAGGATATCCAGGTTGGCCATGCCGGTGTCCATGTCAATCAGCAATACCTCCGCGCCGGATTCCGCCAGGGAGATAGCTACATTCAGGGACACATTGGACTTGCCGACGCCCCCTTTTCCGCTTACGACCGACAGCACTCTCGTCTGCCTGTGACGCCGTTTCTGCATCTGAGTACGCAGACTTTCAGCCTGATCATTTTTCACCAAGTGCCCCCCCTGCTATTTTTGCTGCAAGCCATTTGTTGTCCGCGGGCTCAATGTCCTCCGGCACTTCCTGGCCGGTGGTAACAAAGGACACCCGTAGTGAAAATTCATCAATAATATTCAGAAGTGCCCCAAACGAAGTGGTTTCATCTGTTTTAGTGATAATAACCTCGTTTGATATATAAGGAAGAAATTTTTCAGCGACTTCCTTCATGTCTTTGTATTTAGCCGTCAGCGAGAGCACGAGCACGGTTTTAATCGGTTCGCCCGCCGGAAGCAGCCGCTGCGCTTCTTCCACGGTCTGTTCATGCAGAAAATTTCTTCCTGCCGAATCAATGAACACATAATCATGAGCCCGGGACTGAGCCAATGCTTCCCTGTAATCAGCCTGGTCGTATATAACATGAACCGGTGCTTCCATAATGGAGGCGTACGTATTCAACTGGTCGACTGCTCCCATGCGGAAGGTGTCTGTCGTAAAAAAGGCAATCGATTTTTTTCTTCGGAGCATTTCCCGGGCACCGAGCTTGGCAAGTGTCGTCGTTTTGCCGACGCCAGTCTGGCCGACCAGCTGAACCATCCGGGACATTGCTGCTTCGGCCCGGGGATGCCGGTCCTCCAGCCATTCTCCTATGCAGGCTTCGAGTATGGACACTTCCGGCCGGCTGCCCTTTTCGGCGTACCATTTTTCCATAAACCGGTTCATCAGCTCTTCTTCCACCCGTTCGTTTACTTCCTGTGTCTTTAAGGCAGCGGAAACGGACTGAAAAGGAGCTGGAGCTGAAGCAGGAAGCACGTTTGGCTTTTTATCCGGTACCTCGAAAGTCTTCACCTCTTTTGGCTGAGCCGGCTTTACGGGTTCTGCCGGAGGCGTGCGCTCTTTTTTTCGGGGAGGGGCGTCATCGATCCCTGCATAAACTTCGAGCCTGTCCACGGACTTAAGCCCGAACCATCTTCTGACCTTCACCGGCCGGGAATGCAGAATGACCGCTTCATCTCCGAACTCCTGCCGCACCTTCGCTACCGCTTCCGGCATCGAATCCACTGTAATTTTTTTCATTCTCATTCATTGTTCACCACCCCGACGCTTTGAATTTCGATGGAAGGCTCCAGTTCGTTATAGGATAATACCGGCATCTGCGGAAAGAACCGCTCAATCAGATGGCGCACGTGCATGCGCACAGCCGGCGAACAAAGAATGACCGGTGTCTTTCCGATGTTCATCAGCTGTTCGGCTTCTGCCCCGATCCGCTGCACCATCCGCTGGGACTCGTTTGGATCCATCGCTAAATAATTACCGCTTTCGGTCTGCTGCAGAGCGTCGGCAATTTTCTTTTCAATGCCGCCGCTGAGCGTGACGACCTGAAGCAGCTCTTCCCCGTCAGCGTACTGCTTGGAAATCTGTCTCGACAGGGCCTGCCGTACATACTCTGTCACAATCTCCATGTCCTTGGTCATCGTGCCGTATTCGGCCAGCGCTTCAAAAATGGTTGGCATGTTCCGGATGGATACCCCTTCCCGGAGCAGCTTGGCCAGTACCTTCTGAACATCCCCGATCGTAAGCGTTGAAGGAGTCACTTCTTCGACCAGCGTCGGGTACGTTTCCTTCAGATGATCGATCAGCTGCTTCGTTTCCTCGCGGCCGAGGAGCTCGTGCGCGTGCGTTTTAATAACCTC
The DNA here is from genome assembly GCF_947493875.1 of uncultured Marinococcus sp. GTDB lineage: Bacteria > Bacillota > Bacilli > Bacillales > Marinococcaceae > Marinococcus. The sequence goes on along the minus strand of NZ_CANLSU010000001.1, from coordinate 498,001 downwards.
GGTTAGATGCGTACTCACAACCGACGGCGGGTCCACGACGGTGTAGCCGGCATCTTCGGCAATGTCGCGCTCCTCCTCCGGAATCCAGAGAGCAGGCAGTCCAAAGGCCGGCTCTATCGTTTCGATACCGTCGATTGGCTCTTCAGTACCGGTCCCCATCGCCATGTAATGATCCATGTAAAGCTCACCCCGGGCGATTTCGCTGCCCCGCATGCGCACAACGTACTCTCCCGGCTGCAGCTGGATATTGTCACGAATGCGTATCACCGGCACGACCATCCCGAGCTCGAGTGCCAGCTGGCGCCGGATCATCACAACCCGGTCAAGCAGGTCGCCTCCCTGCTTCGCATCCGCAAGAGGAATGAGGTTGTAGCCGAATTCAAACTCGATCGGGTCTACGTCCAGCAGCTGCATCACGCTGTCCTGCGAACGCAGATCCTCCTCCTGCGCTTCTTCGGTTTCATGCACTGCGGCCTGCTCCTCCTGCAGCACCGTCTGCCTGATGCTAAAGCCAATGGCAGCCATCGCTCCGGCAATGCAGGTGGTTAAAAAGAAGTTAATCGGCGTAAACACGCCCAGTAAAAAGATGGCGCCCGCTGCCACAAACAGCATCGGGGGAAAGGCAAACAGCTGCTTTGTAATATCGTGACCGAGGTTGCCTTCCGAGGCCGCCCGGGTAACGACAATACCGGTTGCTGTAGAAATAAGCAGCGCAGGGATCTGACTGACCAGACCGTCCCCGACGGTAAGGAGCGTAAAGGTGTTCGCAGCAGTGCCGATATCCATTCCGTGCTCAGTCATGCCAATCACAAGACCGAAAATAACGTTAATAATTACGATAACAATCCCTGCGATGGCGTCCCCTTTCACAAACTTACTCGCCCCGTCCATCGAACCGTAGAAGTCCGCTTCCCGTTCGATTTTCTCCCGGCGCGCCTTCGCCTGCTGTTCGGATATAACACCCGCATTCAGGTCGGCATCGATGCTCATCTGTTTTCCCGGCATCGCATCGAGGGTAAAGCGGGCCCCGACTTCTGACACCCGTTCCGCCCCTTTAACGATAACGACAAATTGAATCACTACAAGAATCACAAAAACCACCAGGCCGACAAAGGCACTGCCCTGTACCACAAAGCTTCCGAACGTTTCGATAACGTTGCCTGCTTCGGCGTTGCTTAAGATGGAACGGGTCGTCGAAACGTTCAGCCCGAGCCGAAACAACGTCACAAGCAGAAGCAGCGTGGGAAAGATACTGAATTCAAGCGGCTCCTTTGTGTTCATTGCCACGAGAATAACCAGAAGCGCCAGTGAAATATTGGCCATGATCAGGATATCTAAAATAAATGTCGGCAGCGGGATGATCAGCATAATGACAATCAATATAACGCCCAGCAGCACTGATAGTTCTCTAAATCCCATAGGGTTGCTCCTTTTCTAGCCGTTTTTCCTTTTGATGCGGTACACGTATGCAAGCACCTCAGCTACGGCTTTAAATAAATCTTCAGGTATTTCATCATCAATATCGGACTGGGCATACAGCGCACGGGCGAGCGGTTTGTTTTCCACCATTGGGATGGAATGCTCACCTGCTTTTTCTTTAATTTTACGGGCCAGATGGTCGGCTCCCTTGGCAATCACCTTCGGCGCACCCATCGCGCCTTCTTCATAACGGAGGGCCACCGCAAAGTGTGTCGGGTTCGTAATGACGACGTCTGCTTTCGGTACTTCCTCCATCATCCGCCCCATCGCCATTTCCTGCTGCTTCTGCTTTCGCTTGCCACGGATGAGCGGATCGCCCTCCATGTTTTTCATTTCCTGCTTTACATCGTGCTTGGACATGCGGATCTGCTTTTCATGGTCGTGCTTTTGATAAACATAGTCCGGCAGCGAAAGCACGAGCAGCAGCAGGCTGCCAATCAGCCCCATCAGCCCGGTCAGGCGGGCAATTTCCATAAAGCCGTCACCGACATCCTTTTGCGATAAAAACAGCAGCCGGTCGAGCGACAGCCAGAGAATCGTAAAAACGACCCCGCCGACGAGCGTAATTTTCAAGAGTGCCTTCGCCAGCTCTACAAGCGCCCGGGCCGAAAATATCCGCTTGATGCCGCTGAGCGGGTTAATCTTTTCAAGCTTCATTTTGATCGGTTCGCCCGTGAACAAAAAACCTACCTGCGTAAGCGAGGCTGCCACGCCCGCCACCATGGCCACAAGCATCACCGGCAGAATAATGATAACGGACTGAATCGTAATTTCCTGCAGCATCGCCGGGACACTGGCTTTCGTTATTTCCCACTGCATGTATTCTATGTATGTATGCGTCATTAATGCCTGCAGGTGATTAAATATGGTGCCTCCGTACATGTAGAAGAGTGCGAATACTAAAAACAGGATAATTGCCGTATTCACATCGTTGCTTTTGGGGACCTGGCCTTTCTGCCTGGTGTCCCGGCGCTTTTTGGGAGTGGCCTCCTCTGTTTTTTCCTGTGAAAAAAACTGCAGATCCAGCTTCCACTTCATTCCTGTCCCTCCCCCAAAAGCTCAAGCAGTCCGCGCGAGACGTGAAACATATCCTCGTACAAATACTGAATGGCCAGAAACATACCCGGGATTGCCACCACAAGCAGCGGCAGTCCCGCTGCAATTTTCAGCGGCAGTCCGACGACGAACACGTTCATCTGCGGAACCGCCCTCGCCATAATCCCTAAAGCGAGATCGACCAGAAAGAGCGAGCCGACGAGCGGAAACGCCAGTTGAAAAGCGAGAATAAACATCTGGTTAAAAGCCTCCGCCACGTGCGTAACGACCGCTTCATCACCGAATGCGAGTCCCGTCTGGTCGATCGGCACAAAGCTGTAGCTGTAATAAATGCCGTCGAGCAGCAGATGGTGGCCATTTACCGCCAGAAGCATTAAGAGTGCAAAAGCGTAAAAATAGCCGCCGAACAGTGGGCTTTGGGCACCCGTCTGCGGGTCCACTACGTTTGCCACCAAAAAGCCGAAGGAGATATCAAGAAACATTCCGGCTGTCTGTACCGCATACAGCATAATCGTCGCAATAAGCCCAATCGCAAGCCCGAGCATAACCTCCTTTAGCAAAAGCAGGATATACTCGCCGTCCACCGTCATCAGCGGGGCATCCAGCGCCGGAAAAATAGCCAGAGCAAGAAAAAATGCCAAACCTACTTTAAATTGATTCGGAATAGTCCGATAAGAGAAAAGAGGCATCGTCGTAAAGAAAGCGAGCACTCGCACAAGCACCAGGGAAAAAGCCGGGAGCTGCTCTATTATTGCTTCCATCGTCTGTTCATCCGATGAACTGCTGCGCGTGGTACCAGAGGTTTCTCGTATACTCCACCAGCTGCGTCAGCATCCATGGGCCGAGCACGAGCATGGCGGCCAAGACGCCAAGAATCTTTGGTATAAACGCGAGTGTCTGCTCCTGGATCTGGGTAGTCGCCTGAAATATGGCAACACCAAAGCCGAGTACGAGCGCAATGACAAGCAGCGGCCCTGCAATTAAAAAAACCATCCATATTCCCTGTTGTGCGATCTGCATTACCTGTTCTGCTGACATACATTTCTTCCTTTCTTCGTCCCGGCTAGGTGTAGCTGAGGAGCAGCGACTCCACAATCAGGTACCATCCGTCCACGAGGACAAACAGTAAAATTTTAAACGGCAGACTGATCATGACAGGCGGAAGCATCATCATGCCCATACTCATCAGTACACTTGCCACAATCATGTCAATAACAAGAAAAGGCACAAAAATGAGAAACCCCATCTGAAAGGCTGTTTTCAGCTCACTGATGGCAAACGCCGGCACGAGCGATGTGAGCGGAATATCCTCGACCGACTCCGGCCGTTCTTCCCCCGCGTAATCCATAAACAGTGCCAGGTCTTTTTCCCGTGTGTACCGGGACATAAATTCCTTCATCGGTCCGACCGCTTCTGTCAGTGCTTCGTTCTGGTCGATTTCTCCTGCCATCAGAGGACTGAATGCCTGCTCGTTTACTTCCGAGAGCGTCGGCGCCATGATGAAGAAGGTTAAAAATAAGGCAAGGCCGATAAGCACCTGGTTGGGAGGAGTCTGCTGCGTTGCAAGACCCATCCGCACAAAGCTCAGCACGACCACGATTCTGGTAAAGCAGGTCATCAGCACTAAAATACCGGGAGCAAGCGACAATACAGTAAGCAGCAGCACAAGCTGCACCGACGTTGCCGCTCCTTCCCCGCCACCCTCGAACAGGCCGCTGAAATCAAGCGCCGGAAGAGCACTAATAATCATCGCTGTTCCTCCTTCGCTTCCATCCGCTTATCGGATGCTTCCGGATGCTTCGCTCCGCGTGCTGTTTTCAGCCGTTCTTCGAGCACCGATTGAAAGGACTGGCTGCTTCCTTCCTCCGTGTTTCCCCGTGTTTTCCATTTTTCCAGCAACGACGGAACGCCTGTATATGTATTCTGTTCCCGGGCAGTAATCCGCTCCTGCTCCTCTTTATCCTCAATCTCCTGAAGCAGCGAAATCGTATCCCCCACTCCGACAACAAGCATTTTATCCCCGACTTTAACCACCTGAATCGATTTGTTCTGTCCAAGCCCGATACCGCCAATGCTTTGAATCGAGCGGGTTGACTGGTACCTGCTTGTTTTTTTGTTGATGAATTTCAGCAGCCAGAACAGCAGACCGAGAACGACTGCAAGTGCTCCTATCATCTTTACAAAGTTCAGCCACAGGTTTCCATTATCCATTGCTGCCGGCGCGGTCTCATCGCCTGCCGGAGCTTCTTCATTTCCGGCTGCCGGCTCCTCCTGGTTTTCCTGCGGATTCAGGGACTCATTGACAGTAGTGCTGGCAAACGCTGTGTCAGCGCCCGCCAAAAGAATTGCTGCCATCATTACACCTATGAATACTGCATATTTCCAATTCATTTTCTTCCCCCGCGGCAGGCCATCAGCCCAGCGTTTTATTGATTGCTTCAAGTACACGGTCTGCCTGAAATGGTTTAACGATGAAATCTTTTGCCCCCGCCTGAATCGCATCGATCACCATCGACTGCTGGCCCATGGCTGAACACATGATTACCTTGGCATTCGGATCCGCCGCCTTAATTTCCTTCAGTGCTTCAATTCCGTCTTTATCAGGCATCGTAATATCAAGCGTGACCAGATCCGGCGACGTTTCCTGAAATTTTTGCACTGCTTCGTTTCCGTCCTTTGCCTCCCCTACTACGTTAAAACCGTTCTTTTCCAGGATATCTTTAATCATCATCCGCATGAACGCGGCGTCGTCTACTACTAAAACTGAATATGCCATGTGTTCCACTCCCTGTTTGTCATTATTTTAATTGTGCAACCCGTTCTCTCGGACTTAGAATTTCCGTAATACGAACACCAAAATTTTCATCGATGACGACTACTTCCCCTTTAGCCACAGGCTTTTGGTTCACCAGTACATCAACGGGCTCGCCGGCAAGCTTATCAAGCTCGACCACAGAGCCCTGGGACAGCGATAAAATATCCTTGATCGACTGCCGGGACCTGCCCAGCTCCACCGTTACATCAAGCGATATATCCATCAGCATATCCAGGTTCCCGCCGCCGTCACTGTACCTGTGTGCAGGCTCCTCAAGCTCGGAAAAGGCGGCTCCGCTTACTGTTGGAGCTGCTTGCGGCTCCGGAGCGTATGCTCTCTCGGCCCTCGTTTCCTTCCGTGCGGAAGGCCCCGGGGCAGGCTGCTTTTGTTCAGGCTGCGCTGCTTCAGCATTTGCCCCAAGCAGCTCCTCCACCATTTTTTTCGCAAACCTAAGTGGTATGAGCTGCATAATGTAGGAGTCCATCAGTTCCCCTATCTGGATTCGAAACGCCACCTGAACAACTGTGTCTTCATCAGGGATGTAGCGGGCCGACTCTTCTTCTTCGAGATTCATAATATTGACTCCCGGAGGAGAAATATCCACCCGTTTGTTAAAAATTGTACTCATCGATGTTGATGCTGAACCCATCATCTGGTTCATGGCTTCCTGGACCGCGCTTTGCTGCATTTCGTCAATATTGTCAGCTTCATCGACTTCACCGTCGCCGCCCATCATCAGATTCGCGATAATGCTTGCGTCCGTCATACTGATCACAAACAAATTGGTGCCTTCAAACCCTCGCGTATATTCTACATTTACAGCTACGTGCGGACGTGGAAAGGACTTTTCCACCATCTCGGTCGATACTGCTTTTACGCCCGGAATAGTAATGCTTACTTTTTGGTTCAGCAGGCTCGACAGGGCGGTTGCTGCGCTGCTGAAGCTGATGTTGCCGATTTCGCCGAGCGTGTCTTTTTCTTCACTGGAAAGCAGATGATCAAGCCCTGTCTCTTCCGAGTTAGAGGCAGTTTCTTTAGCCGCCGCCTCACCGGAGGAATCGCCGCTGCTGTCATCATCATCGTCGGCGCCGACGTTTTTCAGCAACTCGTTAATTTCGTCCTGTGAAAGCATATCGTCATTGCTCATGCTGTTCTTCTCCCTCCTCTATTTTTTCTAGAATCTGTACAGCCATATGGCTGCGCTTTTTCCCGGGCTGAGCCGTGAATTTCTTTCTGCTTCCTACATGCACCTCGAGTGGGTCATGGATGTGCTGCTTGAGCGTTAAAACATCGCCACGCTCCATATGTAAAAGTTCTTCGATAGTGATAGAAGAAGTGCCGAGAATCGCCTGCAGGGAAATGTTCCCCTGCAGCAGCCACTCGTTCAAATGCTTGACTTCCTGCTGATCCCGCTCTTTTACTTTCGTCTGCATCCAGTAGTGGGTGGTAAGCTTGGGCAGTATCTCTTCAAGCACCATATGCGGCAGGCACAGATTAATCATCCCGGACGTCTCTCCAATTGTTGTGGTCAAAGAAATAACCACTACAGTTTCGTTTGGAGAAACCATCTGGAGAAACTGCGGATTGACTTCAATTTCGGAGCCTATCGTTTCAATGCTGAGCACTGATTCCCAGGCGCTCTGAAAGGATTCGAGAATCATCTGCATAAATGAGCTTAAAAGCTTTGTTTCAATTTCCGTCAGCTTTTCCACCTTGTTCATGCTCTGGCCCTGGCCTCCGAGCAGCCGGTCAAGCATGGCGTATCCGACGTGCGGATTAACCTCCATAAGCATCCGCCCTTCAAGCGGCGGCGCTTCGAATACATTCAGCAGTGTCATTTTAGGAATCGAGCGTATAAATTCATCGTAGGGCACCTGATCCACGGAGGCTACGCTGATATCCACAAAGGAGCGCAGCTGTCCTGAAAGCGCCGTGGTAAGAATCCTGGCAAAATTTTCATGAATTCTCGACAGGCCCCGGATCTGTTCTTTGGAAAAACGCAGTGCGCGTTTAAAATCGTACGACCGGACCTTGCGTTCATTTTCTTCCTTTTTTAACTGCTCACCGTCCATTTCTCCGGTAGACAAACCGGACAAAAGGGCATCTATTTCATGCTGGGATAGTACATCTGACAAGAGGTTTTCACCTCCCTTTCTCTTCTCTCTGGCGGCTCCTGGATTATTGAATGACACGTTCGGTCGTGTAGACCCGCTGTACTTTCCCTTCAGTCATAACCTCATTCACTTTTTCCTTGATTCGTTCTTCCATTCTGGTAGTGCCTTCCGAGCCTTCAATGTCTGCGGGTTCGAGCTGGGCCAGCTCATGGATGATAATATTGTTGATCTGATAGTCCCGCTGCTCCAGTTCTTCCCGGGCTTTTTCATTATCGGCCTGCAGACTGAACATCGTTTTAATATAGCGATCGTTGCCTTTAAGGTTGGTCGTCATTTCATCCATATCCCACGTAAGCTCCCGCAGTTCTTCGGCGCTTAATTCCTCTGCCTTTTCTTCACTGCCTTCTGCCTGTTCAGATGAGGAGCCGAGAAACTGATACACAGCCGCCGCCGCACCGGCAATAAGTACAAGGGTCAAAAGCATAACCATCATCACTTTTCCTGCTTTGCTTTTTAACATAGCTTAAGCGTCCTCCCCCTTTCGACCGGCCGGCATCCAAGACCGACGGTAAAACCGTTCGGCAAGCTCCATCACTTCACTGATGTTTTCCCTCACCACAATCTTATTGCCGTTTAACAGCGTAATCGTAGTGTCTGGCGCTGCTTCGACCTGCTCGATCAGTGTAGTGTTCAGCACGAACGGGCGTCCGTTTAATTTTGTTAATTCCATCATAATTAATTGAGGGGCAGCGCTGCGCCCCTGTCTCCCCCGATTTCATTCATTAGTTACCGTTTGATGTTGAGCAGCTCCTGCAGCACTTCATCTGCTGTCGTAATACCACGCGTATTCGCCTGGAACCCGCGCTGGGCGGTGATCATTTCCGTAAACTCCTCGGAAAGGTCAACGTTGGACATTTCAAGGGCACCAGCTACAATTTCCCCAGCTCCGTTTTCACCTGGAACGATATTGTTAGCATCGCCCGAATTTAATGACGGACGGTAAACGTTTCCGCCTGATTTTTCAAGTCCTCCCGGGTTTGCAAATGTAGCCATACCGATTTGAGCCACTGTTTCTGTTACATTGTTCTCATCGACAATATTAACGTTGCCCACATCATCGATACTGAAGCTTCGCGCTTCCTGATCAATATTAATAGTGCCTCCATCTGTGTTTAACACATATAGCCCTTCAGCGTTCACCATGTCTCCATTATCATCAAGATAGAAGTTACCAGCTCTTGTGTAGCTCTCTCCCTCTTCGGTAGGATTCTGCAGGCGGAAATACCCGGATCCGGAAATAGCCAGATCGAGTTCACGGCCGGTATTTTGCAGACTACCCTGCGTATCAACCGTATCAATACTGCCCATTTCGCTTCCGATTCCCACTTGTTTTGCGTTCACACCGCCACGTCCACCTTCAGCTGCTGCAGCTGATCCGGTCTGCTGGCTCATCATATCCTGAAATGTCGGGCGTCCTTTTTTAAACCCCTGGGTATTGACGTTTGCGATATTGTTGCTGATAACGTCCAGTTTCTGCTGAAAGTTCTTCATTCCTGCGATTCCTGAATACATAGAGCGTAGCATCGTATTCCTCCTTTGGTTTAAGCGGGTCCCGTCTGTCTGTCGGGGGCCCAGGCCTCCTTGCGGTCAAGCCTTTTACATAAATATAACGCCGTCAATATTAGTGAATGTATGGTTTGCTGCTTCCTGCTTTGACATTGCTGTAATAATAGTCCGGTTCTCTGCGTTTACCACCAGTGCCGCTTCCGGGAATACCACGACGGATTCTTTGACGCCTTTTTCCGCTGCCTCACCTAGCTTCACCTGCATCTGCTCCCAGTCCGCGCTTTTAATATGAACATTTCTTTCTTCCATTCGTTTGGCAGCGTGCTTGCTGATTTTGACATCCGGGACTTTCAGCTCGTTCTGCAGCAGCGTGGCAAATGAGCCGTCCTGCTGTTTTTCCGGTCGCGGGGTGTTGGCTGTACTAGACGGAACCGGCATTCTGGCATAGTTGTGCACCTTTGAATAATCCATGCTGTTCCTTCCTCCGTATCAGCTTTCCTCTGAAGTCGCCTCGTCTTCCCCGATGTTCACCACCTGCCTGCCATCAATCCAGCGGCCGGAGTCAAGCTCAACCATTATGTTTCCCTGCGTGTCTTTTTTCACCGACATAATTTCGTTGCGGCCTGTCTGCACATCTTCATTTGGAGTATTCGCGTTTACGAGCGTCTGCCATGTTACATCCTGGCCGATCAAACCGCTCAGCTGCATCAGGGCGTCCTGCGCCATAAATTGTGTCGACTGCTCCATCGATTTATTCATATTGTTCATCTGTTCAAGCGTACTGAAGTTGGCAATCTGTGAGACGTATTCGGTATCATTCATCGGCTCAAGCGGATTCTGGTTCTGCAGTTGGGTAATGAGCAGCTTTAAAAAATCATCTTTATCCATATTGCCGTTACTGTTTTCAGCGGCAAAGGGGGTTTTGGTGTTCGAAGCGCTGTTCAGCTGCATATTATCTGTAATCGTACTCACCGTATGTTCACCTCCTTTAAATTCGTTCGTTGACTGAAAGCTGCTGTAAAATATCTTCAAACGAGCGTTCTTCCTCTTCTGAAGAATCCTCCTGGACATTTAACGTTTCCGGCTGTTCTTCAGGGTCTTCTTTCTGTTCCTCTTCTTTATAGAAGTCCGGGTGCTCGGCTACCTCGATGCGTTCCACCTGAAGGTTCTGCTGGAGGAAGGAATGTCTCAGCTGATGGATGCTGCCTTCCACAAGCTCCTGCGCCCCTTTGGAGGTTGTAATCAGCTGGGCGGTCCATTGTCCTTCGATTTTCGTAAGCTTCACATCGAGCCTGCCCAGATGTTCAGGGTGAAGACGAATCGTATAGGAGGCCCCGTTTTTCAGCTGGGCGGCGTTCATAGTGCCAAGCGTCTGCTGAAACTGCTTTAAAAATTCGGCCTGTCGCTGATTTCCTTCAGATGCCGGCGGGATCCGGATCACAAGCGGCGTGTCCGGCTGAAGCGTTCTCGCCTCTCCCGAGCCAGCTGCTGGCGCTGGGGAAGCTGAAGCATTCCCTCCTTCGCCGCGGATGCTCTGAAGAATCTGCTCAAGCTGCTCAGCAAAAGCTTCGCTCTTACTGTCCTTTGCTGTTAAAGACAATGGCAGCTGCTTTTTCACCAGAGCTGAAAGGTTTTGGATAAACGCCGTCAGCTGCTTTTCCGGCTGTTCTCCAGCGGACGGCTGAAGCGCTTTAGGTACCCAGTTGCCTGCCTGTTCCCGTCCACTGAGATATTTCTGCCACTGCTGCAGGTCGTGTTTTACCGCCTGGGCGGCGTCATCTGCAGACGGTTCCTTCCCGGCTGCAGGGCTCATCCACCCAGCAGGCATCTGCGGCAGCCACTGGGGACGCGGATCTGCACTGCGTTCGGCTTCTTGATGCTGCTTCAGGTATGAAATAAGCTGCCGCACTTGCGGAGGTTTTTCTGGAAACAAAATCTCCAGCTTTTCAATTCGGGATATTACTTTTTGAGATGCGTTCCGCTCCGGCTGAATATCTCCCGTTTTATCCTTCATTCCATTTCCCTGCACCAGAGCTTCGGCAGCTACTGCTGCAGCGATAAGAGCAGCTTCCGGTCGGGCTTTTCCTGAGCTTTCTGGTAAAACTTTTGAAAGCAGTTCAGTCAGCTCACTCAATTGGTTCGTAAAAAGTTCTGCCGCCTTTTCCTCTCCCGCCAGAGCTTTAGAAAGCAGCGGCCCAGCGGCCTTCTGCAGCTTTACTGCTGCCGTCTGTATCGCCTGCTTTTCGCTGGGAGCAAGGTCATTAAACCGGGCCGCCAGCTGCTCAGGCACAGGCAGTTCTGATTTCACTTCCCGCTCTTCATTGGTGCTCCCCAGGGATTCAGGCTTCACTTCACCCGGTCCGGCATGTATGTCTGCCGATACTTCTGCATGTGGGGAATGCAGGGCAGCGGCAAGCTTCGTGAACACATTATCCTTTTCCTTGGGCATTTCTTCGAGCGTATCTCCCGGTACTGCTGTCCTGCCGCCCTGCTCCTCAAGTATGAGCTCTGCAATATACATCACTGCTTCTTCAAGCTCCGGATACTGCTTCATCAGGGCGTTGATTGCTTCGGGATGCGAGTCGATCGCTTCCATTATTTGTTCAGCTGAAGGCAGGGCGTTTCCCGGCCCTTTTTCCTCTGCCGGTTGTCTTTCCGCAAGCGCAGCTGCTCCTGCGAATAACGCTGCAAAAGCTGATGAACTGCTTCCTGCCTGCCCGGACAAAGGCGCGCCGGTCAACTGGGCCGGTGACCGGCCGGTGATTGCTGTTTCCATAGCCTCCTCCTTTCTTCTACTGCTCCAGGTCAAGGCCTTCAATTCCCGAAACAACGGAAGCAGCAAGCTCCTCATCCATTTCTTCGAGTATGGCGGCCTGTTCCTCCGGCTGCAGTGAATACAGCTGCTGAACAATGACTTCTGTTTCCTGCTGTCCGAGCACCGCTGCCGCAGTCGCCGGTTTCATTTCCCCGTATATTTTCTGGACTGAACCGGTATTCCCACTGCTTTCTTCTTCTTCACTATTCTCTTCTGATTCTGTTTCAAGCGTCAGCTCCTCAAGCTCTTCTTCCACGCTGCGCAGCTCCTGCTCCCGTTCATCAAGCCGCTGCTGCAGTTCGACGATTTCTTCTTCCTTGGCTTCAAGCTCTTCACCGGAGGCCCCGGCGTCATCTGCACTTTCCTCGCTGCCAATGACCGACTTCACTACGTCCTGGCCGAGCTGAGTGACGTTTATGCCCATAAAGGACATAACAGCCACCGAAAGCACGACGGCGAAAAGAAGCGGAATAAGAAACAGCATGAAAAACCATTGAAAAAAACCGCCTTTTTTCTTTTCTTTTTTAGCCATAATGCTGCACCGTCTGCTTCTGAAGATACATCTGTACGGCCGTGTCATCCATGGCCATACGCTCGCTCCGCTTTATTTTTTCCACATGTTTTGCTTCTTCTTTTTCCTTCATCAGTTCAAGCTTCCGGTTTTCGCGCCATGCTTCCTGCATCGCTTTCTCTTCACGCTGCATCATCCATCTGGCCTTACTCACCGCTTCTTCGAGAACGATTGCTTCCCGCTCATACATATGCAGCATTTTTTCCTGCTGGCGAAGCTCCCGGACTGTCACTCCCCGGGTCATTTTCTCCCGGTTTATATCCTCTGCGTGCTCTTTGGAACGAAGCATTTCATACAGGGCGCCGGCTTTCTGTTCAAACTGGTCCACTGCTTCATTATAGGATTTTACTTTTTGGTCTTTTTCGCGGTCCCTCAGCTGCAGCAGCTGTTCTAAAGAAAATTGGTAGGACATCAGGATGCTCCTTTCTCCATAACATTTTGCAGCCTTTGCAGCGTCTGTTCCATCGTGGATGCTTCCATCGGCCGCTGCTGGATAAGCGCTTCAACAGCAGCTAATTTTTCCAGTGCCTCATCGGTTTCCCGGGAGCTGCCTTTGCGGTAGGCACCGATTCGTATAAGGTCCTCCGCTTCCCGGTAAGCTGCAAGCCAGCCCTTCACCTTTGAAGCCGCCTCCTGATGGGCTTCATTCGTAATTTCTGACATTACCCGGCTGACGCTTTGAAGCACGTCAATGGCCGGAAAATGATTTTTATTGGCAAGTGACCGTTCAAGAACAAAGTGGCCGTCAAGAATACCGCGTACGGCATCGGCAATCGGCTCATTCATGTCATCCCCGTCAACAAGCACGGTATAAAAAGCAGTAATTGAACCTTCTTTACTTGTCCCCGTCCGCTCAAGCAGTCCCGGCAGTAGGGCAAAAACTGAGGGCGGATAGCCCTTGGTTGTCGGAGGTTCGCCGATCGCAAGGCCAATTTCTCTTCTAGCCATCGCAAACCGGGTGATGGAATCCATCATGAAATTGACCTTTTTTCCTTTGGAGCGAAAATATTCGGCAATGGCAGTCGCCGTGTAGGCACCCTGGATCCGCATCGAGGCCGGCTGATCCGAGGTTGCCACCACCAGCACCGACTTGGCCATGCCTTCTTCCCCGAGGTCGCGTTCGATAAAGTCGCGCACCTCACGCCCGCGCTCCCCGATAAGGGCGATAATGTTAATATCGGCTTCTGTGTAGCGTGTGATCATCGAAAGCAGGGTGCTTTTTCCGACACCACTTCCGGCAAAGATACCTATACGCTGGCCCTCGCCCATCGTGAGCAGACTGTCAATTACTCTCACACCCGTTGGCATAACGTTTGTAATTCTCGGCCGGTCAAGCGGCGCCGGCGGGGCTGCATCCGAAGAAACGCTGACCAGCCCTTCCGGAAGCTTTTGATGATCAATCGGTTCTCCCATACCGTTTAACACACGTCCGATAAGGCCAGCCCCTGCCTTGATTTTCAGTGGTTTTCCGGTGGCTTCGACTGTGCACCCCGGGCTGATATTTTTTAATGACTCAAGCGGCATGAGCAGCACGTATTCCTGTCGGAAACCAACTACTTCAGCGGCCGTGGAGGCGTCGGTTCCGACACCGTATATGTAGCAGATATCACCGACGTTTGTTTTCGGGCCGCGCGACTCCACCATTAATCCAATCACCCGCTCCACACTTCCGTAAGAACGATACAGAGACATCTGTTTCATTTGTTTTGCTGCGTGCTCTGCTCTCATACCGGCATGCCTTCTTTCACGACAGCCTGCAGCTGTTTTTTCAATTCCTGGAGCTGGGTATCCAGGGAAACGTCGAGTTTTCCAAAATCCGTTTCGAGCACGCACTGCCGCTCTTTCATCTGCGTATCCGGATAAATGGTCACCTTCTGGTCGCTTCCCGCCGCACTCTGCAGCTCCTCTTTGTACATTCGCACATCTTCATAGTCACCGGCGCTGACGAGCACACGGATATTGCCCTGCTCGCGCAGGGAGCTGACTGCAGTCGAGAGCTGCATCCGCCAGTGTTCATCCGGCAGCCATTCCGGGCCAAGCATTTTTTCAAGTGCCTGCACCGCGATATCGACCACCGTCGGTTCGGCTTCATTCAGGCGTTCGTGAAAAGCCTGTTCCGCAGACTCTATGATCCGCCCGGCGTGGCTAATCTGTTCCTGCCACGCTTCGAATCCTTTCTCCTCCCCGCTCTTAAAACCTTCTTCGTATCCTTGTTGTTTGGCTTCCTCAGCCCATGCAGCGATACGGTTTTGAGCCTCAATTTCTTCCTGTCTGATTTTTTCCTGTGTTTCCTTCCAAGCCTGTTCGGCCTGCTCGTGCAGCCGAGCGGCCTGTTCCTTTAACTGTTCGGCCCGGCGCTGCTTGAGAAAATGCTCGTCTGCCTGAGGGGGTGTTTCTTCATACACGATTTTTCTCGGCGCTATGGTTCGATGCTCTGCGCTGAGGTGCGTGCGAAATACGTTAGACAATGACATCATCTCCTCCGCCGCGGGCAATTACAATTTCCCCCGTTTCTTCGAGTCTGCGGATAATACCGACAATTCTCGACTGGGCTTCTTCGACATCACGCAGCCGTACCGGGCCCATGAATTCCATTTCTTCCTGGAATGTTTCGGCCATCCGCTGGGACATGTTCTGGAAAACGACTTCTTTCACCTGCTCACTGGCTACCTTCAGCGCAAGCTGAAGGTCATCGTTATTGACGTCGCGCACCACCCGCTGAATCGAGCGGTTATCAAGCGCCACAACGTCTTCAAATACAAACATGCGCTTTTTGATTTCCTCGGCCAGCTCCGGGTCCTCCTGCTCCAGAGATTCAAGGATAATTTTTTCCGTGCTCCGGTCCACGCCGTTCAGCACCTCCACGACGGATTCAATACCCCCTGCTTCGGTGTAGTCCTGGGTGACGGAGGTGGAAAGCTTTTGCTCGAGCACTGCCTCCACTTCGCTTACGATCTCGGGCGAGGTCCGGTCCATTTTCGCAATACGCCGGGCCACATCGGTCTGCTGGATCTCAGGCAGCTCCGATAAAATCTGACCGGCCTGCCCCGGCTCTAAGTAGGAAAGCACAAGAGCGATGGTCTGCGGATGCTCATTTTGAATGAAGTTCAGCACCTGGGAAGGCTCAGCTTTACGGGCAAAATCAAACGGCTTTACCTGCAGAGATGACGTAAGACGATTGATCATATGCATCGCTTCCTCTTCTCCAAGCGCTTTTTCAAGCACGCTTTTAGCGTATCCGATGCCTCCCTGGGAAATGTAATCCTGGGCAATCGCTATTTGATGAAATTCATTCATCACTTCTTCTTTTTTTGAGCTTTCTACTTTTCGGACGTTGGCAATTTCAAGCGTCAGCTTTTCAATTTCTTCTTCCCGGAGATGTTTATATACTTCGGCTGAAACGTCCGGGCCCAATGAAATCAGCAGTACAGCTGCTTTTTGTTTACCAGTCAGCGTTTCTTTTCTTTTCTGCAATTGCTGCTCCCCCTTTTAATCATCGGACAGCCAGGAACGAAGCAGCTTTGAAAATTCCTCCGGCTTTTCTTTTGCTAGCTTCTCGAGCTGGTTTCGTTTCATTTCTTCCTCGGTCATTTCCCGGCTGCTTTCCAGGTCCGGGATATCACGCTGTTCAAATTCTGCAGCCTGAAAGGTTTCTTCCTTGGCTTCTGCCGGCTTTTTCCGCCGGACGAGCCATACCACTAACAGGATAAGGCCAACAGCTCCGATCGCCATTAACGCATACGCCCACCACGGCAGACCGCCCGCTTCCTGATCGATCTCTTCTGCGCCGAGGAAGGTCTGGGAGGAAATAGAGACTTTTTCTTCCACATCCATTTCTTCGCCTTCCACTTCAAGATATTCCTTATCAATGCTCGTACTGATGACTGTCTCAAGCATCGCCTGCATATTATCCATCGTTTCCGGTTCTAAAGAATTTGGATCTTCCGGATCCGGTGGCTCCACCATCACCTGAATACCGAGGTCGCGCAGCTTGTACGGACTTTCCTGAATCTCTTTATGTATACGATTCACTTCGTAGTTGATTCGCTCCTCGGTCCGCTCGGAGTCACCGGCTGCTTCAGTACCGGCCGGGTAGTTGGCTACGTCCTCCTCCCCGGCTCCTGCTTCCCCTTCTTCGACTGGATCCACGCCCTCATAGGCTTCAGCCACTTCTTCGGCACTAACGGCAATGCCTTCCATTGTCTCTTCATCCACCGGTTCCACCAGGTCTTCTTCCCGGTTTTCCTTCGTAAAGTCGATATCTGTCGTTACCGATACCATCACTTTATTTTGCCCGGCCACGGTACCAAGCATTTGCTGGACTTCCCGGCGGATATCCTTTTCGATGTCCTGCTGAACCGCACGCTGGTCCTCATATTGATCCATCGCTGAGCCGGACGCCCCGTTTTCTTCATATGTATAATAGTTCATGCTCGTATCACTGATATCAATGTTTTCCACCGGCAGATCAGGTACGCTTTTGGATACCAGGTTGTACAGGGTTTTCACCTGCTCCTGATCCAGCTCCCCGGTACCGCTCAAATCAACGGTCACCGATGCAGTAGCTGCTTCGGCCTCCTCGGCCACCCATGTGGCTTCCTCCGGCATATTGATCATTACATCAGTGCTTTCCACCGCGTCCATGTTGGAAATCAGCGCCTCAAGCTCGGTCTGGAGCGCCGCCCGCTCCATAACGGAAAATTCGTTGTCCGTCATTCCGAAGCCGGTCTGATCTTCAATAAAGCTGTAGTCAATCGCTCCGTCCTGCGGAAGTCCCTCAGCCGCCAGATCCACCTTTAATGCGTCCACCTGCTCCTTTGGCACACTGATGGTGGTCCCTTCATTTGATATTTCATATTTCACCCCGCGGGTGTCCAGTGTCTCTTTGATGCTTCCTGCTGTTTCCGGTGCCAGGTCGGTGTAAAGAGGCTCAAAGTTTGTCCGCGAAAACAGCAGTATGCTGATGAGGAGAAAAAGAAAGATCGCCGTCGTGCCAAAAATATATATTCTTTTTTGTTTTTTACTGCGGCTGCCCCAATACGTTTTTGCCTTTTGGCTGTACTCTTTCCATTTTTCTTTCATAACTCCGCTTCATACCTTCCTCTTTACGATTACACCTGCATCCGCATCATTTCTTTGTAAGCTTCCACTGCCTTATTTCTCACCTCGGTGGCCGTCTGCATGTAGATACTTCCTTTTTCCGCAGCAATCATTACGTCATGCAGATTGTCCGCTTCCCCGGTTACCAGTTTTTCTGTCATCTGGTCCGACTCCAGCTGGGCCTCATTGACTTTACTCATCGCCTCGCTCATCGCTTTTTGAAACGAGTCGCTGGTTTCCTTTACGGTGGCCCCGCCCGCCTCATTCGCTGTTTTCATGACGGGAGCCTGAATATTATTGATTTCCATCCGTACTCCTCCTTTCGTCGTTAGTTTTTACCGATCTCGAGTGCTTTCATCATCATGTTTTTATTGGCATTGAGCGCCGTGACGTTTGCTTCGTACGAACGCGAGGCCGAGGTCAGGTCCGTCATTTCTTTTAAGGGGTCCACGTTCGGCATCTGTACGTAGCCTTCTTCATTGGCATCGGGATGCTCAGGCTGATAGACCTCATCGAAGGGGGCGTCATCCACTCCTATTTCCGACACGCGCACGCCGCCCTGATCATTCAATGCCTTCGTTAAATTTGACTGAAAAGAATTGTCCTGCTTCGGACTCATAGAAACGGTTTTGCGCTGGTATGGCTGCCATTCCCCATCGACGAGACGACCCCTCGTTGAATCCGCATTTGCAAGGTTGGAGCTTACAACATCCATCCGCAGGCGCTGGGCCGTCAAGGCTGAACCGGAAGCCTGAATTCCATTAAAAATAGACATGCTTATGACCCTCCCCGGATAGCTGATTTAATACCGCCGAATTTTCCGTTAATACGATCGATAATGGCGTTATAATGCAGCTGATTTTCCGAAAGCTCGGTCATTTCTTTATCAATGTCTACGTTGTTTCCGTTATTGTTGTATGTATTGCCCCGCTGCTCGTATACGCTTGGAGTATTATGATTATTCTGAAAAGGGAAATGTTTTTCATTTGTTCGCATGGCTTCCATTTGACTGCTGCTTTCCTCCTTTAACATATCCTGAAAGGAGACTTCCTTTGCTTTGTAGTTCGGTGTGTCAATATTAGCAATATTATCCGTAATTGCTTTTTGTCTGAGCGAAGCCCCTTCGACACCTGCCTGCAATTTCTGCCAAGTCCCGGACTGGAACAGTTCCATTTTCTCACCTCTGGCTTTTTTATTAATACTAAAGTTTCAGTTAAATATTTTTATATGAGCATTACTTCCTAAATTGTATAGAAAAAATGTACATTTGTCTAACCAATATTGCCGTTTTTGCATTTCAGTAACTTCCGTCTAAGTGGTTAAACTACTTTTTTGTAGTTCTTTTATCCTCATCGTGCTTATTTGCTTGTATAATATTCAGTTTTTCCCTGCAGAAAATGTTACAGCACGAATTTTTTCTTTTTCAGAGACATAAAAAAAGCGACCCATGAAAGGATCGCTCTTAAGCCGTTAATCGTTACTTTTAATTTTCTCGAGTTCATACAAAAACTTGTTGTTTAATACTTTAATATAGGTCCCTTTCATGCCGAGGGATCTCGATTCGATGACACCCGCGCTTTCAAGCTTGCGCAGAGCGTTGACGATCACAGAACGGGTGATGCCGACACGGTCGGCGATTTTACTCGCTACAAGCAGCCCTTCCTTGCCGTCGAGTTCTTCGAAAATATGCTCAACGGCTTCAAGTTCGCTGTAGGACAGGGAGCTGATGGCCATCTGAACGACCGCTTTGCTTCTTGCTTCCTCTTCAATCTCCTGTGTCTTTTCATGAAGAATTTCCATTCCAACCACAGTCGCCCCGTACTCGGCAAGGATCAGGTCATCATCATCAAACGTTTCGCTCAACCGGGCCAGTACGAGTGTGCCAAGACGCTGGCCGCCACCGACTATCGGTACAATCGTAGTCAGTCCGGAGGCAAATAATTCGGCGCTTTCCTGCGGAAATGCCGTATATTCGCTCTGTACATCCAGGTTCGGCGAGGTTTCATTGATGCCGAACAGGCCGGAGGTGTATTCCTGCGGAAACTGACGCTCCTCTAAAATCCGCTGCATTTTTTCGTGCTCGATTTCCTGCTCGATCGAGTAGCCGAGCAGCTTTCCGCGGCGGCTGACCACAAACACATTGGCCCCGATAATTTCCTGAAGAGTTTCGGCCATGTCCTTAAAATTGACGTGGTCCCCCTGTGTTTTCTGTAACATTTCATTAATTCTTCTGCTTCTCGTTAACAAATCCATGCTGATTCTCCTCCTGATTTATGCTACAAAATGTACCGGCTGACGTCCCGGTCCCTGGCGATCGTTGCCAGTTTATCATTGACGTACTCCGGCGTGATGGTGATAGCGTCCATAGTAATTTCCGGAGCCTCAAAGGACAGATCTTCGAGCAGTCTTTCAAGCAGTGTATGCAGCCGCCTCGCGCCGATGTTCTCTGTCTGCTGATTGACTGCTTCCGCTAATTCTGCAATGGTTTCGACAGCTTCGTCTGTAAATGTTACTTCAATGCCTTCGGTGCGGATGAGTGCCTGGTACTGCTTGGTCAGAGCCTGATCCGGCTCCCGCAGAATCCGGGCAAAATCTGCTGCTCCTAAGTTATCTAATTCGACACGCACCGGAAATCTTCCTTGCAGCTCAGGAATTAAATCGGAAGGCTTGGCTGTATGAAAAGCACCGGCGGCGATAAACAGCATATGATCGGTACGCACCGGGCCGTATTTGGTATTGACCGTGGAGCCTTCCACAATCGGCAGAATGTCCCGCTGTACGCCTTCACGCGACACATCCGCACTGCTGCTTTCCTTTTTGCCGGTCACTTTATCAATCTCGTCCAGGAACACAATTCCCAGCTGCTCCGCGCGGTAAACAGCTTCCGTGCTCACTTCGTCCATATCGATCATTTTCTGGGCTTCCTGCTCGGTCAGCACCTTGCGTGCTTCGCGCACGGGCAGCGTGCGGCTGCTCGTTTTCTTTGGCATCATGTTTCCGAGCATCTCCTGCATGTTCATGCCCATCTGCTCCATGCCGCCGCCCTGAAACATGTCTCCCATCGAGCCGGACTGCTGCTCGACCTCAATGGTTACTTTGCGGTCTTCAAGCTCGCCCATCTCCAGCTGCTTCTGCAGCTGGCGGCGCTGCTCACGAAGATCACTGTTGTCCGGCGTGTCCGTTTCTTCTTCTTCCTCATTGTCATCATTCTGCTGAAAAAGCATGCCGAACGGGTTGCCGGAGCTGCTGTCCGCCTGACGATTTTTGCGTTTTCTCGGTGCGAGCAGCCGGACGATTTTTTTATTCGCAGCTTTTTCCGCCTTCTCCTGCACGGAGGCTGTTTTTTCTTCCTTTACAATACGTACGGCAACCTCCACCAGATCCCGGATCATCGATTCCACGTCGCGGCCGACATAGCCGACTTCCGTGAACTTAGTGGCTTCGACTTTTGAAAACGGGGCGCCGACAAGTTTTGCAATCCGGCGGGCGATTTCTGTTTTCCCTACGCCCGTCGGCCCGATCATCAGAATATTTTTCGGTGTTACTTCCTCCTGGAGCTGTTCTGGCAGCTTGCTCCTGCGGTACCGGTTGCGAAGAGCGACCGCGACTGAACGCTTCGCTTCATTCTGGCCAATAATATATTGGTCGAGCCGTTCTACAATCTGTTTGGGTGTCATCGAAATTTCCATTAATAAGCCCCCTTAGCGGACTATGTTTTAAGATTCCAAATCTTCAATAATGATTTCATGGTTGGTGAAAACACAGATGTCTGCTGCTGTCTCAAGTGAGGCTTCGGCCATTTCCCGGGCGCTCAGATGCGTGGCATGCTTTTTGAGTGCACGTCCGGCGCTGAGCGCATAATTGCCTCCGGAGCCAATCGCAAGCATGTTATCATCCGGCTCGATCACTTCTCCTGTGCCCGCGACCAAAAGCATCGTGGATTTATCCATGACAATGAGCATCGCTTCAAGCCGCCGCAGCGTTTTATCGCTGCGCCAGTCCTTGGCAAGCTCGACGGCCGCCCGCTGCAGATTGCCGCTCCACTGCTCCAGTTTTTCTTCAAACAAGTCAAACAGGGTGAACGCATCAGCCACCGAGCCGGCAAATCCGGCGAGTACCTTCCCGTTGTACAGCCTTCTCACTTTTCGTGCGGTATGCTTCATGACCACCTGCTGGCCGAGCGTTACCTGGCCGTCGCCGGCCATTGCTCCTTTACCGTCGTGGTGAACAGCGTATATCGTTGTGGCGTGAAAGGATGGTTCCATTAGTTATTCACGCTTCCTTTCTGCTCTTGGATGTGATTGTCGGTACACATCCTGGAGCCGTTCTTTAGTTACGTGGGTGTAAATCTGGGTCGTGGATAAATTGGCATGGCCAAGCAGATCCTGCACGACCCGGAGGTCCGCCCCGTGATTGAGCAGATGTGTCGCAAACGTGTGCCTCAGGTCATGAGGAGAAATACGAAGCGTGCTCGAAACCTTTTTCACCCGTTCGTTAATAACATGGCGGAACCCGCGGTCGGTCAGCGGGCCGCCACGGGCGTTTAAAAACAGCTGGCCGGCCGGCACTTTGCTTTTGGCTGCCAGCTCCGGCCGCACGTTCGTTTTGTACAGCTCGACGGCTTCCTGGGCAAAGCTTCCTACCGGCACGTACCTCTCCTTCCGGCCTTTACCCTTCACAAGAATGGTGCCAAGGTAATCATCGAGGTCATCGGCCTGCAGCTGCTGGCATTCACTGATGCGCATGCCTGTTGCATAAAGCAGCTCCATAATAGCTTTATCCCTGATATCAAGCGGCTTGCTCATATCAAATGAAGCAAACAGCGATTCGATCTCTTCTTCATATAAAAAATGGGGGAGCGGCCGCTCTTTTTTTGGATGGCTCGCACCGATAAACGGATTTTGTTCAATATAATCCTCGCGCTGCAGATAGCGGAAATACGCACGCAGCGCGGAGATTTTCCGCGCTACCGTCGCTCTTGCATACGAGCGGTCGTACATGCTGCTGTAGTAGAGACGGACGAGGGTTGGATCTACCTCCTCCACGTGCTTCCAGCCTTCCTGCTGCATAAATGCTTCAAATTCCATCAAATCCTGTTCATAAGCTGTTTTCGTATAGGAGGAAATGTTTTTTTCCAGTTCCAGGTAGCGGAAAAATTCCTCCCTCCAGGTTAATAACGGGTTCATCAGCTTTTTGCTCCTTTACGCTTTCTGCTTCCTTCTGCGCGTCTGTTACGCCTTATGAAGACAAAAGCTAGTAAATCGTATCATAAACCATGGAGCCTAGCAATCATATTTGGACTTTTTTCTTAAAATTCTGAATGGCATCCAGAGCCCGTTCTGCGTAGTATTCGTTGCGCTCCCGCTTGTTTTTGATTTTTTGCTCCGGGGCCGGCAGCAGGCCGAAGTTAGCGTTCATCGGCTGGAAGTTTTTGGCGCCGGCTGTCGTAATATAGTGGCTCATGGCACCAATCACCGTTTCCGTCGGGAAGGTATCCGTGTCCTCCTGCAAATATTGTTTAGCCGCGTTCCATCCGGCGACCAGACCGGAAGCAGCTGATTCCACATAGCCTTCCACCCCGGTAATCTGTCCGGCAAAGAACAAATCACTGCGGGCCTTCGTCTGGTAGGTCGGGTTCAGGAAGTTCGGGGAATTTAAAAACGTGTTCCGGTGCATCACGCCGTAGCGGACGATGTCGGCATTTTCAAGTCCCGGGATTAAGCGGATTACTTCTTTCTGCGGTCCCCATTTGAGGTGAGTCTGGAAGCCGACAATATTAAAAAGCGTGCCTTCCTGGTTGTCCTGGCGCAGCTGCACGACGGCGTGCGGGAGCTCCCCTGTTTCCGGGTGCTCCAGGCCGACCGGCTTCATCGGGCCGAACAGGAGGGTCTTTTTGCCTCTGCGGGCAATTTCCTCGACCGGCATGCAGCCTTCAAAAAAGATGTTTTTCTCAAATTCACGCAGCGGCACGACTTCTGCTTCCACCAGTGCATCGTAAAAACGGTCAAATTCCTCTTCGGTCATCGGACAGTTGATGTACGCAGCCTCCCCTTTATCATACCGGGATTTCACGTACGCTTTATCCATATCGATGCTGTCTGTTTCCACAATCGGCGCGGCTGCGTCGTAAAAGTACAAATGCTCTTCGCCGGTCAGCTTAAAAATATCCTCGGATAGCGACTCGGCGGTCAGTGGTCCCGTGGCAATAATCGCCGGTTCATCCGGGATATGGGTCACTTCTTCCGATACGACTTCCACGAGCGGATGATTTTTGACTTTTTCCGTGACGTTAGCGGCAAATTCATGCCGGTCGACGGCAAGGGCGCCGCCTGCCGGTACCGAAGCCGCGTCTGCTGCCTCGATAATCACGCTGTCGAGATGTCTCATTTCTTCCTTTAATACGCCGACGGCATTTGTAAGATTATTGGCGCGCAGGGAATTGCTGCAGACCAGCTCCGCAAATTTATCAGTATGATGGGCGGCCGTCTGTTTGTTCGGACGCATCTCGTGAAGTACGACCGGCACGCCCTGTTTAGCAAGCTGCCATGCCGCTTCGCTTCCAGCCAGTCCTGCACCGACGATATGAACAGATGTACTTTTCATGATAAAAACTCCTTTCCCTTTTGAAAGCGCAGGCAACTATTCCTTTCGGAAGCAGTCAGACCTGCGCTGTAACCAGTCATTTTTTAATTTGGTTCTTCTTTATAATCACATTCAGAGCACTGGACGTGTACGCCTTTTTTCGTCTTTTTCTCTACGAGCATATTTTCACATTTCGGACACGGCCGGGCAATCGGTTTATCCCAGGACACGAATTCGCAGTCCGGATACCGGTCACACCCATAAAAGATCCGCTTTTTCTTACTTCGGCGTTCAACGACATTTCCCTCTTTACATTTCGGGCATTTCACGCCGATATCTTTAACAATCGCTTTTGTATTACGGCATTCCGGGAAATTGGAGCAGGCCATAAACTTTCCGTACCGGCCCATTTTATAAACCATGGGATGGCCGCACTGTTCACAGTCTTCGCCTGCCGGCTCATCTTTGATTTCGACTTCTTCCATTTCTTCCTCAGCTTTTTTCAGCCTCGGCTCAAATCCCTGGTAAAATTCGTCGATGATTTCAATCCAATTTTGTTTTCCTTCTTCAATATAGTCAAGATCGTTTTCCATCTTTGCGGTGAATTCCACATCGAGAATTTCCGGGAAGAATTCTACGACCAGATCCATGACAATTTCGCCGAGCTCGGTCGGCACGAAACGCTTTTCTTCAAGCGCTACGTAGTTCCGGCGCTGCACTGTATCGAGTGTCGGAGCGTACGTTGACGGCCGGCCGATCCCCATTTCCTCCATCGTCCGCACGAGCCGTGCTTCTGTATAACGCGGCGGCGGCTGGGTAAAGTGCTGATTTTCTTCCATATCCGTCCGTGTGACCATCTGGCCCTCCTGGAGGTCCGGAAGCATTTTATCCTCTTCTTTTTTCCCGTCATCCTGACCTTCCACGTACACCTTCATAAAGCCGGGGAATTTCACTTTCGAGCCGGTCGCCCGGAAAAGCACGCCTTCATTATCAAGGTCCACCGACATTGTGTCCATCACGGCCGGAGCCATTTCACTTGCCACCAGACGTTCCCAGACAAGCTTATACAGCCGGTACTGGTCTCTTGAGAGCGAGCTTTTCACCTGTTTTGGTTCATACATGATGGACGTCGGCCGGATCGCCTCGTGGGCGTCCTGGCTGTTGGTGCTTTTGGCATTCTTGCGCTCTCCCTGGCGTACGTATTCCTCGCCGTATTTCTCTGTAATAAACGTCCGGGCTTCTTCCTTGGCGGTCTGGGAAACCCTGGTGGAGTCGGTACGCATGTACGTGATCAAACCGACGGTGCCAGCCGGTTTGCCTAAATCAATACCTTCATACAGCTGTTGGGCGACCATCATCGTCTTTTTCGCCCGGAAATTGAGCTTTCTCGCAGCCTCCTGCTGCAGGGACGAGGTGGTGAACGGCTGTACCGGGTTTCGTTTGCGTTCTTTTCTCGTAACCTTTGTTACTTCAAACTGGTCGCCCTTCATCTTTTGAAGCACGCCATCGACGTCCTCCCGGGAGGCAAGCGCCTGCTTTTCTTTGGCTGTGCCGTGAAATTTCGCTTCAAATTCCGCGTCCCCGTCCGAAAACGTTCCATTAATACTCCAGTATTCTTCCGGTATAAACGCCTTAATCTCTTTTTCCCGGTCAATGATCATCTTCACGGCAATCGACTGTACCCGTCCGGCACTCAGCCCTTTTTTCACTTTCTTCCATAGTAATGGGCTGATGTTATAGCCAACGAGCCGGTCAAGTATCCGGCGGGCCTGCTGGGCGTCCACCAGGTCCATATTGATGGAGCGGGGGTGCTTAAACGCATCCTTCACCGCCGTTTTTGTAATTTCGTTAAAAACGACGCGGCATTCCGAATCCTCATCAATGTTTAAGCTGTGCGCCAGATGCCAGGCGATAGCTTCACCCTCTCTGTCAGGGTCGGCTGCGAGATATACTTTTTTCGCTTTCTTTGCAGCCGTTTTTAATTCTTTTAAAACTGGACCTTTCCCGCGTATCGTTATATATTTCGGGTCATAATTGTTTTCAGTGTCGACTCCCATCTGGCTTTTTGGCAGGTCTCTTACGTGCCCCATTGAAGCTTTCACTGCATATTTTTTCCCTAAATACTTTTCGATTGTTTTTGCTTTTGCGGGAGACTCCACGATGACTAAATAGTCGGCCATTCCTCTTCTCCCCTTTGTCTCAATGAAATATTACCATTATTAACGTGAATAAATTGCTCTGTCAAATAGTGATGCTTTTATGATCTGACTTGTTTCAGTGCGTTTTGTGCTTGAAATCACAATTATTCTTTCACAGTTTCCCGGACGTGTCTAGCATAACATACGGAAAATTTAAAATTACGTTTCAATTCGGTCAACTGTTATGAAGCACTGTGCGGCCGGCGGCTAATATGTAAATCCTCCGGCTGAAGGACCGGGAGGGCGCCATCGTAAATCAGCTTATTCGTGCCCGCGCTCTGCCTGGAAAACACCGGACCCGGCAGCGCGCAGACCTCCCTGCCCTGCTCAAGTGCAAGCGATGCTGTGATAAGGGAACCGCTGTTCACATCTGCTTCCACCACAAATATTTTATCAGACAGACCACTGATAATACGGTTTCTGGCCGGAAAGTGCCACTTTCTCGGCGATCTGTCCGGGGGATATTCGCTCAAAAGCAGCCCCGCGGCAGCAATATTTTTCGCCAGAGCGAGATGCTCCTTTGGATAAATACGGCCAAACCCGGAGCCAAGCACCGCAATAGCCGGCGCTCCTGTTTTTAATGCCTGACGGTGGGCGTGCCCGTCTACGCCTCTCGCGAGTCCGCTGACAATCTGCACCTGGCTGCGGGGAAGAAATGCTTCCACCGCTGCTCTGCCGTAAGAAGTCATGCTCCGGGAGCCGACTACCGCAAGCCGGGGACTGTCCTGCAGCAGCTCTGTGTTTCCCTTCGTGTATAACACCCACGGCGCATCGTAAATTGATTTTAAGGACGACGGATAGCAGTCGTCAAAATATGTAATCCACCCGGTGCCCTGCTCACGGTGCCACGTGAGCCGCTGCTGGAAGTTAAGCTGGGACATATATTTCCACCAGGCAGTCCGATGGGCGCTGCTTACGGGCAGAAGATGAGGGTGCGTAAAAGGGAGAAGCAATTCGCGGTCGCGGCGGAGCAGCTCTGTGACGTGCTTCCATTGAAAATGGGGAAATTCGTGTACAGCCAGAAGTCGTTCATTAAAGGAGAGATTTTGCATAGGGGATAGTCCTTTCCTGGGGGTGATGGTTCCTCGGGGAAATACGGGGAGTAAAAGAAACCCTCCGCCTGCCCGAAAGAGGCAGCGGAGGGCGGTTGATTTATACTTGTGGTTCGTGGGTGAGGCATTTTTCGTACAGGCCGCGTTCTTTCAGAACGTTGATCATCGTATCACCGATTTCTGCCGGTGTCGCTGCTACCTGCACGCCGCTTTCGTTTAACGTTTTGATTTTTTCCTCTGCGGTACCTTTACCGCCGGAAATAATCGCGCCGGCGTGGCCCATCCGTTTTCCTGGAGGCGCTGTGGCACCGCCGATAAAGCCGACTACTGGCTTGGTCATGTTCTGCTTGACCCATTCAGCTGCTTCTTCCTCGGCTGTACCGCCGATTTCACCGATCATGATCACGGCTTCTGTGTCCGGATCGTCATTAAAGGCCTGAAGCACGTCGGTAAAGCTTGTGCCATTTACAGGGTCGCCGCCGATACCGACAGCTGTCGACTGGCCAACGCCTGCTTTAGTAAGCTGGTCTACGGCTTCATACGTCAGGGTACCCGAACGGGAAACAACACCTACGTGTCCTTTTTTATGAATGTAGCCCGGCATAATGCCGATTTTGCATTCGTCCGGGGTAATAACGCCCGGGCAGTTTGGACCGACAAGGCGGGTGCGCTTGCCTTCCATAAAGCGTTTCACTTTAATCATATCAAGAACCGGGATGCCTTCAGTGATGCAGATGGCAAGATCTAGATCTGCGTCCACTGCTTCAATGATCGCGTCCGCTGCAAAAGCAGGCGGAACGTAAATAACCGAAACGGTAGCACCGGTTGCTTCCACTGCATCATCAAGCGTGTTGAAGACCGGTACGCCTTCAACTTCCGTGCCGCCTTTACCCGGCGTCACGCCGCCGACGATTTTCGTACCGTACTCTAACGCCTGCTGAGTGTGAAAGAGGCCGGTAGATCCTGTAATTCCTTGAACAACTACTTTTGTGTCCTGATTAATATAAATGCTCATAGGTCGATGGTCCCTGCCTTTCTATTGAACTAACGAAACAATTTTTTGCGCACCGTCTGCCATAGAGTCCGCTGCTGTAATATTCAATCCGGATTTTTCCAGAATTTCTTTGCCTTTTTCTACGTTCGTGCCTTCCAAACGTACAACAAGCGGAATCTCTAATCCAGTCTGCTTCGTAGCTTCCACTACCCCGTCAGCGATGACGTCGCATTTCATGATTCCACCGAAGATGTTCACGTAAATGCCTTTAACCGCATCATCTTCAAGGATAATTTTAAATGCTTCCGTTACTTTCTCAGCCGTCGCACCGCCGCCGACATCCAGGAAGTTCGCCGGATCGCCGCTGTAGTGCTTGATGATATCCATCGTAGCCATCGCAAGACCGGCACCATTGACCATGCAGCCGATATTGCCGTCGAGGGCAATGTAGCTTAAGTCGTATTTGGAGGCTTCGATCTCTTTTGGATCCTCTTCATCAAGGTCACGGTAATCAAGCACTTCTTTTTGACGGTAAAGTGCGTTGGAATCGAAATTGAATTTCGCATCGAGTGCCATTACTTTCCCGTCCCCGGTCGTTACAAGCGGGTTAATTTCCGCGATCGAGCAGTCATTGTCGATAAATACTTTGGACAGGCCAAGCATAAATTTCACTGCTTCCTTTAGAAGGTCTGTCGGTATATTCATGTTAAATGCCATACGACGGGCCTGGTAAGGCTGCATACCGATAGCTGGATCAATGTATTCACGGAAGATCTTTTCCGGATTTTCTTCAGCTACTTCTTCGATTTCTGTTCCGCCTTCTTCAGATCCCATCATCACAATACGGGACGATACCCGGTCGAGCACAACACCTAAGTAGTATTCCTTCTTGATGTCGCTTCCCTCTTCGATGTAAAGACGCTTCACTTCTTTACCTTCCGGGCCGGTCTGGTGAGTAACCAGTGTTTTGCCGAGGATTTCGTCAGCATACTTGCGGACGTCATCAAGGTTTTTAGCGAGCTTCACCCCGCCGGCTTTCCCTCTTCCACCTGCGTGGATCTGGGCTTTTACCACTGTTACGTCAGAACCCAGTTCTTTTGCGGCTGCTTCTGCTTCATCTACCGTAAATGCAACTTTTCCGTTAGGGACTGCTACTCCGTATTTACGAAGGAGCTCTTTTCCCTGGTACTCATGAATATTCATGCTTTTTCCCCCTCACCGTTACAATACGAATCCTTCTATCGACTGTGTAAGTGATTACAAAATCGAATCTGGGCAGAGCGAAAGCCTGCAAGCGGCCTCGCTGCTTCCCACACATCCTTTATCGTATAGAAATTTAGAAAAAAATTCAACATTTCCGTGAAAGTTTCTGTCGCGCGGTTTAGTTTTCATTTTGCCCGGCTGTTTTTTTATCCATCCGGTAGATAAAGGCGAAGATTTCTGCCACCACTTCATACAGCTCTTCCGGAATTTCTTCGTTCCATTCCAGCTCATGAAGCATATGTACAAGACCGGCATCCTTATGCACCGGAACATTATGTTCAGCAGCCGCTTCGATAATTCGTTCTGCGGTCCATCCCCGCCCCTTCGCTTTGACTGCCGGTGCCTGCGAGATATTCTGCCTGTAATTCAGTGCCACTGCTTTTTTCGTTGTCCAGTTCTGGTTGGAGGTCATATCCGAATATCAAATGCTCCTTTCAGTCCGGCTTCCCGGCTCTTCGGCCTTTCCGCAGGCTCTTCTTCCTCATGCCACTGAAGCGACACCAGCTGGTAATTTAACGAAGCCATCGCCGTTTTCAGCATGGGCTGAAAAAGATGCAGCGGCTGCTCCGGGCGCGGATTTTCACTGCTGATGTTTACCGTCACGTTTCGTTTATAAATCTGCACGTCGGCGATTAAAACGCCGAGCCGGTCCATTTCAAGCTGAAATAAAATATGACAAGTGTCCGGGTCGAGCTTCCCGTCCTCCGTCCGTTTTCCCTCCCAGTGAACGACAGCATCCGAAAGCATTTCCCCCCACTTCGCCGGAAGATGGGAGAGCTGCTGCAGCCAGGCCTCCTGATCGGCCTGCTGCATAAGCTGCTGACCGGCCACATGAGCGACGGTCCGTTCGTGCTGGGGTGAAAATTCATTTCTCGACATAATATGCGCCTGTGCCTGCTCTAAATGCCTGTAAGACGTCTGCATCGCCTCTTTGCTCCCGCTTTCTGCCCAGGAGGACCAGCTGGCACTTCCTGCGTGACTCTTCAGCCATTCCACCATCTGCGGCTTATTCGCAAGCACCGTTACTGCTTCCGGGATCATCGCGTGCCAGGCCTTCATCAGAGCCGCCGCGCTCCGCTGCGGCGCACTGCCAAGCGGCTGCTGGACCGTTTGATGCAGCCTCTCGGCGTCCCCAACCTGGGACTGAAGCCATTTTTCCACGGAACCGCTGCTCATAGCAGCCTGGCCGATATGCTGTAGAAATGCTTCAGCATTCAACGGAGGCTGCAGGCTGGAAAATAACCGGTGGATCAGCTGGGCGGCCTGTCCGTGGTTATCACTCGCAGCCGCCGCTGCCACCGCAGCGTACAGCTGCATCGGCTTTGTCGGAGCTTCGATGTTTTCTTTAAAGCTCCCCGGGGTGAGCACTGCACTGCTTATAGACTGATGAACGGGGTCAGAAGTTTTATGCTGAGCAAGCAGCGCTGTTAAATCCTGCGCCATCGACGGACCGTGCAGCACCTGATGAACGCTTTGAAAGATAGATGTTTTTAAGGGAGCGCCTGCGGCAAGCATCCACTGAATTGTCTGCATTCCCTGCTTGTTGACGGCGCCTTCTCCTTTAAGCAGCTGCACGCTTTTCTGGAGCGTCTCCCTCGTTACCGGCAGCTGAATCTGTTCGAACATGCGGACTATGTACTGCTCCTGCTTTCCCGGCAGCAATCCGAGCTGCTTCAGGAGCTCCTGGCTTTTGTCTGCAGCAGCTCCGTTTGCTGTCACCTGCCATACCTGCCGCCCGTTCTCATTTTTCACCTGAAAATAATATGATTTGCCGGTTTCCACCGGTGCCTCGAGGGAAGCATGATACACCCTCCCGTGCACAGTAACCGCCGCCTGCTGGCCAGGATACAGCTGCCTGACAGTGCCTTTAATAATCTGGCCGGCTTTAATTTCTTCATTTCCGGTTTGTCCTGTACGGTTTCCGGTGTACGTGGACGGCAGCGACAGCTTCATAAGTTTTCTCTCCTTTTACGAACGCCGGTACCCGGCTACCGGCTGAAACGAATACCGGTGGATGGCACACCCGCCGAGACGCTTTAAGCCGTCCAGATGATTCTGGGTACCGTATCCCTTGTTGCTGGCAAAATCGTAATCCGGGTAGAGCGTATGATAATACTGCATGTAACGGTCCCGCTCCACCTTCGCCAGAATAGAAGCAGCCGCAATCGAAACGCTCCGGCTGTCTCCCTGCACCAGCGACTGCTGCTCAATATGTAATGGAAGGGTCATCGCATCTACGAGAAGAGCGTCCGGAGCAGGCTCAAGGTTCGCAACTGCCATCCGCATAGCTTTTTTAGTTGCCTGATATATATTCAGGCGGTCGATTTCGTCCGCCTCGATATGAACGACGCTCCAGGCGACCGCCGCCTCTTTGATTTTTGCTTCGAGCTCTTCACGTTTTTTAGCGGAAAGCATTTTGGAGTCATTTACTTCCACCAGACTGATGTCCTTTGGCAGCACCACAGCAGCGGTAGTCACCGGCCCGGCAAGCGGCCCGCGCCCAACCTCATCCACCCCGGCCACCGCCTGGAAGCCACGGCTCCAATAGTCCTGTTCAAATGAAAGCCGCCGGCAAAAGTCTTCATACTTTTCCTGCTTCTGCTTCTGTCGTTTGGCATACCGCTGCAGCTCCTTCTGGACGCCGGTCCGGGAGTCCTCTGCCCAGGCCTTTAGAAGCCCCGCATCCGGATCCTCATGGGTCTTTAAATACTCCTTTACAGCTGTTATCGTCCATTTCTCCAATATTTTCACCTCTGCTGCTCAATTATTCGCCCGCTTCGTCGTCCGGCCGTTCGAGACTGATGCGGCCGAGCAGCCCTCCACGGAACTCGCGTACCACCATTTCACCTGCTTTTTCATAATCGATTTCCGCTCCCGCAAGCAGTGCCCCCCGCTTACGTCCAATGTCTTCAAACCATTCCAGCGACGTTTCCCTCGGCTTGTCCTCAAGCCCAAAGCGCTGAAGCAGCTTTTCTGGATAATACTCCTGGCAGATACCGATAATAAAATAAGCAATATCCTGCAGATCCAAAAGCTCATCCTTGATGGCGCCAGTCGCTGCGAGACGTTCACCAACGTAAGGGTCTTCAAACTTCGGCCAGAGAATGCCCGGGGTGTCGAGCAGATCCATTTCTTTACCCATTTTCAGCCACTGCTGATTTTTTGTAATTCCCGGACGGTCACCGATTTTAGCCGTTTTTTTGCCGATCCATTGATTGATGAGCGTCGATTTGCCGACGTTCGGGATACCGATAATCATCGCCCGGATAGCCCGTGGCTTAATACCTTTTCTTTTCCATCTGGCCTGGAGACGTTCCGTCTGCTTAAGCGCCGCTTCCTTGATCACATGCAGACCCTTCTTATGCTTGGAATCCACATCGACTGCCTCGATCCCCTGATCGCGGTAATACTGCTTCCATTCCTCGGTTACCTTCGGATCGGCCAGATCGGCCTTGGTCAGTACGATGACCGAAGGCTTATCCTGAATGATCGTTTCAAGCAGCGGATTCCGCGAGGACCGGGGGATTCTTGCATCTGCGAGCTCGATGACCACGTCCACCTGCTTTAGCTTGCTCTGCACTTCTTTTTGGGCTTTATCCATATGCCCCGGATACCATTGAATGTCCATACCTCTGCCTCCTTTCAAATTAAAATGGCGATGGCCACATGTGATTGAGCGGCCAGAATGTTATGACCGCCTCCCCGACAATCTCCTCTTCCTCTACGAGTCCGATAGCCCGGGAGTCATAGCTGTTCGGCCGGTTATCCCCCATGACAAACACTTCTCCTTCGGGAATACGGCTGCGGCCTGTTTTCTCCTCCAGCGTAAAATCGGTGGTCGCCGGGAGCGGCCCCGCTGCCAGGGTCTGTTTATCGAGAAACGGTTCATCCACCTGCTCCCCGTTAATAAAAAGCTTATCATTTCTGTATTCAAGCGTATCACCCGGCAGTCCGATGATCCGTTTAATATAATCATCTTTATCGTTGGCGTGGAAAACGACCACATCAAAACGGTCCCATTCGTGCAGCCATTTGCTTGTTTTATTCAACAGCATCCGGTCCTCATCATGAATGGTCGGCTCCATCGATTCGCCTTTCACAACGACTGGAGCTATAAACAGCCAGCGTGCTGCCAGCGCAATAAGTAATGCAATCATAATTACTGTCAGAAGATGCAGCCAATTGATGGGAAAGCGGCGTTCATTCATGTGGTCGATTCCTTTCTTTACATAATTTATTCGTATGAAAAAAGCTGCAGACGGAATACTCCGCTGCAGCTTTTTTTCCTGTGTCTTATCGAAGTTCTTTGATACGCGCAGCTTTTCCACGCAGGTTACGGAGATAGTACAATCTAGCTTGACGTACTTTACCGCGGCGTTTCACTTCAATCTTGTCGATTCTTGGGGAATGAAGCGGAAGAGTTCTCTCCACACCAATTCCGTAGGAAACTTTACGCACGGTGAAAGACTCGCTGATGCCACCGCCGCGACGTTTAATAACGACGCCCTGAAACACCTGTACACGTTCACGGGAGCCCTCGACAACTTTCAAGTGCACTGCTACAGTGTCACCTGGACGAAAGTCCGGGAGATCCGATTTTAACTGTTCCTTCGTTATGTCGCGAATAAGTTGTTGCATTTGTATTCGCCTCCTTCTCTCGCATGCTCTTGTCCACGATGAAAACAGCGGAGCACCGTAATTGATGACTATTTAGTCACAAAATGAATCATAGCATATTACACTGGCGGAATCAACCGCCGGATTTACGTCTGATCGGTGTATTTTTCCCAAAGATCCGGCCGGCGTTCTTTTGTTCTTTTGATTGCCTGATTTTGCCGCCATTCAGCGATTTTTCCGTGATCGCCGGACAGCAGAATGTCCGGCACCGTCATGCCGCGGAAGTCCGCCGGACGGGTGTACTGCGGGTACTCCAGCAGCCCGTCTTCAAACGAGTCCGTATGGGCAGACTGTTCATTGCCGAGAACTCCGGGCAAAAGGCGTGTAATGCTGTCTGCCATGACCATGGCGCCGAGTTCCCCGCCGGTCAGTACAAAATCGCCGATCGAGTATTCATCCGTAATTAAATGCTCGCGGATACGTTCATCATAGCCCTCGTAATGTCCACAGATGAACAACAGCCTCTCCTCGCCGGCGAGCTCACGGGCGTCCTCCTGCTTAAAAGGCTTTCCCTGCGGGCAGAGAAGAATGACTCGGTCCGGCGGAGCATCACCTGCGCTTTTTACCTGTGCGGCGGCGTCAAACACCGGCTGCGGCTTCAATACCAGACCAGCGCCCCCGCCGTACGGGTAGTCATCCACCTTATTATGCTTGTCTTCTGTGTAGTCCCTGATGTCATGGGTATGAAAGGAGACGTGTCCTCTTTCAGCGGCCCGGGCAAGAATGGAGTGGCTGAACACACTTTCAAACATCCCTGGAAAAAGGGTTAAAAAATCCATTCTCATTCCGGCAGCATTCCCTTCATTATCCTTACAGTAATACGCTTTTCGGCCACATCCACATGCTGGACGACTTCTTCGATATAAGGAAGCAGAATGTCCTGCCGTCCTTCTGCCGGCTCCACCACCCACACATCGTTGGCCCCCGGGGTCAGGATCTCCTTCACGTAACCGAGGCGGGTGCCTTCTTCCGTGTAGACGTCTGCATCAATAATTTCGTGAAAATAATATTCCGTTTCCTCAAGCTGTGCAAGCTCCGTTTCCGGCACGGAAAGCACCGCATTTTTCATCCAGTCCACGTCATCAATCGAGTGAAACCCTTCGAACGTGAGCAGAATAAACTGCTTATGCGGCCGGGAGCTTTTTATGACCAGCGGTTCAAAGCCGGCTTCTGCCTCCGGCTTCTCCACGTAGACCTTCTGCCCCGGCTGAAAACGGTCCTCCTCAAAGTCGCTGACGGATTTTACCCTGACTTCCCCGCGTACGCCATGCGTGTTTACAATCGTGCCTACATTAAACCATTCCATCTTCGTCACTCGCTTTGTGTTTTGATCTGATTTCTTTTACAATGCCCTCTTCCACAACAATGGTCCCCCAGTGCTCGCCTTCATGCCACGGGCTTCCCACCTCGATATCAAACATCACTTCCGTCGTGCCAAATGAAAGCTCTGAGCCGACCGGGAGATGCTCGAGCTGATTCTGCAGAAAATAGAGCTGCTGCAGCTCCTCTTTTCGTTTTTCAATTTCTTTGTTGAATTTATCCATGGCAGACCAGCGGCCGTTCTCGGTTTCGCGTTCCTTGTTCTGCTTTTGTTTTTGAAAACGAAGCTGTTCTGTCTCCTCCAGCAGCCGGGATTTCTGCTGCTCGTACTTTTCCTGCAGCTCCTCTTTTAATGTTTCCGTCAGAATATGGTGAACGTTCATTTTTTTCATTACACGCACTATATCACCTCTTCAAGGGCCCCGAAGCGGCAGCTAAACAGGGAGCTATTTTTGATCGTTCAACAGCGTAAGACGAACGTTTTTCCCTTCCGCCGAAGCTTTCGCCTGCAGGAGCGTCCTTACCGCCTGAATTGTTTTGCCCTGCCTGCCGATCACTTTGCCTGCATCCTCCGGATGAACCCTCACTTCAATCAGCACCCGGCCGTTTTCCTCCGATTCTGTCATGTCTATATCATCCGGATAATCCACAATCCGTTCGAGTATTATGTAGGCAAAAGACTTCATCCACTCATCCTTTCCTGATATGTATTATTTTATCACAAACAAGTGCTCCCCGGGGCTTTCTCTGCAGGCAGAAGGCATACGGGCCTGACGAATCCATAAAAAAAGACCGCCTCTCCCTGCTCATTCCGAAAGGAAATGAGGGGCACAGACGATCTTTCAGCTTATTACTTCGCGTTCTTTTCGTTGTGAAGACGGGTCATAAGACCTTCCTTCGAAAACAGGTTACGAACAGTATCCGATGGTTTAGCACCGTCGAGCATCCACTTAAGAGCTTTCTCTTCGTTCACGTGGAACTCGGCAGGATTCGTCAACGGATTGTACGTACCGATTTCTTCGATAAAACGTCCATCACGTGGAGCCCGGGAATCCGCTACTACCAAACGGTAGAAAGGACGCTTGTTCGAGCCCATGCGCTTCAATCTAATGCGCGTTGCCATATGCAAACACCTCCATTTTTTTCTCACATTTGCTTATTATAATAGCTTCTTTGCGTGCTGTAAAGTGTTTTTCCTTGCCATATAAAAATTTTACATGAATGGCATCGAGAAATTGCCTTTTTTCTTACCCTTCTGCTGCGAAGTCATCTGCTTCATCATTTTTTTCATGTCTTCAAACTGCTTCAGCAGACGGTTTACATCCTGGATCGTCGTGCCGCTTCCTTTGGCAATCCGGCGCTTGCGGCTGGCGTTCATCAACGACGGATGCTGACGCTCCTGTTTAGTCATGGAACGAACGATTGCTTCGACCCGGGTAATCTGGTTGTCGTCCATCTGCACATTTTTGAGGCCTTTCATTTTACCGGCGCCCGGGATCATGCTCATAATGTCTTCCATCGATCCCATGTTGCGCACCTGTCCGAGCTGTTCCAGAAAGTCGTCAAATGTCAGCTCCTGCGACCGCATTTTCTTTTCAAGCTCTTTGGCTTTGTCTTCATCCACATTGGTTTGTGCTTTTTCAATCAGGGAGAGCATATCGCCCATGCCGAGAATTCTTGAAGCCATCCGTTCCGGGTGAAACGGTTCAATTGCGTCGATCTTTTCTCCGGTACCGGCAAATTTGATCGGTTTATCTGTCACCGATTTTACCGACAGCGCCGCCCCGCCCCGGGTGTCGCCGTCAAGCTTCGTCAGCGTTACACCCGTGATGCCGAGCTGTTCGTTAAAGCTTTCTGCCACGTTAACTGCGTCCTGTCCGGTCATTGAGTCAACCACGAGCATGATTTCATCGGGATTGACTGCTTCTTTCATGCGCTGCAGCTCATCCATCAAAGAATCATCCACGTGCAGACGGCCGGCCGTATCAATAAATAGATAGTCGTAATGCTCTTCTTTTGCTTTGGCAAGCGACTGTCTGGCGATATCAACCGGATCAGCTTCGGTTCCAAGAGAGAAGACAGGCATGTTCAGCTGCCGGCCGAGCGTCTCGAGCTGATCAATCGCTGCCGGCCGGTAGACGTCGGCTGCAGCCATCAGTGGCTGGCGGTTTTTATTTTTCCGTAAATAATTCGCAATTTTCGCAGATGTCGTCGTTTTCCCGGCACCCTGCAGACCGACCATCATTACTACCGTCGGCCCTTTAGTCGCTTTTGCGATTTCAGCCTGTTCGCCGCCCATCAGCTGTGTCAGCTCTTCGCTGACCACCTTGACCACCTGCTGGCCGGGCGTTAAGCTTTTCATCACTTCCTGGCCGGTGGCACGGTCTTTCACGCTGTTGACGAACTGCTTTACGACCTTGTAGTTAACGTCTGCTTCAAGCAGCGCAAGCCGTACTTCGCGCATCATTGCTTTAACGTCTTCATCCGTGACTTTCCCACGGCTCTTCATATGGTCAAACGTGGACTGCAGACGTTCGCCTAATCCTTCAAATGCCATTACGAAACCCCTTCCTCTTCTAATTTTTCCAGCGTTTCTACCGCTTCAAGCAGCTGCGCCTTCCCCGCGAAATCGTCCGGAGCCAGCGCTTTTAACTGCTCATACAGCGCCAGGCGCTCCTGATATTTTTTATATAAGCCAAGCTTTTCCTCATATTCCTCAAGCATCGTTTCCGTGCGGCGGATATTGTCGTAGACAGCCTGGCGGCTGACGTTAAATTCCTCCGAAATTTCACCCAGCGAAAAGTCGTCTAAATAATACCTTTCCAAATAGAGCCGCTGCTTGTTTGTCAGCAGCGGCTGGTAAAAATCAAACAGTGAATTCATACGAACTGTTTTTTCGAGCATGCAGACCACCTCTGGCGTTAAGTGCAATTACTTTACAGTTCATCTTACGAACCACAGCGGCTCTTGTCAAGAAATTGCATGGCCGGATGCTAACGCTCCTCTGCATCGGCCGGTGTCTGTTCAATCATATCCTTAAACAGCCCGTAGACGAAATCCTCCGCTTCAAAAGGCTGAAGATCATCCAGCTTTTCCCCGAGTCCGACCATTTTTACCGGAATGTTCAATTCGTTACGGATCGCCATTACGATACCGCCCTTCGCGGTCCCGTCAAGCTTCGTTAATATGATGCCGGAAACCTCCGTTGCCTCCCGGAAGGTTTTTGCCTGACTCATGGCATTCTGGCCGGTGGTGGCATCAAGGACGAGGAGCACTTCGTGAGGCGCTTCAGGAATTTCGCGCGTGATTACACGCTTTACTTTCGCAAGCTCATTCATTAAATTGACCTTATTCTGCAGACGTCCCGCCGTATCGCAGAGAAGCACATCTGCCTGTCTCGATTTGGCTGACTTGATCGCATCGTAAATGACCGCCGCCGGATCACTGCCGGCCTGCTGCTTGATAACATCCACTCCGGCACGCTCTCCCCAGCCTTCAAGCTGCTCAATCGCCCCGGCCCGGAACGTGTCCCCGGCTGCGAGAACTACCTTTTTTCCTTCTGCTTTCATCTGGTGGGCCATTTTCCCGATCGTTGTCGTTTTCCCGACGCCGTTTACACCGACAAAAAGCATGACAGTCATTCCATCCGGATTCATGTTCAGCTTGGAATCTTCTCCGGTACGGTCCAGCTTTTCCGCCATTTTTTCTGTAATCAGCGGGGTGAGCTTTTCCGTCGTCCGAATATTTTTCAGGAGCGATTCGTTTCGCAGCTCGTCGATGATTTCCATTACGGTCTCGACTCCGACGTCTGAGCTGATCAGGATTTCTTCGAGTTCCTCAAAAAAGTCTTCATTTACTTCACGGTACTGGGCGAACAGTTCATTCATCGCTTCGGAAAACGACGATCTTGTTTTTGCCAGCCCTTCACGGAAACGGCTGGAAAGCGAGACGCGCCCTTCTTCCGGCTCTTGTTTGCCTGCTTCCTGCGCTTCCTGCTTCGCTTCTTCCCTGGCTTCTTCTTCTGCCGCTTCTCCGGCCATTCGTTTTTTCAGTCGCTGAAAAAGACTCATACTTTTCACTCCTTAGACTTCCAATAGTTCATCCGCTTCTTCCAGGCGGACAGATACCATTTTTGATACGCCTGATTCCTCCATCGTGATTCCGTATAGCACGTCGGCTTCCTCCATGGTCGCCTTGCGGTGGCTGATCACAATAAACTGGGTCGTTTCACTGAACGAGCGCAGGTATTTCGCAAAGCGTACAAGGTTCGCTTCATCAAGAGCGGCCTCCACTTCGTCCAGCACACAGAACGGAGCCGGCTTTACTTTAATAATGGCAAACAGCAGCGCAATGGCTGTTAAAGCCTTCTCCCCGCCGGAGAGCAGAGACAGGTGCTGTCTTTTTTTACCGGGCGGCCGGGCGGATATATCCACTCCCGTATGAAGCAGATTCTCCGGTTCTGTAAGCACCAGATCCGCTTCCCCGCCGCCAAACAGCTTCGCAAAAACGTGCTGAAATTCCTCGCGTATGGCATGGTACGCAGCAGCAAAACGCTCCGTGACCTCTTTGTCCATTTCATCGATCACATCCTGCAGCGACTGTCTCGCCTCCATCAGATCCTCCTGCTGGCTGCTTAAAAAGCGGTAACGCTCCGTAACCCGCTCGCACTCTTCAATTGCCCCGAGGTTCACTGGACCGAGCTCTTCGATGCCCATCTGAAGCAGATGCACGTCATCCTTTGCCTGCTCCGGACTTACCGGCAGCGTATGCTTCTCCTTCGCCCGTTCAAACGACAGTTCATATTCCGACTGCAGGTAGGTGATTTTATTTTCAAGCGCCACATCGAGACGGTTTATGCGCACCGTTGTTTCATGAAGACGGTCCCGGCTCTCCTGGAAGCGGTCATTTTGAACCGATGCTGTTGCTTCGATCTGTTCTGCAGCGTGGGCTGCACGAGCCTTTTGTTCATTCAGCTGTGCCTGCAGCCGTTCAATTTCCTTCTTGGCTGCCTCCGCCTCCCCGACTAGCTGATCCCAATTCTGGCCGCTGTGGTCGTTATTTAAATGCTCCTCCCAGGCAGCCGCCCGCTCTTTACGCCCGGCCACCGCCTGTTCAAGCTCCTCTTTTTCCCTGTGCAGCCGCTCTTTTTCTTTATTCTGGGCAGAAACGTTTTCCCGGAGCGCTGCCGTCTGTACTTTTCCTTCTGTCTCCTGCTCCCGGAGCACCGCTTCTTCCTCACCGCGCCTGGAATGTTCCTGCTCGAGCTCGTCAATCGATGCTTTCAGCTCTGTAATCGTTTTTTCCACTCTTATCCGGTTGTCTTCAAGCACCTGAAGGCGTTCATCAAGACGTTTTTTCTCTTCCTCAAGCGAGGAATATTCCCGGTCAAACATACCAAGACGGGAATCAAGACGGTCATGCTCCTGCTCACTTTTACGGCGCGCTTCTTTTTTCTCCTCGAGCTGGCTGGAGCACTCCCGGGTCTTCTGCTGTTTGTCGCCGGCAGCCACTTTCTGCTTCCTTACAGCCTCTTTCGTATTCTCCACGGTCTTCTCCCACGCTGTGGTTTTTTCTTCTATTTCCGATAAATTGTTTTTTAACTCCCGAAGCTCACGCTGTTTTTCGAGAAGCGTGCCCTTCTGGTTCTGCATTTTTCCACCGCTCATCGAACCCCCGGGGTTTACGACATCTCCTTCAAGGGTGACGATACGGATTTTATAGCTGCATGCTGCTGCCAGGCGGTTCGCCGTTTCCAGCTGGTCCACTACAAAAATATGGCCGAGCAGTTGATCGCGGACATGCTCATATCCCGGGCGGATATGCACAAGCTCTCCAGCCGTTCCGATAAAACCGGTAAACGTCCGGGCTTTTTCATAGCTCGTCCGGTCGGCCTGTCTCGGCCGCACCGTTTCGGAAGGCAGCAGTGTCGCCCTGCCCTTCTGATGCTTGCGCAAATACGCAATCGCCTCGCGTGCATCTTTTTCGGTACGGGTCACAATATGCTGCAGCGAGGCACCGAGTGCCGTTTCCATCGCCTCCACATATTCTCCCGGCACATCCATCAGCTCCGCCACCGAGCCGATAATTCCCGAAAGCTTCTGTTCCCGGGCTTTTAAAATTTCCTTGGCCCCCTGGTAATAGCCGGCATATTCCT
The DNA here is from genome assembly GCF_947493875.1 of uncultured Marinococcus sp. Classification (GTDB taxonomy): domain Bacteria; phylum Bacillota; class Bacilli; order Bacillales; family Marinococcaceae; genus Marinococcus. The sequence continues at coordinate 456,245 of NZ_CANLSU010000001.1, read as the reverse complement.
CCTGCATTTCCTCAAGCATACGGATTTTTGATTTTTTTTCGTCGACGTACCTGTACGCTTTATACAGCTTATCTTCCTGCTCCTTTAATTTTTCCTTCAGGCGCTCTTCTTCTCTCCCGGCTGCTTCTGCCTCTGCGTGTGCGCTGTCTGTTTGACGGGAAAGCACTTCTTCTTCTTTTTTCTGCTTCTCAACGAGCTTCAAGGAGCTCTCGCGCTCTTCAAGAAACGATTGATTATCCTTTTTCAGTGCTTGCATTCGCCGTTCGAGAGAAGCCTTCTGATCTGTTACGTAACGGGTCTCGTTTCCTACAGACGCCTGTTCATTGAGTCTTTCAATGTATTCGCTTTTTTCATTTTCAATGTCTTTTCCGTTCATTTCCTGGTAGGAGCGCAGCTGCTTTTGAACCGAGCGCAGCTCATTCATTCCATTCGTGAGCGCTTCGTTTTCTTTTTCATACCGCTCTTTTTGCTCCCGGTAAGCATTTGTTATTTCGCTCAGCTTTGCCTCGTCTTTTTCGAGAGCCTTTTTTTCTGCTTCAAGCTTTTCGGCTGCGTGTTTTCCCTGTTCATTTGAAAGGTTACGGTCCCCTTCACGTTTTTCGAGATTTCTGGCCGCTTCCACGTAGCCGCTTTGCACCTGCTGGTGGAACCGGGCAAGCAGTGCTTCGAAAGCCCGGGCTTTGCGGGCACCCGCTTCCGTCTGTTCTTTTTTCTGCTTCCAGCGCCTGTTGTACTGCTCTTCTTTTTTCTCCTGATCCTGGGCTGCTTTCCAATCGGAATGCAGCTCTTCAATTTCATGCACGAGCAGAGCCGATTCCAGTGCTTCAAGCTCCTCGCGCTTGGCCAGGTAATCCTTCGCGGCCGAAGCCTGCATCTGCAGCGGCTCCATCTGCCCGTTCAATTCATGCAGAATGTCTTTCACGCGATGCAGATTCGCCTCAGTTGACTCAAATTTTCTTTCCGCCTCCTGCTTGCGCTGCTTGTATTTCAATACCCCGGCGGCTTCTTCAAACATCGCCCTCCGTTCTTCCGGGCGGCTGTTTAACACTTCTTCGACCCGGCCCTGGCCAATAATCGAAAAAGATTCTTTTCCCATGCCGGAGTCCATAAACAGATCAATAATATCCCGGCGGCGGCATTTGGTCCGGTTGAGCAGATACTCGCTTTCCCCGGAGCGGTAAAGGCGGCGTGTCACGCTTATCTCACTGTATTCATACGGAAGGCTTTCGTCTTCATTATCGAGCACAAGCGTTACTTCTGCAATATTCAGTCCCCGGCGGGTGTCACTTCCCGAAAATATCACATCTTCCATGCGGGAGCCGCGCAGCGACCGGGCCGACTGTTCTCCGAGCACCCAGCGGATGCTGTCGGAAATATTGCTTTTGCCACTGCCGTTCGGGCCGACGACGGTCGTAATGCCGGGGTTAAAATCAATATGTAAACGGTCGGCAAACGATTTAAACCCTTTGATTTCTATTCGTTTCAGGAACAAAGGTATGCCCCCTCTTATTTTATAGTATGTGCTGACAGCTCCAGGCGCTGTCCTCCGCTGTTTATATTTTATCACAACAAGCACGCCGGCAGAACTCGACCTAAATCCCCCTTTGTCAAACGCAGGAAAAACCACTACAATAATATTAACGTTGTCATAAAACACCGTATGGTCCTTATAAACAGATGGCCCACGGGTTTTTAAACTGGACGGAGTGGAGGAGAAGAAATTCGCATGAGTTTAGAACAAGCAAGTCGTGATAACCTGGATTACATGATTACCGAACTGCAGAAAAAATTACAGATCGTCAATGTTTCGGTTATGCAGCCGGAGCATTATGATGTCGATCAATACCATGAGATTAAAGAAATCTACGACATGGTGGACTCCAAAAATAATATCAGCGTCAGCGAGATGCAGGCCATCGTTTCCGAGCTTGGTCATCTGCGCAAAGGCTGATCCGCACATTTAAACAACCGCCAGCGACTGGCGGTTGTTTTTTTGATTTCTTTTATTCGCGGCGCTGCAGCTGTTCGAGGGTAGCCTGGGCTGCCCGCTGCTCCGCTTCTTTTTTTGAGCGTCCACGTCCGGTACCGGCGCGCTCCTCGTTTAAAGAGACCGCAGAATGAAATTCCCTGTTGTGGGCCGGCCCCTGCTCATCGGTGATTTCATAGGAAATAACGCCCAGATTTTCCTTTTGGACGAATTCCTGCAGCTGGCTTTTATAATCAGCTGTCACGGAAAATGCCCCTTCGTCGAGCTTAGGAAAGACGAAGCGCTCCAGAAACTGTTCGACGTTTGAAAGCCCCTGATCAAGATACATTGCTCCGACGAATGATTCGAATACATCTGCGAGCAGGGCCGGCCGGGTGCGTCCGCCGGTCATTTCTTCGCCCTTGCCCATCAGGACAACGTCTCCAAATTGCAATTCCTCGGCCAAGCTAGCTAGCGATGCTTCACATACCATTGCAGCGCGGAGCTTTGTCATATCGCCTTCCGTCATGGAAGGGAATTCGCGAAACAAATGATTGGAAACCGCCAGCTCCAATACAGCATCGCCGAGAAATTCCAAGCGTTCGTTATCCCTTACGTGCTTCATACGATGCTCGTTTACATAGGAAGAGTGGGTAAAAGCCTGCCGCAGCAGCTGCTCGTCTGCAAATGAAACCTGCAGCTCCCGGAGTATCGACTGCATAAGTTCATTCTGTCTGGTCGTAAATACTGCTTTCTCCCTGGACTGGCTTTTGGATGATGTGGATTTTGGCACAAATGAACCTCCCTTAAAATAATTTCGGGGTATTACATAGAAAAGCCCAGCCCGCTTGCACAGGACGTGGGCTTGCTTTCTATTACTGCTTCTCTATGTAATTGATTACATCACCGACTGTCTGAATTTTTTCTGCTTCTTCATCAGAAATTTCCAGATCAAATTCATCTTCCAGCTCCATGACTAATTCTACTACATCCAGAGAATCCGCGCCGAGATCTTCCTTAAAGGTCGCGTCTTTATTGACGTTCGCCTCATCCACTCCGAGGTGGTCTGCAACGATTTTTTTCACACGTTCCAACGTGTCTGCCATTCCTTTCACCTCCTTTAAAGAATCGTTTCGGCTTCAATTCGTTCATTCCACTTCTGAGTTCGAATGAAACCGCTGTGTCACCGATATTTTATGGCATTACCATGCCGCCGTCAACATGAAGCGTCTGTCCGGTCATATATTTGGCGCTGTCTGAAGCGAGAAATAACACCGTATTGGCCACATCCTCCGTCTCCCCGAGCTTTTGCAGAGGAATCTGCTGCATCATCTGTTCCTTGGTGCCTTCCTCGAGTTCGTCGGTCATTTCCGTGGAGATAAATCCTGGTGCGACAGCATTTACCCGGATATTTCTCGAAGCAAGCTCGCGGGCGAGTGTTTTTGTCAGCCCGACAACTCCGGCTTTTGATGCCGTGTAGTTCGCCTGACCGGGGTTGCCAGTTGTGCCGACGACAGAAGCCATATTGATGATCGTTCCGCCCCGTTTCTTCATCATCGGACGGGCGGCTGCCCGGGATGTTAAGAACACACTTTTTAAATTCGTATCAATGACGTCATCCCACTCGTCTTCTTTCATGCGCATTAACAGATTATCCTTCGTGATACCGGCATTATTTATAAGCACGTCAATACCGCCGAATTCCTCTGTTACCTGCTTGAGCATCTCTTTGACATCCGATTCACTTGAAACGTCAGCCTGAATCACAAGCGTCTTTACGCCATGTTCCCCGCACTGCGAAGCCGTTTCCTCCGCTTTCTCCCGGCTGCCGGCGTAGTTGATCGCAACGTTTGCTCCCTGAGCGGCAAAGCCGAGGGCAATGGCTTTGCCGATTCCTCTTGACGCTCCGGTTACAAGCACGCTTTGTCCTTCGAAATTCATGACGATGCACTCCTTTTTTCAAGCCATTTATCCAGCGATGCTTCGTCCTGTACGGCATGTACATCCAGGCCGCGGCGCTGAATTCTCCGGATCATTCCGCTCAGGACGTTGCCAGGGCCAATTTCCACAAATTCTGTTACTCCAAGGTCAATCAGGCGGCGCACCGAGTCTTCCCAGTGAACCGGAGAGGTGACCTGGGCAATCAGCTGCTGACGGATGGCGGATGGGTCCGAGGTTTCCTTGGCATCCACATTCGCTATGAGCGGGCGGCGCGGACCGCGGATCTCAACGTTTTGCAGCGCCTCTGCCAGCTTTTCCTCCGCCGGCTTCATAAATGAGGAGTGAAACGGACCGCTAACCTGCAGCGGCACTACTTTTTTCGCTCCGCGGTCCGGGGCGTGCTCCTCCACATAACGCACGCCTTCCCGGCTCCCGGAGATAACAATCTGCCCGGGAGCATTCAGGTTGGCCAGCTGTACTTTATCCGCTGCTTCTGTCGCTTCATCCGCAAGCTCCTGCAGATCTTCACGCTCCATGCCCATGACGGCAGCCATGGTCCCTTTACCGTCGGGGTCTGCCTCAGCCATCCATTTTCCGCGTTTGGCCACAATTGAAGCAGCGTCTGCGAATTTGAGTGCGCCATTAGCCACAAGCGCCGAATATTCCCCGAGGCTGTGGCCGGCGGTATAATCAGCCTGCACGCCGCGTTCCTCCACAAGCGCATGAAGGGCGGAGCTCATCGTGAGCAGCGCCGGCTGGGTGTACTCCGTCTGGGTTAATGTTTCTTCCGGGCCGTTAAACATAATGTCGGTCAAACTGTATCCAAGCGCTTCATCCGCTTGCTGAAATACCGTACGGGCCGTTGGAGCGTTGTCATATAACTCTTTTCCCATTCCAACAAACTGGGATCCCTGTCCGGGAAAGATAAAAGCCGTTTTTCCCATTGCGATGCCTCCTACTCTTCTAAATGCTGCTGCATGAGGTGTGTCACGTTTTCCTCGGCCATCTGCCGGGCCTGGCGGATCGAGTGATAGACGGATACATGGTCGGACGAGCCGTGGCACTTAATCAGCGGTGCCTGAAGTCCCACGAGCGTAGCGCCGCCGTGATGGGAGTAATTCATTTTCTCGCGCAAATGCATCAGCCCTGTTTTCATCATGGCAGCAGCAAGCTTTGTCCGCAGGCTTGCCATAAATTCTTTTTTCAACAGGGAAAACAGTGTGGACGCGGTGCCTTCGATGGATTTCAGCACAAGGTTTCCGGAAAAACCGTCGCAGACCGCTACGTCACAGACGCCGTCCAGCAGATCCCTCGATTCCACATTTCCGACGAAATTAACCGGAGCATGCTCGAGCATCTCGTACGTTTCCTTCATTAAATTATTGCCCTTGCCCTTTTCCGTGCCAATATTAACAAGACCCACCCGAGGGTTTTCAATCCCCCGTACCAGCTGCATATATGTACTGCCTAAAATCGCGTGCTGGTACAGATGAGTTGCTTTTGCATCCATATTGGCGCCCGCATCAAGCAGCAAAAAGCCCGTGCCGTCGACCGTCGGGAGCGTCGGGGCAAGTGCCGGCCGCTCCACGCCTTGTATTCTGCCAATATGCAGAAGACCCGCTGTCATAAAAGCTCCGGTGTTGCCGCACGAAATACCTGCTGCTGCCCGGCCCTCTTTCACTTCCTGCACGGAAAGAACCATCGAGGACTGCTTTTTGCGACGAATGGCTTTAGTCGGGGACTCGTCCCCGTCAATCACTTCATCGGTATGCAAAATATCAATACGTTCTGTCTTGGACAAATGTTTTTTTATTTGAGGCTCAGAGCCCACCAGTGTAATCTCAATATCTTTAAAAGCTTGAACAGCAGCCATTGCTCCAGCCACCTGGGCTTTAGGAGAATGATCGCCGCCCATTGCATCGACTACAATTCTCATTTTTTAGTCTCCTTATTCGCTCACCGAAGCAGCGTGGGAACGGTACATGACGAAATCGCCCTGAAACACTTCTTCCCCCTGCACGCGGCTTGTTACCGTAACATATGTTTTTCTTTCGGTCTTTTTAGTGACGACCGCTTTGGCAATAATTCGTTCTCCCAGAAGCACCTGCCGGTTAAATTCAAGGGACGAGCGCATCGTAAGCGCCAGTTCATCGTTGATCACGGCTACAGCCAGGGAATTCGCCTGCGCAAACAGGTAATGCCCACGGGCAATGCCGTTCCTTGAGAATACGTGGTCCTCCGTAATTTCAAGCATGCTGATCGCCTCGTGGTCCAGATGGAGATCAATAACCTCTCCAATCACTTCTTCGATCGGCAGCGCCTTGACTTCGTCAAGCCTTTCCTTGGCTACGTGCTTGATTCTTTCCCGGTGCTCCGGGATCGAGAGCTCCAGACGGTCCAGGCGGACTGTCTGAACGCTCACCTGAAACGACCGGGCAAGTGCTTCATCGGTAATAAAGGGATTAGAGGCAATGACACTCTGAAGCTCTTCCTGTCTTGCCTTTTTGTTTTTTCGGGCCATAATAATCATCCACTTCTATGAGTAGGTACTAATAGTAGTATATAGACCGATTTCTTTCATTTCAACCACTAATCCAGTTTATCTTTTTGAAAGGCTCCGGCCTCTTCAAGATATTCCCGGAGAGCCCGGTATTTTTCATCCTTCCAGAACACCTCGCTGCGGATCAGCTTCGCCGCGTCGTCCCGGGCGGTTTCGAGCGCTTTAAAGTCATGCACCACGTCCGCAATTTTAAATTCAGGCAGTCCGCTCTGCTTTTTCCCAAAAAAGTCTCCCGGCCCGCGCAGCTCCAGGTCTTTTTCCGAAAGAACAAATCCATCCTCCGTTTCCTGCATGATATTCATCCGCTCCTGGCCGGTTTCTGATTTCGGGTCGGCCAACAGAACGCAGTAGGACTGGTGCTCTCCACGGCCAACCCGGCCCCGCAGCTGGTGCAGCTGGGAGAGCCCGAAGCGCTCTGCATCGTAAATAACCATCATCGTGGCGTTCTGCACGTTCACGCCGACCTCCACGACCGTCGTCGAAACGAGAATATCAAGCTCATGGCCGGCAAACCGCTGCATGACGTCTTCCTTTTCCTCTGCGGGGAGCCGCCCGTGCATGAGGCCGACACGGTACTGCGGGAAAAATTGCATCAGCTGGGCATGTACATCTATCGCGTTCTGTACGTCGAGTGCCTCTGACTCTTCAATGAGCGGACAGATCACATAAGCCTGCCGTCCCTGATCGATTTCTTTTTGCACAAAACGAAGCACCCGCTCAAGCATCTGCGGCTTCGCCCAGTAGGTTTCAATCGGCTTCCGTCCCGGCGGCATTTCGTCAATCACCGACACGTCCATATCCCCGTAGACGCTGATCGCAAGGGTCCGGGGGATCGGGGTTGCAGTCATGAACAACACATCGGGGTCCTCTCCCTTTTCTTTCAGGATCCGGCGCTGGCCGACTCCGAACCGGTGCTGCTCATCGGTGATGACAAGCTTCAGGTTGTGAAACTGCACCGGCTCCTGGATAAGGGCATGGGTGCCGATAATAATGTCGATGGTGCCGTCGGTAATTCGCTCGTAGGCGTTCCGCTTTTCCTTCTGGCGCATGGAACCGGTCAGCAGTCCCACAGTCACATCCGTCCCGGCAAACAGCTCCTGAAGAGAGTCATAGTGCTGCTCGGCAAGAATTTCTGTAGGCACCATCAGGGCAGACTGGGCGTTTCCGGTAAACACGGCCTGCATGGCAATGGAGGCCACCACCGTTTTTCCGGAGCCCACATCCCCCTGCAAAAGCCGGTTCATCCGAATGGGAGCCTCAATATCCTCAAGGATTTCCTGCACTACCCTTTTTTGCGCATTCGTGAGTGGAAACGGCAGCTGCTTTTCAAAATCCGCCGTCGCCTCCACATCATACACAAACGGCTGCGACGAGGCAGACTGGCGCTCCATTCGTTTAAACATCTGCATTTTCAGCTGAAAAAACAGCAGTTCTTCATAAACGTAGCGTCTTCTTGCATGCTTCAGCTGCTCCCGGCTCTCTGGCTGATGAAGCGCCTGGAATGTTTCGGGCTTGCCCGGCAGACGGTACCTTTCGCGGATTTCTTCAGGCAGATTCTCGGGAACTGTCTGAAAAACGTATTTTACGGCCTCTGCCTGCATGCGCTGCATCTGCTTGACCGTCAGACTGCCGGTCACGCTGTAGATTGGTTCGAGCTGCTTTGCCGGGTCGGGGGCTCCGGCCCGAAAATCCTGCACTGATATGGTGAGACGATGCTTGTCCCATTTCCCGGTAATAGTCACCTGCCTGCCGACTTCTATCTGCTTTTTTAAAAACGCACGGTTAAAAAACACGGCTGTCACCAGTAAATGATCAATTAATATCCGCACGGTCATCCGGGACTTTTTTTGGCCGAAAAAACGCACGGACGGCTCCGACTGCACCTCGCCGGTAATTGTGACTTTTTCCTGATGCTTTAATTCTTCTATAGGAACCACTTCGTGGTTTTCATATCGATAAGGAAAATGATGAAGCAGGTCGTCAATCGTTGTAATACCAAGCTGTTCGAGCTCCCGCTGTTTTTCTTCTCCTACACCTTTTAAGTCAGAGACCGGTGATTGAAGCGTCGAAGTCATAAACCGTCCCTTCCTTCCTGCTTTTGCTGTATTATACGAACGGTTGTTCACCTTTCATTATATACGTTTCCTTTTTCGCGCGAAAGAGGTACTGCTGCGCGTTATACAAAAAAATAAGCCGCCCGGGGCAGCTTATTCTACGGAAACGATATACTGGTACAGCGGCTGTCCGCCTGTATGTGTTTCTATTTCCAGATCAGGGTACGCCTGCTCAATCTCTGCGGCAAGTTCATCCGCCTGCTTTTCGCTCACATCTTCTCCACTGATCAGCGTAATAATTTCACTATCGCTGTCCACCATCTGTGCAAGCAGCTCCTGAAAGGCCTGTTTCATCTCCTGGTGGACAGTAACAATGTCCTTTTCCCAGATGCCCATAAAATCGCCTTCCTGAATCTTCTTTCCGTCAATACTTGTTTCCCTGACGGCGTGGGTGATCTGGCCGGATTTAACGTACCGGGTGGCTTCTTTCATTGCTTCTTTATTTGCCTCAGCGTCTTTTGTGTCATCAAATGCAAGCATCCCGGCAAGCCCCTGCGGAACCGTTTTGGTTGGAATAACCGTTACCTGCTTGTCGCTGATGTCTGCTGCCTGCTCGGCAGCCATCACAATGTTGCCGTTATTCGGCAGTAAAAACACATGCTCCACCTGCACCCGGCTGACTGCCTCGAGAAGGTCTTCGGTGCTCGGGTTCATCGACTGCCCGCCGTGGACGACCTCCTGCACTCCGAGGCTTTCAAAAAGCGCAGCTATCCCGTCGCCGGTTGTCACAGTCACAAAGCCGTATGGCACTAAGGACACGGCCTCTTCTCCGGCCGAGGGGCCCTGCTGCTGCAGGGCACGGTTCTGTTCGCGCATATTTTCGATTTTTATATGAATCAGTTCCCCGTAACGCTGGGATTTTTCCAGAATTTTCCCTGGTTCTTCGGCGTGAATATGAACCTTCAGCAGCTCTTCATCGCAGACCACCAAAAGGGAATCCCCGTGGGCCGAAAGCTCCTCCCGGAAGGCTTCTTCCTGAAAGGAGGGTTCACTGCCTGCAAAGCGGACCATCACTTCGGTACAGTAGCCGTACGTAATAGCTTCGGCTCCGCCATGGGCGGCCGGATCTTTATGGTGCTCAAGCTTTACAAGCTGGTCGAGCGAAGGCGCGGATTCTCCTTCTTCCTCCTCCTCCCCGGTGAGCGCGTGCAGCATCCCTTCATATATGTACACAAGCCCCTGGCCACCAGAGTCAACCACACCAACCTCCTTTAGAACCGGCAGCTGCTCCGGCGTGTACGCAAGCGCTTCCTTTGCCGCTTTCAAAAACCGCCTCATCCACTCCTCAAGCCCAAGCCCGCCGGCATCATGTTCATTTTTCATAGCCAGAGAAGCTTCCCTGGCCACCGTGAGGATTGTTCCTTCCACCGGTTTCATTACTGCCCGGTACGCAGCGTCCACTCCCTGCTCAAAAGCTTCTGCCACGTCTTCTGTACGCAGCTCAGCTTTTTTTTCCATCGATTTGGCAAAGCCGCGGAACAGCTGTGACAAAATAACGCCGGAGTTCCCCCGCGCGCCCATCAGCAGCCCTTTGGAAAAACGCTTGGCCGTGTCCCCGGCATGATCGTTCTCCTGGAGCTGCTCAACGCCCGAGCGGATCGTCAAGCTCATATTGGTGCCTGTATCCCCATCCGGAACTGGAAACACATTCATTGCGTCTACCTCTTTGCTGTGTTTTTGCAGTGCAGAAGCTCCCTGCTTCAGCATCCTTCCCAGCTCAGGACCGCGTACTAATTGATCCATTTTTCTCTCTCCTTCATCCGTCTCTTCCTATGGTAAGGCTGATTCAATCTGGACACCCTGCACATATACATTCACAGCAGCCACATCCAGCCCAAGCATTTTATGCAGCTGGTACTTTACTTTCCGCTGCACATTATGAGCCACTTCAGAAATTTTCGTACCATAGCTTACGATAATATACATATCAATATAGATAAGATCGTTCTCTTCCCGAACAACTACTCCCCGGGAATAATTTTCTCTTCGCAGCAGTTCCGACAAATTGTCCTTAAAATGTTTTCTGGACGCCATGCCTACGATGCCGTAGCAGTCCATGGCTGCCGCTCCCACAGCAGTGGCAAGCACTTCGAGTGTGATATCGATGGTTCCGTTTGACGAATATATTTCGAAGCTCATGTCTCGTTTCCTTCCTTTCCAGACGCCCGCAATCCCCGGACAATCCAGCTTCTTTTCAAAGTAAACTCTGCCATTATCACTATAACCACGTTTGCCTTAAAAGAAAAGCATAATTGTATTTTTGGTGAATCAACATTGCGTGTGTACAGGCTCTGTGCTAATATATTTGAGTATGGGTAATTTTGTTTGATATTAATAAGGAGGTGCCGCATATGTCCCGCAAGTGCTATGTAACAGGGAAAGGCCCTAAAGCTGGAAATAACCGTTCTCACGCCAACAATGCAACGAAACGCCGTTGGGGAGCTAACGTGCAAAAAGTCCGTATTCTTGTAAACGGTAAGCCAAAACGCGTATACGTTTCCGCGAGAGCATTAAAATCCGGTAAAGTCACACGCGTATAAAGCAAAAAGCGGCCAAAGCGCCGCTTTTTTTATAGGTTTTTTCAGTTTACATAATAATATTATTTACTGTTTTAATTCTTTGATCGCCTTTGCTTTATCCTCCTGCCTGAATAGAGCCGAGCCCGACACAAGCACATTTGCTCCGGCTTCAAGACAATCTTTCGCTGTTTCCCGGGTGACTCCGCCATCCACTTCAATCTCGAGCTCCGGATTAACGACATCCGCCGCCTTTTTCACTGCCCTGATTTTGTCGAGTACGTTTGGAATAAACGCCTGGCCGCCAAAGCCCGGATTCACAGTCATTAAAAGCACAAGATCCACATCCGGCAAAATATGGGTGACCATTTCCACCGGTGTTGCCGGGTTTAACACTACACCCGCCCGGCAGCCGGCTTCTTTAATCTGCTGGATTGTACGGTGCACGTGGGGACATGCTTCCACATGCACCGAAATGATGTCGGCCCCCGCCCGGGCAAAATCTGCAATATAGCGTTCCGGTTTTTCAATCATTAAATGCACGTCAAACGGTTTATCACTGTACGGGCGAATTGCTTCGATAACCGGAAGCCCGAACGTGATGTTCGGAACGAAGTGGCCGTCCATGACATCGATATGTATGTAATCCGCCCCGGCTTCGTCAATTTCCTTCACCGCCCGGCCCAAGTCCGCAAAATCAGCTGACAGGATAGAAGGCGCTATTTTTATCATCATTAATACCTCCTCGGAGTGGATGAAATTTCTTCGTGGAACTGTTTATAATGCTCATAGCGATGGGACGGAATACGTCCTTCTTCCACGTCGAGCCGTATGGCGCAGCCCGGCTCCTGCCTGTGGGAGCAACCGCGGAACTTACAGTCAGGCATTCTTGCCCGCATTTCCGGAAAACAGATATCAAGATCTTCAGCTGTGATTGAGCCAAAATCAAGCGAGCTGAATCCTGGCGTATCTGCCACCCATCCATCATTCACCCGCAGAAACTCCACATGCCTTGTCGTATGCTTTCCACGCCCGAGCGCTCCGGAAATGTTCGCTGTCTCAAGATCAAGGTCAGGCGCTACCGCGTTCAACAGCGAGGATTTCCCCACTCCCGACTGCCCGGACAATAGAGAATACTTCTCCGGGAAATAAGCGGCTGCCTCCTCGAGGCCTTCGCCTGTTTTCGTCGAGTAAAAGTGAAAAGGATAGCCGATATGCTCATAATCCTTCTGAATAACCCGCAGCGTCTCTTTTTTTGCCTCGTCTGCTTTATCCCATTTACTCACCAAAATCACCGGCTGTATTTCTTCGTTTTCCACGTGCACAAGAAAACGGTCGAGCAGCCAGGTGGAAAAATCGGGCTCGACAGCGGAAAATATAAGCAGCGCCTGGTCAAGGTTTGCGACCGGCGGGCGCACCAGTTCATTACTGCGTTCTTTAATTTCGAGTACGTATCCGTCTGTATGATTTTCTGCTTCAAACCGTACAAAATCACCTACAAGCGGTTTGATTTTCTGTTTGCGGAACAGTCCGCGGCCCCGGCACTGGAAATACCCTTCTTCACTGTCTACATAGTAGAAACCGCTGACTGCTTTTACAATTCGACCTGTCGCCATACCTTCGCCCCTTCTTGTAATACTTGAACCTGCTCTGCATCAGCCACGTTCCACCCTGTTGTCTGCACTAAGGGAAATACTTTCACAGCACCGCTTACCACAAACATCTCTGGAAGCAGCCAGTAGAAAAAGGCTGCTCCTGAAAATACGAGTATACAGGCCACAACATACGGCCATTTTTTCGTTTTTTCCGGCTGCCGGTCCACTGTCGTTTCCGGGCCGGGAGCACCCTGATCCTCTTTTTGAACAGCCGGCGCTGCTACCATCGTATCCTCTTCAGCCGCCTGGGGATCCGCCCATTCCCGGTCATGGGCATTGGCATAACCGTTCTGGATGAAATAAGGGCGTTCGCTTCTTCTCTCGTCCGACAGCGCAGAACGGATATCCTCATACATTTCTTCGGCGCTCGCGTAACGGTCATCCGGGCTTTTCGCCGCAGCTTTTAAAATAACGTTCGACAGACTCTGCGGCAGGCCCTGCCGGAGCTGTGCAGGATCCGGAAGCGGCTCCTGGATATGTTTTAAAGCAATACTCACGGCGGATTCTGCATTGTAGGGAACCATCCCGGTTACCATTTCAAACAGAACGACACCGGCTGCATAGATGTCCGAGCGCGCACTTACCATGCCGCCTCTGGCCTGCTCCGGCGAAATATAATGCACGGAGCCCATCATCGTATTAGTCTGCGTGATCGTAGAAGCAGACGCAGCACGGGCAATACCAAAATCAGCTACTTTTATTTCCCCGCGGTCGTTGGAAAGAAGATTGTGGGGCTTAATGTCCCGGTGGATGATGCCATGGCTGTGCGCCTGCATCAATGCCTCAAGCAGCTGCTTGGTCATATGGACCGCCTGTTCAAGCGGCAGAGGCCCATGCAGACGGATCATTTCCTTCACCGTCTGGCCCTCCACGTATTCCATGACAATATAATGCAGTTCCCGTTCTTCGCCAACGTCATAAATATTGACCGTGTTTCTGTGGCCCAGAATAGTGGCTGCCCGGGATTCCCGCCGGAAACGCTGCAGAAATTCCTCATCGCCGTTAAACTGCGGCTGAAGAATTTTAATTGCCACCAGCCGTTCCAAAATCATATCCTCTCCGAGATACACGTACGCCATACCGCCGCTTCCAAGGAGGCGCTTAATATGATAACGGTCACTGATACGGCGTCCGATCAGTTGGTCCATACCTCTTCCTCCCGCAATACCACCGCAATCGTTATATTGTCTTCGCCTCCGCGGTCGTTAGCTGCCTGCACCATTGCTTCCACACCTTCACGAAGGTGTTTGTGGGAATCGAGCATCCGGGTCATGTCTTCAGAGCCGAGCTTATTTGTCAGCCCGTCGGTACAAAGAAGCACGCCGTCCCCTTCGCCCCATTCATACGTGTAGATGTCAGGGGAAAGGCCGCGGTCCGTGCCGAGTGCTTTCGTTAATATATTTTTCTGCGGATGCGACTCCGCTTCGAGTGCTGAAATCTGTCCCTTGTTATACAGCTCCTGCACAAGGGAGTGGTCTTCACTCTGCTGCTGAACAGTACGGTCCGTCCAGATGTAGCTGCGGCTGTCGCCGATATTTCCGGTCACGGTAAACGACGGATGGCAGATAGCTGCGACAAGGGTCGTTCCCATTCCCGCATGCTCCGGATAATGATCGGCGTGGCGGATGATGGCTTCATTTGCTTTCATCATGTTGTCAGTCAGCCACTCGGACGCCTGTTCAATGGAATCAACAGACGGGTTTTCCTCCCATGCATCCTTTAACGTCTGATAGGCCATGGCGCTTGCCACATCCCCGGCTGAGTGACCGCCCATTCCATCGGCTACGACAGCTAAAACAATGCCGGAAGCATGCGTGACAATGCCTCCGGTATCTTCATTATGGGGACGGATTTTCCCCCGGTCTGTTAAGAACATGTGGTTCACTGGGAATTAGCCTCCGTTTCTTCCTTCCGCTGGTTGGCACGCAGCTGTCCACAGGCTGCATCGATATCGTGCCCCTGCTCACGCCGGATCGTTACGTTCACCCCGCGGTCTTTTAATGCCTTTTCAAACGCAAAAATGTCGTTTCTTGTGGTACGCACGTAATTTCTTTCCGGAACGTCGTTCACAGGGATCAGATTGACGTGGCATTTCAAATCACCGATCAGGTCAGCGAGTTCGTCTGCATCCTCTTTCTGGTCGTTTACCTGGCCGAACAATCCGTACTCAAACGTCACTCTCCGGTTCGTTTTCTTCTGATAGTAGCGAATTGAATCCATCAGCTCAGAGACGTCCCATGCGCGGTTGATCGGCATCAGCCGGCTGCGGGTTTCTGTGTTCGCTGCGTGGAGGGATACTGCGAAATTGATCTGCATGTTTTCGTTGGCAAAATCATAAATGCGCGGCACGACCCCGCTGGTGGAAACGGTAATGTGGCGTGCACCGATGTTTAAACCATCGTTGTGATTGACTACGCGCAGAAAGTTCATCAGACCGTCGTAGTTATCGAACGGCTCGCCGATTCCCATCACAACGATCGAGCTGACACGTTCGTCTCTTTCGTCAAGCAGACGCTGGGATTCAAGAACCTGGGCGGTAATTTCGCCGCCTTCGAGGTTTCTTTTCAAGCCGCCGAGTGTGGAAGCACAGAAGGTGCAGCCGAGCCGGCAGCCTACCTGGGTGGTTACACAGACGCTGTAGCCGTAATCATGCTTCATCAGTACGGTTTCGATCGTATAGCCGTCCTGCAGCTCAAACAAAATCTTAATCGTGCCGTCCTGGGACTGCTGATGGATGACCTCTTTTAACGTCGTCAGTGTAAATGTGCTTTCGAGCTTTTCGCGAAGCGTTTTCGGGATGTTGGTCATTTCCTCAAAGGAGGTTACGCGCTTTTGATACATCCATTCAAACAGCTGCTTCGCCCGGAACGCCGGCTCCCCGTTTTCTTTTAACCATTGTTCAAGTTCCTCGTATTTCAAGCTGTACATGGAGGGGCTGTCCGTTTGCGGGGCAGGCGCCTCCTTTTTTAAAATCTGCATGCTTATGCTCCTTCCGTTTCTTCCTGATTATTTTTTACCGCCGCAGCAATGAAAAATCCGTCTGTGCCGTATTCATGGGGAAGAATCGTGCACCATCCGTATTCGCTGGAAAAATGCTCTATTTCTGAAATGTTTAGTTTGTCGGTCAGTTCATGGTCTGGCGTAAGTTCTGGATGCCGGTGCAAAAACGCTTCCCACACCTGTTCGTTCTCTTCTGGACGAATGGTACATGTGCTGTACACAATCCTTCCATTAAATCGTAACATACTTACAGCTTCATTCAATATTTCCTGCTGTATCTCCGGCAGGCGTTCAAAATCCTCTACTTTTTTGGCCCATTTCTGCTCGGGCTTTTTCCGGATAACGCCAAGTCCGCTGCACGGAGCATCGACGAGCACCCGGTCAAATGTACGCGCCGGAAAAGTCGTTGTCAATTGACGTGCATCCCCGGCGGCAGTTGCGATATTTTCAAGCTGCAGCCTTGCCGCCTGCTCTTCAATCTGGTTTAGCTTTTTTGCACTCAGGTCATGGGCGGTCACGCTTCCGCCCGGTCCGGTACGCTCAGCCAGGTCCGTTGATTTTCCGCCCGGGGCGGCACAGGCGTCGAGAATATCCATGCTTTCTTCAACCTTCAGTGCTTCGCCGGCCTTCATGGAGCTTTCGTCCTGCACCGTTATATAGCCGTTCTGATACGCTTCGGTGACGAGAACATTTCCTTTTTCTACAATTAATGCTTTCTCCGCAATAGCCCCGCGGGTTGTCTGAATGCCTTCCTGCTCAAGCATTTCCTGCACGTCTTCGAGTTCAGCCTCCGGGGAGACCCGCACGCTCGTTTTTGGCGTGACATTGTTTGCTTCGGCAATACGGAGAGCTGTTTGTTCTCCGTAGGCGTTCTGCCATTCCTTCAGCATCCATGCCGGATGGCTGTAATCGACGGCCAACCGTTCCTCTGCATTTTTGATTGCAGAGGTATCGGGAAATCCTTTGCGCTGCAGGGAGCGGAGCACCCCGTTCACAAAACCGCTCACCCCTTTGTTTCCCCGCTGCTTAGCGATTTTCACTGCCTCATCCACAACGGCGTGGTCCGGCACCCGGTCAAGATAGCGCATCTGATACACACTCATGCGCAAAAGCACGCGTACCCAGGCGTCAAGCTTCGTTAGCGGTTTGTTCACAAAAACCCCGAGCATGTAGTCGAGGGTGTTCTGGCGGCGCAGGGTGCCGTAAACAATTTCGGTCAGCAGACCGGCGTCCTCCCTCGACCATGCTTTCCCGGCGAGCTCGTGATGGAGCAGCAGGTGGCTGAAGGCCTGGCCGGTCTCCACCCGCTCGAGCAGGGCAGCAGCTGTATAGCGGAGGGAATAGGAAGGCTCCGTTTTATTCATTAAAACTCTCTCCTTTGGACCAGCCGTGGCTGCCACGCAAAAATTCGGCCGTTTTCATCCGTTTTTTTCCGGCCGGCTGAATCTCCCACAGCCGGACCGCCGTGCCGTCACCGGCTGCCACATCAATGTAGTCATCCGTGATATCGGTAATGGTTCCCCCGTAAGCATTGACGGACGCGTCAATCCATTCAGCCCGCCACAGCTTGATCGACTTTCCCTCTTTCTCTGTATAGGCCACCGGCCACGGGTTCATTCCGCGGATCTGGTTATAAATCGAGCGGCCGCTCTGCTTCCAGTCGATTCTTTCCTGACCGCGCTGGATATTTGACGCAAACGTTACTTCATCTTCATGCTGCGGAGTCCGTTCCGCCGTCCCGTCAATAACCGCGGGCAGCGTGTCGATCAAAAGATCTGCTCCGACGGCGCTCAGCTTGTCATGCACATCCCCGACCGTATCCTCCCATTCAATCGTCACTTCCTGCTGACGGATGATGTCGCCGGCATCAAGCTTCGACACCATATCCATAATCGTGACGCCTGTTTTTTCCCGGCCGTCGATGACCGCCTGGTGAATCGGGGCGCCTCCGCGGTATTCAGGAAGCAGGGAAGCGTGCACATTCACCGCTGCAATGGACGGAGCTTCAAGAAGCTTCTTCGGCAGAATCTGGCCGAAGGCCGCTGTAATAATTAAATCCGGCTTTTCTGCCAGCACTTCGTTTAATGAGGCTTCGTTTTTCAGCTTCTCCGGCTGCAGTACAGGAAGCTTCCACGCTTCTGCTTCTGCTTTGACCGGCGGCGGGGTCAGCTCTTTTTTTCTTCCTTTCGGGCGGTCCGGCTGAGTGACCACCGCAGTTACCGGATAGCCCTCTTCAAGCAGACGCCGCAGGATTGGGACCGAAAAGTCCGGCGTTCCCATAAATAAAATGTTCATATTTATCCCTCTTTTCACAATACACAGCCCCGTGCGTCGGTCACTATCGAAGCAGCGGGGCTGGCGTTTACCTTATAGAAACAACTGCGGATACATATCAATCGTAATAAACAGCTTATCCTGAGCTGTCTCTTTTTGATAATGTACAGCAATATCATTCAGGATTTTCGTTAATTCAGGCTCATCCCTGTATTTTATCATGCATTGGTACCGATATCTATCCTTGATCCTTGCGATCGGAGAAACGGTCGGCCCGAGAATTTTTGCCTGCGGCGACAATTCCTCCCGCAGCCGGCTCGTCACTTTTTCCGCCGTCTTTAACGCTACCCCGATCTCTTCGTGAGAGACGTTGACCATCGTTAAATAGTAGTACGGCGGATAGCCGCCCCGCTTGCGCTGGCCCATTTCATGCCGGCTGAACGACGGGTAGTCGTGATTTTTAGCAAACTGGATGCTGTAATGATCAGGGCTGTAGGATTGAATCACGACTTCACCCTGCAGCTTGTCCCGGCCGGCCCGGCCGCTCACCTGGGTAAGCAGCTGAAAGGTCCGCTCCGGCGCCCGGAAATCAGGCAGATGCAGCATAGTGTCTGCGGCAAGCACACCGACCAGTGTGATCATTGGGAAATCCAGTCCTTTGGCAATCATCTGGGTACCAAGCAGAATGTCCGCCTCTCCGTTTCCGAACCGGCGAAGCATTTGCTCGTGGGATCCTTTTTTCGTCGTCGTATCCATATCCATACGGATAATCCGCGCCTCCGGCAGCACCTTCGTCAGCTCTTCCTCCACCTTCTGGGTGCCTGTACCGAAATAGCGGATCTGTTCGCTTTCACAGGACGGACAAGTCGAAGGCATCGCTTCTTCATAGCCGCAGTAGTGACACTTCAGCTGGTGCTTTGTCTGATGGTACGTGAGCGTAATTTCACAGTGCGGGCATTCGGCAGTATAGCCGCATGAACGGCACATCACAAACGAAGAGTAGCCGCGCCGGTTTAAAAACAGAATGCTCTGCTCTCCTTTTTCCAGACGGTCCTTCAGCTTTTCAAGCAGCGTTTCGGAAAATACCGACCGGTTGCCCTTATGAAGCTCATCTCGCATATCCACCACATCGATGGCAGGCAGCTGTTTCTGATTGATTCTCTCCGGCATTTCAAGCAGCTGATAAACCTCCCTGCCGGCACGGGCGTAAGACTCCAGCGACGGCGTTGCACTCCCCAATACGACCGGAGCTCCGTGATACCTGCCTCTCCAGATCGCTACCTCGCGGGCATGGTACCGGGGGTGGTCCTCCTGCTTGTAGCTGCCTTCATGCTCTTCATCAATGATAATCAGGCCGACATTTTTGAAGGGGGCAAAAATCGCCGACCGCGCTCCGACCGCTACTTTCGCGTCTCCGGCATGCACCCTGCGCCATTCGTCATAACGCTCGCCCCTTGAAAGAGCGCTGTGCATCACCGCCACCTGGTCACCAAACCGCCCTTTAAAGCGTTCAACCATTTGGGGGGTGAGCGAAATTTCCGGCACGAGCACAATCGCTTCCCGCCCCTGCTGCAGCACACGGTCTATGGCCTGCAGGTACACTTCTGTCTTTCCGCTTCCGGTGACCCCGTGCAGCAAAAACGTATGGTGCTGCTGCCGGGACGCTTTTTCCGTAATCGGGGCAAGCGCCCGCTGCTGATCGTGTGTCAGCTCCTGCGGAGGGGTAGCCTCAAATGAGCGGTCTTCGAACGGGTCCCGGTATGATTCCTGGTCCCGTTCCATTAGGATATTTTTTTCCACAAGGCCCTGAATGACGGCCCGGCTCGCCGTCTGCTCATGCAGCAGCTGGGCCGCAGGCACGACCGCCTCTTCGTCCCCAATCGAAAGAAACCAGTCATACAGCTCCAGCTGTTTTTTCGCTTTTGCCGTAAGCGAAGCCGCATGCGCCCGGTGCTCCGGATGAAGCCGCAGCATCCGCCTGGTCTGCTTTTTCGTCTGGTCCTTCACCTGGTAGTCGATCCGGATCTGTTCATGCCGGACAGCTTCCTGCACGTGCTGCATCACAGCTTTTTCGTCCGGGAGGTCCTTCCAGTCGACTGTTGTCTGCTTCTGAAACACCGCCTGCAGCACAGGCGGCAGAGTTTCCACAGATACGAGCAGCTCAATTTTCTTTTTTGGCTTTGCCCGGATAGCCGCCGGGATCATCGACTGGTAGGCGGTGATTAAAAAGCATACCGTTTCCACGGCGAGGTATTCCCCTAGCTCAAGCAGCTCCTGGGTGAGCACCGGATGGGGATCAAGCACATCCGTGATCGGCTTCACCCGGGCAAGCTCTGTTTTTTCTTCGATCCGCCAGATAAACCCCTGAATTTTCCGGGCGCCAAATGGCACCGTCACTCTCGACCCGGGGCGCGCTAGCATTTCGAGAGATGCCGGGATCTCATAATCAAATGCCCGGTTCGTCTGGCCGGTCGCTATATCAACAATAACTTTGGCGTACATAGTTACGCGTCTCCTATTCGTTTCTGCAGCCAGGCCATAATTTCTGCCGCCGCCTCATGCTTCGACTGGGCAGGAAAAGAAACGGCTCCGTTTTCATCCACGAAGGTGATTGTATTTTCATCGGCACGGAAGCCGGAGGCCGCTTTGCCGATTTCATTGGCTACAATTAAATCGGCGTTTTTACGCTGCCGCTTGCTTTCTGCGTATTCCACGAGGTGTTCCGATTCTGCAGCGAAGCCAATCAAAAGCTGATGCTTCTTTTTTTCTCCGAGCTCCTGGAGAATATCCGGTGTTTTCACCATCGGTATCTCAAGGCTGTCGCCCTTTTTCTTCTGTTTTTTTTCATACACGGTCTCCGGCCGGTAATCGGACACAGCAGCTGCTTTAATAACCACATCCGACGTATCGTAATGGGTCAGCACGGCTTCGCGCATATCCTCCACGCTTTCCACATCGATTCTTGTCTGGACTCCGCCGGGGGTGGAGAGCGTCACCGGCCCCGCCACCAGCGTCACCTCTGCTCCCCGCCGGGCTGCTTCCTCTGCAATCGCAAACCCCATTTTTCCGCTCGACGGGTTGGTAACGACCCGGAACGGATCAATATGCTCATGCGTCGGACCGGCTGTGACAAGCACCCGTTTGCCTGCAAGCGGAGTGCCCACATCCTCGGCATCCTGCACAAACTGCATAATATCCTCGGGCTCTGCCATCCGGCCTTTGCCGATCCAGCCGCAGGCAAGATAGCCCTCCCCGGGTTCAATGAACCGGTAGCCGTCCTGCTTTAATGTTTCCTTGTTGCGCTGAAAGCTAGGATGATTATACATGTTGACGTTCATCGCCGGTGCGACATAGACGTTGGCAAGCGTCGCCATCATTGTAGTCGTGAGCATATCGTCTGCCAGCCCGTTCGCAAGCTTTCCAAGCGTGTTGGCTGACGCAGGAGCTACAATAAATACATCCGCCCAGTCTGCCACATCAATATGGGAAACAACCGAAGGGTCGGCTTCTGCAAACGTATCGTCATACACTCTTGAGCGGGTCAGCGCCTGAAATGTAAGCGGAGTGATAAACTCTTTCGCTTCCGGAGTCATAATAATACGCAGCTCTGCCCCTGCCTGGTACAGCCTGCTTGCAAGAGCCGCGGCTTTAAAGGCAGCTATTCCTCCTGTAACACCAAGTACAATTTTTTTTCCCTTCACAGCTTTGTCCTCCTTTTACAGGCACTTCCAGGCTAAAAAAAGCAACCTACGTAATGCCATAGGTTGCTTCTTCATATCTGGTGCCCGTTCATTTTCCGTTATTCTTCGTAGTCATGTTCTTTGTAGTCACCCTGGCGGTAGCTGAGCACGCCGGCCTGGATTTCTTCGAGAGCAATGCCTACTGCCTTCACGGATTTTGCGTTATCGATCATCGGAAGTGCTCCGTCGATTTCTTCGAGATCTCTCGCGCGCCGTGCCGATACGGATACCAGCGTATATTTGGAATTGATATGACCGAGCAGCTGGTCAATGGACGGATACAGCATTCCTTCGTCGTTTCTGTTTGAAGCCATTATTCCACCTCCGCTAATTCTTTATATTTTTCAATCAGGCGTTCCTGCTTACAGTGTTCTGCAGTGACAATAGAGCGGATGCGCGAGACCGCTTTTTCAATCTCATCGTTCTCCACTACATAATCATACATCTGCATCATGTCAATTTCATTTTTGGCCACCGTCATCCGTTTGTCAATCAACTCGGATGTTTCCGTGCCGCGTCCGACAATCCTGCTGCGGAGCTCGGCGAGGCTCGGAGGCATTAAGAAAATAAATGTTCCTTCCGGATAACGCTCCTTCACCTTTTCTGCGCCCTGCACTTCAATCTCGAGAATAATATCTTTGCCGCGGTCGATGGTTTCCTCGACGTAATCAAGCGGGGTCCCATAGTAGTTGTCTACATACTGCGCCCACTCAAGCAGCCGTCCTTCCTCAATCATTTTTTCAAACTCTTCCTTCGAATGAAAGAAATAATTTACACCGTGCTCCTCTCCCGGACGGGGAGCACGTGTGGTGGCGGAGACGGAATACTCGATGTTGGTATCCTCTTCACGCAGCGCTTTGCACACTGTACCCTTCCCTACACCGGCCGGGCCGGAAAGAACAATCAATAACCCTTTATCATCTTTCATAGGTTGACACGCCTCATTTCACAATCTTATTCGTCCGATGAATCATCGTCTTTTGTATGCAGCCGCTGGGCGACTGTTTCCGGCTGAACTGCAGAAAGAACCACATGGTCGCTGTCTGCAATGATAACCGCTCTCGTCCTTCTGCCGTAGGTGGCATCGATCAGCATGTTCCGGTCCCTTGCTTCCTGAATAATCCGTTTGATTGGTGCTGATTCCGGGCTGACAATAGAAATAATCCGATTTGCCGACACAATATTTCCAAATCCAATGTTGATTAGCTTAATGCTCAAAACTACCCCTCCTGGTCGGACCATCCCTCTAGCTGCTGCCTGAAAAAATGGTTCATGTATGTTTCTTCTGCGATTTTTGACGAGTTGTTCTCCTGCTTCAGTATAGCATGATTATTTCAAGCGTCACAAACGATGCTTCGCGGCGAGGCCCGAACATTATGTACCTCTATATTGTAAACAATATCTTTCGGGCCCACAACCAAAGTTTATTCAGCAAACAAGACGGCGTGCTTTACATTATGCTATAATCCACCGTACAGAACGCAAGCAGCAGAAGGTTTTCTCCTGCTTGCACGAGTAAAGGATGATCGAACGTGAGCTTTGACGGAATCATGACCCAGGCCGTTGTCCAGGAGGTCCAGCAGACGCTCCAAAGCGGCCGGATTACAAAAATACACCAGCCCTACAAAACCGACCTCGTCATTACAGTGCGGGCAAACCGCAAAAACCACCAGCTGCTGCTGTCGGTGAACCCTTCCCTGTCGAGAATGCATCTGACAGACGAAAAATACCAGAATCCTCCGGAGCCTTCCATGTTCTGCATGCTGCTGCGCAAGCACCTCGAAGGCGGATTCGTACGGGAGGTATCGCAGCAGGGACTCGAGCGGATCGTTTCGCTGCGCATTGAAAACAAGGATGAAATCGGCGATCTTACGGAACGGACCCTGGTGATGGAAATCATGGGCAAGCACAGTAACGTCGTGCTCCTTAATGAGGACCGCACGCACATCCTGGACAGCATGAAGCATATTTCTCCCGCCCAGAATACGGTCCGTACGATTCTTCCCGGCCAGACGTATATTGAACCACCCTCCCAGCATAAAGCGAATCCCCTCGAGGCCGAAGCCGGCGATGTGCTGAGAGCACTGGACGCCAATCAGGGCAAGCTCGACCGCCAGCTGATGCAGGCATTTGAAGGAATTTCTCCCCAGAGTGCCAAAGAGACCGCGCACCGGGCCGGTCTTGGTTCGCTGCAAAAGCTCGCCGATACGTTTACCGCGCTCATGAGCGACGTAAAAATTGGAAATTTCCAGCCGCAGATTGTGACCACCGAGGCGAGCAAGGAATATTACAGTGCCATTGACCTCACTCATGTAGATGGTACGAAAGAAACCTTTGACTCGGTGAGCGCTATGCTCGACCGCTATCATAACGGCAAAGCCGAACGTGACCGCGTCCACCAGCAGGCTCATGACCTCGAGCGGTTTCTCCAGAACGAACGTGAAAAAAATGAGCGCAAGCTAAAAAAACTGCGCCAGACGATTACGCAGGCTGAAAACCGCCTCGTCTACCAGAAATACGGAGAGCTGTTAACCGCGCACATGCACCAGCTCCGCGGTGGTGAAAATGAAATAGAAGTAACGGATTATTACGATCCCGAAGGCGGCACGCTTACCATTGAGCTTGAGCCTGAACTGTCGCCATCAGATAATGCCCAGCGTTATTTTAAACGGTATAATAAAGCCAAAACCTCGCTCTCCGAGGCCAAAAAACAGATTAAGCTGACCCGGCGCGAAATCGATTACCTCGACCGGCTGATTCAGCAGGTCGAAACGGCGGCTCCATCTGACATTGACGACATTCGTGAAGAATTGTCGGACGGCGGTTACCTGAAAAAACGTGTGCAAAAGAAAAAGCAGAGGAAAAATACGAAACCGCAGGTGGAACAGTACGTTTCCTCCGCCGGCATCCTTCTGCTCGTAGGTAAAAACAATCGGCAGAACGAATACGTCACCAACCGGGTGGCAAATGTTGGGGACACCTGGCTGCACACTAAAGATATCCCCGGCTCCCACGTAGTGATCCGCTCCACAGACGTGGACGAGGAAACGCTAAAGGAGGCGGCTGTCCTTGCCGCCTATTTCTCCAAAGCGCGCTCCTCGTCCTCTGTGCCGGTCGACTACACTCTGATCCGTCACGTACGAAAACCAAACGGCGCCAAGCCCGGGTTTGTGACCTATGATCAGCAGTCCACCCTGTTTGTCACGCCGGAGGAAAGCCTCGTTCTCGAAATGAAAAACCGGGCCAAGGCCCAGACTGCTGCAAAATAAAAAAAAGCTCCTCCCGGACAGCTGAGCTGTCCGGGAGGAGCTTTTTTTCATTCGTATTTACGCCCAGGACGCCGGGGCCTGCTTCCATTCCTGCAGACGCTCGATGTCTTTTTCCTGCACGTAGCCTTCCTCAGCAGCAATCTGAATCAGTGCAGAGTAGTTGGTCAGTGTTTTTGCCGGCAGCTGTGCTTCTTTAAGCTGCCTTGCGGCTTCCTCGAGCTCATATGTGAAAATCGCAGCGGCTCCGAGCACCTCGGCTCCGGCTTCGAGAATCGCCTGCTGGACCGTAATCATGCTTTTTCCGGTCGAGATTAAATCTTCAACAATTACGACTTTATCCTCCGGCGTGACCCGCCCTTCTATCTGATTGCCTTTACCGTGGGATTTGGAGGATCCGCGTACATAGCACATCGGCAGCCCGAGCCTGTCTGCTGCAAGCGCCGCATGAGCGATACCGGCCGTCGCGGTGCCGGCAACAATCGTAGCCTCAGGGTAATTGACCCGGATCAGCTCCGCCAGGCCTTCTGCCACCCGGGTCCGTACATCCGGATATGAAAGCGTCAGCCGGTTATCGCAGTATATCGGGGAGCGGATACCGGAAGACCAGGTAAACGGTTCATCCGGGCGCAGGGTCACTGCTTCAATGGTCAGCAGATCTCTGCTGAGAAGTTCTTCATTCTGCATTGGGCATTCTCCATTCCTTTTCCATTTGTTCGTAGGCCGCCGCCGGATCTGCAGCTTTTGTAATGCTGCGGCCGACGACGATCGCATCACTGCCGAGATCTGCCGCGGCACCCGGGGTCACTACCCGGGCCTGGTCCCCCGCCTCTTCGCCAGTGCCGCGAATTCCCGGTGTCACGGTCATAAAAGAGGTGCTTCGGGCATTTTTAATGATAGGTACTTCCCCGGCCGCACAGACAACGCCGTCCTGCCCCGACCGTTCGGCAAGATCCGCGTAAGCCGTCACTGCTTCATTCATCGAAAGTGGGATGCCAAGCTCCTCGTTCAGCATCGTTACCGAGGTACTTGTCAGCTGAGTGACCGCTATACAGGCAGGCCTCTTTTGACCGGACAGCGTGCCCTGCTCCAAGCCTTCTACAGCCCCCGCCATCATCCGGACCCCACCCGCGGCATGAACAGTGATAAGATCCACATGCAGCCGGGCAAGCTGGGCTGCAGCCCGCTGAACCGTATTAGGGATATCATGCAGCTTCAAATCAAGAAACACCCGGTGGCCCTTCGCTTTCCATTCCTCTACAAGCGCCGGGCCTTCTTTATAAAATAATTCCATGCCGACTTTTAAAAACAGCGGCCTCTGCCCGAATGAAGCGAGCAGAGCATCCGCCTCTGATTTGTCCGGCACGTCCATTGCGATAATCAGCGGACGGTCATTCATGCCTTCACCCCGCCCTGCTTCCAGCCGGCCCAATCTGCGGCCGACTCAGTGCCGGCCCAGTCTGTCAGCTCCTGAATAATTTCCGGGCAGGCAAACGGGTTGCTGATGTTTGCTGTTCCGACAGCCACTGCATCGGCTCCGGCCATCATAAACTCCAGCACGTCCTCCATGCCCATAATTCCGCCCATACCGATAATAGGCAGATCCGTCACCTGCCGCACCTGATACACCATCCGGATGGCCACCGGCTTAATGGCGGGCCCCGAAAGGCCGCCGATTTCATTAGCGAGCAGCGGCTTGCGCGTCCGCGGATCGATTTTCATGCCCGATAATGTATTAATCAGCGAGAGCCCGTCCGCGCCTGCGTGCTCCACCGCTCTGGCAATCTCGGTAATATCCGTCACGTTGGGAGAGAGCTTAACATACACCGGAACCTCAGAGACACGCTTCACCCTTTTCGTCAGCTCTGCCGCAAGCTTCGGATCGGTCCCAAACGTAATGCCGCCCTCTTTAACATTCGGGCAGGAAATATTGAGCTCCAGCGCCGCAGCCATTCCGGATTCCGACAGCCCGGCGGCCACCGCTTCATAATCTTCCATTTTCGTCCCAGCGACATTTGCAAGGACCGGGGTATCTAACTGCTGAAGCCACGGAAGCTCCTGTTCAGTGACTCCCTTAAGCCCCGGATTCTGCAGACCGATGGCATTCAGCATGCCTGCTTCTGTTTCTGCCACCCGCGGTGTTTCATTCCCGAATCGCGCTTCTTCGGTGGTGGCTTTAATCGCAATAGCTCCAAGGTCATTAAGGTCATACAGCTGGGCAAACTCTTTTCCAAAGCCAAAGCATCCGCTTGCCGGCATAACCGGGTTTTTCATCTCAAGTCCGGGCAGGCTCACATGCAGTTTCATGACAGCACCACCTCTCCCCACGGAAAGACCGGTCCGTCGCTGCACACCTTCCGGTAGTCCGTTCCGTCTGGATCATCTGTCGTGTGACATACACAGGCAAAGCAGGCACCGATGCCGCAGCCCATGCGCTCCTCAAGGGAAAGCTTTCCCTTCGCCGTCGCATAGGAGCCGTCAAGCGCCCGGAGCATCGGCAGCGGCCCGCAGGCAAAAATAGCGTCGTAGGAAAGCCCGCGTTGGTCAATCACGTCTGTGACAAATCCGGTATCTCCGACGCTCCCGTCGATGGTGCTCACAAAACAGTCCCCGAGCGAGCTGAATCTTTCCTGAAAGAAAGCACTGGAGGCATCGGCAAACCCGAGCACGGTCTGTACACGGACACCCTGGCCCTCCAGCTGCTTAGCGAGACCGAGCAGCGGCGGGACGCCGACGCCGCCCCCGACAATCAGCGCCTTTTCTCCTTCGCTCACGTCACTCGTATCAAATCCGTTGCCGAGCGGCCCGAGCACATCCACTTCGTCGCCTGTACGCCAGGCTGCCATCCGGCTTGTGCCTTCGCCCTCGGCCCGGAACACAAGCGCCATTCGCCGCTGTTCCGGCCAGTATTCACTAATACTGACCGGACGGCGGAGGAGCGGGGCGACGTGCGGGGATGTTTTCACATGCACGAACTGTCCTGGCGCCTGAATGCGCTCCGGCATATCGCCTTCGAGCACGACTTCAAAAATCGATGCTGCGATTTCGTCAATAGAAACGACGCTCATCCATTCTTTTTGAATCACGCCATCACCTCATTTGTACGGTCTTCTTTCATCGCCGGCATGGCTTCGGTGGAAAAGGTAATCATCTCAAGCACCTTCAGCAGGGCTCCAGCCGTGTCGAGCGAGGTGAGACATACTACTTCATTTTCCACCGCTTCCCGACGAATCCGAAAGCCGTCCGCCGCCGCTTTTTTCTGTTTTTCCATGGTGTTGATCACAAACTGGGCTTTGCCTTCCCGGATAAAGTCCAGAATGTTTGGCGACTCTTCCTCCACTTTTGCGACCGACGAAGCCGGTATGCCTTCCTTGTTCAGCCACGCCGCGGTTCCCTGGGTCGCTGTAATCGTATAGCCGATTGCATGAAACCTTCTGGCAAGCGCAAGCGCCTCCTTTTTCCATTCGTCGGCGATAGTAAACAGCACGGTGCCGTGATTTGGAATTTTCATCCCGGAAGCGATCAATCCTTTATACAAGGCTTTCTCGAGCGTCTGATCCCTGCCCATCACTTCTCCGGTCGATTTCATTTCCGGGCCGAGGGATATTTCCACCTGGCGGAGCTTGGCGAAGGAAAAGACCGGTACCTTGACCGAAACGCCTTCTGCCTCCGGCAGCAGTCCGCTTTCGTACCCGAGCGAAGCCAGGGGTTCGCCAACCATCACCCGGGTGGCAAGCTTGGCGATCGGGCACCCGGTAATTTTACTTAAAAACGGCAGGGTGCGGCTCGCTCGCGGATTCACTTCAAGCACATACACTTCGTCTTCGTGTATAACGAACTGAATGTTGAGCAGTCCTTTAATATTCAGCCCTTTTCCGATAGCGACCGTCCGCTCTGCAAGCGTTTGTTTCGTCTGCTCCGAAAGCGTCTGCGATGGATAGACCGCAATCGAATCGCCTGAATGCACGCCGGCGCGTTCGATATGCTCCATGATTCCCGGTATTAGCACCGTCTCCCCGTCTGAAATTGCGTCAACCTCCACTTCCTTTCCGACCATATAACGGTCGATCAGTACCGGGTGCTTGCGGTTAACGCGTACAGCCCGTTCCATGTAGTTAAGCAGTTCTTTTTCATTTCCGACAATTTCCATTGCCCGTCCGCCCAGAACGTACGACGGGCGTACCAGAACTGGGTAGCCGATATCAGCAGCCACCACTCGTGCCTCTTCTGTGCTGACGGCTGTACGGCCGAGCGGCTGAGGGATTTTGAGCGACTGCAGCGCTGCTTCAAATTTATCCCGGTCCTCCGCCCGGTCCATGTCTTCGAGTGTAGTGCCGAGAATCTTGACGCCGTGGTCGGCGAGACCGTCCGCAAGGTTAATCGCCGTCTGTCCGCCGAACTGAACGATAACGCCCTCCGGCTGTTCCACATCGACCACGTGCATCACGTCCTCTACGGTCAGCGGCTCAAAGTACAGCTTGTCGGAGACGCTGAAGTCTGTCGACACGGTTTCCGGATTGTTGTTGATAATAATCGCTTCGTATCCCGCTTCCTGGAGCGCCCAGACGGTATGCACCGTCGCGTAGTCAAATTCCACGCCCTGTCCGATACGGATCGGGCCGGAGCCGAGAACGATAACCGACGGACGCCCGGTTTTGCTGCTTTCGTTTTCTTCCTCATAGGAGGAGTAGTAATACGGCGTTTCGGATTCGAATTCCGCCGCACACGTGTCGACCATTTTATACACGGGCGTAATACCCAGATCGAGGCGCTGGCTGCGCACCTTTTTCTCTGTTGTATTCCAGTAGGCTGCGAGCGTTTCGTCGGCGATTCCCGTCGTCTTGGCCACCCGGAGAATCTCTTCGTCATTTGGATACGCACGTGCCATCTCGGCCACTTTGACAATGCCGGCAAATTTTTCGAGGAAAAACAAATCAATTTTTGTCCAGCTGTGCAGCTGTTCAAGCGAGTAGCCCCGCTTCAGCGCCTCCCCGATATAAAACAGCCGCTCATCATCCGCACGAATAAGCTTGTCTATGAGCTTGTCTTCAGAATCCTCGGCGTAGTCCGGATGCGTCAGAAAAGCCCGTCCGAGTTCAAGCGACCGGATACCTTTTAAAATGGACTCTTCAAATGAGCGTCCGATGGCCATCACTTCTCCTGTTGCCTTCATCTGCGTACCAAGCCGGCGGTTCGCTGCTTCAAATTTGTCAAACGGCCAGCGGGGAATTTTCGTTACTACATAATCAAGGGCCGGCTCAAAGCTTGCGTACGTCGTCCCTGTAATCGGATTCTTTAACTCATCGAGCTTATAGCCCGCCGCAATCTTTGCTGCCAGCTTGGCAATCGGGTAGCCGGTCGCTTTGGACGCAAGTGCCGACGAACGGCTCACCCGCGGATTCACCTCGATGATGTAATATTCAAAGCTGTCCGGAGAGAGGGCAAACTGCACGTTGCATCCGCCTTCGATTTCAAGCGCGCGGATGATTTTCAAAGACGAATCCCGGAGCATGTGGTACTCCCGGTCGGCAAGCGTCTGGCTCGGGGCGGTGACGATTGAGTCGCCGGTATGAATACCGACCGCGTCGATGTTTTCCATGTTACAGACAACAATGGCCTGCCCGGAGCTGTCGCGCATCACCTCGTATTCAAGCTCTTTAAAGCCTGCGATGCTTTTTTCAAGCAGACACTGGGTCACCGGGCTGTACTTGAGCCCGGAGCCGACAATTTCCACGAGCTCGTCGTGATTGTCCACCAGGCCGCCGCCGGTGCCGCCAAGTGTATAGGCCGGCCGCACGATAACCGGATAGCCGATTTCCTCCACAAAGGCCTCTGCTTCCTGCAGGTTGTGTACGATGGTGCTTTCCGGAACCGGCTCATTCAGCTCGTACATCAGGTTCCGGAAGGACTCCCGGTCCTCTGCCTGTTCGATTGCAGACAGCTCGGTGCCAAGAAGGGAAATATCATACCGCTCGAGCAGTCCGTGGCGGTGCAGCTCCATCGCCATATTCAGCCCGGTTTGGCCGCCGAGAGTAGGAAGGATGGCATCGGGACGTTCTTTTCGTATCACCCGGTCAACAAACTCAAGCGTCAGCGGCTCCATGTACACCTGGTCGGCAATGTTGGTGTCTGTCATGATGGTTGCCGGGTTGGAATTAATTAAAATGACCTCGTATCCTTCTTCCTTTAACGCCTGGCACGCCTGGGTGCCTGCATAGTCAAACTCCGCGGCCTGGCCGATCACGATAGGGCCAGAGCCAATCACTAATATTTTTTGGATATCTGTACGTTTTGGCATGGTGACTCCCCTTTTACATTCGAGTAGGTACTTTTTCGTAGCGGTTCATTAAGCGGACAAACTGGTCGAACAAGTCGTTGGCATCGCTCGGTCCCGGGCAGGCCTCCGGATGATACTGGACACTGAAGGCCGGATACTCCCGGTGTTCGACGCCTTCCACCGTGCCGTCGTTAACGTTGACGTGTGTCAGTATAAGGTCTGTGCCCATCAGGGAATCCCGGTCCACAGTATAGCCGTGGTTCTGGGAGGTTATATCCACCCGGCCGGTTTTCACCTGCTTGACCGGATGGTTCCCCCCGCGGTGGCCGAACTTGAGCTTCGACGAGGTGGCCCCGCAGGCTAGACTCAGCAGCTGATGGCCGAGACATATCCCAAATACCGGCACTTCACCGATCAGACCGCGCAGCGTCTCCACGGCCTCCGGTACGTCTTCGGGGTCCCCGGGGCCGTTACTTAGCATTACTCCGTCCGGGTTCAGGGCGAGCACTTCCTTCGCTGTGGCGTTGTATGGAAGCACAAACACATCGCAGCCGCGGCTGAGCAGATTCCGGGTAATACCATGCTTGGCCCCGTAATCCATCAAAACGACCCGTTTGCCGTTGCCCGGTGCGTGGTAGGCATTTTTCGTACTGACCCTGGACACCTGGTCCCGGGGGTCGAGCCACTGCTGCAGCTCCCGGACGATTTCCTCTTCTTCCGCTTCTTCTGCGCACAGTCTGCCCCGCAGCGTGCCGGCCGTCCGGATCATTTTCGTCAGACGTCTTGTATCAATGCCGCACAGACCAGGAATATCTTTTTCATGCAGCCATTCGCTGAGTGTTCCGATGCTTCGGAAATTGCTTGGATGCGATGCCGCTTCCTTGACGATCACTCCACCGGCAGAGGGGTGCATCGTTTCGAAGTCATCCCGGTTAATGCCGTAGTTGCCGATCAGCGGATACGTCAGCGTCACCAGCTGATCGCAGTAGGACGGATCGGATAAAATCTCCTGATAACCGGTCATGCCGGTGTTGAATACGACTTCCCCTACCGTTTCCCGTTCGCTTCCAATGCCTTCTCCGTGAAAAACCGCTCCATTTTCCAGTATTAATTTGCGCTTCATTGCTGCACCTCTTCCTTTTCATACACTGTCTGTCCGTCTACGATCGTGAGTACCGGCCAGCCTTTCAGCTTCCAGCCGGTAAACGGCGTGTTTTTTCCTTTTGATACAAACTGCGCAGGGTCAACTGTTTCTTCGTGCTCGAGGTCAATGAGCGTCAGATCTGCAGCAGCACCGGGGGCAAGCGTGCCGGCACCAAGTCCGAACACCCGGGCCGGCTGCTCCGTCATTGAGGCGAGCAGATACTCCAGCGTACATACTTCGTTTAAAACCAGTTCGTTATATAAAAGCGGAAAGGCCGTTTCAAATCCCGTAATTCCAAACGGGGCTTCGCCTATAGGCCGTGCTTTTTCTTCCGCCGCGTGGGGCGCATGGTCGGTCGCTATAAAATCAATGGTGCCGTCGAGCCAGGCTTCAAGCAGTGCCTGCCGGTCACCGCGGGACCGCAGCGGCGGGTTCATTTTATAGTTCGTGTCCACCTCCGGTATGTCGTCTTCGCTCAGCAGCAGATGATGCGGCGTCACTTCAGCTGTTACATGGATGCCGGCACGCTTGGCATCGCGGATCAGCCGCACGGATTCCTTCGTGCTCACGTGACACACGTGATAATGGCAGCCGGCCGCTTCAGCAAGCAGAATATCGCGGGCGATATGAACCGATTCAGCTACCGCCGGTATGCCCTTTAGTCCGTTCTTTTCCGCAAACCTGCCGGCGTGCACGCTGCCGCCGTATACGAGCGTATTTTCTTCACAGTGCGCCACCACCGGCATATCGACCGCTGCTGCTTCGAGCATGGCTTCGTACATGACAGAGGCGTCCTGAACGCCCACTCCGTCATCTGTAAACGCAAAGGCCCCGTGCTCTTTCAGTACTTTCATGTTCGTACGTCCGGTTCCCTGCTGTTTTTCCGTAATCGAGGCGTAGGGAAGAACACGCACAACAGCCGTCGCTTCGATGCGTTCATATAGCAGATCAAGCTTTCCTGCGGAGTCCGGTACCGGGTGCGTATTTGGCATCGGACAAACGGTGGTGAATCCGCCTTTGGCCGCCGCCTTTGTACCTGAATAGATCGTTTCTTTATGCTCGCCTCCCGGCTCACGAAGATGCACATGCACATCGACCAGACCCGGGCTGAGCAGCCGCCCTTTTGCATCGAGCACCACTTCAGCTTCCTCCGGCGCCCGGCCTATGTCCTGGATACGCCCGTTTTCAATCAGTACATCCTTCGGTCCAATGATTTCCCCGGAGGTAAACACCTGCGCATTGATAATCCATCCGTTCATTTCCAATCTCCTCCTTTAGCCTGTCTTAATACGTGATCAAGCACAGCCATACGAATAAACACACCGTTTGTCATCTGCTTAAAGATTCTTGAGCGGCTGCCCTCCACGAGCGAGTCCGC
Source organism: uncultured Marinococcus sp. (assembly GCF_947493875.1). Taxonomy (GTDB): domain Bacteria; phylum Bacillota; class Bacilli; order Bacillales; family Marinococcaceae; genus Marinococcus. The sequence goes on along the minus strand of NZ_CANLSU010000001.1, from coordinate 422,414 downwards.
GATTTCCACACCCCGGTTGATTGGGGCAGGGTGCATAATAATGCTTTTGTCCTTCATGCGCTGCGCCCGTTCTATAGTGAGTCCGTATGCTTCGTGATAATCGTCCGGGCCGGCTATCAGCTGAACAGTATGCCGTTCATGCTGAATGCGGAGCATCATCATGACGTCCGCCACCTCTACCGCTTCATCCATCGGAATAAAACGGCTGCTCATGGCTTCATCCATCCATTCTCTTGGTCCCGATACGTATACCTTCGCTCCGAGACGCTCCAATACCTCCACGTTTGAACGGGCGACCCGGCTGTGCCGGATATCACCGGCAATGACGACCTTCACCCCGGCAAACCGTCCAAACTCCTGCTGGATGGTCATTAAATCCAGAAAAGACTGGGTGGGGTGATGCCCGCAGCCATCCCCGCCGTTAATGATGGGAATGTTGATAAAGTCCCGCAGTTCATCAAAGTACCGCTCCTGCTCGTGACGGATAACAACTACATCCGCGCCGATGCTTTCGAGCGTGCGCACCGTATCGTACAGGCTCTCTCCCTTTTTTACGCTTGAGGTGGCAGCATCGAAATGGAGGATCCCGAGACCGAGATTCTGTTCGGCCGCTTCAAAGCTGAGCTTGGTCCGGGTGCTCGGCTCAAAAAATAAGTTCGCTGCGTACAAGGGCAGGCTTTTCCGTTCCCGGTCCGTCTCTGCGAAGGCGTTGGCCTTCGCCAGCAGCTCATGAATCTGCCGCACATCCCATTCTTCCATTGTCAGCACATGCTGGACTGATGCTGTTCTTGAAGATTTTATACTCATCATCATTTCCGCTCCTTTTTAAGCGCCTCGATCCTATATAAAAAACCCGGAGTCGGAAAGACTCCAGGTTTACGGGTATGAAGAAACGCCCCGCGCAGGATAGTCTGCTGACGGAAGTGTTTCCATGCCGTTCAACCTTGGATGTCTCTCTGTACTTCCTTAAAGGATGATCAAGCTGCCTTATTTTTTGATGTAGATGGACTGACGGATTCAAACATCGACCGGTTGCCGTAGGAATCTTCCTTCCCCGGCAGTACTGCGTGCAGCACCATACCGATGACTGTAGCAAGCGCCATGCTTGAAACTTCAAAGTATTCCCCGACTTCAATGAACGCTCCCCCGATTCCGGTCACCAGAATAACCGAGCTGATGATCAGGTTCCGCTTTATGCCGAGGTCAATGTTGTTATCAATCAGCATCCGGAGTCCGTTCGAGGCAATGATGCCAAACAGCAGAATGGAAACACCACCCATTACCGCTCCGGGAATGCTTGCTATAAAGGCCTCCACCTTTCCGATAAATCCAAAGCTGATGGCAAGTACGGCCGCTCCGCCAATCACATACACGCTGAATACGCGGGTGATGGCAAGCACTCCGATGTTTTCCCCGTACGTCGTATTCGGCGGCCCGCCGAGCACTGCGGCAAACATGGTTGCCACCCCGTCGCCCATGATGGAACGGTGCAGCCCCGGGGACTTCAGAAAGTTTTTTTCCGCTACTTTGCTTAATACAAGCTGATCGCCGATATGTTCAGCGATGGTCACCAGCGCAATTGGCGCCATGATCGCGATAACGCTCCAGCTCCAATCCGGACTGTACGTGGCAAACGGTACGGAGAAATCCGGCACCTGAATCCAGGAAGCCTCTCCGATGGCACCTGTATTTACCATACCGGCAGCAAGCGCCGTCAGGTATCCGCCGATGATGCCGAACAGCACGGGAATGATGCGGAAGAAGCCGCGGAAAAACACGGAAGCGACGATGACAATCGCAAGTGTTACGGCGGCTACGCTCATATGGCGCATTGGCTCATTGTAGTTTCCGGTGTCTGCATTGTAGTTCATCGACATTTCGATCGCTGTCGTCGCAAGACCGAGCCCGATGACCATAATGACCGGACCGACTACTACCGGCGGCAGAATGTTCATCAGCCAGCCTACCCCGGCTTTACGGATAATCAGTGCCGTAATGCCGTAAACAAGCCCCGCAGCGAGCGAGCCGAGCATGACGCCCCCCGGACCCCCGATGGATAACGCGGCAATGATCGGGAAAATAAAAGCAAATGATGACCCGAGGTAAGCCGGTATCTGTCCTTTGGTGATTGCCAGATACGCAAGTGTTCCAAGACCGCTGGAAACAAGGGCTACGGCCGGACTGAGCCCGGTGAGCGCCGGCACGAGTATTGTAGATCCGAACATGGCGAACAGATGCTGCAGGCTCAAAATCAGCCAGGTAGCGGGAGCCGGGCGGGTCTGGATATGGATATCTTCGTTATTTTTCATGATAAACCTCCATTAATATTGGCATGGAGGGAAGAAACGCTTTCGTCTCATCCCTTTTTGAACTCTCTGGTTCAAATTAAAGAGAACTCTTATTACGCAGAATGAATACTTACCTGATCTTCGCCGTCTTCTTCTGCCATATTGACAGCGATGATTTCCTCGCGGGAGGTCGGTACGTTTTTGCCAATGTAGTCCGGCCGCACGGGAAGCTCCCGGTGGCCCCGGTCCACGAGCACGGCCAGCTGAATCTGTGCCGGCCGGCCACTGTCCATCATGGCGTCCATGGCTGCCCGCACCGTCCGTCCAGTGTATAGCACGTCGTCCACCAGAATTACTGTTTTTCCGGTGATGTCTCCTGGAAGTACAGCCCCGTGCAGCTCCGGCTCCTGGCTGTTATTGTTATGGGATAAATCATCACGGTACATCGTAATGTCCACTTCGCCAATCGGAATGGCGTTTCCTTCAATCCGTTTGATATTTTCCGCGAGCCGGTTGGCAATGTAAATGCCGCGCGTTTTGATGCCGACCAGAATGCAGTCTTCCACGCCTTTATTTCGTTCAATAATTTCGTGTGACACCCTCGTCAGAGCTCTCCGGATTGCCTGTTCATCCAAAAGCACCCGTTCCAACTGCATCATCCTCCTTTATTTCATCAAAAAAGCCCCCATCCCGTAAGGATGAGAGCTTGCGGCTCCGGGCACATTCATCCGCAGGCCGGGTATTTACACATACGCCGCCCTGGGTCCTTCTGCGCTCAGACACAACCTCTTCTCAGCCTCACGGGACTGTGTTAAAAAGGCATTCGTTTTTTTCGTTATTACGTAGTATGACAGTCTTTTTCTGTGCGGTCAACTAGTTTTGTTAAGTTCGTCAATAGCGGCCTGCATCTCCTCCGGCAGCTCAGCCTCCACCTCGATCCACTCTTCACTCACAGGGTGCTCAAACCGGAGGCGGTACGCATGCAGCGCCTGGCCCGGAAGAGAGAGAGTCTTCCGGCGTCCGTATTTCGGATCAGCGGCCACCGGATGGCCAATCTGTGCAAAATGCACACGGATCTGATGCATCCGGCCGGTTTCGAGTTCACACTCCACAAACGTATATTTGTGCCACCATTGCAGCACCTGAAAATGAGTGACCGCCGGCTTGGAGTTTTCCCGCACTGCCGCCATTTTCTGACGGTCATGAGGATCACGGCCGATCGGCATATCAATTTTCCCCGTTTCGTGCGGCACCTCTCCGTGCACAATTGCTTTATATTTCCGCTCAATTTTCCGGTCCTTCATTTGAGCAGACAGCTGCTCATAAGCCTTAGGATGCTTTGCTGCTATCAGCAGGCCGGACGTATCCTTATCCAGTCGGTGAATCAGTCCTGCCCGGGCTTCGGGATGGTGCTGCCATGCCGGATAGCGGTGCAGGAGCCCGTTCATCAGTGTTCCCCGGGTATGTCCCGGCGCCGGATGCACGACCATCCCCCGTGGTTTGTAAATCACCACTACGTCGTCATCCTCGTATCGTACATCAAGATCCATTTCTTCCGGCGTCATTTCTTCATGATTATCTTCAGGTATAGTGACATCGACCCGGTCGGCGGCCTGGAGCTTGTAATTATTTTTCACGTGGCCCCCGTTAACCGTGATCCAGCCGTTTTTTACCCATTGCTGCACGACCGAACGTGACTCTTCGAGTTCATCTGTCATCAGACGGTCAATTCTTATTCCCTGCTCTTCTTCGTCAATAATTCGTGGATTCATGCGCTTCTTCCTTCTTTCGTGATCTTTCATCTAAAAACATACCGATAATCAGCCATACTACACCTACCGTCAGGGCAGCGTCTGCGACGTTGAAAATAGGATAATTGTAGGCAAACAGGTAAACATCAACAAAGTCGACGACTTCACCAAACAGCATACGGTCAATGAAATTTCCAACGGCTCCTCCAAGCACAAGAGCCAATGGAATTCCAAAAGTAAATGAGAGCGCACCATACTTCTGCATGTAATACACCACTACCGCTATTACGGCAACCGTAATGATTAAGAAAAACCAGCGCTGGCCCTGCAGTATGCCAAAGGCCGCTCCTGCGTTCCGGTGAGAGGTCAGGTACAAAAAAGACGGGATAACTTCAATGCTTTCTCCAATACGCATGGAGGCAGCTACTATGTATTTGGTTACCTGATCGAAAATAATAATCAGCGCAGCCAGCAGGTAATGCCACTTAATAATTTTCATACGGACTCTGTCATCCTCTCTTGCGGTGTGCGTTCCATCCTTAGCATTTTAGCATATATTCGCCGGGGCGAACAGCGCTCAGGGCGATCCTTCCGGCCCTTTACTTTTTATAAAAAAGAGCCCCCTTGCAGTAAAGGGGCTCAGCACGTGCTATGACTGATTGACGTTCTCTTTTTGATGCATGACCGAAGCACAGCGGCTGCAGAGATCCGGATACGCCGGGTCTTCTCCCACTGTGTCGGTAACCTCCCAGCAGCGTTCGCAGCGTTCACCTTCCGCTGCCTTTACAACGACGCTTACTTCATCAAGCTTCGCGGCTTCTGCCGGGGCCTCAGACGCTGATCCGGCAACCTCTGCCTTTGACACAATAAACAGCGTCTTTAAGCGGGTTACGCTCTGAAGCATATCTTTCACTTCGCCGTCGGCATAAATATCAACCGAGGCTTCGAGCGACTTGCCAATCACTTTTTCTCCTCTCGCTGTCTCCAGCGCCTTTAATACATCGTCCCGGACGTCCATAAGACGGTCCCACTTCCGGCGGAGCTCTTCATCCTCCGTCGAACGGTCCGCCTGCGGCATATCCGTCAGCTGTACGCTTTCAGCCTCTGTGTGAGGGATAAACTCCCACACCTCCTCGGCCGTATGCGGAATGATCGGGGCGATCATCTGCACGAGAGCTGTTAACGTGTCATAAAGCACTGTCTGCACAGCCCGGCGGCGGACGTCATCTTCATGCTCCACATAGAGTGTATCCTTGGCAATATCAAGGTAAAACGAACTCAGATCCACGGTGCAGAAATTATGGAACGTCTGATAGACATTCACGAACTGATACTCTTCATAGCCGGCACGGATTTTTGCGATTAAATCCTGCAGACGCAGATGCATATACTGATCAAGCTCGCTCCAGTCCGACGGCGCGACCCGGTGCTTCTCCGGATCAAAGTCGCTCAGGTTTCCGAGCATGAACCGGAACGTGTTACGGATCTTGCGGTACGCTTCTGCGATTTGCTTTAAAATGTTGTCTGAGAGCCGGTGATCCGCCTGGTAGTCGACACTCGAGACCCAGAGCCGGAGAATATCCGCACCGAGCTGCTTTGTGATGTCGTTTGGCGAAATGGTATTTCCGAGCGACTTGCTCATTTTTTTGCCTTCTCCGTCCATCGTAAAGCCGTGGCTCAGTACAGAGCGGTACGGTGCCTTGCCGGTAACCGCGACACTCGTTGTAAGAGAAGAGTTAAACCAGCCGCGGTACTGGTCGGAGCCTTCAAGATACATATCAGCCGGACGCTGCAGAAGCGGAGATGCCTCAAGCACTGACTGATGGGACGATCCGCTGTCAAACCACACGTCCATAATATCCATTTCTCTCGTAAAGGTGCCGTTCGGGCTGTGTTCCGACGTAAACCCGTCCGGAAGCAGATCGGCTGTGTCCCACTCAAACCATACGTTGGATCCGTGGCTGCGGAACAGTTCGGAAACGTGCTGAATAGTCTCATCGTTAATGAGCGCTTCGCCGTCCTCTGCATAAAAGACCGGAATCGGCACGCCCCAGGCACGCTGTCTCGAAATGCACCAGTCGCCCCGGTCGCGCACCATGTTGTACAGGCGCGTTTCGCCCCAGGCCGGAGTCCATGTCACCTGGCTGATTTCATCCAGAAGCTCGCCCCGGATGTTTTCGATCGATGCAAACCACTGATCGGTCGCCCGGTAAATGACCGGCTTTTTCGTTCTCCAGTCATGCGGATACGAGTGACTGAAGAAGTTCAGCTGCAGGAGCGCCCCGAGCTGATCGAGTTTATCCGTGATTGATTTATTTGCCTTATCGTAAAACAGTCCTTCAAAGCCCGGGGCCTCGTCGGTAAATACCCCTTTGTCATCTACAGGACAGAGTGTTTCCAGGCCGTACTGCTGTCCTACCACAAAGTCTTCTTCCCCGTGGCCGGGCGCTGTGTGCACGCAGCCGGTACCGGCGTCGAGCGTCACATGATCCCCGAGAATAACGAGAGAATCCCGGCCATAAATAGGGTGCTCAGCCATTACGTATTCAAGGTCGCTTCCCTTCATACGCTTTGTAATCTCATAGCCGTCCCATTCCAGCTTTTGTTCGAGCTCCTCGAGCAGTCCCTCAGCAACGACGTACTTTTCTTCATTTGCCTTCACGACGACGTAGTCAAGCTCCGGATGAACAGTGATTGCCAGGTTTGCCGGAATCGTCCAAGGGGTCGTTGTCCAGATGATAAACTTCTCATCGCCTTCGAGAACATTTTTTCCATCTTTAACCGCAAACGACACATAAATCGACGGAGAGCGCATATCGTGGTATTCGATTTCTGCTTCTGCCAGGGCCGATTCCGAGGACGGGGACCAGTAGACCGGTTTTTTGCCTTTATAAATATGGCCGCGCTTGGCCATTTCCCCGAATACCTGAATCTGCTGGGCTTCGTACTCATGATTCATCGTCACATACGGGCTTTCCCAATCCCCTCTGACCCCGAGACGTTTAAACTGCTCCCGCTGCCGGTCAATTTGTTTCTCCGCATATTCTTCACACGCGGCACGGAATTCAGCTGTTGTCATTTTTTTCCGGTCCACTTTTTTATTTTTCGTAAGCGCCGTTTCAATCGGAAGCCCGTGAACGTCCCAGCCCGGAACGTACGGTGCATGGTAGCCTGTCATCGATTTATAGCGGACAATAAAGTCCTTCAGCACTTTATTCAGCGCATGCCCCATATGGATGTCCCCGTTAGCATAGGGTGGCCCGTCGTGCAGCACAAACAGCGGGCGCCCTTCTGTGCGGGCCTGCACCTGCTCATAAATGTCCTGCTCGTTCCATGTTTTCTGGCGCTCCGGCTCTTTATTTGGCAGATTGCCGCGCATTGGAAATTTAGTTTTCGGCATTAACAGCGATTCTTTATAACTCATTTCCGCATCCTCCTCTTTTTTTACAATAAAAAGAGCCATTCCAAGCCCCCTGTGCATAGCATAGGGGCGAGAATGACTCGCGGTACCACCCTGATGAGCGCAGGAGGCTATACGGCCCCCTTCTCGTCTCTTCATTGGCAATAACGGCTTTTTTTAAGCCGCCTTAACTTACTGCTTTGTTCAGTTAAGGAACTCCAGGGTGATAACAAAAATGTCCTGGTTCTGCGCTTACACCAACCGCAGATCGCTGAGACCGGTACATTACTGCCTGCTCCCCTTCAACGTTTATCGAATATGATAATGCAAAAGTATAATCTAGTTACCGGTGTTAGTCAAGGCGTTCGCCGTCGCCGGCATAAACGTTTGCCTCAGCCGGTTCCTCCTCGGCAAGATTCTGCCATTCATCCGAATGAAGCATTTCCATTTGTGCTTCGAGCAGCATTTTGAACTTGGTCTGGTAAACAGAAGCCTGCTTTTTCAGTTCTTCAATTTCAAGCTCAATCCGTCGTGATTTGTTTAGGGCTTCGTTAATAATGCGGTCCGCATTTTTCTCCGCTTCCTGCACCTTCAGCTGTCCTTCCTTCTGGGCATTTTTCCGCACCTCTTCTGCCGATTCCTGGGCTACATAGATCGACTTATTCAGCGTCTCTTCAATGCTTGAGAAATGATTGATGCGGTCTTCGAGCTCTTTTGTGCGGTCGTACAGCTCGTCGCGTTCACGAATCACATCTTCAAAATCCTTAATCAGCTGCTTTAGAAAATCGTTTACTTCATCTTCGTCGTATCCCCGGAATCCTCTTGTGAATTCCTTATTATGAATATCCAGTGGTGTTAAAGGCAAAATCTTTCACCCTTTCTACTGTTCAAGTATGTATACTGGCCCGAAAGCCTGCTGCCTCTTTCTACATTCGCGGCGAAAAAGGCAGTTCCTTCCTTCAAAACCAAAAAGGTTATTTTTTTCTTTTTTGTTCTTTAATTCCGTACACAATCCGCTGCTTATCCTTTTTCGTGCGTCCCAGCACCTCCATCAATTTAGAGCGGCCAAGCCCGCGTACCGAAACGTAATCCCCGGGGCGGAGCATATAAGAGGACTGGTCCACCTTTTTCCAGTTCACGCGCACCTTGGCCTTTTCTATGAATGGAAGCGTTTTGCTTCTTGAAAGCCGGTATGCTTCTGCCATAAAGGTATCAAGCCGAAGCGAAGAAATGGTGGTTTCACGTTCCACCCACTGTTCTTCTATCGGCAGCATAGCGGAAAATGGTTTTTCTACAGGCGTTACCGAAACATTGGCAATTTTTGGAAGGTTCAGCTCGATATAGCTGCGGACTTCAGCAGCTGCTACGAATTGAAAGCAGCCTTCCCCCTCCAGGATATCACCGAATTTCTCCCGTTTTAACCCAATGCCCATCAAAGCCCCGAGAACATCCTTGTGTTCAAGAGAAGCAAATTTCTGCGGATAGGAGATTTCAAACAATATGAGCTGAAAATCCTCCAGCTCCGGCTGTTCGTAAAACGGATAAATTAACGCCCGTTTTCGTTCAGCATCATCGCTCCCCCCGGCAAAAGCATAGTGAACGGTTTCGTCTTTTCCGATGACCGACGCTAGAATATCCCGCTCCCGCGGATCGAGAAAATCGGTCAGCCGTCTTTCGAAGTTTGTTTCGACTGCTTCTTTCCAGTCTGACGCCTGTTCCACCCAGGCTCTTTCCTCCGGCCGGAAGTGTTCGAGCATGTTCATGTTTTATTCACCTCAATTAAAACAATGCACCGGCATTGAAAAACAGCGCCCGGATGCCTGATTCTGCAAAAAAGAGCACAATGATTGCCACGATTGGCGATATATCAAGCGGGCCGAGTGGTGGAATAAAGCGGCGGAACGGCTCCAAATATGGTTCACAGATCGAACCGATAAACTGGCCGATTGTAGATTCTCTCGCGTTTGGGAACCACGACATGAGGATGTATACAATTAACACAATCCGGTAAAGACTGATTAAACTAATCAGCAAGGAACCTATAAGCTGCATAATCTCTCTCCTTTCTTTTAATAGTGTTCATCCCGTTCTGATAAAATATCTGTAATGGCCCCTGAAATATCCACATTATCGGGCGCGCAGAAAAAGATCTGGCTGCCGACCTTCTGAATGTCTCCGCCGATGGCATAGACCGTGCCGCTTAAAAAATCTACGATACGACGCCCCTGCTCCTTCGGCACCCGCTGCAGATTAATGATCACTGCTTTTCGGCTGCACAGGTGATCGGCGATATCCTGCACTTCTTCGTAGCTGCGCGGCTCCAGAAGCATCACCTTCGAGGACTTCTGCACACTCTGCAGGCTCACCACATTGCTTGGAGATGTCCCCTGCCTGTTTTCATACTGGGCGTACTGTTCTTCTTCAGAAAGAGGGACTTCCTGTTCGACCACATCGTCGTCCATTTCAAAAAAACGCCGGAACTTCGAACGCAAACTCATCTTCTCCTCTCCTTTTTACACAGAGATACAGCTGTTTTGTTACTTAACGCCTGGTTCCTTTATTCACCTACAAGCGAAGTACCAAGACGGATATGAGTAGCGCCTTCTTCCACAGCTACCATATAATCGTTGGACATTCCCATGGATAAATACCGGCAGGGAGCGTGCGCCCAGCCTTTTTCCTGGATACGCCTGCGCAACTCATTCATCTGACGAAAAACCGGCCGGGTTTTTTCAGCGTCCTCTTCAAATGGAGCGAGTGTCATTAAACCTACGATCCGGAGGCCGGAAAGTTTCACGAGTGATTCGATAAACGGTTCCACTTCCTCTGGCGGAAGCCCTGCCTTGCTTTCTTCCCCAGAGACATTCACCTGCACAAAGCATTCGGTGACTGTTTCTCCGGAGCGCTTGTTGATTTCCTCTGCCAGACTCCAGCGGTCCAGCGAATGAATGTATGCACATTTGCCGATAATTTTTTTCGCTTTTTTGGACTGCAGGCTGCCAATAAAATGAATGTCCGCGCGGCCGGAAACAGCTTCGTATTTTTCAAGCGCTCCTTCCACACGGTTTTCCCCTAAATTGGTTATTCCGGCTTCTACTGCCTCTACCGCCCGCTCCGGGGAAACGTACTTGGTAACAGCAATGCATGTGACATCCTCCGTATCCCGGCCGGATGCTTCACAGGCGAGGCGGATGTTACGCTTTATCACTTTCCAGTTGGCTTCCACCGTGTTCAAATTGCAGCATCCTCCTGTCTATATAATATAGATATAACTCATCATTCGTCCAGTTTTCCCGTTATCACGACGGTGGGAGAAAAACAGATCCTCTTCGGCATAAGTACAGTAACCGCTGACAGCAATACGTTCAGGGGGGATTCCTGCCTGTTCAAGCAGCAGTCTGTTGGCTGTCTTTAAATCAAGCGCGTAACGCCCATCTGCCTTTTCGACCCAAGGCTCCCCATCGGAAAAATCAAGTTGACTCTTAAATGCTGACAGGACCGTTTCATCCACTTCATAATTAGCTCCGGATATAGCCGGTCCGATCGCCACATATATTTGTTCAGGCGGGACCCCCTTATCTGCAAAAGCACGAATCATTTCAGCCCCAATGTCCGCGGCGGTTCCTTTCCATCCTGCGTGAGCTAACCCTGCCATCGCAGCGCTTTCTGCATAAAAGAACAGAGGAACACAATCAGCATAAAAACTGACAAGCGTCACTTCCTTCGACTCGGTAATCATGCCATCGGCTTCTGCCACAGAGGTTTCCCTCTGCTCACTCCCTTTGCCGGCATCACTGCGGCTGACTTCTACAATACGGCTGCCGTGAACCTGCTCTTCAGCAGTCCAGGTGGAAAGAGGACGGCCGATATGTTCGGCGGTGATCAGCCGGTTGTTTATCGTTACATTCCTGTCTTCACCTACATGAAGGGCAGTATTGCGGCTCTCGTAAGGCGGATTCCCCTCGCCGTTTACTCTTGTAGTAAAGCCGGCGGCAGCTGCTTTGCTGTTCATTTGCAGCTCGAGAATACCGTTTGTTAAAAGGTGAAACGGCTCAGGCTTCATGCCATCACGACCTTTCTGCTTGTTGATCAGTTATATGGCTTAAACGGAAATACTTCAGCATCAGCGAAGAAAAGCGGGCCGTATCCGGCCCGCTTTTTTCTTCTATCACCTGCCCGCGCCTAACGGCGGCGCCGGTTGCGCAGGAACGTTGGAATATCGAGTCCTTCGTCTTCTTCCTGTCCATCTCTATCTCTGGACGGTTCATTTTCAGAAACAGGCTCTTCCTTCCAGTCCTGCTGGGGTGCAGACTGCTGGGGCTGCTGCGGAGCCTGCTGCCTTGTCGGCTGCTGCCGGGAAACAGTCTGACGGCCTCCGCCACGTGTTCCCTGCGCGCTCCGCTGGTCTTCACTGTCCTGAAACCCTGTCGCAATAACCGTAACTACGATTTCGTCCTTCAGGTTTTCGTTAATAACCGAGCCGAAGATCATATTAACATCCGTGTCCGAAGCTTCAGATACAATCTCTGCTGCTTCGTGCACTTCAAACAGACTCAGGTTGGAGCCGCCGGTAATGTTCATCAGCACACCCTGAGCGCCTTCCACGGACGTTTCAAGAAGCGGGCTCGAGATGGCTTTTTTCGCCGCTTCCACTGCACGGTTTTCTCCGGTTGATATACCGATGCCCATTAACGCAGAGCCTTTTTCACTCATGATTGTTTTTACGTCGGCAAAGTCAAGGTTGATAAGTCCCGGTACCGCGATCAGATCACTAATGCCCTGGACGCCCTGGCGAAGGACATTGTCTGCTTCACGGAACGCTTCAAGCATCGGCGTGCTTTTGTCCACAATTTCAAGCAGACGGTCGTTTGGAATAACAATCAGCGTATCCACTTTTTCCTTTAAAGAGGAAATACCGTTGGAGGACTGCACCGCACGCTTTTTACCTTCAAATGTAAATGGGCGCGTAACGACGCCTACGGTCAGGGCCCCAATTTCTTTGGCTACTTCAGCAATAACCGGAGCAGCACCTGTGCCTGTGCCTCCGCCCATGCCAGCTGTGATAAATACCATATCGGCACCGGTGAGCGCTTCTTCGAGCTGCTCTTTGCTTTCTTCAGCAGCTTTTTTACCAATTTCCGGGTTCGCTCCGGCACCCAGGCCTCTTGTCAGCTTTCCGCCTAATTGAAGCTTTGTTTCTGCTTCTGATAATTTTAACGCCTGGGCGTCTGTGTTTACCGCAATAAATTCTACTCCCTGTAAACCGTTCTCAATCATACGGTTCACAGCGTTCGAACCGCCCCCGCCGACACCGATGACTTTAATCTGGGCTAGCTGGTCCATATCCATTTCAAATTCCAACATATGTGGTCCTCCTATATAGTCGTTTTATCCTTCATTACTTATTCAAAGAAAGATTTAAATACGCTTCGCATACGCTCTTTAAATCCAGGCTCCTCCGGATCTTTTTCCTTCGTCCGGTTTTGCTGGCGCGTGCTTGAACCATTGCGGTAATTCGCTTCTCCTGCTGAAGCCGGGCGGTCTGATTCTGCATATTTCTCAGAGCGTCCCGCTGCTACAACGGATTCCTCTCCACTATGAACCTTCATGCTTTTATATGCAAATTCAATCAGGCCGATACTGGCTGTATACGTAGGCTCCCGCACGCCGATATAGTCCGGCATTGCAAGGCGGACATGCTGCTTCCATATGTCCTGGGCAAGCTCGAGCGTTCCCGGCATCATGACCGCTCCTCCGGTTAATACATAACCTCCCGGAAGATCATAATAGCCCATGCGGTTGATTTCCTGCTGAACTAATGTAAGAATTTCTTCCATTCTCGGTTCAATAATTTCTGCAAGTTCGAGCTGCGTGAATTTTTTCTGATCATTGTTTCCAAGCGTCTGAATAGAAAAGGACAAATCATCAGAAGCATCATCAATAAAGGCATGGCCATGCTCAAGCTTCAGACGCTCTGCTTCTTCAGCGGTCGTTCTGATGCCGACAGAAATATCGTTTGAGATGTGGCTCCCGCCAATTGGGAGAAAGGACATTGTCTGCAGTTGGCCTTCCTGAAATACAGAGACCGTCGTCGAGCCGCCGCCAATATCAATCAGTGCCACCCCAAGAGAACGCTCGTCCTTTGAAACGGCTACGCTCCCTGAAGCCAACGGCTGAAGCACAATATCTGCAATTTCCAGTCCTGCTCGCTCCACACAGCGTAGTAGGTTATGTAAAGCGGTTTTAGCTCCTGTGATAATAGTTCCTTCCATTTCGAGACGAGTGCCGAGCATGCCGCGCGGATCTTTAATTCCATCCATCCCGTCCACAATAAACTGGGCCGGAATAATATCAATAATTTCTCTGTCGGGCGGAATGCTCATCACATGTGCCGCGTCGATAACTCTTTCCACGTCCTCGTCCTGAATTTCACGATCGGTGCTTGAGACGGCCACTATTCCATTACATGCCCGCATTTCCACCTGATTACCGTTAATTCCTACAATAACCTGCTTTACTTCTAAATCAACCATTCGTTCCGCCTGATCCACGGCTTCTTTAATTGCTTTGACCGTTTCATCGATATCGACGATTGCACCTTTTCTCATGCCGATAGACGGCGCCCGGCCGACTCCGATAATTTTCAAGGCACCACCGCTCATATCTCCGATAATCGCTCGTACAGACGATGTGCCGACATCAAGACTGACATACAAATTTTCACTGTTCAAGGTTGGGCACCCCCTTATAGATCTATTTTCGTTTCAATTTTATAGCTATTGTACCTTTTATAATTCCATACGCACCAGAATTATCCCGGTTGCGCTTCCATTAATAATATATGGCAGTATTTTTATCTGGGTTAAGAAAAATACGCCTTCTTTTCAGTCTACAACAACTATCTTCAATGGAAAAGGCAATTTTCAAACAATATTCATTCTTTTATTGCCCCGCTCCATCTGCACTATCATTTTCTTCTGTGCCGGAAGCTCCGTTTTCTGCCTCTTCAGGAGTGTCATTTCCTTCAATGAAGCTTTCCTCAGGCATCTGCTGTGTCCCTTCATTTTCATCTCCGGAGTTTTCCTGCGTTTCTGCTGCTTCAAAGTATGGAGCTCTCATCATATAAAGCACCCCGTTTTGCCCAGCATCAATATTTCTCGCAATGGAGGGGTATGAGCTCATATACTCCGAGAATCCGGAAACAGAACTGCGGACCTCAAGACCGTCGTTCATGTAAAGAGTGATGTTATCCTCTTCGCTTTCAGAAGGCTCGAAATACACTTCTGAAATCCGGTTGGTCACCCCTTCCCCCAGTTTGCCCAGCTCCTCTGCGAACGCTTCAAGTCTTTCCTCGTTTTCAAAATTCTGCAGAAGCGGTGCATCAGCCGGAAGTTCGCTGTTCACATCATCTGTCAGCGCATAACCGTTTTCAAGCACCGGGGCGTAAGCGCCTTCCATCTGTGTATAAGCAACTTTTTCATACTCAGTAACCTTAATGTTTACCGTCGCCGGCCACGACCTTGTTACTTCTGCTTTTTCAATTGCCGGCAGCTTTTCTACATTATTCTTAATCGCCTTTCTGTCCATTTCCCAGATATTTGTTCCAATCTGGGCCCCGCTGTCTTCTTTAATAACCTGTTTATCTGTAAATTGGGATCCGCTCGTTTCAATACTGCGGATATGACTTAACGGGGATTGAAAATAAATAACCAGTCCGATCAATACAAAAAATACAGCCAGATAGATAAACAGCCGGCGCCGTGATTTTTGCCGGCGCTGCTCCTTTAAACTGGGGTGATGCTCTTCGAGCGAGACCAGTTTGCCATCATTTGGCTTCCTCAAACCGCAGTCCTCCTCTATTTCCCCGCTTATCAGCTGTCAGCTGATCTTCTGTTTACGATTTCCACTTCGGTTTCAAGCTCAATACCGTAAGCTTCTTTCACGGAGGAGCGGGCTTTTTCAATTAATGCAAGCACATCAGATGCTTTGGCTTCCCCTGTGTTAACAATAAAGTTTGCATGAAGCTCTGATATCTGCGCACCGCCGATTACGTGTCCCTTTAATCCGATGTTCTCTATAAGTTCACCGGCATGGTCAGGCAGGGGATTCCGAAACACGCTTCCGGCACATGGATGAGCCCACGGCTGCGTTTCTCTTCTGTACTCTTTGTATTCCTGCATTTCTTTAAAGATGACATCTTTTTCTCCCTGCTCAAGCTTGAGCCTGGCGGCTACACATATACCCTTGTCCGACTGGAGCCTCGAGGTACGGTAGGCAAATCCCATTTCTTCGTTGGGAATCCATTCCATTGTTCCGTCCGGAAATAAAATTAACGCTTCTATCAGTACCTTCGACATATCAGAGCCGTGGGCGCCTGCATTCATAAATACTGCCCCGCCGACGCTCCCCGGGATGCCCCCGGCGAACTCCATGCCTCCGTATCCATCCCGGCTTAAAATCGTAGCAAGCCGGACTAGTGGATAGCCCGATTCCACGGTGACTATACCGTTATCGTTTTCCAAATTGGCAAGCTTCGTACCAAATTTTATTACCACGCCTTCAATTCCATCATCATCCACCAGCAGATTCGAGCCGCGTCCAATGGCACGCCATGGAAGATTTTCTTCACGAATCCAATCCATTGCGTTCGCCAGTTCCTCCACGCTTGTAGGCTCAACCAGCCAGTCCGCCGGTCCGCCGATTTTCCAGGTTGTGTGCTTTGCCAGTGGCTCATCCTTCAATACCTTGCCAAAGTCTTCGAAATTCCGTGCTGATTCCGCCTCTTGTCCCATACAGTCCCCTCCTGTTTATTCATTTGTTTATTTCGGGCTCCCTGGATTCCATTACTTTTTTGTGTTTGTTTTTATATAGGCTTATTTTAAAGAATGTATCATTTCGATCCATTCCTGAAACCACCTTTTAAAGGTAGCTTCAGGAGTGGAGCAAACCTGCACTCCATGTCATTTATACTTTTCTACATATTCCATAAACGTCCGGCCCCGCTCTTCAAACGTCCGGAACTGGTCCCAGCTTGCGCAGGCAGGTGAGAGCAGCAACACGTCCCCGCTTTCAGAAAGCTGAAAGCTTTTGTCTACAGCATCTGCCAGAAATTCTGTGCGGTGGATTTCAGTTACTCCTGCTTCCTGTGCAGAGGCCGCAAGTTTGTCCCGCGTCTCGCCGTAAGCAACGAGCGCCTTGATTTTCCGGAAAGATTCAATTAAATCATCGAAGGTGTTGCCGCGGTCAAGGCCACCGGCCAAAAGCACCACCGGCTCTTCAAAAGCTTCGATCGCCTTTTGGGTGGAAAGCATGTTCGTCGCTTTCGAGTCATTGTAGATTTTGCGTCCATTCACAATCCCGCTGAATTGAAGCCGGTGCTCGATGCCGTGGAAGTCGGATAAGGCCGAATCGATGGCCTGGTTGGAGGCGCCAAGTACTTTAGCAGCAGCAATCGCTGCCAGCATATTTTCCTTGTTATGCGCCCCCGGAAGAGAGGCACGCTCCACAGCCATCACCGGCTCAGTCTTATAATAAAACATACCGTCCTTCATATAGGCGCCGTTTTCACAAACAGTCTCTTTGGAAAAAGGCACAAGTACCGCGTCCGAGCTTTCGGCAATTCGTTTTACCTCTTTTTGATCATAGTTGTAGACTGCAGTATCTTCTGCGGTCATGTTCTGAAATAGCTTTGCTTTTGACTGCTCGTAGTCATTCCTCGATCCATGGTAATCCAGATGGGCATCGAAAAGATTCAGCAGCACCCCAACCTTCGGGCGGAACTTTTGTGTCCCTTTCAGCTGAAAGCTGGAAACCTCTGTAACCATAATCTGGTCTTTTTTTATCCGGGGAGCTACTTCACATGCCACACTTCCAATATTACCAGCTACAGCAGCTTCTCTGTGGTCCTTTTTGAAAATGGCCTGGATCAATGATGTAGTGGTCGTTTTTCCGTTCGAGCCGGTAATAGCCATCATCGTCCCTTCACACAGCTCTGCCGCAAGTTCAATTTCTGTAATAATATTGAATTGTTTTTCCAGAGCTTTTTTGATAAAAGGATGGTGATAGGGAATACCCGGATTTTTAACAATGACTGAAAACGGTTCTTCGAGCAGGGAGACTGGGTGGCTTCCAGTAATCAGCCGAATGCCGAGATTCTCAAGCTCCTGAACCTTCGCATCTCCTTTTTCCGCCTCTGCTCCGTCATTCACAGTCACCTCCGCCCCAGAGCGATGCAGCAGCTTCGCCGCCGCTAAACCACTTTTAGCCAGACCTACGACAAGCACTTTTTTTCCCTTATATTCTTTTAAGCGATCCATTATAAAAACACCTCTAATGCGACCCCGGACAGCCCGGCAGCAGCGCCCACCACCCAAAAGGCAGTAACAACCTGCCACTCCGACCAGCCTGACAGTTCAAAATGGTGATGAACCGGGCTCATTTTAAATACCTTTTTCCCTCTTAATTTGTACGAAATCACCTGGATAATGACACTCAGCGTCTCCAGAACAAATACGAGACCGATCACAATCAGCGTCAGCTCGGTTTTGGTTAAAATAGCTACAGCAGCAATCGCGCCCCCGAGCGCGAGGGAACCGGTGTCCCCCATGAAAATCTTTGCCGGGTATTTATTGAAGATTAAAAAGCCGAGCAGGCTGCCCACAACTGCAAACGCAAACAGCCCAACGTCCATATACCCAAGCGAAAAAGCGACCAGGGCATAAGCGGCAAACGCCATCGTTCCCGTGCCGGCCAGCAGTCCATCCAGCCCGTCCGTCAAATTCACTGCGTTGGAAGCACCGACGAGCATAATAATGATTAGAAAAAAATACGCCCATCCAAATTCGAGTGACCATTCAGTTCCCGGCACAGCTACACTTGTATCAAACGTGCCGTTATACAAAACAATAAAAAAGATAAATGCAATAACCACCTGGCCAATCAGCTTCTGAATACTTGTAAGGCCGAGGTTCCGTTTCATGACAATTTTAATGAAATCATCCAAAAATCCAAGTATTCCAAAGCCTACAGTTACAAGCAGGAGCAGCCAAATTTCTGTTGTGTAGCCGACAAAAAGCGGCAGCACGATGAGAGCAGTAATCAAAAGGCCGGCAATAATCATTACGCCTCCCATTGTTGGCGTGCCGCCTTTTTTCTGATGCGATTCCGGCCCCGTTTCCCGGATACTCTGGCCAAATTTCAGCCGCTTTAAAGCTGGAATAAGGACCGGTGCTGAAACCGCACATATAATAAATGAAACTATTGTTACTATTAAAGCTGCAAAACCCATCGAGGGAGCTCCTTTCAGTATGAAGCGCTAAGACTGTTTATTATTTTTCTTTCTGACCGCTTCTTTTGCTACTTCGCGGTCATCAAATTCCAACGTTTGATCCCCTATTACCTGGTACGTTTCGTGGCCTTTGCCTGCAACAAGCACTGTGTCCCCGTCCCCGGCAAGGAATACGGCACGTTCGATCGCCTTGCGGCGGTCCTCAATGATTTCGTATTCTGTACCGGCAAACCCTGCTTCCATCTGCTCCAATATTTCAGCCGGGTCTTCCGAGCGCGGATTGTCGGAGGTAAGAATGACCAGGTCACTGAACTTTTCTGCTGCAGCTGCCATCTTTGGCCTTTTTTCTTTGTCCCGGTCTCCGCCGCACCCTATCACGGTATAAAGACGCCCCTCAGTCATATCAAAGGCTGTTTGAGCAACATTTTCCAGTCCGCCCGGGGTATGGGCATAATCAACGACAATGGTGCTTTTCTGCCCTGCTTCCACTGCTTCAAATCTGCCGCTTACAACCGGGGCATGCTTCAGGCCATCAACGATGCTTGTGACAGAAACGTTTTCTGCAATACATGCAGCGATGGCTGCGAGCGCGTTGTATACATTAAACCTTCCAAGCAGTGGATACTCCACCTCCGTGCTCCCCCAAGGGGTGTTCAGCGTAAACGATGTTTTGCCACCGGAAGTTTTTATATTTTCAGCGTAAATATCGTTGCGGTCACTGATCCCGTATGTGAGCACCGGTGCTGTGGTCACTGCCTGAAAGTAATCGGAGGCTTCGTCGTCTCCATTTAATACCGCAGTGCTCAGCTCTCCCGCAAAGCTGTTGCCCAGCTGTGAAAACAGGAGGCTTTTAGCGTTTCTGTAGCTTTCCATCGAGCCGTGATAATCCAGATGATCCTGTGACAGGTTTGTAAAAACTGCTGTCCGGAACTGGACTCCCCGCACGCGCCCCATCTGCAGCGCATGAGAAGAAACCTCCATAACACAGCTTTCCACTTTATCCTCCCGCATCTTCGCAAACAGCTGCTGCAGCTCCAGGGATTCAGGCGTAGTGTTATTTGTCTCTACGGATTCACTTCCGATTTTTGCATACATAGTGCCGATTAACCCTGTCTTAGTCTGCTCTTCGTTTAGGATAGATTCAACTAAATGACTGGTCGTGGTTTTACCATTTGTCCCGGTAATACCGATTATGCGGACATCCTCTGTAGGGTGCCCGTAGAAATGATCCGCCGCGTAGGCCATTACCTTCTGCGTATCCTTCACTAGCCACACAGGAGCTTCGACGTCCACATGCCGTTCAGCTATCACAGCCGCCGCCCCATTACTTACTGCGTCGGCGGCAAAATCATGGCCGTCTACTTTGGTCCCTTCAATACAAAAAAACAGACCATTTGGGATTACTCCCCTGGAATCCATATGTAAGCTCTCGATTTCTTTGTCTTCGCGCTCAACCCGAACCATTATACTTGGAATAATGTCTGTAATATATTTCATTTCCGTGCCTCTTTTCTATCCGGAGCAAGTGTTTACCACTAATTATAGAAAAAACGTGTTTCGTCTTTCCCGGCTGTTTTTAAACGAATATACACGCAGAGAACTGCGTTCGTTCTCTGCGTACACCCCACTCATTCTAATGTGAACGATAAAACATGTCATGGGACAATCGTCATTAATTTTCTACCGGTGCTTCACTTTCTGCTGGCTGCTCTTCACCGGAGCTTTCCTCTGTATCATTTTCCTGAGCTTCAGGTTCCTCTGTTTCAGCCTCTTGTGGCTGTTGTTCCCGGTTTTCATTTTCCGCGTCAGCTTCTTCTGCTTCTGTCTGCTCTGCCTGAGCGTCCTCCAGTTCGTCCGGCGGAACCAGCTCGACTTCCATATTGCCGGCAGCACTAACGGCTGTGCCGGCTTCCACCGACTGGGAGCTGACATAGCCGGAACCGCTTGTGTCTATATCGATTTCAAGCAGCGCTTCAAGGCGCTGGATTTCCCGGAGTGACCATCCGCTGACATCAGGAATACTTTTTTGTCCATTTGTAAGGAAGATTACTTTTTCACCTACGATCAGCCGTTCCGAATTTGTAGGAATCTGATTTTCCACCTGGCTGCCGCTGCCGATTACCACCGGCTGCAGTCCCGCGTTCTCAGCGGCATTTTCAGCTTTATTCACCGATTTCCCGGTATAGTCTTCAAATTCGATACCTGATTCTTCATAGGCTTTTGTATCCTCAACATCCGAAGGGGTAAGATTCATGTATGAAAGGCTCTGCTGCATTACCGGATTAAAAATAGCGCTCACGGCATCCGAGCCTGTTTCTGTCGGCTCAAGCTCCGGACGGTCCACGACAACATAGACAATAATTTCCGGATCGTCCACCGGCGCCATGCCGATGAAAGAAAAGATATTCTGGTTTTCCCCGCTCAAGTAGCCTCCCCCCTCGGGATCAGAGATTTGAGCTGTGCCTGTTTTTCCCGCAACCTCTACTCCATCAATCTGGTACGGCGCCCCAGTGCCATGCTCTCCCTCAATGACGGTTTGAAGCTTTTTCCTAGTTTTTTCAGCTGCCTTCTTGCTGATCGGCTTGCCTGCTACGTTGGGTTCGGATTCATACGTTGTTTCGTTGTTGTTTGGGTTTTCAATGTGGTCGATCACATAGGGCTGCATCATTTTACCATCATTGGCTATAGCGGTGGCCCCCTGAATCATCTGAATAGGAGTAACTGTAGAAGCCTGCCCGAAGGCTGTTATACCAACGTTTAATGGTGTCTCTTCCGCTAATGCGCCGTCCGCTTCATTCGGCAGATCAATTCCGGTTTCCTGGCCGAAACCGAATTTTTCCAGGTAATTAAACAGGGCTCCTTCAGGCAGAATTTCAAGCGCAATCCTCATAAATGCTACGTTCGAAGAACGCCGGAGACCTTCATTATAAGTGATTTCTCCCCAACCTTCCCCGTTGTTATGATCCCGGATTGTTTCCCCGGAAACGTTATATGTGCCGGACTCATAAGTATCCTTGCCTTCAAAGACTCCTTTATCAATCGCAGCTGCCAGCGTAAAGATTTTCATGGTCGACCCGGGCTCAAACTGATCGGAGACAGCATAGTTGGTGTAGTTTTCGATTTCTTCATATTCATTCGGGTTAAAGCTCGGGCGGTTGCTCATACCGAGTATTTCCCCACTGTCTGCGTCTGCTACAATGCCCATAATTTTGTTTGGGCTGTAGCTTTCTTCCACCTCTGACATCGACTGTTCAAGCACGCTTTGAATATTTCCATCCAAAGTCAGGTAAACGTCTTTGCCGTCTTCAGCTGTGTTCGTTGTGGTCTCATCTTCGTCAAGAAGAGCATTCTCTTCAGACTCTGTTCTTGTTCCGTCTTTTCCGGTCAATTCTTCATTCAATCCGGCTTCAAGTCCCATGTGAGCTTCTGACATATCCCGACTCATATAGCCAAGCACGTGGCTTGCAAACGTCTGGTTCGGATAGTAGCGCGTCGGCTCCTCACGAAAATGTATACCTGCAAGATCAAGCTGCTCGATTTCTTCTCGTTCAGACAGCGTTAAATACTTGCTTCCGGAACCAAGCTCCACCTGGTACTGATCGCGTTCGAGCATGTCTTTCAGCTCTGCATTTTCCATACCGATCAGTGGCCCAAGCTCTCTCGCTACCCTGTCCGGGTTTTTCACATGATCATCGTAGGATTCATCGAGGACGGCATACACAGAATAAGAGGGCACCTGTTCTGCCAGAGGTTCTCCCTGCTTGTCAAAAATAGTCCCTCGTTTCGCATCAACGGTTTCAGTCGTGGTATATCTGGAGTCTGCCATACTTGCAAGGTCATTTCCCTCTACTGTTTTTCCCACCTGGATGTACACCATACGGCCGGTGAAAACGAGAAAGAAAACAGCTACAGCAATGACCAGTAAAAGCGCCCGTACTTTCGTGCTTTTCAATTTCTTCATGCTGAGAACGTTCACCACCTGAGTTTTTACATGTGCCGGGGCCGCAGTTAACTTGCAAGAAGGGAGCAGTACTACCGTGTTTCCACGGATTCCCCTCCCTTCTGCATCAGTTCTGTTCTGTTCCGTTTACGACTTGAATATTTTCATCCTTCATTTCCATACCCAGCTCATTTTTCGCGTAGTCCATGATACGCTCCGGTGAACTAAGTTCAGCAACCTGCAGCTCAAGGTTCTGATTCACCTGCTGCTGCTCCTGGACCTGTGTTGCGGTCTGGTCAATCTGCTGGTCCTGGGCGTGTATCGTAGCGAAATTCGAAACGATGAAAAAGGATGCGATTAAAATCCCGATAATAACGGCCGTCATTATCAGTTTTTCACCCTTTGTAATCCCACCACGAACGTGGTACTGGACTTTTTTATGTACGATTTGTTTGTCTTCCTGCTGGCGTTTAATCTGCTGTGCCAAATTCTCCATTATTGTTTACCCTCCTCGCGTTTTTCGATGATTCGAAGCTTCGCGGAAGCCGCCCTTGGATTTTGCGTCAGTTCATCTTCTGATGGCAGGATCGGTTTCTTTGTAACCAGGTTAAAATCTGGTTCTGCTTCATCGGGCACGACCGGGAGCCCCTTCGGAAGCGGAGGTGGAGAACTTTTCTGTTTAAACAACCTTTTACAAATTCTGTCTTCTAACGAATGAAATGTTATGACACATAATCTTCCGCCCGGCGCCAGCATTGTCAGCGCATCGCCAAGCGCTTCTTTGAACACATCAATTTCATTATTTACAGCAATTCGCAAAGCCTGAAAAGTCCGCTTCGCCGGATGCCCGCCCTTTCTCCTGGCCGGTGCAGGTATTGCACTTTTGATGATTTCAACTAGTTGTTCAGTGGTTTCAATACGGTGATCTTCACGCGCTTTTTCGATTTTTCTGGCAATCTGCTTTGAAAAACGCTCTTCCCCGTACTCCGAGAGAATCTGCCAGATCTCCTGAAATGATGCTTCATTGACGATATGTGCTGCTGTACGCTCCTGCCTGTGCCTGTCCATTCTCATGTCAAGAGGGGCATTATAGCGGTAGCTAAATCCTCTTTCCGGCCGGTCGAACTGCGGCGATGAAACTCCAAGATCGAATAATATCCCGTTTACCTGCCCGGCTTGAAGCTCAAGCAGTTCTTCCTTTAAAAACTGGAAATTGCTATGTACGATCCTGAAATTCTCCCCATAAACCTGAAGCCGCTGCTGTGCATGAGCGATCGCTTCCTCATCCTGGTCAAAGGCTATTAAAAGGCCTTCGGAAGAAAGCTGCTTCATGACTTCTTCACTGTGTCCGCCGCCCCCGAGAGTACAATCAACATACACCCCATCCGGATGTATATTCAGCCCCTGGACTGCTGCTTCCTTTAATACGGTTTCATGCTCAAATTGTGGCGGCACTTCTATTCCTCCGGCAAAAACGTGTTTGATACTGCTTTTAAAAATCTAAATCGGCCATGTTCTCTGCGATATCCGGAAATGCTTCCTCTGATTCTGCGTAATATTCGTCCCATTTGTGTTTATCCCATATTTCTACTCGGCTGCTTACCCCGATGATCATACATTCTTTTTTTAATTCTGCATATTGGCGGAGGGTGGTTGGAATCATCGAACGTCCCTGCTTATCAAGTTCACATTCAGATGCACCTGAAAAGAAAAAACGTGTGAATGCCCTTGCGTCTTTTTTTGTGAAAGGCAAAGCTTTTAATTTGGTTTCAATACGTTCCCATTCGTCGTAAGGATAAACAAACAAGCATCCATCCAGACCACGGGTAACGACGAAAGAATCTCCCAGCTTCTCCCGAAAACGGGATGGGATAATGATTCTTCCTTTATCGTCCATATTATGTTGATATTCTCCCATAAACATATGGACCCAACCTTTCACCACTCCATATATTTAAGTTACCACATTCCCCCACTTTGTACCACTTTTTCCGGAAAATTTTTTTAACAAAAAAACTTCCCGCTATTTCGGGAAGTTTCTATCCGGATATTATATAAATCAGTACAAAGACGCTACAGTAATATAATGTTCTGCCGACCGCTCTTCCAATCCGTTTTGGCTGAAACCTGTTCCGGAAGACAGGCGCCAAATTCATTTAGCATAAATAAAATATTGATCTGCCGTTCTGCCGGCTCCCGGCGCGGATACAGCTGCCCAATGATTAATTCGAGCCGCTGTATATGAACCTGAACTGTGCGCTCCTGCTCCGCATCCAGCCGGTTTCCAAGATAACCGACTTCTTTTTCAATACGCCGCCAGTTTTCTTGTGCAAAGCTTTCCTGCGAAGGAAACTGGCGAACCCATTCGTCCGCAAGAGCGGCATGCGCTTCTTTCATTTCCTCCATTACCCTTGCTGCTTTAGCTTTCCCGTCCACTTCCAGGGCAGCATGCTTTACCTCCTGAAGCTTTTGTTTTAGTGCCGGTAAATTCAGCAGTTCTCTAAAGGGAATGCGTTCTTTTTCGGCGGCCTGCTGCACCTGCCGGGTAACGTAATGCATCTCCATCCGCTTTTGCACCACTGGGACCCGCAGGTCCAGTGCTTCAAACAACGGCTTCAAAAGAGACCAGTACTGCATTTCCCCCGGGCCCGCCACAAAATGAAGAACCGGAAGCATCTGCTCCTGCATTAAAGGCCGGGTGACTACATCCGTACTGAAAAGAAAGGGGGAATGCACCGATTCTCTCAGTAATTCCTTCGTGTTCATCACATCCCCTGTTCTCCGGCTGCGCCAGACGCCATCTGAATATTCAAGCAGGTGCCGCACATGATTTATATGATAAAACAGGTGCCCGCTGTCAAAATTGATGCCCCCGACATCCCCGTACCCAGCTTTTGCTCTTTCGACTGTGCCTTGATAAACAGCCTCGTTTATTTTTCCCGGCTCAGAGAGCAGGCTTTTAAAAAGTGGAGCCCCCAGCTCTCTCCATTCCGGCTGCTGAGGGTCCATCATAATGAGATCTGTTTCTTTAAACAGCCAGCGCATCATCTCTGCGAAAAACTGGGACCAGGACACCGATCGGTGAACAAGTACACGCACTTCGTTTCTTAATTCCTTTGTAAACGGGCTCTCACGGAGCTTCGAAAAGGCCTCTTCCACAAATGCTTCCGCTTCCTCTGCGTTAAACGGCTGCTCGGACACAGGCACGTTCGGCAGAAAGTTTCCTTCAAATCTTGTTTTATCGAGATGTCCATCGACCGGGAAATTGACATGGTTTATTTCCTCCCAGTCATGGTCCTCGCCCGCGATCCAAAACAACGGAAGCACGGGACGGCCCAGCCGCTTTTGTTCCTTTTCTGCCAGCTTAATCACCGATAAGGCCTTGGATATAACCATAGAAGGGCCGGTAAGCATACCGGCCTGCTGGCCACCGGCTACAATGACAGCTTCTTCACTTTCAAGTTTTTCGAGAGCTGCAACGGCTCTTTCTCCGTAGTACAGACTGTCGTTATACTTCTGCAAAAGCTGCTTTAAGCGCCGGCGCTCAAAAGACCGGCCGTCTAAATAACGAAGCCGGTCCTGCACCCCCTGGGTATCCCCAGCGTAATGAAAGAGCTGTCTGGCACTGGGTTCTCCCTGTTGATAGTCATGCAAAAAATGATTGTTTTCTATTGGTTGATCGTACAGCACTTTCATATCAAACTACCATCCTTTATGCCTTGCTCCGTTCTATGCCGTGAACTGCAGATACACCCAGTACCCGGCTAACAGGACATATCCTGCCGCAAATATAAAAAAGCTGCATCTCCATATGCCCTTCAGCACCCGGAAAAATTCCAGCTCCTCCCGGGAATGATAATGGATAATGGATATCACTATGGCACTGGCCAGAATCACTAAATAAATGACCCACAGATAGGATTCATTCCACAGGTCACTGGACCATCTGTGCACCGAAGCAATAAACAACAGCGTAGTTGAATCACAGGCAGCGCGGAAGGCGTATGCTTTTCTTTTCGTTAATTTTGCCGTGACCAGATAGGCTATGTACCAAAAAGCCGGCGGAAAGGCCAGAGCTGCTTCCATTAACCATCCATATATCTGCTGTAGCATGTTTGTCACTTTCCCTCATCCAGTTTGCTCGCATTTTCTTAACTCTATCACATTAAACACCAATATTATTTATGAATTATAGATGTCTCAAGCATTTTAGCATATCTCTTCTCTCCGGACTAGTAGCATCCGGCGATCGGGGACACCGACTTTTCACTTTTCGATTTAAAACGTTTTCGTGTATAATGAAGTTGGAAGTTATTAGTGAAGGAGGCCAATCGCATGAGTGGAATAGAAGTTGTACCCTTACTCATAAACTACAAGACACTAGAAGAATTTCAAAACTTCAAAGAAGTTGGCGCTCAGGAGCTTTCCATGCAGGAGGAGCTCGAAGAAAACATTATGGAAAACGACAGCCGTTCCCCATTTTACGGCATCTATTTTGGAGACCGTCTGGTTGCACGTATGTGTTTATATACAATCACCGGCAAATATGACCGTTTCTTCGATCCCCCGCAGGATTACCTTGAGCTTTGGAAGCTCGAAGTACTCGAGCCTTACCGGGGTCGCGGCTTCGGAGAAGAGCTTGTCAACTACGCAAAAAGCTTTGAACTGCCAGTGAAAACAAACGCGCGCCAGCGTTCGGATGATTTCTGGCTGAAAATGGGTTTTGAGCCCGCAGAATATAACCCGGTCAGAGACCGTGGTGAAAACCCATACGTATGGTATCCAAAAGGGGTACAGCCGCAAAAAGCAGAAGAATTAACTGCAGAACCGCCTCTTTCTGATACCGAATCGTAATATCCTGCTCTTTAGCATCTATATAAAAAAAGCAGGGTGCCATCTTTGGCACCCTGCTTTTTTTATTACTTTTCTACAACTGTTTCGCCTTTGTAAGAACCGCAATTTCTGCACACACGGTGAGATAGTTTCTGCTCTCCGCATTGTTCGCATTCTACCATACCTGGTACTGCTACTTTTTGATGAGCTCTGCGCATACGTTTACGGGTCTTAGAAGTACGTCTAAAAGGTACTGCCATGATTCCCACCTCCTTATAAGATAAAGATTATTCCAACCAGTGAATGATTTTGGATCAGCTGGAGCCTTTATCGAAATACTTCGATAAATCAGCCATTCTCGGATCAACTTTAGGAGCTTCCTGCTCCCGTTCCTTTATTAATTCATCCTCCGAGATTACCCGCCAGTCGTCTCCGCTCTGGGGAGCAAGCGGCTCACCGTCCCCTTCCTTTGCAAAGACTCTAAGCGGCATTTCAAGGAAAATGTTTTCTTTAATATATGGGAGAAGATCGACAAAACCATCTTCTGGCTCGTGTTCGTTAACGTTTTCTTCGTCCGCCGGCATCCCGTCCAGCCGAAATGCTTCAAACATTTCTACATCAAACGGATGATGGACGTCTGCGAGCGTGCGTGCACATGGAAGTATCATAGTTCCCGTCAGCCGCAGGTGTACATGAAAGGTTTCTTCAACGATGGTCCCTTCACCCTGCACATGCACGGCACTGATATCCCGTAGTTCTTTATCGCGCTCAACCATCTCTGAAACATCTGCGTCTCCTTCGATGTTAAACGCCTGTTCGTGCTTTTTTGAAAGTAACTGCTGGATACCCCATTTCATCGGATCCACCTCCAGACAACAAGAGTAATTATATCCATCGAAACGTCCTTTGTCAACATTTTTTCTTTACAGTAAACCCTTTTGAACTCTCGAAAAACATCGTATCATGAATAAAGAAACGTGAAAAGCGATATATCCCGAAATACCCTAATTGAAAGGCGGACTTTTAATGAACGTTCTAGGAGTGGTTGTCGAATACAATCCTTTTCACAACGGCCACCTGTATCACCTCAAACAGGCCGCTGTCCAGAGTAAGGCCGATATAGTCGTATGTATTATGAGCGGCCCTTTTCTTCAACGGGGCGAGCCTGCTCTCGTTCCTAAAAGGGAACGGGCGGAAATGGCTGTCGCAAGCGGGGCTGACCTTGTTGTCGAGCTTCCATATATGTTTGCCTGCCAGCATGCTGACATATTTGCTGCCGGGGCTGTTTCCATTTGCAGGGAACTCGGCGTTACTGATTTAAATTTCGGAAGCGAGCACGGAGAATCCGCCCCATTTATAAAGCTTGTCGATTTTCTTTACGCGCACCAGGACCGTTTTGATGAGCGTGTCCGCTTTCATATTCAGGGAGGGTGCAGCTATGCTAAAGCTAACGAGCTGGCATACAGAGACTTAGAGGCCCCGGGCTTCCTGCCGGACTTAAGCCAGCCAAACAATATTCTTGGCTTCCATTACACAAAAGCTGCAGCAAAGGCTTACCCAGAGCTCCGGATTGACACCGTAAAACGAAAAGGTGCTTCCTATCACGACGTTTCTCCGCAGGATGCTTCTATCGCGAGTGCCACCAGCCTGCGGCGGATGCTTCAGCAGGGGAAAGACATCAGTTCATTTATTCCCGAAGCCTCCAGACGCATTCTTACCCAGCTGCCGCGTCTTCGGTTTTGGGAGGACTATTTTTCTATCCTGCAGGCCAAGATGGTAACTGCCTCCGATACAGAGCTTGCTTCCCACTATGATATGTCTGAAGGCCTTCATAACCGTATGAAGCGGCTGATGAAAGAAGCAGACGCTTTTGAGCAGTGGCTGCACCTGGTAAAAACGAAGCGTTATACATTGACACGTCTTCAGCGGACCGCTGTGCATATACTGACCGGCCTGACAAAGGATGAAGCCACTGCAGCCTCTGACGGCCAGAACGTTGATCATATACGGATTCTGGGCATGAACGCGCAGGGCCGCCTCTATTTAAACCAGGCAAAAAAACATATATCCGTACCTCTTTATACGAAAATGAGCAGTAAAAAAACACCGCAGCTCGCCCTCGGCGAACGCGCCGATAATGCTTATGCGCTTTTACTTTCGCCTGCTGAAAGACAAAAAGAATGGCGAAAGGATTATGACCTTCCGCCCCTTCTGCTTTTCTAAGATTTGCTTTCAGCCATTTTCTGCTCATCTGTTAGATAGTTTAAAGCTTCATCAAATGATTCCACCGGTACGATTTTCATATCAGTACCGATGTTTTCCGCCGTCTGTCTGGCAATTTCGTAATTGGACGGCGAAGCCATGCCGGACGCAGGGGCAAAAAAGACATCTATATTCTTTTTGTCCGCCGCCACGATTTTTTTGTCTATTCCGCCAATCGGACCGACTACGCCCTGTTCATCAATGGTACCGGTACCGGCTATTTTCTCTCCGTCTGTAAGATCTTCTTCGGTGAGCTGATTGTATACTTCAAGTGCAAACATCAAACCTGCGGATGGTCCTCCGATAGATCCTGCGTCGATCGTAACCTCCGGATCAAGAGAAACAGTTCTTTCCGTATAGGGATAAAGTATTCCAAGGCCGGAGTTTTCCTCCTCTCCGGTCGAAGCCGGAAACGATTCCACGGCAATCTCTGCTTCCATCTGCTTTTTATTCCGCCGGAAGGTGATCATTGCTTCTTCGCCGGCTTCGATGTTTGCAATCTCATTGTTCAACTCTTCAAGCGTCCGGGTTTCTTTTCCATCAACCGCCTGTATCAGGTCGCCCTCCTCCAGCTTTTCTGCCGCGTCCATCCCCTCAATAAAGTCCGCAACCCTCACTCC
Organism: uncultured Marinococcus sp.; assembly: GCF_947493875.1. Taxonomy (GTDB): domain Bacteria; phylum Bacillota; class Bacilli; order Bacillales; family Marinococcaceae; genus Marinococcus. Next base: position 392,033 of record NZ_CANLSU010000001.1, on the reverse strand, counting down.
GCGATACTCCACATTGACAGTTTTTCCGGCCGCTTCATACGCTGCTATTTCTGCAGACTCCTGGGAGGCCTCCATCACCTGGCGCTGACGTTCAAAAAATTCCTCTTCACTTTCATCTTCAAACTGGTAGGAATTTTTCGGGGAAAGCTCGCGGTACGGAGAAAATACGGACCATAAAGCAAGTGCCGGCGTAGCACCCTGCTGAAACACAGTCGTTAAATACATTTCACCGGATTCCTCTGCTCCCTGCTCCACTTCCACCACCGAAGACAAACTGACTGCTGATCCAGGCTGTATATAATAGTACGGAAGAGGCACCTGAGTTAATATAAGCACCACAGCTGCTATCACAGCTGCAGTGATAATCCGCCGCTTCTTCCTGCTTCGGGTGCGATACATGATCTTCATCCTTTATAAACAATTATTCTTCATCACACGAAGGACTGAATGGGAATTACAATGAATCGCACTTTTATCCCCGGTTTTTCTTCTCAAACTGTTCTCTAAGCGCGTCTTCTACGTGCGCAGGCACAAGTCCGGATACGTCCGCTCCGTATTCCGCTACTTCTTTAACAATACTCGAGCTCAGATAAGAGTACTGGTGATTTGTCATCATAAAAAACGTTTCCACGCCGGGTTCGAGTTTTCTGTTTATTGACGCTGCCTGCATTTCATATTCAAAATCAGAAACCGCCCGGAGTCCCCTTACGATCGTATCAGCTTTTATTTCTTTTACATAATCCACTAGAAGCCCGTGAAAAGCATCCACTTCCACTCCGGGCATATGCTTGACTGATTCTTCTATCAGCTTCACCCGCTGATCAATGGAAAAGAACGGTTCTTTTTTCCGGTTATGCAGTACTGCCACCACCACATGGTCAAATACATTGTACGCCCGTTCGATGATGTCCAGATGTCCGTTCGTAACCGGATCAAAGCTTCCTGGATAAATTGCTTTATTCGCCATTTTTAGCGCCTCCTGCCAGCTGTAATATTGTCAGTGTGGTATCTCCGTAATTTTTTTCTGCATATACAGACAGACGTTCGTCAAACGCTGCTGATTTTGCTGCGGCGTGCTCCCATATAAGCATTCCATCTTCTTTTAACACAGAGCAGTCCAGTATTTTTTCCACCAGCTGCCCTGCTTTTTCTTCTGCATAAGGAGGATCAAAAAAAATCAGATCAAATTGCCGTCCCCGGCTCTCAAGACGATCCAGTGCTTTAGAGGCTTCCGAACGGTAAACCTCCGCGCGGCCGCCCAGTGCGAGCGCGTCAATATTAGCCCGGACGGCCGTAACCGCGCTCTGGGCTTTGTCGACAAAAACAGCTGAACCGCACCCTCTGCTGAGCGCCTCAATTCCGAGGTTTCCGGTGCCGGCAAACAAATCAAGGACCGTTTCCTGCTCAGTAAAAAAAGGGCCCAGCTTATGAAACAATGCCTCTTTCACTTTATCGGATGTCGGCCGTGTGCCCTGCCCGGGCACCGCTTTCAGCCTCCGCCCTTTAAGCTCTCCTGCTATCACTCTCATACGTTTCGCCTCACTCTATGATTCTGTGCGCTGCGCCAGCTTTGGAATCACCTTTTTGTACATAACAAATACAGCAGCACCCAATATGGCGGCACTGATTAAAAATAAACCTCGCATACCAAGAGCGGCGCTGACCAGCCCTCCGGCGGCCGGTCCAAGCATATTTCCCAGAAACAAAAAACTGTTGGAAAAGCCGTAGGCTCTGCTTTCCATCCCCTGGGGGGACAGCTGGCGGATTAACGTGTTAGCCGCCGGCAGAAGACCGCCAAGACACAGACCAACAAAAAAACGTGCAGCAATCAGCTGCCAAAGGTTTGTTACAAACGCCTGCGGTATGGAAAGGAGCACTGCACCGATTAACGAACCGAACAGCACATATTGCGCCCCTTTCGTATCACTGAGTTTACCAAGCTTTGGCGAAGCAAGCATGTTCGCTACTCCCAGGGAAGCCACAGCCAGACCAGCGTAAAAAGCATTTTCCTCTCTGCCGCTCAGTTCACCAACAAATACGGAAATGAGCGGATTGACTCCGATCAGTGCGAACTGCACAAGAAAAATAACGGTATACAGAGGGATCATAGGCTGCACGCCTGCAATCCTTTTGAAATCATCACTCGTTTTCGTTTTCTCAGCCTGCTCAGGTTTCTCGAAATCTTCCTTCACTAAAAACAAAACAGCAACCGCCGCCACGGCGATGCCGAGTCCGGTAATGTTAAATATAGCCCGGAAGCCAAAGGCGTCTGCCAAAAGGCCGCCGATCAGCGGACCGCAGATCGTTCCTGCCACAGTGCCCGACTGCAGCATGCCGAGCGCACGCCCTGCATACTCCTTCGGTGTGTTTGTAGACACGAGCGCAATCGAAGCAGGGATAAAGCCGCTGATGGTCCCGTTTAGCATTCTCAGGAAAAACAAACTCCATGGACCGGTGGCAAATCCCATCAGTACCATTACTATTGCCATCCCGAATCCGGACCGGAGCACCATCAGCTTACGGCCCTGTCTGTCTGCAATTTTACCCCAGAGCGGGGCAAATAAAAATGCCGTTAAAAAATTGACGCCAAAAATAACACCTGACCAGATACTTATCTGCCCAGGGTCTGTGACTCCAAGCTCCTGCAGATACAGCGGCAGGAACGGAACGATCATCGTCATGGCTGCCATTACAAAAAATTGGGCTGCCATTAATATATATAAATTTTTTCTCCATCTTACCATAAGAGAGGTCCCTTCTTTCTGCCTCCCTTATTATAAAACAGCGTCTCCCCACGGACAATAAAAGGAGCCTTATTTATATTCCAATGCTGTCATCCTGCGGTTGGCTTTCTTTTTCGACCTTGTGGTATTCTAGCGGAATAAATGGTTTTTCCGAACGTTCCACTCTTTCCACAAAACCAAGATTCCCGATTTGGCTCATAGCTGTATCGACATTTTCCTGATCCACATATATTACTGCGTATTTCATTTGTTTTGAAACGTAGTGCACTAATCCGTACTTTCTCAGCTGTCTCGCCTGTTTGACAGATTTAATCCAAACGGCTACACCAATTCTCGGCTGATGCATGAAAGCACATCCTTTCGCGTGATTTTCGTTAAGTCTAGCATGTCAAAAGAAAAAAGGGCAATGCTGTCTAGGAGGAGTAACATGAATCGACCATCTGTCATTGTTATTGGCGGAGGCTTCGGCGGGCTTACAACGGCTGCTCTGCTCGCCCGTCACCGTTATGACGTCACTTTATTTGAAGCTTCCAATGAATGGGGCGGGTGCGCCGGCAAGTTCACGCACAAGCCGTACCTGTTCCCTGTCGGCGCTACTCTCGGCCTCGGTCTGCAGCAGCCGGACGGGCTTCATCACCGGGTTTTCACCTATCTCGGGGAGCCAGTCCCAAAACACGAGCGTCTTGAAACCATTATGCAGGTGCACGCTCCTTCATTTACTCTCCCTCTCTACTCTTCGCGGGAAAAGCATATCGATACTCTCTGCCGGTTGTTTCCTTCCTCAGCAGACAGCATCCGTTCGCTATACCGCTATATTTTCCGTATTGGGGAGGAGCTGCGTAAGCTGATCCATCACCTTCCAGTCCTCCCAATGCAAAAGCCCGCTGATTTCATTCGTTCTGTGCAGGCGCTCAGGCCCGGCATCCTCGGCGCTGTCCGCTGGCTTGCCGCCTCCACCGAAGACGTGCTGCGGTACTATGGTCTGCAGGACACCGAGGTGCACCAGTATATTGACGGGCAGCTCCTGGACAGCCTGCAGACAAGCAGCCGCCACGCTCCTGCCCTGCTTGGATTGTACGCCCTCGATTTATACCATCAGGGCGCTTCCTATGTATACGGCGGGCTCTACCGTATGGCCGAACAGTTAAAAGAAGCAGGTGAGCGTCACGGGGCTTCTATGCAAAAACGCCGCCGCATCCAGGCTGTAGAAAGAAATGATGACGGCACATGGACAGTTATTGACCACCAGGACCGGAAGACAAGCGCTGATCACCTGGTGTTAAACATTCCTGTACAGGCCGCGCTCCCGCTGTTTCAGCCTGAAGAGCGGAAACAATTCACCCGCCGCTGGCAGACCAAATCGGAAACGCCGATCTGGAGCACCTTTTCCATATACGGCGTCTGTGAGCCGTCAGAACCGCCAGAAGCGTTATTTCACCAGCTGCTCTGGGACCAGAAGCTTCCCGGCATTTCAAGCCATCTGTTTTATTCATTATCGGCACCGGACGACCGCGTCCGGGCCCCTGAAGGTGAACGTACATTTACCGTATCCACTCACACCCCGCCCGAATACTGGGAGGATTTGTCGTTATATGAAGAAAGAAAGTCAGCAGTTACCACGGCGCTTACAGAAAAAATCCAGGAAGCCGGCCTGCCTGTCCAGCCGGAGCGGGTCCTTCCCGGAGCCCCGCACGCCTGGGAACGCTATACCAAACGTCCCCGCGGCATGGTTGGCGGATTCCCGCAGACGAGAAAAAACGTGTTTTTTCATCCCTTGTCCCACCGGTCCCCGCTTGAAAACGTTTGGTTCTGCGGAGATTCCATTTTTCCGGGCGCCAGTACGATGGCCGTTACTATGAGCGGGATTCATGTATTTGAATCAATCAGCGGCCAGTCGTTTGCCGCTCTTGAACGACAGCGGTAATCATTTGCGGTGAAACTGCCTGCGGCCGATTTTTTCCACTGCTGACGGCCACAGCTGATACAGCATACTTAGGACCTTCATCCACCGGAGCATAAACACCGTACGCTTCGGCTGCTCGAGCTGCTTAACCAGCTTTTCGGCCACTTTTTCGGGCGACAGGGCTATCTGCTCGACTGAACGCTTATACCTCCCGCTCGGATCTGCGCGGTCATGAAACTCCGTTTTTACGGGACCGGTATTTAATACGGAAATCCTCACACCGGTTCCGGCCGTTTCCAGGCGCAGCGCTTCGGCGAATCCAAGCACAGCACGCTTGCTTGCGGCGTAAACGGTGGCTTTCGGCGTGCCGATAATGCCTGCGGTTGATCCCGTGAAAACGATATGTCCTGCCATCTGTTTTAAATCAGGAAGCAGCGCCTGCGTAATGGCGATGTTTCCTTTTACATTTGTATCTATCATCTGCTCCCAGTCCGATAGGCTAAGCTGCTCCAGTTCACCAAACTTTCCTGTACCGGCGTTATTGATGAGTACGTCCGGGCTGCCATGCATATCGGTGATTTTTTTCATTTCTTCTGCAGCGTTTGCCGCCTCTTTCACATCCATCGTCCAGGCTACAAATTCCCCAGGCCAGTCCTTCCACTCTGCAGCAGCCGCCTGCAGCTTCTGCGTGTTTCTTCCTATACCTATTACCTTCTCTCCGTTCTGCACGAGCTTTTCTGCTGTTTTTCTGCCAATACCGCTGCTTGCTCCTGTTAGTATAATTGTTTTCAACTAATCTTCCTCCCAGACGTATTAAAACTTGACAAACTACCCGGCACTTCACATAATAGTAATCACAAATAAGCTGAATAGTACAAAAGCTGTGAAACGGAAATAGTAGGACAAAGCACCGACAGAGAGCATAGCCCTGAGCTGAAAGCTATGCCGGAATCCGCTTTGACTGAACCTGTCCGTGAGCTTCCTTTAGGACGCGGTCCTGCGTTAATGGACATGAGCGGAAAAGACACAGTCTTTTCAACTAAAGGTGGTACCGCGGATAACTCTTTCGTCCTTTTACAGGCGAAGGGGTTTTTTATATGCATTCAGAACGAATAAGACAGGTGGTTCCAATGAAAAAAGAACGGGTCGTTGTGAAAATCGGGAGCAGCTCTTTAACGAATCAGCAGGGGAGCTTAAGCAGGGAACAGCTGAAGCAGTACGCGGATGAAATCATCCGGCTGCGACAGGCAGGAAATGAAGTTATTTTGATCAGCTCCGGGGCAGTAGCTGCCGGCTTTTACGATCTAGGCTATCCATCCCGCCCAGTTACGACTGCCGGCAAACAGGCAGCTGCTGCCGTTGGCCAGAGCCAGCTGATGCAGGCGTACAACGAAGAATTCAGCAGAGTGAATATTGCCTGCGGTCAGCTGCTTTTAACCCGGGAAAATTTCGCCAATCACAGCCAGTACCAGAATGCCCATTCCACCATTACCGAGCTCCTTCACCGCCAGGTGCTTCCCATTATTAACGAAAACGACTCCATCGCTGTCGATGAACTTACGTTCGGGGATAATGACATGCTGTCGGCACTTGTAGCCGGACTTGTACACGCAGATACACTGCTGATATTAACAGATATCAACGGTATTTACGACAAGAACCCAAACGAAGATCCGGAAGCCAAAAAATATCACTTTATCCCGTCCATCACGAGCGACCTGATGGAGCAGGCCGGAGAATCAAACTCCTCTGTCGGCACCGGCGGTATGCGGTCCAAGCTAAAAGCAGCCGGCACAGCCATCCGCCTCGGCACCCGGGTTTTTGTCGGCAGGCTCGGCAGCGGACACCGACTTGAAGACGTCCTCAGCGGCAAAGGGGACGGCACCTATATAGGCGTGCCCGGCGGCGATGTGGTGAACAATAAAAAACAATGGATTGGCCTCCACTCCGTTACTGCCGGCGCCGTAGTGGTTGATGAAGGCGCAGCAAAGGCGCTGCTCCGTTCCGGGAAAAGCCTCCTTCCTGCCGGCATCGTCGATGTGCAGGGCCACTTTTCCGCCGGGAATGTTGTCGATGTGTATGACCAGAAGGACCAGCTGCTCGGGCGCGGGCAGGTGAACATGAGTGCCAAGGAGCTTCACGCCGTTAAAGGGAAATCCTCGGCTGAAGCCGCCTCATTTACATTAACGTCAAAATCAGAAGTCATCCACCGGGATAACTGGATTACTACTGTAAGGGAGAGATAAATATGGAACAAACACAAATCAGCACCCAGATGCGGGTGCAGGGAGAAGCAGCGAAAAAAGCGTCAAAGCGTGTCGCTTCTGCTTCTACCGAAGAAAAAAACAAGGCACTTGCACTTATCGCCGACGAACTTGAAACGAGAGAATCTTTTATTCTGGAAGCGAATGCCCAGGACCTTGAAGCAGGAAGGAAAAACGGATTATCCTCCGCCCTCCTTGACCGCCTAACGCTCGACTCGGGACGCATCGCAGGCATGGCTGACGGCTGCCGGCAGATCGCGTCTCTTGAAGATCCTATCGGTGAAACCATTGAATCCTGGACCCGGCCGAACGGCCTGAAATTGGAAAATATCCGGGTTCCGCTCGGCGTGATCGGCATGATTTACGAAGCCCGCCCGAATGTGACAGCTGACGCAGCCGCTCTTGCTTTAAAAACAGGCAACGGCGTTCTTTTACGCGGCAGCTCTTCCGCTTTTCAGTCAAATCAGGCGGTCATGGACGCCATATGGGAGGCTCTGGCAAAAACCTCCCTTCCGAAAGAAGCGGTGCAGCTCGCCTCTGATACTTCAAGGGAAGCTGCCACGACAATGTTTCAGATGAATGATTTCCTGGATGTATTAATACCACGCGGCGGGGCCAATTTAATTAAAACCGTAGTGAATCAGTCCACCGTCCCAGTGCTTGAAACCGGCGTCGGCAACTGCCACATTTTTATTGACGAAACCGCCGAAGCCGACAAGGCAGTACAGATTGCCGTCAATGCCAAAACGCAGCGCCCTTCTGTCTGTAATGCAGCTGAAACTATCCTTGTGCACCAGTCCTGGCTTGAGACCCACGGCGAATCCCTGGTGCATGCTCTGTTTGCCCACGGAGTTACTATACGCGGGGATGCTCCGGTACAAAAGCTGCATGGCGATGTGGAGCCTGCAGCCGACGAGGATTGGAACACCGAATACCTGGATATGATCGTTGCAGTGAAAACGGTACAGGACACAGAAGAAGCCATTGAGCATATTAATACGTTTACCACGTACCACTCTGAAGCCATTGTCACCGAATCTGCGGAAAATAAGCAGAAGTTTTTCCAACAGATCGATGCAGCGGCTCTTTATCACAACGCCTCCACCCGCTTTACCGATGGATTCGAATTCGGCTTTGGCGCAGAAATCGGAGTGAGCACCCAGAAGCTGCATGCCCGCGGACCAATGGGATTAAAGGCGATCACTTCCTACAAATATCTAATTCACGGAGATGGGCAGATCAAATGATGACAAAAACAAACCTACAGCAGAAAACCATTGCATTTATCGGCTCCGGCTCGATGGCAGAGGCTATATTTTCAGGCCTGCTGCGCCATGAGCTGGTCAAACCGGCAAACGTGCTCGGAACGGTGAAATCGTCTGCAGATAAGCAGGAACGACTGAAGGAGCAGTACGGCATTCAGGTAAAAACCAATAACCAGGAAGCAGTGAAAGCAGCTGATATCGTCGTTCTCGCCGTCAAACCAAAGGATGCCGAAGCGGTCGTTCAGTCATTTGCAGGCGAAATGACTAAAGATAAGCTTTTGATCAGCGTCCTGGCCGGTATTTCTTTAAGCGATCTTGAATCCTTCGCCGGACAGGATGTGCCGGTAGTCCGTTCGATGCCAAACACTTCTGCCCACGTCGGTGCCTCGACAACAGCTATATGTGCAGGCACCTATGCCACTGACGAGGATCTTGATCTTGCAGAATCGCTGTTTAAGGTAGTCGGGAGTGTGCACACAATTTCCGAGCAGGATATCGACGGCTTCACTGCAATTGCCGGAAGCGGCCCTGCCTATTTTTATTATTTCCTGGAAGCGATGGAGGAAATGGCGGCTGAATCAGGCTTCGAACCAGAGGAAGCAAAAAGTATCATCGCCCAAACCATGGAAGGGGCGGCCTTTCGCTACCTCGATTCTGACAAAAAACCGCATGAACTGTATCAGGAAGTATTGAGTCCAAATGGAGTGACTGAAGCAGCTTTCACCCATCTTGAAAAACACAGAGTCCAGAAGCATTTTTTAGAAGCCATGAAGGAAGCTTCCAAACGCTCCGGCTCCATTGGAGATTGACGACAGAAAAGCAGGAACCGGGCCCCGGTTCCTGCTTTTTATTGAAGCAGCGAAATAATTTTGCCCGCCGCATCCTTTCCGCTTAAAACAGCACCCTCCACTTTTCCTTCGCCAAATGCGTCTCCTGCAAACGCAAGTGGATACGGCGAATCATAGCTTCTTGAACGGTCCGGATACATATGCACCGGCTTCGCGTAGCGCCAGCGCTTCGGGTGAAGCTTTCTCACTTTTTTGCGATCAAGGAGAGGCCCGGCAATCCGGCACAGCTCTTCGGCAAAAGCTTCACCGCTGTCGTCCCAGTGCTCCCTTGACCAGTCACCTTCTGCGTGTACGGTAAGAACGCAGGAATCGGAAATGCCCTTCTGGTAATTACAGCCGACAAACTGAATTCTCGGATCTTTCGTCTGGATGCCTCCTGGCTCCTTAAGAGGACTTTCCCCTTCATATTCGATCATTACAGATAAGCACGGGTCGTAGCGGACGGAGGAAAGGTCCTCTTCCCACCTGCGCTCTCCGGGAACGTTTTGCAGCATCTCGAGGGACTGCGGCACAGGGGCGGTTAACAGGACAGCCCGCGTTTTCATTTGATCAGTATCTGTTCGAAGCTGCCAGCCTTCCTCTCCCGGCATGACTGCCGTAATTTTTGTTTCCTTCTCTATCGTTTTTCCCTTCCATAAATTTTTCATCAGCGGGGCCATCCCGGCGCGGCCAACGTATCTCGGATGACCGTCTCCCTGAAAATGCTGCTTTTGATCAAGGCTTTCGAGCTGAATAAATCCATTGCTCCAATTGCGTATGTACCCGGCCGCTTCCCATTCCTTTGCCGTCTGTTTCATCGATTGACTTCTCGCAGTGAAAAACTGGGCCCCGTGATCCGCCCGGCCGTCGTTCAATCTTCGTGTAGCCATTCTGCCGCCAAGTCCTCTGCTTTTTTCTACAACCGCGGTGCGCAGTCCGTGCTTTTCCAGCTCCCGGTTCGCGCTCCATCCGGCAAGGCCGGCACCGATAATAATGACATCCGGATTCATATAATTCCTCCTCACACAGCTGTTTTCTTTTCTTTGTCTGCTTTTTTCTGTACAATCAAAACGGTTCACATCTTTTTAAAGGAGTCCACCCATGAGCGAGATATCTACCTTTACCCGTTTTCGGCAGCGTTTAGCTGTCATTTTGGATCAGCCGGTTTTCACTGCTGTTGTAACGACACTGATTTTATTTAATGCGCTGCTGGTAGGGCTTGAAACCTCCGAAACCCTGTACAGCCGCTATGAAAACACGTTTTCTTTGTTAAATTACATACTTCTCTGGCTTTTTACCATCGAGGTTATCATCCGGTTTTTAGGTGTTTTTCCCTCCTATCATTTTTTTAAGTCTCCCTGGAACTGGTTTGATTTCTTCATCGTAGCAGCCGGGCACATCTTTGCCGGCTCGGCTTTCATTACCGTGCTCCGGGTTCTCCGGGTTCTCCGGGTCCTCCGGGCTATCACCGTTGTTCCTTCTCTGCGGCGGCTCGTGGATGCTTTGCTCCGCACCATCCCTTCGCTAGGAAACATTATGATTCTGATGAGCATCATTTTCTACGTGTACGCAGTAATTGGCACTATGCTTTACCGCGACACGGCCCCTGAATATTTTGGGGACATATTTCAGTCCTTACTGACCCTGTTTCAGGTCGTAACCCTCGAGTCATGGGCAAGCGCCGTCATGCGGCCGATCGCTGAAACCAATCCATTAAGCTGGATTTATTTTGTCTCCTTTGTGCTCGTCGGAACGTTTGTGGTGTTCAACCTGTTTGTGGGCGTCATTGTCAGTAACGTCGAAAAGGCGGAAGCTGAAGAAAGCGAAGACAAGCTGCAGAAGCAGCTTGATCATATGGAGAGCGAGCTGAGCGATATTAAGCAGCTTCTAAAAGAAAAACAAAAGGATTAGCTTTTTATACACAAAAGAGGGCAGCCCCAGGGCCGCCCTCTTTATTTTTACTGCAGCACTTCTTTTGTGCTGAAAAATTCTTCATATAAGCCACGGATGGCTTCATCAACATGCTCTTCAGCAATCCCGAAACTGAGTGACACTTCGGATGAGCCCTGGTTGATCATTTCGATGTTAATACCTTTTTCAGAGAAGGCCCGGGTCGCACGGGCAGCTACACCCACTGTCTCATGCATGCCCTCACCAACAAGCATAATCATCGCGTAGCCTTTTTCAATATAGGCATCGTCTGCATCCAGTTCCTTCATGATCCGCTCAATGATACGCTCTTCTTTTTCCTTGGACATCTGTCCTTCCTCGATAATGATGGAAGTGTCATCGATTCCTGACGGCATGTGCTCGTACGAAACCCCTTCGTCTTCAATAATCGCAAGCAGACGGCGGCCAAAGCCTACTTCCCGGTTCATTAAGTATTTGCGCACATAGATAGTTTCAAATCCTTTATCTGCCGCAATGCCGATAATTGGGTTCAATGAATATTCCCGTTCAGAAATGATCATCGTGCCGCTTCCCCGCGGATTATTCGTGTTTTTCACACATACCGGAATCTTTTTGCGAAAAGCCGGAATGAGCGCTTCGTCATGGAATACAGCGAACCCTGCATAGGAAAGCTCCCGCATCTCACGATAAGTCATACGCTTAATTGCACACGGACTGTCCACTACCGTCGGGTTAGCCGCAAATACCGAGTCCACATCTGTGAAGTTTTCGTAAAGGTCAGCCTGCACCCCAGCAGCCAGAATGGAGCCGGTAATATCTGAACCTCCCCGGGAGAACGTAACGAGGTCCCCTTCCTTCGAATAGCCGAAGAATCCCGGAAATACTACCACTCCATCGCGTTCACGCAGCTTATAAATGTGGTCGTAGGACTCGTTTAGCACCTGGGCATTCCCAGGAGTGTCGCTTACAAACAGGCCGGCATCGTTTGGATTAACATACTCGGCAACGGTACCGATACTTTGAAGATACCTTGCCACTACTTTGGCGTTATTATCCTCACCACCGGCTTTCATTTGGTCCACAAAACGCCCTTCGTTACTTTTCGTGAACTGAATCCGGGCTTCAATATCACTTTCAATGGTCGCAATAATGTCATCTGATAAATTCAGCTCGGCTGTAATACTCCGGAAGCGTTCCAGTACTCTGTTTTTGGCCTCTTCCACGCCGGAATTCTTCAGGCAGGCTTCCGCAAGGGAAATTAACAGGTCTGTCACTTTTGTATCTTCACTATTTCGTTTGCCCGGGGCAGAGACTACTACCACCCTGCGGTCTTCATCGGTCGCTACAATGTCTGCCACCTTTTTAATCTGCTCTGCACTTGCCAGGGAACTTCCTCCAAATTTAGCTACTTTCATTTTCCCGTCACTCCTGTCGTTATTTCCAGTCTTTGTATAATATTATTCGTGTATATTGCCTGCTTTGTTATTGTGATGTGAATTGTTCAAAAATTTCACAATTAATAGATTATCACATGTTCTATCCGTCAACAATCAGTAATATAAATGGTTAAAGCCCGTTTGGCCCGATTCTTATGTAAAAGAACCCGTAGTCCTTTTTATACTCGTAATCCATAGCAATTACTTTCAATTGATAAGCTATAGTCGTTGATCTATTATTTCCCTCTTTTTTATGGGTTCAAGCATTGATTTCCCAACTTTAATTCTCTCATATGTAAGGTAATCTAACAAATAAACATACACGAAAAAGTTATTATGGTATATTAGCTTACAAAAGAGATGAAAAGGGGAGCAAACTATGTCGTCATACAAAGATAAAAAAGTAATTACGATTGGAGTTATGAGCGAATTAACCGGACTTTCCGAAAGAAAAATTCGTTACTATGAAGAGCGTAAACTGATTTACCCTGACCGCACCTCCGGCGGCACCAGGAAATATTCTTTTTTGGATGTAGAGCGACTCCTCGATATTGCAGAAAAAATGGAAGACGGCATGCAGACATTTGAAATCCGCCGCATGGAGCAAAAGAAAATGAAAAACAAAGAGCTGCGGGAGAGAATGCTGCGCGGCCAGCTGAACGCAGCCTTCAATATGCGCAAAGGCTGAATCCATTTTCTTCCAAAAGACAGCTGTTGAGTCGATTTGAATCAACAGCTGTCTTTGGTCTGCCTAAAATCACTCAGATCACCGTTAATTACGTTTTTTGGAACTTGACGAAAACTTGAAATCCTTTTATTATTCAACTTGTCTTTATATTTCTGCGTTGTAGCTATCGTTTTATTGCTTTAGTGAGAAATCAATGAAAGTATGTGATGACAGTGCTTCATGAGTTAAAAAACACGAATATTATGGATCAGGAAATAGCTGAACTGATTATCGGCCACGAAAAAGTAGCCCATGTGCAGGCAGCCAACCCCCTCGACCATGCGCTTTTAATATTAATTAAATCTGGGTACACCGCAGTTCCGGTGTTAGATACGCACTACCGTGTCCAGGGCCAGATCAGCAAAGCCCAGGTACTTGATACGATTCTCGGCACAGAGCGAATCGAAATGGATAAGCTTCATGAGCATACCGTGGAATCGGTCATGTCGGAAAAGGTTCCGAAAATGAACGTGGATGATAACTTCGGAAAGGCATTGACGCTTTCCATTAATCATCCATTTGTATGTATTGAAGATGATGAAGGTGCTTTTGTGGGACTCATTACACGGCGGGCTATTCTGGTTATGGTCCACCGCGAATTTCAATCGGATTAAAAGAAGGTCCGCTTTTTAATCGAAAGCGGACCTTCTTTTATTTTCCGGACTGAACTGATTTACTACAAAGGCTTTACGACTTTTAAACATCCCGCTTAAAAAGCATTTTACCATCCAGGCCGGTACCACCGACTCAAATTCGATGTAATCATGAACCCCCGTGAGCGGTCCGAGATCCTGGAAAGTATGAGTATGCCTCCATGCCGTGAACGGAAAGGGTAATTTTTTCCCTTCATCCTGAAACGCGTTCGGCGCATCCACGTAAGTAATAACCGAATCCCATACCGTTTTCCATATTCCAAAATAAAGATACAGCCGGATCTCAGCCCCTTCTTCTGTTTTTCCGGAGGATTCCACCTCAACTTCCGGAAACTGCGTCATTTCTTCAAGCTGCACCGGGTCCTGAAAGTAGTTCCAGACTTCTTCTTTCGACGCGGGTACTACGGTCTGGGCTTCAAACACACCTTTAAACATAGCAAAAACCTCCTCTTTAAAGGAGGTATACCCTAAAAGAGGAGGTTTTATGTTTATCAGGAGCAGCCGCAGCTTCCCCCAGTCGAACAGCCGCATGACTGGTTATCATAAAACGGATTGCCCGTCGGCACTTTGATGGAAGATGATACAGATTCTGCTACCAGTGTGGATATCTCGGTCAGTAAATTATCAAGCGCTTTTTCAGCCTGGCGATAGCGGATAACTGTCTCATGCATATCCATTTCCCGCTTTACAACCCTCACCTGTTTAGCGGTTGTCTTATAATCCGGGTGATATGCTCCGAAACGCTGTACTTCTTCGTACTGATCCTTCCAGCTTAAAAAATTATTAATTTTTTCCTGGGCATCCGGATCGTCCTTCATCGCTTTTTTGGCTTCCTTATATTCAATGTATATATCAGACTCTACAACCATGTGTCCTAACTGTTCCGATTGCTCGAGGATATCTACAGACGTCGATGCTTCTATTACAGACATACATTCACCTCCGCTTTCATCTTATCACGGATCGCCTCATTCTATGAAGAACGAATCGTCATATTTGTTCGCTTTTTGTCTTATTGCTACAATATACATAGAAGCGCACTACCGAGAGGATGACAAACATGACCGAAAAACAATCACCCCAGCTGACAGAGCAGGAAATGCTTGAAAATATTCTGACAAACGGATCCCCCGAAGCTAAGGAGCTGACTAAGCATTACCTCAGGCTGCTTTACGACTGGGACGCTTCAGAGGCCAGAAGCGGTGTGGAGCATTTAATGCACACTTCCACCTACTGGGAGGATGAAGAGACGCTCTGCGCCCAGATCCCAGTCCACCCCGGACTGCACAATACGCACGGCATCGTTCACGGCGGCGTACTGACGACGATTATGGATAATTCCATGGGGGTGCTTCTTTCGGAGCTCTCTCCTGTACCCGGTAATATTTTAACAATCGATATTCATGTACAATTCATCTCCGCCGGTACCGGCGGAAAGCTCACCTGCAAAGCATCTCCGGTCACCGTTGGCCACCGGATCTCCTATGCCGAAGCCGCCGTTTATGATGAAGAAAACCAGCTCATCGCAAAGGCAGACGGTACCTTTTATTTAAAACAGACCTCCCGCTCCTGACCCATCGTTCGTTAATTTAGTACTACTATCCGTTTAAATACATTATAATGAATAAAGTACGTACATACTGCTTCATTTTGATGAAAGGAGTTTCCCTGTGACCGCCCTGCTGACAAAAAAAAATATCTTCCGATTTATTGGCATCGTTCTTGCCCTTGTCGCTCTTTACTTTATTCTACCTGTTTCGGGTCCAATTATTCTTGCGTGGCTGACCGCCCTGGCCCTTTCTCCGGCTGTGCGTCTCGCCATGCGTTCTCTTAAAATTAAACGGCCGTTTTCAGTTATGATCGTCTTCTCGGCTTTTCTTTTACTATTAATTCTACTCGGGTATTTGTTGATTACGCAGGTAATCACTCAGGTGGTGGCGTTTTCCAAAAACCTTCCTACATATATCGGCAATCTTGTAGAAACCGTAGAAAATATTCAAACCGGGCTGAACAACCGCTACGAGCAGTGGAACCTTCCGCAGGATACTATTGACCAGATCAATAACCGGATTGCCGAGATGCTTACCGGCCTCCAGGAAAATATCGCAAGCGGCGACCTTCTGAACCAGGCGACGGCAATCATCGCTTCCATTCCCGGCTACTTGATCATGTTTTTAGTGTATTTGATCGCTCTTTATTTGTTTATGATTGACCTTCCGAGACTGACGGATAAATTCTATTCCTTTTTAAAGCCTGAAACTACTGAAAAATTTCAATTTATGACGAGCCGGCTCGCTGAAGTAATTCTAGGCTTCTTTAAAGCCCAATTTTTGGTCAGCCTGATTATACTGGCCGTTACATTTATCGGATTAATGATTTTCACTCCCGAAGTGGCAATTGTGATGAGTCTGATTATATGGGCTATTGATTTTATTCCGATTATTGGCTCCATCGCCATTCTTGCACCATGGTCTATCTATATGTATATCAGCGGCGACCTTGTCCTTGGCACACAGCTGCTGGCGCTTGGTATCGTACTGCTCATTATTCGCCGTACTGTCGAACCAAAAGTAATGGGGCACCATATCGGACTTTCGCCGCTCGCCACCTTAATCAGCCTGTACCTCGGGCTTACGCTGCTCGGTGTCGTAGGCTTTATTGTCGGTCCGCTCGCAGTTATTGCTTTTACTTCTGCACGGGAAGCAGGGCTCATCAAATTAAATTTCAAAGTATAAAAAAAGGAAAGCCATCGCGCGGCTTTCCTTTTTCCTAATAATAAGGGGCAATCATGAAATAAACCACTACGCCGGTAATACTTACATACAGCCACAGCGGCATCGTCCACCGTGCAATTTTACGGTGCTTCTGCACCTGATACGTAAAGCCCTTTAAAAAAGTATAAATTGAAAGCGGCACGATCAATGCTGCCAAAATAATGTGAGAGATCAAAATAAAATAATACACATACTGAATGATCCCTTCTCCGCCGTAGGACGTACTCGAAGCAAGGCTGTGGTATGCCAGATATGTTACGAGAAAAAGGGTCGTTGTTGTAAAAGCACCGTATATGAACCGGCGGTGCATCTTGATATTTTTCCGTAAAATAAAGTATAAAGCCCCGAGTAAAAACACGGTGGTAAAGCTGTTAAATATTGCATTCATCATTGGCAGAATGGTCAGATCGAAACCGTTAAATGTCTGTCCGCCGCCTTCTACAAAAATCAAAATTGTTACAAGCCCGTTAATAATCACACTGAGCAGAATCACGATCCACGTATGCGTACGATTAGTCTGCTTCTGTTCTTCGGCTTTTAATTGCGACACGTATATTCCTCCTATTCTCTGGTGGCGGTTATATTATACTAAATCACGCAGCTTTTTGCAGAACTCTGAATTAACAATCCAGTGAACGTTTTTTTCTGTCCCTCCTGCTTTCACAGATTTTTCACATTTCAATATTTGTTCATGGGCGGACCAGGATTAAAAATTGACTTTTCCAGGCTGGAAATCTACGATTAATTATGTAAGAAAAACGTGAAGCTTTTAATTGCATTTATATTGAAGGAGTGACTTATTTTGCATTGGGGACTACGCACATTCGGCGCCATTACTTCTATTGGCATGCTCATTGTACTGCTGCAGGGAGCTCTGGTGACCAACACAGGGTCTGGTGAAGGGTGCGGTGCCACCTGGCCGCTTTGTTTCGGGGAAGTAGTACCTTCCAACCCTGCCGTCGCCACTATCATTGAATACAGCCACCGGCTCTGGTCGGGACTGATGGGACTTTTTGTTATTATTCTTGCTATCTGGTCGTCCGTGAAGCTTTCCCATTTACGGGAAACAAAATTCATGGCGCTGATGGCTGTACTGTTTATTATCTTTCAGGGATTAATGGGAGCCGGCGCTGTCATCTGGGGCAACTCGAGTCTTGTGCTCGCGCTTCATTTCGGTATCAGTGCCATCTCGCTTGCCACGGTTATCATGCTCACGATACTGGCATTTGAGGATAACGAAAAGCCTTCGCTGCAGCCAAAAGTAACGAAAGGCTACCGTAATTACCTGATCGCTACTATCGTTTATTCCTACGCTGTTATCTATACCGGAGCTTACGTGAAGCACTCCGGCGGATCGGAGATGGCCGGATGGATCCATCGCGGCGCTGCTGTCGCCCTCATGCTAGTCGTAGCAGTTCTGATGATTTGGACGCTGAAACGATTCAGAGCCTATACGTCTCTTGCTGCTATGAGTGTGATGGCATTCGCATTGATACTTGTTCAGGCAGGCGCAGGTATCGCGCTCATTTTCGGGGCCCCTCACTTAACATCGGTGCTTATTCACGCGCTGACAATCAGCATCATTTTCACTATTATGACCTATATGCTCGTGATCATTACGAGGCGGCCGGCCGTTTCGTCAGCAGAGCTTACAAGCACCTCCAATAACATTCATCAAAAAGAAGCAGGCCTTCATCATTAAAGGGCCTGCTTTTTTGTATCAGAAAAAATCATACATAAACGGAGTGAATCCCGGAAGCACACGGTCAAGCAGATCCAGCTGCTGTTTGCTTCCTTTTACAAGCGACATGCGCTCAGCCTCCCGCACGGTAATATACCCCATGACAAGGGCGGTCAATGTGTTGATGGTCAGTTCTATACCAGTATGGCTCGAGAGAACTTCTTTAATTTCCATCCGGCCCTCTTTCGATTTATACAGCTGCCAGCTCGTATTGTTCCAATCACAGAAATCATCCTCCACATGCAGGACCAGAGCCTCCTCGGGCGGCAGGTCCAACGGGTACTGGTGCAAAAATGGATATACATCGACGATTCGGGCCATGAAGTAGCTTTTTCTCGTTTCTTCAATCTTCGGCTCCGGCAGCATATAACGGCTCGGGTCATCAATAGCCGGAGAAATTTTAGCAGTCTCAATCATGGAATCGTGATTCGCCAGAAACCGCCACAATTCTCTGCGCGCATCCTCATGCCAGGCCACAAATTCATGCACAGTCAGCTGCTGCTCTTTTACCTCATACAGCACGTATCCGCTGTCAAAGCCATTTCCATCAGTGTACACAGCAGCGTTCCCTTTTTTACGCTGAAGTGTCCGGTTTTTCCACCACTGCTCAGAACGCGCAATCATGCCGGCATACTGTTTTGCCCACTTCTGATAGATATAGTCGAGAATCTGCCAGTCCTGCTGATAGATTCTGCGGATGCTGCCCCCTTCAGGCTCTCCGGTTTCCGGAAGCTGGTTTTTCGTCACTGTCCAATGCTTGGTATCACAGAACACCTCCCAGCCGAATTTCCGGTAAAAGGAAGTCGAAAAAGGATAAAGCATAGAGATAGGTACACCCCGGTCTCTTAAATCCACCAGCGCTTCTTTCAGTAATGAACGCACCAGGCTGCCCCGGCGCTTTTCCGGCCATGTTGCCACACCGGAAATGCCCCCCATTGGCATTTTAACCTCCCCAAGGTAAATGACCGTGGGGAAAATAGCCACCTTGGATAGCACCTTTCCCCGTTCGACCGCGACCCAGTTATCCTGGGGAACGATAGTCCGCCGCCTTTCCCGGCGCTGTTCTTCTGTTAAATGAATTTGAAAAGCATATTGGGCCAGATCCAGACTCTGATCGATTTCTGATTTTTTTATTCGGCGAATGTCCATGGCTTACTCTCCTTTAAACATTTCGATTGCTTTCTTTCGCTGTACCGCGTGGTCTACATCGGGTGCCGGGTAATCCTGGCCGACGATACAGCCATACTCCTTTTGCTGCTGTTCATTCATTTTCCACGGAGTATGAATATATTTTTTTGGGACGGACTGAAGCTCCGGCACATATTCACGAATATAGTCGCCCTGCGGATCAAAACGTTCGCTCTGCCTCACTGGAGAAAAGACGCGGAAGTACGGGACTGCATCTGTGCCAGTAGACGCAGCCCACTGCCACCCACCGGCATTGGAAGAAGGGTCATAATCAATCAGCCTGTCAGCAAAATACCTTTCTCCTTCTCTCCAGTCGATCAAATAATCCTTCGTTAAAAAAGAGGCAGCGATCATCCTTCCACGGTTATGCATCCAGCCTATTTCATTTAACTGCCGCATACAGGCATCTACAATCGGGTAGCCGGTACGGCCATCCTTCCACGTCTGCAGTCTTTTTTCATCGTACTCCCACGGCAGGTTCCTATACGCCTCTTTCAGCTCTTTATTTTTCAGCTCAGGACGCGTAGCGTGAATCATATTATAATAATCTCTCCAGGCAAGTTCGCCTACAAAGGCTTCAGCCCCAGGATTTCCTTCTTCAAGCTGCTCTGAAAGGGCCTGATAAATCGTACGCACTGACAGCCGCCCAGTTTTTAAGTAGGCAGACAGCCGACTCGTTCCATCGCGGGAGAGGGCATTATTTGTTTCATGATACTCCGGGGCAATTTCCTCCACAAATGTCTCCAGCCGTTGCCGCCCGTCTTCCTCCGCAGTACGCTCCCATGTCGTCCCGCTATTGTTCAAATAAGAGGAAAGCTTTTGATAAGCATCCTTCTGCGGCAGCTCCAATTCGGCCTGCTGGCTGATTATCTTGTCCAGTCTGCATTCATACGGCTGTTCCTTTTCAAGCTGACGCCAGGTACGATAATAAGGAGTGTAGACGGAATAGAGCCCGCCATCTTTTTTCTTCACTTCATCGGAGCGATGAAAATGAGCATCTTTATAAGCATGTGTTTCGACGCTCCGCTGCTCCATTTCTTTTAATACCTGCTCGTCCCTTTGGGCGGCCCGCGGCGTTTCGTCTTCATTAAAGAATAGATGAGTCAGCGCCGGCACCTTTTCTTTTAAGTAGATGAAAGCCTCATCTGCTGAACCATGCAGAAAATATAATTGTATATGTTGATCATCGCATTCTTTGCGAAATTTTTCTAGATTTTGAAAAAAATAATCATGATGAGGACATGAATACTCATAAAAGTCCGGATCAAGATGAAAAACCAGGAACCACCGCCTGCCTTCCTCTGCTTCCACCCATCGCTGCATTTCATGCATTGCCCGGTTATCTGTTAACCGTAAATCCCTTCGCATCCATAAAGCACTTACTTCCGCCATATGCTTCGCTCCTTTACACCTTCATTCTTTCACTTCAATTCTATACCTTTTTTCCGTTTATTTTACGCTTTTTCCTGAAGAATACATCCCCGCCAACAGATTTTTCTATCCAAAAACATTTTCCCGGCGCTTTGAAAAGATGGCTCCCGCCCTTTTCATCATAAAAAAAGGACCGGCCCACCGGCCGATCCTTTTTACCTGTTATTCAAATTCGATAAGAAGATCTCCCGATTCGATCGGTTCATTATTTCCTACATAAACGCCTTTAATTTTTCCATCAAACGGCGCCTGTACAGTCGTTTCCATCTTCATTGCTTCTGTAATCATAAGCTGATCGCCTTTTGCCACTTCGTCTCCCTCTTTGACAGAGGTTTGCAGCACGGTACCAGGCATCGTTGCCCCGATTTGGTTAGGATTTGATTTATCTACTTTCGGACGAACATTAGCATCCACCTTGGCGTTTTTATCCTTAATAACCACCTCGCGGGACTGTCCGTTCAATTCAAAGTACACGTTTCGATGACCGGTTTCGTCCGGCTCTGACACAGAAATAAGCTTCACAATCAGTGTCTTTCCTTTTTCGATTTCCACTTCCACTGTTTCTCCAAGCTCAAGCCCGTAGAAAAACGTTGGTGTATCCAATACAGATACATCACTGAAGCTTTGACGGAACTGCTCAAACTCCATGTATACTTTCGGATACATCGCGTAGGAAATCATATCATGGCTCGTCACTGGCCGGTCGAGTGTATTAAACAGTTCCTCTTCAATAGCTTTGAAGTCGACCGGTTCGAGGTTTTCACCCGGACGATTCGTAATAGGGGTACGATCCTTCAAAATGATTTTTTGAAGTTTTTCCGGGAAGCCCTGGTGCGGCTGTCCTAAATACCCCTGGAAAAATTCCACTACGGAGTCCGGGAAATCGAGGTTCTGACCGTTATCGTAAACATCCTCTTCGGTCAGATCATTCTGTACCATATACAGAGCCATATCCCCGACGATTTTCGACGACGGTGTTACTTTTACAACGTCCCCAAACATATCATTGACACGACGGTACATTTTTTTCACTTCACGCCAACGGTCACCAAGGCCTACCGCTTTAGCCTGCTGCTGCAGATTGCTGTACTGGCCGCCCGGCATTTCGTGTTCATACACTTCAGGCGCAGGCGAACGCATGCCGCTTTCAAAGCCCTGGTAATATTCACGAGTCGTGTCCCAGAAGTCACTAAGCTCCTGCAGAGCACCAACATCAACATTCGGCTGGCGTTTATTCCCGGCTAGTGCATAGTACAGGCCATCTGCACTTGGCTGTGAAGTCAGTCCTGCCATGGAGCTTTCAGCTACGTCAACAATGTCTACTCCTGCTTCAACAGCCCGGGCATACGTGAAAATAGCGTTGCCGCTCGTGTCGTGCGTGTGCAGGTGAACTGGGATGGAAATCGAATTTTTAAGTTCAGAGACAAGCTGATACGCTGCTTCCGGCTTCAACAGACCTGCCATATCCTTGATGCCCAGAATATGGGCGCCGGCGTTTTCAAGCTCTTTGGCGAGATTCTTATAATACTTCAGGTCATATTTGTTTCGTTTCGGGTCAAGAATATCCCCTGTATAACACATCGCTGCCTCAGCAATTTTATTTGTCTGCCGTACTTCATCAATCGTAAGAGTCATCCCTTTCACCCAGTTGAGAGAATCAAATATACGGAAAACATCGATGCCGGCATTTGCTGATTTATGAACAAATTCTTTGATCAGGTTATCCGGATAGTTTTTGTATCCCACGGCATTGGAGGAACGGAAAAGCATCTGCAGAAGCGTGTTTGGCATACGCTCACGAAGTTCAAGCAGCCGGGTCCATGGATCCTCATGCAGAAAGCGCATCGCCACATCAAAGGTGGCCCCGCCCCACATCTCCGAGGAGAATAAGTTAGGAAGCATCCGGGAGGTCGGCTCTGCAATACGTTTCAGATCATCACTGCGAACCCTCGTGGCAAGCAGCGACTGATGGGCGTCACGGAACGTGGTATCGGTCAAAAGCACTTCGTTTTGATCCTTCACCCAGTTCGCGAGACCCTCCGGCCCCTGTTCATCGAGAATCTGCTTTGTTCCTCTCGGTATCGGCTTTTTCTTATCGATCTTTGGCACCATCGGCTTATTGAGCGTCGGCTTTGGTGTATTTTCAAGCCCGGGATATCCGTTTACAATTGTTTCCCCGATGAATGTAAGCATTTTCGTGCCGCGGTCCTGGCGCACTGGAAATACAAACAGCTCCGGACTCGAATCAATAAACGAGGTGTCGTAGGTGCCATTGATGAATTTCTCATGCTGGACAACATTTTCCAGAAACGGGATGTTTGTACGAATACCGCGGATCCGGAACTCCCGCAGGTTTCGGAGCATTTTTTCAGAAGCCCCTTCAAATGTGCGTGCCCACGTGGATACCTTTACGAGCAGCGAATCGTAGTACGGGGAAATGATCGCTCCCTGGAAGCCGTTACCAGCATCCAGTCTTACCCCGAAGCCGCCGCTTGAACGATAAGCCATAATCCGGCCCGTATCCGGCATGAAATCATTCGCAGGGTCCTCTGTTGTAACCCGGGACTGGATGGCATAGCCGAATGTTTTAATATCTTTTTGCTCCGGAATATCTATGGAAGCGTCATGCAGCGTACCACCGTCAGCGATTTTCAGCTGGGACTGCACGATGTCCACCCCGGTGATCATTTCTGTAATTGTATGCTCCACCTGTACACGCGGGTTCACTTCAATGAAGAAAAATTCTCCCTTGTCGTTTACCAGAAACTCCACTGTGCCCGCATTGATGTATTCAATATTTCTGGCAAGCTTTACAGCAGCATCGCAAATACGTTCACGCAGCGACTCGTCAAGCGCAATACTCGGCGCTACCTCCACGACCTTTTGGTGACGGCGCTGAATGGAGCAGTCCCGCTCGTATAAATGGATAACGTTTCCTGCTTTATCCCCGAGCACCTGTACTTCAATATGCTTTGGATTTTCCACGAATTTTTCAACATAAACAATATCGTTGCCAAAAGCAGATTTTGCTTCGGATTTCGCCCGGTCGTAAGCATCCTCCAGCGATTCCGCGTCGCGGACAATACGCATGCCGCGGCCGCCGCCTCCGAGGGAAGCTTTAATCATGATTGGAAAGCCGTGCTTGTCAGTAAATTCCTTTACTTCCTCCACGCTGTCCACCGGACCGTCGCTTCCCGGGATGACTGGAAGATCGGCAGCGATAGCTGTTTCTCTTGCTTTAACTTTATCCCCAAACATCTCCAGGTGACGCGTTTCAGGCCCGATAAAGGTGATGCCTTCTTCATCACAGCGTCTGGCAAAGTCAATATTTTCAGAAAGAAAACCGTAGCCCGGGTGAATAGCGTCGACTCCGTTTTCTTTTGCCGTACGGATAATGTCTTCGATATCCAGGTACGCATCGATCGGCTTCTGCCCTTCCCCTACTAAGTATGCTTCGTCTGCTTTATAACGGTGAAACGCCCCTACATCTTCATTGGAATAAATAGCCACGGTGCGTATATGTAATTCTGTGCACGCCCGAAATATGCGTATAGCAATTTCACCGCGGTTTGCTACTAATACCTTTTTAATATTCTCTAGACCGTTCATCCTTCTCCTCCTCTTATCTATTACAGGATGTATCTATCTTATCCCGATAGGATCAATCAGAATTATCTTCAATAACTGATAATTCTAAATATAAATTATCATACGCAAGAACCAGGCTGTCTGTCAAAGTAATATTCTCATTTTTTAAAAATTTGTGCCTATTTTTATTATACGATTCTTTTGCGTAACGTTTCTTTACCCTGTTTTTTGCCTGCGTAAAACTTTAAATTAAAAATACACCTGTTTGTAAAAAAACCAAGCTATTCAATTAGAATAGCTTGGCTCATCCACCGACTGTTGCTTCATGAAAAGCAGCAAGTTTCCGTTCGAGTTCAGAAAGAATTTGTTTACCGGTATGTTCGTCGATGAGATTCAAACGAATGGCAAAATCAATTTCTCTTGAAAGGCCAAACATTTGTGTATCAAGCACCTCTTCGTAAAGTGGGCATTGAGGCATTGTCAGGTTATCCATCTGTACTTCAATAAGTTTTCTGATTTTCTCAGCATCTGCTTTTAATAAAGCGTATGCTTTCTCACTATGTTCTGTTGCTGCCCTCATGCTCAAGGCAATCCCTCCTACAAGCTGACTCCTTCTATTCATCTTATCTGTTCATTTAAAAAAAAGCAAGATGGTTTGCGTATAAAATCTTGATTCTTCAGACTATATGCCACAATTTCCGGGGACAGCAATAGCTTCTGCTTTTTCTCTATTACCCGGTTGTGGTAGCATAAAAACCAGTTCCTATCAGCAGCTATTAAATTGGAGGAGTCCCTCATGAATTTTATTGTTATGATTCAGGGAAATGTTCATTTCCCGATCACCCTTGATCCTACTACATGGATCTTTGACGACCGCAAGATTGATCTCGAAACATATTTTGATACCGATCCCTCCGCTGAAGAGCAGCCTTCCACGGAAGCTGATCATACAGCCAGAAGGTTTGCAAGAGACCGCGAGGAAGGGTCAAACGCCCCGGACCCGGATCCTGGCCGGGGACGCACCAACAAGGTACGCAATAAAAAAGAAGCGATCATCAATGGCTCATTCGGGATCAGATTCGAGCCGTTTTTGGATAACGCCGAACCGAAAGACGATGCCAGCCATGTCGTTGTGGAAACCGAAGAGCAAACTCATCTTGTATCTCTTGAGGAAGCGAAAAATTTCATTGTGGCCTTTTCTCATAAAGGCAGCCCGTTGAAAGAGGACGGGCCGGTCCACATATATTACGGAGACGGCTCCAATAAAGCCGATCCTATACGGCACGTGACAGGATTCCGGGTAAAATAAACAGAAATGACAGTTGGAAGCACTCCAGCTGTCGTTTCTTTATAGTATATCTGCCGCAAGCTGGGCAAGACCGGAGCGTTCCCCTTTTTCCAGTTTTACATGCCCACTGATGCCCTGATTTTTGAACATTTCCACTACATAAGCAAGTCCATTGTTTAACTCATCGAGATACGGATGATCGATCTGGGCCGGGTCGCCGAGAAAAACGATTTTACTTCCTTCCCCCACCCTCGTCAGTATCGTTTTCACTTCATGCTTTGTGAGGTTTTGAGCTTCGTCAATAATAATATACTGGTCCGGAATGCTCCGCCCGCGGATGTAAGTTAAAGCTTCCACCTGAATAGACCCCATCCCCGCGAGAATGGAATCAAGCTCTCCAGGCTTCTTAGCATTAAATAAATACTCCAGATTATCATAGATCGGCTGCATCCAGGGCCGAAGCTTCTCATCCTTTTCTCCCGGAAGATATCCTATATCTTTCCCAAGTGGAACAACAGGCCTCGCCACCAGCAGCTTGTGGTAACGCTCCATATCTTCAATTTGAAGCAAACCGGCTGCGAGCGTTAATAAGGTCTTTCCAGTGCCTGCTCTTCCGGTTAACGTCACAAGCGGGATGTCTTCTCTGAGCAGCAGCTCAAGTGCCATCTTCTGTTCGACGTTTTTCGGGCGTATGCCCCACACATGGTCGATATCGGAAGTGAACTTGCGAATTCTTTTTCCAGATTCGTCGACTTTTGCAAGAGCCGAAGAGCTGCTCAGGGCGTCTCTTAAAATAAGGAATTCGTGAGGACAGAAGCCTTCTTCTGAAACCTCTTCAGAAGCCAGTGATCCCTCCTCGAAAAAAGCGTCAAGCAGGGGCCGGTCAACTGTCAGCGTCTGATGCCCCTTGTAAATATTGTCGTACTGCGTAACGCGGTCATTCAAAAAGTCTTCGGCCGTTATACCGAGGGCATCTGCTTTCACGCGTACGAGAGCGTCTTTGCTGATAATAACAACGTGGTAATCTCCCATCAGCTCGTATTCTTCCTTTAAATTTTGAGCCACTGCCAGAATACGGTTGTCATTGGTCACCTCGATAAAGGTGTCCTTCATGCTCTCATACGAACGGTGGTTCAGCTCTACCCTCAGCGTGCCTCCTGAACCGAGAGGTACTCCTTCATGGAGCCTGCCTTTTCCACGGAAGCGGTCCAGAATTCTTGCTGTTTCTCTCGCATTCCTGCCGAGCTCATCCATTAACCGTTTTTTGGAATCAATTTCTTCTAATACGACGGCTGGAATGACAACATGGTGTTCATCAAACTGGTAAATTGCCTGGGGATCTTGGAGCAGTACGTTCGTATCTAAAACGTAAATTTTTTTCATATCAGGTGCTTCCCCCTATCTTGTCTCTATCGGGATATTTATATTCAGTGTGTTTTCTTCATTGCCTCGAGTACTTTATTGTCCAATTCTTCTGCCGCTTCCGGGTCATATGTCTTCTCAAACACCGGCCCGCGGAGCATCCTGGACCCATAAAACATTACGTCCTTCACTTCAGCAACGTCCACTTCTATAATCGCAAGCGGAAAAGAAATCCCACTTACCTCAGTTGTTAAAATTTTTCCTTTGCCTGCAACGGAGTACGTGGTGCCTCCGCCGATAACAGTCATTGCCATACCAGGGGTTTCCCGCAGATTTTCCACTGCAGACGCCCGGGCATCAACAGCAAACCGGAGAATCCTTGGAGAAGCTGCATACACCCATGACACGGCGTGAACATCCGGGGTGGAATTTTTCGGTTCGATGGTGGAAACCGTCACATATTGTTCCTGCTTTAATAAATGGACGATTTCTTCGGGTAGTTCGTCAAATACTCGACTAGCCATATGTATCCCCCCTTATATGTATAATAGTACCATTTTGATCAGAAAATTTGTCCAGTCTTTTTCGGATTCCCCTGTTTATTTTTTTCTGTTCCACCCATCTGGCGCTCATTCTGTTTTCAGAGCTGCGGGCGTGTTATACTTGAATCATATCTTTTGGTTGAACAAAGCAGAGGTGAAAAGAAATGATGCGGGTAAAGTGCGTAATCTGCGATGAAATTTATAAATTGGATGATGAAAACCCTGAAGCAAAAAAAATTCGGAACCGGCCGATCCACACGTATATGTGCCCCGAATGCCATGACCGGATTTCAGCCCGGACAAATGAGCGAAAAGCTACCGGCCATTTCCATCTGTACCGGGATCCGGTAAAAAATAACAACTGGTAATAATGAAATCATACAAAGCTCCGGCTTTCCGGCAAAATGTTTATTAATAAAAAGTGCCGGCTGCAGATTATACTGCAGCCGGCACTTTTTTTATTTGGACACGCTCTGGCGTTTTTCTTCGCGCTCGCGCTCGCCTTTTTGGAGAATTTTCTTTCTAAGCCGGATTGAATCCGGAGTAACTTCGCAGTACTCATCTGCGTTTAAATACTCGAGAGCTTCTTCAAGTGTCAGAATCCGAGGTCGTTTCATCGTTACGGTCTGATCCTTGTTAGCTGAACGAACGTTTGTCTGCTGCTTCGCTTTCGTTACGTTTACAGCCAAATCATTTTCCCGGCTGTGCTCGCCGACAATCATGCCTTCATAAATTTCAGTACCCGGTTCAACAAACATTGTACCGCGGTCTTCCAGCTGCATCATACTGTACGGAGTCGCTTTTCCATTTTCCATGGAAACGAGAACTCCCTGACGGCGGCCGCCAATCTGTTCTTTAATATAAGGACGATATTCTTCAAACGTATGGTTCAGAATGCCATATCCTTTGGTCTGGGATAAGAATTCGTTTGTATAACCAACCAGACCACGGGATGGAATCATGAAATCAATCCGAACCTGGCCGTCACCTTTATTGACCATGTTTTCCATTTCGCCTTTACGTTCACCAAGAGACTCCATAACTGCTCCGGTATAGTCTTCCGGCACATCAACCTGCAGACGCTCATACGGCTCGCAAAGCACGCCGTCCACTTCTTTAACGATTACCTGTGGCTTGGACACCTGGAGCTCAAAATCTTCACGGCGCAGGTTTTCAATTAAAATGGACAGGTGAAGTTCACCGCGACCGGAAATTAACCATGCGTCAGGGCTGTCCGTCGGATCAACCCGGAGACTTACGTCTGTTTCAAGCTGCGTCAGCAGCCGCTCTTCAATTTTACGGCTCGTAATTTTAGAACCTTCACGTCCGGCAAACGGGCTGTTATTTACAAGAATAGTCATCTGAAGCGTCGGCTCGTCAATACGGAGTACCGGCAGCGCTTCCTGATGGTCGACTGGGCATATTGTTTCCCCGACCATGATATCTTCCACTCCGGAAATAGCTACGAGATCTCCGGCTTTGGCTTCGCTGATTTCTTCTTTCTTCAGACCGAAGAAACCAAACATTTTGGAGATCCGGAATTTTTTCACTGTTCCGTCGAGCTTAACCAGGGCGGCATGATCGCCTGTCCGGAGCGTTCCACGGAACACCCTTCCTACGCCGATTCTCCCAAGGTAGTCATTATAATCAAGCATCGCTATCTGAAACTGGAACGGCTCGTCGCTGTTATCAAAAGGAACCGGCACGTTGTCTGAGATCATGCGGAAAATAACGTCCATATCTTCGTCCTGTTTTTCAGGATCTTCGCTTGCTGTGCCGTTAATAGCGGAAGCATAAACAACTGGAAAATCGATTTGGTCTTCGTTCGCACCAAGCTCGATAAACAGGTCCAACACTTCATCCACAACTTCGGATGGGCGGGCCATGTCCCGGTCGATTTTGTTTACGACTACCACTGGGGTTAAGTTCTGCTCCAGTGCTTTTTTCAAAACAAAACGCGTCTGCGGCATGCAGCCCTCGTAGGCGTCTACAACAAGAAGTACGCCGTCCACCATTTTCATGATGCGCTCTACTTCCCCGCCAAAATCCGCGTGACCGGGAGTATCAAGAATATTGATACGCGTATCATGGTATTTTACTGCTGTGTTTTTAGCCAGAATTGTAATGCCGCGTTCTTTTTCAATATCGTTGGTATCCATTGCCCGCTCGTCTACCTGTTCATTTTCCCGAAATGTTCCTGATTGACGAAGAAGCTGGTCGACAAGGGTCGTTTTCCCGTGGTCAACGTGGGCAATAATCGCGATATTGCGAATATCTTTGCGTAAAACTGTCACTATAAATCTCTCCTATTCTCTTGCTGCAATCATAACAAACCCTGGCGCTCGACGACATCGTCTTCCATAAAGCCAGGGTTCTCATTGCCATTTTTATCTGAGTTCCTACCATTTACATTGTCAGTATAACATATGCCGGGCTTCATTAAAGACATCCCGACTGGCAAGTCACTATCACAGACACTACTTTCTTCAATATAACATAAACCGAACCTGAATCATAGCCGGCTGTACTTATTTGAGTTTTCCTTTCAAAGCCGATAAAATAGTATCAGTATCATTTTAAAGGAAGAAGGGTCTCTATGACAAAAATACAGTGGTTATACCTGCTGCTTGCAGCGTTAGCTATTTTCGGCATCGCCTCTATCGGGATTGCCATAGCCGAAGCGTCCATTATTATTGCCGTTGTATCAATTGCTGTAACGTGTGCAGCCTTTTATTTTGCCAGAAAGCTGAAAGCAAGCTCTTCGGCGTAGCCAAAAATCAGTACGGGGGATCAGCTGTTCAGCATCCCCCGTACTTTTTCCTGCAGGCCCGGGCGGCCGGCCAGATACGGTCCCTTGCCAAGCATCGACGGCCGCTGGTTGTCGATCGTCGAGATATCTGCCCCAACCTCCCGCAGCAAAACTTCCGCTCCGGCAAAATCCCACGGCGCAAGCCACAGGTTTACATAGGAATCAAGCCGGCCGCATGCTACGTAACAAAGCTCGAGGGCAGCCGAACCATAGGCCCTGGTGCTTCTTGATTCATCCACAATGTTACGCATCTGCCTGGCATAAGGAATTTTTTCATTTTTAATCCACCTGGCGTTAATACCTACAATTGCTTCTTTTAATTCTGCCGGTTCCAACTCGGGCAGCCTGACATCGTTGCGGTACGCCCCTCTGCCTTCCAGTGCGGTAAACCACTCGTCTGCCATCACGTCATAGACAATGCCCACCTTGCCGATGCCGTTTTCAAAAACAGCCAGGGAGACAGCAAAATTAAACTGCTGATGAACAAAATTCGTTGTGCCGTCTATAGGATCTATAATCCAGATAATGTCGTCGGTGTCCGTAATGTCCGCTCCGGCTTCTTCTTCTCCTAAAATACGGTGTCCAGGGTATTCCTCCATAATCTTTTTCGTTAACAGCCGCTCAATTTTGAAATCCATTTCTGTTACTAAATCATTTGGATTTGATTTTGTTTCTATAATTAAGCTTTCCTCCAGGGAAGCTCGAAGCAGCTCCCCGGCCTCCTGTATCCATTGTAAAGCTTTCTTCTGCATTGCTGACCAATTCTCTTCCATTATAATCCTCTCCGCTTCTTCCTTATGTATATGAGTTCTTCTTCCCTCAATACGGCAAAATTATGCACCAATTTCTGCATAAAAAAGCCCGGCCTGCTGTAAAGCAGCCCGGATCTTCTTACTTTATATTACACTTCCAGCCGAATCCACTCCTGGCGTAATTGCTCCAGGCGGTATTTGCTGGCGTGAATGGACGTTAAATCTTCCTCTGCCATGGCGTCATGAAGGGTTACCAGTTCATAATCAATTTCTAAGCGCAGTACCGGGATTCGTTCTTCTGCATCTCTACGTTTAAACGCCTGAATTACTTGTTCCAAGTTTCCCACACCCCTTAAATGGAATAATAATGTCCCGAGCTGAAAGTTAACTGACGCTGGCAATTCTTCTCAGAATGTTCAGAAAATACAAGATGCAGAACTTTCTCTATTGTTCTGAAATTATATTCTGTAACAGTCTCTCCCTACTGTCTTTATTGCTAATCTAACGATATACTGACAACGTTTGAGTACTCGTTATTCTATAAGGATTATTGGAATTATAAAACCTTTTTACCGGAAACGCAAGAAAAACACACAAAAATTTTCAGTATTTTTAAATAATTGCGTTTTCCGCTGGAATCGATTGGTTGCCGGAGACCTGGATTTTCAGTATGCTTGTGACAGACCAATTGATAAAGGAGCAGTCATTACATGAGCAGACAGCATTTCACCAAAAATGATTTTTCTATTATGCAGGCAGAAGGTCTTGAAAACCGCATGTCTCAAATCCGGAATGACATACAACCAGTTTTTTCCCATCTGGCAGAACCGCTGGCTGAAGATTTGGCAGCAGATACCGGCGAAGAATTATTTATTCATATTGCAAAGCATGCCAGACGGTCTGTTCACCCTCCGGAAAGCACCTGGTTCGGTATTGCACCGGATAAAAGAGGCTACAAAAAACATCCTCATTTCCAGGTCGGTCTTTTTGATGACCATTTGTTCGCCTGGTTGACCCATATGTACGAGGTGCCGGACAAAGCAGATATCGGAAAAATGTATCTGGACCGTCTTTCTCAGCTTACGTCCCTGCCGGAAGACTATAAAATTTCCCCGGACCATACGAAACCGGACGCGTTTTTTATTCATGAAAACAAAGATCAGGTCATTCACACTCTTGAACGTGTAAGAGATGTTAAAAAAGCGGAGCTTCTGATTGGACGCCAGTTTGACGTAGAAACGGCTGCTTCCTGGAATGACAACGAAACGTACGATTACATTTACAGTACATTCAAAGAACTCCTCCCTTTATATCAGCTGTCTTTGCAGACGGTATAAAAATGCCGGACGCTCTATCCTGAGCGTCCGGTCATATTAATTTTTTCCCCTGCTTCTGCTTTTCTTGCCGCCTGCACCGTCTTCCAGCAGTTCACTTCAGCATCCTCGTCAAACTGACGAAACATCTGCTTTTCCTCACTTTTACTCGGCACGATTTCTTTAAATTTTCCATACAATCCTAAAATATCCTCCCGGGGCACAGCTTTGTCGTGCGCTGTTTCAATCACCTGAAAAAAGGTGGTCACATCGATAATTTCCTGTGTAGTCCACTCCATGGAGATAGGTATATTAACATTTTCTTTCATTACTGCTTCCTCCTTCGGTAATATTCTAGCAAATCCCGATCGGAACGTCTCATAAAATTATTTAATGACGGCTTAAAATCTGCTATAATTTGAATGTTTTTGAACGCATTGGAGGGACGCATATGAACAGACAGCAGCTTACTCCGATATTCACGAAATTAAAAGAGCACATACAGACGCAGCCTGTGCCCTTTCATATACCCGGACATAAAAACGGCACCGGGATGGATGAAGAGTTTCGTGAATTTATCGGCAGTAATATATTAAATATGGACTTGATTAACATCGAACCGCTTGATGATCTGCATCACCCTTCCGGCGTTATTGATGAAGCACAGAAGCTTGCAGCGGAAGCCTTCGGGGCAGACTATACGTTTTTTTCCGTTCAGGGTACAAGCGGCGCAATAATGACAATGATCTTATCTGTTTGTGCTCCGGGAGATAAAATTCTTGTGCCGAGAAATGTGCATAAATCGATCATGAATGCGATTATTTTTTCAGGAGCAGTGCCGATATTTATGTATCCGGCACTCGACGAAGAGTTTGGCATATCGCACGGGATTACACCTTTAACAGCGCAGCATGCTCTCGAAAGGCATCCGGACGCAAAGGCGCTCCTGGTAATAAACCCAACTTACTTTGGTTTTTCCTCCGACCTTGGTGCCATTGTAGAAACTGCCCACCAGTACGATGTACCCGTCCTGGTGGATGAAGCTCACGGAGTGCATATTCATTTTCACGAAAGTCTCCCTCCGTCAGCCATGGAAGCAGGAGCTGATATGGCTGCTACGAGTGTGCATAAACTCGGGGGATCGATGACCCAGAGCTCTGTATTAAACGTTCAGGGCGCAAGGGTTTCCATTGCTCACGTCCAGGCGGTCTTCAGCATGCTCACAACAACATCTACATCGTATCCGCTTCTGGCATCGCTCGACACTGCACGCAGGCAGCTTGCATTAAAAGGGCACAAGCTGATAGAAAATACACTTGAACTCGCTGAAGAAGCCAGAGCCTCTATTAATTCCATTAACGGCCTCTACTGTGCCGGAGCGGAGATGCTTGAACAGAATACCGTCACCGCCATGGACCCGACCAAGCTGTTAATTTCTGTCCAACAGCTTGGCATCAATGGCTATGAAGCTGAAAAATGGCTGCGGAATCATTATCGTATTGAAGTAGAGCTGTCCGATCTTTATAACATTCTCTGCATCGTCAGCTTTGGCGATACAGAAAATGAAATATCGCTACTAGTGCATGCAATGAAGGATCTCGCCCGGCAGCATGATGCTCCCGGGACCTATCAGGCACCTGCGGTTTTGAAGCTTCCGTCTATCCCCACTCTGTCTATTGCCCCACGTGATGCATTTTACGCCGAAAAAGAGACCGTCGCTCTTTCAGAAAGTGCCGGCCGGATTATCGCAGAGTTCATTATGATCTATCCGCCAGGCATACCGGTGCTTCTCCCGGGTGAAATCGTTACCGAAGAAAACTTAACGTACATTCAGGCGAACGCAGCAGCCGGCCTTCCCGTCCAGGGGCCCGAAGACCCTTCCCTTCAAACTATAAGGGTAATCCAGGAGCAAAAGCCCATTCAATAAAATAAAAAGCAGCCGCGGCTGCTTTTTTATTTTTACATATAATTGGGCAGCTTCGCATTAATGAAGGACATAATTTCTTCGAGAAGCCAGACTTCTTCTTTTTCCAGCTCTTTCATTTCTGCCTCTCTTGAGACAATAATACCGCCGGCAAATATTTCATTATCGTAAAATGGAAGCATCCAGTGATACATTCCTTTTTCCCGGCAGCAAAACACTGTTCTTTCTATATCAGCCAACAGCAGGAGTCCGTTTTGAATATCCATTTCTTTTGTGAATACCGGATGGACGTCCCCGTCCTGCCATTCAAAATGCGTCCATTTATTAACATACAACGAAATCAGGTCTTTATGGGGCCAATATTTTTGAAATGCATTCATGACATAGTGCAGAAAGCCTTCAGGCGTTATGGAATAATCATGGGCAAGGCCTACGTGCAGCCTTATTTCATCATACAGTGCGGAATGGTCCATAGATGTTCCCCCTTCATGTGAATCCAATTCATTTTTAATCAATATAGCATTAATGCAGCACCTATTAAAAATTTTCAACAAAATTCGACATAAAAAGCTTCTGTAGCATGTATTTTTCTACTATTTTTCTATATATTGGGGATCAATAAAGGAATAGCCTTTCTCATTAAATCCTTCAATAATTGGACCGATTGCTTCTTTCGTCCACTCCCGGTCGTGCATAAGAATATTTGCACCGTCCGTTAACAGCTCTGTATTCAGTGTAACATCTGTAAGTGCCTCTGCATCCTGGTATTCAGCTTCAAAATCATATCCGTATGTCCAATTCATTTTGATCATGCCGTGCTCTTTGGCGTATTCGTCACTAAATGGAGTGTTCTGTCCGAACGGGGCACGAAAGAATGCCGGCTTTTCCCCTGTTATTTCTTCTACCAGCTCATCGGTTTCTTTTAATTCTTCAAGCTGTTCCTCTTCTGATAAATCAGGAAGCGATGCATGGGTAGTCGTATGATTACCTATAGCAAAACCCATGTCTTTTATTTTTTTCAAAGCATTTCTGCCTTCTTCATCTTGTAGAAACATACCATTAACAAAAAAGATGGCCGGCACCTTGTTTTCTGCTAAAATCTCCGCGATCTTTACAGCATTTTTGTCCGGAGCATCATCAAAAGTGAGAAGTACTTCATCGCCTTCGCTTTCTTCGGACTGTACGGTCCAGTTCGCCTCATTAACTTTATACGTTACTTTTTCCTCCTTTGATGCCGCTGTTTTTTGTTCTTCCTCTTCTTTTTTCTCCTCATGCTGCTCCTCGGCTTCTTCCTCGGCAGCGGTATCTGCTTTTTCATTTTGTTCTGCATCTGCATTGTCTTCTCCTGCACTTGAACATCCTGCAAGAAGTGCTGCCAGTGATGCTAATATCAGCATTTTTTTCAACCCGGAGTCCCCCCGTCTATTTATTCCCTTTTATATTTTAGCAAAATTTCTGCAAAGGCAGGGCTAAAAGTCTAAAAAATTTCTATTAAATGTTAATAATAACGCTATTATGGAAATATTAGCGCTCCTTATAGCCCGTAGGTATTTTTTAACGATTATATATGAAGGCTTCTGGGTTTGGAGGCCTAGGTTTAGGGTATAGATTATTCGTACGTGTTGGTTGCGTATGAAGTTATGAGTGTTATAATAATCATCGTTGTCATTTTTTAAATAGGTATGTACCTGCTTAATGAAATTGCAACTATCCCCTCTTTTGCTGAGTACCGCTGCCTAAAAATCGAATACCCCGCTAAAAGAAAGGTGGAATGTAAAAAGTCATGAGAAAATTAACAAGCGTCTTTTTTGTGACCCTGATAGCGGCGCTTGCGGTAATCATCTGGGGTGTTGTCACACCAGGAAATCTAAATACAGTGACCGGTAATATCCAGGGATGGATTGTTACTAATCTCGGGTGGTTTTATCTTATATCCGCAACGTTTTTCGTTATCTTTTGTATTTACTTAGTGTTCAGTCCATATGGGAAAATCCGTTTAGGAAAACCGGACGAACGCCCGGAGTACAGTTACTTAACATGGTTTGCGTTTCTATTTACAGCCGGTATGGGGATCGGTCTTGTATACTGGGGCGTTGCTGAGCCGCTTTATCATTATTACGGGGCTCCGGAAGCTCAACCTGAAACCCCGGCGGCTGCTTCTGACTCAATTCGTCTATCGTTTTTCCACTGGGGGCTGCACCCATGGGCGATTTATTCAGTGGTAGCACTTGCCCTTGCCTATTTCCAGTTTCGTCACAATGCACCTGGGATTATCAGCTCGGCGTTCCGTCCGCTTCTCGGTGATCGTGTAGACGGCTGGATAGGTACTTTAATCAACTTTATTGCTGTATTCGCCACTATTTTTGGTGTTGCCCAATCTCTCGGGTTTGGGGCCACCCAGGTAAACGGCGGGTTAAGCTATATTTTTGAAGGTATTAACAACGACCTGCCGACGCAGTTGATTATTATTCTAATCTTCACCGTTCTTTATCTTGCATCAGCCACTACAGGCTTGAACAAAGGTATACGTTATTTAAGCTGGGCAAACATAGCTTTAGCTGCAATACTGATGCTGTTTGTCCTCATCGTCGGTCCAACGACAAGCATTTTGAATTCCTTCACTGGCGGTGTTGGTAACTATCTCCAAAACCTGCCGGATCAAAGTTTCACCACGTATGAATATACCGGAGACCGGGCATGGCTCGACTCCTGGACAATCTTCTACTGGGCCTGGTGGATTGCCTGGGCGCCATTTGTTGGTACCTTTATTGCCCGTGTTTCCCGCGGACGGACAATCCGTGAATTTATTACCGGTGTTCTGCTCGTACCATCGATCTTTTCATTTGTATGGTTTGCTGTTTTCGCCACTACCGGTATTGCTGAAGACAATGCCCAAAACGGCGGCCTGTATGAGTTAATGACAAGCCAGAGTGATGAAATTGCGCTGTTCGGCCTGCTTGATACCCTTCCTTTAGGATCGATCACAGGCATCGTAGCATTGCTTTTAATTATGAGCTTCTTTATTACCTCTGCAGACTCGGCAACATTTGTACTTGGCATGCAGACAACGAGCGGAAGCCTGAACCCACCGGTTTCCATTAAATTCATCTGGGGTCTTGTTATTTCCGGCTCTGCGGCAATGCTGCTTGCATCCGGCGGTATTGGCGGCATACAGATTGTTATGACCATTGCGGCCCTGCCGTTTACCATTATCATGATCTTAATGTGTGTATCGCTGTTAAAAGCTCTCCAGACTGACCGAACTATTCTTAATAAAGAACGCAAGCTGCGCCAGGATGATGAAACAGGACTTTCCCGTCGCGAACGTGAACAGCTTCGCAAAGAACAGGAAGAACTTCAAAAAGACCTGACTGGCAAAGAGTAGCTTCTATACGGAATAAGAAATCCCCGGCCTAAGCGCCGGGGATTTTATTATGCTGAGAAGAAACAAAAAACCTGCTGCCGCGAGCGACGGCCCTTCTCCCTTATACGAAAAAAGCCACGGCTGTGATAAGCCGTGGCCTTCTTATTTTTATTACGTGATGTGAATTGGCATTCCGAGTGCTGCTTCTGCCGTTTCCATCGTAATCTCACCTAACGTTGGGTGAGCATGAACAGTCATCGCAACATCTTCTGCTGTCATGCCTGCCTCAATTGCCAGACCTGCTTCTGCAATCATGTCAGAAGCGTTAGGGCCAACGATTTGTGCCCCGATGACTAATCCATCATCCTTGCGGGTAATAAGCTTCATGAAGCCTTCAGAGACGTCCAGAGACAACGCCCGTCCGTTTGCCTGGAACGGAAACTTCGCGGATTTTACATCGAAGCCTGCTTCCTTCGCATCTTCTTCTGTATATCCAACGCTTGCAAGCTCCGGATCCGAGAAAACGACCATCGGCATGCCGAGGTAATCGACTGCTGCTGCTTCCCCGGCGATAGCTTCTGCAGCTACTTTCGCTTCGTAGGAAGCTTTATGAGCAAGCGGAAGGCCAGGTACGATGTCACCGATTGCGTAGATGTTATCTACACTTGTGCGGGACTGCTCGTCCACCTGGATCAAGCCGCGTTCGCCGATCTCTACGCCAATCTGCTCAAGCCCCAGCTCTTCTGTATTAGGACGGCGCCCTACAGCTACCAGTACATATTCTGCTTCAAACGTTTTTTCTTCGCCTTTTACTTCAGCTGTAAGGGTTACACTGTCCTCTGATTCCTCAACGCCCTGCGCAAATGCTTCGGTTTGAATATCCACACCCTGTGCTTTCAATTTCTTTTGCACCGGCTGCGTCATTTGCTTCTCAAAGCCCTGGGAAAGAATACGACTTTCGCCCTCAAGCACAGTAACCTCTGTGCCAAGGTTTGCATAGGCTCCAGCCATCTCGATGCCGATGTAGCCGCCGCCGATCACAATCATGCTTTTCGGAATTTCTTCGAGATTTAAGCCGCCAGTAGAATCAAGTACACGTTTTCCGAAAGGAAGCGGCTTGAGTTCCACCGGACGGGAGCCGGTAGCAATGATGCAGTTGTTAAATTTATACGTCTGGGAGCTGTATTCGTCGGTAGAAACCTTTACCTGATCCTTGTCCGAGAAATAAGCTTCACCTTTTACGATGTTCACCTTATTCGCTTTCAGAAGGGATTCGACGCCGCCAGTAAGCTTTTCAACAACGCTGCCTTTCCACTCCTGCACCTTTGTGAAATCCACCTCAGCGCCTTTAGAAGTAATGCCCATATTTTCAGCACCTTCATTAGCTTCGTGGAAACGGTGTCCGGCCTGGATTAACGCTTTGGACGGTACGCAGCCTACGTTTAAGCAGACGCCACCCAAATTTCCTTTTTCTACGATAGTTACTTTTTGACCAAGCTGGGCCGCACGGATGGCTGCAACATAGCCACCCGGACCGGCACCTACAATTAGCGTGTCAATTTCTTCTGCAAAATCTCCTACTACCATGAATTATCCCTCCATTGAGATTAGTTCTGGTTCATTTAACAAGCGTTTGATGTGATTTAAGGCGTGCTGTGCTGTCATACCATCGATTAGACGGTGGTCATAGCTTAATGAAAGAGCAAGCATTGGTGCTGCAACAATTTCACCGTCGCGTACTACCGCTTTTTCTTCAATACGGCCAATACCCAGGATAGCTACTTCCGGATGATTAATAACCGGAGTAAAGAAAGCGCCTTTCGCAGAACCCAGGTTCGAAATCGTAGCAGAGCCTCCGCTCATTTCAGCTGAGGAAAGCTTT
Source organism: uncultured Marinococcus sp. (assembly GCF_947493875.1). Classification (GTDB taxonomy): domain Bacteria; phylum Bacillota; class Bacilli; order Bacillales; family Marinococcaceae; genus Marinococcus. The sequence continues at coordinate 352,345 of NZ_CANLSU010000001.1, read as the reverse complement.
CCGTCTCTTGCTTTTGTAGCAAGTTCGTTGATTTCATCAGCCAGGGTAAAGATAGGCTTGCGATCCGTTTCCTTCACAACTGGTACGACGAGTCCCTGCTCTGTATCAGCTGCAATGCCAATATTGAAGTAATGCTTATAAACGATTTCAGAAGCTTCATCATCGATCGAAGCATTCAATACAGGGAACTTACGGATTGCGGAAGTCAGGGCTTTTACTACGTACGGCAGGTACGTAAGCTTAATGTCCTGCTCTGCAGCCATAGGCTTGAATTTTTTACGGTGGTCAACCAGCGCGCTGACGTCCACTTCGTCCATATGAGTAACGTGTGGAGCCGTCTGTTTTGATTGTACCATTTTTTGAGCGATAGCTTTACGGATACCTTTAAGCGGCACACGTTCTTCCATAGCGCCCTGATCCTGGGAAGGTGCTGCTGCACTTGCTGCAGGCTTACTTTCTTCGGAGCCAGAAGCAGCTTCAGTTGTTTCTTCCTCCGCTGACTGGTCACCGCTTAGAAATGCATCGATATCTTCACGAAGAATACGTCCGTTTTTGCCCGACCCTTTAACTTTTTGGATCGTTACGTCGTTTTCACGAGCATATTTGCGTACAGACGGCATAGCGATGACGCGTGCATTTTCGTCTACGTCTGCTTCTCCAGAAGCACTGGCACTTTCGCCGCCTGCTGCTGTTGGGCTTTCTTTTTCTGCTTCTGTAGAAGCTGGCTGAGCGTCGTTTTGCTCCTGCTCATCTCTCGACGCTGTTCCTTCGGTTCCTTCTTTTTGATCTGAAGAACCTTCAGAGCCAGTGTCCTCTCCACTACCATCATCAATGGTTAAAATGACTTCACCGACAGTGGTGGTTGTTCCTTCGTCTACTTTTAATTCTAAGACTTTTCCATCCACTGGAGAAGGTATTTCCACAACGGCTTTATCATTTTGTACTTCGCAGAGCACATCGTCTTCTTTAATCTCATCGCCAGGCTTTACCTGCCATGAAACAATTTCACCTTCGTGAATTCCTTCGCCAATATCAGGAAGTTTAAATTCATAAGCCAAAACAAGTGCCTCCTTTTATTTTCAATTCAGTATCACGCGTAGCAAACAGGTTGATATTTTCCATCAACCTGTTTGCCCGATTAATAATTTTTAGAAGCTGAGTACAGCTTTTGCTTTTTCGATAACGTCATTTTCGTTTGGAAGCCAAACGTCTTCGGCTGCTGCGAATGGGAAGACCGTATCTGGCGCCGCCACTCTAAGTACCGGTGCCTCCAGATGAAGAATAGCCTCTTCATTTATATTCGCGACTACGTTCGCAGCAATACCAGCTTGTCTCTGAGCTTCCTGGACTACAACCGCACGGTTGGTTTTTTTCACCGACTCAATAACTGTATCCATATCCAGCGGGCTGATAGTTCGCAGGTCAACCACTTCTGCCTCGTAGCCTTCCTCTTTCAGCTGCTCGGCTGCTTTCAGACAAGTGTGTACCATCGCTCCGTAAGCAATCAGTGTAACGTCTTTACCTTCGCGTTTCACATCTGCTTTACCAAGTTCCACTGTATATTCTTCATCCGGCACTTCTTCCCGAAACGAGCGGTAGAGCTTCATGTGCTCAAGGAAGAATACTGGGTCATCACTGCGAATAGCGGAAATCAACAGACCCTTTGCATCATAAGGAGTCGATGGAATAACTACGGAAAGCCCCGGGGACTGAGCGAGAAGTCCTTCCAGGCTGTCAGCATGGAGTTCAGGAGTCTTTACCCCGCCACCAAAAGGCGCACGGATAGTAACTGGGGCATTGTTTTTGCCTCCAGTACGGTAGTGAATCCGTGAAATCTGTCCTATTACTTCATCCATTGTTTCAAATACGAAACCAAAGAATTGTATTTCCATTACTGGACGGAAGCCAGTCACCGCAAGACCAAGCGTTAGTCCGCCAATACCGGACTCCGCAAGCGGGGTGTCAAATACACGTTCTTCGCCAAATTCTTTCTGCAGACCTTCTGTAGCACGGAATACGCCGCCGTAATGACCTACGTCTTCGCCATAAACAAGGACATTTTCGTCATTTTTCAGCTCCGTACGCATTGCCTCGGTAATTGCTTGAATCATTGTCAATTGCGCCATAGCTTACTTCGACTCCTTCTCTCTGTATTCTTCTAACTGTTTGTTTAACTGTTCTGGTAATTTTTCATACATGATTTCGATTAAGTCAGAAACTTTTTGCTTAGGCGTTTCTTCGGCCTGTTTCATAGCGGCTTTTATATCTTCCTTAGCCTGCTCTACTACTTCATTTTCCCGGTCTTCATTCCAGAGATCTTTCTTTTCAAGGTACGTCCGGAAGCGGACGAGCGGGTCTTTCTTTTCCCATTCATTATCCAGCTCTTCCGTACGGTAACGGGTCGGATCATCTCCGGACATCGTATGCGGTCCGTAGCGGTAACACATCGACTCAATTAACGAAGGTTCTCCGTTCAGCGCATTCTTCCGTGCTTCCTGGGTAACAGAATACATCGCGAGAACATCCATTCCGTCTACTTGAACCCCGTGCAGACCGGCTGCTACTGATTTTTGGGCAATGGTTTTAGCTGCCGTCTGTTCTTCCACCGGTACACTGATGGCGAACTGATTGTTTTGCACAACAAAAATAGCTGGCGCTTCATATGCTCCTGCAAAGTTCATTCCTTCGTAAAAGTCACCCTGGGAAGAGCCGCCATCACCTGTGTAAGTAATTGCTACATTTTTATTCCCGCGTCGTTTCAGCCCTACTGCTACACCAGCATTTTGTACAAAGTTAGCCCCAATAATAATTTGCGGAGGCAGGACATTTAAGTCCTCAGGAATCTGTCCTCCGTGAAAATGACCTTTAGAGAACAAAAATGCTTGATAAAGTGGAAGTCCATGCCATACAATCTGCGGAACATCCCGGTAGCCTGGAAGAATCCAGTCTTCTTTATCCAACGCGTAATGTGAACCAATCATCGATGCTTCCTGCCCAGCTACCGGCGCATAAAAACCAAGACGTCCCTGTCGGTTTAATGAGATAGCGCGCTGATCCCAAATTCGTGTATATACCATCCGGTACATCATTTCCTGAAGCTGCTCATCTGACAAATCCGGGAGCGCTTCTTCATTCACTACTTCTCCGTTTTCATTCAAAATTTGAAACATTTCAAAGTGACCTTCGACTTGTTCAATCGTTTTTGTCGCCACAAATGTTCACCTCTTCCTCTCTTCTTATAATAAACCGGTTATATCCAGCAACTGCGTTTATCCGTAATAGATTACTGTCAGAGTTTATCCCCGAAGCTGTGATTATTTGAATCGCAGCTTCAGGTTTATATAAGACCACATCATCTTTTAATACCCTTCACAGCCGTAATATAATCACGGATAATCTCAATAAAGAACAGATAAGTAACTGTTTCAGTTTATTATACTATTTCAATGAAACAATACTTTTCAATAGTTAGAATATACCAAACGAAAAAGATACGTCAATCCTTTTTGCTCAAAGGATTATCATGTCATTTGGCATCTTCTATTTTTTGTAAATAAGCGAATCTGTTATATATCATTAGTCCATGCGTATATAAACAGTTCAGCCGTTTTTCTCCCTCCAGCGCTTCTGCTTGCCGGCTTGTTATAAAACTGAATTAACTCTCTTCTTCCATCATTTCTCCGAAGGTGTTTTTAGCTTCATTGAATGCTTTCGTTTCGGCATTGAATGTTTCCCTGTAGCTTTCCACCTCTTCATAGGAGCTATTAATAGTGTCAAGATCTTCCTCCAGTGCTTCAAGCTCTAAATTTTTATCATTAAACGATTCGTACATATCGATTTCTTTATCTGCCGCTTCCATATAAGCATCGTGTACCCCGTTAAATGCTTCGTTCCTTTTTTTCATTGCCTGCTGGGCCTGCTTTGCTTTATCAGTCATTTCTTCATTTTCTAAATTCTCAATGGGCTCATCTGCTTCCATGGCTTCATTATACGCCTGGTTGATTTCTTCCTTTTCTTCTTCCATTAATTCTTTACGCTCGTTCACTGAGCTTACAGCTTCCTTTACAGATGACTCGATTTTTTTCTGTTCATTGTTTTTATAGGAGGTTAAGTTTTCAAATACACTTTGCTCTTCCCCGGCCAGCTCGGTCAATTCTTCATCCTTTTCGGGAAATTTCTCTTCAGCGCCTGCTGCTTCACTCCATTGGTCCTGAATACTTCCCTCTGGCGATCCGCATGCCGATAATACTAAAGCCGATAATGTAACAACTGCTGCTCCTGTCACTTTTTTGTTCAATTTATACATATGTATTCCTCCTGTGAATTTTTTATGGTCATTTCACGTTTTAAAACTGTTTTAGCTGAAATTTTTTTGCTATACTAATACACTGTTATTAACGATTATCATATGTAAGTCTGATTGGAGGCCGTTGATTCATGTTAACTATGAAAGATATTAAGCGTGAGGGAAGCCCTGCGCTCCGCAAAGTATCTGAAGAAGTCCCGAACCCTCCGTCTGCTGAAGATCTGCATACCCTCCAGGAAATGCTGGATTTCTTAAAAAACAGCCAGGACGAGGAAATCGCCGAAAAATATGAACTCCGTTCCGGTGTCGGTGTAGCAGCACCGCAGCTTGGTGTTAATAAAAGAATGTTTGCCATGCATGTGACTGATGACAAAGATGAACTGTACAGCTATGGCTTCATCAACCCAAAAATTCTCAGCCATTCTGTCGAAACAACTCATTTGGAGGGTGGGGAAGGATGCCTTTCAGTTGACCGGGAAGTTCCCGGAAATGTTCCTAGATATTCGCGTATTACACTGAAAGCACAGACACTTGAAAACAAAGAGGTAAAACTGCGCCTCCGGGGGCTTCCGGCTATCGTTGCCCAGCACGAAATTGATCACCTGAACGGGGTTATGTTTTACGACCGGATTGAAGATTACGAGGACGAATACAAACGGGAACTGCCAAAGCTATAACCTGCAAAAAGAGTGTTTTCCTCCGGGAAGACGCTTTTTTCATCTCATCAGTTTTTCCTTTAAATTTTTCTCTCCCCACCGTTTATTTGGAAATAATTTCTATAAAAGAAATTTTATACATTTATAGAAAAATTATTCTGTTTCTATCCTATCATGGTTCTTTAGTACCCGTATAGTTACTTTCTTTTGTCTTTTTCTTACCTGAAAGCTGGACGAATTTTGTGCAGAAGTGATTAAAAGGATGAAAAAAACAGTTTCATGCTTTATAATATGAATTATTAATGGTTGGTACGTACACTGTGGTGCTGTTCAGCTTGAGTTCTTTGGCCGGAAGCTGAGTAGAACCGCTCTGGATATGAAGTCATTTTTGATTAAACAGCCAGGCTGTTGCAACGATTACTTCCTGTCCTTCCTGCATTATTTTGCTTTTTCCTATTTACAGTACTAGTTTATGCCAAAAAACCATTTTTTCTTAAGCAGCTATAAACGCCGCATTTACATTTGAAGAAGGAGAGATATTTACGATGATTTACAAAGTTTTTTACCAAAATAATTTTACTGAAGCTCCTGTACGGGAGAATACCCATTCACTATACGTAGAAGCAGCATCTGAGCGGGAAGTCCGCCGCAAACTCGCCGATAAACAATTTAACATTGAATTCGTTCAGGGGCTTACTGACAAGCAGCTTGAATTCGAAAAAAGATCTGAAAACTTCCAAGTGGAGAATTTATAACGTATGAAACAAATCAAACAAAATCAAGTTGCTGTTTTTGCCCTGGGCGGGTTAGGCGAAATCGGCAAAAACACGTACGTGGTTCAATACCAGGATGAAATTATCGTCATCGATGCCGGAATCATGTTCCCGGAGGATGATCTGCTTGGAATCGACTACGTTATTCCCGATTACACATACCTGGTTCGGAACAAAGAAAAAATTAAAGGTGTTTTTATCACCCACGGCCATGAAGACCATATCGGCGGCGTGCCGTTTCTGCTGAAAGAATTAAACGTCCCTATTTACGGCGGTCCATTGGCAATCGGTCTGTTAAAAGGAAAGCTCGAGGAACGCGGGCTTTTACGTAAAGCAAAATTAAATACCATCCAGGAAGATCAGCCTGTTGCTTTCAACCATTTAAAAGTAGATTTTTTCCGGACTACTCACAGTATTCCTGATTCTCTCGGTATCAACGTCCATACTCCAGAAGGCAATGTTGTTCATACCGGAGATTTCAAATTTGACTTTACGCCTGTCGGAGAGCCTGCCAATTTAGCTAAAATGGCAGACATCGGTGAAAAAGGCGTTCTCTGTCTGCTTTCAGACAGCACGAATGCGGAAGTTCCCGGATTCACTGTTTCCGAACGAAAAGTCGGGGACAATATCCGTTCCATCTTCCGTCAGGCCAAAGGCAGAATCATTTTTGCCACATTTGCTTCCAATATCTATCGTCTGCAGAAGGCGATTGATGCTGCTGTAAAAGACGGGCGTAAAATTGCTGTATTCGGCCGCAGTATGGAATCATCCATCACGATCGGTCAGGAGCTTGGATATATTAACGCGCCAAAAGGAACGTTTGTCGAGCCGTCCCAGTTGAATAAACTGCCGGACGACCAGGCAGCCATCTTGTGTACTGGGAGCCAGGGCGAGCCGATGGCAGCCCTCTCCCGTGTAGCTCACGGCACCCACCGTCAGATTCAGATTATTCCTGGCGACACTGTCGTATTCTCGAGCTCTCCTATTCCCGGAAATACGACTTCTGTTCACAAAATTATTAACCAGCTCTACCGGGCGGGCGCCCGTGTCATCCACGGCTCGCTGAACAACATTCATACTTCCGGCCACGGAAGTCAGCAGGAACAGATGCTTATGCTGCGCTTAATGCGTCCGAAATATTTCATGCCCATTCACGGCGAATACCGGATGCTGAAAATGCACTCGAGACTTGCCCGGGACTGCGGAGTGCCGCTCGACAATTCCTTTATTATGGAAAATGGTGAAGTGCTTGCCCTGACCCGGGACAGTGCCTCTGTCGTTGGCAAGGTGCCTTCTGGTGCTGTTTATGTTGACGGCCACGGTATCGGAGATATCGGCAACATTGTCCTCCGGGACCGCCGCATTCTATCTGAAGAAGGACTCGTCGTAGTCGTCGTAAGCATCGACATGAAAAACTTTAAGGTGTCAGCAGGTCCGGACTTAATTTCACGCGGCTTCGTTTATATGCGTGAATCCGGAGATTTGATTAACGATGCCCAGAAAACATTAAGCAGGCATCTGGATGAAGTAATGAAGCGTAAGACCAGTCAATGGTCTGAAATTAAATCAGAAATTATCGACAGCCTGGCGCCTTATTTATATGAGCGCACGAAACGGCGCCCAATGATTCTCCCTATTATTATGGAAGTGTAAATCACTTCGCCTCTGCCTCCGCATATATTGCGGAGGCTTTTTTATGTAGATTTTTCATTTTCATTCCGTTACAATAGTGATATTGAAAATCATTATCATTTATATAGGAGAGATTCTAATGCATCTACATACGCTTATTGGACGATTTGCTATTTTTACAGCTGGCGCTGCTATACTTGCTTCTTGCAGCAGCGGAGAAAACAATTCATCCGCTGGCAATACAGACAGCAAGGAGGAAACCAGAGCATACGAAACGGAAAAAGGCGAAGTCTCTATTCCCTCGGATCCTGAAACGATTGTGACCGATTATTATGCCGGGGAGCTGCTCGCAGTTGAAGCAGACGTCTCCGGCTCCGGCCCGGATGCATTTTCCAATCCTTTTCTTGAAGAGCAACTGAGCGGTGCAGAGGATGTCGGAGCCCCGCTCGATCCCGAACAAGTACTTGAGCTGGATCCCGATTTAATTGTGGTGATGTACGATGATAATTACGAGCAGCTATCGCAGATTGCGCCCACCGTTCACCTTCCATACAATCCGGATACAAATGTCCAGGAAACGCTTGATACCTTCGGAGAACTGACAAATAATCAGGCAGAGGCTGAAGAGTTCAAAGACACTATTGAGACAACTGCGGAAAAAGCCAAAAAGCGTCTTGAGGGCACAATAGGCAATGATGATACCTTTGGGTTATATGAACTGACACAAAATGGTGATCTTTACGTTTTCGGTGCAAATGGAGGGCGTGGCGGTCAGGCCATTTATAATGCCCTTGGGTTGAACGCTCCCGAAAAAATTCAGGAGGAGGTCATGGGAGGAAACGCACAGGAAATTTCAATGGAGGTGCTTGAGGAGTATTCTGCCGACCATATGTTTATGACTACCTTTGATCCGGAGGATACTGGTGAAAGTAAGGAAAATATTCAGGAATCCGATGTCTGGGCGAACCTGGATGCCGTGCAGAACGAACAGTTTTATTTCCTTGATTTCGATACGTATTACCCGTATGACCCTATTTCCATTAATGAACAGATTGATTTAATTGCCGACAAACTTGCTGAGTAATGTGGTTTCCTTTTAAGATGTAAAAATCTCCCCGGCCAAAGGCGGCCGGGGAGATTTTGATTAGTGATAGGCATACAGCTCTTTAATAATAAGATCCAAAGGATTTTCAGCCATATATGTTTTCATCTGCGCAATCGTATCATGTCGATTGTCTTCAATGTTCTGCAGAGCTTCACGCATAGACTCTTCATTCAGCTGTTCCTCCTCCAGGACAGCGGCATACCCCTTTTCCTGAAATGACTCAGCATTCAGAATCTGGTCCCCTCTGCTTTGAGCGCGTGTTAACGGCACAATCAGCATTGGCAAATGCAGTGTCAGAAATTCAAAAATAGAATTGGAGCCGCCCCGGGTAATGATAGTATTTGTCGCAGCAAGAACATCAGGCAGTTCTTCATTGACGTATTCGAACTGGCGGTAGTTCGGCTGGCCTTCGAGACTCTCGTCAGTATGTCCTTTACCGCAAAGGTGCACCACCTGGTATTTATCTGTGAGCCACGGAAGCGCAGCCCGCACCGTTTCGTTAATTTTTTTTGCCCCGAGGCTTCCCCCCATAATCGTAAGCACCGGCAGGGAGTCCCCGAACTCAAGAAACTCGAGTCCTTTTCTTTTATCTCCACGTGTAATTTCTTTCCGGACTGGAGAGCCGAGGGCTTTTGCTTTTCCGGAAGGAAAATGGGCTGTGGCTTCGTCAAATGAAGTGAATATTTTTGTCGCAAACCGCTGGGCAATTCTATTGGCAAGTCCCGGTGTAATATCACTTTCATGAATAATGACGGGAATATTCAATGTTTTGGCAGCAATAATCACTGGTACAGTGACAAAGCCGCCCTTGGAAAATACTACATTCGGTTTAACCTTTTTTAAATATTTACGGGCTTCGAGGCAGCCTTTCACCACACGGAAAATATCAGTAATGTTCTGCCAGTCTATGTAACGGCGCAGTTTACCTGAGCTGATAGAATGATACCGTATGCCCCTGCGCTCAATCAGCTCTTTTTCAATACCTTCCTTTGAACCCACATAGTAAATATCCCAATCGTTTTGGTCAAGCTCATTAATCAAAGCAATATTCGGCGTAACGTGACCGGCGGAGCCGCCGCCGGTAAATACGATCTTTTTCTGCATTTTCCTCATCATCCTATACGTCGTTAAGTCTGTAGGGGAAATATTTTCCCCGCTTTTATAATATCATACGCTTACGAAGGTGTAAGTTGTTTCGATAATAAGGAAAACATTTCGTGCCAATATTTTTCCGTCCGGAGCCTTTCTTCTCTTAAATGCTCTTCCACCACTTTTCCCTCGAGCTGTTCATGATGAAGAAACACCACGTCCTGGGTTACAATCAGCTGGGTTCCGTTTAAAATAGAATTGATTTCCACTGTGATTTTTTCGTCCTGGCCGCCTGTCTCTTTACGGACGAGCGTTTTCTTGATGCGTTCCGGTGGATCTATTTCCACATATTTTCCGTAAGCCCTGTACGCTTCGTCCTGGCTTTCATTCACTACACTCCATGCTCCTCCTTCTGATACATCGGCCTCTGCTTCTGCTTTCTCGTCTCCCCCTAAAGGAAACATCCACGTTTTCATCAGTTCAGGATTGGTCCAGGCTTCATATACCTGCGCTGGTTCTGCATGATGGATGTGACATCCCGCCTGGGCGATAATTCTACTGTACTTTGCCATAATTGATTTCTCCTTTACAATTTGCTTTTCAACCTTATTCCCTAAACGAAAGCTGAAAAAACGCGACTTGATCATCGGCTTCCTATTGTTTATCTTAATAGGGGCGCGGGTATAACATTATAGTTCTCAAAGGAGTGAATGAATATGGCTAATATGGAATTTAATGTAGAAGGAAACGCTAAAAGCTTTCAGACCGACCTCTCCACAGGTTCTCATGAAATTACGATCGATGAGCCGGAAAACCTTGGCGGAAGCAATCAGGGCATGGACCCTTTATCCGCTCTTCTCTCTTCTCTGGCAGGCTGCGAAAACGCTGTAGCCAATTTTGTGGCAAAGGAAATGGATTTTGATCTGCAGGGTATTTCATTTCAGGTAAATGGCAATATTGATTCAGAAGGCATGATGGGCAACCCTGATGTTCGTCCTTATTTTCAGACAGTTTCGGTAAAAGCGAAAGTACAGACATCTGAAAGCGATGAACGCGTTCAGGAGCTTCAGGAAAAGGTTGATGCCCGCTGCCCGGTATTTACTACCCTTCACGCAGCCGGCGTGGAAATGAAGGCCGACTGGAGCAAAGCTTAATTGGAAATTATAAAACACGCCCGGGGCATTCATCCGGACGTGTTTTTTCTTATACATATCACTTTTCCTGCCCCCAGACATAGCCGGGCTCTCTCAGGAAGAAAATTTCTTTGCCAGCGGATAGACCCCGAGGCTTTGAATAACAAGAGAAAGCAGAATAGCCGCAAACGTCAGAGAAACAACGAGATCCGCACTGCTGCTGGACTGGGTTTCGATACTCAGCAGGAGGGCCACAGATACTGTGCCTTTCAGCCCAGACCAGGTCATCATAAATACAGATGACCACTGAAACCGTTCTTTAATATGCGGTGACAATTTTAGAAATCCGCCCAATACAATGAAACGGACGATTAATGAAATAATAAATATTCCGATGGCGAGCAGCCAGTGCCCGAACGCAAGATAATCCGCTGACTGAATGCCGATTAACAAAAAAAGCAGCGACAGTACGGCCGGTTCCACTACCTTCCAAAAGCCGTCCAAATAGGAGTGAAGCTCCTCCTCCTTTTCGGTTTTCTGGAAGGTCCGTGAGAGCATGATACCTGCCGAAACGGTGGCTAAAACACCGGAAACCCCCAGGCCTTCAGCAATATAAAAGCCGCCGTAGGCAAGAATCACACTGAGCATTACCTGATACACATGATTATGCATGATATGAACCGCTTTTGTAACAAGCCAGCCGCCTGCCACACCCACAGCCACACCCCCAAGTGACACCAGCAGAAACTCAGCCAGAAACGAAAAGATGGAAAAGGACTCATTGTACAAAAACATGGAGGAGGCAATCCCGAACAATACGACGCTTGTTCCGTCATTGATCATCGATTCCCCCTCCACGACTTTCGGAACATCCGAATCCCCAAACACGTTTTCGAGAATAGCCGTCACAGATACCGGATCTGTCGGTGTCAGTACCGAAGCGATTAAAAATGCCGCAACGAAGGACAGACCGGCAGCTGGGGCCGCTACAAGATATATAAGCACGGCCATTAAAAATACAGTGGCCATCAGACCCAGTGTTCCGAGTGTGGCAATTGGCCAGATGTTTTTCTTTAATGAACGTATCGGAAAACTATAGGCAGACACAAATAATATCCCCGGCAGCAGCAAATCAAAAATTATATCATGATTTAAACCGAGCCTGCTGAAAACGGGAATGAAGGAGAGCCCGATTCCAATAATCAAAAGCACCATCGGCACCGGGAAATAATTGCTTTTTACATCAAATATATAAACAATCAGTCCGACAGCCAGCAGTATGACAAGCAGTGAAGCGTAAAGCAGCACCTGAATCACCTCCTGGTACAATATATGCAGCTAACATCCTTATTTACCCTTTGTGCGTAATGAAAAACTAAAAAAGCCCTTCCGCATCAATCATGCGAAAAGGCCGGATTATTTTTCAGTTATCATCTATCCACCGGGATTCGAGTCTTGCAATATCTCCGTCCGCGCCAACGACAATCAGAATGTCCCCTTCACTGATATCCACCTCCGGACGTGGTGATACGTGGACGTCCTCCCCGCGCTTAATAGCGAGCACGTTACATCCATATGTTTCACGTATATCCAGGTCGAGAAGCGATTTACCGTCGAGCAGCTGACCGGCTTCCAGCTCCACAATACTGTAATCTTCGGAAAGCTCCAGATAGTCCAGCACGCTTTTGGAAACAATGCTGTGCGCCACCCTTACTCCAATATCGCGCTCCGGATGAATGACTTCATGGGCACCGATGCGCCGCAGCACCTTTTCATGATAATCATTCTGCGCTTTTACGGTAATGTGCTTGACGCCAATTTCATCAAGCACGATGGTGGTCATAATGCTTGCCTGAATATTATCACCGATAGCTACAATGACATTATCAAAATTACGGATGCCAAGACCACGCAGCGCCTTTTCGTCCATACCATCTGCTATGACCGCCTGGGCGACAACCTGGGCAAATTCATTGACCCGGTGCTCGTTGGAATCAATAGCAAGCACATCCATCCCTTCATCGGCCAGGGCGTTGCATATACTTCCGCCGAACCGGCCGAGACCAATGACTGCAAACTGTTTCTTCATTCCGTTCTCCCCTATTCTTCTCAAGTCCTTCAGCTTTTTAACGGGCCCATGCAGTATGGAAAATGAACGCTTACGTGTTCAGCGTATCCTGGCCCGGCTTCCAGTTCGCCGGACACATTCCACCTATCTGCAGAGCCTGCAGTACGCGAAGCACCTCGTCAACGTCACGACCGACATCATTGTGGTGAATCATCGAATACTGCAGTTCCCCGTCTGGGTTAATAATATACAAACCGCGCAGTGCTATTCCCTCTTCTTCGATTAAAACCCCGTAATTCCGGCTTACCCGGTGATTTGTATCAGCTGCAAGCGGAAATTTCAGCTGCTCGAGCCCATTATCTTCCCGTGTCATATTGATCCATGCCTTATGCGAATGGATGGTATCTGTTGAGACACCGATCACTTCTGTATCAAGCTCTTCGAACTCGTCATAATGGTCGCTCATTGTTGTAATTTCCGTCGGACAAATATCGGTGAAATCCATTGGATAGAAAAAGAGCACCGTCCATTTATCTTTTTTCATTACTTGTTCAAGGCTGATCGTGCCAAACGAGGTGTCCGGCATGACGGCATTCATCTCGAAGCGTGGAGCCTGCTTTGCCACCATACGCTTTTCACTCATGCATTCCACTCCTTTAATAATCACGATCCTTCATTCCTTCATTATATGGACCGCTAATTTTAAAGTCAACGAAACGCTTCCCCTCCTCGTTTTACAGCAGTTTGATTCATTACTATTGCATATTTTTTGGTACAATTAGTTATGTTATACTAATCAGGTTAAAATGGAAACTACAGGCTGGGGAGTGGTATAAGTTGAATATGGAATCGTTTAATGAAGGAGTTTTCTGGACAGCTGCCGTTATTTTAATAGTGCAGCTAATTGGTGTGCTCATCGGCTATATCATCGTAAGGGCCATCGGAAGCAAGGTCATCCACCGGGCCTTTAACCGCATGGAAAAGCAGCGGAATATGCACCCGGGCAGGGTCAAAACCCTTTCGAAGCTCGCTATAAGCATCTTTACCTACATTTTGTTGTTTATCGTAATCACCATTACTTTAGGTTTGTTCGATCTTGACATTGCTCCACTGATTGCCAGCGCCGGGATTGTCGGCCTGGCGATTGGCTTCGGGGCCCAGGGCCTTGTAAGCGACGTTGTTACCGGCTTTTTTATTCTGCTCGAAAAGCAGATTGACGTTGAGGATTACATTGCGATTGCCGGAATAGACGGTATCGTCGAGGAGGTTGGGCTGCGCACGACTCAGGTGCGAAGCTTTGACGGTACACTTCATTTCGTACCAAACCGGGAAATCAGTGTTGTCAGCAACTATTCGCGCGGTAACATGCAGGCAATTGTCGATATTGGCATTGCTTATGAAGAAAATGTGGATAAGGCGATTGCTGTCATTCAGGGGGCCTGCAACCGCGTGGCCGAGGAGCAGGGTATTTTCAAGGAAGGCCCCGACGTTGTCGGAGTAAACGCACTTGGCGCTTCAGAGGTAACCATCCGCATTATCGCCAAAACAGAGAATATGATGCAGTGGGCCATGCAGCGGGAGCTTTTGAAGGCCTGCAAGGAAGATCTTGATGCCCACAATATCGAAATCCCTTACCCTCACCAGGTAAACGTCAGCAAAGAAGCGTAAATCAAAAAAAGGCGGAGGCTTTCAGAGCCCCCGCCTTTTTTTAATCACCGGCTGCATAAAAAATCAGTAAAAAACTCTACTGCTGTGTCCATTGCTTTTTCGGAAGGACTGATCCGGTTATCATGCAGTCCGTACGGCGTATCCACCCCGAGCCAGACCATCGTCCCGGGGATGTCCCGGAGAAAATAGCCAAAGTCTTCTCCAGTCATTGCTTCCCGGCTCTCCACAAAGTTGACCTGCCCGTGGCTCTCTGCAAACGCCGTCAGCTCCGCTGTTTTTGCTTCATCATTATACACCTGGCAGTAATTCGCTCCCCAGTCCACGTCTGTTTCACAGTGAAAGGAAGCTTCAGTGCCTTTCAGCATTCCGGTTATTCTTTCTTTGATCAGCTTCATATTGTCCATCGAAAAGGTGCGAATCGTCCCTTCCACCCGCGCGGATTCCGCAATAATGTTCTGCTTGGTTCCTGCTTCAATCGTACCGATTGTCACAACAGCCGGATCGAGCGGATCAATGTTTCTTGCTACGATTGACTGAAGCTGAGTCACAAAGTGGCTTGCTGCCACCACCATGTCCTCCGTCTGGTGGGGACGCGCCGCATGCCCTCCTTTGCCTCGGAGATTAATAAACAATTCCGAGGTGTTGGCAAACAGTACCCCCGGCTTTGTCGCAATCGTGCCCACCGGGTGCTCTGGTGCGATATGAAGGGCATAAATTTCGTCGGGCTTCCATTCCTTAAATTCCTCGGACCGAATCATCGGCTCTGCTCCTCCGGGCCCTTCTTCTGCAGGCTGAAACAGCATTACCACGTTTTGAACCGGCCGGTGCTCCGCAAGGTTCTGCAGTATGCCCAGCGCAATCGCCATGTGCATGTCGTGCCCGCAGGCATGCATCATTCCTTCATGCCCGGACGGAAACTCCAGACCTGACTGCTCCGGAACCGGCAGGCCGTCCATGTCCGTTCGGTAGCCGACGGTTTTTTCCGGATCCGACCCTTCGATACGGACAAGGATACCAGTCTCCCACGTTTTATATGACAGATGTTCCTGCGGGAGAGCACGAATTACATCAAGCAGGTACTGCTGGGTTTTGACTTCCTGGAATCCCGGCTCCGGGATGCGGTGCAGATCCCGGCGGAACCTTGTTAAATCAGTGAAGGCCATTACTGTACGCTCCTTTCTTTCAGGGCGCTCATTTCTCCAGCGAGGGCTTCAATAAAAGCGTCCACTTCCGCTCTCTCAAGGGTCAGCGGTGGCAGCAGACGAATAATGCGCTGCTGGGTAATATTAAACATAAATCCTTTTGCAAGCAGCCTCTCCTGCAGTGTTTTGACAAATGAAGCGTCTGCGTCCAGTACCACACCGACCATCATGCCAAGTCCGCGGATTTCCTGCACAAACCCTTCGCTTTCTTCTTTCCACTTTTCCAGACGGGACCACAGGTATTCAGCCCGTTTACGCCCATTTTCCAGTTCGTTTTGATCGTACAGAACGTCAAGCACTGCATTTCCCATTGCAGCGCTGAGCGGGGAAGGCCCGAAGGTCGTGCCATGATCGCCCGGTTGAAATACTTCCTTCACACGCTCTCCGGCAATCATTCCTCCAAGCGGAAGACCGCCGCCGATGCCCTTGGCAAACAAAATAACATCCGGTGTGATTTCTGCCCGTTCGTAGGCGAAAAATGTTCCGGTGCGTCCGATTCCGGTCTGAATTTCATCCACGATAAACAGCACATTGTATTTTTCGCACAGGGATTTTGCTTTCTCCATAAAGGAAGGAGAGACTGGCTGAATGCCGCCAGAGCCTAAAATCGGCTCGAATAGAAATGCGGCCGGCTGCTTCGTCTTAAGCACTTCTTCAAGCGCCTCCAGGTTTTCTGCTTCCACTTCATATACGGGGTAGTCCGCGGCCGGAAAATCCTGATAAATTCCGGGCTGGCGTGTCAGCTGAATAACACCCAGCGTCCGTCCGTGGAAGCTTTTTTCCAGGACAGCAATTCCCTTTTTCGGCGTTTCCTGGCCGCTGCCCCATTTATGCACAAGCTTGACCGCTGCTTCAGTGGCTTCCGCTCCGGAGTTTGCAAAGAACACCTTCCCCGGGATACTGAGCTCAATCAACCGTTCTGCCAGGCGGACCGCCGGTTTATTAATAAACATATTGGAAATATGCAGAAACTGCTCTGCCTGTTCCTTCAGCTTACCGAGCAAGTATGGATGCGAATGACCAACAATATTGACGGCCAAGCCGGTAAATAAATCGAGGTATTTGTTTTGTTCGCTGTCATATAAGTAATTGCCTTCCCCTTTTTCCACTACAATAGGAAGACGCTGGTACGTAGACATTATATAGTGCTGGTCTTTTTCAAGCCAGTTCATGCTGTTTGCCCCTTTCGCGTAAATGAAAAAGAAAGGCCCCTTTTGGAACCCGTCCCAAAAGGCAGCCTTTCACCGTTACGTTGCAGCGTTGTTATTTTAAGCGGCGCAGTTCCTGTTTAATTTCTGTTTTTCCTTTTGTCTGCTCATCAATTTCTTTGATGACGCGTGCAGGAGTACCAGCAACAACCGTATTTGGCGGCACGTCTTCTGTTACTACGGCGCCGGCAGCTACGACTGCGCCTTCTCCGACAGTAACTCCTTCAAGGATCACGCAGTTGGCGCCAACCACAACGCCGTCTTCAACAACGACCGGCTGGGCGGACGGCGGCTCAATAACGCCGGCGAGAACTGATCCTGCACCGATATGGCAGTTGTTACCCACGGTGGCACGTCCACCCATCACAACGTTCATATCAATCATCGTGCCTTCTCCGACAACAGAACCGATATTAATGCTTGCTCCCATCATAATAACGGCGCCTTTACCGATTTCCACCTGGTCGCGGATGATCGCGCCCGGCTCAATGCGTGCTTCGATATCTTTCAGGTCAAGCATCGGGATCGCGCTGTTTCTGCGGTCGTTTTCTACAACAAAATCTTCAATTTTGTCTGCATTCGCTTCGATGCCTTCTTTAATATCTTCCCATTCACCGAACAACACACCGGTGTTTCCTGTAATAAACCGCTTCGTTTCATTTCCAAATCCGATAGCGTCCAACTCGCCGGTAATATGTACTTTAACCGGAGTGGATTTTTTACTATCTGAAATGAACTGGATAATTTCATTTGCGTCCATTTGATTCATGTTTTACATCCTCCTTCAAATTTCTCTTTCCTAGATTATCATATCGCCCTTTGAAAGCAAAATGATAGTTCCCTCTTTTTTCTATTCTCCTGCTATTTTCTTTCCTCTGGGAAAGCCTTACAATGAAAATAATAAAAGGAGGCATACATATGGGTAGAACAGCTGATATTTGTGATGAATACAAAAACGAGGCTTTTGTCGCCAATGAGCCGTTTTTATCACATGGACCGGTACGTTCCTTTGAAGGGCCAATAGAAACAGTACGGGTGTTTGAGGATAACGTGCTTGTTGAACAGGCGCTTGGCGATATTCCCGCCGGCAGTGTTCTTGTAGTTGACGGAGGCGGTTCCTCCCGGCGTGCCCTGCTCGGGGACAACCTGGCAGAAATTGCTGTCAAGCGCGGCCTCGCAGGCATTATCGTGAACGGGGCGATCCGCGACAGTGACGAGCTTCGCGAAATGGATGTCCGGGTGTTTTCCCGCTTTACCAGCCCACGAAAGTCTGTCAAGGAAGGGCGCGGCGAGCGCTCCATTCCCGTCGATTTTGCTGACGTCACCTGGACGCCCGGGGACTACGTCTATGCCGACAGCGATGGCATTGTGCTTCTTCCTGCCAAAGGCTAGCCTGCTTCCACCGGCATCAGTCGGCGTACGCTTGTAAGTGTGACTATTAACAGGAGCAGGCCGCCGGCAATGACGCCGATCCAGCCGGCCAGAGGCCACAGGAGACCAAAATAAAGACTGCTGAGACTCCCGCCCAGATAGTAAGACGTCAAGTAAAGTCCGGAGGCGCTTGCCCGGGCTTTTTTGGCGTTTTTTGTTACCCAGGAACTTGAAGTGGAATGCGCAAAGAAAAAACCAAAACTCAGCACGGCAAGCGAGGCAATAACCACCCACAGCTGCGGTACAAGCGACAGCAGCAGGCCGCCGGCCATAATGAGGATTCCGACCTGCATACAGTCCGTCTGTTTAAAGCGCTGCGTCAATTCCCCGGCAAGGCTCGAGCTGAAGGTCCCCGCCCCGTATGTTAAAAACAATAGGCCCAGGACTGCTGTACTGACGAAAAAAGGGTCTCCGTCCAGGCGGTACGTAATAAAGTTGAATGTCCCGATAAATACAAAGAAATTCAGACCGCCGATAACGTAAGCCAGCCGCTGCACCGGATCTTTAAGATGAAACAGCGCATTCTTCCACGTATCGCTCCACTCCAGCGGCTTTGGACTGAAGTTTTTCGAAGCCGGAAGCAGCAGGATCACGAGCACGGCGAGCAGGACGCTAGCCCCGGCCATGAAAAAATAAGCCGTCCGCCAGTCAAACCAATCGGAAAGCACGCCGCTCATCACTCTTCCCCCCATGCCGCCGAGGCTGTTCGCGCTTACGTAAAAGCCCATAGCTACCGTCATCGCACGCGGGGTGAATTCCTCTCCAATATAGGACATAGCCGCAATGGGAATTCCGGCAAGTCCGACGGCCTGGATCATCCGAAGCAGCAAAAGCAGCCAGAAGGAGCCGGCAAAAGGAATGAGCAGCGTTGCTATAGTTCCCCAGATCATCGCGTACACAATGATCTTTCTTCTTCCTTTCGCGTCGGAAATCGCGCTGATAAAAAAGAAGCTCACTCCAAGCATCAGCAGGGAAAGTGAAATGACAAAGCTCGCTGTCGCTTCGCTGACGCTGAATTCTCCGGTAAACAATGGAAGCAGCGGCTGCGGGTAATACATATTGGCAAAAATGAGCAGGGATGCAAGCCCGAGAGCAATGGAGGCCCGCCAAAATGTACCGGTGTGCCGATCGATCATAAAGCATTCTTCCTTCCGTGTCATTCGTTATTACTGCTTGTATTATACAACCAGTACATATGATTCATGTCCCTTTTAGTTTACCCTATTTGGCTTGTGATATGCTTAGCATTATCCAGGCTTAGAAAACGTTTCCTGATAATACAGCTGAAGACCCGGACGCTTTTCCCGGCGCCGGGTCTTCCTGTTAGCTGCGTGTCGTTTTCAGATACGAGCGTGCAATATTTCGTACATTGGGATTCCAGTGGGCCATGCATCCGGCCATTGCCCGTTCCACATGCTCCGCTGCTTCGTCTTCCCAATAGCCGTTATTATTCTCATGCTCTACTGCTTCTCCAAGATATTCAGCTGCCACCCTGGCAACTGCTTCTTTATCCTCTCCGTGTACCTTGAGTTCCACTTTGTCACCAAGTCTGATGCTTGTAAACAAAGACATCATACCGAGTACGCTTTTTCCGTTTGCGGAGGTTCTCCGCTTTTCAAAAAACACATCTGCTTTAAATGTTTCCAGTTCATGCACAAACGACAATACTTGACTGGCATTCAGTCCACGGGTTAACACGAATGTTTCCACTCGTTCCATCGAATGCATCGGCTCCTTTTTTACGTACATATTCCTTCTGACAAACATTCTTATTATAACATGTACGTTTTGTTTGCCAACCGTGAATCCCGCTTAATTATTGTCGGACATGTGATAATTTTCTTCAGGTGATTTTTCAATATAAATAGACTGTGTTGGGTAGGCAAACTGAACGCCTTCCTCCTGAAGGATGCGAATGATTTCAAGATTCAGCTCTTCTTTTATTTCAGCCCATTCCAAAAACGCGGTTGTTTTCGTAAAACAGTAAACCCACAGGTCGAGCGAGGAGCTGTTAAATTCTTTAAACTGCACAAGAATCATTTCTTTATCGATATCCTCCCGGCTGTTCAGCATTTCCTCAAGACGCTCCCGCAGCTGCAGCACCTGCTCCCGCGGCGTCTGATATTCAATGCCAAGCGTCATGTTAATTTCGCGCTTACGCATTTCACTCCAGTTTGTAATCGCCTCATGGGCAAGTGTGTTGTTTGGAACGATGACAATTGAGTCAGCAAAGGTACGCACCTTCGTGCTCCGAAACGAAATATCCTCCACAATTCCTTCCACCGTCGGCGTATAAATCCAGTCCCCCCGCTTAAACGGGCGTTCCACGACAATAATTATGCCGCCGATAAAATTAGCCACCATATCCTGAGCGGCGAGGGCAAAGGCCAGACCTCCAAGGCCGAGCCCTGCCACAAAGCCGTTAATGTTAAAGCCCCAGGAAGAGAGAATAATGGTGAACGCGAGCGCCACGATAATAATCCGGAGCACCCGGGAAAGAAAGGGAACCAGCATATTGTCTTCCTTGCCCTCGAGCCTTTTAATCATCGGGTTGAAGAGCATCGAAGACGTGTTCAGCAGCTTGTATGTCCCCCAAGCTGCAAGTATGATTAAAATGGAACCGTACAGGCGGTTGATAATTGTCATGGAATCCCACGGTATCGGCAGATACAAAAGCGCCAAATATATACCGAATACGGCGAAAAACATACGAATCGGCCGTTCAAACGATACCAAAACATTGGTGAACAGCTGTGATCTCGATTGGTGAGTCATTTTTAAAATGAACCTGAAAATGTATTTAGTAAATAACTTCCGAAAGGCAAACACGAGAAGTGCAATCAAAACAGCTACGCCTATATCAATCCAGGGCAGTTCTACAATACGTCTCTGCCATTCCATCCAAAAGTCTGCATATGCCTGCATGAACATCCCTCCACCTTTATCCCATTCTCTCTATATTTTAAAGCCTCCGCCAGGCAGTTTACTGCAGGGGTGCCCACTTTTCGTCTTTGTAGATATCTTTCAAACCTAAGGTATGGTAGCATGTAAATCGGAAAAAGACATCATCACAAAGGAAGGTTCAGATAGTCGCATGAATTTACTTATTTTACTGCTAATTGGTTTTGCTGTAAATACGCTCGTATACCAGCTTGCCCGTTTGATGCAAAAAGTCTCCGGGCGAAGCCTGCCGCTTCTCGGCATCACCTACATTGTTTTTTTCGGGGCGCTGTCGCTTGGCATTTTTAACCAGGGGCCGCTTGGGTTCATTCTTTCCAATCTCAGTCTGGGTATGCTCGCCTTCTGTCTATTTCTATTCCTTCAGCAGCGGAAAGAAAAACAGCAAAAGGAAAATTGATTAATTTTAATATATGTACCATAAAAATTTCTGTTTATGCAGCAGGTGCGTGTACTCTCTTAGTATCTTCGGTAGTAACAGGACATCAGCAAGGTCCGGCTTCTCCGCCCGGAAGAAATTAATTGGCCAACACCACCCTCTGCTTTCCCTGCATAAATTGAGCGTGGAAGGATTGACACTGACCTTTTCCTATTGTATATTATTTCTGTCGCTTTATTCCATACAAATTGTTCCGTTAGCTCAGTAGGGAGAGCGCCACCTTGACAGGGTGGAGGTCACTGGTTCGAGCCCAGTACGGGACACCATAAATAATAAACTACAGCAGGAGCCATTGGCTTCTGTTTTTTAATTTGTACAGCCCGGGCTGTTTTTCGCCGCACTTTCTCCTTTCTATCTTTGGAACGCCTATTATCTTACCCATTATTTTACAGCAGATAGTGCATTTCATAAACGTTTATGTACCTTTTTCCTTTTGCATCCTCTGCTTTTATTAAACCGTTTTAGGGTATATTATGGGAAGCACCTATTGAAAGGAGGAAGACGGATGAGTTCATCAGCAGACAATTCTAATTTCGTCGAAGTGTATTTTGATCCTTCCGCCATCCCGCTTTTTGAATTGAATGGATTTCAAAGCGAGGGGGCATTCGAAGAGCACTCCAGTTATATCAAAGCGGTAGTGTCAGCGGAAAACTATGGTGTTGAAGAAGCGGGCGTTTACTTCTATCAGGAAAAGGCCCAGAGCAGCGGCAGCCGCACCATCTTTATTCCGATACGCTTTGTTCTTACTGTGGTGGAGCATTCCGAATCCCGTGGGCCGATTGGCTATACGGACCCCAATACTCTTTAGAACGGGCAAAGGCAGAAAGCTGCGAGCTTCTGCCTTTTTACCGCAGAACATATATATGCCGTCCAAGCTGAATAATCTCTTCATTTTCAGGAAAATAAACCCGCTCAAACGTCGGATGAAAACCGCTGTTCTGCATGGAGTGTATATCGGCGACCCAACCCCCTTCCCCCGGCCAAACAAGACAATGCAGCATGTGTCCTTCACTACAAATAATCACCTGCACCTGGCGAATATGCCGGTCAATATAAACAACCCCCATGGCGTATACCCCCTTAATGACATTATACCCATTCGAAGGAAATCAATACTTATTTCCCTGTTGATTATTTAATATTTTTCAAAATAAAAAAGCGCCGCAGCGGGCGCTTTTTTATAATCCCAGTATATCGCCGAAGGTATCTTTAAGATGGTCGCGGACAATATCCATATTAAATTCCTGCTGCTTTTCCTGGCTGTACATTCTGCCCTCCTGAACATATATAACATCCAGTTCATTGGTTTTATCATCTGTACTCTGTGTTACCTGAATATGATAATTTCCATCGTCTGTAACAGTTTCAAAAAGCACTTCGCGGTTATCAATGGTCATATAGCTGCGGTGCTTTGAACCATAGCTGCTGAACGAGTCATTTTTCACTTCGCCGATTTCTTTATTCAGATTATTAAAGTATTTGGCAATTTCCCAGTTTACTTCGTTCATAATATTTGCGTCTTTATCTTCTTCTAAATACTCTTTTGCTTTAGCTACGAACTCATCTTCGAAACTCATTGCCATCACCCTCTTCTTTAAAGTAATTCTCTATTTTACAGATTATTCGGTACTTTCACTACAGTAACGGAGAATTTATGTAAAAATTATTTATTAAAAAATAGTTATGTTAACTGCTTATGAAAACAGTTAACATAATTTATTTCACTTCTACTACATACACACCGGCATCAACATATCGGATAAGCATCAACTGTCCGTTACCTACCATTGAATCAATCGTTTTCAAAGCAAAAGAACTGTCAATGCTGTTTCTATCTTTTAATATAGCGGCGACATCCTGATTAGTCAGCGGCTTTTCATTGTCCTGAATAATATTTTTTATTGTTTTAGCCCCTCTGGTCTGTAATATAATGTTCACCCCTTTGTTTATCATTAATATACTATTTCCGAAAAGTCTGCAGGGTAATCATCAAATTATTACAATTTTAAATCCAGGGACATAAAGCTACTGGTCGCTTTCGTGCAGGTGGTTTTCTTTTTTCTCTTTAACCTGTAATTTCCCTCTGCGTATAGCTTCCATTATGGTTAAACAGAGCGCTCCGGCCAAAACATGAATGAATGCCCACACATAGCTTTGCAGTACGAGACCGACAATAATTCCAAGGCCGATATTCCATATACCGATAATAAGCCAGAATAAAATAAAATAGCTGTTTATTGTTCTTCGTTTCATTACTGCCACCCTTTAATCTTTTTCTATAAATTACCATATTTATGCTTAAAAGTCATTTTTCATATTTTTGACAGCGTTATCATGCCGATTGTCCATACGTCATGTTACACTATTCTTATCCTGAAAAAAAGAGGTGCTCAGATGAAACAAATGCAGTTAGGCAGCAGTTCGCTTCAAGTATCCAATATAGCACTAGGGTGTATGCGCATGAATGAGCTTTCCATCGATGCGGCGGAAAAAGTTTTCCGTACCGCTTTTGAGGCAGGCGTGAATTTTTTCGATCATGCCGATGTTTATGGCGGCGGGGATTCCGAAGACATTTTTGCCAGAGCAGCTGGTATGAACGATGACCTGCGCGAAAAAGTAATTCTTCAGTCCAAAGCAGGCATACGCGGAAATTCCTTCGATTTTTCCAAATCCCATATTTTAAACACAGTCGATGAAAGCCTGAAGCGTCTTCAGACAGACTATCTGGATGTACTGCTTCTTCACCGTCCCGATGCACTCATGGAACCCGGGGAAGTAGCGGAAGCATTCGATAGTCTCCACGCCTCCGGTAAAGTACGTCATTTCGGTGTCAGCAACCAGCATCCAATGCAGATTGAGCTTTTAAAGCAGCACGTCAAGCAGGATCTTATTACCAATCAGCTGCAGTTTGGTCTGATGCACTCCCTCATGATAGATCAGGGATTGAATGTGAATATGAAAAATGATGCAGCGGTGATGCGGGAAGGCGGGCTGCTTGAATACAGTCAGTTGAACAACATGACCGTCCAGGCCTGGTCCCCATTTCAGTATGGCATGATGGAAGGCGTTTTTATCGGCAATGATAAATTTCCTGAGGTGAACAAAAAACTCAGCGAATTGGCCGGGCGCTACCAAGTAACCGAATCAGCAATAGCAGCAGCCTGGATTCTTCGCCACCCCGCGCGTATTCAAACCATTGTCGGGACGATGAACCCAGAACGGCTGGCAGGCATCGCCAAAGCCTCTGAAATCACTTTGACACGTGAAGAATGGTATGACCTGTATCAGTCTGCCGGCAACGAACTCCCATAACAGTAAAGACCCCTTTCTCCTTTATCTTAGAAGAAAGGGGTCTTTCTTTATGCTTTCGCTGCTTCCGTGCTTTCCTGTTCTTTGTTTTTTCTGACCTTTTTAATATTAAATCGCATGACAATCATAGCTGCCAGGGCGACTACGAGAAGAATATTAAACAGATAGAACGATAGCGCGTAGCTTCCTGTAGCCGAAACAATGCTTGATACGGCTGTAGGACCGGCCACCCCTGCAAGTGCCCAGGCAGTTAAAAGAAAGCCGTGAATGGCTCCTAGCTGTTTCGTGCCAAACAGGTCACCAATATAAGCCGGCAGACAGGCAAAGCCGCCACCGTAACAGGTAATAATAATAAATAATAGAATTGCAAGCAGCACAACGTTGGTCGTTAACGGGAGAAGGAAAAAGGCCACGATTTGAATGAGAAAGAATATTGTAAAAGTATTCGTTCTTCCAAGATAGTCCGAAAGCGACGCCCATACAATCCGTCCGCCCCCGTTGAAAAAGCCCATTACTCCCACTATGGTAGCTGCTAATGCTGCGCTGGTACCTGTAATGGTCTGTGTCATGTTCGATGCCACTGCAAGCAGCATAATACCTGAAGAGATGTTAATAAACATCACGAGCCACAGCAGGTAAAAACGCATCGTCCGCAGTGCCTCTTTGGCTGAAAGCTGCGCCACGTCTCCGCCCTTCTGGTTCGTCTGCAGATCTTCTTTCTTATAGCCTTTAGGCATCCAATCCTTCGGCGGCTTCTTCATGTAGCTCGCCCCTGCAAGCATAAGAACGAAGTACGAGGCGCCAAGAATGTAAAATGCCCCCGGGATCGATACAGCGTTCATCAGCCATTCAGCTACGGGACTTGTAATAAGCGCTCCGGCGCCAAAGCCCATAACTGCCATCCCAGTAGCCATCCCTCGACGGTCTGGAAACCACATAACAAGCGTAGAAACCGGGGATATGTACCCAATACCAAGGCCGATGCCGCCAAGTACGCCGTAAGAACCAATAAATAATGGCAGACTTTCAAGCTGTACCGCAAGGCCGGCCCCCATTGTCCCGGCACCAAACAGCACGGCTGCGATGGCAGCTGAGATCCTCGGCCCGTATTTTTCCACAAAAAACCCGAGTGAAGCGGCCGACATCCCCAAGAAGAAAATTGCAATCGTAAATGCTAGTGTTACGTCGGAAATGTTCCAGCCAAGCGACTCATTCAGCGGATTCTGGTACACACTGTACGCATACACCGAACCAATCGATAAATGAATCGCTATGGCTGATAATGCCATCAACCAACGATTTCGATCTGCTTCCATAATTAGTAAGTCCCCCTTCTGTAGTAATACAATCCTCTCTTTCCCTCTGTCTCTGCATTCAAACGACTATTCATTAAAAATTGGAAAAATTCTTTCTTAAGAACTGCTTTAAAATAAAAAAGCACCCGGATGGATGCTTACATTTCGTCGGCGTACACATTATCCAGTCGAACGCTTTTTCCAGTTCTGCTGCTTTCATAAACAGCTTCGATAATCCGGGTGACGCGCAGTGCCTGCTCGGGCTTCACAACGACCTCCGCCTGCCCCAGACACGCTTCTGTAAAGTTTTTCGCCTGCAGCACGTCTTCACGCTCATAGCTTGTTAAGTGAGGCTCCACACTCATCATGGAACCGAATTTTGACTGGTACAGTTCGGGCGGAAAAACCTGAAGGCCACCGTCGACCCCGGAAATGCTCAGCTCTTCTTTATCTTCTTTAATGTTCGCCGCCCAGGATGACTCCAGAAGCAGCGTCATGCCATTTTCAAACGTAATATAGCCGGTCACATGGTCCTCCACGGAAAAGCTTTCCGTATCGATAGCCCCCCATTCATTAATTTGGCCCGGGGTTTTACTCAGGCGGTCGTAGGTTCTTCCGCTTACCTCCACGGGCTGTGGATCATCCAGAAGCCAGAGAGCCAGATCCAGCAGATGGCAGCCGTAATCAATCAGACTGCCTCCGCCCTGGAGTTCTTTATTTGTAAACACACCCCAGCCAGGTACCTTCCGTCTTCGCATCGCCTGAAGACGTACAACCAGCGGTTCACCTATTTCACCCTCCTGTACCATCTGTCTGGCCATGCGGGATTCCTTCATGTAGCGGTAATGATAGCCAATCGTTAACACGGCTCCTGAACGCCTGGAGGCATCAATCATATCCTGGCATTCTGCTGTAGTCATCGCCATCGGTTTTTCACAAAGCACGTGCACCCCTGCTTCCAGGGCCTGCACGGCAAGCTCTGCATGAAATTTGTTCGGTGTACAGATGATGACTGCTTCGACATGCTCCAGCAATTCCTCCACGGTGCTGAATACAGCCGGAATATCAAATGCTTCTGCAGCAGCTCCTGCTTTGCTGAGATCTGTATCAAAAACAGCTGCTACACGCACATTTTTAATCTGCTGAAAAGCGGGCAGATGCCTGCCCCGGGCGATGCCCCCTGCACCGATAATGCCTATCTGCAGCTTTCCCATTAGTCTTTTTCCCCCACATCTTTATTCGAAATGGCTTCCAGTGGACTGGCGTTACCGTAAACGGGCAACGGCGTATTTTTCGGGGCCGACCACCGGACAGCATTTTTAATCACCGTTTGAATGTCTTTATTATAATATGTTGGGTACGTTTCGTGCCCCGGACGGAAATAAAAAATCTTTCCACGGCCCCTTGTGAAGGTAGCGCCGCTTCGAAATACTTCTCCGCCTTCAAACCAGCTGATAAACACGAGCTCATCCGGCGCGGGAATATCAAAGTGCTCGCCGTACATTTCCTCTTTTGGCATCTCAATATACTCCCCGATTCCCTCTGTAATAGGATGGCCCGGCTCTACGACCCAGAGCCGCTCTCGCTCGTCTGCTTCCCGCCACTTCAGGTCGCAGCCTGTTCCCATCAATGTACGAAATATTTTTGACAGATGACCGGAATGAAGCACAATCAGACCCATCCCATCCAGCACGCGATTCTGAATGCGCCGGACAATGGCATCCTCTACCTCGTCGTGGGCAATATGGCCCCACCAGATCAGTACATCGGTGTCGTTTAACACGTCTTCTGTAAGTCCATGCTCCGGCTCATCAAGCGTTGCCGTTCGTACAACGTCCGCCTCATCCTTCAGAAAGTCAGCCAAAGCCCCGTGAATTCCCTTCGGGTAGACCTTTGCGACTTCCGGGTTCTTGTTTTCGTGTCTGTTTTCGTTCCAGATGGTAATATTCATGCCATTCCTCCTCTAGTCGTTAAATGTCTGCTGAATACGCTGCCAACATCAGTTAAAATTTTTTGCTCTGACTTCATCATTAAACCGCTTCCATTTCATAGTAATCCAAAACGTTTCGGACCGCAATCGTCAATTAATTTTTTTATTAAAACAGGCAAAAGCCTTTTCGGACTTTTGCCTGCCAGTCATGACATCTTTAACGGTGATGTTTGTGCATAAATTTTCTTATATGCCTGAAATGATTGTTCATATATGAGCAACTGTTCCGGATCAGGATAAAACGTTTCGCTCTCTTTGACAAACGTTTTCTTGCATTCCTCAAGTGTAGTAAACCACCCCGTGCCGTAGGCCGCAAGCATTGCTGCCCCAAGCCCCGGTCCCTGTTCATGAGCGAGCTTACGCACAGGGCATCCGAAGGCATCCGCCTGCATCTGAAGCCAGAAGGAGCTTTTGGCCCCTCCTCCAATAGACACAAGAGAATCTATCTGAAAGCCCTGCTGAAGGATGATTTCGTGAGACTCCTTTAGAGAATACGTAATCCCTTCCATGACAGCCCGGACGATATGTCCCCTCGTATGACGGATATCGAGTCCGATAAAGCTGCCCCTGATTCCTGCGTCCATATACGGCGTTCTTTCACCGGTCAGAAACGGGGTGAACAGTAATTGTTCTGCCCCCGCCGGCACCTGGGACGCCCGTTCGACCAGCTCTTCAATCGTTTCGTCAAAAAACAAATTGTCCTTTACCCACTGAAGACTGTTTCCGGCAGAAAGCGTAACGCCCATATAATAATACTGATCCTTAGATGCGTGATTAAAATAATGCAGACGTCCATCCGGAACCGCTTCGCCGTGATCCGGCACGAGAAGCACTCCGGAAGTCCCTATACTTAAAAGGCCTTCCCCAGGTTCTGTAATTCCGCTTCCTAAAGCACCGCAGGCGTTATCTGCCCCGCCGGCTATAACATTCACTCCTTCATGGAGTCCCGTCTTATCTGCCGCTTCCTTTGTCAGGGGTCCCGCACTTTCGTGGGATTCTATGAGCGGAGGGCAGAACGAGGCGGAGAGATTAAAGCCTTCCCGCATCGTACGGCTCCATGATTTTCCTTTCACATCCAGCAGAAGCGTCCCGGCCGCATCAGAGAGTTCCATCTGCATACTCCCTGTCAGCCGGTACCGGACGTAGTCCTTTGGCAGCAGAAAAGACGCTGCCCTGCTCCAAATTTCCGGCTCGTGCTCCTGTACCCACAGCATTTTCGGAAGAGTAAAGCCTTCAAGAACTGTGTTCTGTGTTGCCTCAATCAGTTCATTCTCCCCGATCGTATGCCGGATCGTTTCGCACTGCTCCGACGTTCTTGTATCGTTCCAGAGTATAGCCGGGCGCAGTGGCCGGCCGGTCTCATCCAGGAGCACCAGGCCGTGCATCTGGCCGGAGAAGCTGATGCTTTCCACTTCCTCTGCCTTTATTCCTGTCTCCTGAAGCAGTGCCTGAATCGATGCTTCTGTCTGCTCCACCCATTCATCAGGATTCTGCTCGGAATGCCCCGCAGCCGGCTGCTGGACAGACAGCGATTTTGACACAGAAGCTGTCACCTCGCCACTTCTGTTCACAAGAAGCGATTTCACTGCACTCGTTCCTAAATCGATTCCGATTACGTAAGTCATGCCAGCACCTCTTTGCTTAAACTTTTACTTTGTTGTTTGCGTTTAAAATATACTGGTTCAGCTTTGCCTTAATAAGCTCCTGTTTACCCGACTGGTGCTCAATCGGCTCCTGGAGTTCAAGAGCATAGGCTTCAAGCTCTTTAAAGCTTGTTTTGCCGGCAAGAATGTCACTCCCCACGCCTTTGTCAAAGCTGCTGTAGCGTTCATCCACAATGTCTTCAAATACACGGTCTTCGATCAGCTGGGAGGCTGCCTTTAACCCATAGGCAAATGTGTCCATGCCCGCAATGTGCGCATGAAACAGATCTTCGGGCTTATGAGACGGGCGCCGCACCTTGGCATCAAAGTTTAAGCCGCCAGTACCGAGGCCGTCGTTTTTCAGGATTTCGTACATCGCAAGAGTCGCATCGTAAATATCAGTTGGGAACTCGTCGGTGTCCCAGCCGAGCAGCAGGTCGCCCTGGTTTGCATCCACCGAGCCAAGAATGCCCATTTCTCTTGCGTAGCGGAGCTCGTGTTCAAACGTATGGCCGGCAAGTGTGGCGTGGTTTGATTCGATGTTCATTTTAAAATGGCTGTCGAGATCATACTTTTGCAGGAATGCGTATGCTGTAGCAACATCAAAGTCGTACTGGTGCTTCATTGGTTCGCGCGGCTTTGGCTCAATCAGCATCTGCCCTTCAAAGCCTATCTCTTTCGCATAATCCACCGCCATATGATAGAAGCGTGCCAGGTTATCCATTTCGCGCTTCATATCGGTATTAAGCAGAGTCTCGTAGCCTTCCCGGCCACCCCAGAACACGTAGTTCTGTGCACCCAGCTCTTTAGCTACTTCAAGCTGCTTTTTTACTTTAGCCGCAGCATAGGCATAAACGTCTGCATTGTTTGTCGTCGCCGCCCCGTGCATAAACCGGCGGTCAACAAACATATTCGCCGTATTCCACAGAAGACCGATGCCGTGTTCCTTCATATTATCCTTCAGCATGGCAGTGATTGTATCAATATTTTGATAGGTTTCTTTTAAAGAATTACCTTCCGGAGCAATATCAATGTCATGAAACGCAAACCGGGTGATGCCCAGCTTATTCAAAAGCTCAAAGTTTGCCTCCACCCGTGCTTTCGCAAGATCCATGCCGCTGTATTTCTGATAGGAGCGCTCCATCGTCGGTCCGCCAAACGGATCCTCCCCGCCGAACGTATGTGTATGCCAGTAGGCTACTGAAAAGCGGAGCCATTCGTCCATCGATTTTCCCATGACGGTCGCGTCCTTGTCATAGTGCTTAAAAGAAAAGTCATTGGCCGAAGTGGCGCCCTCGAAATTGATAGTTGGTACGTTGTTAAATACAGTCATTATTCATCCTCCTAATTGTTAGTTAAAATCATTACTGCGTGGTATCAGCCTTTAACAGCACTTGAAGAGATGCCCTCCACCACTTTGTTGCTGAAAAACAGAAAAGCCAGAAGAACCGGGATGATACTGATAACAAGGGTCGCTCCGATAGAACCCCAGTCCGTCATATACTGCCCGATAAAGTTCTGGATTCCAACGGTCAGCGTTTTGTATTCATCCGAGCTGATAAAGGTATTCACAAATACAAATTCATTCCAGTTGTAGATCATGTTAATGATAACTGTCGTGGCCATTACCGGTGTTGTCATCGGCAGGATGATCGTAAAAAACAACCGGTTGA
This sequence comes from uncultured Marinococcus sp., assembly GCF_947493875.1. Lineage (GTDB taxonomy): Bacteria > Bacillota > Bacilli > Bacillales > Marinococcaceae > Marinococcus. The sequence goes on along the minus strand of NZ_CANLSU010000001.1, from coordinate 320,767 downwards.
TCGAAGAACCGTCCATCACTGCCGCTTCTTCAATTTCTCTTGGCAGAGTATAGTAGAAGCCAAGCAGAATCATAATCGTAATCGGCAGATTGTACGTGGTGTACGTGAGCACAATTGATAACGGATTATCGATCAAATTCACGCTGAGGAACATGCTGAACAAAGGAATCAGCGCGGAGTGAATAGGGATCATTAATCCAACCATAAACAGTCCCAGGACAAATTTATTCAGCTTCCAGTTCATGCGTGTAATCGCAAATGTTGCCATACTGGCAAAAAGTACTGTTAATATAATCGCAAGACCGGTAATCCAGACGCTGTTGAAGAAATACAGCCCTATACCACCCTGCCAGACGTTCAGGTAATTCCCCCACTGCGGATCACTCGGCAGCGCAAACGGGGAACCTGAAAAGATCTGGGCATTATCCTTAAGGGAAAACAATACCAGCCACAGCAGCGGAAAGATCTGAAACGCCGCTACCAGTGCCAAACATGTGTACAACAAAATATATCCAATTCGACCCATAACGTTCACCTCATTTCAACTAGTACTGAATATCTTCCTTGGATGCAGTTAATTTTCTGATGATGATTGTAACGACGAGTGTGATGATCAGCAGTAAAAAGCCGATGGCACTGCCGTAACCGAAGTTATTCGTACTAAAAGCAAGATCATACATGTACGATGCCATTACTTCACTCGAACCGCTGGGCCCGCCTCCGGTCATTACGTAGATCAGGTCGAAATATTTCAGCGACCCGACGATGGCCAGAACGATGGTTACTTTTACTACGCCCATGATTAATGGAAGTTTTATTTTGTAGGCAATCTGCAGTGGGTTCGCCCCATCGATTCTTGCGGATTCAATTAAGGATTCGGGAATATTTTTGAGTGCCGCATAGTATATAAGAATATAAAAGCCTGCATACTGCCAGAGAATCGGTATGAATATGGCGTAAAGTACGACGTCCGGGTTTGCCAGCCACGCTGGCGGATTTTCAATGCCGATACCGCGGAGAATCGTATTCAGGATACCGTTCGCCGGGTTGTATACTTTAATCCACAGCTGCGCGATTGCCACAGACGATAAAAGCATCGGAATCAAATAAATTTTTCTCAGTAAATCCGCGCCTTTGATTTTGGAAGCCAAAATCATGGATACCGCCAAGTAAATCACCAGGCTTAACGTTGAAAATAAAGCCAGCAGCAGAGAATGCCATGCGCTGTCCCAGAAAGCCCCGTCCTGAATAGCGTTAATGTAGTTTTCCATGCCAATAAAAGTCATTGAGCCGATACCGTTCCAGTCCATGAGACCGTAATAGCCGGTCAGAATGAGCGGAACTATAATAAGCACGGCAATGAGAAATAAAGCCGGGAATATGTAAAGCGTAATCATGAGTTTATTCGACATAACCTTATTCATTTCACTTGCCCCCAAGCTCTGCATTTACGTCCAGAATGCATTTGTGAATGATATAAAGGGCACGCCCGGCAGGAATGCCCCTTATTCATTTTATATTTATTCGTCTTCTTCTATTGCTTCGTCGTGCATTTCAGCGAATTCCTCCGGCGTAATTTCTTCACCGAATAATGACTGAATTGCTGTCAGGTGAGTCTCGGCAACATCCGGGCTCATCTGCACATCCGCAAACAACGTCAGGTTGTCAGCGTTGTTTAAATCATCCAGTACTTCGAGGTACATATCCGGAAGTTCCACGTTATCTGTGTTTACTTTCGTAGCTGGGATAACACCCGCATCGCTTACGGATTTTTCGCCCCACTCTTCAGAGAAGTACTTGACAAAGTCTTTCGACTCTTCTTTTACATCAGACTCTTCAGAAACAAACAGCCCAACACCAGGTCCGCCTACATAACTGTTCTGGTTGCCTTTACCTTCCACAGTCGGGAAGTCGAAGTAGTCAACTGCATCCCGGAAATCCTGCGAAACGCTTTCGTCCGTTGTATAGTTTGGAAGATCCCATGTAGCAATTAAATACATTGCTGCCTGTTCACTCATAAACATGCTTTTTGCTTCCTGATCGGAAAGACCGTTAAATCCTTGAGTGAAAGCTCCGCTTGCAGCCAGGTTCTGTGTTTTTTCTGCCGCATTTACCAACGGTTCTTCCGTAAAGGATGCTTCACCGTTAATTGCTTTGTTTAATAGGTTGTCTTCACCAAGCCGGTCTGCCATATACATATACCATAGTGAACCGGTCCATCTGTCCTGGTTTCCTAATGCAATCGGAGCCACGTCGTTTTCCTGAAGCGTGCTTACAATTTCTTCAAGCTCTTCGTATGTTTCCGGCTCTTCTAAATTATATTCATCAAATATCGCACTGTTATAGAAAACCTGGGCTACGTTCAGTTCCAGCGGCAGTCCGTAAGTACTTCCATCCATTTCGTATGCTTCCGTCGTGCCTTCCACATATGAATCCCGCAGGCCGTCTTGGTCAAGTACATCATCAAGCGGCGCAAACATTTCACCGTCAACGTAAGGCTCGAGGAATCCGCCCGGCCAGGTCATGCCTACATCCGGCAGTTCACCTGATGTAGAAGTTACCTGCAGCTTTTCCTTGTACTGTTCGTTACTCAGCACTTCTAGCTCCACTTTAGTATTCGGATTCTGCTCTTCATAATCAGCTATGATGTCGTTTACAATATCGTAATGGTCCTTCGAGCTTCCTTCCGGCCATAAATGCATGAATTCAATCGTTTTTTGTTCTCCGTCCCCACCGCCATCGCCAGACCCCGAAGATTCTGAGTTACAGCCTGTCATTACCATCGCTGTTGCACACCCTGCCGCCAAAAACGTAACCGCTTTCATCTTTTTCATTATTTCCTCCCCCTTTTCTTAATATTAAGTTAACACCCTCTACATAATTTGTCCAGTAAACAAACTAAGTTTTTATAATTTTTTTGAAAATATTTTTATTGACGACTGTGGCAACAAATGCTGTAGCGCTTATTCCAAATATAAAGCCCAGTGCCGGCACCATGTAAAAAATAATTCCCAGAAGCAATAAACTCAATGTTAAAAAGAATAAGTGAACAGGATGAGTCAGCATAATAAAAAACGCATTCTTGAAAACATTTCTTAGTTTATCGTCAAAATGAGCAAAGGATGGAAAAAGAAACAAAAGAAAAATAAACACAAACAGGATATACACAAACAACGGTATGTGAAGCCAGTTCAGCGTGTCACTTGCTGCAATGAACTGAATATCAAGAACAGCAAGAATGAATAAAAAAAGGACAACGGCTCCCAGCTTATTAGACTGGATAAATTCCCGTTTGTACACTCCCCAGAAATAGGAAAAAACAGGCAGATCCTTTTCTCCGCTGACCCATTTGCGCACTACTGCAAACAAAGCGTTTGTCGCCGGGAATACCCCTGCAGCCACAGCACCCATCAGCGTAAAAAACACCCAGAGCACCTGAACGTACGCGAAATTCATCACCCATGTCAACGCCTGATAAATTTTACTGTTCACTTTCGAACAGCCCCCTTTCTATACTTATACAACTGTTACTCTGCTGGTTGAAAAAAATGTTTCAATCGAAAAAGCCGCAGATCCCAGCGCACAGGAATATATACTGTTTTCAGAGAAGGAGAGTGTGAACGAATCCCGGAATTCTTCATGCAGGCGCTGCTGAAACACTCTTTCGATAGGATTGCGAAGCCACTGCTCCAATTCTGCAAAGCGGTTTCCTATAATGATTTTTTCCGGGTTAAATATGTTAATGAGATTCGTCAATCCTATGCCAATATATTCCCCCACCTGGTCAAAGGCGTTTAGCACCTCCAGGTTTCTTTCCTTTGCTTTTGCGATAAGACAGTCGATCGTCACTTCCTCCTGACCCGAAAAGAGATGTGCTGTTTTTTCCACCATAGCGCCTTCCGAGCTGTAAAGCTCCCAGCAGCCTTTATTGCCGCACCGGCATTTTCTCCCGTTTGGTTCAATGGTGAAATGTCCGACTTCCCCGGAGATGCCGCTTCCGCCCTTATACAATTGGTCATTAATAAAAATGCCTGCACCGACACCAATGCCAATACTTACATAGATAAAGTTCGAAACGCCCTGTCCGGCCCCGTACCTTTTTTCGCCGTGTGAACCAGCCTTTGCTTCATTTTCAATAAATACCGGCAATTCGTATCTTCTTTCCAGGTGCTGTTTTAAATGCACATTTTTCCACTCCAGGTTCGGCGCGAATAAAATGGTGCCTTCATTGTCGATCAGCCCTGGCACCCCGACACCGATACCCACTATGCCATAGGCACTTTTCGGCGCCTGATCCATAAGGTCTTCAATGACTTCCTCCACCTTATTAAATACAGCTCCTTCATCAATAGACAGCAGCGGCTCGTTAATTTTAGCAACGATCGCCCCCTGCAGGTCTGTCAGTATACCAAGAACATAATTTACTCCAAGATCAATCCCAATAGCATAGCCGGCTTTATTATTAAAAAAAAGCATGGTCGGCTTTCTTCCTCCATTGGAAAGCCCAGCCCCCATTTCCTCCACGAGTCTGCCCTCCAGCAGATCAGCCACCAAACTTGAAACTGTAGCTTTATTCAGCCCGGTATCTTTTGAAATCTGCGCCCTTGAAATCGGGCTTTTCTGCTGAACGGTCGTCAGCACGATTGATTTATTTATTTGCTTTACCAGGGTTTGGTCTCCCGTGCGCATATTATCTTCTCCTACTTCTTCAATTTTGGTCGGTTTACGTACATAATAGCATACATTTTCTTTTGATCATCATATAGTTTTTTGATTAAACAAAGTTAATAGTATTTATATGCAATAATTTATGCTTTCATCCATATTTTTGCTTAAAACAAATTGACAGTTGAGCAGAGTCAGGAATTAAGTTATATTTAGTTTATTGCTTATACAATCTTTTTTGAAAGCGTTACCAAATTAAGGAGGATACTACCATGAATGATCAAATCACCAATCCAATTTTAACTGGTTTTAACCCTGACCCGAGTATTTGCAGGGCCGGAGAACATTATTATATTGCCACCTCCACGTTTGAATGGTTCCCCGGGGTGCAGATCCATCATTCCAAGGATTTAAAAAATTGGGAGGCTGTTAAGCATCCTCTTGAACGGACTTCGCAGCTTAATATGGCAGGCAATCCGGATTCGGGCGGCGTCTGGGCACCCGCACTTTCCTGGCATGATAACCAGTTCTGGCTGATCTATTCCGATATTAAACAAATCGACGGTATCTGGAAGGATGGCCATAATTACCTCGTGACCTGCGATACGATTGACGGCGAATGGAGCGACCCTGTGTATTTGAACAGCTCCGGTTTTGACCCTTCCCTTTACCATGACGACGACGGCAGAAAATATCTGCTGAATATGGTCTGGGATTACCGGCCGGGCAATCACCGCTTTTACGGTATCGCTCTGCAGGAATACGACGCCGAAGCAGAAGCTTTGATCGGTGAACGGCAGATCATTTTCACCGGTACTGATATCAAGCTGACCGAGGGGCCGCATATTTACAAAATAAATGGGTGGTATTACCTGCTTACTGCAGAAGGCGGCACTACCTTTGACCACGCAGCTACCATCGCACGCTCCAGATCATTATTCGGCCCTTACGAAGTTCATCCGGAAAATCCGTTTATTACGTCCTGGCCCTATCCGAGAAATCCTCTGCAAAAAGCTGGGCACGGCTCTCTTGTAGAAACACAGCACGGCGAATGGTATTTTGTGCATCTTACCGGCAGACCATTAAAAGAAGAGCAAAAGCCTTTATTGGATCCGCGGGGCTTCTGCCCGCTTGGAAGAGAAACTGCTATTCAAAAGGTTTATTGGGAAGAGGAATGGCCTTACATAGCCGGCGGCAACGAGCCCTCGCTGTATGTGGAGGGCCCTGGTCTTTCGACGGAGCCCCAGCATTTACCATCCCCTGTATACAGTCATTTTAACACTGGCGATCTGGATAAAAGCTTCCAGACACTGCGGATCCCTTTAGGGGAAAATACTTTATCGTTTAAAGACCGTCCAGGCTATTTACGACTGTACGGCAAAGACTCTCTGACATCTAAATTCACCCAGGCGTTTGTAGCCAGAAGATGGCAGCATTTTTATTTTGATGCTGAGACGGCTATTCAATTTGACCCGGATCATTTCCAGCAGTCCGCAGGCATGGTCTGCTACTACAATACGCAAAACTGGGTTTATTTTCACGTGACCCACGACGAGAATAAAGGAAGAATTTTAACCCTTCTTACTAATGACCATTTTCAATTTGACACCCCTCTTCAAGGCAGCGATATTGAGATTGGCCAGGATATAGAAACGATTTACCTTAAGGTATCTGTGCGCATGGACCAGTACTGGTTTTCCTACTCCTTTGACGGCAGCACATGGACTGCGGTGGATATTTCTTTTCCTTCCGCTAAACTTTCAGATGACCATATCCAGGGCGATGGCTTCTTCACAGGCGCTTTTGTCGGTATGCAGTGCCAGGACAGTTTTTCTTCCAAGGCTGCAGATTTTGAATATTTTCATTATGTTCCTAAAGAATAGTACGAAGCATAACATTAAGGAGACCCGGCTGCACAAATGCAGCCGGGTCTCCTTTTTTATCACTTTACTTTTTTAATCCCATCTCAATCTCTTCAAGTGTTTTTCCTTTTGTTTCAGGTACAAACTTCCATACAAACAGAGCGGACAATATACTCATGAGACCGTAAAATCCGTACGTTAATCCACCGCTGAACTCGATCATGGCTGGATACGTAGAAGAAATAAAATAGTTTGCGGCCCACTGGGCTGCCACCGCAATAGCGAGAGCCTGACCGCGGATTTTGTTTGGAAATATTTCAGATAAAAGCACCCATACCACCGGTCCCCAGGACATCATGAAGGAAGCCGTATAGATGATAATAAATACAAGTGTTGATATACCGATCGTGCCGGTAAAAGCGAGAGCCGAAACACCGAACATACCTATAGTCATTCCAATAGAACCGATAATAAGCAGCGGTTTCCGTCCGAACTTATCTACCGTCATAATCGCAATGGCTGTAAATATTAAGTTGACCGCTCCCATAATAATGGTCTGAAATAACGAAGCGTCTCTCCCGGCCCCCATGCTTTCAAATATTCTCGGGGCATAATACAGAGCAACGTTAATACCGACAAACTGCTGAAAAATCGACAAAAGGATACCTATAATAATAATCAATTTTCCGTAGGCAAACAGCTTTTCTTTTCCTTTATCAAATGATTGATTAATCTCATAAAATGTAGCTTTGGCCATTGTCTGGTCATAAATTTTTGTTAAAGTCTTCATAGCCTTGTCATCCCGATTTTTGGAAACCAAATACCGCGGCGTCTCCGGCACCATAAACATAAAAATCAAAAACAGAGCAGCTGGTATGGCTTCTGAGGCAAACATGTACCTCCAGCCAAGCGCATCGACCCATTCCGCTGTTTGTCCGCGGGCAATGCCCCAGTTGACAAAGTACACGACGAACTGGCCGAAAATAATCGCAAACTGGTTAAGGGATACGAGCCTTCCCCGAATGTTGGGCGGGGCCATTTCACCAATATACATCGGTGCGACCGCCGAGGCCAGTCCCACTCCGACACCTCCGATAATCCGATAAATATTAAATACAACTAAAAGGGCAACAGAAGGGTCTCCGGCTTCAAAAAATAATACCTCCGGGTAAGCTGAACCCAATGCGGAAAGAAGAAACAGCACCGCTGCTATAATCAATGTAAACTTTCTCCCTATCCGGTTGGCAAAAAACCCTGAAATCAACCCGCCGATAATACACCCTATAAGAGCACTGGAGACCGTCAGACCGTGAATAAGCGGACTCAGATTCAGACTGTCGGCAAAGTAGGTCTGCAGCGACCCCTCCGCCCCGGAAATTACAGCCGTATCATAACCAAACAACAAGCCGCCAAGTGTAGCTACCATGGTAACTAATACTACATAAATCGTTCGTTTAGAATTCATATACGCGAGTAGCTCTACTACTCTTCCCTCCTTTATGTAAGCGATCACAAACCAGATTAACATTCTTTGTTTGTTTAATCAATAAACTTAATTGTCAAAAAAGTATTATATGATTGTTCTCATTTGGACGAATTAAAAATCTTTTTTGAACTAAAAAAGACGTTCCTTTAAAGGCGTATTCGGGAATAAGAATACACAGTCAGTATTATGAGGAGGAAATCAATAGTGAGTCTTTTTTCATCTATTAAAAAACGTGTGACCGATGCGAAAGAAAACGGAGTAACCATTCCAGTAACGGAAAAAATGTTTTTGAAGGTGCTTCAGGTTAAAAAAATGGATAACGTGGACATTTCCGCGGTTCATATTCAGGACCAGGTCCTGCGTATTGAAGGCGTAAAAAATGACAGCAGCCAGAGCCGATTCAGCATGCTGCTTGAACCTTCCCACGCTTCAGAGCGGACCCTTTACTTTACGTTAAAGTCCATTTCCCCTCTGGAAGCGGACGACGTGTTCAGGGAAATCTTTGACCGCCCGCCTTATTTCTCTGTTCAGGACCAGCAGGCGGGCTTTCACCTGGAAGTATTTGAGCCTATGAAAAAAGTCCCTTACGGAAAAATAGACTCCTACTACTTTGAGCAGAACAAATTAAAAGTCGTCATGAAATGGAAATAAAACCGCTTGGTATTGATTTAAAAAATAAATTGAAATTCACTTTCTCTCCAGCATTTTTACTCCCGGCTTCGGCCGGGAGTTTTTTTAAGTAGAAATTACCTAGTTTTTCATGCATAATAAAAGAAAAATGAATGGGGAGAATTTCATGGAATATCAAGCAGCTTCCTTTGGCCGGTATCGTGTTCTCCAGAATGGTTCCATTGAAGTTATCGCAGACATCACAAACCGCTCTGAACACCCGCGTTGGGAGAATATGTGGTATTTATCGGAAACAAAGAGGATCTGCCGGGAGTTGGAGACGCTTGGAATCATCTCGGAATGCGACAGCTTTGAAATTGTCGACCGCAACCAGTTTAAGATCTTTTGGAAAAAAGACCGTATTGCCTGGGGCTACATTGATGAAGGCGAAACATCTTACCGGCTTAGGTTTACCGGGTTAGTCGATACCCCAGCCACCGAGTAGCAGTACTACCTGTTTTTGTTATGGTTGCAATTAAGAGCCATATCATTTACGGTATACATACAAAGCAATTACTTAAGAGCAACTAAATACATGGTGGAAATGGATAGACAATGGCGCTATTTCCCATAAGCCAAAAAGATACACGAGGTACCTGCCTCCTGTTTATCTTTTTGGCTTTTTTATTTGTCTTTTATGAAAGGAGAACTCTTTAATTTATGAAATTTTTAATTGATCACGATGGACAGAAAATCCATAAATCCGTATTTGTTAACGACCGCTGCATGGCCAGCAGCAAGCCGTCCGCTTGGGAAAGTCTTGTGGAAGAAGCTGCCCTGCAGTCATTCACTCAAAAAAACTATTCTTACTGTGTACACTGTTTTCAGGCCTACGCCGGCTGAAGCTGTGGACCAGGATATTATTTCCTTTTAGCCGGATCCGCTCATAATAAAGACAATAACGCTGCGGTCCCGTTCAAAGTCCCAGTCAACAAACACATCAGCAATATTTATCCCGGCAATAGAGGTAAACGACTTCCCTTCTATTAACAGCCGTTTTTCCAGCTTGCGTTTAGTTACCTTCAGCTGCTCTTCATATCCCTGCTCCACTAGCTCTTTTTCGATATTAATCATCAGTCCTTCCCGGATCACGAGAACAGTCTTATTGTTTAACATTCCTGAAAAGACTTTATCCGGTTCCTTTTCCGCTTCTGCAGTGACCTGCCGCACCCGCTCTTCCAGCTTCTTTTTACCGGCGTATTCTTTAAAAGGGTCTTCGCCGTCATACGCATTTTCATCAATCCCCACAAAAATACTCGATTCCTTATTAAAATCGCTGTCGTGGTAAAAGTTTTTAAATTCCTGACCGGTGACCGACTGCACGTATCCGTTAATCTCCGGAACAATTTTGTGCATCATGCTTTCACGCAGACGAAAAACAGCCTGTTCACCCTCCTGTTCAAGAATGACCCGCTCCATCGGGCTTAGAAAATGCCGGAGGTAAATTGTAATGAACGGTCCCTGCATTACAACGTGGGCTGCTTCCGGTCCTTTGCCAAACCTTTCCCGCAGCAGTCTGCCGGCAAAGCTCGCGATATCTTTTTCATTTTCTGTTGGTCTCATTTTATCAATGTCCTTTGATTGAATTATCATTCACATATTTGCTATCCAAAAGCATTATAATCTAGTTTTGATGTAATCACAAATACCACCAGGGTCACTAGATATGGCTGATAATTATTAAAATATAGTTTTAAATTCCTAATTTCGTGGAAACGTGGAAGTAAACCTTTATTATTTTTTACATTTTTCTATATTATACCTAGAATAAAGGTGCACTCCCTTGACTCTTACATAAGCGAGTGCTGCATTCATCCGTTGTCTACTACTTCTTTATTCCTTTAGCCCAACTTTATTTCCAAAATGGAAGGATGATTATTTTGTCGATTATTCGAGTAACGATGAATGGCACTGAGCGCAAAGTATCGGATGACTCCACAATCCTGGACTACACGCGCGGTACTAATGAGGAAGTGCCGAATGTCTGTTATCACCCGAGCCTGGGTGCGATCGAAACCTGTGACACCTGTATGGTGAAGGTGAACGGAGAAATTGTTCGTGCCTGTTCCACCGAATTTAAAGAAGATGATGTCATTGAAACACTTACTCCTGATGTCGATCAGGCGCAGAAAATTGCGATGGACCGGATTCTGCATAATCACGAGCTGTACTGTACCGTCTGTGATTACAATAACGGCGGCTGTGAAATCCATAACACGGTGGAAGCGATGCGTGTCGAACACCAGAGCGTTCCTTTTGAAACAAAGCCGTATGAAAAAGACTATACGAACCCGCACTATCGCTACGACCCTGATCAGTGCATCCTCTGCGGACGCTGTGTGGAAGCCTGTCAGGACGTCCAGGTGACCGAGACCCTTTCCATCGATTGGGAACGTGAACGTCCCCGCGTTATATGGGACAACGATGTTCCTATCGGCGAATCCTCCTGTGTCTCCTGTGGTCACTGCTCGACCGTATGCCCATGTAACGCTTTAATTGAAACAAACATGGAAGGTGAAGCCGGCTACATGACTGGCCTGAAAGAAGATACCCTCCGTCCGATGATTGACATCACCAAGGACGTTGAAACCGGCTACAGCTCGATTCTGGCTCTATCCAATATGGAGTCCAAAATGCGTGACGACCGTATTGAAAAAACGAAAACAGTTTGTACTTATTGCGGCGTCGGCTGCAGCTTTGACGTGTGGACGAAGGATCGCGAAATCCTGAAAATTGAGCCGCAGGCAGAAGCACCGGCAAACGGTATTTCCACCTGTGTGAAGGGCAAATTCGGCTGGGACTTTGTGAACAGCGAAGAACGCCTTCAGAATCCACTCGTCCGGGAAAACGGCCAGTTTGTCGAAACTACGTGGGAGAATGCTTTAGATGTTATTCAGAAAAACTTTACTTCCATTAAGGAAGAGAGCGGCAACGATGCTCTTGCGTTTATCAGCTCTTCCAAAACGACGAACGAAGAATCCTATCTTATGCAGAAGCTCTCCCGTTCCGTAATGGGAACAAACAATATTGATAACTGCTCCCGTTATTGTCAGACTCCTGCGACTCAGGGACTCTTCCGTACAGTGGGATACGGCGGTGACACCGGCACAATAGAGGATATTAAAAACGCGGAGCTTATTATTACCGTCGGGACAAACACATCAGAATCCCACCCGGTTCTTGCCACTCGTATTAAAAGCTCCCATAAGCTGCGCAACCAGAAGCTGATCGTCTCTGACATCAGAAAGCACGAAATGGCAGAGCGCTCGGACATGTTTATCCAGCCGAAGCCGGGCTCGGATCTTGTATGGCTGAACGCAGTAGCGAAATACATTATCGACCAGGGCTGGGAGGATACAGAGTTTATTAATAAACGCGTGGACTACTACGACGATTTTGTTAAAGAACTCGAAATGTACACCATCGATTACGCTGTGGAACAGACTGGGCTTTCCCGTGAGGAACTGATTGGCATTGCCGAAAGCATTCACGAAGCTGATACTACCTGTGCCCTATGGGCGATGGGCGTCACCCAACACTCCGGTGGTGCGGATACAAGTACAGCCATATCGAACCTGCTCCTTGTCTCCGGCAACTACGGCCGTCACGGCACTGGTGCCTATCCGCTTCGCGGACATAATAATGTCCAGGGTGCGACAGACTTCGGAAGTGCGCCGAATCTTCTTCCTGGCTATCAGTCTGTGGAAGATGAAGAAATCCGCCGCAAATTTGAACAGGGCTGGAACACAGAGCTTTCCGGGGAAGTCGGTATGACGAACCACGAAATGGTTGATGCAATGCACGAAGGCCGCCTCCGGAGCCTGTATTTAAAAGGCGAAGAGATGGCGCTTGTGGACTCCAACATTAACTACGTACAGCAGGGCTTTGAAAAGCTTGATTTCTTCGTGGTCCAGGACATTTTCTTATCCGAGACTGCCAAATTTGCTGACGTCGTGCTCCCAGCGAGCCCAAGCCTGGAAAAAGACGGTACGTTTGTAAACACTGAGCGCCGCATTCAGCGTTTGTACAAAGCACTTGACCCACTCGGTAACTCTAAGCCGGACTGGGAGATTCTTCAGCTTGTGGCCAACCGTATGGGCGCGGACTGGGACTACAGCCACCCATCGGAAATCATGGCAGAAGCAGCTTCACTCTGCCCATTCTTCGAAGGAGTTTCCTACGAACGGCTTGAAGGATATGACTCTCTGGTATGGCCTGTGACAAAAGAAGGGCAGGACGAGCCGCTTCTTTACGAATCCCGTTTCCAGTTCCCGAATGGAAAAGCTAGATTCTATCCGGTCCATTGGACAGAGCCTCAGACCTTTGGCGAACAGTACGACCTGCACGTGAACAACGGTCGGATGCTTGAGCACTTCCACGAAGGCAATATGACGTATAAAACGGAAGGCATCACGCTAAAAACACCAGACAACTTTGTCGAGATTTCTCCGGAGCTCGCTGAAGAACGGGGACTTGAAAGCGGAGCACTTGTAAGATTGAAATCACCATACGGGGCGCTGCGCATCCAGGCGCTTGTTACTGACCGTGTGAAAGAAAAACAGCTCTACATTCCAATGAATAATTCCGGCGAATCAGCAATCAACCGCCTTACGAGCAGCGAAGCGGATAAGGACACGGATACACCGGCCTACAAAGAAACACAGGTATTCATGGAAATACTAAGCACGGACGGCGAAGCACCGATGCCGAAAAACAATTTCCGTTACGGAAACCCTAATCCACAGAACGGCGTGGAAGTTGAACGCAAATGGAAACGTAACGATTACATCTTCCCTGGTGACATGGTGAGAAAGGAGAACCGCTAATGGCTGAGCGTATAACTCATATCGAAAAGCTGCAATTCTCCGAGGAAGAAATCAAACAGCGGGACATGGAAGAACTCCAGTCCCAGCTGCTTGATAACAAAGAAAGTCTGGAAAAGATGATGCGCACCGCAAACCTTCTTGATGAATCCGGCCTGCTTGATATGGCCAACGGCCTTCTCAGCGAAGGCGATAAGGTGTTAAATGTCGCGGTAAATGCGATGAACACCGAAGGCAGCACTAATATGATCAAAAACCTGCTTCTTCTCGCAGGTGAAGCCGGCAAACTCGATATCGAAAGCATGCAGCCGCTCCTGTTGAAATTAAATAAAGGACTTGAGCGTGTAGCGAAGATGGAAGAAGAAAAAGAGCAGGAAAAACAAAACGTTAATATTTTCCAATTGCTAAAACTTCTCCGGGACCCGGAAGTAAATCATACGCTATCACTCGGCATTGCTTTTATGCGCGGCATGGGCGAAACCGGCAAACCCGAAATGGAAAGAGAACAGCAGGACCGGAAACCAGACACCAAGGTTTAACCGAAATACAAAAACCAGGCTGCGCCGCGCAGCCTGGTTTTTGTTTGAAAGTATACTTCTTCAGGGAATAGATTTGAAAATAAACTAAGGGAGCAAATGTCATTGTCTTTCAAGGATCTTCAACTGGCCGATGTTCCAAAAAGTTCGTGGATACTTATCATTGCCGGCCTGCTCACGCTGTTTACGACAGCTTTTCTATTTTTGGAGATGGGTGAAGAAGTACTCGAACAGGAAACGTTTAGGATCGACCAAACAGCTCAAAATATTGTGTCAGCGCTCAACACTGATATCCTGCAGTTTATAATGGGATTGATTACTGAGGGCGGATCGGTAACCTGGCTGACAGCCGGTGCCGCAATTACCACAATCTATCTGTTGTTTTTTTCATCTTTCAGCAGATGGACTGCTGTATATTTTGCCGTAAATATGATCGGCATCAGTATCATCACCACTGTTTTAAAAAACTTTTTCTCCCGGCAGCGCCCGGAAGTGCTCGCAGCCTATGACGGGACCGGGTACAGCTTTCCAAGTGGTCATTCTACAGGCGCTGTTACCTTTTACGGTTTTCTCGCCTATCTCGTTATCCGAAGTACAATGGCGACTGTATGGAAATGGGTATTCGGAGTATTGCTGTCGCTCGCTGCTCTTCTTGTCGCTGTCAGCCGTATGTTCCTGGATGTTCATTACTTTACGGACGTACTCGCAGGCATTTCAGCCGGCTTATTTTGGCTGCTCATCTGCATCATCGCCCTCGAGCTTACGCTTTGGAACAAACACCGCCGACAGACCTAAATGAAGCCCCCGGCAAAGGATGCCGGGGGCTTCATTTATTTGTATTTATGCATTTTGCATCTGTTCTGCTTTTCTCGCTTCGATTTTTTCCTGCACGTCTTCTGCCGTCAGTCCCTGCTCTTCCATATAACGGTTTCTCGGATGAGTCATGCATTCTATCGTGCAGCTTCTCATATATTTATGCTCATTTTCTTCAGAGCAGATGATTTGATTGTTGCAGTCAGGATCTGCACAGTTAACGTACCGTTCGCACGGTTTCCCGTCAAAGTGGTCCCTGCCTATTACGCGATGCTCGACCTGATTGATTGGCACACTGATGCGCTGGTCAAACACATAGCATTTTCCGTCCCACAGCTCCCCCTTCACTTCAGGATCCTTACCGTAGGAAACAATGCCGCCATGCAGCTGCGCCACATCGTCAAATCCTTCTTCTTTCAAAAATCCGGAAAACTTCTCACAGCGGATGCCTCCGGTACAATAGGTTAATATTTTTTTACCTTCAAGCTGTTCCCGGTTTTCTCTCACCCAGTCCGGCAGCTCCCGGAAAGCGTTAATATCCGGGCGAATGGCACCCCGGAAATGCCCGAGATCATATTCATAGTCATTCCGGGCATCAAGAACGATGGTTTCATCGCTTTGAAGCGCCTCGTAAAACTCTTTCGGACTCAGGTGTTCACCAGTCTGTTCATTTGGATTAATGTCATCCTCGAGGTACAGCGACACCAGCTCTGAACGCGGACGCACATGCATTTTTTTGAATGCGTGTCCCTCAGCATAATCCACCTTAAATTCGGTGTCTTTAAAACGCTCATCCCCTGTCAGCTCCTGCATGTATGCTTCCGTCTGTTCTACAGTGCCGGAAACAGTACCATTGATGCCTTCCTCTGCCACAATGATCCGCCCCTTCAGACCAACCTCCTTGCAGAAAGCCAGATGCTCCGCAGCAAAGGTCTCAGGGTCTTCCACGTACGTGTAATTGTAATACAGTAACACCCGGTACGATTGATTTTCTTCTGTCATTTGTTCTCACCTATCTGGAATATATTTGCAAGATACATTCCTGACTCCCTGTCTTGCAATCAGGAAGCCTTGTCACACAAGGGTTCTATACTTTTCTTTTCGTTATCCCGCGTAAAATACCCACACAGCACCCACGTAATTCAAAAAAGCATAACAAAACCTCAATAAAAATCCCCTGCTGCTAAAGCGGGGATTTCATGTTGTGCGCAGACACATTATATAAAAATTTTCCTGTGCCGGCAAATGAAAAAGTTTTCTGAACAAGAGGAAAACATTGATTTTTATACTTCTTCTATCTGTTTTCTATCTGTTTTCTATCTGTGTCTTCACTTAGTTTTCAGCAGCATATTTTACTGTTTTCTGCTTTTCTGCACATTTTCAAAAATTCCGGTGCCTCCCAGTCCAGCAAGCACTCCTGCCCATACTCGTTCTGCCAGCGCAGCGCTTGTGTACGGAAAAGGGACAAGTGCCAGGACTGCCCCGATTCCGAGCGTGAGAAGGGGTATATACTTTTTCGGCAGCGGGAGCGCCTGCTTTAACAGCTGCATCAGCGCCGTACTTGCCGTACCGATGAATGACATGTACAGCAGAAATTCTGCACTCACTTCCATTTTTATGCCTCCCTTTAATTTCCATTCTCCTTACAAAAGGCATATATGCTTCTGCTATTAAACCATTCTGATAAATTAACTTTTCAAACAATAAAAAAGGCCCGGAGTAACCGGACCCTTTGTATATAATATTCAATTCATTCAGCTTTTTTGTCATCCGCTTTATCTTTACTCCGTCAGCGGCTCCCTGGCAGGCATGGCTCCCTTTTCTATATACTCAGCCATCCCACGCACAATTTCCTCTGCTCCGTATTTTTTTGCCTCTAATGGATACATTTCTTCGACAGTATCCAAATAAAAGGAAAGATCTTTATTACGAAGAAAATGGGAATAGTATTCGCGTTCGCTCTGGAATTCGTGTCTTGATCTCGTTTGAGCAACAGACTGCATTTCAATGTCCGCTAAAGTACGGACCACCTCTTCAAATGTTTTCATGTCTTCACTCCTTTTCATAGGATCAATGACACGCAAAAGTACAATACATGGATAGAATTATATTATACCATGAAAAGATGCGCTATTTCTAATTTGAAATTCAAAACATTAATGATATTCACTCAAGCCCAAATAAATCGCATTAGCTGCTTCATTGCGAAACGCACTCGTCTGCATGTCAGCAGCCTCCTCTTTATTTGATACAAAACCAAGCTCTACAAGCGCGGCCGGCATTGCCGTATTTCTCAATACGCTAAAATTTGCAGACTTTATCCCGCGGTCATTGCTGTTAAATTCATTTACCATATTCGTTTGAAGACCCGAGGCAAGTTCACTGCCCTCGCTGCTTTGCGGGTAGTAGTATGTCTCTGAACCATCTGCGGAGGCTGTGGAAGCTGAATTTGCATGAATGCTGACAAAAGCATCAGCTCCCGCCTCATTGGCAATCCTCGCTCGTTCTTTCAGTTCTACAAAGTTATCGCCGGAGCGGGTCATAATTACGTTCGCCCCTCCCTGCTCAAGTCTTTCTTTTGTACGTACTGCCACATCATTGACCAGTTCTTTTTCATATACACCGTTACCTGTGGCGCCGGAATCATATCCTCCATGCCCTGCGTCAATAGCAATTGTTTCCCCCTCTACGCTGGCTTCAGCTGGAGCAGTTCCCTGCCAAAAGCTGTATGCTGTTATTGCCCCTGCCACCACAATTAGTCTAAGTATAATTTTCATGACCTTCTCCTTTCTTTCATTCTTCAGTAATTGTAAAAAAAGGAAAAAGAAAAAAATACTGCTTATGCCGAAAACAGTGCTTTTCTGATGAGACGGGATGTTTATCCCATCATCTATATACAGTCTTCATGTTATAGATATGACAAATATAATTTCTGCTGACGGAATTCATCAATATTTTATATAAAACCCACATTCCTATTTCCGTTAATTTCCATTTTATTAATTCATTAGTTTCTTAAAATACCACATGTGTATATTAAATTAAGAAATAAATCGCTGTTCAATAATTAAGAACGTTTTAAGCCAATTGCGATTGACAAACAAAACTGTAATATTTATAATTACAGTATAAACATTAATAATCCTTTTCATCCGGAGAGATATGTATGAACAGTCATTTTTCTTTAGCTGTACACAGCTTAACCCTTCTTGCCCTCCAACCGGAGAAGGCCGCTTCAAGTACTTTCATTGCTGAAAGTGCCTCTGTGCACCCGGTACGGATACGAAAAGTGTTAAGCCTGTTAAAGCAGCATGAGTTGATTCATTCCAAGGAAGGCGCAGGTGGTGGCTTTATTCTTTCACGGCCGCCGGAGGCTGTCACCTTGTGGGACGTCTACCAGATTACGTCAAAAGGGACTCTGCAGCCCCGATGCCCTGATGAAAATCCTGACTGTACCGTCGGGGCTAACATGAAGCAGGTGTTAGGCGGAGTTTTCTCAGAGGGGGAAAACGTCTTTGGAGAACATCTGGACCAGTTCACTATTGCTGACATGCTGAAAAAATGTATCACAAATTAACTGAGCAATGTTTTTGCATTCAAAAACAGGGAAATGTATAGTTATAGATAATTCAGATTACACCACTATTAATTAATAGGTAATCCTTAGGAGGTTACGCGAATGTTACCAACAAACGATATTATTTCGGTAGGAGATTGGGTTCGAGGAACCACCATTTATGGTGAATTGGTTGTAGGCTATGTAGAAGCAATTGAAGAATCTTATCAAACAATTAAAGTTAAAGTTATTTCTTCAGATAATCAGGATATTATGGAAAAATCAGCTGAACTGCTGCTGCACAAAGTAAGCAAGCTGAATACCGTGCAGCCCGTTTCAGAGGATGAACTGTATGATCTGATTGATCTTGCGCTTGTCACTAATGACAAACAGTGGTTCCTGGAGCTCACTGCCGAATTGAATAATAAAACAAATGTCGGTTCATCAAACGATTCTTCCTACGCGCTCTCGAACTACAGCGAGTACTAAGAGTCCCGGCATGTTTAAGCAAAAAAGCCCTTTGCAATAAATCTGCAAAGGGCTTTTTCTATGTGTGTAGACTTGTTATTCCTTGATCTGAATGTTCATTTTCTGTTCCAGGGCCTGCTGCAGATGAGCAAAGGTTTTTACTTTACTGAAATCAATACCGAGCCGAACGGCCGTTTCTGCGATTTCCGGACGAATTCCGGTAATGATGATTTCCGTTCCGATTAAACTCAGACCGTGATGCAGGTTGAACAACTGCTGGGCCACCATTGTATCGATAATCGGCACCCCGGACATGTCAATAATAAGTACATCGAGCTCAAGCTTTGCCACCTCTGTAAGAGTCACATCTTCAATCATTTTTGCCCGGTGCGTATCAATGTCTCCGACAAGTGGGAGGACGCCAATATCCCCGATCAATTTAATGATCGGCACGCTCAGCTCCACCATCATCTGCTGCTGTGCCTCCAGCTGGGCTTCATTCATCTGATAGTAGTACTGGTTCACAAGCTCCAGTCCCTTTTCAAATACCGACTGAATTCTCTCTGCCCACTCGGCCACCTGCAGCGGGGAAATCTCGTCCTCACGTTCTTTGAAATAGGTGGACAGACGATGCCAGAGATCAACACGTCCGACTCTGAAAAACTCTACTGAGTAAAATCTCGGGCCCTGATTTTCAAGCCCGTCCATCGCTGTGAGCTGTGCCCAGTCAGTAAGTGACGGTTCTTCCCCTATTACTGCTTTAGCCGTTTCCTCAATAAATCCCTTTAACCGTCCACGAAAGGCCTCCCTGCGTTCAGGATCGTCTGGGTAAATGGCTTCTGACTGCGCTTCAATATCTTCTATCCATGTAGTCACGATCTCTTCAGCATGGTTTAACATGAAATTGTACAGTTGTTTACTCAACGCCAATAATCCTTTCTATCATTTCCTGTATTTAATATATTTTAAAATACATAATCAAAAAAATAAAGCTGTCTTATTGATTTTCGTGTTTTAACCTATCGATCCACTCTGTCTCCAGGAGTCGTTCAACATTCGTCTGGTTCATGCTCCATTCCCATACCTTTTCCTGGAGCTCCTTATCGTAAGCATGTGGGGCGGTGTTTTCTTCAAAAGAATCAATAAAGTACCTGCCATGTACACCGTTTACTTCAGGGGAAGCGGCAAGGTACACCGATGTTTCCGCCCCTTCCGCAGCTGTGCGCAGCATTGGGCGGATAGCCTGGTGGATACGGCGCCCGAACCCTGTAGACCGGTCCACTCCAAGCATAGTACTTACCCCGCCGGGATGCAGGGCATTAACACGAATATTTGTCCCTTCGAGACGGGAAGCAAGGGCATATGTAAATAAAACGTTCGCCAGCTTTGACTGGGCGTACCCTTTCCACGTGCCATATCCCCTGGTTAAATGCGGGTCCGGAAAATGAATACTGCCATATTTGTGGGCTCCTGACGAAACGTTCACGATACGTGCCTCTTCTGCAGAACATTCAAGAAGAGGAAGAAGCTGTAGCGTCAGGGCAAAGTGCCCCAGATGATTCACACCGATCATACTTTCAAAACCGTCTTCGGTAAGCTCTCTTTTCAGTGATACAACGCCGGCATTGTTGACCAGCACGTCCACGCAGGGAACGATCTGTTCGAGCTGACGCACAAAGGTATGTATATCCTGAAGAGAGGAAAGATCGCAGCGCATCACCCGAACACGTGAAGCTCCGGTACTGGCCTTTATTCTCCTCATGGCTTCTCCCCCGCGCTTTTCGTCCCGGACGGCCATAATGATATTGAATCCTTTCACGGCAAGCTGTTTCGCTGTTTCGAATCCCATTCCGGTATTTGCTCCGGTAATAATGGCTGTTTTCTCCATAATTTGCTCTCCTCTGGAATAGTATTGTTACTTTCCTATACCCATTGCTTCAGTTCTTCACTCTTTGTGATGTACATTTTCTGAAAATTATTCTGTTTCCTTTTAGAATAAACAGGAATAAAAACTAGAAGGACAAGCGTATACCGTCCAGTAAATTTTTTGTCACATTATCTCCCAATTCCATTGAAGTTTTTCAGATTCCCCGGTACGATGCAGGTATTACCACTTACCCTTCGTATATATTCAACAATTGGGTTGAACGTTTCTACTGGGAACCGTAATTTCCAACTACGAAGAACGCCTTTTGCGGGCGTTCTTCGTTTTTTTATGCATACAAAGGAGTGTTTACAATGACATCAATTTTAATACGGCAGGCAGAAATCATGACGATGAACGAAAACAATGACATTGTGTATGGTGACATACGAATTGAGAATGAATACATTAAAGAAATCCGTCCCTCTTTAACTCCCCATGCGGGTGAAAAAGTGATTGAAGCGCAGGGACGAACCGTGCTGCCCGGTTTTATCCATACCCATATTCACCTGTGCCAGGCGCTGTTTCGCAGTCAGGCGGATGATCTTGAGCTGATGGATTGGCTGAAGGAACGCATATGGCCGATGGAAGCTGCCCACACTCCTGATTCTATCTACGCCTCAGCAATGCTCGGCATCGGCGAGTTAATCCGGAGCGGCACAACCACGATCGTCGACATGGAAACAGTCCACCATACAAACGCCGCCTTCGAAGCCATAGAAGCTTCCGGCATCCGGGCTTTATCCGGCAAAGTTATGATGGATAAAGGGGATGAACTGCCCGCCCCCCTGCTTGAAACCACGGACCAGTCCGTCCAGGAAAGCGCCGATTTGTATGAAAAATGGAACGGCCGGGATAATGATAGAATACGCTACGCGTTTTCCCCCCGGTTTGTTGTCTCCTGCTCTGAACCGCTGCTGCGCGAAGTTTCCCGCCTCTCCAATCATTACGGGGCGTACGTGCACACCCACGCTTCGGAGAGCCGGGGAGAAATAGAAATTGTTGAAGCTGATACAGGCATGCGAAACGTAACGTACCTGGACCATCTTGGCCTCGTGCACCCGCGCCTTATCCTCGCCCACTGCGTGTGGCTCGATGACCATGAAAAGCAGATTATTAAACAAAAGGGCGCTCATATCAGCCATTGCCCAAGCTCCAATATGAAGCTTGCTTCCGGATTCGCAGAGATCCCGGACCTGCTGGATCACCATCACAATGTCAGTCTCGGCGCCGACGGCTCCCCGTGCAACAACACACTCGACATGTTTCAGGAAATGAGGATGGCTGCCCTCATTCATAAGCCCTCCTATGGCCCGACAGCCATGAATGCCAGACAGGTTCTTCGCATGGCAACCATCGAAGGCGCGAAAGCGGTCGGCCTTGACCAGGAAATTGGGAGCATTGAAATTGGCAAAAAAGCAGATTTGTCCATCCTGAATCTTTTCGATTTTCATACGTATCCGAGTGAAGGCGCAGATCCTTACTCCCGTGTTGTGTACGCCGCCTCCAAAGATCAGGTGGAAACCACCATCGTGAATGGCCGGATTGTCATGGAAGACCGCAATATGCAGACCATGAATAAAAACGACGTGCTCAGCGATGCAAACAAAGAAGCAAAGCAGTTATTCCACCGGGCTTCCAGGTATATGTCTAATTCTTTTGCATAAATTATGAGCAATCTCCTCCCTGCCGGCTGGAAATTCTGATATGCTGATGACGGAATAATAGCGCAGAAGGAAAGGAAGAGAAGATATGCTTAGTGCAAAACAAGGAGATATTACCACTGTCACCAATGTCGATTATATTTGCAATGCTGCCAACGGGCAGGGGACGATGGGTGGCGGCGTAGCTGCTGCCATCAAAAAAGCCGGGGGAGAAGCTATTGAACAGGAAGCAGCAGCCTATTGCAAAAAGAACGAACCGAAGCGCGGAGAGCTTTACACGACCACGGCGGCCAGCCTTCCGTATGAAGCCATCCTTCATTTAGTGACAATGGAGGGCCCGGAGGAAAAATCGAATTACGACGTGGTTTATTCCTGTCTGCAGTCGTTAATACGCTACTGCCAGGAGAATCATATCTACCGGGTCGCCCTTCCGGCACTTGGGACGGCCACCGGCGGTCTTGATCCCGACACCGTCGCAATTTACTACCTGGAGCTGCTGCACAATGTAAGAGAAATTCAATTTATCGCTGTCGATATGGATGAAACGTTCATTCAGGCGCTCGAAGCAAAATAGCACAGATTAAAGCCCCGGGATAAAAAATTCCGGGGCTTTTCATATTATTTTTTCAATCCTCCCCTCTACTTCTCCGTATTTTCTGTCTCCTGCCTGCCTGCAATCTGCACCGCATGGACAACAGCAATTGCAGCCACAAAAATAGACGGAACGTACACCGTAATGAGCAGACTTACATACAGCACAAAAAACAACACAGCCCAGAGGTATTTTTTAACATACACCTGCCCTGCTCCTGGAATGAAAAGCGACAGCAGCCCCGCTATCCACATCTTTTTGTTCCTCATGTTCCATTCCCCGCTTCCTAAAATTTTTAGTTCTTCATGAATACTAATATTTTTTCAGCCGATATAAGAAGTACTGAATTCCACAAACTATTATTGCATCAGGAGGCTATTAATATGCTGTTTTCAGCAAAATCATCATCTGCACCTGCTTCACAATTTCCAGGGGACACCCGTTCCGGCAGCCGGATCAGGCTTTCCCCCGGGAGCGACCTGCACCGCCAGCTCCAGCTGATTCATCTGACCGACCACGACCTCTACATACTGTCCGAACTCCAGCCAGTCATTGCTGAAAACATCGAGGCCATTGTTGATGCTTTTTACCGCAACCTTAAGAATGAACCCAGCCTGCGCGCTATTATTGAAGAGCACAGCTCGGTCGAACGGCTGAGCCGTACGCTCGGTGTCCATGTTCAGGAAATGTTTCAGGGGACGATGGAGGATGCCTTTATTCAAAAACGGCTGAAAATTGCCCAGGTTCATCTGCATATCGGCCTGCTTCCTAAATGGTATATGTCCTCGTTTCAGGACATGGAGCAGTCCATCCTGTATTTTATTGACCGGCATCTCATCAACCGGGCTGACATGCTGCCGGCGGTTCGAGCAGTTACGAAAATTATTAATCTCGAGCAGCAGCTTGTGCTTGAAGCCTATGAGGAGGCCCATCTTACGCTCCACAAAGAACAGCAGGCTGTGAAGGATCGTCTGCACGAACAGATTTCTTTCACCACCCGCTCGCTCCTCAAGGTTTTTAACCAGACAAATACCTCTGTGGCTTCGCTTACTGCGACCTCTAACAGGGTTGGTGCCATTTCAAAGGAAAGCGTTCAGAGCAGCTCAGAAGCTGCCTCCCGCTCCGAAGAGGGAAAGCACGAGCTTGAACAGCACGGAAAGCATATGAAAAGTCTTCAGGAGCTCATGGATTTTATGCGCACCGAGACAGGCGAACTTAAAGCAATTGCAGCTAAAATAGATGATATCACAAACATCGTCGCAGGGATTGCTGAACAGACGAATCTTTTGGCCCTGAACGCTTCAATTGAATCTGCACGTGCCGGTGAACACGGCCGGGGGTTCGCAGTTGTAGCCACAGAAGTCCGCAAGCTTTCCGGTGAAACAAAAAAATCAGTGCATACGGTATCTGAGCTTGTCCGAAAAACTAATGACCAAATCCAGCTTGTGAGCAACCACATCGAAAACGCGGACAATCAGATCAGTGACGGCACAAAACGGGTTCATGAAATCAACAGCATGTTTGACGGTATAGTGCAGGAAATGGCAAAAAGCCGAGAGCAGAGCAATGACGCCGAAACGGAAGTACATTCACTTATCCGGGAGCTGCGCGAGGTCGAGCAGGCTATTTCCCAGGTAGGCAGTTCTGTTTCCTCCCTCCATGATTTAACGCAGGAATAATATTCCCGCTTCTCATGCTATACTTGCAATATAGCCAGAGAAAAGGAGGGCCCAGATTGGAAACTCAGGATCAGCTTACAGATATCACAAAACAGTATTTGCACACCTATGAGGCATTAAAGAAAAAATATCCGTGGCATCATTCGGACGCCCGTATGTTCATGCTGATGGCATCAATGTACTCTCTGCACCAGAAGTCATTTGATATTGAACAGTTCGATTATCTCCAACAGACGATTAAAAAGAAAAACAGCTGGTTTTCTCCGCTTCGGTCCCACCAGCGCTTTCCAATCGCCGGAATGCTTGACTGTCTGGCTGAGAACCCCGAAGACAGCTGGAGTGGTTTTAAGCAGGTGTACAGCCAGCTGGTTAAAGGCCCGTGGGGGCGCGGCACTTCTACGTACGCTGCCGCTTTGTCTTATTACACATTCTTCCGGGACGACTTTTCAGCTGTGCTGGCATTTACTGCCTGGTATGAGTTCCTTCAGGGATCCTTTCCGGACTTAACGAGTACAGACTATTATCCTCTCCACGCGCTTTATATATATCAGTTTCCCGGAAATAAGGAGCAGATGATTGAGCATATGAACAACGCTCATCATCAGCTGTTGCAGCGGGACTTTAAAAAAGGCACCCAGATCCAGTACCTTTCCTTTTTAGCTGCTCTGAATCTTGAGAGCATGAACGAGAATGCATATTTTGAACGTTTTGACGAAATTCTCCGTCACTGGGAGTCCGAGCAGTGGCACGTACGCCCGTTCTATTATTCGCTGCTGGGAGTGCTCGGATTTACAGCTTCTTTTTCTTCTGTTATTGATGACGCCCGGAGCATTCACTCCCTGTTGGCTGAGCAGAGTGAGTTCCGGAGATTTCAGCATTTTGCAGTTCATATCTCCATTCAGATTGCTGTGGCTCATAACGCTTCAGCACAAGGCGCCAGCCTCTCTTCATCAGTAGTCGATACGCAGCGGGCTGTGGCCCTGCAGGCGCTGAATTCTTCAACTTCTGCTTCAGCCGCGATAACGCTGTAAAACACACTGAAGGCGCAAGCTGCCCCTTGCGTCTTCTTCCAATTTATAACTGTTGCAATTATTACAATTGTGCTACGATAGTTTCTGCTTATTCACCTACGCGTAACGTCTCAACAGTTCACAGGGAGGGAATTCAGATGCCACGTTTTTGTTCTGTTATTATGATGCTTTTTTTCTTATTATTTATAAGCGGCTGCGGCATGCTCCCTTTTTCTGCTGATTCCGGCGAGAGTGACGGGGGAATATTTGTCTCCCCGTCAGGAAGTGATGAGCAAAATGGCACCATCGATGCTCCGTATCAATCGGTGCAGCAGGCCTTTGATACCGCAGAAGCCGGAGATACTATATATTTACGGGAAGGCACCTACCGGGAAAATGTAAAAGTAAACCAGCAGGGCGAAGAGCAGCTTCCCATCACTATACGCCCATTTGAAAAGGAAAACGTCCATTTAAAAACTGCTGGCGAAAAGCCGTTTTTCGCTTTAGAGGATACCGAATACATAACGATAAAAAAATTCACCTTCCATCAGGAAAACACAGCCTCTGTGATCGTTTCCTCCGGAGAAACCCGGGCCCTTCAAATACTTGACAACCGCTTTTTATCGTCTCAAAAAAAGGAAGAAGAGCCCGGATCAGCAGTCCATATAGCCAGTTCAGAGGCAGACAGCATTCATGAGGACACGGTCATAAGCGGAAACACTGTCGAAAGATGGAAGTATGCCCCAGCCTTTTCACTAATCGGCAATATAACATCGTTTACGGTCTCCCATAACCGCTTTGAGAAGACTTCCGGGACGTCTCTCGATCTTCAGGCAGTTCCGGGAGAAGTAAACGGCCGCGTCCCGTCCGGCGGCAACGTAAAAAACAATATCATTAATTCTTCGAGTACAAGCTCCGACCCGGGCATCGCTGTCGACGGCGCCCATTCGATCGCTTTTTCCCATAACACTATCAGTGGAGGGGCGATTGGCACATTCATCCGTAATACTTCCTTTGCGGAAACGGAGGATCTTTCGTTCAAAAATAACATATGGCGGAACCAGACGTCGGTTGGTACAGCACTGGTGCAGGGGCCTGCTGAACGACCTATCAGCCGTGTGTCCTTTTCAAAGAACACCTGGCAAAATGCCCATGGCAGCCGGGACTCCGCACAGCTGCGCATCCAGTCCTCCATCCGGCATTTAAGCGTCATTAACAACGATTTTAAAGGAAGTGCGTTTGATGGATTTTACATTGATGCCACCGAAGACATCAGCACCTATGTTACTCTTAAGGATAATTCCTTCCCTTCTTCTGCCAAAGCCGAATGGAAATGGGAGGGGCGTAAATTCCGGGATCCCGTTACATTCCAGCAATATATTGGACAGGACGCCCCGGCCTCTTCTTCTGCAGAAACTGAGTAGAGGCTCCGGCTACTTGCGGGGTCCAATGATTCTAACCTGTGCAAAAGCTGTGCACAGGTTTTTCCTTTCTATTCCCAGCCTTTTGTATAATAACAGAAGGACAGTCTGAAGGAGTGATAGTATCAAAAGCATAACTGCTTTTATTAAAAACCTTTTTTCAGAATTAATGAAGGATAATGCTGCCGGCCTTGCTGCCCAACAGGCGTTTTATTACCTTTTATCCATTTTTCCGCTGCTGATTTTGTTTCTATCGCTTCTCCCCTACTTTAACATTGATGCCGACCGCGCTGTTTCGGTTTTGTACCAGTTCGTGCCCGCAGAGACTGCCTCCCTGTTTCAGGACACGATTGAGGATACGATAAACAGCTCGAGTAGCGGTCTGCTTACCATAGGGATCATCGGCACCATATGGACAGCCTCCAATGGACTGAATGCTTTTATCAAGGCGGTGAACGGGGCTTATGATGTTCCGGAGACACGTTCCTTTTTAAAGGTACGGCTGTTATCTGTCGGTTTAACCTTTGGGTTAATGCTTTCCGTTATTATCGCACTCTTACTGCCCGTTTTTGGCAGCCTGATTTTGTCATCGATCCAATCATTTATTTATGTCCCGGAGGATACTGTTTTTCTTGTTCAGCTCCTGCGCTGGCTTATTACTATTTCAATCACCTCCGTTATTCTCGCCATGCTCTACCACCTTGCCCCGAACAACAATATGCCGTTTTGGTCCGTTCTTCCGGGGGCAATGACTGCGACTCTGCTCTGGCAGGTGATATCGCTGGGATTCTCCTTTTATGTCAACAACTTTGCCAACTATGCCTCCACGTACGGCAGCCTTGGCGGCGTCATCGTGTTAATGCTGTGGCTGTTTTTGGTTGGACTGATTCTTGTCATCGGCGGGGAAATTAATGCGCTCGTTTATCGCCGGAGGCAAAGAAGGCATCCAGCACCCCTGCTTCACGATTACTATTAACTTCCCTTGACTCTGCATTGGTAGAACGCAAATGATTGTAGTATACTAAACGGGCAAAAGTGTAGAAAAGGAGAACCCATACATGAGTAAAAAAATGATTTTTTTCGATATTGACGGCACACTGTATGATGAAAACAAACAGCTTCCTGCTTCCACGAGAGATGCTATCCACAGGCTCCGGGACAAAGGCCATGACATCGCAATCTCCACCGGAAGAGCACCGTATTTGTTTGACGATCTCCGGGAAGAGCTGGGTATTCACACGTTTATTTCGTTTAACGGCCAATTTGTAAAATACAATGGCACTGCTATTTATCAAAATACGATTCCTACCGAAACACTTCAGTCTCTGCAGTCCTTTGCTGCTGAAAAAGAACATCCGATTGTATTTATGGGCAGCAATGATATGAAAGCGAATATTGAATTTCACCATGATATTCATGACAGCATTACCACACTCGGCGTTGGACATCCGGAATTTGATGCTTCGTTTGCGGAGCAGAACAATATTTACCAGGCACTTCTGTTTGCCCGGGAGGATGAAGAAGACCGTTATATAAACAAGATGCAGGATCTGCGATTTGTGCGCTGGCATCCTTATTCACTCGACGTCATTCCTCCAGGGGGCTCCAAAGCAAACGGGATCAAAAACCTGATCGCCGAAGCAGGCATTGAGCTTGAGGACTGCTATGCCTTTGGTGACAATTATAACGATGTGGAAATGCTTCAGTATGTGCCAAACAGTGTTGCCATGGGCAACGCTCCGGACGAGGTTAAAAGCTATGCCCGCCATATTACGGCTGACGTGGGCAATGACGGTATTGCACGCGGTCTTGAAAAAGTAGGTCTGCTCTAGCGAACCAGCTTTCTTCGCGTAGTAGAGCGCATAATCAAGAAGCCCCTTTATAAAAAAGGCGGCTTTTTTTCTGTATAATCTAATATATAGTGATACAAATTCGGTAAACGAAATTTTAAAACGGATGAAAAAAGGAGTCTTCATTCTTTAGAAGGCTCCTTTTGATGCGCAGGTTCTGATGGCTTTGATGGTTCTGTTTGTTCGGAAGGCTCCGGTTCCTTTGGCGGTGCCTTCTCAGGGGGGTACAAATACTGCTGGAGTGCCTTTGGCTTATTTGTAATAATCCCTGTGACGCCGGCATCTATTGCTTTTTTCCAACCGCTCTTTTTATCAATGGTGTAGGGAACAACTTCGAGCTCCTCGTTAATAGCGTCGTCAATCCAGGATTTATCGATTGTGCGGTAATGAGGATGAAGCTCTGTCGCCCCGACGATTTTAGCGTATTCACACGGACGGTACAGGTGTACCGCGTAAAGAATAGCGATATTGATCTCTTCCGACAGCTCCCGGGCGTAGGCCATCGACCTGTGGTTAAAGCTTGATACCGTAGCCGTTTCTATTTTTTCATAGTTATTCAGCAGGCTAATCACAGCTTCTTCAAGCCCTTCATGGGCAATATTGGAATTTTTTAATTCAAGCACAAGCCTGGTCTTTTCAATGCTTGGTTCCTGCAGCAGTCGCTCAAGGCTGACGATTTTTTCCTTGCGGTATCGTTTATGCATCCATGCCCCGGCGCTTAAATCCTGCAGCTCTTTGTATGTATATTCATGAACACTTCCGGAAGCGCCGGTCGTTCTTTTCAACAGCGTATCATGGATCAGTACCGGAACCCCGTCCTTTGACAGCTGCACATCTGTTTCAATCGCGTCTGCCCCGTCTGTGACAGCCTGGCGGAAAGCCGACATGGTGTTTTCCGGGCGGCGGTCTGAAGCTCCCCGGTGCGCTATAATTGAAGTCAAAATATCTTTCCTCCCTGCACACAACCGTGCAGCCTGCTTTGTGACAGCAGGCCATCCTTTCGGTTATAATCGTTCTTTTCAGCTTTTTCGCCCGATTTTTATAAATCTTGCCTGCATTCTTATGGTGCTCTTAATTATATATTCACATTACGGGCATTCAAAATCAACCATTAAGGTTTTTCTTTTAAAAAACGAACGGTGTCTACCCGCCTTTTCTGATTTTCTTTAGGTGGCGCAGAATGGAAAGCTGCAGTTACAGCATATTCATTTTAATTATTGCTCGCTTTTTGAGACAGAATATACCTTTCACTGATACCCAAAAAACGTAATTCTCCCCTGCCGTTAGACGAAACGGAAGACGGTTCCGAAGACACATCTGCTTCTTTTGATAAGCTGTTGACCTCTTCGTGCATCTGAATCGTCTGAATGCTCGATTCTGTATCATACCAATGGTATCCGAACAGACCGGCAATACCCAGACCGATTACCGTAATAATTGCATAAAATTTCCCCATGCTCCCCACTCCAATTGCGTTTCGTTTGATAAATAATGATAGGTCTGCAGCCCCCCTGCCGCAGCTCCATCCATTTGATATAAGCTTCTAGCTATTACCCTATATTATATACCCCAAAGATGATACAAACTTGAATCATTTTTCGGTTAATTATGAGCTTAGCCCTACAAAATACAAAAAAACTCCGCCATGGCGAAGTTTTATAAAAGCATGGATGTATTTAATAGTACAAGCGCAAGCAGCGAGCTTCCGTATAACAGGGAACACAGCTGCCGGGTTTCTTTTGTATCTGCATTCGTGTTCCACAGGCCATAAAACAGGTAGGTGAGCACGGTAAATAACATCAGGGATAAAACAATAATAATCATGTTAACTCCCTTCCGGCTTTTTGTCAGAATCTTTAATTTAATTTTAATGCATGCATTCGCGCATTTCAAACCTTTTTCACTTTTGGACACATATTTTCTCCAGGGCAACTTTTATACCGGAAACGGATTAAACAACAACCCCCCGGGCCTGGGCCCGGGGGGTACTTATATATTATGGCGCCCTAGGCAGGATTCGAACCTGCGACCTACAGCTTAGGAGGCTGTTGCTCTTCCCCTGAGCTACTAGGGCTTATGTGAACTACTATAAATACACGGATCTTTGCTGCAACAAACAAAGACAAATGTAAGAATACGTGTAAATACGCTTATTGTCAAGATTCCCTTTTGGAAGCATATGATAAAAGAAAGCACCCAACCATCAAGTTGGATGCTTTTTTACTATTTCGTTACTTTATATTCCCGCAGCATGTGAGCGAATACCTGCTCGATATGCTTTTTCTCAAGCTTTGTGCAGTCTTTTGGCTTTTTGCCGGCTTCGGCAATTACCCACTGGTTGCTGCGCGTGTCGATCAGGTACAGTTTATCGTTTGGAAGGAACACCTGGCTGAGCGATTTCTTTTTCGGTTCATCCAGTGTCAAATCAACCATAACGTCGATGTTACGGTCGAAGTGACCGCTGACGGATCCTTTTAATTCAGACTCCAGCAGTTCAATGGTGAACGTTTCGTCCCTGAACCGTTTTCTGTAGTCTTCTTTTTCCAGCTCGCCCTGTTCTACAATTTCCGTTAATACTTCGTCGAAATCTCCCCAGAGCTTATCAATGCATTTACTGATACGCTTCATTTTTTCTGCTGTCGTGTCTTCCGTGTCGTTTTTATGAAAATCAAATTCTTTTGACCAATCCATCTAATCCCTCCTAGAACTCTTAACAGTTTTCCTTCCCGTTCCCGGAAAAGCTCACACTAGCATTTTATCTTGTTGACTCCCCTATGACTATAGCTTCATGCAGAATTTGTTAATTTTTTATATCCAGCCCCGGTACTCCATTGCTTCCTGCAGCCGGTTCATGGCAAAAATCATGGCACCGTTTCTGTTGGTTGTGTTGTGTTCGTAGGCCGATTTTTCCGTTTGTTCGTACGCTTCGAGTATAAATGCCTTCATCCGTTCATTAATTACATCTTCGGACCAATAGTAATTCATGTGGTTTTGAACCGATTCCAGATACGACACAATAACACCGCCGGCGTTCACTAAAATATCCGGATAGACTGCCTGCCCCTGCTCCTTTAAAATATGGTCTGCTTCCGGTGTCGTCGGTCCGTTTGCAAGCTCCATAATTTTCGGGGCCTTTACCCGTTCTGCGTTTTCTTTTGTAATGACCCCTTCCATGGCAGCCGGTATCAAAATATCCGTATCCGTATAAAGAATGTCCATGGTATTTTCGAGCAGATAGTCTTGCCCGTAATCCTGCAGGCCGTTGTTTCCTGCTTTTGCCTGCTGGGCTCGCGGAATATCAAGACCGTCCTGTGCATAAAGGGCGGCTTTGGAATCGCTGACGCTTACAACTTTACAGCCTAAATCGTACAGCAGTCTCGCGGCGATCTGGCCGGCGTTGCCAAAGCCCTGCACGGATACACGTACATCTTCGGCACGTTTGTTTTCCTGCTCGAGCATTTTTTCGATAATATACACAGCGCCGCGGGCTGTTGCCGATTCCCTCGCTTTTGAACCGCCGACAAGAGGCGGTTTGCCAGTAATAACACCAGGCTCATGACCGCCGGCCATCCGCGAATACGTATCCATCATGACGCTCATGATTTTCGGATCCGTATACACGTCCGGGGCCGGCACATCTTTATTGGGACCCAAAAGATCAAACAGGGCCTCCGTGTACCCTCTGCTTACCTGGCGAAGCTCCCGGTTACTCAGCATGGAAGGATCACAGACGACGCCTCCCTTTGCTCCGCCGTGCGGAATCTGCACAAGCGCACACTTAAATGTCATCCAGGCAGCCAGCGCACCTGTTTCCTCTTCATCTGTCTGTGGATGAAAGCGGAGTCCACCCTTCACTGGACCGAGCACATCATTGTGCTGCGTCCTGTAGCCGGTAAACATCTGCGTATGGCCGTCGTCCATTTCCACTGGGAACTGGACCTCCACTTTTCTTTTCGGGTATTTCAGTATTGTTTCTACAGTGTCTGGCAGTTGAATAATCCGGGACGCTTCAGCGATCTGCTGGTGCACCACGCCGAGCGGCCCCTGGTTGTTTTGTCCGGTCATGAGTTTCTTCCTTTCTATTGGACTGATGCCCCTAAAATGTTTTCTGCGTGTTTCAGCGCAAACGCGTGCCCTTCCTCGTCAAAGCTTGCCACGGCATCCTGATGAATGACGATATCAAATCCTTTATTGTAGGCATCCACTGCTGTATGAAGAATGCAGATATCGGTACAGACCCCCGCAAGATGAAGCTCGGTAATGCCACGTTCCCTTAACTTCAGCTCCAGGTTGGTTCCTGCAAATGCACTATACCTTGTTTTGTCCACCTGCCAAACATTCGGCTGGTGTCGCATGGATTCATACAGGCTCTGAATGCTTCGATAAAGGTCCCTCCCCTTCGTTCCAGCTATATTATGGGAAGGGAACAGCTTCGTTTCCGGATGATAATCATCTCCTTCTTCGTGGCGGTCGAGGGCAAATACGACAAAATCACCTGCGGCCTGATACGTTTCGATTAATTGATAAATAGCGCCTTCGATTTTCTGTCCCGGCTCTCCACAGGTGAGTGCACCTTCCTCTGCCACAAAGTCCATCGTGTAATCAATCACAATCAAGGCTCGCGAATAGCTCATCAGCTTTCCCCTTCCTTTTTATGAATGCCGCACCACCGGATTAAAAAGTCTGCGTACACCTTTGTTACATTTTTTACACTTTCAAGGTCCACCCATTCATCGGGCTCGTGCATCTTTGCCCCAGATGGGCCGTAGCATGTAACCGGAGTATTATAATAAAGGCCGTAATACCGGGCATCTGTCGTTACCGGAATCGCCTGTCTGCCGCATTGTTTTCCGGTCACCATTTCGTGGGCTTCATCGAGCTTGGCAAATAGCGGGTCTTCCTCAGGCATCACCATCCCCTCGGCATGAAAGCCGAAGGATTCGAAAGAGGGCGGGTATTCGCGGAGCCATTCATCGTCTTTCGTTTTATCGAGAATCCAATCGATTAAATCCTGCTTGCCTTCGGCCGGGTCCTTCCCCGGGTAAATTGCAGACCTCACCTCAAGGGTCGCTTCTACAGGAATATTGGAGGCAAAGTCCCCGCTGTGCATCGTTCCCACCTCAACGTCGATCGGTTCTGTCATATGAGCAAATTCCGGCGGCTTTTGTTCATCCCGGTTGACGTATTCCCGGTAGCTCTGGAGAGCTTCAATCACGCTCTGTGCTTTTTCGATGGCATTCGCTCCGACACCGGTTTGATCCGACTTGAGGTTGCTGCTCGTATCGATATGAATGCGAAGCCAGATGCTTCCGAGCTGGGCGGTGGATGGACACTGCCCAAACGGCTCCGGAATGAGAACGGCATCAGCCAGGTGCCCGGCATTCGCTGCTGCGAGCGTTCCGTTGCCTGTTGCTTCTTCTTCAATAACCGTTTTGATGGAAAAATCAGCTGACGGTTCGTAGCCTGCATCCTGTATGGCTTTATAGGCATAAATCATTGCCGCAACGCCGCTTTTCATATCGAGTACACCGCGTCCGTACATACGGTCCCCAATACGATGGGCTCCCCATGGATCCACGCTCCATTTGTGCTTTGGCTCTGGGCTTACGACGTCCACATGGCCCTGGAATAGCAGACTCTTCCCGCCGGAATCCCTCGAACTGCCCGGCGCTTTTGCCACTACTACCGGACGGCCCGCGTAGGACCACTCGCTCGGGGAGTACCCCGGAAGAGAACTGATTTCTTTTTCATCGACATCCACTGTCTCCACGTCCATCTGAAGCTCGTTCTGGAAAAAATTCTTTAAGTATAATTGAAGCGAACCTTCATATTCGATCGTACTCGGAAACCGGGCGATCGTCTGCAAAAACTCTATTTCCTCTTCCCACAGCTTATCAACTGAAGCTGATATTTTCTGACTCGGATTGATGGTTTCGGTCACTCGCTATCCCTCATTTCTGAAAATCTCTTTTTCACTTCAGCTTTTCCCATTTTCGCTTTAAAGTATTCTTCAAGCTTTAAAATCTTCCTTTTTACCAAAACAGCTTCGGTTTGTTAACGCCGCCTGTTTTTCCGGATAAAAAAGAGAAAACGACTAAGCGTTTTCCCTAAATAAGTACAGCACTGTCCCAATGCAGCCAAAAACCGGCTGAAAACCATGCGGCTGCAAGCGCCAGTGCAAAAAAGAGCACACCCCATACCTGCGCGGGGATGCGGCTCACCCGGTACATCCCTGTAGCATCTCCGGCATCCCCCGGCATCTGCAGACTCCGCTGCAGAATGATCCAGGCCGAGCGAACCGACTGAATAACCAGAAGCACGCCGAGAATGAACATAATCCACATCATAAGCATAATCATATTTTCGATAAGCAGATACAGCCCTCCGCCCGAAGCTGCCAGCCCCCAGATAATCCCGGCAGGATTGCGAACCCATAGAAGCGTATTCCAAATGAGCAGGCCTACGAGGCCAATCATGAGTCCGCTGTACCAGCCCGAAGTAAATATCCAGCTGTAAAGAACGGCCATTCCGCTTGCAAACGGATAGCCGGCAAACGTTGTAAGCGCCTGGCCAAGCTTGCCCTTATGGCCAGTTTCAGCAAGTCCCTCCCTCGTATAAAATAAAGAGATCGACCGCACTCTCCCGCCGGTGGCAAGCGCCATGAAAGCATGACCGTTTTCGTGCACCATCGTTTGAAACAACGATAGATAGGTGCCGAGCACAGGGATGTACGTAAGCGCCATTAACACGACAGCTGCTGTCAGAAAAAACAGGATCGTTTCTACCATGACTCTTCTTCCCGGGCATGAAGGGGAAGCGGGCGATGGCTTGCTACCGCCTGCTTTAGCGCCTGCTGCATGTACCCCATCCCGCGGTATTCCCGGAGCGGAAAAACAGTTCTTTCCATAGGCAGTATCCTTGTCACGACCGTATCGTATTTTTTGCCGAGCAGTACGACATATTGGTCGTACTCACTCATCTGTTTTTCCTGCCACTGCTGCATACAGAAAGCCCGGGTAACCTCATCCTGCTGTCCTTTTCCAAATGTAACATCGTAATTTGTATCAATGAGCTCCTGTGGGTACATAAACCCGTGTTTCCCGGAGAGTACGGCCCACTGATCAGCGAATGTCTCTGCGTAAGCCCGGCACAGCTGATGAAACGTACTCTGATACACGTGTTTTACAGGAAGTGGCCCGAGAGCCGGCTCCGTGTCCCAGGCTTTTTTCGCCCCGCAGGGAATAATTGCGAGCTGTTTCAATACCATTCACCTTATTTCTTTGATTTTCGCGCACGTCGTTTTTGGTCGCTTTCCGTTTTCCAGGTGTACAGGGCCGGAACCAGCAATAGTGTCAGGATGGTGGAAAAGACAAGCCCTGTCACAATAGCTGTTCCCAGCGGCTGAAACAACGGGTTGTCTCCAAGAGCGATCGGAAGAAGACCAGCGATGGATGTCAGGCTTGTCAAAAGAATTGGCCGGAATCGTGCTTCCCCCGCTGCCACCACGGCTTCTTTAACACCTTCACCGCTCCGTATGCGCTGTTCCATAAATTCTATCATAACGACCGCATTCCGTACGACGATGCCGGCAAGGCTGACTGCCCCCATCATCGACATGAATCCGAGACCTGTCTGTGTAAGGAACAAACCGAGAATGACCCCTGCGATTGCCACATACACTGCACTCAAAACGATAAACGGGATGCGCAGCGAATAGAACTGCAGCGCAAATAATATGAGCAGCAGGAAAACCACTACAATAAATATTTGTCCGATATCAATAAATACATCGTTTCGTTCGGATGTCTCTCCCCCCACCTGGACATTGACGCCGCCGTATTCATTTTCAATGGAGTCAAGAGAATCCCCAGCCGCCTCTAAAATCTCATCCTCAGAAGCATCTCCCGGATAGGCACGTACCGTAATGGTCCGCTCCGTGTTTTCGTGCGGAATGGCGGAGGTTGTCGTTTCCTCCACCCCCTCGCCCAGGTCACTTAAAGTAACTGCTTCGCCGCCTTCGTCTCTGGCCATAACAATCTGGTCCAGGTCGTTGTTTGTCACCTGCTCGCCGTTATCATACATTATTTGGACTGGCACAATTTCATTATTCTCGTTCCACTGCCCAAATGGTAACCCTTCCCCGAGCAGGCGAAGCTCTGTACTTATGGCCTCATTAGTTACACCTGTACCTTCCAAAGCTTCTCCGTCCCGCTCGAACTGCCACTGGTTTACGTTCTGATTGGCGTTTGAAACCGCTAAGTCAACACCTTCTGTTTCTGCAAACAACGATTCAACCTCCGCTGCAGCAGAAAATAGTTCGTCCGTTTCTTCTCCGGAGAGCTCGACTGCAATCGGGGCTCCCACCGGAGGACCGGATTCGACAATGGACCCCTGAGCTTCAACATTGTCAAAGGTGTCCCGTATTTCTTTCGGCCATATTTCGCTTCCCTGCCTCGCTGGAATTTCTTCAGGATTCACGTAAACGAGAAAATTCATATCATTTGATCCGGCAGCACCACCTCCTGAGCCACCTGAAAATACGGTAGGAATTTCCGTTCCCGCATATGAAGATACCGACGTTACTCCCTCTCGTTCCTGCAGCCAGCTGCTGACTTCCTCCGCTTCGGCTTCCGTTTCTTCAAGCGGAGTATTTTCCGGCACAGAAGCTTCGATAAATACTTCCTCCCGCTCCGTGTCCGGGAAAAATTCGATCGGTGTATAAGGCACGAGCGCAAATGCCGACGTCCCGAGTATCAGGCCGGTAAGCGACACAATAACCGGCCTTTTCACGACACGCGTCAGCACGCGTTTACTGTACCAGCTTGCTGATCGGTCAAGAAAGGAGCCCAGAAATCCCGGTGAGGGGCGCCTGTCCTTCTTCTTTCTTCTTTTTTCCACAATGCCACGGTAAATAGGGATAAAAAAGATGGCGAGCAGTGTAGACGAAATCAATACCGTAATCAGCACTACAGGCAGCGGGCGAATAAATGAACCCGCCGCGCCCGGAAGGAATAAAAGCGGAAAAAAAGTGAATACGACAGCAAG
This sequence comes from uncultured Marinococcus sp., assembly GCF_947493875.1. Classification (GTDB taxonomy): domain Bacteria; phylum Bacillota; class Bacilli; order Bacillales; family Marinococcaceae; genus Marinococcus. The sequence goes on along the minus strand of NZ_CANLSU010000001.1, from coordinate 282,704 downwards.
CGTCGACACGATAACTGAGACAAGCACTTCGCGCACTCCGTTGCTCGCTGCATCAATTGGGCTGTCACCCATCCGGAGCCGGCGGTCAATGTTGTCGTTTACGACAATCGCATCATCCACAAGAATCCCGAGTGAGATGATAAAAGCAATTAAAGAAATTTGATTCAGGCCTACATCGGTAAATGGAAGAGGAATCATCCCGATTGCAAGCGCCGCTGGGATCGATATGGCTACCGACAGCGCCGTCCGCAGCCGCAGACCGATGGAGCATACAATTAATACCGATACAAATGCCACCACGAAGGAGATGGCCAGACTTGAAAATAAATCATCCACGACATCGCCCTGTGTATATAGCTGGGTCAGCTCCATCCCTTCAGGCAGCTGCTGCTTAAAATCCGCTATCACTTCATCTAAATTGCTTTGCGCCTGTGGCACACTCGCGTTTTCCGCGAGAAAGAATGTTACCGACAGGGCCGACTGTTGATTATACTCCACCTGTTCTTCAATCGGAGCATAGGTGTTTTCCACAGTTGCGACATCGCCAAGCATAGTGCTTTCCCCATTGCTCTGCTGTCCCGTACTTATTTCAATGTTTTCCCAGTCTTCCACATTTTCAAGCGCTTCAAGCTCTACCTGGTACTGCTCTCCGTCCCGCTGCCATTCGCCGGGCGGAATGACTTCCGAGGCGGAAGAAAGCGCCCCGATAACCTGGCCGGACTGAAGCCCTTCCTCCTCCAGTGCTTCACTGTCGAGACGGACCTGCAACTCACGCTCCACGTCGCCGGTGATTTCCAGACTGTCGATATCAGGTAGCCCGGTGAACCGCTGCTCCCAGTTCTCAATTAACTGTACCGCCTCCGGAACCGCTTCCTCCTCCACCGTGAGCTGATAGATAGCGAGCCCCTGCTGGCTCAGTTCACTGTTGATGGACGGCTCTTCGGCATCGTCCGGAAACGAGGTGCTTACCTGTGAGAGCCTCTGTTCAAGACTGTTCCACACCTGCTCCGGGTTTTCCGTGCTCTCATCAAGCTCTACAGTAATGGACGACAGCCCGGGTGAGGAGACCGAAGAAATAGACGCTGTGGCCGATTCGTTATCAAGCTCTTCCTCGAGCTGATTCGTGACCGTCGTTTCCACTTCTTCGGCCGAGGCTCCGGGATAGACCGTAGTCACCTGTCCCACCGGTGGATTTGTTGATGGAATTTCTTTTTGCGGCAGCTGGAAAAAAGACAACGTACCGACAATGACCAGCATCGCAATAAATAATAAAATCAGCTTTGGTTTTGCAATTATTTTTTTCACGTTTTTCCCCCCAGTATCATTACCCCCAGTATACTTTGTTTTGAACGAAAATGACACTAGTGTCATTTAAATTTAAAAATTATTTATGGATGTCTGATACCGTTTAAAAAAATATTATAAATGGTCTCCACCCACTCCTCCTCATTCAGGGACGGATCCGGCGCCTGTACGGACACCATCAGCATCCTTGTGATGCCATGTGTCGGGAGGTCCCCGCGGATAGCTCCTTCTCTTTTGCCGGCTTCAATCATTGTATACGCACGGCTCCCGAGCATGCCCAGGTACTGCTGTAGCTGTTCTACGTTTATTTCCACCTGCGCCGAAGCATGGTGGTCCATAACCGGGAAAATGTCAAAGGCCTGATGGACCGAGGCCTGCTGCACCCACACCCGGATATAGGCCTTCATCCGTATGGAAAAATCCGGCTGCCGGTCGGCTTCATCAAGCTGGGCAAAGACATGCTCCAGCTTGTCGAGCATATAGGCCGTCACTAATTCTTCCTTTTTAGCGTAATAGTTGTAAATAGTGCTTCTCGCCACCCCGAGTCGCTCCGACAGGGCTTTGAAATGAAACGAATGGTAGCCTTCTTCCATGATTAGCCTTTCCGTTTCCTGAAAAAGCGTTCTTCGGTCGATTGTTCGCTGCCTCGGCATCAGGGAACTCCTCCTTTCCATTTTAGTTTCAAGCAAAAAACAGCATATTGAGACCGGCTATTCCAATAATAACGGCCGTGAGTGTACGAATATGCTTTTGCGGCAGCTTTTCAAAATAGCGGATGCCAATTCTTGTTCCAAGCAGCACACACACGATTCCTATTGGAATATAAAGCAGCAGCTCCTTTGAATAGTCGCCGGCGCCTGCGTGGGCAAGAACGGTCAAAAGACTTCCGATTAAGAATGTAATCTGCAGGTTCGCTGTGTAATGATACTTGTTGGCTGTGGTTAATAAAAAATAAACAACAAAAAAAGGACCGCCGACACCAAATACGCCTCCTACCAGCCCACCGCAGAAGCCAAGCGTGAGCGGAACCCATTTCGGGACCGGCCGCAGCTTTTTATCCGGCTTTTGGGCAAAGGTATACACGACCATGCCGAGAAGCACGAGACCGAGTACTTTTTTCAGGATGTCCATTTCCCCAAAGTTATGTAGTATAAAAAAAGCTGCAAATCTTCCTGCTGCGGTGGCTGCCAGCAAATATCCGAGCTGCGCCCACTGGATGTGTTTATAGACCTTGCCTATAATGCTCAGGGCGGTAATAACCGAAAGTGAAATAACGAGGAGTGAGCTGAACTGCAGCGTAAAGAAAAACGGCACAAAGCTCATCACGAACAAGCCGAAACCAAAGCCGCTGACGCCCTGGATAAAGCTTCCGGTAAAAATAATAACAGCGATTAAAACAAATTCCACAATGGCACTCATGTTGTCAGAACCCTTCATTACATGCTTTTATTATTGTATCACGCTTTAAATAAAGAGAGAAAAAACGGGAGCGACTTTTGTCACGCCCGCTGATTCGCAGCAAAATAAACCATAAACTCATACAGCTGCATCGGCCATTCCCGTTTGGGGTGCTCTGCCGGCCAGTGCTGTTCAAGGTATTCAGGATATGCCCCCATCCAGTCGTACGACACTAGATCTATCAGCTCCGGTGTATGCGACTTCATGCCGTTGTAATAACGGTATTTGGCTTCCTTCTCTTCTTCGAGCGGAGATTTCCGCTTCGGCCACCGCCATTTTTTCTTTTCCTCCTGCTGGATGAATACGTACCGCTGCGACAGATGAAGCCGAAAGTCCTGCAGACGCTTGCGGTAGTAATCATCGAGCTCGTACAGCTCCGGCCAGGGCCTGCGGAAATAGTGCATCCAGGCCTTCATAAACGGGGCAAGCACATCTCCTTCCACGATTACCGGCACGCCTTCCTCTTCCCACTGCTTCGCCTCCCGGTTCCGCTGTCGTTCAGCCTCGACCCACTCCCACGGATCCTCAGGAATTTCCGCAAGTCGCTCGATCAGCCTGGCTTCAGGAAAATAACGCTTAAGCCGTTCGGACATATCCGGGATCCATGCGTTGTTTTCTGCTTCCACCGTAATAATGGTCATTGGTTGTCCTGCCCGGCGCCGAATAAATATTTCATGCTCTCCGTACTGTGTACAGGCGCATGGCAGGAAAAGCCCCGGCAGACATAAATAGTGGTCTTTCCGTTTTGCACCGGATAATCCTCTGCAAACGGGGCCGCCCGGCTGAGATCAGTGTCCTCTTCGGCAACCAGACTTGTCACCTCCGGATGAAAGGCACGCTGAATGTAGGTTTTTACCCGAAACGCTTCATCATCCTGTGCAGGCCGGATAACTACTTCCTTTCTGTCTCCGTGAAAAAGCACCAGCCCCTGCATAAGATGCCCAAAGGCAGTCGGCGCCTGTTCGATTGAAGCCGAAAAAGCTTCCCACGTTTTTTCAGCCGTCCGTTCAAATTCCATATTGCCGGTAAGATGGGCGAGTCTCATCAGCTGTACCGCAGCTACACTGTTGCCGGAAGGAGCGGCTCCGTCAAACGCTTCCTTCGGCCGGAACAAAAGGGATTCCCCATCGGATGCTGTCAGAAAGAACCCGCCGTTTTCCCGGTCGTAGTAGTAGCTGATCATCGTTTCTGCCCAGTCAGATGCCTTTTCAATATACTCCGGCTTCCACGTCGAGGCATACAGCTCGGTGCTGGCCCAGATCATATTGGCATAGTCATCCACGTACGCATCGTACTGCACGTCGCCATCCTTCCAGCGGGCTTTAAAGCGGCCGTTTTGATCCTGGAGCCGGTTTTCAATAAAACGGTACGCCTCCTCAGCAAATTCTGTCCATTTTTCCTCCTGAAACACCCGTCCTGCTTTAGCCATCGAGGCAATCATCCAGCCATTCCAGGACGTTAGTATTTTTTCATCCCGGAACGGACGAACCCGCTTTTCCCGATGTTCGTACAAGTCCTGCAGCGCCCCGCGGCGTTCGGCATCGCTCCAGCCGGCAGTCGGACGGTTGATCCGGTTAGGAATGCTTTTTCCTTCAAAGTTTCCGGCGGGGTCGATACCATACTCAATAGCGAACTGTTCACCGCGCTCCTCCCCGAGCACGTCTTCAATCTCCTCCGGGGTCCAGACGTAAAATTTGCCCTCTTCCCCTTCGCTGTCAGCATCCTCTCCGCAAAAAAACGCACCTTCTTCATGCGTAAGGTCCCGGTGGACGTACTCAATAATTTCCTCCACCACTTCCTTATATCTCGTTTCGCCTGTCAGCTGGTAGGCCTCCGTATAAGCCATTAAAAGCAGCGCGTTATCGTACAGCATTTTTTCAAAATGGGGCACCAACCACGCCTGATCTGTCGCGTAACGGGAAAAACCACCGCCAATATGGTCTCTGATGCCTCCAGAAGCCATCGCATCAAGCGTGGAGGTGGCCATGTACAGCGCGCCCTCGCTTTCAAACTGATGATAGTAATGCAGCAGGTACATCACAATATGAGGGCTTGGAAATTTCGGCGCAGAGCCGAATCCGCCGTAGGAGGAATCAAACTGCTGGGTAAAGGCCCGGAACGCTGTATGCACGTTGTTGATATTCAACTGTCTCGTTTCCACAGCCCGCGGCTCCAGCGCTTTGGAAATATCACTGCCCACCTGCGCCACCCGCTCGGGATCGTCCCGGTAAATATCTGAAAGCTGGCTCAGGACGTCCATAATCCCAGGCATGCTGCCCATTTGATTCCGGGGAATATAGGTGGCCGCATAGAAGGGCTTCTGATCCGGTGTGATGAACACGTTCAGCGGCCAGCCGCCGTGACCGTTCATCGCCTGGCATGCTGACATGTAGATGGCATCCACATCCGGGCGCTCCTCCCGATCTACCTTCACCGGTATAAATTTCTCATTTAATACCGCAGCCACTTCTGCGTTTTCAAAGCTTTCCTGCTCCATCACATGGCACCAATGACAGGTCGAGTAGCCAATGGAGACCATTAGTGGTTTGTTTTCTGCCTCTGCCTTTTCAAAAGCCTCTTTTCCCCATGGATACCAGTCCACCGGGTTGCTTTTATGCTGCTGGAGATAGGGCGATTTTTCGTATTGTAAACGGTTCAACCAATCACGTCCTTTCTTACTAATATTTATTCACGAAAAAGAAGCCGTCCAAACAAGGAAGATATTTTCATCGTCCAGGCAGTTCCCCTCAAATTTTTTATGATAGAATCTAAATGAAATGATCAACATAAACTGCTTAAAAAGTGAGGATACACAATGATTGCAAAAACAGAAGAGGATTTTCAGGGGCTACGGGAAATTGGCGAAATTTGCGGAGCGATTCGCGACAAATTAGTCCAGGCAGCCGAACCGGGGATCACAACAAAGGAACTTGATGACATGGCAGAAGAGCTTTTCAACCAATCAGGGGCTCAGTCTGCCCCAAAGGGCGTGTACGATTTTCCCGGGCAGACGTGCATCAGCATCAATGAGGAAGTCGCGCACGGAATTCCGGGCGAGAGGACCATTCAGGAGGGCGACCTGGTCAATATTGATGTTTCCGGCTCGAAAAATGGTTATTTCGCCGATACCGGGGTTTCCTTTGTGGTCGGTAAAGCCGACCCCGTGTTACAGAAAATATGCGATGCTGCGAAAGAAGCGTTTGACGCCGGCCTTGAGAAAGCTAAACCCGGGGCGAAAAAAAGCGCGCTCGGAAAAGCTGTGCACAATGTGGCTAAAAAGCACGGATTAACTGTTATCAAAAATCTCACCGGCCACGGTATTGGGCGCTCGATTCATGAGCCTCCGGAGCATATTTTCAGCTATTTCTCCCGCTGGGACGATGAAATTTTAAAGGATGGCACAGTCATTGCCTTTGAGCCGTTTATCTCTACTTCAGAAGAGGAGGTTTTCCAGTCTGACGACGAATGGACCCTTTTGACTGATGACAGCTATGTAGCTCAGTACGAGCATACAATTATTCTCACTAAGGACGGACCGATTATTACTACCCTGTAGGGACAGGTATTTTTGTAATTATTTACTGCTGCAGGCAATTCCCCTCCTGGTTTATGTCTAAATTCCTGCTAATACGGGAACAGCCTACTATTATCCAGTTCAGGAGGTACATTATGGCAGCACAACAAACAGTCAGTTCTTTTTTATACGACTGCCTTGAAAAAGAAGGCGTCACAGAAATATTCGGCGTACCGGGCGACTATAACTTCGCCCTGCTTGATGAACTTGAAAGCTACAGCGGCATACGCTTTGTCGATAACCGAAATGAGTTGAATGCCGGCTACGCCGCTGATGGATACGCCCATGTCAAAGGGCTAAGCGCCTTAATCACTACATTTGGTGTCGGGGAATTGAGCGCTTCAAACGCTGTCGCCGGCGCCTACAGTGAACACATACCGTTAATCCAAATTGTCGGATCTCCGGCCTCATCCATGCAGGAAAATGGTGTTAAAGCCCATCATACCCTGATGGACGGCGACTACTCGGTATTTCTGCGTATGCATCAGGAAATCACGTGCTATGCAGTAAAAATCACCGCTGAAAACGCCACCGCTGAAATTCCGAAAGCGATCGCCTCCGCTGTCCGCGAACGAAAGCCGGTCTACATTGACGTCCCCCAGGACGTGGCAGCGACTTCCATCGAAATGCCTGGAGTGCAGCAGGAGCTCTCCTATACGAGCGACGAGCTCGTCGTGCAGGAAACAGCACAGCTGATGAAAGAAACAATCAATCAGGTAGAAAATGCAGTGCTGCTAGTGGATATTTTTACGTCCCGCTACCATATGGAGAACACTATTTTACAGCTGGCGGAACACTTAAATATTCCAACTGCCCAGATGATGCAGGGAAAAAGCGGTTTTAATGAGCAGCACCCGCTCTATATCGGCATATACGGTGGTGCCTTTGGCAGCCAGCAGGTGCGTGATTATGTAGAAAACGCCGATTTAATTATCACTGCCGGCCTGCTTGAATCCGACTTTAATATGGCGAAATTCACCGCCGATCTACCCGTGGAGAAGCGGATTGACATCCAGCCGCAGAATATTTCCATCCAAAACAAAGCCCGTTACAATACGGCGGTCGATGAAGTAATTGATGCTCTTACTCTGATGGAATGCCGTACATTTGAAGGGCCGGAATATTTTCCGTCCTTCTATGATTTTCCGTCTGAAAACTATTCCGAACGGCTGCTGGCAGAAACGTACTATCCTATTATCCAAAAAATGCTCCGCCCCGAGGATATTGTTGTCGCTGAAACCGGCACCTTTTCCTACGGTCTGCCGCATGTACGTCTCCCGGAGAATACGTTGTTTATTTCCCAGGGCTCGTGGCAGAGTATTGGTTACGCCCTGCCGGCAGCCTTTGGGGCCCAGCTTGCAGCTCCGGAGCGGCGCGTGCTTTTATTTATCGGAGACGGGTCGTTTCAGCTGACCGCCCAGGAGCTGAGCGCAATGGCCGAACAGAATCTTAAGCCGGTGATTTTCTTTTTAAACAATGACGGCTACACTGTAGAACGTTATTTAAATACAGAAAATACACATGCCCGCTACAACGACATCCCACGCTGGGACTATATTCAGCTCGTCAAAAGCTTTTATCCGGACGCCGAAACAATAAGCGTTTCCTCCTCCGCTGAATTCGAGGAGGCTGTTGCACGTCTTGATCGGAAGGATACCCTCCATTTTATTGAAATGAACGTTGATGACCAGATGGATGCTCCGATTCACCTGAAACGTCTTCGTGAATTTGCTAAAGGCGGCAGCTCATAGTAATACGAAAAAGCCAGCCCGTTGTTAATACACGGCTGGCTTTTTCTATATGAGATTAGCGTTTAATCAGAGCCGACAATTCGCTTTCAAATACCTTTGTATCCGTCTGATTGTATGTTCTCAGCATTACCGTAAGAATACCTTCCGTTTCCTTTTTCGCTTCTATCCTTGTTACTTCAGCATACGCCCGCAGCTCGTCGTCCGGGTACACCGGCTTCATGAATTTAATATGATTCATTTCCGTACCTGCTATGACATCGTCGCCGTACATCCCTGTTTCCACCCAGAGCTTAAACGTGATGCTGATCGTATGAATACCCGAGGCAATAATACCGTTGAATCTTCCTGCAGCAGCTTTTTCTTCATCTATATGCATATACTGCGGGTCAAATTCGCGTGCGAACCGCAGGACATCCTCCTTTGTTACCCTGTATGTATTCGTTTCAAATACCTGTCCCAAAGTAAACCTATCAAGCTTCATTTTGCTTCCTCCTCCCTTGTCTTTCATGTGAAATGACGTACGAAAGCAGCATATTTATATTAGCACACTTTCAACCGGCTTATAAAAATCTTCGTATTCCTAAAAATGCTGCAGGCTTTTAAAATAATAGAGGCTCTACGTTTAAATATTTCAATTATTGGCTATAACATAAGCAGTACATCATATTGCATGGCGGTAATAACCAGATAAAAGCTGAGTTATGAGCCAGAGAAGGGAGATGCCTCCTTTTTCTGGCTCTTTTTTTATGATTTTTGGAAAGGAGGGCGGCTTACCCGAACGCCAGGGTGATATGTTGTTTTATTTACGAAATGGACGATACAAATTCAACTAGATAAACTAAGTATTTATTACAAAAAGGGGTTATTCATTTATGTTTTTTCACCGTAAAGAGCTGCAATTTCACGCGAAGCCAGACCGCCCGGATCCCGTCTATGCCAAAAAGCTGCAGGAGATCCTCGGCGGCCAGTTCGGAGAAATCTCTGTAGCGATGCAGTACATGTTCCAGGGCTGGAACACCCGTGGCAACGAGCAGTATAAAGACATGTTAATGGATACTGGTACGGAAGAATTCGGCCATATCGAAATGATCGCGACCATGATCGCCCAGCTGCTTGATGACGCACCTGTGGAAGAACAGGAAGAAGCAGCTAAAAATCCAATCGTTGAATCCATCATGGGTGACATGAATCCACAGCATGCGATTGTTTCCGGCCTTGGCGCTGTGCCTAAAGACAGCAATGGCGTCCCTTGGAACGCCGGCTATATTGTTGCGAGCGGCAATGTGCTCAGTGATTTCCGGGCCAACCTTAACGCGGAATCACAGGGACGCCTCCAGGTGGCCCGCCTGTATGAAATGACCGAGGACAAAGGCGTCCGCCAGATGCTTTCCTTCTTACTCGCCCGGGACACGATGCACCAGAACCAGTGGGCCGCAGCGATTAAAGAACTCGAGCAAAAAGAAGGCTTCACGGCACCATCCACCGTACCGGAGCAGTGGGAAGCAACCGAGTTTTCCCATCAGCTGATGAACTTCTCAGAAGGCGAGCAGAGCGCGAATCTCAGCTGGCTGAAGGATAAAGCACCGGACGGCCACTCCTTTGAATATGTCTCTGAACCAAAGGCTCATGGTGGCAAGCCCGAGCTGAAGCCTGCTCCTGACTATATGCACAACACTCTTCCAGACATGGACAAGAAATAAACAAAGGCGGCAATTTTTTACACCCGAAGCTTCCTACTTTATAATTTTTAACGATAACGATAAGGAAATAAAAAAGAGTAACCCCGCGTATTTAACAAGGGGTTACTCTTTTTATATACAGTCACCAGCGGGCAGTCACCACTTTTTTGCGGGTGTAGAATTCCACCCCGTCCTTGCCGTTCGCATGCAGGTCGCCGTAGAAGGAATCCTTCCAGCCCGAAAACGGGAAGAACGCCATCGGGGCGGGCACGCCGACGTTGATGCCGAGCATCCCGGAGTCGATGGTTTCCCGGAATTCGCGGACGCTGTGCCCGGAGCTCGTAAACAGGCAGGCGCCGTTCGCAAAGCGGGACTCGTTCGCCCACGCAATGCCGGCGGTCAGGTCCGGCACCCGCACAATGGATAAGACCGGCGCGAAGATTTCGTCCTGCCAGATCGTCATCGTCTGCTGCACGTGGTCAAAAATCGTCGGCCCGATAAAGTAGCCGTCCTTGGCGACCTCGTCCTGGCGGCCGTCACGCACGAGCGTCGCGCCTTCTTCCACGCCTTTGTCAATGTAGGCCTTCGTTTTCTCGAGGTGGCCCTCGCGGATGACCGGCCCGAGGAACACGTCCTTTTCGCGGCCGTTGCCGATAGTGACGTCGTCGGCATACGCCTGGATTTTGTCCACCAGCTGATCGGCGACGCTTTCCTGCACCGCGACGACGGAAGCGGCCATGCACCGTTCCCCGGCGGAGCCGAAGGCGGCGTTCAGAATCTGCCAGGCCGCGTTATCGAGATCCGCATCCTCCATGACAAGCGTGTGGTTTTTTGCCCCGGCGAGGGCCTGGACGCGTTTGCCGTGCGCCGTGCCGTTTTTATACACGTATTCGGCGACCGGCTGGGAGCCGACAAAGGAAATCGCTGGCACATCGTCGTGCTCCAGCAGCCCGTTGACCACGTCATGCGCGCCGTGCACCACGGACAGCACGCCCTTCGGAAGCCCGGCTTCCTCGAACAGCTCGGCCAGCCGGTTCGCGAGCATGGGGGTCCGCTCGGACGGCTTCATTACGAACGTGTTGCCGCAGGCGATCGCGAGCGGAAACATCCAGCACGGCACCATCATCGGGAAGTTGAACGGGGTGATCCCGCCGACCACGCCGATCGGGTAGCGGTACATCCCGGACTCGATGTTGGTGGCAATGTCCGGCAGCTGGTCGCCCATCATGAGCGTCGGGGCCCCGGCGGCAAATTCCACGCACTCGATGCCACGCTGCACTTCCCCTTTGGCCTCCTTCAGGTTTTTGCCGTTTTCAAGCGTAATGATCTCGGCGAGCTCGTCCCAGTGGCTGATGAGCAGCTGCTGGTAGGCAAACAGAATGCGGGCGCGCTGCGGAACGGGCTTTTTCGACCAGTCGCGGTACGCCGCTTTGGACGCCTTCACCGCCTCGTCCACTTCGTCCTTCGAGGAAAGCGGCACGTGCGCGATCACCTCACTGGTGGCCGGGTTGTATACCTTGTCGGTGGCGGACCGGGACGCCACCCATTCGCCGCCGATAAAATTCTTTAAGGTTGTTACTGCTTGTTCCTTCATAATAAAATTCCTCCTTTAATATAGTAAACTGTTTTAAAAAATTGAATAAGCCATGACAGCCAGGAATAGAACAATACAAGGCACGATAACGCTTACAAAAAATATAGGTTTATAAGACCTTTTATGCGTTTCTCCAGATATAACCCTTATTGTAGTGACAACATAACCATTATGCGGAAGGGAGTCGATGCCCCCGGAAGCCAGCGCAGAAATTCTGTGCATGTCCCCCGGATTCAATCCTTGAGCCATGTAAATAGGCGCCAGGATAGGGAGTGCAATACCCAACCCTCCGGAGGCCGAGCCTGTAATGCCACAAATAACTGTTACACCTATAGCTAAACCTAATAATGGCGGGCCTGGCATATTTACCAGTCCATCAACTACGGTATCAAAAGCTGCTACTTGAGCTGCTACGCTTCCAAAGCCAACCACGGCACATGTATTTGCTAAAGCTACTAAAGCATTCTGCGTACCGGTAGCCAGGTAATCCCAAAAAGCCTGCAGGTATTTACTCATACTGACACACGCTAATGCGATTCCTGCAGTTAAAGCTATCAACAAAGAAGATGTAGGATCGATAAACTGAGATAACACGTTTAGGATAATAATTACTAACACTAAAGGAGCGAAAGCCAGGAAAATATTCGGCAGTTTTTGCTGATGCTCCGGGTCCGGATCGTGCTCCGGCTCGCTCTCTTCTGCTTCAACTGCTGCAGCAGTTTCCTCTTTGGCCTCGTTAGAAGGTCCATAAGGGAGAGAAAACTCTTCTCCATTATCGCTGGCCTTTTTAACCATTCTCCCAAGCCACCAACCACCAGTTACCATCACCAGCAGAGCACTGAGTACACCTATGACTCCCCCCGCGGTAGGAGCCGTGTCAAAAAATTCTGTTGGTATAATATTTTGAATCTCCGGAGATCCCGGAGCTGTCATCGTAAACGAAATAGAACCAAACACTAACGCTGCCGGGATAAACCTATGGGGAAGATTTGCGGCCTGGAACAACGAAACAGCAATAGGATAAACCGCAAAGCCGACTACAAATAAACTAACACCACCGTACGTCATAATCGCAGCAGCAGCTACAACTGCAAAAACTGCCCGTTTCGCTCCAAGCTTTTCTTTCGTCCAATGGGCAATACTGTCTGCCGCTTTGGTTTCCTGAATGATTTTCCCAAAAATTGCTCCAAGAAGAAATACTAAAAACCACGAAGCAAAGTAATCAGTAAAACCGGTCATATAGTTATCCAAGAGGGCATTTTGAAGATTTAACCCTCCTGTTAATGCAACAACAATAGAACTAAGCAGCGCTGCTACGATAATGTTAATGCCTTTCATCGTAAGATATATTAACAGCGCAAGAGAAGCAATCAGCCCTAACATTCCGACAATATTCATTTTTCCCCTCCCGGCTACCTAACGGTTTCTTCAGCATAATTATAGTTATAGCAAATCCGGTATAACTCTTTCATTTCTTCCTTAGAAGGTACTTTAGGGTTTTTTTCAGGACTTCCGCTTTCAAATGCATCCTTCGCCATTTTATCGATAGCGCTTTCAAATTCTTTTTGTTCAATTCCCCATTCCTGCAGATTAGGTATTTGCAAATTTCGGCAAAGTGCTTTCACGGAACTAATAGCAATATCCGCCGCTTCTTCATTTGTATATTTTTCAGCTTCCGGCTCGAAGATCCTGCCTAAATCTGCTAAACGTTTAATGGCAGCTTCACGGCTGAACTCCATTACAGCTGGCAGCAGCATAGCGTTTGAAAAACCATGTGGTACATGAAAAAGAGCTCCAATAGGACGCGACATCCCGTGAACCAGGCATACAGACGAGTTTGAAAAAGCCCAGCCTGCCTGAAGGGCACCTAAAGCCATTTTTTCCTGTGCCTCTACGTCTTCTGAATTGTTATACGTTTTTTGTAGGTTGGGCACGATTAATTTCATTGCCGAAAGTGCCATCATATCTGACAGTGGATGTGCTTTTTGAGAAATATATGCTTCAATGGCGTGACTTAAAGCGTCTACTCCGGTAGCAGCTTTGACTTTTGCAGGAGCCGATTTAGAAAGCTCCGGGTCGATAATAGCTGCTTCGGGCAAAAATGCCGGCTGTTTTATCATCATTTTCACTTCATTAGCAGTGTTTGTAATTATCGTAACGTCTGTAGCTTCCGAGCCAGTACCGGCGGTGGTTGGAATGGCGATATGAGGCGAAGGTAAATGGGAAGCCTGCTTTTTTCCACCCATATAATCACCGATATATCCACCATTGGTGCTGAGCACCGCTACAGATTTAGCTGTATCAATGCAGCTTCCCCCGCCTATGGATAAAATCACATCACACTCCTCCCGGTGGAAGAAATGTAATGCTTCTTCCACGAACTTGTCTGTGGGTTCTGATCCTACTCCGTTATAAACGACGCTCTCTACATTTTCTTCCTGCAAATAAGTACGACACTTCTCAATGTATCCTAATTTTTCCATCATTTGATCACTGATAATAAGTGCTTTTTTCCCTTTTCGGATGGTTTCTTTTCCTACCTGTTGAAAGGACCCTTTTCCATAGTGAATAATTGCTGGTGATTGAAAAGCTGTAGGTATATTCATTAAATTTCTCCTCCTTTCTATCATTCTTATTGCAAAAAGCATGCCAACTTTCAAATCCCTTTATAATAACGCTTACAAAATAAAAACTGTAGGTTGTTTGTACAATCTACAGTTTAAGTGTTATTAATTTATACATTTACTTTAGGTTATATTTTTTTAACTTTTGATATAGAGTAGTGCGATGAATGCCCAATTCTTTTGCCGTTTTTAATTTATTACCTTGATTTTTTTCAAGAGAATTATTAATAATCTGCTTTTCTTTTTCTTCATCATTGGCTTTCAGAATTGGAAGTTCTCCCTTTATATTTCTGTCCTCGGGCTCCACCGATAAATAAGGAGGCATATGTTTCTTTTCTATTACTTCTTCCTCCAATAAGATCACCAGATTCTCTATGACGTTTCTTAACTCCCGAATATTTCCTTCCCATTTATATTGAATAAAGACTTGAAGGGCTTCGGAGGAAATAGATTTTTCCTGCACCTTATGCTTGTTGCATATTGACGTTAAATAGTGGGAAACGAGAGAAGGGATATCTTCCTTTCTTTCCCGAAGAGGGGCAACGGGAATTTCTACGATGTTAATTCTATAGTACAAATCCTCCCGGAAGTTTCCCTTTTTCACTTCGTCATATAGATTCCGGTTCGATGCAGCTATAATACGGGCGTCTGTTTGAATCGACTCCAGTCCGCCCACCCGTTCGAATTCTCTCTCCTGCAGCACGCGGAGCAGTTTCGTCTGCATATATAAGGGCATCTCGCCAATTTCATCTAAAAATAATGTTCCCTTTTGAGCCAATTCAAACTTCCCTGGTTTTCCTCCTTTTTTCGCTCCAGTAAAAGCCCCTTCCTCGTAGCCAAAAAGCTCGGATTCAATTAACTGCTCTGGTACTGCTCCGCAATTGACGCTTACAAACCGACCAGTTGAAAAAGGGCTTAATTCATGGATGCTTTGAGCAAACATTTCCTTCCCAGTTCCACTTTCCCCAGTTATAAGCACAGTTATATGTTTTTTAGCCACTTTCCGTGACAACGATTTTGAATGCATGGTACTTTCACTTTGTCCAATAATTTCATCGAGCGTGAACCGGGCACTTCGTTCTGTACTTACATTCACAGCTTCGTTTGTTAATTGCTCATTTCTATAGCTTTTCTGCATATTTTCATAAATTTTATACAATTCGTTTAACCCTTCAAAGATAAGCATTCCCACAGCACCCACCACTTTGCCGTTTTTCCATAGTGGCAGCCGGTGAACAACCATAGCCTGGCCATTAATATACTGAATAGCCCCGCGCTCTGGAAGGCCGGTTCGGATCGTTTGATGTAACTTTGTATTCTCTATGATTTCTTCCACTTGTTTTCCTAACGCATAATGTTTATCAATCCCAATAAATCGGCTGTAAGCATCATTAAATTGAATAATAATCCCATTATGATCTACTACTGCAACCCCTTCGTAAGCTCTTTCTAAGACAATGTCCAAAATTTCAGCTGTATGTTCGAGTTTATCTGCTTTTTGCAATAAATCTGATAGTCCATCCGAAATATTATTTCTATTTAGCAAACCTAATAATTTATTGTTCTCGTCTCTAACGATAAACCATGCCACATTACTTCTATAAACATTCAGCAACGGCTCATTTTGCTGAATGATAATAAAATCTTCCTTACCTAAAAAATCAGCAACCGGACTGCTTCCTGCACCAGATAAGAGATATGGCAGCATAAGTCGCGGCGTAACGAGTCCAATTGGTTTATTATCACTGCTTACAATGACTGCACTTTCTTTTTGGGAATCTGCCATCAATTCTGCCAGCTCCTGTACACTGTTATCTGCCTGCGCAGTCAAAGGCGCAGAGTCCATCCAGTCCTGTACTAAAAAATTATCTTCCAATTCTTTTATTCTTCTTTGTGGTTCAAAGCTAGAACTCAATTTTCACTTCCTCCTTCACGACTAAAACTCTTCAAACTTTAAATTTAATATAGCAAAATCCCTCTTCTAAGGCATTCTAGTCTTATCTAAATCATTCTTCTAGGATTTTGGCGTATTTTAAATCCGATAAACTATTGCACTTCAACAATTACCATGCTAGTATACTTGTATACTAGAATACCAAGGAGGTGTTCAGAATGATGCAGCAAACAGCGCGAAGCAATACTTATAAAACTATTAAAGATAAAATTATTAAGTTGGAGCTTAAACCAGGAGAACGAGTCTCTGAAAACAAGATTGCTGAAACACTCGAAGTAAGCAGAACGCCAGTGCGTGAATCATTTGTACGTCTATCTCAGGAGGGGTTAATTGACGTATACCCCCAGCGTGGTTCTTTTATTTCTCTTATTAAAGAAGAAGATGTAGAAGAAGGACGCTTTATGCGTGAACATATGGAGATCGCTGTAGTAAAACTCGCCTGCCAAAATATCAACAGTACTTTTCTTCAACATTTATCGGAAAATCTTCTGTTGCAGGATAATAGTATTTCAGAAAAAAATCATCAAAGATTGTTTCAGCTAGATGAAGAATTTCACCACACGATCTTTATAGGCTGTAATAAAGAACGAACGTGGCAATCAGTACAAAACATGATGGTCCACCTAAATCGTACCAGGATGCTTAGTCTGGCTTCCGAGCTTAATTGGGAAAAAATTGTGACTCAACACAAAGAAATCGTAGAAGCTATTAAAAACCAAAATGAAACAGAAGCAGAGCGAATCATGCAGGAGCATATGGCCCTCGTAAACATTGATATGGCCAGTTTAAAAACAAATTACAGCAATTACTTTGAATAACACATGGAGGTGAAATAATGAATAATAGTATTGAAAAAATTGTAAGCGATACCATAAACGAAATTCCGGTCATTGATATGCATACACACCTATTTCCTGACTCTTTTTCCCAGCTATGTTTACACGGTATTGATGAATTATTAACCTATCACTATTTAATTTCGGAAGCGACCCTTTGGGCTGACATCGATTACCAGAAATTTTTGATGCTTCCCCAAAAAACGCAGGCTGAATTTGTATGGGAAGAGCTATTTGTAAAACGCTCCCCCATCAGTGAAGCTTCATTGGGCGTACTTACGGTTCTAAAGGAACTCGATATTCCCTTTTCCAAAGATTTAAATGATATTCGCGAATACTTTTCGAAAATCAACAACGATGATTACGTTACTTATATTATGAACAAAGCCAATGTTTCTTCTTTTGTCATGACTAATAACCCTTTTGATGAAGAAGAAAGAAAATATTGGGACCAGGGGGTCTTCTTCTCTTCAAAAAATTTCATTCCTGCTTTACGGGTCGACCCATTAATTAATGATTGGGAAAATGCCTCTAAAACAATACATCAGGATGGTTATTCTATTTCTGAAGAAATCGATACTTCCACCATCGAAGAAACAAAACAATTTCTACGCTTTTGGGTGCAAAAAATGAAGCCAGTTTACATGGCAGCCTCTCTTCCTTGGGATTTTCCAAAAAAAGATTATGAAACCCTTCTTTTAGAAGAGTGTGTCCTTCCTGTCTGTGAAGAATACAATCTGCCTATGTCTTTAATGCTTGGCACGAAACGACAGTTAAATCCAGATCTAGGTATCGCTGGTGACGGCGTGGGCCAAACATCGTTTGCTTATTTAGAACAATTATGTATGCGCTTACCAGAACAAAAGTTTTTAATTACTGTGCTTGCACGCGAAAATCAATACGAATTAACTGTTATTGCCCAAAAATTTAAAAACGTCATGCTTTTTGGATGCTGGTGGTTTTTAAATACACCTCAGTTAATTGAAGAAATTACCACAATGAGAATGGACCAGCTTGGCCTGCACTTCATACCGCAGCATTCGGACTGCCGGGTTTTTGAGCAATTGCTATATAAATGGAGCCATTTTCGCCAGACATTCTCACCCATTTTAGCCCAACGTTATCAACGGTTAGAAAACCAGGGGCTCACCATTACGAAAGAAACCATACAAAACGATGTGGAGCAGTTATTTCAGGGGAATTTTATTAATTTTACTAATCTATCAAGGAGTGAAGTATGATGAAAAAAAGTTTCACTGTTGTAAGCGCGGCGAGTTTATTGGTTCTCAGTGCCTGTGGGGGTAACTACGGAAGTTCTGAAAACGAGAACTCAGACTCTGATTCTGGTTCTGGTTCAAATTCAGGAGGAGGCGATGCTTCCTATACGTTGCAGGTAGGAATTGTCGTTTCAGAGAATGACCCAATGTATGCAGGATTAGAGCAGTTTAAAGAAAATGTGGAAGAAGAAACTGACGGTGATCTCGAAGTTGAGCTTTTCCCGAATTCCTCTTTAGGTGATACACCCGGTATTCAGGAACAAGCTAAAGCAGGATCTAACGTAGGCACTCTCTCA
Organism: uncultured Marinococcus sp.; assembly: GCF_947493875.1. Lineage (GTDB taxonomy): Bacteria > Bacillota > Bacilli > Bacillales > Marinococcaceae > Marinococcus. Next base: position 264,356 of record NZ_CANLSU010000001.1, on the reverse strand, counting down.
GATGCGGCTATTCTCGGTGACTACCAGGAGGAAATCGGAATTCTCCAGGGGCCCTACCTTTTTGAAAATTATGACGAGATTCAAAAAGTGACAAACTCGGATTTGTTTCAGGGATGGTCTGACGATCTGGCTGAAAATGAGAATTTGCAAATTTTGTCCTTTAACTGGTATCAGGGGACTCGCAATATGGTAACTGACAACGCAATTGAAACTCCTGAAGATTTAAATGGGCAAAGCATACGTACTATTGGATCAGATATTTTCTTAGAAACAATGAAGGCGATGGGAGCCAACCCTACCGGACTTGACTGGGCTGAAGTATATACTGGTATTCAACAGGGAGCTATAGATGGGGCTGAGGCCCAACAGTCCGCTGCCTATGAGGCCAGTCTCTATGAAGTCTCCGATCATTATTCTAAAACGAAGCACATTCAGCTTATAACCGGATTAGTAGTGAGCGCCGACTGGTTCGAAGGCTTACCAGAGGAATATCAGGATATTGTACTCGAAGAAGCTAAGCAAGGAGGCACTTATGCTTCTGAGCAGGTAATCGATACGTCTGAGGAATATGAAAGCCAAATGGAAGACGAAGGCATGACAATTGTGGAACCTGAACTGGAACCTTTTCAACAAGCCACGGAAGATGTATATGAAGAATTTGATGGTTATCCAGAACTTCGGGAAGAAATTTTGGAAATTATTGAATCTTAGCATAAGATTTTGAGGAGGCACTCGTGATGAGCAGGCTCGCTTTCGCTTTAAATAAGATCGAAGAAACGCTTACGAAATTGCTGTTAGCCAGTATTGTATTATTGGTATTTTATTCTGCCATGGTCCGCTGGGCTGGGTTTCCTATCGCCTGGTCCGTGGAAATGGCTCAACTGCTTTTTATCTGGCTCGTTTTTATCGGAGCTAATCAAGCTCTCCGTAAAAACCGCCACATTGGCGTTGACTTTTTTACATCCAAATTACCTTCAAAAGGGCAGCTTATCATTCAAGTATTTACAAATATTTTAATTGGGGGCTTTCTTCTCTACTGTATTTATTTCGGATTTGTTCAAACCAGTCAGTTCACCTTGAGAAGTATTCAAAATTTACCGTTTAGTTATTCCTATATTACAGCTTCTGTACCAATAGGCTGTAGTTTAATGTTTATTACTCTTATCTCTAAATGGGTTCTATATTTTACCAACAAAGACAAACCTCTTAATTCTGAATCTGTTCAAGAGAGTCCGGCAAAGGAGATAAAACCATGATCTGGGTTTTAATTTCATTTGTAGTATTAATCGTCGTAAATGTCCCCATTGCTTTTGCTATTGGTATTTCGGGTTTGGTGTTTTTTATTACAGAACCGAACCTGCCTATAAACCTAGCCATTCAGCGTTTCGCTGAAGGAACGCAGTCATTTCCACTGCTAGCTGTCCCTTTTTTTGTACTGGCTGGTAATTTATTAAATGAAACCGGTATCACAAAAAGGCTTATCGATTTTGCAAACGCCTTGACCGGTCATTTGGTTGGCGGACTGGCTCATGTTTCTATTATTTTAAGTGCAATGATGGGTGGTATTTCTGGTTCAGCGAATGCGGATGCTGCCATGCAGAGCAGAATCTTATCACCACAGATGATGAACAAAGGCTATTCGGGAGGGTTCACTGGATCCGTTATCGCTTTCAGTGCTTTAATTACTGCCACCATCCCCCCAAGTATCGGCCTCATCCTTTATGGCTTTGTGGGCGAGGTTTCTATAGGACAGTTATTTATGGCTGGCATCGTACCCGGCATTCTTATGACCATCATGCTTATGATTACTTCAAGCCTTATTGCAAAAAAACGTCACTATGAACCCGCACGTATCAAGAGAGCCACATTTAAAGAAGTGGTTTCCACTTTTAAAGCTAGCTTTTGGGGCCTTCTATTCCCAGTTATTTTAATTGTAGGTATTCGTTTCGGTGTATTTACAGCTTCTGAGGCCGGAGCCTTTGCTGTAGTGTATGCTCTTGTAGTCGGATGGTTTATCTATAAAGAACTCGACTGGAAAAAATTAAATCTGGTATTAAAAAACACTGTTGAAGACAATGCGATTATTATGTTGATCATTGCCTGTGCTTCTATCTTAGGGTATGCTATTACGTCTGCCCAGCTGCCACAAAGCGCTACAACATTTCTTTTGTCTTTGACTGAAAATCCCTTTTTAATTATTACTATTGTTTTGGTTTTCCTGTTGGTAGCGGGCATGTTTATGGAGAGTACAGTTAATACGCTTTTACTCACTCCTATTCTTCTTCCAATTATGACAAACATCGGTATGGATCCTGTACACTTTGGAATTTTAATGATGACCATTGTTACCATGGGTGGCATGACACCGCCAATAGGCGTCACCATGTATACCGTTTGTTCTTTATCAAATATTTCTGTCACAGATTATATGAAAGAGTCCATACCTTACATTTGCATGGTCGTGGTTTTTATCATTATTTTAGTTCTTTTCCCTCAAATATCATTATTTTTGCCAGAAGTATTAATGCGTTAATAAATACCAAATTTTCAGAATGGAGTTGGAGCGATGCGTATAGCCTTCCGTTGGTTCGGAGAACATAACGATACAATTTCTTTGAAGCAAATAAAACAAATTCCCGGAGTCGAGAGCATCGTATGGGCATTACATCAAAGGCAGCCTGGAGAGGTGTGGCCGAAGCACGAGATAGATGAGGTCACCTCTGCCATTACTTCCCATGGTTTCCGTGCAGACGTAGTGGAAAGCGTTAATATCCACGAGGATATTAAACTTGGACTTCCGTCCCGCGATAGTTATATTGAGAATTACAAAAACACCATTGAAAACCTGGCGGAGGCTGGTGTGAAAGTTATCTGTTATAATTTCATGCCTGTCTTTGACTGGATTCGTACGGACTTGAATAGGCCATTGAATGATAATTCGTATGCGATGTTCTATCAATACGACCTAATCAATAACGTAGATCCTGAAGAAATGGTCCGTACCATAACATCCAATCCGGAGTTCACTATGCCTGGCTGGGAGCCTGAACGTCTAAAAGATATCAAGCATATTATTCATCAATATGAAAACATCACCGCCGACACTCTGCGTGAAAACTTGCATTATTTTTTATCCGCTATTATCCCAGTGTGCGAAAAGCATGACATCCAGATGGCTGCACACCCGGATGATCCACCATGGCCGGTATTTGGGTTACCGAGAATTCTCTCCAGTCATGAAGACATCCAGAAGCTATTACATCTGGTCGACAGTCCTTCCAACGGCATTGCTCTTTGCAGCGGGTCCCTGGGGGCCAATGAAGCAAATAATATACCGGCAATGATCCGGGAATTCAAAGATAGAATTGCTTTTGGCCATGTTCGCAATCTTTATCGTTTTCCTAATGGGGATTTTATCGAAACCTCCCATCGATCTTCCGACGGTTCTATTGATATTGGCGAAATTATGAAAGCTTACCATGATATTCAATTTGAAGGAGCTATCCGCCCCGATCACGGCAGGCAAATATGGAACGAAAACTGTCGTCCCGGCTATGGCCTTTACGATCGGGCGCTCGGGATTATGTATTTGCTTGGCATATGGGACACATTACACAAGGAGGAGAAATAATATGCTTTCATTGCATTCGAATCTAGAAGGAAAAGTGGCCGTTATTACAGGCGGCGGAGGCGTTTTGTGCGGAGAAATGGCCAAAGAGTTGGCACGTCAGGGGGTGAAAGTGGCCGTACTCAGCCGTAAAAAAGACAATGCCCAAAAGGTAGCTGATGATATTACCAGAGACGGTGGGGAAGCCATCGCTCTTGCTTGTGATGTCCTGGACAAAGAAAGTATTGAAGCAGCGGACCATGCTATCCACCAGCAGTACGGCTCCTATGATATTTTGGTTAACGGGGCTGGCGGCAACCATCCTGACGCTGCCACATCTGAAGAGTTTTTCCGGACCAGCCATTTAGAGAATGAAGATGTTAAGACATTTTTCGACTTAACAGAGGAAGGAATTAAACATGTTTTTGACCTGAATTACGTAGGTACTGTCCTCTCTACTCAGGTATTCATGAAACACATGCTCGGAAAAGAAGACGCCAGCATTATCAACATTTCCTCCATGAGTGCGCCGACTCCGATGACCAAAGTAATTTCGTACAGCGCTGCCAAAGCCGGTATCGATAATTTCACTCAATGGCTAGCAGTCCATATGGCTAAAGAAAACATTCGCTGTAATGCCATTGCTCCCGGCTTTTTTCTAACGTCCCAAAATCGAAATATGCTGCTTGATGCCCAAGGAGAAATGACAAACCGGGCGGAAAAAATTATCAGCCAGACCCCGATGGAACGCTTTGGCAAACCTGAAGATTTAACAGGACCGTTAGTCTGGCTTGTTGACTCTTCTATGTCCCGTTTTGTGACAGGCATCACTATTCCTGTTGATGGCGGATTTATGGCTTATTCAGGTGTATAAATATATGTTTCGTTTAAAACTACGTGGGGTGTTCACATGAAAAAAGTAGTTACAGTGGGAGAGCTCTTGATGCGCCTCTCCCCTCCTTCTATTAAGACAATAAAGCAATCAGACCACTTGAATTTTTATTATGGCGGTGCCGAGATAAATGTAGCTGTTGCATTAAGTAACTTGGGGAGTCAGAGCACAGTATTAACAGCTCTTCCCGATAATCCATTAGGAGAAGCTGCTATTGCTTTTTTGAATAAAGAAGGAATTGACACCTCTTATATTGATATTCAGGGAGCAAGGCTCGGTACATACTTTGTTGAAAACGGTACTGCTGAGAGACCTTCCAATGTCACTTATGACCGCATGTTTTCTTCTTTTTCGACTTGGAGTCCGACTAGTGAAAATTGGGATTCTATATTAGATGAGGTAGACATTCTACACATTACAGGCATTACTCTCGCTTTGGGTGAAAACTGCCGTCATAACACGAAAATAATCTTGGAGGAAGCTAAAAAACGCAATATAAATATTAGTTTTGACTTTAATTATAGAAGTAAACTTTGGAGTATTGATGAAGCAAGAGCAGCTTTCGAAGAAGTACTCCCTTACATCACTATCTGTTTTGGAAATGTTTCAGATCTTACAGATATTTTGAAAAAAGCATATTCAGATACCTCCACTACTAAAGAGATAGACACAATCATTGGTTTTTTAAAAGAGTATAATATAAAATGGTTCGCTTCCACGAATCGAAAAGTAGAAACAAACGAACTGCATCACTTACAAGGCTCATTAATCCATCAAAATGGAGACTCTGTTTCCTCACCTGCTTATTGTGTGCACGTTTGTGATCGTGTAGGTGGCGGTGATGCTTTTGCTGCTGGCATATTACACAAAATAAACCTGCAGCAACATACTATGATGCAGGAAACAATTAATTTCGCAACTGCTACAGGTGTTTTAGCCCATACTTTGAAAGGCGACTCTTTTATTTTGAAGCAAGAGGATGTAGAAGCATACCTTGAAAAACAATACGGTACTGATATGAAGCGGTGAATATTTGAATCTAAATTAATTAGACTACTAACAGTCTAGCCTTAAAGGAGCATGCTATGGAAGATCAAAAATGGTCTATCTTGTCCAAAATATTTGATTATCAGATTGTAGCGGTAATTCGGGGGGATACACATGAGCAGGCAGAAAAAGTAGCTATTGGGGCCTTCGAAGGTGGAATAACTTGTCTTGAAATCACTTATACAGTGCCCAGGGCTTCAAGTCTCATTGAATCTTTAAGCAAAGACTACGGAGAACGGGCCTTAATAGGGGCAGGGACTGTCCTGGATGCCACAACTGCTAGTTTAGCAATTTCCTATGGTGCTTCTTTTATCGTCTCTCCCCATTTTGATAAAGCTATCGCTAAAATATGTAATTTGTACAGGGTTCCTTACCTACCAGGTTGCTACACTGTAACTGAGATGATTACTGCGTTGAAATACGGAGCAGATATTATAAAGGTTTTTCCTGGGAATACGGTTTCACCCTCCTTTTTAAAGTCCATTCAAGGACCACTTCCTCAAGCTAACCTTATGCCTTCTGGAGGAGTAACGGAGAAAAATGCTAAAGAGTGGATCGATCAAGGAGCAGTTGCATTAAGTGTAGGTAGTGTATTGTACAAAAATGATTTGGAGGAAATTAAGGAAAACGCAGCTAATATAATCAATACACTTAAAAACAGTTCTGCATAACTCAGCATCCATCACTAGAAGCCCTGGCGGGGCCCCGCCAGGGCTCTTTTCATTCTCGTTATGACTACCTGTTATTTTGAACCCGCAGTCGTTTTCATTATTGTTCTTTGAGTGTCTTTACAAGAAGTGTATATACCACCGCTACGACAGTAGTATGAAAGAAATAGGTGGCGTGTCTCATTAACTGGGCTGGGGCGAAAGCCTGTAAAAGGGCTGTTCACTGCCCCATTAACAATGACATCATGACAAGAGGACCAAACATCCAAATTAGGACCGAATACAAAACTGGCAGACTAATAAGAGAGGAAAAACGGAGTGTGAGCAATCCAAAGCCTGCATCGAACACGATGCTGATCATTAGATGAACTTGTCCAGCCTGACGAACCCAACATTGCTGACAGCATTTCCCTCTGCCCCATTGTCTGTATGATAACCCCAAACAAAATTCCACCCGCGATACCCCGATACTGCCAAAGAGAGCCGTTCTTCCCATTTCGAATCCCTCCTTTTTTGTTACTGCAATTGTATTCCTTATGTATAAATATTAATGTAATTCAGATTACTCTACATATTGCTCCATCTTCAAACGACATGTAAGCTACCTTATACTGCGGTACGTATGCTTTGAATAATTACTTTCCCCCGTGATACATTGTTCCAACAATAGTGTGCCCGGCTCACTAACGGTATAAATGTTTTCACAACGGATAACAGTTAGTACGCCTGTGTTTTGAAAGGAATGAGGACTTGTGCTCCCACTACCCCGCTGGTTAAAAATCACTTTGGTTTTATTAGCATTCGCCACCGTTTCTTACTTTACTCATTTTTATTTAGAGATCCGTCCACCCGATATTCGTGACTTCATATTGTCGTTTGGCTGGTGGGGGCCGGTTATTTTCTTCATTATTTATATGATCGGGCCGTTTGTCTTCTTTCCCACTTCAGTACTGTCGCTTGGAGCAGGCCTGGCCTTTGGCGTCTGGCCCGGTGTCCTTTATATCATTATCGGGGCTACTGGCGCCGCGTCCACAGGCTATGTCATGGCCAGGCTGTTTGGCAGGTCCGTATTAAAAATGGACAGCTTCTCCTGGTCGGAAAAGCTGTTCCATCAGATGGAAAAACGCGGATTTTTATATATTTTCGTCCTGCGTCTTATTCCCATTGTGAGCTTTGATCTGCTCAGCTACGCAGGCGGTATTGCCAGGGTGCGTTTTACTTCATTTATTCTCGCCACCATTCTTGGAATGATCCCTGGAACATTTGCCTACAGCTTTCTTGGAGCCAGTATCGCTTCAGGCAATATTTTTATATTCATCCTTGCTGCAGCTTTATTTTTGCTGTTAATCGGCATCACATATTACTTCCGGGAGCCTGTCAAACGATGGCTCGGCCTCTCTCCAAACAAGCATTAAAGGATGATTGAATGAATAGCAACAGGGGTATCCGTACAGGGTATTCCTGTTTTCTCTTTCAGTATTTTCTTTAGAATCAAAAATGAAAGGATCGATAGTATGTCTATGAATTTATTTTCTCTTTCCCAACAGGTCGCAGTTGTAACCGGTGGAGGCAGCGGCATTGGAAAAGCAATGGCCGAAACACTGGCTGGCGCTGAAGCCCACGTGGTTATTCTTGGTCGTACCCAAAGCAAAATCGAAGATGCAGCTGACGAAATCAGGAGTGAAACAAACGCGGAAGTGACTCCGCTTGTCTGTGACGTAACGGACAAAGATCAGGTCTCCCAGACCGTCTCACGTATTATGAACGACTTCGGCCGCATCGATGTGCTTGTTAATAATGCCGGCACCGCCGCTTATGGCAAAGTGGAAGATATAAGCGAAGAAGACTGGGAGCATGTGTTCAATACGAACCTGAAGTCTGCCTTCCTAATGACTCAGGCGGTCGTTCCCCACATGAAACAAGCTAATTACGGCCGTATTGTGAATACGGCTTCGGTTGCCGGCGGCGTAAGCTTGTTCTTCAGCTCTGTCTATGGTCCGAGCAAGGCAGGCCTTATCCAATTTACCAAACAGTTGTCGGGCGAGCTTGCCCCGTACGGTATTACGGTGAATGCGATCAGCCCATGGTTCTTTAAAACAGATTTTAATGCCGGCTCCCTTGAAGACGACGATTTCCGGCATTCCGTTGAACAGCGCACCCCGGTCCAGCGTACCGGCCGTCTCGATGAGCTCAAAACCTCCGTTCTATATCTGGCGGCTCCCGGTTCGAGCTATGTTAACGGCCAAAACATTTACATTGACGGCGGCATGACTTCATTTGGGCTGTGACATGTCCATACGCTTTTAAATATGTCTATGCCGAAAATATAAATTAAAAAAGGAGCTTTTCTATGTCCTCCAATTCTATTTTTGCCTTTGATGTTTATGGAACACTGTTTAATATTCAGTCGGTCGATGCTACTTGTGAAGAGCATTTTCCCGGCCAGGGAGAAAGCATTGGCCAGCTTTGGAGACAAAAGCAGATCCAGTACTCCTTTCTCCGCCAGGCGATGGGGAAATACGTTCCCTTTTCCTCTGTTACAAAAGACGCGCTGCGGTTCTCTTTAGCTGCCCATCACGCCGACTGGACAGAGGAAACCGAACAAAAGCTGATGAAGGCATACAATCATTTAACGCTATTTGAAGAAAGCCTGCACGTTTTGAAGAAGTTAAAAGAGCAGTCCGCCACCCTGATCGTTTTCAGTAACGGGTCAAGAGACATGCTCGAGCCACTGCTGGAACAGGCTGGGCTGAACGACTATCTCGACCACGTCATCAGTGTCGATGACATTAAACAGTTTAAACCCTCTCCGGCATCGTATCAGCTCGTATTAGATACCGCCCGCGTGCCGCGTCATGAAATCACCTTTCTATCGAGCAATGGGTGGGACATCAGCGGTGCTAAAGCGTTTGGATTCACTACGGCCTGGGTCAATCGCAGTGAGCAGCCAACCGAAGAGTTGCAGCTGCCTCCTGATTATCACTACACCACGCTCACTCCATTGATTGAAAGCTGAGTTGCTTTAAACAAATATCAACACACAAAATCCGCCCGGCTCGCAGCAAACGCGAACTGGACGGATTTTTTCTTATATAACAGGTATAATCTATACATAATCCTCAAAAGCAGCGTTCATTTGCCGGCCTATATTTCATCCACGTGATGAATAATAAGGAGAGATGTTTTATGAGCCGTCTTTATGCCCTGGTGCTAAACGCTTCCCTGAAGGGTTCCGAGGAGCCGTCCCACACTGAGGCTCTTTCGGATGAAGTGCTAGGTATTTTAAAAAGTAAAGGTGTGGAAACAAAAACCATCCGGCTTGCTGATTATTATATTCCGTATGGCATCAGCGGCAATATGGGAAATGGAGACGAGTGGCCGAAAATCTTTGAAGAAGTGCAAAAGGCAGACATTGTTATTATCGGAACACCTCTATGGCTGGGTGAAAAAAGCAGTCTGGCCACACTTACCATTGAACGTCTTTATGGCAGCAGCGGTGAAACCAACGCTTCCGGCCAGGCCATTTACTACAACAAAGTTGGCGGCGTTGTCGTTACAGGAAATGAAGACGGTGCAAAGCACGCCTCGGCTTCAATTTTATACGCGCTCTCCCACATTGGCTTCACTATTCCTCCAAACGTGGATGCTTACTGGGTGGGTGAAGCCGGCCCGGGTCCCTCCTATATGGATGGTCACGGAAAAGAGAACGCTTTTACAAAAAAACACGTGGAGATGCTTGCCTACAACACATGGCATCTGGCTTCGTTTTTCAAGGCCCACCCTATCCCACCGGAAGGAAATATGATGAAGGCATAAAAATTAATGCACGGTAGAAAAATCCCTCTGCGCGAAAAACAGAGGGATTTTATGCTTACTTAACCTTTTATCCAGCAGTGGCAAGCGGCCTAATATTTTGAAACCTAAAATCTTCAATATACATATATTTAAATGTCTAATTTCTCCGTAAAAAATTTTTTCTTTGGCTACAGAATCCCAATCGTGTTAAGCAGGATAACGATAATTACGGAGATAATTGGAATCAATACAGCGACGACGAAAATATCTTTATAGCTGTCTTTATGGCTCATGCCTGTAATCGTCAGCAAGGTAAGTACCGCCCCGTTGTGTGGAAGAGCATCGAGCCCCCCTGAAGAAAGCGAAGCAATACGGTGAAATGCCTCGGGGTCAATTCCTGTATTCATTGCTATCTGGTAGTATTCTTCACCAAGTGCTTCGAGCGCAATCCCCATACCGCCGGAAGCCGACCCTGTCGACCCTGCCAGGATGTTAACGGCTATAGCTTCGGAAATTAACGGATTGCCGCGGACTCCCATTAATAATGAAGTCAGCTGGTCAAACCCCGGCACCTCCCTTACTACGCTCCCAAATCCTACAGCTGCACTCGTATTAATGATGGCTAGTACGGAACCGCTCGCTCCTCCGTTAACGGCAGGTACAAACTTTTTAAATTTACTCAGGTTAAGAAGCATTATAAGTACGATGCCTGTCAAAAGCGCCACCACAATATCCCATCCGAAAAGATTCAGCGTTAAAAGCACTGTAATCAATGGCAGAACCGAGAGCATAAATGGCGGGGCCTGTTCTTCTTTTTCCATCATGCTCTTGTCCTTCGGTTCAGTGAAATGCTCTCCCTTTGCTGTCATCTGCCTTTCACGCCACCGCAAATAAAGGTAGCCCCCCACTGCCATCACCAGGGCCGCAATGATGCCCATTAACGGTGCGGCTGTGGCGCTTGTACGAAAATACTCGATAGGGATCAGATTTTGAATCTGCGGCGTCCCCGGCAGCGCCGTCATTGTAAACGTAAACGCCCCTAATGCCACTGTCGGCGGAAGCAGCCGGCGGCTGATATCTGCTTCTCTGAATAAAGAAAGAGCAAGCGGATAGACAGCGAAAATAACAACAAACAGACTGACACCGCCGTAAGTAAGCACTGCAGAAGCCACCAGGACGCCCAAAATCGCACGATTCGTGCCAATCAGCTTTGTCAGTGCCCCAGCAACAGAGCGTGCCATCCCGGTGTCCTCCATCAGCTTTCCGAAGATGGCGCCGAGCATAAATACCGGAAACCAGCTTTGTGCGAAATCAACGAAGCCGCTCATGTAGGTACCTGTATATGCATCAAGCAGATTAAGTCCTCCGGTCAGCGCTACAATGCCTGCTGCCACCGGTGCCACCCAGATGATGGACCAGCCTAAATAAGCGAGAACCATTAATGTTATTAAGCCTAACAATATTCCAAGCATTATTTTTCCTCCTTTTCTATCTTAAATAAACGCAGACTACTGCGCCGTATAGCCTCCATCAATTAATACGCTCTGCCCGGTTACGCTTTTCGCCTGGTCCCCGGCTAAAAATAAAGCATAGTCTGCTACTTCCTGGGGATCGAGCAGGCGTTTCTGCGGTACGAGCGGATAGATAACCTCCTCCAGTACTTTTTCCAAAGTAACACCCCGGTCTGCCGCCAGATCCTCCAGCTGATTACGGACGAGCGGTGTATCCACGTATCCCGGACAGAGAGCATTTACCGTGATTCCATGCTCTGCTCCCTCTAAAGCCGCTACTTTTGTGAGACCGATTAATCCGTGCTTGGCACTGTTATATCCCGCTTTTCCGGCAAAGCCGATCACCCCATTGATCGAAGACATGTTAATGATGCGGCCGTGCTTTTGTTCCTTCATGATCGGAACTGCTTTTTTGATCATGGAGAAAGGCGCTGTCAGCATAATTCTGGTCATTTTTTCAAAGGTTTCTGTAGGAAAATCTTCGAGCTTTGCCACGTACTGCATCCCAGCGTTATTAATGAGAATATCCAGCCGGCCGAACACTCGTAGTGTTTCTGCAAAAGCCTCGTCCACCGCATCTTCGTTGGTAACATTGCAGGCCAGGCCGATGCAGGATAGGCCCTCATCAGCAATTTCAGCAGCGGCCTTCTGCACTTTGTCTTTATCAATATCTGTCAGTACCACCTTTGCCTGCTGACGGGCAAAGGCTTTTCCAATGGCAAGCCCTATACCGCTGGCTGCCCCTGTGATGAATACAACTCTTCCTTGAACCATATGCGTATCACTCCTGATAAATTTTAAGTAATCGCTTTCAAAAATGAACATATGCTGAAAGCGTTCTCTTTTTATATATTTGCAAGAACCATGCCAAAATTATTTTTCCTGTCCCTGCCTTGAACCCCACCGTTACTGCCCCTTTTCGTGAAAATAAATTTAAAAAAAGAAAACCATTCCAAAGTGATGGAATGGCTTCCGTAAACATGGAATATTTATATGTTATTCCAGTCCGTATTTCATGATTTTATTATAAAGATTGGATTTTCCTATTCCGAGCAGATCACAGGCTGTCCGCTTATCTCCCTCCGCTTCCTTTAGGGCCTGCTTCACCGCTTGCTTCTCTGCTTCGGCCAACACCTGCTTTAACGGCTTCGTTTCCCGTTCGGCGCCTGTCACTCTCCTATCCGTCATGCGTTCAGGAAGATCACTCAGCTGAATTGTTTCTCCTTCGGTAAGATGCACGGCGGCCTCAATGGTATTTTCGAGTTCCCGTACATTGCCCGGCCAGGAGTAACTCAGAAAGTGGTCAAGCACCTGCTGATCGAACGCCGTAATTCGTTTGCCCAGTCTTTTCGTAGCTTTTTGAAGCATGAACCTGCTGAGCAGTGGGATATCCTCCGGACGATTCCGCAGCGCAGGAATCGTAAAGGAAATAACGTTAATCCGGTAGTACAGATCCTCCCGGAACTGCTGCGTATCCATCAGCTGCTCGAGCGGCTGATTCGTGGCCGCCACTACCCGGACGTCCACCTGTCTCGGACCGCGGGCTCCGAGCGGCTCAATTTCGCCCTCCTGGAGTACACGCAGAATTTTCACCTGGGTGTTCAGCGGCATATCGCCTATCTCATCCAGAAAAATGGTTCCCTGGTCAGCCAGCTGGAATTTCCCCGGCTTTCCTCCCTTTTTCGCCCCGGTAAATGCTCCTTCCTCGTAGCCAAACAGCTCAGACTCCAGCAAATCACCAGGTATCGCAGCGCAGTTTACTTTTACGAAAGGCTTCATGCTTCTCTCGCTTAGCTTATGCAGACCCTGGGCAAATAATTCCTTCCCGGTTCCCGTTTCTCCGCGTAGAAGTACGGATACGTCACTTGAAGCCACTTTACGCACGTTTCGTTTTACCTCTTCCATTTCCGGGGAGACGCTGAGCGCATCGTGCAGCGAATAAGACGTTCCGTTCAGCTGCTCCACCTGCTTTTGATACGATTCAAGCTCAAGCATTAGTGTTTTAATGTGCTGGTTCATTTCCGCCCATTCTTTTCTGTCCCGGAACATGACCAGTCCCAGAGCACCGATAATACGGCCGCCTTCATATAAAGGCACGCGGTCGGCAATCATATAACTGCCTCTGATGTACTGCATGTTCGCTTTTTCTGCTTCTCCTGAAGCCACTACAAGATGCATGCGTGTGTTTTCTATCACCTCTGTTACATGACGCCCGAGCGTTCTGGCAGCGCTGGTGCCGAGAAATTCATAATAGCGTTCATTCATATACGTGATGATCCCCTGCTCATCGACAATAACCACACAATGATGCAGGCTGCCGAACAATATGCTGCAAATATGCTCCATGCCCTCTATATGTTTCATGACTCCCACCCCATTATTAAGGCTGACGTTACTGATTAAATAGTAACGCTCCCGCGGATTTTTTCAATAGTTCAGGAACCTTTATCAAAAGAAAACACCTCCGGCGGCCGCTCAGCGATCACGGCCCAGAGATGTTTCCCATTACTTATATTCAGCACTTGCTTAAATTCTTTCTACAACGGTGGCAACGCCCTGGCCGCCTCCAATGCATAACGCCGCCAGTCCAACATCTGCCTGCTGGCGCTTCATCTGATGAAGCAGGGTCACAAAAATTCTTGTGCCGCTTGCTCCGATAGGGTGCCCTAACGCGATTGCCCCCCCGTTTACGTTCAGCTTTTCTGAATCAATATTCAAATCTCTCTGTACAGCAAGCGACTGAGCGGCGAACGCTTCGTTTGCTTCAATCAGATCGATATCTTCCATCGAGACAGAAGCTTTATCTAAAGCCTTTCGGATGGCCGGGACCGGTCCCAGCCCCATCACGCTCGGATCCACGGCAGCACTCGCGTTGCCGGCAATACGAGCCATACCTGTAATGCCCAGCTCCTTCGCTTTCTTCCCGCTCATGACAATAACTGCTGCAGCCCCGTCATTGATGCCGGAGGCGTTGCCTGCGGTCACGCTTCCATCCTTTTGAAACGCCGGCTTTAATTTTTTGAGCTTTTCCACCGTAGTGCCACTTCGGATGTGTTCGTCCTGCGATACCTCAAGAGCATCTCCCTTTCGCTGAGGCACGCGCACAGCCACGATTTCTTCTTTAAATACCCCGTTATCCCGTGCTGCCGTGGCCTTCTGCTGACTGGCTGCGGCGAATGTATCCTGTTCTTCGCGTGTAAAGCCGTACTCATGGTTAATGTTTTCAGCTGTCACACCCATATGATAGTTTTCCACCGCACACATCAGTCCGTCATGGAGCATGCTGTCGACCAGCTTCTGGTCTCCCATGCCAAAGCCGCTGCGAGCGTTCATCTGCAGATAGGGAGCCTGGCTCATGTTTTCCATCCCGCCGGCAACGACGATCTCCGCATCGCCCGTTAGTACGGCCTGAGCCGCCAGGTGGACAGCCTTCAAGCCGGAGCCGCATACTTTATTTATGGTCATCGCAGGTACGTTTTCAGAAAGACCGGCCTTTAAAGAAGCTACACGGGCAGGATTCTGCCCAAGCCCCGCCTGCAGCACGTTTCCCATAATAACTTCATCCACTTCTTCCTTCGGGACACCGGCACGTTCAAGCGCTTCTTCAATCACAAGCGCCCCCAGATCCACTGCCGGTACGTCCTTTAAGCTGCCCATAAAGCCGCCGACTGGCGTCCGTACCGCTCCGCCTAGCAGAACCTCTTCCATCTTCATTGTTTCCCCTCCCGGTCTGTCAGTGCTTCATCAATTGTAAAAGGAGCCTCTGTATACTGCTCCACGGTTTTTACATCTGCTCCGTTCAGTACTTCTCTTAGTACCATGCCAGACGGCGTGAAATCAAAAACGGCCATATCTGTAATCAACCGGTCCACTACCCTTTCGCCGGTCAGTGGCAGAGCGCATTCGGTACGGATTTTCGATTCTCCTTCTTTATTCGTGTGAGTCATGATGATAACTACTTTTTGCGCTCCCTGCACGATATCCATCGCACCGCCCATGCCTTTAACCATTTTTCCGGGAATCATCCAGTTCGCAAGATCTCCCTGCCCGGACACCTCCATGCCACCGAGAATCGCAAGATCAATATGACCACCGCGAATCATGGCAAAGGATTCCGCGTTATCAAAGAATGAACCTCCCTGCTTCACGGTTACTGTCTCTTTACCGGCATTAATCAGATCTGCATCCACGTCTTCCTCCTCCGGATACGGACCGATGCCGAGCAGACCGTTTTCGGAATGCAGAAAGATATTTTTCTCTGCCGGAATGTAGTTGGCAATCATTGTCGGCATGCCAATGCCCAGATTCACAATCGTGCCGTCTTCGACTTCCTGGACCGCCCGCTGGATAATGTTTTCTCTTTGACTGCTCATTGTTTTCCTCCTTTTATGCCTGCTGGACCGTTTTTCGTTCGATGCGCTTTTCATACGAGGTGCCGACAAGAAGATGCTGAACGTACAAACTCGGTGTATGGATAAAGTCCGGGTCGAGTTCACCGACGTCAACCAGCTCTTCCACCTCTGCGATCGTAAATTTCCCTGCCGCTGCTGCCAGCGGATTAAAATTCCGGGCTGTTTTCCGGTAAATAAGATTCCCGTAGGCATCGCCCTTCCATGCCTTCACAAGAGCCGCATCTCCCTGAATTGCCTCTTCAAGAATGCACTGTCTGCCGCCGATCACTTTATGCTCTTTTCCTTCAGCAATCGGGGTTCCTACACCAGTCGGCGTGTAAAAGCCGGGAATACCGGCGCCGCCTGCCCGGATACGCTCTGCAAGCGTTCCCTGGGGAACGAGCTCCACTTCTAGCTCTCCGCTCAGGTACTGCTCTTCAAAAATCTTATTTTCCCCTACGTAGGAAGCCACCATCTTGTCAATCTGTTTATTTTCAAGCAGCAGCCCAAGACCCCAGTCGTTGACGCCGCAATTATTACTGACTACTGTTAAATTTTTTGTGCCCTTTTCAGCCAGCGCCTGAATGGCTTTTTCCGGAATACCGCACAGGCCGAATCCCCCGACGATCAGGGTGTCCCCGTCCTGAATGCGGGCTACGCTCTCTTCAAAAGACGTTTGTACCTTCGTCATTGTATGAACCCCTTTCAGTTCTTTAATTGGTACTTCCACTTTACTAATAGCGCTTTCATAAGTAAAATAGATAAATAATATAAATTTATTACTAAATAGAATAAGAGGTGACGCATGGATATTAAACAGCTTCGTTTTTTCCTCGAGGTATGCAAAGAACTAAGCTTTTCCCGGGCCAGCGAGAAGCTTCACATTTCCCAGCCCGCTTTAAGCAAAACGATTCATCAGCTTGAGGAAGAAATCGGCCTCCGGCTGCTCGACCGCTCCACCCGTCATCTTTTTGTAACGAAGGAAGGGGAAATCATCCGCCAGCATGCCCGGAAGGTGCTCCGCAGCGCAGAGGATTTGTGGCAGGAAGCAGAAGAAATCAAGCTGCATAAAAAAGGCAGCTTTACATTCGGGCTGCCTCCCGTCATCGGCTCCAGCTTTTTCCCTGAAATCATTGCCGGCTTTCGCAGAACTTATCCCGAAGCCGGCATGCATATTGTCGAAGAAGGCGCGAAAATTATGGAGCAGTCGCTGCTTGAAGGAAATATTGATGTAGGTGTAGCCATTCTTCCCGTCGATGACGAACAGTTTGAGGTTCGCCAGATCATCGACCGGAAAATCCTTGCCGTCACCTCGGTCAATCATCCGCTTGCCGGCCGTGAAAGTATACAAATGAAGGATTTAAAGCATGAATCCTTTTTAATGTTTCAGCAGGGATTTTCCCTGTACGACCGGGTCTTCGAGTCATGCATCCAGGCCGGCTTTGAGCCTGATATTCTTTATGAAAGCTCCCAGTGGGATTTTTTGTTTGAGAGTGCCGTAGCGGGCCTTGGTGTCGCCCTCCTCCCCGAAACAGTCGTTCATAAAGCAGATACAAGAAATGTTTCTGTGCTTGCAGTGGACGATGATTTACTGCACTGGCGTCTAGCGCTCATCTGGCGCAGGCAAAGCTATCAGACCCAGGCCGCCCAGGCGTGGATCGCTTTTGTAGAAGAGGCTTTTAAACAGTAACACTTCTGGTTCTGGCGTCTCCTTAAAACACTGATCAGGTGTTCGGTTTTTCTTTTTGATATAATTCATAAGCAGTTTTATTTCATTTCTCTATGTTTATTTCACGTAGAAAGGACGATGCTTATGAAACATACAATTTCTTTCTGGCTGGAGGCCGCACGGGCAAGCTTTTTGTCTGTCATGCTTATGCCTGTCCTGTTAGGGACACTTGGGGCTTTTGCATGGCACGGAGTCCTTGAGCCGCTCTGGTTTGTTATTACATTGATCGGTGCATTCAGCGCCCACCTGTTTTCCAACATGGTGAATGATTTGTGGGATTACCGCAACGGTGTTGATACAAAGGCACAGGATACAGCAAACGACGTTTCCACCAATTCCGGCATGCTGACAGGAGGCCGGGTGTCTGAGGAAACATTCGCGTTTGTTACGTGGGCGTTTTTGGCCCTGGCTCTTTTATGCGGTGTCATTTTGAGCATTGCCAAAGGGTGGCCGCTTTTAATGCTTGCGGCTGCCGGCGGGCTGCTTGCTTATTTTTATGTGGCCCCACCCTTTAAGTTCGGTTACCGGGGTAAAGGATACGGGGAAGTCGCTATTCTGCTTTCATTCGGAGTGCTTCCTGTCATGGGCAGCTACTACGTGCAGACTGGATATTTTGACGTTCGGGCATTTTTTCTTTCTCTTCCGATCGGCATATTAACTACGATGGTGCTTTACAATCATCATTTTCTTCACTGGAGGGCCGATCGTGATTCCGGAAAAAATACTCTCGTCGTCGTTCTCGGGGAAAGGAAGGGGCTGCTTCTTTCAAAAGCCTTCACCCTGATTGCCATGCTTACGATCCCCTTAGGTATTCTCGTCGGGGCGCTTCCGTGGTACGCGCTGATTGCCATTGTTTCTGCCTGGCCGCTCGTAAAGGCCTATAATGCCCTTGAAGATGCCAACCCTTCTGAATCCTACGGACCGCTCATGGGGGCGTCGATTAAAAGCACCGTCCTGTGTGGTTTTTTCCTGGCAGCAGTTCTTCTGCTGCAGGGAATATTTTAGTCACATGTTCATACGCCTGTTTTTAACTGGCAGGCAGCTTTTATCACAATAGTGTACAATGTGTGCACGAGACTGCATTTTGTAATTAATTAGGAGGCTTTTTGATGAAAACTATTCGATGGGGAATTTTAGGCACGGCCGATATTGCCAGAAGAAAGATGCTGCCTGCCCTGCAGCATACGGAAAATGCCGAGGCGTATGCGATCGCAAGCGGCAGCGGCAAAGCAGAGGAACTAGCCGAAGCCTTTCATATTCCAAAGGTGTACCAAAGCTACGATGCTCTGCTTGAAGACCCGGACATCGATGCGGTCTACATTCCTCTTCCCAACCGCCTCCACAAGGAATGGAGCATCAAGGCTGCCCGCAAGCAGAAGCATGTGTTATGCGAAAAGCCTGCAGCCCTGACTCAGGCGGAGGCAGAGGAAATAAAAAACGCCTGCGCAGAACACGGCGTTCAATTTATGGAAGCATTCATGTACCGGTTCCACCCCCAGCACCAGCTTGTACAAAAAATGCTTGCAGGAAATGCGATCGGAGACGTGGTGACGATGCGCTCATCGTTTACTTTCCCGCTGAAGCATACCGAAGGCAACATCCGGCTTCATTCGCAGGCTGACGGTGGCGGAAGCCTGTATGACGTCGGCTGCTACTGTATTCATGCCATTCGTCAGGTAATGGGGGAACCGGAGCATGCGAGTGCTTTTTATTCGTTTCATGAAAACGAAAGCAGTGACTGGGCTGCGGCAGGTGTCCTTACTTTTTCCGACGGCCGGCTCGCCCACTTTGATTCGGGCATGAACGCTGCTCTTCGCAACGAATACGAGGTGGTAGGCACGAAAGGCGTATTGAAAGCCCACCAGGCTTTTGTACCGACAGAACATCCTTGCAGAGTTTCTATCGAACTCGAAAGCGGGGAATCCTACAGCGAAACCATCGCAGATAACTATTACATTACCGGCATGCAGTCGCTTTCCCTCGGTTTGCTGGAGGGAAGAAGCTGGCCTTCCAATGGACTCGCAGAAAATGCTTTCGTGCTTGAGCAGCTTATAAACTCATAAAAAATGGCCCACAGCCGCCTTTTTCTGGCAGCTGTGGGCTTATTTACCGTTATTCTATATACTTTCGCTCAATGGATTCCTGCACATTCATGATTGAAATTCTTGCTGTTAAAGCGTCTCCTTCGGCGACCGATTTTCCAGTCACATCCACAAGAGAAAACTGTGAACTGGGCTTCCCGACGACCGAAACCGGCTCGTGGCCCCAGAATATTTTTGCCGGCGGCCGGACATAGGAGCGAACATTCCGGAGAATGTTGAAGGCCAGCTTTTTTAGCGTATCGGATTGGTTCTCCCGGGCAAAGTTAAAGCCGTGGGCTTCTCCGAGCGGAATGAGTCCGATAGTCATTGGCTCATTGAGCGGCTTGGTATCTCCGTACCCCGCCGTGCTCCCTGTTTTTATTTCCCGCTTTTCAAGGAGAGGTGTTTTCAGCTCAAACGTTTCCTCAAAATGCAGACCGTTTCTGCTCGCTGCCTGACCGAACATGGCATTGCCGATACGAATCATATTAAAGCCAAGGTCCGGATATTTAACGGCTATCGCGCTGTTCTCCATGTGTATATACGCGGGGCGAACCCCATAAATTTTCGTTATAATTTCTACGCACTGCTTTAAACGGTCACTCTGAAAAATAATTTTTTCCGCGTGCCTGTTTGCGGCAAAATGAGAATAAACGCCTTCCATTTTCACTGATTTTAACGCTTGGTACGCTTCCATAAATGAACCTAAATCTTTTTCATCCAGACCGAAACGATTTAAAGAAATATTAATTTTTAAATGAAAGGGATACTGCCCAGCGCTTTTCTTCCCAGCTGCCTTATCTAATTTTTTCATTTTTTCAACCGTATCAACGGTAGGCGTTAAGTCGTAATCAATAGTACGTTCTGCGTCAAAATAAGGGCCTAAGATCAATATAGGGGCTTTCACGCCGTTGTTTCGCAGTTCAATACCTTCTTCCTCCACCCCTACAGCTAAATAATCAACTTCGTTTTCAATGTACTTGGCCATAGGAACCAGTCCATGGCCATAGGCATTACTTTTAACGATCCCTGCAAAAAATTTATCCGGCATCCGGCTTTTAATTTGATGAATATTGTTGCTTACAGCCTTTACGTTAATTTCAATCCATGAAGAATTCATTCATTACACGTCCTTCTCTATTGAATATTACTCTTTATATCTAAGAATAATTTCATGCGCCTTCTGTTCTATACCTTTACGTGCCCGCCCGGAAACTACCTTTCTATATATCTTCTTTAATATGAACACATTTTCTCCCGGTTTTTATTCTTCGGGAGAAAAGCATTTGATTAAAAAAGCCCTAACGCGGGTATGATAAACAAGGTGTACAAACTTTTGTTTTTATTGAAGGAGGATCATATATGAGCAATTCAGACATTACCGCAGATCAGGCCGGCACGTTCCGGATCGGCGGCGATATAGAAGTAAACCGTTTAGGGTACGGAGCGATGCAGCTGACAGGCGAAGGAGTATGGAAAGAACCATCCAATCCCGATGAAGCTGTCCGTGTGCTCCGCCGGGCATCAGAGCTCGGGGTAAACTTTATCGATACTGCAGACGCCTACGGCCCGTTCACGGCCAACCGTCTTATCAAAGAAGCCCTTCATCCTTATAATGATGATATGACAGTTGCTACAAAGGTAGGACTCACCCGTGCAGGCCCAAATGACTGGCGCCCAGTGGGACGTCCGGAATATCTCCGCCAGCAGGTGGAGCTGAACCTGATGGACTTAGGCCTTGAACGGATCGACCTCATGCAGCTGCACCGGGTAGATCCTGAAGTACCGATAGCAGATCAGGTCGGCGAGCTGAAAAAAATGCAGGAGGAAGGAAAAATCCGTCATATTGGACTGAGCGAAGTGAATACAGAGCAGTTCAAAGAAGCTCAAAAGACCGCTTCCATTGCTTCTGTGCAAAACCGCTACAACCTGGCTAATCGCGAATCTGAAGAAATGCTCGACTATTGTACCGATAACAATATTGCATTTATTCCGTGGTTCCCTTTGGCTACCGGTGAACTGGCCCAGGAAGGCGGACCGCTGGCCGAGCTGTCAAAAGAGCATAATGCAAAACCTGCTCAGCTCGCGCTTGCATGGCTGTTGAAGCGCTCTGACGTCATTCTGCCAATTCCAGGCACGTCCACGGTAAGCCACCTCGAGGATAATATCGCTGCAGCCGGCATTAAACTGAGCGATGAGGAATTTAATACACTTACCAACGCCGTGAAAAGCAGCAACAGTTAATCAATGTCTTATATAAAAGCTTTCAGCCCGCAGCTTTCTCTGCACAGGCTGAAGGCTTTTTTTACCACGGGAGAGAAATAATCCTCACCTGATTTCCCTGAATGAAAGGAGCAGCAGCATGCTACAAACGACTAGCCCTTATCTGCTGACAAAAGAAGACATGGAAACTTCCGACCGGCTCCCCTCCTGGCTGCAGGAGGAATACCAGACCTTTAAGCGTGTTGTAACCAACCCGGAATTCCCCTGCTTTTTCGGCATGAAAGCGCAACGCAAGGGTGAGCTCCGCTACTCTTATATCACTCATGACCAGTGGGACCACCTTGGCGGCGTACTCGAAAGCTTTCTGCATTTAATGAAAGAACCTCCCTTTACCCGGCATGGCCTGTTCCTTTTCGTGGAGCCGGAAATTCGTGAGCAGTCCGTCGATTATTATCGTTCCTATTTCTGGGACGTTTTGCAGCATCTGCATGAACAGGACCGGTACAGCTGGCCGGGAGATAAGCCAAAGGATCCCGATCATTTTTTGTGGGATTACCATTTTGCCGGCGAGCCTGTTTTCGTGTTTGGCAACGCCCCGGCCTATAAGCAGCGAAAAACAAGAGATCTCGGGAACAGCTTGATTCTCGGCTTTCAGCCCCGGGCTATTTTTGAGGGGCTCGAGGGGACAGAAAAAGGCGGCATCATGTCGAGGGAAAAAGTGCGGGCACGGGTAGAAAAGTGGGACAATCTCCCCACCCACCCGGATATCAGCCATTTTGGCGACCCGACGCACAATGAGTGGAAGCAGTTTTTCATTGGGGACGATATTAAGCCGATTGAAGGCAAATGTCCCTTCCATCATAAAGATGTATAACCGCTCCTGAGCAGCTGCAGTTAAATATTTTCCCAGCACTTTCTGCTAAATGCAGGAAGTGTTTTTATATGTATATACTTTACATCTTAAAATTTGAAGATCCCGGATGGAGGTCTGTATAATGAGTGATGTACAATCTATAAGATGATGCTTTTATCCAATATAACTTTCTGCGTTTTAAAAAATATATTTTAAAGGAGTCTTTATGGCTGACGAAAATACTGTAAAACAAGCGGGCTGGCAGCTTGAACACAGCTACGCCGCACTTCCGCAGACTTTTTTTTCCAAAATCACTCCCGCTCCGATCCAGAATCCGGAGCTGATCATATTAAATGAACAGCTTGCTGACTCCCTCGGCCTCGACAGCGGGGCGCTACAAGAGGAGGAAGGCGTACAGATACTCGCAGGCAGCCGGACGCCGGATAGCGGCCTGCCGCTTGCCCAGGCTTACGCCGGTCATCAGTTTGGCCATTTTACGATGCTCGGGGACGGGCGCGCGCTGCTTCACGGGGAACAAATAACCCCGGATGGCCGCAGGATTGATATTCAGCTGAAGGGCTCCGGCCGAACGACTTATTCACGCGGCGGGGACGGACGGGCTGCTCTTGGACCGATGCTTCGCGAGTATATTATCAGTGAAGCGATGCATGCCCTTGGCATACCAACTACCCGGAGTCTTGCCGTAGTCAAAACCGGTGAACCTGTTTTTCGCGAAAGTATACTGACCGGTGCAGTGTTAACACGTACGGCCTCAAGCCATCTGCGTGTCGGGACGTTTGAATATGCTTTGAACCGCGGATCGATGAATGACCTGCGGGCGCTTGCCGACTATACGATCAGCCGGCACTATCCGGAAGTCCGGGAGACGGAAAATCCTTACCTGATGCTGCTCCGGGAAGTTGTTACACGCCAGGCTTCCTTAATTGCCAAATGGCAGCTTGCCGGCTTTATCCACGGAGTAATGAACAGCGATAATATGGCTCTCAGCGGAGAAACCATCGATTACGGCCCATGTGCTTTTATGAACAGCTATGATCCGAAAACCGTCTTTAGTTCAATTGATGCACGCGGCCGCTATGCTTACGGAAGACAGCCTATCATGGCAGAATGGAATCTGTCCCGATTTGCCGAAGCCCTCGTCCCTCTGATTGACGAAAATCAGGAAAAAGCCGTCGAGCTCGCACAGGCAGAAATCTCCAGTTTCCCGGAAAAGTTTAATGTGTACTGGCTTCAGGGCATGCGTGCAAAACTCGGTCTTTTCACGGAAGAAGCAGAAGACGAAGCACTTATTACCGACCTGCTCAACCTTATGCAGGAACAAGAAGCAGATTACACGAATACCTTCCGGGCCCTCACCTTTAATAAGCTGGACAATTCCGGACTGTTTACAGACAATCGGTTTGCTTCCTGGCAGGAACGCTGGCAGGAACGCCTTGGAAAACAAAATGAATCCCAAGAAGATTCCCGCCAGTTGATGCGTGACAATAACCCGGCGGTCATTCCACGGAACCATCATGTGGAAGAAGCACTTGAAGCTGCCGAGAAAAATGGAGATTACAGCGTCATGAATAAGCTTTTGGATGTACTTGCAGATCCTTATGCCCATACAAGGGAACAGGAAGATTATACAGCACCGCCCGCGCCTACGCTTGTGCCCTACCGCACTTACTGCGGCACTTAAAAAACGATATGTAATCAAAGGAAGCCCCTGCTCAGCATTAAACAGGGGCTTCCTATTTTTATAAAAATTTTTAGTTATTATGACAGCTCTTTATTGTTTCATCCAAACCATACCTGCGATAAAAGGATAACAATGGAAACCGTCACCCCTCCAAGCATTGTAGAAATTAGCACGCTTTGAGCGGCATATTCCGGATAATTATCATATTCAAGCGCGAACAGGGCACTGTTTCTGGACATAGGAAACGAACTTGCAATAAATAACGCTTGGGCAATCGTTCCTTCAAGCTGAAGCAGCCAAATAATTCCCAAAGCGATAAGTGGAGCTCCCACTAATCGAAGACTGATGGTAAAAAAGAAGACAGGAGATAAATATTTCAGCTTCGGGTAAGCAATCTGGGCTCCAAGGACAAGAAGTGCCAGGGCCGTAAATCCCGCAGCGATCTGATTTAACACCTGCTCTGCCGCTTTTGGCAGTGATAGATTAAATATGTAAAACACAAGACCAAGAGCTAAAGCGTAAATCGTAGGCGTTTTAAACAAAGGAGCCATATTTTCTTTTATTCCTGATTTCTGTGTCGTTGCAGAAGTGAAAATTCCATATGTAAATGTTAAAAAGTTTTGAAACATCAGTACAATAATTTGGATCGACACCCCGAGCGGATTGGAGGCGAACACCAGTTGGCTGACCGGAAGCCCGAAGTTCCCTGAATTCATAAGTACTACACTGTTTTTAAATATCGCCGTAAGCTTCGCATCCATCCCGAACAGTTTTGCACATACGCCGGCAAGCAGGGCCAGCAGCAAAAACTGGATAATCAGAAAGGCACCAACGTCAAGCAAAACAGACGACTCCACCTCCATGGCAGAAATGTTTGTGAAAATAACGACAGGGAGAAACAGGCCCGTTAAAAGCTTTGAAAGCGTACTGAGATGAAAATCGTATATTCGATGAAGTACTGCTCCGAGCAGCAGTAAAATAAAGATTGGAAGCATTACTTCGAGCATAATTAATGGTAAAAAGGACAAGAAAGCATCTCTCCCCCGCAGTCGGTAATATGAATAATTTTACCCTTCCTCAATATACTAATAATCCTATTCAGGGGCAATGAAAATGGTAAATTTATCCTTAAATAAACTGAATAACCTTTAGATATTTATAGCAGACCTATTTAATTATCACTTTTCATTCTTCCGCCGTGACAGTATATTGTCTGATTTATGTCTGAATAACGACAAAAATTTCTATGCCTCCACGGATCCGAATCCCCTATTGCATACATCTATGAAAGCGTTTAACATATAATCAAGACATCTGATGACCATATCTTAAAAAAGAAAATAACTTTTATTTTAACTTATTTCTTCCTCTAAAGGAGATACGTCTATGCTGATGCTCGTTGCGCTAAGTGCTGTCATTTTCCCATTTATTTTTCTTGTTCTGCTTCGTATGCCTGCCATTAAAGGAATGACCCTCAGTTCTGTTATTGTGATTCTGCTTGCCGTGACAGCATGGGGTATGGGGGGCCAAATTATTTTTTCTTCCATTCTCCAGGGCGCCCATAAAACATTAACGATTCTGCTTATTTTATTTGGAGCTCTCGTCCTGCTGAATACCCTTCGGAGAAATGGAGCTGTGGACCGTATTAACCAGGGTTTTCAAAGTATTTCACAGGATATGCGGGTGCAGTTGATTATTGTAGCTTTTCTTTTTGGTTCTCTGCTTGAAGGGGCGGCAGGCTTCGGCACCCCGGCAATGATTACCGCTCCGCTGATGCTCGCCTTAGGATTCAAGCCGCTGGCTGCAGTAGCTACAGCACTGATTGCGGATAGTTCAGCTGTTGCTTTTGGGGCCGTAGGCACGCCTGTGATTGTCGGACTCAGTACACTCGATGCAGCGGACCCAGCCTTTTTTCAGGAAGTTGGCATTACAGTTACATTAATTGATTTATTCGGCGGCACTTTTATCCCTTTTATTTTAATTGCGGTACTCACGCTGTTTTTCGGAAAAGACAAAGGATTGAAAGACGCATGGCCCATGCTTCCCTGGACATTAATGATCGGAGCTGTGTATACAACCTCAGCACTGCTGTATGCGTTCTTATTCGGGCCGGAATTTGTCGCTATTTTAGGAGCACTCACCGGACTCGCTGCGGCAGCATTCACCGCGAAAAAAGGCATTCTGCTTCCGAAGGAGATCTGGACAGATGCCCTGCAGGACGATTTCGAGGTTGATAAAGAAAAATCCGATATGAGTCTTCTTACCGCGTGGTCTCCGTACTTGATTGTAGTCGCTCTTCTGCTTTTAACCAGAATTGTTCCCTGGCTGCGAGAGTTTACGACTTCGTTTCTTGACCTTTCCTGGACTAATATTTTAGGGGTGGAAGGTGTGACCTCCAATTGGGAGCTGCTGTATTCCCCCGGGACTATTCTCACTGTTACTGCCCTGCTTGCCGTACTAATTCAACGGCGTTCGTTTAAAAATTTCACCGCCTCTTCAAAAGAAGCTCTTTCCACCATCAAAATTACCGGCATGACTTTATTTGCCACGCTTGCGATGGTACATGTATTTAGTAACTCCGGGATCAACACCAGTGATATTACCAGTATGCCAGAATATATCGCAGCCGGCATGGCAGCTGCTTTTGGCCCTATGTGGATTCTTGTCGCCCCGTTTCTCGGAGAGCTTGGATCATTTATTACCGGAAGCGCCACCGTTTCCACTCTTACATTCTCTCCTGTGCAATACAGCATCGCCAACGCTACCGGAGTAGACGCTACGGTGGTGCTCGGGGCCCAGCTGGTAGGCGCTGGCGCCGGGAACATGATTTGTATTCATAACGTAGTCGCTGCATGTGCCGTGGTTGGCATGGAGGGAAAAGAAGGCAGCGTCATCCGGAAAACGCTCGGTCCGGCCATTCTTTACGGGGTGCTCGCAGGACTGGGAGGATTGATTATAATGAATATATTCTAATATAAAAACCAGGCATGACCCTTTAATAAGCGTCATGCCTGGTTTTTGTATTTTTGCTTTAAAGCTGGCCGGCGCCCATATAACGTGGACCCCAGTAGGAGCTGTCAAGACTTGAAGTAGTCACGCCTGTAGAAGATCCGGAATGAATAAATTCATTATTGCCTACGTAGATACCCGCGTGGGACGGTCCACCTCTTGTGTCAAAGAAAACAACGTCTCCCGGAGAAGGACTCGAAACCTTCGAGCTTGCACTATACATGCCCGAAACGGTTCTTGGAATGCTTTCCCCATGCTTTTCATAAACGTAATTGATAAAGCCACTGCAGTCAAAGCCGCTTGGAGACTCGCCGCCCCATACATAAGGTGACCCGATATATTGCTTAGCAGTGCCCGTAATACCAGAGCTGCTGCTTGTAGATACACCCGCTACCTGTTCACTCGAGGATCCTGCATCCATCAAAGAGCTCTGCGTCATTGGACCGGCTACGCCGTAATAACTGCCGGCCGGAGATGAGATGTCGTGATCGGCTTGATATTCTTTTACCGCGCTTAACGTTCTTGGACCGAACCGTGAGCCGGTGTATCCGTGGAAATAGCCTTCCTCCTTTAAGGTTTCCTGTAAATCATTTACCGACGAATTCGTGTCGCCGTAAGATAAAGATCCGTGATCATCGATTGATGCGTCTGCTGCCTGCGGGGCACCTAATAGTACTCCTGCTGTAATTGCTGTTCCAAAAAGATATTTTTTCATTATAATGTTCACTCGTCGAAGTACCTATCACCGAAACTTGATTTAAGTAGGTATTGTTTATTTTTCTTATATGTTTACTTGCCTTTCTGTCACACGACTGCAGTAACAACGGCTGGTCACGACGGAGTGAAACTGCACCTCCATTAAGTAATTTAAAAATTTTATATGTGTTAAATCAGCGACTCAACATGACCGAGTATATCTGACCCCGCATCGTTAAACAACGACATTGGGGCATTTGTAATCTTATTTTAATAAAAGTAATATTTTATACATTAATTAGGTAAATAAAAATTAATATCTTTTTAAATACACCTTAAATTTTTACATCAAGGTTCCAAAGTACTTTGTTTTAAAAATTATTTATTATTCGAATAGCTTTTCCGCAGAGCGTCAGTACAAAAACGTTCTTCCCGCATTCAGTATAGTTGTTCCCAGAGCAGATCCGGCCACATTTAAAAGTGCCGCCGTCGAAACGGCAGCACTTTAGTTTATTCTTTTTATTCCTTCCACGGGGAATGCAGCACGCATTCACAAAAGTCCGGGCTCTTATAATCCGGCATAAACCGCTCGCAAACATCCGCTTTAATATTTCCAAATGTCGTTTCCGGCTTATGCTTGAATCCTTCATAAAAAGCAGGAAGGATTTTTTCTTTAAAGTTATTCCTCGGATACGCGCTCACTACCTCCTCCCGTAATTTTTCAGGAAACTGATGGTATCCATCTCCCATGACGTCAAGCCCTACACCTGAATAAAGTAGGGAAACCTCAGACTCTTTGTGTTCTGCAACTCCAATTGTCGTATGCAGGGCGATAGCGTCCCATACAAGACGAACAGACTCATCCTCCATGTTATGCTGCTGCAGGAAGCTGCGGGCTGCATTGGCCCCGTCTACCTCAAACCGTTTATCAGGACTGCTGTACTGAGACGTCAACCCGAGATCGTGAAACAATGCACTCACATATAACAGCTCCGAATCATACTTCAATCCGGCTTCCCTTCCCTGAATTTCCCCGAAAAGATAGGCCCGGTTCGAGTGGTTCCAAAGCAGTTCCGAACCGTATTCACGCAGCAAATCAGCTGCTTCTTTCGCTACTTTACTGTCAGGAATTTTTACTCCTGCTACACTACTTGCCATGTTTATTCATCCTCTCCTGTTCATATGGTTATCTGCCTGCTGTTAGTGGCTTTCCCTTCCGCAGCTTCATATATGCGTTATTTTAATAATCCGTAGGATGCTGTTCATTAATTGTCGTTTGTACGCCTCCCGCATGTTAAGCTGAAATAGTCTAAATTCGCAGAAACAGCCCCAATGCACATGCTTGTTTAGAAGTATTAAAAGTTATATACTGCCCAGCTTCTGCAGCCAAAGGAGGGTAAACGTGCGCTCACGTATGAATATTATCAAAGGGCTCTTATTTATTGCCATTTTAATCGGGCTGTATTACTTTTTTAACATCAGACTGAGCATTCATCCGACAGAAATTCAGGACTTCATTACTTCGTTTGGATGGATTTCACCGTTCGTTTTTCTGCTTGCCTACACGCTGGGCCCCTTTATATACTTTCCCTCCTCTCTGCTTTCCATCACTGCCAGTATCACTTATGGTTTATGGCCCGGTGTACTTTATATATGGACAGGAGCCCTGGGCGGAGCCACAAGTGGGTATTTTATCGGACGTTTTATGGGGAAAACCATATTCAGCAAGCACCGTATTCCGTGGAATCCCAGAATGAAACATTTGATGGAAAACCGTGGTTTTTTTGTAGTGTTAGTGCTCCGCCTCGTCCCGTTGATGGGGTTTAGCATGCTAAGCTATTTGTCTGGTTTCTCGAAAATCAAATATTCGCATTTTATTTCTGCCACGATGATCGGTATCATTCCCGGCATGCTGATGTACGGCACGTTTGGGCAAAGCATCATCTCCGGCAACCGCCTTCTGCTTTGGATAGCGATTATTCTACTTTTTATTTTGAGCGCTGCCGGCTTTTTTCTTCGAAAGAAAATTAAAAAATGGCTTGGCCTGCAGTCATAAAAAAAGCTGGAGCACCTCATCGGCCCTCCAGACTTTTATCATTTATTTCCTGTTACCCGGCAAGTCCAATAGGGGAGAACAGCAGGTACGTAGCTACCACGGTAATAATGATGAGTGCGCTCACCCATTTTCTGTGCTTCCACGGAGTCATATCGACCTTGTTGATATTTTCCTGAAACTCAAACGGCTTGTCGATCGGCTTCAGCCGGCTTACCAACCACAGTACAAGAATATCGACAAAGAACAACACGCTGAAAGCGTACAGATAATGGTAGTCCATAAACAGCCAGAAAATACCGTAAAGCACAACGTGAGTAATAAACGTTACTTTTGCAGCAAAGGCAGTACCATACTTGAAGTAGAATCCGAGTATAATAATGACAAGCAGCGGCATGCTGTATAATCCATTAAATGATTGAACGACGTTGTAAAGCCCTGAAGGAGCAAAAGAAATCAGCGGAGCAATTAAAATAGCAATTAAAGCTACAATGACCGTAATTAGTTTACCAGCCCGTGCCACCTGTCTGTCACTTGCATCCTTTTTAATGAGCGGCTTATAAAAGTCCAGTGTAAACAGCGTAGCGGTGGCATTCAACGCACCAACAAATGAACTTAAAATAGCCCCAAAAATGACTGCTGCAAAGATGCCTTCCACTGACGGCGGCAGTACTTCTGTAACTAAACGCGGATACGCATTATCTGCAGTTCTAAGCTCCCCGCCAAACAAATTAAATGCGATAATTCCCGGGAATACGAGAAACAAAGCTCCGAATATTTTAAAGAAGCCTACATATAAAGCACCCTTCTGGCTTTCCTTTAAGTTTCTCCCTGCCAGCGCTTTTTGTACGATCATCTGGTTTGTGCACCAGAAAAACAAGTTATTAAAAAACATTCCTAAAAAGAGCGTCGGCCATGGCACATAAGAAGAATCAATAGCGCCAATGGAGTTTAATTTTTCAGGAGTATTGGCCTGAATCGTTTCCATACCTCGGAAGAAGTTTCCATCACCTAAGGCCATCAGACCAAGCACCGGGATAGTAAGTCCGCCAAGCAAAAGAGCAATGCCATAAACAGTATCACTGAAAGCGCTTAACCTTAAGCCGCCCATCAAAAGATAAAGAAGACCGATAAGCCCAGTCAATCCAGCGATAAAGGCGACGGCTGTCAAAGGCTCAACGCCGAGTAATTGATCTACAGCAAAAATTTGATTAAATACGAGTGAGCCGGAGTACAACACGACGGGTAAGAAGGAAGTCATATAAGTGAAAATAAACAGAAAAGAGGCAATTCTTTTTGTCGTTTTGTCGTACCTGGTTTCGATAAAATCAGTAACGGTGTCCACACCATATTTTAAGTATTTCGGAAGAAACACAAGTGCCAGCAGTACAATCGCTATGGCTGAGGTTACTTCCCATGCCATTACTTCCATACCCGAAGCGTAGCTTTGGCCGTTCTGGCCGACAATCTGCTCGGTCGATAAGTTCGTCATAATAATCGTACCGGCAATCGTAATACCGGTTAAACTTCTGCCGGCCAGAAAGTAGCCTTCTGCACTGTCTGTTTTAACTGAGCGGCTGCGGGTATAAGCAAAAAGCCAAATAGCCCCGACGATAATAACAAATGTAATAAGAGATAAAATAACGAGCCCCCCTTTGGTCTTATGTTCGTTACACATTTTTTAAATCGAAACAAGCACCTCAATTTTGTTTCAATTTCTCCCCTTCAGCGGTGTTGTTCTTATTCTAACTGAAATTATCAGTAAGGTAAACGCTTTCCTAAAAATATTTTTAATCTTTGCTCATCTTTATATTTTTACGAAACCATTTTCGCAAAAATATACAACTGCCCTGCGCAACAAGCACAGGACAGTCAAATCAGGCTGCTTCATTCAGCTATTGATTTTTGTTTGCCTTCGCGAGCTCCTGTTCACGGAGTTCTACACGGCGTATTTTTGCAGAGCTTGTTTTGGGAAGTGATTCCACAAACTCAATGCGGCGCGGATATTTATACGGGGCAGTCATTTTCTTTACGTGGTTCTGCAGTTCCTTCGTCAAATCCTCTTCATTTTCCACCTGGCCGTTAGGCACGATAAAAGCCTTCACGACGTTACCCCGGATATCATCCGGGCTTGCTACAGCGGCGCATTCTTTGACAGAGGGGTGTTTTGTGAGTGCATCCTCTACTTCAAACGGCCCGATCGTATATCCTGAACTGATAATAATGTCATCACTGCGCCCCTGGAACCAGTAGTAATTATCTTCATCCTTCATCGCCCTGTCACCGGTTAAAAAGTAATCGCCCTGGTAGGAATCATTCGTACGTTCGGGCTCTCTGTAATAGCCTTGAAACAGCGATGGAAGATCACGGTGCACAGCGATATTGCCAATTTCATTGGTCTTCGCAGGATTTCCGTCTTCATCCACTATTTCAATAAACTGCTCAATCATTGGTTTGCCCATGGAACCTATTTTTTCAGGGACACCCTTCAGTGTTCCGATAAGCAGCGTACTTTCTGTCTGCCCGTATCCATCGCGAACCGGAAGGTTAAATTTATCGCGGAACAC
The DNA here is from genome assembly GCF_947493875.1 of uncultured Marinococcus sp. Taxonomy (GTDB): domain Bacteria; phylum Bacillota; class Bacilli; order Bacillales; family Marinococcaceae; genus Marinococcus. Next base: position 231,532 of record NZ_CANLSU010000001.1, on the reverse strand, counting down.
TTGAATGACCTCTTCATTTAAAGGCTCTCCTGCTGAAACAGCGCTGTGCATCGCTGAAAGATCATACTTTTCGAGACCTTCAATTTTAGCCATCAGCCGGTACTCTGTCGGCGTGCAGCAAAGCACATTCACTTTTTCGTGCTGAAGCAGCTGCAGGTAAGTCTCTGGATCAAAACGGCCGTTGTAGGCAAATCCGGTGGCACCCTGGCCGAGCACGGATAAAAACGGACTCCAGACCCATTTCTGCCAGCCTGGTCCGGCGGTAGCCCAGACAACATCGTTTTCATGAATGTCGAGCCACTCGTCCGCCGCTACCCTAAGATGGGCGTATGCCCAGCCATGGCTGTGCACGACAGCTTTTGGTTTCCCAGTCGTTCCCGAAGTATAAGGAAGAAAGGCAGTGTCATCCCGGTGAGTCTGTACAATGTTAAAGCTTTGGGACTCTTCTGCTGCCATTAATTCAAGCTCTTTCCATCCCTCTTTACTGCCACCGATCATCAGCTTATGCTCGAGGGTTTCCGGCATAGGATCCATCCGGTCGATTTCCTCTGCGTACGGAGCATACGAAATGATTGCGCGGGAGCCGGAATGGTCCGCCCGGTACTTGATATCATCCGCCCGGAGCATTTCTGAAGAAGGAATAATCACAAGTCCTGCTTTCAGGCAAGCGTAATACGCAACATAGGCTTCCACAAGCCGGGGAACCATGACAAGCACCTTATCTCCTTTGGAAAGTCCGAGTCCTGTAAGGACGTTGGCATACTGATTGGCCTGCTGGATCAGTTCATGATATGTAACCTCGCGGCGGCTTCCTTTATCGTCCTGCCATTTCAATGCCAGGCGATCAGAATCATAGCGTTCCATTTCTTCGATTAAATTATAGGTTTCATTTGGTGTCAGCTGATTTGCATCAATCATATTCACATATCTCCCTTGCCACTATTTTATCTTTTTCTATCATATGTGCCACAGCAGTGTATGTCTACTTATACGCCTAAAGAAATCTGATTATTTCCATTATGATTTTATCTTTTTTTCATGTTTGTGGGAAGAAGGAAACGGTTATAGCAGGAGAGGAACGTTTTTGTACGGTAACTACTATTGATTTGGAAACAGAAAGGATGAATGTCACGATGAATATTATTATCAGTAAGCCTAATGAGGAAATTGAAGTCCGCGAAGTAGATGGACAAAATGATATCTACAGTATTATGGGCAATGACGCCATCATGCTCGAAATGATTCCGGAGCTTGATGTTTACGCGCTTGCGAACGAAGATCAGTATGAAGAAGCGGATTACAAAGTAGAATCCAAGCAGTTCGGGGATCTTACGAATAAATACTCCCTGACCGGAACGTCGGTTATATTGACGTTGGATGCTGCCGGCAACTACGCTGAATTGAACGATGAACAGATTGAAGCTGTCCGTCAGCTGCAGGAAGTACGCGGCGGTAATTTAAACAGCTAATCATTTCGCAGCTAAATATCAATAAAAAAGAGAGGCTTACGAGCCTCTCTTTAATTCTACATATACATAGCTGTCTTCCACATAAGCGGAAAACTCTTTTAGTTTACCTTTGACCGGCGCAAGCGGCTTTCCGCTTTCCCGCAGATTGTATTCTCTTCCGTGCCAAGGGCACCGGACAATGTCGCCTTCATGCTCAAAGGAATACTCCCCGGGTGCTGTACTCATTGGAGCACCGTCAATTTTCCCCTTCGACATGCAGGCTCCCTGGTGGGGGCACCGGTCGATAAACGCCCGGACTTCCCCCTCGGATGTCCTGCACACAAAAACCGGAATATTATCGACGCTTCCCGGGATCATTTCCTGTTCTTCCAATTCCTCTTCCCTGCAGATAACGGCTGCCATCAGACATCACCCCGGGCCGGCAGCTTCGGATAGAATTTTCTGGCGTTTTCACCATAGATCCGCTTAAGCACGTCTTCTTCAAGTGCTTTTGGCACAGCTTCGTCCGGAGAATCGTAATCCCAGTGTGGATAGTCCGTACTAAAGCAGATAATTTCATCGGTCCCCATTTGCTCTACCAGGAGATTCCATTCTTTTTTGCTCATTTCTTCAAGCGGCTGGGTCGTAAACGCCATCCGGTTTTTGATAGTATCACTCGGCATCGTCGTTACCCACGGCACTTCGTGGCGAAGATCCTTAAACTGCTGATCAAGTTTCTTCATTAAAAACGGCACATATGTGAAGCCGCCCTCGATCATCATCAGCTTCAGGTTTGGATATTTCTCAAATACCCCGTTAAAAATCATGCTCGTGATCTGTGCCATATGAGACGTTGCGATCAGGGAGTGCCATTCAATAAAGTATCTCGGCCATTTTCCGAGCGGAGCCGGCGGTTCGTTATGATGCATGCCGATCATCAGGTCATGGCGCTCGGCGGCTTCAAATATCGGATGATAGTACGGGTCGCCCCACGCGATATCATCGATGGGCAAAAGCACCTGAATCATTTTTGGGTGAGAGCCGACGCGTTCAATTTCTTTCACCGCGTTTGCTACTTCCTGGGCTGCAATGTGAACGGAGCCATACAGGCGGCTGTCTTTATCTAGCCATTCATTAATCTGCCAGTCATTATAAGCACTGGCGAGAGCTGTGGCCATTTCATACCATCCGTGCATCGAAGACGGGGATGGATCAAGCGCTCCGGTTAAAATACCGAATTCGTGATTGTTGGCGTCAAGCAGCTGCTCCTGCATAAACGGAAGGCTTGTTCCCGCTGGTTTACCGTCCGGCGTTTTTGCGTCGGCCCGGTCCACTCCGGCCACGGCAGGCTGGGTGAACGGCATATGTTTTTCCTGCTGCCAATGGCAATCTTCAATATATCTTCTCCACGGCTGCTCTAAGTATGGAAATAAATCTTCATACATTACCCGTTCATGAATATCAGTGTCGATCAGGCTGTACTTTTTTGTTTGGTTAGTTTTAGCTTCATTGTTTAAAGTCTGCATAAATCAGCATCCTTCCTTTCATCTACTTCCTAACCGTACCAGACTGGACCTGGAATAAACAAAGCGCTCTAGAAGGCGTCCGGCTCTATAAGCTGTGCCAGTGGATGCCAGTGAGCGTCAGTGAACGTCAGTAGCAGTTTTTCAGTATTTAACGCTTTACTTACTAATAAATTTATTACTCTCCCCCTTATGACTAATATAAATGCTTGAATGAACGGATGATCATGCATGATGGGGCATTGCCCAGGTGGAAAATTGAACACAACAGCTGCGGCAGAATCCAAATAGATATGCCGCAGCTGAATCAGTTTTATCTCTGAGGTATTAATTATTCAATCGTGCTTTCCGGACCGAAAACTTCATAATGACGGCGCTCAGCCGGCACTCCTCTGTCCTTTAAAATTTCATTAACTACCTTCATAAAAGGTATTGGGCCGCAGAAATAAAAATCTGCCTGTTCTTCAGGAAGGACAGTTTCCAGCCAATCTGCGTCTATAAATCCTTCTTTATCAAACATTCTATGCGTGCGGTCGTTCTCCGTTGGTGCGGAGTAACAGGTGTAGGCTTCAATATTTGAATACGTATCTGCGAGCTGCTCCACACGTGCTTTCATGGCATGCACCTTGCTGCTGTCAGCAGCGTGAATAAACGTCACGTTTCGTTTCGTATCTTCCTGTACAAGTGTATTCAGCATGCTCATTACCGGAGTCACCCCAACGCCGCCGCTGATTAATACAATTGGCATTTTTTCTGTTTCCATCACGAATTCTCCTGCCGGTGCTGCGAACAGCAGTACATCTCCCTCATTTACGTCCCGGTGCAGATAATTCGACACAATACCGGCTGGATTTCCGTTCTCAGGGTCCTCCCGCTTTACGCTGATCCGGTAATAATTTTCATTCGGAGCATCCGACAGGCTGTAGTGGCGCATATGTGTATAGGGCTCACCCTCAATGTCTGCCTGCAGCGTCAAATACTGTCCCGGCTGCTGCGGTATAATTGCCTCCCCGTCCTGTGGCTTTAAGTAAAAAGACGTGATGACGTCACTTTCCGGAACTTTTTCCGCTACGTAAAACGGACGGTAGCCTGTCCACCCGCCGCGGGCAGCTTCTACTTCTTCATACTTCACTGCTTCTTTTTGAATAAAAATATCAGCAAGCGCATGATACGCTTCTCCCCAGGCGTCCAGGATCTCCGGGGTGGCTGCGTCTCCGAGTACTTCCTCCACCGCTTCCAATAGGGTTTCCCCTACTAATCCGTAGTGTTCCGGCCTGACATCCAGAGCCCGGTGTTTTTCTGCTACGCGTTCAATCATTGGCCGAAGCTCTTCCAGCCGGTCAATATTCGCTCCGGCCTGGTAAACAGAGTAGGCAAGGGCTTCCGGCTGGACACCTGTTTCCTGGTTCGTCTGGTTAAACATATTCCGTAGTTCAGGGGCTTTTACAAATAGCATTTCATAAAAACGGTTGCCAATGGCTGCGGCGTTAGCCTGAATAGCTGGGGCTGTTGCTTTTACTGTTTCAATCGTTTGTGGTGCAAGCATCGAATTCCTCCAGTGAAAACGTTTTTAACTTCTATAAAAAGTGTATTATAAATACATATTTTAATCTATACTTTTAGAAATACTTCATTAAACGTTCACAATCAGCTTTTATATACAAAATAACTCCGTACCCACCTGGACACGGAGTATTGAACATTTATTGAGCGCATTCAAAGCAGTATAGCCGGCCATTCTCATGAACCCCTTCTAAAAACCCGTCCCTGCAGTAAATTTCTTTGCCGCAATCACTGCATTGGCCCAGATACTCCTCCATCGTTTTCACCTCTTCTTCTTTAAGAGTCCTTCGGCTGACGATCAAGTATTTCTTTTAAGACACGGGCATGATTATATGTTTCTTCCTTTGCAGCAAATACGAGCGTCACCTGTTTGTTCTGTTCACGTACGGTCTGCTTTAACTGATCGAGAGCTTCAGCCTGTTCGGTATTTTGCTCGAGTTCCTGCTTATACTTCTCTTTAAATTCGTCAAACTTCTCCGGGTCGTGGGAAAACCATTGCCGCAGCTGCTTGGAAGGAGCAACGTCCCTGGCCCATTCATCCACTTTGGCTTTATCCTTTGCTATTCCCCGCGGCCATACGCCGTCGACTAATACCCGGCGCCCTTCTTTTTCCTCTGTTTCTTCATAAATTCTTTTCAGTTGAATCACCATTACCGCCCTCCCTATGCTTTACTTTCTTCAAACATAAAGTCTACAATCCTGTCTACGTGAACCTGCATCGTATCTAAAAAAGGAATCGAAAAATCTTTTTCAGAAAGAATCATCGGCAGTTCCGTGCAGCCAAGGATCACGGTATCGAGTTTATGTTGTTCAATCATCTCCCTGGTGATCCGTTCAAATTCCTTTTTCGTTTCAGGGTTTACGATGCCATTTTCAAGCTCGCTGACGATTTTTTCGTGTAAATACTGCTGCGTGCTTTCATCTGGCACATAGATGTTTTTCCCTTTTTCTATGAACGGTTTCTTGAAAAAATTCTGCTCCATCGTAAATTTTGTACCAAGCAGCCCAATATTTTCGGCGCCTTGATTTTCTGCTGCTTCCACTGCGGCATCCACAATGCTTAGCATCGGCACCTCGACCTGCTTTTGCACCTCTTCAAATACAAGGTGCGGCGTGTTTGCTGCAATAATGATGCCGTCGACATCCAGCAGTTCAAGCTTCCGGGCTGCATTGCCCAAATACTCAATCAGATCATCCATTCGTTCTTCCGAAATATACTTAAAAATGTTGTACATATTAATACTGTTGATGTACAATTCCGGAAGCACCTGAAGACTGTTCTCCTTTTTCTGATATTTTTTAATAATGGATTGATAATATTCTACCGTTGATTCCGGCCCAAGGCCGCCGATAATACCTATTTGTTTCACTTTTTCTCCCCCTTCACAAAAATACTAATATATATTTTCGATATATATTTTAACATATTTTGCGTACGTTTACCGGGGTGATTGCACAAGCCGGCAGCAGCATATATAATAAGTATACTAAATATGTATTTTAAGCACGAACCTATATAAGAAAGGAATGGACATATGCGAATACTTTTGTTCTATTCCACCATGACTGGAAACACTGAAGATATGGCGATCGACACAGAAGAAGAACTTATCAGCCGCGGGCACGAAGTAGAGCTGATGGACATGATCGCCGATGGGCTTCCAAACGAAGATCCCCTTCCGCATGATCTGCTCATTATGGGCACATATACGTGGGGCGAAGGCGATATTCCTGAAGAAACAGAAGACTTTCTGGAAGACCTTTTCGCCTATGATATTTCCGGCCTTTCGATTTCCATCTTTGGCTCCGGGGATCATGCGTATGAAAACTTCGCCGGAGCTGTGGATGAAATGATCGGGCAATTCCGTGAACGCGGACATAAAGGTGATATTCCCACCATGAAAGTCGATGTGGATGAAATGGATAACATTGCTGAAGATATTAAAAGCTATGTGGACCGCATCGAAGAAAAGTTTTTAGTAAAATAACCGGCAACCCGACTAACCCCGGAGGCCCACGGCCCCTGGGGTTATTTTAATCAATTCCGCTGCCCTGCTACGACAGGGGCAACAGAAAAACGACAGTAATAAACAGTATAAAGCCGGCAGTAAACCAGACGTCCGTTTTTTTATAATTCATTTGCACATACCTCGTTCTTTTTCTCGAGCCGTCAAACCCTTTGGATTCCATCGCCAGGGCTGTTCTTTCTGCTTTTCTTACAGCCCCAGCCATCAGTGGAACTGCCATCCCCTTCCACTCTCTCATTTTGGGCTTCGAGCCCATCCCTCTGATTTGACGGGCTCTGCGGATGACATTCAGTTCTTCCCGCAGCTGTGGAAGAAAACGGTAAGCCGCCATCATCCCGTAGCCGATACTCGGAGGCATGCGCCATTTTTGTATCAGGCTCATCACTAAACCCACGGGAGACGTAGTAAGAACAAAAAGAAGCGACCAGCAGGCAAATACCATTGTCCTTAAGCCGAGCGAGACCCCTGTCTGGATATTCTCAAGAGCGACCGGCATTTGGAATATATAAAAAAGAACCGTAGAACCCCTTTCCTCAGGAAAAACAACCTGAAGCCATACAAAGCTGAAACCAAAGAGAGCAAATGGAAGCAGGAGCACAAGCAACAGCTTTAACGGTATTTTTCCCAGAAATGCAACGGCAGCAACTGTCAGCAGCAGGACAGCGAGCGGGCGCCAAATATCATAAACGAAAATCATACAGATAAATACGACGAAAAGACTGCTCAGCTTCAGCGTAGGGTGGACACGCTGCAAAAAAGCATTTTTAATTTGAAGTTCTTCAAGCATAGCTGCCTGTTTCCCCATGGCGCATCAGCTGTACCACTGGAGGCCGGACGCCGATTTTTTCCAAATTCATGCTTCCATTAAAAAATGGTTCTACGCCCCCATCATAGGTGATTGTCCGCTCTGCCAGCGCAAGAATCCGTACGGCTTTTGTATAAACCAGATCCATATCATGGGTCAGCCAGAGGACCGCTTTTCCACATCGCCGACACTGCTCAATCACTTCAAACAGGGCAGCAGTATTTCGCTTATCGAGCCCAAACGTTGGCTCATCCAAAATCAGAATGGACTGGTTATTCGTAACCATGACCGCTACTGAGAGACGCCTTTTTTCCCCCTGGCTGAGCCGAAATGGATGGCTCTTTCGAAGATGCACGAGCTGAAATTGAATCAGCAGCTCGTTTGTCTGCTGAATAATTTTTTCCTCGCTCAGTCCCTCTATCTCCATTCCGTAGCGTATTTCTTCTTCAACGGTTTGCTTTATAAACTGATGCTCCGGCTGCTGAAAAACAATTCCGAAGGCTTTGGCAATTTCGTGCGGCTTCAGAGTGGCAATATTTTGTCCGTTAACATACACCTCACCGCTTGTAAGAGACTCCCATCCGGTAAGAACCCGCGCGAGTGTGCTCTTTCCTGCTCCGTTGGCACCAACCAGCGCTACCATTTCTCCAGGGGAAAGGGAAAAAGAAACGTTTTCGAAAACCGGCTGCGTTCCATAAGCAAACCCGGCCTGTTTAACCTCCAGGACAGGCGGCTCCAGAGAAGGATCAGACATCTTTGCCGGCTGCGGCAGAGAGGCGCGAACATCGGCAGCAGAGTATTCCGCTGCAAACGTCTCCCATTCCCGTAAAGTGACGGGGAGGAGGGCTTTAGACGTTTCCGGCTGTTTCAACAGCTTCTTTCCGGCTTCTACTGGTTCCGGCAGCCAGACACCCTCTGCTTCGAGTACGGCTGTGTGGGAGCTGAATATACGGCCCGGGCTTCCGTCTGCCGATACCCGGCCGCAGCGGTCCAATACAATCACCCTGCTGATCCAATCCATTACTTCATTTAGCTGATGCTCAATCAAAATTAATGTTTTATCAGGATCTTCTGCAATACGGCCAAGAAGTGCGGCCACTGCTTCACGGCTTACCGGATCGAGCTGGGAGAGCGGTTCATCCAAAATCCAGATCTCCGGATTCACAGCAGCTATACAGGACACAGCTATTTTTTGCTTCATCCCTCCGGAAAGCGTGTCAATACGGGCGTCAATACAAGAAAGCATGCCTGTGAACTGCAAGGCTTCAAGCATCCGGCCTTCGATATCCTCCGCAGGTACGCGCAGGTTCTCAAGCGTAAATACAAGCTCTTCCCGCACTGTCGGCATGCAGAATTGGGTATCGGGATCCTGGAACAACAGAGCCGCCTCTCTGGCAGCCTCTGTAATGCATTTCACCGCTGGATTTTTTCCGAATACGTTCAATTTACCAGACACTTCTGCCTCTACTGAGCGCGGAAGAATTCCCTGAAGGGTCAGTGCCAGCGTACTTTTACCCGAGCCGCTCGGGCCGAGCAGCAGCACGTTTTCCCCAGTACGTATTTCAGCCGAAAAACCCTCTACCGAAGGCTCAGCGTAAGGATATGCAATGGTTACATTCTCTGCATAAATCATACAGCGTTCCTCTGCTGCCCTTCCCGACGCTGGCGGCCAAGAGCAAAGCGGTCGAGAACGCCTGTTTTTACCAGGGCGTCTGTAAAGCTTTTCCCTGCCCACCCGGCTAAAAGAGCACCGCTTATAAGCATGGTTACCAGCATAAATACAACAACAGAACCTGCGTACTGACTGAATCCATAAAGAATATACTGGGTTAAAAATGCAGCAGACGTCCCTGCCATTCCGGCAAGCATTAATACCGGCAGACGAAAGATTCGGTAGAAAAACATGGCAAAAATAATTTCTGCGGCAATCCCCTGCGTGAAGCCGAGAACGAGCACTGCTCCCGCGCTCACAGACCCGGCCATAACTTCAGTGCCAGCCGCAATAAGCTCTGCCAGCAGCGCCGCTCCTGGTTTTTGAATGATATAGGCGCATATTACCGGAGCGAGGATCCAGAAGCCTGCCATCAGTCCGCCCCCAACTGGCCCGAGGACGCCCGTAACAATTTGTCCGAGCAGTACCCAAAGAAGATAAAGGACACCAAGAACAGCTGAAATAAATGAGATAACGACGACATCCCTTAGGTTTAAGCGTTTGTTTATCATTAAGCTTTTTTTCCGTCTGTTAATGTTCTGGCAAAGGGCCAGTCTTTTGCATGATACGCGTCCTCAAAAAACATATACTCGAGCTGGCACCCTTCCATAAATAACGTCCGCCAACGCTGCTTTTCTTCTTCTGTGGCTGTTTCTGCCAGCTCATCAAGGCGGTCAATATATTTGTACATTTCCCGTTCCTCCCGGTCTCCGTAGAAACGAATCCAGTCGTTAAACGGATGGCCCTCGTTCGGATTCACTTCTTTCATCAGCCTTTCCCCCACATACAAATACACCCACGGGCAGGCGAGCGTTACCGCAATCACATCGCCAAGTGTGCCCTTTTCAGCATGGTGCAGCATGTGAAGCACGTAATGCTGGGAAGCCGGGGCAAGCGCGTAGCCCTGCAATTCTTCATAAGCCACTCCCGCCTGCGCACATAAATTATGGTGCGGGTGCGTTTCACTGTTTAACACAAAATCAATGGTATCTTTAAACATGATCATGTCTTCTCTGGACGTGCATTTTGTTATCCCAATTGCTTTTGCCTTGATCATGGCATTTAAGTATTCAAAATCCTGCTTCACGTAATGGATAAGAGCTTCTTTTGGGACATCTCCTTTCCCGATGCCCTGCACAAATGGGTTTTCCCAGCAGGCTTCAAAAATGTGCTCTGTGTCCTGCCATAAAAGCTCTGAAAATTTCATTGTTACTTCCTCCTTTAAATTAGGAGGGAACCACTACGGGCAGTAAAGACCAATGGAGCAAAAAAAGCCACTCCATTGGTGGAGTGGCTTCGAATAAACGTCCGCTATTATAAAGCTGCTGCTTCTGATATAGACGTATTCTACCGTCTCCACTTTCCTACGCTGGCCTTAACCAGATCAGGTTCAAAGGGATTAAGGATAGTCCTTATCTCAGCCGTTACCGGCACCCCTAGCGGATTCCCTATTAAGTTGTCTACACTGTATCACATTATTTCAGAAAGTCAAAGCCCTATTTTGCCTTTACAAAATATGACGTTAACGTTAAGGTTATATCATGAAACTTATCAGGAGGGTGATGCATGCTGTACAAAATTGAAGAAGCCGCTCAAACCACAGGCTTAACGAAACGTGCAATACGTTATTATGAACAAATTGGTCTTATATCAGCACCAGAGCGTACAGAAAAAGGAACCAGAGTGTACGATGACCAGGATATTGAACGTCTGCAGAATGTAGTAACCGCAAAGGAGGTTCTTGGTTTTTCTCTTCAGGAGCTGCAGCAGTATCTCGATTTGAAAGAGCAGGTAAAAACAGTCTATAGCCACTACCAGTCGGTACAGGAAACGACGATGCAGCACGAGGATTTGAAACAAATTTCTGATAGCCTTCAGGCCCAGATTGATATGCTCGACCAAAAAATCAACCAGATGACAACGTTTAAAACGGAAATGGAAAATCTGAAAAAACAAGCTGACAACGTATTATCTTCATTCAATAAGGAGAAGTGACTGCTTTATGAATATTCAAACCAGGGCACGGTGGATTACGATCTTCGCCACATTTTTAGCTTTTATGGGTATCGGCGTCGTGGACCCCGTCCTTCCTTCCATCGCGGCTTCTATCGGTGCTTCTCACTGGCAGGTGGAGCTGCTTTTTACGTCCTATATTTTAGTGATGGCCTGCATGATGATTCCTGCCGGGATCCTTTCGAGCCGGTTTGGTGATAAACGGCTGATGAGCGCCGGGCTTTTGATCGTTACAGCCTTCGCCCTGCTTTGCAGTGTGGCGGGAGGCATTACTGAACTGGCCCTTTTTCGCGGCGGCTGGGGGCTTGGCAACGCTATGTTTTTCGCCACTGCTATGACCCTGTTAATCGCTCTCTCGAGGAGCGTGGAAACAGCGGTAGGTATGTATGAGGCGGCAATTGGCCTGGGCCTCGCCGGCGGTCCGCTTGTAGGCGGCCTTCTCGGGGATCTATCCTGGCGTGCTCCTTTTTTTGGTACAAGTCTTTTAATGCTTATCGCTTTTATTTTAGTTATCTTTTTCGTCCATCCGCCCGCTCCTAAAAAAGCTAAAGCTACGGCTGGATGGCAGGAGCTTCGTCATCTTTTTACACACGGGCCGTTCATTAAGGGTGCGCTTGCCGGCATGTTTTATTATTATGGTTTTTTTGTCGTGCTTGCTTACTCCCCTTTAATTTTATCTTTAACTTCTATTCAAATCGGTCTCGTCTTTTTTGGATGGGGATTATGCCTGGCCTTCGGCTCGGCTGTTTTATCGAGAAGGCTTGAGAGGCGGTTTACTCCTGTGAAATTACTGCCGTTCACCCTCTCTGCTTTTATTTTAACGCTTTTAGGATTGTTTTTTGCGTCCTCCTCAGTATTAATGATTATGTTCATCGTACTTTCAGGATTATTTTCCGGCCTGAATAATTCTTTATTTACCAGCCATGTAATGGAGCATTCGCCTTACGAGCGCAGTATTTCTTCTGGAGCATATAATTTCCTTCGCTGGCTTGGCGCTGCTTTTGCACCGGTCATGTCGGGATTAATCGGTAATTCATTATCAGCCCATCTTCCATACCTGGTCGCCGGTGTTCTTGGCGCAGCAGCTTTATTGTTTATTGGATGGAGCAGAACAGATCTGCAAACCGAACAGACCGAAGCTCCAAAAGCGTAAAAAAATCCCTGCAGATATTTCTGCAGGGATTTTTTTATGCCCGGTTGGCTACAGCCGTTGCTTCCTGATAAAAGCGTTCAAATTCGGCTACGACATTATCGAGAAAATCAATTGTGCCCTGGTCCGTTAAGTTTCCGTTTTCGTCCATTTTTTCATGCACAGCTCCAATAAGCACTTCATTTCCGGGAAGTACTTTTGCACTCATGCCCGGAGCGCTCAAAATCTGGCGCAGATGCATCTGCGCTTTCACGGTGCCCAGACCGCCAAGAGAAGCTCCCACCAGCATGGTTGGTTTGCCGGCAAAGTCGTAATCGACCCGGGAATTCCAATCCAGAGCATTTTTAAGCACGCCGGAAATTGAACCATTGTATTCCGGGGTTGCAATAAGTACGGCGTCCGCTTCACGTACAGAACGCTTGTACTCCTGCACATAGTCCGGAGCATTGCTTTCCTCGTCCTGATCATAGTGCGGAAGATCGCGGATATCTAAAATATCAATATCCATGATGTCGCTGTAACGGTCCTGCATGTACTCCACTAATTTTCCGTTAAAGGATTCCTGACGGATACTTCCTACAATAGCTGCTACTTTCATTTGATCTTTCATCCTTTCGTGTTGAACTTCATTTATATATCATACACACACGTTACTGGCTGTTTCAAGTTATCTGCTTACTTTTTGTAAGTGCCTGATGCAGAGCTGTATCCTTTTCCTGTACACGCTTTTCCCAGTACTCCCTGTCCCAGTCCGCAAGCTGTTCCTCATCGACCGCCTGCTCCATGTAACGGGAAAATGATTCCACTTCCTTTAGCACAGACGAATCTCCTGTCTTCACAAGCATCGTCAGTGCTTCCATGCAGGCCGCCATTACCGAAATATCTTCACGGCCGTAAAGCCTGAGCTGGTAAAAGCTTTTATATAAATATTCTCTAAAGGGCTTTACAGGCATAAATAACCGCAGTTCATCCTGATTGTCGGCAAAGTATTGATCGTTTTTGTGCTCATAGCTGAGTTCAGAAAGCAGCGCGCCAATACGGTTTATACAGTTGGCTGCTGTATGCGGATCGTTGATCGCCGGGGAAATGGCCCGCAGCGCTATTTCTACAATTTTCTGCATGGAAAATTCTATGTCCTGAACATTGCTTCTCTCCTCGCCCACTAATAAAAAATTCCGTAATATTTTCGGGGATAAACTATGCTTTGACCAATAGCGAAATAAAGGCTCTCCCTGATGAACATAGTCTCCCACCTGAAACAAGCATTCAACGACGGCTTCCTGCTGTCGGGCCCATTCAATCAGTTCAGGCATTTTCACCATATTGGTATACCCTGACCGTTCGGCATGAACAATGGTTTCTTCGTCATTCCGGAAATCATCGCTCCATTCGCTGAAGCTGTTCACGCCGGAATATGTGTATGCATCCCGAATCACCTTAGAAGCATCGGCCCGTATGTTGCTAATTAAATGATTCACCTGCAGCCACTGGGTGGAGTGATAAATGAAGATTATAAAAAAAGCAAGACAGCCAAGCGCCACAAGAACTGTCAGCATCGGCATCAAAATTTGGTTGTTACCCTCGCTTGAAAAGAGCAGCATATTTACCAGGGTAAACAGCACCCCAAATGTAAACACGCCAAGCGTATGCTGCGTCGTCGGGCTTTTCATAAAATCCTGAAGGGCTCTTGGCGTAAACTGTGTCGCATACGTTGTCAGAACGACCATTATCGAAGAAAAGCTGATGGTGGTCAGTGTCAGCAACGCCGTTACTAATGCACTGTACAGGGAAGTAGCAGTGTTATTTTCTACGAGCAGCATAGAAGGGACATTGTTATAAACAGGACGCAGGAGCTGCTGGTCCATAATAGAAGTTCCTATTACTATAATCAAACTAAGAATGCCGTAGCAGCCCGGAACGAACCAAAACTTGTCCCTGATCTGTACGTACCATTTCTGTTGCTTCATGATTTCCCCCATTTCTATCGTGCAATTCTGCAATTATAAAGGAAATCATCAAACAATGCATTTCTTAAACGAATGTTTTACAATAGTATTTGATACTGAATAAAAGGAGACAGACGATGGTAACGTTAAAGACAGAACGAGAGATTGAACTTATGCACGAAGCGGGGAAAATTCTTGCTGCCTGTCATAAAGAAATCGCCAAAATGGTCAAACCCGGTGTCACCACGAAACAAATTGACGATTTTGCTGAAAAATTTCTGGCAGAGCGCGGTGCCACTCCTGAACAAAAAGGCTTTCAAGGATACAAATACGCAACCTGTGCCTCCGTAAATGATGAAATCTGTCACGGCTTTCCAAGAGCCCGTCCTCTTGAAAATGGTGATCTCGTTACAATTGATATGGTAGTGAATTTAAACGGGGCTCTGGCGGATTCTGCCTGGACCTATGCCGTTGGTGACGTAAGCAGTGAACTCGAACGGCTGATGGAGGTTACAGAATCATCTTTATATAAAGGTATTGAACAGGCCAAAGCGGGCAACCGGATTGGTGATATCGGACACGCGATTCAAACATATGTCGAAAAAGAGGGATTTTCGGTCGTCCGGGACTTTACCGGACACGGCATCGGGCCCACCCTCCACGAAGATCCACAGATTCCTCATTTCGGCGCCCCGGGCAAAGGCGGCCGCTTAAAACCGGGCCACGTTATTACGATCGAGCCAATGGTCAACACCGGCGGCTGGCAGAGCAAAATGACCTCCAACGGGTGGACCGCCACCACCCGGGACGGAGGGTATTCCGCCCAGTACGAGCACACTATCGCGATCACAGAAGAAGGCCCGGTTATTTTAACGGGCCAGGAGAGCATATAAACGTCAAAAAGCGCGGCCTTTAGGGGGCCGCGCTTTTCATTACTTATAAATTTTCAATCTTATTGTCTTCATAGTCCTGCTGACGTGCTGCTTCGACCTGCATGATGTTTTCAATCGTGCGAACCGATTCCTCTACGCTCATGCTGTGAGACTGCTGCATCCCTTTGTCGATCATTTCAGTTGTGTTCAGTTGACTGTTTGTCAAAACAATAATGCCTCCTTTGAGTATGTTTACATAATAAACCATTTTCCAGTATATTTCAACCGAAAATTTTATTTTTTCTGATTAGTGAAAATAATTGCAGAATAAAAAGAAGCCGGCTGGATTGCTCCAACCGGCTTCCCTTTCATCAATCCGGAATACCTAAAGCGATCTTTGCGTAACGGGACATTTTGTCTTTGCTCCAAGGTGGATTCCAAACAATATCCACGTCCACTTCGCTGATTTCTCCGTATTCCTTCAGATCATTCATGGCGAAATTAATATCGTTAACGATTGTACCTGCAAGTGGGCAGCCCATTGCAGTCAGGGTCATTTCGATATTCGCCTGTCTGTCGTCATCAACTGTTACTGTATACACAAGGCCCAGGTTTACGATATCAATACCGAGCTCCGGATCAATTACATTTTCCAGTTCCGCCCAAACTCGTTCTTCCAATTCTCTTTTTTCTTCTGTTTCTGGCATGGAAGCTTCACCTCCTACTTTCTGTATTAACCTTATCAAAAATTACTTCCCCCTGAAACCAATATGCTTGAATTTCCTAAGAATAATTAATAGCATGAAATTGTTATAGGTGATCTATAAAGGGGTAAGTGTAAAAGCAGCGTAAGCAAAGTTCTTGAATCTGTTCGTAAAAAAATATAGAATATGAATCGCTATAAGAAAGGAATGAGGAGTGCGTTGATGCTTTTTTGGCTTAGTATTACCATAGTTGTTATTGTTCTCGTTATGATACCGGCATTTAAACGCTGGATGCCCGTTTTACGCGTTCCTTGTTCTTCCCTTCCTCAAATTCAGGAGACCGGTGTCCACATTCTGGACGTCCGCGAATACCAGGAATCAGACCGCAACCCGGTACGCGGAGCGTTTGCTCTTCCGTATCCGTATCTAAAACGACATTTACAGACCGTTCCGAAAAAAGAAGTGTTTCTCGTTGCTCCTGATAAGGTTTCAAGAAATCTAAGCACCCGGCTGCTGCTTAAAAATGGTTTTACCGTCACCGGCTACGCTGTGGTGCGAAGAGGCGAGCAGGGCTATCCGCCGGTCAAGCTCCCGTGCAGCGGTTCGTAATATGTACATAAAGCAGGCAGCCATTAAACCGGCTGCCTGCTTTATGCTTTAATATTTTAAGTGATTGCCTCTTTAAGTTAAAAATAACGATCCAGGCTGTATCACCTGCACCGCTATTCACTCTTAATTATTTTCCGTCTTATGAAAAACCGTTTAACGGTCCGGTGCCTACAAGCGTTACTACGTCTTCGTTAGCCACGCCGGCATTGTCCAGTGCTTCTACGGACACGAGGCCGTACATGCTTCCTTTATCAGTTTCAAATGTTAAATGCTTCTTTTCGTTATTTTTCAGGGCATCTGTGAAGAAACGCTGATTTTCGACTCCGTACAGCTTCACTTCCCAATCTTCTCCGTTATCATCACGGACCTCTAATTCACCATCTGTATAACGGAGCTGTTCTTTCTCCTCTGTAAAAACTTCATCTACTTTTACTTTTTTCATTGTCTAGTCCTCCTTCATCCGATTACGTCTACCTATACGAATGCCCGAATCTTTTCTCCCTAAAACATCATATTCTAAATCTTTTAAAGAAATTACTGTTTTTCTCCCCTGGAAATTTTCATAATTTTTACAAAACATGTACCCAATTTATTATTTTTATAGTAAACTTTTCTAACAAACTGTTCACGTCTTTATAACATCTTATGTACAGTTACATTATGGAAAGGAGTTGTTACATATGTCAGGTTTTATGAACAGCCTTGAAGAATTACTTACCACCATCAGCGGCATTGTGTGGGGCCCTCCATTTTTAATTCTTATTTTGGGGACAGGTATCTTTTTAACAGTTCGTTTAGGGTTTTTGCAATTTTCTACTCTTCCTTATGCCTTAAAGCTTGCCTTTTCCAAGCAGGACAAAAAATCAGAGGGGGACATCTCCCACTTTCAATCGCTGATGACCGCTCTGGCTGCGACTGTCGGGACTGGTAACATCGCAGGCGTTGCTACAGCTGTGGTGATCGGCGGCCCGGGTGCTGTCTTCTGGATGTGGATCAGTGCACTATTTGGAATGGCTACAAAATACGGGGAAGCTATTCTGGCTGTGAAGTACCGGGTTCAGGATGAACGCGGCCGCATGGCCGGCGGACCGATGTACTACATAGAAAAAGGGCTCGGATGGAAATGGCTGGCCGTCCTGTTTGCCGTATTTGCTGCAATTGCCGCATTTGGGATCGGCAACACTGTCCAATCCAACTCTGTTGCCGATGTGCTGGACTCCAACTGGAATGTGCCTACCTGGATCACCGGTATTGCGCTCAGTATTTTAACCGGGGTTGTGATTCTTGGCGGCATCAAATCGATTGGCCGGGTCGTTTCATTTATTGTTCCGGTTATGGCTGTCTTTTATGTGGTCGGTGGCCTGATTGTTATTTTTGGCAATTTGGATCTCGTTCCGGCCGCAGTCGGCTCCATCGTTTCCGATGCATTCACCGGCCAGGCCGCAGCCGGCGGAGCCGTTGGGGTTGTGATTCAGTACGGAGTGGCACGCGGTGTTTTCTCCAACGAAGCAGGACTTGGCTCCGCCCCAATTGCGGCAGCTGCTGCGCGTACCGATTACCCGGGGCGGCAGGCTCTCGTCTCCATGACTCAGGTTTTTATTGATACGATCATTATTTGCTCCATTACCGGTATTTCTCTTGTGATGGGCCAAAGCTTTGTAAGCGGTGATTTAGACGGAGCTCCGCTGACTGCCGCCACATTTGAACACTTCCTGGGACCTGCAGGAAGCATTATTGTTTCTGTAGGACTCATTTTCTTCGCCTATTCTACTATTCTGGGCTGGTCCTACTACGGAGAACGCTGTATTTATTACCTTTTCAAAACGTATAGGGCTGTTTTTGCCTACCGCGTCGTTTTCGTTATCGCTGTATTCTTTGGCGCTGTGGTTCAGTTCGGAATTGTCTGGTCACTTGCAGACACGATGAACGGCCTGATGGCAGCTCCAAACCTGATCGCCCTCCTGGGGCTTTCCGGAGTCATCACCGCGGAAACAGTTCGCTTCCGCAAGCGAATGAAGGAAGAAAAAAATGGTACAGCTACCTGGAACAAGTCATAACACAACTAAAGCAACCCGCCAGCCCGTTTCAGGCTCGCGGGTTGCTTTTTATTTTCCGGGCACTTCATGCGTGAGTGGAAGCCCCTGGAGCCCCTGTAAAATATGATCTGCAGTCATATCCGCCATCTCCCGGCGCGTTTTTTCGCTGGCGCTGCCGATATGCGGGAGCGCCACAACATTGGACAGGCTGAGGAGAGGATGGTCTGCACCGATAGGTTCATTTTCAAACACATCAAGACCGGCGCTGAAAATCTCTCCTTCCCGAAGCGCATCCACAAGCGCTTCCTCATCTACAGTCGTGCCTCTTGAGGTATTAATAAACACAGCTGATTTTTTCATTTTACGAAAAGCTTCCGCGTTTATCAGCTTTTCTGTTTCCGGGGTGGCCGGTGCCAGCACGCAGATAAAGTCAGCCTGCTCCAAAAGTTCATCCAGCTCCGCGTATACAGCGCCCGTCCGTTCTTCCGCTTCCCGCTTCCGCGAACGATTATGATAAAGTATGTTCATATCAAAACCACCAGCCCTTTTAGCCACCGCTTCTCCAATACGCCCCATGCCGATAATACCCAGGGTTGCACCGTAAATATCCTGTCCTGTAAATGCAAACGGCGCCCAGGACCCCCATTCATTCTTACGGATAGTGTCCATGGCCTCCGGCAGCCTTCGTGCTGCGGTCATCATTAAAGCAAAAGTGAGATCCGCTGTCGTTTCTGTCAGTATGCCGGGAGTATGGGCCACCTTAACCCCCTTTTCCTCTGCCGCTTCCAGATCAATGTTATTATATCCAACTGCCATTGTTGCTATTATTTTTAACCGCGGCGCCTGTTCAATAACGTTTCTCGTCACCGGCTCCGACACAGTACAGAACAATCCATCTGCTTCCGCTGTTCTCCGGACTAACTCCTCCTCGGGAACCGCTTCGTTTTTATCCCACACGTCCAGCACAACTTCCTGTTCGAGCTTTTCTGTCAGCCAGTGAGGCATTGGTCTTGTAACAAAAACATGTGGCTTTGTCATTCTCAGACTCTCCTTTGAAATAATATAGTGTGCCATTCATTCGTCTGTTTGTGCCAAACATCCTCATAATTGTTATCCCCGAATGCTTTTTTCACACGTTCCACCGACCAGTCCACCAGCCCGGATATGATAATGACCCGGGGAAGCGCTTCTATAGAATCAGCGCGTTCAAGCCAGCGCAGCGCAATATCTGCCCCGATATTGATAACCGCTAAATCGTATGCCTCATACGGAAAGACCGTATCAACTACGTTCTGTTCGCACACCTGAATTTGATTTTCCACACCGTTTAACGCTGCCTGCTGCTCTATTTCCCTAGTTACCGGCTCCACGTCATAAGCAGTTACATCCAAGCCTTTTTTTGCAAGGGCAATCGACAGCACTCCACTTCCTGCACCAATGTCTGCTGCCTTCGTCCCTTCCGCCCGGGCGACGATACATTCAAGAGCATCTCTTGTTGTTTCGTGGATGCCTGTGCCAAATGCGCCCTGCGGATCAAGCCACAGCTCCCGTTCCTCCTGTTTTTTCGGAAACGGTGGATACACAAGCTTCCATCCGTTCGTCAGTTTGACGTTATCATAGGAAGATTCTGTCCATTCCGGCGGCTCCCATTCGTGCAAATCGTGAGCGTGCACCTCAAGCATTCGGCCTAATTCATCTTTAGACGCATTTTCTACGTAGACATACAGTCTGCTTTTTTCCCCGCTGCTGAATTCATATGTATATCCGTCTTCGTCCTTCATTGTCTGTATGGCTTCATCAATATAGAAAGTATAAATGTCATGTTCATAGAGCCGCAGGCTCCACGCTTCATTATCCCCGGACGGGACTTCGAGTGAATACCACATATAAGCTGCCCCCTTTTCGTAAAAATTATAGCAGAACTAATGTTCACTCAGCATTTATTTTTTTTGCCTGACATCTGTAATATGAAATTAGTATTTCTCGTTTGAAATGCCTTTCTTTTTTTTCGAATGTTCTTTAATCTAGAGAAAGAGTGCTTACTCTAATTACCTTATTGATACTAGTAGGAGGTCGACCTATCGATGGACTATCGCGTAGAAAAAGATACACTTGGAGACATGCATGTACCGAAGGACAAGCATTGGGGTGCCCAGACCCAGCGCAGCCTGGAAAACTTTAAAATCGGCCAGGAAACTATGCCGATCGATGTCGTATATGCGTTTGCCATTTTAAAACGCTCTGCGGCTCTTGCAAACAAACGCCTGGATAAGCTTGAAGCGGAAAAGGCCGACGCCATCGTTGAAGCCTGTGACGAGGTTCTTTCCGGAAAACTCGATGACCACTTTCCACTCGTTGTCTGGCAGACCGGAAGCGGTACCCAGTCGAATATGAACATGAACGAAGTAGTGGCCCGCCGCGCTTCCCAGCTGCTCGAAGAAAAAGGATCCTCCGAAAGCGTGCATCCAAACGACGACGTCAACCGCTCCCAGAGCTCAAACGATACCTTTCCAACGGCGATGCACGTAGCCGCTGTGCAAAAAGTAGAGGATCAGCTTCTCCCTGCCGTGGAAGCACTTCGTGCAACTCTGGAGAATAAAATGAATGCGTTTGAAGATGTCATTAAAATCGGCCGCACGCATCTTCAGGATGCTACTCCGCTTACGCTTGGCCAGGAGGTCAGTGGCTGGCACCGGATGCTCGAGCGTTCCGCTGAAATGATTACAGAAAGCATCGATCATGTGAAGGACCTTGCGATCGGCGGAACAGCTGTTGGGACAGGCATTAACGCCCACCCAAGATTCGGGGAATACGTAGCTGAAGAAATCAGCTCCTACACCGGGAAGGAATTCCGTTCTGCCCCAAATAAATTTCACGCTCTCACCAGCCATGACGAAATTTCTTACGCGCATGGAGCATTAAAAGCACTGGCAGCAGATGCCATGAAAATTGCAAATGACGTACGCTGGCTTGCAAGCGGTCCCCGCTGCGGTATCGGCGAAATTTCCATCCCGGCAAATGAACCGGGAAGCTCCATTATGCCTGGTAAAGTGAATCCGACCCAGAGCGAAGCATTGACAATGGTTGCAGCACAGGTAATGGGTAACGACGCCACAATCGGTTTTGCTGCCAGTCAGGGCAACTTTGAACTCAACGTGTTTAAGCCGGTTATTGTTTACAATTTCCTGCAGTCAAGCTACCTTCTTGCTGATGCGCTCGTTTCCTTTAATGATAAATGTGCGGTCGGTATTGAAGAAAATCAGGAACGCATTGACGCTCACCTGCGAAATTCCCTAATGCTCGTCACTGCACTGAATCCGCATATCGGGTACGAAAATGCGGCGAAAATTGCCAAATCGGCCCATGCTAACGGACAGACGCTGAAGGAAGCCGTGCTTGAAAGCGGCATGCTGAATGAAGAAGAGTTTGAATTAATTGTCGATCCAGCGAAAATGGTTTCCCCTAGTGAATAAGAAATGATAACAATGCCTCCCAGGCAGACAACGTCCTGGGAGGCATTTTTTATTTATCGGCTCTTCTGCCTTCTCTGTACCGGTACAAAGGCAGTTGACTGCTGAGGTAATAGGCCGTATACACACCAAGTACAGCCATGACAAGCCATATCCACGCGTGCAGACTAAAGGAGGCGATACCGCTGAAATACGCACCAATATTGGCACCAAATGAAATACTGGCCCCGTATCCCATCAGCCCTCCCCCAATCAGGGCGATTAAAGCAACCCGCAGGGGGATGCCCGAAAACCGGAGCTGGCGGTTCATCGCTAAAGTGACTACAGTGCCGGAAATCACACCGAAATTAATAATGCTCATGGAATCCATCAGTACCGATTGATGAAGGGCAACAAACTGGCCCTGTTCAAACCAGTATGTCCAGCCGCTCACATCCATTCCAAGAGCCATGGCTATCTTTGAGCCCCATAGAGAAAAGGAAGCTGTCAGCTTCCACGGCTCTCCCTGCACGAGAAAAATGAGCGCATTTAATACGGCCAGGATAACAGCACCGACCCATAGGGGCCAGGAGCCAAAAATTATCCGGCTCCAGCTTGCAGCCGAAGGCAGCGGCGGAAGTGCCGGAGGCCTTGTTCGTTTTTTATGCACATACGAGCCAAAAGCAACTAATCCGAGAAAAACCATTTGAATGACCCAGGCCCATATGTAACCGATTCCTGTATCCACCGCCAGCGATACTGGATCAAACGAAGGAAGGGAGGTGTTCCAAAAGCCAAAATGGGCAGCCCCTCCCACTGCCCCCGCCGTAAAACCGGCCAATGTGCAAATCAAAGCGGTTCTGCCGCCCTCTGCTTCATAGAATGAGGAGGGGGCAAGACCGCTGCCTATTTCCATACCAAAACCGAATATGAAAGCACCGGCTATCAATCCGATGCTCACAGCAGAGAGCGCTGGAATAGGGACGGTGCCAAATAAAGCTGGACTGATAATAAAAATAGCAGCTGAAAAAGTCGATACGAGAATGAGCATCAGCATATGAGCCCGGAGCATTTCAGTATTGCCCTTTTCAATAATCTGCCGGTAAACGGCCGAGAAGCCGAAGCGGGCGTGAAAAAGGGAAAAGCCAAGAAAAAAGCCAATCCAGAGCAGAATGACATACTGCCAGCCCGATACCTGGTAAGAAATGAAAGAAAGTGCAAGTACAATAAGTACGCATACTAGCGAAACGATATTTTGTGGATTGTTTAAAACAGAGGTTCCTGCTGCGGTGTTCGTTTTTTTCATTTATTTCTCCTGACTAAATATGTATTAGAACACTCTTCCTCTTTTCCCTCACCGTCATCATTCACACATCCAATATAAAAAAACTCCCCGGCATCGGCCGGAGAGTTCATGATTCACAGACAATCGGACTTAATACAGCTCACTTAATGCGTCTTTGGTAAACGGAACCAGATCTTCCGTTCTGCCCTCCTGCATCTTTTTCGCCCAGGCCGGATCCGTTAACAGCGGACGGCCCACTGCAACCAGGTCAAATTCATCATTTTCGAGCCGGTTGACTAATTCCTGGATATCATCATTTTCTGCTTTATCGAAGCTTGTAAAAACGCCGTTCAACCCTACAGACCCTACCGTAACAGAAGGCTTGCCGGTTAAATATTTCGTCCAGCCTGCAAGATTCAATGAAGAACCTTCAAATTCCGGCTCCCAGAAGCGGCGGGTGGAGCAGTGGAAGACGTCTACACCTGCTTCAGACAGCGGCTCCAGAAACTGGGACAGTTCGTCTGCCGTGGCTGCAAGCTTCGCTTCAAAATCAGACATTTTCCACTGCGAAAACCGGAAGAAAATAGGGAAATCTTCGCCTACAGCCCGGCGGCAGGCTTCGATTACCTCCACGGCAAACCTGGTCCGTTCGACAAAGTTCCCGCCGTACTGATCTGTACGCTTATTGGTCTGCTCCCAGAAAAACTGGTCAATTAAATATCCGTGGGCACCGTGGATTTCAATGCCGTCAAAGCCAATACGCTTCGCCGCAGCCGCAGCGTCTGCATAAGCCTGTACCAGTTCATCGATTTCCTTCTCTGTCAGCGGCGTAGATACTGCTTCGCCGCTTAAAGCTAAACCGGAGGGCCCAATTGGCATAGCCTCAGAGTTCGGCTCTGCTCCAACCGGCCGGGTCATGCCCACGTGCCATAGCTGGGGAATGATTTTTCCTCCCGCTTCATGCACTGCCTCTACAACCTTTCCCCATCCTTCCAGGGCTTTTTCGCCGTAAAATGCCGGCACTCCCGGGTCTTCCACGCTGGCAGGATGATTGATGCCGGTCCCTTCCGTAACAATCAGTCCCACATTATTTTCAGCCCGGCGCCGGTAATAGGCGACAACGTCTTCGTTTGGTATGCCGCCCGGGGAAAACCCTCTTGTCATCGGGGCCATTACTGTTCTGTTTTCAAGATGCAGATCTTTTATTTGAAAGGGCTCAAATAAAGGAGCTGCCGCCTGCTGATTGGATGTTTCCTCTGTCATTATTACGACTTCCTTTCTCGTGCACATAATATAAGCAGTATACAAAAATTAGTATGCACGCATCGTTTTTTCAAACGCAACTTATCCGCTCAAAGGCTACAATTTTTTAATGACAATTTTCCCGAATCCGTTTGCAGTGTTCTGAAAAGTGGTATCCTTTACTAGAACTACTTACATAGGTACAAATACCTTAAGGAGGACATAATATGTCAGATAAAGCGACAAAGATTATTCAGGAATCGCTCGATGCATTGATGCAGGATAAGACTTTCCTGCCCGACTATGAAGGACAGGAGCGCGAAACAGCCTTTTCCTCTCTTATTTCCATCCTTTCCACTCCCAACCATGTACACAAATCGTTTCTCCGTGTTCCCCTTCAAAACGGCGAAGTAGTACGCGTGCCCGCGTACCGGGTGCAGCACAACGACACCATGGGGCCTTATAAAGGCGGCGTGCGCTTTCATGAGAGCGTAAATGAAGATGAGGTCTCTTCCCTTGCTTCTCTGATGACCATTAAAAATGCTCTCCATGACGTCCCGTTTGGCGGTGGCAAAGGCGGCATCAGCATTAACCCAAAGGAATTCAGCAAAAAAGAATTAAACCTCGTATGCAAAAAATACGTCCAGTACTTTAACGATGTGATCGGGCCGGATAAGGATATTCCTGCCCCGGACGCCGGAACGAGTGCCAGAGAAATGGACTGGATGATGGCTGAATACAAAAATATTAACCCCGGTATCCCGTACCGTGGAAGCTTTACCGGCAAAAGCGTAAAAAATAGCGGCTCTCTTGGCAGAAGAGAAGCCACCGGAAAAGGTGTTTACTTTACGTTACGCTACCTGCTCCATGACTTTCTGAAAAACCGGCGCGATGAATTCCAGACATCGGAAAATAAATTTTTCAAAACTGCGCTTGAATTCTATGGCCGGCCGCTTTCCATAGCTGTTCAGGGCTTCGGAAATGTAGGATCAATTACTGCAATACAGGCGTATAACTGTGATTATCTCGATACGAAGGTGGTTTCTGTAAGCGACCAGAATGTCACGCTGTACAATGAAGACGGTCTCGACATTCCTGCTCTTCTTGATTTCTCCAACGATCATAACGGGGATCTTCCCACTACGGAAGCGGAGATTCATGATATTGGCATTAGTGCCGATATACGGGACCGTGACGATATTCTCTCCCTCGATGTAGACGCTCTATTTTTCGCCGCTCTCGGCGGAGTCGTTCATAAAGATAATGTGCAGGATATTAAAGCCTCTATTCTTATTGAAGGGGCCAATGCCCCTATTACATCCGAGGCCGATGCCATTTTGGCCGAACAGGGTGTTGTCATTATCCCTGACATCCTTGCCAACGCCGGCGGCGTTATCGTATCCTATTCCGAATGGCTGCAGGGGCGGGAGACACTGTATTATTCTGAAGAGCAGGTCACAAAGATTTTGTACGATAAAATGAAAGAAACGATGGACCGCGTGCTTCCCGAGTTTTTCGGCGATCCTTTTGCTCTCCGCCAGAACTGCTATATTCATTCCATCACCTCACTCTGTACAATGCTTCATATTCGCGGAAAATTATATTAATCCAACAAATGAGACCGTGCGGCAGCCGCACGGTCTTTTCTGCAAAAAAGTCCCGGCCTCCAACGCTTCGTTGGAAAGCCGGGACTTTCTTTTTTTCAGCCAGCTTTAGCTGCCCAGTTTTTGAACGAATTCTTTGGCTACAGCTTCTGTCGACTGCGGATTTTGTCCGGTGATCAGGAAACCATCGGATTCCACGTGCTCACTCCAGTTTGGTGCCGTAACGAATTCGGCTCCAAGCTCACGAAGACGGCTTTCAAGCAGAAACGGCATGTGTGCTGTGAGGCCGGTATCTTCTTCTTCAGAATCCGTAAAAGCGTTCACCCGCTTACCGGAAACAAGCGGCTCCCCGTTTGAAAGAGTAACGTTAACCAGTGCCGCCGGGCCGTGGCAGACAGAGGCCACGTATTTGTCCGCTTCATAAAATTCACGGATCAGTTCCTGGACTTTTTGACTTTCCGGCAAATCAAACATTGCGCCGTGTCCTCCAGGAATGAAAATGGCATCAAAATCTGAAGCAGAAACGGTATCCACCTGTACTGTCTCATCGAGGTATTTTTCTGCATCCAGAATTTCCTGGCGCGTTTCCTGCTGCACGCTTCCTTCATCAATCGGCGGCTTTCCGCCGTCTACACTTGCGATAGTTACATTATAGCCTTTGTTTTGAAATTCAATATATGCTTCCGCAAATTCGGAAAGCCACAGGCCTGTTTTTGCTTCATTGTTCACTTTGGAATGACTTGTTACAACCATTAATACGTTTTTTGCCATGACGATTGTCACCCTTTCCACAATTACTTTCTGATTTAGCCTGAAAGAATGTAAAGATGCTTTTCCTCTCTCTCATCTTTTCAAACATCCTTCAAGCTGATGCAGAACCTATTCTACTCATAACCGGCAGCTATGCAAAGCAAACTGCTCACGCTCAGCCGTTCCACTGCAGCAGCTGGGCTCCTGTTAAAAAGATTATTGCGATCCCCATCCAGATAAGAAGCAGAGGAAAATAAAATTTCACCCATTTGTGCCATGGGACCCCGGCAAGCGCGAGCGTAGCCATGAAATAGCCGGAGGTGGGAAAAATAATATTACCTAAGCCGTCCCCCAGCTGATAAGCAAGTACGGAGGTCTGCCGTGTCACTCCAAGAAGGTCCGAAAGTGGTGCCATGATCGGCATTGTAACGAGCGCCTGCCCGCTTCCTGACGGAACCAGGAAGTTA
This sequence comes from uncultured Marinococcus sp., assembly GCF_947493875.1. Lineage (GTDB taxonomy): Bacteria > Bacillota > Bacilli > Bacillales > Marinococcaceae > Marinococcus. The sequence continues at coordinate 204,328 of NZ_CANLSU010000001.1, read as the reverse complement.
AATAAAAATTGAATGACGAACATTCCGACAGCGCTGAGTACGACTGGCATACCGCTTACTGCTGTGCCCAGGCCATGGACTATTGTATCCATGATCTGTCCTTCCTCCATCACTACGGCTACCGCTCTTGCAACGCCGACAATCATAGCCCCGACCAGTACATCCCGAAAGCCTTCATTGAAACCATCGCAAACCTGAGTCGGTGTCAGCCCTGCAATCATGCCGACCACAATGCCCATTATGATAAACAATCCAGCCATTTCAAGCATGAACCACCCCTGAGCGAGTACACCATAAACGAGTATTCCAAAAAATATGAAAATAAATGCGGAAGCAATTTTTTGACGTTTATGAAAAGTATACGTTTTTGTATCATCCGTATGCAGGTATAATGATCGTTTTTCTTCGTCTTCTTCATAGGTCAGGCTCATTTCCGGCCGCTGTTTTACTTTTCTTGCGTATCTGATGACCCAAAGAACTCCGATAACAGCCAGTGTCAAAAATAATGCGATACGCAGCCCAAGCCCTGAGTATAATGGTACGTCTGCTACCTGCTGGCCAAGCCCAGTGTTAATTGGATTCAGAAAGCCGGCGGTAAAACCTGCAGTAGTAGCGATTAGCGCAATAGCCGCTGCGGTCACTGAGTCGTACTTTAAGGCGATCATCAGCGGTAAAATAACAGGCACGTATACAAGACTGAGCTCCTGGGTGCCTATCAGGCTGCATATGAACGCAAAAACAAACATCAGTACAGGTACTACCGCAAGGCTTTTGTTTGAAAATTTCCGCGTTAACCGATCCACAGCAATTTCAATAATACCGGTGCGGCGAAGCACCATAAACATACCGCCAATCACGAAGGTGAAAAATACTACTTCAGCTGCCGCGACCAGACCATTCGGCACGGCAAGCATAAAATCAACGATTCCTATCGGATCCGAAGCGATCTGCTGGTAGGAATCAGGATCAATCGTTGTTCTTCCTTCCGGTCCCGGGATTTCCTCAAATGTCCCGGCAGGAACTATGTAGGTGGCAATCGCTGCTAAAGCAGTAAAAATGAATAAAATGACGTAAATATGAGGCATTTGAAACCTGCGTTTTTTCTCAGGCTGCGGCTGCTGCATTTCCATCTCTTCTGTGCGATCTTTCATTTATTCTCCACCTTTTTTGAATTTCTTACGTTTTATATTAGAGAATTCAAAGGCAGAGTTCATTGGTTATTCTGATTCAAATTAGAAACTTTTTTCATGCATTTTCACTAATTTTTTTCATTATGGTATTGTTGTTTCGCAGATAATATAACAACAGCCTCTGTTTTTTCAAAAATTTCCTGTAAACAAAACAAAGCGCGCTGCCGAAGCAGCACGCTATTGGTTTATTCTGAAGGACGTTCGCGAAGCTCTTCCCCGTTCTTTCCTTCGTACCGGCGCCCCCATCCGGTAATTGCTGCAAGCAGCATAATCAGGACAAGAAACCACCCCTGGAAGACGAATGGAAATACTGCAGTAGGCTCGACTACCGGCAGCCAGTTATACTGCTCCTGCATTGTCTGGATCGTAGACCAGCCAAGAAGCACCGGAGCTCCCCACGGAAAAATGTAGCCAAGCGCAGATGTTACTGCGTCAAGCAGATTCGCCCGGCGGTAACGGTGAATCCTGTACTTTTCCCCGATATCGCGGACAAACGGGGCCGCAGCAATTTCTGCAGCCGTGTTGATAGTAATGGAACTGTTCAACAGAGCTACAATGCCCCACATTGAAAGTTCTGCCCGGCGTACGGAATTTTTAATCCAGCGAACCAGGCCGTTGGTAATCGCCTGCATCGTTCCACCGAGTCTCATCAGATAAGCTGCCGCCACAATTAATAAAATCAATATGGCCATGTTCACATAGCCGGTGATACCATCGATTAACGCGCCTTCAACTACCGCATCTGCTTCAGGGTTAAAACGAATAATGTCCGAAAAGGAACCAAGACCGGAAATTACAATTAACGGAATGGCAGACACAATTCCCCACGTTAACGAAGTGATTAAATGCTGGCCGGATAATGCCAATATAAGCACGAGTAAAAATGGCAGAAGCATAATCAGGCCTCCCGGCGATACGTCCTCCACCACGCTTGCTGTGGAAACCCCGGCGGCAGCACTGCCGTCTCCCCCGCCAAATACCGCAAATAATACGGCACTTGGAATAGCTGCTGCAATGGCGTACTTGAATCTGCTGCGCACCACACCCGGTACATCCGCATTCTGTGTCGTTGCGGAAACGATCGTAGTATCAGAAACAGGAGCAAGGTTGTCGCCAAAGACTGCACCGGCAAGTATTGCAGCGAACAGCATTACCGGATCTGCCCCTGTAGCTACACCGGCCGGAAACATCAGCGTACAGAACGCCACGGTCGTACCGTAGCCGGTGCCGACTGCTGTCGAGAAGACTGCAGCAAGCAGGAATGTTACTGCGGTGAACAGGCCGCCAGTCACACCTGTGGCTATTCCTGTCCATACAAGCCCTTCCACCAAACCGCCTACCTGAAGCACCTGTGCAAACATTCCTGCATAAAACCAGGCTACCATGGCGATTACGCCGATAGGCTGGGCCAGACCGTCAAACAGGCCCTGGGCGTAGTCTGCCCACCGGCTTTTACTAAACAGCATGCCAAGAGTCAGTCCGATCACTGCCCCCAGGACCAGTCCAATCTCAGAGGTCAGCTGAAGGACACTGGTGGTGATCGCCCAGACAACAAAAAACAACAGTGGCACTGCAGCACCGAACGCCCCAAGCCTGAAATCCAATTTTTCGATAGATTTTGCCCCTACGGCTCTCTCTAACTTCTCTTCTTGTTCTGCCATGTGGAAAACTCCTATGTATAATATTTATTCAGCACGAAAACCATTCTATCACTCCTGTGCCTGTTTGTAATGGACAAACGTACACCAGGAAAAGAATTTTGATAATAAAAAAGCTGCCTGTAGAAAAAGCAGCTTTTATATCAGCACTGCACAACTATTTTACAACAAGCACAGGATGACGGATCTGTTCCACGATTTTTCTGCTTACGCTGCCAATAACCATTTTCTGCAGCGGGTTCAGCCCCCTGCTTCCCACGACAACACAATCGAATTCATATTCATTTGCGTACTCACTAATAGCCGCTGCCGGGTCCCCGTGGAGCACCACTTTTTCTGCTCTTATTCCTTCTTCGCTCAGCCGTTCGACCGCCGGCTGCAGGATTTCTTCTTCATTCTGCTTCCGGATGTACAATTCGTGTTCGCTGAGTCTGCTTGATTTCGTCTGGGCGGAGGTCGTGGCATAAACTACCTCTGCATAAACTTCGGAAAGCTCCGGCGCAATGCTTTCAATCGCTTTTTCCACTGCACGGGCAGAGTGGTCGGAGCCGTCTACTGCAATTAATAATCGTTTAAACATACAAGCGTCCCCCTGTTACTTTGCTCTCGATTTCCTGCTTTTAATGTATTGTTCCCGGTTTTTAATCAGTTTATACAGTATTTTTCCTGCAATAACGGCGAAATGTATTTCCATCCCGGGTATGATTGATTCTTTCACTTTAACATACCATATTTTTACGTATGAATATGAATACTGGTTTTCTCCTGCTCATATTTTCATGATATGGTAGAGAAAATATTACGGAGAGGGGGGTTCATATGGGATATGTAGAAAATTTAAGGCGGCTCGTCGGAAAAGAAACAGTAATTCTCGTAGGCGCTCTCGTTATTGCAGAAAACGATGAAGGCCGTATTTTGCTGCAGGAAAGAACCAGTCCTCCGGGGAGCTGGAGCTTTCCCGGAGGTTTAATGGAGCTCGGGGAAGCAGCTGAAGAAACAGCCGTGCGGGAAACCCTGGAAGAAACTGGTCTCCGAGCCCAAGGCCTCCGTCTGTTTAATGTTTACTCCGGGGAGGATACGTTTGTGATCGCACCGAACGGGGACCCTTTTTACTGTGTAATTATTGCCTATACCGCTGAACATTTAGAAGGCACCATCCAGCCTGATCCTAATGAGTCAGCATCGGTGGCTTTCCTGGACCCTTCGGCCCTGCCTGAAACAATCGTAGACGGCCAGCAGGCGGTTATGAAGGATTACCTGCACCACAGACATTCAATTGATACGTAATGAAGCACGCCCTTTCCCGATGGAAGAGGCGTGCTTTTTAAATATCTTTGTACAGAGCTTCTGCCGTATTTACCCCGTTTTGAATACAGGCTCCGATACCAACCCCGTAATACGAAGCACCGGCCACATAAATGCCTGGAAATTTCTCCTTCAGCAGCCCTTCAAGCTCCTCAACAGCTGCCTGATGCCCAATATGATAGTTTGGCATCAGCTGTTCCCAGTCTGTTACTTCAAGACTTACAGGCTGCTGTTCGATATGCAGGCTTTTCTTCAGGTCGTTTAGCGCTGTCTGCTTTATCAGTTCTTCTCCACCTTCCTGCATTCGCTGATACGCAGGCTTGGAGCTTTTGTAAAACAAACGCACCAGCACGTTTTCCCCTTTCGACGTATGCCTCCATTTCCGGTTGCTCCATGTGCACGCATTACATTCAAGGTCGCTGTTTTCAGAAACGATAAACCCCGTCCCGTCCCTTGGCAGACTGTCCGGTGGCAGGGAAAAACCAGCATATACACTTAATAGAGATGAGCTTTGGAACTGATTAAATATCTTTGTCATTTCTTCATCCTGCAGTATCTCCGCCGCAGTCCGATGAGGCGCAGCTATAACTACAGCATCCGTGTCCAGGCTCTCTCCGCTGTCAAGCTTCACCTGATACGCTTCCCCTTTCTTTGTAATATGCTCCACCTGCCGTTTTAACAGCACCTCTGTATCGGTTAGCTTTGAAAGCAGCGCCTCCGGCAGCGAAGACAAACCATTTCGAAAGGAAATGAATTTTTTTCCTGCCCCCGCTCCGAACACTTTTTTGTTTTTAGCAACTCCCCGCATGATGCTTCCAAAATCATTTTTATAATCCACCAGATACGGCAGCGTCGATGCCATAGTAAGGGAGTAAATATCCCCCGAGTACACGCCGGACAAAACCGGTGCAATCTGATTTTTCACCAGTTCACGGCCCAGGAAGGATTCGAGAAACTCCCCTACTGAGCTTTCTTTCGTAAAATTTTTATTCCTTTTTACGTAGTCCCCAAATGCCTGGGCCTTTCCTTTCCAGGAAATAAGCGGACTTTTTAAAAGCGACACAGGTCCTGATGGAATGCCAAAGACTGCATCCTTTGGGAGCGGGTACAGCTGGTCTTTTACATACAGGTATGACACTCCGGTGCTGTTATACACCATTTCTTCTTCAAGACCTATTTCTTTAACCAGCGGAAGCACCGCGCTGTGCCTGGCTACAACAGAATCCGCCCCCGTCTCCATAATAAAATCTTCATGATGGACGGTCCGTATTTTACCGCCTGCTTTATCTTCTTTTTCCACGAGTGTCAATTCGATATCGCTGCTGCTTTCCAGTTTCCATTTCTGCAGGTAATACAGAACGGTAAGCCCTGTAATTCCCCCGCCGACTACGGTAATACGTTTCATCAGTCTTCCTCTTTTCTGTGTTCTAACGATTTTTATGCTCTCCCTAAAATTATGCCGCCGTTCTTTATTTGATGCAAATATATAAAATCATTTTATGCATTCGTTTACAAATGTTTACCAGGAGACTGGAACAGGTATTAGTATCAGGCTGATACCCGCTATTTTTGAAAGGAGAATATCTATGGGGAAATTAAACGGAAAAACGGCAGTTATAACTGGAGCCGCGAACGGAATTGGAAAAGCCACTGCGACGGTATTTGCTGAAGAAGGAGCAGAGGTCATCTGCGCTGATGTGAATGAAAGCGATTTGCATGAGACTGTCTCTTCCATCAATAATAATAACGGAAAAGCTGCTTCTGTTAAGCTCGACGTTTCAAGCGAATCAAGCGTTCAGGAGTTTGCAGAGCATATGAACAATACTTACGGAACCATCGATATTTTGTTCAACAACGCCGGTATTGATCAGGAGGGAGGCAAGCTTCATGAATATCCGGTGGAATTGTTCGACCAGATCATGAGTGTTGATCTGCGGGGAACCTTTTTAGTGAGCAAATATATTATACCGTTAATGCTTGAAAAAGGCGGTTCTATAATCAATGTCTCTTCCATGTCGGGGCTTGCTGCCGACCTGGACCGTTCAGGCTATAACGCGGCCAAGGGCGGTATTACAAATATGACAAAAGCAATGGCGATTGATTACGGACGTAATAAAATCAGGGCGAATGCTCTCGCCCCAGGGACTATTGAAACTCCGTTGATTGATGATCTTGCCGGCAGCCAGGAGGAAGAAAGCGGCCGGCAGTTCCGCGAGGCACAAAAATGGGTCACTCCGATGGGGCGCCTTGGAGATCCAAGGGAAATGGCCACGGTAGCTCTTTTTCTTGCCTCGGACGACAGCTCTTTTGTTACCGGGGAAACTATTTTAGCTGACGGCGGGCTGATGGCCTACACCTGGCCGGGAAAAATGCTGTTTGAACAAGGATGGAAGGAAAGCACTGAATAGCTTGTCATAACTAAGAGCCGTTTTATGCCCTCGGCATAAAACGGCTCTTACCTTTTCTTATTCAATCTATTTTTCGTGAAGCTGTATGTGTAAGCTTTAAGCTTCATCGTACGTATATCGCACCACATATTTATTGGATCGCAGCTTTCTTATTTCTACGAGTGGTCCCAGTTCATATCCGTTGTGCCAGTTTTCCTCCAGCTTTGCTTTGAGACAGCCGGCCTGAAACTTTGAATGGAAGGTCTTTTTCCAGTATATCCAGCGTGGTTTGGTTTCTTGCACTAGAATTTCTACCCCTTTACCTTATATTTATAATTGCTTTTTCTCTACATAATTGTACTCCCAATCGTTTTATTTGTTAAGCACAATGATTATCCGCACAAAAACCCCGCAGCCGAAAAACTGCGGGGTTACTCATGATTTTTTCAGCCGATCAGTTCTTCATCTTCCCGGTGTTTAATCTGCCTGCTCGTGCGCTCTTCTTCCTTGTCACGCATCCGGTGTGCAAGACGTGCAGAAGCACTCGATGCAATGCTTGCGACCAGATCATCCAAAAAGGTGTGCACTTTATCTTCGCTTGTGTCCAGTTCGTTAATAATACCGTCCTTGGCTTTATCCAAATATCCAAATGTAGTAACGGCTATACTCCCGAACCCAAATACCGAACCAAGCGCCACTGTCTCATCAATACCAAATAAGCCTTCATCCGTATCAACCAGTGACTGCAGCGGCTCGGACAGCTGGTTATTTTCAGCCAGCTTGTCGATTTCCACGCCCACCAGGATAGCATGCTGGATTTCCCTTTTATACAATACAGCATCCACGCTTTCCAGGCAGTCATCCATCGTCAGATTCGGAGCATATTTTGCCTGCATATTATATACGATATCTGCAATGTCCTGAAGGGAAACTCCGCGCTCCTCGAGCATATCCCTTGCTGCTTTTTCTACTTTTTCACTTGATACTTTTTCTTTAGTCATATTGCTGCCTCCTTTATCGAGTGCAATCCGGAATACATAAAAGCCCTTAAAATTATGTTACAATAGCTATTGCAACAATAAGGGACTTCACTAATACTATTTCCCTATGAAAGGATTGTGAAACGTCATGGACGGTACCCAGCAGGATGTCACATTTCACAGTGAAATATTGGATCACTCTTTTGATTTACGTATCTACACCCCGGATGGATTCACTCCCATGTCTACATATCATTTAATTATTGCCCAGGACGGCAAGGATTACTTCCGGCTCGGCCATTTAGTCCGCTACGCCGAACAGGCGATGGAGGAAGGTGCTCCCGACACCGTCATCGTAGGCGTCCCCTATCCTTCTGTGCGCCAGCGCAGAAACTGGTACCATCCCGATGAGGACGGCCACACTGATTACCTTCAATTTATGGCCTCAGAACTCCTTCCATTTATGGAAAAAGAGTATCACGCGGAATCCTCGCCTCAGGAAAGAACACTGCTTGGCGATTCACTCGGCGGCACGGTGTCTTTAATGGCTGCTCTTCGTTATCCTAACATTTTTCAGCGGGTCGTGATGCATTCACCGCTTGTTAACGACACCGTATTCAACGCCCTGAAAAACTCGGAGGACTGGCCTTCCTTTACGATGTACCACACTATTGGTACAAAAGAGCAGGAGGTAGATACGACGGCCGGTACGGTCGAAGATTTTCTAAAACCAAATCGCGATCTGTATGAGTACCTTTCAGCCAAGGCGTCCCACTATCATTATAAAGAGCTCGAGGGCGGGCATTTATGGAAGGTGTGGGAGCAGGACGTGCTTCATTCGCTTGCTTATATGTTTGATATTGAACTAGATTGAGAAAGGACTGCGTTTTATGATTGAAGTGTACGAAGTCAGTAACAGGCAGCAGCTTGAAGATGCCTTCCGGGTCCGTTTTGAGGTTTTTGTCGAGGAACAGAACGTGCCCGAGGAAGAAGAAATTGATGAATTTGAAGAAGAGGCCATCCATTTCGTCGTATATGACGGCGAACGGGCCATTGGAGCATCACGGATCCGGTTTGAAGAGGAGTATGCTAAAGCGGAGCGTGTATGTATTTATGCTTCCTTCCGTGGCACTGGAAGCGGACGTCTGCTCATGCAGGCCATGGAATATAAAGCTCTGGAAATGGAAAAGCCCGTCATGAAGCTTAATGCACAAAAATACGCTTCCGGCTTTTATCAATCCCTCGGATACGAAGTCACGTCCGGAGAGTTTATGGATGCCGGCATCCCCCATGTTGAAATGAAAAAGTCCATTAGCTGGTGAGCAGAGATGCTCACCTTTTTTTCGTATTCGACCGTCTTACCTTCACCCTTTTTTCTCCCCGCTGCTTTCGTATCCATTTAATAAACCTCCAGATTTTTTCATCGTTTTGAAGCTGTTCGATCGTGCTCAGCCTTACTGCCAGTTCTTTATTACTGTATAAAGCATGTATCTGCCTGTGACAGGCTTTGCACAGCCAGGCAGTGGCCCCGTGCGTTCCTCCTTCATCCTTTGGCACCAGGTGGTGCACCGTGCGTTCGACTTCTTCTCTTCCGCAAAGCTCGCACGTCCCCACCGATTTTTCCTGTTTCAACCACTTTCCTCCTTTTCCAAAATAAAAAGAGAACTGCCGGATGGCAGCTCTCTCAGGCAAGCGTATGAATGCGCCGCCCTTTTTTATTTTCTTCTTCTAAAATACGCTCATGCCTCTTTTCGAGTGCCTTATAAGCTTCCTGCTGCTCACTCGAATATCGTTTCGGTTCTACCGGCTGCACCCGCTGCACGCGGTGTACTCCCGGCTTAGCCGGCGGCTGCTGGCGATTGGCATAATTAACGGCTGATGCATTAATATATGGAACTACAAGTGCCATGTTCAGACCCTCCTCCACTGTTTACAAGCATGGATTGCTGAAAAAATGATCACTAGTATTCTTTACCCTTTTTTCCATATATTAAGCATTTCAATCCGTTATCAAATGGTAATAATGCAGTACTCGCCATGTTTCTGCAGATCTGCTTTTACATACCGTACGCGTGATAGCCTCCGTCAACATGGATAACTTCACCTGTAATTCCACTCGACATTCCGCTCATCAGAAAGGCAGTGGTGTCTCCGACTTCTTTTTGGGTAACTGTGCGACGCAGCGGGGCATGCTCCTCCATAGCCTTAATGGTATCATTAAAGCCGGAAACGCCTTTAGCTGCCAGTGTACGAATCGGACCGGCTGAGATTGCATTAACTCTAATGTCGTCTGCACCAAGATCATTTGCCAAATAGCGGGTACTCGCTTCCAAAGAAGCCTTCGCTACGCCCATGACGTTATAATTTTTCACGATCCGCTCTGCCCCGAGGTAGCTCATCGTCACAAAGGAGCCTCCCTCTGTCATTAAATCGAACTCTTTTACCGCCTTCGCTACAGCCGTAAAGGAGTACGCGCTGATTTCCTGGGCCAAAAGAAACCCTTCACGTGTAGCATTCAAGTATTCCCCTTCGAGCTCTTCTCTTTTCGCATAAGCCAGGGAATGAACGACACCGTGAATCGTTCCCGTTTCTTCTTTAATTTTTGCAAAGCACTCGCGGATCTGTTCGTCATTGGTAACATCACACTGAACGACGAGCGGTTCTTTCTGGTCCAGCGAATCCGCCAATTTTCTGACACTTTTTTCGGTGCGCTGCTGTCCGTATGTAAATACTAAATCGGCTCCTGCTTCCGCCAGGCTTTCAGCAGCTCCCCAGGCTATGCTTCTTTTATTGGCAACACCCATGATGACAAACGTTTTTCCTTCTAATGATAATTGCATCGTTGTCTCTCCTTTAGATATGATTGTATCAATATCAAATAATTTCTTTACCTTTATATCATTGAACCGCAGGGCTGTCCAACAGCCGTCATTTTTTAGAGGGGAGAGGTCTGAGTGAACAGACATTTTGACTTTATCAGCGACATTCACGGCTGCGCACACGAAATGAACGAAATACTTTCAGAACTCGGCTATGATCATAATCAAAATTACAGGCATCCCAGTGGCCGTCAGCTTATAATCGTTGGCGACATCACCGACCGCGGCCCGAATTCTATAGAGGTCATCCGTATAACGGACCAAATGGTTAAAGGCGGAAATGCCCTGTATTTGCCCGGAAACCATTGCGACAAACTATACCGCTGGTTTTTAGGGCGCCCGGTCCAGGTAGGCCACGGGCTTGAAAAGACTATCCAGGAGTGGGAAGCACTTCTACCGGACGAGCAGCAGGAGGTGAAGCAGAAATTTATGCACCTGTTTGAACAGGCACCGCTGTATCAGCTGTTCGACGATGGAAATGTTCTTGCGTCCCACGGCGGCATGCAGGAGGAGTTGATCGGCCGTACGGACCGCAGGGCCCGCAATGTCGTTTTGTACGGACCGACAAAGCTAAACGCCAATCGCGAACCTGAGCGTATAGACTGGGCCCCCTCGTACAGCGGAAGGCCTTTCGTCATTTACGGGCATACTCCTGTATGGGAAGCGAGACTTGTCGGCCGGACCGTAAATATCGATACGGGCTGTTCGTTTGGAAACAAGCTTACCGCCTATCGTTACCCGGAGCATGAATTCGTCGAGGTGCCTTCCACTCTGCCGCTGCAGCCGGATCACTTAAATACCTTCAGCCGCTGAGAAGCCAGAAAATCATTAATATCTTCAGGGAGCGGAGCCGTGACAGTGATCATTGTTTCCTGTACCGGATGAAAGAAATCCAGACGGCAGGCGTGCAGCGCCTGTCTTTTCAAATATTCATTTTCATTTCCATACAGCGTATCACCAGCAAGCGGAAAACCGGACGCAGAGGCATGCACGCGGATTTGATGCGTCCGTCCGGTTTTTAGCCCAAACTTTAAAACGGTATGCTCAGGCAGTGCTTCGATCACCTCTGCGGTGGTCACAGCTCTTTTGCCGTCCGGTGCTGCTATTTGTTCCACCAGACTCTCCGTGCTCGGACGGATCGGAACATCGATATACGTAAATTCCTGCGGCCACCTGCCTTCGACCATCCCGATGTACTCTTTTCTGGATCCGGCATCCATATGTTTTTCCATGCGGGAGTGAGCGTAGGCATGGCAGGCAAATGGCACGATACCGCTCGTTCCACGATCGAGCCTTGATACCGGGTGGATGGCAGAATGTATATTTTTGCTTCGCAGATAGCCGGCAAGTCTCCCTGCGAGTGATTCCTCCCCTACTGCTCTACCTGGAAGCGTCGGCAGTCCCGCAGGCTTGTTGACGACGATTACGTCCTCATCCTCATACAACACCTCCAGCTGCTCCCGGGACTCTTTAAAATGAGCCGGCACCGTTCCCGATGGAATGCTTATCTGCAGCTCGTCCCCAGCGTTTAACCGGTCGTTTCCACGGGCCTGTTCCCCGTTTATATACAGGGGGAGTGTATCAATTTTCTTCCACACACGTCGCGAAACATCCTTATACTGGCTCAAAAACCTTTTTATCTCCCGGCCCTCTGCATCGGCAGGCACCTTCCATGTAATCGTCCGCATCGCTTTACTCCCCGATAAACGATTCCTTCACGCGCTTCCAGAAAGGAAACGGGCGGAAGCGGGCGAATCTTACTTTTTCCTCTGCTACCCGGTACTGAATGGACTCAATGCCCTGATCGACAAGAGTGATGTGGTCAATAGTGATCTGCATATCCACATCGTTCACCGGGCGCAGAAGACAGGTATGGTGCTGCGGCAGAATTAACGGCGAGCCGATCGTACGGTAGACCCGGTTATTGATGCTTGCCATTTCGGCTATTTGAATACTTGATAAGGAAGGGTGCAGTATCGCTCCACCCAGGGATTTGTTATACGCCGTGCTGCCGGACGGCGTGGAAATACATAAGCCGTCTCCGCGAAACGTTTCAAAATGTTCGCCTTTAATGTCTACATTGCACACGAGAGATCCCTCGAGCGTTTTTACCATACACTCGTTTAAGGCTAAATACCGTTCGAATCTCGTATGTTCATTGTAACGGACAATTACCTCAAGAAGCGGGTACTCCACCACCTGAAACGGCGTTTTTGCAAGGTGAATCACCAGCTTCTCCACTTCTTCAGGCTGCCAGTCTGCATAAAAACCGAGGTGGCCGGTATGTATACCTACAAAGCAGACGTCTTCAAGTGATTCATAATAATGATGGAACGCCTGCAGCAGTGTGCCGTCGCCCCCTACAGTAATAACGATATCCGGATGAATTTCGTCGTGAATCAGACCGAATTCATTTAGGTATGAAAGCACTTTGTCCCTGATTTCATTGGAGGTGTCATCTCCCCGGGACGTAACATTATATCGCATATTTTCATCGGTGGACGGGATACTCATGTATTTGGACCCTCACTTTCCCTGTTTTGCATATAGATACGCTGTGCTTCCCGTACCTCGCCTTTAATTTTGGACATTTCTTCATCGAGTTGAAATGCAGCTTCGGCAGCCCGCTGCAGCCGGTGTTTAATATCCTCCGGAATTTCGCCGCTGTACTTGTAGTTTAAAGAATGTTCAATAGTAGCCCAGAAATTCATGGCCATGGTCCGTACCTGAATCTCTGTGAGGACGTCCTTTCGGCCGCCGATCGTGTGCACAGGATAAGAAACGACCATATGAAAAGAACGGTAGCCACTCTCTTTTTTCTCCTTAATGTAATCCCGTTCCTCCAAAACCTCAAAATCCTGTCTTGTCCGCATCAGCTCCACAATGGTATCAATGTCGCTCACAAATTGGCAGACAATGCGAATACCTGCGATGTCCTGCATTTTTGTGTCGATCTCATCGAGCGGAATATCTTTGCGCTGAGCTTTATCAAGAATGCTTGTCACCGGCTTGACCCTGCCTGTCACAAACTCGATCGGGGTGTGCTGTGAAGACATCTGGTACTGCTCTCTTAACCCTTTTAATTTCACCTTTATTTCCTCTACCGCCTGCATATAAGGCGAAAGGAATGTCTGCCAGTTACTCATGGTTTACCACCACTCATTTACATTATTATGAGGTTATACGTTAAACGCTTCTTCAAATGCAGATACCATTTCAGTACCGTAATTCCCGTTTCCGGGCACATTATCCATTAAATAATCAATTTCTTCATGAAAATTTTCTAAATGCAGGGCACTTCCGCTTTTTATATAAACATGTTTTTCGTTATCATAAGCCTTTTTCAAAAGCGGCCACACTCTTTTTGGAATACGCAGCTGCACAAATTCGTCTTCCATATCCAGGACATAAACAAGCGTTAAAGCATCGGAATCTGCAAGCATTTGTCCACCGTCCCGTAATTTTTGCCATTCTTTTTCCGGCCATTCTTCCACCGGATACATTATTAATGATTCATTTTCTTCTTCGTAATGATTTACAGTTAGTATATGCTGCATGTCATAATTCCTCCAACACAGGGAAAGTATACGTTTCTTGTCTGTACCTAATTTTATCATAACTTATGTACACAGACAGAGCGCAAACCATATGATAAGATAATGCATAGCGTTTTTCCAGTAATTCGGTATCAGAAAGGAAGATTCACCATGGCGAAAGAACAGGAAATTGAAGCGAAGAACCTTCTAACGGAGAAGGAGTTTTCCTCTCTTGCAGCAAGCTTCGCTCTTGAGGAAAACGATTTTTCTTCGCAGAAAAATACATACTTTGATACCAGCAGCTTCGACCTGCGTGCCCGAAAATCTGCTTTGCGTATACGCGAGCGTGCTGGTTCTTTCACTTTAACGTTAAAGGAGCCCGCCCAGGAGGGGCTCACCGAATGGAATCAGAACATTACTGTCCAGGAGGCACAGGAAGCAATCACAGGCGGGAAACTGCCTGCCGGTGACGTTGCCGGACGCCTTCAGACGCTGATTGGCTCCGGGCTTGTTGAAAATATAGGCACCCTCACGACCTACCGGGCCACCCAGCCTTTCCGGACGGGAGAAATCTTTTTTGACCGAAGTCATTACCTGGGGGCCACCGATTATGAGCTTGAAATAGAAGGACCAAGCGAAAAAGACGTCTCTGCCTGGATGAATGAACTGGCAGAGCAGCATCAATTTCCCTTGCGCAGCACACCAAACAAAATTGAACGTCTCTTTCAGCGCAGCCGGGAGCAGAATGAAAAACAGTAACATACGCACATTGTTCTTCATTTGAAATACTGGTATATTTTTCTTATCTGAATCTTATTAGTGGGGTGAATGTTTTTGACGATTTCTTCCTCTCTTTTCCCGTCTTCAACCAATGCAGCTGCAGGAAACAGCCAGCCGTCCGCCCCTTCGCAAACAGCTTCTGCTGCTGGGCGTTTCGGTTCTTTTTTATACGATTCCCTGAAATCAACTCAGGCCATCATGTCTGAACAGAGCAGCAGCGGCTTCAGCCCCGTCTCCTCCTCATTGTTCTTAAACCCTGTGAGTGCCAGCAGCTATTTCAACCATTTAGGAGACGAAGCATCCAGTGCTTCCACGGAGCCTGCCGCCAAAGAAGTAAAAAAAGAAACGGCTCCCGCCTCCGAAAATATTTCTTCGTCTAAACAGACTTCAGGCTCAGGCATTGTGCAGACAATTGAGCGTTTATCTGAAAAATACGGCGTAGACAGTAAGCTTGTTCGTGCTCTGGTAAAGCAGGAATCCGGCTTCAATCCGGACGCTAAAAGTCATGCCGGTGCTATGGGACTGATGCAGCTGATGCCGGGTACTGCTTCTATGCTGAAGGTAAAGGACCCAATGGACCCGGAACAAAACCTCGATGGCGGGATTCGCTATTTAAGAGATATGCTAAGTAAATACAATGGCAACAAAACACTTGCTCTTGCCGCCTACAACGCCGGCCCGGGCAACGTGGATAAATATGACGGCATCCCACCATTTAAAGAAACCCAGAAATACGTGCCTAATGTACTTGCTAACTATCAGGATCTTGTATAATCCGTTTTAAAAACAACTCCATCCCGGGGTTGTTTTTTTGCCCCGGGTTCCTTTTCGTTCAAAATATTTGCGGTTGCCGGGTCTCATTGCTAGAATAAAAATTGAAAATACAATAATTACGTTTTGTCCCAGTGCTTTGTCTTTTCAGGTATGAACGTCAAAACGTTGTTCCGGAGGTTCACTATGGCTGCTTTCAAATCGAGCTTTAACCAGATTGGCGAAGAAAAACTTTCCGAGCTGATTGATACGTTTTACGGAAAGGTTGGCGCCCATCCGGATCTGGCTCCTATTTTTCCGGACGACCTTACGGAAACTGCCCGTAAACAAAAGCAATTTATGACTCAATTTTTAGGCGGTCCGCCTTTATATACAGAAGAACATGGTCATCCCCGCCTGCGGGCCCGCCACCTCCCGTTCCCAATTACGGAAACACGGGCGAAGGCCTGGCTGTTATGCATGGATGAAGCGATGGAAGAAATAAATATGGAAGACGACGTCAGACAGGAAATGTTTCAGCGGCTTGTGGTGACAGCACAGCACATGATAAATACTACTGAAGAAAATTCATAATGAAAGGAGCGTGAACTGGTCATGGGCAACGAGCATTTTTCTTTTTGTGATGACAGTTCCGGTTCCTGCAGTATGCCGCAGTCTACCGACACACATTTATCGAAAAAGCCGCTTGAATTATATATTTTTATGGATCCATTATGCCCGGAGTGCTGGGCGTTTGAGCCTGTATTAAAAAAGCTGCTCATCGAATACGGCCACTATTTCACGCCAAAGCTTCTGCTCACTTCAAACATTGAATGCTGGAGTGAAGAAAAACAGAAGCCGGTGAAAGAAGATATGAAAAAAGAAATGGCTTTGTTTTATGAGGAAGTGGCTACCCGTACCGGCATGCCGGCAGACGGAAGCGTGTGGCTGAAGCACTCGGCTCCTTCTGCTTACATTCCTGCGCTCGCCATGAAGGCTGCAGAAATGCAGGGAAAGCAGCTGGCTTCAGTGTTTTTCCGGAATATTAGAGAGAATTTGTTTCTGCATGGCCAGGACATCTCCACAGAAGAAACGCTTATCCAGATTGCGGAAGCTACCGGGCTGGACATTGAAGAATTTCAGCGCGATATACATTCTGCCTGTACCCGGAAAGCTCTGAATTGCGATATCAGAACCTCCCGCGAGATGGAGGTCGATCAAGCTCCAACATTCGTGTTTTTTAACGATCACGTTGAAGATGGAGGACTGAAGGTTTCCGGGCTGTATCCCTATCAGGTCTACGAAGAAATTCTCTCTGACATGCTCGGGCACGCTCCGGAGCCTTCTCATTCACTAACGCTTGAAAGGTTTCTCTCCCGCTATCCGCGAATTACGACCAAAGAGGTCTCTGTCGTATTCGACTGGAGTGAAAAGGAAGCTGAAAAGCAGCTGAAACAGCTTGTGCTGTTAAGAAAAATGAAGCATGTGCCGTTAAAAAATGGAGCCTACTGGGAGTATGTGCCTTCCGTTACCTGAAAAAAAAATCCGCGGAGATGTAAACGCATCTCCGCGGATTTTTTTTATTGAAGCAGCAGTTCTTCCAGTTCATTTAGGGTATCTTCGAAGGACTTCATGGCCAGTTCAATCGGAGTCGAAGTAGTCATGTCGACTCCTGCTTTTTTGAGAACTTCGATCGGATAATCCGAGCTTCCCGATTTTAGGAACTGCAGGTAGCGTTCCACCGCAGGCTCCCCTTCTTCAACAATCTGCTGGGACAAAGCAGCCGCAGCGCTGTAGCCGGTGGCATACTGATAAACATAAAAGTTCATATAAAAATGAGGAATCCTTGCCCACTCAAGCGCAATATCATCATCGAGCGTCATATGCGGCCCGAAATACTGTTCATTTAACTCATAATAAAGCGCGTTCAGCAGATCGGGCGTCAGTGCTTCCCCTGCTTCTGCCTTTTCATGGATTAACTGCTCAAACTCAGCAAACATTGTCTGACGGAACACCGTTCCCCGGAAGCCTTCGAGGTACTGGTTCAATAAATACGCTTTTTCTGTTTTATTTGTCGTTTTTGCCAGTAAGTGCCTGGTAAGCAGCGCTTCATTGACAGTAGAAGCTACCTCAGCCACGAAAATGGTGTAATCAGCATAAGGATAAGGCTGATTTTGATGAGTCAGATAGCTGTGCATCGAATGTCCGAGTTCATGGGCCAGCGTGTATACATTGTTAATACTGTCCTGCCAGTTCATTAAAATATACGGCATTGTCCCATAAGCTCCGGAGGAATAGGCTCCGCTCCGTTTTCCAACGTTTTCATAAACGTCTACCCAGCCTTTTTCAAATCCGCCGGCAATTGTTTCTGTGTATTCCTTTCCCAGCGGCTGCAGCGCTTCAAGAACGGTTTCTTTTGCTTCCTCGTACGTCATTTTCATGTCAATGTCCTTGACCAGCGGCGTATACAAATCATAGTTATGAATCTCATCGAGTTCAAGCACCTGCTTACGCAGCTTCACATAACGGTGAAGCAGTGGGAGATAATCATGAACGGTCGAAATAAGCTGGTCATACACCTTCTCCGGAATATGATTATTGCTCAGCGCAGCTTCTCTAGCTGAACGATATTTACGGACACTTGCATTAAAAGTATTCTTTTTCACCTGTCCGCCCAGCGTGCTTGAAATTGTATTTTTAAACCTGCTGTAGGTGCTGTAGACAGCTTTAAAAGCCTCTTCGCGCACACGGCGGTCGTCGCTTTCCAGAAAGTTCAGCAGACGTCCGTGTGTCACCTGGGCATCGTTTCCGTTCTCATCCTTTATGGACGGAAATTCCATATCTGCATTATTTAGCATGCCAAAGGTGTTTCCCGGCACAGCCATCACTTCAGAAGCCTGGGCAAGAAGTGCTTCTTCTGATTCTGTCAGCACATGCGGGCGTTCTTTATTGATAGCATCAAGTGCGTGTTCATACAACCGGAGTTCCGGCTCTTCCTCATAAAATGCTTGAATTGTTTTTTCAGGGATAGTCAAAATTTCCGGCACGAGGAAAGCGGTAGCCTGACCAAGCTGGCTCGCCAGTCTTCTTGCACGGTCCTCCATTCCCTGATACAGCGATTCATTTGTATTTTGATCATAACGCATATGCGCATAAACAAATAAGCGACTGAAACGCTCTGTAATTTTATCCTGCTGCTGCAGGGCTTCATACAGCATATGACCCGATTCTCCGAGGCGTCCTTTATACGACTCGATTGCCGGAATCAGGCTTTGAATGTGCTTGAATTCGTCTTCCCATTCTTCATTGCTTGAAAAAATATCCTCTAAATTCCATTTATACTGTTCACTGATTTCTTCGCGTTTTGGCAGTTGTTCTACAGCAGATGAACTCAATGGAACGCACCTCCCTTTATCTTTCTCTTCTATTGTATCGAACTATTTCCAGTTGTTCCAATGAATCGTTTTTCTGCCTCAAGCTTTTTAGTATATGCCGTGAATTTTCTGGCTAAACTGCGATCCTGCGACCATCCCTTTTCCGCCGATGCTTCAAACGACAGATCTTTTTTCAAGTGCCAGCGCCCGTGATGAACACAGACCGTCTTGCGGGCCTTCAGCCATTGCAAAAAATGCCAGACCGCATGACGCAGATAAACTTCCGTACGTAAACCAGGGCGTATCAATGAAGAAAGCAATGGATCCTTTTGCACTAGAATTAAAATATTGTTCAATGTATCATTTTTTTGGTGAATAACCCGGTAAAACAACAGGGTCTGCCATACGAGCGGCGGGCCCCGGAAAACATAACAATACGGTGTCGGCCAGCCGAGGTCCGCAGGATGAAGACTAATATGAGAGAGGTGCCGGGTATATATATCCAGGCTGCCCCAATATTGTGCGCACCCTTTAAATTGATAAGACGAAAAGCGCCACTTGCTTTTATGTGCAAGTATTTCTTCAATACAGTTAAATGAAAGCTTCAAAGGAGTGAAAAAACACTCCAGCTTTATATCAGCCAGAGGGATTCTTAAGGCACACGCTGCTATGCGCCTGGGCGAAGCTTCAAAAAGCGGCTGCACGATCGAAAGCTCCCGGGAAGAGGGATTCAGCACAGGCACCGCATTAAAATATCCGGAAAGTATAGAAGACCATACTGCTTCGTTCCAAAACCAGCTCCCAGCATTTTTTCGCTGCACCAGTTTTGAAGAAAAAAACCACAGTGAAAGGATTCCTTTTTCTGCATATGTACGGCTTCTCGTCAAAAGCTGTGGTGAATCAATCGTACTCCTTTGTATCTCCAGCGCCACTTCGCGCTCTGTCCACTGGACGAATACGTCCGCCCTTCTTCCCTCCTCCGGCAGCTGCTTCTCAATAACTGGAGAAAGATTTTGATCTTTAAGCCAGCTGGCAAGCAGGGTCTTCCCCTGGGTGTGCTCCCTGGATTCTCCAAAAAGCAGGCGGCAGTCTGCACGCCGGGAATGAACAAAATGAGGACGGGCATTTGATTTGTTACGCAGATGTACTTCGTGCCCGCACTCCGGGCAGTAGTAAGGGGGAGAATTGGCGGAATCCAGGCTTGAAACTGCCCGGCCGTCCGCATTGAGAGCATTAAACATGAGATCAGCCTTCTTTCCGGGGGATAAAATGCGGGGAGGGGGTATGTAAAATAAAAATAAAAGACCAGCGTCACACGCCAGCCTTTTAGAGATACACACAATTATGAAAAGTTTTCATTGAAGGTTTGGAGACCATATTCAGATGCAATCGTCGTACCATACTCACGTATACGGAAAATGGACAGATCAGATTCATTACCATACTCCAGCACGTGACTCACCATGTTGTCCTGTTCATCCTCTGTATAACGCTGATCGAATACTAAATAGAGATAATACCGATTTTCAAAGAAATATACTTCGTTGTGAACATCCGATACATGGAAGGCCTTACTCAAGCTGATCAAATCCTCCATGTCCTGGAAGGAAATAACGATTTCCAGATCCTCAGACTCAAGAGATCCGTTTCTGTCTGATTTAGACGAACGGTATTGTTCATCAAGCATGTCCACGATATTATCGTCCACCGGAGCTTCCTCTTTGTTTTCTGATACCGGAATTTCAAGCTTCACATTTCCATCGGTGACCTGACCTCTAGTGACGACAATTTCCATACCCTGATCAAGTGCCTGTACCTGAATCCATAACGGTCCTTCTATTTCAAAGTTTTCTAAGTCGTGAGCTTCATTAATCATATCAAAGAATAACTCTTCTCCACGTTCACGGTTATACCAAATCTCATCCCGATCGAAACCGCGGTCTTCAATATCCGTGTACGTAATGTAAAACTTCACTGTCGAC
Source organism: uncultured Marinococcus sp. (assembly GCF_947493875.1). Classification (GTDB taxonomy): domain Bacteria; phylum Bacillota; class Bacilli; order Bacillales; family Marinococcaceae; genus Marinococcus. The sequence continues at coordinate 183,507 of NZ_CANLSU010000001.1, read as the reverse complement.
TCGTTGATTCTTTCGATTTCCACTATTCTTCTCCCTCCTCAAGCTAGGGTCGTCTTCTACTTACTATGAAATACTATACCCTAACAATAACATATAGTAATCCTTTTAATCATAGCGCCGTACTGGACCCTTTGTGAGTTGTGCTCATCCCAGGATGCAACGTTCGTTGAGGGAGCGGAGCATCAATAATTTAACACTGGTTTGGTTTTATATTTTCAGATAAAATCACACTCATGTCAAGGAAAGAAACTCATTTTAGCAAAACAAAGCGTAATTATAAAAAGAAGAAAAATTCCGACCGGCGCCGAAATTTTTCTTTCTTTTTAGTTTACCATTTTTTGCGCTTCCATCAAGTTAAAAGTACGGACTTTTCTTGGAAGGAAGCGACGGATTTCAGCTTCATTGTATCCAACCTGTAAACGTTTATCATCATAAATGATCGGCCGTCTCAACAGACCGGGATGTTCACTGATTAACTGGAAAAGGCGCTGCAATGGAAGGTTTTCCATTTCCACGTCTAATTCCTGAAATACTTTTGAGCGGCGGGAGACGATTTCATCGGTGCCGTCCTCCGTCAGGCGGACAATTTCTTTCACTTCATCCACAGTTAAAGGTTCCGCAAAAATATTTCTTTCATTATAAGCGATCTCATGTTCGTCCAACCATGCTTTCGCTTTCCGACAGGATGTACAACTTGGAGATGTAAGCAATGTCACCATGTTAACAAATCTCTCCTTCCCCAACTATGGGAGTAAAATGGGCGAAAACAACGTATAATATTCTCTGCTTTTTAGTCACAGGATTATTATACAATAATTATTCTAATTTGAAAAGAGGTTTTAACTGGTTTGTGAATGATTATACTTTTGGACTTTAATTCAACAATACTTTATTTATACCTCTTCAACATGGTTTTAAAACTTTCTAAGCGCACAATTTGTTAACGTTTTGTGACAATCCATTTAAACTGTTCACTTTTTACTTTAAATGAACGATTCTCAATTACCTGGTTTGTTTTTCAACAACTCATTTAATTGTTTCCGCCCTTACCATATATACGTTAGAAATTGGCTGAAGGTTCATCCTCCAGCCAAATTTCTTTAATTTTTTTCATTATTGTACTGCATATAAACAACGTGAGTAGCTAAGAAGTCTTCCACTCCATGCTTGCCATCGGCGCCGCCAAGTCCGGATTTCCGGAAGCCGGCGTGATAGCCCTGGACAGCTTCGAAATTTTCCCGGTTGACGTACGTTTCGCCAAAGCGCAGTTCGTTGACAACTCTCATAATTTCATTCATATCCTCACTATAAACGGAGGAAGAAAGACCGAATACAGTATCGTTGCCTTTTTCAATTGCTTCATCAAGCGTTTGGAACGTATCGATAGGGATAACCGGACCAAAAATTTCATCCTGCATGATTTCCATGTCATGCCGGGCGTTGCTGATCACCGTCGGCTTATAAAAATAACCTTTATTTTGATCGCCTGGTTCACCGCCGGCAACTACTTTTGCTCCGTCTTTTTTAGCACTTTCCACCATCGCGTGCACTTCATCGAGGCGGTCTTTGCTCACGAGCGGGCCGACGTCAGCATTTTTGGATGCGCGCGGGTCTCCCATTGTTTTTTGTTCGAACGCTTCCTGCAGACGTTTGGTAAATTCTTCAGCTATGCTTTCATGCACATATACCCGTTCTGCGTTTGTACAGGCCTGGCCGTTATTAGCAAGCCGGGAGGTCGTAATGTGCTTCACTGCAGTATCAATATCTGCGTTCGCCGTTACAATGGCCGGTGCCTTCCCGCCGAGTTCGAGATTAACTTTTGTAATGTTCTGCGCCGCAGCCTCCATTACTTTCGTTCCTGCAGGCACGCTTCCGGTCATTGTTATCATGTCTACATTTTCATGGGAAGCCAGAGCATTTCCTATTTCTGAGCCTGTGCCTGTGATCAGGTTGTAAACCCCTTTTGGCACTTCGTCCATTTCTTCGATAAGCTTTGTAAATTCGACAGCTGTATTTGGCGTCTGCTGGCTTGGCTTCAGCACAATCGTGCAGCCGGTGACAAGCGCTGTTGCCACTTTTCTGGCCAGAATAAACACTGGAAAGTTCCACGGCACAATACCGCCGACAACGCCAATAGGTTTTTTATAAATAAAGATATTCTCATTTTCACGGTCGCTTGGCAGGATCTCTCCTTCTATTCTTCTTGCCCACTCGGACATATAGCGGAAATAATCAATGGCAAGATCCACTTCACCGCTTGCCAGACCATAATCTTTGCCCTGCTCTTCCTGAAGAAGGTCAATAAACCGGTCTTTATTCTCTTCTATTTTATCTCCAAGGGCACGGACAATTTTTCCGCGTTCGATATTTGGTGTCAGCTCCCACCCTTTTTGGGCAGCAGAGGCGGCTGCAACAGCTTTGTCCACATCCTCTTTTGTCGCTTTTACCGTTCGGGAAATCGTTTCTTCCGTAGCCGGATTTTCAATTTCAATATATTCATCACTAGAAGCGTTTACGTATTCTCCGTTAATGTACAGTTGATGTGTCTGCATCAGAAACCCTCCAATTTTTATTACAAATTAAGGTTTTCCACCGCAGCCCGACTCTTAAACCTTTCGTCAAAAAAAGCGCAGCTTCTATGAGCTGCGCCTGCACTGTATTAAGCGGTGTGTCTTGAAGGAGTCGGAACGCCCTTTTCGGGCGATTTTTCTTTATTCAGGCCCTTGAGGTTCTTTTTAAGCATATCTCTGAGCACTTCTCTTTTCATTTTCCTGCGTTTTTTTGCAACCGCATTTTTCATAACCTCTTCGCCCTCCTTTCTAAGCGTTCTTCAATTCGTCTTTGTCATCATACGTAAGAACTTCCGTCACGTCCTGATACGCTTTTCCGTAGATTTCTTCATCCTTATACGTATGAATGTTTTTGTACGTATGCTTCATTTTTTCATAAATAACTTCTTCCGAGGCATCGTCCGGCGACCAGTATAAAATTTCGAGCGTATTCACTTCATTGGTTGCCAGGGAAATTCTGCTGTAGCCAATGGATTTCGCCTGACGAAAGCCGGCTCTTTCATAAAAACGGAATCGTTTTGTCGTATCACTCTCTTCGTAATCAAGAGGCTCCACTTCCAGAATAATCGGTTTATTCTTACTTTTCAGACTGTCAAGTAATTTCTGCCCGAGCCCTTCCCCTCTTGCTTCTTTCGATACCAGCAAATAATCGATAAAAACAAATTCCTCTGTCTCTACATACATCATAACATGAAGAGGCCCTTCATCCTTATGGTAAATATCACCTTTTTCATCCAGCAGAACTTCCATATGCTTTTTTGATTTCATCTCTTCAACTGGAAAGTATTGGTTCAATTTTTCGTACCAGTTTAGTTTAGACATAATGACCCCCAAATTTGTGTTATCTTCATTATAACGCGAATACCTTTATATAGTAAGTGTCTTCAGTACTTATTTAAGACTCTTGAGAGCGCTTTTCCCGGCATATTAACCTCACAGTGGGACGTTGTTGCATTTGCTCTTTCTCGCTCGTGCGCACAGCAAAAAGGAGCGGTCTTTAACTTCCGCCCCCCCTGGATTATGCTTTTTACGGCGTATAATCCGTACCTTTGGAATAAGAGTTCTGGGCATCCCACAGCAGGTACTCTTCAATACCGTTATCCTGCAGCGCCTGGATTTGTGCCTCCACTTCGGCGCTTCCGTACTGAAGATAATTACCGCTTCCCAAATAGCTTGCAGTAAAGTCCTGAATCCACGGCCGGGTTGTCGGCTGCTCCTCAAGACCAGATAAAATCTTGTTTTCTGCCTCCGCATAGGCATCGATAACCTCGTACGGCTTTGTATCCGGCTTGTCGATATTAAAATAGCCGCTTCCCCAGTGGCTTGGGTAAATCATGGAGCTGATAACATCTACATTCTCAGAGATTAACCGAAAATCCTGGCCGATGCCCGGCGCCCGTTCCTGGGTGGCAGAATAGCCGAAGATATCTGCTGAAACATTTACATTATATTTAGTCTGAAGCGTCTCTTCAGAATAGGCGACGAAATCCGTAACAGCATCCACTCGTTCCTGTACATTGTCGTCTCCGCTATCATAATCTCCCGTGGAATATTTGAGCTGGTCATCCCTTGTTTCAAATCCTTCCGGGAAACGTATATAATCAAACTGAATATCCTGGAAACCAAGCCTGGCTGCCTCTTCCGCTATCTGAAGATTATAATCCCAGACCTCTTTCATAAAAGGGTTTGTAAACATATGGCCGCTTCCATTCGACCATGTGTCCCCCCCGCTTGTCTGATAGGAGTATTCCGGATGCTTGTTGGCAAGTACATTATCCTTAAAAGTTGTGATTCTTGCGATCGGGTATATGTCATGCTCTTCCAGTTTTTTCATCAGCGCTTCGGGGTCTTTGATCATATTTTTTCCTATATCAGGGAGGTCTGATCCTTCCGGGACGCTGAACGTTAAGTTTCCGTGATCATCTTTAATATCTATTACCATGGAATTTAAATCTGTCGAGTCAACCAGATCAATTAACTTATCCATCCGATCGCCTCCCGCCGAATGGCCAGTAACATATATTCCTTTGACCCCTTCTTCCGGATAGCTGAAATTAAGTCCCGAATCATATGTAAAGCGCGGCATGCTGCCTGCAAGTGTTAATGTATGTCCACCGGTTGTCATTGAAGCCAGATCGTTTCCGTTTCCTTCGTCCGCCTTTGCCTCTGCTGCAGTCAATCCCGAGGTAACAGTTAATGCAGCAGCTAAGGCCCAAATACCTAAATTTTTTTTCATGTTGTCCCTGCCTTTATTATTTTTTGTAAAAAAAGCAATCCAATAGTCACTATTTAATGGAATTTTTTTCTTAGTTTAATTATACGTTTAAATATATATATTACCAACCATCTTTTTTATTTTCCGCTAATTTTTGTTACTTAATATTCATATTTAAATAATTATTGAATGTTAGTTAATCTTTCATTTCTCTTGCATTCTGGGCATTTAGTTATTATAATGTTAAAAATATCTTTAAAACTTGCGATACTTCCACAGGGTCCTCAGCCTTCATCGGCCGGGGTCCCTTTTGCAAAATAATCTATAAAGGAGGAGCACCAATGAGCAGAGTGACGATGATTGATATTTACAAGCACCCTATTACTCAAAAATATGTCCGCCGTTCCGGACTCGCCCATGCCATCCGCGTGGCTGATATAGCATTAGAGCTTGCCAGAGAACGAAACGTGGATGTGGATTTAGCAGTGAAAGCCGGTTTTCTGCACGATATGGGCCATTATCTTTTTTACAAAAATGGAAAATGGGATTTCGAAGAATACCGTACAAACGACATTCACGCCATCAAAGGAGCAGAGCGTGCGCACAAGCTCTTAATCCGGCTCGGCGAAGATCCGTCACGGGCAAAGGAGGTCAGTATGGCTGTTTTACTTCATACCGATTCCTATCTCCCGGCTGCCAATATTCAGCGGACCCCGCTGCAGCAGGTGGTGGCTGATGCAGATGAACTCGATGAAGAGCCGTCCGGACGCCATCACTACCGGACTATCACTGAAGAAGAGGCCTTCACCCGCCTGTCTTCTCTTGACGATCGTCTTGAGCAGGCCGTTGCTGAAGCTATGCATTCGTAAAACGTAAAGAACCCGCCTTCACGCAGGAAGGCAGGTTCCGTGTCTACATATTTTTTATTTTTCGTTGTTTTTCACGTAGTAAAACAAGCTGCTCATGTCTTTTTTTCCAAACCCTTCATGCTCCGCCCCCTCGAATAAAGAAAGGACTTCTCTTCCTGCCCTGGGATGTACTCCAACACGATCACTCATTTCATTGGCCAGCCCAAGATCCTTTAAAAGCAGTTCCAGAGCAAATCCGGGTTCCTCTTTGTTTTCATGAATGAATTCCGTATAGTGCCGGTCATAGATTTTGCTTTGTCCCATGCTGTTTGTGATAACGGAATGAAGCATTTCCAGATCGACTCCGGCTTTTTCCGCCATCGTTAACCCTTCGCTTACCGCTGCAGTATGCATACCTACCATGTACTGATTAATCAGCTTTACTTTTGTGCCTTTGCCGATGCTCCCGGCATACGTAATATTTTTTCCCACTGCTTCAAAAATCGCTCCAGCTTTTTCAAAAGCCTGTTCGCTTCCGCCAACCATTACAGCAAGTGTTCCGGCTTCAGCCCCTGTCGTACCGCCGCTTACCGGGGCATCCAGATAGTCTACACCCTTTTGCGCCGCCTCTGCTTCAATCTTTTCATGCAGTTCTGCAGAGACGGTACTGAAATCAATCACGAGAAGTCCGTGCGAGGCGTTTGTAATAACGCCGTTTTCACCGAGCATCATTTCTTCTACATGCTCCGGTTTTGGAAGACAGGTCATGACGATATCCATCTGTTCAGCCGCCTCTGCCGGGGTAATGCCGGTAGTACCCCCGGCTTCCTGAAAGCGGTCTTCTTTTTCGTTTCCTTTATTGATCCCGTAGACATCGAATCCTTTATTCAAAATATTCAGGGCCATCGGCATGCCCATGTTTCCAAGTCCGATGAAAGCAGCTTTTTTCATAAGTACTATTCCCCTTTCGTCCATACATGTGATTTCATATCCCACTCATGCATATGGTAGTCCCGGGCGCCAAGCTGTATGTAAGGATCCTGTTCCACTATTTTCCGGACAGCCTCCTCTTCTTCTCCGCGATACATGATTAAACCGCCGGCGCCGTCGACGAAACGTCCATACGCAAGCACATTTCCATTCAGCTCTTCATCTTCGAGAAACTTCAAATGCTGCGGGCGGTACTTTTGTGATTTTTCTTCATCCTTCATGGTGAGTAAGACGGCAAATATCTTCATTGTAGTCCTCCTTTGAATTCTTTCTACTTTATTATAGTCGTTGTCATCCAATATTTACATAGATGAAGGGGTTTTCACGCTTCTTCCTTTTGACCTTGGGGGGAAGTTACGATACACTAACCCTGTTCTAAAGCGTTTTACATTGAAGTTAATGTTTGTGAGAGGAGATATATCGTTGGTCTTTTTATTCTTTTTTGTGGCAGCTGTCGTTACAGTCATCGCAGCTACCAAGCTGTCTTCGTACTCCGACATCATCAGTGAAAAATCTTCTCTTGGCGGTATGATGGTCGGTACCCTTTTGCTGGCCGGGGCCACTTCGCTGCCCGAGGTTACCACCAGCTTAACGGCCGTATTTTTGGATAACCCGGACATTGCGGTTGGAAACGTGCTCGGGAGTAACCTGTTTAATATTCTTATCATTGCTGTATTCGATATTTTTTATCGGCGTAAGCAGCTGTTTAACCGCGTCTCGCCCGGCCATACATACACTGCCGGTCTGGGGGCCGTGCTTGCTTTTGTCACAGGAGCGGCTTTTCTACTGCAGCTTTCCTGGAGCGTTTTTGGCGTCGGCGTTGATGCGCTCACTCTTCTGGTCCTCTATGCAGCAGGGATTGTCTGGGCCAACCGTCAGAATGAAGGCGTCATTCCTGATGAGGAAGAAGAGGACGTGAAAAAGCCCGATATCTCCCTGCGCCAGGCTGGAACGGGGTTTATTATCGCTGCTTTATTTACGCTCGCTGCCGGTACGGTTCTCACTACCACCGGTGACCGTATCGCTGTCATCACCGGACTCGGGTCGAGTTTTATCGGAAGTTTTTTAATCGCTGCTTCGACCTCGCTTCCCGAAGCCGTTTCCGTTTATGTAGCGATGAAGCTGAAAAACTACAACCTGGCTCTCGGATCCATTTTGGGCAGCAACCTCTTCAATTTGACCCTGCTTGCCCTGAGCGATATTTTCTACAGAGGCGAACCGATCATTTCCGCTGCAAGCCGGACAAATCTGGTGACTTCTCTTGGCATCACGCTCCTAGCTGCCATAATATTTTATGCTGTCCTCCGGGGCAGTAAACGAAAAACACCGATCTTTTATCTTTGGCCCTCCATCACACTTGTCATCGTTTATTTTATTGCTTCGTATTTAACCTTTATTGGTCTCGGATCAGAGTGGTGATGAAGCTATGACAGACCGGATACGTTTATGGATGGCCGTAACAGCTTTCTTGTGGGTGGCAGCGCTTGTCCTTCAGGCGCGGTTGTCCGATGTCCCCGCCTGGCCGGGATTTCTGCTTTTTATTCTACTCGTATTTGAATGGGCCGCTGTGCTTATCCTTAAGTATAAAGGCCGACAGGAATAAGTTTTTGACAACGAAAGGATGTATACTTATGAAAACCGTTTTTTCCGGCGTCCAGCCGAGTGGTACGCCAACCATCGGCAACTATTTAGGAGCAATAAAACATTTTGTCGACTTACAGAAAGACTACCGGAGCTTTTTTTGTATCGTAAACCAGCACGCCATTACAGTACCACAAAATAAGAAGGAGCTTCAGCACAACACCCGGAGCCTCGCAGCTTTGTATATCGCTGCCGGGCTTGACCCTGAAAAAGCAACCATCTTTATTCAATCGGAAGTTCCTGCCCACGCCCAGCTTGGGTGGATGCTGCAATGCATCGCCTATATCGGGGAGCTTGAGCGCATGACCCAGTTTAAGGACAAAGCGGAGGGCCGCTCGGGTGTGCCCGGCGCTCTTTTGACCTACCCGCCGCTGATGGCTGCGGACATCCTGTTATACGGTACAGAGATTGTCCCTGTTGGAGAAGACCAGAAGCAGCACCTCGAGCTGACGCGGACACTCGCGGAACGGTTTAACCAGCAGTACAACGATATATTCACTGTTCCGGAAACAAAAATCGCGGGCAGTGGAGCCCGGATTATGTCTCTTCAGAACCCAGAGAAAAAAATGAGCAAATCCGACTCCAATCAAAAGGCTTTTATCTCCATGCTTGATGATGAAAAGACGATCATGAAAAAAATGAAAAGCGCTGTTACCGATTCCGGTCGGGAGATTCGCTATGATCCTGAAAACAAACCCGGAGTAAGCAACCTCCTTACTATTTACGCCATTTCCAAAAACATCAGCATCGAAGAGGCAGTGCAGAAGCTCAGCTCAGAAAGCTACGGCTCTCTTAAAGAAGAGACCGGTGCCGCCGTTACTGATATTCTCGTACCGCTTCAGAAGCGCCACGCGGAGCTGATGAACTCTTCGGAGCTCGATAACATCCTGGACCAGGGGGCCGAAACGGCCCGTCAGGCTTCCTCAAAAATGCTCGCAAAAGCAGAGCGTGCCATGGGTCTTGAACGAAAAAAACGGTAGAAGCTCCCAAGTCGGGAGCTTTTATTTTTTCCTTCCCGGGTATTAGTATAGGGAAAACACATCTCGCACATGGAGGGTCGCAAGTGACTGTACGAGAAGAAAAGCAAAAACAGCTGCGGGAACTACTGAAGGAGTCCGAACAGCTGCAGCAGTCCATCAATCAGCTTGCCCGGGAGCTTGCGAACGAAACCCGGGTACTGCAGGTGCACTTATACAAAGAGCAGAAGGACCAGCTTGAAGATATCACCCGCTATTTTGACGAGGTGAACATGGAGGCTGATCAGACGCGCCCCGAGGCCATTCTTACGATGGCTCTCAATCATTTCCACAGCCATTTGATGCATGTGAAAAATAACGACTAAGGAGGCAGCTGCCATGGATGTAATTTTAACCCACCGCCATATGGACTTTGACGCTCTCGCTTCTGCTGTAGCTGCTTCCAGACTTTATCCGGAAGCCCGCCTCGTTCTGCAGGACGACCAGTCCGAGGAAGTCAACGAGTACCTCGCTCTTTTTAAGGATGAATTCCCGTTTGTTTCCTCCCGGCATATCGACTGGGACGATCTGCATACAGTGATTTTAACCGATGTCTCCGAGCCGGATCGGGCCAGGGATGGTCTTGCCTTTTCCTCGGCTCCTTACTGGATCATTTATGACCATCACACAAATAAAGAAACACCTGATTCAACGGAGGCCTCTATTGATGCCCGGATTGAACCGACAGGAGCTGCTGTCACTATTCTCATTGAAGAATTGATGCAGCGCCAGCTTTCTCTTACTCCGGTCGAGGCTACCCTTTTTGCTCTTGGTCTTTATACCGATACCGGATCGCTCGTCTATCCTAGTACAACGCTTAGAGACCTTCAGGCTGCTGTATTTTTAATGGAGCAGGGGATGAATTTGGATACCGTCGGTCAATACATGGAGGATTCACTTTCTCCGGATCAGCAGTATGCTCTGCGGGCCTACCTCGGAGCAGCAGAGGTCATTGAGCGCGAAGGGCTTCAGCTGTTGATTACCAAATTCGATTCCGGCGACAAGCATATCGGCGGCTTGAATACCGTTACCTCCAATTTAATAGAAACAACCGGTGCGAGCGCTGTCATTACTTTAACCAGGGCCCAGGGCAAAATATTTGTTATCGGGCGCTCGGCCACCGACCGTATTCACCTCCCCGACATTTTAGCCCCCTTCGGCGGAGGCGGCCACTCCCGTGCCGGATCGGCCACTATCAAGGATCAGCTGCTCGACGATGTTTACGACCAGATCAAATCACAGCTTCAATCTGCAATCGGCCGCTCCATTACGGCAGAAGAACTGATGAGCAGACCCGTAAAAACACTGAAGCCTGAAACGACGATCCGGGAGGCAGAAGATATGGTGCTCCGTTACGGACACAGCGGCTTTCCGGTAGTAAACGACCAATATGAATTAGTCGGCATTATTTCCCGTCGTGATATTGATAAAGCCATGCACCATCAGCTCGGACACGCTCCGGTCAAAGGCTATATGAGTTCCAATCTCCATACCGCAGCCCCCTATCACCGGTTTGAAGAACTGCAGCAGCAGATGGTCCACCATAACGTCGGACGGCTCCCTATCATTGATCACCGCGGAGCATTAATTGGCCTCGTCTCGCGCAGTGATATTATTGCCCGTCTGCGTGAAGATTCCACTGCCTCCGAAACCGTCAATATGGAAGAGAATATGCGCATGACTCTGCCGGACTCTATCCAGCAGTGGCTTCGGGCCGTTGGAGAGGAGGGCGCCCGGCAGCATCTGCGCACCTATCTGATCGGTGGAGTCGTTCGCGATATTATTTTGCAGAAGGAAAATGAAGATATTGACATTGCCGTTGAAGGCGACGGTATAGCCTTCGCTTCGGACATTGCTTCTAAATGGCACGGCGAACTCCACAAGCACGAAGCCTTTGGCACTGCTACGATTACCTGGCCGGACGGGTTAAAAATGGATATCGCAAGCTCCCGGACCGAATTTTATGAAAAACCCGGATCCCTGCCGGACGTGGAGAGCTCCACCCTGAAAGAAGACCTGTTTCGGAGGGATTTTACGATCAACGCCATGGCTCTTGCTCTTCACCCCGAAGAGTTTGGGGATCTCATCGACCACTTTTCTGGGCTCGAGGATTTAAAACGGGGGGCCATACGGGTGCTCCACAATTTAAGCTTTGTGGAAGACCCGACCCGTATCCTCCGTGCCGTCCGCTTTGAACACCGTTTTGGCTTTGCGATGGATCATGAGACGGAAGCGTTTATTGCGCAGGCGGTTAATGCTATTCATGCGCTGTCTACTGATAGAATACTCGCTGAATTTCAGCGCCTGACTGCCGAAATGCCTCCCGCCCAGCTGTTTTATCGTCTTCAGAAGCTTGATGTTTTATCTGCGTTCCTTCCTGGCGCTGTATGGGACGACCCGGCCGAACGGCTTCTTCCGTATATTACCAGTCTCCAGTCATCATTGTTTATGACCCTGCTTCCGTTATTTCTACAGGAAAGCGGGCGGGTGCTTTCTGCCGAGCGGGTCGCCGTCCGGAAACAGGATAAACAGCTTGTCCGGCACGTACACCACCTGCTCGATGAAAGCTGGGATGCCTCCATCGAAAAACCCGGTGATTTTCACCGCACTGCTGCCCATGTGTCCCCTCTTTCTGTTGAAATTGCTGCTTACTGCCTTGAATACAGTGCCGGGCACCCGGAAAAAGCGGCTCTGCTCAGACAGTACCAGGACAAGTGGCAGGACCTGCCGTCGTGGGTTTCTGGCGCTGAACTTCAACGTCTTGGCCTCCGTCCCGGACCGCTTTATAAATTCATTATCAGCGAAACCGAAAAAGGGATTATTAACGAAGAAATTACTTCCTCCCAAGAAGCACTGGATTACGCTGAATCTCTTATTCACAGCTATCAGTCTTAAATACAAAAAAAGCCTGGGCACAGGGGCCCAGACTTTTTTATGCCTGCCATTTTTTAAATGCCAGCGTAGCATTATGTCCGCCAAAACCAAAGGTATTGCTTAAAACGGCCTGGATATCACCTTTCCGGGCTTCGTTTGGCACATAATCAAGATCACATTCCGGATCCGGCTCGTGCAGGTTAATAGTTGGAGGTACGACGTTATCCTTTAAAGAAAGAATACTAAATATTGCCTCAATACCTCCGGTCGCTCCAAGCAGATGACCGGTCATCGATTTGGTGGAGCTCATCCATACATTGTCTGCATGCTCCTGAAATACCTTTCGTACAGCTGTCGTTTCAAATTTATCATTGTACTGTGTACTCGTACCATGGGCGTTAATGTACTGAATGTCTTCAGCTGTAAGTCCCGCATCATCCATAGCCATCTGCATGGAGCGCTGGGCACCTTCACCGTCCGGCGCCGGAGCGGTCAGATGATACGCATCCCCGGTAGAGCCGTAGCCGACGATTTCAGCGTAGATTTCTGCCCCTCTCGCTTCGGCGGATTCCAGGCTTTCAAGCATCAGTATGCCCGCTCCTTCGCCCATCACAAACCCGTCCCGGTTTTTATCAAACGGACGCGACGCCGTATTCGGATCTTCATTCATGGTGATCGCCTTGGCTGAACTAAAGCCGGCAATCGCCATTTTTGTGATCGGAGCTTCTGTGCCGCCCGTAATCATAGCATCAGCATCGCCGCGCTGAATCACTTTGTACGCGTCCCCAATCGAGTTGGAGCCTGTGGCACATGCTGTCACCGTACAGGAATTCACTCCTTTGGCACCTGTGTAAATGGACACCTGGCCGGAAGCCATATCCGGGATCATCATTGGTACAAAGAACGGGCTGACGCGTTTATAGCCGCGCTCCATAAAGTTCTGAAACTGGGTTTCGTACGTTTCCATGCCGCCAATGCCGGAGCCTATCCAAACACCGGTCCGGGCTGCATTTTCTTCAGTAATTGTATAGCCGGAATCCTCAAGTGCCTGCATAGAAGCCACAATAGCAAACTGAGTGAAGCGGTCCATTTTCCGCAGCTCTTTCTTTTCCAAATAAGCCGATGGATCGAAGTCCGTTACTTCTCCCCCGATTTTCATCGGAAGCTCGGAGACGTCCATCCTTTCGATAGCACTAATGCCGGAGACTCCATCAACAGCATTTTTCCACGAAGATTCCACTGTCTGGCCCAGCGGGTTGACTGTTCCCATTCCTGTTACAACCACTCGCCTGTTTTCATTCATGCTACTCTCTCCTTTGTTATCTTCCACATTCTCATGTATATACTCCGTGCCTATGTACGAACCAGGCTGGATATTTTCATTAGTCTGGGAATAATTTTATACGAGTCACGCACGGTTGTCTACTTTCTGCACACCGTTTTATTCATATAACCTTTATTCCTTTACGAACGAACGGTGGTATGTCCATTCGGCGATCAGCGCTCCCGTGATAGCTGTAAGAATGGCCGTCGTCTGGCTTCCCTGGAAAAAATAAACGATGCCTAAATATACAGCGATCAATACGCAAATAAAAATTATTACCCCTGCTGCGGCACGCTTCACTGTCATGTCATCCCTCCCGCTGTTTACCGGCTTCCCGGCAATTATACAAGCAGAAACAAGCTAATCCAAGTGTTTATCCTCCTTTCTTCGCATAAAAGAAACCGTCCCTGTACATTAGGAACGGTTTCCCGGTCTAGCCGATGACCGAAGCAAGTATTGCCTTTTGCACGTGCAGTCTGTTTTCCGCTTCATCATAAACAGCTGAATGAGGACCGTCAATGACCGAAGCCGCTACCTCTTCCTCCCGGTGGGCCGGGAGGCAGTGTAAAAACATGTAGTCTTCCGAAGCTTTTGCCGTAAGCTCTTCAGAAATCATAAAGCCTTTAAAGGCCGCGAGGCGCTTCGCCTGCTCCTCTTCATAGCCCATGCTCGTCCATACATCCGTATAAATAACGTCCGCTCCTTTTGCTGCTTCTTCAGGGTCTTTTGTGCGGGTGACAGATGCTCCTGACTGCTCCGCTGCCTGCTCAATCTGCTTCCATACGTCCGGATCCGGGCCATACCCTTCCGGTGCTGCGAGCACCGCGTCCATCCCCATTTTCACGCTTGCTATGATCCAGGAATGGGCGACATTATTCCCGTCGCCGATAAAGACACTTTTTAAGCCCTCAAAGCTTCCCTTCCGCTCCTGCACCGTAAGCAAATCAGCAAGCGCCTGACACGGATGATACAGATCCGTGAGTGCGTTGATAACCGGTACGTCTGCATGTTCAGCGAGCGCCTCGACTTTTCCGTGATCGTTTGTCCGGATCATCAGCGCATCAACGTACCTCGAAAGCACCTTGGCTGTGTCCTGGATCGGCTCTCCGCGGCCGATCTGCATGTCCCGGGGGCTCAGGAATAAGGAATGGCCTCCCATCTGAGTCATAGCTACCTCAAAGGACACGCGGGTTCTCGTTGACGCATTCTCAAAAATCATTCCAAGGGAACGATGCGCGAGATGATTATAATAAGCGGAGGGGTTTTTCTTCATGTGTGCTGCCAGCTCAAGCAGCTGCTTGATTTCCTCCGCTGAAAAATCAAGCAGCGTTAACATACTCTGTTGCTGCAGGGTTGAGGCAGAATTATTCAGATTTGTTGCCATTTGCTACACTCCTTTTTCGGACAAAGCGTAATTTTGCAGCCAGGATTCAATTGGGGCAGGCAGCTCCGGCGTCCCTTGAATCGCCTGAACCATCACACTCAGCGTACGTGCATTCGTTACGATCGTTTTACGTTCAATTAACGCTTTCTGGCGGCGCCCTTTGCCTGTTTTATGGCCAATCTCCGGAATACTGATAAATGCTGAAGCATCCTCTGAGTAAATCCATTCATCAAATGGTTTGTGCTGCGGGAATACTAATGTATAGCCCATGCCTTCCAGTTTGTCCAGGGAGGGTTTTGCTTTTTCGTATTCCCCGGCAGCAATTTCACAGTAGACACTCCCCGTTTTTTTGAACAGCAGAGGGATTTGCGTTTCCGACCAGGCAAATGCTTTCTGGAAGGCCCCGGAAAGATCTTTTGATATGCCGATCAGTTCCCCGGTGGATTTCATTTCTGCTTCCAGTACCGGATCAAGCCCGCTTAATTTATCGTTGGAAAAGACCGGGGCTTTCACCGTATAATAGCCCGGCTCTTTATGAAGCCCTTTCTCATTTGTCCACGTTTTAAGTGAATGACCAAGCAGAAGGTGAACCGCTCCTTCAATCACTTTCTCACCGGTGATTTTGGCAAAAACCGGCACTGTCCGCGACGCTCTTGGATTTATTTCAATCACGTACAATTCGCCGGCGTCATAGACGAACTGAATATTAAAGATACCGTGAAACTCCATGCCCTCCGCAATTTTCTGCGTGTAGTCCACCAGAAGCTGCTTCACCTCTTCACTGATACTGAACGGAGGAGTTACAGCCATGGAATCGCCCGAATGAACACCCGCTTCCTCTACGTGTTCAAATATACCAGGTATCCATATGTCGCTGCCGTCTGTTAACACATCCACCTCAAGCTCTGTACCCGGCTTGTAGGAATCAATCAATATCGGGTATTCAATATCATTGGCCGGATCTTCAATATACTCCACCAGTTCTTCCTCTTTGGTCGCAATCGCCATACCACGGCCACCGATGACGTAGGAAGGTCTGAGAAGCACCGGATAACCGATTTCTTCTGCCTGCTTCAGCGTTTCCTCTCTGCTGTGGCCGGAAACTCCCGGAATATGCGGAACGTTCACCTGCTGCATAAACTGGTAGAAGCGGTCCCGGTCTTCGAGCTGGTCAATAATATCAGATGTCGTGCCGAGCACTTCCATCCCTGCTTGTTCAAGCGACTCAGTGAGCGAGATCCCTGTCTGCCCGCCAAGCTGTACGATCACTTTCGTTACGTGCTCTTCCCTGGCTACGTGAAGCACGTCTTCAGCCGTGAGCGGCTCAAAGTACAAATGATCCGCCATTTCAAAGTCGGTGCTTACCGTTTCAGGGTTATTGTTTACAATTACCGCTTCGTAGCCGGCTTCTTTCAACGCCCGCGCCCCGTGCACCGAGCAGTAATCAAATTCAATCCCCTGCCCGATCCGGATCGGCCCGGAACCGACAACCAGTACTTTATTTTCGACCGGTTCGGCCTGGCGGTCGCTTTCCTTGTACCAGCTGGAGTAGTAGTAAGGAGTCTCCGCAGTGAACTCCGCTGCGCACGTATCAACCATATGATACGAAGGGAACATATTCAGCTTGTTTCTCAGCTGAAGTATTTCTCCAATCTCCACTCCGGAGAGGACGTGCAGCTGTTCATCCGTAAAGCCGGCCTTTTTCCACAGGAGCAGTTGCTCTTCATCCCAATCCTCCCAGGAAAGCCCAGCAATATCTTTTTCTTTTTGAATAAGGGCAGAAAAGGTCCGCAGGAAAAAATACTGAATACCGGTTTTTTCATGAATGGTTTCCATATCCCCGCCGCGGCGAAGCCATTCCATAATGTAAAAGAACCGCTTATCGTTTTGCTGCAGGATTTCGTTTAAAATATTTTCATCAGCCGTCTCCCTGCATTCCGGCAGAGCCAGCCCGTCAAGTTTAATCTCCAGTGACCTTACTGCTTTCTGCAGCGCGGCCTCAAGATTTCTTTCAATAGCCATGACTTCCCCTGTCGCCTTCATCTGCGTACCAAGCGTGCGGTCTGCGTAGGAAAACTTATCAAATGGCCAGCGCGGAAACTTTACTACTACATAGTCGAGCGCCGGTTCAAAGCTTGCGTACGTATGTCCGGTGACCGGATTTAACAGCTCATGCAGGTGATAGCCAATGCTGATTTTGGCTGCCATGCGGGCAATTGGATAACCGGTGGCTTTAGAAGCTAAAGCGGAAGAACGGCTCACTCTCGGGTTTACCTCGATCAAATAGTACTGCTTGCTGACCGGGTCGAGCGCAAACTGGATATTGCATCCGCCCACAATCCCAAGCGCCCGGATAACCTTTAACGAAGAGCTCCGAAGCATCTGGTACTCTACGTCCGTCAGGGTCTGGGACGGCGCCACCACGATGGAGTCTCCGGTATGAACGCCTACTGGGTCGATGTTTTCCATGTTGCAGACGGTGATGCACGTGTCATTGGCATCCCGCATCACTTCGTACTCAATCTCTTTAAACCCTGCTATGCTCTTTTCCACCAGGCATTGGTGAATCGGACTTGCCTCCAGCCCGCCCTCGATGATGTGGCTAAGCTCTTTTTCATTTTGGGCAATGCCGCCTCCGCCTCCGCCAAGGGTGTACGCCGGGCGCACGATAATCGGATATCCGGTTTTTTCCGCAAATGTCAGTGCTTCTTCCTTTTTCTCCACAATTTCGCTTTCAGGTACCGGCTCATCCAGTTCGTGCATTAGTGCGCGGAATGCTTCTCTATCCTCCCCCTGCCGGATGGATTCGATCGGCGTACCAAGAAGCTCCACCCCGTACTTTTCGAGCGTCTGCTGTTCGGAAAAAGCAAGCGCGAGGTTTAAACCGGTCTGTCCGCCAAGGGTGGCGAGCACGCCGTCCGGGTGCTCCTGCTCTATAATCCGCTCCACTGTTTCTACGGTGAGCGGCTCAAAATATACTTTGTCGGCACAGGTGTTATCTGTCATTACAGTTGCCGGATTGTTATTCAGCAGAATAACTTCAATGTTTTCTTCCCGCAGTGCCAGGCATGCCTGGGTGCCTGAGTAATCAAATTCTGCAGCCTGCCCGATGACGATCGGACCAGAGCCGATCACCAGTACTTTGTTTATTTTTTTATCTCTAGGCATAGGTGGCTTCTCTCCCTTTATTCTCTATCGTTTCCAAAAATTCATCAAAAATTTCTTCGCTGTCTGCCGGCCCCGGGTGGGCTTCCGGGTGAAACTGAGCTGTCATGATTGGAAATTTCGTATGCATCATGCCCTCTACCGAACCATCGTTGACGTTTTTGTATTTTATCCGGAAAGACTCTTTTGGAAGAGACTCATCGGTGACAACATAGCTGTGGTTTTGAGAGCTCATAAACACTTTGTTCGTCTCCAGATCCTGTACCGGCTGATTGGCGCCGCGATGACCGAAACGAAGCTTTTCCGTATCCCCGCCGAATGCAAGTGCAAGGAGCTGGTGACCCAGACAGATTCCTAAAGTCGGATAGCCTTCGGCAAGCTCCTTATAGGTGCTCAAATAATGGTCAAGCTGCTTCGGGTTGCCGGGGCCATTGGAAAACAGCAGGCCGTCCGGAGCCAGGTCTTCAATTGCATCCTTCGGTGTATCATAAGGCACAATCGTTACTTTGCACCCTTTTTTGTTCAGCTGGTCCACCATCGACTGCTTGTAGCCAAAGTCCATCACTACTACGTGCCGGTCGCCGCTGCCGACCGTTATCTGCTTGTCCACCGTTACAGTATTAATCACATCGCGCTCTCCGAGTGGCTCATATTCCCCAACATCCACAGATTCCGGGCTCCCGGTCATTACTGCGCCCATATCGCCTTTTTCCCGGATATTTTTGACTAAAGCCCGCGTGTCCACGTTTTCCATAACGGGAATTCCGGCCGCAAGCGCTGCTTCCGCTAGTGTCTGGTCGCCTTCATAATGACCCGAATTGCTGCAGGCTTCGCTGACTATGATCCCCGCCGGCTGCGGCTGCGTACTTTCATTGTCTGTTGGATTCACGCCGTAGTTTCCGATTAACGGATAAGTGAAGACTACTATCTGGCCGTGAAAGGAAGGGTCTGTCATTACTTCCTGGTAGCCGGTCATTCCTGTAAAAAATACAATTTCCCCATACGTATCCGGAAAGGCTTGCTGCCAGCTGCCTTCAAATATTTCGCCTGTTTCCAATTTTATATAACTTTTCATCTACAAACCCTCCTGGTACGTTTTTTATTTTTCAAGCACTTCTCTCAGTGCTGCTGCGGCTTTTTCCAAGTCATCGTACGGAATTGTCAGCGGCGGCAGAAGCCTCAAAGTATTAGGTCCTGCAGCAATCAGCAGAAATCCTTTTTTCTGCATGGCGAGTACATAAGGTGCAGCACTTTCGGTAAGCTCTATGCCAATCATAAGTCCCGGTCCGCGTATTTCTTTTACCACCGGCAGGGAAACGATTTTTTCTTCAAGAAGATTCGTGAAAAATCGTCCTTTTTCTGCTGCCATCTTCGGGGCGTTAATACTCATCAGCTTTTGAAGCGTTCCTTCAACAGCAGCCATAGCAAGCGGATTTCCGCCAAATGTAGAGCCATGGGCCCCAGGGCCAAAGGCCTCCTGCAAATATCCTTTGCCGATCATCGCCCCTACCGGAAATCCGTTGCCAAGAGCCTTTGCCGTCGTTACGATATCAGGGCTCACGCCTGCCTGCTCATAGGCAAACATCGTACCAGTGCGTCCCAGGCCTGTCTGTACTTCATCCACAATCAGCAGTGCTCCGTGCTGCCGGGCAAGCTCCGCGGCTTTTTGAATAAATGCCGGACTTCCTGGAATAACACCGCCCTCACCCTGCACCGGCTCAAGCATAATTGCCGCGGTGTTTTCATCCACAGCTTTCTCCAGTGCATTCACATCGTTATACGGTAAATACTCAAAGTCCTCGAGCATGCGGCCAAATCCCTGATGAATGGCGTCCTGGCCGGTTGCTGCCATGCTTCCGTATGTCCGCCCGTGAAAAGACTGGACAAAGCTTTGGATTTTCGTACGCCCGGTATATTTTCTGGCGCACTTTATAGCTGCTTCATTTGCCTCTGTACCACTGTTTGCAAAAAATACAAGATCCAGTCCTGAAAGCTTCGTCAAAAGCTCTGCAGCGCGCTCCTGCTGTTCATACTGAAAAAAATTGGAGCCGTGCCATCCGGCGTGCAGCTGCTTCTCTACATGCTTTATTACATCAGGATCACCATGGCCAAGATTGACAACGCTGATGCCAGCCATTAAATCCGTGTATTCTTTTCCTTCTTTATCCGTGACGGTACAGCCCTCTGCATGTGAAAAAGTGAGTTCCCATCTTTTATACGTTTCAAATAGGTGCGATTTCTGTTCTGTCTGCTGCATTGTTCTCCTCCTTTCAAGTCAGGGACGGAGCCTGGACCTGTTCTCTGATTATTGCCGTTCCCTTCAGCTTCCCGCCTGCTTCGTCTGTATGCCCGTCTGCGCCGGCAATAATGACCTTTTCCAGATCTCCAGTCAGGCTTGCCGCTGCTGCCTGGACCTTCGGTATCATTCCGCCGTAAATTTCTCCGTCTTGAATATGCTGCTCAAGCTTCTCTACGTGAATATAGTCCGCTTTGCTTCCGTCGATAAGCACACCTTCAACATCTGTAATAAACAGAAGCTCTTTTGCGCCTATCGCCTGGGCGACAGCCGAAGCAGCCGCGTCAGCATTCACATTTAATTTCTTGCCGTTTTTATCCGCCGCAATAGGAGCGATCACCGGAACAAATCCACTTTCGAGCATGGAGTATATGCAGGAGGTATTAACATTCACGACGTTGCCGACGAGCCCGAGATCCTGATCAGCCACCTGCTCAGCTTCCAGAAGACCTCCGTCAATACCGGACATGCCAAACGCCGGAGAGCCGGCAGATTGAAGGGAGGAAACGAGGCACTTATTCACTTTTCCGGAAAGAATCATTTCTGCTACTTCAAGTACCTCGGGCGTTGTCTTTCGAAGCCCGTTTACAAACTCACACTCAATCTGCATCTGTTCAAGCATACGGTTGATTTCAGGCCCTCCCCCGTGCACAAGCACCGGGTTCATGCCCTTTTTCTTCATAGACGCTATACTTTTGAAAAATTCAGCTGTGAGTTTGTTCACTGTGGAACCGCCGCATTTAACTACAGTGATGCTGTTCATGCTCTTCTCCCCCTTCTTTTCTTACGTCCGGTACCCGGCGTTAATTCTTACATAGTCATATGTCAGGTCGCATCCCCATGCTTTGCCGCTTCCATTTCCCACGTGGAGGTTTACCGTTATTTCCACCGTGTCATTTTCCAGGTACGCTTTTGCATCCTCTTCGGAAAAATGAACCGGGGTGCTTGCTTTTAAGGTTTCCACCGGTCCTACTGATATATCCACAGTGTCTGGGTCAAGCTCAACTTCGCTGTAGCCGAGAGCGACAATCACCCGGCCCCAGTTGGCGTCTGTGCCGTATACAGCGGTTTTTACCAGATCTGATCCAACAATCTGCTTGGCCGCCTGGCCGGCTTCTTCATCTGTAGCAGCACCCTCGACCTTCACTTCAATCAGCTTCGTGGCGCCTTCCCCATCTCTTGCAATCTTTTTCGAAAGGGATTCACATGTCTCTTTCAATCCAGTAACGAACGCGTTCCAGTCAGGATGATCCGGGTGCAGCGGACTGTTTTCCGCCTTGCCGCTCGCCATGACAACTACCATGTCATTTGTGGATGTATCGCCGTCAATGGTAATCCGGTTAAACGTTTTGTTCGTAATTTCTGAAAGCGCCGTCTGCAGATGAGCAGGTTCAATGGCAGCATCCGTGGTCACAAACCCGAGCATCGTAGCCATGTTCGGGTGTATCATTCCGGAGCCCTTCGCCACGCCACCGATAAACACTGCTTTATTGTCCACCCACGTCTGAAAGCATGCGTGCTTTCCGGCGACGTCTGTGGTCATGATTGCTTCATTAAAATCCTGCGCCCGTTCAAATCCGGTTTCCGGCTCGAGGTGTGCAATACCTTCGTTTATTTTATCCATGGGCATCGCTTCGCCGATCACACCGGTAGAGGTTACCGCTACCTGATGCTCCGGCAGGCCGAATTTTTCGGCACTGTTTTTTCTCATGGTATAGGCATCTTCAAGTCCCTGTCTGCCTGTACATGAATTGGCATTCCCGCTGTTGACGACAATCGCCCGGAGCTTTCCCTCTTTGGCAATGCTTTCCTTCGTCACCTGCAGCGGTGCTGCCTGAATTTTATTCAACGTATATACAGCGGCACTCGACGCCGGCACGTCACAAATAATAGCTCCAAGATCTTTTCTTTTTCTTTTGACCTTTGTATGAATACCCGCTGCGGAGAAACCGGCAGGACTTAAAATGCTTCCTCCCGATACTTCTATTACCTGCTCTGCTGTCGATGCCTCTACCATGATTTTTCTTCCTTTCTTATGGATAAACTGGAAGCTGAGAAATCCCTTCGTTCTCATCTGCTCCCAGCATCACATTCATATTTTGTATCGCCTGCCCCGAAGCGCCCTTAACTAAGTTATCAATTACAGAAACGATCGTCAGGCGGTTGGTGCGCTCGTCCACTGTCCAGCCGATATCGCAAAAATTACTGCCATACACTTCTTTAGTTGCTGGAAAGGATTTTTCTCCCCGTATTCTGACGAAGGGCTCTTTATCATAAGCCTGGTGAAACAGTTCCTCTATCTGCCCGCTTTTTGTTCCCCCGGTAAGCGGCACGTACATAGTAGCTAAAATTCCTCTTGTCATCGGCACGAGGTGAGGGCTGAACGTAACGGGATGATTTTTACCCGTATGCGTGTCCAGTGCCTGTTCAATCTCCGGTGTATGCTTATGCTCATTCACTTTATATATTTTTAAATTGCCGTCCATTTCACTGAAATGAGTGGTCTCTGATGGTGTCCGTCCCGCTCCTGTAGTGCCTGTTTTTGCATCAATGATAATATTTGCAGGATCAATAGCATCCTTATCCACCAGGGGCAGAAGACCAAGAAGTACTGCTGTCGGATAGCATCCCGGGTTTGACAAAAGAGAAGTGCCTGCCACTTCCTCCCTGTTCCATTCCGTCAAACCGTAAACCGCCTCCTGAAGCAGGGTCTCTGGTGCGCTTTGACGCTGATACCACTGCTCGTAGGTTCCTGCGTTCTTCAGCCGGAGATCCCCGGACAAATCAATTACTCTGGTGTGCGCTGCAATGGTTTCGCTCCACTCCGCTGATATTCCGGGCGGCGTGGAAAGAAACACAACATCATATGCGGACCAGTCAGCCGTCTCAAGCGGCTGCAGAACTTCATTATATAAATCCTTCATATGCGGATACATATCAGAAAGCTTCGTATTTTGCTTTGAGGAGGAATAAACGTCAATTTGTTTAACGCCGCGGTGCTGGGAGAGCATGCGTATTAATTCCACTCCCCCATAGCCAGTTGCTCCAATAATCGCTGTATTCATAAAGTTGCACCTCTATTTATCTTTATACAATATGTTCTGGTGATTATTATAAGTCTGAATATATATTAATGCAACTGTATTTTTATTTTTTCTTTATATTTTTTCTTTTCCGTCACAAGCTGAGTTTATTAAGCTTTTTCTATTTGTTCAGCCTTTTTTCGGAGAATATAGTTTATGTATGAAAATGTACAATTAATGTATAAATGGCTGAAATTTTTATATCTGTTTTCTCATGTCACCGGTATTCCTTTTCTTTTCTTTTTGCTTGTGTTCCAGTAAAATAAAGAGCGGATCGTGTTTAACGACGCTGTTTCTATACAGACGTAAGCCTACATTTATATTTCCATCAGGAAAGAAGAGGTTTTTATGAAAAAACATTTGATAGCTCTTGATCTAGACGGGACGCTTCTAAAAGATGATAAAACAATTTCCACAAAGACCTGGAAAGTAATCCAGCAGGCTAAACATGCCGGACACACAATAGCTATTGCTACCGGCAGACCATACCGGGCGAGTAAAATGTACTACCAGCAGCTCGGCCTTTCCACGCCTATCGTTAATTTTAACGGAGCGTATGTGCACCACCCGGCCGACCGCTCTTTCCGCTCCTTCCATGAACCGCTTGATCTGGATCTTGCCCGGACAGTAATTGAGACATGCCGGACGTTAAATGTTCAAAACATGCTCGCCGAAGTGCTCGACGACGTGTACATGGATGAGCATGACGAATCCTTTATTGATCTTCTGGCTTTCCAGGGGCCGGTAACCGGAGCAGGAAGGCTTGAAAGAGTGCTTCCGAACTCTCCTACCTCCCTGCTTGTATATCCCCAGGAAGGCACAGCTGAACGCCTGCAGGAACTGCTCTCATCCAGTGAAGCCCAGGGCATGCACCAGCGCTCGTGGGGAGAGCCTCATCATATGATTGAAATTATTAAAAAGGGAAATCATAAAGCAAACGGCCTCGAAAAAGTCGCTGCTTATGCGGGGCTTACGATGGAGGATGTGATTGCTTTCGGGGATGAGGATAACGATCTGGAAATGCTTGAAGCCGCCGGAACGGGGCTTGCCATGGGGAATGCCAGTACAGATACGAAATCAGTGGCAAATGAAGTTATTGGCACAAACGAAGAAGACGGCATCGCCCATTATTTAGAAGAGCGGTTAAAGCTTTCTGCATACGACCCGGTGCTTTTTAAAAATTAGACGCGTGATTTTGAATAAGGATGTGTTCAAACGATGCAGGTGTATAAAGTACCTACAGATACCGAACAGTACGTGAGAAATCAAATAGCAGATCTGCTCATGGGGCAGATGGATTCCATCGGCATGAAGGATGCTTACCGCTTTCTGCAGCGGGCTATCGATCTTTCCCTTGATTCTGACTCCACCGCGCATATTTTTGTAGCCGAAACAGAAGAAAAGATTGTGGGAGCTGCTTTTTTAAATATTGGCATCAGTCTTGAAAAGGGAGGCTATTATGTCTGGCTGAATGATCTCTATGTGGATCAGCAGTACCGCAACCGGGGCATTGCCAAGAAGCTGCTGTTAAAAATTATTTACTGGGCCGAGCATAATGACATCAAGGGCATTGAGCTGGAAACCGGAGTGAACAACGCAGCCACAAAAGCATTGTATAATTCCCTCGGCTTTTACGACGTTATTTCCAAGCGCTACGGCTTCCGTTTTTAACTCCTGTCTTCCCTTCAAGTGGGAAGGCTTTTTTTATTGCCGGTAAGCCGTATAAAAAAGCATAAGCACACCCTTCACTTTTTCCGTGCCGGCATTAATATAGGCATGGTTATGATCCGCCCGGAAACGAAGCGCGTCCTCCGGCCTCATTAGCTGTTTACTTTCCTCATTGGTCTGCACTTCCATCCGCCCTTCGTGCACAAAAATGTATTCCTCTACTCCAAATGGGTGGGCAGAGGAGTAATGGCTCCCTCCTGCAGCCAGCACAAATTCATACCATTCGACCGGAGCCTGTTCGTGTTTGGAAAAAATATTCCGGACCGCGTAGCCGTTCTCCCCTTCAAGCCATTCAGCTTCATCAGCGGAAACAAATTCCATGTCCGGACGCTGTTTCTGCAAAAAAGTAGAAAATCCTACGCCCATCCCTTCTGCAATCTTCCACATTGTCGTAATGGTCGGGTTCGATGCCCCGCGCTCAATCTGTCCAAGCATTGGCTTGCTCACCCCTGTTGCTTCAGCCAGTCTGTCCAGGCTCCAACCGCGCTCATGACGAAGCTGACGTAACATTTTGCCGATTTCTTTTCCAATGGATTCTTTCATTTTTTCACCTCTATTGTATAATATAACATACAAAAGTATAATATAATAAAAAAGGAGGGTGATTATGAGCAATACAGCTGCACTAGATCATTCCTGGAACAGCGGCCTTATTCAGGGGCTTCCTATCGCTGCCGGATATATTCCAGCTGCTTTGGGATTTGGTCTGCTTGGTGCCAACAGTGGCCTGTCCATTTTTGAAACTGCACTTATGAGTATTATAATTTTCTCCGGTGCTGCCCAGTATATGGCTATTGGACTGATTACGGCCGGGGCGGGGTTGTACAGCATCTGGATTTCTACGTTTCTCATAAATATCCGGCATTTATTAATGAGCGCTTCCGCCAAACAAATTCTTTTCTCTGCTTCTAAATGGAAGCAGGGCGTCTTAGCCTTTGGCTTAACCGATGAAGTCTTCGCGCTCATCTCCGCCAAAAGGAATAAAACGACAGCAAATTTTGGAATTGGAATCTTTCTGGCAGCATATATCAGCTGGGTCATTTTTTCATGTGCCGGCTATTATTTTGGTGCCTTTTTCCCCGGTTTTCTGCAGATCAGCATGGATTTTGCCTTGTACGCCCTTTTTGCTGCGCTGCTGTTTCCTGCCATTTTAAAATACCGTATGGCTCTTTACACCGCTGGCTTAAGCGCAGCTGTCAACACGTTTCTTGGGCTCTGGCTTTCCCCGGGATGGGCTATTCCAGCAGCAATGACAGCCTCAGTCATTATTGTCGTATATGTCAGTTCCTTTCAGCATAAAAAGGAGAGTCAGTCATGAATATGCTTCTTTTAATCATTGGAATGGGCGTTATTACATACGTCACGAGAGTTGTTCCTTTCTTTTCGTTAAATATTAACCGCCTGCCCGTTTCCGTGCAGCAGGCACTTCAGCTCATCCCGTACGCAGCGCTCGGAGCCCTCCTGCTCCCCGGGGCCCTGCGTTCCCCGCCTGATCCCTGGTTCGGTATGCTCGGCCTCGGCATTGCCCTTTTGATCGCTTTTACAGGCGGCAGGTTCACTGCTGTCATTTGCGGTACCATTGGCTTTCTTTCTTTTGCTGCTTATTTTATTTATTGATACTAAAAAGCAGGAGCTCTGCCAGCTCCTGCTTTTACGGATTTTCGGACGTTTTCAAGGTCGGGGCGTCCAGGTTTTCAGCAAGGATCCGAAACTCTGCCCGGTACGAATTTTCAGAGTCGAGAAGATCTGCATCAAGCTCCCCGTCCCACCTTCGTATGTTCCCGGCGCTGATTTCCACAGATTTCTCCGCCTGCGTAAATACCTTTCCCTCCGAATAACTATAAACTGGTTCGGAAACGCCTTCTTCTGTAATAATAACTTCTATTTCCTGGCCGTCCGAAAAATCCAGCTTCATTTCTTCGCTGCCTGTATTTTCAAATTCCAAATGCCAGGTGTTGTTTTCAGTGTCCAGATTACCGGTAAGCTCCCAATTATTTTTTGTCATTGAAGCTTCCAGACTAGCGGCGGAAGGCTCTTCAGCAGTCTGTCCGCTGCCACACGCAGCAGCAGAAAGCATACAGAAACAGGCTATTACTGCAGCTAACCACTTTTTCACGGCCATCTCTCTCACTTCCCGGCTTTTATTTTGATCAGTCGTCTTTCCGGAACAGACCAAACACAGTTGTCGTGTTAATAATGTTTGTGAATGCCTCCGGATCTGCTTCCTGAACCACCTGCTGAAGCGTGTACATTTCATACCTTGTAATCACTGTCATTAATATTTCTTTTTCGCTCGCATCAAATCCTCCCCGGGCCGGAATTCGTGTGATCCCCCTGGTCAGATTTTGATGAATAGCATCGCGCATCTCATCCGGGTTTTTCGTTACAATTAAAGCTGTAAGCTTTACGTGCCGTGTGTGAATAGTATCTATGACCCTTGAGCCGACATAGAGCGTTACGAGGGTGTATAAAGAACTTTCCCAGTTATACAGAAAGCCGGCCGCTATAACGATGATCCCGTTCAGCAGCATGAAATACGTGCCGACCGGGCGGTCCCCCATACGGGCCAATACCAGGGCCACAATATCCAGTCCGCCCGCAGAAGCCCCCCATTTTAAGGCTACCGCAGCTCCGGCGGCTGTAATCGCACCGCCGAAGACACTGTTTAATAAAATGTCTCCTGAAAGTTCGGTGATAGGTATAAGGTCAAGAAAAAATGTCGTCAGTGCTACGTGCAAAAAGCTGTAGAACGTAAACAGCCGTCCTACTTTAAACCAGCCGAGCATAGCAATCGGTATATTAATTAAAAACAAGAGCACCCCTGTGGAGAGCGGCAGAAAACCTGCAATAATCTGCGCAATCCCCGTGGCTCCGCTCGCAAATACATTTGCCGGCTCCAAAAACAAATTCAGGCCCACTGCCATAATCAACGCCCCGAATACGATAACCAGGACGCGTATGACTTCCGATACGATAGATGAATGGCTTGTAAGCATAGTCGTCCTCCTTTCTACTGCACGTTTGCTTTAAATATGGGAAGAGGCCCATTCAGAAGCAGCAATCATTCCTTCTCTCGTTACTTTGTGCCCTGCTTCCTGCTGCAGATAATAAGCCTGCCACGAGGACTCCCTCTCCGGAAGACGCTCATAAAAACGATACGATAATTCGTAGGGTACGACGTCATCTTCTTTTCCGTGCCAAAAAAAGATAGGCTTTGCTTCCACTTTGGCGGGGTCAAGAGAGAGATCATACGCAGCCAGTTTATCCAGCAGCTCCTGCTCTTCGCGTTCCGACAGCGCCCAGTCAGGTGTTTTCTTCAATGACCGAATCTGTTCTTCGGCCATCGCTTTCCAGGACGGCGATCCCATCAGAATCATGCCTCCATGGATCCACTCGAATGACTTGAGTGCCCCGCATGAAATAATTCCTCCCATGGACGTACCGGAAACGTATACCCGGCCGCTGTCAATCCATTCATATGTAGTCATTTCATTCAGCAGAGCTTCGGTTTCTTCCACCGCCTGCATGACAATATCCCAAAACGCATAGGTTCTTCTGCCGGCTTCCATATCGCCCTCACGTTCTCCGTGATAAAGAGCATCCGGAAGCACGACCCGTATTCCCTTTTCTGCCAGATAATAGGCAAAGGAAAGATTCTGTTCTTTGCTGCTGCCAAGGCCATGCCAAAATAAAACCGTCGGCTGCGGATGATGTTTGTCTGCCTGCTTCGAGATATGCAGGCTGGGAATATCTGCGATTGTTTGCTTTTCGATAGTAATCATGCCATTTCATCCTTTACAGCCGTTATAGTAGTACACTCTGAATATTGTACCCCAGTAAAGCAATCATTGAAAAGACCGAAGCCTTCCATTTCCTTCAATCAGCTTCAGAAACAAAAAAAGACAGCTGCGTGCATTAAGCACTTCGACAGCTGTCCTTCTGTTGCCTATTTTTCATCCTTTTCCTTTGCTGTCCGGAGCGGCTTTTCCTCTTTTTCCTCTGCTTCTTCGTAATGAAGGACAGAGTACTGAGCACCTTCAGAAACCATTTTGTTATCTTCAAAATCCTGCGGATTCGGGTTACCTACAGTTTCATTCAATTCTTTATCTTCTTCTTCTTTTGTTTTGCCGCCTACCTTGGCTGCTGTACGTTTTGATACGTCCTTCACCTGCGCTCTTGTTTCTCCGTCTTTAAGAAAATAAACGGCTGCGCCAACAATCAGTGCTGTCAATACGGTCCATAAAATACTATTTTTCTGCATACAATACGCCTCCTGTTTCGCTCAACTGAATTCAATGCTCTTTTTCGTTATTTCCCAAATCAGTTAATACTAAACCCTTCATCTTTATAGAGAAGAAGAGACGGTAAGCTTTTTTAGTGAAAACTATGGAAGCTGTTATATAAAAAACTGCAGAAATTAATCTGCAGCTTCTTCGTAATTATTTTTTATACAAATCGTTTACGTCCTTTAATGGGTTTTCCATGCCGGAATTCGTTTCTTCATCCCAGGCGAGCATTCCGCCGGCAAAATTATAAACATTTTCAATGCCATTGTCCTGAAAATACTGGGCCGTATGCTGGCTTCTCGAGCCACTTCGGCAGATAAATACGTATGATTCATCTTTTTTAAACTGATCGATCACTTCCGGGACCTGGTTCATCGGAAGCAGAGGTACACCCGGTATATGACGTTCCTCGTATTCGCCCGGCTCTCTTATATCAATCATGATCGGTGCTTTTTTACCGTTATTATATTGCTCTTTCAGCTCGTCTACATCCAGCTGACGGATTCCTTCTAATTCGTAAGCCACTCTTATTCATCCTTTCTATTTTAGCTTTCTGGTTCTGGTTCATTCTACCACCTATCCATTGATTCGTTAAAAGTCTTGTACCTTAGAATAATCCGTGTCTGATACAATAATGTAAGAATAGGAGGCGGTCAGCTTGTATAATGATATTATTTCGCTATTTCCAGAAGCAGTGCCCGAGGAGCAATGGAAGGAAATCAGCCAGCCCGGACACCACCTTTATTACAGACTTCCGGACGGTACACAAATGGCTTTTCCCACTCATTCCCTCTCCACCAGGGAGAAGCAGCTGCTTGAAACTATGCTTGTGCCCGTTTCCCCTGGCGCCCGGGAATATTCCCCGTGGGCGGCCTATCTTCAGGCAAAAAGCGATACGCTTCCCGAGCAGATTCCCAACCCGTTTCGTTTTTTATTTCTTGAAGGCTCCAGCCTTCATCGCTGGAAAAACGACATTTACGATACCCTGCTTGAATATTACCAGCGTGCAGTCATCCTTACCGTCCTCGGGGATGAAAAGCTTCTCGCTGTTATCCCGGATGATGACTCAGACGAGGAGGAAGTGTTTGAGGCCCAGGAATTATCAGGCCTGCTGATGGGCGATACGATGGTCGATGCTTCTGTCTATTACGGAAGGAAGATATACCGCAGCGAAAACATCCGTTTAATTTATCAGCAGGAACAGGAAATGTTTTCTTTTCTTCAGGAGCAGCAGCCCTCCAGGCGTTCCTTTGCCCCTTTTGAAGCACTGCCCTGCATCCATATGGTCGAAAGTACCCGGTTCTCTAAAAAAGAATTGCTTCATTATGCTCTCAGCGGCCTCGAGCAGGATGAAGAATTAATGCACACTCTTTATACTTTCTTCCTGGAAAACTTAAACAGCAGTGCCACCGCCAAAAGGCTTCACCTGCACAGAAATACGCTGAAATACCGGCTCGACAAAATAACAGAACGGATCGGCATCGACGTCAAACAGTTTCTGCACGCTGCCCCGCTATTTATGCTGCTTCAAACACAGTACGGCTCGGGTATTGCGTAGGCTATATTTTTTTCACTTTATTGGAGAGCGTACCAATCGCCTCCACATGAACGTCTACCGCATCTCCATCCTTTAAATACCTAGGCGGATTGAACCCTGAGCCGACACCAGCCGGGGTGCCCGTAGCAATAACATCACCGGGTCTGAGCGTCATGCCTTTGGATAATTGCTCGATCAGCTCTGCAATATCAAAGATAAGCTCCGACATACTTCCGGATTGCCTTTTCTCCCCGTTTACATAAGTTTCCAGCTTCCAGTCTGACGGCTCGCCGGAAGGACCGACAGTAACATGCGGGCCGATAGGGCCGTACGTGTCCCCGCTTTTTCCAAGGAAAAACTGCTGGTGACGCCTTTGTACATCCCGGGCAGTAATATCATTGAACAACGTGTAGCCGAATACGTGATCCATTGCATTTTCTTTTGATATCCTCCGTCCGGCTTTTCCAATCACTACAGCTATTTCCCCTTCATAATCCAGAGCGTTTGTAAATGATTCATCCAATTCTATAATCTCACCATCCGCGATTAACGAGGAGGATGATTTCGTAAATACCAGCGGGGCCTCCGGAGCATTTTGCGTACCCA
This sequence comes from uncultured Marinococcus sp., assembly GCF_947493875.1. Taxonomy (GTDB): domain Bacteria; phylum Bacillota; class Bacilli; order Bacillales; family Marinococcaceae; genus Marinococcus. The sequence continues at coordinate 151,944 of NZ_CANLSU010000001.1, read as the reverse complement.
TTTCCGCAGCATGATCAGCATAATTTTTTCCGATACAGATAATGTTCTGCCCTTCCCTCTTAACCGGCGGAAGTACTTTTACATTTTCCGAAGCATACGTTTTGAATTGATGACGGCTTTCTGCATAATCCTGCCACCGCTCTACAAGCAGGGCTTTTCCGTTGACGGTTTCTTCGAGCCATTTTCTCAAATCACCGTTTTCCCCAATTTCTAAATCGACATACACATCAAATTCTTCATCGTATCCGGCAAGAAAAGAATGGCCGTTTTGTTCCACTGCTGCAATCCGCATGGTTATTTTCCTCCTTGAATACTATTCTGTCTGCTCAGCTTCAATTGTTACACCGTCCAGCTTCAGGCTCTCCCCGTCCAGCAGCCGGCTTTGGGCTTCCTCGGCGGGTGACTGCCATTCCTTTTCATACGCTTCTTCAAACTCCACACGGGAGTGGTTAAAAAACAGGCCGTTTCCAGCTATATAGGGCTCGTACGATTTTAGAAAGGCTTCTTCGTCCGTTACCTGAATATTGACTAGAACATCTCTTCCCTCCCACTGGTCATTTTTATAATACCCAAAAGCATATACGTTATCGAGTACCGCGTAAGAGCCCAGGGGGATAATTGCTTTTGTTTCCTGTGCTTCTTCAAGGCTGTCTGTAGTTATTAATTGTTCTCCCGGCTGCAGACGATCGGCAAAACTAAAGCTTAAATAAAAAAATAATCCCACCATAAAAACAGCGAGCAGCGGGGAAAGCAGCCGTTCTATCCGCTTTGACCGGTTAGCGCCAGCCCGGTGGAGCGCATACGCTGCTGCTGCTCCTATTACTAATGTAACAATGGCGCATATGACATAAAAAACCCATGGAGTTATTGTCCAAATCATTGTCTAACCCTTTCTTTGTACCTTCGTTAAAAATTCCTTTCCTATCGTATCATATCCTCTCTTTCGATCAGAACCAGAGGCTTTTTATCCCCGAACCTATATACGGGTTTAGTTCTATATGAAAGCGGTAATACAAACTTAAATACCACAGGGGGGATCGTTGATGAATAAACTGCACACCTCACTGGCCGTCTGGGCACTCTTTTTATTCGTTATGGCTCTTGTCCTCCCCTTTACGACAAACGGGGACAGCAACCTGGCTGACTTAATGCACAGCTATACAATCTATGGCTTTTTTTCACTCGTACCAATTATTGTTTACGGCACTATTCTTTCGATCTGTTCAGACTGGATTACCAACCTTTTCTTCAGGCGCCTCCCCGAGGTCTCACTTGTTCTTCACATGATTGGCGGAGCTTTTGTTTATGCCTTTTCCCAGCACTGGAACATCGCACTCATGGGAATTTTCGCCGCTGTTTTATTTTTTACGATCGATCAGCTGTTCGTTCTCTGGCACCGACAGTTTTCCTTTGTGGCCAATGTTCCTTTTGTGCTCAGCTTCAGCAGTGTTCTTCTGATGTTTATCGGCGCTTCGTTTTCCTGAACAAATACAAATATGCTCCGGGGGCTTCTCAGTCCCGGAGCATATTTTTTATGAAGGAGTCACCCGAAAAAGAGGCTGTCCGTATTCTACCAGCTCTCCGTCTTCCACTAAAATCTCGGCGATTTCTCCAGTGACTTCTGCTTCAAGCTCATTCATTAACTTCATTGCCTCTACGATGCAGACGATGGTGTCCGGCTTAATTGCAGCTCCCTTTTCCACATAAACGCCTGCTTCCGGTGAAGGCGAACGGTAAAACGTACCTACCATCGGCGATGTAATTTCATAATAATTGGAATCCACTTCCTGTTTTCTGCTCTCTTCCGGTGTTTCTTCTTTTTTCGTTTCTGACTGCTGCGGTGCCGGCTGGGCGGCTGGCTGCGGCGCCGGAGCTGTGGTCTGCTGTGCCACAGGGCGCATCGCTGCCTCTTTACGTATAGTAACCTTTTCTTTCATATCATTCCGGATCTCCAGTTCTCCGACTGAGGACTCGTCCACTGCCTGAATGAGCTCTTTAATTTCTTCAATAGAATACATTAGGGTTCTCTCCTCTCAAAAATAAACACTTACACATGCGTTGAATTCAAGAAAAAATGCTGGTACTTTTGCTGTTTTCTGGCTTCGTCGGTAAGGACCGCATTCATCACCAGATCGCCAAATATGTTTGCGATATCCTGAAGTGAGTACAGTCCGCTTGATTTGTACCACTTGTATGTCCAGTTCATCATTCCAAATATCGCCATCGACGTAATAGGCACTGGAAGCTCCTTTCGGAACTCGCCTTCCTCAATGCCGTTTTCGACCAATTGAAACATCGTGTTCTTGTATTCATCCCGTTTAGCTTCGAGCCGTTTAAAGTAATCCGCAGACAAATGCTTTCCTTCCTGATAAAACACTGTTACATGCGGACGGTACACTTCAAACATACGGACAAACGAGCGTATCACTTCATATAACCGTTCAGCCGGCGTGTCATATCTGGACTGTACTTCGTCTGCTTTTGTAAGCACATAGGTGATGAAGGATTCGTGAATAGTGTACAAAAGCTCTTCTTTGGACGTAAAATTGTGATAAAAACCGCCTTTGGATGTATGGCTTTGTTTCACAATGCGATCGACGGTGACCGCATGGAAGCCAAATTCTTCAAACAGCTCTAACGCTGCATCCGTAATCCGCTTTTTTGTCGATCTGGTCGCCATCGATCCTTCCGCCTTCCTATATGCTAGACACTGTTTTCTTCTTCCATAATAGAATGGGTGTCCAAAAAGTTTGTAGTAAAGTTTCCGGAAATGAAATCTTCATGGTTCAAAAGCTTCAGATGAAACGGGATCGTCGTATCGACTCCGTCTACGACAAATTCAAGCAGTGCCCGTTTCATCCGGGCAATCACTTCTTCCCTGTTTTTTCCGCGCACGATCAGCTTGGCTACCATTGAATCGTAGTAGGGAGAAATTTTAAATCCTGTATACATCGCACTGTCCACCCGTACACCGAGTCCGCCAGGAGGCAGATAAAGTTCAAGCTTTCCGGGAGAAGGCCTGAAATTTTTTGCCGGACTTTCTGCATTGATTCTGCATTCCATCGCCCATCCTTCAATTTCAATTTCCTCCTGCTTCACCTGCAGTTCATGGCCGGCAGCTGCATAAATTTGTTCTTTAATTAAATCAACACCGGTCACTTCTTCTGTCACAGGGTGCTCAACCTGAATTCTCGTATTCATCTCCATAAAATAAAACTTTTTATGTGCATCCAAGAGGAATTCCACTGTGCCTGCCCCGCAGTAATCCACTGCTTTTGCAGCCTGTACGGCAGCTTCCCCCATTGCCTTTCTCGTCTCTTCATCGAGCGCCGGCGACGGGGCCTCTTCTACAAGCTTCTGGTGGCGTCTCTGGATCGAACAGTCTCTTTCTCCTAAATGGATAACGTTTCCATGACTGTCTGCCATAACCTGGATTTCAATGTGCCTTGGCTCCACGACCAGCTTCTCCATATAAACTCCGGCGTCCCCAAAGGAGCTTTCAGCTTCCTGGCGGGCCATCTGGATGCACTTGTCCAGGTCTTCAGCGGTTTGAGCTGCCCGCATTCCTTTTCCACCGCCGCCGGCAGTAGCCTTGATCATCACAGGATAACCGATATCCTCTGCGAGTGCGTGAACGTCTGTGTTTTCATCAAGCAATCCGTTGCTTCCCGGGACCACCGGCACCCCTGCATCTCTCATTGTTTCTCTCGCTACGTCCTTCGTTCCCATCCGGCGGATAGCTTCTGGAGAAGGACCGATAAACGTAATGTCATGATCTGCACAGATCTCGGCAAATTCAGCGTTCTCTGCTAAAAAGCCGTACCCTGGATGAATAGCCTCCGCTCCTGTCTTTAAAGCAGTGGAAATTAAATTAGTCATCTTTAAGTAGCTTTCGGAGGAAGCGTACGGCCCCACACAGTAAGCTTCGTCTGCCATATGAACATGCAGGGCATCTCTATCTGCTTCTGAATATACGGCTACAGTCTCAATTCCAAGTTCCCGGCAGGCTCTTATAATGCGAACTGCAATCTCGCCGCGGTTGGCTATTAATATTCGTTTAAACATACTTCGTTCCTCTCTTTCTGTAAACAACCAGCGGCTGATTTCCGTCCCCGCTGACGATCTATCTCGAAAACCCTTGATATGTAAGGATTTTTCATAATTATGCTACCCTTCATTTTATTCCTTTTGTCAATTCTTCTCAACAATTTTTTTAAAACTTTTCTTTTCTTTCCGTTAAGCATACATAATTCCCGTCGTTTTGTCTGGTATAATGTATGTTTAAAGAGAAAAGGAGCGGGTTCTTTTGACCAACACCATAACTGCGTATGTGGAAGATGAATATTCTGTTTTAGCGGACGTTATCATGTGCGAACCCAGGCATATGGCTATTAAGGAAGTAATAAACGAAATGCAGAAGCAGTACGCTTCCACTGATATTGATATAGAAAAAGCAGTATTACAGCATAACCAGCTTACGGCTGTCATTCAGGAATTCGGAGCTTCTGTGCATTTTCTGCCCGCCTCCGCCTCTCTGCCCGAGCAGGTCTTCACCCGGGATATTGGTTTTGTGGTTGATGATCAATTAATTGTATCAAATATGGGTACTTCTATTCGCTCAGGAGAAACCACGGCATTAGCAGGCTGGTACGAACAGCGTTACGGGGAATGCACCCATTTAAAAAGCGGCACCATCGAAGGCGGCGACGTTATGCTTTCGGAAAAGCTTCTTTTTATCGGCCAAAGCTCCCGGACATCTAAAGAAGGCCTCGACGAACTTCAGAAGGTTTGTCCTGATAAGCGGATTATTCCGGTTCATTTTGACAACCGCCATCTGCATCTGGACTGTATCTTTAATATCTTGGACAGCTCTACTGCTATTGCTTATGAACCGGCCTTTGAAACGGAGAGCCTGGAAACAGTCAAACAGTTTTTTAATATTATTTCTGTACCAGAAGCGGAACAGAGCCGGCTGGGGACTAATGTATTCTCCCTCGGACGCCGCCATGTTATATCACTCCCGGAAAATATGCATGTTAACAAACAATTACGGGAATACGGTTTTATAGTTCATGAAGTTTCCTACGATGAAATTATTAAATCCGGGGGCTCTTTCAGATGTACTACTCTCCCTTTAAGACGGGAGAGAAAAAATCACCAATAAGGAAGGGAATGTGGAACAATGATCATGTCTGCAGAAGAAATCCAAAATGAACTGAGCAATCTGCCAAACTGGAATAGCGACGGGGACAGGGCCATTGTACGGGAATATAAATTTTCTGATTACCTGAATGGTATTGAATTTGTTAAAGAAGTGGCAGCGCATGCAGAAAATGTGCAGCACCATCCTAAAATCACCATTGATCACACGCAGGTTACTATTTCCTTTACCACGGTAGATCAGGGCGGCGTTACTGAAAAAGATTTCAATGCTGCAAAAGAAGTGGAACGACTCGCTGAAGACGTTCAGTAAGGCGCGGATTTTTTTAATAGCTTGTAAAAGACAGCTGCCGGATAAAAAACCCTGGCCGCTGTCCTGTTTCCTAAGACCATTGAACAGAGCAGCTGCGTCCTGGGCAGCTGCTCTTTTTTAGTCTAATAGGAATGTCTTTTTTCTACTGTGCCATCCTTTTTGTAAATAATGGCTTCTGTACCTTTCTTTTCTGCCACTTCTTTTGCACGTTCGATAGCTTCTGATTTGCTGTCATAGACTACATCCGGTTTTTTCGCACTTTTTGCCCGTACAGCCCAGCCGTCTTCATGTGCTTCTACCAGCTCCGCCTTTTCCATCAGTTCCGGGTCAGAACTGCTTTCTTCCTCGTCCCGGGATTTCGGATCTTCCTCCTCCATGAATTCGGTCACTTCTTCTTTAGAAGCATTGCTGTACCATTCTTTTGCCTGCTCAGTCGCGATTGGAATGGCACGGCCTTCATCGTACCCGTCGTCGAGCATCGAATTAGCAATATCGATTGCTTTTTTCTTTACCGGCTTGTCTAAGTTTTTTAAGGATGAAGGATAGTCATTCATGGTCCAGGGCATGTTTTTTCCTCCTCGTTATTTTTTATTACTTTTCTCTTCCCGCATTATATGCATATAAAAACAGGATTTCACCCAAAAGCCCTCTCTTTAATGCCTGCAGGCGCCAATTTCTTTCCGGTAATTTATAAGAGAAACTGTTTAGGGCTCTAAAAAGCAGGGTACGAGAGAGTTAGACACCATTATATGATCCGCACGCCCTGGTGCTCTGCCATGAATCATGGTACCATTTATTAGGCTGTAGGATTAATCGCATTTATTGTAAGGAGGAATGGTGAATCATGGGTATGATCGGTGGCATAGCTCTACTAATCATCGCAATAGCTTTTGCAGTATTAGTTATTTTCTTGGCACGCGTCTTAAGCAACCTCACTAAAACATTGAATGGGGTGAACGAAACAGTAGACAAACTGCCGGAGCAACTCGACCAGGTGATGAATCAATCGGAGCTGATTTTACATAACAGCAACGAAACGATTCTGGATGTAAATGAAAAGCTCCACTCGTTGAGTCCGCTGTTTTATATTGTAGGTGACGCTGGAGAAGCTTCGAGAAAGCTCACTTCAAGCCTTGTTGATATGACAGCAGGCATGAAACGAAGCTCCACCGAGGGTAAAGGCAAAGTGAATGAGCAGGCTCTTGGCGGCCTTTACGGCAGCCTTGCTTTAGGATACTATATGTACCAGAAGCGCCAGGCCATTAAGGACTGGAAAGAGGAGAATACAGGAAATGCATAAAAAGAGCCTATGGTCGGGGGTTGCTGCGGGGTACGCTGTGTCAGTGCTTGCCAGTCTGCTCACCGCTCCGAAAAGCGGAAAAGATTACCGCCGCAAAGTATCTTCCGGAGCAGGCACTGTCCAGCAGACACCTGCAAGGATAAAAGGGAAGGCGAAAGCCCGTTCCGACAAGCTGTACGAATCCGGAAAGATCCGGTATGAACTGCTTCACGGAAAACTCGATAATATTCGTCTGGAAGCCCGTATCAAAGGTGCATCAAGTATGCAGTATCAATCAATGCAAAAACCAGCTGATAAATAAAATCAGCTGGTTTTCTTTTATTTTTTTATTCGCTTCCATCCTTTTTTCAGCGGCGGCAGCGAAAGCTCTCCACGTTCAAAAACATTTTTAATAATAAATTCGCTGTAGTGCACCGCCTGCTGATAAGATACCCGGCCCGGAAGCGGTGGCTGCATATCCACGACGCAATCAATAACTACCGGCCTCGTGGCAAGTACTGCTTTTTGCAGTGCCTCATGAAGCTCGGTCTTTGTGCTGGCACGGTAGCCTTCACCGCCGCATGCTTTGGCAAATGCCGCAAAGTTTATCCCACTGATGTCTGTTTCTGTATCCAGATGACCCATTTGCTGCTGCTCGTATTCAATCATTCCAATCTTTTCATTATTAAATATGACACAAATCATTGGAAGTCTGTACTTTACAGCAGTGGCAAAATCCTGCATTCCCATAGCAAAACCACCGTCTCCGGCAAGCATGACCGTCTGCTTTTCAGGCCAGGCCGCTTTGGCGGCAATCGCGCCGGGAAGGCCGCAGCCCATCGTAGCCATCCATCCGGATATCACAAACTCCTGTTTTTTCAGCTTTAAATAGCGCGTAGCCCATACGGTGACATTTCCGACATCGACAGAGACTACCGCGTCTTCCTCCAAAAACTGCTGTACTTCATGAATCACCTGCGGAGGCTGCAGCCTATCAGTCTCTTCTGTCATATCTTTATCAAGCTCGTCCCACCACTCCTTTCTTTTATCTTTATATTTCTGCATAAAGGAGGATGGTTCCCGGCGTTCAAGATTTTCCGTATACCATTGAAGCACTGGACCGAGTTCAGAGACCAGACCTACCGTTACAGGATAGTATTTCCCTATCGCTCTGGGGTCGATATCAATTTGAATTGCTTTGGTATTTTTCGGCATAAACTCCCGATAAGGAAAAGAGGTGCCGGCCAGAATTATCAAATCGGCTTCCTGCACCGCTTCGTATGCTGGTGTCGTTCCAATCTGGCCGTTTTGTCCCAGGCTGTGCTCATGCTCGTCCGGCACGACACCCTTTGCAAGCAGTGTAGACACCAATGGTGCCTGGATATGTTCAGCAAACATCAGCAGTTCGTCAGTGCTGTACCTGGCACCTTTTCCCGCCAGTATCACCGGCTTCTGCGCATCGTGCAGCAGCCTGGCAGCCTCCACCATGTCTTCCTTTTCCGGGCGGATCCTCGGCTTCGCAAGCACGCCGGAAGATATCGGGAGTTCACGTTTTATTTCTGCAGCCGAAATATCATCCGGGATAACGAGTACCGATACTCCTTTTTCTGTGTAGGCCGTACGTATCGCCTGATGCAGCATATCGGGAAGCTGTTCGGCACTCTGAACACGCTCGTTGAATACACTGACGTCAGCAAACATCTGATTCAGCTGGATTTCCTGAAAGTTATCTGTGCCGATGATTGTCGTGTCCACCTGGCCGACCAGGGCAAGCACCGGCACTTTATCTCTTTTCGCATCATACAGCCCGTTTAATAGGTGAACTCCTCCAGGCCCCGCAATCGAAGAACAAACGCCCAGCTTTCCCGTCAGCTTCGCATACGCAGCTGCGGCAAGAGCGCCCGTTTCTTCATGACGAATCTGGATATACTTCATCCCGTCTTCGTCTTTGCGCAATTCTTCCATCAACTCATTGATGGAATCCCCCGGCATGCCGTATAGATGGTTTACGCCCCATTCTTTAAGTATTTCGACCACTTTATTTCCCGCTGTTTGATTGCTCATCCTGCCTGCTCCTCCTGTTTTCACGAATTTTCATATTTCCTTACTTCTCTACCCCTCTTCTTATTTACTTCAAACCTTTGAACCATTGCCCTTCCCTATAGAAAAAGCCTCTCCCATATCGGGAAAGGCTTAGCGGTTATCCACCGGCTCAGGGTATAAATCGTGCTGAAACAGCCTGTTTTCTGCAAGCTGCTCGTACTTAGTTCCAGCTCTGCCGTAGTTTACAAATGGATCAATTGAAATACCGCCACGAGGGGTGAATTTGCCCCATATCTCCAGATAGCGGGGATTCATCAATTCTACCAGATCATTTACAATCGTATTGATTGAATCTTCATGAAAGCCCCCGTGATTTCGGAAGCTGAATAAATACAATTTCAGCGATTTGCTTTCCACCATTTTTTCGTCCGGAATGTAGCTGATATACAGCGTGCCAAAATCCGGCTGTCCTGTTTTCGGGCAGAGGGTGGTAAATTCCGGACAGTTAAATTTCACAAAATAATCCCGGTACGGGTGGGTGTTTTCAAATACTTCAAGCAGAGAAGGATCGTATTCAAATGTATACGCTGTTTTTTCGCTTCCCAGCTGATCCAGTTGTTCAATATCTTCTCTTTCCGGCATGTCTGTTTTTCCTCCTTATACTCCCTGTTTATTTCCCCAGAGCAGCGTATGCAGCTGCGGCAGTACCCGCACCCCGTTTAAACGTTCCTCCTGCAGGACCTTTTCTGTAAGCCATTCGTATTTAGCGAGGAGATGGTCTCTCAGCTCTTCTACCTCCGGTGTTACGGTATCGTCATTTCCTACCTGCAGATACATTGTTACGGCAGGATAACGCTCATGTACTTCCATCGCATAATCCAGATCGCCTTCATCAAAAACGACCACCTTCAGACTGACTTCTTTTTCCCTGCGTGGAAGCAGTTCTCCCATATAATAATCCAGCCTGGCCCAATCCGTTTTCATCAGCGAACTCGGCGGCTTCGGGGAAACTGTTACTTCATCGATTTCCTTCACCCAGTCATTCCAGATTGATCCCTGCGTTTCAATCGCTGTCTCGATGCCCTGCTCCTGCAAGAGCGCTACAAGCTCTCCAAGACCGGGATGCATTGCAGGATTGCCTCCGGAAATAGTGACATGGTTGAAGCTTCTGCCGCCGGCTTCTTTTAACTTTTCATAAATGGCTTCCGCACTCATCGCCACGGCTTTTTGTGAACCATCCCATGTAAAGGCGGAATCACACCAGGAGCACCGGTAGTCACAGCCACCGGTGCGTACAAACATTGTTTTCCGCCCGATGACCATGCCTTCGCCCTGGATTGTCGGACCGAATATTTCCAGTACAGGTGTTGGTTTCATTTAAGCAAAGTCCCCCTCTTTGGGCCGAAAGACCGCATAGCTTGTCGGCGTCTCCCTGACGAGTACCTGCAGGCATTTAGGTTTATTCGGCGTTTCATCGAGCTTCTGCTGCACTGTTTTCCAGATCACCTGGGCGACTACTTCTGTCGTCGGGTAGGCAGCCTCGGTTTCCTCACTGGCAAACTCCGGATGGTCATTCAGCAGCGTATGGTCATAGCGTTTATGGATCCATTTTTTTAAAACGGTAAAATCAATTAAAAACCCGTTCCGGTTCAATTCATCGCCGGCCACTGTCACGTTGATTGTATAGGTGTGTCCATGCACCCGGCGGCACTTTCCCGCGTCTTCGGAGGGAATATAGTGTGCCGCACTTAGATGCATGTCCTTGTTTAATTCGTACCGATAGTCGTGCGGCCACTGTGGGTAATACGAATAAATCATAATCCTTTCCTTTCTTTTTGTTCCATATATTGCTCGTAGCCTGCACGGCGCAGTTTACAGGCTGGGCATTCCCCGCAGCCGTCCCCCGGTATGCCGTGATAGCAGGTAAGCGTTTCGTCCTTCACATACTCAAGCCTTCCGAGCCGGTCGGCAAGCTCCCAGGTTTCTTTTTTATCGAGCCACATTAAAGGTGTATGCAGCACAAACTCTTTGCCAATAGCCAGATTTAACGAGACATTCAATGATTTCACAAATACATCCCGGCAGTCCGGATACCCGCTGTAATCTGTCTCACATACGCCTGTCACAATGTGCTTTGCCTTTTTCTGCGAAGCAAGAATCGTCGCAAAAGAAAAGAACAACAGGTTTCTCCCCTCTACAAACGTAGAAGGAAGCTCCCCGTCCTCTCCTGCCTCCACGTCAATATCATCGCGAGTCAGCGCGTTCGGTGCCAGCTGGCTTAAGAGCCCCATATCCAGCACATGATGCTCCACATTTATATCCTCAGCAATTCGCTTTGCTACTTCTATTTCTTTATCGTGCCGCTGTCCGTAAGAAAAAGTTACGGCAATGACCTCTTCAAATTGTTCCAGTGCCCAGAACAAACAAGTAGTACTGTCCTGTCCCCCACTAAAAACAACGACCGCTTTATCATTTTGAAAACCCAATTGTTATTCCCTCTTTCCACCAAAACATTTCACAGCGCTCCCATTATAACATCTTTTTTCACCTGTGCCTCTGCTCACGCTTACCTCGAAAAAACCCGTGAACAGTAAAGGTCACGAGTCGTTTGAATCGTTATTTCTCATTTTAACTATGTATGGCGCAGCATTATTCGTTTTCCTGATCCAAAAAGGCGTGACTTCCCATCGCATTCCGCTGTCCCTGGTATTTGCCCGCATAAGGCGCTCCGGCCTTTTGATCCATCTCAGCAAAAACAAGCTGGGCAAGCCGCCTTCCGGACGTTAAACGAATCGGCAGGCGGTTGGCGTTGTAGAGTTCAAGTGTGATCTCCCCTTCAAATCCCGGGTCCACCCAGCCTGCATTTTGAATAAAGAGTCCCATCCGCCCGATAGAGCTTCTTCCTTCTACAAAGGCCGTAATGTGCTGAGGAAGTCTGATGTATTCCTTTGTGGTCGCAAGCAGAAAAGAATGCGGGGGAATAATTACCTGATCGCTTTCAAATTCTACATACTTAGCGGGCCGGTCCAGTTGAATGGATTCGATAGCGTTCTCGTCGATTTTCAGAAAATGAGTGCCCAGACGAATGTCCACCGATGCCGGCTGAATCTGATGGTCCTCTAATGGATCGATACTAAGATCGCCCTGTGCCATCATTGAGCGGATTGTTTGATCGGAAAGTATCAACAGCTCTGCCTCCTTTTCGTTTCTTTTCTTTCCCAGTATAAAGAACAATGCAAAAAAACGCCAACACCGCGACAACCGGCAATAGCTTTTCCTGATCTATCATGCCATGAAAAAGCACCCCTCAGGCGGAGCCCAAAGGATGCTGATATAAGTCTTTATTCAAATTCAAGCTCTAATTTATAGCCTTGCTCGAATAATACCTTGCCATCTTTATATTCACTCATCAATTCTTTATAAGCCCCTGTCCATTCCTTAAAAGCTTTTTCGTCATGCATATCCAGGGAGTCATCAATTTTGCGCAGAAGCCGCTCTCTGTTAAATTCAAACACAGCGTACTCCATCATCATTTGAGCATATAGAGACTGAAGAATCTGCCGTGAAGGTCTTCTTCCATTTTGGATTGGTTTCACTTTTTTCATAAAGTGCTGTTCATGAGTTGGATGTAACATATTCGCCGAACCCCCTGTTCTTATTGCAGCACCCGCCGGGCGCTGATCTTTTTTAAAGCGGGCGACGCGCGCATGGCCTCCCAATGCCTCTCTATTGATTGCCAATAATTTTGTGTGTACTGCACTATACCCACCTTTAACGCCAATAAAACTAATTGTCCGACAACTCCGTGAAGAATAACAATTTATTGTATCCGCTTACATAATATCATTATAGACCATTTTCCAGAAAAATTCGAGTTATACAGTTGAAAAAATTCAATGCAGACGAAAAATTCTGTTGAAAAACGGGAACATATATTCGTATAATGGATTTAACCAGTAACGAAGGGAGAGAACAGAAATGGTTATGACAGAAAAAGAGCATATCGTTATCCATTACGCTGTTCTCCTTCCTATTGTGAAAAAAGTACTGGCGCTCGATACGAAGGCGCTTAAATCTTCTGATGTTCGTCTCCAGGAGCCCTACGAACGCTTATTCCAACAAGCTTCCAATGCTCTTCAGCACGATCTCTATCAGCTTCGCCTCTACATGGAAAAAAAGAATATACAGGTCTTTTTTGAAGAAAATGACGGTGTTTTCACGCACTACGTGTACTATCTTAACGGCGGCTCGGGCCGGACTTCCCATTTAAATGTTAATTTAAAAAAGCAGACCGAGCGCTGTCTTCATCTGTATTTCTCCGGCCGTTCCGCTTTAACAGATGATGAAGTCCTGCATCCGGCTTCTGTTTGACAAATCATGGCTGCGGCGGTACATTAACGATACCATTACAGGAAAATGACCCCAAGCTTCGGAAAAAGGAGAAAGTCGTGTGAAAAAACAATTTGCCATTATCGGTCTCGGACGGTTCGGTGTCAGCGTCAGTACAGAATTGTACAAGCTCGGTCATGACGTGCTGGCCATTGACAATAATGAAGAAAAACTCGACGACATTACCAATCATTCTACGTACAGCGCCGTCGCCGACGGCACAGATGAAAAAGAGCTGAGAAACCTGGGGATTACAAATTTTGATCACGTGATTGTCGCTATTGGTGATGATCTTCAGGCAAGCATTTTATGCACTCTTTTACTAAAGGAGATGGATATCCCTTCGGTCTGGGTAAAAGCACAGAACTTTCACCATCATAAGGTTCTCGATAAAATTGGGGCAGACAAGATTATCCACCCGGAGCATGACATGGGCAACCGTATTGCCCAGCACCTCGTCTCTGACCGTGTCATCGACTATATCGAACTCTCCGCAGAGTATTCTATTATAGAAATTACCGCACCGGCGTCCATGCATAAAAAGACGCTGGCCCAGCTCGATATCCGGGCCAAATACGGCGTCACCGTTCTGGGCATTCGCCGCGGAAAAGACGTTAATATATCTCCAACAGCCCAGGATCGTCTTTATAAAGAAGACGTACTTATTGCTATCGGCCACAATAACGATCTGCGGCGGTTTGAAGAAACAAACTAACCTTTATTTAGGCCATGAAAGAAGCAGCAGTCCCATATCCACGGGGCTGCTGCTTTATTATGTATAATTAGTTTCCTGGATGATTAACGAATGTCACCGTGACCGGGGCAAGCACGATGATATCTTTTCTTAAGAAAAAGAAATCGGCGGCTGGTTTTTTGCCGTTGACGCTGCAAACAGGCCATGAAGCATTTCCTTGTTCGCTGTGATGTCTTTGACCGTATACTTATCGAGCACCGACAAATACGCTTTCAGTGCCTCTCCCAAAATACCCTGGAGCCGGCATCTGCCTGCTAAAATGCACTGGTTCGATTCCGGATCAAAGCATTCCACGAGCGTCAGATTATCTTCTGTCTGCCTTACAATCCAGCCAACATTGATTTCCTCCGGTTCTTTGGCCAGACGAATTCCTCCGTTTCTGCCCTTCACCGTGTGAATGACGCCAAGCTTCGACAGCTCATGCCCGACCTTTGTCAGATGGTTGTATGAAATGGAGTATGCAGTTGATATTTGCTTAATACTATGCAGGGACTCGTCTTCATCATGAGCAGCCAGGTACATTACCATCCGTAATGCATAATCCGTATAGGTTGTTAACTGCAAAGCCCTCGCTCCTTTTCATCCAGGATAGTGTTAGTTTATCACAACCCGTAAATGTTAATCTAATTAACTGCCCACAAAAAAAGAAGAGACAGCGCCTCCCCCTTTTCATCATTCTTTTGGAAAAACCTGCCCTTAAATACTCTGGATGAGTGACGAAGCTACCGTGAAATAAATCAGCAGGCTGATAATGTCGGTGAGCGTTGTAATAAAAGGTCCTGAAGCAATGGCAGGATCGAGCTTGAGCTTGTTGATTACAAGCGGCACAAGCGTACCGATAACGCTTGCGACTCCCAGTGAAACCATAATGGAAAAACCAACAATAATTCCTATCAGGGGCTCCCCGTAAAAAAGATACAATAATATCGTAATTACAATACCTGAGGCGATCCCAATCATAATACCCGTGGAAAATTCCCGGCTGATCGTCCGCCACAGCCCTTTTCGTTCGATGTTTCCCGTGGCAAGCGCACGCACGGATACAGCAAGCGACTGCGTGCCCGTGTTTCCGGCCGATCCCATAATCATCGGAATAAACGCTGCAAGCAAAACGACACTCTCGAGCGTGCTTTCAAACCAGCCAATCACCTGGGCGGTAAACAGCCCCAAAAACATCAGCAGAATAATCCAGGGAGCGCGGAGTCTTGCTGCTTTAAAGGCGTTAACGCTCACGTCTGTCGAGCCACGGGAGCCGGAGATTTCTCCAATGTCCTCTGATGCTTCTTCTGCAAGTACATCAAGCGCATCATCCACCGTTACAATTCCGACAAGCCTGCCTTCACTGTCTATAACAGGCGTTGCCAGAAAATCATACTTCTGTATCAGCTGGGCGACCTCTTCCTGGTCATCCTCTACATGCACAGATACGACCCGGCTGCTCATCACTTCGGCCACGGTCCGGTCTGAGTCCGCTACAATCAAATCGCGGATCGATGCTACTCCGGCCAGCTTATCCCGCTCGTCAACTACATACAGATAATAGATCATTTCTGCGTCGGGCCCTTCCCGTCGCAGCTGTTCAATGACTGCATCAATCGTATCCGCTGCTTTAATTGACACAAATTCCTTTGTCATGATGGCCCCGGCTGTTTTCTCTTCATAGGCCAGCAATTCCCGTACGTCGTTGGCATCCTCCTGGTCCATCGCCTGCAGAATATGGGTCATCTGCCTTGGCTCAAGCTCTCCCAGAAAGTCAGCGACATCATCAGCATACATATTGTTGTATACTTCAGCAGCATACTGGTCGTTCAGCTGCAGAGCTACCTCTTTTTGAACTTCAGGTTCAAAGCTGTCAAACACTTCGGCAAATTCTTCCGGAGACAAAAATTCGTAAACCACTGACCGTTCTTCATCAAGCTCGAGAAACACTTCTGCCTGGTCCGCAGGATGCAGATCTAAAAATAATTCACGAAACGCTTCTAGGCGCTCCTGCTGCAATGACTCCGCTATTAGTTCCACGAACTCTTCGCGTGCCTGTTCGTTTAATTTTTCCATCCTCTTTCCTCCTCTCCAGGCCAGGCAGCTGCACTTCTTCCGCCTGACACTTATTTCAAACAAAAAAACGCCTTCCATCGCTGGGAAGACGTGCATAATCAGCCAGTCATCGTATATGCCCGTTCTGTTCCCCTTCGTCGAGCTTTAGCACTGCATAGCATAAAAATGTATTATCCAGCTTCATTAGAAAACACCTTAATTCGATGGATTCTGTTGACCCATTGGCGTCTTTAGACATTTTTGGGCAGAAGCCTATATCTACACAGGAGCCTCACCTAACGAGATTATAATTAGCAGTAACGTTGAATATAACGTTACGCTCTCTTTTTGTCAACGCAGGGAGCAAGCTTTTCTACTGGACATGTTCCCTTTTCTGCCGATATAAACATAGAGATTTTGACTTTTACAGATAGGGCGGTCAATTATGCGGAGCGTATACTTGTTTTTTATGATCACTTTCCTGCTCACATGCTTCCTATCTCTCGGCGGCCTCTTTTATTATTATTACACTATAACTGCCGGACAAAAAGAGAAGATCACCTCGGAAACAGCGCCGGAAGAACCCACTACCGTTTCCGGGCCACAGATTATTCTGATAGCGGGTACAGATAAAGAAGAAACAGCTTCCCGTGCTGATGTCATTATGATTATCTCTGTCCATTCCGGCAATGAATCCACGCTCCTTTTTAATATTCCACGAGACACCAGGGTGTCCATTCCAGGAAGAGAAGGCACGGATAAAATAAATCACGCTTACAGCTATGGTGGGATGCCTTTACTAAAAAAAACAGCGGAAGAGTTTCTCGACACCTCCATTGACTTTACGGTCGAAGCCGATATGGAAGGATTCCAGGAGGTCGTTGATGCTTACGGCGGAGTTACAGTTCAAAACGATTTGGAATTCGTCAAAGATGAAGGAAAGCCCTTCACCTACACGAGGGGGGATCTGCACTTAAATGGCGATCAGGCCCTGTACTACGTCCGTATGCGCAAGCAGGATCCGCGGGGTGATTTAGGAAGGAATTCCCGCCAGCAGCAGGTGCTCGAAGCGCTGCTTGAGAAAGCAAAGAGTCCGGCTACACTTCAGAAAGCGGAAGAACTGCTTTACGCCCTCGGTGATCACATCCACACGGATATGACATTTCAGGATATCCGCAGTTTTTCTTATCACTATACTCCTGCCCTAGCCCAGATACAGACGACTGAAATTCAGGGAGCTTCCGCTGAAGAGAATGGGATAAGCTATTATCTCGTCCCTTCGGAAGAACAGGAGAAAGCACAGCTGCGCCTCGAGCGTCATCAGGCAGGCGAAAGCTACTGACCTCCACCGGTTCAGTATTTTTATTCCTGAAGGGCCTCACTTCGTTTCCAAATAAGAAAGGAAACCGCATTGTATCCGGCATGGGCAGCTGCAGCCCCCCAGAGCGTTCCCTGCCATAAAAACAGGCTGCCAAGCAGCAGTCCCAGAGCGAAAATCCATGCATGAATCAGCTGCTGGCCGGCATATTGAGGCACATGCACCAGCATGAAAATAAATGAAGCAGCACACAAAGCAAAGATATCCGGAAGTACAAGAACCAGCGTTCCCAGCACTGCTGCCCGAAACAGTATTTCTTCTGACACCGCCGCTCCGGCTGTCACAGCCCAAAAGCTCCCCCGGCGGCGGATCAGTTCTTTTAAGAGATCGGTATATGCATTGTCCGGCACAGAAAACCACTGCTTTTTGTATGCCCACCAGGCGAAAAACCCTGCTGCTATTCCCGTACAGGCTCCGGTAAAGCTATCGGCGGCAGCCGTATTAAAGGGAAACAAGCCGCTTATGTACATCAGGGTCTCCCCCTGAAACACAGCAGCAATAATACCAATACCCACTGCAAACAGCAGAAAAAAGTTTAACCATAGGGCGCCTCCGGAAATTCGGGGGCCTGAACTGTTTATCATGGCTGCTTCCTCCTACGGTCATTATGTAAAAACAGCCGGCTCTGGACAGCCGGCTGTTTGCTTTTCTTCTTATAATTCGTTAAGTGCTGCAACAATTTCCTGATCGCCGCTGATCAGATCAAACTTTTTGCGGATAGTACCTGGCGTATCCAAGGATGCCGCGATCACCTTTGCCACATCCGCACGTGGAATTTCACCCTTTTCATTCAGCTTTTGTTTTAATTCCACTGTGCCGCTTGGATCGTCATTTGTCAGCATTCCCGGCCTTACAATAGTATAGTCAAGACCGCTTTCTTCAAGGTAGTCATCAGCTACACGTTTAGCAATGAAGTAATGGCGCATTTTTTCCGGACCGTTCTCCGGTTCATCCGTGTTCATCGAACTTACCTGGATGAAGCGTTTCACTCCGTGGGCCTTGGATGCTTCTACCGATTTTCTCGAGCCCCACAAGTCGATAATAGTGGTCTTATCCGGTCCTGTGTGACCGCCTGACCCAGCAGCGAAGACGGCTGCATCTTTACCGGCAAAAGCATCGGAAATATCTCCTTCCAGATCACGGACTATCGTTTCGTCCGCCCCCAGGCTCTTCAGTTCTTCTGATTGTTCTTCTTTTCTAATTAACGCCGTTACATGGTGATCCGTTTCCTTCAATTCCTCCACCAGGTGGCGTGCAATTTTTCCGTTCGCTCCAATTACCAGTACGTTCATTGTAAATCCTCCTTCGATTAACATTCCATGGTGATATTCCCATAACCACCATAAAATAAACACAGCTGCCTCCCCCCTTTTGCTTCGGCCCGTCAATATATACGGTGAAAGGAGGTGAGAAACATGGCTCAATTAACAAAAACCAATCTTTCTTTTGAGTTTTATTTAGGCCCCGGCGAAGACGGCAGCGGCGAATACAAACGAAAAACATTCCGCAATATCAATCCTGAGATTTCAGACGACGATCTGCAGGAAATTGCGGATGGCATTGCTATTCTCCAGCCTCACGTCGTGCAAAGTGTACAGCGCAACAATGAGTACAACATGCAGGCCCCGGCTCCGTCGTTGTAAAGCCGGCAGTAATTTCAGACACAGGAGGTGAAGATGATGAGCAAACAACTGCAGCTGCGTTTTGAAAGTGATTTCGGCAAAGCTACTACCCTTTCTATCGAAGAGCCGGCAGAACCGGTGGATGAAACGGCGGTAGAAGCATTAATGGACACCATTATTGCTAAGGAAGCCTTTTTCACAAGCGACGGTATCGTCACTAAAAAAGTGTACGCAAGAGTCGTGGAACGAAATGTAGACACTATCTGGGAAACCAATTAACCTGATTCCCTCAGCCCATTAGGCTGAGGGATTCTTTACAAAGGAGGATTTTTCATGGAGGAATGGATAAAGCTGGCCGGAGACCAGGGAGCGGCTGTCGTTCTTGCCTTTTTTCTTGTTTACCGGATGGAACGCAAACTGGATACGCTCATCTGGACCGTGCAAAGGCAGAGCGAACAGCTTTTCTTATCTTCGAAAAGAGCCAAACCACCAAAGGATTCCATGCATATTAAAAAACCATAAACAAAAGCCAGCCGGGTTACGGCTGGCTTTTACTGATTTTTGTGGTGGGCAAAGAAGTAATTTTTTGAATGATAGCGGACACTCATTACGATGCCTAAAATAAACATGGTTCCGACAAGCGAGCTTCCTCCGTAGCTGAGAAGCGGCAGTGTAAAACCAGTAACCGGGAGAAGGCCAAGGCTTTGCCCGATATTTTGAAATATCTGAAAAGCAAACAATCCAATCACGCCTGCACAGATATATTTGCCGTAAGCGTTATGCGACCGCATGCTGATCAGAAGAATCTGATACAGAAGCACAAAATAAAGGGTGATGACCATAGCACCGCCCAGAAAACCGTGCACAGAGCCGATAACGGCAAAAATGAAATCCGTGTGGGCCTCCGGAATGTACACCTGATCCCCATCATTGCCAAATAATCTTCCGGAGCCGATAGCAGTCAATGCTCTTGCTGTTTGAAAACCGGCGTCCTGATTCTCAAATGGGTTCAGCCATCCCTGGATCCTGCTTACCTGATAAGGATCCATATTGGAAAATACAAACCGCTCCATCAAATTAGGAAACTGGAAAAAAGAAATAACAAACCCAAGGATTGCTAAAAGTGGGCCCCCAATAGCTACTGCCAATATTTTATAGGAAATACCCGAGACCACCAAAAGAGAAACGAAAATAGCTCCTACGAGCATAACACTCCCTATGTCCGGCTGTACTGCTAAAAGTAGGACGACAGGAAGGGTCGGCAGAAACATCTTCCCTATAAGTATGAAATCAGAGCGCATGTTTTTGCTTCCACTGTACTCGGTATGGTGATTATAAATGATGGCACTGAGCGTCAAAATCAGAAAAATCCTCATAAATTCTGCCGGCTGAAACTGTCCAAGCCCCGGTATTACATACCATGACTGTGCCCCATTAATCACCGGAGCAATGCTTGACGGTGCGACCAGCAGCCCTGCTAAAAGAGCCAGTCCAAAAGCATATAAGAACCAGTGCAATACCAGATAATACTCAAAATCAAAATGTACAACGACCATCATAATGGCAAAAGCCAGCACGAAAAAGATAATCTGCTGGACCATAAAATTGCCTTCGTATTGTTCGAGCTGCTGAGCCTGAAAAATATAGAAACAGCTGACTACTGCGAACAAAAACAATACAAACATCATATTGATATCATACTGTCTTTCTTCAGTCGATTGATGTAAACTCATGGAAGCATGTCCCCATTATATAAAATTTCGAACGCACGCTGTCTGGCGCCGCTGTTAACATCATACCTTGTTCTATCTGCGGCGTACAGTCCTGTGAATATATTTACGCTATCCGCTTTTTCTCTGATGTATGTTTCAGGCATAAGAAAAAGAGTTTCTTCTTTTATAATAAAGGAGAACAGCCCTGAGGATCAAACAGACGACGTTTCCAAAGCTTCTGCTACTGCGTGCACATTTAAAAGAGTAAATACACGGCTTTCTTTCTTGATCATGTTTTTTAAATACATTTGTTCTTCTTTCGATGCCGCCTGAGGGGGCGCTCCGATTTCACTTTCAAACACGTCTATCACATCGTTTGCTGCGTCAACTATAAGACCAGCATGATTGCCTTCAAGAGCTAAAATTAAAATCCGGGTCTCTTCTGTGTAGGGAACCTCCTCATAGGACAGCCTTTTTCGAAGATCTATGATCGGGATAATGACACCCCGCAGGTTAATGACGCCGCGTATACTTTTTTCAGCATTAGGTATACGGGTGAAATTCTGCATGCGTTCAATCGACTGGACATGATTTACTTCTACGCCGTATTCTTCGGCTGCCAGCCGGAATATAATGACTTTCTTCACAGCATTTTCTTCCGTCATAAATATCTCTTCCTCCTTACAATAGAGCGTTTGTATCTACAATTAATGCCACATTACCATCTCCCAGGATCGTCGCTCCTGATATGGCACGTATGTCCCGCAGGTAATGGCCAAGTGACTTCAGTACAACATCCTGCTGGCCAATAAAACTGTCGACGACAAGCGCAGCCATCTTTTCTCCTTTATGCACGACTACGACAGAATAATTTTCACGTTCCCATTCCCGCTCCACCGGGACCTCAAATACATCCTCCAGAAACATCACCGGAATAACATTTCCGCGAAAATCGATCATTTTCCGTTTATGCACATAAAAAATGCTGCTGCTCTTAATACTTGCTGTCTCTACGATAGAAGTAAGCGGCAGTCCGTAATGCTCTTCCCCCACATCCACAAGCATTACATCAATAATCGACAGGGTCAGGGGAAGCTGAATACTAAATCTCGTGCCTTTTCCTTTTTCAGAATGTACACTAATGACGCCGCCAAGTGCTTCAAACGTATTTTTTACTACGTCCAGACCGACCCCTCGTCCAGACAGGTCAGTCACTTCATCAACGGTGCTGAAGCCTGCTGAAAAAATAAATTGATGAACGTCGTAATCCGTCAGCGTATCAGCGTCTTCAGCAGCTATTACGCCATTTTCCACGGCCTTTTGGAGCACACGTTCACGATCGATTCCACCGCCGTCATCTTCAATTTCAATATACACATGATTGCCGCTGTGATAAGCGCGCAGCTCGACGTGACCCTCTTCCGGTTTGCCGTTCTGCCTTCTCTTTTCGGGCATTTCAATGCCATGATCGATTGAATTTCTTATAAGATGGACAAGCGGATCCCCGATTTCATCAATAATAGAACGATCAAGTTCTGTTTCTGCACCAATGACTTCAAGTTCGATTCTTTTACCAAGATCTCTCGACAGGCTGCGCACCATTTTTGGGAAACGGCTGAACACCTGATCCACCGGCACCATCCGCATATGTAAAATGATTTCCTGCAGGCTACCGGTTGTCCGTGACATTCTTTCGACGGTTTCTGTCAGCTCGCTGCTTCTTATTTCCCCGGCTATACGCTCAAGGCGTCCCCGGTCGATAACCAGCTCTTCAAACAGGTTCATCAATTTATCCAGCCGATCGATATTCACACGGATGGTTTTGTTCGTTTCTGCACGTTTGCGTTCCGGCGAGCTCGATTCCTTTGTCTCCGGAGACAGTGTTTTTTCTAAACGTTCTTCGCTGTCTGTGCTGTCCGGGATTTCAATTTCCTCTGCTGCCACTGTTTTAATTTCCGAAATAGAAGCCACGCGGTTCACCAGATCTTCTTTGGCAGCGGTCGTTACTACTGCTGCGGTAAATTCATTATCAAACCGTTCCGCTTCAATATCTGAAGCCTCCGGCACTGATTTAATAATGTGGCCGTCTGCTTCAAGAGCTTCAAATACCATATAGGCACGTGCTGCTTTTAACATGGCGTTTTCCTCAAGGGTGACTTGCACCATATATCCCTGCATACCACTTTCCACGGACTGGGTGATCACTGTCCGGTCGTATTCATTCCAGTCCATGCCTATGCTGTTTATTTCTTTTGTTTTCCCCTCTTCTGCCCCGGACCTGGTACTTTGGCCAAGCAGCTTGGCCGTAATAGTCTGTATATCCTTTTTCCCCTCACCGCCAGAAGCAATATCCTCTACAATCTCTTCGGCAACATCTGCTGCTTCAAGCAGTACATCCATTGTTTCCGCATCTGCGAGTCTCGTTTTTTCACGCATTTGGTCAAGAACATTTTCGAGAGCGTGCGTAACATTCGTTAAGTCCTCATATCCCATCGTTCCGGCCATGCCTTTCATGGTATGGGCCGAACGAAAAATTTCCCCGATGATGGTTTCATCCTCCGGCTGCTTTTCCAGCTCCAGCAGATGAACGTTAATCGCCTGAATGTGCTCCTGGCTTTCTTCAATAAACATATCCAAATATTCTGTATGGCTCATGCCCGTACCTCCGCCTTTTGAACTCAACACTGGTTAATAGTGCGCTGCTGCCTCTTCCCTTTTTATATCGACAGACCAGAACAGGTATTTGAGATAAGAGCAGGTTAAATTTATCTTTTCAACGCTTAATTTCCTGAAAGGGTGCGAAAGGCCCCGGAGTAATATAAAAAAACCTCCGCCGCCAGGCGAAGGCTTGCTAGTATACATGTTAATTTAAATCAAAATGATGTCCGTTCACTTCATAGACGACCCATTCTGCCAGGTTGGTTGTATGGTCTGCAAAACGCTCGATATAGCGGCCGATAAAAGACAGTTGGGTAATATCTTCCAGCAGTACTTCATCAGCACTTTGCCGAAGCTGTTTCTGTATAAACGATTTGTACTTGCTGTCCACATGATCGTCTAAAGAAGCAACACGCTGGGCATGCATCAGCTCCTGATTTTCATATGCTTCCATAGCCTGGCTAAACATCTGCTTGGCAATTTCCGCCATATCAATTAATTGGTCGATATCCTCCCGGCTTCTGTTTTCACTAAGCCTGGCTGAAGCTTTTGCAATATCCACCGCGATATCTGCCATTCGCTCGAGGTCACTAGCCATTTTTAAAGCAACGATGCACCGGCGGAGGTCTGTAGCTACCGGCTGCTGTTTGGCAATAGTCAGCGTTGCCGCATCCATGATTTTCAGCTCCATGGAATTGACATTTTTATCGTCTGCAACAACCTCCCGGGCAAGTGACTGGTTATCATTGGTTTTTAACGCGAGCAGTGATTGGTCGAAAGCATACTTCACATATTTGCCCATGTAGAGTATTTCCTGCTTCAAATAAGTCAAATCCTGCTCGTACGCCTTTCGAACGCCCATTATTCGCCTCTTTCTTCCGGATCAGCCGAACCTGCCGGAAATATAATCTTCCGTTTCTTTCTTCGCCGGCGAAGAAAATATTTTGTCTGTTTGGTCATATTCTACAATAACACCGTTCAAAAAGAAGGCTGTGCTGTCTGAAATACGAGCTGCCTGCTGCATATTGTGGGTAACAATGACAATCGTATAGTCTTTTTTAAGCTCCTGAACCAGCTCCTCAATCTTCAGCGTAGAAATTGGATCCAGTGCAGAGGTAGGCTCGTCCATTAATATAATGTCAGGCTCGATTGCCAGACAGCGGGCAATACAAAGACGCTGCTGCTGGCCGCCCGAAAGCCCAAAAGCATTTTCTTTCAGTCTATCCTTTGTTTCGTCCCAGATAGCTGCTTTTCTTAAGCTTTTCTCCACAATTTCATCGAGCGTCTTTTTATCCTTAATGCCATGAATCTTCGGACCATACGTTACGTTGTCATAAATCGATTTTGGAAAAGGGTTTGGATTTTGAAACACCATACCTACCTTAGTACGAAGATACTCGACACTAAAATTCTTTGCAAAGATCTCATTTTCCCGGTATTTAATAGAGCCATTCGTTTTTACAATCGGATTCATTTCGGTCATCCGGTTTAAGGTCTTAATGAATGTCGATTTCCCGCAGCCGGAAGGTCCGATAATGGCTGTCACTGATTTTTCCGGAATCTCCATGGAAATATCCTGAAGCGCGTGATTGTCAGCGTACCAGAGGTTCAACTGCTCTACGTTATAAGCAAGCGGTGCTTTTTCCTCTGAATTTGTAGTTTTATTTCCTTCTACTGAACGGTTTTCATGCTTCGTCTGCATACTGCTTCCCCTTTCTTTGTTCCTTCTATTAAAATCGTTTTTGGAATTTGCTTCTGATAAATACAGCAATTGAATTCATGAATAAAAGCATCAGCAATAAAATGATAATTCCTGCTGCCGCAATATCCTGAAATTCCTGTTGCGGGCGCCCAGTCCAGTTGTATATCTGTACCGGCATTGCCGTGAAACTTGAAAGTAAACCGGAAGGTGTAGCGGCAACGTATGTTAAGGCTCCTAGCACTAAAATTGGCGCTGTTTCCCCAATAGCCCGGGATAAAGCTAAAATCGTACCTGTAAGCACTCCTGGTAGAGCTGTGGGAATAACAATTCTAAAAATTGTCTGCCATTTTGTTGCTCCCATCGCGTAGGAGGCATGCTTAACATCTGTTGGCACTGCGCTGATAGCCTCTCTGGAAGCCACCACGATAATTGGAAGAACAAGCAGGGAAAGCG
Organism: uncultured Marinococcus sp.; assembly: GCF_947493875.1. Lineage (GTDB taxonomy): Bacteria > Bacillota > Bacilli > Bacillales > Marinococcaceae > Marinococcus. The sequence continues at coordinate 126,447 of NZ_CANLSU010000001.1, read as the reverse complement.
TCAGACCACCTGCTACCACACTTGCCCCCATTCCCATCAGCCGGTTAAATATCGTAAGCCCCAACAGCCCGAAAACGACGGAGGGAACGCCCGCAAGGTTGGAAATATTCGTTTGAAGCAGGTTGGTAAACTTGTTGCTTGGTGCGTATTCTTCCAGATACACTGCCGTGCCGACCCCCAAAATAAAAGAAACCGGAGCCGCCACCATCATAAGCCAGATTGTCCCGGCTAAAGCCGCCAGCAATCCCGCATCCTCAGCATTTCTTGAAGCAAAATTTGCTACAAGTCCCCAGTCCAGAAAGCCAATTCCTTGAGTGAGTATTCGTATCAGCAATACGAGAAGCATCAGTATGCTAAAAGCAGTAGCCGCAAAACAGACACCCTTAAATACTTTATTCCAAATATTTCTTCTGCTTAGTCCCTGTACTTCTTCATCATGCACTCTCTGTTGTGCTGCAGTATTTGCAAATTTCATTTAGTAATCCTCCCGAAATCGTCGAGAAATGTAGTGAGCCAGCAGGTTCATCATTAGCGTGAAGACGAACAATGTCATACCGACAGCGTAGATGCTGTAATAAATCGGCGTGCCATACCCTGCGTCTCCCTGAGTCACCTGCACAATGTACGCAGTCATCGTCTGCACGGCTCCTGTGGGATCTACTGTCATTGTTGGACTTGCCCCGCCGGCTACCGTTACGATCATTGTTTCCCCGATCGCCCGGGATACTCCCAGAACAAAAGAAGCAACAATCCCTGATAATGCTGCGGGCATCACTACTTTTACAGTCACTTCCATCCGGGTGGCTCCTAAAGCAAAAGCACCCTGGCGGATAGAATTCGGAACAGAGCTCATTGCATCTTCTGATAGACTTGCAATCATTGGAATAATCATTACACCTACTACAATCCCCGGACTCAATGCATTATAAATGTCCATCCCCGGTATAATGGAGCGCAGAATTGGTGTAACAAACGTGAGGGCAAAAAAGCCATACACAATCGTCGGTATGCCTGCCAATACCTCAAGAATAGGCTTTACTGTTTTACGAACCTTTTCGGATGCATATTCACTCAAATAAATGGCTGCTCCCAGACCAAAGGGGATGGCTACCAGCATAGCGATTCCCGCTATCATCAGTGTTCCGTTCACCAAAGGCCAAATGCCGTACTGCGGATCGGAAAAAAACGGATACCACTCTGTAGAAGCAAAAAAATCGGCAAACGGAACGTTGCTGAAAAACGTCACTGTTTCAAATAAAAGAGTAAAAACGATACCGACCGTAGTGAGAATAGATATTAAAGCACAAATGAAAAAAACAACCGGCATTAACTTTTCCATAAAACTCGATGAACCCGAACCCTTTGTTCTTTGTTCGATTCGTTCACTAACCGAGAGTTTTGAACGATCTTCCATTCTCTGCACATCCCCTTAACAGATAATTCCTCAAAAGCAAGGACAAAAGCAAGGGAGTGTATGCTCCCTCGCTTTCCCATGCCATCTTCGTCTATTGATTAACTACTTCATCAATTTTTTGAGTATTTTCTTCGTACACTTCTTCTGGTGCTGCTACATATCCTACTTCTTCTGCGAGATCAGCTGCATTGTCATTTAAAAAGCGCACATATTCAACAACGTCTTCATTTTCCTGCAGGGATTCATTTTTCACATACGTAAACAACGGACGAGAAAGAGGATATGACTGATCGTTGATTGTTTCCTGGCTAGGCTCAATACCTTCATCTCCACCCTCTTGCGGCACGATAGGCACTGCTTTCAGAGAATCCTGGTTTTCTGCATAGTATGCATAGCCAAAGAACCCAATAGCATTCTGGCTGCCTGCTACACCATTTACCAGCACGTTGTCATCTTCGGAAAGCTGGGCTTCACGAGAAACGTCGCCTTCTTCAAGCACTTCTTCACTGAAGAAATCATACGTGCCGGAGTCTGTACCCGGAGCGTAAATATCAATTGGCTCGTCCGGCCAGCTGTCGCGAATGTCCGACCAATTTTGGGCATCGCTTCCGTCAGCGAAAATCTGTGACAGTTCTTCAAAGGTAAGATTATCCACGAAATCATTTTCCGGGTTCACAGCTACGGTAAGACCATCATAGGCTAATTCCAGCTCAGTATATTCAATGCCTGCTTCTTCGAGCGCATCTTCTTCTTCCTGTTCAATAGGGCGCGAAGCGTTACTCAAATCCGTTTCGCCGGCAATAAAGCGTTCAAATCCTCCCCCGGAACCGGATACACCTACAGGCGCTTCAATATCCCCATGTTCCTGCTGAAACTCTTCAGATACGGCTTCCATGATTGGAAAAACAGTAGAGGAGCCGTCGATAGCAATATCTCCAGAGCCCCCGCTCCCTTCCTCACCGGAGCTTTCTTCCGAACCGGAACCGCTTCCCGAGCTTTCCTCTGAACCACTGCCGGAGCTTTCTTCTCCCCCTCCGCCACATGCGGATGCAACTACTGCCAATGTAGCGAATGTTGGAACCATCCATACTTTTTTAAAGTTCAAACCAACTTCCTCCTCTTTGTTTATGTACTCATGGCAAAGCAACTCTTTTTGCTCCCAGTGCTTAGTATAGGACTTAATTGTTAAGAGAAAATAGTTTGATTGTTAAGAATATGTAAAGGCGAATGCGGTACCGCTTTCATATAAACGCAAAAAAATCATTCCCCGAAAGAAATGATTAACTGTCCCTGCTGATATTTATTTTAAGCCCTCCTGCTGCGGGCTCCACGGGGCCGGGAAATATATTTTCTGCTTCTCTTTTTAGCTGTGCATGGTCCCCGAAATGAGGCAGGTGAGTTAATATTAATTTTCCTGCTTCAGCATTGTTGGCAAGTATTGCGGCTTCCTCGGAATTCATATGACCGGCAAACGAGCCGTCCTGGCCAGCATAAAAGCTGGATTCTGCCAAAAGCACGTCCACTTGGGCGGCGGCCTGTTCAAGCTCTGGCATGTAGGACGTGTCCGCGGTGAAAAATAAGCTGCCGGCAGCTGTTTCAATCCGGAACCCAAAGCACGGTACAGCGTGCTTTACCGGTACTGGTGTGATCGTAAAAGGACCGGCGGTAAATGGCTCCTGTGCCCGGTATTCTATCGGCTGTACTGCTTCTTTATAAAACAGGCGCTGAAAGCCTTCTTCATCCTCCCGGTGTGCATAGACAGCCATCTCGTGCTGCTTTTTTGGCCAAAGGACAGGTTCCAGCAGCCGGTAGTACTGGAAAGCTCCGAAATCACCCACATGATCCTGATGATAATGGGACAGCAGTACGGCATCGATGCTGCTGAGCTCTGTGTAATGCTGCAGCTGGGAAATCACTCCGCTTCCGCAGTCGAGCAGCAGCTCAAATCCATCCTCTTCAAGCAGATAGCCGGAGGCTGCTTCCCCTGCTTCGGGAAAGGCATGCCAAAAACCAATAATTGTTACCTTCATTTTTTTGTCCCCTTTCAATAAAAAAATCCGTTTAAACAGAAATATCTGTTTAAACGGATACGATTCTTATGCTTCTTTTGCATAAACGCTCACGCGTTTACGTTTTTTCCCGACACGCTCAAATTTCACAACGCCGTCGATTTTGGAGAAAAGAGTGTCATCTCCGCCTTTACCGACATTATTGCCAGGGAAAATTTTCGAACCGCGCTGGCGGACGAGGATAGAACCACCGGTTACGTGCTGGCCATCGGAACGCTTGGCACCCAAACGCTTGGAAATGGAGTCACGACCGTTTTTTGTACTACCTACCCCTTTTTTCTGAGCAAAGAACTGCAGGTCTAATTTCAACATCAACATTCACCTCCTATGCTCTTCAATTGATATAAATTCACCGTACTGCTCTGCAATGGTCTCCAAAGAGATAATCATGCCCTCTGCCAACAGCTGCATCTGGCGTTTATCCTCTTCGGTGCTTTCTTCCGGAAGCACGCAATGAAAATAACCGCCTTCTGTGCCTAAATCCACTGTGGGATCTGTATGGCAGAGAGATGCCATTGCATTTACAGCTCCAAAAGATACTGCCGAGGCACCGGCGCATACTAGATCATAGCCGTAGGGACCTGATTCAGCATGACCGGTCATGGTAACAGAACGAATATGCTCTGCCCCGTCGCGGCTAACAGTGACCCGTATCATAACTACGCGTCAATGCTGTTGATTGTAACTTTTGTGTAAGGCTGACGATGGCCCTGCTTACGGCGGTAGTTTTTACGTTTTTTAAATTTGAACACGATGATTTTCTTGTTACGGCCCTGTCTTTCGACTTTGCCTGTAACTTTAGCTCCCTCAACAAAAGGAGAACCGACTTTCACATCGTCGCCTCCGACAAATACTACATTGCCGAACGTCACTTCATTACCAGCTTCTACGTCTAATTTTTCAACGAAAATAGTCTGGCCTTCTTCTACTTTTAACTGTTTTCCACCAGTTTCAATAATTGCGTACATCTCTGCACCTCCTAATCACTTAGACTCGCCAATACAGGTGCCTTTCCAGGGCTTAAACCTGTTATTGTGCGGTTGTAGTTTGGGTGCTTCCAAACAACTAACGTTACAAATAATAGCATATATTAAAAACGAAAGTCAATTCCCCGCTGCTTCATTTGAGCCTTCAAAGCCTGATTTCTTTGTTCTGCCACTTCAAGGCTTCCAGCATAGCGGACAACGATCTCCTGCTCCTTCGGTTCAGAGACGATAAATAAGCGTCCCGGAGCTACTTGCTGAAGGTCATCATGCAACGCTCTGCCTTCCCGGGCGAGCAGACGGTCCGGCACCTCCAGCACGATCGCATCCACATCTTCCTCCATCCAGGCGCCGAGCATCCGTTTTGATCTTTCCATCAGTTCTTTTTCCGACAGCCTCCATCCTTTGCCATACTCTGTTCCGAAGGGTTCAAGCATGTGTTCCTCGAGACTCTGTCGGGAACGCTGACGGGTCAACTCCACGATACCGAGACGGGAAAAGCCGGCAATCCGGATTTTCTGCGGATCCTCAGCGGCTTTTTCCTCCAGTACCTGTATTAAATGCTGCCGGTCTTTTTCTTGATTCATTCGTATAAAGTCAATCATTACCATGCCGGAGAGATTTCTTACACGCAATTGATGCATCACTTCTGCGGCAGCTTCAAGGTTTGTTTTTACAATCGTGTGCTCGAGATCATGTTTTCCGGTAAATCTTCCCGTATTCACATCAATTGTGATGCACATTTCTGTTTTTTCAATCTGTAAAAAGCCCCCGCTTTTCAGCCACGCTACAGGCTTTAAGGCACGCTCGAGCTCAATCTCCACATTTTCTTTTGAAAAAATATTTTCGGGACGCTTAAAAAGAATAAATTCCGGACGCTTTTCCGGCTCCCATCCGCTGAAGTGTGCTTTTGCTGTCTCCACCGCTTCTCTTGTATCCACAGCGATCCTTTTCACGTGTTCCAGAGGTGCCGAAGCCAGACATTTTGTTAAAAAGTGCTCCTCCTGCGATACCTTTCCCGGTGCAGACAGACCCTCTCCCCGAAGAACGATATCCTGCCACAGGCTCTGAAGCTGGAAAATTTCCTTCTTAATCACATCCAGTGACTGTGTCGTTCCTTCCGTACGCATAATCAGGCCGTCTCCATTGAGCGGCAGCGCTTCTTCCTGTTCGAGCCATTCTTCCTTAACAGATTCCTCCACCTTTTGTGAAATAAACAGTCCCGGCTCATCCGGCAGATACACACAGTATTTTCCCGGCAGTGATAAATTTTCTTTAAGCTTTGCACCCTTGCTGGCCGTTTCTTCCTTCACGACCTGCACAAATAAATATTCCCCTTTTTTAATGAAATCTTTAATTCCCCGCTGTTTTTTTTCAGCGAGCGGCTCTTTCAGCAGCCGGTACGACATAATATTGTCCCGGTGCAGATATCCTTTTTTCCCTTTGCCGATATCAATAAATGCAGCATCCATGCCCGGAAGCACATCCACTACTCTCCCTTTATAGATTTCTCCGGCCGCCGTGTCATCCATTGCGGACTCGAAGAAGAACTCTGTCACTCTTCCATTATGTTTCAGGGCCGCTCTTGCTTCCCCGGATTTCATATTTGCAATTAATTCCATCGAACGTTCCTCCAGTGGCACATTTCTTTCCAAAAGGAAAAGACTGCCACATGATGATGGCAGTCATTCAGTTAGACTTATTTTCTTCTCTGACCTTCGCCTTTTCATGAAGCAGGGCGATCTGTGTGGTAAGCCGCTTCAACTCCTGTTCGGAAGCGGCTTCCTGCATTTGTTTATTTAAAAGAGCCAGTTTCTGGCGTTCTTCATCGGAAAGATAAGGGTGCTTTTCTATAACGGTCATCAGTGATTCCTCCTTCGCGCATTCGGATAGATACTCGAAGCCTTTCATTCTGTAAAAACCTTTATAAGAAAGACAGGCGATTCGGGAATCAGATCCAAAACAGCATGCCCTTTCACTATTATTATACCACGTGAGTCTTAAAGAAAACAAAACTGACTCAGCTGCAAAAAAAGGGACAGGAAGCATACTTCCTGTCCCTGGCCTGCTATGATTTTATGCCGAATAAACTTTTTACCTTGGAGAAAAAGCTTTTCTTTTCTTCTACTGCCATCAGCGGCACCGATTCCCCGAGCAGCCGGCGGGCAATATTACGATAACCAAGCGAAGCCCTGCTGTTTGGGTTCATCGCAATCGGCTCCCCTTTATGTGCTGCTTTTAACACATGCTCTTCGTCTACAATCATGCCGAGCAGATCCACTGCAAGTGTAGCTACGACATCTTCCACATCCAATACGTTGCCTTCCCGGGAAAGATCACTCCGTACCCGGTTCACCACCAGCTTAGGAGGTTCAATGTCTTCGTTTTCAAGCAGACCGATGATCCGGTCGGCGTCTCTCACAGCGGCCGTATCCGGAGTGGTAACAACGATCGCTTTGTCCGCGCCGGATACAGCGTTTTTAAATCCCTGCTCAATACCGGCCGGGCAATCGATAAGAATAAAATCGTATTCCGGGCGGAGCGTTTCCACGATTTCCTGCATTTGTTCCGGATTCACCGCAGATTTGTCCTTTGTTTGTGCTGCCGGCAGCAGGTGCAGGCAGTCGAACCTCTTATCCCGGATTAATGCCTGCTGAACCTTGCAGCGTCCTTCCGCAGCGTCTACCAGATCGTAAATAATCCGGTTTTCCAGGCCCATAACGACATCCAAATTCCGGAGCCCGATATCTGTATCAATCAAACATACTTTTTGTCCCTGCAGTGCAAGTGCTGTACCGATGTTGGCGGAAGTCGTGGTTTTACCGACTCCGCCTTTACCGGATGTAATTACTATTGCCTCTCCCACCAACGGTTCCTCCTTTCAGACCTTACATGCTTCTCATTCCGGCTAACGGTGTCCGGAAGGTGTTTTCGGCCTGACATGCTTATGTATATGAGACCGAGCGTAAATAATGCCCGAGCATTTTTGTTTCCTCGAATGCGATTGCATTGTATTCTTCTCCGGTGACATACGCATACCCCGGTCCTTCAATCGCAGGCTTCTGTTCCTGCTTTTCGTGCTTTTCCGGAGCGTAGTAATAGGTGTCCGAAATAGAAATTTGTTTAGGGATCATCACAGAGGCGCATACCACAGCATGACTTTCTCCGTCTGTGCCGGCTCTGGCTATCCCTTTTAATGCACCGATAACATAGATGTTCCCCGTTGCTTCGACCACTCCGCCGGGATTGACATCACCGATAATAAGGATATCACCTGTTTTGCGGAGCACCTGTCCGGAGCGGACAATCTGTATCACAGACGTTACTGTTGCTTTTTCAATTACTTCTTGTGCTTCATCTTTTGTTATCACGTTCGAATGAACTTCATGCACCCGTACTGAACCCGTTTTGTTCAGAACTTCCGTAATTTCTTCTTCGTGACTTTTACTTAAATAACGGTTCCCGGCGTCCACACGGACTTCCACTTGCGGTCCGTTTTCAAACAAACGCTGCTCCCGTTCAATCTTCTTCTTCAATTCCTCAAGAAGTTCATGAAAAGAGCACTGATCATTTAATACAATGGTTAAACCTTCTTTAGTACCTTTAATCGTTACATAATTTCCATTGCTATTCGTCATATTTTCACCCCTGAACCCTTAAGCGCTCTCCATTCTTAGTAAATGTCGTTCTTTCCATTATACGGTTTCATTTCACAGGAATAAACAGCAAACCACTTCTTTTTTAAAAAATTATCGCTGCCTGATTTTTTCCTGGTCTTCAATCCATTCAAAAATACGGCGAAAAGGAACGAGCAGCAGCAAAGCGGCGGCCCCGTTAATAAGCCACGAAGCAAGCATCCGTTTCACTAAAAATTCTCCAAAGGAAAGTTCGGCAATGCCTAACAAAAAATAAATAAAATAGATCAGCAGTTCAAACACAAAAAGCGCACAGAAGAAGATAAGCCACTGCCAACCATAGCTGTTGCGGACCACTGGCAGAGAGTAGGAGCTCATGTACGCAATAAAGCCAAAGCAGAATGTATAAACACCAAGAATCTGCGTGTACGTGAAATCATAGAGAAAACCAACGAAAATACCTGCCCACACTCCTGCGACCGGCCCGCGGTATATGCTGGTCAAAACCACTCCAATGAGTGCAAATCTCGGCATCCACACCCATCCACTTTCATTTTCCTGAGGAAAGAGAATTTCAAACCATGTTCCTTCGATAAGAAATAAACAAAAGATCGATATGGGGATAAGAAAGCGTGTCATGAGCCCCCGCCGCCTTCTTCACCGACCGGATCCACGGCTTCTTCCTCTTCATCCTCCTGCTCCTGGTCTTCCTCGAGGGAAGGAAATTCTTCACTCAAATCTTCAATGTTCCGATCCAGAACGTTCACGTACGTTAAATCACTGAAGTCTGCCGCTGGTTCAATAAGGGCGTTATACGTTAACCCGTATTCATCCGGTTCTATGCTTTTTACTTCCCCGATTGGAATACCGCTTGGAAAAGCTCCGCCCATCCCTGAGGTAACTACCTGCTGGCCTTCTTCAATTTCTGCGTCACTGCGGATTTTCCGGAGCATAAGGCCGTCCCGGTCTTCATCCCATCCTTCAATGAAAGCATTAACCGTCTCATCACCAGCAGTCACACTGGCGCTGATACGGTTTGTCCGTTCCCCGTCGGATAATAATTGAACAGTGGAGGAAAATTCAGAAGCCTCCGCCACACGTCCGATAAGACCTTCATTCGTAACCACGGCCATATCCTGTTCAATACCGTTCTGGGTGCCCTGATTAATACCGATCGTCTGCGTCCAGCGGTCAGGATTACGATAGACGACAAGCGCCTGGCGGCTTTCATAGTCACTCAGCATTTCCTGCGTATCTGCCGATTCCCGGAGCGTTTCATTTTCCTGACGGGTGTTTTCAAGCTCTGCCGAAGTGGCAGCGTATTTTTCCAGCTGTTGCTTAAGCGTTTTATTTTCCTCGTATGTATCCAATAAATTTTCCACAGCTTCGAAGCGATTAGCTGCAAAGTGAGCCGGGCGGCTGATGGTCGACTGAAAAACGCCTACAGAGTCTCTTACGAATTCTTCAGGCCACGGCACCGATTCCCGTTCCCTCATGGAAAACCCTACGAGTATAACAAGAAGAATAATGCTTACCATCAAGATGATCAATCGCTTGTTGTTAAAAAAGTGCGGCATGGTTCCCCACCTACTCTAAAGATAGATTAAGCATTCCGGCCTGAGCGGGATGTAATACCTGCTTTTGAGCGGAACAAATGAATATTTTCTAACGCGCGTCCTGTACCAAGTGCCACACAATCCAAAGGCTCCTCCGACACTAATACCGGCATGTTCGTTTCTTCACTGAGAACCCGGTCAATGTGCTGAAGAAGAGCTCCTCCTCCTGTTAACAGGATACCACGGTCCATAATATCCGCTGCTAATTCCGGCGGAGTCTGTTCAAGGGTACTCTTCACCGTATCAATAATAGTAGAGACCGTGTCTTTCAGACACCCTGCAATCTCTTCAGAGGTAATTGTAACTGTTTTTGGAAGCCCGGTCACTACATCTCTTCCGCGGATTTCCATCGTATCATTGTCTTCATTTTCCGCAGGAGGAGCCGCAGCACCAACTTCAAGCTTAATGGCTTCCGCTGTCCGCTCTCCCACCATGACATTATACGTTTTCCGGATATACTGAATGATCGCTTCATCCATTTCATCTCCGGCGATGCGGATCGATTGACTCGTGACGATGCCACCAAGAGAAATGATAGCCACTTCTGTTGTTCCGCCCCCGATGTCAACAACCATGCTTCCTGTAGGCTCCCACACAGGAAGGTCGGCTCCGATGGCTGCTGCAAACGGTTCTTCGATCGTATAGGCCTCTCTTGCCCCAGCCTGTTTGGTTGCATCCTCGACGGCCCTCTTTTCAACTGCCGTAATACCTGACGGCACACATACCATCACATTTGGCTTTCTTGAGAATATCGAACGTTTTTTGACCGACTGACCAATAAAATATTCCATCATAGTCGCCGTTGTGTCAAAATCAGCAATGACGCCGTCCTTCATTGGACGTATTGCCTTAATGTTGCCCGGTGTACGCCCAATCATATTTTTCGCGCTGCGGCCTACAGCTTCAATATTTCCCGTGTCTGTCCGCATAGCTACCACCGAGGGCTCACGAAGAATGACTCCTTCACCTCTCGCGTAAACGAGCGTATTTGCCGTACCTAAATCGATCCCCAGGTCTCTCGTTCCAAACATCTATGTATATCTCCTCTCGTCTCGCAAAATGCACGGTCGTCCTTTTCAGCAGGTATTATTCATTGGAGCATCTAATGATTTATTATGTTGGATAATGCCCTTTACGGCACCCCTGTATTCCCATATGTAGCGGGCACGTTCAGCGGTCCTCCTGGATGAATGCTTTCATCTCCAGGATTTCTGTTCCTCTGACGCTCTCCCGTTATTATGCATTAAAGTACAGCTGTCCCTGCATGCACTATTTTTTATTATACTGAAAAATATTTGAAAAACATAGGGGCAATGCACCTGTTTTTTTAGGATAGGCTTATTTTCACATCTTCGCGTTCTACATAAATCCCTGCTCTTTCATGCTCTCAAAGCACTGATCACCAACGATTACATGGTCGAGCAGTTCAATGCCAAGCAGTCGGCCGCATTCTGCTACCCGCTTAGTCACCTGAATATCCTCGCTGCTCGGCGCCGGATCGCCGGATGGATGATTGTGAAGACAGATAATTGATGCAGCGGACCGCCGCAGCGCTTCTTTGAACAGCTCCCGTGGATGAACAATACTTGAATTTAAACTGCCGATAAATAGCGTCTGCTTATGAATAATTTGATTTTTAGTATTCAGACACAGTACTACAAAATGCTCCTGCTGTAAAAACCTCAAGTCTTCCATCATATACTCCGCCGCGTCTTCAGGTGAACGCACAACGTATCTGTCCGGATACGAATAGCGAAAGACGCGCTTTCCCAGCTCAAGGGCAGCCTGCAGCTCCAGAGCTTTCGCTTTTCCAATACCCGGGATTTCCATCAATTCTTCCCTGGTCGCTTCTTTCAATAAGGGAAGAACATCGAAACGTTCCATCACCTGGGCAGCCAGCTCCAGTACCGGCGCCTGCTTTGTACCTGTGCGAAGGAGTACTGCCAGCAGTTCCTGCTCCGTCAGCGCCTCCGCTCCTTGTTGTTCCATTTTCTCACGGGGACGGAACAGTTCTGTTCCGGCAGGGATTGCAGTCAATTTCATCAGTGATCGTCTCCTTTATATGTGGGGGTTGAAACGGGGAATTATAAAAAAGCCAGGTACCATTTCAGGCATGCTTCTCCGGTAAACAACGTAAATAAGCTGCCGACCGCGATAGCAGGGGCAAACGGGAACGGTGTTCCTTTTTTGAAAGCATTAAATGGATATAGTAGAAAAATAACAATAGAAGCAGTGAATACAGCAGCTGTAAAATTTACGGCAAGAAGATGCGGGCCAAAGAAAAATCCGAGAACAGTAAATATTTTCAGATCGCCGCCGCCCATCCCTCCTCTCGTTACCAGAATAATAGCTGATAAAAGAAAAAAGCCGGCTAGTGCGCCTATGAAGCTTTCGTTCCAGGCGGGCTCCTCCAGCCAGAACAGTTTTAAAAGCACCGCTCCAAGAAAAAACAAAAGCGACACCCGGTTCGGGATGATCATGGCTGTAATATCGCTGATAGTAATAATGAAAAGGTAGGAAATAAGAAGTAAGGCTGCAGCGAATTCTGCAGTTGGTCCGAAGCGGACGTAGGCGAGGAAAAACAAGACACCACCGGCGCCTTCCATAAGAGGATAAATCGCGGAAATACGGGTTTTGCAGAAGCGGCATTTACCGCCCAGATACAGATACGAACAGCAGGGGACTAAATCTCTTTTTTTAATTGGCTGGACACATACCGGACACTGTGACGGGGGCGCCCATACAGACTCACCAACAGCCATTCGCATGCCTGCGGCGTTACAGAAGGAACTCACTACCATCCCTGCCGCTGTAAAATATACAGCGAGCAATACGTTCATTACAACACCTCTTCCATTTTTTTCTTATTATAGCATGCTTTTCCGTTAATCAGCTCAAAAAAATAATAAAAAAGCAGAAGCATGCGGCTTCTGCTTGTCGTTTTCTTATTGACTCCACTCCTGCATCAGTTGGGAGATGAAATACAGGGAGCCGGCAAACACGATCACGTCTTCCTGATCCCGGGCTGTCTCTGCTTTTTCCCACGCCTTCTGCCAGCTTTCTGCTGTTTGAACGCCGGCTGTATTCGCTTCAGCAATATCCTCCGGCGCTGCTGCCTGCGGAAAATCAAACGGTACCGCTGTGATGGATTCTATCTCCAGGCCGTCCAGCTGATCGAGCACCGGTGCCTGTAATTTGTCCGTTTTCATTCCAACAATAAAATGAAACCGGCCGTTTGGATAATGCGTGGCTAACGCTTCTTTAAGGCTTTTCATTCCCTCTTCATTATGCGCACCGTCAAAAAAGACGTGCTCCTCGCCAGGCGCTTTTTCAAGTCTCCCCGGCCAGGCTGCTTTTTTCAGACCAGCACGAATGTGCTCATCCTCTGCAGGCAGGGCATAATACATTTTCAGGTAACGCGTTGTAATTACCGCTGCTGCCGCATTCTCCACCTGGTGCTCCCCGAGCATGGAGACCTCGAGATCCTCCATATCCCCCAGCAGGGAATAAAAGGAAAAACGAGTTCCTGACTCTGACGGCTCAAGACGGCGGACATGAAACTGACTGCCAAGCTGATAAAACTTCGAGCGCTGGTAATCGGCAGCCTCCTCAAAAATGCCGGCAAGCTCCTCATTCTGTTCGCATGTCACCACAGGAACCCCGCCTTTAATAATGCCGGCTTTTTCCCGGGCTACTTCTTCGAGCGTGTCCCCGAGGATTCCCTGATGGTCGTGTCCAATATTTGTGATAATGCTCACCATAGGGTGGATGGCGTTTGTAGCGTCCAGACGACCGCCAAGGCCAACCTCCCATATTACTACGTCCGGAAACGTTTTTCTGGCAAAATACATTGCCGCTATAACAGTAATCACTTCAAACTCCGTCGGTGATCCAAACGGCGTGCGGGCGATGCTTTCCACTACCGGACGAAGAACGGCAGCCAGCTCCAGAAAATCCTCCTCGCTGATCGGCTCTCCGTCTGTGGCAATCCGCTCACGGAAATGGTGAATATACGGTGATGTGAATGATCCGCAGACAATACCTGCTTCTGTCATAATATTTCTCGTAAATGCCGCGGTGGATCCTTTGCCGTTCGTTCCGCCAATATGAATACCCTTCAGTCGGCGTTCCGGATTGCCGACAGCTTCAAGCATCATGTTCATCCGGTCAAGTCCCGGGCGGATACCGAACGTTTCGAGTGAGTGCACCCATGCTTCTGCTTCCTTGTATGTGTGCAAAGTAGACCTCCCTTTAAACAGCCATGCAGCAGGCCCCCTTAGCCGGGGGCGTCTGCTGCTTAGCTTTTTTGCAGTTCTTCCATTCTGGCTGTTACTTTTTCTCTTTTTTGTTCGTAATCCTTCTGTTTTTCTTTTTCTTCCTCGACGACGTGTGCAGGAGCTTTGCTGACAAACCCTTCGTTGTTCAGCTTTTTCGTGACCCGTTCCACTTCTTTATCAAGCTTGTCTTTTTCCCGCTGCAGCCGCTCTATTTCTTCGTCTACATTAATCAGGCCTTCAAGTGGGAGAAAGATCTCCGCCCCGCTCAATACGTGGGATATGGATTTTTCCGGAGCCTCCATTGCTGCATCGATCGTCAGCGTTTCCGGATTTCCAAACCGTACAATATAGTCACGCCCCCGTTCGAGTCGTTCCGAAGCCTGGCTGTTGGACGGCTTCAGACTCATCGGCACCGCTTTGCTCGGTGGAACGTTCATTTCCGCCCGCGTATTCCGGACCGAACGAATAACCTCCTGGATTAATTCCATATCGCGTACCGCTTCCTCGTCAAATAGCTGCGAATCCGCTACCGGCCAGGAAGCACTCATGATCGACGTTCCTTCATGAGGGAGATGCTGCCAGATTTCCTCCGTGATAAACGGCATCATCGGGTGAAGCATACGCATCGTCTGATCAAACACATGAACAAGCACAGACTGGGCCATGCGTTTTGGCTGTTCGTCTTCACCGTACAGCGGCAGCTTGGCCATTTCAATATACCAGTCGCAAAGGTCATCCCAAATAAAGTTATAGAGCGTCCTTCCGGCCTCCCCAAACTCGTATTTCTCCATCAGCTGAGTGGCGTTCTGCTTTGTTTCCTGCAGCCGGTGTAAAATCCAGCGGTCCGCAATCGTTTTTGTGCCTTCGAGCTCGATATCTTCTGCCGTGATCCCTTCCACATTCATCAGCGTAAACCGGGCAGCGTTCCAAATTTTATTGCCAAAATTCCAGTTGGCCTCTACCTTTTCCCACTGGAAACGAATATCATTGCCCGGTGTTGTACCTGTAGCGAGCAGAAAGCGCAGAGCATCCGCCCCGTACTGATCGATAACATCCATCGGGTCCACCCCGTTGCCGAGGGATTTACTCATTTTCCGCCCTTCGCTGTCACGTACCAGGCCGTGAATAAGCACGTCCTCAAACGGGCGTTCGCCGGTAAACTCCAGACCCTGAAAAATCATCCGGGACACCCAGAAGAAAATGATGTCGTAGCCGGTGACAAGCGCACTCGTCGGATAGTAGCGCGCATAGTCCGCGCTTTCTTTCGGCCAGCCCATAGTCGAAAACGGCCATAAAGCCGAGCTGAACCATGTATCAAGCACGTCCTCGTCCTGTTTCCACTCCTCCGGATTTTCCGGTGCCGTGCGTCCGACATAAATTTCGCCTGTTTCTTTATGGTACCAGGCCGGGATCCGGTGCCCCCACCACAGCTGCCGGGAAATACACCAGTCCCGGATGTTTTCCATCCACTGCAGATACGTCTTTTCAAAGCGTTCCGGAACAAAGGTAACTTTTTCTTCCTTCTTCTGAAGCTCTACCGCCTGCTCCGCAAGCGGCCCCATGTTTACAAACCACTGCGTGGAAAGATAAGGCTCAACCACGGCGCCGCTACGCTCGGAATGGCCGACAGAATGCATATGCTCTTCGATATCAAATAGAATGCCCTCTGCCTGCAGATCCTTCGTCAGCTGCCGGCGGCAGGCAAAACGGTCCATGCCCTCGTAGACGCCGGCATTTCCATTCATGCTGCCGTCCTCATTCATCACAAGTACACGCGGCAGGTCATGACGGTTACCCATTTCGAAGTCGTTTGGATCATGCGCAGGCGTAATTTTTACTGCCCCTGAACCAAAATCCATGTCCACATAGTCGTCTGCGATAATTGGAATTTCTCTTCCGATGATCGGCAGCACGGCCGTTTTTCCGATAAGATGCTTATAGCGCCCGTCCTCCGGATGTACTGCGACTGCCGTGTCCCCGAGCATCGTTTCCGGCCGGGTCGTCGCTACTTCGATCGAGATATTTTCGCCTTTAACCGGGTAGCGCATATGGTAAAAGTGACCCTGTACTTCTTTGTACTCCACCTCGATATCCGAAAGCGCCGTCTGCGTTTCCGGGTCCCAGTTGATGATGTACTCACCACGGTAGATAAGCTCTCTTTCATACAACGAAACAAAGACTTCCCGTACCGCTTCCGAGAGACCTTCATCAAGCGTGAAGCGCTCCCTCGAATAATCAAGTGAAAGTCCGAGCTTGGCCCACTGGCTGCGGATGAAATCTGCATATTCCTCTTTCCATCCCCACGTTTTTTCCAGGAACGCTTCCCGTCCAAGCTCGTAGCGGCTCGTACCTTCTTCCTTCAGCTGCGCCTCGACCTTGGACTGGGTAGCAATGCCGGCATGGTCCATCCCCGGCAGCCATAGGGTGTCATAGCCCTGCATGCGTTTCATGCGGATTAAAATATCCTGAAGCGTCGTATCCCACGCATGGCCCAGGTGAAGCCGGCCGGTTACGTTCGGCGGCGGAATAACAATTGTATAAGGTTTGCCGTCTGTCTGTCCTGCTTCAAACTGACCTGTTTCTTTCCAGAAATCATACCAGCGGTTCTCTGTTTCCTTCGGATCGTACTTTTTCGCCATTTCCGTCTCTTGTTTTCCCATACAAATCCCCTTTCTTCTCATAAAAAAACTCTTCATCCCAAGTAAGGACGAAGAGTTTTCGCGGTACCACCTTAATACCTGCCGCCAAGCAGGCACTTTCCCATAACGGTGGCTACCGTCTTTTCTTACTGTATACGTTCAGAAAAGAAGCTCGAGGGCGACTTTCCGCACGGGTCGTTAAAGAATCTCTCAGCCCTGGATCCTTTTTTCTGTACAACGACCTTCGTGCGTACTCCTCCCTGTTTCTGCTTTTATTATTAATATTGAGTTAGTGTCTTTATTTTACGAAACCAGGACGCGTGCGTCAACTGTCTTCCCCGTGCTCTTTATTTGCAGCAAGACTTGCAAAGACGCGGTCAGCCGCCTCAATGGTTTTATCGATATCTTCTTCGCTGTGCTCCGTCGATAAAAACAGGCCTTCGAACTGCGAAGGCGGAAGGGATATTCCCTCTGCCATCATTCCACGGAAATAACGCGCGAACATTCCCAGATCAGACTTCTTCGCAGAAGCAAAATCCACTACCGGTTCATCGGTAAAGAACAGGCCGATCATCGCTCCGGCACGGTTGATTTGATGTGGGATTCCATGCTTGGAAGCCGCACGGTTCAGCCCTTCTTCAAGCTGGGATGCCCGGGCGCGGAACGTTTCATAGCTGCTTTCGTCCACCTGTCTGAGTGTTTCAAGTCCGGCTGTCATCGCCAATGGATTGCCGGAAAGGGTTCCTGCCTGATAAATAGGTCCGTCCGGGGCAATCTGCTGCATGATATCGGCACGGCCGCCGTAGGCTCCCACCGGAAGCCCGCCACCGATCACCTTTCCAAGACACGTGAGATCCGGAGTCACCCCGTAGTGTCCCTGGGCGCTGTTATAGTCCACCCGGAAGCCGCTCATAACTTCATCAAAAATCAGCAGACTGCCGTGCTGATTCGTAATGTCGCGAACGCCTTCCAAAAATCCTTCACCCGGTGTGACCACACCCATATTCCCGGTGACAGGCTCGAGGATAACACCGGCGATTTCATCTCCGTATTCATCAAACGCCTTCTGCAGGCTGTCGAGATCATTGTACGGAACGGTAAGCGTATTCTGCGCAATCGAACCAGGAACGCCCGGGCTGTCCGGCAGGCCAAGCGTGGCGACGCCGGAGCCGGCACGAATGAGAAGAGAATCTCCGTGGCCGTGATAGCAGCCCTCCATTTTTACAATTTTGTCCCGGCCGGTAAACCCGCGGGCAAGGCGCAGCGCACTCATTGTCGCTTCCGTGCCGGAGTTCACCATCCGGACAACTTCAATGGAGGGCACGCGGTCCACGACAAGCTCTGCCAGACCCGCTTCTGTTACGTGCGAAGCACCGAAGCTCGTGCCTTTTTCAGCCACAATTTTTAAGCTGTCGACCACATGCTCGTTTGCGTGTCCGAGAAGAAGCGGCCCCCAGGACATCACATAATCAATGTATTCATTGCCGTCAATATCTTTAATACGGGAGCCTTTGCCTTCATCCATATAAACAGCCGGATGGCCGACCGATTCATAGGTCCGTACGGGGCTGCTGACTCCTCCCGGCATTACTTTTTTTGCGCGTTCATGTGCATGTATTGAATTATGATACGATTTCATGTCATACCTCCTGGATACTTAAAAGTTATCTTTTTTGCTATTCCCGTCCTTAGTATAACGAAAACAAGCCCTGGACTGAATACCTTCCAGAGCTTGCTATTATTATTTATTATCCTCCTGCATATAACGAACAGCGTCTTTGGCGAAATACGTCACAATCAGGTCTGCTCCGGCACGCTTCATGCTTGTGAGCTTTTCCATGACAATATCCTTTTCATTCACCCATCCGTTCTGGGCGGCAGCTTTAATCATCGCATATTCCCCGGAAACGTTATAAGCTACCACCGGATATCCGGTGCGCTCCTTCACTTCTCTTACGATATCGAGATAAGCAAGGGCCGGCTTCACAATAAGAAAATCGGCACCTTCTTCGACATCAGTTTCCGCTTCTTTTAACGCTTCAAGCCGGTTCGGTGGATCCATCTGGTAGGTTTTCCGGTCCCCAAACGAAGGAGTGCTGTGAGCTGCGTCACGGAACGGGCCGTAAAAGGCACTGGCATATTTAACTGTATAGGACATCAGTGGCACTGTCACGTGTCCTGCTTTATCGAGCCCTTCCCGGATAGCCGCTGTAAATCCGTCCATCATGTTCGACGGCGCAATAATGTCTGCCCCGGCTTCTGCCTGGGAGACCGCGGTTTCTGTTAGATTTCTCAGCGACTCATCGTTATCCACGTAGCCGTTATGAATAACCCCGCAGTGCCCGTGGTCTGTATACTGGCACAGACAGGTATCTGCAATCACCGTTAACGCCGGGTGATTTTCTTTAATCTGCCGGATCGCCCGCTGGACGATTCCGTCCTTCAGAAAAGCCGGCGTTCCTTCAGCGTCTTTTTCCTCCTCATGAGGCACGCCAAACACGATGACGCTCGGAATACCGAGGGCTTCCAATTCATCCATTTCTGCATCCAAATGATCCAGGGAAATATGATAGACCCCCGGCATGGACGGTACTTCTTTGCGCACGTTTTCCCCTTCGACGACAAAGATGGGATAAATCAAGTCATTGGGTCTTAGTTCGTTTTCTCTTACCATTGCTCGTATACCAGGCGTCGTCCGCAATCTGCGGTGCCGGCGGAAATGTAAATCAGCCAATGTGAAGCCTCCTAAATAATTTCCTTGGTTTTTTCTATCATTCCTTCTACGGAATGAATATCTGCTTCGTAAACATACTTGAATCCAGTTTCGCGGGCAGTTTGTCCAGTCGAGGGGCCGATTGCCACTACGGGAACAGCCAAAAGCACCTGCTGGTAAGCCCCTGCAAGCCGGTACAGGGCCTCTACAGAAGAAGGACTTGCGGCCGTCAGTACGTCAACTCCCCGGTTCTTTAAAATCGTCTGCAGAAAGGACTCATTTTTTTCTTCCGGCACCGTTGTATATAAATGCCATACCCATAAGCTTAAGCCCCGGGCTGCAAGCGACCGGTACAGGGTGTCCGCCGCCTTGGCGCTTTGAGGAAGAAGCACGTTTTCCCGGCGGCCAATTACCTGTCCGGCTGCTTCAGCTAACGAAACGGCTTTATATTTTTCCGGCATCAGCTCTACCTGAAAGCCTTCCTGTTCCAGTGCCTGCTTGGTTTTCGGCCCGACAGCAGCTGTTTTTAAGTTGGCGGGAATACCAAGACCGTGCCGCTTTTGCCATTCTGCCAGGTAATAGACGGTATTCACGCTTGTTACCAGCATCCAGTCTATATTACCGCTCCGCCACCGCTCTGCCATTGCCTTTTCCCTGCTCCGTACCGGTACGGTGGTAATAATCGGCACCGCTTTGACACAACAGCCTGCAGACTGAAGACCCTGCACCAGACTTGCGTTCTGGCCGGCTCCTCTTGTCACCAGTACTGTTGCTGTCACTACTCTTCCCCCATCTCTTCCCGGGCCTGTTCCAGAATTTCTTTGCCGCCCCGGCCAAGCAGGGCATCAGCAGCCTGTCTGCCCATTTCTTCCGGATTATCACCCGTAAGCTTTTCTTTTAGTATTTTGCGTCCATCCGTAGAACCGATCATCGCGGTTAATTGCACATTACCCTTTTTGTTTAGAGTCGCATACCCGCCGATTGGCACCGCGCATCCTCCCTCTACAGCTTTCAGGAAGGCCCGCTCTGCAGCTACACATACCGCAACCGGCTCATCATGAAGACGTTGAATGATCTTTAATATATCTTCATCCCCGCTGCGGCACTCAATACCGAGTGCGCCCTGACCTACAGCCGGGACACACATGCTGGGTTCAAGAAATTCCGTGACAATCTCATCGCTCCAACCCATCCGTTCCAGGCCGGCAGCCGCTAAGATAATGGCGTCAAAGCTTTCCTCCCGCAGCTTCCGAAGCCGGGTTTCGATATTACCCCGGATCCACTGAACGTTTAAATCCGGCCGCTCTGCTTTAATCTGGGACGTGCGCCGCAGACTGCTCGTGCCAACTACTGCCCCAAGCGGCAGATTATGAAACTTTACATGATCGTTTGCAATATAAGCGTCTCTTGGGTCCACCCGGTTTGTGACAGCGCCGACCTCAAAGCCTTCCGCCATTTCTCCCGGCAGATCCTTCATGCTGTGTACAGCTATATCAATTTCACCATCTGTAAGCGCCTGCTCAATTTCCTTTACAAACAGGCCCTTTCCGCCAACTTTAGATAACGTCCGGTCCAGAACACGGTCGCCCTTTGTAGAGATTTTTTTCACTTCAAAACGATAGGGCAGGTCCAGTTTTTCAAGCTCCTGCTGCACCCATTCTGTTTGTTTTAATGCCAGATTACTTTTTCTAGTGCCCAGGGTAATTGTGCGCATACATCTAGCCATTCCTTTCTAAGCATCCATATTTGTTATAAGTACCATATATGAAACTGGCTCAAATCACTGGAAATAAAATAATTAATGAGTAAAACGACAAAGCAGGCAACGTTTAAAAGCGCCATACGGTAGCCGCGCCAGTGATGAACAGCCAGTAAATATATATACGTACTGTAAAAGCCAAGGAGAATGATCGAACCGATGACTTTTGCATCCTGCCATGGAAGGGAGTCATACCATCTGCCTGCCCAGAGAAAACCAAACACCAGTCCCGCAAATAAAAGGGGGACTCCGATCACGGTGGTCGTGCCTGCCAGCTTCTCCATTTTTGGCAGGTTCTCCATTCTGATTAACCGTTTCCCCCATTGCTTTCTTTTTAAAAGCTGATGCTGCAGCACATACATCGCAGAAAATACAAATGCCAGTGTAAACGAAGCATAGGAGAGCAGAATAAAAATAATATGCACTACGAGTGTCTCAGACAAAAGAAGCGTTTCAAGCTCGTTTGGAATATCGCCGTTAAACGAAAAAGAGCTGAACGTCATCAGCAGAAACCCGATCACATTTAAAAAGAAAACCAGTACATCCATTCGAAAAAACCAGTTCACAATAAGTGAAATGGTTACAAGAGACCACGCATAGAAATACATGCCTTCAAAAGGCGTGATTACCGGAGCGCGATCATACATAAATATTCTAAGTACTAAAAAGGCCGTCTGCGAAGCCCAGACAATAGAAAGCAACCAGAAGGCGAGTCGGTTCACCTTCCGGTTGGTTTGAGAAAAATCAACGAAGTAGCAAAGGACGCTCAGGCCGTATAGTACAATCGTTACAATATAAATAATTCCTTCGGCTGCAACCATCCTGACGCCCCTCTCTTAGGAACGAACAGCGACATCTGTCGCGTAAGCATATGGAAGGCGGAACCCACGCGATTCTCTGGAGGCATTCCATTCCTCCTCCGCTTCTTCCTTGCGTATCTGGCGCTCCTCTGCTGCTCTAGCTTCTTCTACTTCCTCTTCAAGAGCAAAGATTTCGGTAAACAGCTGCAGCATTTCTTCTGCATCATTGTTATCAGCCATTTCTTTAGCTTTCGTTATCGGATCTTTGATCATTTGATTGATGATGCTTTTCGTGTGCTTACGCAGCACTTTCTTTTCCCGCTCGGTAAGCTCCGGAAGCTTCCGTTCCACACTGTCCATCGTATCTGCCTGGATAGCCAGAGCTTTTGTCCGGAGAGCGGAAATTACCGGTACCACTCCGAGGGTATGCACCCAGTCCTTAAAATCTGACACTTCAGCATGGATCATTCTCTCCATCAGTGCTGCAGCTTTTTTGCGTTCTTCCATGTTGGAATTCACAATGTCCTGCAGGTCATCAATGTCATACAAAAAAACATTATCGAGCTGATTCAAGGCCGGATCCAAATCTCTTGGAACCGCAATATCAACCATAAACAGCGGTTTACCTTTTCGCTTTTTGCTGGCAGAAGCCACCTGCTCTTTATTCAGCACATAGGAATCCGAGCCGGTGGAGGAAATTAAAACATCCGCCTGTGCAAGCGCGTCAGTCAGCTCCTCCATTGGTTTAGCTTGTCCGTTAAACTGCGCAGCAATCTGTTCTGCTTTTTCATACGTCCGGTTAAATACCGTCACTTCAGCAGCACCGCCGGAGTGCAGATGTTTAGCTGTCAATTCGCTCATTTTTCCCGCACCCAAAACAAGCACCCGCTTGTTTTTAAACGAACCGACTACTTTTTTACCAAGCTCCACAGCAGCATAGCTGACTGATACAGGATTATCATTAATTTCTGTTTCGTGATGGGCCCGTTTGGCATACGTGACTGCACGTTTAAACAGTTCATTAAATATCGTGCCGGTCGTTTCATTTTCGTGGGCAGTAGCAAGGGCATGTTTCACCTGACCCAGTATTTGTGTTTCACCAATCACCATGGAATCAAGACCGCTTGCGACCTGAAACAAATGCTGCACTGCTGCATCATTTTCGCGTATATTTAAAAATGGGCCAAAATCTTCCTGTGGCATTTCGAACCAGCGGCCCAGAAATTTTTTCACAAAGTGCCTTCCTGTATGCAGCTGGTCAACGACTGCATACACCTCTGTCCGGTTACAAGTAGATACGATGACGCATTCCAGGATACTTTTCATGTCACGAAGCTCCTGCAGTGCCTGAGGAAGTGTATCCTCCTGAAAGGCCAATCGTTCCCTCGTTTCAACTGGAGTTGTTTTATAGTCTAATCCAGCGACAATAATATGCATGTTCGTATCTTCACCCCCTGCGTCATCAATACCATGTTTAATGCAACCACCAAATGTTCAGCTTTTTTTATACGTTCCACTCTTCACACAACCCATTGTATCACACAACTATTTATCTTTTGACGTCAATTTGTGAACAAGGGCTGACAGTTTTTATACTATATCTTTCTTTTACTCACCGTTCCAATGTATAACTTCCACATATTATTTTCAAATAAACTGCTCAATAGCCCGCCAGGCTTCATCTTTACCCTGTGCCGTTTCTGCGGAAAACACAACCGTCTGGTCCTCCGGCTTCAGCTTAAGTGTTTCTTTAACACGTTTTAAATGACGGGGGCGTTTATTTTTCGTAATTTTATCTGCCTTTGTTGCAATAATGACCACCGGCAGCTCATGAAATTTCAAATAATCGTACATCGCAATATCATCTTTTGTCGGTTCGTGGCGAAAATCAATAATCATAAAAGCAGCTTTCAGTACGTCTCTGCTTTTAAGATACTCCTCCATCATTTCGCCCCAGGCTGCCCGTTCGCTTTTCGATACCTTCGCGTAGCCGTAGCCGGGAACGTCTACAAACAAAAAGCGGTCTTCGATATTATAAAAGTTGAGTGTACGTGTTTTGCCGGGCTTTGAAGAGGTACGGGCCAGGTTTTTTCTTGCTAACAGGGAATTAATGAACGAAGATTTCCCGACGTTGGATCTTCCGGCCAGAGCTATTTCCGGAAGTCCTCCCTCAGGATACTGCTTAGGGCTGACCGCGCTTATCACCAGCTCCGATTTATGAACTTTCATTTTTCTCCTCCAATGCTTCTTTTAACACTTCATCAAGATGCTTCACCGTGATAAACGTAATATCTTTTTTGATGCTCTCCGGTATATCTTCCAGATCCTTTTCATTATCGGCTGGTATCAGGATCGTCGTCAGTCCGGCCCGGTGGGCGCTCATTGATTTTTCCTTGAGTCCGCCGATTGGGAGGACTCTGCCCCGCAGCGTAATTTCACCGGTCATTCCTACTTCCTTTTTCACCTTCCGCCCGGACAGTGCAGACACCAGGGCTGTTGCAATTGTGATGCCTGCTGAAGGCCCGTCCTTCGGAGTGGCCCCTTCCGGAACGTGAATATGAATATCCCATTTTTCCTGAAAATCAGGGTCAACGCCCCACTCATCCGCTTTTGAGCGAATATAGCTGAATGCCGCCTGCGCGGATTCCTTCATGACGTCACCGAGCTTTCCGGTTAACTGCAGCTGTCCATTTCCTTTTGCAAGAGATACTTCAATAGATAAAGTTGTTCCTCCGGCAGCTGTATAGGCAAGACCGGTAGCTGCGCCCACTTGGTCTTCCTCCTCCGCACGTCCGTAACGGTACCGTGGACGTCCGAGCAGTTCTTCGATTTTCGCCGGCGTGACTACTACTTTTTTGTTTTCACCCATGACGATCAGCTTTGCTGCTTTTCGGCACACTGCTGCAATTTCTCTCTCAAGGCCGCGGACTCCTGCTTCTCTCGTATACTCACGAATCAGCTTCAAAAGGGCTCCCTGCCGAAACTGGATGCTTCCTTTGGTTAAGCCGTTTTCCTTAATCTGCTTTTCCACAAGGTGGTTTTTGGCAATGCCTTCTTTTTCAATTTCGGTGTACCCGGCAATGCGGATAACCTCCATCCGGTCGAGCAGCGGCTCAGGGATGGTGTTCATATTGTTCGCCGTAGTAATAAACATCGTTTTGGAAAGATCGTAAGGCTCTTCCACATAATGATCTTCAAATGTATTATTCTGTTCCGGGTCAAGCACTTCAAGCATGGCTGAAGAAGGGTCCCCCCGGAAATCACTGGCCATTTTGTCGATTTCATCAAGCAGAAATACCGGATTGACGGTCCCTGCCTTTTTCATTCCCTGAATAATACGTCCGGGCATAGCACCGACATAGGTTTTTCGGTGGCCGCGGATTTCCGCTTCATCCCGGATGCCTCCAAGGCTCATTCTCGTGAAGTTACGGTCGAGAGAGCGGGCAATGGAACGAGCTAAGGACGTTTTCCCCACACCCGGCGGTCCGGTCAGGCACAAAATCGGCCCCTTCACTGATTCTGTCAGCTGCTGCACGGCTAAGTGTTCAAGCACCCGGTCTTTAACTTTTTCAAGGCCGTAATGATCTTCATCAAGCACCCGTTGGGCACGCTTAATGTCAAGCTGGTCTTCAGTTTCCTCATACCATGGTATATCCACCAGCCATTCGATATATGTCCTGATAACGGAAGTCTCTGCAGAAGCCCCTGGCATTTTTTCGTAGCGCCTGAGCTCCCGCTCGGCTTTTTCCTGGACCTGTTCCGGCATTTTTGCCTGCTGAATTTTTTCCCTGAGTTCATCTACTTCGCTTTCTTTTCCGTCAGCTTCTCCGAGCTCCTTTTGGATCGCCCTCATTTGTTCGCGCAGATAGTATTCCCGCTGCGTTTTTTCCATCGATTTTTTTACGCGCTGTCCGATCTGGTTTTCAAGACCTAATACTTCCTGTTCCTTCTGCAAAATATCGATAATTTTACGCAGACGCTCTGAAGCGGTGAACTGTTCGAGCAGCTCCTGCTTCTCTGCCACTTTTAACGGCAGGTGAGAGCTGATCATATCGGCGAGCCGGTCCGCCCCTGCAATGTCCTGTACCGACTGGATCGTTTCACTGGAAATTCGCTTGGAGGCAGTGGCGTATTGTTCAAAAGCCTCGAGTGCTTTTCTCATTAGTGCCTGTTCCTCAGCCGAATCCGCGTGCTCTTCCGTAGGCAGCACTTCCATTTCCACCTCGAAAAAAGCATCCTTATCGATAAATTCTTTTATTTCTGCGCGCTCCAGACCTTCCACCAATACACGGATGGTGCCGTTCGGAAGCTTCAGCATCTGCTTAATTTTTGCCACTGTACCAACATGGTACACATCAGCTTCGCCCGGATTATCTACTGATAAATCTTTCTGCGTGACGAGCAGAATCCGGCTGTCCTTAGCATTTGCCTGTTCCAGGGCCTCTACGGATTTATCTCTTCCCACATCCAAATGAAGCACCATCGACGGGAACACAAGCAGTCCGCGAAGCGGCAGCATCGGTATGGAAATCGTCGTTGTATTTGGCATTCGCTAACACCTCTATTGTCAAATTATATTCGTTTGCTGTTATGCAGTGATGCGGTTGTTACGTACTAAAGGTATACTATTTATTTTATCCTATTTATAAAATTACTGTCTATGAAACATTACTCATTGACAGGAAGTTGTCTATAAATGCTATGTATAAATAATCAGAACCCCCGCACCATACGGATGCGGGGGTTTCTGTATAAGGTCCCTTTTCATTCAGGCGAAAAACCGTTTATGCACTTTCTTTTGGTTTGTACTGTTTTAACGTTACTTCTTTGCCATCTTTTGTTTTCAGAAGAGGTGATCCGTCACTATCTACGCTTTCTGCTGTAATAGTGCAGGAAACAATTTCTTCTTTGGAAGGCAGATCATACATGACATCAAGCATAATGCCCTCGATGATGGAACGCAGTCCACGTGCTCCGGTCTTGCGTTCAATTGCTTTACGCGAAATCGCACGCAGCGCGTCTTCGGTGAATTCGAGCTCCACTTCATCCATTTCGAGCAGCTTCTGATACTGCTTGACAAGCGCGTTTTTCGGCTGGGTCAGGATCTCAATCAACGCTTCCTCGTCTAACTGCGACAGGCTGGAAATGACAGGGATCCGGCCGATAAATTCAGGAATCAGGCCATAGCGCAGCAGATCTTCCGGAAGAATCCGGCTCATGTATTCATCGTGGCCCATTTCAGCGTTTTCAGACTCTGCCCCAAAGCCGATGATTTTACGGCCAAGGCGTTCTTTTACAATTTGTTCGATGCCATCAAATGCACCACCGCAGATGAACAGCACATTGCTCGTATCAATCTGGATAAATTCCTGATGAGGATGCTTTCTGCCTCCCTGCGGAGGAACACTGGCGGTTGTGCCTTCCAGAATTTTCAGAAGCGCCTGCTGAACCCCTTCCCCGGATACGTCACGGGTGATGGAAGGGTTTTCTGATTTACGGGCTACTTTATCAATTTCATCGATGTAAATAATACCCTTTTCTGCTTTCTCTGTATCATAATCAGCTGCCTGGATAAGCTTCAGCAAAATGTTTTCCACGTCTTCACCCACGTAGCCTGCTTCCGTCAAAGAAGTTGCATCTGCGATCGCAAACGGCACGTTCAAAATACGGGCCAGCGTCTGGGCTAATAGTGTTTTCCCGCTACCGGTCGGACCTAAGAGCGCTATATTACTTTTAGCCAGTTCCACGTCGTCGGTTTTCTTTGTGGAATTCACACGCTTATAGTGGTTATAGACAGCTACAGAAAGCGATTTTTTCGCTCTCTCCTGGCCGATAACATAATCATCTAGTGTTTCATTGATTTCGTATGGCTTCGGAATTTCTTCGAATTCCACTTCTTCTTCCGAACCTAATTCTTCCTCCACGATCTCCGTGCACAGTTCGATACATTCGTCACAAATGTATACGCCGGGCCCGGCGACCAGCTTACGAACCTGATCCTGAGTTTTTCCACAGAAGGAACATTTCAATTGTCCTTTTTCTTCATTGAATTTAATCAACTGGTTCACCCCTCACCTAAATATGAAACATTTAAAGCAGCGTAATGTATACAATCAATCCGTCTGATTAAGCCCTTCGATGACTTTTCTCAAAGCGGCATATTCTCTGCTCTGCCTAAACACAAATATTAATTCTTCGTTTACTATATAGGAAGTTTTTAAATAACACAATTATTGCGCTTGAGTTGAATTGTATCATACTTTCCTATGGAAATCGAAACAATACCCTTTAGTATGGGCAGCCGGGGTATGCTGATTTTTGCCCGTTTCAGGCGGAAAAATCCTGAAGGCATACTTCACCCTCAGGATTTTTTAAGCATTTAAGCCTTATTCGTTTTCTGTTTCTTCATCTTCTGGTTTTTCTTTTTTCGGTACAGTTTTGCTGTGCTCAACAAGATAGTCGATAGCGCGCTGCAGACGAAGATCCTGCTTCAGCATATCCACGCCGCCCTGCATTTCGATAAGGCTGCGGATTTCTTCTTTATCGCGCTGGTACATGTCAGCCATTTTTTGAAGTTCGTTTTCCACGTCTTCTTCACTTGCTTCAAGGTTTTCCTGCTCAGCTACGGCTTCAAGAGTCAGATTCATGCGGACACGTTTTTCAGCTTCCGGCTGGAACTGCTCTTTCATGCCTTCTTCGTCCGTACCGGTAACCTGCTGGTACATTTCCAGAGTCATACCCTGGGATTGAAGGCGCTGGCTGAATTCCTGAAGCATACGGTCGGATTCTGTGTTGATCATCGCCTGCGGAATTTCTGCAGAAGCTTTCTCCGCTGCCTCTTCAACTACAGTGTCCCGCTCGTGATGTTCTTTTTCATGCTCACGGTCGTGTTCAAGCTGATGGCGAACTGCCTCTTTAAGCTCGTCGAGTGTTTCTGCTTCGTGCTCTTCTACGTCCTTCGCGAACTCATCGTCGAGCTCTGGAAGCTCTTTACGCTTGATTTCGTGAAGCTTGACATGAAAGACAGCTTCTTCGCCGGCAAGGTTTTCAGCATGGTACTCTTCCGGGAAAGTAACCGTAATATCTTTTTCTGTACCCGGCTGCATGCCTACAACCTGCTCTTCAAATCCTGGAATAAAGGAATTGGAGCCGATCTCAAGCGAGTGATTTTCCGCACTGCCGCCTTCAAAAGCTTCTCCATTTACGAAACCTTCGAAATCGAGTACAGCGGTATCTCCGTCCTGGACTTCGCCCTCTTCCACTACGGCAAGATCTGCGTATTTGCCCTGAAGATTTTCAAGCTCCTGGTTTACTTCTTCTTCTGATACAGAAGTGTCAAACTCCTCTACTTCGAGTCCTTTGATCTCGCCGAGCTCTACTTCCGGCTTCACGGTGACTGTAGCAGTGAATTTCAGGTCTTTGCCTTTTTCCACTTCTTCTACATCGATTTCCGGACGGTCCACTGGTTCAATACCCGCTTCGTCCACTGCTTCGGCATAAACATCCGGAAGCAGGATATCCAGGGCATCCTGGTATAAAGACTCTACTCCAAAACGGCTTTCGAAAAGCTTCCGTGGCACTTTTCCTTTACGAAATCCTGGAATAGATACATCATTTTTCACTTTATTAAATGCTTGATCCAGAGCTTTGTCAAACCGTTCCGATTCTACGTCTACGGTTAAGACTCCCTGGTTTCCTTCTTTCTTTTCCCAACTGGCATTCATTCAAATTCCCTCCAAATAACTAGGTTCTACCGTGTAAACAACTACCCTATTATAACATAACACTAAACCATTTCAATGAATGATTCATTTTCCGCTAAACTTACTCCCACAAGGGATTAAACATCACTTTCAAATAGGGGCTTTTCAGATTTCCTGAATGAACCCCTGGATTCTTTCGTATTCCTCCTGCATCGATCTAAAGCCTGCTTCAGCTACTCCGTAACACTCCCTGATATCCTGTTCGTCCGGGAGCGGCTCAAACTGCCGGAACGTCTCAAAGTGCAGCACAGCTGCCAACACTTCAATCTGTACCGAAGGAGGAAAAGGATAGTAATACAACAGCAGCTGCTGCAGCAGCTCTTTCGCATGCTGAAGCAGCACTGGATCTTTATCCCCGAGCGAACGGTCGAGCAGAAACGAGGACTCTGTATACGAGCTGCTCTCTTCCAAAGCCGGAAGCGTGGACGGGGCGAACTCCCCTTTCCTGCCCAGCTTCTGCACCCAGACAGCGTCTTCGATCTGCCAGTCCTTCAGAAGCAGAAGAAGGAAGCTTTTCATTAGTGGCGATGTTTCCTGCCGGGCCAGCAGCTCCCTTATTGCAGGCATCCATTTTTCCGCTCCTTCTTTTCGAAGCACATTTAACACATGCAGCTTCTGGTCCTCAGTTCCCATTTGAAGCACCATTTCCCATTCCACCGGCAGCGAAGAGCGTTCTTCAGGCATTGTATTGTATTCTTTTGTTTCCACTTGCATATGCGTCATGCCATCAGCAAGAGCATACAATTCCTGAAACTGCTCTCTCAAATGACCAGGCACTTCCTTTGTGTTCTGCACTTCATCCAGCGTTTCAATTACCTGGTCATACCTGCCCAGCTGAGCTAATACCGGTACGTATACATGGAGAATCTCGAGAAAGTCACTGGTATTGTCTTTAAGCAGTTCTTCTGCCCATCCGGCCGCTTCCTGCAGATATCCTGCTTCCGCGTAAGCTAAAAGAAGACCATAGGAAGCGTCAGGATTTCGGCTCTCATGCATCAGCGCCTGGCGAAACACGTCTACGGCCTGCTCCTTTTCACCAGCCTTCAGCTGTTCGAGCCCCTGCTTCACCAATTTTCCGGCTGCTCCAGGGAAAGAAACAACCTTCTGATTCGGCCTTTTATCCATCTGGTGCCTCCTTCTGTAAAAATCCGCTATGCCAGTAGATCGTAAATTTTTTGTATGGGCAGATCAAATAGTATATGTATGTATGAATAACTGCGTTCAGTACAGCTTAATGTAAAAATGAAGACGGCCGCTTTGGGCCGCCTTCCCCGTTAAACTTTGACCCGTTTTTCATACGCTTCGATATCTTTTTCATATTGAAGCGTAATACTAATTTCATCCCATCCGTTTAACAGCATTTCCTTCCAATAGGGATCTATCTCAAATGTTGCCTCGAAATCCGCATCTTTATCAGAGATTTGCTGATTTTGTAAATCTACTGTCAAGTGGTATTCTTTATCATTCCCATTCTTCATCAGTTTATAAACCTGATCTTCGGGCAGCCGTACCGGCAGTATCCCGTTTTTGACGCAGTTATTGTAAAAAATATCCGAATAACTGGGAGCAATAATAACGCGAAACCCGTAGTCCTGCAATGCCCATGGGGCGTGTTCCCTTGAAGAGCCTGAACCAAAATTATGGTCGGCAATCAAAATTGAAGCATTGGCTGCTGATGGATAATTCAGCTCAAAGGAAGGATCTTCTTCCCCATCTGACTTGAAGCGCCAGTCAAAAAATAAAAACTGGCCGAACCCGGTACGTTCTACGCGTTTTAAAAACTGCTTCGGAATAATCTGGTCTGTGTCCACGTTTGCCCGTTCAAGTACTGCCGTATTTCCTTCGTGCACTGTGAGTGCTTCCATGCTGCCACCTCCTTATGAAGAAACTGTCTGATCCAATTTTCGTACATCTACAAAGTGTCCGTAAATAGCAGCCCCTGCTGCCATAGCCGGACTGACCAGGTGCGTTCTTGCACCTTTTCCCTGCCGGCCTTCAAAGTTTCTGTTGGACGTGGAGGCACAGCGCTCTCCCTCAGGTACAAAATCAGGATTCATGCCGAGGCACATGCTGCACCCGGAGTCCCTCCACTCAAATCCAGCTTCCTTAAATACCTGGTCGAGTCCTTCTTCCTCTGCCTGCATTTTCACCTGTTGGGAGCCCGGCACGACCATCGCGCGGATCCCATCCGCTACTTTGTTGCCGCGAATGATTTTAGCAGCTTCACGAAGGTCCCCGATACGCGCGTTGGTACAGGAGCCAAGAAACACATGCTGCACATGAATATCTGTGATTTTCGTGCCCGGCTCCAGAGCCATGTAATCAAGCGATGTTTTGATCACTTTTTTCTCCGTAGCACTTTTCCCGTCTTCCGGATAAGGAACTGTACCGTGAATACCTACACCCTGGGACGGGTTGGTTCCCCACGTTACCATCGGTTCGATTTCGTCTGCGGGGATCACTACGTGTTCGTCATATTCGGCCCCTTCATCTGTAGCAAGCTGACGCCACTGTTCGACTTTTTCATCAAATTCTGTGCCCTCCGGTACAAACCGGCGGTCTTTCAAGTAATCGAACGTCACCTGATCCGGACTGATCAGGCCAGCACGCGCCCCGGCTTCGATAGACATGTTACAAATTGTCATCCGCTCTTCCATCGTCAGACCGCGAATTGCCTCACCGGTATATTCCAGTACATAACCACTGCCAAAATCAACACCAAATTTAGCGATGATCGACAAAATAATGTCCTTGGCTGTTACTCCGGTGCCCAGTCTTCCATCCACATGGACCTCCATCGTTTTTGGAGGAGACTGCCAAAGCGTCTGAGTGGCAAGCACATGTTCCACTTCACTTGTACCGATACCAAAGGCAAGGGCTCCAAAAGCGCCGTGGGTGGACGTGTGGCTGTCGCCGCACACGATCGTTTTTCCCGGCTGGGTCAGCCCGAGCTCCGGGCCGATAATGTGGACAATGCCATTGTTCGGGCTGTGAATGTCAGCAAGCTCCACTCCAAACTCCTTGCAGTTGTCAAACAGCGTATCAATCTGCTTTTTCGAAATGGCATCCGTAATAGATTCCCGGTTCAGCGTCGGTACGTTATGGTCCATTGTCGCAAAGGTCAGGTCCGGGCGCCTCACTGGACGCCCGCTCAGCCGGAGGCCTTCAAATGCCTGCGGGGACGTGACTTCGTGGACCATATGAAGATCAACATACATTAAATTCGGTTTGCCTGTTTCAGCACGAACAGCGTGTTCATTCCAAATCTTATCAATGATTGTTCTCGGCTTCATGGAACTTCCTCCTTTTAATATTTTCCTGCCAGCCGTGCAATGTGACTGCATACGGCTTTTGTAACTTCTTCTGTTGAGGCCGCAGATGTTTTATCCCTGCTTAAGTCTGCCGGAAGCAGTCCCTCTAAGAGGACCTGCTCAATCGCTTCCTCCACTGCATCTGATTCCCGCTGGAGCTCAAAGGAATATTTCAGCATCATTGCACTCGAAGCGATCGTGGCCAGAGGATTCGCTGTCCCCTGTCCGGCGATGTCAGGGGCCGATCCGTGGACCGGCTCATACAAAGCAGGCTTTTCACTGCCCATACTTGCAGACGGCAGCATACCGAGCGATCCTGTCAGCATCGATGCTTCATCGCTTAAAATATCCCCGAACATATTTTCCGTAACGATGACGTCGAGCTTTTTCGGATCATACATAATCTGCATGGCCGCGTTATCCACGAGCATATGCTCAAGCTCCACATCCGGGTAGTCTTTGGCTGCTTCTTCAGCTGTTTCCCGCCATAAGCGGCTGGATTCAATAACATTCGCTTTATCGACTGATATTACTTTTCGCGTGCGTAAACGGGCAATTTCAAAGGCCTGCTGAACAATTCTCCGGATTTCTGATTTTTTATAAACCAAGGTGTCCACCGCTGCTTCTTCGCCGTCGATTATCCGTCGTTCTCTTGGCTCCCCGAAATAAAGCCCTCCGGTTAATTCCCGGACAATCATTACATCGACTCCGTCAATCACTTCTTCACGCAGGGGTGAACTGTGCAGCAAGCTTTTGAAACTGCGGACCGGGCGCAGATTGGCAAACAGTCCTAACTCTTTACGAATGCGCAGCAGTCCTTTTTCCGGGCGCTTTTCTCCCGGAAGGTGGTCCCACGCCGGGCCTCCGACTGCACCAAGCAGAATGGCGTCGCTTTTTTTACAAATATCGAGCGTATGAGCAGGGAGCGGATCATCGTAATCATCCACGGCTCCTCCGCCAATATCTGCATATTCAAATGTAAATGAATGGTTAAACGATGTTTCAATCTGCTTGAGCACCTGTACTGCTGCCTCTACTACTTCCCGTCCGATACCGTCACCGGGCAGGATCGCAATCTTTTTTTCCATTTCGATCTCTCCCTTGTCCGCTGCTTCAGTAATTATTTTATGGCGTGGATATATTTGCTACTTTAGGCTGGTTTTCTGCACGACGCTGGTTTAACACACGGTTCACGGCGTTAATATAAGCTTTTGCGGACGCTTCAAGTACGTCGTTATCCGTTCCGCGTCCACTGGATTCCGTTTCCTCAAATGCCAGCCGCACGAATACTTCTGCCAGCGCATCACGGCCGCCGGTAGTGGACTGGATACGGTAATCCTGGAGCGTGAAGCCTTCCCCTACAATTTTTTCAAGCGTGTTGTAAAGGGCCTCCACGCTTCCAGAACCAGTACCCGCGTTTTCAATACGCTCTCCTGCCTGGTCCAGCACTGTAACCGTAGCCGTCGGAATATTTGACGTCCCGTACGTCACCTGCAGTGTTTCAAGAGAATAATACTTCATTGCATCACCGGCTTTTTCATCGGCCATTAATGCAAAAATATCTTCATTTGTAATTTCTTTTTTCTTATCTGCGAGTTCTTTAAAGGATTTGAACACTTTATTGATCTCTTCTTCGGTCGCGTTATAGCCGAGAGAAATAATCTTTTCTTTAAAGGCATGACGTCCGGAAAGCTTACCAAGTACCATCCGGTTCGCTTCTACACCGACGAGCTCCGGCGTAATAATTTCATACGTGGATGTTTCTTTCAGTACGCCATCCTGATGAATACCGGATTCATGGGCAAATGCGTTGTCGCCGACCACGGCTTTATTGTTTGGCACCTGCATACCCATGAGTGAACTGACAAGACTGCTTGTCCGTTTAATTTCGTTCAGCGTAATGTTAGTGGATTTACCGTAAAAATCATTCCGGATATGAAGAGCTACAGCAATTTCTTCCAAAGAAGCATTACCGGCACGTTCCCCGACAGCGTTAATTGTACATTCCACCTGCTCCGCGCCGCCTTCGACAGCGGCCAGAGAATTGGCAGTCGCCATGCCGAGATCGTCATGACAGTGAGCCGACAGTACAGCTTTATCTGCGTTTGGCACTTCGTTTTTAATATAGCGGAACATGCTGCGGATCTCCTCCGGCATGATAAATCCGACCGTGTCCGGCAGGTTTACTACATCTGCTCCGGCGTCAATGACTGCTTCGACCACTTCCGCCAGAAATGGAAGCTCTGTCCGGCAGGCGTCCTCTGCTGAAAACTGGACCTTGGAAAAACGCTCTTTTGCATAGCGTACCGCTTTAACTGCTGTCTCAATCACCTGTTCCTGAGTCATGTGGAGCTTATGCTCACGATGGATCGGGGACGTGGCCAGAAATACGTGGATTCTTGGCTCTGCCCCTCCCTTTAACGCTTCCCAGCAGGCATCGATATCAGAAGTCAGGGCGCGGGACAGCCCGGTTACTGAACTGTTTTTGACAGTATCCGCAATTTCCTTCACAGAACGAAGATCGCCTTTAGAAGCGGCTGGAAACCCCGCTTCAATAATATCAACACCCAGACGTTCGAGCTGTTTCGCAATTTGAAGCTTTTCTTCAAAGTTCAGGTTGACGCCCGGCGTCTGCTCTCCATCTCGAAGCGTCGTATCGAAAACGTTAATGTTTTTCACAGCATTACACTCCCTTGGAATTTGGGTTAACAAACGGCATCATTTCGCGGAGTTCGCGGCCCACCTGCTCAACGAGGTGATTTCTCTCACGGGCATTGGTAGCGTTGAACTCTGGGCGGTTCGCCTGGTTTTCTGCAATCCATCCTTTAGCAAAACGGCCGGTTTGAATATCGGTCAGAATACCTTTCATTGCCTGTTTGGTATCTTCCGTTACGATGCGCGGTCCAGCCTGAAAATCTCCCCACTGAGCCGTGTCTGAAATGGAATAGCGCATGCCTTCAAGGCCGCCTTCATACATCAGATCGACGATCAGTTTCAGTTCGTGCAGGCACTCAAAATATGCAATCTCCGGCTGATACCCGGCTTCAACAAGCGTTTCAAATCCGGCTTTAACAAGCGCGGACGTTCCGCCGCAAAGAACGGCCTGCTCTCCGAAAAGGTCCGTTTCGGTCTCTTCCTGGAACGATGTTTCCAGAATTCCGGCACGTCCCGCACCGATTTGTTTTGCATAAGCAAGCGCAGAGTTTGTGGCGTTTCCACTTGCATCCTGATACACAGCATACAGAGCAGGTACTCCGGCGCCCTGTTCAAATGTCCGGCGCACAATATGTCCCGGCCCTTTCGGTGCTACCATGAATACGTCCACGTCTTCCGGCGGCACAATCTGGCTGAAATGAATATTGAAGCCATGCGCAAATGCAATCGCTTTTCCAGCTTTAAGCTCCGGCTTGATTTCTTCTGTGTAAATCGTCGGCTGATACTCATCCGGAAGCAGGATCATGATAACGTCTGCTTTCGCCGACGCTTCTTTTACCGAATATACTTCAAATCCATCCTCCGAGGCCTTGTCCCAAGACTTTCCTTTACGGAGCCCAATGATAACGTGAACGCCGCTTTCCCTCAGGTTTTGTGCGTGGGCGTGGCCCTGTGAGCCATACCCTACGATTGCTACTGTTTTCTCCTGTAGTGCTGCCTCATTTACATCGTTGTTATAAAATACCTTTGCCATTGCTGGAACCTCTCCTTTTATGAATACTCATTAATTAATAATGGAATACCTGGTTTGATCACTGCTTTTTTTCGTTGCCCGTTGAAAGGCTGTTACACCCGTGCGGGCCATTTCTTTAATGCCGTAAGGCCTTAACAGATCGATGAGTGCTTCCACCTTTGGTGTGTCTCCGGTCACTTGAATCGTGACACTCTCTCTTCCCACATCGATAACTGTAGCCCGGAACGGTGCAATTAAATCCGATATTTCTCCACGCTGGCCGGAGCCTGTCATGACTTTAATCATCGCAAGCTCTCTGGCTACAATCGCTTCATCGGTAATATCACGGACTTTTAATACATCCACCTGCTTATTCAGCTGCTTGATGACCTGGTCAAGCCCCCGCTGGTCGCTCACATTGACCACAAATGTCATTCTAGACACTTCCGGGTTTTCCGTCATTCCGACTGTGATGCTTTCGATATTGAAATGACGGCGGGCAAAGAGACCGGTAATGCGGTTCATCACTCCTGTTGTGTTGTTTACTGTCGCTGTAATGGTCCGCCTCATGGTTTCACTCCTTCCATTTGATGGTGCCCCTGTCCGGGAGCGATCATCGGATACACGTTTTCTTCTTCGTGTACTCTGCAGTCGATAAGCACCGGTCCGTTGTAGTTGAATGCTTCTTCAAGCACTCCTGCCACTTCATTTTCGTCGGTAATTTTATACCCTTTAATATCATACGCTTCCGCCATCTTCACGAAATCCGGCTGGATTGGAAACAGGGAGTTGGAATACCGCTCTTCATAGAAGAGCTGCTGCCACTGGCGGACCATGCCGAGCGATGCGTTGTTGACCAGAAGCACCTTCACCGGAAGATTCAGCTCCTGCAGGATGGAAAGCTCCTGCATTGTCATCTGGAAGCCGGCATCTCCAAGAATAGCCACTACCTGACGATCCGGTTCGGCAAACTGGGCACCGATAGCAGCCGGAAAACCAAAGCCCATCGTTCCTAGACCGCCGCTTGTCACCCAGGCGTTCGGATGATCGAATTTGTAGTACTGGGCAGCCCACATTTGGTGCTGGCCGACATCTGTCGTGATAATTGCTTCCCCGTTGGTTTTTTCGTAAACAAGCTCTGTAAGCTTCTGCGGTTTAATATACTCAGAGCCTTCCTTGTACCAGAGCGGAAACTCCTGCTGCCATTCGTCCACTTTCATTCTCCAGCGCACGCTTTCGCCCGGCTTTGGATTCACTTCGTTTAACAGGCGCAATGCTTCTTTGGCGTCTCCCACAACCGGAATATGCGTTTCAATGATTTTACCGATTTCTGCCGGATCAACGTCAATATGGGCAACTGTTGCCTGCGGGGCAAAGTGTTCCAAATTACCGGTGACACGGTCGTCGAAGCGGGCGCCTATATTGATAAGCAGGTCGGCTTCATGGAGGGCCATATTGGCTGCGTACGTCCCATGCATACCCGCCATGCCGAGTGCCAGTTCATGAGTGCCGGGAAACCCGCCAAGCCCAAGAAGTGTGGAAGCAACCGGGATCTGCTGCTGTTCGACAAATTCAAGCAGTTCCGGAGAAGCGCCGGCATGCAGAATGCCTGCTCCTGACAGAATAACCGGGCGCTTCGCTTTCGTTACCGCTTCAGCAAGCTTGCGGATCTGAAGCTTGTTTGGCGTATATGTCGGCTGATATCCGGGAAGGTTCGGCTCATCATCGTAATGAAACATCCCGGAGGCAATGGATACGTCTTTAGGAAGGTCAATTACGACCGGTCCCGGACGTCCGGTAGTGGCAATATGGAATGCTTCCCGGATGATTCGCGGAAGGTCCTCCACCGACCGTGCCTGAAAATTGTGCTTTGTGATCGGCATCGTGATACCCAGAATATCCGCTTCCTGGAAAGCATCCGTACCGATTACCGATGTTGCCACCTGGCCGGTCACAACCACAAGAGGAAGAGAGTCAATCATGGCGTCGGCAATGCCGGTTACCACATTTGTAGCTCCAGGGCCTGATGTTACTACACACACACCGGGCTTCCCTGAAACTCTTGCGTACCCCTCTGCTGCATGAATAGCGCCCTGCTCATGCCGGGAGAGGATATGGCGGATACCGGTACGGTAGATTTCATCATACGTTGGAAGAATAGCTCCGCCGGGATAGCCGAAAATGGTATCTACATTTTCCCGGGCCAAAGCCTGGATCAGCATGCTTGAGCCACTCATTTCCTGGTTTTCGTCTTTCAATTCACGCCCTTTTACTTCTCTCACTCTTGTGTTCATACTCGCTCCTCCTTTTATACTCAAATTACTTTTTTCTCCACGCCTGCGTCAATGCCATGCCGCCACCCTTAAAAAGGACTTCTCCGGATAATAAAAAACGCCCTTTCACCTCCAATAGACAGCTGCTGCTGCTCTAAAGGGGCGAAAAGACGTCTGCTTTTCACGGTACCACCCTTTTTTACAATAAGCTCGCACTTATTGCCTTAAGAACCGTTTTTGCGGTTCGGTTTGCCATAACGGAGGCCGTGTAGGCATCCGGCCTTCCTTACTTGGGTTCAGGGAGGCTCTCAAGGGGGAGTTCAATACGATTTCCTGCTGCTCTTTCAGCTGCGGCAGCTCTCTGTGAAGGAAAATCTGTTATTTACTGGTCCCTGTCGTCGATTTATCAATACTATTTAATTATATTGTACATGTAATCAGGCAATTAGCCAATCTCTATGCGTGAATTGTCTGAATAAACTTTTACTCCGTCTTCCACAACCTTTTGTCTGAAAGCACGCAGAAGCCGGTTTGTCTCTTCTCCCGGCTGGCCATCGCCGATCACTCTTCCATCTACCTTTACCACAGCAATGACTTCTGCAGCTGTTCCGGTCAGAAACACTTCTTCTGCGGTATAGACATCATGTCTCGTAAACGCTTCTTCGCGCACGTCATACCCCATATCCTCAGCCATTTCCAGAATCGCCTGCCGGGTGATGCCCTCTAAAGCCCCAATGTAACCCGGCGGTGTCATCAGCACACCGTTTCTAATAATAAAGATATTGTCTGCGGAGCCTTCGGCCACATAGCCCTGATCGTTAAGCATTAACGCTTCGCTGACCCCTGCAAGGCTTGCTTCCATCTTCACCAGTATATTATTCAAATAATTTAATGATTTCACTTTTGGGCTTAATACATCCGGCCGGTTCCGCCGGGTAGCAACTGTCACAATTTCGAGGCCATGCTCGTAAAATTCCTTTGGATAGATTGCAAGCTCCTCTGCAATAACTATAATAGAAGGGTTTGCACATGATGCCGGATCCAGGCCAAGATTCCCTACACCTCTTGAAACAACAAGCCGGATATAAGCATCTTCGAGTTTATTTTTCTGCAATGTCTGCCTGATAATTTCCGTCATATCTTCCTTCGATTGAGGGATATCAAGCATAATCGATTTTGCAGAGTGATATAAACGCAAGAGGTGTTCATCCAGTTTGTAAATATTTCCGTTATATACGCGAATGCCTTCAAAAACACCGTCACCGTATAAAAAACCATGATCATATACGGAGATTTTGGCATCTTCCTTTTTGACGAACTCTCCGTCCATAAATATCCATTGTTCCGCCACTGATATCACCTCTGCGTCCCTTCAATCTATCGTCTGCCCTCTTAATGAACACGGTAACGTGTACACCCTCAAAAGGCAAATGTTCTTTCTCTGAATACATTTTTAACGTTTGACGTATATATTACGCCGAATACAGTTTATGGTCAACCATTTTGCAGAAACTTTTTAGATAATTTGTACTTCTGCATCAGATATAAGAATTATTGTCCACGATCTTGCAATATAACCTGACATTATTTCTTTTAAAGCAGGAGTAAAGGCCCCCCTGAAGCATTTTCTGGGTTCGCCCCGCCTTCCCTTCCAGCATGGGTGAAATAAATAAAAAGAGACAGGAGAGGAAATCCTCTTCTGTCTCTTGGCATATTATTAATTAGGAAATGGTGTCCCAGGCAGGACTCGAACCTGCGGCCTACAGCTTAGAAGGCTGTTGCTCTATCCAGCTGAGCTACTGGGACATCTGTTTTTTGCGACATTCATTATGTTAAAATATTTTCTCCTAAAAGTCAATAAAGGTTTCCAGAGGGATTTTATTCTCCCTCTGGAAATGGAAAGCTTTGCGAAAGTTCAAGAAGCTCGCTGCCTGACTCTCTTTCATAAAAATGGACGTTGATCGACTGGCCCTGGTTAGAGACATTTACGATAGCATAGGTCTGCTCAGGACGCTCCTGCGGCAGCAGCAGGCTTCCTGGATTCACAAAAATCGTTCCGTCCTCTTCAAACGCTCCCGCTACGTGAGTATGCCCGGAACAAACCAGGTCTGCATTAATCTCTTCAGCCTTGGAAAAGAGTGAAGTATAAGACGTTTTCACCTGATATAAATGTCCGTGAGTAAGATACGTTTTTATATGGCCCACGTTTACTGTTAATTCATCAGGAAAGTTTCCCGGACTGTCCACATTTCCCTGAACGATATGCACATCGTTCAGGAGATTATTTTCCGGTGAGGCTTCCGAATCTCCGCAATGCAGTACAGCACTTACCCCGCCCTGATGACGGTCGAGCACCTGCTTTAATACTTCTTCACTTCCATGATTGTCGCTTACTACTAAAATGTCCATTCATTCTGCCTCCAACTCTCTATGATTCGCAAAAATTATTTTCAGTCGTCCTGCAGAAGATTTTGTCCCTGGACGCGCAATCTTTCAAGCGCCTTGCCCCGATGGCTGATGCGGTGCTTTTCTTCTGCGGTCAGCTCCGCCATCGTTTTTTCGTAATCCGGCAGATAAAAGACGGGATCGTAGCCAAATCCGTTATCTCCAGCTTTCGCTTCTGCTATTTCCCCTTCACATGTTCCCGTAAATGTATGAACGCTGCCATCCGGAAACGCCACAGCCAGTACACACACAAAACGGGCACTGCGACCGCCGCGGGGCACCTGCTTCATTTCATGTAACACTTTCTCTATATTTGCTTCATCATCTTTATCTTCTCCCGCAAAACGTGCGGAGTAAACACCCGGGCGCCCGTCTAAGGCGTCAATCTCCAGCCCGGAATCGTCTGCAACCACCGTGCAGTTGAGTTGATCTCTTACAGCCTCTGCTTTAATAATGGCATTTTCTTCAAAGGTGGCGCCGGTTTCTGGAATATCATCAATATTTTTCTCCAGTAACGATTCCACTTTATACTCACTGCCAAACATTTGTTCAAACTCTTTTACTTTTCCCGCATTCTTTGTAGCTATTACTACCGTTTTCATTATAACTCCCTTCCGCTGCTGTCATTTGAAAAGTTCTCCTGAATAGAAGCAGCCGCAGGCCCGATAACCTGCTTTTGAAGCTGAATGATTTCATGCATCCCCGCCTCTGCAGAGTCAAGCATGCTACTTAGCTGTCCTCTTGTGTATGAAGCTTCTTCGCCTGTGCCCTGTACTTCTACATATTCGCCTTTTCCCGTCATTACTACATTCATATCCACATTTGCCTGAGAATCTTCTGCATAGGCAAGGTCGAGGATGGTTTCCTGGTCAGCGTTAAGGCCTACGGAAACAGCTGCTAAGTAATCCGTAATAGGGAAGCCTTTAAATTTTCCCTTCTCATGGTAGGACTGCACAGCCATAGCAAGAGCAATAAAAGCCCCTGTTACTGAAGCTGTACGCGTTCCCCCGTCTGCCTGAATCACGTCGCAGTCAATCCAGATGGTCCGCTCTCCCAGGAGCTTCA
Organism: uncultured Marinococcus sp.; assembly: GCF_947493875.1. Classification (GTDB taxonomy): domain Bacteria; phylum Bacillota; class Bacilli; order Bacillales; family Marinococcaceae; genus Marinococcus. The sequence goes on along the minus strand of NZ_CANLSU010000001.1, from coordinate 84,018 downwards.
GATCCACTACCGCCCGAAGAGCCCGTCCGATTAAGCGCTGGATTTCCATCGTTCTTCCGGTAAGCTTGCCCCGGGCCGCTTCCCGGATATTACGGGTTTCTGTTGCTCTTGGGAGCATCGAGTATTCGGCTGCGATCCAACCCCTCTTTTCCCCACGCATAAAAGGTGGGACACGCTCTTCAATACTCGCTGTACAAATTACTTTTGTGTCACCGAAGGATATCAGTACCGAACCCTCCGGATGCTTTAAATAATCTGTTTCAATTTGAATAGAACGAAGCTCATTCCATTCCCTTCCGTCCAATCGATTCATGTAATCTTCCTTTCTTTTCACTCCCGGCAAACCGGTCGTCACTATCAAGTCGAATAGATACTACATGTTCTATCTGCTGATCCATCCATTGGTTTGCTATGCTCCGAAATTCTTTTTCGGGCCCGGTAGTGTAAAACCTGTGAAACGGAGGGATTTCTCCCGTATTTAACGTTTCATGATAATTAAGCAGTGTGCTTACTTCCCTGGCTGTTTCATCACCAGAGGAGATTAACTGAATGTCCGGACCCACTGCCTCCTGAATCACACCTTCGAGCAGCGGATAATGAGTACACCCTAAAATCAGCGTATCATACGAAGCGTACTTTAGCGGCCGCAGCGTCTGCTTTACAATATCAAGAACAGCTCTGCCCCCGCACTGTCCCTGCTCCACGAGCGGAACGAACGGTACACAGGCAAGTGACGTAACTTCCACATCTTCATTAATAGATTTTAACGCCCGCTCATAGGCACCGCTTTTTACAGTGCCGCTGGTTCCAATCACGGCCACCTGATCTGTTTTGGTGACCTTCAACGCTGATATAGCCCCGGGTGTAATCACCCCTACGACTGGAATATCCAAAATTTGCTTTACTTCCTCAAGCACTACAGCTGTTGCTGTGTTGCACGCAATCACAAGCATTTTGATATTTTCAGACTGCAGCCTTGCAATCATCTGCCAGGTAAACTCCCTTACTTCCTCAATCGGACGGGGCCCGTATGGACACCTCGCAGTATCCCCTATGTATATCATTTCTTCTTTCGGAAGCTGCCTTAAAATTTCGCGGGCCACAGTAAGGCCTCCAAGACCTGAATCGATAACGCCAATAGGTTGTTTCATGTTTGCTTCTCTCCATTTTCAGAACTTGTTATCCGGGTTGGAACCAAACAGACTATCTGATATCTTCTGTGCAGTTCCGGAGCTGCTGACAATTTTATAAATTCCGTTCAAAAGCTTTTTCAGCTGAAGAACATTAACTTTTTCAGTATACAAGAAAATATACGTTTCATCACCCACAAAAAAGCCTGGAACCTACCAACGGTTCCAGGCTTTTTGTTTTCCTGCTTTCAGTTTATTGAATGACAAAGCCTCTGTTTTCAACAAGTTCAGCAATTTCATCTGCTGTAGAACATTTCATTGCTTCCTCTACAAGACCCTCTGCGTCCGTTTTTTTCAACGAGCGGAGCTGGGTTCTTGCTGGAAGTACCGAGGTGGCACTCATGCTGAATTCATCCAATCCGAGTCCCAGAAGAAGAGGGACCGCTACAGGCTCGCCGGCCATTTCGCCGCACATGCCTGCCCATTTGCCTTCTTTATGAGCGGCATCGATCACATTTTTAACTAAACGAAGAATCGCCGGGTGATAAGGCTGATACAAATGAGCTACTTTTTCGCTCATCCGGTCTGCAGCCAGAGTGTATTGGATCAAGTCATTTGTCCCAATACTGAAGAAATCCACTTCTTTAGCAAAAATCTCTGCTGCTGCTGCTGTGGAAGGGATCTCTACCATAATCCCCACTTCAATATCCCCGGAAACCTCGATGTTTTCATCCTGCAGTTCTTTCTTAGCTTCTGCAAGCATCGATTTTGCTTCACGCACTTCTTCTACTGTTGCCACCATCGGGAACATAATTTTTAATTTCCCAAAAGAGCTGGCCCTCAGCAGGGCACGGAGCTGCGTGCGGAACATATCCTTCTCTTCGAGACAGAGCCGGATCGCACGAAAGCCGAGAAACGGGTTCATTTCCTTTGGCAGGTCCAGATAAGGAAGCTCCTTGTCACCGCCGATATCAAGCGTACGTATAACGACTGGCTTTCCTTCCATACGCTCAAGCACTTCTTTATAAGCTTCAAACTGCTCTTCTTCGGAAGGAAGCTCGTTTCTGCCCATATACAAAAACTCTGTCCGGTACAAACCGATGCCTTCAGCACCGTTGGATAAAACACCGTCGAGGTCATTCGGGGTGCCAATGTTAGCCGCTAATTCCACCGTATGACCATCTTCTGTTTTTGTTGGTTCATTGACCAGCTTTGCCCATTCTTCTTTCTGGCGGTTAAACTGCTCCAGCTTCTCTTTATACTCCTGCACTTCATCATCACTTGGGTTGATGACCACCCGGCCCTCAAGGCCGTCAACAATTAAAAGATCGTCCTGATTAATCGTGTCTGTTGCTTCTTTCGTTCCCACTACAGCTGGAATTTCCATCGATCTGGCCATAATCGCAGAATGGGAAGTACGACCGCCGATGTCTGTAGCAAAGCCCTTCACATATTCATTGAGTTGAGCAGTATCAGAAGGGGTCAGATCATCAGCAATAACGATAACTTCCTGATCAATCGTTGCCAGACTGGTATTTTCGAGTCCAAACAAATGCATGAGTACACGCTTGGATACGTCCCGGATGTCCGCAGCACGTTCTTTCATGTATTCATTATCCATGTTCTCAAACATATCTACATACATGTTCGCTACTTCACTGAGAGCATATTCTGCATTGGCACTCTCCTCCGTAATTTTACTGGAGACACCGTCCATAATCTCAGGGTCTTCCAGTACGAGCATATGTGCAGAAAAAATCTCAGCCTGGTCTTCTCCCATGTCCTGAAGTGTTTTTTCTTTAATAACCTGAAGCTCCTGCTTGGACTCCTGGACTGCTTCTTTAAATCTTGTGATTTCGTCCTGGGCGTTATCCACCGGTTTTTTACTTACATCCAATTCCGGTTGTTCCAAAAGGAAAGCTTTTGCAATTGCTATTCCTTTTGAGGCAGCAATTCCGGTCAGGCTGGCACTCATTATTCCCCAAGCCCTTCTTTAATCACTTGATCCACTGCTTCCATGGCATCTTCTTCGTCATTACCTTCAATTTTAACCGTTACTTCGGATCCTTTTCCAACGCCGAGAGACATAACGCCCATGATCGATTTCAGGTTTACGGATTTGCCGTTGTATTCTAAAGAAATATCTGAAGAAAACTGGCCGGCTTTGTTTACGAGCTGCGTCGCCGGACGCGCGTGGATTCCTGTTTCGTTTGTAATAGTAAATGTTTTTTCCTGCATGATTTATACCCCTTTTCAATATAGATCGCTTTCACTAAAAAGCGCTCAACATGTGCGCTTTTCTAGAAAGCAGGCTTTTTATATTGTACTTCACCCTTAATAAAGTCGCAACTGCGAACTGCTCCTATAACCCTGGAGCGTTGTGCACTGCTATTATAAGCGGTTTCAGTATGTAAAATACTTTTATATTGTACCACTCTGATTTGCGGGAAACAAGAATAGACGCAGCGGTTTCTCCTGCAGGACCCCATCAGGCTTTCCTACCCTTTTTGCCGGGTACAGCGCACCTATAATTCACATAAAACATGAAATAAAAAGACAGCCCGGAGGCTGCCCTTTTATCAATTAATTTCCGCCGCCAAAAAAGTTTTTAAACGACTGGATATTTGTTTCGCGGTTCATGGCAGCAATGGAGGTTGTTAAAGGGATCCCCTTCGGACATACTTCCACACAGTTTTGGGCATTACTGCATCCACTGATCCCGCCTTCACCCATCAAGGCTTCCAGACGCTCGGATTTGTTCATTTCCCCTGTTGGATGGGAGTTGAACAGGCGAACCTGGGAAATAGCTGCAGGACCGATAAATGAAGAGTCATCGTTTACGTTCGGGCAGGCCTCGAGGCACACGCCGCACGTCATGCACTTGGAAAGCTCATACGACCACTGGCGCTTATTTTCTGCCATTCTCGGCCCTGGACCAAGATCGTACGTACCGTCGATCGGAATCCATGCTTTAACCTTTTTCAGGGAATCAAACATCCGGCTTCTGTCCACCTGAAGGTCTCTCATTACCGGGAATGTTTTCATCGGCTCCAGACGGATCGGCTGTTCAAGCTGATCAATCAGGGCCGTACAGGACTGGCGGGCCGTACCGTTAACAATCATCGAACAGGCGCCGCATACTTCCTCGAGACAGTTCATATCCCAGACAACCGGATTCGCCTGGTTGCCCTGGCTGTCGACCGGATTTCTGCGGATCTCCATCAGGGCGGAGATAACGTTCATGTTTTCTCTGTAGGGAACTTCAAACTCCTGATCATAGGAAGGACTCTCCGGGTCATCCTGACGGGTGATAATAAACTTCACTTTTTTTGTATCGGTTTCTTCTGCGTTACGCGTTTCTTGCGCTTGTGCATCACTCATTAGTTACTTGCTCCCTTCTCTGAAGATGCTTTTCCTTGGGAATAATCCCGTTTTCTCGGCTTAATCAGCGACGTGTCAACCTCTTCGTACTCAAATTCCGGATGATTGGTTTGCGGATTGTATTTAGCCTTCGTGGTTTTCAGGAAGTCTTCATCATTACGTTCCGGAAACTCCGGTTTATAGTGGGCACCGCGGCTTTCATTACGGTGATAAGCTCCGAGCGTCATCACGCGGGCCAGGTGGATCATTCCTTTAAGCTGGCGGGTAAACATTGCGGCATGGTTATTCCATTTGGAGCTGTCGTGCATGTTAATGTTCTCCCAGCGCTCAAGAAGCTCCTGGAGTTTATCATCTGTTTCGAGCAGTTTATCATTTTCCCGGACCACAGTCATATTGTTTGTCATCCATTCCCCGAGTTCGTTATGAAGCGCGTAGGCATTTTCGGTGCCGTTCATGTTCATAATCCTGTCGAACTCCTGCTGCTCTTCCTGTTTCTTTGTTTCAAAAAGCGAAGAAGAAAGATCTTCCGCTGATTTTTCCAGACTGTTGGCATACTCCACCGCGTTCGGCCCGGCAACCATCCCGCCGTATATAGAGGAAAGCAGGGAGTTTGCTCCGAGTCGGTTACCGCCGTGCTGAGTATAGTCACACTCCCCGGCAGCGAAAATACCCGGAATGTTTGTCATTTGGTTATAGTCAACCCACATGCCGCCCATCGAATAGTGGACAGCTGGGAAGATTTTCATTGGCACCTTCCGCGGATCATCACCCATGAACTTTTCATAGATTTCCATAATCCCGCCAAGCTTTACATCGAGTTCATGCGGATCTTTATGGGAAAGATCCAGATAGACCATGTTTTCCCCATTAATACCCAGCTTCTGGTTAACACAGACATCAAAGATTTCACGCGTGGCAATGTCCCGCGGAACGAGGTTACCGTACGCCGGGTATTTTTCCTCAAGGAAGTACCATGGCTTGCCGTCTTTGTATGTCCAGATGCGTCCGCCTTCCCCACGCGCAGATTCACTCATCAGCCGGAGCTTATCATCGCCGGGGATTGCAGTCGGGTGAATCTGGATAAATTCACCGTTGGCATAATTGACGCCCTGCAGGTAAAGCGATGAGGCGGCAAAGCCGGTGTTGATCATGGAGTTCGTGGATTTACCGAAAATGATGCCAGGGCCGCCCGTAGCCATAATGATTGCATCAGCCCGGAACGTTTCAATTTCCATCGAGCGCAGGTTTTGAGCGGCAATGCCTTTACAGGCCTGCTCCTCATCCAGAATAGCCGAAAGAAATTCCCATCCCTCGTATTTATTGACAAGCCCTTCTACTTCATAACGGCGAACCTGCTCGTCCAGCGCGTACAGCAGCTGCTGGCCAGTCGTTGCTCCGGCGTAAGCCGTACGGTGGAACTGGGTGCCGCCAAAACGGCGGAAGTCGAGCAGTCCTTCCGGAGTCCGGTTGAACATAACGCCCATGCGGTCCATCAGGTGAATGATCCCCGGAGCCGCTTCTGTCATAGCTTTTACCGGAGGCTGGTTTGCCAGGAAGTCGCCCCCGTATACAGTATCATCAAAGTGCTCCCACGGGGAGTCACCTTCACCTTTTGTATTGACGGCACCGTTCATGCCGCCCTGAGCACAGACAGAGTGAGAACGTTTTACCGGTACAATTGAAAACAAGTCCACCTGAGAACCTGCTTCAGCGGCCTTGATTGTTGCCATCAGTCCTGCCAGTCCTCCGCCTACGACAATAACTTTTCCATTACTCATGCGGATGTTTCACTCCTTTAGTTTATTAAAAAACCGATCTTATACGAATGCGAAAATAGCACGAAGGCCAATCACAGACATCGCTACGAAAACGAACAAAGTGAAATATGTTGCAGCCAATTGGGCTTTTGGCGTAACCGTAATACCCCATGTAACCAAAAATGACCATAAACCGTTTGAAAAGTGGAATGTGGCAGACAGGATACCTACGATGTAAAATGCGAGCATCCAAGGATTCGCTACGATATCAGCCATCATCTGATAGTTTACTTCAGCACCGAAGAACTGGGCCTGCACCCATGTATCCCAGACGTGCCAGGTAATAAACACCAGCAGAAATACCCCGGTGATACGCTGGAAAATGTACATCCAGTTACGAAAGTAGCCAAAGCGCTTCGCATTCGCCTTGCCCTGAAATACAATAAAAAGTCCGTAAATCCCGTGAAACAGTATAGGAATATAAATGAGAAACATCTCTAAAAAGATACGAAACGGTAAATTTTCCATAAAGTGAGCCGCTCCGTTGAACGCTTCAGCACTCCTGGTCGCGAAATGGTTTACTACGAAGTGCTGCATTAAAAATAGTCCAATTGGAATAATACCAAGAAGCGAGTGCAGCCTCCGGGCGGCAAATTCCTTATTTAAAGCCATATTCATCCTCCTCCATTAGCATAAAAATTCTCTCCATCCTGTTTTTCTGCCTTGCTTTCTTTTCCGGCTCCATTACCCCCTTGCTGAACTTTCCACTGCCCGCACAATAAACAGAATTACAGTCTCCTGTTTTCTATGTACTCGTGTGCCGGCTGTGTCTCCTGCTTCTTTTCCCTTTTGCAAAATGCATATGCATGCACGATACAACCAATTAGTCACAAAACCGAAAAGAAATATTCAGGGAATTGTACGAAACATTACGTTAATTGTACTCCCCCTAAAATTACCCGTCAAGAAAACGTATACAGCATCTTAAATGTATATTATTCATCTTTTATACGATTCACTTCCCCTGCAATAAAGAAGGCCGGAGAATTCCCTCTCCGGCTAGCCAATAATTATGCGTTCTGTTGGATATCTATAATGCGATTTTGTTTCTTTCTTTTTCACTGAGAATAAAAACACCAGGATTCCCACCCGTCCGATGAACATCAGGCACATGAGCAGCACGTGACTCGGGGTGGAAAAATCATCCGTCAGCCCGGTCGAAAGCCCACAGGTTCCGAAGGCCGAGCTTGTTTCAAAAATAATATCAATCAATTCCACTTCTGCATTGCCGCGTTCGAAGGCGCTGATTAGAGTAATCGCAGCCAATAAACCTACAATAAAAAAGGAAATGACAATAAACGTCCGCTGTTTATCCTCCGGGTCAATCTGGCGGTTGAATACTTTGACATCCGAGCGTCCAAGCGCAAAGCTCCGAATCGTCAAAAACATTACAGCAAGGGTGGTCGTCCGGATCCCTCCCCCGACACTCGATGGACTCGCCCCGATAACCATCAATCCCGACATCAGAAGAAGCGTCGGCATAGAAAACGCCGAAACATCCATTACCGACAACCCGGCACTTCTTGTGGTCGCTGAGTTAAACATCGAAAAGAAAAACTGCTGATGCCAGGCCATACCATCATAATAAAAGCCGAATTCAAGTGCCCATATGCTGACCGCCCCGAGCACAAATACGAGAAAGTACGTCGTAGTCGTCACTTTCGTAAACAGGCTGAAATTAAACCGCTCACGGTTTGTCAGATATTCCCGGACCTCCATCAGAACCGGAAAGCCAATCGCCCCGGCAAAGATCAGAGTGATGACGACAAACAGGACATAGTAGTCTTCAGCAAAAGGGATGAGCGATTGCCCTGTGACGTCAAAGCCAGCATTGGTAAAAGCACTAAGCGCGGCAAAGCCGCCCTGATAATAAGCTTCCCACGTCGAATCAAAATAACGAAGAAAGTATGTACCAAGTATCAGCATCCCCATGGCTTCAATACCTAAAGCAAGCAGCAGGATGTTTCTCATCAGCTTGACCATTCCCGAAAACTTATACTGATTCTGGTCCACCATAATCAGTAACCGCTGGGATAAATTAATTTTTCTTCCAAAAACCATCCACACAAACGTGCCCAGAGACATAATTCCAATGCCGCCCACCTGCATCGCCAGTGCTAAAAACGCAATCCCGACAGAGCTCAGAGTGTCAGACACCTGAATCACTGTCAGTCCTGTTACGCTGACGGCGGATACTGAGGTAAACAAAGCTTCGATATATGTTAATTCATGCCCCGGCTGATGTGAAATTGGCAGCCAGAGCAGTAAACTGAACAACAGCATTGAAAAAACGTAGGCACCGATGATCATGCGAAATGGTGTCATTTTTTCTGCAAAAACATTTTTCATATCGGTCCCTCCGTCATAATCGTGCATTAGTATATCATGTATGATTTTGGGAATCTATAGAGATTTCCAACTCCAGCATGTATAATATCAGATGTAGAAAGTGGTGATGGAAATGGAAGAAGAAACAAATAAACCAGCTGCCTTCGGGTATGAATTACTGAGGAAAAATGTTCTTCCTGATATTTTAGGCTCTGACGAGCATGCGATATTATACTGGGCCGGAAAACAGCTTGCCCGCCGCTATCCATGCAGCTCTCCTGGTGAGGTGGCTGATTTTTTCCATGATGCCGGCTGGGGAGAGCTCCTCTGGAAAAAAGAAAGAAAAAAAGACGTCATTGCTGAGCTGTCCGTTTATGAAAGGGAAAATTCGTTCACAAAAGCTTTAGAAGGCGGCTTTCTGGCAGAGCAGTGGTCACAGATGAAGGATACGTACGCGGAAACTTACATAGAAGAAAAGAAAAAATCCACGACTATGCATATTAAATGGGAGTAACCCACATCACACCATATAGCAAAACGTTCGCTGATATGCATCAGCGAACGTTTATTATTTCGAAAGTGTAGAATCCTCCTCCAGCTTTTTCATCAGCTCCGTAATAACATCATCCGGGAGAGAAAGCTGTTTAAAATCCTCAAAGGAGGCCTCCTTCATTTTTTTCACAGATCCAAAATGCTTTAGAAGCATCTGCTTGCGCTTCTGTCCAATCCCGTTAATATCGTCCAGGAGAGAAGAAAACATTGTTTTTCCGCGTGTCTGACGGTGAAAAGTAATTGCAAAACGGTGCACCTCATCCTGAACACGCTGCAGAAGGTAAAAAGCAGAGCTGTGCCGTTCGAGAGGTACTCTGACGGCCTCTTCTCCCATAAGGAGCTCCGAGGTGCGGTGCTTATCGTCTTTAGCAAGTCCCGCTACCGGAATATTTAAACCAAGCTCATCCTCAATAACGCTGACGGCCGCACTTAACTGGCCCTTTCCGCCATCAATAAGAATCAGATCCGGCAGCGCCGCTTCGTCCTTTAACAGACGGATATATCTTCTTCGCACAACCTCCCGCATGGACGCATAGTCGTCCGGCCCCTGTACGTCTCTGACCTTATATTTTCTATACCCTTTTTTCCACGGCTTCCCATCTACAAATGTAACCATTGCCGCAACAGGGTCCGTCCCCTGGATATTCGAGTTGTCAAAAGCCTCCATGCGGTATGGTGTATCAATACCCATCGCTTCACCAAGCTGCTCCACCGCTTTTACCGTCCGTTCTTCATCCCGTTCAATCAATGCAAAGCGATCGCTGAGCGCCTGCCGGGCGTTTTTCTCCGCCAAATCAAGCAGTTCTCTTTTCTGGCCGCGCTTTGGCTGCTGAACCCGCACGTTTACAAACTGTTCCGCCATGGAGGCGTCCACCGAGTCCGGGATAAATATTTCTGACGGCTTCATGTGCTGTTCCTGCATATAGAACTGGCCCAGGAAGGTAAGAAAGTCCTCTTCAGGCTCCTGATACATTGGAAAAAGAGAAACGTCCCTTTCAATCAATTTTCCCTGTCTTACAAAAAATACCTGCACGCACATCCAGCCTTTGTCATAGCTGTACGCAAACACATCGCGGTTCGCCTGATCCTTCACAGACATTTTCTGCTTTTCCATGACGGAATCAATATGCTGTATTTGATCCCTCAGCTCTTTGGCTCGTTCAAATTCCAGCTGTTCCGAAGCTGTTTCCATTTTGGTCTGAAGCTCCGCCCGTATTTCGTGGTGGCCGTTGTTTAAAAACCGTGCAATCTGCTGAATCATGTCGTCGTACTGGTCTCTCGTCACCGTAAATTCGCAGGGGGCCAGACACTGGCCAATATGGTAGTATAAACAAACCCGGTCGGGCATTGTCCGGCATTTACGCAGCGGATACAATTGATCGAGCAGCTTCTTTGTTTCGTTTGCTGCACCAGCGTTCGGATACGGGCCAAAGTATTTACCGCCGTCCTTTTTTATCTTTCTCGTAATAATCAGACGGGGATGCTCTTCGTTAGTAATTTTAATATACGGGTAGGACTTGTCATCTTTAAGAAGCACGTTATATTTTGGTTCATACTTTTTAATCAAATTCATTTCAAGGATTAATGCTTCCAGATTGGAAGAGGTCATAATATATTCAAAATCGGTAATTTCCATTACGAGCCGCTGGGTTTTTCCGTCGTGCGACCCCGTGAAATAGGATCTCACCCGATTTTTCAACACCTTTGCCTTGCCTACATATATAACGGTGCCGTGTTTATTTTTCATTAAATAGCAGCCAGGCTGATCCGGAAGAATCGCCAGCTTTTCTTTTAATTGAGTCATGTGCCCAACCCCTCTTGGCGTGTAATATCTATGGTGTTCCCTGCCTTTTTTTCATGAAGAAGAAACAAAAAACTGCCGGCCCAGGGACCAGCAGTTTCGTGTTTTTACAAATGTTTGTTCAAAAGCTCCACCAGTTGTTCTTTAGGCTGAAAGCCGACTACCTGCTCGACAACTTCGCCGTCTTTAAAGATCATTAGTGTTGGAATACTCATTACACCGTATTTTCCGGCTGTCTCCTGGTTTTCATCAACATCTAATTTAGCAATTTTAATCTGTTCGCCCATTTCTGTGTCGATTTCTTCGAGTACTGGAGCGATCATTTTACAAGGTCCGCACCATGGTGCCCAAAAGTCCGCAAGCACTACTCCGTCGGACGTTTCACCTGCAAAGTTTTGGTCCGATACATTGACAATAGCCATGAATGGTTCCTCCTTTATATCTCTATCTTTGCATTTATTCTTCGTTATTATAGCATTCCCGCGCTTTACTGGCTAACGTTTAGCTTAAACTTTTTCAAAGGCCACGCCTAATTTATATTTCCGTCTGCAGCGCCTGATAAACTATTTCTGCAAGCACCGGTCCCTGTGCTGCCAATGAATAGCTTCCATTTTCCATCACCCACGTGGTGATCGCTTCATTGAGTATGCCGACAAAGCAGATTCTGCCAATTTCTGTAGAAAGTGATGAGGGAAAGACCTGTTCGTCTTTTCCCCTGTTCACAATATTGATCACCGCCTGAAAAAACGGACCCAGTATGCGCTGCATATTGTCATGAATCTCGCCCTTCGTCTGCAAAAGCTCAAAGTGGGCAAGCGTAGCAAGCTCTGGCCGGCCCTCCATAAATTCAAGCTGCAGCTGGGCCATTTCATACAGCTGCTCTTTAACAGAAACATCCCTTTGCGTGATGGTCTCGAGCTTCTGCATGAACTCCTGCATTTTTTCCTCAAAAATGGAGATTAATATATGCTCTTTATTATTAAAATACAAATAAATCGTTCCGTCTGCTACCTTTGCCTCTTTGGCAATATCCGACACCTTCGCCTGATGATAACCATGTTCAGCAATTACCTTAATCCCCGCCTCGATAATCTGTGCATGCTTCCTGTTTTGATTTTTCCCCATACGTATCTGCCACCCTTTCAAACAAAACCAACTATTATGCCGGCTTCTGTTTCACCCCGCCTGAATAATGCCTTTAAAAGCGCCTCACTCCCGTAACAGAGTAAGGCGCTTCATTTCGTTTGGGTAATACTGGCACAGTATTTTAGTTAGTTATAAATGTACATAATCTGTAAAGGGATGTCAACTATAATACACATACATAGTCCTAATTAATTAACTATTTGTGGCTTTTATATTACATTTTTTTCTATTTAATTGATAATTCCGGCACCTATTACAAAAGAAACACCCACCGAGATAATAAAAGAAATGATTCCCACTGCACGGTTATCCCTGCTGATTTCTTCATCCACCTTAAACATAGGAGTAAGAAATTCAAAAATTAAATAGCTTAAAATCAATAATACAAAGCCATAAAAACCCCATAAAAGCATAAACAGAATGCCGTCGTTATGCATGATGGAATAATGAAGAATGTTGGAAACCCCAAACAGTTTCCCCCCGGTCGCCAGAGCGACAGCGATATTTCCTTTCTTGATTTCCTCCCAGTTGCGGTAAGGAGTAATAATTTCAAATATCCATAGAAAAATTACCAGGGAGAGTACAGCAACGCTGAAGTTGCCGGCTGTATTTATAAAAGCATTATTCATCCACACATCCACGTGCACCCCTCCGCTTACTTAAGTTCTGCCACCGTGTTACCGATGCCGCCTTCATTCATTCCGCCATCCCTGGTGGATTTTACGCTGGGATGATTTTTTAAATATTCTTTCACACCCTTGCGAAGAGCCCCGGTGCCTTTTCCATGGATGATATGGACTTCCCGGTAACCGGCGAGCACCACTTCATCGAGGTATTTTTCAAGACGCTGTACGGCATCTTCGTACCTTTCACCGCGCAGGTCCAGTTCAGGCTTCGCCGGTGCCGCTGTAGAAGTCGTAGCTGTCTGACGCTTCGGTTCTTTGGCGGGCTCTGATTTAAGCTTTTCCATTTCTTCGGGCTTCGCTGTCATTTTCATGATACCGAGCTGCACCTGAAATTCCTTGTCATTTACCTTTTCAACAATGTGTCCCCGCTGCCCGAAGCGAAGCACCTTCACTTCATCTCCCACTTCAAAGGTACGTTCCTTCTGGGCTTTTTGTTTCACCTGTTTCTGCTTTTTAGTCATCGCTGGCGCTGCCTGTTCCATCTGTCTGCGGGCTTCGATCAGGCGGTGTTCTTTAATTTCCGCGCCTTCCTTCTGCATCTCCTTCAGTTCGGCAATAATTTCTTCGGCCTGGGCTTTCGCCTTATCGACTTCGCTTTTTGCTTTCCCTTCCGCGTTTGCAATAATCTGATCCCGTTTTTGCAGCACTTCATTCCAGGCAGTGTTCAATTCCTGCCAGAGTCTGGATGCTTCCTGCCGGAGTTCATCTGCCTCCTGCCATGCCGATTCTGTTTCTTTTCTTTGTTCATCCAGAGAAGCAATCATCGTTTCGACCTGCTTTGTATCTGTGCTCATTTCTTTTTCCGCATTGGAGATAATAGAATCCGGCAGGCCAATCTGTCTTGAAATAGCAAACGCGTTGCTTCGGCCCGGCACGCCTACGAGCAGACGATAGGTTGGCCTCAATGTTTCCACATCAAACTCGACGCTTGCATTCATGACGCCTTCGCGGTTATACGCATATCCCTTTAGTTCACTGTAGTGGGTCGTCGCGATTAACCTGCCCCCGGCGTCCTGAACATAGTCCAGAATACTGACCGCAAGAGCCGAACCTTCTTCCGGATCCGTGCCGGCACCAATTTCATCGAAAAGCACGAATGACTCATTGTCCACCTGCTTGACAATATCTACAATATTCGTCATGTGGGAAGAAAACGTACTTAAGCTCTGCTCAATCGACTGTTCATCCCCGATATCGGCAAACACCTTCGAAAACACAGCGGCCTCTGCTTCTTCTTCTGCGAGAACAAACAGCCCTGACTGGGCCATGAGCGTCAGCAGACCGGCTGTTTTAAGAGTCACGGTTTTACCGCCAGTGTTGGGCCCGGTAATGACAAGCGTACCAAATTCTTCTCCAAGCTCCAGGTCGAGCGGCACCATTTCTTCCGGGTCAATGAGCGGATGTCGCGCCTCCATGAACCGGAATCTCCCTTCATTATTCAGCTCGGGCTGCACCGCTTTCTGGTCTCTTGCATAGTAAGCCTTGGCAAACGTGAAATCAAGCTCGGTCAGCGTATTCATATTTACCAGAATCGCTTCCCCGTCTTCAGCAATGTACGAAGACAGCTCCTGTAGAATACGCTCAATTTCCCGCTGTTCTTTCAGCCTTGCCTCCCTCAGTTCGTTGTTCATCGAAACCACCGCCTGCGGCTCAATGAACAGAGTAGCCCCTGTGGAAGACTGGTCGTGGACAATGCCGCCAAAGGACGAACGGTATTCCTGCTTCACTGGCAGCACATACCGGTCATTACGTATCGTTACGATGGAATCGGACAGGCGTTTTTGCTGGTCCGGCGACCTGGTATACTGTTCAAGCTTTGAACGCACCGACGATTCGAGGCTTCTCATCTGCTGCCGGAGTCCGCGCAGGGCGGAGCTTGCGCTGTCGAGAACCACCCCGTTTTCATCTATACAATCACGGATTTGCTTTTCAATCTCCGGAAGCGCAACTATCTGCCGTACCAGCCCCTCAAGCAGCGGAAGATCGACCGTTTCCTCTGTCATGTCCAGAATAAATGACCGTATCCGGCGGCCCGCGTATAATGTGTCCGAAACCTCTGTAAGCTCGCCGGCGTTCAGCATGCCGCCGATTTGTGCGCGGCGCACGTGGGCATGGATCTGACGGATGCCGCCGAGTGGCGCCTGGCCCCGAAGCCGAATGACTTTAGCCGCTTCTGCGGTAAAGTTTTGTGCTTCCTTCGCTTCTGCGAGCTCCCGGTATGGCTGCAGCTGTTCAATCCGTTCTTTGGCAAGAGTGGAGCCGGCATGAGCCTGCAGCTGCTCTTTCATTTTTTCGTATTCCAGCACACGGAGTGTTCTATCATTCAACAATGCTCACCTCTTTGATTGTTCTATTGTTTCTTACGCTTCAGCCATTCTTTCAGCTGCTCCGCTGTCATCGTGTTTATGACCTGTTCCGGCTGCAGAAGTGCTTTTTTGGCAATGGATATGCCCACATCCATGTGATTAAGCATACCGGGATTATGGGCGTCCGTGTTGATTGCAATACAGACATTATGCTCAGCAGCTTTTCTCAGCCAGTCGGCCGAAAGATCAAGGCGATTGGGATTGGCATTCAGCTCCAGAGCCGTGTTCGTTTCGCCCGCCCGCTTCATCAGCCGGTCTACATCTACTTTGTATCCGCCCCGACGTCCTAAAAGTCTTCCCGTTGGATGGGCGATAACGTTCACTTCCGGATGCTCCAGAGCCTGCTCCATCCGGTTCATAATTTCTTTTTCCGTCTGGGAGAAGGAGGAATGGATGGAAGCAATGACGACATCGAGCTCTTCGAGAACTTCATCCTCAATATCAAGCGTGCCGTCCGGCCGGATATCCATTTCAATACCGGCAAATAGTTGAATATCTTTTTCTTCTTCTCTGATTTTTTGTATTTCTTCTATCTGCCTGCGGATTCTTTCTTCATCCAGTCCATGGGCAATGCGGAGGTATTTGGAATGATCCGTAAGAGCCAGCCATTCATAGCCGTGCTTCTTCACTTCCTCCACCATCTCGCGGATGGAAAGAGAGCCATCGCTCCACGTCGTGTGCATGTGAAGATCGCCGCGGATGTGTTTCTTTTCGATATATGGATACGACTGACGGAATTTATCCGTTTCATCTCTGCCCAGGCGTGCTTCGGGAGGAATAAAGTACAGGCCAAAGTGGTCGTAAAATTCGGCTTCATTCTGAAACGTTGTTTTGCGCCCATGCTGGTCTTCAATGCCGTATTCACTTAATTTTTCATTTCGTTCCTTTGCCAGCTGGCGCATTTGTACATTATGGTCTTTCGAGCCGGTAAAGTGGTGCAGGGTGCTCGCAAAATCTTCTTCCTCCACTAAGCGAATATCTACTTGAACGTTATATTCCCCTTTAATTTCAACGCTGACCTTGCTAGTACCATCGTTAATAACCTTCGTTAATTCGGGCATTTCCACCAGCTGCTTACGGACATTTTCGGCATCTTCCACACTCATAATATAATCCAGGTCCTTCACCGACTCTTCCACCCGGCGCAGGCTGCCCGCCCGTGCATACCGACGCACCCCTTTCACAGCTTCCAGGGAGGCTTCCAGCTTTTCGGCCATTTCCAGCATATAGGCAATTGGCAGCCGTTCCGGACGCTTGCCTTCTTCCGCGAGTGCTTCGAGTATTTTCTGCTCGGTTTTAGCCCCAAAGCCTTCGAGATTTTGTACCTCATGGGTTAAACAGGCCTGTTCAAGCGAATCCCGGTCCGTTATGTCCAGCTCCTGATAGAGCTTCGACACTTTTTTTCCGCCGAGTCCGGGAAGCTTCAGCAGCGGGATCAATCCCTCCGGCACTTCTTCTGTCAGCGTCTGCATCAGTTCTGTTTCCCCGTTATTGTCCCGCCATTCCTTTATCAAAGCCGCTGTTCCTTTTCCGATGCCCTTTAAGCTGCCTGCATCATCAATTTCACTCAATGAACGCTCATCATATTCAAGCGCCTGAGCCGCTTTACGGTAGGCAGAAATTTTAAATGGGTTCTCACCCTTAATTTCCATATATACAGCGATTGTTTCCAAATGGCCAATAAGATCTTTTTTATTCATGCTACTCTCCTCCACATGTCAGCTTTAATCATGTTAGGCATTCTTTTTTGAGTATAACGGGAGTTAATAATTCTGTCTAAGCCCACGCCGCCGGAGTGAAGACATAAAAACAGACTCCCCTGTGAAACGCAGGGAAGTCAGCCTTCATTCTCTATTGGGCCGTCCATGCTCCCGGGGTCTGCCGGCATGATTTGCTCGTACCAGCCGGAAAGCCATGGGGTTTCATGTAATATAAAACTGGCGACTGCCGAATTGTTTACTACCGGCTCAAGAGCCGGAAACGGCATCAGCATAGCTGCAGCCAGCACAACGAATAAAATCACGTACGCCTCCAGCACCCCGAGCACGCCGCCAAGCCAGTAATTGATCGTTCTCAGCACCGGAAGCCTGGCGATGCCGCCTGCTGCTCCGGTTAAAAAGCCGGCGATGATGCGGGCGGCGATAAATAAAAGAAGAAAGGCAATCGAATAATAAAACAAGCTGCGGGTATCAAAAGCAGCAAGAAAGGTCCCTTCTGTCTGCTGGCCGAATGGGTAGGGGATCCATTGTTCTAAAAACTGTGCCACTTCTTCATAAAATAAAAACGCAACAATAAACGCTGCCACCAGACTGACCAGGCGAAGCAATTGATGAACAAAGCCTCTTTGAAGCCCTGTAAAAAAGCTTCCGATTAAAATCACAACAAGCAGAACGTTTATTACTATTTCCATAGCCATTATCCTTCAGAGTCTCTGTCCTTGTTTACTTCTTCTTTGAGTTTGATATAATCATCCACTACGTTTAAAGCTGTCAATACCGCCAGGCGGGTCGTATCCAAATAAGGATTGTATGCTTTATACTCTTTCATTCTTTTATCTAAATAATTGGCGACCTGATTAATATGCGAGGGTTGTTCATCACCGACAATCGTGTACTGCTGGCCGTATATTGTAACCGTAGTGCGTTTTTTACTTTGATCATCAGCCACGTCTTCCGCCCCCTGTTCTTGAATGTGCCTTTACCTTAATAGTAACAGAATAAAAAGGCTCTGAATATCTTTCCCTGTACAGGCCCTTTATTAAACCGGAAGATGCCCGGCAGCTGTTTTACTGCCTGAGCTCTGCCCCAGTTTTTTCTTCAAGCATGCGAAGCACCTGGTCGTGTGCAGAGCTGACCTCTTCATCCGTTAATGTTCTTTCCGGATCCAGATACACCAGGGTGAACGCCAGGGATTTTTTGCCGGGCGTCAGATTCTCGCCCTGATAAACGTCAAACAGGGAGGTGCTGTACAGCGTGCTTCCACCCGCGGACTCAATAACCTCTTTCACTTCAGCTGCAGGCACATTTTCGTCCACTACGATCGCGATATCACGGGTAGTGGAAGGGAACCGCGGCAGTGTGTGGTAACGAACCGGCGTTTCCACCGCCTGAAGCAGGGAGGTTAAATCAACCTGCAGGGCATACGTTTCAGCTATATCCCAGTCACCCGCCGTCGTTGGATGAATCTGGCCGACATACCCCACTGTCTCTCCGTCGAGCAGTATATCTGCGGTACGGCCAGGGTGCATATCACTGCGCTCTGCCAGAGTGAACGAGGCACGGCTTTCTACGTGCAGTTCCTCAAGAATGCCTTCAGCAATTCCTTTCATCACATAAAAGTCTGCATTTTTCGTTTCTCCCTGCCACAGGTGGTTTTCCCATCTGCCGCTTACTACTGCAGCAAGCATAATGCGTTCTTCCGGCTGCACAGCAGCATTCGCTTCTTCGGAAAGAAACACCGAGCCCATTTCAAATAGGGCGATATCCTTCGTTTGGCGGTTGCGGTTATAGCTGACTCCTTCAAGAAGCTGCGGAATCAGGCTCTGTCGCAGTACTCTGCGGTCCTCGCTCATCGGCATGGATACTTCCATCGTATACTTTTCCGGGTAAAGCGTGAAACGTGACGCTGAGCTGACGGTTGTCAGGGAATAGGTGACAGCTTCACTCAGCCCGGCACTTTCTAAAAAGCGGCGTACTGTCCGCTTTCTTTTCTGCTCGGCGGTCAGGCTTCCGGCGGTCGTAGCCCCTTTAGGCAGCGTACTCGGAATATCCTGATAGCCATGCATCCGCGCGATTTCTTCTGCAACATCCTCTTCAATATGAATATCCGGACGGCGGCTTGGAATGTACACTTCGATACTGCTCGTTTCCTTGTCAGCAGTCTGAAAGCCGAGACGTTCGAGAATACGCACCATCTCTGAACCGCTGAGCTCCATTCCAAGCAGCTGGTTGATACGGCGGTCGCTTACCCGAACCCATCTGCCGCCTGGCTCCCGGTGGTCCTCCTGCTCGATGCCCTGAAGCACAGAGGCACCCGCATATTTGGCGAACAAGTGGGCCGCCCGGTCTGCTGCCTGCTCCACTCTTTCTGTGTCGAGCCCCCGCTCGTACCGGACGCTTGCGTCGCTTCGTATCCGCGTATCCTTGGACGCCTGGCGGATCAGGGACGGGTGAAACAGAGCCGCTTCAAGCAGAATATTTGTTGTCTGGTCGTTGACCTCTGAGTGCTCTCCACCCATCACTCCTGCGAGAGCTGTCGGCTTTGTGCCGTTGGTTACAACCAGATGCTCTGTCGAAAGGTGGTGCTTATTGCCGTCGAGCGTTTGTATTTCTTCATCTTCAAACGCTCTTCGCACAAGCACCTGGTCAGAGCCGAAGGCGTCAAAATCAAACGCATGCAGCGGCTGCCCGTATTCAAGCAGCACATAGTTGGTAATGTCTACGACGTTGCTGATTGGCCGGATGCCTGCAGCCATTAAACGGTTCTGCATCCAATACGGAGACGGCTTCACCTGAATATTTTCAGCGACTCTTGCTCCGTAATAAGGAGTATCCTCCCCGTTTTCGATTTTCACATTGACCGCTGCCGAGGCAGGCTTTTCGCTTTCCTGTACCGAAGTTACGGGGAGCTGAACGGTCCGGTCCAGCTGGGCCGCTACTTCATAGGCGACGCCGAGGATGTTGAGACAGTCGGCACGGTTTGGCGTAATGTCGAGATCCATTACCGTGTCGTCCCAGCCAAGAGCTTTTACCGCATCCGATCCCGTTTCCGGCTCCTCATCAAAGACGAAAATACCTTCAGCCACGTGTTTAGGAACCAGTTTAGCTTCCACACCGAGCTCCTGGAGAGAGCAAATCATACCGTTGGATTCCTCGCCGCGTATTTCCGTTGCTTTAATTTCCATGCCCCCGGGCAGCACGGTGCCAGGCTTTGCCACTACGACCTTCTGTCCGGCTGCCACGTTGTCAGCTCCGCAGATAATCTGCACCGTTTCTCCTCCCTGATCCACCTGGCAGATGTTTAAATTATCCGCATCCGGATGCTTTTCGGCTCCGGTAACGTATCCGACGACGCAACCCTCAATCGGCTCGGCACGCCGGTACAGGGCGTCTACCTCCACGCCTCCCGTAGTCAGACGGTCAGCGATTTCTTCGGGAGTAATATCTTCAATATCTACATAATCTTTCAGCCACTTATATGAGATCAACATGTCTGCATTCTCCTTCTATACTCGAGTGAATTGTTTTAAAAAGCGCATATCGTTCGTGTAAAAATGCCGGATATCGTCAATGCCGTATTTCAGGAGGGAGAAGCGCTCCACTCCCATTCCAAAGGCAAAGCCGCTGTAGACATCGGGATCAAAGCCGCTCATTTCCAGCACGCGTGGATGCACCATTCCGCACCCGAGTACTTCAATCCACCCGGTATGCTTGCAGATGCGGCAGCCTTCCCCGGCGCAGATGCCGCACGAAACATCAAGCTCTGCAGACGGTTCGGTAAACGGAAAGTAGCTCGGGCGGAGGCGGATTTCTCTTTCCTCTCCGAAGTATTTTTTCACAAATGTTTCGAGTACCCCTTTTAAATCACTCATCCGGATATTTTCATCAACCATCAGCCCTTCGATTTGCATAAACTGGTGGGAGTGAGTAGCATCATCGTCATCCCGGCGGTAGACCTTGCCCGGACAGATGATTTTTACCGGTCCTTCGCCGTGGTGGCGTTCCATCGAGCGGGCCTGCACCGGCGACGTCTGCGTACGCAGAAGCAGATCACTGCTGACATAAAAAGAATCCTGCATATCCCGGGCCGGATGGTCCTTTGGCAGATTCATGGCCTCAAAGTTATAATAATCGGTTTCGACCTCCGGTCCTTCAGTCACTTCGAATCCCATGCCGATAAAGATATCTTCAATCTCCTCCACCACGCTCGTCAGCGGGTGCTTCGCCCCGCGCTGAACTTTACGTCCCGGAAGTGTTACATCCAGCGTCTCTTTATTAAGCTTTTCCTTTAATGCTTCTTCGGCAAGCATTTTCGTCTTTTTCTCCAGACGCTCCTGAATGGCTTCACGTACTTCGTTTCCTTTTTGGCCAACAACGGGGCGCTCCTCCTTGGACAGCTGCCCCATCCCCCGGAGCACTTCCGTAATCGGGCCTTTCTTCCCTAAGTATTTTACTCTCACCTGCTCCAATTCTTTTGTATCGCCAGCTTCTTCAATCTGCTGCAGCGCTTCCTGCTGCAGTTCCTCCAAGCGTTCTATCATATCCTGCTTCCCTCCATTTTTATGCCAAATAAAAAGAGCCCTCTCCCTGAAAGGGACGAAGGCTCGCGGTACCACCCTTGTTAGCTGCAGTGCACAGCTCACTTTCCTGTAACGACAGGTTCCGGCACGCTTTTCTTCCACAGGGAATACTCCAGCGGCTGCTCCGAAGCGAATTCACAAATCCTTACTGTAAGGTATTTTCAGTCAGCGATACCTTTTCCCTGTCCAGCAGGAAGCAATGCTACTACTCTTCATCTGCGCATTTGTGTTTATATGTTTCAATATGCATTATTATAGAAAAAGCCCGGCCCGATTGCAACCATCACCAATCTGTCTGCTTCAAATGATACAGGAGGATACCGGCAGAGACAGCCGCATTTAGTGATTCTGCCTGTCCCGGAATCGGAATGTACAGGTTCTGGTCGGTCCGCTCGAGCCATTTCTTTTGTACACCGGCTCCTTCATTGCCAATAATCAACGCAAAGTAAGGCTGCGGCTCAAGTGCCGAATACGACGTTCCTTCATCAAGCGAAGTGCCGAAGCACGGAATGTCCGTTTCCTGCAGCCATTCCAGCCATTCTCCCAGGTCCTCCTGGAGTACCGGAACATGAAACAATGAGCCCTGCGTCGCCCGGACCACCTTTTCGTTGTACGCATCCACCGTACCTGTGCCAAGAACGACTACCCCTTTTCCAAGCGCATCAACCGTCCGGATAATTGTTCCCAGATTACCAGGGTCCTGAATGCTGTCCACCAGCACGAAAAACGAATATCCGCCGCTTCTCACATTAGAAAATTCAGGAATTCGGCATACAGCTACAATATTTTTCGGCGTTTCCGTCGAGCTGATTTCTTTCATGACGCTTTCTGTTACCTCTGTGGCCGGTGTTGGTATTTCATTGAAAACCTGCGGCCACTCTTTATGCTCTTCAATGAAAATTTCTTCAATCCAAGCCTGCGACCGGACGGCTTCTGTCAGCGCATGGTCTCCCTCAATTAAAAAAAGCCCTGACCTTTCACGTTCCTTACGTTTATGAAGTTTTTTTATCTCTTTTACTTTCGGGTTTTTTGCCGATTCTATCCGCTTCACTTCGCTGTCTCCCCCAGTATTTTCTCTCATCGTAGCACATTTTGGCCGGACACAGAAAGAAAATAAACAGCCCTCCCGTCCCTTATGGACAGAAAGGCTGGTTTTTATGCTTCGTACGTTAACGACTCTACTGTGTCGCGGTCCAGACGCTTAGCAATTTCTACGATTAACTGCACGGCATGCTCAAAGTCATCCCTGTGAAGAATAGCTGCATGCGTATGAATATAGCGGGTCGGAATCGTAATGGCCATAGCCGGTACTCCTTCACCGGACAGGTGAATAGATCCTGCATCTGTGCCGCCGTTTGCCATCATGTCAAACTGAAAAGGAATTTCCTTTTCTTCAGCCACACCGACAACGAAATCACGCAGCCCTTTGTGTGCGATAACGGAGGCATCCATCATAAGAAGCTGTGGTCCTTTACCGATTTTCGCTCTGGCGTCGTTACTTGTGACACCCGGCGTATCCCCGGCAATGCCTACATCTACCGCAAATCCGATATCCGGCTGAATCAGGTTGGTTGCTGTTTTCGCTCCGCGCAGTCCGACTTCCTCCTGTACAGCCCCGACACCGTAAATTTCATTCGGATGGGATTCGTTTTCGAGTCGCTTCAGCACCTCAATCGCGATAGCACAGCCAATACGGTTGTCCCAGGCTTTCGCCATCAGTAATTTTTCATTGTTCATCACTTCAAAATCACATACCGGCACGACTGAGTCCCCAGGACGCACGCCGAATGACTCTGCTTCTTCCTTACTTGAAGCACCGATATCGATGAACATATCTTTAATTTCCATCGCCTTCTTACGCTGCTCCGCCGGCAGAATATGTGGCGGCTTCGAGCCGATGACGCCGGTAATGTTTCCTTTTCTCGTCATTACCTTCACCCGCTGGGCGAGCATCACCTGGCTCCACCATCCCCCGAGGGTCTGGAATTTCAAAAAGCCATTCTCATCGATTCCCGATATCATAAAACCAATTTCGTCCAAATGCCCGGTAATCATTAATTTCGGGCCCCCGGCCTGGCCGGTTTTTTTGGCAATCAGACTCCCCAGCCGATCGGTGCTCATTTCATCGGCGTAAGGAGAAATATACTGGGTCATCACTTTTCTTGGTTCCTGTTCGTTCCCCGGAACGCCGTTTGCGTCCGTGAGGTCCTTTAGCATCTGCAATGTTGAATCTAATTCTGCCATTTCATGCTGCCTCCTTTATGTACGGTTGTTTTACACACACATGCAAAGGGAAAATATTATTAATGAGCCGCATTAATATTTTCATCAGTACAAGCGTTGTGGTGCGGGTTCTTCCATATTCAGTATAAAGAACTTTGCCGCAGGGCTCAAACATAATCTATCATACCCGGGAACCTGTGAAACTTTTTAATATACTGTTCGTATATATTAGAAATGATAAGGTTTATGTGCGCTTAATCCGATAGATGCAGAGGAGGGTGTAAAGATTGGGTATTCTTTTGCGGGTGCTGCTGTTGATCGCGCTTGTTATTATCATATACTCGTTTTGGAGATACTGGAATAATTCAAGAAGAAAACTGGAAGCAGCCCACCATAAAAAACAATTCTATCTGCTTGATGACCAGCAAAATGTACGGAAAAATCTACTGGCTACCCACAAAGGCGTCATGTTTGAAGGCGAAAAATACGTAGGTACAACCGAAAAAGCGTTTGAAGTGGTTACTATTTCGCTCTGGGTGATTGAAAGCGAGCATTTGCGCGGCTTTCAGCGCGAGGATTTCACCTTTCTCGAACGGGAAATTCTTTCACTTTACCCGGAAGCTGCCATCGAGTGGAACAGTCCGGTGAAAGAGTTCATGCAAAAGCTTGAAGCAACACAGCCGGAAAAACATTAAAAAGCGGAACGCCTCATTACGGGCGCTCCGCTTTTTGTTTAATTATAAGTTTGATTTCGCTTTTTCAGCAAGCTCTGCAAATGCTTTTTCATCATTTACTGCAAGATCTGCGAGCATTTTACGGTTCATTTGGATACCGCCCTGCTTCAGGCCATGCATCATGCGGCTGTAGGATAAGCCGTTCAACCGCGCTGCTGCGTTAATGCGTGCAATCCACAGCTTACGGAATTCGCGCTTGCGCTGGCGACGGTCCCGGTAAGCATACTGCAGGGACTTCATTACCTGTTCCTGTGCTGTTTTAAACAGTCTGTGCTTAGAACCTCTATAACCTTTCGCGAGTTTTAATACTCGTTTACGTCTGCGACGTGCCACATATCCGCCTTTTACTCTTGGCATCGTCAACCCCTCCTTAGATTATCTCAATTATTTGGCCGTGCTTATTTTTTCGTTTTCGGCAGTAGTGTCTTGATACGCTTGTAGTCGGACTTGGAAACAAGCTCCGGCTTACGAAGGTTACGCTTTTGCTTTTGGGATTTATGCGAAAACATATGGCTCGTGAATGCGCGTGCGCGTTTTACACGGCCGCTTCCTGTTTTGCGAAAACGTTTTGCTGCTCCGCGGTGAGATTTCATTTTTGGCATAAGTGACATCCTCCTTTTTTAATATAACGGAAAAAACCGCTGTCTATTCTTCTTTGCTGGATTCTTCTTTTTGTTCCCGTTCCTGCTCCGCTTTTGGAGCGAGCATGAGGAACATGCTGCGGCCATCCATTTTCGGCTTCGTTTCGATCGTACTCACGTCTTCACATTCTTTGGCAAACCGGTCAAGTACTTCCTTACCGATATCAGAGTGTGTGATCATACGACCGCGGAAGCGGATAGCTGCTTTCACTTTATCGCCTTTGGACAAAAACTTGCGTGCGTTACGCAGCTTTGTATTAAAGTCGTGTTCTTCAATGCTCGGGCTCAAACGAACTTCTTTCACGTTGATCGTTTTTTGCTTTTTCCGGGCTTCTTTATCTTTTTTCTGTTGTTCAAAACGATATTTACCGTAATCCATAATACGGCAGACAGGCGGTTTCGCGTTTGGAGCAACAAGAACAAGGTCAAGGTTTTCTTTCCCGGCCAGCTCTAAAGCTTCGTTTCTTGATTTCACTCCAAGCTGCTCTCCGTTAGCGTCGATGAGTCGAACTTCACGGGCACGGATGCCCTCGTTTACCTTTTGGTCCTTACGAATAATAAGCCACCTCCAGAAATTTAGTGCGCGGGGCTTCCACGCAAATACATACCATTGGCACAACGAAAAAACGTGCAGACACCCTCTGAAACAGAGAAGCGCCCACACGTATATAGAATATATGATCTACACATTCAATATATTGATAATAACCAGCCAACGTTTGTCGGTCAGGTGAGAAGCGGGCGCTTCTTCTTTAGGGATTAATTATTTTCACACTAAGACATCGTAGCACGGACCTATTAGGACGTCAACCACTTTACCGATATTCATTAATAGCCGCTGTTACATTTTCCACAAAATCATTCAGCGGCTGTGATTGTGAATCCTGCTGACCGTATTTGCGTACATTTACGGCATTTGCTTCCTGCTCTTTGTCGCCAAGCACAAGCATATAAGGGATTTTCTGCGTCTGGGCTTCCCGGATTTTGTAGCCGAGCTTTTCATCCCTCGTATCCACTTCCACCCGGATATCTGATGCCTGCAGCGCCATTTCCACTTCTTTTGCGTAGTCGAGATGAACGTCAGGCGAGACCGGTATGATTTTCACCTGAACAGGAGAAAGCCACGTCGGCAGAGCGCCTTTGTATTCTTCAAGCAGAAAGGCGATAAAGCGCTCCATCGTGGACACAATACCCCGGTGGACTACTACCGGACGGTGCTCGCCTCCGTCACTTCCAACATACGTGAGATCAAAACGTTCAGGAAGGTGGGTGTCGATCTGGACGGTGGAGAGCGTCTCTTCCTTGCCCATCGCTGTTTTTACCTGGACATCGAGCTTCGGGCCGTAAAATGCTGCTTCCCCTTCTGCTTCCACATATTCAGCGTCAATCGCATCCATCGCTTCCTTCAGGATACGCTCGGAATTTTCCCACATCTGGTCGTCATCCACGTATTTTTCTTTATCCTCCGGATCCCGGTACGAAAGCCGGAAGGTGTAATCCTTAATGCCAAAATCATGGTAGACTTCACGGACAAGCCGCACTGCACGGATGAATTCATCCTTCAGCTGATCCGGGCGGGCAAAAATGTGACCATCGTTTAATGTCATCGCCCGCACACGCTGCAGGCCGGCAAGCGCCCCGGATTTTTCATAACGGTGCATCGTTCCGAGCTCTGCGATGCGGACCGGCAGATCGCGGTAGCTGTGCTTTTTATTTTTATAGACCATCATATGGTGCGGACAGTTCATCGGCCTAAGCACGAGGGTTTCATTGTCCATTTCAATCGGTGGAAACATATCATCCTGATAGTGGTCCCAGTGGCCCGACGTTTTATACAGCTCGGAGGAACCAAGCACCGGCGTATACACGTGATCATAGCCGAGGCGTACTTCTTTATCTACAATGTAGCGCTCAATAATCCGGCGGATTGTGGCACCGTTTGGAAGCCAGAGCGGAAGCCCCTGTCCGACTGTCTGACTTGTCGTAAATATGTCGAGCTCTCTGCCGATTTTACGGTGATCGCGTTCTTTGGCTTCTTCGAGCATTTTCAAATGATCATCAAGCTGGGACTGCTTTTCAAAGGCGGTGCCGTAAATACGCTGCAGCATTTTGTTATTGCTGTCTCCGCGCCAGTAAGCCCCGGAGATGTTCATCAGCTTAAACTTTTTCAGTTTGGATGTCTGCGGTACATGAACGCCGCGGCATAAATCGACAAATTCTCCCTGCCGGTAAAGCGCGATCTGTTCTCCTTCAGGGATATCTTCAATTAATTCCAGCTTCAGCTCGTCGCCAAGCTCTTTAAAAAAGCGGACTGCTTCTTCCCTGGACACTTCCTCGCGAATAATTTCCAGATTCTCATCAATGATTTTATTCATCTCTTTTTCGATTTTAGGAAGGTCTTCCGGCGTCAGCTGGTGCGACGTATCAATGTCATAATAAAACCCGTTTTCAATCACCGGGCCGACACCAAGCTGCACGTCATCAAACAGGCGCTTCACCGCCTGGGCCATTGCGTGCGCGGTGCTGTGCCGGAGCACTTCAAGGCCTTCCGGAGACTGGTACGTAATGATTTCAATCTGGCCATTCTCCCTTAGCGGAGTGCGGAGATCCACCATTCTTCCGTTGATTTTTCCTGCCAGTGCGCTCTTTTTCAGGCCTGAGCTGATACCTCCGGCTACTTCTTCTGTCGTCGTGCCGATGTCATATGATTTTTCGTTCCCATCTGGAAATATGAGCGTGATTGTTTGTTCTGCCATTGTGGTTTTGTCCTCCTTTTATAACTGTAATAAACCAAAAAACACATAAAAAAGCCCGCCCCTCGAAAGGGGCGGGCTCAGCCGCGGTTCCACCCTAGTTTTCGTCCCAAGCGCAGAGACGACTCTATCCGGGTAACGGCCGGGGGCCCGCCGGCAGATACTGCTGTTCCCTGCCGGAGCTCCGAGGGGGTAAAAATAAAACGGTTCGTAGAGAACTTCCAGCCCTGGTTCTCTTCTCTGGGACGCCTGCTTTAATTTTATGTCCTCATCCTTGCATTTTCCTTTTCGCTATTTCAGCATAGCGAAAAGCTTCTTATCATGCAACCTGTAGTTAGTTTTGCATTACAAAGTCTTTTTCGCTGTTTTCTTCTCCTTCAAACACACGGAGTGTATGGTACTTCGTATTCCGCTGCGCCGGCGTGTAGCCTGCTTCCCGTATCAAACGAAGAATCCGGTTGATGTTCACTTTGTGTGTGGTACCCGCTGAAGAAACAACATTCTCTTCCATCATGGTGCTGCCAAAGTCATTACAGCCGTAGGAAAGAGAGCGTTTGCCCGTCTCTGGTCCTGCTGTTACCCAGGAGGACTGGAAGTTCGGGATGTTGTCCAGGAATAAGCGTGAAATGGCTACATTCCGGAGGTAGCCTTCCGGTGTAATACGCTCGCCTTTCATGCTTGTGTAATCCTGCTGGAAGGTCCAGGATATGAAGGCCAAAAAGCAGTTGGATTCGTCCTGGGCCTCACGAATGCGCCACAGGTGTTCTGCCCGCTCTTCGTTTGATTCGCCAAAGCCGATAACCATCGTTGCCGTGCCGTGCATACCAACCTCTTTAGCCATTTTCATGCAGTCGATCCACTGATCGGCCGTGCATTTCAAGCGGCTGATCCGTTTTCTCGTCTTTTCTGTGAGAATCTCGGCACCTCCGCCTGGAAGCGAATCCAGACCAGCTTCGTGAAGAGCCGTTAATACCTCTTTTAATGACAGACCGGAAACCTCCATCATTTTGTACACTTCTGCCGGCGTAAACGAGTGCATCGTCACGTCCGGGAAATGACTTTTAATTTTTTTAAGCAGGTTTGTATAGTATTCAAATGGGAGATTCGGGTTGGTCCCACCCTGCATTAGAATCTCGTCTCCTCCAACATCCTGAAGCTCTTTAATTTTCTGCAGAATCTGGTCGTCCGAAAGAAGGTAGCCCTCTTCCGATCCCGGCCGGCGGTAAAATGCACAGAAACGGCAGAAAGTATCGCAGACGTTTGTGTAATTGACATTACGCCCTATGTTAAAGGTGGCAACAGGCTCCGGGTGCCAGCGTTTTTTTATTTCATCCGCGGCAGCTCCCATTTTTTCTATTTCATCACTTTCATATAAGCGCACAGCGTCGTCCATTGTCAGTCGTTCTCCGTTTAATGCCCGTTCCAGTATTCCATCAATGCTCATTGTATACCCTCCAGAAAATTCCTTTATGGCGCTCGCATGAAAATATCGCGAATCCAACCCATTTTCTGCATGCTGGGCGCTATTATCATGGTAGCATATTTATTTGTATTATACACTTAGAATGGCCTCTGTATTTCCAATTATCCCCGACGGTTCTGTCCGTCCATAAATACTTCCTCTGTGAACGGGCGGATGCGCTCCATGATACGCTTTGCTTTCAAACGCTCGTTACCGCCTTTCTGGGAATACGTCAAATGCTCTTCAAGTTCACTGTAATCATAGTTGGACGTATAGACAGTAGGAAGCTTTTCCATCATCCGGTACTGCAGAATAACGCCCAAAATATCATCCCTTGTCCAGGCGCTCATTGATTCGGCTCCAAGGTCATCGAGTATGAGTACCGGTACACCTTTAACACTGTCGACCTTTTCCCGCACCGTATTATCCGATAACGATTCTTTGATTTCCCGGAAAAAGTCCGGCACATGTACAATCATCGAGCCGATGTTTCGCTCCGCCAGTTCATTCATAATAGCTCCCGCAATATACGTTTTACCAACTCCGAACTTTCCGTACAGGTAAAGTCCTTGTCCGTCCTCCCCGGGCACGGTGGCCGATGCGAAGTGAAGTGCCGCAGTTCCGGCCTTAGCTCTTGATTCATGGTCCATATCCACCTGATCAAAGGAGGCGTGCAGTATCTCCTTTGGAATATAATAGCTTTTAATAAGTGCCTGTCTTTTTTTCTTTTCATCATCGTGTACCTTTAATGAACAACGGTGATAGGCCACCGTCACTTTTCCTTTGTCTTCCATCAATTCCGGCTGGTACCCCTGCATCAGGTTTGGGCAGTTTTCAAGTCCCGGACAGGCATCGCAGTTGCTGCGTTCCCGCTTATATTCAAATAAAGCTGCTTTGTTTTTTTCGTATTCTTCTGCTGGTATATGCGGATGGCGGCGCTTGAAATCGATAACTCCCGGATAGGCAAATACTTCTTTTTCCAGCCTTGCCATCCGCTCCTTCCAATCCTTATCCATCCATCTGTTCAACGAGGATCCGATCGAATCCATCCAGCGGCCCCCTTTCTTTTAACGGTTTGCTCTTTCCCGTCGTTCCTTCAGCATTTCTTCAAAGCGCTCTCTTTCCTTCGACAGCTGCTCATCCTGGGTGGTTTTTTCAGCTTCAGCCGGTGAATTCTTCACCTGCTCTTCCTTTTCCATCCATTTAGGCAGCCTGTCGTTTCGGACATAGCCCTGCTGCCGTTTATTTGCATAATTGTTTTTAGGCGCCGTGCGTTCCTGGGCCTGCTTGTGTTCTTCCTTCGCAAGCTTCATGGCATCCTCTACGGTATGTACTTTTTTCCTTGTCCACTGACCGGCGATTTTATATACAAGCGCCTTGCTTAATTTCATATTATTTTTCTGCATCACATAATCCGTCAGCACGTTCACCACGCCCGGTGATAAACGGTAGCTGAATAAAAGCTCCTCCACGAGATGAATATCGGACTCCGGCACAGTCGCTCCTCCGGCAACCGAACGAAGAAACGTCACCGGGGAGGTCTGTTCATAAAACTGCTTCATCTGCTCCTGTTCGGACGCAGGGCGGTCCTTTGCCGGCGCTGGTTCCTCCCGCTCTATACGGTTTCCGAGTGCAGGCGGAGCTGCTCCGTGCTCCATGCGGTAATGGTTTTTTGCTTTTTTACGCAGATCTTCTATATTCACTTCGTCGTCCGCTGATAGGGACTCCTGTATTACTTTTCCCATATCAATTGGCGAAAGCTGATACACAAAAGCAAGCCGGCGGACGGTCTGCTGCAGCGATGGCGTTAACAGCCGGGCAGCGTCGAGAAAGGATGGGAGCGAAGCTTTCAGCAACTCCATATCGAACCCGTTCTCTTCAAGCTGCAGACGCGATGGTTCACTGCCGCCGATAAACTCTGTGTCTTCATCTGCCGGAGGCGGTTCGGAGGCCATCTCCGACGCATGCAGAGAAGCAAATACTTCATTGAACGAAGCCGTAATTTCTTCTGCTGCTTCGGGCACAGCTGAAATGCAAAAGCGCTGGCGAAGCTGAATATATTTACTCTTTCCAAGGCGGTTATATAAAAATACGCTTAAAACATCATCCTGAAAAAAAGCCCGCGGCGACATGGGCGGCTGGATATCGTATACAAATGTTTTATCCTGGGACTGGGTTTCTAATTCGTAAACCCTTAGAAGCCCGATGCCCTCAAGCAGGCGGCGGGCAGCGTAAATTTCATTTAAAGGCATCTGCAAAAAAGCCATCAGCTCATGATGGGTGGCTTCGGAGCTTTCATAGCAGTCCTTTTCCAATTTATTCTGCAGAGTCTGGTAGAGAGCGATCGCTTTGCTTCCGACTAACGGCTGGTAGAGCATAGACATTGTTTTATCCGTGCTCTCGCTGAATTCTTTACTTGTGCGAACGTAGTACCCGTCCACCGGTTTGACTTCCATCCAATGCAGACTCAAAGCGCCGCCCTCCTTTTTATGATTTTGATGAATCCTCTTTGTTTTCTTTATCAATCAGCTCTTTTAATTCATTGATGAATACATTTATATCACGAAACTGCCGGTAAACAGAAGCAAAACGGACGTAGGCGATTTCATCAATATCCGCGAGCTCTTCCATGACAAGCTCTCCGGCTTCTTCGCTTTTCACTTCTGTCCGTCCCTCTTCCCGAAGTTTATTTTCCACCCTCGAGACAATGCCCTCGAGCGTTTCCATTGGAATTGGCCGCTTTTCACAGGCCCTGATCAAGCCTCTCAGCATTTTTTCCCGGCTGAATTCCTCCCGGTTCCCATTTTTTTTCACTACGACAAGCGGGAGTTCTTCCACAATTTCAAAAGTGGTAAAGCGGTGGTGGCACGTATCACACTGACGCCGGCGCCGGATGGAACGGCCTTCATTGCTCGGCCTCGAGTCCAATACACGTGTGCCATTGGAGTAGCATACAGGGCATTTCATTATTATCATCTCCAATTTGATGGGCGGTCTCTATTTTTATTGGTTCTATCATATCACATTCGTTCCTTGCGGGAGGATGACAATTTGTGTATTTCTTTGAATCTATTCCGCTGCCGGAAATAAAAAACCGTTCAAGCACAGGCAGCTGCTTGAACGGTGTTCGTATGCGCATTATAGGGCGTTTGCTTCCGGACGCTCTACACGGATAGGGCCTGTTCCGCGGGGAATTTCTATCGTTTCTTCCGCTTCGGCACCGAGTGAACCGGCAATATATTTAGCCGCCGTGTTCGGGTCAATATGGTCCCCGCACGTATAAACATCGATGCTGGCATAGCCGTGTTCCGGAAAACTGTGAATCGTTAAATGAGATTCTGAAATAATGACGACTCCGCTTACACCCTGCGGAGCAAATTTATGAAAAATCACTTCTCTTATCTCAGCGCCTGCTTTTAAAGCGGCGTTTACAAAGATACGTTCGATTGCATTTACATTGTTTAAAGTTTCTTCGTCACAACCCCAAAGCTCGGAAATGACATGGCGTCCCATTGTTTCCATGGTACGTTTCCCCCTTTGTTTCTTTTTATTACATCATTAGGTCGCTGTGTTTTTATCGGCCCGTCACGTTTTAAAGGCTACTCTGGGGGAAAGTTAGTCCAATTTGGCACTAACCCTTGCAGTAACCGTTGGTATACCTGTATACGCCTGGAAACTGTGCATTTCTGCCGTTAAATTCAAAGACGCAAAGGCACGAAATTCAGTATACGATGTTTATTTGCAATTTGCAACCAGTTTTCTCACGCAGCGTCTTAAACCCAGAATTTACGGATTTCTTACCTGTATAAGCTCTATACCTTCTATATTTGATGTTCATAACGGGGATAAATAAAAAGCGCCCCGCTCAAGGGACGCTTTCCCACATTAACGATTTTTAAAACGAAGCAACGGAGGAGTACCCGACAGCTGGCTCACTGACCATTTTTACCAGATCCACCACCCGGCAGGAGTAGCCCCACTCGTTATCGTACCAGGCAAGCACCTTAACCTGGCGGTCGTTGATCACCATGGTCGAGAGCGCATCGATAATCGAGGAATGTTCATTTCCGTTAAAATCCGTTGAAACGAGCGGATCCTCGCAGTAGGAAATGATCCCTTTGAGCTCCTGCTCTGACGCCGCCTTTAATGTTTGGTTGATTTCTTCTTCGGTTACCGGGCGCTTCATATCAATTACCATATCCACAAGCGATATGTTTGGTGTCGGCACCCGGAGCGCCATGCCGTTCATTTTCCCTTCCATGGATGGGATCACCTCGGAGAGCGCCTTAGCTGCTCCAGTGGACGTCGGGATGATCGACTGTCCGCAGGCTCTTGCCCGTCGCAGGTCTTTATGGGGATTATCCATGTTATTTTGGTCATTAGTGTATGCGTGCACGGTCGTTATTAAACCGCTTTCAATACCGATTTTATCCTCGAGCACCTTGACGACCGGCGCAAGGCAGTTTGTTGTGCAGGAAGCATTCGAGATTATGTGGTGGTTTTCCGGATCGTAGTCTTCTTCGTTTACGCCCATCACGATGGTGGTATCGACTTCTTTTCCCGGAGCAGTCAATACTACCTTTTTCGCCCCGGCTTCTATATGCATTTCAGCATCCGGCCCGCGGTTGAATTTGCCCGTCGCTTCAACCACAATATCTACGCCAAACTCTTCCCACGGGAGTTCAAGTGGATTTCGGTTTTGGAGCAGCCGGATCCGTCTGCCGTCCACCACCATTTCGTCTCCTTCAGATTTTACCTCAAGCGGAAACGGACCATGTACACTATCATATTTCACCAGATGAGCCAGTGTTTCAGGAGGATACATGGCATTGATGGCTTTCACTTCAACTTCCGGGTCCATCATTGCCTTTCGAAAAACCATACGCCCAATTCGTCCGAAACCGTTGATCGCTATGCTAGTTTTCATTTAATATCCTCCTCTGGAAACATGTTATACTTTTATAAGTAAAATCTAAAAATAGTATAACACATTGACAGCGTATTCTTGCAAGTAATTTTAAAAAAATAACCACTTTCTTTTACCAAAAGTGGTTATTACCAAGTTTCTATTTTATTTTCCACTGGTGAAGCAGCTCGTCCACCTGGATTTTTGTTTCCTTTTCTGTGCCCGAATTATCGATTACTGCATCCGCCAGGTCCTTTTTTTCTTCCAGGGGCATCTGCGACCTGATTCTCGCAGCCGCATCCTCTTCTCCCCGACCGTCACGCTCCACGAGCCGCTGCTTTTGGGTCGCTTCATTTACATAAACAACGATAACGCGGTCAACTAGAAAGTTTAAATTATTTTCAAGCAAAAGGGGAATATCGAGAACAACATGCTCATTTCCTTCACGTACAAGATCGTCCCGTTTGGTCATCATACGCTGCCTGACAGCCGGATGAATAATCTGGTTAAGCACCTGACGTTTTTCAGCATCATTAAAAATGACGGAGCCTAACTTCTTTCTGTCGAGTGTGCCATCAAACTGAAGGATTTCCGGACCGAAATGCTCAATGATCTGCTCCAGGGCAGGCTCTCCCGGCTCCACCACCTCCCGTGAAATTACATCCGCATCAATCACGGGCAGTCCCTGCTCCCGCAGGGCATCTGCGACCAGTGACTTGCCGCTTGCTATTCCGCCTGTAAGACCGATAACCATTTTGTCCCCTCCTTCGTCTGGCAGACTGGACAGTAGTGCGTACCACGGCCCGCCACTACAGCCCTCTCTATTTCATGGCTGCATACCTTGCACGGCTCTCCTTTTCTTCCATATACAAACAGGTTTAATTGGAAAGCACCAGCCTGCCCGTCTCCATTCACATAGGAACGCACCGTGCTTCCTCCCTGTTTTACTGCTTCTTCAATCACTTCTGTTATCTGCTTTTGAAGGATTTCCACCACAGGCTTTCCGAGTCCTGCGGCTGGAGCGTCCGGCAGAACACCCGCCCGGAACAGCGCTTCATCCACATAAATGTTTCCGAGCCCTGCAATAATTGACTGGTCGAGCAGCACCGCTTTAATACTGCGTGACGTTTTTTGAAACCGGGCGTGCAGATAATCAGCGGTAAACGAAGCGTCACGATAAGGCTCCGCCCCAAGCTGGTTCAGCGGCTTTTCGTTCCATTCCTCGCCGCGGCTGAACACGTGCATCGTACCGAATTTCCGCACGTCACGATAGCGAAGCTCCGTACCGTCGGTGAAATGAAAGCGCACATGCGTATGTTTATCCGGTTCCCCGCCATCACTCCATTCGTAACGCCCTTCCATGCGCAAGTGAGAAACAACAGCCAGGTCTTCAAGATAAATCACTAAAAATTTCCCTTTACGGTGCACACGCTCGATCGTTTTTCCTCCCAGCATCATGGAAAAGGCTTCATGGTCATCGGGACGCTTAATAATGTTAGGCCAGTATACTTTCACGTTCTCCACCGTTTTTCCAACGGCCGACTGTTCTAAATTCCGTCGGACCGTTTCAACTTCCGGTAATTCAGGCATCGTTCTCTCTCCTTATTTCGCATCATACCATGTCGGGCCCTGTGCCACATCTGCTTTTAAAGGCACCGACAGTTCGATTGTCTTCTCCATCAGCTCCGGAACAAGCTCCTGCATGGTTTCAACTTCGTTTTCCGGCACTTCGAAAATTAATTCGTCGTGTACCTGCAGGAGCAGCCGGCTGCTCAGACCTTTTTCTTCAAGGGCTTTGCTTACATCCACCATCGCTTTTTTAATAATATCAGCTGCAGTACCCTGAATAGGGGTGTTCATGGCGGTTCTTTCTGCAAAGCTGCGCTGGTTAAAGTTGCGGCTGTTCATGTCAGGCAGATACCTGCGGCGGTGCAGAAGTGTGGTCACAAATCCGTCGCGCCTGGCTTCATCTTTAATTTCATTCATATAATTCTGCACATTAGGGTAGCTTTTTAAATAGCTTTCAATAAATTCTTTCGCTTCGTTCCGCGTGATGCCAAGACTCTGTGAAAGCCCGTAGTCCGAGATTCCGTAAACAATCCCGAAGTTTACGGCTTTCGCACTTCTGCGCATGTTGGACGTCACTTCGTCATGCCCGACGCCGAACACGTCCATCGCAGTTTTTGTATGAATATCCATGTTGTTCTGGAAAGCTTCCTTGAGCCCCTCATCGTCTGCGATATGAGCGAGTACCCGAAGTTCAATCTGCGAATAGTCTGCCGATAAAATGGACCACCCGGATTCAGAAGGAATGAACGCTTTCCTGATACGTCGGCCTTCTTCAAGGCGGATTGGAATGTTCTGCAGATTCGGCTCCGTCGAACTCAGTCGCCCTGTCTGCGTAATCGCCTGGTTAAACATTGTATGGATTTTGCCCGTAGTGGGATGAATGACTTTTAATAGGCCTTCAATATACGTGGAGCGCAGCTTTGAAATTTGGCGGTACAACAGCAGACTCGGAATAATTTCATGCTGGTCCCTGAGCTTTTCGAGCACATCCGCTGACGTGGAATAACCGGTCTTCGTTTTCTTAACGGCAGGCAGGCCGAGCTCCTCAAACAGAATCGGCCCAAGCTGCTTCGGCGAATTAATATTAAACTCACGTCCGGCCTGTCTGTATATTTCTTTTTCAAGCTCTGTGAGACGGCCGTCCAGTTCATCACCGATCGTCTCAAGCTGCGAACGATCCACGCAAATACCCTGGGTTTCCATTTGTCCGAGTACTAGCGACAGCGGCATTTCCAGCTCTTTAAACAGCTCGAGCTGCTCGTTCTGCTTTAAGTTCTCTTCAATTTTTCCCTGCAGCCGGTAGACGGCTTCACCTTTGCGGATCAGATGCTCTGCCAGTGCACCTTCCTCCGGCTTCGTGCGTTTGGCGCCTTTGCCGTAAACGGCTTCGTCAGTATCCACAACCTGCAGATTCCGCCGTTTCGCTATATCAGAAACGTGATGCGAGGATACGGATGGGTCAATTAAATAGGAAGCGATCAGCGTATCGTGGGTGATGCCCCGTAGTTCCAGCCCTTTCCAGCCGAGAGCAACGACAGCACGCTTTGTATCAAACGTATATTTTTCTTTGGATTCATCCTTAGCCCAGGCCTGAAACGCTTCACTCTGCAGTGCATCTTCTGTGGAGATAAAATAACGGCCGGTTTCGTTAATAACCGCTATGCCCCAGATACTTCCGTGGTGATAATTTTCCTCCGGCACTTCCACCACCAGGGCAGACGGAGAAACGAGCATATCCTCCTGCACATCTTTCACATGCTTGTATGCCAGTTCATCGAAGGTCTGCTGCGCTTCATCTACGTCATCAAACTTGTTCAACAGCGTTTGAAACTCCAGCTCCCGGAAAAGATCTGTTATCTCTTTTACGTCATACTCCTCATGCTTTAACTGCCGAAGCTCCAAATCAAGCGGCGTGTCCCGGTAAATGATAGCGAGTTCTTTACTCATTCTCGCCTGTTCCTTGTTTTCTTCGAGCCGTTCCTTCATTTTTTTTCCGGAAATTTTATCAATGGACTCCAGTACTTTATCAACAGATCCATACTCCTGCAGCAGCTTCAATGCAGTCTTTTCCCCGATCCCGGGCACGCCTGGAATATTATCCGAGCTGTCTCCCATAAGCCCCTTCATATCGGTTATCTGAATAGGAGTAAGACCATATCGTTCCTGAATGGCATCCGGGTCGTACAGCTCGGTATTCGTTATTCCTTTTTTAATAAAGGAAACATGTACATGAGGACTGACCAGCTGCAGCAGGTCCCGGTCACCGGTATAGATGCGCACATCCCAGTTTTCATCCTCGGCCTGCTTTGAGAGCGTACCGATAATATCATCGGCTTCATAATTTTCTTTTTCGATGTAAGGAACTTTAAAAACGTCCAGCACTTCACGAATGACCGGCAGCTGTTCGGATAACTCAGAGGGAGTTTTTTCCCGTCCGGATTTATATTCGCTGTAAGTATCGTGGCGAAAGGTTGTTTTTCCGGCATCAAAGGCCACGAGCACGTGGCTTGGCTCCTCGTCCTCCAGAATTTTTAAAAGCATGGTTGTAAAACCGTAAATGGCGTTGGTGTAAACGCCTTTATCGTTATTTAAAAGAGGCAGGGCAAAAAACGCCCGGTAAGCAATACTGTTTCCATCCAATAACACTAGTTTACTCAAATCATTGTCCTCCTTATTACAAAAAGCCGAACCGGCTTCTTATGTACATCATCTGGCGAGCCTTCACGTTCATCGTTATATTTTATCATACACCGGGGACAGCGTCAGAATGTCTACCTGAAAAAAAGCATAAAAAAAGAACGAAAGCCAAGGGGTGCTTTCGTTCCAAAAGGGATGCAGCCCGCTGTAAAAACAAACAGCGGATGAAAACCCGTTCGAACACTATGTTATAGCATAAATGTAAACAAGTCGTTTACCGGAGATTAAGAATTTGTAAATTCTTCCTCTTCATGCTCCGTTTCCCCAGGAAAACGCAGTGTGAATACCGTTCCTTCACCTCTCGTGCTGTTCACTTCGATACGGCCGCCAAGGGCATCTGTCAGATGCTTAACAATAGCCAGTCCGAGCCCCGTGCCGCCCGAGCCACGGCTTCTCGCTTTATCAACGCGATAGAACCGCTCAAAAATACGCGGCAGCTGCTCAGGGCTGATGCCGATGCCGTTGTCTTCCACTTCAAGCACGACTTCTTCTGCTTCCTTAAACAGCCGGACCTGCACTTCCCCGCCTTCTTTTGTGTAAATAATGGCGTTATTGACCAGGTTGATAATAATCTGTTTTAACCGGGCTTCGTCCCCGTCCATATAAATCTCTGTGTCTACACGCGAAGTAAGCAGCAAATGCTTATCAATCGCTTTAGTCTCAAGCAGGCGAACAGCTTCTGCTGTCGTTCTGCTCACATCAAACCGTGCCCGGTTCAATTCAAAATAGTCCTGCTCAATTCTTGAAAGCTCCAGCAGATCACTGATTAAATCCTGCAGCCGGTCGCTTTCTTTCCAAATAATGTCCAAAAACTGCCTGCTCAGCGCTTCATCATGCATGGCCCCGTCCAGGAGCGTTTCAGTAAAGCCTTTTAATGAAGTAACCGGCGTTTTTAATTCGTGCGACACGTTCGCAACAAAATCTTTCCGCACTTCCTCGAGCTTTTTCAGCTCCGTAATATCATGCAGGACAAGCACAATACCGCGCAGTTCATCGTTTTCCCCGAGTACTGGAGCACCGTAAACGTGGAAAAAACGAACTTCAAGTTCGTGGAGCATCTGAACAGTGGCGCTTGACCGGCTCTCCGTTAAGAATATCTTCTGGATAAGCTTAATGATTTCTTTCTCATCCATCGCTTCATAGTACAGCAAATCGAGCCACTGACTTGTATCTTCCTTAAAAATCCGGGCGCAGTAGGCATTCATCAAAGTAATTTCGCCACGGCTGTTTATAAACACCAGGCCGCTCTCCATCGTATTGATCAGCGTTTCGAGCCGCTCCTGCTGTTCCTGGTTTTCCTTTGTCACACTTTCAAGATTAAATGCGAGCACGTTAATCGAACGGGTCAGTTGACCGAGTTCGTCCTGCGAACTCCCATAAGCCCGGGCACTGAAATTTCCTTTAGCCAGTTCATTGGCTGTTTTTGTAGCCTGAGTGATCGGTTTGGTTAATTGATTTGTCACTTTTGTTGTAATGTATAAAATGATCAAAAGCGCGACAGCAAAGCTGCCAATTAATGTTCCCCAGATCAGCCAGTTGGTTGCATTGATTCGTTCCACTGGAATCGCAAGTCTCATATAATACGTGTTATTGTCATAGGAAAACGGTACTGCGTAATACAGAAGCTCCGCTTCCAGCGTATTACTGTAGCGGATGTTACTTCCTTCTCCGCTTTCACGGGCATCTTCTATTTCCGGACGTCCAAAATGGTTGTCCAGTTCCTCTGATTCAGCTTCCGTTTCTCCAATCACTTCGCCGGTTTCATTCAAAATCGTCACGCGGACATTCAGCTGGCTGCTGATGTTCTGTGCCAGCGCTTCCCAGCTTTCTTCATCTCGTTCTTCAGCAATCGAGGCAGAAAGGTTGGCTTCCCTTTCCAGACTGCTCTCGAGCTCGTCCAGGTAAAGAGAACGGACAATCTGCCCGATAACAAGCCCCACGACGGTCAAAACGATTAAAATAATCGCCATTAGAGCTACTATCAGGCGGGTGCGGAATCGCTTCATGCAGGTGCGGGCTCCTCAAATTTATAGCCCAGCCCACGTACCGTTTTGATATATACCGGCTTTTTCGTATTCGGTTCAATTTTTTCACGCAGATGACTGATATGTACATCAACTATTCTCGTGTCTCCAACAAATTCGTAATTCCATACTGCATTCAACAGCTGATCACGCGTAAGCACCCGCCCCTTGTGATTAATTAAGTACACGAGCAGTTCAAATTCCTTTGGGGTCAGCTCAAGCGCTTCTTCTTTCACGTATGCTTCATAATTTTCCGGGTACACTGTTAAGTGACCGATGCTTTTTCTTTCTATTTTTTCCATTTCCGTTTCCTGCCCGGAATAATCCACTCTGCGCATGATTGCCTTAACGCGTGCAACCAGCTCGCGCGGGCTGAACGGCTTTGTCATATAATCATCGGCTCCAAGTTCAAGACCGAGCACTTTATCAAATTCTTCGTCTTTTGCAGTCAGCATCAAAATTGGAACCTGAATCTTTTCTGTCCGGATTTTCCGGCACACTTCGAGACCGTCGATCTCTGGAATCATCAGATCAAGCACAATTAAATCGTACGTTACCTCCTGTGCCTTCCGGAGTGCTTCCACACCGTCATAAGCTGTATCCACCGTGTATCCCGACTGCTCGAGATTATATTTTAACAGCGTAACAATGGATTCTTCATCGTCTACTACCAATAACCGTGTTGCCATATGAACCCTCCGCCTCTCAGCGCCCCCCTTGGCCCTGATTATTTTCCCGAGCTGCTGCATCTGTCACGTTCATCATACTATAAGCGGGCAGGGCAGCTCAATGTTTATCGCTTCTCTCCTGCCAGTATAAAAAAAGCTGCCTGTATCATACAGGCAGCCCACAGTATTTCTTTAATCGTTCGGTAAAGCCTTCATGACATCACGAACAGAATCAGCAGAAGTATTCAATTGATTTTGTTCTTCATCTGTCAGCTCGAGCTCGATAATTTTTTCCAGCCCGTTACCGCCAAGAATGGTCGGTACTCCGAGGTAAAGATCATTATATCCATATTCGCCTTCAAGATAAGCAATAGATGGGAGCACGCGCTTTTTATCCTTAAGAATCGCTTCGACCATTTCCGTAAGAGCGGCGGCTGGTGCATAGTAGGCACTTCCATTACCAAGAAGCTGTACAATTTCTCCTCCACCCTTGCGTGTGCGTTCAATAATGGCGTCAATACGTTCCTGGGATATGAGCTTAGTCAGCGGCACTCCGCCAGCGTTCGAATAACGGATCAGCGGTACCATGTCATCTCCGTGGCCTCCAAGAACGAATCCCTGGATATCTTCCACAGAAATGCCGGTCTCCTGGGCGACAAATGTGCGGAAACGTGCCGTATCGAGCACCCCGGACTGTCCGATAACACGGTTTTTAGGGAAGCCGGATTCTTTATACACCGCATATGTCATTGCATCTGCCGGATTCGTGAGCACGACAATAATGCATTCCGGAGAATGTTTCACAATTTCTTTCGTGACAGATTTCATGATTTTTGCGTTTGTATTAATAAGATCGTCCCGGCTCATTCCCGGCTTTCTTGCAATACCTGCTGTAATTACGACAATGTCCGATCCGGCTGTATCGGCGTAATCCGAGGTGCCGGTCACATTAACATCCGATCCGTTTACCGGAGTCGACTCGAGCATATCGAGTGCTTTCCCTTTTGTTGGCCCTTCATTGTCCGGGACATCCACAAGCACTACATCCCCGAGCTCCTTCTGGGCAACCATAAGAGCCGTAGTAGCACCTGTAAAGCCGCCTCCTATAACTGATACTTTTCTGCGCGTAATAGCCATGCATGCTCATCTCCTATCAATTGATTGGATTACATATTGCTGATTAGGGCGTCACCGAACTCAGAGCACTTCACTTCTTTTGCTCCGTCCATCAGACGGGCGAAGTCATAGGTAACGACTTTGCTTCCGATGGTTTTGTCCATGGATTGAAGAACAAGCTCGGCAGCTTCATTCCAGCCAAGGTGACGAAGCAGCAGTTCTCCGGAAAGAATGACAGAAGAAGGATTCACTTTGTCCAGACCGGCATATTTTGGTGCAGTGCCGTGAGTCGCTTCAAAGATGGCGTGTCCGGTCTCGTAGTTGATATTGGCACCCGGCGCGATACCAATGCCTCCAACCTGGGCAGCCAGTGCGTCGGATACATAGTCTCCGTTCAAGTTCATAGTGGCAACCACATCGAATTCCTTCGGACGAGTCAGGATCTGCTGCAGGAAGATGTCAGCAATAGCATCTTTTACGATGATTTTGCCTTCGCTTACCGCTTTATCCTGAGCAGCGTTTCCTGCTTCCTTGCCTTCTTTTTCTACGATTTCATCGTATTCGCGCCATGTGAAGACTTTATCACCAAATTCGCGCTCTGCAAGGTCGTAACCCCAGTTTTTGAAGGAGCCTTCAGTGAACTTCATAATATTGCCCTTGTGCACGAGAGTTACACTTTCACGGCCTTCATCGAGTGCGTATTGAATAGATGCACGTACGAGACGCTCAGTTCCCTCTCTGGAAACAGGCTTCACGCCGATTCCGGATGTTTCAGGGAAACGGATGTTTTCGGAGCCCATTTCATTTTGCAGGAAGTCGATTACTTTTTTCACTTCATCTGTGCCTTCCTGGAATTCAATACCGGCATAAATATCCTCAGTGTTCTCACGGAAAATCACCATGTTAACATCCTCCGGACGCTTTACCGGGGAAGGTACGCCTGTAAAGTGCTGTACCGGGCGCAGGCACGTAAACAGATCAAGCTTTTGGCGCAATGCTACGTTCAGGGAACGAATGCCTCCGCCGATAGGAGTCGTGAGCGGGCCTTTAATAGCGATTAAGTATTCACGGATAGCATCCAGGGATTCTTCCGGGAGCCACTCGCCTGTTTTGTCATAAGCTTTCTGACCTACAAGAATTTCCTTCCAGTGAATTTTCTTTTCACCGTTATAAGCTTTTTCTACAGCTGCATCCAGTACTTTCTCTGCTGCAGCCCAGATGTCCGGGCCGATGCCGTCCCCTTCGATATAAGGAATAATTGGTTCGTTTGGCACC
Organism: uncultured Marinococcus sp.; assembly: GCF_947493875.1. GTDB lineage: Bacteria > Bacillota > Bacilli > Bacillales > Marinococcaceae > Marinococcus. The sequence continues at coordinate 40,445 of NZ_CANLSU010000001.1, read as the reverse complement.
GTTAAGTTACCATTATTAGTTTGAATTTTTTCTCCATTAGACATGAATAAATCCTCCTTTAATGTGGTCAAGCTTTCTTTTTTTACCCGGGCATAAAATCATGCCCGGGACGCTGGCTAAGCAGGGACCGGAAAACGAGGGACCGCTTTCCGCTATTTACATTCCAGCCTACCGTTCTTCAAGAGAAACGTACGTTTTATTTTCCGGACCGACGTATTCTGCACGCGGACGGATTAAACGATTGTTTTCATATTGTTCAAGAATATGGGCGATCCATCCGGATGTGCGGCTGACGGCAAAAATTGGTGTAAACAAATCGTGGTCGATGCCGAGACTGTGGTATACAGACGCTGAAAAGAAGTCAACGTTCGGCAGGAGCCCTTTTTCGTTTTCAATTTTTTCTTCGACTTTCATTGACATGTCATACCATTTTGATTCCCCGGTCACCTCTGTCAGCTGGCGGGACATTTCGCGCAGGTGCTTGGCACGCGGATCTCCGGTTTTATATACCCGGTGGCCGAATCCCATAATCTTTTCTTTATCGTCAAGAAGCTTCTGCACATGACTGTCTACATTTTCCGGCGTGCCGATATCCATAAGCATTTGCATCACGCGCTCGTTGGCACCGCCGTGCAGAGGCCCTTTTAGTGCTCCGATGGCAGCTGTTACTCCGGAGTACATATCTGAAAGAGTGGCTACACAGACACGTGCAGTAAACGTAGAGGCATTCAGCTCATGATCGGCGTGCAGGATCATTGCTTTATTGAATGCTTTGATGGACGTTTCATCCGGCTCTTCTCCGTTTAGCATGTACAAAAAGTTCGCAGAAAAGCTTAGTGCAGGATCAGGCTTGATTGGATCTTTTCCTTTTCGAATTCTTGCAAAACCTGTGACGAGAGATAAAATTTGTGCCTGCAGACGCACAGCTTTATGCTGGTTTGCTTCTTCGCTCATGTCATCAGCTTCACTGTCGTATAGGCTCAACTGGGAAATTGCAGTCCGAAGAGCCGCCATAGGCCGTACTTTATCGACAGGATAGTTTTTCATATAATCAAAGACCTCGTCCGGCACGCTCATATTATCCATGAGCGACTGACGGAAGTTGTTATATTCTTCTTTAGTTGGAAGCTCCCCGTACCAAAGCAGATAAATAACTTCTTCAAACGATGCATGTTCTGTCAGGTCATCAATATGATATCCCTGGTACTTTAACACATCATCAACAATGGAGCTGACACTGGAAGTAGTAGCTACAACGCCTTCTAAACCACGAGTTGAACTCATTACACAATCTCTCCTTTAATTCAAAAAGTATAGCGTACATATTGAAGAAAATGCTTACAATTTCCTTTTAATAAAACATACGCTTCGAAAACAGAACGGTTAGTCTGTTTTTGACATAAAAACCCATTGTAATGCCACTTTTTGGAGGTATAGCGCATTCAATTGTGTACACAATAATGACTTGTTCCCTGTTTAAGCAGCCGGAGATACCTCCGGCTGTTATCCAGCCGACTACCCGCCGAGAGAGGAAAACCACTCTACGGCTCTCATCGCAATATAAGCGATGCCGGCCCCAATAAGAGGCCCGACGGCTATGCCGTTAAACAGAGCTACTGCTAAAATGGTTCCAAGCACAAGCGCGGTAGTAATATGCGGATCTGTTTGAAGCAGCTCCACACCGCCCTTGGCAATAAGTGCCACCAGTATACCTGAGGCAAGCGCAATCCATGCATAATAAGAACGAACTGCTTCGCCCAGCTGGCGAAAGCCAATATCCCCGGTAGCAATAGGGACCAGAACCGCAAATGTCAAAATAGTAACAGCAATTTCAATGCCTTTTGCCTGCATAAACGGAAATATTTTATCGCCCAGCCCTGTCCATTTAATAACGATTAAAGCAGCGACAGCTATGATTAATGACTGGTTTTTTGCGAAAATCCCCACCGCAAGCAGTATAAGTAAAAAAACTGAGGCTTGCGATAACAATGCATGGTCATCCTTCCAAATTAAACGCTCCTAATAATCCTACCACATTTGACAATTTCATGTCATGTGCGCCCGGAAAGTTTTCAGAAGTTTCAATCGGGCAGAGGGGGGTGGCAGGGTTACCACCTGCGCCCCATCACTCTTATATTCCCGTTATCCACCATTTTTTTAAACCATTTCTTCAGTACTGCTTTCATTCCTTTTCTCGACCACGGGATTAACAGGCTGAAACCGAGAGCGTCTGTGATAAAGCCCGGGGTGAGCAGCAGCGTACCACCGACGAGAATACATACACCATCGAGCACAATATCTCCAGGCATTTCTCCCCGCTGTGTCTGCAGCTGAAGCGTACGGAACACCTGCAGGCCTTCCCGCTTCGCCAGCCAGGCCCCAAGCAGGCCTGTTGCAATAATGAGTGCAATTGTCGGCCATATGCCAATCGTGTTGCCGGATAATATTAATACACCTACTTCTGCGGCCGGTACAATAATCAGCAGTAATAAAAACCATTTAGCCATCTGCCCGCCCCCTTTCATTTAAAATTTTATCCAGATCTCTGCACCGTTTCAGTACTGCAGGTTATAAATTCCTTACAGTACACTTGCATGCCCGCGGTAAATGTCACCTCTTGAAGCGTCGACTGTAATTTCCTCTCCGTCTTCAAACAAGCTCCTGGCTTCTTCCACACCTACTACTACAGGGATACCCAGGTTCAGCCCTACAACAGCCGCATGGGAGGTTAAGCCGCCTTCTTCTGTGACCACAGCCAGCGCTTTTTCCACAGCCGGCATCATATCTTTATCCGTCGCCTGAGTGACAAGCACTGCCCCCTCGGTCATTTTGGCATTTGCTTCTTCTGCGCTGCCGGCAACGACTACTCTTCCTGCTGCAGTATAACGGCCAATGCCCTGTCCTTTGGCAACCGTTTCACCGATCACATGGACCTTCATCAGGTTAGTCGTTCCTGTTTCACCTACAGGGACTCCGGCAGAGATAACCACAAGATCCCCGCGGCTGACGAGCTCTTCTGAAAGAGCTTTGCTTACGGTGACATCAAGCATTTCATCGGTAGTGCTGGATTTTGTTCCAAGCAGTCCCTCAACGCCCCAGATCAAAGCGAGACGACGATAGACACGTTCATTACTTGTAACCGCAATGATCGGTGACTCAGGACGGTATTTTGAAACAATGCGTGCAGTATACCCGCTTTCAGTGGCAGTCAAAATCGCCGAAGCATTCAATGAATGGGCCGTATAGGCAACGGACTGCCCAATGGAGTTGGTAATTGAAGGCTTGCTTTCTTTTGTTTTTTCATCAAGCGTATTGCGGTACTGCAGGGATGACTCTGCTCTCAGCGCGATGTTGCTCATTGTTTCCACGGATTCCACCGGATAGTCCCCGGCTGCTGTTTCCCCGGAAAGCATGATGGCATCTGTACCATCAAAAATGGCATTCGCCACGTCACTTGCTTCAGCGCGGGTTGGACGTGGATTGTGCTGCATGGAATCGAGCATCTGCGTAGCTGTAATGACCGGCTTGGCCAGGAAATTGCAGCGTTTAATCAGGCGCTTTTGCACGAGCGGCACTTCTTCTGGCGGGATTTCAACGCCCATATCTCCGCGCGCCACCATCAGTCCGTCGGACACTTCAAGAATTTCCTCGACATTGTCGATGCCTTCCTGGTTTTCAATTTTCGGCACGATGAATGTGTCTTCTGCTCCGTGCTTTTCCAGAAGCTCGCGGATTTCCAAAACATCGGAGGCCCGGCGTACAAATGAAGCAGCAATAAAATCGACGTTGTTTCTGATTCCAAATTCAATGTCATCTGCATCTTTTTCTGTTATACCCGGCAGATTGACCTTCACGTTCGGAAGGTTAACGCCCTTTTTGTTTTTCAGTTCGCCGCTATTGAGCACTTTCGTATGAACTTCCTTCTCCTCGATACCGGTTACTTCAAGCTCAATCAGCCCGTCATCAAGAAGGATTTTTTTGCCGACTTCCATATCCTCCGTCAGGCCGCCGTGGGTGACAGAGATTTTTTCCGTCGTCCCTACAACTTCTTCTGTGCTGATGATGAGTGACTGCCCTTTTTCAAGCTGAATGGCGCCGCCTTCCATCGTATGAGTCCGTACTTCCGGCCCCTTTGTATCCAGCAGAATAGCGACATTTTTTTTCAGGCGGGCGGAAACTTCGCGTATGCTGTCAATCCGGGCCTGATGTTCATCAAAGTCCCCGTGGGAAAAGTTGAGTCTCGCTACGTTCATGCCATTTTTAATTAATTTTTCCAGCGTTTCCGGCGCTTCGCTTGCCGGTCCTATCGTACATACAATTTTTGTTTTTCGCATGATCTTCCTCCTATTCTCTCTCTAAAATCCTAGTTTATTGTACCACAGAAACTTTTCATTCGTGACACTGCCTTGAACCCGGAATTAAATTGACAGTTCCTGAGACAATTTATACATGCCCGAGTCTACCTGATGCTTTTGCTTAAGCACTTCGGGAATGGATTTATCAACAATTTCATTTTTTTCAATGCCGACCATCCGTCCTTCTTTACCGTTTAGAAGAAGCTCCACGGCTCTTGCTCCGAGACGGCTTGCGAGCACACGGTCAAAGCCGGTCGGTGAGCCTCCGCGCTGAATATGGCCAAGCACAGTCACCCTTGTTTCAAGGTTCGTTGTCTCCTGAATTTTTTGGCCGAATTCTGTTCCGCTTCCCACGCCCTCAGCAATAATAATGATACTGTGTTTTTTACCTCTCGCATGACCGCGGCGGAGACGGCTTACTACCTGGTCCATGTCATACTCTTCCTCCGGAATAAGAATCGTTTCTGCGCCGTCGGCGAGCCCGGACCAGAGAGCAAGATCACCGGCATTCCTTCCCATTACTTCAATCACGTATGTACGCTCATGTGAAGTCGCGGTATCACGGATTTTATCAATAGCGTCGATGACTGTGTTCAGTGCTGTATCAAAGCCGATTGTGTAATCCGTCCCTGGGATGTCATTGTCAATTGTACCCGGCACACCAATTGTCGGATAGCCCAGCTCTGTCAATTTTTCAGCGCCGCGGAAAGAGCCGTCGCCTCCTATAACGACCAATGCTTCAATACCTCTTGCGTTCAGCTGATCCACTGCCTTTTGGCGTCCTTCGGGTGTACGGAATTCTTCGCAGCGGGCAGTATACAGCTTCGTTCCACCTCGGTGGATAATATCGCCCACGTCGCCAAGCTCCATTTTTTCAATATCGCCTTCGATCAGCCCGGCGTAACCGTACTGAATCCCATAAACTTCAAGATCGTGATAAATCGCCTTCCGAACGACAGCACGTATGGCCGCATTCATTCCCGGAGAATCTCCTCCACTCGTTAATACTCCAATCCGTTTCATTCCATAACCCCTTCCCTTTGCATTCCTGTTTATCATTATACCCGTTATGGGCCCGATGACACAAAAGTAATTGTGTTTTTAAAAGCCGCTTTAAACAAAAATCCACACCACACGAAGCCTCTATGACAGCTTCCAGCACGTCTTTTCCAATATCACATGCCCAGCAGGACTCTGCTCAATTTCATAAAAAAAGCGCCATCCGGCGCTTTCCTAAAAATCACTTTCTTCAAACGTGCCCATCTGCTTAAATTTTTCATATCTTGATTCTATTAATTCATTCGGCGTTAATACAAGCAGATCCTTCAATGACTGCTGAAGCGTCTTTCTCAGAATAGCCATCTGTTCTTTCGGATCATGATGGGCCCCTCCCCGGGGTTCTCTCACAATCTCATCAATCACTCCAAATTCCTTCAGGTCTCCGGCTGTGATTCGCATAGCCTCGGCAGCTTCCCTTGCATACGAAGCATCCTTCCAGAGGATAGAGGAAGCCCCCTCTGGAGAAATCGTCGAATACCATGAATTTTCGAACATATGTACATGATTCGCTACTCCAAGCGCAAGGCCGCCTCCGCTGCCGCCTTCTCCAATAACAACACTAATCACCGGCACTTTCAGTCCGGCCATTTCCATCAGGTTACGGGCGATAGCTTCACTCTGGCCGCGCTCTTCTGCTGCTTTTCCGGGATAAGCACCCTTCGTATCAACAAAGCAGATGACCGGACGGTTGAACTTTTCCGCCTGCTTCATAAGACGAAGCGCCTTGCGGTACCCTTCCGGATGCGGCATGCCGAAATTCCGGCGTACATTTTCCTTTGTGTCCCGTCCGCGCTGATGTCCGATAACAGTTACCGGGCTTCCTTCAAAAAAGGCAATTCCTCCGACAATTGCTTCGTCATCGCCAAACAGCCGGTCACCGTGCAGCTCGATGAACTGCTCAAACAAACTGTCAATATAATCCAGCGTAGTCGGACGCTCCGGGTGCCTCGCGATCTGGACGCGCTGCCACGGCTTTAAATTATTATATACTTCTGCTTCGAGCTGCTCGAGCCGCTGTTCCAGTTTTTCTATTTCTCCGCTTAAATCAATGTCCTTTTCATCTGTGAAGCTTTTTAACTCATCGATTTTGTTTCGGAGCTCCATGATTGGTTTTTCAAAAGGAAGATGATTTTCCATTGTCACTTACTCCCTTCACGTATGCATCTGCACGATCGCGGACAAAACATTTTTTATGTCCTTCCTATGCAGTACCTTGTCGAGCTGGCCGTGTTTAAGCAAAAATTCCGCTGTCTGAAAGTCTTCGGGAAGCTCCTGGCGTATCGTCTGTTCAATTATTCTTCGTCCGGCAAAGCCGATCAGTGCTTCCGGTTCGGCAAAATTGTAATCCCCGAGAGAGGCAAAGCTTGCAGAAACGCCACCGGTAGTAGGGTGAGTCATAACTGATACAAACAAAAGCCCTGCTTCATCCATTTTTTTCAGCGCTGCACTCGTTTTGGCCATTTGCATGAGGCTTAAAATTCCCTCCTGCATCCGGGCTCCGCCTGAAGCAGAAAACAGAATGAAGGGCGCATGGAGATCAAGTGCCCGTTCGATTGCGCGGGTGATTTTTTCCCCGACTACTGAGCCCATACTTCCCATCCGAAACGCCGGGTCCATAACACCAAGAACCACCGGGGTGCCTCCGATCATCCCTTCACCTGTGACGACCGCTTCTTTATGACCAGTCTTTTTCTGATCTTTTTCGAGTTTTTCTTTGTATTCCGGAAACTCCAGAGGATCTGCCGAGACCATATGGGGGTTCAATTCACGGAAAGAGTCCGTATCGAGGATCAAATCAATCCGTTCGGAAGGAGTCATCGGCATATGATGACCACAGTGCATGCAGACATTGGCATGTTTCATTAACTCTTTTGTATATACAATTGTTTTGCATTTGGGGCATTTTGTCATAACGCCCTCATTCATTGTTTTCGGCTGTTCCCGTTCAGCCGGCATTGAAGCATATTTCCGCCTTTTGCTGAATAAATCTTTGATCATCATAAAGACACCTTCTTCATATTTAATGCTTGGCTGCTCCGCAAATAATAAAAACGCAAGCAGACTGCAGCGTCCCGGAATGTAATTCACCGTTCAGCGGGTGTACATAACGCAGCGCTGTTGTCTTATTTGCAGACGTACATCAGGAGCGACCGTTTTATCAGCGATCGCTCCTGGTATTAGTCTTCCACATAGTTTATCACATACAAGTTCTAATATATAGGAAAAGCCAGACATCTTCAATGGTTAGAAATATAGGTCTTTACTATTCTTCGATATCAGAAAGAGCTCTAGTTTTTTCTTTGATTTTTTCCGGGTCAGCATTTTTTCGCGCCACACCTGTTTCCATCGCTGTTTTCGCTACTGCTGCAGCCACTTCCGGGGCAACTCTCGGATCAAACGGATTTGGAATAACATAGTCTTCGTTCAGCTCATCTTCTGTGATCAGCTCTGCAATAGCATATACAGCTGCTTTTTTCATATCCTCATTAATGTGAGTGGCGTTTACATCGAGTGCTCCCCGAAAAATGCCCGGAAACGCGAGCACGTTGTTTACCTGGTTTGGAAAATCGGAACGGCCCGTGCCAATTACCTTCGCCCCGGCTTCCTTGGCATCGTCCGGAGTGATTTCAGGATCCGGGTTGGCCATTGCAAAGATGATAGGGTCATCATTCATGGACTCTACCATTTCTTTCGATAATACTCCCGCCACAGAAACACCAATAAATACATCCGTATTCTGGACAACCTCTTTTAATCCACCGGAAACATTTTCATTGTTCGTTACTTTTGCGACTTCCGCTTTCATGTCGTTCATGCCTTCCGGACGCCCTTCGTAAATGGCTCCCTTGGAGTCGCATAAAATCACGTCTTTCACTCCAAAGCGGCGCAGAAGTTTAATAATAGCAATTCCGGCTGAGCCTGCCCCGTTAATAACTACGCGGATTTCAGACATATGCTTTTTATTGAGCTTCAGGGCATTGATTAATCCGGCTACGGTAACAATTGCCGTTCCGTGCTGATCATCATGAAAAACAGGAATATTTGTTTCTTTTTTCAGTCGTTCTTCAATGACAAAGCAGTTAGGAGCGGCAATATCTTCCAGATTTACGCCGCCAAACGTCGGCTGCATTAATTTTACCGTCTCGACGATTTTATCCACATCATTTGTTTCAAGGCAGATCGGAAAAGCATCTACACCCGCGAATGATTTAAAGAGAACCGCTTTCCCTTCCATAACCGGGAGGGATGCTTCCGGGCCGATATTGCCCAGTCCAAGCACGGCAGAGCCATCGGAGACGACCGCTACCATATTACCTTTCATTGTATACTCAAATACTTTTTGCTTATCATCAAAAATTTCTTTGCACGGCTCGGCCACTCCTGGAGAATATGCCAGACTTAAATCTCTTCCATTCCTCACCGGTACTTTCGAGACCGTTTCCAGTTTTCCCTGATTCTGTTTATGAATATGTAGTGCTTCTTCGCGGGTTGTCGGCATAGTGCCACTCTCCTTCAGCATGTTTTATATTTTAATCATAACCCTGTGCTTTTAGAAGCACATCAAGTGTTTCATTCATTTTAATTATAAACGTTACCTATTATAACAGAATAATCAGTCAGCGGCATCTTTCTTTGGTTTTAAAATAATAGATTCTTTTGATACAACCTTTTCAAGTTCGCGTATGCATGCATTTCCGGCATTTGTTTTCAGACTGGGTTCGAGCTGAATGGTACGCTTTTGCTGTTCGTCATAGACGATGACAGGCACAGCCCCGGGTGACTGCCGAAGCACCCGCTTAATCCGGCTCAGCGCCTGCTCTCCGCCTTCTTCCGGCAGTTTAACAAACAGCGTACTCTCTGACTGCTTTTCAAGCTCCTGCAGAGATAGACACGCTTCTGCAATCATCTTGCTGCTGCGGGCCTGTTTATCGGTGCGCCCCTGGACCAGAAGAATCGATTTTTCTGTAAGCAGTGATTTCACACTCCGGTAGACATTCGGAAATACTACCACTTCAAGCTCCCCGGAGCCATCATCCATCGTCAGAAAGCACATGGACTGTCCATTTTTTGTTCTCACGGTTTTCACCGTCCTCACGAACCCGCCGGCCCAGCGCAGCTGATTATCCGTTGGAAGAGAACGTCCAAGGTCCCATAACCGGAAGGAAGCAAAAAGTTCATTGTAGGCATCCAGCGGGTGGCCGCTCAAGTAATATCCGGAGGCTTCTTTTTCCATCTCAAGCTTTTCTTCCCGGGTAAGGGGTTCAGCTTCAATCCAGCGCATTCTCGGTGCCAGCTCTGTACCAAACTCCTGGAATTCCTGCTCTCCTTCGATCATCCGCAGGGAACGATCAAGCGAAGCGAGCAGCGTTGACCGCTCGACGCCAAATTCATCAAACACGCCAGCCTGAATAAGGTACACAAATCCCTGCCGGCCAATAGCTCTTGTGTCCACGCGGTGAAGAAAATCAAGCCAGTATTCAAACCGCCCTCCGCTGTGTCTTTCTTTTAAAATCATCTGGATATTATTTTTGCCTGCCTGTTTAATGATATTCAAGCCAAAACGGAGATTTCCTTCCTCGATACGAAACCCATAGCCGCTTTGATTTATGGAAGGCGGAAGCAGTCTAATGCCAAGCTCCTTTGCTTCCCGCTGGTACTCCAGAAACTTTTCTTCGCTTCGTACGTGAGTGGTCATTAAGGAGGAGAAAAAAACGGCCGGATAGTGGGCTTTAATATAGGCCAGCTGATAGGAAATAACGCTGTAGGCTACTGCGTGGCTTTTATTAAAGCCATAATTGGCAAATTGCCCGATCCAGCTGAATATTGTTTCTGCTTCCGTTTTCGGCACGCCCGAAGCTGCGGCTTTTTCAAGAAACCGTTTTTCTTCTTTTTTCATTTCACCAGTATCTTTTTTGCTGATAGCCCTCCGGAAGGAATCTGCTTCTCCCATCGAATATCCTGCCACTTTCACCGCAATCTGCATAATCTGCTCCTGGTATACGATAATGCCGTACGTAGATCCCGCGATGTCTTCAATATGTTCAGGAAGTTCGGGCATTTCTTTTATTCCATGCTTGCGCTCTGCATACAGCGGAATCTGAGCCATCGGGCCCGGACGGTAAAGGGCGCTCACCGCGGCAATATCTTCAAAACGGTCGGGCCAGATCTGCTGCAGAGCAGATTTCATCCCTGCCGACTCAAGCTGAAATATCCCGTTCGTTTTCCCCTCGCTCAGCAGTTGATACGTTTTTTCATCATCCATCGGAATGTACCTTAACTGAAAATCCTTCTCTACTTTTTGAACCGCCTCAGTCATATATTCGAGCAGTGTTAAATTCCGAAGCCCCAGCAGGTCGATTTTCACAAGTCCGAGAGCTTCAAGGTCTTCCATTGGATACTGTGTTAACAGCAGCGAGCCGTTTCTCTCCATTAAGGGAGTATAGGATTCCAGCCGTTCGCTGCTTAGCACGATACCGGCTGCGTGAATAGATGTCTGGCGCGGCAGCCCCTCCAAAAAAGAAGCTGCCCGGAGAAGGGAATCAACTTTTGGTTCATTCTGCTGCCACTGCTGCAGCTGTTTGTCACCGGCAGTTTTTCCGGCAATGGAATCAGAGCCTGAAAACATACCGGCCGTGCGGTTAATGAGTCCCTGGGGAATTTCGAGTACCCTTCCCGCATCCCTTATTGCCGCCCGTGCCCCGAATGTATTGAATGTAACAATCTGAGCCACATGGTTTTCCCCGTATTTATTCCGTAAATAGTGCAGTACTTCTTCCCTTCGGTGATCCGGGAAGTCAATATCTATGTCCGGAAGCGCCGTACGTTCCGGATTTAAAAAACGCTCAAAAAGAAGGCCGTACTGCAGGGGATCCACATCTGTAATACCGATAAGATAGGAAACAAGCGATCCAGCTGCCGATCCTCTGCCCGGCCCTACATACATGCCCTGTTTTTTAGCAAACGCCACAAAATCCTGCACAATTAAAAAATAATCAGCAAAGCCTGCTTCGGTAATAACGTTCAGTTCATGCTCCAATCGCTCTCTCATTTGTTCTGAGACAGCATTATAACGCTTTTGCATCCCTTTTTCCGCGAGCTTTTTTAAATACAGGCCCGCAGACTGCTCATGCGGAGTTGGAAATACAGGCAGATGCGTTTCCCCGAGTGAAATGTCTACGTCGCATTTATCAGCTGCCCGTTTCCAGTTTTCAATATGCTCAGCTTCATACAAATCAGATGCTGCCTGCTGCCACATTTCGAGTGAGAAAGGCCTCTGCTCTATTACCGTATCCTTCCAGACGCTGCCTTTCTTTACTGCATGCAGCAGCTTATAGGCCCGCTCCTCTTCGGTTGTTTGCATATTGATTAATGGAGACGCTGCCATCGATAGTCCGAACTGCTCTGCAGCCCTTCTCCATTCTATTTCCTCTCCAGCCTTTGGTGCTTCAAGCCATAGTGCGTCAGGCTTGAACCGCCTGCTCCACTTTTCAAAAAATGCATGTAACGCGTCCTGGCTGTTCTTAAAGGTGCCCGGCTCACTGTTTTCAAGCGGGAGGATAAAAAGACAACCGGCAGAGCCTGCCAGTTGTTCCCATGTTACCTGCTTGTCCTGTTGTTTATCCCCGGCCCACCGCATGAGCTGCGCGTATCCCTGATTGTTCTGCGGGAGCGCCACCACCGGAAATTCTTCGTCCTCATTCATGTCTCCCTGGACCCACAATTCAATCCCCGGGAGACCTTTCACCTGATACTGCCGGCAGAGGCGGTAAAAAGCAACTGCGCCGTGCATCGTATCCCGATCAGTAACCGCTGCAGCCGGCCAGTTGTATTCCTTTGCTTTGCGCACAAGATTTTCGAGCCGGATCGTGCTTTGCAAAATGCTGTATTCCGAGTATGCGTGCAGTGACATGCGCCTTCCCCTCCCTTCAGCCTGGCCTATTACGAAGCTCTTTACCGCTGCTTCCAGCTTCGGCAGATAGTCTCAAGCTCCTGGATGATATCCTCCGCTTCTTTCATGTTCTCTGCTTTCGCTCCAGCGGCCATTGTATGTCCGCCCCCGTGGTATTTAACAGCCAGCTGATTGATTACCGGCCCGCGTGAACGAAAGCGCACACGGTATGTTCCCTGCTCTTCTTCTACAAAAAACACCCACGCAATGACACCTTCTGTATCAGCAAAGGAGTTAATTACCGCTGAAGATTCGTTGATAGTTACATTGTACTTATTAAGCATGTCCTGCGTTAAGTACATGTAGGCTGCTCCGTCTTCGGTCAGCGTGAAGTTTTTAAGCACTTCCCCGCGCAGACGCACCAGACTCTCAGGATTTTTATACATTTCGGCATAGATGGCTCCTGGATCAAAATCAAACGCAAGCAGTTCAGCTGCCATACGCATCGTATTCGGCGTGGTATTACTGAACTGGAAACGCCCGGTGTCCCCAATAAGACCAGCATAGCAGAGACGGGCGGTTTCATTCGGGATCGCCCATCCGTAAGACTGCTGGGCATACAGCACCAGCTCGGTAATCATTTCGCAGGTGGAGCTTTTTTTCGTATCCACCCACATCGGCTCGCCGTATGGGTCTTCGTTCGGATGGTGGTCGATTTTTATGATCGCCGCTCCCTGGTCCCATCCCCCGCCGTCAATTCTTGCCATATTGGCAGTGTCGCACACGATAACCAGTGTTTCGGCATCCACTTCAAACGGCTGTTCATCCATGGTTGTTAAAAACGAAAGAGAAGGCTCATTTTCACCTGTAGTGCCCACCTCTTTGCCGGGAAACTGCTTTCTAATCCATGCCGCCAGTCCCGCCTGGGACCCGAGAGCGTCCGGGTCCGGGCGTTCATGCCGGAAAATCATGATTTTACTGTATTGTTCTATCGTTTGTATGATTGCCTGAAACATCTGCATTATTTTTCCTCCATTGATCAGCGGTCGAGCAGCTGTACCATCATCATCGCCTTACCGACGATTGCACCTTCGTAGTACAGTTCCACATCCACTTTTCCGTGTTTTCTTCCCACTTCCAGGATTTTTCCGTTCAACTCAATTTTACTTTCAATCTGTACTGGGCGGATAAAGTAAAGTGTTACGTTTTCTACAACCATGTCACCTTTTTTGTATTCTCTTAAAAGACGCCGGCCTGTTTCTGTGACAAGCGACATGATGACCCCGTTTGCTACCGTCCCCAGCGCATTAGTCATCTGCGGAGTAATATCGCACTCAAACATAAAGCCTGATCCTGGAGAAGCCTCCCGGAATCGGCTTGTCACTGTATCTTCGATGGTTTCCCCGACGTGAGGCTGGCGCTGCACCATCTGCAGCGCTTTTAATACATCCTGCCGGCTGATGACGCCAAGCAGCTTTTTCGCATCGTCCATCACCGGGAGCAGCTCGATTCCTTCCCACACCATCGTGTGGGCTACCGAAGCTACAGACGTTCGTTCACTCACCGTAATCGGAGATTTTGTCATTACTTTTTCAATCGGTGTCTGCACTGAAGCACCCAAAACATCCTTCGCTGCCACCATTCCCTGGATTTTCATGTCCTCACTGATCACCGGATATCTGCTGTGGCCGGTTTTCTGGTTCATTTCATGCCATTTTTCCACAGTGTTATCCACTGTCATAAAATAGGTGTCCTGAAGTGGAATTAAAATGTCGTTTACTACTACAATTTCCTTTTTAATCAGCTGGTCATAGATCGCCCGGTTAATCATTGAGGCTACCGTAAACGTGTCGTATGTCGTTGTAATGACCGGAAGTCCCAGTTCATCCGCCAATGAAATGACATGTTCATTCGTGTCAAATCCGCCGGTGATTAAAACAGCAGCTCCCGCTTCAAGTGCAAGCTTATGCACCTGGTAGCGGTTGCCGACAATAAGAAGATTTCCGGGTTCCACATAGCGCATCATCGCTTCGAGTTTCATCGCCCCGATCACGAAGCGGTTCAGGGTTTTGTGCAGGCCGTTTCTGCCCCCGAGTACCTGGCCATCGATAATATTGACGACTTCAGCATACGTTAAGCGTTCAAAATTTTCTTTTTGCTTTTTTTCAATACGTATCGTGCCCACTCGTTCGATTGTACTGACAATTCCCTGGTTTTCCGCTTCCTTGATCGCCCGGTACGCTGTACCTTCACTTACCTCTAAATTCTTTGCAATTCCTCGGACTGAGATTTTTTCTCCTACATCCAGGGCAAGTATGTAATTTAATATTTGTTCATGTTTAGTCGCCATAGGCACAGTACCTTCCTTTTTATTCACGCATTTACCGGGAACGCTCTGTCTGCGTAAATTTCTAACTGTATTACTTCTGTTTTATTATCTGTACTATTACATTATACGGTTCAAGAACCCTCCCTTCAACTGCCTGCCAGCAATTGCATTAAAAAAAACCGCTCAGTCTGTTTTAAAGACTGAGCGGTTTTTTAAAAGTGTTACAGTTCGATGGATCCGCCTGCTTCCAGCGCTTTTCCTTTGAGCGGTGAAAGCGAGTCCACAAACTGCTGCGGGTCCTGCTTAATGGGCGGCATAGTGTTGTAATGGATTGGGACTGTATAATCCGCGTTTACCCATTCCGCTGCCGTTTTGGCATCCTTTGGCCCCATTGTGAAGTTATCACCGATCGGAACGAATAAAAGATCGATCTTATTTCTTTCAGCAATAAGCTTGATATCTGAGAACAAGCCAGTATCACCCATGTGATACACTTTTTTGCCTTCTGATTCAAAAATGATGCCGCTTGGCATGCCGGTGTATATAATCTTTTGTTCTTCTTCGAGGAAATAGCCCGATCCGTGAAATGCCTGCGTCAGCTGCACGTGACCGAAATCAAACGTGTATCCGCCACCAATATGCATCGGGTGCGTTTCTACACCCTGCCAGCCAAGATACTGTGCCAGCTCAAACGGTGCTACAACAAGCGCATTGTTGCGTTTAGCAATATCCACCGTGTCGCCAACGTGATCAAAGTGACCGTGAGTCAGCAGAATGGCATCTGCTTTTACTTCCTCCGCGTTTAAATCAGTTAACGGGTTGTCTGTAATAAATGGATCAATCAAAATCGTTTTGCCGTTCGTTTCAATCTTTACTACTGAGTGACCATGATAAGATACTTTCATGTATATCCTCCTCCGCAATCAAAAACTGTTTCCGGGGAACTATACCTTTTACTGGCCAAACTTAAACTGCCTTCCTTTTACCTGTGCTTATGAAGCACATCCACTCCACCGGTCACTTCAATCACAGAACCAGTGATCATATCTGCATCGTCATCCGTTAAAAACAAAATAGTTCTCGCAATATCCCCGCCTGTGGCCGGTCTTCCCACCGGGATGGAATGGTCGGTTACCTCTCTGCCTTCATGAATATCCGCTTCCTTAAAATCTCCGGTCACTACGCCCGGGCATACCATATTTGCAGTAATGCCATGAGGCGCTTCTTCAATCGATATTGATTTTGTCAGCGAGACCAGACCGCTTTTTGCGGCAGCGTAGGCTGAACGATAAAGCCATCCCGGTGCTGTTGGAGCATTTTGGAATCCATATGTGACAAAACGGCCAAACTGCTGCCGGCGCATAATCGGTATTGCCTTTCGAGCCAGGTGGAAGGCAGCGCTTAAATTGCCGTCGATCATCCGGTGCCATTCTTCATCAGAGTAATCTGCCAGCTGTTTTTTCTCGAATATGTAGGGGCCGGCGTTATTCACGACAACATCCAGACGGCCAAAAGCTGTGTAAGCTTCCTCCACCATCCGCTCAACGTCCTGCTTTGACACCATATCCCCCTGAACAAACTGAACACGGCTGCTTTCCTCTTCCCACTGCTTTTTCATCCTATAGTATGCTTCGTCTTTTTTTCGGTAAGTAATCGTTAATGTATATCCTTTTTCTTTTAAAGCTTCAGAAACTTTTCGGCCAAGGCCTTTGGTGCCTGCTGTAATTAACGCATGCCTCATCGTTATTCACCCGCCTTTATATCATCCATTAGTCATATAATAATGAAAATTTTTTGAACATTTTCTACTTCTTTTTCCGGCACATCCTTTTACCTACACTCCATCGTTTTAAATTAAAAAAATAGGGAAAATCATCTATAGGAAAGAGAAATCCTACGACAAAAGGGGAGGATGGCATTGAGTAGATACGAAGTTATTATTGTTGCCGTCGACGGCTCAGACGAATCCAGAACAGCTTTCAAAAAATCTGTTGAGATCGCACAGGAGCAGCAGGCAAAATTAATCATCTCTCATGTTATTGATACAAGAACATTCGCTACAATGGAACGGTATGACCGTACTATTATTGCACGAGCAGAAGAATATGGCAACGAACTGCTCGAGAACTACACGGCAGAAGCAAAAAATGCAGGGGTCCCTGACGTCGTCTCCTCGTTGGAGTTCGGTTCTCCAAAAACAAAGATCCCGCGTGAGCTTGCCAAAAACTATGAAGCAGATTTAATCATCACCGGTGCTACCGGCTTGAATGCTGTTGAACGTGTGTTTATCGGAAGCGTTTCTGAAGCTATTGCCCGCCATGCAAAATGTGATGTTTTGATTGTACGTAAATAAAAACTGGGACAGTTCCCCGCATCCATAAGGATTCGGGGATTTTCTATTGTTTAACCAGGCGCAGGGCCCTTCTGCATCAAAAAAGCCCCGGCCGGAGGGTTACTCCGGGCGGGGCAGAAGCAATGCTTATTACGCTTGGTTTATTACCTTTTTTCCCTGCTCGATGGCAGCACGAACCTGCTTGAAGCCGGTGCCGCCTTCACTATTTCTGCGGCTGACAACTGTTTCAGGCTTTAAGACCTCATAGATGTCTTCTTCAAATGCTTCATTTGCCTCTTTGAATTCCTGCATGGAAAGGTCCACAAGATACTTGTTGTTCTGAATGCAGTCAAGCACCAGCTTGCCGACAATCTCATGAGCCTCCCGAAATGGCACTCCTTTAACGGCTAGATAATCCGCCAGTTCTGTCGCATTGGAAAAGTCTTTGCTCGTAGTTTCCGCCATTTTCTCCGTACGAACTTCCATCGTTTCCACCATTCCTGCAAAAATATCCAGAGACCCTTCAAGTGTCCGCACAGTATCAAACAGTCCTTCTTTATCCTCCTGCATATCTTTGTTATACGCAAGCGGAAGTCCCTTCAAAAGCGTATACAGTCCCATTAGGTTTCCGTATACCCTCCCGGTTTTCCCCCGAATAAGCTCTGCCATATCCGGGTTTTTCTTCTGCGGCATAATACTGCTTCCTGTCGCAAAGGAATCATCAAGCTCAATAAACTGGAATTCCTGGCTTGACCAGAAAATCATCTCTTCGGCCAACCTCGATAAATGCATCATCACTGTGGATGACGCACTCATAAACTCCAGGGCGAAATCTCTGTCGCTTACAGCATCCAGGCTGTTTTGGTAAATATCATCAAAGCCGAGCTCCTCTGCCGTCTGCCGCCGGTCGATGGGAAACGTTGTGCCGGCGAGGGCCCCTGCCCCGAGAGGAGAAATATTCGTGCGTTTTAAGCTGTCCTCAAAGCGCCCGTAGTCCCGCTCAAGCATCCAGAAATAAGCCATCATGTGATGGCCAAAGGATATAGGCTGGGCCCGCTGCAAATGAGTGTAGCCGGGAATAATGGTTTCCACGTGCTCCTCGGCCTGCAAAAGCAGCGCCTGCTGCAGGGCCCGGATGGAATTCATAACGGTGTGTGTATGATTTCGCACATACAGATGAACATCTGTAGCAACCTGGTCGTTCCGGCTCCGGCCTGTATGGAGCTTGCCCCCGACCGGACCGATTTCATCAATTAAAAACTTCTCGATATTTAAATGAATATCCTCATTTTGAACCGAGTATTCCAATTCCCCGTTTTTTGCTTTGGCAAGCACCGCTTCCAGGCCACGGTGAATTTCGGAAGCCTCTTCTTCGGTGATGATTTCCTGATTTTTCAGCATATGTACGTGCGCAATACTCCCCTGGATGTCTTCTTCCACCAGTTTTTGGTCAAAAGGAATGGATGCCCCGAAGGCATCCACCCATTCTTCCGCTTGTTTTGTAAAGCGCCCGCCCCACAGTTTGGTCATACATTAACACCTTTCTTGTTAACTGCACTTTGTACTTTGGTCGGCAGACCCCACAGCTGAATAAATCCAACAGCTGCATTATGATCAAATTCGTCGTGCGTTGAGTAGGTAGCCAGGTTTTCATTGTACAAGGAGTAGTCTGATTTTCTTCCTTCAATGATAGCATGGCCTTTAAATAATTTCACCCGTACAATGCCTGTCACGTTGGTCTGCGTTTCTTTCAAAAACGCTTCAAGCGCCGGCCGCACCTGGGAGAACCACAGTCCTTCATAGATCACTTCGCTCAATTTTTTCTCAATAACCGGCTTAAAGTGAGCCACTTCTTTGGAAAGCGTCAGGTCTTCAAGCTCTTTATGCGCCTGAATCAGCGTCATAGCTGCCGGGCATTCATAAATTTCTCTTGATTTAATTCCCACCATTCTGTTTTCCACATGATCAATTCTGCCCACGCCGTGCTTACCAGCAACGTCATTTAATTCCAAAATCAAATCCTGCAGTTCATAGGCCTGGCCGTTAAGTGATACCGGCTTGCCCTGTTTGAATTCAATTTCGACGATATCTGCTTCGTCCGGTGTTTTTTCGAGCGGGTTCGTCAAATCGTAAGCACCTTCCGGTGGTGTGGCCCATGGGTCTTCAAGAACGCCGCACTCATTGCTTCTGCCCCAGAGATTCTGGTCCACAGAATATGGATTATCGAGATTCACTGGAACAGGAACGTCATTTTCCTTCGCATAGGCGATTTCTTCATCTCTCGACCATCCCCACTCCCGGACAGGTGCGAGTACTTCGAGATCAGGATTGAGAGCCTGTATGCTGACTTCAAATCTTACCTGGTCGTTCCCTTTACCCGTACAGCCGTGTGCTACGGCATCGGCATTTGTCTGCTCTGCAATTTCCACAAGCTTCTTTGAAATCAACGGCCGCGACAATGCGGATACGAGCGGATATTTTTGTTCATACAGCGTATGTGCCTGCAGGGCCGGAAGCACGAATTCCTCGGCGAATTCTTTTTTGGCATCTACCGTATATGACTGTACCGCCCCTACTTCCAGTGCTTTATTTTTTACAAATTCCAAATCCTTTCCTTCACCCACGTCAAGACCTACTGCTACCACTTCGTACCCCTGACTGCTCAACCATTTAATTGCTACTGATGTGTCTAAACCGCCTGAATAAGCGAGAACTACTTTTTTGTCTGCCATTCTTATTTCCCTCCAGATTATAATTGAATATTCATGCTTGATTAATTATTTTTATACATCATTTTGAAAAAATTAAAAGGACCAGCGCCTTTGTTTATGATTACTGTATTCAACTTCTTTCATTACTTTAACAAGCCCGCAAAGAATTTGCAACCGGAAAATACAATTTTTTAGTATAAAAATTTATTTTTTTGATATTTTATGCGTTATCCGCCCTTTATCATGCAATCTGGTGTATGTGCATGCATGAATTATAAAACACTTTTGAAATGCTCCTGCTAAACAGCGGGATGAACATACAAATAAGCAGAGACGCCTGTACGGGCCTCTCTGCTTATTTATTCCTGATGCTTTTCTGCCATCTCCATTAAGCGCTGCTGCACGTTACCGTAAACAGTATTGGAAGCGTAGAATCCATTTTCTCCTACCTCACCGGCATGTTCACTCATAAGTATTTCCATGCCTTCTTTCACAGTGTTCACCGCCCAAATGTGAAATTCACCGGCCTCCACGGCCCGCCTGATTTCATTTCGAAGCATTAAATGCTTCGCGTTCTGCGTCGGTATAATTACGCCCTGGGTTTTTGTAAGTCCCTGCTTTTTACATACATAATAAAAGCCTTCAATTTTTTCGTTTACTTCTCCAATTGCCTGCACATCACCAAACTGATTGACAGCTCCGGTCACGGCAATATCCTGGCGGAGCGGCACTTCTGCCAAAGAAGACAGGAGAGCATAAAGCTCCGTGCTTGAAGCACTGTCACCATCCACTAAATGATAGGATTGTTCAAAGGTGATGCTTGCCGCGAGCGGCAGGGGCCGGTCACTTGCAAATTCTGCCTGCAGATAGCTCGTCAGTGTATGAAGGCCCTTCGTATGAAAGGCTCCGGTAAGCTGGGATTCCCTGTCGATATTAACGATCCCGCCGCTCCCGGCATATGTACGCGCCGTGACCCGGGTCGGATAACCGAATGAATAATCCCCTGTATGGGCTACCACCAGTGCATTGATCTGGCCAATTTTTTCTCCGCTCGTTGCGATATTGATTGTTCCATCTTCAATTGCTTCATGAATGGCTGCTTCCGGCTGAGCTGAGCGGTAATTTGTTTCTTTTAAGGCAGCGTGTACGTGATCTTGTTCAACGATGGCTGATTGTTCCTGCGCCGCCCAATAATCCGCTTCAATTAATAAAGATGTTACTTCGTGAAATTTAACGGAAAGCTTGCGCTGGTGGCCTGCTTCTCTGGTGCTGTAATCAATAAGCCTTGCGACTGCTTCCGATGTCAGAGGACGGAGTCGTTTATTATCGCAAAAACAGGCCAGAAAAGTTGCATACTGCCATATATTCTCTTGGGTCCGCTCCATTGTGGTAGTAAAATCCACCTTCACTTTGAAAAGCTTACGGAAGGTTTCATCTTCCTTCTGGAGCTTCTGGTATAAAGCATTCGTTCCGACAAGAAGCACCTTCGCCTGAAAAGGCACAGGCTCCGGCTCGAGATAGGTGCTGGCAAATATATCAGAATCCTCATAAGGAGTCTCAAGCCGGATATAACCCAGCCGCATGGCTCTTTTTAATGCTTTCCATGCAAATGGATGAGACATCAGCTCTGCGGCATGAAGGATTAAAAACCCTCCATTTGCCCGGTGGAGAGCACCTCCTCTGATGTGGGAAAAATCCGTGGGGGAGCCTCCGTTACGGCCAATTTCAACCTTCCCGAACAGGTTGACATATGTCGGGTGAGACTCATAAATGACAGGAGCCCCCGAATTACCGCCGTTATTTACCAAAATATTAATTTCATACCGGCGAAACGAAAAGCCCGATACAGCCGGGCGCTCCTCCTGTGTTTCTTTTGCTGGCAGGAATTCCTGCCAATGCTGAATAACGTCCTTTTCCATGTCCGACAAGAATGTATGTAAGCCTTCGTTGATATATTCATCTTTTAAAGTCGAAATAAAACCCTGGATGGATGCCTGAACCATCTGTTCGTCGGCTTCCCTGAGCTGGCGTCTTAAAATACGCTTTGCCACCTGCTGCTGTCTCAAAAAGTCGTTCACCTGTCTGGTGATCGTCTGAGATTCTTCCATAATATAATCCTGCCGGCTTTTTGAAAGTTCGTTGTAGCTTTCGTCACTGTGGGGTTCGCCGTCATCTTTAAGCGGCACCGCCACGATGTCTTCTTCTGTTTTTTCAAGAGCAAACCCCTTTGCCGCGGCCTCCTCTTCAAGCTTTTCCCAATGCTCGTTAATCGCTTTTTCATGCTTTTCCGCCATAGCTACTTTTTTCCGTTCAAAGGACTTACTGCGAAGTGTCGACGCAATCTCTTCCTGCAGATCCTCAATCAATTCTTTAATATCTTTAGCAAAAGGCTCAGCCATTCCGGCGGGGATGCTCATCACTCTCGGCCGCCTGGGATCTTCAAAAGAATATGTATAAATCCAGTCAGCCGGCACCTGCCGTTTTTCTGCTGCTTCCTTTGCTTTCCTCCGGGCATAGGTCGTTTTCCCAAGCCCGCTTGCTCCGGTTAAAAACATATGATAATTTTCATCCTGAATATCCAAACCCATCTCCATAGCTTTCACTGCACGCTCTTGTCCAATCATTCCCTGAGTTCTATCTGTTAATTCTTTCGTTGTGTGAAAGGAAAACATGCGCGGATCGCAGCGCTCCGCTAATGCTGAGACAGGAAGTTTGCAGCGCATTTCAGCTGTTTGCATAAATCTGTCTCCCTTCAAAGTACTGTTACTCCTTCTTTCCCATTATCCAGAGAATATATGCAGAAATATCATATATTTTGTAAAAAACTCCTGCTTCACCGAAACAGGAGTTGAGTCTTACTTATTGAATCTGGCCGAGCCGGACTGTGTCCCGTGCAATCATTACTTCTTCGTCGGTAGGAACCACTGCAACGGCCACCCGGGAGTCACCTGTCTGAATAAACGCCTCTCCCGAAGCCTGGCTGTTTTTCTCTTTATCAATTTGAATGCCCATAAATTCAAGGCCCTCCATTACTTTTTCACGGACCAGCGCACTGTTTTCGCCTACACCGGCGGTGAATATAACCGCATCGACACCGTTCATACTGGCTGCATAGGTGCCAATATATTTATGCATCCGGGTTAAATATATATCGAGCGCTGTCTGAGCTCTTTCAACGCCTTGCTCCGCCTGCTGAACAACATCGCGGAAATCACTGGACGCTCCGCTTACACCAAGCAGCCCGCTTTTTTTATTCAGTGTATCAATAATTTCCGCAGCTGTCTGGCCGGTTTTTTCCATTAAATATGGAATCAGGGCCGGGTCAATGTTGCCGGAGCGGGTGCCCATCATTACGCCGGCAAGCGGAGTAAAGCCCATCGACGTATCGACAGAAGCTCCCTGGTCCACCGCCGTAATGCTGGCACCGTTGCCAATATGACACGAAATGATTTTCAGGTCATTTTCAGGACGATCCATTAACTCTGTCATCCGCTGACTGACATATTTATGGGAGGTTCCGTGAAAGCCATATTTACGAACACCATACTTTTCGTAGTATTCATAAGGAACACCATATAAATATTTTTCTTTCGGGATCGACT
Source organism: uncultured Marinococcus sp. (assembly GCF_947493875.1). Classification (GTDB taxonomy): domain Bacteria; phylum Bacillota; class Bacilli; order Bacillales; family Marinococcaceae; genus Marinococcus. The sequence continues at coordinate 17,168 of NZ_CANLSU010000001.1, read as the reverse complement.
GGTGAAACGCTGTGTCAAATACAGCTACAGATAGTACATCCGGGAGAATATCACGAAACGCTTTAATCCCGACAATGTTAGCCGGGTTGTGAAGCGGGGCAAGCTCGCTTACGTTTTCCAGTTCGCTAAGTACCTGCTCTGTAATTAATACAGAATCCGAAAATGCTTCGCCTCCGTGAACTACCCGGTGGCCCACACCTTCAATGTCATTAACATCGGTGATAACATTATATTTTGTTAACGAGTCCAACAGGGCTTTTACAGCCTCTTCATGATTTTGCAGGGAAGGATATTCGGTTTTCTTTTCCCCCTGCACCTCCACGGTAATAAAAGGGGATTCCAGGCCGATCCGTTCCACGACCCCTTTAGTGATAATGGTCTCTTCAGGCATCTGCAGCAGTTGAAATTTCAGCGAGGAGCTCCCCGCATTAATAGCAATAATGGTAGACATTCTTTCTCCACTCCTAATAATTACTCTCTTTATTTATCGATAAACCCTTCCTGTACAAACCAGTCATTGATCCGCTTCATCATATCCTGCAGAGCTTCCTGACGGCTGAATGATGGCAGCTCTGCCAACAGTGCCTGCCCCGGCTGTTTTACATCAGGACTTTTCTTTTGAAGCATCCATATACTTTTTGAGGCTTCTTTGGCCTGAAACATCGTTTCCGGCAGCTGAAGAAGACCGAGCGTATGCGCATGTCTTTTTACATAAGCCTGAAGCTCCGCTGCTTTTTCATCTTCAAACAGGTTGTTTGGAATAAGAAGCATCATAAAACCACCCGGCTTCAACCGGTTCATCATGCCCTCCACAAGCAGGTGATGCACGTAGGATTTTCCGTCTGTGCCGCCCAGCTGATACAGTTCGGCTATTTGATTTTTCGGATAGTAGCCGACCGGAAGATCACTCATGACCACATCCGGAGCAGGCGCACCGAATTGTTCGATACTGTCCTGATGAAACAGCTGAACAGCATGCTCCTGCAGGTTCGCGAGCGTATAGGCAATTTTAATTAACGTTTCATCAACTTCGGAACCGTAGGCCTCAATATTTTTTTCCGACAGCTGGTTTAATACGGCTGACAGCAGATTGCCTGTACCTACAGCCGGGTCCGCGACCACAAATTCTTTACGTCCGTTCATCAGCTTGTCTACTAAATAACCCATGAAAATAGCAACAGCGTCCGGTGTAATAGCATGATGCTGCTGTACGGACTGCTTCATTCCTTTAATCAAAGCGAGCTGAAACGCTTTACGAATATCCTCCTGCTCCATCGCTTCAGGCATCTTTTCTTCCAGACTCTGCTCCAGACGATCTTTTTCCTCGGCAGATATACGCTGCACTACTGTGCCCTGAAAGATATCCTCTCCAGCTTCGGCTATCGCTTCTAAATACGTTATACTCAGTTCCTGCTGTATCGTTTTTGTAAGGTCATCCACCAATTCAAATAATTGTTCCACCGGTGTCGTTTCATCCATGACAAGCCCTCCTTCTGCAGCGTAAATGCTTCTCCGCTCTCACTTTACAATACGCCAGTATAGCAGATGTGGTCTTTAAAGAGAAGTAATGAAAACAGAATAAATGACGCCCTTGCAGGCGCCATTTTCTTCATTAGTTTGTGTTGTTGGCTGCGTTTATTGCCGCTTCGTAATCCGGATGATTCGTTCCTTCTGAAACAACTTCCTTATAGGAAACCTTGCCTTCGCTATCCACTACGATCACCGAACGGGCAAGCAGTCTCATTTCATCCATTACAAGGCCAAACTGTTCGCCAAAGTCCAGGTCTTTATGGTCGGACAGTACACGGACGTTTTCGATTCCTTCTGCTGCACACCAGCGCCGCTGGGCATAAGGAAGATCACAGCTGATAGTCCATACTTCCACATTTTCAAGCGAAGCAGCTTCTTCGTTGAACTTCCGTGTCTGCTGCGAGCAGACCCCTGTATCAATAGATGGTACTACGCTGATTAACCTTACTTTGCCTGCGGCATCACTTAATGATACCGGAGTCATATCGTTAGCGAGTACAGTGAAATCGGGAGCGTATTCTCCGACTTCTACTTTGTCTCCCACAAGTGTCACCGGTTTTTCTTTAAACGTTACTGCTGTCATTTTACTCCTCCTTCACTTTTTGTTCACGGGCATCATTTTCTTGTATGAATGACCCTCGTATCGGCAATCATATCATGAATACCAGCCTTTTGTGGTGTGAAGGCTACTACAATATAAGCCAGATTGGTAATAACCAGGCTGCGGTAGGCAAACCGGAGAACGATTTCCCTAAAAATGATATCAGACCATTTTAGTTTTTCCCGGTTCACCCGGACAACCCTCAAGCCAAAAATCATTTTACCGAGCGTCTGCCCATAAAGTTTTGTCATCAGCACAAAATATCCGTAGGTGATCACTGCGTTAAATACAGCATACAATGTGATGAATCCCCAAATTTCTCCTTCTCCCGTAAAATAGAATGGAGATAAAAGGAGCCCATTCAAGGAAAAAAGTATAATCAAATCGGTAAGGTATGCCCAAAAGCGCATCCAAAACCCTGCAAACAGCTCTTCCTTCGTTTCATTTTTTGCGGCGTACTTCTGCTTATCTGCTGCCCCGGACAGAGAATCGGCATTCTTATTGCTTTCTTCCGGCGCTGTTCGTTCAGTTCCCTGTGCATCCTCCGGATAGCGGCCGTCTGTAGTCATCTTCATCCCTCCTATCCTTCATACAAATACATTGGCCGCGGACTGTCGCTTCCGACTGATTTCAACAGCTCCTGGAGTCCAAGCAGCTTCTCATCAGAAATGAACATTCCCTGAACGGAATTTTGCAGCAGCGACTGCCAGCTGAATCCATCCGAAGTGTAGCGTTCTACAGTAGCGTCTCCGAGTTCAAGATCTTCCTCCATCATTGCGATAGTGTCCTCTGAAGTCCCAAGCTCATCGATCAATCCATTTTCTTCCGCCTGCTCCCCTGTATAAATCCGGCCATCAGCCAAATCGCGTGCCTTTTCTTCACTAAATCCTCTTCCGTCAATGACGACCTGGAGAAAATCTTCATACATATCGTCGACGATGCCCTGCATAATTTCCCGGTCTTCCTCAGTTACTTCCTCTGTGGGTGATCCCATATCTTTAAACTCTCCGCTCGTTATGTTAACCCCTTCAATACCAAGGTTTTCAGCCAGCTCGGAGTAGTTCAGGGAGGACATAATTACACCTATCGAACCGGTAATAGTCGCTGAATGAGCTACAATTTTATCCGCCGGGGCTGCGAGATAGTAGCCCCCGGAGGCAGCCGTATTCCCCATTGAAACATACACAGGCTTATTTTCTTCCTCCTGTACCTCGACTACAGCGTCGTGGATTTCATCGCTTTCAACGACACCGCCGCCCGGGCTGTTTACATTAATAATAATACCATCCACATCTGCACTTGATCCGGCTTCCTCCAGATTATTCAGAAATTCCTCATGGTTGTAGCCTTCACCGGAAAAAGCTCCGGATCCGCCCGAGGATTGAATGGTCCCCTCGACATCAAGCATAGCAATTCGGCTGTCTGAAGAGCCCTCTTTTACTATATCTTCCTGATTCTGCTGATTTTGCGCCTGGTTCGAGACTGTATTCCACAGGGAAAAAGCTGTCTGGGCGCCAAGGGAAACGATGAGAAGCACCGCTGCCGCTAATAAAGCAAACCACCTTTTTGCGTTCATGATTGTTCCTCCATTTCATTATTAATTTCGATTCTGCTCTCCTCCGGCAGAAACACGACCGTATCCCCTACAACAGTCGCTTCCACTTCGGCTGTTAAAATCTCTTCCGGCTCAATTCGGAAAAGATCCTTCCGGAGTATCGTAAAGTCTGCCTTGTAACCAGGAGCGATCCTGCCAAGATCGTGCTCCCGGCTGATCGCCCTGGCACTGCCACCGGTATACAGCTCCACGGCTTCAAAGGGAGTCAGCTTTTCTTCCGGCATATAACCGTTGTGCGGCTCTCCCGGGTTTTTCCGCGCGACAGCCGCGTAAATTCCGGTTCTCGGGTCTACAGATTCGATCGGAGCGTCTGAGCTTCCCGCGCAGATTATCTCCTGATCAAGGAGTGTTTTCCAGGCGAAGGAATAACGAAGGCGTTCTTTGCCAAGACGTTCTTCGACCCACGGAAAGTCCGAAAGCACAAACCGCGGCTGCAGATCGAGTGCCACCGGCAGAGCCTTCAGCCGTTCCACCAAATCTTCCCTGGCGATTTGGACGTGAATAATCCGGTCCCGCACTCCTTCCGGCACCGGCCAGGCTTCTAAAGCATCTATTACATATTCCAGAGCTAAATCACCTATAGCGTGAACAGCCACTGGCATTTTTTCTTTTCTCGCTTCTGCCACGAGCTGTTTTAGCTCTTCTCTCGAATGAATAGCAACGCCTGCTGTTTCAGGAGCATCATTGTAGGGACGGCTGAGAAGGGCGGTACGTCCGCCGAGCGCTCCATCCGCAAATATTTTCATGGCGCCAAGCTCCAGGCCTTCCTCAAGAAGCCCATAGGTATGGCCGTGCTGTATAAAATCCGGAAACACTTCATGATGCACAAGAAGGTGGGCCCGAAATGAAGTAGCCGCCAAAATATCCCTGAACGTGTCCAATGTCCGCTTAAACCCACCGTAGTAATTAAGATCTTCTGTATGCCCGCCGGTCAGTCCACACTGATGCATGTAGCGCACAGCTTTTCCAAGTGCTTCATGTAAATATTCCTCAGACACCTCTGGGATTTCATCCTTCACTAAATCAGCGGCCTGGTCGAGCAAATAACCTGTTGGCTCTCCGTGACTTGATTTAACAATGATGCCTCCCTCCGGATCCGGAGTATCTTTATCAATACCTGCAGCATCAAGGGCGCGTGTGTTAACCAGTGCCGCGTGGCGGCATATCCGGGTCAAAAGCAATGGATGAGCGGGCACTAAATCATCAAGCTCCTCCCGGTGGAAAATTTTCCGGTCAGGGAAATTGTTTTCATTCCATCCTTCCCCTATGACCCATTCTCCGGCAGGAATGTCTTTTGTTTTCTCCTTAATCAGCGCAGCCATTTCTTCTGCCGAGGTGCACTCTGACAGATCCAGCTGGATCATCGTTTCCCCCAGCCCGATCATATGTAAATGACTGTCTGTAAAACCCGGATACATTGCCTTACCGTTTAAATTTATCCGGCGGACAGCAGCATTTTGCAATTCTTTTTCTATTTCTCTGAGCATGCCTGCTTTTTCGATTGTCCCGTCCGCGGTCAGGACTGCCTCCACCTGTTCCCCTTCTTTTTTCATCGTATAAATGTTTCCGTTATACCAAAGTGTTTTCACAGCATTAACCGCCTCTCCTTTTTACGGGCAACTTCCCGTTTTGTTTCAACTCTTTTTAAATTCCATTTTATACCATCTTCATGAATGAAAAAAGCTTTTCAGAGAAGGTCTTCAAACTCTTCCTTTTCACTCTTTGCGCCAGATATAGAAATCACCTTCGTTTCAGCTACCGCTTCTTCAAACAGTTCCTCTTTATTCAAGCGTTTTTCATATTTGTAAACTAAACCAATTTTCGGTTTGGTCGCGGGACTGTCCGGCTGAAACACGGTACAGCAGTCTTCATACGGACGCACAGAAATATCATAGGTGCCTATACGCTTAGCAATGCTGATAATTTCTTCTTTGTCCATAGCAATCAGCGGCCGAAGCACCGGTACACTCGTTACTTCATTGATGACATTCATACTTTCAAGCGTCTGGGAAGCCACCTGCCCGAGGCTTTCACCGTTCACTACTGCCTTGGCGTCTTCCTTCTCCGCTATTTTTGTTACGATCTCAAGCATCGCTCTTCTTGTAATCGTCATCGTATGGTCGTCCGGCACCTGGCTTCGGATAGCTTCCTGAATCCGGGTAAATGGCACCACGTGAAGATTGATACTCCCTCCAAACCGGCTGAGGACCCGGGCAATATCCTCCACTTTTTGCTTTGCCCGTTCGTTTGTGTACGGCGGACTGTGAAAGTGTACTGCCTCGATCGTTACTCCACGCTTCATGGCTAAATATGCAGCAGCCGGACTGTCTATGCCCCCGGAAAGCATACTGACTACTTTGCCGCCTGTGCCTGTAGGCAGACCCCCTGCTCCGTTAATACGTCCGCAGCTTACATAGGCCCCCTGCTCTCGGACATCAATTTCCACGGTCACTTCCGGATTTTTCACGTCCACTGTGACGCCTTCGGTATGGTGGAGAATATAACTGCCAACGCTTGGAGCAAGCTTCGTGGAATGAACAGGAAAGTCTTTATTGGACCTTCTTGCTTCCACCTTAAACGTTGCTTTTCTATCCTTATATTCCGAAAACATTTGATAGGCCGTCTGCTGTATCTCTTCTTCTGATAAGTCTGCTTTTCTCGCATAGCTGATGGAAGATATTCCAAACACCGGCTTCACTGCCTCAATAACCTCTTCAGCAGGTTCCCCCAGCAGATTGATCGCAATTCGTCCGTAGGTCCGCCGCACTTCACAGTGGGGGAAATCTTTCACTGCATGATCAATATTTTCTCTTAACTGCCGCTCAAATTCTTTTCGGTTCTTTCCTTTTAAAGCAAGTTCGCCGAAGCGAATTAATAAATATTCTTCTCTCATTGCTGTTCCTCCATAACCTTTTTTAACTGCGGCAGCACTTCTTCACACATGCTGCATAAATGAACGGCTTCCTCTTTTCTGGTATCCGCAGAGAAACTTATCCGTACGGCACTTTCCGCAAGCCTCCGCTCTCCCGTAGCAGCCAGAATTACGGCCGATGGCTCCGAGTTTTTCGAAGCACATGCTGTTTTGGTGGAAATGGAAGCTCCTCTTTCCGCGAGCGCTTCAACAAGCACTTCTGGTTTTATACCTGGGAAGGAGACATTCAATATGAAGGGAGACCCTCCGGAAAAAGGAGAGTTGATCACTCCGCCGCTTTCCTGCAGCCGCACAGCTGTCTGTTTTTTAATTTCTTCAATTCTGCTGCTGTTTGCAGCATAGCGCTCTTTTGCCAGGCGGAGTGCTTTGGCCATAGCTGCAGCCCCTGCTGTATTTTCCGTCCCCGAACGTACACCGCTTTCCTGACCGCCTCCGTGGACTAATGGCTCAAGCATTGTTCTTGGGTGCTTATATAACACTCCTGTCCCCTTTAATCCATGAAATTTATGTGCTGAGACCGTAACAAAATCGAGACCAGCCTTCTCAATATTTAATGGAATTTTGGCAGCCCCCTGCACGTAATCCGTATGAAAATAAATATCAGGGTAAGAAGAAAGTATTTCTCCAATAGCCTCGATCGGCTGTACTGCACCGAGTTCACTGTTTGTGTGACCAATTGTAACAAGGATAGTATCCCGCTCTAACGCTTTATGCAAATCTTTTGTATTTATACGGCCGTCAGTGCCAACCGGAAGGTATGTTATTCGATACCCTTTTTGCTCTAAATGGACACAGGTTTCCATCACTGAGGGGTGTTCAACAGCCGTCGTTATAATATGATGTCCAAGATTTTTCCGCGCCTCTGCAGCTCCTTTTAATACCATATTGTTTCCTTCTGTACCACCGCTTGTAAAAAAGCAGTGCTCCGGTTTCACGTTTAATTCCCGGGCGATCTGGCTTCTCGCAGATTCAAGCAGGCGTTCAGCTTCGCCGCCCTTATGGTGAAAAGAAGAAGGGTTGGCAAAATAGCTTTCGGACGCTTTCCGGTAAGCACTCAGCACTTCCTGGTATGGCTGGGTGGTGGCGCTGTTATCAAAATACATTTCAAATTCCTCCCAGCATTCGCTAATATCATAAAAAAGAAGCCTGAGTTCAGGCTTCTCAACTATTTGCTTGTCGATTATGCTTCTGTCAGCTGCATGTCAGATTCCTGCAGCACTTCTGTTACAAATCGGTCATCCATTTTCCGAACAGCCGCTGAAGCAACCTGCAGCGCGTGCTCATACTGACCTTTGCGGAAAGCACTTTCTGCTTCCTGCAGACTCTGGTCAAGCTCAGCTTCCTTGCTGCGGTATAAATTTCCACGCTGGATGATACGCTCAGTCATCAACGCCTGCTCTTCCATACGTCGAAGCATTGTAGAGACAGTGCGGACACTTTCTTCTGCCTGAGCTACCGTTTCACGAACCTGCGACATTTCAAGCGGAGTCTCAGAAAGAGCCGCAGCAGCATGGGCAATTTTATCATCTGCTGATTCTTTTTCATTTAAAAGTATTGGCGGAAGCTTAGGCAGTCTTGTGCGCTGCATTCTCATTTCTTCGATGCGGTTCTGGCGCTTCAGCTCCTCGAGCGTTTCCATTGCCTGTGTTTCATCTTTTCGGAGTACGCCGAGCTGATTCTCTGCTTCCAGAATGCCCGATTCAACTTCTTCCTGCTTTTCAAGAATTTGCTTTAGTTCCATCTCAATATGAGTAAATGAGTGTTCTTTGTTTTCTTTTTGCTCCTGCAATTGTAATACGCTCTTTCTAATTCCATCAACCTGTCGTTTCGATGAGGCAATCAGATGCTCTGTTTCCGATGGAATCCGGTAGTTGGCTTCGATAAATTCTTTTTCCACTAACAGTGTCTGCATCCGCGTAGATAATTGCTCTCTGCCTTTATTCGCCTCCGGCAGCAGACGTTCGACCTCGGCACGGGCTTCCACTTCTTCTTCAAGAATGCGGTACACTTCTTCATTGTAGGCATCCATCTCGGCAAGACGTTCCGCAACCCCGTCAAGATCCAGGCTCTCAATCCGCGTCTGCAGTTGCTCAGCTTCTGCTTCGTTTTCATTCAGTCGTTGTTCAAATGCAAAAGCGTCCATAGGGTAACCCTGCTCTTCCATTTCATACAGCCCGGCGCGCAGGGCTTTCCATTCTTCCGGCAGGCGCCGGCGTACCTTTGCAAGCATATCAGGGACGGCATAAAGCGATGCTTCTTCACGTTCTAAATCTTCATCGAGTTTCTGTCTGAGCTGTTTAGCTTCAAATTGGTTACCCTGCTCCACCGCTTCGTAAAAAGCTTCAAAAGAAACCTGGAGATCTCGCATATGCTGATCAAACAGCGGGGCTGTCCTGCCAAGCGTGTGCCAGTTCTGGGAAACAAAACGTTTTATTTCTTCATATTTCTGTTCCGACTCTTCAATGCCGCGGCGGTTATCAGATTCATTATGTACGAGCTCTTCTATTTCCAGAAAGATATTATTGATTTCCTCTTCAATACTGGTGAGCTGCGTGTCTACAGCAGCAGTGATTTCTGAAGCCTGACTGAACTTGTACTTGTCTGCTTTTTCTTCCGCATCATAAAGAGCCTTTTCAATATCCGGCAGATGCTTTCCCACAATTTCATCCCAGTCCTTGCGCCATGATTCAAACTTTTCTTCTGTTTCTCCCGACATTGTCATGCCCTTGACCCGCGCAATTTCTTCGGCCACAGGCTGGTCCGCCAAATTCGCCCTCGCATCCTCCAGGCGGTCTACCTCCCGGTAAATGCGTCTGCGTCCCCATGCTCCGTATATGACAAACGCGGCGATAATGATAACCAGAACTATAATTACAATTGTTGTCACCAAATTTTTCACTCCAGTTTTCCCCGCTGTGCATCTTTGTTTTTTCAATAATTTACACGTTATGGGTTACTTATACTTATCTGATACTTTATGTGCACGAACGTACTCAAAATATTTTTTCAACTATGTTTGCTTTAACTTATGATAACATGTAAACGCAGTGATTGTTATATGACGATAAAGAAAATTTCTAGAAAATCCATTTTCCCTATTTCCTTAATTAACTCAGCTATATTTACATAATATTTTCCATTAAAAGAGGTGTTTATACCTATGACAATTACTCGTGACGGCCATATTCACTCTCCCTTCTGCCCGCACGGAAGCAGTGATTCGTTTCATGACTACATTGAATCCTGCATTAAAAACGGAATAAAAACGATCACTTTTACCGAGCACGCTCCTCTGCCTGAAGGCTTTACGGACCCAGTCCCGGATAAAGACAGTGCCATGCCGCTTGCACAGCTCGACCGGTATCTTCGCGAGTTAAATGACCTTCAGTCAGAATACAATAATGATATTTCGATTAAAAAAGGCCTTGAAGTGGATTTTATTGAAGGCTTTGAGAAAAATACAGAGCAATTTATGAACACATATGGTCCTGAGCTTGAAGATTGCATTCTTTCCTCCCACTTCATTAAAATAAACAGTGAATATATATGTATTGATTTTTCCCCGGATCACTTTGACCGCTTTGTCCGTCTGAGTGGGGGCCCGCAAAAAGCAGAGGAATTGTACTATCGCACCGTTCTCCGATCTACTCGGGCGCCTCTTGGAACATACGCCCCAAAAAGGATCGGGCATATGACGCTTATTCGGAAGTTTCACAGAAATTATGAATACGATTTTCTTGATCAAAATGCTATTCAAGCTATTTTGATGGAGGTTCAATCCAGAGGGCTAGAGCTTGATGCAAACGGTGCCGGGACAACAAAAGAAAAATGCCTTGAGCCGTACCCGCATCCATCGGTAATACAATCGGCAGTACAGATGGGGATACCACTTGTATACGGTTCCGATGCCCACGCTTCTTCGGGACTGCTGGCAGGCAGTAATGACATTTCAGCTCTTACAGGAAAGCAACTACGACAATGAAAGAGGGATATTCATGTCTTTTCAACCGGTTTCTTATGATTCATCTTTAGAGAAAAGCTACCAAACACTATGTCAGCAGGCGAAAGCATTATTTTCAGATGAGAATGATCAAACCGCCAATTTAGCTAACGCTTCCGCCCTGCTCAATCAATTTTTATCCAATGTAAACTGGGTCGGCTTCTATATTTGGAACGAAACAGAAAATGAACTCGTTCTCGGACCATTCCAGGGACTGCCTGCCTGCAATCGCATCACTCCGGGCAAAGGAGTCTGCGGCACAGCTTACCAGAAAAAACAGACAGTCCGCGTAGAAGATGTGCACGCCTTTCCGGGCCATATCGCATGTGACGCCGCCAGCCAGTCAGAAATAGTTGTGCCGTTGTTCACTCCTGAAGGGGAAGTATACGGCGTGCTCGACATTGACAGCCCTGTACTGAACCGTTTTTCCGAGCAGGAAGAGTCCTTCCTGCGTCAGTTTGCTGACGAAATTGAACACGGGCTGTTTTCAATTAAAAGTTAGCCTTCCAGAGTTCACCTCCCCACCGGGAAAGCTTAATTTAAGCTTCCCGGCTTTTTTATTCGCTACAGAGTTTTTTTACTTAAGTTCACTTCCTTCAGGTTAAAACATATTGACTTGCCATCAGCCAGAAGTTATAATGACGGTTGTGTAAAAGACAGCCTGGGCAAGCCTTGCATGTGCTTTCCATTTTGCTCCTTGCGGTAAGCAAGGTGTGTTGCGTAACCCCTAGCTGTCGGGGCGAAGACATACGAGGGCAAAATGAGCATGACGGGAGATTCGCCAACAGTGTTTTTATACCAAAATTTGTTTTAATAGAGGAGGATGCCATTATGGCACGCTATACAGGTCCAACCTGGAAAAAGTCCCGCCGCTTCGGCATCTCTCTCAGTGGTACAGGAAAAGAACTCGAAAAACGTCCTTATCCGCCGGGAGAGCATGGCCCAACGCAGCGCAGAAAATTATCCGAATACGGTGTTCAACTGCAGGAAAAACAGAAGCTTCGTTTCATGTACAACTTAAATGAGCGCCAATTCCTTCGCACATTTAATATCGCTGGCAAACTGCCTGGTGTACACGGCGAAAACTTCCTGATTCTGCTTGAATCCCGTCTCGATAACCTTGTTTATCGTCTCGGCCTTTCCCGCACACGCCGCGGCGCACGCCAGCTGGTTAACCATGGCCACATCACTGTAGACGGAAATCGTGTAGATATCCCGTCTTACCGCGTAGAGCCAGGAAAAACCATCAGTGTTCGTGAAAAGTCCCGCAACATGAGCGCTATCCAGGACGCACTTGAAGCTAATTCTTTCGTTCCGGAATATCTCACATTTGATGCTGACAACCTTCAGGGCACCTACAGTCGTTACCCTGAACGCTCTGAGCTTCCTGCGGAAATTTCCGAAGCACTGATCGTTGAGTACTACTCCCGTTAATAGTAAAAATCCCGTGCAGATATTGATCTGCACGGGATTTTTTATATTTCCCCAGTTTTTTCCGGCCGGTTTTTACCCATTGTTTTTTAGAATCAGAAAATATTTCTTTTTACCTCTGCGCATAATGATAAATTGATCGTCAATTAAATCATTTTTCCCTACCGTTTTGTCTGTACTCTGTTCTCTCTCTCCATTAATATATACGGCCCCATTCTGCACATCTTCCCTGGCCTGTCGTTTTGAACCTGCTATGCCCGCTTGAACCAAGAGCTCCACCAGGTTTTGTTCCTCTGTTTCCATCGTGTACGATGGTACATCCTTAAAGCCCTGCGCTATTTCATCTGCTGTCAGCGCTGTGAGCTCGCCTCCGCCAAACAGAGCCTTCGTAATGTTTTCAGCCTGATTCAGCGCTGCCCGGCCGTGGACAAATGAGGTGATTTCCTGGGCAAGCCTCCGGTGAGGTTCCCTTTTTTCAGGCTCTGTCTGCATCTTTTCTTCAAGCTCTTTCATTTCTTCCTGATCAATAAACGTAAAGTAGCGTATAAACTTTAATACATCACGATCGTCTGTATTAAGCAGAAATTGGTACATTTCGTATGGAGATGTTTTTTCAGGATCGAGCCATATTGCGTACCCGGCTGTTTTTCCAAATTTCGTGCCGTCGGCTTTAGTCACTAATGGGATTGTCATACCGTAAGCAGGAGATTTTTCCTCATCTTCATATTCCAGACGGCGAATCAGCTCTAAACCAGCGGTAATATTGCCCCATTGGTCGCTGCCACCGATTTGAAGCGTACACTGATGATTTTTGTACAGGTAGTAAAAATCGATTGACTGCATTATCTGGTAGCTGAATTCAGTAAAAGAAATGCCTTCCTGAATCCGGGATTCCACTGATTCTTTGGCAAGCATATAATTGACGCTGAAATGCTTCCCAAAGTCTCTAAGGAAGCTGATGAGAGTCATGCTTCCAAGCCAGTCATGGTTGTTTACAATTTCTGCACCATACGCCCCGTCAAAATCCAGGTATTTTTCGAGCTGGGTACGAATTTTTTGTGAAAAACCTTCCACAATGTCTGGTTCGTTCAGAGAGCGTTCCGCGTTTCTCCCACTCGGGTCCCCAATCATTCCAGTGCCCCCGCCTACAAGAGCAATTGGCTGATGCCCGTGCAGCTGCATCCGGCGCATTAAAATAATTGTCAGCAGGTGACCAATATGGAGGCTGTCTCCTGTAGGATCAAATCCACAGTAAAAACGGAGCTGACCGTTATTTAACTGATTCTTAAGTCCTTCTCTTTCTGTCACCTGATTCACAAGTCCTCTTTCCTCTAATTCCTCCCAAATGCCCATAACTTTCCCCTTTCTGGTTTAAAAACACTCTAAACTTGGATATATATAGATACAGGTACATAAAAAAGTCCCTCTTCGCTTCGAAAAACGAAAAGGGACGATGATGACCGCGGTACCACCCTTGTTGGAAGCATGAGCTTCCCGGCTTCATGTTGATAACGATGCATTACACCGTTTCAGGACTTTTTAATCAAAGGTCTGAAAGAAGCTCTGGATGTGTAATTCGCCAAAGGCTGCAGTTCGACTTTCAGCAGACGCCGACTCTCTGTGACTGTAGGTCCTATAGTTACTTTCATCCTTCATAGCTGTATGTTATAGTTTGTTTTCAAGTTTGCGCTCTTTTTATTTTTAGCACAATACTTTCAACACTGTCAATGTATGAATTCATAGACAAAGCCACCTACAGAAGGGAGATCGTAATAATTATGGGGCGCCACGACCAAACGAGCTCAAGAAACACCCCGCGCATTGTTGGTCTTTCATTTCTCACCCTTTTTATCGTTTTTATTTTAGCTGTTATATTTATCGGGTCAATCGGTGCAGGCTTTTTCGCCTCCTTGGTTAAGGGACAGGAAGCTTACACGGAAGAAGAAATGCAGGAATCAATATATAGCTACGCCGAAAACAGCACCGTCCATTTTGCCAGCGGAGAAGAATTAGGGGAGCTTCCTTCAGAATTGGAAAGGCAGCGTGTAGAACTCGACAATGTTTCCCCCAATCTTCAGGATGCCTTTTTGTCCACAGAGGACCGGGCTTTTTATGAGCACAGCGGGATCAATCCTCAATCATTAATGCGTGCTACATACCAGGAGTTAACGAACTCCTCTACTCAAACGGGCGGTTCGACATTAACCCAGCAGATTGTTAAAAACCAGCTGCTGACCAGAGAAGTATCCTTCGAGAGAAAAGCCAAAGAAGTTGCTTTGGCGTTGAGAATGGAGACTTACTTTACCAAGGATGAACTGTTTCAAGCCTATATGAACATTGTCCCGTTTGGCCGGAATGCCAACGGAGAAAATATCGCAGGAGCCCAGGCAGCAGCCCAGGGTATCTTCGGCATTGATGCTTCAGAACTAAATGTGGCCCAGTCCGCCTATATTGCCGGACTTCCTCAAAATCCTTATACGTACACTCCATTTGAGAGTAATGGGGATGTGAAAGAGGACCTTTCTGCAGGTTTGAACCGTAAAAATGAAGTTTTACGTAATATGCTCGAGGTCGGCTCCATTTCTCAGGAAGAATACGCTGAAGCAATGAATTATGATATCCGAAGCAATCTTGCTGAGCCGAAAGAAGAAGTAGCTCAGGAGTATCCTTACCTAATTAATGAAACTCAGCGCCGGGCTACACGGATTATGCGTGAGGAAATGCTCGCCGAGGACGACGTGCAGCTGGAAAATTTATCAGACGAAGAACGGCAGGAAACTATTCAGCAATATAATCAGGAAGCAAGCCGCGAAGTTGCTGAAGGCGGGTATGACATTGAACTGACGGTTCATAAAGACACCTATGACGCTATGCAGGAAGCAGTAGATGGCAACGACTACTTTGGACCGGAAAAAGAAGGCGAAGCAGAGCAGGTTGGCGGCATGATGATTGAAAACAACAGCGGTGCTATTTTAAGCTTCGTCGGCGGCCGTGATTTTGAAACAAGTTCATTAAACTATGCCACCCAGACGCGCAGGCAGAATGGCTCAACCATGAAACCACTGCTTGATTACGGACCGGCTATTGAAGAAGGTCTTCTGCATCCCGGACAGACACTACTTGATATTCCTACCGAATACGGAGCTGATGATCAAGAGCTCCGTAATTTTGACGGAGAATATGAAGGCTTTATTGATGCCAGAAGCGCATTGGCCCAATCACGCAACATACCGGCCGTCCGGGTATTTGGCATGCTCGATGAATCAACGAAAGAAAATGCACTTAACGATCTCGGTATGGAAAATGTCGTGGAAAATGGCATTTCCCCTTCCACTGCCATCGGCGGACTCAGCCGGGGCGTGAGTGTAGAACAAAATACAAGTGCGTTTACGACCTTCCCTGCCGGAGGAGAACATCATGAACCTTACATGGTAGCTTCTATTACCGACAGTACAGACGAAACGGTCTTCGAGCATGAAGAGGAATCCACCAATCCTTTTTCTGAACAAACGAGTTTTCTCATTACAGATATTCTTCGTGATGTATTAGGATCAGACGGTACTGCAAGTTCTCTTCCCGATCGCCTGAATATTGACGGCGACTGGGCCGGAAAGACAGGTACAACAAATAACCAGATCGACTCCTGGTTCGTTGGCTATAATCCCAACGTAACCTTCGGTCTATGGCTTGGGTATAATGAACAGATTGGCATTGAAGATGCACAGGGCCTCTCTTATTCGCAGAGAACTCAGCAGATCTGGGCAGATATCATGAATGCCGCTTCTAACACTGAAGATAATTTAATCGGGGCCGGGGACACCTTCTCTGAGCCGGAGGGGATTTCTACAGAAGAAATATGTGGACTCTCTGGTAAACAGCCTACTGATTTATGCGAAGAAGCGGATCTGGTAAATGAAGATATTCTCAATGAGAAATTCGCTCCTACTGAAGAGGATGACAGTATCGAAGAAATTGAGTATGTAACTATCGACGGAGACCGTTATCCTGGATACGATGATACTCCTTCTGAATTTATGCAGGATGGTATTTCTTTAAATGACGAGTACCTATTGGACGGCGATGAAGAAGAAATTCAGGAATATCTGCCGGACGATTGGGACAACCTTGTTCCAGATGAAGATGCTCCTGAAAATAACAGAGATCCTTCCCGGGTCACCGGAGTATCCAATGATGATGGCACTCTCACCTGGTCAGCCTCCGATGATAACGATGTGATCGGCTATCGTATCTTTAATGACGGCGACGAAGTCGACAATGTCATCGATCGTGAGACCACAGAATTTGATACTGATGGAAACGGTGAGTATACTGTCCGTGCTGTAGATACTCACGGCAGGGCATCCAATGATTCCAGCGGAGTTGACATCGGCAGTTCGGATGAGAATAGCGATTCCGGCAATAACAGCAATGATAATTCCGGCGATAACAATTCTGGAAACAACGAAGACTCCGGCAGCGGAGACTCAGGAAACAACAATAGTAATTCGAACAACGATGATGCCGAAGAAAATACAGACAGTAATGAGTCTTCAAACAACGATAATGAAAATCAAAATTCTGGGGACTCGGGCAGCAGTGACGACTCCAGTAATGATAATGAAGAAAACAGTACGGATGAAAACAACGAAACCGAAGGCGGGGATAATTCCTCTACTTCAGATTCTTCCGACGACAGTGCGGAAGAACCTGAAGATAACTCCTCGGAGTCATCAGGCGATGAAAACAATGACAGCTCCGATGAAAACACAGATGAATCGAATACTACGGATGAAGCAGAAAATGACGGAAGTTCAACAAACGAAGAAGAATCCACTGAAGACAGCAGCAATGAAGACTCTTCTACTCCTTCCGGGGACAGTGGCACTGAGGACACCGAGGACTCCTCTTCTGCTCCTTCCGGAGACAGCGGCACTGAGGACTCCGAGGACTCCGGCGCATCCACTGACGAAGAGGAATCCGCTGAGGACTCCTCTTCTGCTCCTTCCGGAGACAGCGGCACTGAGGACTCCGAGGACTCCGGCGCATCCACTGACGAAGA